>DAMCEK010000001.1:0-823579 GCA_032057925.1 Rhizobiaceae bacterium
CGACGAAGCCGCCCTCGGTGAGCGCTATATACGGCCCACAACCGACAACTGTCAATCAAAAATATCGCAAAAATGCAGATTTTTTAACGACCGCACTGTCTTTTCCTTAAAGCCACAAACCCGTCACTTTATATACATAGACAGAGCGTGCAAATTGATGCCAAGCGACCATGCGTATTGTGGATATCCCTAATCACCCAGCTTGTCATTGACTTGAGCCGTCGGTGCAGGCAAAACTCATGTACCCCTTTGGGTTCCTTCCGACGTCGATGGAAGCATTTAAATACGGATTGGCGTATTTGTCGCCTTTCTGACAGGCGCATTCGAATATGTTTTTAGTACCGTCAGGTTTTGCAGAAGGTCAACTTTAACAGCATGAAGGATTTCGGGCCGAACAATCTCGATCCGGGTGACGAGCCCCCGCTCAATGCTGGCGGTCGACGTCGGCCTCCTGATCGTCGTGAAGTATCAGCACGATGGCTTGCCGGAACGTTCTTGACGGGCGTGACGTCCTGTATGCTGATCGGTGTTGCGCTTTTTGCAGCTCTTGATGGTCGCGAACAATTGGCGACACCCCCTGAAATTCTGGTGCGCAACGATATGCCCGGTGCAACCAGCGGAAATCCAGTGACGAAGGGCGGGCGACTTCTCAGCACTGTTTCCGCCCAGCAACCGCGTGACCGGCGCCGCTTTGATCTTTCGACCATGCAGAAAGTCGGCGAACGCGAAGTTATTCGCACACGACCCTTTGAACTGGTCAGCATGACATTGGCCGTTGATTATCCAATCAATCGCAAATATCCGCCTTTCAATGCATTGACTGTTTTTTCAGAAGGCCCGGCCGCGCCGCAACCGACCGATACCGGGCAAATATACGGCGCCAAGGTTGAAAGTGAAATCAGCCTGCGCATGGTCGATTTTCCGCTGAACAGTGCCGCCTTCGACGCGTCCAGCAATCTTTCCGTCGATGAAGTCGAGACCGTCGTCCGCGATACGGGTAGTCTGCTCACCGATGGTGATGTTCAGGTAGCCTCCTTGCATTATGTAGATCCGGCTCGCTTTGGCGGTAGTGATTCGTCTTTTGCGCTAAGCCCCCCGCTTGGTGTGAAGATCACTCAGGAAAATGTAAGTGTTACGCCACGCGTCAATGATGAAGAAACAGGCGATGGTTTTTCGGAGGAAATCATTCCGTTCCGGCGCACAGCAACCATGGCGCAAACGCTTGAAGACGCCGGTTATAATGGCGAAAGCACTGCAAAGATTGTCGAAGCCCTAACGAAGCTGATGAATTCGCCCCGCTTGAAACAGGGCAGCATTTTGCGCATTGGCACCGAAACCGACAAGGGCGCAGATCATATTGTGCGGGCCAGTATCTATAATGGCACCACACATCTTGTCACCATCGCGCTTAATGATCGTCAGCAATATGTGCCTTCCGACGAGCCAGAAGAGACACCGCTTTTGCAAACTGCCTTTGATGGCAATGCTTTACCAGCGGCAATTCGCGGCAAGCTGCCGACTGCTTATGATGGTATCAGCCGCGCAGCCCTTGCCTATGGCATGACGGAAACGATGCGCGAGCAGCTTGTCAAAATGCTGGCGAGTGATGTCGATCTGCAGGCCCAATTGTCTCCAAACGATCATATCGATGCGTTTTTCTCACTGCCGGACGATCCTGCGAATGAAGGCAAGGCGGACAGCGATTCGCAGCTTCTTTATGTTGCGGCAACATTTGGCGGCACCACGCGCAAATTCTACCGTTATCAGGGATCGGACGGAAGCGTCGATTATTTCGACCAGAACGGCAAGAGCGCAAAGCAGTTTCTGCTGCGCAACCCGGTTCCCAACGGCGTGTTCCGCTCACCATTCGGCATGCGTCGTCATCCGATCCTCGGTTATAGCCGCATGCATAGCGGTGTCGACTGGGCAGCGCCTCGCGGCACGCCGATCATTGCTACGGGTAACGGCACTGTAGAAAAAGCGGGATGGACCAATGGCTATGGCTACCAGACATTGCTGCGACACGCCAATGGTTATGTCACCAGCTATAATCACCAGAACGCAATCGCTCGTGGTGTAACCGCCGGTGCGCGTGTGCGTCAGGGACAGGTCATTGGCTATGTCGGCTCCACCGGTCTTTCGACGGGCCCGCATCTCCATTATGAGCTGATCGTCAATGGCACCAAGGTTGATCCGCTTCGTATTCGTCTGCCTGACAACAAGTCCCTGAAGGGCAAGGAATTGCAGGTGTTCAAACAAGAGCGCAATCGCATTGACGCTCTGCTCAACAGTGACGACAACGGCACGAAAATTGCCGCCAATGCTCCGACCAGAAGCTGATTTTTACCCGGAGACGCGCTCTCCGGGTATGCAATTTCCTTTTCCGCGTAACAAGCTATCCGGTAAATTCCACTGTCACCCCGGCCTTGACGAGTTTGGCAAGCTCTTCAGCATCCCAGTTGGTCAGGCGAACACAGCCGTGGCTTGAGGTCTTGCCGATTCTGGACGGTTCCGGTGTCCCATGAATTCCATATGTTGGCTTGGAAAGCGCGATCCAGACCGTTCCCACCGGACCATTTGGACCGGGAGGGATGGTCAGCACCTTGTCATTATCGCCCTGCTTGAAGTTGAGCTTCGGATTATAGGTGTAGTTGGGATTGATCGCGATGCGCTTGACTTCCACGATGCCGGACGGGGAAGGCGTGTCCGACGAACCGATGGTCGAAGGATAAGCGACCACCAGCTTGCCATTCTCATCATAGCCACGAACCTGTTTGCGCGCCTTATCAGCAATGATCCGCGCCACTTTCGCGCGAACCGGCTTACCGAGATTTGGCACCTTCACGATTGATCCCGGCTGGTTGAAGTTGACACCCGGATTGATTTCCTTGAGATAAGCGACATCAATGTGGAACTTCTCACCGAGCATTTCCGTAACCGACGTATAGGCCATGGCAGGAAGCTGCGCCTTATGCGCGTAATCATCGGGGATCGACGCAACATATTGCCGTCCGACATCCTCATTGGTAATCGTATACTCGCTGAAGGCCGGGCCACCCGTTGCCTCAAGCTCGGCATTGACCGCAGCCTCGTCGCCCGGATTTATGACCTTGCCCGTCATCTCGCCATAGGCGGCAGCGGCCTTGTCGACATTGCTGCCCGAACGCCCGTCTATAACGCCGGGCGAAGCGCCTGCCCGGTCGAGCAGGATTTGAAAAGCCGCAATCTTCGCCTTGGCCCCCTCACCTTTCGGCATTTCGATGGCTGGCGTCATGTCATCCGGACTGGGCGTGACGCGCGGCTGTTCATAATCGGGACGACGCCCATAATTGGGATCGATACTGGCGGAATCAGGATTTTGATAATCGCCGCCTGAGGGCGGAAGCTCCGAGCGTTGCACCTGACCATCGCGGTTTCCACCATAAGGCGGCGCAGACGGCGCATCGGGATAATAATTCGGGTCTTCGGGTACATCACCGAAACCGTCATAAGGTGCGCCGCCGCCGACCGGACCGTTCATATCGTCTTCCACAGGAGCGCGTCCGTAATAAGGATCATTATTGCTGTTGCGGTCGTATGCGTTGGCATCCTCGACGCTTAGAATGCGTCCGCGACGGTCCATGGTCACGCGACGCCCATACTCATCGATATAAACGCGCACGCGTCGGTCGTGGTAAACTTCCTCACCCGGATCATAAAGCTGTGCCAGTTGCTGAGTCGTTGTCCTGAAAAGACTAGCATTCTCATCTTGTGCGAAAACAGCCGTAACACCAAACGGCAAGGTGACGGAGGCTAGCAAAAGGAAACGAAGCGAGCGAATAGAAAGCGTCATGAAGGAATCCCGGATGATCATTGGACCATGGATGCCGTTAATATAGTTAACAACCCATTATCCGACATTAAGTACGTGCCAGATGAACTGGACGTGAAGATGGCCACTTAAGGGCCAATCTTATGAAACTTCCAGAAGTCGAATTGGTTCACGCGCGCCGGCCAGCAGCTGTTGGCAAGGAAAAAGCGCCGCATCCCATAGGATACGGCGCTCTTCAAACCAAGGCAGCCAAACGTCAGGCGTCGACCGTTTCATCCTGCGGACCAGGCTCAATCGCTCCCTGCACAGGCCGGAAATTGAGCCTGTCGGACCCGGCTGTTATCCTGACGATGGAACCGTCCAGAACATCACCAAGCAGAATGCGTTCCGCGAGCGGGTCCTGCACTTCCTTCTGGATCACGCGCTTCAGGGGACGTGCGCCATAGGCGGGATCATAGCCCTTGTTGGCAAGCCATTCGCGGGCATCATCGCCAAGTTCAAGCGCGATCTTGCGATCCGTGAGAAGTGTCTGCAAACGCTCAACCTGAATATCGACAATCGCCCCCATATCCTGACGGCGCAGCCGATGGAACAGGATGATCTCATCGACACGGTTCAAGAATTCCGGACGGAATGCAGCACGCACCACACCCATGACCTCATCGCGAACGCTTTCCACCTCGTCGTTCTCACCGAGATTGACCAGATATTCAGCGCCAAGATTGGACGTCATGATGATGACGGTATTGCGAAAATCGACCGTCCGCCCCTGTCCGTCGGTCAGGCGCCCATCATCGAGCACCTGCAACAGCACGTTGAAGACACCGGGGTGCGCCTTTTCGATCTCGTCGAACAAGATCACCTGATAGGGCCTGCGGCGCACGGCTTCGGTCAAGGCTCCGCCTTCCTCATAGCCGACATAGCCTGGAGGTGCACCGATCAGACGGCTCACGGAATGCTTTTCCATGAATTCCGACATGTCGATGCGCACCATGGCCGTGTCATCCTGAAACAGGAACGAGGCAAGCGCCTTGGTCAGTTCCGTCTTGCCGACACCTGTGGGGCCCAAAAAGATGAACGAGCCGATTGGCCGGTTCGGGTCCTGAAGACCGGCACGCGCACGACGCACCGCCTTGGAAACGGCCTGAACCGCCTCGCCCTGCCCGATGACCCGCTTGGCAAGCTCGTCTTCCATCCGCAACAGCTTTTCGCGTTCACCTTCGAGCATCCGGTCCACAGGAATGCCTGTCCAGCGCGAAATGATCTGCGCCACATGATCAGGCGTGACGGTTTCTTCCAGCAGCGAGCCTTTATTCTCACTGCTTTCAGCATCGACCAGCTGCTTTTCAAGTTGCGGAATGGTGCCATAGGCCAGTTCACCCGCCTTCTGGAATTCGCCATTGCGCTGTGCTGTGGCAAGTGCATTGCGCGCTTCTTCAAGCTGGCGCTTGAGATCGGCAGCAAGGCCGAGCTTCTGCTTTTCCGCCTGCCATTTGGAGGTGAGTTCCGCCGATTCCTCTTCGAGATCGGTCAGTTCCTTTTCCAGTCGCTGCAAACGATCTTTGGATGCCGCATCGGTTTCCACCTTCAAAGCTTCACGCTCAATTTTCAACTGCATGACACGGCGGTCGATCTCGTCCAGTTCTTCCGGCTTCGAATCAACCTGCATGCGCAGACGCGATGCCGCTTCATCGACAAGGTCAATGGCTTTATCGGGAAGAAAGCGGTCGGTAATATAGCGGTTCGAGAGGGTCGCCGCCGACACCAGCGCCGAGTCGGAAACGCGAACCTTATGGTGCTGCTCGTATTTTTCTTTCAGACCACGCAGGATCGAAATCGTATCCTCGACGGTGGGTTCATCGACAAAGACCGGTTGGAAGCGGCGGGCAAGGGCTGCATCCTTCTCGACATATTTGCGGTACTCTTCAAGCGTCGTCGCACCCACGCAGTGCAATTCACCGCGCGCAAGTGCTGGCTTGAGAAGATTAGACGCATCCATCGCGCCATCGGTCTTGCCAGCACCGACCAGCGTATGCATCTCGTCAATGAACAAAATGACCTGACCTGCCGCCGTCTGTACTTCCGAGAGCACAGCCTTCAGGCGCTCCTCGAACTCGCCGCGATATTTCGCACCGGCAATCAGTGCGCCCATATCGAGCGCCATCAATTGCTTGTCTTTGAGCGATTCGGGTACGTCACCATTGACGATGCGAAGTGCGAGACCTTCGGCAATGGCCGTCTTGCCAACGCCGGGTTCGCCGATCAACACCGGATTGTTCTTGGTGCGGCGTGAAAGAACCTGAATGGTACGGCGGATTTCCTCATCACGGCCAATCACCGGATCGAGCTTGCCCGCCCGTGCATCCTCAGTCAGATCGCGCGCATATTTCTTCAGCGCATCATAATTGCTTTCGGCGGAAGCGGAATCGGCGGTACGACCTTTACGCATATCATTGATAACCTTGTTCAGCGCTGTCGCCGTGACGCCAGCAGCAGAAAGAATGTCAGACGTTTTTGCAGTTTTTTCGATGGCCAGCGCAGTCAAAAGCCGCTCAACCGTAACAAAACTGTCGACCGCCTTGGTTGCCAGTTCTTCGGCAAGCGTAAACACCTTCGCCAATGGCTGCGAGAGATAAAGCTGGCCATTGCCGCCCGATACTTTGGGCAGCTTTTCAAGCGCACTCTGCAAGGCCAGACGCACATCAGCCATTCTGCCGCCTGCGCGCTCAATCAGGGATGCCGCAAGCCCCTCATCGTCATCGACGAGAACTTTGAGCATATGTTCGGGTGTGAATTGCTGATTGCCTGAAGAAAGGGCGAAGCCTTGCGCCGACTGGATAAAACCGCGAACGCGTTCGCTGTATTTTTCGATATTCATCATGTCTCCTTTGCCCTTCGGCCCTTCAAGGCACCGAAAGATGTTGGGTGACGAAGCCCCCACTTGGGCGAGCTTCTCATCTGCCCGGACGTGCCTCATAAAGAAAAGCAAGCCCGTTTATGCACTGGATATGGGATTATAAAAGCTGTTCGGCAAGAGCATGCAAGGCGCGAATGGACAAATAAAAATGGCGCGGAAAACCGCGCCATTTTCAATGCGTTTATTGCGTCTGAAGAAACGTTCTCAGGCGTCGGAGGCCGCAGCTTCGGGAGCCGGTGTTTCCTTGGCAGCATCCTCGTTCTTGGCAACGCGGCGCGGGCGACCCGGACGGCGCGTGACGCGACGCGGTGCAGCGGCACCTTCCTCTTCAGCCTTAACGTCCGCTTTGACCTCAACCGGGGCTGCGACAGGCGCTTCCACAGCTGCGACGACCGGTGCTTCAACACTCTCCTTGGAAGGGGCTGCTTCGGCGACTACGGGCGCGGCTTCTTGTGCGGCAACAGCTTCGCCTGCAGGCTGCGTTTCAGCATTCTGGCGTGGCTGTTCGTCGGAATTGAAGCGTTCACGCTGTGGACGACGACCACGACCGGGACGGCGATTGTCGCGATCACGCGGGCCACGTGCCTCACTCGACTTGGTGGCTTCGCCCGATTCTTCGCCATAAACGACTTCGGCAGGCGTGCCTTCGATCACTGGCTGTGGGCCGGAACCGTTGACGGGACGAGGCTCTTGAACGACCGCAGGCGCAAAGCCGTTGTCGTCATCGTCGTAATCGTCAAAACTTTCTTCGCGCGGCTGGATAGGTGCAGGGTTTTGCGCCATGGCAGCCATGATGATGCGATTATAATGTTCGGCGTGCTGAAGGTAATTTTCAGCCATGACACGGTCGCCGGACGCCTGAGCATCACGGGCGAGTGTCGTATATTTTTCTGCAATATGTTGCGCATTGCCGCGAATCTTTACGTCGGGTCCATTGCTCTCATAATTGCGTGACAGAGGATTGGGGCCCTTGCGGTTATTATTGTTATTATTGTTGTTCCCCCGTCCGCGCATGCGCCTGTTCTGCTGTGCTGGCCTCATATTCATCTCTTTTCAGATTAAAGGACGTAAAAACACCGGGACAAATAATCCACTGGTTTCTTGCTATTTAGCCTAGGAGGAAGCACGCCCTGAAACTTCCTGCGCATCGACTGTTCCTAAGTTCCACGCGGCCAAAAGGACGCCCGAAACCGCGCGGTTAAACTATGCAAGGTCATTCTCGAAAAGCATCGCTCTTCGGGACCATGCCTGAAAGTCGTGACCTTCCGTACAAACCATCTCCAAAGAATAAAACCTCGGGAGAGCGTGACCTTAAAACATCACGGAGCATTTCCGCCACCGCCCGAAAGCGGGCAAAACCATTCTGGCTATATACGGTGGCCGGAAACTAAACGGCTTCGCCGCAAATTCCAAGTGTTTTTTTCACGCTGATTTTTCAAATTGGAAAATATGACAATCAGCACGCGCAGTTTCGTGTAAAAACCATTGCTCTGCGATGACCACCAAGATCACACGCATGGCTCACAAACGAAAATTCCGCTTGTGCAAACAGCGTTTTGACATCCTGAAACTGTCCGGCGCCGATCTCTACGGCAACCATACCACCTTCATATAGGTATGCACCTGCTCGTTCTGCAAGGGCGCGATAAAAATCAAGCCCATCCGCGCCGCCATCAAGGGCTGCAAGCGGATCGTGCTCGCGCACGTCGCGTGACAAGCCTGCAATCTCCTGATGCGGAATATAGGGCGGGTTTGAGACAATCAGATGAAAACGCCCGCTGACATTGCCAAACCAGTCGCTTTCAAGCGCTGCAAAGCGCTCGCTCACACCATTGGCAATCGCGTTGATTCGCGCAGTTTTCAGCGCATCCGGCGCAACATCCACACCCACGCCATGCAGCGCTTCAAAACGATGCAGCAGCGAAATCACGATTGCGCCCGTGCCTGTTCCCATATCGAGCAATTCGACGCGTCGGTGCTTTTCCAGCAATGTTTCAATAACCGGAATGACAAGCTCCACCAGCGCTTCCGTATCGGCACGCGGTTCCAGCGTTGCGGGCGACAGCTGAAACGGCAGGCCATAAAATTCGCGGGTTCCAATGATGCGATGCACAGGTTCACCGGCAATCCGCCGCTCAATCGCTTCACGCAGACAAACCACTGCATCCGCTTCAATGGGCTTTTCCGGCGTGGAAATGAGATCAAGCCGCGTTGCACCCGTCACCCATTCAAGCAGCAGCCGGGCATCAAGATCGGGCGTTTCGCATTCTGCCTCGCGCAATGTCTTGCGGGCTTCAGCCATCAGCACATCAAGACGTTCGGGGCGTTCAGCCATTATGCATCCAGCTCGCTAAGAAGCGCGGTCTGGTGATCGGATATCAGCGCATCGATCAGTTCGTCCAACTCGCCAACCATCACGCGGTCTAGCTTGTAGAGGGTGAGATTGATGCGATGATCGGTAACGCGTCCTTGGGGAAAATTATACGTGCGAATGCGCTCCGAACGGTCGCCGGAACCAACCTGGCTGCGGCGCGATTCGGAACGTTCACTATCGGCTTTCTGGCGTTCCATATCGTAAAGGCGTGCACGCAAAATCTGCATGGCGCGGGCACGGTTCTGGTGCTGGGATTTTTCCGCCTGCACCACCATGATGCCGGTGGGGATATGGGTGATGCGCACAGCCGAATCGGTCGTGTTGACGTGCTGCCCGCCCGCACCCGACGCACGCATGGTGTCGATACGAATATCCTCATTGCGAATTTCGATATCGATGTCTTCGGCTTCCGGTAGAACGGCCACCGTTGCGGCAGAGGTATGAATGCGCCCACCGGCTTCGGTTTCCGGCACGCGCTGCACACGATGCACACCTGATTCAAATTTCAGCTTCGAGAAAACGCCCTTGCCTGAAACCGTTGCGATGATTTCCTTAAAACCGCCCGCATCGCCTTCACTTGCCGAAACCATTTCAACGCGCCAGCCTTTTTCAGCCGCATAGCGCTCATACATGCGAAACAGATCGCCTGCGAAAAGCGCTGCTTCCAGACCACCCGTGCCGGCACGGATTTCAAGAATGGCGTTCTTCTCATCCGCTGCATCTTTTGGCAGCAGCAAAATCTGCACTTCCTGCTCCAAGACCTCGATGCGCTTTTCGACAAGCGGCAATTCCTCATTCGCCAGAGCGCGCATCTCGGCATCGCTTGAGGCGTCATCGCGCATCATGGCGAGGTCTTTGGCTTCCTTGCGCGCATCCGTGAGATCACGAATTTTGCCGACAACATCCTGCAATTCTGAATATTCGGAAGCGAGTTTCACATAAGTGTCCGAATCGGGATTGTTGGCCATCTGGCTTTCAATCATCGAGAACCGCTTCAAAAGCTGGTCCATCCGCTCCTGCGGCAAGGCTATCATGTCATGTCCTGAAAATTCTGGGTAACGATCTGCGCATGGAAAAGTTAAACAGCGCTTCGCTATAACGGAATATCGTTGTCTTCGGCAAATTGCAGCAGCAGTTCGCGCAGGGAATGCGCATTGTTCGGCTTGTCGAGTTTCTCGGTCAGAAGCGCATTGAGCTTGCCCGCATCAAGAGAGGCCAGCATCGCCTTGACCGGACCAATTGCTGCCGCAGACATGGAAATCGAACGGAAGCCAAGGCCGATCAGCGCCATTGCGGTCAGGGGACGACTAGCTATTTCGCCGCAAAGAGTGACCGGCGTGTTGTTGCGCGTGCCTGCATCGAGAATATGGCGCAGTGCGCGCAGGAAAGCCGGAGACAATTGATCGAAACGGCTTGAAATCAGCGAATTGCCGCGATCGACCGCCATGAGAAACTGGAACAGGTCATTGGAGCCGATCGACACGAAATCGACGATTGTCATCAACTCATCGAGTTGCCAAAGCAATGCCGGCACCTCGACCATGGCGCCAAGCTTCATGCGCGTGGGCAGGCTGTGGGCGAATTTTGACAGATGACGCACTTCGCGCTCGATGATCTCACGCGCCGCCTTCACTTCACTGACTTCCGTCACCATCGGAAGCATGAGGCGCAACTCGCCGCCGCCTGAAGCTTTCAGCAGCGCGCGCAACTGCGTGCGCAACAGGCCCGGACGGTCAAGCGTCAGGCGAATGGCCCGCCAGCCAAGCGCCGGGTTTTCCTCATGCGCTGCGGCGCTGAAATAGGGCAACACCTTGTCGCCGCCGATATCGAGCGTACGAAATGTCACCGGCTTGCCATTTGCCGCCTCGATCACCGAGCGATAAAGCCGCTCCTGCTGCTCGGCACGCGGAAAGGTCGATGCGACCATGAATTGCAGTTCGGTGCGAAACAGACCGATACCGGACGCACCCGATTCGGAAAGCTGCGGCAGATCCACCAGCAGACCCGCATTCATCATCAGGGCAACTTCGGCACCGTCCACGGTCATGGCCGGTTTGTCGCGCAATTCGCGGTAATGCGCCTGACGCCGGGCACGAAAACGCACCTTTTCCGCGTAAGCGGATTCGAGATCGGCCTGGGGGCGCAGATGCACCATGCCCTCATCGCCATCGATGATAACAGCGTCGTTGTTTTCGGCCATGGACACCACGCCCTTGGCCTGCCCCACAACCGGAATACCCATGGCGCGCGCAACGATAACCACATGACTGGTCGCGGCACCGTCTTCCAGAACGACACCGCGCAGACGTTCGCGCGGATAATCGAGCAATTCGGCAGCGCCCATGGAGCGTGCGACGATGATCGCGTCTTTCAACAGCGTTTCGCCCATCGTCTTGACGTCACGGCCCATCAATTGCCGGAGTAACCGATTGGCAAGATCATCGAAATCAGACAGGCGCTCGCGCATATAGGGATCGGTCAGATGCACCATGCGCGCACGGGTATCGCTCTGCACCTTTTCAACCGCAGCCTCGGCGGTAAGCCCGTTATGGATGGCTTCTTCCAGACGCCGCACCCAGCCGCGGTCATGCGCGAACATGCGATAGGCTTCAAGCACTTCGCGGTGCTCGCCTTCCGCTGCAACATCGCGGCGCGAGAGCATGTCATCGATGGAAATGCGCAAGAAACCAAGCGCTTCCTCAAGCCGCTTGAGTTCGGCCTGACTATCCTCGTTGAAAAGATTGGTTACGACGATGCGCGGCTCATGCAGCACGACATGACCAAGCCCGATGCCGTCATTGAAGGCATAGCCGGTCATGCTCATCGGGCGACCGAGATCCAGTTCGATCCCCGGGCGCGACAGGCGCAACCCGTCACCGGATGCAATAATTTCGGCCAGAACCATTGCCGTTGTTTCAAGCGCTTCAACCTCGTCCTCGCGATATGCCCGCTTGGTCTGGTTCTGGACGACAAGAACGCCCAAAGTGCGGCCAGCACGCAAGACAGGAACGCCGAGGAATGAATTATAGGCTTCTTCGCCGGTTTCCGGCAGATAGGCGAAGGCTGGATGGCTTTGCGCGTCGGTGAGGTTCAGGGGGCGTGCGCTTGCGGCAATCGTGCCGACCAGACCTTCGCCCAGCCGCAGTTGCGCCAGATGGACAGATTGTGGATTAAGACCTTCGGTCGCGTAAAGCTCCAGCATGCTATCGGCACGCAGAATATAGAAAGAGCAAACCTCGGCCACCATGTTCTGCGCGATTTCGCGAACGATCCGGTCGAGGCGATCCTGCGGTTCAAGCGGCTCCGCCATCAATTCGCGCAATCGCCGGAGCAATACGCGGGGACCGGTTGTCAAATCACGCATGATCGTCGGGGTTTCCTTTCAGATGTCCGAACTGCTTTCATAAGCCGATCCCATTATCGGCGCACCAAGCACTATGCCGATTCCTTTGTGAGCATTTTTGACACCCGCGTCCAGAGCTTTACGCATAAATTATGTCGCCTCGCGAAATGTTGCAGTGCCGCGCTTCGTTTGAAAGCGCGGCACAAATACAAACAATCGTGAAGAAGCAGCGCTGTGCTCTACTTGTCCAAACCGTAAACCGCGTGCAGCGTACGCACGGCGAGTTCGGCATAAGGCCCATCGATCAGAATGGAAATCTTGATTTCCGATGTGGTGATGGCGCGAATATTGATGCCTTTTTCAGCCAATGCCTTGAAGGCCGTTGCGGCAACGCCGGTATGGCTGCGCATGCCAATACCGATGACCGAAATTTTTGCCAGACCACCTTCGGACTGGATATTGTCGAAGCCGATCTCGTTCTTGACCTTGTCGAGCGCCTTCAAGGCCTTGTCGACGTCCCCGGTGGGAACCGTGAAGGTCATATCGGTCTTGGAACCGTCTTCCGACACATTCTGCACGATCATATCAACATTGATGTGATCTTCGGCGAGCGGGCCGAAAATTGCTGCGGAAATGCCTGGCCTGTCGGCCACGCGCCGCAGCGAAATCTGCGCTTCATCCTTCGCAAAGGCGATACCTGTGACGACCTGCTGTTCCACGATTTCATCCTCGTCGCAAATAAGCGTTCCGGGCGGATTGATCGGATCACCCATGCCCGGCGCATCGGGGTCCGTAAAGCTTGAACGCACAAAGGTACGCACCTTGTGCACCATAGCAAGTTCGACCGAGCGAACCTGCAAAACCTTGGCACCGAGCGAGGCCATTTCCAGCATTTCCTCAAAGGAAATTTTGGGCAGCCGCTTTGCCTTGGGTTCAATACGCGGATCGGTGGTATAAACACCGTCCACATCGGTATAGATATCGCAGCGATCAGCCTTCACACCGGCGGCAATCGCCACAGCGGACGTATCCGAGCCACCGCGACCAAGGGTTGCTACGCGGTTATCGGGGCCGATGCCCTGAAAGCCCGCCACAACGGCAACCTGCCCCATCTCCATGCGGCGGATCATTTCGGTTCCGTCGATTTCCTGAATGCGTGCAGCACCATGCGCATTGTCGGTCCGGATAGGCACCTGCCAGCCCTGCCATGAGCGCGCATCGACGCCGATGGATTGCAGCGCGATCGCCAGAAGCCCGCTCGTCACCAATTCGCCGGAGGCGACGATGGCATCATATTCGCGCGCATCGTAAAAGGGCGAGCTTGCACCGCAGACTTTCGGCATGTTCTGCACCCAGTTGACCAGTTCATTGGTCTTGCCGGACATGGCAGAAACGACGACGGCAACCTGATTGCCGGCATCGACCTCGCGTTTGACGTGGCGCGCCACATTATAGATGCGTTCCAGATCGGCCACCGAAGTGCCGCCGAATTTCATCACGATGCGCGCCATTGAAGGAGAGGTCCCGCTGTTTGGAAAATTACACTCTTACCTGCTCAAACATTATAATCTTGCGACAGGTAAACCCGGGGTCACATAGCTAAAATGTCGCGGCTCCGCAAGACCGTGTTGCGCATCTTCGTATGATTGGGTCATGAAAGCGGCAAATTGATTTGCTCCTTGACTTTAAAGCGCTAGCTTGAAAGTCAGAATGGCGCAAACGCCGCCGCGCCGCCAGGAGAACATGATGACCGAAACCGCCCGCACCACAATCGACGCTTCCGAGATCGAGCATTTTTCGCGCATTGCCGCTGAATGGTGGAACCCGCAGGGCAAATTCCGTCCGCTGCACAAGTTCAATCCGACGCGGCTTGCCTATATCAAGGAAAAGGTGTGCGAAAAATTTGGTCGTGATCCCAAGAGCCCAAAACCGTTTGAAGGCCTGCGGCTGCTTGATATCGGTTGCGGCGGCGGTCTTTTATGCGAACCGATGGCGCGTCTTGGAGCAACCGTGATCGGTGCGGACGCGTCCGAAACCAATATTGAAGTGGCCAAAATCCATGCAGCGCAAAGCGGCGTCGAAGTCGATTACCGCGCCACAACCGCAGAAGCGCTGGCCGAGGCGGGTGAAAAATTCGACATCGTGCTCAATATGGAAGTGGTCGAGCACGTCTCCGATGTCGATCTTTTCATGTCGGCGACCAGCGAGATGGTCAAGCCCGGTGGGCTGATGTTCGTCGCCACCATCAACCGCACGCTCAAGGCCTATGGGCTGGCGATCCTCGGTGCTGAATATCTGTTGCGCTGGCTGCCGCGCGGCACGCATCAATATGACAAGCTGGTGCGTCCGCAGGAGCTTGAAACCGCACTTGCAAAATCAGGCCTCACCATCATCGACAGGCTGGGCGTGACTTATAATCCACTCGCCGACAGCTGGAACCGCTCACGCGATCTGGATGTAAACTACATGATGCTGGCCGAACGCCCACAATAAGCATTTCAAGCAGCCCCCCTGAGCCTGTCTTGATGAGCAGACTCAGTTCTGGTCTTCGGGAAAGACCGGAAGCGGCAAGACGTCCACGCCGTCCTCCAGCAGCGAATGCACGTCCTCACGGGAGGCTTCGCCATAGATGCCGCGTGTTTCCGCTTCGCCGAAGTGAATCTTGCGCGCTTCTTCGGCGAATTTATCGCCGACATAATCCGCATTTTCGCGTACCTTGCGGCTTAGATCGCGCATTTCATCGAGGACTTTCTTCTGCGCTTCCCCCAGCGCCATTGCGATCTTTTCTTTCTGCCGGTTGGTCGACACGGCAGGCGCCATCAGTGATTTCTGCACATTTTGCGAGTTGCAAACCGGACAGGCGACAAGTTGGCGCTCCGACTGCCGGTCAAAATCGGCATTGTCGCGGAACCAGCCTTCAAAATCATGGCCGTGATCGCAGTGAAGCGAAAAGCGGATCATGGGTTCATGCGTCCTCTGTCTGTTGTGCGGCAACCGATTTCAGCGTGAACTCACGTGCATTTTTCAAATTCGGTACCTTGGCACGTGCCGCAGCACTTTCACGCACATCGATATCGGCAAGGATCACATCCGGCTCACTATGATCGGCTTCGGCCAGAATCTTTCCCCAGGGCGACACGATCAGCGAATGACCGTAGGTTTCGCGCCCATCCTCATGAACACCACCCTGCGCCGCTGAAATCAAAAATGCACCATTTTCAATAGCCCGCGCACGCTGCAAGATATGCCAGTGCGCCTCGCCGGTCTGTTTTGTAAATGCCGCAGGCCCCGTAATCACATTGGCTCCGGCGAGTGCCTGCGCCCGGAAAAGCTGCGGAAAGCGGATATCATAGCAGATCGCCATACCAAGATTGGCGAAAGGCAGTAAGGCCACGACCGTTTCCCCGCCCGGTTCATAAGTGGCCGATTCGCGCCAGCTTTCGCCATTGTCGAGATCGACATCGAACATATGGATCTTGTCATACGTAACGAGCTTTTCGCCATCTGGCGTAAAAATCGCGCCACGATTGGCAATCTTGCCGTCTGCTGTCGCAATCGCCGTCGAGCCGATATGCAGGAAAATGCCATGCCTTTTGGCGAAGATCGTTGCTGCCGCAAAAACCGGATCGTTGGCTTCATCGCGCAATGATGCTTTGAACGCCTCGCGGTCGCGCATCAAGGCGCCGGTCATTTCCGGCGTCTGCACGTAATGCGCGCCTTGGCTTGCAGCCTGCGCGACCTGTTTTTCCAGCACCTCGATATTGCGTCCGACATCGACGCCCGAACGCATCTGAATGGCTGCGGCGCGGAAACTACTCATTGCCATAAATCCTTACTTCAACTCGCCGGTTTCAAGCAGATGATCGAGCTTGTGATCATATTCAAGTTCAAACAGATCATCGCATCCGCCGACATGCACCTCGCCTATAAAAATCTGCGGAAACGTATTGCGACCCGAGCGCTCCTGCATCTCAGCACGCAGGTCCGGTGCAAGCGCACTGATCTCCTTGAACGCCACATTCTTGCGGGTCAGAAGATTGACGGCGCGCGTGCAATAAGGGCAGCCGGGACGCGTATAGATGGTGACATCAACCATGAAAAACTCCATTCGTTGCGCCCTATATAAGGAGAAACATGGCTGTCTGGAAGACCTGCCCAGCTCACAAGTCCGGCAGAACGCGGCTGAAGGTGAGAACATCAACGCTTTTTGCACCACCACGCAACAGGGCGCGGGTCGCAGCCTTCACTGTCGCACCCGTCGTATAGACATCATCGACCAGCAGGACATGGCGTCCGCGCACATGGATTTCGTGCGCTTTGGGAACCCGAAACGCACCATCGACATTGCGTCGGCGCTCTTTCATGCCAAGCCCGATCTGGCGCTCCGTGCGCCTGATGCGATCAAGCGCCTGTGGCGCGAAAGGTTTTGCCTCCCGTTGCGACAACGCCCGCGCCAGTTCCGCCGACTGGTTGAAGCGGCGTTGTAAAAATCGCCAGCGATGCAGCGGCACCGGCAGGATCACATCGCAATCATCGAGCAGTTCACGGCCTGCGCGCTGCATCCATCGCGCCATCCAAGGTGCCAGATCGGTGCGATCGTGAAATTTGAGCGCCACAGCCATGCGCTGTGCTGCCCCTTTATGCACTACCGCCGAACGCAGACGGCGAAACGGCGGCGGATCGGCAATTGCCTCGGCACTCATGAAACCATCGCCGAAATCATAAGCAAACGGCGTACCGAACACCGGGCAATAGGGCTTTTCGATAAAGCGCAAATCCGACCAGCATTTTGGGCAGAGCGTTCCCGGCTCCGACACATGCGTGCGGCAACCAATACAGGTGGCAGGAAAAAGCACATTGGCGACATTGCGCCCGATTCCGCTTAACGGCTGACGCGCAGCAGAATAAAGCCTTCGCAAAAAGGTTTGATGATCTATGCCCCGTTCCGCCATTGCATTCGCCCCATCCAGAATGCATGTATCCCCAAAATGAGATTATCGATTACGGTCAGAAAGAAAAGTGGATTTCAATGTCTGCCCAAGAAAAGTCTGCCTATGAAAAGTCGGCTCCCGAAAGCGCAATTTTCGACCGTGATCTTCTGCTGACCTTTCGCCGCCGCGCTTTCAGACATGGAACAAGCGATGCGGATTTTCTTCTGCGTCGCGCAGCCGATGATCTCGAAGAACGCCTTGATGCCGTCGAACGGCATTTTGAAGTGGCGGTCGATCTTGCAGGCCACACCGGTCTTGCAGCCAAGGCCATTGCCCGTTCGGGCAAGGCAGACACCATCCTGCGCATCGAGCAGGACGAGGCTTTTCTCGCAGGCCCCTTTGCGGGCATTATCGGCGATGAAGAAGCGCTGCCGCTCAAACCCGCAAGCGCTGATCTGATTGTCTCGCTGATGTCTCTACATGTTACCAACGACACACCGGGCGTCATGTTGCAAATTGCTCGCGCCTTAAAACCCGACGGTCTGTTTCTGGGGGCCTTGAGCGGCAATGGCACGCTTGGCGAATTGCGCGAAAGCCTGCTTCAGGCCGAAGTGGAACTGACCGGCGGCGCGTCACCACGCGTCTTTCCCTTTGCCGATGTGCGCGATGTCGGCGGGCTTTTGCAGCGGGCAGGCTTTGCGCTACCGGTAACCGATGTCGAAAATGCCACCGTGCGCTATGATTCGATCTTCAACCTGATGGCCGACCTGCGTGCCATGGGCATGCAGAATGTGCTGCGCGACCGGTCCCGCAAACCCGTCTCAAAACGCCTTTTCCTGCGTGCAGCTGAAATTTACGCCGAACGCTTCAGCGATCCTGATGGTCGCATCCGCGCAACCTTCTCCACCATCTGGCTTTCCGGCTGGGCACCGCACCAGTCGCAGCAAAAACCGCTCAAACCCGGCTCGGCCAAAATATCACTGGCCGAAGCGCTGAAAAAAGCCGAAGAAAATTAGTTGATGCTTACTTGATCGATCCGGTCATGACGCGATCGATATTATCCGGCAAGACCGATTGGGCTGCCTTGCGGTTAGCCTGCTCGTTGAGGATCGGAACAATGATCAGCGCAAGGGCAAGGGCGGCAGAGCCGAACAACAGCACGACACGCAGCATGCTGCGTCCCACTTTCGACAGTGGTCCCGGCGTATTTTCATTCACGGATTGACTGAAATAATTGTTGTCGAGACTCATAAGACCCACTCCAGCGCACTTATTTTTGAACCATGCCGCAAGGGAGTGAATCATCGATTAACGGATTGGAAAGAATCGCAAGAAGTTGCCGGAGCTTTCTTAAAGCAGATCGATCAGAAACGGGATCAGCGGCTCATCGGCGGGTGGCATGGGATAATCACGCATATCCTTTGGCCGCACCCATTTCAGCGCCTGCCCTTCCAGCCCACGCGCAATGCCTTCAAAGCGCCGACAAACATAGAGCGGCATCAGAAGATGAAAATCATCATAGGTGTGGCTGGCAAAAGTCAGTGGCGCGAGACAGGCAACCTTCGTCGTAACGCCGATCTCTTCCTGCAATTCGCGGATCAGGGTTTCTTCGGGTGTTTCGCCTGCCTCCACCTTGCCTCCGGGAAACTCCCACAAGCCTGCAAGCTGCTTGCTTTCAGGGCGCTGCGCCAGCAGAACGCGGCCATCGCAATCCACCAACGCGCAGGCAGCCACGAGCAGAATAGGGCGGTTTTTCATGTCACTCATGTCTCATTGCTCATTCTATAGGCGTAACGATAAGCCTCTTGAAAGCCGAAGCGCTTATAGAGCGCAAGTCCTACGCTGTTTTCAGCGTCAATCTGAAGCCATGCCGTCTTTGCGTCTGTCTTTGCCGCCCATTTGAGCGCGGAACCGACGATTTTATTGCCGAAACCCTGCCGCCGCACATCGGGTGAGGTCGCAACATCGAACAGCGCCGCCATCGCACCATCCTGCACGCAAAGCGTGCTCGCAATCGGGCACCCATCCTGTTGCAAAACAAACATGCCCTTGTTTGGGCGGATGCTGTCAAGAACCGTCACAATTCCGTCCCGCAGCGTATCGGCATGGCCGTGGATCGTAACAGAAGCCTCTGCAAAACGCTGGCTATCCTCAATCGGGGCCAGATCGAACGCATCGGAAAATGCGACATCGGCAAGATTGGCAGTCATGACGATAGTTTCTTCTTTGCGCGCCCAGCCCAGCGCTTCGAGATGCGCGTCAAGTGCCGGAGGTGCAAGCGGCGAAAGCCGAAAACACGGCACCCTGTCGGCTTTTCGAAATTGATCGACCGCACGCTCTACACGCGCGGCAATATCGCGTGTATCGCCCGGATCAAGCGGATTGACCGAATTAAGCCGCTTGGACGGGTGCGCTTTTGTCAGGCGTATGGCCCATGTGCCGTCATAGTGCACCGAACCGGCAGGCCATGCGCGAAAGCCCACGGCTTCGAGTTGGCGAACGATGGCGAGATTGGACATATCGATGGGTTCCGATGCCGTCAGCTACGATAATCGCCGTTGATCGCCACATATTCCTTGGTGAGATCACAGGTCCACACCGTGGCCTTGCCGCGACCGATACCCAGATCGACACGAATGCGGATATCTTCGCCCTTCATGTAATCGGACGTCGCAGCTTCGGAATAGGCAGGATCGCGCTCGCCCTGATGCGCCACGCGGATATCGCCGAACCAGATTGCCAGAAGATCGCGATCCGCTGGCTCTCCCGCCTTGCCGACCGCCATGACCACACGGCCCCAATTGGCGTCTTCTCCAGCCACTGCCGTTTTCACCAGCGGCGAATTGGCAATCGAAAGTGCGATTTTCTTAGCAGAAACCGCCGATTTTGCGCCCGTGACTTCCACTTCCACCATCTTGCGTGCGCCTTCACCGTCGCGCACGACCTGAAGTGCCAGTGATTTCAACACGCGCTTAAGCGCTTTCTTGAATTCGCCAAGCCGCTTGTCGTCCTTGTCGGTGATCTTTGGCGCACCGCGCTCGGCAGCACTGCCCGTTGCAAACAGCATCAAGGTGTCAGAAGTGGAGGTATCGCTATCCACCGTCACCGCATTGAAACTCTTGTCCGCACCTTTTGCGAGCAGGCTTTGCAGCACATCCGACTTGATCGGCGCATCGGTGACGATGAAGGACAGCATGGTCGCCATGTCCGGCGCTATCATGCCCGCACCCTTGGCGATACCGTTGATCGTGACCGGAACCTGACCGAGCAAAACCGTTTCAGTGACGATTTTGGGATAGGTATCGGTGGTCATGATCGCCTTGGCGGCATCCAGCCAGGCATCGTCACGCGCATCTTTCGCCATATCGCCCAGCAGATTGGAAAATTTCGATGCATCGAGCGGCTCGCCAATCACACCGGTCGAGGCCAGAAACACATCGCTCGTTTTGCAACCGATGGCCTTGGCCGCTGCATCCGCTGTCGCCTTGGTGGCTTGTGCGCCTTTTTTCCCGGTAAAGGCATTGGCATTGCCGGAATTCACCACAACAACACGCGCCTTGCCGTGTTTGAGGCTTTGGCGGCAAAAATCGACCGGTGCTGACGGGCAGAGCGAGCGGGTGAAAACGCCCGCCACTTCCGCTGGCTGATCAAACACCATCAGCATCACATCCGTCCGCCCCTTATATTTGATGCCGGCCTCGGCGGTGGAGATGCGAACACCGTCAATAGCGGGCATGGAGGGGTAATGTTTAGGGGCGAGCGGCGATACGGACGCAGACATGATGGCCTCAAAGAAATCGGGGAAATCCGGGACGAAAACGCAAAGCTTGATTCTCTCGCATTGGAAAGATTTGCAGCATAAAATCAAGCGGAAACCGTGCTGAATATAAAAACGCCCCGGAAAGCGTCAGGCTTGACCGGGGCGTCTGGTAAATCGCAGAAATTTTACTGCTTTGGTGTTTCGGCTGCGGGAGCCTCACCCTTGGCCGCTTCGTCCTGTGCAGCAGCAGCTTCCTTCATCGCCTTGTCGATGGCCGGATCCTTGTAATCGATCTTCATGCCGTTACGCAGTTTCTTGACGGTTTCGACATAGCGCTCACGCATGACGATGGAGCGAATCTGGTCTTTCACTTCATCAAACGATGGCGGCTGCTTGGTGCGGCGGTCTTCGAGCTGAATAACGTGGAAACCGAACTGCGTCTGGACAGGCTCCTTGGTATATTCGCCAGGCTTGAGCGCGAGTGCCGCCTTCTCAAATTCCGGGACCATCTGGCCTTCGCTGAAATAGCCGAGATCGCCGCCATTGGCAGCCGAACCATCGGTCGAGCTTTCCTTGGCAAGGTCCTCGAACTTGGCGCCGCCTTCGAGCTTCTTGATGATCGCGTCGGCTTCTTCCTTGGTCTTCACCAGAATGTGACGGGCACGCACTTCGACCTGCGGCGGAATAGCGGCGATTTCCTTGTCATAACGAGCGCGGACCTCGTCATCGCTGATCTTGTCGACGATGGCGTCCTTGAAATATTCGTTATGAAGCGCGCGCTCGCGCAGGAATTCCAGACGCTTCTTGAATTCATCCGTCTGATCAAGCTTGTCTTTTTGGGCTTCCGCAGCCAGTACCTTGATGTCGATGAGGGCGGCAAGGGCCGCGAGACGGCGCTGTTCTACAGGCAGGCGTGCGAATTGCGGGTCAAGATCGCCAGCGGCCTGATCGACTTCACCAACGGTGACATCCGTGCCATTGACGGTGGCCAGAACCTTGGACGGATCTTCCTGTTCAGCGGGTGCGGCCGTGGTTTGTGCGGCATCCGCAGGCTTGGCTGCATCCTGCGCAAAAGTGGCAGAACCGGAAAAACCGGCCAAAGCAACAGAGGTTGCAAGAACGGCAACAGCCTTGCGGGAAGATAGTTTGAGGATGGATTTCATATAAGATTCACTCCTTCGAGGCCATTTACCGGCATGATGAATGCGGCAGAATTTGGCCCGGCCATCACCTTATCGGACCTGACTGACAGAAAATACGGGATTTTCCCGGGTCTCCAAGCAACGTTGACATCGCTTCAAGCCCCACTTATCTGTCCTTCGGCCTTGCGTCCAGATCATTTCCCGCAAAAGCCCGCCCATAGGCAGGTTTTCGCATCTGGAAATGCGCTGGAGGCAGACAACGGAAACGTCGGTATTTTTGAAATTTAAGATGCTTTCTGTAAGCGGCGGGTAGGAATTGCATCGCAACAGCGCCTGAAAGGGCCGCTTTTGCGCAGTGCTTTTCTTGCATTTGTTTGAATAGGCGTGAATAAAGCATTCGACATTGCCGGAAGCGCTTCCGGCTGAACGGACAGGAAAGGACCAGAGATGGTCAGCTTTGGCGGCCTCGCCCGCAAGATATTCGGTTCATCCAACGACCGCCGCGTAAAGACCCTGCGTCAGCGCGCAGAGCAGATTACTGCGCTTGAAAAGAATTACGAAACGCTCACCAATGAACAGCTTCAGGCCAAGACCGCGGAATTTCGCGCGGCTCTCGCCGAAGGCAAGAGCGTCGATTCCTTGCTGCCTGAAGCCTTTGCAACGGCTCGTGAAGCCGCAAAGCGCGTGCTGGGCATGCGCCCCTTCGATGTGCAGCTGGTCGGCGGCATGGTGCTGCACGAACGCGGCATCGCTGAAATGCGCACCGGTGAAGGCAAGACGCTGATGGCGACATTGCCGGTTTACCTCAACGCGCTTGAAGGTAAGGGCGTGCATGTCGTCACCGTCAACGATTATCTCGCCACCCGTGACGCCGAAACCATGGGGGTTCTTTACAACTTCCTCGGCCTCACCGTCGGCGTCATCAAGCATGGCCTTGACGATGACGAGCGCAAGGCGGCTTATGCCTGCGACATCACCTACGCGACCAATAACGAGCTTGGCTTCGATTATCTGCGCGACAATATGAAATACGAGCGTGCACAGATGGTGCAGCGCGGCCATAACTACGCCATCGTCGATGAAGTGGACTCGATCCTTATCGATGAAGCGCGCACACCGCTGATCATTTCCGGCCCGCTGGAAGATCGCTCGGATTTCTACAATCTCATCGACACCTTCATTCCAGCCCTTGAGCCGGAAGATTTCGAGATCGACGAGAAGCAGAAGACCGCAATCTTCACCGAAGTCGGCACCGAAAAGGTCGAGCAGCTTTTGGAAGCCGCAGGCCATCTCAAGGGCGAAAGCCTTTACGACATCGAGAATGTCTCGGTCGTCCATCACCTCAACAATGCGTTGCGCGCCCACAAGCTGTTCCAGCGCGATAAGGACTATATCGTGCGCAACGATGAAATCGTCATCATCGACGAGTTCACCGGCCGCATGATGCCCGGTCGCCGCTATTCCGAAGGTCTGCATCAGGCGCTTGAAGCCAAAGAACATGTGACGATCCAGCCGGAAAACCAGACGCTGGCCTCGATCACCTTCCAGAATTATTTCCGCATGTACACCAAGCTTTCGGGCATGACCGGTACAGCTGCAACCGAAGCGGAAGAATTCGGCAATATTTACGGCCTCGACGTTCTCGAAATCCCGACCAATCTGCCGGTGCAGCGCATCGATGAAGACGATGAAGTCTATCGCACCGTCGAGGAAAAATATCGCGCCATCGTGCGTGATATCCGTGCCTCGCACGAAAAAGGCCAGCCGGTGCTGGTCGGCACGACCTCGATTGAAAAATCCGAGCTTCTGGCCGAGCGTCTGCGCCAGGAAGGGGTCAAGGATTTTCAGGTTCTCAATGCCCGCTACCACGAGCAGGAAGCCTTTATCATCGCGCAGGCCGGTGTACCGGGTGCAGTGACGATTGCCACCAACATGGCCGGTCGCGGTACCGATATTCAGCTCGGCGGCAATCTGGAAATGCGCGTGCGTGAGGAACTGGCAGATGTGCCGGAAGGTTCTGAACGCGACGCAAAAATCGCCGAGATCAAGGCCGATATCGCACGATTGAAGGAAAAGGCGCTGGCCGCCGGTGGTCTTTATGTTCTGGCCACCGAACGCCATGAAAGCCGCCGCATCGATAACCAGTTGCGCGGTCGTTCGGGCCGTCAGGGCGATCCGGGACGCTCAAAATTCTACCTGTCGCTTCAAGATGACCTGATGCGCATTTTCGGTTCCAACCGCATGGACGGTATGCTGCAAAAGCTGGGACTGAAGGAAGACGAGGCCATCGTTCATCCATGGATCAACAAGGCGCTGGAAAAGGCCCAGACCAAGGTTGAAGCGCGTAACTTCGAAATCCGCAAGAACCTGCTCAAATACGACGACGTCATGAACGATCAGCGCAAGGTGATCTTCGAGCAGCGCCTTGAAATGATGGATGAGGAAGATCTTACTGAAACTGTGACCGGGATGCGCCATGAGGTCATCGAGGACATGGTGGCGCTGCATATTCCCAAAGACGCCTATGCGGAAAAGTGGAATATTGCTGGCCTCAAGCAAGATGTGATCGAGAAGCTCAATCTCGACCTGCCGGTCGAGGAATGGGCCAAGGAAGAAGGCATCGCGGAAGAGGAATTCGAGACGCGCATCAAGGACGCTGCCGACAAGGCAGCCAGCGACAAGGCCGAACGTTTCGGCCCGCAGGTCATGACCTATGTCGAGAAATCCGTGATCATGCAGTCGCTCGACAATCTGTGGCGCGAGCATCTGGTCAATCTCGACCATCTGCGCTCCGTGGTTGGTTTCCGCGGCTATGCCCAGCGTGATCCGCTCAATGAATATAAGTCCGAAGGCTTTGAGCTGTTCCAGTCGATGCTGGCCAGCCTGCGCGAAGTCGTTATTTCGCAGCTGATGCGCGTGGAAATCGTGCGCGAAGCTCCGCCTGAACCGGAATTGCCGCCAATGACCGGCCATCATATCGATGGCACCACCGGCGAAAATGATTTCGATGAGGGTGCATGGGAACAGCATCAGCACGATAACCGCACCATTGCGCCAGCAGAACGCGATCCGACCGATCCCTCAACCTGGGGCAAGGTGAGCCGCAACGAGGCCTGTCCTTGCGGCTCGGGCAAGAAATACAAGCACTGCCACGGTGCTTTTGAATGATGAGAAAACCGGCGCCGTGAGCGCCGGTTTTCGTATCGGACCAATATTTAAACCGGCAGAAAATTTTTCTAAGAGAAGCGTCTTTCAAATCAAATAAATAGCTCGCAAGTTCAACAATTTGTGAAAACTTGTTGACTGTGCTATTCTCTGTCTTGGGAGAGCGCATGAAGGGTGGATAAGGAATTCGCAGAAGTGCGTTTCCGGCTTTAACAGGGCTTTGGGACGCTCCGCGAATAATAAAAACCGAACCACCTGATGCACAAACACCGTTGCGCCCTCCCAAGGAAGGAGATGCGCTATGGAATATCTACACTATATCAAAACGCTTGATTTTATTTTGATCGGCTTCATTGCGGTCATCGTGCTGTGGAATGTTGTTGAGCATAGTATGCGTCGATAACAAGGCATTGCACGACGATCAGGGTGCTATGATTTTTAAATGGTACTCCGGCAGAGTTCCATTTAACGGGGTGTATTCTGTCGGAAAAGCCTTGCTGGAAGGTTTGATCAACACAGATTGAAAACCTGTGTCATGGGTAATTGACCTCGTTTCTTTTAGCCGGTATATCCCACCCGTTGTCCGCTTTGGACCATATTCCTTCTGCTGCGGCAGAGACGTGCGGGTGTGGTGGAACTGGTAGACGCGCCGGACTCAAAATCCGGTTCCGAAAGGAGTGTCGGTTCGATTCCGACCACCCGCACCACATTCAACCTGACGACAGCGCGCCGTTCATTACATTGCTTATATCAAAGCAGTGACTATGTGATGCTGCCCTTCCCTACCCAAGCCGAGTGCGGCGTACCGGTTCATACGCCAAAGGCGTTTCCATGCCCGGAGAATGCCTCCGGGACGATGCTATGAGCAATGGGGAGGAGACGCCCCGACCGCCAGCACGAAGCGAGCTTCGGTGGAAGCGTCCTCAATTGCTTTCAATTTGGATTATTGCTCAAAAAAGGTCAGGAGATCGGCATTGATGAGCTCGGGATGCGTGGCAAACAGACCATGCGAAAGCCCCGGATATGTCTTGAGCGTGCCGTTTGAAAGCAGCTTGATCGCAATGCGGGCGGAAGCATCAATCGGCACGACCTGATCGTCTTCGCCGTGCATCAGCAGGACCGGCAGCGAAACCGCCTGAAGATCCTCCGTGAAGTCAGTCTCTGAAAAAGCAGTAATGCAATCATAGTGAGCCTTGGCGCCACCCATCATGCCCTGTCGCCACCAGTTGCGGATCAGGCCTTCGCTGACATCCGCCCCCTCACGATTGAAGCCATAGAAGGGACCGGTTGGGACATCGAGGAAGAATTGCGCGCGGTTGTGCGAGAGTGCCTGACGGAAGCCATCGAACACCTCCATCGGCAAGCCGCCCGGATACCGTGATGTTGCCAGCATGATCGGGGGTACGGCACCGATCAGTACCGCCCTGGCAACACGACCCGGCTCACTGCGGGCCACATAGCGGATGACCTCACCGCCTCCGGTCGAATGGCCGATATGGATCGCATTTTTGAGATCGAGTTCGGCCACCAATGCAGCGACATCGGCCGCGTAGGTGTCCATATCGTTCCCGGTATCGGTCTGGTCGGACCGGCCATGGCCGCGCCGATCATGCGCGATGACACGATAGCCTTTGCTGAGGAAGAACAGCATCTGGTTATCCCAATCATCCGCGCTCAAAGGCCAGCCATGGTGAAACATGATGGGCTGAGCGTCTTTCGGCCCCAAGTCCTTGTAGAAGATACGGGTGCCGTCCTGCGTCGTAAGTATTGTCATGATATCGTCGTTTTCTGTTTGATTGTCGGATTGGATGTAGACACGGCAATGGTCGGTCAGGTTCAGGACGTTGCCAGTCGCGCCTGAGGTTCACCTTCACTGGGATCGAACATCGACACCCCACCGACCGCCGCCGTGACCGGCACTTCGTCCTGCAACACGTCCCAGTGCTCTATAAGCTTGCCGTCTTGAATGCGGAAAATATCGACAACCACCTGCGGCGCCTCTGACCAGCCCCTTATACGGCCATGAATGGCGACGAGATCACTCTCGGCAACAATCAGGCCGGGTTCATAATAGACGTCCTGAGACAATCCCGCGACGAGTCCCTGCAACGCATCGCGCCCCTGGGGGATGTTCGGATTGTGCTGAACATAATCAGACGCGTAAAGCCGCTCGACCGCGGAGGCGTCGTGACGCTGGAACAGCGAGGTCATTGCCTCGATCACCAGCGCCTTGTTACGCTCAGGGCGGTCGTCGCAGACGTGATCTGCCAGTCGCGTGACAACGATCGGGCCGGTCATTCGAATGAATTCGCCATTGGGCAAAGTGACGAACGAATGCACCACGGCACGATCATAATCCTGCACATTTATAACCGTCGCACCGTTCTTCTCCTGCCAGCTCACAGCAAAAATGCCGTTGCCCAAGGGGACAACCTGAATATCGACGGTTTCGGTCCGAGCGAATGGTCCTTCCTTGATTTCGAATCTGAGTTGCGTAGCTGACAGCAGCGTCTGGCTGACTTTGAAAGTCGGATAGGTGATATCCATCTCCTGCCCGATTGGAAACTGACCCAACGTCATTGTTGTTTGCTTTCTATAGGCAATCGAGAACCAGCCGTGGTTGGACCAGTCGCCGGATTGACGGGGAAATGGTGATCGATCACGCCGACTGCCCTTGCATTCAGGCATAGGCAATCAGCGTGCTCGCGATGGATCAGCCTGCGTTGTCCGGCACCGGCGTGTTGAGCAACTGCTGCTCCCACAGGAACGCGCTACCGGCTGCACCACCATGTTCCACCAGCACCTCGGCAAACTTGATGTCGCTTTCAACCCGGGCGTGGTCACGCTGCCACTCTCCCCCGACCGCCATCCATGTCATCACATTGGCGCCTGCACCGATCATACGCTGGATGGCGACCTGATGCGCTTCCAGTGAAACACCGCCACAGGCATCGGTGACGACGGTCACATCCCAGCCCTCGCCAAGCGCATGAATTGTCGGCATCGCAACGCAGACCTCGGTATAAAGTCCGGCAATGATCAGCTGCTTGCGGCCCGTTGCCTTGACCGCGTCCACAACCTTGGAATCTTCCCAGGTGTTGATGAAAGTTCTGTCGATCACCTCTTGCTCGGGAAACACATCGGTGATTTGCGGGAAGAGGCGACCGCCCTGATTGACGATTACGGTCGTAAGGATGGTTGGGACATCAAAGGCCTTGGCAAGCTTCGCCAGAGCGGCCGTATTGTTGATCACGATCTGCGGATCATGGCTGTTGAGTGAAAGAAGCTGGAAGGGCTGATGATCAATCAGCAGGAGGACTGAGTCCTCTGGACGAAGAAGCGATGCGAGGCCGTTGCGTAAGGTCATTATTGTTACACCCTTAACTGCCATATGAGCGGCATTATTTGTCGGAGACATGCACCAACGACACGTTGGCTGGCGCGAATAGTGCCGTTCCCACAGGGTGCGAGGTAGTCCCCTTTGGCGGACTACTGTGTCGCAGAACGGGGAACGCAGATACAGCATCCCCCAAAGGCGGCACTCAGAAAGGGGAGGCTCCTGTAACGTCGGGGCCTCTTCCGAAACATTCAATCAGCATCTCGGTCAGGACCCTGATCTTGCGCGCCGGATGCTGGCCTGGTGGCCGAACGACAAAAATCCCTGCTTCGCGCACAGGGTAGCGCGTCATAACCGGCACCAGCGCTCCGGAAACCAGATGCTCGTGAACAAGACCTTCAGGAAGCATCGCGATGCCGAGATTTGCCAAGGCGGCTGCAACCAGAGCCGTGCCGTTGTCGGCCTTGAACCGCCCTTGCGGGCGAAGAATGATTGGCTTTTCACCATCCATAAATTGCCAGGATTCAGTGCCCTGCATAAGAACCTGATGGGTAAGAAGTTCATCCGGCGTTTCAGGCGATCCATGCGCTTTGATATAGTCAGGCCCCGCGACCACTATGCCGTAGATCGGGCCGACACGTCTGGCGACAAGGTTGGAATCTTGCAGATGACCAAGCCTTATTGCGCAATCATAGCCTTCTGCGATGATATCGACGAAACGGTCACTGTAGCAGGTATGAATGTGGAGATGGGGATAACGTCGCGCCATTTCCGCAAAGACAGGTGCAAGATGCGTAGGACCAAAGGTGAGCGGGACGGCAACGCGCAAGCGTCCGCGAAGATCGCCGGCCGGCAGGATCGTTTCCCTGGCCACGTCGATCTCGGCGCAGACTTTGGCTGCGTGATCGCGAAAGATGGCGCCTGCCTCTGTCAGAGCGGCACCGCGCGTGGTGCGTGCCAGCAACTGCACGCCAAGTACGGCTTCAAGCCGGGCAAGCCGCCGACTGACGATCGACTTGGATACGCCGAGCCGAAGCGCAGCCGGCGTTACACCTCCGGCGTCAGCAACTTCCACAAATGTTCGCAATTCTTCGATATCCAAATCCGTGTTCCCCATTTCGCGACGCAACCGTCATCAACGATGACTAGCGCGACTTGTAGAGGAACGGCAATACTGGACTTGTCCTGATTGAAAAGCCTCATTTCACAGCAACATTGCTGAGCTAGCTGCTACCTTTGCCGCAGTGACTTTTGGCAAAAACAATGCAACTTCTCGCTGATGACACTGCGCAGAAAAATAATCGGCAACAAGAGCGAGGCTACCTTGTGGGTGGCAGCGGTTGCCTTGCTGATTATCTTTCAAACGTCGATCACGGCATATGCACAGGCAAACATGGCGGCATGGTCGGCCAACTCAGCCTCTGTCATTTGCTCCATCCACAGCGCTCCAATTGTCGAAACCGATGCGCCATTAAAAAATCTGGCGAAATCCTGCTGTTCCGTCTTTTGTCAGGCGGCTTGTGCCATAGGCATAGCTTTCAACAATCAGACCGGTAATTTCTTCGACTTTCCCGTTTTTCAGGCGAATAGCTATTCCCTGTCACTAAGCGTTCGCGGGCCTCCCGACCACATCCATGAAAGCCCGCGCCTGCGGGGGCCTCCGTCCCTCTCCGTCTGATGCACAAACAAAGCTGCCGCCCTGAGCGGTCAGCCTATCACCATCATTTCGGAGACATCCATGAACAATCTCTACGCCTTTGCACGCGCTCAAATCCGCGTGCTGCGCAACAATGCGCTCAAACTCAACCGAGGCAAGCAACCATGACCGATACAGCTTTGCCTTCCCAAAACCTGAGCAACAACAAAGCTGTCACCACGTCCGATTCGAGTTTTCGCGCTTTCATGACGCGGCTGCACTTTTACATTGGACTGTTCGTCGGGCCGTTTATTCTGGTAGCCGCCGTAACCGGCACACTCTATGTGTTGACGCCACAGCTTGAAGATTATCTCTATTGCGAGCAACTCACGACACCGTCGCTGGGAACGCTGCAACCGCTTTCCGCACAGGTGAAAGCGGCAAGAGCTTCTATCGGCGAGGGACCCAATCTTTTCGCGGTTCGGCCTTCGACCGGGCCCGGACGCACCACGCGGGTGATGTTTCGAGAGCCGGGACTGGGTGAATCCGAAAGCCGGGCGATCTTTGTCGATCCGGTCACGCTGGCGATCAAGGGCGATCTCACCGTTTATGGGACCAGCGGCGTTCTGCCTCTTCGCGCAACGCTCGATTATCTGCATCGCAACCTCATGCTTGGCAATTTCGGGCGCTATTACAGTGAACTGGCCGCTTCATGGCTGTGGATTGCGGCTCTGGGCGGTCTTCTCATGTGGTGGTGGAAACGCGCGCTAAGACGCAACAGCACCCAAAAAGACAATACCCATCTGCGCACACGCCGCCTGCATTCACAGGTCGGTATCTCGATTGCAGCGGGGCTGTTGTTCTTGTCTGCAACCGGCATGACATGGTCGCAACTGGCCGGCGGTCGCATCGATCAGTTCCGCAATGCGGTCGGATGGATCACACCATCGGTTTCCCTGACACTGGGCAAACCTGCCACAATCTCCGGCGGTCATGAAGACCATCATGACCATGGTGCAATGACGATGCAGTCGCCATCAGCAGCAAACAATCATGTCGACCAGATCGATGCCGTTGAACTTGCAGCCCGGCAGGCAAGGCTTGATTCACCCAAGCTCGAAATCCGCCCGCCGAGGGCAGCCGATCAGGCGTGGCTGGTGAGCGAAGTTGATCGATCCTGGCCGACACAGGTCGATACGATTGCGGTTGATCCGCGTGACATGAAGGTGGTCAGCCGGGCTGATTTCGAAACCTTTCCGCTCATCGCGAAACTGATCCGCTGGGGCATCGATATGCATATGGGCGTCTTGTTCGGCGTTGCCAATCAGATCGTGATGGCCGCACTGGGTTTTGCGCTTATCTTGGCGATCATCTATGGCTACCGCATCTGGTGGCAAAGACGTCCGCCAGCCGGTTCCATGCCACGCACATTGATCCAGAGCTGGACGCGTCTCACGGGCGCATACAAGGCCATGACCGTACTGATCGCTGTCGTGATCGGCTGGATATTGCCGCTGGTCGGTTTCAGCCTGCTTGCATTTTTATGCGTGGACGCGATGCGCTGGAAGCTGGCGGCAAAGTCGCGTTAATAAAACACGCCACTCCATGTCTGCATGGGGTGGCGTGAACCATGTTCATGCGGTCTCCAGCGCTTGTCCCAAATCGGCGATCAGATCATCGGGATGCTCGATGCCGATGGAAAGACGGATGGTCGATTGCAGCACGCCGATGCGTTCACGCACGGCCACTGGAACGCCCGAATGCGTCATAGTCGCTGGATGACTGGCAAGCGATTCCGTTCCGCCCAGACTGACTGCAAGCTTCAATATCTGTAATGCATTGAGAAAACGAAACGCCGCTTCCTGTCCACCCAAAATATCGAACGAGAAAGTCGAACCAGCACCCGTGCACTGGCGTTTGAACAAGGCGCCCACATCCGAATTCTCATCTGCAAAAGGCAGATAATGCAGCTTTTCGACCTTTGGATGATCACGCAAAAACTCCGCAATGGCGTGGGCATTGCTATTGGCTCGCTCCATACGCAGACCCAGAGTTTCAAGCGAGCGCCCCAACATCCAGCAGGAATGCGGATCGAGCTGCGTGCCAATCGCCCCGCGCAGCGCCTTGACCTGGCGGACCAGAGATTTTGCACCCAGCACCGCACCGGCAATGAGATCGGAATGACCGCCGACATATTTTGTCAGCGAATAAAGCGACAAATCGGCACCATGATCGAGCGGCTTCTGGAAAACCGGACCAAGCAGCGTGTTATCGCAGACGATGATCGGGCGATGCCCTTGCTGTTGTTCTATCTTGTCGGCAACACGCCGGATCGCCGCAATATCGACCAGACTGTTGGTCGGGTTGGCTGGTGTTTCGACAAGAATGACCGATATGCGCCCTTTGCCGAGCGCTTCTTGCGCCGCCTTTTCAATTGAGGATTCATGCACGCCATCAGCAAAGGCGACTGCTTCAACGCCGAAATTCAAAAAAGTTTTTGCCAGAAGCGTTTCCGTACCACCATAAAGCGGCTGCGAATGCAGGATCACATCACCGGGACGCGCAAAGGCAAACAATGTCGTGGCAATCGCCGACATGCCGGATGAGAACAGCGCGGCACTCTCCGTCCCTTCATAGACCGCCAGGCGATCCTCGACGATCTCGCTATTGGGGTGGTTGAAGCGGGAATAGACCAGCCCCGCGCCGACACCTTCCGGTGGCTCCTTGCGGCCGGATACAAAATCGAAGAAATCGCGGCCGTCTTCGGCTGTCTTGAAAACGAAGGTCGAAGTGAGAAAGACCGGCGGCTTGACCGCCCCTTCCGACAGTTCAGGGTCGTAGCCGTAATTCAACATCTGCGTTTCTGGATGCAAAAGATGGTTACCCAGAGCAGTTCTCGACGGGCGCGGCGCGGTCATGAAAGCCTCCTGAAAAGCGAAACTCCTCCGTCCAGATTTAGAACCTGAACGGAGCAAGTTTAGCAGACAGCATCAGGAATCTTCTTTCGTTCTTCATCGCTCAAAGGAAATGGCTGCCATGAAAACAATGCTCAAAAAGACTGATGCGCTTATTTGATGATCAGGACAGGCACAGAACTCAGCGACAAGACTTCCGCCGCCTGACTGCCGAGCAGGAGCTTGTTGACGCCGCGCCGCCCGTGCGAAGCAATGACAATCAAGTCACAGCCCTTGGCCGTGGCGGCTTCGACAATACCTTGCGCCGGCGACTGGTTTTCGACGTGGACTGCTTGTGCTGCAACATCTGCTGCTTGCGCCGTCGCTTTGGCTTTCGTCAGAATTTCGTTAGCCGCCTTGGTGATCGCCTCGCGATATTCCTGAAAAGCCGCAGGGCTGGATGCCCATTCCGCAGCAACAACGATACCATAGGATGGCAGAAGTTCGGTCACGGAAACGAAAGTGACTTGCGCGCCAACGCCCTTGGCCAGCGCCACACCCTGCTCCACGCCCTTTTCCGCCAGTTCCGACCCGTCAGTCGCAATCAGAATATTCCTGTACATCGCCCAGTTTCCTCGTTGCATGATTATAAATTCATTCTACACGCAGCACCGGCTCGGGTGCATTGACGTGGATCAATCAGCATCTCGTCAGCCTAATACGGACAGCCCCATTTGCCGCGAAACCAGATTTCAAAAACGCCAATCAAAAAGAATATTTTTCTAAATTTGCACTGGTAATTGCATGCAATCGCCTAGGCTTTTGCTCTATTTCCTCTTAAACTTTGCGCAACATAAAGGGAGTTTCGTCCATGAACAAACCACTCGGCACTCCGGCCAATAGAAAAGTCGGTCGCGGTCACGTTTATGATTCCATCCTTGACACAATTGGCAACACACCACTTGTGCGCATTGACAAATTTGCCAAGGAAAATGGCGTCGTCGCCAATCTTCTGGTGAAGCTTGAATTCTTCAATCCACTGGCAAGCGTCAAGGACCGTATCGGTCTGGCGCTGATTGAATCCCTTGAAGAACAGGGCAAGGCAGTTCCCGGCAAGACGGTTTTCGTGGAGCCGACCTCCGGCAATACCGGCATCGCACTGGCTTTTGCAGCCGCCGCCAAAGGCTATCGCCTGATCCTCACCATGCCCGAAACCATGTCGATCGAGCGCCGCAAGCTTCTCAAGCTTTTAGGCGCCGAACTGGTGCTGACCGAAGGCGCCAAGGGCATGAAAGGCGCGATTGCCAAGGCTGAGGAAATTGCGCAGGACAATCCCGATGCCGTAATCCCACAACAGTTCGAAAATCCTGCCAATCCCGAAATCCATCGCCGCACCACGGCGGAAGAAATCTGGAATGACACCAATGGTGAAGCCGATATTCTGATCTCCGGCATTGGCACCGGCGGCACGATCACCGGCGTCGGTCAGGTGATCAAGGAGCGCAAGCCATCCTTCAAGGTGGTGGCGGTGGAACCGAAGGATTCTCCCGTTCTCTCCGGTGGAACCCCCGGTCCACACAAGATTCAGGGCATTGGTGCCGGCTTTGCGCCAAAGACGCTCGACACCAATGTTTACGACGAGGTCGTACAGATTTCTAATGATGATGCCTTTGCCCATGCGCGCCTGATCGCCCGCATTGAAGGCATTCCGGTCGGCATTTCGTCTGGTGCGGCACTGGCTGCAGCCATCGAAGTCGGCAAGCGCCCCGAAAACGCTGGCAAGAACATCGTCATCATTATTCCATCCTTCGCCGAACGCTATCTTTCAACAGCGCTTTTTGAAGGTCTTGAATAGAAATATTCCATTGAAAACAAAAAAGCCGGAGCGTCATGCGCTCCGGCTTTTTTTGTAAACCCACAAAATGGGAAAGATCAGTGGCTCACCCGCTGAGCACAAGCCGGTCCCGGCCCGCGCATATAATGGCGCTCGGGCCTGTAGCTCGGTGCAACGAACTCGCGGATGACATTCACACTGTCACGGAACTGAACAAGGATGCTCATCGTCTTCACCTTCATTGAAACGCGCTGCCCGGAATTCCGAACATCTTAATGAAAACTTTAACAATTAAAGATGAACAAGCCCTAAATCCGCATCGTTAACGATAAGTAAATGGTAACGATAAACATCGTTTTCCACAACGCGATCAGCCTTGTGCCATAAGAAAAAGGCCAAAATCACCGTGTCGGGACAGGCTCTTCGCCACGATAATCATAAAACCCGCGTCCCGTCTTGCGGCCGAGCCATCCAGCTTCGACATATTTAACCAGCAACGGACAAGGGCGATATTTCGAATCCGCCAGACCGTCATGCAGCACCTGCATGATCGACAGACAAGTGTCGAGGCCGATGAAATCGGCAAGCTGCAACGGTCCCATCGGATGGTTGGCGCCAAGCTTCATCGCTGTATCGATGGCTTCGACGCTACCCACGCCTTCATAAAGCGTATAGATTGCCTCATTGATCATCGGCAGCAGAATGCGGTTGACGATAAAGGCCGGAAAATCCTCCGCAACCGTCACCGTCTTGCCAAGGGCTGCGACAAAATCATTGGATTTGCGGAATGTGTCCTCTTCGGTCGCAATACCGCGCACCAGCTCCACCAGTTTCATCACCGGCACGGGATTCATGAAATGAATGCCGATGAAGCGTTCCGGGCGGTCGGTCGTGGATGCAAGCCGGGTGATGGAAATCGAGGACGTGTTGGTGGCCAGAATGGCTTCGGGGTTCAGGATCGGGCAAATCTGGGCAAAAATCTTGCGCTTGACGGTTTCATCCTCTGTCGCAGCCTCGATTGCCAGATCGACAGCGGCCAGATCCTGCATGGAATTTGCCGCGCCTATCAGCTTCATGGCCGCTTCGCGCTCGCTTTCCTGCAATTTTCCTGAAGCGACCTGACGTGCCATGTTGCCATTGATGGTGGCAATGCTCTTTTCCAGCCGTTCAGATGCGGCGTCATGCAAAAGCACCTTATAGCCCGCCAAAGCACAGACATGCGCAATGCCGCTGCCCATCTGACCTGCGCCGACAACACCCACCGTTTTGATTGCCACAGCCGTCACTCCTTCATTCATCAACGCCACATTTAGACTTTATGGCTCTGCATGCCCAAGCTTCCTGTCCCAGATGATAGATTACCAGTGAAAATTGCAATCCATATTTTTGGGGTGTTTGCTTTAAGAACCCGTCTACTCGTTGTGAACAGGGCAAAAACAAACCCGCCTCCGTCGCCGGACAAAAACCTTTGACGGAAGCGGGTTATAGAGCAGTAGTCATCGACGATGAATTACAACGCTTTTTCCAGCTCCGGCAGGATGGTGAACAAATCACCGACAAGACCGTAATCGGCCACCTGGAAGATTGGCGCTTCCTCGTCCTTGTTGATGGCCACGATCACGCGGCTGTCCTTCATACCGGCGAGATGCTGGATTGCACCCGAAATGCCGACTGCGATGTAAAGATCAGGTGCAACAACCTTGCCTGTCTGCCCGACCTGCCAGTCATTGGGCGCATAGCCCGCATCAACCGCCGCGCGCGATGCGCCAACGGCAGCGCCAAGCTTGTCGGCAACCGGAAGAATGACTTCCTCGAACTTTTCCGAAGACCCCAGCGCACGACCACCCGAGATAATGATTTTTGCCGACGTCAGTTCCGGGCGATCCGAATCCGACAAGGTGTTTTCAACAAAGCTCGACAGTGCCGGATCAGCGGCAGCATTCACGCTTTCAACGGAAGCAGAACCACCCTCACCGGTTGCCTGGAACGAGGCGGTGCGCACCGTGATCACCTTCTTGGCGTCGGTCGACTGCACCGTCTGGATCGCATTGCCTGCATAGATCGGGCGTTTGAAGGTGTCAGCGGACACAACTTCCATGATTTCAGACAATTGCATCACGTCGAGAAGCGCTGCCACACGCGGAAGAACGTTTTTGGCCGACGTGGTGGCCGGTGCAATGATGGTGTCGTAATTGCTGGCCAGATCCACGACGAGTGCCGCGGTCGGCTCAGCCAGACGGTTTTCGAGCGCATCGCTTTCAGCAAGCAGAACCTTGCGCACGCCATTGAGTTTCGCAGCCGCATCGGCAGCCGCTTTCGCGCCTTTGCCTGCAACCAGAATATCGACATCGCCGCCGATCTGGGAAGCTGCGGTCAATGCCTTGGCCGTCTGGTCGGAAAGGCTTGCATTGTCATGTTCGGCAACAAGAAGAATAGCCATGTGTTTGTCCTTAATTCATCCGGTGTCTGAAACCTGTCAGGCCTTGGCGAAAATGGTGGGGTGCGAGAACCGGAGCGGAGCGTACTTTTCGTACGTGAGCACCGGAAGCGCAGCAACACGCCATTTGCAGACAGGCCTCACGGGTTTCCCTTTACAATACGCCGTCGGCTTTGAGTTTTTCGACCAGTTCGGAAACCGAACCAACCTTCACGCCAGCCTTGCGGCCACCGGGTTCTTCGGTCTTCAGAACCTTGAGACGCGGAGCGATATCGGCACCGAAATCGGCCGGTGCTTTTTCGTCCAGCGGCTTCTTCTTGGCCTTCATAATATTGGGAAGCGATGCATAACGCGGCTGGTTGAGACGCAGATCGACCGTCACGATAGCGGGAAGTTTTACATCGATGGTCTGAAGACCGCCATCGACTTCACGCGTGACCTTGGCAGAACCATCGCCAAGATCCACCTTGGATGCGAATGTCGCCTGGCTCCAGTTGAGCAGTGCCGAGAGCATCTGGCCGGTCTGGTTGGCATCGTCATCAATGGCCTGCTTGCCGAGGAAAACGAGGTCCGGCTGTTCAGCCTCAACCACACCCTTCAAAACCTTGGCGACGCCAAGCGGCTCGACGGTCTCGTCGGTCTTGACCAGAATGGCACGGTCTGCACCCATGGCGAGTGCCGTGCGCAAGGTTTCCTGCGCCTGTGCCGGGCCGACCGAAACCGCGACGATTTCCGTGACCTTGCCCGCTTCTTTCAGACGGATCGCTTCTTCAACCGCGATTTCGTCAAAAGGGTTCATCGACATCTTGACGTTGGCAAGCTCAACGCCAGACCCATCTCCCTTGACACGAATCTTGACGTTGTAATCGACAACCCGTTTCACTGCGACAAGGACTTTCATCCGCGATCACCTCTTTTATGACTTTTGCGACACGACTATGCCGCCATGAATTTCCACCCGCATGTCAGAATCCGACATGAAACCTTGCTGACAGACACGCCACCAATAGCGGCACTTTGCCGCTCTGCCCGGAGCCGCCTGAAACCTAAAGAGGGTTGACGGACGCGTCAATCAGAGATGGCACGCAATATCGATTAAAATGAATTTATTCTGACAGATAGTCATTGCCACTTTACTCCGTGCCGCTATCAGCAAGCTCGGTCTGCCAATTTCGTGGCGTTTACAAGCGCGGTCGCATGCGTTAGGAGAGCGGCGTTAAGTATCCGGTCGCAGCCTACCCGGTCAAAACAAGGACTGAAAAAATGAAAACGCTTGTCATCTGCTCCGGCGGATTGGACTCGGTTTCGCTCGCGCACAAAATCGCAGCGGAACAGCAACTGATTGGCCTCGTGTCTTTTGATTACGGCCAGCGGCATAAAAAGGAACTCGACTTTGCGGCCACCTGCGCAAAGCGGCTCAGTGTTCCCCACCAGATCATCGATATCCGCACCATCGGTGCAAGCCTTACCGGCTCGGCGCTGACCGATGATATCGATGTGCCTGACGGTCATTATGCCGAAGAAACCATGAAAATCACCGTCGTGCCCAATCGCAATGCCATCATGCTGGCAATTGTGTTTGGTGTTGCGGCGGCACAAAAGGCGGAAGCCATCGCGCTCGCCGTTCATGGCGGCGATCATTTTATCTATCCCGATTGCCGCCCCGGCTTTATCGACGCTTTCCAGACCATGCAGAACCATGCGTTGGAGGGTTATGCGGACGTAAAACTGCTGGCACCCTATGTGAACAAGTCCAAAAGCGACATTGTTGTCGATGGCGCAAAATACAAGACACCGTTCGAGGCAACATGGTCCTGCTACAAGGGCGGCGAACAGCATTGCGGGCGCTGCGGCACCTGTGTCGAGCGGCGTGAGGCCTTTCATCTGGCAGGGATCGCCGATCCAACCCTTTATGAAGACGCTGATTTCTGGCGCTCGGCCATCGAGAAGAGGAGCGCGTGATGTTTCGCATCACCAAGGAATTCCACTTCTCCGCCTCGCATCAATTGACGCAATTGCCCGCCGATCACCAATGTGCGCGCCTGCATGGCCATAATTATATTGTCGAAGTCGAGCTTACGGCTGCCGATCTCGATCAGCATGGCTTTGTGCGCGATTATCACGAACTGGCCCCCCTCAAGCGCTATATCGATGATGAGTTGGATCATCGCCATCTCAACGACGTGCTGGGCCATGATGGTGTGACGGCGGAACGTCTCGCAAAACATCTCTTTGACTGGTGCCATACGCGCTGGCCAGAGGTGTCGGCGGTGCGGGTCAGCGAAACGCCAAAGACATGGGCCGAATATCGGCCATGAAAACATCTCCCGAAATCCGCATCAGCGAGATTTTCGGCCCGACCATTCAAGGCGAAGGCGTTTTGAGCGGCGAGCCGACTGTTTTCGTGCGCACGGGCGGCTGCGATTATCGTTGCTCCTGGTGCGACAGCCTGCATGCCGTGGAAAGTCGCTTTCGTCATGACTGGAAGCCAATGAGCGTTGACGCGATCTGGCATGAAGTGACGGCACTTTCGGGAAAAAGACCGATAACAGTGTCACTATCTGGCGGCAATCCGGCCATTCAGCCGCTGGGACCATTGATCGATCATGGCCATAGCGAAGGCTATCGCTTTGCACTGGAAACACAAGGCTCAGTGGCAAAGGACTGGTTTGCACGGCTCGATACATTGGTGCTGAGCCCCAAGCCGCCCTCAAGCGGCATGGATACGGATTGGGATGCGCTGAAAGCTTCAATCGATGCAGCAGGCTCAGGGCCAAAAACCGTGCTGAAATTCGTGGTGTTCGACGATGCGGATTATGCTTTTGCGCGGGCCGCATCGGCACGCCATCCGCATTTGCCGGTTTATCTGCAACCGGGCAATCACACGCCACCGCCGCCCGAGGATGACGATGCCCGCATCGACATGGACGGCATCATGAGCCGCATGGAATGGCTGATCGACAAAGTGATGCAGGATCGCTGGTTCGAGGCGCATGTGCTGCCGCAACTGCATGTGCTGATCTGGGGCAACAAGCGCGGCGTTTAGCTATCGGTTTGCGCCCGGCACCCACAACACATCCCTCGCACCATTATCATTGACGGCGCGGGCTGCCACGAACAGGAAATCGGACAGCCGGTTGATATATTGCAGTGCTTGCGCTGAAACCAGTTCGCCATCGGTTTTCGACAGCGCCACTATCAGCCGCTCGGCACGGCGTGAAACGGTGCGCGCCATATGCAATGCAGCCGAAGCAGCCGACCCGCCGGGCAGGATAAACGAGCGCAGCGGTGCAAGATCGGCATTTAACTGGTCGATATCGGTTTCAAGCCGCGTCACCTGCGAGGCGACGATGCGCAACGGCTCGTAGGATAAAGGCTGACCGTCATCAGGCGTCGAAAGATCGGCTCCGAGATCAAACAGATCATTCTGGATGCGTACCAGCATGGCGTCGATTGCCGGATGATCGCTCATATAAATGCGCACCATGCCGATGCAGGCATTGGTTTCGTCGACTGTGCCATAGGCCTCGACACGCAGATCGGATTTAAGCCGTCGCGGCCCGGAGGTCAGACCCGTGGTGCCATTGTCACCGGTGCGGGTATAAATCTTGTTGAGCCTGACCATCCTATTATCCGCCTGTGTGACGCGCGAAATAAATGGCTCCGACGATCAGCACCACCGCGATAAATTGCAAAAACACACGCAGTTGCATCATCTTGTTGGAAAAATTTGCGTCACCATCGCGCATCATGTTGCGCAGACCGATGATCAGCACGATTGCCACCGCCAGCATGGCGACCATGGCCGCGCCCTTGAACAGAACGTCCATCTTGCTTCCTTCCCAAATTCACTCTCGGCTAGGACTGATCGGACAGCATTCGATACAGCCAGCGCGATGGCATCAGGCGTCGCGCCAGAATACCCATTTTCGCCGGTCGCGTAACCGCATAATGCGGGCGCGGGCGCAGCGCCTCCAATGCGTGCAGCAATACAGCAAAGACCGCTTCCGGTCCAAGCTTGTTCTTCGATTTGGTGCCGCCGCTGTCGAGTTTTGCCATCTGTTGGTGGTAGAGGTCACGATGGACCGAACCCTCAAGATCGATATTGGCGCGGGCATGTTTCGCCGCATTAAACGTAAACTGCGAGGCAATCGGCCCCGGCTCGATCATCGAAACCTCTATGCCGGAGCCTTCAAGCTCCATGCGCTGCGCCAACATCAAGCCTTCGAGCGCGAATTTCGATGCCACATAGGCCCCCCGCCACTTCATCGGCACCAGCCCCAGAATGGACGAGCAATGCACAATTCGCCCCTGCCCCTGTTTGCGCATCACCGGCACAATGCGTTGCGTGAGATCATGCCAGCCAAAGAAATTGGCTTCGAATTGCTGGCGTAAGGCATCGACGGGCAAGTCTTCCACCGCACCCGGCTGTGCATAGGCGCCATTGTTGAACAGCGCATCGAGCCTGCCGCCGGTTTTTTGCAACACCTGTTCGACCAGCTCCGCAATGGATGTCGGCTCCGCATAATCCATATAATGCGCGTCAATTCCCATCGCTGCCAGCGCTGCGATATCGTCCATTTTACGCGCTGTCGCAAAAACCCGCCAGCCGCGTTCATGCAGGGTTTTCGCGCAATAAGCGCCGATGCCGGTCGAACAGCCGGTCACGATGATACTGCGCGGTTCTGCCATGATAAGGTCCGATCCTCTGTCGCCTTTTCCCCACATTGCCCAATACATTGCTTGATTCGCCCTCGGTATGAAACGACACGGCCCTTGCAATCCATGAAGGCTTGCTAGATTTATGGTCTGACGCTGAAAACCGAGGGACCATATCTGCTTATGCGAAAAATAAGACGCTTTCTGCGTCAGATCACATTTGATGTTTATGGACATTTCAGCTCCGACGATGGCTGGGCCTTCGCAAGTCACATCGCGCTGTCGGGCCTGATGGCACTGTTTCCCTTCCTGATCTTCGCAACATCATTGGCCAGTTTTCTCGGCACAAAACAATTCGCCGATACGGCGGTGCACGTTATTTTCGATATGTGGCCATCCAATATCGCCGCCCCCATTGCCAATGAAGTCACCAATGTCTTGACCGTACAGCGCGGCGGGCTTTTGACGTTGAGCGTGATTGCCGCCGCCTATTTTGCCTCCAATGGCGTCGAGGCGTTGCGCGTGGCCCTCAATCGCGCCTATCGCGTGACCGATCAGCGCTCGATCATCTTCTGCCGCCTGCAAAGTCTTGGTTTTGTGCTTGTCGGCACGCTGAGCCTGATGGCCATCAGCTTTCTGCTGGTTTTGGCCCCGCTTGCCGTGCGCATCGCCACGCAATGGTTTCCTGATATAGCGCCTTTCACCGGCACCATCGCCGTATGGCGCTATACGATTGCGGTCATTGTTCTCGTGCTTGCGCTATTCATCATGCATATCTGGCTGCCAGCCGGAAAACGTCGGCTCAGCGATATCGTTCCCGGGATTGTCATAACACTTCTTGCGTGGCTTGCAGCGGCTACCGCATTTGCCAAATATCTCGAAACATTCGCCAATTACGTCACCACCTATGCGGGCCTGGCCTCGATCATGGTGGCAATCGTCTTTCTCTATATGCTTTCGGCAATTTTCATCATCGGGGCGGAAATCAATGCCGCAATCATGATTTTCCGCAAGCGCGAGCAGCAGCCCGATCTGGTGACAGACTAAATCAGCGCTTCATGGTGGTGAGCGCGACACCCAGCGTCGTCACCACCATTCCAGCAATTTGGATGGCCCCAAGCGTTTCACCAAAAATGAGCCATGCCATGATGGCAGCCGTTCCCGGTACCAGATAAAACAGCGACGCGACCTTCGACATGGCGCCTTCGCGGATCATCACCAGCAGCGCCAGAATGGCACCGATGGAAAGCGCAAGCGTCAGCCATACCAGCGCAAAAATGAGCTGTGGCGACCACACCACCACCCGCGTTTCAAACATAAATGCGCAAAGAATAGTCAGCATAGCAGCGGCGATATATTGCACCGCGGTTCCAGCTTTCAGATCGCCTGCCGTTGCAAAACGCTTCTGCCAGACGGTGCCGGTGCTGATCGCCAAGACAGCAACAAAGGCCGCAGCCAGACTTTGAGGATCGACACCGCTATCGGCGGAAAATTTGGGCCACACCACCAGAGCGACGCCACAAAAGCCGATCAGCAGACCCGCCCATTGGCGGCCGCTTGCCCTTTCTCCAAGAAGAACTGCTGCGATCAAGGTGGTGAGCATCGGCTGGAGCCCCGCCACCAGCCCCGACATGCCAGCGGGCAGACCATGATGCACGGCCCAGAAAAGTGCGGAGAGATAGGCGCCGTGAATAAGGCATCCGGCAATCGCCGCATGGATAAGCGCTTTGCCACTCGGCCAAAGGCTACGGCTCGCCAAAGCCCAGATCGTCATCAGTGCGGCTGCAATCGAGAACCGCATTGCCATGAAGGTGAAAGGTTCCGCATAGGGCATCGAAAGCCCGGCCCCGATGAAGCCGGTTGCCCAAAGCAGAACAAACATCAAAGGAAACAGGCGGGTCGACATGGCAGACTTTCTTGGTTTCGATCCGCCTTATACCAATCCGTGCCTGCCGCCTATCTTATAAATCTGATCGCTGCGATCAATTTGCCAAAACTAGGACGCCCCCTTATGAAGAGCGCATGAGTATAGTGTCCGATACGATCTGCATTCTTGTCGATGCCGATGCCTGCCCGGTGAAAGCGGAAATCTACCGCGTTGCCGAACGCCATGATCTGCGTGTCATTATTGTCGCCAATAGTTTTATTCAAATCCCACGCGATCAGCAAAAGGTCGAGCGCATCATCGTTTCCGACAAGCTCGATGCCGCCGACGACTGGATTGCCGAGAATTCACGCCCCGGCGCGATTGTGATTACCGCCGACATTCCGCTGGCCAGCCGCGCACTTGAGAAAGGCGCGTCGGTGATTGCACCCAATGGGCGTGTGCATACGCAAAACACCATCGGCAACACGCTTGCCACGCGCAATCTGATGGATAGCTTGCGCTCCGCGGGCGAGACAACGCGCGGCCCGTCTCCTTTTTCGCCAAAGGACCGCTCGGCTTTCCTCTCTGCACTTGATCTTGCGATCGTGCGGCTCAAACGCGACGGGTTTAAATCTTAAAGCTTTTGCGCCGCTTCAATCAGCTTGAGCGCGTCCTGCCCGTCCCATGGTGCGGGGCCGTTCATCGCCGAAATCTGGCAACCATCCTTATCGACCAGCAGCGTTACCGGCAGGCCGAAGGCAAGATTCTTGCGCTTCAATTCATTGAAGCTTGCCATGGTGGCATCGCGGTGCAGGGTCAGGTTCTTGACGCCGATTTCATTCAAAAAGTTCTTTGGCTTTTCATCCGATCCCGTATCGATATTGATCGCCACGACCTCAAAATCATCGCCGCCTTTTCTGGCCTGCAGCTTGTCGAGATCAGGCATTTCCTCGCGGCATGGTGCGCACCACGTCGCCCAGAGATTAACCAGAAGCGTCTTGCCCTTGTAATTGCCCAGCGTCATCTTTGTGCCGTCCGGGCCGGTAAAGGCGATATTGGCTACTGAAATCGGCTTTTCTGCCGCGCGCATGGCGGCAACACCGCCACTTGCAGCCGCATCAAACGCTTTCAGAGAACCGGCCTTCAGCGCGCATTGCGCTGAGGCTTCATCATTTTCGACAGAAACATTATCGGCAACCGCATTGCCAGAAGGGCGCTCCATCACGTATACCGCGCCTATACCGGCAATAACTCCGGCAAGGGCGGCAAGATATACGATCCTGCGGTTTCCTGATTTTGCCTTACCGTTGTCTTTTGCCATCTCGCGTCACTTCTTTCCTAGTCTTGCATCCGAGGCATACGAGCATGAGCGAACAAAAATCAAGCAACCAGATGTGGGGCGGCCGTTTTGCCTCAGGGCCCGATGCGATCATGGAAGAGATCAATGCATCGATCGGCTTCGACCGCAAACTCTATGCGCAAGATATTCAGGGCTCGCTTGCCCATGCCCAAATGCTCGCAAACACCGGCATCATTGCGGCAGAGGATCATAAAAAGATTGATGAGGGTCTCAAAACCATCCTGAAAGAAATCGAGGATGGAAAATTCACCTTCTCGCGCAAGCTCGAAGACATTCACATGAATATCGAGGCGCGGCTGGCGGATCTTATCGGTGCCTCGGCAGGACGGCTGCATACGGCGCGCTCGCGCAATGATCAGGTAGCGCTTGATTTCCGCCTCTGGGTCAAGCAGGAAATGCAAAAAACCGCAGGCGCGCTCAAAAACCTCATCGAGGCATTCCTCGAACGCGCCGAAGAACATGCCGCCACCGTCATGCCGGGCTTTACGCATTTGCAAACCGCCCAACCTGTCACTTTCGGTCATCATTGCATGGCCTATGTGGAAATGTTCGGTCGCGATCTCAGCCGCGTCAATGACGCCATCGAGCGCATGGACGAATCGCCGCTCGGTGCTGCAGCCTTGGCAGGAACCGGTTTTCCCATCGACCGTCACATGACGGCAAAGGCGCTTGGCTTCCGTGAGCCGACCCGCAATTCGCTCGACAGCGTTTCCGACCGCGACTATGCGCTGGAATTTTTGTCGCTGGCCGCAATTTGCGCCGGTCATCTGTCGCGTCTCGCCGAAGAAATCGTCATCTGGTCGACGCCACAGTTCAATTTCGTGCGGCTTTCCGATGCTTTCTCAACCGGCTCGTCGATCATGCCGCAGAAGAAAAACCCGGATGCCGCCGAACTGGTCCGCGCCAAGACGGGCCGCATCAACGGTTCGCTCGTAGCCCTTCTCACCATCATGAAGGGCCTGCCGCTCGCCTATTCCAAGGACATGCAGGAAGACAAGGAACAGGTTTTCGACGCTGCCGAAAATCTGGAACTGGCCATTGCCGCCATGAGCGGCATGGTACGCGATCTCACCATTAATGTCAGCGCCATGAAGAAGGCTGCCGGTTCCGGCTATTCGACCGCAACCGATCTTGCCGACTGGCTGGTGCGTGAACTGGGCCTGCCGTTCCGCGAAGCCCATCATGTCACGGGCCGCGCGGTGGCACTGGCTGAAAGCAAAAAGGTCGATCTCTCCAGATTGACGCTGGAAGAGCTGCAATCGATCAATCCCGGCATTACCGATGCTATCTTCGGCTTTCTGACGGTTGAGAAATCGGTGAAAAGCCGCCAGTCTTTTGGGGGTACCGCACCACAGGAAGTACGCCGCCAAATCCGCTACTGGAAAAAGCGCATCGCCAAGGCGTGATTTCCCTTTGCGCCATTTTGGGTTAGAGCTAACATACGACATAGTCCGGGAACCAAAGCTGATGACAGGCCGCACCGCCATTTCTTCTGTCCTTCTGATTGCAGCCCTCGCGGCAAGCCTTGCCGCCTGCGGTCGTAAAGGCCCGCTCGAGCCGCCACCGGCCGCAACGATCACCAATGATCAGGGTCGCACGGTTGAAAAACCCAAAGAGGACAAGCCTTTCATTCTCGACAAGCTGTTGTAATCCTCTTTCGCAGGTCCCCCGCCGTGAACCATTTTGAATATCGTGACGGCGTTCTCCACGCCGAAAATGTCAGCCTGCCTGAAATTGCAAAGGCAGTCGGCACGCCGTTTTATGTCTATTCGCGCGCAACGCTGGAGCGCCATTATCGCGTGTTCAGCGAAGCATTCGCGGATATGGACACGCTCGTCACCTATGCGCTGAAAGCCAATTCCAATCAGGCGGTTCTGACAGCACTGGCAAAAATGGGTGCAGGCGCCGATACCGTATCTGAGGGCGAAATTCGCCGTGCGCTTGCCGCCGGTATTCCCGCCAGCAAAATTGTGTTTTCCGGTGTCGGCAAGACCCCGCGCGAAATGGATTTCGCACTTGCGACCGGCATCTACTGCTTCAACGTCGAATCCGAACCGGAACTGGAAATTTTGTCAGCCCGCGCTGTAGCGCTTGGCAAGGTGGCGTCGGTTTCGCTGCGCATCAACCCGGATGTGGACGCAAAAACCCACGCCAAGATTTCGACCGGCAAGTCCGAAAACAAGTTCGGTATTCCACGCGTCAAGGCACGCGAAGCCTATGCCCGTGCGGCCAAACTTCCGGGCATTGATGTTGTCGGCATCGACATGCATATCGGCAGCCAGATCATCGATCTCGAACCTTTCGACAATGCCTTTACGCTGATGGCGCAACTGGTCGAGGAATTGCAGGCCGATGGCCATAAAATCCGCCATGTCGATGTGGGGGGCGGCCTTGGCATTCCCTATCATTTCGACAACAACCCGCCGCCTCTGCCTGTCGCTTATGCTGAAATCGTTGCAAAACACATCAAACCGCTTGGCCTCAAAACCGTTTTCGAGCCGGGACGGCTGATTGTAGGCAATGCCGGAATTCTGGTGACCGAAGTGATCTTCGTCAAAGAAGGCGACGCGAAAAATTTCGTCATCGTCGATGCGGCGATGAATGACCTGATCCGCCCGACCCTGTACGAAGCCTATCACGACATCAAGCCTGTTAAGGAAGCAAGCGACGATGCCCCGCGCATGCGCGCCGATATCGTCGGTCCGGTCTGCGAAACCGGCGACTATCTTGGCCTTGATCGGGAAATGTCAAAGCCTGAAGCCGGCGATCTTCTTGCGGTTTTCACCGCTGGTGCTTATGGCGCGGTTTTGTCGAGCACTTACAACAGCCGCCTTCTGGTCCCGGAAGTGATGGTCGATGGCGAAAACTATCACATCATCCGTCCACGCCGGACTTATGAGGAATTGCTGGCGCTCGATTCCATACCGGACTGGCTCTAAAATCTTAAAATCATGGCAAGGCCTCGCCTTTGCCATGATGCGTGTTATCCTGTGATCCAATTGGATGCTGGCAGAGAAATCAGAAAGCCCCGATGGCGGATCAAAATGACCAGAAACAGCATAAAGCCAACCCGCTATGGGATGCTTTTCTGTGTCTTGTCTCCGGCGATGATGCGCCGCTCAACCGCCTGCGCCTGCGCACGTTTTTTACCATCAGTTTTGAACGGTTATGGCCGCTGATCCTGCCGCTGATCCTGCTTGTAGCGCTTTTCACAAGTATCAGCTGGTTTGCGCTGTTTGCGCAGATGCCGCGTTTGATTCATATCGCAGCGCTTGCACTGTTCAGCCTTGCAGGCCTGATCGCGCTCTATCTTCCCTTCCGCTTTCGTCTTCCAAACGATGACGATGTGACGGCCCGTATCGAAAGCATCAATGAACTTGCGCACGAACCGCTTGTCGTGCAATCGGAGAACGTGGCCGCAGGCGCCGATGATCCTTTTGCAGAGGCGCTCTGGCGTGAGCACCAGAAACGCATGGCGCAAAAGCTGCGCAATCTGCAATCGGGTCTGCCGCATCCGCGTCTGCCTGAACGCGATCCCTACGCTCTGCGTGGGGCAATCGTGCTTCTTTTCGTAACCGCCTTCGCCTTTAGTTTCAGCCCCAGGAGCGGGCGTATTGCGGACGCCTTTCATATTCGCTCAGGCACGGCTTCGACCGTGGCCCGTATCGATGCCTGGGTGACGCCGCCGCGCTATACCGGGCGAGCGCCGGTGTTTCTCGCGACAGACGGCGACGCGCAAGACGCCAATGCCATCACCGTGCCAGAGGGCAGCATCGTTACCGTGCGAATTATCGGCGGCGGCAGCCAGCGCCTGAGCGCAACCGATGCCAAAGGCGAACGCCGCGATATCAACCCGCAAGCTCCCGATGAAGAACAGGCGCAATCGCAGGCAAATGGGCAAGCCATTGTCGAAGGCAGCCAGAGCTTTCGTTATGAACTCAAGCAGGATCAAACGCTTGCACTTTCAGGGGCGAACACGCGCTGGAAATTCGCAGTCACACCCGATACGCCACCGACCATCAGCTTCACCAAGGAACCGGGACATGCGTTGAATGGCACGCTGCAATTAAGCTATAAAATTGATGACGATTATGGAGCCGCCAAGGCTTTTGCTGAAATCGTGCCGCTGGAAATCGATGACGATGAAGAGGCGCAACCGCTGTATGACGCCCCCGAACTGCCGCTTGTGCTTCCACGCCGCGGTGCAAAAGATGCAACGACGAGCAAAGACCTGACGGAAAACCCATGGGCGGGGCAGAAAGTGGCGCTGACCCTTGTCGTCACTGATGCCGCAGGGCAGATCGGTCGCAGCGAAACCAAGAGCTTCACCCTGCCGGAGCGCCCCTTCACCAATCCTTTGGCCAAGGCCATTGCCGAGCAGCGGCGTATACTCGCGCTCGACGCCAACGAGCGTGATCATGTGCTCGATATGCTTTCGGCCTTGATGCTGCGCCCGGAAGAAACCATCAAGAATGCCGGACATTATCTCGGCCTCGTCACCATCCGCACGCAGCTTCGTATGGCGCGCAGTGACGATGCTTTGCGCGATACCGCGGACTATATGTGGCAGGTCGCACTGGGGATTGAGGATGGCAATCTCTCTGCCGCCGAAAAACGCCTGCGTCAGGCGCAGGAAGCCTTGCGCAATGCGCTGCAAAACGGTGCTTCACAAGAAGAGATCGAAAAGCTTTCGGCAGAATTGCGCAAAGCGATGCAGGATTTCCTGCGTGAATTTGCCCAGCGCCAGCAACAAAACCCCAATGCACGCCGCAACGCGCCCGATCCGAACGCCCGTATGCTCAGCGAAAAGGATTTGGCGCGCATGATGGACCAGATCGAGAATCTGGCGCGTCAGGGATCGCGCGATCAGGCCGAGCAGCTTTTGTCGCAATTGCAGGACCTGATGAACAATCTGCAAATGGGTCAGACCCAGCCCGGCCAGCAAGGACAAAGAGGCCAACAGGGCCAGCAAAGCCAGATGCAGCAGCAGATGAACAAGCTTGGTGAGCTGATGCGCCGCCAGCAGCAGACCATGAACGAGACGTTCAAGCTTGATCAGGAGATGCAGCGTCAGTTCGACAACTCTTTGGGTGAAGATGAAGAGGAGCTGTTCCCCGGCGATGATGGCAAGCCACGCCAAGACCAGCAGCCGAATGCTCAAAGCCAAGCGGATATGGCGGAAAAAATGCGCAAGCTGCAACAAGAGCAGCAGCAGCTTCAGTCCGATTTGCAAAAGCTGATGGATGATCTCAAAGGGTCCGGCATCGAACCCGGAAAGGATTTTGGCGACGCCGGAAAATCCATGGGCAACGCCGCTGATGCGCTTGAGCGCAGTGAAGGTGGCGAGGCGGGCGACAATCAGGGCAATGCGCTCGACGCGTTACGCCGCGCCGGTCGCGATATGATGCAACAAATGCAGCAGGCCATGGGACAAGGACAGGGACAACAAGGTCAAGGTCAGCCCGGCAATAATCGCGGACGTGATCCGCTCGGACGCGAATCCGGCTTTGGCAGCAATGACGACGACACCAAGATTCCCGGTGAAATCGACATTCAGCGCGCGCGCGAAATTCTCGATGAAATCCGCCGTAAACTGGGTAATGCGCTGACGCCACAGATGGAAAAGGAATATCTGCAGCGTCTGTTGCAGTTCGATTAGAGCACGTTTCGATCTGATTGAATTAGATCGAAACGTGCTCTAATTATTTGAATTACCGCGCATTTTATTCGAAAACCGTTTCACACTTTTCGGAATGCGCTCTAGGTTCTGTCTGCATTCATGAATTCCCTTTTTCTTTGAATTCTGATTCAAGGTTGTTGAAGGAGAACAACCATGAGCAGACGCCCCCTTACAGATGAGCAATGGAGCCGGATCGAAGGTTATCTTCCCGGACGAGCAGGCCTTCCGGGGCGCAGCGGGGTAGATAACCGATTGTTTGTCGCCGCGATTTTGTGGATGGCAGGCAATGCAGCGCATTGGCGTGATCTGCCGGAGGTGTTCGGCAAATGGACGGCGGTTCATGCGCGCTTTCGGCGTTGGGCGCACGCGGTTGTATGGGAGAGGCTTTTCCATGTTCTGGCTGACACGCCAGATTTTGAATATGTGCTGATCGACAGCACGATCTCGAAAGTCCATGCCGATGCTTGCGGCGCAAAAGGGGGGCTGAAGCTGCCTGTATCGGTCGCTCACGCGGGGGGCTGACCACCAAGCTCCATGCTGTGGTTGACGCCATCGGACTGCCAATTCGAATCCATCCAATGCCGGGTCATTATGGAGACTGCCCGCAGGCCAAAGTCCTGTTGTCCGGCCTGAAGGGCGTCGGCTACGTCATTGCCGATGCCGCCTATGATAGCGATCCGCTCAGAGCTTTCATTGTCGATGATCTCAACGCAATCGCACAGATCAAGGCCACCCCCTCCCGTGCGACGACACCGCCCATCGACTGGAGGCTTTACAAGGAGCGCCATTAGGTCGAATGCTTCTTCAACAAGCTCAAGCGTTTCCGTCGTATCGCATTACGATGCGAGAAGACGCTCACCGCATTTATGGGATTCGTCCATCTCGCTTGTGCTATAATATGGTTGCGATGAATGCAGACAGAGCCTAGAGTTTATTCTTTGACATGGCCGACATAGGGCAATTGGCGGAATGCATGCGCCACATCCATGCCGTAGCCCACGACAAAATAATCCGGGCATTCGAAAGCCACGAAATCGGCATCAAGATCGACCTTGCGGCGGACGCTCTTATCCAGCAATACGGCGATGCTCACCGAACGCGCACCGCGTTCCAGCATCAATTCACGCACGAATTTGAGCGTCTTGCCTGATTCCAGAATATCGTCGATCAGAAGCACGTCGCGGTCGCGGACATTGCTGTCGATATCGCGCAACAGCCTGATCTCTCCGCTGGTCGTGCCGGTTCCATAGCTTGAAACGGTGATGAATTCGACATCAGGTTCCAACCCTTCCTCATGCATGGCACGAATAAGGTCGGCTGCAAAAATAAACGATCCCTTGAGAATGGAAATCGTCAGCAAATCGTGAAACTCACGTCCTGCGATGGCCTTAGCCAGCTCGAGATTACGCTCTGCAATCTGTTCCGGGCTAAAAAGCACTTCGATCGTCTTGCCGCCGACTTGTGGCATAGGCCGCTTCTCCTGAGGCTCATATTCTGTGAAAGCGCGCTCTATAACACGCTTTGAGGAAATTACACCCCCTTACAGCGCGTGGTTCTCCATTCTGCCGTTCCCTGATTGATCAATCTGATATAGCGTGGCACTCATGCACCCAGACATCATCGAATTGCGCTCCTTTTACGAAACGACCCTCGGCCATGTGAGCGAACGCGCCATCCGTATGGCGCTTTCAGCCCTTTGGGAACGGGTGGCCGGTGAGCGTCTCGTCGGCATGGGCTACAGCCTCCCCTATCTCGACCGTTTCAGCACTGACACCGAGCGTACTTTCGCCTTCATGCCAGCCGGACAAGGCGCGGTAGCCTGGCCATCGGCGGAAAAAGCAGCAACCGCGCTCGTCTTCGATGAGGAACTGCCCTTACCAGATTCGTCTATCGACCGGATTTTGATGGTCCATGCTCTGGAATATGCCGAAAATGCACCGGAAACGCTCAAGGAGGCATGGCGTGTGCTGGCACCTAACGGGCGGCTGGTGATCGTGGTGCCCAATCGCCGGGGCGTGTGGGCGCGCTTCGAACATACGCCGTTCGGCAGCGGTCGTCCCTATAGTCGCGGACAGCTCACAAGCTTGCTCAGGGAAGCCAATTTCACCGTCAATGCGGTGAGCGATGCTTTGCACTTCCCGCCAGCCACGCGTCGCTGGATGCTGCGCCCCTCTCTGGCTCTGGAAAGCATGGGGCGACGGCTTTGGCCGGCTTTTGCGGGCGTTCTTATTGTCGAAGCGCAGAAACGTCTCTATCAGGGCCTTCCGGTTGCGCAACGCGCGTCACGCCGTGTTTTCGTGCCTGTTCTGGCACCGCAGGGCACGCCCGTCAGCGGCCTGCGGAAGACAACGCAGAAACGGACATCCGACGGTCTCATTTCAGCATCAAAGCCCGAAAAATCGTAAAGCTTGGTTACGGTTGTGACCCCGTAAAACAACGTTTTTCTCGACTCTAAAGCCATAGCGGTTTATGTCGCAAGCGGGTCTTCATACCCGTGACGCAACAACGTTCTTTTGGCGGAGCCAAAATCATGACCAATCAGCAAAACCTTTCCCGTCCCCAGCCCAAGGCAGGCCTGCTTGAGATCGCAGCCTATGTGCCCGGCAAGGAACATGTGGAAGGCGTTGCCAAGGTCTATAAGCTCTCCTCCAACGAGACCCCCATCGGCCCAAGCCCGCACGCGATTGAGGCCTATCGATATTGGGCGGATCATCTCTCCATCTATCCCGACGGGCAGGCGGAAGCGCTGCGTGAGGCGATTGCTGAAACGCAAGGGCTGAACATCGCCAATATCATTTGCGGCAATGGCTCCGACGAACTGCTCGGCCTTCTCTGCCAGACCTATCTTGCGCCGGGTGATGAGTCCATCATCACCGAACACGGCTTTGCGGTCTACAAGATCCAGACGCTTGGTGCGGGTGCTACGCCAGTTACTGTCAAGGAGAAGAATGAGCGCATTGATGTCGATGCCATTCTTGCCGCCGTTTCACCGCGCACAAAAATCGTCTTCATTGCCAATCCGGCCAACCCGACCGGCACCTATCTGCCGTTCGAAGAAGTGCGACGCTTGCATGCAGGCCTGCCAAAACATGTGCTGCTGGTGCTTGATGCGGCTTATGCCGAATATGTGCGTCGCAACGACTATGAGGCCGGTCTCGAACTCGTCTCGTCGAATGAAAACGTCGTCATGACGCGCACTTTCTCAAAAATCCACGGGCTGCCGGGTCTGCGCATCGGCTGGATGTATGCGCCTTTGCATGTGATAGACGCGGTCAATCGCATTCGTGGGCCCTTTAATATGAATTCGGCGGCGATTGCAGCCGGTTCTGCTGCCATTCGCGACCGCAATCATGTCGAGAAATCGGTCGCTTATAATGAACAATGGCTGACATGGCTGACGCAGGAATTCACCAAACTCGGTCTGAGGGTTACACCTTCGGTCACCAATTTCCTTCTGGTGCATTTCCCGGACGATGAAGCGCACGCAGCGGACAAGGCCGATGCTTGGCTTTGCAGTCACGGCTATATTTTGCGCCGTGTTGGCGGGTACGGTTTCCCCAACGCGCTGCGCATGACTGTCGGACCGGAAGAAGCCAATCGCGGCGTGGTCGCCGCACTCACCGAATTTTTGAAGTAACACAATGTCCACGACCCATTTTGAAAAAATCGCGCTGATCGGGATCGGCCTCATCGGCTCATCGCTCAGTCGCGTCATCCGCCGCGAAGGCCTTGCAAACCACATCGCCATCGCGACCCGCAGTAGCGAGACCCTCAAGCGTGCCGAGGAACTCAACCTCGGACACAGCTACTTCACCGATAGTGCCGAGGCCGTCAGGGATGCCGATCTCGTCATCGTGTCGGTGCCGGTCGGCTCGTCCGGCACGGTTGCAAAACAGATCGCAGCAAGCCTCAAACCGGGTGCTATCGTCACCGATGTCGGCTCGACCAAGGCATCCGTCATTGCGCAAATGCAGCCGGAATTGCCTAAAACTGTTCATTTCATTCCCGGCCACCCGCTGGCGGGAACCGAATATTCAGGCCCTGATTCCGGTTTTGCCGAGCTTTTCACCAATCGCTGGTGTATTCTCACACCGTTGCCAGAAACCGATGAGACAGCACTTGAAAAGCTGTCCGCATTCTGGGTGGCCTGTGGTTCAAGGCTAGATACGATGGACCCGCAGCACCACGATCTGGTGCTGGCTATCGTCTCGCACCTGCCGCATATCATTGCCTATAATATTGTCGGAACGGCAAGTGATTTGGAACAGGTCACAAACTCAGAAGTCATCAAATATTCAGCATCCGGGTTTCGTGATTTTACCCGCCTTGCCGCCTCCGATCCCACCATGTGGCGCGACATCTGTTTGCACAACAAGGACGCCATTCTTGAAATGCTCGGGCGGTTTTCGGAAGATCTGGCGTCGCTGCAACGCTCGATACGCTGGGGCGATGGTGAAGCGCTGTTTGACCTTTTCACGCGCACACGCGCTGTGCGCCGTGGCATTATCGATGCCGGTCAGGAAGTGGACGCACCCGATTTCGGGCGTCAGGCAGCAACGGGGCCAAAGAACTGATTTACAATGCGGGCAGGCGTCCTAACGGAATAAAGCCTGCTCTGGCCTTGCCCTTGCGAACGGCGATCTCCATGACGGGATTGCCGTTTTCGTCTTTCGGCATGGCACCCAGCGCAAAAAGAACCGTGGCGATGTTGCCACCCTGTTCGGGAAAGACGGCCTGACCTGCCTGAGCAAGGGATGATGGATTGACCAGCGTCAGTTTCACATCGGCATCGATCAGGCCTTCATCATCAATGGAAAAGGGACCCGTAACTGAAACCATGGCACCGGTGGGCAAAGACAGGAAGGCTTGACGAATAGTTCCCTGATGGCCGCGAAGCCGCTCGCGAAAATTATCTGGCCCCGGCGCCAGAAGTGTTGCGGCATTTTCGATTGCGATATCGGCAAGCCCGTCGATCTCGGGGCTTTTGGCATTGCCTACCATTGAAGGAGCAAGCTCAAACCCGGCAAAACGACCACTCAATTCCAGTGTTTCTCCCACCGCACTCATTTTGAAATTCATCTGCTCGAGACTGCCCAGAGACTCGCTCGCGGTCGGTTCGGTACGGCGGCTGATCAAGACATCATGCGCAGCAAGTTCAATTTCCTTCGGAAAAGGCCGCGCCAACCGTGTATTGGAACTGAAGCTGCTCCAATCCACTCGAAGCGGCGTCAACCCCGGAAACTCCACGAAGGCTGGCCCTATCAAGGCGTTTCTCAACGAAAAGGGCGCATAGACAGGGGCACCTGAAGTAAACCGCCCAGCACGAAAGGCCATACCGGCACTTGGTCTTTGCCATGAAATGCTGTCGCAAATCACATTGACGCGGATCGGATAACCTCCGGTACGCAGATCCTCACAGCGAACGCCGATGCCCTGTGCAGCCAGTTTAGCCATATCAGCCCGCGCCCGGGTTTCTATCCGTCCAGCCACGTAGAACCAGCCAGCCGTGTATAGTACGGAAAAAACAAGCAGAAAGAGTGCAAACACGACGCGGCGGCGGGATTTCCGGTTGGCCGCTCCAACATGTGCCTCGGATTGCATCATCCAAAAAAACCTTGTTATTCCAGAGTATTGATTGCCTATAGCGGGAAGTCATGCGTCCGCGTCTTTTCTTCATCCCGCCGCCCATCTTCAGAGGTGGTTCCAATATGGCAAGATTGTGTCTTGGTGAAGTCGTAAGGTCAAAAAAAGCGGGATATTCATGAATTAGCGATGGTAATCAAAAAGCATGTGGCAAATATTAAGATCATCATGATCATACAGCACAATGAAACGCGCAGAAATGATTTCTGGGTATTCGGATATGGCTCCCTGATGTGGCGGCCAGGTTTCGCACATGTCGAGACGGTTCGCGCGCGGTTGCACGGCTATCGCCGCAGCCTGTGCATTTATTCGCATGTTCATCGCGGTACGCCTGACCGGCCCGGCCTTGTACTTGGCCTTGACGCTGGCGGCTCTTGCCTTGGTATGGCGTTTCGGGTTCCCGGCGACATGACCGAAGAAGTCATGCTCTATCTGCGCGAACGCGAAATGTCGAACAATGTCTATCATGAAAAGAGCCTGCGCCTGCGGCTTGCCGACGGTCGTGACGTTCAGGCTGTCACTTATGTGGCCGATCGCCGCCATACTCAGTATGCAGGCGCTTTGAAGGCAGAAGATGCCGCTGCAATCGTAACTTCAGCCCACGGCGAATCCGGCCCGAATTTTGATTATGTCGTCAACACATTGCAACATCTGCGCGACATGCGCGTGCGCGATCACGCGCTGGAATTCCTTGGCGAATTGCTCGTGAGGAAAAACGGCAGCGTCCCTTCCGCTACCGACATGGACAGGAACTGAAGCCACCCTCTTGTTCTTGCCTCAACGAACCTCTACATCTCGGCCAATTGGCAAGGAGACTGACGCTTATGATTGCATTGTTGAACACCCTTTTATTCGCACTTAATATTTATTGGTTCATCGTCATTGCGAGTGCCATTTTCTCCTGGCTTTATGCGTTCAACGTAATCAATTCACACAATCGCTTTGTCGCATCGGTTGGAGAATTTCTATACAAAGCGACAGAACCTGTTTTTCGCCCTATTCGCAACATTCTTCCAGACCTTGGCGGAATCGATATTTCTCCAATTATCGTTCTCTTGATCATCTTTTTCTTGCAGCAATTTATAAAGTATAATCTTGCCCCGATATTTTATTAGAATGCACTGCAAAAACTCAGCGCCATAATAAGAGAAAAACAAAAACGCCCGGCTTATAGCCGGGCGTTTTTGTTTGATAGGATATAGAATTGACTATTACTTGCCCTTGGCGCGTTCAATCGCTTCCACAATGAACTTGCGCGCGTAGTCTTCATCACCCCAGTCGCCGATCTTAACCCACTTCCCGGGTTCCAGATCCTTGTAGTGCTCGAAGAAATGCGCGATTTGCTTGAGGGTGATTTCCGGCAGATCCGAATAATCATGCACCTTTTCATAACGCTGGGTCAGATGCGGCGACGGAACGGCGATAATCTTTTCGTCCTTGCCGGAATTATCTTCCATGACCAGCACGCCGATCGGGCGGACATTGATCACACAGCCCGGAATCAACGGACGCGTATTGCAAACCAACACGTCGATTGGATCGCCATCTTCCGAAAGCGTATGCGGGACAAAGCCATAATTGCCCGGATAGGTCATCGGCGTATAGAGGAAGCGATCAACGATCAGCGCGCCGGCATCCTTGTCCATCTCGTACTTGATCGGCTGTCCGCCAACTGGCACTTCGATAATGACGTTGACGTCTTCAGGCGGATTGGATCCGATGGAAATGGCATCAATATTCATGATGGGTCCTTTCGTGTCGCGCTCTGATAACGGGTTTCATGCTTGCGTGCAAGAAAAACGAAAGTTGAACAAAACGCGGCGAATTGTCATGGATGAGTGAAGGCTGATATGAAGGGCGAAAGGGATTAGGGATCGGAAACGACACCAAGTTCTTTCAGGCGCTTAATGGCGCTTGGGGGCATGGGCGGTGCTTTTGCGTCGCGGCTTGCGGCAATCAGCAGATCGTCGCAGGCCGTCTCCGTTGCTTCAATCAGACGGCGCAGGAATTCATCTTTTTCCAGTCCCGGTGGAATAGGCGGCAGGATGCGGCAACGGATCGTGCCGGGATAGCGCAGAAATCTGCGGCGCGGCCAGTAAAGCCCGGCATTATGCGCAATCGGCAGTACCGGAATATCCAGTGCCGCATAAAGATGGACAATGCCATATTTATACTCCGGCGGCGCACCGGGCGAGCGGCGCGTTCCTTCAGGATAGATGAGGATTTGGCGACCTTCGGAAATCGCTTTATGCGCTCCCTTGGTAATCGAATTGAGCGCACGCGCACGCGATCCGCGATCAACCGGGATCATCTGCATCTTTGCGATATACCAGCCGAACAGCGGAATGCGCATCAGTTCGCGTTTGAGGATCAGCACCGGATCATCGAGATGCGGCAGGAAGGCGTAAGTATCCCAGGCCGACTGATGTTTTGGCGCACAGATATAGGCGCCTTCCGGGATGTTCTCCAGGCCCTCGATGACATAATCCGTCCCTGCGATGTATTTCTGAAGCCACAGATTAACCCGCGCCCAGAGTTTTGGCACAATCCACGCCTTCTTGCGCGGCAACAAGAAATAAAATGGCGTATAGATAATCATCTGAACCAGCGTGCAGATGTAAAACGCTGCATTGAAGAGAATGGAACGCAGATAAAGAAGCATCGGTAAGGCGAAATCCCGGCTGGAGCATTGAAGCCAAAACTGCGTTATGGCTGGTCCTTGGAATACGGCAAAAATCGTTAAAGCGAAAGCGCTATTGTGCGTTCGACGGCAAAGCGGGTAAGCGCATTCGCAAACCTGCTTCAAGTTTTCCCATCCGGCTTAGATAGCGTTCTTTTGCGGCAAATCACGACTGAATATCTCTGCGCCACCGACCCGAACGAGTGCGCCAAGATATTTCACATATTCAACGAAGAGAACACGCAGCGTGTCGCTTTCCGCCACCCAGCTCTGATCGCGGCGCTCGCCGTTCACCACCGGATAGGGCACGAATTCGACATCGTTCATGCGATAGGACATTTCAAGAATGCTGCGTGGAATATGATAGTTATTGGTCACCACTATCACGCGGCTGTAATTATTGCTGCGTATCCAGCGCTCGCTTTCCTCGGCATTGCCGACTGTATTGAGTGCCGAGCGGTCGAGATCGACACAGCAGTCGAATAGGCCGGCTTCGGCATTGGTCGCACGCTGCAACATCTTTTGGTTGGTCGAAGGATGCACACCGCTGATCAGCAAACGCTTGCCACGCTGCAACTTCAACAGATCGACTGCCACCTGAATACGCGCCTGACCGCCGGTCAAAACAACGATTGCGTCCGCAGTTTCATTGATTGCAGGTGGAGCCATGCGCGAAACCCATTCGCCAAACGCCACGAAGCCCGCCACAAACATTACCAGCAGGACGAAGAGCACGATGGACACGGGTTGAAAACGTCTGAGAATACGCATGATCAGTGACCACAGGAATTGACACGGTACAAGCAGCGCCGACAAAGGCGGGGCAACAGCATGGCGCGGACGCCGACTGGCACCTGCATGCATGCCATATAAAACTCGCTCTTCAGCCACGCCATTATCGCCTGTCCAGTATCGGCTACTCATATCACGCGCGAATCGCGCGTGATCAACGCTCTCATGATAAACATGATTGGGGCGAGAACTCGAAAAATCTGCTAAAATACGCAACGCGCGAAGCTTGATGGGCAAAAAAACAGTCATTTGGCCCCCATCCCCGGTCCATCCATTGTCGCGAGCTGGCGCACAACAGTCAGTCGGCTGGTCAACATGGTCAGAACGCTGACCAGAATGATGATGACGGCAGCACCAAGATAACCATCGCCTCCGATGGAGAAATTACCAAACATCGCAGCCGCCTGATCACCCTCCGGGGTCGCCATATGGTAGGATGCCCACAATGAAAAGATAAGGAAGACCAGCATCGCGGCGGCACCGCCGAACAGCGCGCCTTTCAGGGCCGTGCGAAAAAAATGCCATTCAAATTCGCGTGCCACGAGCCGTGGTTCCGCACCGATAAAATGCAGGACCTCGATGATATGGCTGTTTCCCGACATCGCACCACGCGTGGCAAAGATGACGGTCAGCACGGTGGCCGCGATGACGAGCGCCAGCACGGCAGTTCCGACCAGAACCGTGGTGTGCGCCATCGAGACCAAGCGGTCTACCCAGGTGCGGTGATCATCAAAGCTTGCACCCGCAATGGCGCGCACCAGTTCCGCTCGCATGGTTTCAAAATCAGGCGGGGCATTCTCATCAATCGTCACCACCACGAGACGCGGCACCGGCAGTTCGTCAATATCAAGACCAGTTCCAAGCCATGGCTCCAGAAGGCGCGCCGTGGCATCCTTGTCCACAATGGTTGTACTCTTGACGCCTGCAAAACCACGCGCGATTTCGCTCGCCTGTTGCAAGGCCTGTTCCATATCCTGTCCGTCCACGGGACGAATCTGGATTGTTGCCTCACGCGCAACCTGGCTTTGCCATGCCGCGGCCGAAGCACGGACCAGCGTTACGCCCCCCATGGTCAGGCAGGCAAGGAATGTCATGATCGCAATGACGATGACCAGCGCGCTTCCCGTAACACTTCCATCGGGCACGATTGAACTTGGCCGATTGCGTTGTCGGCGTTTGCCAACCCGCACCAGAACCATGTCCTGAAAATCATCGAGACGGACTTTCAGATCGGCCTGGATTTTACGCCATTGATTGCGAAGGTCAGTCATAGATATCAAGCCGCCCATGCTCCAGAATCATGCGCCGCGCATCGACCTGATCCATGAGGGAAAGGTCATGGGTTGCAATAATGACGGCGGTGCCGGAGCGGTTCAGCTCCGTGAAAAGGCGCAGCAGGCGCTTGGCAAGCGGCGGATCAACATTACCGGTCGGCTCATCCGCCAGAAGCAGTTCCGGCTGATCGATCAGCGCGCGTGCAATAGCGGCACGCTGTTTTTCACCACCCGAAAGAACCGGTGGCAATACCCGCATGCGGTCACCGAGGCCAACCCATTGCAAAAGCTCTTCCACCTCATGCCGGTATGTCGCCTCTTCCTTGCCGCGCACGCGAAGCGGAAGCGCGACATTCTCATAGGTCGTCATGTGGTCGAGCAGGCGAAAATCCTGAAACACGATGCCGATACGCCGACGCAAAAGCGGAATATCCTTGTGATCGAGCCGCGCAACATCGCGCCCGAATACGTTGATCAGCCCTCGCGTCGGCTTAAGCGCCATGAAAAGCAGACGCATGAGCGAGGTCTTGCCTGCCCCCGAAGGACCGGTCAGGAACTGGAACGAACGCGGTGGTATATGAAAGCTGACATCCCGCAGGATTTCAGGCCCCATCCCATATCTCAGGCCGACATTCTCGAAGCGTATCACCGGTATATTTCTCTTTAAGATGCGTCCACGCGAAGCATTCGCGGGGCATATCGATTGTGAAATCGACCTTTACCCTCGATGGTTAACGTCGCGTTAATTTTGTCCGGTAATACCTTTAAAATATACAATTCCCACCGAAATACGGCGGTCCGCACCCAAGCTGTTACTGCCAACAGCCGAGATTACGGCCTTTGAGATTATGCGCGTCAATATCAACAACCAGCCGCGGGTCGGAGCGCATGAGAGCCAGCGTTGTTCGTTGCTTGAGATCAATCTTTTGCCAACCTGCACATTGCGTTGGCATCGGTGTCGTGTCGATCCTGACCTTTTCCGTCCAGGCTGTCGCAGTGCATCCGGAAAGAACGACAGCGAGCGGAACGGCAATGATGGCACGCGGCAGCAAACCTGACACCTTCAATTGAAAAGCAGGCCTCATATTAAAACACATGTTCAAGCCGCAAACTCCCTGTCATGAAACACTGCGAAGATAAAACGCAGAGTGTCCGTTTGGCCACGTACAGGCGTATAACGCCTTGACCCGCCAATTGCACTTATAGCGTGTCTGACGCCATGGCGGCAACATCAATGAAACGAAATCCGAACCGGATTTCTGGATGGCCGCCGAGGGAAATCATCCCTTTTCCTTGCTCGTTTAGAGCATAAGTCCTATCGGCGTGAAACGGGGATCGACCAGGTTATGCTTAAGATAAAAAAGGGTAGAGCGCGTTTTTGATCTGATTCAATCAGGTCGAAACGCGCTTCAAAGGTGGCCATCAGAAGTTCAAGCAATTTCTCTAATATATTATAAATTACATTTTACCTTTGACTCTGGAAAAATTCTAAAATTGAAGTTAAGATTAATCAACAGCAGTTAAAATCACATTGATGAAAGAAACGTACACAGATATAGTTCTTTTGATCTGATTCGCATATAAGCATTTTCACTACACCACTCTTGGGGATTACCATGTTGAACAAACTATCGGCTGAGTTTTTCGGCACTTTCTGGCTCGTGTTCGGCGGCTGCGGCAGCGCGGTCCTTGCTGCCGCATTTCCTGATCTTGGCATCGGTTTCGTCGGTGTGTCCCTGGCTTTTGGTCTCACGGTTCTGACCATGGCCTATGCGGTCGGCGGTATTTCCGGCGGACATTTCAATCCGGCTGTCTCGCTGGGCCTTCTCATTGGTGGCCGCTTTCCGGCAAAGGATCTGATCCCTTACTGGATCGCACAGGTCCTCGGTGCCATTGCCGCAGCAGCAGTCCTTTACCTGATCGCCTCCGGCAAGACGGGCTTCACGGCTGGCGGCTTTGCTTCCAACGGTTATGGCGAATTGTCGCCCGGCGGTTATAGCCTGACGGCAGCATTGCTGATCGAAGTTGTTCTGACGGCCTTCTTCATCATCATCATTCTGGGATCGACATCTTCGAGCGCTCCGGCTGGATTTGCACCGATCGCCATCGGTCTTGGCCTTACGCTGATCCATCTGGTTTCCATCCCGGTTACCAACACCTCGGTCAATCCGGCCCGCTCCACTGGCGTCGCACTCTTTGCCGAAACGGCAGCCCTTAGCCAGGTCTGGCTGTTCTGGGTTGCTCCGCTGATCGGCGCAGCAATTGGCGCAGTCATCTGGAAGGGTTTGCTCGGAAAAGACTGATCGATTATCACATCCAAGAAAAGGCCGGCGCAATGCCGGCCTTTTTCTTTTGGTAAACTTCCTGTAAAAGCCCGGTGGACGGTGGAGACACTCAACAAAGTGCTTCCAGTCGTGGGAGGCATGGGCTAATTAACAAAAGTCTTTCCTCTTGATATTTTTCCGCGATGTCCCCCTCCAAAGATACTTCTGCAGCGGATCGCTATGCCGCTTTCCGCCATTCGGCCTTCAAGAAATACTGGGGCGCGCGCTTTCTCAGTGCCTTTGCCGTACAGATCGTCAGTGTTTCGGTCGGCTGGCAGATTTACGATCAGACACGCGACGCATTTAATCTGGGCATGGTCGGACTGGTGCAGTTCCTGCCAGCGCTGTTGCTCGTTCTGGTGACCGGCGCGACCGCCGACCGTTTCGGGCGTCGGTTTATCATGGGACTATCGCTGGTTCTGGAAGCCGTCGTAACGGCGCTGTTGCTCGCCTTGACCCTCACCGGCTTGTTTGAACCCCTGACGGTGTTTGGCGCATTGCTGATTTTCGGCGTGGCGCGCGCCTTCCTCGGGCCGTCGTCGGCATCGCTCGTCGTCAATCTGGTGCCGACCGAAGATTTTGCCAATGCCGTTTCATGGAACTCGTCAGCCTGGCAGGTCGCAACCGTGGTCGGGCCCGTCGCGGGCGGCCTGCTTTACGGCGTATCGCCAGAAGCAGCCTATAGTGTCGCCACACTCTTTCTGGCTATGGGTTCCCTGCTCATTTTCTCGATCCCCAAGCCGAGACAACATACGCTCACGGAAGAACGCTCGCTTTCCAGCATGCTTGCCGGTTTTCGCTATATCTGGAAGGAAAAGATCGTTCTGGGCGCCATCTCGCTCGACCTCTTTGCCGTGTTGCTCGGTGGTGCAGTGGCGCTGCTGCCAATTTTTGCCCGCGATATTCTAGATCTCGGTCCTTGGGGCCTCGGATTCTTGCGCGCGGCACCGGGAATAGGTGCGGTATTGACCGCGCTCTGGCTTGCAGGTCATCCCATCCATGACCATGCCGGGCGCATCATGTTCGTCTTCGTTGGCTTGTTTGGTCTGTTCAACGTCATTTTCGGGATTTCGACTCTGACATGGCTGTCGGTCACAGCACTGGCACTGGCGGGTGCCGCCGATATGATCAGCGTCTATATCCGCGAAACGCTGATGCAGCTCTGGACCCCGGATAATGTACGCGGACGCGTCAATGCCGTGAACATGGTTTTTGTCGGTGCCTCGAACGAACTGGGTGAATTTCGCGCAGGCCTGATGGCCGCAGCCATTGGAGCCGCACCCGCCGTCATCATTGGCGGCGTCGGCTCCATTGCGGTGGCTATCGCATGGGCCGCCATGTTCCCCCAATTGCGAAAGGCCCGCCACTTGCAGGGACGGACCTGACGCTACAGCATGTTAGAGCGCATCCCGAAAAGTGTGAAACGGTTTTCGGATAAGGTGCGCGTCAAATCAAAAAGATAGAGCGCCGATCTGATTCATTCAGATCGAAACGCGCTCTAAAAAGCTGGCGCACTGCGGTTTGTCTGTTGCGCACGCAGCTCGATGGCGTTGCGATCTGCATCACGGATGCCCATAAGTTCTGCAATGCGCCACACAACAGTGGTTTCCAGTTCTCTCGCCTCACCGTCCACGCAGACAATTTCCCACATCAGGGCTAAGAAATCGAGCTGGGCGCCATAATCAAGCTTTTCTTTGAGAACCGACGTAAAACTTGAAAGGTCGGTGGCTTCCTGACCAGCCTGTTCTGCGGCCTTGAGCAGTTGCTTGAGCACATCGCTCTTTAGGTCGTATTTGAGCGAAAGAGTCGAGGACAATTTCTTGCGCTCGCTCTCATCGCTCTCTCCGTCGACATTCATGAGATGCAAAAGCAGGGCAGCAGCTGCAAGGCGCGGGTCATCATCGGCAAATTTCTCGCCGCGATCCCGAAATCCACTTCCGGGTAATTCCCGGAAAATTTCCATAAGACGATCGAACATTCACCCCTCACCAGACGCAATATTATTTTATTTGTACCGTGAATAGGTAAACAGATGAAGGCCGCAAACAACGCCTTAATCGTCATGACGCTTTATTTGATGAAAATGATGGGACAGGCGTTGTTTTTAAGCAACGCTTAAAAAAGCCTCAAGCCACCCTGCACTTTCTTCACCGCTTCTTCCTTATCGACACCAGGATCATCGACGATGAGATGAGGATGCCTTTGTTGTTCTTCACCATCGTCAAGAGCAAAAGCATCCGGCAGAGGCTGTGGTAGCAGCTGATGGTCTGCCGGTTTTTTCTCTGCAACGGGTTTCGCGACTTTCACCGGCTCCGCCGGAGGAACCGCCATTTCTGCCTCTGCAATATCGGAACGAAGCGCAGGTTCGGCGGGTGCTTCCAAGACGGATTCCTGACCCTTTTCTGCCCTCACCGGAACAGGCACAAGAGTCTTTTGATTTGCCTCCGGTCCCTTGATTTCGGGCTGTTCAACCTCGATTGCGGGAGCCAGTTCTAAAACCGGAACCTTCCACTCAAAACTGTTCAACCGGCCAGTGACCGGAGACACTGGCGACCAGCGCTCAGAAACATAGCCGTCCGCAGTCCAGGCCGGATCACGTGGTGCCTTCACCGCCTGTGCCAGCCATTGACGTACCTTGCCCTGATTGCCGGTTTCGGCTTCCTCGATATCGGCAAGCAGCAGATAGACACCTTCGCTCGGCCGCGCTCGCAACACCTGTTCGGCATTGTCGCGTGCCAGTCGGTAATCGCCTGCCTCATAGGCCGCACGCGCCAACGCCAGACTGCCCTCTGCGGTATTGGCGCGAAGCGACACCAGATGACGGGCACGTTTCAAACGATCCGGTGCCGTATCACCGGCGCGGGCGTGAACATAGGTCGAAGCGATGTCTGGATGCGGAAAACGCTTCCAAGCCGCTTCCAGAATCTTGGAACCCTTGCGCACGTCTCCATCCGTAAACAGGGCCTGCGCGGCAACCACAGCCGCAGGCACGAGATCGGGTGCAAGCTTGTTCGCCTCCAGTGCAGCGGCCTTGGCACGGGCGTGATCGACATTGAGTGTCGCCATGGCTTTGGCCGTCAAGAGTGCTGCACGTTCCTTTTTCACCACGTTCTTGCCATGCGCGAGAACCTGCTTGCGCGCATCCACAAGCTTAAGCGCGCCCTCCCAGTCACCATCGGCACAAAGCTGGCCCATGACGGCAGAGGAAGCCCATTCGAGTTGCGGGGCCTGGCTGGCAGCCTGTGAGGCATAATGGCGCGCGGCTTCCAGCGCACCCACACGCTGGGCTTCGATATAAAGGCCGCGCAAACCGAGAAGCCTCGTTTCCGGGTCTTCCAGCATGGCCTCGAACCCCTTGCGGGCATCGGCGTCACGCCCTTCCAGCATTGCAGTCTGCGCTTCGAGCAACTTGATAAGCGGTTCCTGATCGGAATTGAGCAATTTTCCCGCCTGCTGGGTCATGCGGCGTGCGGCTTCGGCGTCACCGGCCCCGGCAGCAATCAGACCCGTCGAGAGCGACTGGTAGCCCCGGTCGCGTTTGCGGGCCCGAAAATGGCGCCGAAGAAGATGGGGTGACTGCATGATACTCGCAATCAGCCACCACAGGACGAGAACCAACACAACAACAGCAACGACAGCGGCAGCAACAGTGATCAGCGATATGTTATTGTAGTGATTGCCTGCGAAAACAATGTCGATCTTGCCGGGACGGTCAGCCAGCCATGCGAAACCGAAACCAAGACCCGCAGTGAGAGCCAGATAAAACAGAACACGCAGCATCCTTGCCTCCTCAGTTGGCGGCAGGTGCCGCAGCACCTTCATTGGCATCTGCCGGCGCCTTGGTCCTGAGGCTTTCGGCGACAAGGCGCTGGATCAGCGCATCGGCATCGCGACGCGCCGTCATCTGTCCGGCAAAATCCTGCGATACTGCTTTGGCATCTGCCGGAAGCTGTTGCCATTCGGCAATGGCACGTTCAAGATCACCCTTGTTGAGCGCTGCTTCCATACGCGCAGTCGTCGGACCAACCCCTGTACCCTCGACATTGCCCGCGACCGGTCGCACACTGACCAGCCCTTTAGCACTTGCCATCAGATGATCAAAGACACCCGCATCTGCGGGCAGCTTGTTTTCGGTCGCAACGATACGGTTGGCGACGTCGCCAAACTGAGCATTCAACTCCGCAACCGTCGGCACACCTTTTTCGGCGAAAGGACGCAATCCATCAATGTCCCTGCCCTGTGGCGCAAGCGAAGCGAAAGTATCGAGTTCCGCCTTGAACGATCCGCCGCGATCGATCGCCGTCTTGAGCGCATTGGCGGCGATCAGCGCAGCCGTGTCCGGCTGGCGCGCTGCGTCACCCATCTTTTTTTCAAGCGCTGCCAACTTCGTTTCCAGTGTGGAAAGAGCGCCATCATTACCCGATACCGCATTGGCAGCCTGATCGGCACGCTCCCGCGCCGTCGCAAATTCCTTGTCGAGCGCATCAAGGCGTCCGGTCAGGGCTTCGATCTCGGCCGGTGCCACACCGTCAGACGCACTGGGCAGCGCTGCGATCTGCTGCTGAAGCTTTGTAAGTTCACCAACCACGGCCTCGGACTTGATTTCCGCCGCTTCGACGTTTTTCTGTAACTGGGCGAACTCGGTCTTGCTCGCCGCATCAAGCGGTGCCGGTGCGGGATTGGCGCGCAAATCCGCAATCTGCTTTTCGACCTGCGCCAATTGATCTTCCGTTACCCGCCCGCCCGAAGACGGCAGCACATTTGCCGATTGCAACAAGGACATACCACCGAGCGCAATCACACCGCCAGCAATACCCGCCAGAAGATGGGAGATACCGATGCCGGGCTTCTGCACGGAGGCAGCAGGTGGCGGTGTGGAGGATGAGGTTCCATCAGCTGACACGCGGGGCTTTTCCTTTTCCGGCTTGACGCCCGCCGTAAAGGGCGGCTTTTTGGCTGCCGTTACAGTTGCGGCATCAGTATTCTTTTTTGCTTCGACCTTGGGCTCCATCGTGCCGACCGGCTCGGCCGGAGGTGTTGCCTTGGGTCCAGTCTGTTCATCGATGCGTTTGACTTCGGACGGATCGAGATTGATCGTCACTGGGTTTCGGGCCGGTTTGGAATGTCGCGGAGTGCCGGATTTCGCCATGGGTCCTCTCGTCGTCACAGATGTTTGATCCCCCTGACTCTAGCAGATAAAATCGTCAGATGAAGAAAGGTTGCGCCAAAATAGTCAAACTTTGTCAAGAAGCCTGAAAAGGCCATTCTCGTCAGGATGGTCTGCAACAAGCGCTTTTAGTCGCCATTTCGCGGGAAGTTTTTCAGCAACGCGCCCGGAAATGCATAAAAACCGCGTTTGCTCATCGAATGGCGGCGTGATCAGGCCCATAGCATCAATCAACCGCTCCGCCGCCACGCCCGAATAAAGCAGAACGGCTGCAAAAACCGCCTCCCCCAGACTGTGCGCGATCTGCAAAGCCTCGTAATCGATCATTTCGATATCATAGACCTCGCGAACGATCATATCGAGACCGGCTTCTTTAATGCGCTCCTCGAAAATCGGCTGGCGCACGTGCCCGGCAAGATAAAGAAGCCGTGCGTCTTGCGGCAAAGCGTGTCGGATGGTTTCAGCAAGGCGCACCGCATCGCCGCCACCTTCGGTTACATCTAAAAATCCGGCGCGCCGCGCCGCATCCGCCGTACCCTCACCCACTGCAAACAGCGGTAGATCAAGACAGGCTTGCAGCATTTCCGACCCCAAATGCCGGAAAGCATTGGCGCTGGTCACCGTCAGCGCATCGAAGCGCATTTCAGGCAGCGAGAAGGGAAGGGCGACCGTACGTGTAAGCGGCAGCGATACCGGCTTAAATCCGGCCTCGGTCAACCGAACAGCAGTTTGCGAGGCGGCAGGCTCAGGGCGTGTCACCAGCACCCGCCGTGCAACTTGCTCTCGATCCCCGCCGTGCATTATCAATCCCAGTCTGTGAAGAAATGCGGGCCAGCATCAGTGCGAATGCGGATAGCGGCCTCTTCGCCAAGTTTTGCAGCCTCGCTTGCTTCACCGTCAATCTGCACCTCATGCGCCGCGGAACCATCCGGCCGCAAAACCATGCCGCGAAAACTGATCTTCTCGCCTTCTACACTCGCAAGACCCGCAATCGGCGTACGGCAGGAACCATCAAGCGTTGCGAGAAATGCGCGTTCGCAGGCCGTCGCCACATGCGTATCACGATGCGCCAGCGGCTTCAGCAAGGCGTCGATCCGGTCGTCGCCGATGCGGCTTTCAATCGCCAGAGTGCCCTGCCCCGGTGCGGGCAGAAAAACATCGGGTGACAAATGTTCGGTAATGACGTGGGAAAGGCCAAGCCGGTTCAATCCAGCACAGGCCAGTAGCGTGCCGTCGACCTCGCCTTCTGAAAGCTTGCGCAGGCGCGTCTGGACATTGCCACGAAACATCACCACTTCAATGTCGGGACGAAGACGCTTGATCATCGCCTGTCGGCGCAGCGATGACGAGCCGACGACAGCGCCTTGTGGCAGATCGGAGAAGCTTTTGACATTGCGGCCGATAAAAGCATCACGTGGGTCTTCGCGCGGCAGAAAAACAGAAAGATGAAGACCATCTGGCAGAACCGTTGGCATATCCTTTGTGCAATGCACGGCCATATCGATGCGGCCATCCTTGAGGGCGGCTTCAATTTCTTCGGTAAAAAGTCCCTTGCCGCCGACCAGCGCAAGCGGACGGTCCTGAATGCGGTCACCGGCTGTCGACATGGGAACGATTTCTATCGATTCTTGCGCCAGCCCGTGCGCCTTAACAAGAAGGCGGCGCGTTTCCTCAGCCTGCGCCAGCGCCAACTGGCTACCCCGTGTACCGATCTTTAACGGGCCGATTTTCGAGGAGGCTGTTTGCATATCGCTTCGTCCATGATACCGGGTTGCATGAAATATGAGACAGGCAGGGTCTAACCGCAAATGCGCATTCTTGGAATAGAAACCAGTTGCGACGAAACAGCCGCAGCCATCGTCGAGCGCGACGATAAGGGCGAAGGGCGTATCTTGTCCAATGTCGTTTTAAGCCAAATCGCCGAACACGAACCCTATGGCGGCGTCGTGCCGGAAATTGCGGCCCGCGCCCATGTCGAGGCACTGGACCGGCTGATCAAGCGTGCATTGCACGATGCGGATATGAAGCTTGAGGATGTGGACGCCATTGCAGCGACCGCTGGCCCCGGCCTTATCGGCGGATTGATCGTCGGCCTGATGACCGCCAAGGCGCTGGCGATGGCCGCGCAAAAGCCGTTCTATGCCGTCAATCATCTTGAAGGCCACGCGCTGACAGCACGGCTGACCAACCGGCTTGCATTTCCCTATCTCCTGCTGCTGGTTTCGGGCGGTCACACGCAGATGGTGCTGGTGCGCGGGCTTGGCCAATATGAGCGCTTGGGCACAACCATTGACGATGCGCTGGGCGAAGCTTTTGACAAGACCGCAAAGCTTCTGGGCCTTCCCTATCCCGGCGGCCCCGCCGTCGAACGCATGGCACTCAGCGGCGATCCAAAACGCTTTGCCTTGCCACGACCGCTCAAGGGCGAAGCGCGGCTCGACTTTTCCTTCTCCGGCCTCAAGACCGCCGTGCGCCAGACGGCCACGGAACTTGCGCCGCTTTCTGATCGCGATGTCGCTGATGTCTGCGCCTCGTTTCAGGACGCTGTTGCCGACACGCTCACCGACCGCGTCAGGCGCTCGCTGGAACGCTTCAAGGACGAGTTTCCTGATTGTGCCACACCATCACTGGTGGTTGCGGGAGGTGTTGCAGCCAATAAAACCCTGCGCGGCGCACTGGAAACACTCTGCGAAAAGCATGGTTTCAGCTTTATCGCACCGCCGCTTGATCTGTGCACCGATAATGCCGCGATGATCGCCTGGGCCGGTGCCGAGCGCGCCAACAGCAAAGAACCCGATTCGCTCGACATCGCGCCACGCTCGCGCTGGCCGCTCGATGAGAAATCCGCGCCTATGTTCGGCACCGGACGTCGTGGAGCCAAGGCATGAGGCAGCACACAAAAATTGCCGTTCTGGGCGGCGGCGCATGGGGGACGGCTCTTGCCGTCATGGCCGTCAAGAGTGGCCATGAAACAACACTTTATGCGCGCGACGATGAATCGGTCGCAGCCATAAACCGCGACCGCCGCAATCCGCGCTATCTGGGTGAGATCGATTTGCCTCAAGGCATTAGCGCCAGCACCAATGCGCAAGAGGTGCTGGCAAAGGCTGACGCAGTTTTGGCGGTTATTCCGGCGCAAGCCATGCGCAAGGGATTGTCGCAGCTCAGCCCCTTCATTCCACAATCCGCGCCTGTCGTTCTCTGTGCCAAGGGCATCGAGCGCGATACAGGACGATTGATGTCGGAAATCGTGACGGAAGTGCTGCCAAATCACCGTATTGCAGCGCTTTCCGGCCCAAGCTTTGCAACAGATGTGGCGCGTGGCCTGCCGACAGCCGTGACCATCGCCTGCGAAGAAGAGCAAACGGCTGAAGACCTTGCAGCACTTCTGTCCGGTCCGGCGTTCCGATGCTACTCGACCACCGATCTCAAAGGTGTGGAAATCGGCGGCGCGCTCAAGAACGTTCTGGCAATCGCAGCAGGTGCTGCCATCGGGCGCGGTTATGGTGCCAGTGCACAGGCCGCACTTGTGACGCGCGGTTTCGCCGAATTGCGTCGTATCGGCCAAGCCATGGGCGCGAAACCAGAAACCATCATGGGGCTTTCCGGGCTTGGCGATCTGATGCTGACATGCTCGTCACCACAATCGCGCAACTATTCCTATGGGCTTGCGCTGGGACGCGGTGAAGACCTGTCCAACCGCCCGTTGGCGGAAGGGGTCGCAACCGCACCGATTGCCGCCGAACTCTGCCGGAAAAATAACGTATCCGCGCCGATTATCGATGCCGTCGGTGCGCTTTTAAGCGGTACCATTACCATCGATGAAGCGGTAAGAAATCTTATCAACAGACCCCTTAAATCAGAGGATTAGAGCATGATCCCGAAAAGTGGGAACCGGTTTTCGGACAAGATCATGCTTCAACAGAAAGGTTTTTATTCATGCTGTTTGCACTTCTTTGCACCGACAAGCCTGACCATCTGCAAGTTCGTCTCGACACACGCCCGGCTCATCTCGATTATTTAAGCGGGCTTGGCGATATGGTGAAATTGGCCGGGCCTTTTCTCGGCGAAGATGGCAAGCCGAACGGCAGTCTCGTGGTGGTGGAAGCCGGAGACCGGGTGGAAGCCGAAAAAATCGCCGTCAATGATCCCTATGCCAAAGCCGGTCTTTTTGCCGAGGTGATCGTGCGCCCGTGGAACTGGGCCATCAACAATCCTGCAAACGCATAGGGTACGGCATGGCTTACTGGCTGTTCAAATCCGAACCATTCAAATGGTCATGGGACATGCAAAAGGCCCGCGGCGAAAAGGGTGAGCAATGGGATGGCGTGCGCAACTATCAGGCACGCAACAACATGCGCGCCATGCAGCTTGGTGACCGGGGCTTTTTCTATCATTCCAATGAAGGGCTGGAAGTGGTGGGCATCGTCGAAGTGTGCAAGCTCGCTCACCCCGACAGCACCACCGACGATCCGCGCTGGGATTGCGTGGATATCAAGGCAGTGTGCGATATGCCCAAACCCGTCACGCTGAAAGACGTCAAAGCCAATCCAAAGCTCGAAAACATGTCGCTGGTCACCTCCATGCGCCTTTCGGTCCAACCGGTGACAGAAGACGAATGGATCGAGGTCTGTCGCATGGGCGAACTCGACGCCAGTAAAATCTGATGCTCGACCCGGTGGATCGCCGTACACGCGATTTTATTACGGCCAATACCAGGCTGCAAACGCCACCGCATGTGCCCGAAATAAAACTGCATCTTGCCGATGAAGCGCATGATCTGTGGCACAAAACTGAGGAAGAACTGGCGACCATCGGCCTGCCACCGCCCTTCTGGGCTTTTGCCTGGGCGGGCGGTCAGGGTGTGGCGCGCTATATTCTGGATAATCCCTTGAGCGTGTCTGACAAGACCGTCCTCGATTTTGCATCTGGTTCCGGCCTTGTCGGCATCGCTGCGGTCAAAGCGGGCGCGAAAAGCGTCATCGCGTCCGATATCGATCCCTTTGCGCTTCAAGCCATTGAAATCAACGCTGGCGCAAATGCGGTTGTCGTGGAGCCTGTTTCCAAAGATCTGATCGGAGCAGATGACGGCTGGGACGTGATTCTGGCGGGTGATGTCTTTTATGACAGGCCGCTCGCCGACCGACTTGTTCCGTGGTTTTCTATGCTGGCAAAACGCGGCGCGATGGTCATTGTCGGCGATCCGGGGCGTGCCTATCTGCCAAAAGACCGGCTGCAACGTCTTGCCGACTATACCGTGCCCGTCACGCGCGCGCTGGAAGATGCCGAGGTCAAACGCACAACGGTCTGGACATTCTATTAGGCAAAACGCTTTGCACCTGCAACGCACACCACCACAAGAGCCGCCGTAAGCACCATGCCAGAACTCACGGCTTCACCCGCTATGCCTGCCGCCAACATAAGCCCGAAAAACGGCTGCAAAAGCTGAAGCTGTCCGACGGCGGCGGCCCCTCCCTGCGCAAGCCCGCGATACCAGAAGAAAAAGCCGATCAGCATCGAAAACAGCGTGACATAGGCGAGGCCGCCCCATGCCATGGCGCCGATATTCGCCCATGTTTCTGGCTGCATCATGAAGCTCAGCGGCAACATGAGGGGCAGCGAAAAAACCAGAGCCCAGCAAATCACCTGCCAGCCGCCAAGCCTGCGCGATAGCTGCGCCCCTTCCGCATAGCCAAGCCCGCAAAGGATAATGGCGGCAAGCATCAGCACATCTCCCAAAAGTGTGGACTGGTTTCCCTGTCCATAGGCATAGGAGGCAACGATAAGGCTTCCGGCGATAGAAAACAGCCAGAACAGAGCGCCCGGCCGCTCACCACCGCGCAGCACAGCAAAAATCGCCGTCGATAGCGGCAGCAGACCGATAAAGACGATCGCATGGGCCGAGGTCATATATTGTAACGCAATACCGGTAAGCAGCGGGAAACCGGCCACGACACCGATTGCCACAATGATCAGGGAACCGACATCCCGCTTGCCGGGCAAAGGCGCACGAAAAGCCGCGAGCAATGCGATACCGATTATTCCGGCGATCGAAGCGCGAACAAGGGTGAGAAAAGTCGGGTCGATATCGATCACCGCAAGGCGCGTCGCGGTCAGCGAGCCTGAAAAAATCAGCACACCCAGAAACCCGTTAATCCATCCGGCAGTCTTATGCATTTGTCTTTCCGACTATGGTTGAAATCATTATGACTTTCGCGACGATGCTACGAACTGGACAATATTATCAGAGACAATTCGTGGACAATTTTGCTAAACTGTACTGATCAAAAAGGGGTACAGATGATTTCGACGGGTCTTTTGCGTAGTCTTGAAGCCGTGGAGGCGGCCTATGCCGATGCGCAGACACTGCGTGACGACGACAATGCCTTTAGAGCGAAAAAGACAGGGGCGGATAAGATTTCGCTCGTCGAAAAGGTGATGGCAATCATACGAGGCCGCATTGCCGCGATGAGCCTTGCGCCCGGAGCGCGCCTGCCCTCAATCCGCCGTCTTGCAGAAACCATGGAAGTTTCAAAATCCACTGTTGTCGAAGCCTATGACCGTCTTGCCGCCGAGGGCCTGATCCATCCGCGGCGCGGCGCAGGCTTTTATGTTTCTGAACGCATGCGTCAGCCCTTTTCGCTGAATGCCGCCTTGCCGCAAAAGGATCGGCAGATCGATCCATTCTGGGTCATGCGCCAGTCGCTGGATAATGATGAATCGACCCTGAAACCCGGCTGCGGCTGGCTCCCCGAGGAATGGTTGCCGCTGGAGGGCATTCGCCGCGCCCTGCGCGCCGTTGCCCGCGACAAAGGCAGCAATCTTGCAACCTATGGCGACCCGCTCGGCTTTCGCCCGCTGCGCCATTACCTCGCACAAAGACTGGGTGAACAGGGCATAGACATTTCGGGCGGCGCGTTATTGCTGACCGATTCTGGCACACAGGCGATTGATCTTGTCTGCCGCTATCTTTTGCAGCCCGGCGATACGGTTCTGGTAGACGATCCCTGCTACTTCAATTTCCAGGCAATGCTTCTTTCACATCGGGTAAAACTGGTTGGGGTCGCCTATACCAACAGCGGTCCCGATCTTGATGCCTTTGCCCGGGCGGCCAGCGAACACGCGCCGAAGCTCTATATAACCAATGCCGGGTTGCACAATCCGACCGGCGCCAGCATGGTGCCCGCCACGGCGCACCGTCTGCTGAAACTGGCCGAAACTTTCGGCATCACGCTGGTGGAAGATAATATTTTTGCGGATTTTCATCCCTCCGCGCCGCCGCTTCTGGCCGAACTGGACGGTTTCGACCGTGTTTTGCACATCGGCAGCTTTTCAAAAACGCTCTCGGCGGCTGCACGGGTCGGCTATATCGCCGGGCGCAGCGACTGGATCGAGGACCTTACCAATCTGAAGCTGGCTACAACTTTCGGCAGCAGCACCGTTTCAGCACAGATCGTGCACTTGCTTCTCACAGACGGCACCTATCGCCGCCACGTTGAAAACCTGCGCGTCAAGCTTGCCGACGCGATGACGCTAACGGCCAACCGCCTGAAAGCCACCGGGCTGAAATTATGGACCGAGCCGCAGGGCGGCATGTTTCTCTGGGCTGAGCTTCCAGAGGGCATGGATTCAGGCGCAATCGCTCGCTACGCACTCGAAAAAGGTGTCGTTCTGGCACCCGGAAATGTTTTCAGCGCGTCACACAGCGCGGGATCTTTTCTGCGCTTCAATGTCGCGCAATCGACTAATCCTCTCGTATTTTCGGTTTTACGCGAAGCCATGGAAGCCGTTACAAACGCGTAATGTCAGCGCATTACCCGGATGATTGTCCGGCGTGACAAATGCGGCAGAAGCCGCGCCATATCGGCACGCTTGAGTGCAATACAACCTTCGGTCGGTTGATAGCCTGGCCGGGCAAGATGAAAAAAAATGGCGCTGCCGCAACCCCTGCGGCGTGGGCGGATATTCCAGTCCATGACGATACACACATCATAAAGCCCATCATCGCGCCACATCCGCTCATAGCTTGCCGCATAGGGAAGCCGAACCGGACGATTGTAGTTGGCATCTTGCGGCGCATCGCACCAGCCATCCTGCCGCCGGATGGATCGAAGTTTCAGCGCCGAAGGTGGCAAGTTGCCATGATCGCCGCGCTGATAGCCATAAAGCAATCGCATGGCAGCTAATGGCGTCGCACCATCACCTTCGCGCTTGAAAGCACTGATTCCCCCCTTGCCAAGTGCGCATTGCATCACCAGATTGCCAGCAACAAGTAGGCCGCGCGTTTTATGACCGGGCTTGGCTCGCACATCAATTGTCTGGATCCCACGCGGGGCCACCCATCCGGCATAATGTCTGGTCAAGAGCGTCTCCACCATACTATCGTAAAGGACTAATTGAGTTAAACAAAATATACTTCAGCGTTTAGCCGCTTCAACTTCGCCTTATTAAATGTCATAACCCTTTATGAGCAATTGAATCAAAGAGTAACGAGGACAGGCATGACAGGCCGTACAATTCTGATTGTCGATGACGATGAAGATCTGCGTTCGATCCTCGTCGAGCAGCTTGAGCTGTGCGAGGAATTCCAGATTCTTCAGGAAGACAACGCCACAAAAGGCATCCAGACCGCCCGTAACGGCACCGTAGATCTTCTGATCATGGATGTCGGCCTGCCGGACATGGATGGACGCGAGGCGGTAAAACTGTTGCGCAAGGGTGGTTTTAAGCCGCCGATCATCATGTTGACGGGCCACGATACCGAATCAGACACTGTTCTGGGTCTCGAATCGGGCGCCAACGACTATGTCACCAAGCCGTTCAAATTCGCAGTGCTGCTCGCGCGCATCCGCGCGCAGTTGCGCCAGCACGAGCAGAGTGAAGATGCGACCTTCACCGTCGGCTCCTATATCTTCAAGCCGGGTCAGAAACTGCTCACCGACGAAAAGGGGGGCAAGATTCGCCTCACTGAAAAGGAAGCGGCGATCATCAAATATCTCTACCGTGCCGGCGACAAAGTCATCAGCCGCGATGTGCTGCTGGAAGAAGTATGGGGCTATAATTCAGGCGTGACCACCCATACGTTGGAAACCCATGTCTATCGCCTGCGCCAGAAAATCGAGAAGGATCCATCCAACGCGACGCTTCTGGTGACGGAAAGCGGGGGATACAAGCTTGTCCCGTAATGGCCTTTCCCGAACGCAGGTGTATTGACAGCCTATGGCGCTAGACGACGATATCCAGATACTTGGCATGGTCGATCTGTTCGGGTCTCTTTCACCCGAACAGTTGCGTCTGCTCGCCTTTGGCGCAGAGCGATTGGTGCTGCGCCCCGGTCGCGAGCTTTTCAGCGAGGAACAGAGCGCGGACTGCGCCTATATCATCGTCTCCGGTATGATTACCCTGTTTCGGGATATCGAAGGTGCGCGTATAACGGTGCGAACGGTTGGATCTGGTGCGATACTCGGCGAAATGGCGCTGATCGCCCAGACAAGCAGGCTTACCAGCGCGGTCGCGGATGTTGAAACAGAAGTGATTCGCATCAGCCGTTCAATCTTCCGGTGCATTCTCGAAGAATACCCGGAAGTTGCGGCTTCTCTGCACAGTCATATCAGCAAAAGCCTTGTACGGCTGATCGGCGACATCGAAAATATTGCGCCGCGCCTCGCGGACTAATCCAGATCGAAGCTGGCGATGACCGGCACATGATCGGAAGGGCGATCCCAGCCGCGCGCATCGCGCAGGATTTGTAAGCCCTTGATATTGCTTTCGAGATCGCCCGATCCCCAGACATGATCCAGCCGCCGACCCCGGTCGGCGGCGTTCCAGTCCTTGGCGCGGTAGCTCCACCAGGTATAGATTTTCTGATCCGCCGCAATGAGATGACGCATCAGATCGCTCCAACCACCCTTGACGCGCAAATCTTCCAGCGTTTCAGTCTCGATCGGCGTATGACTGACGATCTTGAGCAACTGCTTGTGCGACCAGACATCGTTTTCAAGCGGCGCGATATTGAGATCGCCTACCAGAAGCGAGGAAAAGCCATCCTTCCGGTCGGCCTTGATAGCCCGCATTTCTTCAAGGAAAGAAAGCTTGTGCGCGAATTTCGGATTGATGGCCGGATCCGGCTCGTCACCACCGGCAGGCACATAAAAATTATGAATACGAAGTTTTTTCGCGCCCGCATCAACCACTGCACTCAGGTGGCGACAATCGCCCATATCGCAGAAACCGATTTTTTCGACATGGCTCAAAGGGCGGCGTGAAACAGTGGCAACACCGTGATAGCCTTTTTGACCGCTGATCGCGATATGCTCATAGCCCAGCGCCCGAAAGCCTTTGGACGGAAACTGATCGTCCGGGCATTTGGTTTCCTGAAGACATAAAACATCGGGCTGGTAATCACGCAAAAACTGCTCGACCAGGGGCATGCGCAGGCGCACGGAATTGATGTTCCAGGTAGCGACGGAAAAGCTCATGGGAAAACTCGCGGCAATCGAAGAATTGCCGCGAACCTATCCATTTATTGGCCAAATGCAAATATCCGTAACGGATAAAATGCCATTCACGCAAAAAAGCTCCGCCTAGCGGTTTTTACGCTTGGTGGCGATGCGCGTGTAATCGATCTTGAACATGTCGTCGGTAAAGCGGACACCGGTGCGCAGATCGAAAATCATAACCGTCGTATCAAGCTTTTGCGCGTCCGTAATGGTCCACTGCTTGAGGTCATAGGTTTTGGGATCGAACATCATGGTGATCTTGGAATTGCCGAACACCGACTTGTCACCCAGCACCAGCGTCGTCATGTCGGGGTCCTGCTTAACGCTTTCCAGACGACCTCCGCCCAGATCGATCTTGCTTGCCAAAAGCAGTTTCAGCGGCGTCTTGGACAGAGGATAGAGATCCCATGTATCGAGCTTGCGATTATTGATCACCACCGATTCGCCATCAGCAATGACCCGGATGGGTGATTTATCATAATTGAAGCGGATTTTGCCCGGTCGCTCGATATAAAACGTGCCGCCCGTCTGCTCGCCCTTGGGCCCGAACTGCACGAATTTTCCCGTCATGGTGCGCACAGAGGAAAAATGGTCGGCAATTTGCTGCGCCGATGCTGCACCGCTCGCACCCTGTGCCTGAGCTGGAATCGCAGCAAGCGGCAACAAGGCTAAAGTTGCCATTCCCAGTGCCGCTGCCACACCTCCGGCTTTTGCAAATGCACGAAGACGCGCGGAAAAGCGGGAAAACATCATTGGCAAATTCTCTCTGTTCGTCATTCGATTAGGCTAGATCACCAGTTTGGCGCGAGTGTGGCGTGGCCTCACGGCATAAATTAGGTCAGTAATCGTCGTCGTCACTGGTCGGCACAAGAATTTCGCGCTTGCCAGCGTGATTGGCCGGGCCGACGATGCCCTCCTCTTCCATACGCTCGATAATCGACGCGGCGCGGTTATAGCCGATGCCGAGACGGCGCTGAATATAGGATGTCGACGCTTTCTTGTCGCGCAGGACCACGGCAACCGCCTGATCATAAGGATCATCGGAGTTTTCCAGACCCGACGGTCCCGACGCAAGCGCGCCTTCGTCCTCTTCCTCGTCTTCGGTGATCGCATCGAGGTATTCGGGCACGCCCTGAAGTTTGAGATGCTGCACAATGCGCTCGACCTCGTCGTCACCGACGAAAGGACCGTGTACGCGCTGGATACGCCCGCCGCCAGCCATGAACAGCATGTCGCCCTGCCCCAGCAGTTGTTCGGCCCCCTGCTCGCCCAGAATGGTGCGGCTGTCGATCTTGGACGTGACCTGAAACGAAATACGGGTCGGGAAATTGGCCTTGATCGTACCGGTAATCACATCGACACTTGGACGCTGCGTTGCCATGATGACGTGGATGCCCGCCGCACGCGCCATCTGCGCCAGACGTTGCACCGTGCCTTCGATATCCTTGCCCGCAACCATCATCAGATCGGCCATCTCGTCGATGATGACGACGATATAGGGCATGGGTTCGAGATCGAGTTCTTCCGTCTCGTAGATCGCCTCACCCGTATTGCGGTCAAAGCCGGTCTGTACCGTGCGGGCGATGCGCTCGCCATTGTTCTGCGCCTGTCCGACACGCTGGTTGAAACCGTCAATATTGCGCACACCCACTTTCGACATCTTGCGATAGCGGTCTTCCATTTCGCGCACGGTCCATTTGAGCGCCACGACCGCCTTCTTGGGATCGGTCACGACCGGTGTCAGAAGATGCGGGATGCCATCATAGATGGAGAGTTCCAGCATTTTCGGGTCGATCATGATCAGGCGGCATTCCTGCGGCGTCATGCGATAAACCAGCGACAGGATCATCGTGTTGATCGCAACCGACTTGCCCGATCCGGTGGTACCGGCCACGAGCACATGCGGCATCTTGGCGATATCGGCAATCACCGGTTCGCCATTGATGGTTTTGCCGAGCGCCAGCGCCAGCTTCGCCTTGGTGTGCTCGAAATCACGGCTGGCCAGCATTTCACGCAAGTAAACCATCTCGCGCTTCTGGTTCGGCAATTCGATGCCGATCACGTTGCGCCCCGGAACAACCGCCACACGCGCGGCAATCGCACTCATCGAACGGGCAATATCATCAGCCAGACCAATGACACGCGAGGATTTTATCCCCGGTGCCGGCTCCAGCTCGTAAAGAGTGACAACCGGCCCCGGTTTGACATTGATGATCTCGCCACGGACGCCGAAATCTTCCAATACACCTTCCAGAAGACGCGCATTTTGTTCGAGCGCATCCTTCGACAGCGATATATCGCGTGACACCGCTTTGGGTTCGGCAAGGAAATGCAAAGACGGCATTTCAAACGCACCACCGTCCTTCAAGAACGAGGGCTGGGCTTCACGCTGGATGCGCGATCCCTGACGCGGCGAAGACGCGGCCTGTTGCACACGCGACTTGCGGCGGCGCTCAGGCGGCGCATCGTGCCATTCTTCACCGGCAAGGGGTGCGCCCTCATCCATGTCGAACGGCATGTCATCATCAGCCGCGCCACCAAAACCGGGCTCATGGCGCGCGCCTTTACGCACAACACGCGGTTCGTCCAAATCATCGCGGACGCGCCTGCGGCCCCATCCTGTCAGACGCTTGAAATTGGCGCTCGCCATAAACGCCAGATGGGTCACAGCACCAATAAGCTGCAAACCGCGACTGGAACCATCTTCGGAAAAATCATTTTCGGATGCGCTACGCTGTTCGGGCTTGGCGGGCGTAACCGTGACCGCACTTCTGCTAATGATACCGCTTGCAAACAGGCACAGCCACAGCGCAAAAGGCGCCAGAAACAGCGCGATGATGGAGGCAATGGCACCTTGCGGAAAAGCCCCCAGAAACAGGCCCGGAAAGCGCAAAAGCATATCGCCGAACACGCCGCCCAATCCGATTGGCATCGGCCAGCTTGACGGGACGGCAAAGCAGCTTGCCATGGCAGCAAACAAAAGTGCGGACGCAAGCCATGCGACACTGCGCTTGGCAACGCGGCCAATGCCGCCGCGTGTCATCACCAGAAGCGCCCACACAACCAGCGGCAACAAGGCAGGCACACTGGCAAGGCCAAAAAACTGCATGGCAATATCGGAGAAGACAGCGCCGGGATAGCCGAGCGCATTGGTCACCGGATTGTCGGTCGCGTGGCTGAAACTGGGATCAGCCACATTCCATGTCGCAAGCGCACCCACCGCCATGGCAGACAGCGCCAGAAGGCCAAGCCCCAGCAGGATATAAAACTGCCTGCGGAAAATATTGGCCAGTTTCAGCCTGTCTTCACTCACCCGCTCGTCACGCAGCGGGTATGATGGCGCGTATCCTTGCCGCATTTCAAGCCAGTCCCGAACCAGATTTATACGATGCCCGACAACTTGAATCGCATCGGGCGCAATTGATCGGGGCGATCCTAAATCAGCGATGGTTAATTCCCCATTAACCATCCAGAGCTTGCGCACAAAATAGGAAAGGCGCGGTTTCCCGCGCCTTTTCCAGTCCTTGGGAGGACGATTGTTTTACTGAACGGATTCACCATGCAGCGCGATGTCGAGGCCTTCAAGTTCGGCCTGCTTGCTGGGACGCAGCCCCATGATCGCCTTAACCACATAGAGAATGATCGCCGTTGCAACCGCAGTATAAACAACCGTGATCGCTGCACCAAAAAACTGCTTGCCCATGGATGCGCCTTCACCGGCCGCATTGATCGCCGTATCGGCAAAGAGGCCAGTCAGAACAGCGCCGACAAAACCACCGACACCATGCACACCAAAAGCATCGAGCGAATCGTCATAGCCAAGCGCATGCTTGATCTTGACGGCAGCCACGTAGCAGATCGCACCGGCAACGATACCAAGGATCAGCGCACCCGTCGGATTGACGAAGCCTGCAGCAGGCGTGACGGCAACAAGACCGGCCACGGCACCTGAAATAATGCCCAAAATGCTTGGCTTGCCGGAAATTGCCCATTCCGCAAACATCCAGGCAAGGGCTGCACCAGCGGTCGCGACCTGCGTGTTGAGCATGGCAACGGCTGCCAGCGAATTGGCACCGGCCGCAGAACCCGCATTGAAGCCGAACCAGCCGACCCACAGAAGGGCAGCACCGATGACCGACAGAACGAGGTTATGCGGCGCCATGTTGGTCTGGCCGTAACCATCGCGCTTGCCGATGATGAGCGCTGCCACCAGACCGGCGACACCGGCATTGATATGCACGACCGTACCGCCGGCAAAGTCGAGAACGCCGTCAGAGCCAAGGAAACCGCCGCCCCAGACCCAATGGGCGACCGGGATATAGACGATGAACAGCCAAAGCGTGAGGAACACCAGCATGGAGGAAAACTTCATGCGCTCGGCAAACGAACCGGCAATGAGTGCTGGCGTGATAATCGCAAAGGTCATCTGGAAGACGATGAAAAGATATTCAGGAATGGTGCCCGAAAGCGAATCCATCGTCACACCGGAGAAGAAAGCTTTCGAGAAGCCGCCAATATAGGCGTTGAGCGAGCCGCCATCGGTAAAGGCCAGCGAATAGCCCGCGACCATCCACAAGACCGACATGAGGCAGGTGACGGCAAAACTCTGCATCACCGTCGACAGCACGTTTTTCTTGCGCACCATGCCGCCATAAAAAAGTGCCAGTCCGGGAATGGTCATCATCAGCACAAGCGCCGTTGAGGTCAGCATCCACGCTGTATCGCCCGTATCAAGGGTCGGGGCAGGCTCGGCGTCTTGCGCCATAGCCGTGCTTGCCAGAACGAGCAGCGCTGGCAGGGTGGCAAAAGCCGTGTGCTTTAATCTTTGTGTTATGAGCATCGATTATCTCCGTCGAAGGGCGGTTTCAAACGCGGCTGCGCTGAAAAGACCGGTTCGATAGGAGAGAAACAAAAATCGTGCCAACCGCAGTTTCATGGCGCAGATTTTTGGAAGCAAAACGATATTTTCTGTCAAAGTCCCTTTATTGCGGGATTTGAGACCGGCAATAAACAGACATTTATCGGCTAACCGATTCAGATGATTCAGGATTTCGGCTTCGTTTCAACAGCCGCAAAACAATGCCTTACAGTAATTGACCAATATTTAATCACCAAAAATTTGAGTGATTATTTTTTAATCACTTCTCTTTTTCATGCACACGGATGAGGCCTTCTTGCGTGACTGAAGCCACCAGAATGCCGTCGCGCGTATAAAGCGATCCCCGGTTAAAGCCGCGCGCGCCCGAAGCGCTTGGTGTGTCCTGCGCGTAAAGCAACCAGTCATCGAGCCTGAACGGGCGATGAAACCACATGGCATGATCGAGGCTTGCAACCTGCAAATCGCGGTCGAAAATCGAGCGCCCATGCGGATGAAGCGAGGTATCAAGCAGCGTCATGTCCGACAGATAGGCGAGGATCGCGGCTTGCAGCCCCCGATCATCGGGCACGACACCCGCGGCCCGAACCCAGACATATTGAACCGGATCGAGTTTTTCGCGCGAGAAATAATGCGCCAGCGACACCGGCTTGATTTCAATCGGTCGCTCCTGCTCCCAATATTTGCGCACATTGGCAGGCGCCATGTCGAGATATTGTTCCTTGATGTCGCGGTCGCCCAGCAATTGTTCGGGCGGAAGAATGCCTTCAGGCATTGCGATCTGGTGATCAAGACCACCCTCATCAACCTGAAACGAGGCGGAAAGGGCGAAAATGCCCTTGCCGTGCTGCTTGGCAAGCACGCGGCGGGTGTTGAAGCTGGAACCGTCACGAATACGTTCGACCTCGAAAATGATCGGAATTTTGGGGTCGCCCGGCTGCATGAAATAGGCGTGCAGCGAATGAACATGCCGTTCTGGCTCGACGGTGCGCTGGGCAGCAATCAGCGCCTGCCCAATCACCTGTCCGCCAAAAACCCGCTGCCAGCCGACTTGCGGGCTGTTGCCACGAAAAAGATCCATCTCCAGCGTCTCAAGATCGAGAAGCGACAGGAGTTCACGCATAGCGTTTGTCTGCTGTTTTTCAGCGTTTTCTTGATCGGACATGGACAGCCTGCCTCCTGCGACCCTATATGATATGCAACATGTGCTTCATGTTTGTGCCGGATGCCTGAACTGTGTCAAGCATCGTTCCTGCTGAAGTAATCCATGATTGATGTGGAAAGGATACGCCAATGCCTGCCAAACAGACCAGCCCCCGCAACACCGACTTGCTTGTCGCAGGCGGCGGTTATGTCGGCCTCGTTGCGGCAGTCGCGGTCAAATCCGCAGCGCCTCATCTTTCCGTGACCGTTGTCGATGGCGCGCCTGCGGGGGCCTGGAAAACCGACCCGCGCGCCTCATCCATCGCAGCCGCCGCAACCCGCATGCTCACCCAGCTTGGTTGCTGGCAGGAAATCGCGGCTGACGCACAGCCGATCACTGAAATGGTGATCACCGATTCGCGTGTCTCCGATCCGGTACGCCCCGTCTTCCTGACCTTTTCCGGCGATGTGGAACCGGGCGAACCTTTTGCGCATATGGTGGAAAACCGGGTGCTGAATATGGCACTTCACAACAAGGCTGCAGCACTTGGTATCGACTTTCTGGAGGCCACAAGTGTCGATCATTTCGAAACCGGTGCCGAATCGGTTTCCGTGTCGTTGTCAAACGGTGAGACAATCCAGTCCCGGCTGCTGATCGCCGCCGATGGAGCACGTTCACGCCTGCGCGATCAGGCCGGGATCAAGACGGTGAACTGGGAGTATGGGCAGTCAGGCATCGTCTGCAATGTGGCCCATGAGAAGCCGCATGGCGGACGCGCCGACGAACATTTTTTGCCATCCGGTCCCTTCGCAATCCTGCCGCTTAAAGGCAATCGCAGCTCGCTGGTCTGGACCGAACGCACGGCTGATGCCGAACGGCTCATCCGTGAAGACGATTTCGTTTTCGATATCGAACTCGAACAGCGGTTCGGCCATCGGCTGGGCGCACTGAAGGTCGAAGGTCCGCGCCGCGCCTTTCCGCTTGGCCTCACACTGGCGCGTGATTTCATCAAACCGCGCTTCGCGCTGATTGGCGATGCCGCCCACCGTATTCATCCAATCGCCGGACAGGGCCTTAACCTCGGCTTCCGCGATGCCGCAGCCATTGCCGAAGTGATTGTCGAAACAGATCGCTTGGGCCTCGATATCGGCTCCTTTGCAGCGCTTGAGCGCTATCAGAGCTGGCGTCGTTTCGAGACCGTGCAAATGGGCGTCACCACCGATGTGCTGACGCGGCTTTTCTCCAATGATAATCCCGCCATCCGCTCGGTGCGCGATATTGGATTGGGATTGGTCGACCGCGTGCCAAGCCTCAAAAGCTTTTTCACAAGACAGGCAGCAGGTCTTTCAGACAAGTCCCCACGCCTTTTGCAGGGTGACGCTATCTGAGAAAAAGGCTGGAAGCCTGACGCAAGCGCCCTATATCGATGATCGAACCATCATTGAAAAGGAGTTTTGCAATGGACAGAAAAGCAACCGCAGTCTGGCAAGGCACGCTCAAGGAAGGCAAAGGCACGCTCAACAGCCAAAGTGGTGCGCTGAAAGACCTGCCCTACGATTTCAAGGCCCGTTTCGAGGACGAAAGCGGACGTTCTGGCACCAATCCGGAAGAGCTGCTGGGTGCCGCCCATGCCGGTTGTTTTGCCATGCAGCTTTCAGCCATGCTTACCGAAAACGGTACACCGCCTGAAAAGCTGGAAGCCACGGCGGCAGTCACGGTCAAACCTGCTGATGGCGGCGGCTTCGAGATCACCCGCAGTGCGCTGACACTTCAGGCACATGTACCAAATATTGCGCAGGAAGATTTCTCGTCTCTGGCCAATAAAGCAAAGGAATCCTGCCCGCTCTCAAAAGCGCTTGGTGCCATCGAAGTGACACTGAACGCGAAACTCGTCTGATAAGCGGCGTTAAGCCACGTTCATTCCGGCAGATGGCAAACGACCTCGATATTATGACCATCGGGGTCAAACACGAAAGCTGCATAATAATCGGGATGATAATGTTCGCGGATGCCCGGCTTGCCGTTGTCTTTACCGCCAGCAGCCATCGCCGCTTCGTAAAATCTGTCGACCTCGGATCGGGTGCCAGCCGAAAAGGCGACATGAAGCACACCTTGCAGTTTTGCGCCCTTCTGTTTGCCAATCCAGAATTCCGGCTTGCCGTTGCGGCCATACCCCAGCCAGTCGCCAAATTCCATGGCGCGGGTGATACCAAGCGGCGCCAAAGCCGCATCATAGAACGCAGATGATTTTGGCATGCTGGAAATATTGAAGCCGATATGATCGAGCATCGCCGCCTCGTCTCTTATTGATTTCTTCTACAACACATATCTTCGCTTAAGCAAAGATCAAGACGGACAAACAAAAAGGGAGAGCCATGCTCTCCCTTTTTAAATGCTTAAACGCGGCGTTCGACCATCATCTTCTTGATTTCGGCAATCGCCTTGGCGGGGTTCAACCCCTTGGGACAGGTCTGCGTACAGTTCATGATGGTATGGCAACGATAAAGCCGGAACGGGTCTTCCAGATTATCGAGACGCTCACCCTTGGCCTCATCGCGACTGTCGATCAGCCAGCGATAGGCCTGCAACAGCACGGCAGGACCAAGATAACGATCACCGTTCCACCAATAGCTCGGGCATGAGGTCGAGCAGCAGGCGCACAGGATGCATTCATAAAGCCCGTCGAGCTTCTGGCGGTCGTCATGGCTTTGCAGCCATTCCTTCTGCGGCTCCGGCGATACCGTCTTGAGCCATGGCTCGATCGAACGGTGCTGGGCGTAGAAATTGTTGAGGTCCGGCACGAGGTCTTTCACCACCGGCATATGCGGCAGCGGATAGACCTTGATGGCCCCCTTGATGTCGTCCATGCCCTTGGTGCAGGCAAGCGTATTGGCGCCATCGATGTTCATGGCACACGATCCGCAAATGCCTTCGCGGCACGAACGGCGCAGCGTCAGCGTCGGATCGATCTTGTTCTTGATATAGAGAAGACCGTCGAGCACCATCGGGCCGCAATCGTCACGATCGACATAATAGGTGTCGATGCTCGGATTTTCATCGTCATCGGGCGACCAGCGATAAATGCGGAATTCCGTGACATTGCTGGCACCATCGGGGCGCGGCCATGTCTTGCCTTCCTGCGGGCGGGAATTCTTGGGAAGTACGAGTTCAACCATTGCTCATGTCCCCGATCAGTAAACGCGCTTCTTGGGCGCAATCTTGGCGAGATCAATGCCACCTTCCGCCTCGGTCGTCAGCGGATCGAGATGCACGGGGCGATAATCAAGCTTCACATCACCGTCCGGCGACAGCCACGACAGTGTGTGTTTGCGCCATTCGGCATCGTTGCGATCCGGAAAATCCTCATGCGCATGGGCGCCGCGGCTTTCCTGACGCGCTTCGGCGGAAACCACCGTCACCATGGCATTGGCCATTAGGTTTTCGAGTTCCAGCGTCTCGACGAGATCGGAATTCCAGATCATCGAACGGTCCGAAACTTTTACATCCGGCATCTCTTTCCAGATTGCCGCCATGCGCTCGCAACCCTGCTTGAGCGATTCAGACGTGCGGAACACGGCTGCGTCTTCCTGCATGGTGCGCTGCATTTTTTCGCGCAGCACGGCCGTCGGCGTCGAGCCGTTGGCATAACGAAGACGGTCAAAACGATCCATGATCTTTTCAACAGCCGCTTCGTTGATATCGGGTATTTTGGAATTGCGGTCGATGACCTGACCGGCGCGGATCGCCGCCGCACGGCCAAACACCACAAGATCGATCAGTGAGTTGGAGCCAAGACGGTTGGCACCATGCACCGACGCGCAACCGGCTTCGCCGACAGCCATCAGACCGGGCTGTACGCGATCCGGATCATCCAGTGTCGGATTGAGCACTTCGCCCCAGTAATTTGTCGGAATACCGCCCATATTGTAATGAACCGTCGGCAGAACCGGGATTGGCTCCTTGGTCAGGTCCACGCCTGCGAAAATCTTGGCCGATTCCGAAATACCCGGCAGACGCTCATGCAGAACAGCCGGATCGAGATGATCAAGATGCAGGAAGATGTGATCCTTGTTGCGGCCCACACCGCGCCCGGCACGGATTTCCATGGTCATGCAGCGCGAGACAACGTCACGCGAGGCCAGATCCTTGGCGGATGGCGCGTAGCGCTCCATGAAGCGCTCACCTTCGGAGTTGACAAGATAACCGCCTTCGCCGCGTGCGCCTTCGGTAATGAGGCAGCCTGCGCCGTAAATGCCAGTCGGATGGAACTGCACGAATTCCATGTCCTGCAATGGCAGGCCGGTACGCGCCACCATGCCACCGCCGTCACCCGTGCAGGTATGCGCGGAGGTCGCCGAGAAATAGGCGCGGCCATAACCGCCCGTCGCCATGACCACCATCTTGGCGGCAAAGCGATGAATGGTGCCGTCATCAAGGTTCCATGCTACGACGCCGGTGCAGACCCCATCGGTCATAATCAGATCAAGCGCGAAATATTCGATGAAGAACTGCGCATTGTTTTTAAGCGACTGACCATAAAGCGTGTGCAGGATCGCGTGTCCGGTACGGTCGGCGGCAGCACAGGTGCGCTGCACAGGCGGGCCGTCACCAAAATTCTGCATATGACCGCCGAAGGGGCGCTGATAAATCTTGCCTTCTTCGGTACGCGAGAACGGCACGCCGTAATGTTCAAGCTCATAGACGGCGGCAGGGGCTTCACGCGCCAGATATTCCATGGCGTCGGTGTCGCCCAGCCAGTCCGATCCCTTGACGGTATCGTACATGTGCCACTGCCAGCTGTCCGGGCCCATGTTCTTGAGCGAAGCGGCAATGCCACCCTGCGCTGCAACCGTGTGCGAGCGGGTCGGAAACACTTTGGTGATGCAGGCGGTCTTCAGCCCCTGTTCGGCCATGCCGAGCGTTGCACGCAAGCCTGCGCCACCGGCGCCGACCACGACGACATCGAACTTGTGATCGACAAATTTGTAGGACTTAGCCCCCGCAGCAGGCGCTGCATTGTTTACTGCACTAGCCATCGGGCTATCAACCTCCGAAGCTCAGCTTGAGGATCGCAAAAACGCAGGCAAAGCCAACCACCGCCGCAAAGAAGGTGTTGAGCATTACCAGTACGATCTTCATGCCTTCGCTATGAATATAATCTTCAATAATAACCTGCATGCCCAAACGCATGTGATAAACGCCGGTCAGCACGAACAAAGCCATGATGATGGCCGTCAGCGGATGGGAAAGGGCGTCGCGCACTTGCCCATAGCTTGCGCCGTGCAGGGATATGATAAGAACGATGAAGAACACAACCAGCGGCACAAGCGCTACCGCACTCATGCGCTGATACCAGAAATGGCCTGTGCCTTCCTTGGCCGAACCAAGACCGCGAACCTTGCCGAGAGGCGTACGCATATCACCCATATGAGTCATCCTTTCAGCGCAGCAAAAACACGCCGGCCCAGATGAGCACGGTCGCAGCCAATGAGAAAATCAGGGTAATCGCGGCAATTTTGGTTGCCGTATGCTTTTCAAGACCCGCACCCATATCCCAGATGAAATGGCGCACGCCGCCTGCCAGATGATGCAGCAGCGCCCAGGTATAGCCAAAAAGCACAAGCAGGCCGATCCAGGAGCCATAAAGCGCATTCACGCAATTAAAAGCCTCTTCGCTCACAGCGGCAGCAATCAGCCATGCGGCGAGAAGCAGCGTACCGAAATAAAGTGCTGCACCTGTAATGCGATGCACGATCGACATCGTCATGGTGATTTTGGGCTTGTAAATGGACAGATGCGGCGACAAAGGACGCTGGCGTGTTACAGTCGTTTGTGTCATGGCACTCGTGCTTCCCTGACGGTTCCTCGCTGACCCGTCTGCGCAAAAAACGCTCAGCGGACCAGATGACGGGTTGTTGCAACCCGGGCTGGGTTGTGCGCAAGACGCAAGGGAGTGAATTTATCCCGCTCTGCGCGACCCAAGAAATATGGCAAGGCCGTGGCATACGGTCTATGTGGCGCTTTCTACTGCGCTTTTACCACCACGTCAAAGAAGCTTTTTCACCAAAAGGCTAACAATTGGTCGCACCATAGCGACACTTTCGCGTGATTGTGGACTTCAATCGTTTGAAGTCCACAATCCGCAAAAACATGTGTAATTTCATCCACTTTTGCGGAGCGGCTTAATTGCCGAATCGAATCACATAGCTCGACCAGTCGGCTGCCGTTGCGATCTGCTCATAGAGCTTGCGACCGTCTTCCGGCACCCGTGGTGCGTTGAGCACGAGCTTCGACCAGGAGCGCTCTTCCGCCTTGTCGGCAAGCACGTCGATCAGCGCCTTGGCGATGCCTTTGCCGCGATGATCATGATGGACATAGATATGATCCACCTGTCCGGCGCGCAGGCCGGAGACAGGGTCCGGCAGATCGTAGAAAATAACGAAACCCACCAGATTGCCGTCAACGCTTGCTCCCAGAATTTCCGCCGCACGATCCTGCAACAGGTGTTCGGCATAAAAATCGTCAGGCCGGCGCGGCGCACCGCGCTTCAAGGCCTGCGTATAGCTGGCAAGCAAGGGTGCGAGGTCGTGCGCATCGCGCAGATGAAGAAACGCAATATCGACGGCATGTTCTGTAGTCATTGAGACAATCCCTGTCATTTATGCCCTGCATCGCGTTCATGTAAAACGTCAGGACTTCAAAGAGGTCGCACAATTCTAGCCGTCGTTTGGGGCAAAGGTAAAGCACCCTATGGCGAAATAGAGAGCAATTTTGCAACTGTTTTCAAGGACATGCGAAAAGCATGCATCTAATTCGATTTAAATGCAGTTGCACCTCTTACGAAATTATTCACGCTCCACAGATTGGTATCCCCAAACAAAAAAGCCGCCGGGGAAACCGGCGGCTTTCTGGTACAAGACGATAAAAACTTAGTTCCAGTTGCGGATATCGACAAAATGTCCAGCGATGGCCGCAGCCGCTGCCATGGCAGGCGAGACCAGATGTGTGCGGCCTTTAAAACCCTGACGACCCTCGAAATTGCGGTTCGAGGTCGATGCACAACGCTCACCCGGCTTCAGGCGATCATCATTCATGGCAAGGCACATCGAGCAGCCCGGCTCACGCCAGTCAAAACCTGCTTCAATGAAAATCTTGTCGAGACCTTCGGCTTCCGCCTGTTCCTTGACCAGCCCCGAACCCGGCACGATCATGGCACTCACGCCCGCGGCAACTTTTTTGCCTGCAGCCATGCGGGCGGCATCGCGCAAATCCTCGATACGGCCATTGGTGCACGAACCGATAAACACGCGATCAATCGCAATATCGGTGATCTTCGTACCCGGCTTCAGCCCCATATAGTCGAGCGCGCGCCATTTGGATGCACGCTTGGTTTCATCGGTGATTTCGTCCGGGTTGGGAACGCTGTCGGTCACGAACACCACGTCTTCAGGCGAAGATCCCCATGAGACGACCGGCGAAATCTTTGCCGCATCCAGTTCGACGATCTTGTCGAAATGCGCACCTTCGTCCGAGTGCAGTGTCTTCCAGTATGCAATCGCCTGCTCAAGCGCCTCGCCTTTCGGCGCGCGCGGCTTGTCCTTGATGTAGGCGAATGTCGTCTCGTCCGGTGCAATCAGACCGGCGCGGGCACCGCCCTCGATCGACATGTTGCAGACCGTCATGCGGCCTTCCATCGACAGCGAGCGAATGGCATCACCCGCATATTCGATGACATAGCCGGTGCCGCCTGCGGTTCCGATCTCACCGATAATCGCAAGGGTAATGTCCTTGGCGGTGACGCCCGGCGCAAGTTCGCCATCGACACGCACCAGCATGTTCTTGGCCTTTTTCTGGATCAGCGTCTGCGTTGCCAGAACGTGTTCCACTTCCGACGTGCCAATACCATGCGCCAGCGAGCCGAAGGCACCATGGGTCGAGGTATGGCTGTCGCCACAGACAATCGTCATGCCCGGAAGCGTAAAGCCCTGTTCGGGGCCAACGATATGCACAACGCCCTGGCGGCGGTCACGCTCGGAATAATATTCAACGCCGAAATCAGCGGCATTCTTGGCCAAAGCCTCGACCTGAATGCGGCTTTCCTCGTTCTTGATACCGTTGATGCGATCCGGCGAGGTCGGCACATTATGATCGACCACAGCCAGAGTTTTCTCGGGATGGCGCACCTTGCGGCCTGCCATGCGCAGACCTTCAAAAGCCTGCGGGCTGGTCACTTCGTGCACAAGATGGCGATCAATATAAAGGAGGCAGGTACCATCGTCCTGCTGATCCACTACATGGTCGTCCCAGATCTTGTCATAAAGTGTACGCGGCGCGCTCATTGCGAGGGTTCCTTTGAACGGTTCTTAACTTGGCTGTCATATGCACCTGCCGCTGCAATTCGTCAAGAAACTGCAACCGCAACAGGGTGTCGCAGTAAGAATATTACGAATATCATCCTGAATAATGGCACATATTACCAAAATAGCGTGTCTCTGGTAAACAAAAAAGGCGACCCGAAGGCCGCCTTTTCGCATTCCTGATAGGGAATATTATTCTGCGGCGGCAGCCTTGGCAGCGGCGGCATCGCGTTCAGCGGCGCGCTTGTCAGCTTCGCGCTCGGCCTTGGAGCGATTGTCTTTCTTTTCTGCGATACGCGCTGCCTTACCGGTCAGGCCACGCAGGTAGTAAAGCTTCGCGCGACGGACCTTACCGCGGCGAACAACTTCAACGCCTTCAACGATCGGCGAATAAACCGGGAATACGCGCTCCACGCCTTCGCCGTAGGAAATCTTGCGAACGGTGAAGTTTTCATTGAGGCCGGCGCCGGAACGGGCAATGCAGAGACCTTCATAGGCCTGCACGCGCGTACGCGTACCTTCGGTCACGCGGACCTGAACGCGAACAGTGTCGCCGGGCTGGAATGCGGGAAGCTTGCGCTTTTCTTCAATCTTTGCTGCCTGTTCGGCTTCAAGCTGACGAATGATATTCATCGTCTTTTCCTTCTTGAGTTCTTCTCAAACAGTCAGAGCGCTCTGCGCTTGCTACCAGGCACCTTTGGCCTTGCAGCTATGCCCGAACAATCAGGCAGGAGCGGTACACCATTTATTGGTTTGCGGATGTCGGGCTTCGTCCGACATAGATAAAATATGTCCGGTTTTCCCCGAACTGGCGCGGCAATACACTATTGAGACAAATGAATCAATACACGATCCCCGCAGCATCTGCGATATCCGGTCTCAGCCGGATGCGGAAGCCACTTTAAAATACAACCTTCCGATATTCTGATTTAGTTCCCGATAAAGCGAACGGCGGGAACGCTGGGAATCGTCGTATTATAGAGCGTGAAGGCTTGGCTTTGCTCAGCAATGCTCATGGCAACGAGAGCGTCCGCCGGGCGAAAGTTTTCAACGATAAGAGCGCCTCCCAGCGAGGGATGGAGCTTTGGGACATAAATCTGCCCGAAATCAAGCTCGCCACAGGCTTTCAGAAGGCGTTTGAACATCGGCTTGCCGGACTGGTTGGGTAAGTCATAGGATGTTGCATTGACATTCCCAATTCCCACACCCAGGCTTACATCCAAACTGATATCAGGTTTCGGTTTGAACAGCGCTCCGCAGCTGACGGAATTGTTCAATGTATCGATTTTAACGATACGATATTGTTCATTCCAAGCCAGTATTTCCCCGAAAGCAGAAAACCCTAGCGTATGGGTAATTTCAGGGTCGAAATCGCGGTCGCCTTCAAAGACAGAACGAAGAATTCGCTTATACTTTTCCGGATTGCAGAGCTGGAAATAGCCCTTGAGCCATTTGCCCAATCCACAGACACGCCAAAAATCGAGAAACGTATCGGGAAGACGCCCCTTATAGGCGTCTATTACCTCTGAAGGCAGCGGCTCGCCGCCATAAGGTGGGCCCAACTCATCCAACCGCTTTTGATAGTTTATAAAAAGCTTGGTCATTATTTCTTGCGCTCGCAATAGGCTTCCCAGAGATCAGGACGCCTTTCGCGGGTGATGCGTTCGGCCTCGGCGTGACGCCATTTATCGATGGCCCCATGATTGCCGGAGGTTAATATATCGGGGATCGACCGGTCTTCCCAGACTTGCGGGCGGGTATAATGGGGATGTTCCAGAAGCCCGGTTTCGAAACTTTCCGTCTCGCCTGATTGTTGATTTCCCATCACGCCGGGCAAAAGCCGCACAATGGCATCAAGCAAAACAATGGCTGCCGTCTCGCCGCCCGAGAGAATATAATCGCCGATCGAAACCTCTTCGAGATTGCGCGCTTGGATCACCCGTTCATCCACGCCCTCAAAACGCCCGCAAAGAACAATGGCCCCCGGCCCTGCGGCCAGTTCGCGCACACGCTGTTGCGTCAAAGGCTTTCCACGCGGGGTCATGAGCAGCATCGGACGCTCATCAGCAACGCTGTCGAGTGCGCGTGCCACCACATCAGGCTTCATGACCATCCCGGCACCACCGCCAGAAGGTGTGTCATCGACCATACGATGGCGACCTTCGGCAAAATCGCGGATATGTACGGTATCCAGTTGCCATTTGCGCTCACCAAGCGCCTTGCCCGCAAGCGAAATACCGAGCGGCCCCGGAAACATTTCCGGGTAAAGTGTCAGCACCGATGCATGAAAACCGTTGGCTTCAGGTTGTTTGTCAGACTGTAGGCCGGTCATGATTTTTTTGGCCGCCCGGTTTGATCATCATCTCCGTCATCAGCGATCAGACCTGCAGCAACGGGATCAACAACAAGCACACCCTTGTCAAAATCAATTTCCGGCACGGCGGCTTCGGTAAACGGGATGAGCATGGGACGCTTGCCCTTCTGGCTCAGCTCGATGAGATCACCACCGCCAAAATCGAACAGGGCGCTTACCACGCCATAATCCTTGCCTTCCGCGTCGATTGCCGCAAGGCCGATCAGATCGGTATGGAAATATTCATCCTCATCGAGATCATCGTCAGCCAGTTGCGAACGGTCGATATAAAGCGCAGTCCCGTTGAGCGCTTCTGCGGCATTGCGGTCGTTGATGCCCTTGAAACGCACCACGACAACCGTCTTGGCCGGCCGGGCTTCAAGGATTTCATAAGCCTTCCCCGCCTCGTCATAAAGCAGACCGTAATCGGCAATCGCCAATGGATCGTCGGTAAAGGTCTTGACCCGGACTTCACCGCGTATGCCTTGCGCGGCACCAATGACGGCGAGCTGGATCGGGTTTTGTGGACGCGGCATGGATTATTCCGTTTCTGGCTGCAATTCATCTATCGCTTACTCAATTCCAGCGCCAAGGTCCAAGAAAAATGCGGCTTTCGCATTTACGAGGCCGAAACTTATCGCTGTCAGACTACGTCTTCAACTTATGGCGGCGCACTGAAATGACGACAAAGAGTGAAATTCTTATCCCGGCCCGCGCTGATCTGGCGGCGGCACGTGAAGAATGGCTGAAGACGCTCAAAGACACGCGCCGCCTCTCCACCAATACGCTTGATGCCTATGAGCGCGATACACGGCAATTTCTGCATTTTCTGACGGCACATATGGGCGAACCGCCCTCGCTGAAGGAAATCAGCAACCTGCGCGTAGCTGACCTTCGCTCCTTTCTTGCCAACCGCCGCAATGACGGTGCAGGCGCACGCACGCTCGGGCGTGGGCTGGCCGGTATCCGCTCGCTTTTGCGCCATCTCGAAAAACGCGGACTTGCCAATGCCGCCGGTGCCAGCGCCATACGGGCGCCCCGACAACCCAAATCGCTGCCCAAACCGCTGACCGCCGATGATGCCCGCCGCGTTGTTGCCGCCAATGAGCAAATGGCAGAGGAGCCGTGGATTGCCGCACGCAATGCCGCCGTCCTGACGCTTCTTTACGGCTGTGGTCTGCGGATTTCCGAAGCGCTTGGGCTTATGGGCGATGCGCTCTCTGACGCCTCGGCCCTGTCGATCACCATCACCGGCAAGGGCAACAAGGCGCGGCTCGTGCCCTTGCTGCCGATTGTCTATCGTGCGGTGGCACAATATCGCGAACTTTGCCCTTTTGATCTTTCCGCCGACAAGCCGTTGTTTCGCGGTGCCAAAGGCGGCGTTCTTCATGCCGCCATCATCCAGCGTGAAATGCAAAAACTTCGTGCCGGTCTGGGACTTCCCGACAGCGCAACCCCGCATGCGTTGCGCCATTCCTTTGCCACGCATCTTCTCGGACGCGGTGGTGATCTGCGCACCATTCAGGAACTGCTCGGCCATGCCAGCCTTTCCACGACACAGGTCTATACCGGCGTCGATACCGAACGCCTGCTCGAAGTCTACGACAAGGCACATCCCCGCGCTTAATTTCAATCTGTATTCAGGCACAAAAGCATCTATAGTGCGGCCATGAAAAAGCTGTTCTTCTTTCTCCTCTGCGCCGTGTTTGCCGGTCCGCTCAACGCCAATGCAAACGAAAGCGATCCGACCTGCACCACGCGCGGCGTCAATCTGCTCGATTCGCTGAAAAAGACCGACCCCACCACGTGGGACGCATTGCAGAAGGAAGCCGCAGCCATTCCCAATCATCGCGGTCGCATCTGGAAGATCGAAAAAGATGGAGTAGCCCCCTCGTATCTCTTCGGCACCATCCATTTCAGCGATCCGCGTGTGCTGGACCTGCCGCCATCCGTAACGAGTGCTTATCAAGCTGCGGACAAGGTGGTGATTGAGGCCGCAGATATCATCGATCCCAAGACTTTTTTGCGCATCCGCGTTGAACAGCCCGATCTGCTGCTTTTCACCGATGGCAGCACGCTGAAATCGCACCTGCCGCCGGAAAAAGTGACGGAGATCGAACAAAAGCTCGCCGAACGTGGCTTTGTGCTCGATGCGGTCGGCAAGATGAAGCCTTTTGTGCTCTCCAGCATGTTGATGCTGCCGCAATGCGAACGCGAGCGGACCGGGCGCGGCCAAAAAATGCTCGACATCGTGCTTGCAACCGATGCGCAAGCCGAAGGCCGCCCGATAGAAGGGCTGGAAACCACTGCCGAACAATTCGCAGCCGTCGAGCGGTTACCGCTCGATTTCCAAATCCGCAATTTTATTGCCATGGTCGATTATGGTGATCAGCTTGAAGATGCGATGGAAACCACATTGCAACTCTATCTTCAAGGTGAAACGGGACTGATCATGCCTGCCTTGCGCAAACTGGCACCCGATGATCTGACGGACGCTGATTATGATCTGTTCCAGAAAGTGCTGATCACCGACCGCAACCACACCATGGCGGAACGTGCCCTGCCCTTGCTTGAACAGGGCAATGTTTTCATTGCGGTGGGTGCGCTGCATCTGCCGGGTCAGGAAGGGTTGGTCGAACTTCTCCGCGCCAAAGGCTACAGCCTGTCGCCGCTCTGAAACCGGTTAAACGGAACAATCCTTTTTCGCTCGCGTTATTATCGAGACGCAATGGAGGAGTGTGCAATGGTTGACCCGCTTGATCCACGAAACGATGCAAGGCCGAACCCTGTCAATACCGATCCGAGGCTTGCCGACCCGACAGGGATGCCGCCTCAGCCAACACGCGGTGGCAGCAGCTATCTTCTTGTGGCTGTGTTGCTCGTCGCCGTTCTGCTGATCGGTTATTTCTTTTATAGGGGTGACAGTGGAACCGACACCTCAGCACCACCGCCGCCTGCGACCCAGAGTGAACCGGCAACACCTGCTCCGCCGAGCCCACCGGCAAACCAGCAATAGACGACAATACAGAAAAGAAAGGCCCGCTTGCGCGGGCCTTATCATTTATACCAAGGCGGCTTTGATGCTGACGCATCACGCCTTGAAAATGTTCAATCGCCACAGGGGCTTAACCAAATCTCGATGAATCATAATCATCGCGATATTATATTACATGTGGATCGGTTTTGCAAAAGTCGCAAGCGCTGATTCGCGCACCGCTTCAGACATGGTCGGATGCGCGTGGCAGGTCCGCGCCAGATCTTCCGACGAGCCGCCAAACTCCATCAGAACCGCCAGTTCATGGATCATTTCACCGGCATTATAGCCCAGAATATGCGCGCCCAACACGCGATCCGTTGCCTTGTCGGCGAGGATTTTCACAAACCCATCCGTATGCTGCATAGCGCGCGCACGGCCATTGGCGGTGAATGGAAACTTGCCGATCTTGTAGTCGATACCGGCAGCTTTCAGTTCTTCCTCGGTCTTGCCGACGGAGGCTACTTCCGGCTGCGTGTAAACGACGCTTGGAATGACATCGAAATTCACATGACCGGCCTGACCGGCGATGATTTCGGCAACGGCAATGCCTTCATCTTCCGCCTTGTGCGCGAGCATCGGCCCCTGCACCACATCGCCGATGGCATAAATGCCTTCGACATTGGTGCGCCAGTGGCCGTCGATTGCCACGCGACCGCGTTCATCGAGGTTGACGCCTGCCTCGGCAAGGCCAAGACCGTCCGTATAGGGGCGGCGGCCAGTGGAGATGAGAACGGCATCGGCGTCGAGCGTTTCAGCTTCGCCACCCTTGACCGGCTCGAAGGTCACCTTTGCACCCTTGCCCGATTTTTCCACGCCCGTCACCTTGGCACTCAATTTGAAGGCAATGCCCTGCTTTTCCAGAAGACGCTGGAACTGCTTTGAAACCTCGCCATCCATCGCGCCAAGCACCTTGTCGAGATATTCGACAACCGTCACTTTTGCGCCAAGACGGGCCCAGACGGACCCCAGTTCCAGACCGATCACACCGCCGCCAACGACAACGAGATTGCCCGGCACCTTGTCAAACGAAAGCGCACCGGTCGAGGACACGATAACCTTCTCGTCAATATCGACCTTAACACCCGGAATACCAGCGACATCGGAACCCGTGGCGATAATGATGTTTTTTGCTTCGATCTCTTCGACCTTGCCATCTTCGGCGGTCACAGAAACCTTGCCCTTGGCAACAATTTTTCCGGTGCCGATAAAGGTCTTGATCTTGTTCTTCTTGAACAAAAATTCGACGCCCGAGACATTGGCCTTCACGGTCGTGTCCTTATGGGCGAGCATCTTTTCCAGATTGAGTTTCGGCTTGCCCACTTCAACGCCCAGCGTGTCAAATGAATGACCGGCTTCGGCAAAGACTTCGGATGCATGCAGCAGCGCTTTCGACGGAATGCAGCCGACATTCAGGCAGGTGCCACCGAAAGTCTTGCGCTTTTCGACCACAGCCACGGAAAGGCCAAGCTGTGCAGCCTTTATCGCAGCGACATATCCGCCGGGACCCGTACCGATGACAACCACATCATAAGACATTGAATTACCCTTTTCAGTCTTCGTCTCAATGTTTCCTATGACCGACGCTTAAAGCCGGTCAGTTTTCGTCTGGTGTGCAACCCTGAAAGCGGAAAACCTCCCAATCAAGGGGCTTTTCCGGCTTGGCCGCACCAAAATCATATCCGTCGAGTGCCGTCACGAGATCCGGCAGAAGCACAGCTAAAGCCGCTGGTTCTTCGGCTTTCGGCAGAACCTCGGCTTCCGCCCCTTCCTTCAGTGCATAGATGACACCCTGCCAGAGGCTGCAATCATCGAGATCTTCGGTATTGGAACCGTCGCCTTTGCAATTGAACGTCACCAGCGCGTAAGGACGTGCGACACCCTCTTCGGGCCAGATCACCATGCCGCTGAGCTTGAAATCAGGCTTGTTTTCGGTCGTGATGGTGAACTCGTTGGTGGGCGCTGGAGTCATCTTGAGATCGTTGGGCTGCTCGGGCTGAAACGTCAACGTATAGTCGCCATCGCGATCCTTGTAGATGGCGCGGTTCTGCGTGCAGGCCGCCTGCGCCGCAGAGGAGAAAATCGACACTGTAATGACCGAAGCAGCAGCCACCATGAAAATCTTTTGCATCGCCTGCATTCGTTGTTCTCCCTCAGCCTTGCGGCAGAAAATTCAGCTGAAATCCTGAATTCTATTCTTCTTACATAGATTTTTCAGTGGCAAGTTTAAGTCCAAGCGCAATGAATACAACGCCGCTGGTCCTGTCGATCCATTTCGACGCACGCGAAAATGCATCGCGCATCTTTGGCGTGGTCATGAACAGGCTCACACTCACAAACCAGGCAATCAGCGTTGCGGCCATCACGACACCATAGCCAAGCTTGACCTCGGTCGGTGTATGCGCATGTACCACGGTCGAAAAAATCGACAGGAAGAAGAAGACCGCCTTGGGGTTCAGCGCATTGGCGGCAAAACCAAGCCCGAAAGCCTTTGCAAAACTCTGCCTTTTATGTGCATTTTCCGATCTTGTATCGACCTCGATCTTCGTTGATCCCGCCCGCAAGGCCCTGAAACCGATATAAAGCAGATAGGCGACACCGCACCATTTGACGATGTTGAACAGATAGATCGACTGCGAGATGATGAGACCAAGACCCAGCACCGTATAGGTGACATGCATCATCAGTGCCGCGCCGATGCCAAAACTCGTAATGATCGCTTCACGGCGTCCATGCACCAACGACTGGCGGATGACCATGGCGAGATCCGCCCCCGGCGACACGATGGCAAAGGCAAAGATCGCCATAAGCGAAGCCAGCTCGAACAGATATGGATGCATCCTATCGCCTCACTTCCCCATCACCGTCAAAAGAAGACGAGGGCTGCAAACATTAGCGCAAGCCCTGCCAGCGACGCGAGCCAGACAGCCGAGCGAATATAGGGAATGCCTGCCAGATAAAGCGGAATATAGACGATACGGCCAGCAAACCACAGCCATGCGCCGCACAACCCCCAGCTCTCAGCATCACCCTTGAGCACAAGTGCCAGAGCCAGTGCCAAGAAAGCCGGATAGGTTTCGCGGAAATTGTTGGATGCGCGCTCCGCACGTCCAGCCAGTGGACCGGTTGGCTTACGCCCTTCATCGCGCGGACCGGCATTCCATTTTGAGCCGAGTTCCCGTGTCGCCGTAAAACCCTGCAGGAAGATGTGGACCATAAGCAGGACCACACTCCAGCCAATCAAGGGCAGAAAAGGCGACATGGACAACAAACCCGGCTCCATAGGCTTTGATCCTTAGACTATCATCCCGAAAAGCCAAAAGCTTTTCGGGATCAAGCGCTACAATTAAAGATCGAGAACCAGACGTTCCGGATCTTCCAGGCTTTCCTTGACGCGCACGAGGAAGGTCACGGCTTCCTTGCCGTCCACGATGCGGTGATCGTAAGAGAGTGCCAGATACATCATTGGACGAATGACGATCTGACCGCCAACGACGACCGGACGCTCCTGAATCTTGTGCATGCCCAAAATGCCCGACTGCGGTGCATTGAGGATCGGCGAGGACATCAGCGAGCCGTAAACACCACCATTGGTGATGGTAAACGTGCCGCCCTGCATGTCGGCGACCGAAAGCGAACCGTCACGCGCTGCCTTGGCAAGACGACCCAGCTCCTTTTCAACGCCTGCAATCGACAACTGGTCGGCATCACGGATGACCGGGACCACAAGGCCTTTGTCGGTGCCGACAGCCATGCCGACATGGGCAAAGTTCTTGTAGATGATGTCGGTACCATCGATCTCGGCATTAACCGCCGGAAGTTCTTTCAGCGCGTGCGTCACGGCCTTGGTGAAGAAGCCCATGAAGCCGAGCTTCACACCATGCTTCTTCTCGAACACGTCCTTGTAGCGCTTGCGCAGGTCCATCACGGCCGACATGTCGACTTCGTTGTAGGTCGTGAGCATGGCTGCGGTGTTCTGCGCGTCTTTGAGACGCCTTGCAATCGTCTGGCGCAGGCGGGTCATTTTTACGCGTTCTTCGCGCGATGCGTCATCAGCGGAAGATGCCGGACGGGCCGCAGCGGCGGCTGGTGCAGGGGTTGCAGAAGCACCCTTGGCGATAGCGTCGAGAACGTCGCCCTTCAACACCTGTCCGCGCTTGCCCGAACCCTCGACCTGACCGGCGGAAAGGTTGTTTTCAGCAAGCAACTTGGATGCGGCGGGCGCGGGCTGCATGGCGGGACCCGACGATGCAGGAGCCGAAGCTGCGGCCGCAGGAGCCGGAGCAGCAGCAGGCTTGGCTTCTTCCTTTTTCGCAGCAGGGGCGGCTCCAGCTCCATCGCTGGAAATCTGGCCGAGCAGCGCGTTCAATTCGACCGTGTCGCCTTCCTGTGCCACGATTTCAACCAGCACACCGGCAGACGGCGCCGGTACTTCGACCGTGACCTTGTCGGTTTCCAGTTCCACCAGCGGTTCATCGGCGGCGATAGCGTCGCCCACCTTCTTGAACCACTTGCCGATGGTTGCCTCGGTTACGGACTCCCCAAGCGTGGGAACGCGAATTTCGGTAGCCATGGTTTTTTCTTCCGTTGATCTTCAAACTTCAGGATTTGTATTCATTTGAGAACGGAGCCACGCAAGTGGCTCCGTGAACCTCGATCTATTTGCCAAGTGCATCTTCAAGGAATGCGGCGAGCTGTTCAAGGTGCTTGGACATCAGGCCCGTTGCAGGCGATGCGGCAGCCGGACGGCCCGCATAGCGCACGCGCTTGTGCTTGGCATCGATATGCGCCAGCACCCATTCCAGATACGGGTCGATGAACGACCATGCGCCCATATTCTTCGGCTCTTCCTGACACCAGACGATTTCCGCCTGACGGAAGCGCGTCAGCTCATTGATGAGCGCCTTGGCCGGGAACGGATAAAGCTGCTCGACGCGCAACAGATAGACATCGTCGATACCGCGCTTTTCGCGCTCTTCGTAAAGATCGTAATAGACCTTGCCCGAGCAAAGCACCACGCGGCGGATTTTGGCATCCTTCTGGAGCTTGATCTCGCCCTTGTTGTACTGCGCATCGTCCCACAGCAAACGGTGGAAGGATGAATCGCCCGAAAGCTCGCTCAAGGACGACACGGCGCGCTTGTGTCGCAACAGCGATTTCGGCGTCATCATGATCAGCGGCTTGCGGAAGTCACGCTTCATCTGACGGCGCAGAATATGGAAGTAGTTGGCCGGCGTCGTGCAGTTTGCGACCTGCATGTTGTCTTCCGCACACATCTGCAACCAGCGTTCCAGACGCGCCGAAGAATGCTCCGGTCCCTGACCTTCAAAGCCATGCGGCAGAAGGCAGACCAGACCCGACATGCGCAGCCATTTGCGTTCGCCCGACGAGATGAACTGGTCAAAAACGACCTGCGCACCATTGGCGAAATCGCCGAACTGCGCTTCCCAAAGCGTCAGAGCACGCGGTTCCGACAGCGAATAGCCATATTCATATCCAAGCACGGCTTCTTCCGAGAGCATCGAATTGATGACCTCATAGATCGCCTGACCCTTCTGGATATTGTTGAGCGGAATATAGCGGTTCTGGTTTTCCTGATCGTAGAGCACCGTATGGCGCTGCGAGAAGGTGCCGCGCTCGACATCCTGACCCGACAGGCGGATCGGATTGCCTTCGGCGACCAGCGACCCGAATGCCAGCGATTCAGCCGTTGCCCAGTCGATGCCCTCACCGGTTTCCATCATCTTGGAACGGTTGTCGAGGAAACGCTGGATCGTGCGGTGGACGTGGAAATCCTTCGGCACTTCGACAAGCTTCTTGCCGATTTCCTTCAACGTCTTCACCGGAACGGCAGTCTTGCCGCGGCGCTGTTCGTCGGCGTTGTCGGCGGCGCGCAAACCGGCCCAGGCACCGTCCAGCCAGTCAGCCTTGTTCGGCTTGTAGCTTTGTCCGGCCTCGAACTCGGTTTCGAGCTTTTCGCGCCATTCTGCCTTCATGCGGTCGATGTCTTCCTGACTGACCAGACCTTCAGCGATCAGCTTGTCACCATAAAGCTGCACCGTCGTCTTGTGCGCGCGGATCGCCTTATACATCAATGGCTGCGTGAAGGACGGCTCGTCGCCTTCGTTGTGACCGAAGCGGCGATAGCAGAACATGTCGATGACGACCGGCTTGTGGAACGTCATGCGGAATTCGGTTGCAACCTTGGCGGCAAAGACCACGGCTTCCGGGTCGTCGCCATTGACGTGGAACACCGGTGCCTCGACCATCTTGGCCACATCAGACGGATAGGGCGAAGAACGCGAGAAGGCCGGATTGGTCGTAAAGCCGATCTGGTTGTTGACGATGAAATGCAACGTTCCGGCAACGCGGTGGCCGCGAAGGCCCGAAAGGCCAAAACATTCAGCAACGACACCCTGACCGGCAAAGGCCGCGTCACCATGCAGAAGCAGCGGCAGAACCTTGGCGCGTTCGCTTAAAGGTACGATTTCACCGCGCGAACGACCTGCGAGCAGATCCTGCTTGGCGCGGGCCTTGCCCATGACGACGGGATTGACGATTTCAAGATGCGACGGGTTGGCGGTCAGCGACAGGTGAACCGAATTGCCATCAAATTCGCGATCCGAAGAAGCGCCAAGATGGTACTTCACATCGCCCGAACCTTCCACATCGTCAGGCGCATAGGAGCCGCCCTTGAACTCATGGAAAATGGCGCGATGCGGCTTGCCCATCACTTGAGAAAGCACGTTCAGACGACCGCGGTGCGGCATGCCAAAAATGATTTCTTTCACACCCATGGAGCCGCCGCGCTTGACGATCTGCTCCAGAGCCGGGATCAGCGCTTCGCCGCCATCGAGGCCGAAACGCTTGGTGCCCTTGTATTTGACGTCGATAAACTGCTCAAAACCTTCGGCCTCGATCAGTTTCGACAAAATGGCCTTCTTGCCCTCGGCTGTGAAGGCATAGCCCTTGTCCGGGCCTTCGATGCGTTCCTGAATCCAGGCCTTTTCGACCGGATCGGAAATATGCATGAATTCAACACCGATATTCCCGCAATAGGTGCGCTTGAGGATTTCAAGCATCTGCGGCACGGTCGCATATTCAAGACCGAGAACGTTGTCGATGAAAATCTTGCGGTCGTAATCGGCAGGCGTAAAGCCGTAATTGGACGGTTCCAGCTCGTTATAATCTTCCGGCTTTTCGGAAAGGCCGAGCGGATCGAGATTGGCATGCAGATGCCCGCGCATGCGATAGGCGCGGATCATCATGATGGCGCGCACGCTGTCGCGCGCTGCCTGTGCAATCTCTTCAGCCGAAAGCGGTGCACCGGCAGCAGACTTGGCGTCACCTTTGGCAGCCTTGCCGTTCAGCTTGTCGGTGACATGCTTTTCGACTTCGGCCCAGTTGCCGTCGAGTGCGGAAATCAATTCGCCATTGGCGGCAATCGGCCAGTTCTTTCTGGTCCAGCTCGCGCCTTGAGCGTTTTTCTTCACATCCTCGGCATTATCGCCGAGCTTGCTGAAGAAATCGCGCCATTCGGAATCGACCGAATTCGGATCGTCCTCATAACGGGCATACAGTTCCTCGATATAGTCGGCATTGCCGCCATAGAGAAACGAGGTAAGGGCGAAAACGTCGTTGGCCTGTTCTTGCCTTGCCATAGTCTACCCGGAGCCTTGCTCCGTCTCCTTGTCAGCGACTGATTGCGCGGGCCGGACGGTTTTTCATCAAAACCTTCATCCCTCACGCTACCGGGGAGAAGCCGCAACAGCCCCGGAAAATCCCATTTTACCCAAACGCTTACCCGGCATCGGCTTCACGCCGATGCCGGGATATTCAAATTTTCGACCGGTCTCAGCCCTTAAGCACTTCGACCAGCGTCTTGCCGAGCTGCGCAGGTGACGGCGACACGCGAATGCCAGCCGATTCCATGGCAGCAATCTTGTCTTCCGCGCCACCCTTGCCGCCGGAAATGACCGCTCCGGCATGGCCCATGGTGCGACCGGCAGGTGCGGTACGACCGGCGATGAAGCCGACCATTGGCTTCTTGCGACCGCGCTTGGCTTCGTCCTTGAGGAACTGCGCCGCATCTTCTTCTGCCGAACCGCCGATTTCACCGATCATGACGATCGACTTGGTTTCATCGTCGGCCAGGAACATTTCCAAAACGTCGATGAACTCGGTGCCCTTGACCGGATCGCCGCCGATACCCACAGCGGTTGTCTGGCCGAGGCCCTCGTTCGAGGTCTGGAACACTGCTTCATAGGTAAGTGTGCCGGAGCGCGAAACAACACCCACCGAGCCCTTCTTGAAGATATTGCCCGGCATAATGCCGATCTTGCACTCTTCAGGGGTCAGGATACCGGGGCAGTTCGGTCCGAGCAGACGCGACTTGGAACGTTCCAGACGCTCCTTGACGCGCACCATGTCGAGAACCGGAATGCCTTCGGTGATGCAGACGATGAAGCCGATTTCCGCTTCAATGGCTTCAATGATCGCGTCTGCGGCACCTGCTGGTGGAACATAGATCACGGAAGCTTCTGCGCCTGTGCGTTCCTTGGCTTCGGCAACGGTTGCGAAAATCGGGAGTTTTTCGCCCTTGGCGCCTTCCCAGGTTTCGCCACCCTTTTTGGGGTGGATACCACCGACCATCTGCGTGCCGTAATAGGCAAGCGCCTGTTCGGTGTGGAAAGTACCGGTCTTGCCGGTCAGGCCCTGTACGAGAACCTTGGTGTCCTTGTTAACGAGAATGGACATGCCTTAATTCCCCTTCACTGCAGCGACGATTTTCTGCGCCGCATCGTCGAGATCGTCAGCCGAAATGACATTCAGGCCCGATTCGTTGATGATCTTCTTGCCGAGTTCCACATTGGTGCCTTCAAGACGCACAACCAGCGGAACTTTCAGGCCGACTTCCTTGACGGCTGCAATCACGCCTTCAGCGATGACGTCGCATTTCATGATGCCGCCAAAGATGTTGACCAGAATGCCCTGCACAGCCGGATCGGCGGTGATGATCTTGAACGCTGCCGTTACCTTCTCCTTGGTAGCGCCGCCACCAACGTCGAGGAAGTTGGCAGGCTCCGCACCGTAGAGCTTGATGATATCCATGGTTGCCATGGCAAGGCCTGCGCCATTGACCATGCAGCCGATATTGCCGTCGAGTGCGACATAAGCGAGATCGTGCTTGGAAGCTTCGATTTCCTTGTCGTCTTCTTCCGACAGATCGCGCAGCTCGACGATGTCGGCATGACGGAACAGCGCATTGCCGTCGAACGATACCTTGGCATCGAGAACGCGCACGCGGCCATTCTTCATGACGATCAGCGGATTGATTTCCAGAAGGCTCATATCCTTCTCGGTGAAGGCCTTGTAGAGGATCGGGAACAGCTTTACGCCGTCTTCACGCGCTTCACCTTCAAGCTTCAATGCGTCGGCAAGCTTGGCAGCGTCTTCAGCGGTCACGCCCTTGGCCGGATCGATGGCAACAGTCACGATCTTTTCAGGGGTTTCTTCGGCAACGGCTTCAATATCCATGCCGCCTTCGGTGGAAACCACGAAAGCCGGACGGCCAACCGTGCGGTCGATCAGGATCGAGAGATACAATTCACGCTCGATATCAGCGCCGTCTTCGATGTAAAGGCGGTTGACCTGCTTGCCAGCCGCGCCGGTCTGCTTGGTGACCAGCGTATTGCCGAGCATTTCCTTGGCATTGGCAACCACTTCCTCGACCGACTTTGCAAGGCGCACGCCGCCCTTGGCGTCTTCGGGCAATTCCTTGAACTTGCCCTTGCCGCGACCGCCAGCATGGATCTGGCTTTTGACGACATAAAGCGGTCCGGGAAGCGTCTTTGCCCATTCTTCCGCCTGTTCGACGGAATAGACAGCCACACCATTGGCGATTGGTGCGCCGTAGGTGTGAAGCAGGCGCTTGGCCTGATATTCGTGAATATTCATCTGGTTGTCCTCTGCGGATTCCCGACCGCTTTGGCGAGCCGGTACATATTGACAGCCGGAAAAGGCCGGGGATTACCCGGCCTCATCTGGAATTACTTGAGTGACGGAGCGATACCGATGCAGGCTTCGCAAAGCCCGGCAACGGAGGCGACCGACTTGTCGAACTCGGCCTTTTCGGCCTTGTCGAGATCGATTTCAATCACGCGTTCAACGCCATTGGCGCCAATGACGGTGGGAACGCCGACATACATGTCCTTGACGCCGTACTGGCCGGAAAGCTGCGCTGCCACCGGCAGAACGCGCTTCTTGTCTTTGAGGTAGGATTCAGCCATCTGGATGGCAGATGCAGCCGGCGCGTAGAAAGCCGAGCCGGTCTTCAAGAGGCCGACGATTTCAGCGCCGCCATCACGGGTGCGCTGAATGATCTTGTCGAGCTTGTCTTGGCTGGTCCAGCCCATCTTGACGAGGTCGGGCAGCGGAATACCGGCAACGGTCGAATAACGCGCCAGCGGCACCATGCTGTCGCCATGACCGCCGAGCACGAAGGCTGTGACGTCTTCAACCGACACGTTAAATTCTTCAGCGAGGAAATAACGGAAACGGGCGCTGTCGAGAACGCCGGCCATACCGACGACCTTGTGTGCGGGCAGGCCCGAGAATTTCTGCAAGGCCCAGACCATCGCATCGAGCGGATTGGTGATGCAGATGACAAAAGCTTCCGGCGCATATTTTGCGATGCCCGCGCCTACCTGCTCCATCACTTTCAGATTGATACCCAGAAGATCGTCGCGGCTCATGCCCGGCTTGCGCGGCACGCCTGCGGTCACGATGACGACATCTGCGCCTTCAATGGCCGCATAATCATTTGCGCCGGTGAATTTCGCATCGAAGCCATCAACCGGAGAAGATTCGGCGATATCCAGTCCCTTGCCCTGCGGCGTACCCTCCGCAATATCGAAAAGGACGACGTCGCCCAGCTCCTTCAGGCCGGCGAGATGAGCGAGCGTGCCGCCGATCATACCCGAGCCGATGAGGGCAATCTTGTTGCGTGCCATGATTGTTTCTTTCCTCACGTTTGATCCAGAAACGCATGAAGCCATCCGGTATCCTCCCCGGAAATGCCTACGCGCTGCAATGCGTTCGATATGACTCTTTGCAAAAAAACTCAACTCATTATTTTGCGACTAATATTTTCAATCGGTTAGATTTAAATTTTCTTACGTAAACGTCAAAATAATATGGCACATGAAAGGCGGAATCCGCACGCGTCCCGTTTATGTTGGCTTTATCAGCGCGAAATAAACTGGCTCCAGCTTCTATAGCCGCAGTCTGTGGCAACACGATGAAAGTGGGTAGGCGGTTCCGTCAGGCCGAATGCTTCTCCGAAAAAGCCTCGAGATAGTCCGCGCTCTGCATTTCAAACAGGCGCGAGGCAGTGCGGTCGAATTCAAAGGCCTCGGTTCCGCTCGTTGCGAGATAAAGCTTTTCAGGTTGCGCTTCCGCCGTCATGAACACACGCGCATGGTTATCGTAGAGCACATCGACCAGCAGGATAAAGCGCTTGGCCTCATTTCGCCGTGCCTGATCGAGCACCGGCACATCATCGACGAACAAGGTCGGATAACGGCTGACAATGGCAATATAGTCAGAAGCACCCAGCGGCTGCGCACAAAGTTCATCGAAAGAAAACCGCGCTGCACCCGCAACCGAGCGGCGAACGGCAATGTCGCGCCCCTTGATATGAACGATATCGGCTTTTTCTTCTGCGCCATCTTTATGGGCGGCCCAGGCAGCATCCATGCGCTTGGTGGTTTCCGCACCCAATGGTGTCAGATAGACCGGCTGGCGGTCGAGCTTTTCCAGACGGTAATCGGTTCGCGAATCGAGATTGATGACCTCGACGTGTTTTTTCAGAATATCGATAAAGGGCAGGAAAAGCTGGCGGTTGAGGCCATTGGTATAAAGATTGTCCGGCGCAACGTTAGAAGTTGCAATCAGCACAACGCCTCGCGCAAAAAGTGCGCTGAACAGGCGCGACAGGATCATCGCATCGGCAATATCGGTCACGGTGAATTCGTCGAAACACAGAACCCAAGCCTGATCGGCCAAGGCCTCCGCCACAGGTGGGATCGGGTCATCCTGTTTGGTCTCACCACGCTTGTGCGCCTGTCGATGCGCATTGATGCGCTCATGCACATCGGCCATGAAATCATTGAAATGTGCGCGCCGCTTGCGCTCGACCGGCAACAGCGAAAAGAACATGTCCATTAGCATGGTCTTGCCGCGCCCAACCTCGCCATGAACATAAAGCCCCTTGACGATTTCCTGCACGGGCTTGCGCTTTCCGAACAGCCAGCCCAGCGCACTGGATTTGCGCGAAAGCCGCCGGGTACAGATTTCCTCAATCAGCCGGTCATAGCAGTCGGTGAGATCGAGCTGGGCCGGGTCTTTATCCACCTCGCCTGCCGCGACCAATGCATCATAGTGTTCGCGAACGGACGGATAAGCCTTCAGATTGTCGTCGACAGACATGATCGGGCGTTAAGCCTCGCTAAAAAGAGACGGAGCCGTCCGCAGACGCTCCGTCATTAAAAGTTTGGGCTTCAATCAGCGCGACAGCGATACGGCCTGACCGGACGATGTCTGACCGTTGAACCGGCCCTGACCGGACGTATAAAGCGTTGCTACCGTACCGCCCGACCCATCATAAAGAACGAGCTGCTTGCCGCTAACCGACCACGAAGCGAGATTAGCCAATTCGCCCGGGCAGCGCAGCGGTCCGGCGCGGTAACCCTGTCCGTATTTTGTCTGCGGGGTTGCGACCTTGCAGCTTTGTCCATTGAGCGAAGCGGTCCAGACACCGGCGACGCTGCCGGGTGTTACGTCAGGGGCCGATTCGGGCGGCAGGCTGGCAACCTGTGTATTGGGATCCTGTACCGACGTATTGTCGACCGGGGCCGTTGGGAACTGGGCAGAATTGGGTGAATTGAGCGTAGCCTTCTGCACCCTGCCTTGCGGGGCAGCCCGTACCGGAGCGGGCCTCGATGGTGACGCCGCCCCAGCAGGTCCTGGATTACCCATTCGGGAACAACCGGCCAACACGATACCGGCCGCCACGATGCTCAGCAAACTTGCTTTCGAAATTCCCATCTGGTTCTCCATTTCGGTCGAAATCTTGGGATAGTGCCACATCTCATCCGCACGAGATTCAGCAATCAAGACGATATTGCTGCGATAAAATGGCTATATGGTTAAAAAATCAACACCGCATCCCGCCAATTTGCCTCATGGTGACCGATCCAGCCAGAATTAGCGCATAAATTTATGAGACTGGGACAGGAAGGCCACAGTTTAGGGCGACCCACCGTTCAAACAAATACGCTAAAATGGAAATGGATTTCACATATGCGCGTAGCACTGGCAATTTGTGGGCTTTTCCGCCATATAGACCCGAATAACCAGTTACACAATCACGGGCTTTGCATGCCCGCCGGAAAACGGAACCACGACAGCTATGGCCAACAGGGCAGCCTTCGCCAGAATGAATGGGCTCGGCAACAAGATCATCGTCGCCGACATGCGCGGACGTCATGATCGTGTTGCGCCTGCGGCCGCCATTCATCTCGCCCATGACGAAGCCACGTCCTTCGACCAGATCATGGCCATTCACGACGCAGAGACTGCCGGCACCGATCACTATATCGAGATCATCAATTGCGACGGCACACAGGCACAAGCCTGCGGCAATGGCACGCGTTGCGTGGTGCAGTGGCTGTCGCAGGAAAGCGGCAAACGGGATTATGTTTTCCAGACACTGGCCGGTATCCTGACGGCAAGCGAACATGAAGACGGCCTGATCAGCGTCGACATGGGCAAGCCACGCTTCGGCTGGCAGGATATTCCGCTGGCCCATGAAGTCGCCGACACACGCGCTGTTGATCTCTTCGCCGGTCCTGCTGACGCACCCGTGTTGCAATCGCCGTCCATTGCCTCCATGGGCAATCCACATGCGATCTTCTGGGTCGAAAACGATGTCTGGTCCTATGCGCTCGATGCCTATGGACCGTTGCTTGAACACGATCCGATCTTTCCCGAACGCGCCAACATATCCATCGCTCAGGTGACAGCGCGTGACACGATAAACTTGCGGACATGGGAACGCGGGGCGGGCCTGACGCTTGCCTGCGGATCGGCGGCCTGCGCCGCTGCCGTTTCGGGCGCACGCACCGATCGCACGGAGCGCAAAGTGACCGTTCATGTACCCGGCGGGCCATTGCTGATCGAATGGCGTGACGATGACCACGTCATGATGACCGGCCCAGCCGAATGGGAGTTTGACGGACTTCTTGATCCCGCAACAGGCGGGTGGGAGTACGCCAAAAACAACAAGCGCGGAGCAGCGTAATGGCTGTCGATATCGTAACATTCGGGTGCCGTCTCAACACCTACGAATCCGAAGTGATGAAGCGCGAAGCCGATAGTGCAGGTCTTGGCGAGTTGAAGGATGGTGCCATCATCTTCAACACCTGTGCGGTAACAGCAGAAGCCGTGCGTCAGGCGCGTCAGGCCATCCGCAAGGCGCGGCGCGACAACCCGCAGGCGCGTATCATCGTAACCGGCTGCGCGGCACAGACCGAATCGGCAAAATTTGAAGCCATGGACGAGGTTGACCTCATTTTGGGCAATGAGGAAAAGCTCAAATCCAATTCCTATCGCATGCTGCCGGATTTTGGCGTCAACCAGTTTGAAAAGGTGCGCGTCAACGACATTATGGAAGTGCGTGAAACCGCAAGCCATATGGTCGATGCCATCGAAGGCCGGGCACGCGCTTTCGTGCAGGTGCAGAATGGTTGCGATCACCGCTGCACCTTCTGCATCATCCCCTATGGCCGCGGTAATTCGCGCTCGGTCCCGATGGGCGGCGTAGTTGATCAGGTCAAGCGCCTTGTCGATAATGGTTATGCCGAAGTGGTGCTGACCGGCGTCGATATGACATCCTACGGCCCGGACCTTCCGGGAAATATGCGGCTCGGCAAACTGGTCAAGACGGTTCTTGCTCAGGTGCCGGATTTGCAGCGCCTGCGCCTCTCATCCATCGATTCCATTGAAGCCGATGACGACCTGATGGAAGCCATCGCTACGGAAAAACGCTTGATGCCGCATCTGCATCTCTCGCTGCAGGCGGGCGATGATATGATTTTAAAACGCATGAAGCGACGCCATCTACGTGATGATTCGATCCGTTTTTGTGAGGATGTGCGTAGATTGCGCCCGGACATCGTGTTCGGTGCCGACATCATCGCCGGTTTCCCGACCGAGACCGAAGAGATGTTTATCAACTCGATGAAAATCGTCGAGGAATGCGGCCTTACGCATCTGCATGTTTTTCCCTATAGCGCGCGTGAAGGCACACCTGCGGCGCGTATGCCGCAAGTCCGGCGCGACATCGTCAAGGAACGTGCAGCCCGGCTTCGCGCAGTCGGCGACCGCGCCTATGAAAAACATCTCGCTTCGCTGACGAACAGCGTGCAGCGCCTGCTGATCGAAAAAGAAGGCTTTGGCCGCACCGAAGGCTTTACGCTCGCCGCAGTCGAAGCGGGCCAGCCGGGCGAAATCATTGAACGAATTGTGACGAGCCATGATGGTGAAAAACTCCTCACCCGTCGGGCGGAGCCGAAAGCGGCTTAAAAGGGCATAAAAATTCATGGCAATGGGTTTCATCAAGAAAATGTTCTCCTTCGGCAAGAAGGAGGTCGAGGAAAAGCCGGTCGAGCAACCGACCCCTGACGTAAGCGAAACGCAGGCACCGGAACCGGCGCCCGTCACGGATAGTCCTGTTGTACCTGCGGAGCCTGAAACCCCCGATACGCCGGTTGCCGAACCGCAGGAAGAAGCGCAACAAGAACATCCGGCAGAACATCCCGTTGCCGAAATCGAAATTCCAATCGAGCAGCCGCCGGTGATGGAGCCTCCTGTCATAGAGGCCCCGGCTGAACCAGAAATACGGCCAGAATCTGAAGCGGCCATTGAGTCGACGCCGCCCGAAGCAGAACACGTCACCGCCCCACCCGCTGTTGAAGAGGTCGTCCCTCCGGCACCGACAAAGCCCAAAAAGGTCAAGGTCAGCAAGGCGGTTGAGGAAAAGCAGGAAGAAGCGCCGGTCGAGGCAGCGCCGGAACCACGGCTTTCGTGGTTCGAGCGTTTGCGGCGCGGCCTTGCCCGCTCTTCCAGCTCGCTGAGCGATTCCATTGGTGGCATTTTCACCAAGCGCAAGCTTGACGACGACACATTGCAGGATCTCGAAGATGTTCTGATCCAAGCCGATCTCGGCCTTGAAACAGCCATGCGCGTGACCGATGCGCTGTCATCAGGGCGCTATGGCAAGGATGTGACCGGCGAGGAAGTGCGCAGCATCATGGGCGCGGAAATCGAAAAAGTGCTGACCCCCGTAGCACAACCGCTGGAACTTGATCTGTCGCACAAGCCGCATGTCATTCTGGTCGTCGGCGTCAATGGCACCGGCAAGACCACGACGATTGGCAAGCTTGCGGCAAAGCTCACCGCAGGCGGGCTGAAAGTCATGCTGGCGGCAGGCGACACGTTCCGGGCTGCTGCCATCGAACAGCTTCACATCTGGGGAGAGCGCACTGGATCGCCCGTGGTTTCAAGCAAGCTTGGCGCCGATGCGGCTGGCCTTGCCTATGATGCATGGCAACAGGCAAAGGATGCCGACAGCGATGTGCTGATCATCGACACGGCCGGGCGATTGCAGAACAAAACTGAGCTGATGGAGGAACTGGCCAAGATCGTTCGGGTTCTGGGTAAGCATGATGCTGAAGCCCCGCATACGGTTCTTCAGACGCTTGATGCTACAACCGGGCAAAACGCCCTTAATCAGGTCGAAATTTTCAAGAATATTGCCGGTGTCAACGGTCTGGTTATGACCAAGCTCGATGGTACGGCACGCGGTGGTATATTGGTTGCGATCTCGGCAAAACATAAATTACCGGTCTATTTTATCGGTGTGGGCGAAGGCGTCGATGACCTTGAACCTTTTTCAGCAAGCGATTTTGCAAAAGCCATTTCAGGAGTGCATTGATGACAAAACCCATTTTTGAACGCGATCCGGCGCAAAAAACCGAGGCAGAGCGCAAGGAAGTCCCGCCGCTGTTGAAGCTCGCCCTGGAACTGGGACCGCTTCTGGTTTTCTTCTTTGCCAATGCGCGCGGTGAATGGCTGATCGAACGCTTTCCACTGCTCGGCCAGATTGGCGAGCCGATCTTTCTGGCAACGGCCCTCTTCATGGTCGCTACCGTTCTCGCACTTGGCATTTCATGGGCCATGACGCGTACTCTGCCGATGATGCCGCTGATTTCAGGCGTCGTGGTGCTGGTTTTCGGTGCATTGACGCTGTGGCTGCACAATGACACTTTCATCAAGATGAAACCGACCATCGTCAACACGCTGTTCGGCGCCATCCTTCTGGTTGGTCTGTGGTTTGGCAAATCCCTGCTTGGTTATGTGTTTGATTCGGCCTTCAAGCTCGATGCCGAAGGCTGGAAGAAACTCACCTTTCGCTGGGGACTTTTCTTTCTGTTTCTCGCCATTGCCAATGAGGTGGTGTGGCGCAATTTTACAACCGATGCATGGGTGGCATTCAAGGTCTGGGGCATCATGCCGATCACTGTCGTCTTCACACTTTCACAAATGCCGCTTATCCAGAAGCATTCGTTACCGGAAGCACAAAACGACTGATTGAGGGAGGACGCCATGGCACAGATCGACCACCGGCTCGATATCGAACAATTTATCTGTCGCAGCGATAATTATGGCGTTCTCATCCATGACCCGGAAAGCGATCTGACGGCCTCGATTGATGCTCCCAATGCAAAGGCCATCGAGACGGCGCTAGAACGGCGCGGCTGGACACTGGATTTCATCTTCACCACCCATCACCATCACGACCATGTCGAAGGCGATGAAGCGCTGAAGGCCAAATTCGGCGTCAGCATCATCGGTCCTGAGGCCGAGAAAGACAAAATTCCCGGCATCGACCGCACGGTGCACGACGGTGATGCATTCACTTTCGGGCTTTTCACGGTTCATGTCATTTCGACGCCGGGGCATACGGCAGGCGAGGTTTCTTACTATATTCCTGAGGCAAAGGTCGCCTTTACCGGCGACACGCTGTTTGCGCTTGGTTGCGGACGATTGTTCGAGGGAACGCCTGCAACCATGTTTCAATCATTGCAAAAGCTTTTGGCGCTACCGGGCGACACGGCAATCTATTGCGGCCATGAATACAGCGAAAGCAATGCCCGTTTTGCGCTCACAATCGACCCACATAATTCAGCGCTCAAGGAACGCGCTGATACGATCGCCCGGTTGCGGGCCGCAGACCGCATGACGCTGCCGACTACAATCGCACTTGAAATGGCGACCAACCCGTTTTTGCGCAGCCATGACCGCGCAATCCGCACCCGGCTCAATATGGATGATGCTTCCGACGAGGCGGTATTTGCAGAAATCCGCAAACGAAAGGACCTCTTCTAGGATGAATGAGATCACACTGTTTTCCGCCTTCAAGCGCCTCAATCGCGCCTTCTGCCTTGGTCTTTCGGTCCTGATGATGCCGGTGGCGATCCATTCTGCGCAGGCAGAGGATATTTTCGCGGTAGCACAGCCCAAGGAAACGCCTGCGGAAATCAATAATTTCAAGCTCAGTGAGGATTTGCTTGCGCGTATGGAAAAAATCCACGCCAAGCTTGAATCCATGCAGCTTTCGCCGACTGCCGAAGAAGGGCAAGATGCACAGCCTTCGTTCGATTCCATGCTTAAAAGTCTTCAATCAAGGCCACAGGTCGTTGCAGTCATGAAAGACGAAAACATCGAGCCAAGGGATTACCTTCTTGGCTATTTTGCCATGATGAGCGCACTGGCGGCAGCTGATGCGGAAGAAGAAGATCAGTTGATCGATGAGGTGAAGGGTATCAACCCAGAACATGTCGAATTCGGCAAGCAATATGGCGAGCGCATTCGCGAACTGATCGGCGAATAAACAAAAACCGGCGAAGTTGCTTCGCCGGTTTTTTTTATTGTTATTGCGGCTGACGCAGCAGTCGTAGCGCGTTGATCGTCACAAGGACAGTCGCGCCGGTATCGGCCAGAATGGCAGGCCACAGACCGGTAATACCCAGCACTGTCGTCACCAGAAAGACCGCCTTGAGGCCGAGCGCGATGGTAATGTTCTGATGAATGTTGCGCATGGTCCGCTTGGACAGATCAATCATCGCCGCAACATCGCCAACCCGGCCATGAAGAACAGCGGCATCGGCGGTTTCGAGTGCCACATCGGTGCCGCCACCCATGGCAATGCCCACATCAGCGGCGGCAAGTGCTGGAGCATCATTGATGCCGTCACCGACCTTGGCAACGATTGCACCTTGCTTGCGCAATTCTCCGACAATACGCTGCTTGTCTTCCGGCAAAAGTTCGGCCTTCACTTCGATGCCAATATCGCGGCCAACCGCTTGAGCCGTGCGGCTGTTGTCGCCGGTGAGCATAAGCGTGCGGATGCCAGCGTCTTTGAGCGTTTCAAGCCCCGCAATCGCATCGGCCCGCGGTTCGTCACGCATGGCAATCGCTCCGGCAATCTTGCCATCTGCCACCAGTACCGAAACCGTCTTGCCCTCATCATTGCAAGCCGCAACAAGCTTGGCCAGATCGTCTGGAATGGCCGCGATTTCATGCGCTGCCTTGCGTGAACCCAGAAAAAGTTCAACTCCATCTGCCGCGCCCGACACGCCCTTGCCGCCATGTGCCTTGCCGGTCGTGATCGGAGCCAGCTTGAGGCCTTGTGCCTCTGCCGCACCCACAATCGCCAAAGCCAGCGGATGGCTGGAACCTGCATCGAGCGAAGCAGCCAGACGAAGTACATCATCGGATGACAATGCTGCGGAGAGAACATCCGTGACCTTCGGCTTGCCTTCGGTCAATGTGCCGGTCTTGTCAAAGCACACAGCCGTCACCTTGCCGATGCTTTCGAGCACCGCGCCGCCTTTCAGCAGAAGCCCGCGCCGCGCACCTGCTGAAAGGGACGCCGCAATGGCGGCCGGTGTCGAGATAACCAACGCACAGGGGCAGCCGATCAGCAATATGGCAAGACCCTTGTAAACCCACTCACCCCAGGAAGCGCCCGCAACAAGCGGTGGCAGGACGGCAACCAGTGCCGCGACCACCACCACGCCCGGCGTATAATACGTCGAAAAGCGATTGATGAAGCGCTCGGTCGGGGCTTTGGCTTCCTGCGCCTCTTCCACCAGCTGCACAACACGAGCGATGGTGTTGTCCGCGGCCGCGGCCGTGACTTTGACGCGCAACACGCCATCGCCATTGATCGTGCCAGCAAAAACAGTGTCGCCAACCCCCTTGCCCACCGGCGTGCTTTCGCCCGTCACCGGGGCCTCATCGACCGTGCTTTCGCCGGAAATGATTGCGCCATCGGCAGGCATGCGATCACCCGGACGCACCGAAATAACATCGCCGACTTTGAGTTCTTCGGCAGAAACCTCTCTTGTGGTGCCGTTCGTTTCCAGAAAAGCGGTTTTTGGCACCAGCGTCGTCAGCGACTGGATGCTGGCACGCGCCTTACCTGCTGCAACCCCTTCCAGCAACTCGCCAACCAGAAACAGGAAAACGACAGCCGCCGCTTCCTCGGTCGCCCCGATGATCACAGCCCCTATAGCTGCAATCGTCATCAGCATTTCGATGGAAAACGGGGTTCCGTTGATCGCGGCCACATAGGCGCGCCCGGCAATCGGAATAAGGCCGACCAGCATGGCGGCAGTAAACGCCCAGAATGCAACAGGCGGATAAAGATGGCCGATGACATAGGCTACAACCAGAGCGCCGCCACAGGCGAGCATCATCTGCCCCTTGCCGCTCTGCCACCAGCGCTTGAGCTCGACAGGCGCAGCATGTTTTGCGGATTTGTCCGCTGCAGCCTCAACATTTGCCTTATAGCCCAGTGCGCTCACCTTGGCGGCAATTTCATCGGGCTCAGCCGAACCGTCATGATTGACCGTCATAGCGCCATTGGTCACGGACACGGATACATCTTCGACGCCGGACACACGGCGCACAGCGGTGTCAATCTTGGCGGCACAGGAAGCGCAATCCATGCCTTCGACACGGAAACGCAAACTGTTTACCGAAACTGCGATTTGCTTTTCCTGAGCATGTCCATGATTATGCCCCGCATGGTCATGACTATGCTCTTCATGGTCGTGTGCGCGATCTAAATGACTCATTTTCTCACTCTTGAAGATTGCATCTTGAAGTACCTTGAGAAAGGTCTACATCCTCTAGTGACTAGAGGAGCAAGAGAAAAATGCAGATGAATATTGCAATTGGCGAAGCTTCTAAAACCAGCGGGGTCAAGGTACCGACGATCCGCTATTACGAGCAGATCGGGCTTCTGCCCAGCCCACCGCGCACGGAGGGTAATCGCCGCCTCTATGATAAAAGCGACATCCAGCGGCTTTTATTTATCCGCCATGCCCGCGATCTCGGCTTTGAAGTCGATGCAATACGCACGCTTCTCCAATTGCAGGACAATCCCGACCAGTCCTGCTCTGCTGCCGATGCGATTGCCCGCGCGCGTCTGGCCGATGTCGAACAGCGCATCGCCAGGCTTTTATCCTTGAAAACGGAATTGCAGCGCATGGTGGACTGCACGGCGCATGGGCGGGTCGATCAATGCCGGGTGATCGAGATTTTGGGCAATCATGAGGAATGTCTGCACGAAACCCACTAATTCCTGATCACTGAACATTTTCGAATCGACTGGCGGAAATTTTCAGCGTTCCGATTCGGGTGCCAATGCGCGCAACGACCGGTGCATAAATACCCGAATCGCCCAGTGCCGCAAAAGAAACACTGATGCGGCTGCGGTTTGCCAGATAATCGATCGATTTCTTGCCCTTCTGATAGCCGGAAACCGGAACGAATTTGGCTGAACATATCACCGTTTCACCGGTAAAGCCTTCAGTTGTGAAAGATTCTGTCCCATTGAAGGATAACTTGATCTGGGCCCGCGTTTGTCCGTCGAAAACGCTCAGCGTCCGGTTGCAGACCGATTGCGGATCACTGGCAGGGATCATCAACGCGCTTAACGGGTCGCTGACATTGAGGAGATCTTGCGGGGAGATTTCCACCCATGGGTCACGTTTCTTGACGGGCGGCTGATTATCCGAAGAAGCGACATTGCCGTTGGAAAAGCGGATGGTGGTGCGCTTGTTCTTGCGGCCATGCTTATAATCGAGATCGAAACTACCGGAGACGACCTTGCCTTTGGCCGTCGTGCCAGTAACCCGCACCGTACCGTTGGTATCATCGAATACGCGGGCAAGACCGGAGGTGAGAAAGCGCCCGTTCAGATTGTATCTGGATCCACTGACCGCCGTCTCGATAGCAGATCGCGCAATCGACAAGCCAAAAATCGAAATATCATATTCGGTGCGATAAAGATCTTTTGCCGTTGCTGCAGCAATCGGAAAAGCTGCGACCGAGAAAACCGCCGAAAAACCCATTGTCGTACAGGTGAGACCAATGAAGCGGGCTGCGCATGTCCGCCATGACCGGATAGGAGCTTTTTCCTGCGACGGTTTGATCATGCCCGGCGTTCCTTTCTACTTCCCACCCGAAAATATCGGGACCTCATGATATTCACCAAAAATGCGCTGCCAAAAAGTTGCTTTCGATTCCCTGATACAATATCTGTGCAGCAGGCAAAACCGGCGAAGTTATGATCACAAGTGCTCAGCAAGACGCGCAGATGCCGCAAAACCGCATTTTTGGCGCGCCCATTGCCGCCTATGACGGAATCTGTCTTGACGGCGTGCGCTCCTGTCCCTATAGAAACGCGACTTTCCCAATAGGCCGCCTGTCCGAAATCGCGCGCCAGCAGCAATTTTATGCGTTGAGTGCAGAAAATTCGGACATTCGGGTCGGGGCCTGAAAACGAAATTAAAGGTGAGACCAAAATGTCCCGCGCTTGTGAATTGACCGGCAAGTCGGTCCAGTACGGCAACAATGTCAGCCACGCGAACAACAAGACGCGTCGCCGCTTTTTGCCGAACCTCTGCAATGTAACGCTGATGTCCGAAGCCCTCGGCCAGAGCTATCGTCTGCGCGTTTCTGCCAACGCCCTGCGTTCGGTTGAGCATCGCGGCGGTCTGGATGCATTCCTCGTCAAGTCCGACGACAAGGAACTGTCACAGCGCGCCCGTCTTCTGAAGCGTCAGATCGCAAAGAAGCAGGCTGAAGCTGCTGCTGCATAAGCAACCGGCCTCAAAAATTTGACAAAAAAGGTCGGCGCTTGTCGGCCTTTTTTGCTGGTTCCATACCCCAGGATAAAAAAATGCCTCTTGAAACACCCGCTTTTTCACGCCTTTTGCCAGCCATTGCAGCCATGTGTGCGGCAGTTGCCGCGTCAAACATACTGGTTCAGTATCCGTTTGAACATTTTGGCCTTGGTGAATTGCTCACCTATGGTGCCTTCACCTATCCGGTGGCCTTTCTCGTCAACGATCTGACCAATCGCCGTTTCGGTCCCCGTGCGGCACGCAGGGTCGTCTATGCGGGCTTTATCCTTGGCGTCATCATGTCGGTGTGGCTGGCAAGCCCACGTATCGCCATCGCATCGGGCAGTGCATTTTTGATCGCGCAACTGATGGATATTACGGTTTTCGATAAATTACGCCGCAAGACGTGGTGGAAGGCCCCGTTTGCTAGCGCTATGTTCGGCTCCGTGGTCGATACGGTGCTGTTCTTCTCTATCGCTTTCGCCGCGCAATTCGCATGGATCGACACGGTTACGGGATTACCCGACTCATCGCTGAGCGAGCCTGCTGCCTTCCTCGGCCTCGGCATGCCGCTGTGGGCCTCGCTGGCCTTTGGCGATTTTTTTGTGAAAGTCGTCATGGGAACGCTGATGCTCATTCCCTATGGCGCGATTCTAGCGATCTTTGCGCCAACGCTTTATGCGCCGGATCGCAAATAAACTATCGGCCACCTGCGCGGCGTCTGCCGCGTCCCGGTGCCGCAGCACCCTGCTCTTCAAACAATGAGGCAAGCTGCTCGGTCATGGCACCGGCCAGCTCCTCGGCATCGACAATGGTCACGGCGCGCTGATAATAGCGCGTCACATCATGGCCGATACCAATGGCGATGAGTTCCACCGGCGAGCGGGTTTCGATTTCCTCGATCACAGCGCGCAAATGCCGCTCCAGATAATTGCCCGGATTGACCGAAAGGGTTGAATCATCCACCGGCGCACCGTCTGAAATCATCATCAATATCTTGCGCTGTTCTGGACGGCCCAGCAGTCGTTGATGCGCCCAGATCAGCGCTTCGCCGTCGATATTCTCTTTGAGCAAACCTTCGCGCATCATCAGGCCAAGATTGCGCCGCGCACGCCGCCATGGCGCATCAGCGCTTTTGTAGATGATATGGCGCAAATCATTCAAACGCCCGGGATTGGCGGGTTTTCCGCGGGAAAGCCATGCTTCACGCGACTGGCCACCCTTCCATGCCTTGGTGGTAAAGCCCAGAATTTCCACCTTCACCCCGCACCGCTCCAGCGTGCGTGCCAGAATATCGGCACAGGTCGCAGCAACCGTGATTGGACGTCCACGCATGGAGCCGGAATTATCCAGCACCAGCGTCACCACAGTATCGCGAAAATCGGTATCGCGTTCCATCTTGTAGGACAGCGGCTGCGTCGGATCGGTCACGACGCGCATCAGGCGTGCCGTATCAAGATAGCCCTCTTCGAGATCGAAATCCCAGGAGCGGTTCTGCTGTGCCATCAACCGGCGCTGCAGGCGATTGGCAAGCCGCCCGACGACGCCCTGCAGATTGGCAAGCTGCTTGTCGAGGAATGCGCGAAGGCGATCAAGTTCGGCCTCATCGCAAAGATCGACCGCTTCCACTTCCTCATCGAATTCGCGGGTAAACACCTTGTAATCGACATGCTCGGCAAAATTGGCAAAAGGCTGGTTGGGACGGCGCGTATCGCCCGGCGTTTCCGCATCGATATCCTCGCTATCATCCATATCATCCGCAGAAGCGTCTGCGGCTTCCATTTCGCCCTGCTCGCCTTCATCGCTGGACTCATCGGATTCGTCGCTTTCAGCGGAATCAGAGCCTTCCTGTGTCTCGTCACCGCCCTCTTCGTTTTCATCCTGATCAGGCGTCTGCTCCTCATTCTGCTCCTGCTCGTCGCTCGGCTCTTCGTTCGAAAGCTCTTCCGCCATATCCATGGAGGCAAGCATGTCGCGCACCGTGCGGGCAAAAGCCTGCTGATCGCCAAGATTGTCGCCGAGCCGATCAAGATCAGCACCGGCTTTCTCCTCAATCCAGTCGCGCCAAAGATCAAGCACCGAACCGGCCTCGGCAGGTGCCTTGCGGCCGGTCAGCTTTTCGCGCAGTAAAAGCGATACAGCTTCTTCAAGCGGTGCATCGTCCTTCTCGGTCGCGGTCGCAAAAGGAGAGCGGGCATATTTATCCGCCAGCATCGACGCCAGATTATCGGCAACACCGCGCATCGCACGTGCGCCAATGGCTTCCACACGCGCCTGCTCGACCGCGTCGTAGATGGCGCGCGCCTGCTTGCCGTCGGGCGCGAGCGCCATATGAATGCGCGGATTGTGCTCGGCCTGACGCAGAGCCATGGAATCGCTTAAACCCCGCGTCACCGCAATATCCTGCGCTGTGGGGCGCTTGGGCAGATCGGGAAGACGGGCGCGATTGGCGGTCAGGGCCGGACGATCATTGCTGAACGCCACTTCCAGCTCGTTTTCGCCGGAAATAGCCCGCATGCAAGCCGTCAGCGCCCGCTTGAACGGCTCGGAATCTACCGGTCCCGTTTTACGCTCGCGCGAATTATCGCCCATTCCTGACATCTGGCCCGACATATGCTCAATCCTGCATCAACATTTCATCGCCTGCCGCCTTATTTAAAGCGACAGGCATATGGCCTATGAAAGAACGATATTGGCCGCCGATTCCGGCAGTTCCTCGCCAAAGGCGCGCTGATAGAATTCAGCCACCGTAGCGCGTTCCAGCTCATCGCACTTGTTGAGGAAGGTCAGGCGGAAAGCAAAACCGATATCATTGCCAAAGATCGCTGCATTTTCTGCCCAGGTGATGACCGTACGCGGGCTCATCACGGTCGAAAGATCGCCATTGATAAAGGCCTGACGGGTAAGGTCGGCAACCCGCACCATCTTGTCGACAATGGTACGGCCTTCTGCATTCTGGAAATGCTTGGCCTTGGCGAGCACGATGTTCACTTCATTGTCGTGCGGCAGATAGTTGAGTGTGGTGACGATCGACCAGCGGTCCATCTGCGCCTGATTGATCTGCTGCGTGCCGTGGTAAAGCCCGGTGGTGTCGCCAAGACCGACCGTATTGGCGGTGGCGAACAGACGGAAAGCCGGATGCGGATGAATGACACGGCTCTGGTCGAGAAGCGTGAGACGGCCAGACGTTTCCAGAACGCGCTGAATGACGAACATCACATCCGGGCGACCGGCATCATATTCGTCAAAGACCAGCGCGACATTGTGCTGATAGGCCCACGGCAGAATGCCATCCTTGAATTCGGTGACCTGCATGCCGTCCTTGACCACGATGGCATCCTTGCCAACCAGATCGATACGGCTGACATGGCTGTCGAGGTTGACGCGAACGCAGGGCCAGTTGAGGCGGGCTGCGACCTGCTCGATATGGGTCGATTTACCGGTGCCGTGATAGCCGGACACCATGACACGGCGATTATAGGCAAAACCGGCGAGGATCGCGAGCGTCGTCTGACGGTCGAAAAGATAGTCCGGGTCAAGCTCCGGTACGTAAGAATCGCCTGCCGCATAGGCTGGCACCGTCATATCGGAATCGATTCCAAACACTTCGCGGACCGATACTTTAGTATCCGGCAAATTGGCTATATCCCGCTCAACCTTGTTCATCATGCCTCCAGGGCGGCAGGATCATCCCGCCGCAACATCACATATTCATGAGAGGCATGGTTTCCGGCAAGCCGGGCGATGCCCCTTCCGTCATTCGTCGCGGGCATCCGTGCTTGAAACCGCGCGGACAAGGCACGGCAGAAGAATGTCCGTCAAAGCGACACCACTTTTGTTTATGCGTATCTTTTTCCGAAAACCGTTTCACACTTTTCGGGATGCGCTCTCGCAATCAGGTTTTAGCAAAAACCTGCCTGCTTGAGCAATTGATACGCCTGAATGACATCGCGAAATCGCTCTTCAGAGGCGCGATCACCGCCATTCGCATCAGGATGGTGTTGCTTCACAAGTTCTTTATAACGTGCCTTGATTTTATCGCTAGTCGAATTCGGCTCAAGACCAAGCGTGGCAAGCGCTTTTATCTCCAATGTGCGCGGTTTGCGCTGCGCCTTCTGGTTCGGGGTCCGCGCCTTGGCTTCATTGATCACATTGAATGGATCACGGATGCGGTTGTGATAGGCCGCCGATCCCGAGCGCATTTTGGCCATATCCGGCGACGTCCGTGCCTTGGCCGTGGAGTTGTTCGTTGTGGACCAGGTGGGACGATGCCCCGTAATGGCGTCTTTCTGGAACTTGGCGATATCGCCATCTTCCAGGCCTGAGAAATAATTGAAACTCTTGTTATATTCGCGCACATGGTCGATGCAGAAGTGGAAATATTCACCCTCGCGCATACGTCCAACCGGCGCTTTGTGCGTGCCGGGCTTTTCACAACCATCCCACTGGCAAATCTGGGCACTGGATTTCGCCTGCGCCTTCTTCTTGGTCGGGATACGGATACTGTCGAAAAATTTTGAGTTCGTTGTCATCGAATCGGATTATGCGAATTTAAGAGTGACGAAACAAGAATTGACATTTCGCTCCGACCGGCTACGGGCTGGCGTTCAGGGCGAATTTTTGAAGCAAAATGTTTCCTGTGCGGATTTGCCCCACCGATCGCTGCCGGAGCGGCATCTATATGAGGCTCAACACCTATATGGGGAGAATCGACCCGGATGTCCATTCAAAACAGCAAACAAAGCGCTATGGAAGCAAAGCTTATAGCGGCTTTTTCTCCTGAACATCTTGAAATCATTAATGAAAGCCACCTTCACGCTGGCCATCATCATAATGACCGCGGCCGTGATGACGTCTATGACGTCTATGACGGCACAGGCGAGACGCATTTTCGCGTGCGCATCGTGGCGCAGGCCTTTGCTGAAATGAGCCGTGTCGCGCGTCATCGCGCCATCAATGAGGTTTTGAGCCACGAGCTTGCAACCGGCGTTCATGCGCTGGCGCTGGAGCCATCCGCACCGCAAGAGCCGACGCGGCGCTGAACTACGCTTGTGCCTTCAGCCATTTGCGCAGGCGTCCGCGTGCATTGGCATAGGGTGAGGATGTGTTGAACTGGATCATGCGGCCCAGCGTGTATTTCTTATACCACGGCGCACCGTAAAGCGCTTCATCGCTCAATGATTCGATCAGCCGGACAAGATCGGATTTCGCCTGATCGAAGCGCGCAAGCAGCGCTTCGAAGCTCAATTCGGCATAATCCTTGTAGAATTTTCCTGCAAGTTTTCCCAGTTCATTCCACTGAAAGCCGGTTTCCGGGAAATCGACAGGCAATCCCTGATCGCTTCGCTGATACCATTTGAGCACCAGTTCGTTCCAGCCGACCAGATAAGCGACGAGATCATGCACGCTCATCAAGGTGCCTTGCGCATGCCCTTCCATGCTGCGCAAAGCGACCTGTTCAGGCGTGACCTTTTTCAGATCATATGCAAGAGCGTCATAATTTTTCTCGATCGCTGTAAGTAATTCGCGCTTGCTGGTCGGTACCGCCATTGCTCAAACGTCCCTTGCCAGCCGTTCTTTCAGAAATTCCAGAACGGCTACAGGCGGAACGTCCTTGGCAATGAAAGACTGGCCGATGCCATGGGTCAGAATGAAGGTGAGCGCACCGCGCGCCACTTTCTTGTCCTGCGCAATAAAATCCATCAGCTTTTCCGCAGGCGGCAGACCGCCCGGCACCTGTGCGAGCGCTGTCAGCAGACCGACTGCTTTGAGATGCGCCTCGACCCGTTCAGCCGCTTCAACACCGCAGAGATTCATCCTGACCGAAAAGCGGTGCGCCAGCGCCATCCCTATGGCAACGCCCTCGCCATGCACCAGACGCGCCGAATCATAGCCCACGGCTGTTTCCAGCGCGTGACCAAAAGTATGGCCGAGATTGAGAAGCGCCCGATCGCCGGTTTCGCGTTCATCGCGCGCAACCACAGCCGCCTTGCAACGGCAGGCCTCTGCGATCGCCTCCACGCGCGCCGCACCACCCGCAAAGATTTCCTGCCAGTTTTTCTCCAGCCAGTCGAAGAAATCGGGGCGGTCGATCAGGCCATATTTGGCGAGTTCCGCATAACCGGCGCGAAACTCGCGCGGGCTTAGCGTGTCGAGAACGCTGCTATCGGCCAGCACCAGTTGCGGCTGGTTAAAAACGCCGACCAGATTTTTGCCCTGCGCCGTGTTGATGCCGGTCTTGCCGCCCACAGATGAATCCACCTGCGCCAGCAGCGATGTCGGTATCTGCACGAAATCCATGCCACGCCGCACGATGCCTGCGACAAAGCCTGCCAGATCACCAACGACCCCGCCGCCAAAAGCCACCAACAAATCGCCGCGCTCCAGCCGCGCTTCCAGAATTGCCTCGGTGACAGTCTGAAGCGTTTCAAAGGATTTTGATTTTTCGCCCGGTGCAACCACCACGGATGTCGAGGCAATACCGGCGCGCTCGAAACTTTGCGTCAGTCTGTCGAGATGGACTTGCGCAACGTTTTCATCGGTGACAATCCCGACCCGGGCATGCCTGACGCGCTTGACGATTTCCTCACCCGCCTGCTCGATCAGCCCGTCCCCGATCACAATATCATAGGAACGCTCGCCCAGCGAAACCGGAACGGTGACGTTTTGGGAAGAAGGCGAAGCGGCAGTCATGGTCATTCTCCAGTCGATGTATCAAGGTGGCGGTTGAGAACCTCGATCAGTTCGTCGGCAATCACTTCTTTTTTCTCGTCGCGTGTCACCAGATGCAGATCGGCCATCTCATAGACCGGATAGCGTTCGTCCATCAGCTTCTGCATGACGCCACGCGGATTGCCATTTTTAAGCAGCGGACGGTTCTGACGGCGAGAAACGCGCTCCATCAACACATCCAGCTCCGCATTGAGCCATACCGAAACGCCCGCCTCGGCAATTGCTGTGCGGGTTTCGGCATTCATATAAGCGCCGCCGCCTGTCGCCAGCACCATGGGGCCATCGTCAAGTAGCCGCAGGATTACGCGGCGCTCCAGATCGCGGAACTCTTCCTCGCCATAGCTTTCGAACAATTCGGGAATAGACATGCGCGAAACGGCTTCGATCTCGTTATCAGCATCGCGAAACGGCAATCCAAGCATGGATGCAACCTTGCGGCCAATGGTGGATTTTCCCGCCCCCATCAGCCCGACGAGGACGACCACCCTCGTGCCGAGAAGAGTACGGATTGCCTCGGCTTTCTCATGCGGACCGGCTTGTTTTTCTGTGCTGCTCATCGACCTCATCCATTTCAATCGGTTCGACATGAAAAACCGCGCGCCGTCAATGGCTTTCATCCAATGAGACAGCAAAGAGGGCGTTTTCAAAACCGCCTTTCAATCTATGCTGATCCTTGCTTTCGCCTTCATGCCGCATCATAAATGCTGCATGCCTACACTGACGCGCCTTCTTGCTTTTCTTGGCCTCCTTGCCGCCATCACCTATGGCGCGATCTATGCGCTTGCCAATTTCGTCGAACCAAAAACCCATGAGATAACGGTTGAAATTCCTGCAAACCAGTTGAAACCCGTTGCAATTTCGCCGGAACAGACCGGATCAGAAATCCCCAGGAATGAATGACAATGCGCGCAACGCTGGCAATCGAGAATTTTCTGGAAATGATGAGCGCCGAACGGGGTGCTGCGGGCAATACGCTCGAATCCTATGCCCGCGATCTTCAGGCCGCCGCAGACATGCTCAATGCACGCAAGGTCAATCTCGCAGAAGCGGGTGCTGAAGACATTCGCAGCGTACTCGACGCCATGGCGATAGAAGGTTTTGCCACCACCTCGCAGGCGCGTCGGCTATCCGCCTTGCGGCAGTTTTTTCGTTTTCTTTATGCCGAGGGCTACCGCAAGGATGATCCGACCGGCACCATTGATGCGCCCAAAAAGCAAAAGCCGCTGCCCAAGATTATGAGCGTCGAACATGTCACCCGCTTGCTGGATCGCGCGGCACTGGAAGCCGCCGAAATGCAGGAACCGGGCGAACGCCTCAGGGCGCTGCGTCTGCATGCGCTGATCGAAACGCTTTATGCGACGGGTTTGCGTGTTTCCGAGCTTGTCAGCCTGCCGGTCAGTGTGGCGAGAACCGATCATCGCTTTTTGATGGTGCGCGGCAAGGGCTCGAAAGACCGCATGGTGCCGCTATCGCCCAAGGCCCGCGACGCGCTGCAAAATTTCCTCAGCGCCCGTGATTCGCTGCCCGGCAGCGATGATAATGCATGGTTGTTTCCCGCCTTTTCCGAAAGCGGGCATCTGGCGCGACAGGTTTTTGCACGCGAACTCAAGGGCCTTGCAGCGCGCGCGGGACTATCGGCGTCCAAAATCTCGCCACACGTCATGCGCCATGCTTTTGCCAGTCACCTGCTGCAAAATGGCGCCGATCTGCGCACCGTTCAGCAATTGCTCGGTCATTCCGATATATCGACCACACAAATTTACACGCATGTGCTGGAAGAAAGACTTCATAAACTGGTCAGCGAGCATCATCCGCTTGCCGATTAATCCAGCTGCCGCTATGAGAAAGCTAAAATTTGCAAGTTGAGCCAGCAATGAATATGTAATGCGCCGTAAAACAGCCTTTTTCAATTGCGCTAGTCCTCAATAAACGCACGAACAGTCAGGCCCGATGTACAATTATCTCGATTTTGAAAAACCCGTCGCTGATCTCGAAGGCCAGATTCTGGAGCTGAAGAAGCTTGCTCAGGAACAAGGCAGCGTCGAGATGAGCGACGAAATCAGTCGCCTCGAGAAACGTTCGGCCGATGCGTTGAAAGATATTTATCGCAAGCTGACGCCGTGGCAGAAGGCGCAGATCGCCCGCCACCCGGATCGTCCGCATTGTCTGGAATATATCGAACGGCTGTTCACGGAATTTACACCGCTGGCCGGTGATCGCCAGTTCGCCAATGATGAAGCCATTCAGGGCGGCTTTGCCCGCTTCAACGGTCTGCCGGTGGCAATCCTCGGTCAGGAAAAAGGCTCAGACACCAAGACCCGTCTCAAGCATAATTTCGGCTCCGCACGTCCCGAAGGCTATCGCAAGGCTGTGCGTATCATGGAAATGGCCGACCGTTTCCAGCTTCCGCTGATTACGCTGGTCGATACGGCCGGTGCCTATCCGGGCGTGAGTGCTGAGGAACGCGGACAGGCCGAAGCCATTGCGCGTTCGACCGCCGAATGCCTCAAGCTGCGCGTGCCGGTGATCTCGATCATCATCGGTGAAGGTGGTTCGGGCGGCGCCATTGCGATTGCCGTTGCCAACCGCGTCTATATGCTTGAACATTCGATCTATTCGGTCATTTCACCGGAAGGTGCGGCCTCGATCCTGTGGCATGATTCAACGCGCGCCAAGGATGCCGCATCCAATATGAAGATTACCGCGCAGGATCTGTTCGAGTTGAAAGTGATCGACGGTATTATCCCTGAGCCTTTGGGCGGCGCGCATCGCGGCAAGGAAGCCGTGATCGATGCCGCTGGCGATATTATTACCGCCTCTCTGCGCTCGATGAAGGATGTTGACGGCGAAACGCTGAAACAGGAACGTCGTCAGAAGTTCTTGCAGATTGGACGTAATCTCTGATTGCTCTGGATGCGGTGCCGTACCTTCCCGCATAAAGTGCATGATCAGAATTTGCATCCGCCTGCGATTTCCGCCATATTGCCGACGCGTTTATAGTAAGATAGCTAATCAAGGTTTCGTAAACGATACCGTAAGATTTGGTTTATAAAATCCTCTTACAAGAAACCGGCTCTTTTGCCGCCATAAACAGACTCGATGCGATATGAAGATCAGAAGCGCAATACTCGGCACTGTCATGGCAACCGCCCTTCTCGCGGGTTGTCAGGGTTCGTCCGTATCCGATCTGAGCCTGCGGGCTGAAAAGCCGCTGCCGCAGAAGATCGTCACCAAGATGAAGGCGAAGGGCATGACCCGCACCTCGCCGGTCATGGTGCGTATCTTCAAGGAAGAAGGCGTTCTCGAAGTCTGGAAGCAGAAGAACAACGGCAAATACGACCAGATTGCCTCTTATGAAATCTGCAAATGGTCGGGCAAGCTCGGACCGAAGTTTGTCGAGGGCGATCGTCAGGCACCCGAAGGTTTCTACACGGTTCGCCCGGCACAGATGAATCCGCAATCGCAATATTATCTGGCCTTCAACATCGGATTTCCTAACGCCTATGATACGGCCAACGGGCGCACAGGCCAGCATCTGATGGTGCATGGCGCCTGCTCCTCATCGGGTTGCTATTCGATGACCGATGAAAGCGTTGCTGAAATCTATGCCTTTGGGCGCGATGCCTTCAAGGGCGGCCAGCGTGACTTCCAGATTCAGGCCTTTCCGTTCCGTATGACCGCAGCCAACATGGCGCGTTACAAGAACGATCCGAACTATGCGTTCTGGAAAATGCTCAAGCAGGGCTACGACGCTTTCGAGACGACCAAGGTTCCACCAAAGGTCGATGTCTGCGAAAAGCGCTATGTATTCAATGTTTCGACATCGGATGGTCAGCCCCTGTCGCCAACCGAGGCCTGCCCGCCTTCGGTAAATTCAGAAGCTATGTCCTACGCTTCTTATGAAAAGACCTTCCAGAGCGCTTTCAGTGCTGCGCAGAAAAAGCCGGCACCATCCATTCAGGGCATTGCGGAAGCCAAGCTCGTGTCAGCCTGGAGTGCAGCGCGGGCGCGTGGCGAAAAGGTAACCCGCCAGCCGCCATCGCTTTCACCGGCCTCGGCTGAAAAGGCCGGTGCACCCGATACGGTCCAGGCAGCACCTGCTCCGGCACAGCAACCGACAGCTATCGCAGCCACCCCGGCGGCCGATGCGCCAACTGGCGTCTCACCCATGACAACCGGAAGCACTGTCACGCAAACGGCGGAGCAGACCCCGCCTGCCGCTGCACCGGAAGCAAAAAAGCCATGGTGGAAAATCGGCGGTAAGTGATGCTACCGGACGCTTGCATTCCTGTTTACGATCTGAGGGGGCTTAAATGCCCTCTTCCCGTTTTGAAAACCCGCAACCGGCTGGAAAAACTGGCAAGCGGCACGTTGCTCTGGGTCGAAGCCACCGATCCGCTGTCCGGCATAGACCTGCCGCATTTCTGTACGCAGGAAGGCCACGCGCTTGTTGCGCAGGAACAGGATGAAACCTTGTACCGGTTTCTCATCCGCAAGAAATAGCAGATGAAAGGCTTCTACGCTCCTGGCGAATAGCCGGGTATGGCGAGCGGATTATCGGTGAGTGCGGCGCGATCAGGCCGGTCAACGCTCGGTCGCCCGAGAAATGCATCGAAAAGCTCGCGCACATAACTCTCCGGCAGATCCTTGACGATCATCACCAACAATGTTTCACGCTTCGCTCCCTGATCCTGCGGCCAGTGCGGCAACCTTGCCGGTGGATGGAAAATCTTCTGCACGCCATGAATAACCACCGGACGCTCGGGATCTTCGGCAATCTGCACGATGCCCTTGACGCGCAAAAGCTTCTCGCCATGCGCCGAGCGCAGAAGGTCGAGAAACATTTCAAAAGTCGAAAGCGGGATCGGCACATCATGCTTTAACGAGAACGACCGGATCGCATCATCGTGATGGTGGTGGTGGTGATGATGCACATGGTCATGGCCATGGTGGTGCTCATGATCATGACTATGTGCGTGATGATCATTATGGTGATGGTGATGCTCGTGCCCATGCCCATGCCCGTGATCATGATCATCATAGGCTTCGACCTTGAGCCAACGCTGCACATCAGCCGACTTGGTTTCAGGATTATAGAGCCCGCATTCAAAAAGCGCGGCATAACCCGCTTCGTCTTCGCCTGCGGTTAAAAGCTCCGCGCCGGGATTGAGCTGTTTCAGCCGCGCCTTCAAAGCGGATAATCCGGCCTGCGCCTGAGCTAAATCACTTTTGGTCAGGATGATCCGGTCAGCCATGGCCGCCTGCTTGACCGCCTCTTCGTGATTATCCAGTGTCGCCATGCCATTGACGGCATCGACCGTCGCCAGAACGCCATCAAGACGCAACGCCTGCATAAGCACCGGATGCCCCATGATGGACTGCAATACCGGCGCCGGATCGGCAAGGCCGGTGGTCTCGATGACGATGCGTTTCAGCGCCTTGATCTTGCCCGTCTGCAAACGGTCGATCAGGTCGGCAAGCGTATCCACAAGTTCGCCGCGCACCGTGCAGCACAGGCAACCATCCGAAAGCTCGATCACACCTTCACTTGCCTGCTCGACGAGCAAATGGTCGATGCTCACCTCGCCGAACTCATTGATGATCACCGCCGTGTCGCTGAGCGCCGGATCCTTCAAAAGCCGATTGAGCAACGTCGTCTTGCCCGAGCCGAGAAAGCCGGTCAGAACAGAAACGGGGATGGGATTTGCCATTGTATCTACTTGATCGTTGGTGACGCTATCGCCGGGAAATACCAAGATATTTCGCAAGGCAGATTTCAGTACTGGCTATTCGGGCGGTCAGTTGATTGCCGTGGTCTTGACCCCGCGCTGCGGGCGCGGCATCGGCACTGGAATCTGCGAAATATCGAGCTGTGATGGTCGGCTGACTGGTCCCGGTTCAGAGACGAGCCCCACTCGCACCGCGACCGGATCACGATCCATAGCGTGGATATAGGGCGAATTGATCCGCAGGCGTCCTTCGACATCGCGGCCATCCCAGCGATCTGCCATGGCCTGCTGGTTACAGATGGTCTTGCGCATATCTGTAGCCTGATTGAGATTACCGCCAGCGGCCGGACGCAAAGTCGCCAGCGTCGGTTCACCCGAACTGCTGACACGGAAAGCATCAGACATCAGCTGCGCGGCCTGCACGGCGCGGGCTTCCTGCCGGTCCGCACCAAGCACGATTGCCAGTACGGTGCGGCCATTGCGGGTTGCCGATCCAGCAAGATTGAAGCCCGAGGCACAGACGAAGCCGGTTTTCATCCCGTCAGCGCCATCATACCGCCCCAACAGGATATTGTAATTGGCCTCGACTTTTCTGCCGGCACCCGGATCAATCGCTTCGGTCGAAAAATAATGCGCATATTGCGGAAACTCGCGGCGCAACTGCACGCCCAAAACCGCCAGATCGCGCGCCGTGGTATAATTGTTGGGATTGTGAAGCCCGTTCGGATTGGTGAAATGCGAACCGACCATGCCGATACGCTGTGCTTCCGAATTCATCAACTTGACGAAACCGGCCTCGCTGCCGCCGACCGCTTCGCCAACCGCAACCGCCACGTCATTGGCGGATTTAACCAGCATGATTTTCAGTGCCGCATCAAGCGTCATGACAGAACCGGGCTTGTAGCCCATCTTGCTCGGCGGCTCCTTGGCAGCACGCACCGTCATGCGCACCGGCGATTCCAGCGTCATGCGCCCTGACTGAAGCGCCCGAAATGCCACATAGGCCGTCATCATCTTGGTGAGCGATGCCGGATACCAGCGCTGAAAGGCATCCTGTGCTGCATAAACCTTGCCGGTCGCCACATCGACGGCAATCGACGGATTGGCCTCAGCCGATGCCATTGCCGCAACACTCATGGTTGCAGTGACAAACCAGATTTTCAACGACTTCGACATCATTGCGCAGTTCCATCCAACAACGACCCGAAGAAAGGGCCTGACCTTTTCATTCCAATTTAATGCAGTCAGTTCGCCATCGAACATGACCAGGCAAAGCAACCGTGATTAAAAGAGAATTAACCTAGTTCTTATCTATGCCATGTGGCGAGTAAAAGGCAAACAGGGATTGCCTGCTTTCACCCAAACGTCATATCGTTATTTTTACCCTATCATATCATCCCAGTTCGGCCAGTCCGGGGAGCTTTTCAAATGCCAGTGCTCAATCATTCCGTTGAAAATCAACCTGTAATCGCTGCATGGCGCCGAAAGCTGCACCAGAACCCCGAACTGCTTTATGACGTGCACGAAACCGCAAAATTCGTTGCGGAAAAATTGCAGGCCTTCGGCTGTGACCAGATTGAAACAGGAATTGGACGCTCCGGTGTCGTCGGCGTTATCAAAGGCCGACATGGTGATGGTCCGGCCATTGGTTTGCGTGCTGACATGGATGCCTTGCCCATTCTGGAAACCAGCGGTGTGGAATGGGCGTCAAAAAATCCCGGCAAGGCACATTCCTGCGGCCATGACGGCCATACATCCATGCTGCTGGGTGCCGCACAATATCTAAGCGAAACGCGCAATTTCCGCGGCACGGTCATCGTCTTGTTCCAGCCTGCGGAAGAAGGTGGCGCTGGCGGCAAGGCCATGGTCGAAGACGGCGTCATGGATCGTTTCAATATTTCAGAAGTTTACGGCATCCATAATATGCCGGGGCTTCCAGTCGGTACATTTGCCATGTGCAAGGGTCCGATCATGGCGGCAACCGATGAGTTCGATCTTTTTATCACCGGGCGCGGTGGCCACGCGGCACAGCCGCACCGCGTCATTGATCCGATCCTTGCAGGATCGCAATTGCTCAACGCCCTGCAGGGCATTGTATCACGCAATACCGATCCGCTGGATTCTCTGGTGATTTCGGTGACGCAATTTCATGCCGGCGATACCCATAATGTGATCCCGGAAAAAGCCACGCTTTCCGGAACGGTTCGAACTTTACGAACAGAAACCCGCGCTTTTGCAGAACAACGCATACGCGAAATCGCGGCCGGTATTGCGGCTGCGACGGGTGCTGAGATTAGCGTGCGATACCAGAACAATTATCCGGTGACCTTCAATCACGATGCACAAACCGAATTTGCCGCACGTGTTGCGCACAGCGTTGCAGGCGAAGGAAAGGTAAATGTCAACGTCGCACCAATGATGGCGGCGGAGGATTTCTCCTATATGCTCGAAGCGCGTCCCGGCGCCTATGTCTTTCTCGGCAATGGCGACACCCCCGGGCTACACCACCCTGCCTATGATTTCAACGACGATGCTATTCCCTATGGTGTCAGTTATTTCGTCTCCTTGGCGGAAACAGCACTTACGGCCTAAATCTCATCAATAAAAACGCTTCCAGCTCTTTTGCGGGGTTGGCGATTGAAGTGAAAAACAGTATGTGTCGAACCATTCGCGCAGCATCGGCTTGCGGATGGTTTATCGGTTGGTCCCGTAGCTCAGTAGGATAGAGCGACAGATTCCTAATCTGTAGGTCACAGGTTCGATTCCTGTCGGGATCACCACCAGATAATTCAAAGAAATAGGGATTTAAAATCCGATATTGCAACTTGTTGCAAATGGCTTTCCATAAATTTCAATGGATTCCCGATGATGCGGTGAGCCTCACCACTACAAGGGGAAATAAGGTCAATGATGAGAAATTGGAAGTCTCTCTCGCTGAGAAGTTAAACGACGCCTGGATTATGGGCTGCGACAATCAACTGTTTGCAGGGAAGTTGCGTTTGAGAGTTTCCGACATCAACGAAGACTAAGGCTCCGTCGCAAATTTTTTCCGGCGTTTATTGAAATCTCCAGTTTTGGCGTCACTTTTTCTGCGAGTTCTGCAAGGGCATCAATGGCCATCCGTTCTCACCTCACTCAGCCTTCCCTGCCAATCGGGACAATATAGTGCAGCAAAAGCGGAAGCCTTGCGTTGTGCGGAGCGGTGGGCACGGTGCTGGCTGTAGCTGTAAAAATTTTTCTACCTTCTGGCATTCCTGATCGATTCGACACCAATCGCCAGCAGACATTGGCGGATAATCGGTATGGATAGTGCCGCGTTTTGTCGACTATCAAGCACCGCACGCTGAATCCGTTCAAGCGCGCGGCTGAGGCTTTCGCCGTTCCAGCGGCTTACGGCCGTTTCCATAAGCTTCTTGCGATTGAAAAAGATCGGTGGTCTGGCGCTTGCTACAACGACGGATGCACTCTTGCGCTCGCTGTCGGCAATATAACGCAAATTCTGGATTTGCTGAAACTGACGCATGGCAGAATTGAGCAGTAGAAACGGTGCAGTTCCCGATTTCACAACCCGATCAAACGATATCTCGAACCGAGGCAAATCGCCCGAAAGAAGCGCGTCAATCACCTCATCCACGGAGAGGCCTGCCACATCGCCCACGGCTTCACGCACATCATCAATGTCGATGCGCTCCTTGCCTTTTGCATAAAGGCAGAGCTTTTCCAATTCACCGCGTGTGGCGAGCCGATCGCCGCCCAGACTTGTTCGTAACAATTGCCGGCCATCAAGCGTAATCTGCATCTTCCATTCGGTGAGTACAACATCAATCACCGCATCGATGCCGCGTGCATCATCCGTATAACAGGGCAGAGCCATTGCTGCGGACGCATTTTCGACAGCACTGCGTAAGCCTGCGCCTTTTTTGAGATCGCCCGCTTCAACGAGAATATAGGTTTCAGCAGGCGGCTCGGTTGCCAGAAGTTTGATCGCTTCAGCCAGTTTCTTCTGGCCGGCAGCATTCTTGATCCAGATCAGCCGTTCACCGCCGAACATGGAAATCGTGCCCGCCTCGTCGGCAAGCTTTGCCGGATCGGCGTCGATTTCATCCGCCTCCATACGGATGACGGCAAAGGGATCGTCCAAGGGAAGTTTCGTCGCTGCTGCATAGCGGCGCGCACGTTCGCTCACCAGCCCCTTATCGGGACCATAAAGCAGAACGACCGGAAACGAGCTATTGGGTCTGGAGAGAAAACCCTCGACCTCGTGTGCTTTCTTTTGTGCCATATGCCCTTCTTAGAGCATTTTATGTGAAAGTGCGAAGCGGTTTTACTCTCTATAAAACAGGTAAAACTTTGCTTGAAACTATTCGATCAGGAGTGCATCGTCATCCAGTGTCTGGCCGCGCACTTTGCGGAACATCTCGATCAGGTCTTCAACGCCCAATGTCTTGCGTTTATCGCCGGTGACGTCGAGAAGAACCTTGCCTCCGTGCAGCATAATGGTGCGATCGCCATAATCGAGCGCCTGACGCATGGAGTGCGTCACCATCAGGGCTGTGAGCTTGTTTTCCTCTATAAGCGTGCGCGTCAGTTCCATGACAAACTCGGCCATGCCGGGATCAAGTGCTGCCGTATGTTCGTCCAGAAGCAGCACTTCAGAGCCAGCAAGCGTCGCCATGATCAATGAAAGCGCCTGACGCTGCCCACCGGACAAAAGCTCCATGCGGTCCTGCATGCGGTTTTCGAGACCAAGATTGAGACCCGCGACCTTTTCGCGAAACCAGTTGCGCCGACCCGAGCCAAGAGCATGCGCCAGACCGCGGCGCTTTCCGCGTGAGGCGGCCAGCGCCAGATTTTCCTCGATGGTGAGCGCGCCGCAGCTGCCTGCCAGCGGATCCTGAAAAACGCGTGCGACCAGCTCGGCGCGGTCTGCTGTGGATTTGCGGGTAACGTCGCGTCCGGCAATATTGACCTTGCCGCCGGTCGCTATGACATCACCGGCCAATACGCCGAGCATGGTCGATTTTCCTGCGCCATTGGAGCCGATCACCGTAACAAACGAGCCCTGATTCATCGTCAGGTTGATCTTTTTCAAAACCTGCTTTTCCAGCGGTGTGCCACGTCCGAAGATGACGTCGATATTGGACAATTCGATCATGCTGATGCTCCCCCACGACGCAGGCGCGGCAATATCAGGGCAAACGTAACGAGCAGAGCCGTGGCAATATTCAGGTCAGATGCCTGCAAGCCGACGGTACTGCCGTTTGAAAGCGCGAGCTGGATCGCAATCCGGTAGATCACCGAGCCGATCACACAGCCCACGAGAATGATCAGCAGGTTTCGGGTGCGCAAAATTGTTTCGCCGATGATGACAGCGGCGAGGCCAACCACAATGGTACCGACGCCTGACGTGACATCGGCAAAACCATTGGTTTGCGCAAAGAGCGATCCACCAAGGGCGACGAGTGCATTGGAAAGTGCCATACCGAGATAGATTTGGCGGTCTGTACGCACGCCCTGGGCGCGCGCCATTTTCGGATTGGCACCGGTTGCCCGCATGGCTAGCCCCATATCGCTTTCCAGAAAGCGCCAGACGAGAATGACGGCCAGCACCACCAGAACGAACAGGAACAGAGGGCGGACATAATATTCTGCCAGACCGTGACCGAAGAAGGGGCTCAGCATCGTGTCCTGATTGATGAGCGCTATATTCGGTTTCCCCATGACGCGCAGGTTTACCGAAAATAGCGCAATCATTGTGAGAATGGATGCCAGCAGATTGAGGATTTTAAAGCGCACATTGAGGGTTGCAGTAACCAGCCCGGCAATCGATCCCGCAATCATTGCAATACCGGCTGAAAGCCAGGGATTCCAGCCAGCCAGGATCAGCACGCCGGTGACGGCTGCGCCAAGCGGAAACGAGCCATCGACTGTCAGGTCGGGGAAATCAAGGACGCGAAACGCCAGATAGACGCCGATGGCTACAAAAGCGAAGACGAGGCCCAACTCGACCGCACCCCAAAAGGCGATCTGACTCACAATGCGATTCCTTGTTTCTCATCGCGGCTGAAAATGAAGAGAGGTCTTTACGACATCCGGCTTCACTGATCTTGAGGTAAGCGGCTTATCCGTCCGGCTACCGGAACCTCTGTTCAATCACGACCTGTTCTGATCTGAGTTGGCTTCCGATGGCACTCCACCCAAAGCATGTCCCCGGTTGATGCGTCACAGCAATATATATATGCCCCCGATACAACCCAAAAGTTTCACGATGCAAGCATTATCACATCGGATGCGCCAAAAGGCAGCATTTAGTGGGGCAACTGCCACATATAGGCCGTCTATAATCACCAAAAAGGCCGGGAAATATCCCGACCTTTCACTCTGCACCATGGTTTATCTACTCGACCTTGCTGGTGGCGCGGTCGATGACAGCCTGCGGGAGTTCGACGCCCATTTTCTTGGCAGCACTTAAATTGATGACGAGATCAGTGCCTTTGGCAACCTCGACACCAATGTCGCCCGGCTTTTCGCCATTCAGAATCTTGACGACAACCGCGCCCGTCTGCTTGCCGACATCATAGTAGTTGAAACCGAGGGCCGCCAGAGCGCCACGCTTGACCGAATCCGTATCGGCAGTGAAGAGCGGCATTTTGCTTTCCTCAGCAACACCGACAGCACTTTCAAGAGCGGAGACAATGGTGTTGTCCGTCGGGACATACATGGCATCGGCACGACCGGAAAGCGCCTGCGCGGCACCTTTCACTTCTGCGGATTTCGTCGCAGCCGATTCAACAATTTCGATACCTTCGGCAGATGCCGCTTCCTTGAGAGCTGCCAGAAGCGAGACGGAGTTGGTTTCACCCGAATTGTAGAGATAACCGAGCTTCTTAAGGTTCGGCATGATTTCCTTGATCAGCTTGATATGCTCGACCACAGGCGACATGTCGGAAAGCCCGGTCACATTGCCACCGGGCTTTTCCATATCCTTGACGAGTTGCGCACCGACAGGATCGGAAACAGCCGTGAAGACAATCGGAATATCGCGGGTGGCCGAAACCACGGCCTGCGCCGAAGGGGTTGAGATCGGCACGATTACATCGGGACCTTCACCGACAAACTGGCGGGCAATCTGTGCGGCGGTGGCGGGGTTACCCTGCGCGGACTGATAGACGAATTTGAGATTTTCGCCTTCCTTGAAACCGGCTTCGGCAAGCGCATCCTTGACGCCATCACGCGCGGCATCAAGGGCCGGGTGTTCGACAATAGCGGTCACCGCAACGGTGACATCTTTAGCGTGTGCAGTTGTCGCCATGGCTGTGGCGGCCAGCAAGGTCAGAAGTATTGAACGCATGAAAGTCTCCCCTTTATCGGTGCGTTTGTGTCCTCTGATTGCTTAATCAACTTGTAGATCGAAATCAACGGATCGCGCGTTCCCCTATGTATCGGAGTTTATGCGCTTATAGTGCAGGTATCTGGCCATGGTAATCCACACTTTAGTGGATCGCCATTAGAGGTGAGTAACGCCGCCATTGACGGAGACGGTCGCGAAATCGAACGGGGATGTATCATCCAGACAAGCGACATCAATACCATACTGAACTAGATTGGAGCGGCGCTGGTGGTTGTGTAAATCTGCCATTTGGAGCAAAAACAGTGTTTGGCGACGCCGCTATTAAATCTATACAGCGTAAGTGCATCCCTCAATTCATGAATAAATGAATAATGCACCATCCAATAGCGAGACCAAAAAACTAGTTTGCAGATACCAAAGCCAAAGTAACACAAAAATTTAGCTTTGCAGGCGACGACAAATTTCATCAAGCTGCTCAAGGGAGCCATAACGTATCATGACTTCCCCGCCACGCTCTCGGTGATTGATCTCAACTTTCATACCGGTCACATCTGAAAGAAGCTTTTCCAATGCCTTGGTATCCGCATCTTTTTCTGAAGGCGACGACTTACCCGGCTTCCTGTCGCTATCACCGCGTGCTTCAGCCTGTGCGAGAGCCTCGACCTGCCGAACGGAAAGGCCTTCCTTGACGATCTTTTCCGCCAGTTGGGTCGGATTTTCCATGGTAATCAGACTACGGGCGTGACCTGCCGATAAAGCACCATTGGAAATGAATTCCTGCACTTTCTCGGGCAGTTTCAAGAGGCGCAGCGTATTAGCGACATGGCTGCGGCTCTTGCCGATCACTTGTGCCAGATCATTTTGGGTATAGTCGTGATTATCAATGAGCTGCTGATATCCAGCCGCCTCTTCAACGGGATTGAGGTCTGCACGCTGGACGTTTTCGATAATTGCGATCTCAAGTGCCACACGGTCATCAACATCGCGCAGGATGACCGGGATTGTATCTATCCCTGCCCGCTGAGACGCCCGCCAGCGGCGTTCACCGGCAATCAACTCAAAACGGTCGGGCTGTCCCGGTGCAGGGCGCACGACAATCGGCTGCACAACACCATGTTCCTTGATCGACTGCGCCAGATCTTCCAGTTCAGCTTCGGAAAACACCCGACGCGGATTGCGGGGATTGCGCGTGACAAACTCAATCGGCACATTGCGCTCTACTGAAACCGGCGTCTTACGCTCATCAACCGGACGGTCGATCTCGCCAATCAGAGCGGCCAGTCCACGGCCAAGGCGCTTTTTTGAGGGATCGTCATTCATTGTCGGCAATTCCTGCACTCGGTTTGTAGTAACGATATTTCAACATTATATCACGTTATGCCGCTTTTAGCTGCCGTTCGCGCTGGATAACTTCTGACGCGAGCTGCAAATAAGCCTGACTTCCAGCGCATTTGAGATCATAAAGAAGTGCCGGCTTGCCATGTGATGGTGCTTCCGACACCCGAACATTCCTTGGAATAACAGTGCGATATACCTTTTCACCCATAAAGGAACGCACATCATCAACGACCTGCGCAGCCAGATTGTTGCGACTATCGAACATGGTCAGCACAATCCCCTGAATGGTCAGATCGGCATTAATCGTTGAGCGAACCTGATCGACCGTCTGCAAGAGTTGGCTCAAACCTTCAAGCGCGAAAAACTCGCATTGCAGGGGGACCAACACCGAATCGGCTGATGCCATTGCATTCAGCGTCAACAGGTTCAATGACGGCGGACAGTCAACCAATATATAGGAAAACCGCTCGGAAACCGCTGAGTCAAAACGCAATGAATCGCGAAGACGCCGTGTCCGGTCAGCCGATTGGGCAATCTCCATTTCAATACCAAGCAGATCGAGTGTCGATGGCACAATGAAAAGATTAGGCACATCTGTCTGGATGGCCGCTTCCGGTACAGTTGCCGCCTGCGTCAACACATCATAGGAAGAAAGTGGGCGATTACGTCGATCAATACCTAACCCCGTACTAGCATTGCCCTGCGGGTCAAGATCGACAATCAGCACAGTTTCACCAATCGCGGCCAACGCAGTCGCCAGATTGATAGCCGTCGTGGTTTTTCCAACGCCGCCCTTCTGGTTCGCAATGGTTATGATCCTGGACTTTTTTTTCATCGCTGCCCCTTGCCGCTTTCCAAAAATCTTAGATGTCCGCCACAGCTATGCTTTTGGCCGCAGATTACTGATTTCAAGAATAACAGACGCCTCATCGATAACACTTTTATGTTTTACCAGATCGAAATCCCAACGAACACGGCTTTCATCGATTTCCCTCTGGTAATCCCGTCCTTTTTGAAACAAAGCCTTGGCACCATTGCAAAGCCATGGCTCTGAAAGCACAAAAAGATCATTAAGCGAAGCCAAAGCACGCGCTGTTACCACATCGGGATTTTTGATTTTTTCCCGCGCCGCTTCGATACGTTCGGCATGAATTCGTGCTGGAATCTGCAAGGTTCCTGCTGCAGTACGCAAAAAAGCAGCCTTTTTCCCCGCGCTTTCCACCAGGTCTATGTGACTTTCAGCTTTATCCGCGAGATAGCAAGCGGTGACGATGCCAGGAAATCCTCCACCTGAGCCAATATCGACCCAATGACGCGCGTGTTGTGCCAGCGGAAATATTTGGGCGCTGTCGAGAATATGCCGCCCCCACAGATCAGCAAGCGTCGAAGATGAAGCCAGATTGATGGCTTTCGACCATTTATGGAATAGTTCTTCGAAGGCGATCAATTTTTTCACTGTTTCACGTGAAACAGTGGGGTGGATTCGGCGAAGGCTTTCTAACCGGAATTCGGTGCTCATGCAGCACCTTTTCCTTCTGCTAGCATTCCGGTCGCATGGCCTCTGAAACCGTGCTTCTTGATTTGTGCAATTAGCAGGGCCAGTGCCGCCGGCGTCATTCCATCCACCCGCTGCGCTTCAGCAATTGTTTCCGGTTGTCGCATTTTCAGCTTATGTTTCAACTCATTAGAAAGGCCTGAGATGGAATCGAGATCCAGGCCGGCAGGAATAAGCAAACGTTCTTCCCGTTCCATGACGGCGATATCGCCCTGCTGCCGTTCCATATAAACGGCATATTGCGCTTCAATTTCCAAAGCTTCGCGCGTGACGGGATCGATTGCATCAAGTTCAGGCCAGATTGTTTTCAAGCGGTCTATATTGATGTCAGCATAAGACAAAAGATCATAGGCTGAGCGTCTTACGCCGTCATGATTGAGGTGCAGATCATAACGGCTTGCCAGATTCGGCGTAATCGACAATGACTGGCTGAGCGCACGCGCATTTGAAAGCGCATCCTGACGCACACGAAAACGCTGCTTGCGATCGTGTCCCAATATACCGAAGCGTTCTGCCAAAGGTGTCAGCCGTTGATCGGCATTATCGGCACGCAGGGAAAGCCGGAATTCCGCACGCGACGTAAACATACGATACGGCTCACTCACACCTCTTGAGGTTAAGTCATCCAACATCACACCGATATAGGCTTCCGTGCGCTGAATAATAACAGGTTCTGCACCGCCAGCCCGGCGGGCGGCATTCAAGCCAGCCACAAGGCCTTGCGCACCCGCTTCTTCATAACCCGTTGTGCCATTGATCTGACCAGCGAGAAACAAACCACTGACACGGCGCGTCTCAAGACTGCGCTTCAACTCGCGCGGATCAATAAAGTCATATTCGATTGCATAACCTGGCTGGAGCATGACAGCTTTTTCCAGACCCGGAATGCTTTTGAGAATCTCCAGCTGCACATCTTCCGGCAAAGAGGTCGAAATGCCATTCGGATACACTGTGTCATCATCCAGACCTTCGGGTTCCAGGAAGATTTGATGCCCATCGCGATCACCAAACTTGACGATTTTGTCTTCTACTGACGGGCAATAACGCGGTCCAATCCCCTCTATAGAACCGGAATACATCGCAGATCGATGCAAATTAGCTCGAATTACATCATGGGTTGCAGAGGTGGTGCGCGTAATACCGCAATCAATTTGCGGTGTAGTAATCCGGTCGGTCAAAAGGGAAAAAGGTACTGGGTCGTCATCCGCCGATTGCATATTGAGACTTTGCCAATCGATGGTGCGACCATCAAGCCGGGGTGGCGTGCCGGTTTTCAGACGCCCCAGCACAAAGCCGAGCGATTTCATTGTATCTGAAAGCCCGAGTGATGGGTTTTCTCCCATTCGCCCGGCGGGTATTTTTTTTTCGCCAATATGGATCAGCCCATTAAGGAACGTACCCGTCGTCAACACGACCGCACCGCATTCCAGAACTCGCCCATCGGTCAGGACGACCGCAGTGATATGACCGTCCTCAGTCTTAATATCAGACGCGCCGCCTTCAATAACGCAGAGATTATCCTGAGCGCTGATCAATTCCTGCATAGCCAAGCGATAAAGCTTACGATCTGCCTGCGTCCGCGGGCCACGCACAGCCGGGCCTTTGCGCCGATTAAGAAGACGGAATTGGATGCCCGCTTTGTCAGCGACTCGTCCCATCAAACCATCAAGAGCATCGATTTCTCGTACAAGATGCCCCTTACCAAGCCCGCCGATCGCAGGATTACAGGACATAACACCGATTGTATCGAAGCGATGTGTGACCAGCGCCGTTCGTGCGCCTGCGCGTGCCGCAGCCGATGCAGCCTCACAGCCAGCATGGCCACCACCGACAACAATAACATCATAAACGGCAGTTTCGGCCGAAATCATTGCATTTTATCCCGATTGATAAAGTAATAGCTCGCAAAAAGTGATCGTCAATGCCTGCGATCATTCTGCCATCAAGTGTCTCTTTGCCATGAATAACACCGGAACAAAAGCTTTATTGGATTGAACCTGATCAATTATCGCTGTTCAAAGCGATTCACGCAGAAGTTTCTGAGTCAACCATATAGTGATGATTCCACAATTTGTTTCACGTGAAACACTCATACCCACATCAAGCTATGTATCCTGTTTCACGTGAATCATTTGCCGATGCAGAACTGAGAAAAAACCACATCCAATATTTCCTCGACATCAACATCCCCTGTGATGCGTCCGAGATAATGCGATGCGCGGCGCATATTTTCAGCACGTAATTCCAAAGGGAGGTTTTCACCGGCTATAGCTTTACCAATTTCGTCGCTTGTCTTATTCAATAAAGCGATATGGCGCTGTCTAGTGGGAACAGTTTCGGATATTTGCCCAATTTTTGTCTCTGCAAAATGCTGAAGTTGCTTAAGAAGCGCGTCCAGACCTTCGCCGCTAAGAGTGGATATCCGATATTGCCAACGGCGAGACTGGTTATCTCCAGCATCTACCTTGGTTCCCACCAGCCAAACTTCCGTGTTTGTGTCATCAATTAAGACTTCAACTGGGTTGTTCGTATCTTCCAGCATCAAGACCAGATCGGCTTGCGCTGCGCGTTCTCGCGCCCGCTCTATGCCTATTTTCTCAACTGTGCTTTCGGTTTCTCTCAAACCAGCTGTGTCGGTCACGTAGACAGGAATGCCGCCGAGATCGAGCTTCACCTCTATAAGATCGCGAGTCGTGCCCGCTTCGTCGGAAATAATAGCCACCTCACGGCCCGCCAAAAAATTCAAAAGGCTCGATTTTCCTGCGTTTGGCGCGCCGGCGATGACGATCTGCAATCCGTCCCGCAGCATAGAAGCGCGTTTTCCGCCTTCAACATGCTCCGCTATTTCTTTTTCTAGTAATCCAAGCGAAGACCATACCTGTTCTGCAACAGAGCCGGGAACATCACCCTCATCGGCGAAATCGAGTTCGGCCTCAATGAACGCCCTCGCCCGCAGCAGTCGCTGGCGCCATTCACTATAAAGCTCACGCTGCGCGCCCGATGCGACCTGCAAGGCAAGGCGTCTTTGTCCTTCAGTTTCCGCTGCTATGAGATCAGCCAGCCCTTCAGCGATGGTCAAATCCATTTTACCGTTGCCAAAAGCCCGGCGTGTAAACTCACCAGCCTCTGCAATGCGGCAATTCGTAAAGCTGGATAATTCCTGAAGTAGTTTTTCAACCACTGCAACTCCACCATGCAAATGAAATTCTACGCAATCTTCGCCCGTAAAACTATTGGGAGCCGCAAAGTAAATAGCAATTCCTTGATCGATGGCATCTCTATTTCGGGTACGGAATGTTTTATAGGTAGCGTGACGCGGCTTAAGCTCGTTGCCGACAATTGTTTTGATAATACAGCGAACCTCGGGGCCAGAAGCACGAACGACGGCTACCCCAGACGGCAATCGCCCGCTGGATAAGGCAAAAATCGTATCTTGATGCATTGTGATATCGTTCATTGCGCTTCCTGACCTATATAAGCTGAAACCGGAAACTGTTCGCAGATAGGTCGTGCATATTCATTCAAGTTAAGAAAGAAAAGCCTCATGACGGATATTAGCGCTAATCAGCTTAGCGGCGAAGCCAGCGCCTATCTGCGTCAACACGCCGAAAACCCCGTCCATTGGCAGCCGTGGGGTAAAAAAGCACTTGAGGAGGCTCAAAGGCTCAACCGTCCAATTCTGCTTTCCATCGGTTATGCCGCTTGCCACTGGTGCCATGTGATGGCGCATGAATCGTTTGAAGATAGCGAAGTCGCCGCGGTTATGAACGCGCTGTTTGTCAATATCAAAGTCGATCGTGAAGAACGCCCGGATATCGATCAGATTTATATGGCGGCCCTTGGAGCTATGGGACAGCAGGGCGGCTGGCCGCTGACCATATTCTTGCGCCCTGATGGCAAGCCCTTTTGGGGAGGAACCTATTTCCCGCGCCACACCGGTCATAATCTGCCGGGCTTTATCGATGTATTACATGCGGTTCATAACCTCTGGCAAAGCGATAGACAGAAAATTAACCATAATGCCGAGGCCATTTTCACTCACCTTGAAGATAAATTCGCCGTGCCTTCCTCCACGAGGCAAAACGAAACCGCATTTTTTGATCAGGTGAGCACGCATATTGCTTCGTCGATCGATTCGGTGAAAGGCGGCGTGACGGGGGCGCCTAAATTTCCAAATGCGCCTCTTATGGATATGCTGTGGCTCTCATGGCTTTACACCGGCAATAGAGACAATCGGGACAGTTTTACTCTATCACTCAAAACCATGCTGCAAGGCGGCATTTATGACCATATTGGCGGGGGATTATGCCGATACAGCACAGATGCGGACTGGCTGGTGCCGCATTTCGAAAAAATGCTCTATGACAATGCCCAACTGATCCGGCATGCTAATTATGCCTATGCGCAAACCAGGAATGAATTGTTCCGTATCCGAATCGAGGAGACCGTCGATTGGCTGATCCGGGAAATGCGCCTACCTGATGGCAGTTTTGCATCCAGCCTCGATGCGGATAACGAAGGCGAAGAAGGGAAATTCTACGTCTGGCAGGAAAACGAGATCGAAGAAGCTCTCGATGTGGATGCCGGTGCATTCAAGGAATTTTATGGGATTTCCAAAGACGGAAACTGGGATGGGAAACACATACTCAATCGACTGCATGCGATTGACTGCTGTGCTGTGTCGGCACCCATCCAAGCGGCGAAAAGAAAACTTTTTGATGAACGGGAAAAACGCGCGCGACCTGCGCGTGATGAAAAAGCACTGACCGACTGGAATGGATTGGTCATCCGTGCGCTGGCGGAAGCCGGTCGTAACCTTGAGCGCCCTGAATGGATAACCCATGCAGAAAAAGCCTACCATTCTACGAAAGCATCTTTTCGGAATGGCCATATAGCCCATTGCCGGATGGGAGAAAGCTTTGCCTATCCGGCGCTGTCTGGTGATTATGCTTCCATGATCAACGCGGCGCTATCGCTTTATGAAGCAACAAGCAAAGCTGATTATATCGATGATGCTGTTCAGTTCAAACTGGCGTTGGATATGCATCATAAAGACGAAAACGGCGATTACCGCCTTTCGGCACGCAATGCCGATGATGTTATCCTTCATGCCTATGGCGATTATGATGAAGCCATACCAAGCGCCACAAGTCAGATCATGGAAGCCTTGACCCGGCTCTTTCTCGCAACTGGCGATATGGATCTCTATCGAAGCAATGAAGCCATGATAGAGCGGGCGCTCGGGCGGGTGTCAAAGCAGCAATACGGTCAGGTCGGCATATTGAATGCGGCGCGTTTTGCTGCCGAGCCGCTTTCCCTGGTGATCGCTAGTGAGGATGCAACAGACGCGCTTGTTTGTGTTGCCCGAAACAATCCAGATCCACGGCGGCTGGACAAGATTATAGCGTTCAAACCGGACACGATTATCGCGCTTCCGACGGGCGGCAGTGTACAGACGACCGAACCTTGCGCCTGGCTTTGCAAAGGCCATATCTGTCTGCCACCTGTCAAAAATGCAGAGGCTTTACAAATACTTCTGACCCGGAAGAACTGATTAAACTTGTAACACCAAAAAGCCGCGCTGATTTTCATCAACGCGGCTCTTTGATTTACTTCGTTTTCAAGGATTACGTATTCATCGAATCGAAGAATTCGGCATTGCCCTTGGTCTGCTTGAGCTTGTCGATCAGGAACTCGATCGCATCGGTGGTTCCCATCGGGGCCAGAATACGACGCAGGACGAAAATCTTCTGCAGATCGGCGCGCGGCACCAGCAGATCTTCCTTACGCGTACCGGATTTTAGAATATCCATGGCCGGGAAGATGCGCTTGTCTGCAACCTTGCGATCAAGAACGATTTCCGAATTGCCGGTGCCCTTGAATTCTTCAAAGATCACTTCGTCCATGCGCGAGCCGGTATCGATCAGAGCCGTTGCAATAATGGTGAGCGAACCGCCTTCTTCGATGTTACGGGCCGCACCGAAGAAACGTTTTGGACGCTGCAACGCATTGGCGTCAACACCACCGGTCAGAACCTTGCCCGATGATGGCACAACGGTGTTATAGGCGCGACCAAGGCGGGTAATGGAATCAAGCAGGATCACAACGTCACGGCCATGTTCGACCAGACGCTTGGCCTTTTCAATGACCATTTCAGCGACCTGAACGTGACGCGATGCCGGTTCGTCAAAGGTCGAGGAAACGACTTCGCCCTTCACCGAGCGCTGCATGTCGGTCACTTCTTCCGGGCGCTCGTCGATCAGAAGCACGATCAGATAGCATTCAGGATGATTGGCGGTGATCGAATGCGCGATATTCTGCAGCAAAACCGTTTTACCGGTCCGCGGCGGAGCGACGATTAGACCGCGCTGGCCCTTACCGAGAGGTGCTACCAGATCGATAACGCGCGAGGACAGGTCCTTAGAGGTCGGAACTTCCAGTTCCATCTTGAAGCGCTCATTGGGATAAAGCGGCGTCAGATTGTCGAAATGGACCTTGTGCCGGATTTTTTCCGGGTCTTCAAAATTGATCGTGTTGACCTTGAGAAGCGCGAAATAGCGCTCGCCTTCCTTGGGTCCGCGTATGGGTCCTTCAACCGTATCGCCGGTCTTCAGCGAAAAGCGGCGAAGCTGGGAAGGAGAAATATAAATATCGTCCGGACCCGGCAGATAATTGGCGTCGGCTGAACGCAGGAAGCCAAATCCGTCCTGCAGCACCTCGACAACGCCCTCACCGATAATTTCGACGTCCTGAGCGGCTAGGCTCTTGAGGATCGCGAACATCAGCTCCTGCTTGCGCATGGCACTGGCGTTTTCAACCTCGAGCGTTTCGGCAAAGGCCAGAAGCTCGACCGGCGTTTTGTTTTTAAGTTCTTGTAGTTTCATTTCCTGCATGGATGAGGAACTCTTTTGAAATATAAGGAGAAAATGCAGTGGGTTCGGAAAGTTGGTCAGCGGTGTTACGTGACCGGCATCGAAGGCTGCTATTATGGTGGGAAGTGTGCCCATTCATACCGGTTAACAGCAGCATGAGCAAGTCCCACTTAAGGATGAACGAAATTTTATTCAATAGGAAAAAGGTCGAAGCCCGGCAATTTACCGGGCTTGCGGGTAATTTTACGAGAAATCAAAAGGGTTTCACGATCACCAAAATGACGATGAGGATCATCAGAACGGTTGGGATTTCATTGACGATTCGCCAATGTTTCGCGGATTTCGTATTCTTGTCCTCGGCAAAAAGCCGCGTTGCCTTGGAAAGATAGCCGTGAAGACCGGACATCAGCACAACGAGCAGCAGCTTGCCATGCAGCCATCCGCCCTTGAAGCCAAAAATCTCCCACGCCATCCAAAGCCCTGCAATCCAGCTCACAACCATGGCAGGATTGATGATGAAGCGCAGCAACCGCTTTTCCATCACCTTAAAAGTTTCAGATGCTTCCGAGCCGGGCGTTGTCGCGACATGATAGACAAATAAACGCGGCAGATAGAGCATGCCTGCCATCCAGGCGATAATCGTAATCACGTGGACCGCCTTGACCCAGAGATAGGCATCGGATGGATTCACGTGAAACAATGCAAACACGCCAAGGACGACAACGGCCAGCGAAACGAGGGTACGGATCAGCACGGCCGAGCCACGATTTTCACGTTTGACCTCGTTCATGCTGCTACTCCCCGCACCCGGTCAATCATGCGCTGGACATTTTCAAGTGGCGCTTGCGGCGTAATGCCGTGACCGAGATTGAAGATCAGCGGGCCCTGCCCCAGATTTTTGAGAATGGCATCCACACCCTGATCCAACGCCTCGCCACCCGCAACAACGCGCAGAGGATCGAGATTGCCCTGTATAGCGCCTTGCTTTTGCAGGTCTTGCGCAAAACTCCAAGGAACCGACCAGTCGAGCCCCAGCGCATTGACGCCGGTTTTTTCGCGATAGCCGTCATAGAGCATGCCGGCACCTTTCGGAAAACCGATGATGCGGGCATCAGGATAGACCGCCCTTACCTTCTCGACGATGCGGGCCACCGGGCGCACACAGAAACGCTCAAAGCAATCTTCATCCAGAACACCGGACCAGGAATCAAAAATCTGCAAGGCATCGGCGCCGGCATGAAGCTGTTCAATTAGATAATCAGCAGAGACATCAGCCAGATCATTCAAAAGCTTTTCAAACGCTTCCGGGTGACGATAGGCAAAAAGACGGCTGGGCGCCTGATCGGGCGTGCCATGACCGGCGATCATGTAGGTCGCAACCGTCCAGGGCGCGCCACAGAAGCCGAGCAGAGTTGTTTCCGCAGGCAACTGCGACCGCAACAGCCGAACCGTCTCATAGACCGGCTCCAGCCGTTTGGCAGCACCTTCTGTTTCGAGCCAAAGGATTTCATCGGCATCCATCGGGGTCATCAAGGGCCCCTTGCCTTCTTCAAAGCGAAGATCACGTCCAAGGGCGTGCGGAACGACCAGAATATCCGAAAACAGGATGGCTGCATCAAAGCCATAACGACGGATTGGCTGAAATGTCACTTCGACAGCCAGATCGGGCGAATAGCAAAGATCGAGAAAGCTTCCGGCTTTTTTTCGTGTTTCACGATATTCGGGCAGATAGCGTCCTGCCTGACGCATCATCCAGATGGGAGGTGGAAAGACTGCTTCGCCGTCGATAACTTTCAGGACTTTGCGTTTCATTGTCTTCGTATTCCACCTGTTGGGTTGTTTGTCTGGACTTATGCGGGAAGTTTTCCACGCCCGTTTCCATAAAAGATAGGAAGATTCTGGAATCTTTTGATTCTTAGAGTCTGTTGGTATCGGGGATTAGCATTTGTTCCCTGTTTTTCCCCGCTTCATTTCTGCCACAATCACGCTGTGCGATTATCCACTGCTAGTCTGATCGAAAACGGTGAAAACTCAATTCCCTCTTTTAAGATAAAGGGTTACTTATTGACGCAGTTCATGCGTCTTTGTGGAAAAGCTGGGAATTAATACAAAGCTTTTCCAATCTGTGAGTCTTGTCCACAGATGTGGAGGAGCGATCGGCACATGTTGGCTGCCTGTGGATGACTTGCCAAGTTTTGCCCAGCCTGCCATGGCTTGTTTCAAGGGCCGCGTTGTTACGCACAGGCATCAACAGGAGGGGAAGAAAATTGTGATCAGACCGCTTTCCTACTTTCATCTTCATCTGATTTCTGATGCGACCGGAGAGACTCTGCTGGCGGCAGGACGCGCTGCCGCTGCCCAATATGCCAATGCACGCGCCATCGAACATATTTATCCGCTGATCCGTACCGAAAAGCAGTTGCGCAAGGTGCTTGAAGGCATCGACGCCGAACCGGGGATCGTACTTTACACCATCGTTGATCAGAAGCTGGCCCTGATCGTTGATGAAGCTTGCGCGGAACTGGGCGTACCAAGCGTATCGGTGCTGGAGCCGGTGCTCAATATATTTCAATCCTATCTCGGAGCGCCCGCGCATCGTCGCGCCAGCGCACAGCATGTGCTTGATGCCGATTATTTTCGCCGTATCGATGCGCTCAACTTCACCATGGAGCATGATGACGGCCAATTGCCGCTCGATATAGAAGAGGCGGATGTCATTCTGGTTGGCATTTCGCGAACCTCGAAAACGCCGACCAGCATTTATCTCGCCAATCGCGGTGTGAAGGCGGCCAATGTCCCGATTGTGCCGGGCATTCCTCTGTCGGACGTGCTTTTTACCGCGCAGCGTCCGCTGATCGTTGGACTGGTCGCAACCGCCGAGCGTATTTCCCACATCAGGCAGAATCGCCCGCTCGGCAATATTCCCTCACTTGATACGGGGCTTTATACGGATCGGGCATCGATTTCAGAAGAACTGACCTATGCGCGCAATATATGCAGCCGTCATAATTGGCCGGTCATCGATGTTACGCGCCGCTCCATCGAGGAAACGGCGGCCGCAATTCTGGCTTTGTTGCGAAGCGGGTCAAAGGCCGACAAGAAAGAAGGATATTGATCATGACGGAAACGCTTGTTCTGGCTTCCAAAAGCCCGTTCCGTTCGGCCTTGTTGAAAAATGCAGGCGTGGTGTTTTCCACCGCAAGCGCGGATATTGACGAGCGCGCGGTTGAAGCGCCGCTTTATGAAACAGGCGCCACGCCGCAAGATGTGGCGCAGGTGCTGGCGGAAGCCAAGGCGCTTGATGTCAGTGAGAAAAATCCGGGCGCGGTGATTATCGGTTGCGACCAGACATTGTCGCTCGGAGACGAAATTTTTCACAAGCCTGCCGATATGGAAGCAGCCGGTCGGCAATTGCTGCAATTTTCCGGCCGTACGCATCAACTCAACAGTGGCGTGGTGCTGGTGAGAGATGGTGAAACCCTGTGGCGGCATGTTTCGGTCGCGCATATGACGATGCGGGTACTCGATCCGGCATTCATTGGCCGCTATCTGGGGCAGGTCGGTGAGGCAGCCCTTTCGAGTGTCGGCGCCTACCAGATCGAAGGACCGGGAATTCAGCTTTTCGAGAAGATCGAAGGCGATTATTTCACAATTGTCGGCTTGCCGCTGCTGCCGTTGCTGGCCGAACTGCGCAAGGAAAAACTGATCGATGGTTGAGATGACGACAGCACGCAAAGCCTTTGTGACCGGCTTTCCCATAAAGCATTCGCGTTCGCCACTGATTCATCGCTTCTGGTTGAAGCAGTTGGGCATTGAAGGCCGCTATGACGCTATTGAAATTGCGCCAGATGATTTTTCCACCTTTGTATCATCGTTCGGCAAGCAGGGATTTGTCGGTGGCAATGTCACCATACCGCATAAGGAAGCAGCATTTAAGGCCGCCGAAAAGCTCGACGACGCGGCAAAAGCCATTGGAGCGGTCAATACGCTGTGGTTTGAAGCTGGCACATTATGGGGTGGCAATACGGATGCTTATGGTTTTGCCGCAAATCTCGATGCCTGTGCACCGGGGTGGGATAATGCAGAGAAGGCGCTGGTTCTGGGTGCAGGCGGTGCCAGTCGCGCTGTCATCCACGCTCTTATCACGCGCGGGTTTTCGCGCATTACCGTCGCCAATCGTACGCTGAGCCGTGCCGAGGCTTTATCCGCGCATTTTGGCGCTGTCGTTTCGGCCCGCGGCTGGGATGAGGCGCAGGCCCATGTGGCTGAGGCTGATCTCATCGTCAATACGACATCGCTCGGCATGAGCGGTAATAGTGATGAGACGGCTTTTCCGCTTGATCTCACAAGCGCGCCAAAACATGCGGTTGCTACCGATATTGTCTATGTGCCGCTGAAAACGCCGTTTCTTAAACAGGCTGAGCAAGCGGGGCTTAAATCCATTGATGGTCTTGGTATGTTGCTGCATCAGGCGGTGCCAGGTTTTGAGCACTGGTTTGGGGTTCGGCCTGAGGTCAGCGTTGCACTTCGCAATCATATTCTTGACGACATGAAAAAGGCCGGTTCGCTATGATCGTGATCGGCCTTACCGGCTCCATTGGTATGGGGAAAACGACTGCTGCAACCATGTTTGCGGAAGCGGGGGTGCCGGCCCATAGTGCGGATGAAGCCGTGCACCGGCTTTATGAAGGCCGTGCTGCACCGCTGATTGAAGCGGCTTTTCCCGGTACAGTGAACAAATCTGTCGTGGACAGGGACAAATTGTCTGCGGCAGTTCTCGGCAATCCGCAAGCGTTGAAAAAGCTCGAGGCAATCGTGCATCCGCTGGTGCGCGAGCAAGAACAGGCTTTTTTACGCGACGCCAAGGCAAATGGTGCGGATATGGCGCTGATTGATATTCCGCTGCTGTTTGAAACAGGCGCTGACGCCCGTGTCGATAAAATCGTTGTGGTTTCAGCACCGGCAGAAGTTCAGCGTGAGCGTGTGCTGGCACGACCCGGCATGAGTGAGCAAAAGTTTGAAGCCATTCTAGCGCGTCAGATGGGGGATGCTGAAAAGCGGGCGCGCGCGGATTTTGTGCTCGATTCCAGCACAGGTCTTGATGATATGCGCGGTCAGATCAGTGATTTGATCGAGAAATTACGTGGAAAGCCGCACGAACACGCCGAATAAGAGGTTCGGGCGTGTTATGAATGTCAAAATAATGATGAGGTTCGTCCATGCGTGAGATCGTTTTCGATACGGAAACCACCGGTCTGGAAAGACTGGAAGATCGGGTGATCGAAATCGGTGGCGTGGAGATGGTCAACAAGTTTCCCACCGGCCGCACCTTCCATAAATTCATCAACCCTGAGGGCCGTCAGGTACATCCCGATGCGCTGGCCATTCACGGCATCAGCAATGAGCAATTGCTGGATAAGCCGACATTTGCGGACATTATCGATGAATTCAGCGAATTTTTCGACGGCGCAATACTCGTCGCGCATAATGCCATGTTCGATCTTGGCTTTATCAATGCCGAACTGGCGCGTATCGGCAGGCCGGAGATAGCCGTCGACCGAATTGTGGATACGCTTGCGCTTGCGCGGCGCAAACATCCGATGGGGCCGAATTCGCTCGACGCATTGTGCAAGCGCTATGGCATCGATAATACGCACCGCAAACTGCATGGCGCCTTGCTCGATTCCGAAATTCTGGCTGATGTCTATATCGAGCTGATGGGCGGCAAGCAGACCGCCTTGGGTCTGAGCGTTGAAAACAATTCCCGCAATCAGCAAACAAATGATCGCGATACGGCCATCGAAATCATTGCCCGCCCTCAGCCCTTACCGCCTCGTATTACGGATGCCGAGCGCGCCGCTCATCGTGCATTGGTGGACAAGATGGGCGACAAGGCGATCTGGAAAAAATATCTTTCATAAAAAAAGCCCGGTCAAACCGGGCTTTTTTGAATAATTGCAGCTGATCAGCTCTTTACCGCAGATTTGGCCTGTTCTTCGGCCATGCGGGTCTGGAACATCTGCGCGAAATCGATCGGGTCGATCATCAGCGGCGGGAAGCCGCCATTGCGGGTTGCATCGGCGATGATCTGACGTGCGAACGGGAACAGCAGACGCGGGCATTCGATGAACAGCAGCGGCAGCATGTGCTCCTGCGCAATGCCCTGAATGCGGAAAATACCGCCATAGACCAGTTCCGTGTTGAACAGCACATCCTTGCCGTCGACTGCCTTGGCTTCCAGCGTCAGAACGACGTCGAAATCCGTTTCAGACAGCGGATTGGCATTCACGTTGACATTGATGTTGATGGACGGTGCCTTTTCACGCGGGCGCAGCGACAAAGGCGCGCCGGGGCTTTCAAAGGACAAATCTTTTACATATTGCGCCAGAATGTTGAGAGCCGGTTCGGCACTTGCGCCGTTGCCATTCTTGATTTCGCCCGCAGCGGCTTTATCGCTCATTATCGGTATGCCTTCTTCTCGATGTTTGATACGGGAGCCCTGAGGCCGGAATGCTTGGCTAGCATGTGAGAGAAGATGAGGCAAGAAAGGCTTTGAGGCTTGAAAGGCATAAGCTCAGTTATCCTTGCGCTCCCCTCTCCATGGCGAATTCTCATTGGGCTTTGCGGTATAATCCTCTGGATCGAGATCAATCACATGATCGCGAACCGGACGATGTTGCGTTCCATAGCCACGCGAGTAGCTGGTGGAGGTTGCAACCACCATCCGTCCGCGTAAAAAACGGTTCCAGACGATATCGCGGATGAAGGGCATGAAAAGCAGGACGCCGAAAAGGCTGGACACGAAACCCGGTATGATCAGCAAAAACGCCGCCATGACCAGCATGGCGCCATGGACCATTTCACGGTTCGGAACCCTGCCCGCGGCACTTTCCTCGCGGATACGCTGTAGAAGACCGATGCCTTGCATGCGCAGCAGGAAAAAACCGAGCATAGCGCTTAAAATCACCAGTCCCAGTGTCGCCAGCACGCCAATATGGCTGCCGACGATCACAAAACCGGCAATTTCGATAAAGGGCATGGCCAAAAGAGCGAGCGGAGCGAGAGAAGAGGACACGTAAATCAGGGCCTTTCAAGATATTGCCAAAGATTCAAATATATCTGCAAATGCAGCTTTTTATGGTCGGAGTGCGTTTAAAACCATATATCATGCAAGCTAAGATAGGTATGCTTGATCTGGATTTGAATGACAGGACAAGTCGAACTATATATAGGAAACAGAAATTCACGACTGGAGGGATTCTCTCCTCTCCCGTCAATAAGTGGCAGGCGGTATGCAGTTTTTCGATTTTGGCACTATTTTCTTTTTCATCGCAGCTGTGATTATTTTTCTACAGCTGAGAAATGTTCTTGGTCGCCGCACGGGAAGTGAAAAGCCTCCTTTTGATCCTTATACGTCGGCGCGCAGTGCGGATTCAGTTCCTGCATCCGGTGAAACGGATAATGTCGTCGCCCTGCCCCGGCGCTCGACCGAAAAAGATTTTGCCGCTTTCGAGAAGATTGCGCCTGCTGGCACACCCGTCAATGACGGCCTTCGTGCCATCTATGCCGAAGATCCGGCCTTTGAGCCTGCGCGATTCGTCGAAGGCGTGAAGATTGCCTATGAAATGATCGTGATGGCTTTTGCCAATGGTGATCGCAAGAGCCTGAAAAATCTTCTGTCCAAGGACGTTTACGAGGGGTTTGTTGCGGCAATTGACGAGCGTGAACAACGTGGCGAAAGCGTACGCTCTTCTTTCGTAGGCATTGAGAAGGCCGAGATTGCTTCCGCCGAAATGAAGGGTTCGGAAGCGCATGTGACGATCAACATCGTCAGCCAGATGATTTCTTCCACGCTCGACAAGGACGGCAAGCTCATCGACGGAGACCCGGAAAACGTGGTCGAGATCAAGGACCTTTGGACCTTTGCCCGTGATACGCGGTCGCGCGATCCTAACTGGAAGCTTGTCGCAACCGAAGCCGACGATTAAAATCGGCAGGCTGTCCCGCTTATGGAGACAGCCTTTTCTTTGAACCGGGTTGGCGCGCGTGATAGGTTTGGACAAAATCTTCAATCCGGTGAGCTTTTCCGATTGTCCCGGCTGGAACCAGGACGATCAGGTGGCGGCGTTTGCCGCGTTCCGCCGTTCCGCTCAATATGCAGCGCAGAACAGCTATAAAAGCGGTCGTCTTGGTATTACCTTCGAGGCGCTGCAACCGGCATTCACTGCCGCCCGTTTGCTCGATAAACCCGATAGTCTGGTCGCACGTGCTTTCTTTGAACGCTATTTCATTGCTTGCCGTATTGAGGAGCAGGGTTTTGTAACCGCTTTTTTTGAGCCTGTAATCCAAGCGTCTCGTACTGCGGACGCGCAGTTCAATGTTCCGTTTCTCAAAAAGCCCGACGATCTCGTCAAAATCACCGATGAAAACCGGCCAGATGGTTTTGATCCGTCCTTTGCTTTTGCCAAGGCGACACCGGATGGATTGGTCGAATATGAGGATCGCGCGGCAATCGAACGGGGCGCTCTTGGCGTGCGGGGGCTTGAAATTGCCTATGTTTCAGATCGGGTTGATGCTTTTTTCGCTCATGTGCAGGGCGCGGCAAGGTTGAAATTTAGTGATGGTACTGTTACCCGCATCACCTATGCGGCCAAAACCGGGCATCCTTTTACCGGGATCGGGCGCATTCTGGTGGCACAAGGCGAAATTTCCGCCGCTGAAATTTCTATGCAGAGCATCCGCGCCTGGCTCAAAAAACACCCGGAGCGCGCCGATGATCTTCTCTGGCAAAACCGCTCCTATATCTTTTTTCGCGAAGCCGAAGTCGATGATCCTGCACTCGGACAGATCGCCGCTGCCAGGGTGCCGCTGACGCCCGGACGCTCGATAGCCGTTGATCGATTGCTACATACATTCGGCACCCCGATCCATGTGCATGCGCCCAATATGACGGCCTTTGATAAGACACCGTTCTCACGGCTTATGATTGCGCAGGATACGGGGACGGCGATTGTCGGACCAGCGCGTGGTGATCTTTTTGCGGGATCGGGCGATGCGGCGGGTGAAATTGCAGGAGGCATCAAGAACCACGCCGATTTTTACGCGCTGGTGCCGCGCGGACTTGTGGAGGCGCGTTCATGACGCGCAAAAGTGAGACAGAGCGCCGAGACTATCTGCGGCCAGAGGATCGCATCTTATGGGAAACTGTCGCAAAGACCGCAAAGCCGCTCAACGCTAAAAAGCTGAAAGCGAAAGAATTCCCGGATTTCGACTCCGTCATGGCGCAGGAAATTGACAAGAAGCCTGTAAAGCGTGTTGCACCCACCAAGGAAGTGCCCCAACCCAGAAAGAAACCAGCAGCCCCGCGCGAACTGCCGATCCAGCCGCTCGACAAGCCTACCCACCGCAAGATTTCCAAGGGGCGCGTGGATATCGAAGCGCGGATCGATCTGCATGGCCTGACACAAAGCGATGCTTACGAACTGCTCTACAGCTTTTTATTGAGCGCGCATGGACGTGGATTGCGTCATGTCATGGTGATTACCGGCAAGGGACGGTCCTATGGCAGCGAAGGGGTGTTGAAACAGGTTGTTCCGCACTGGTTTTCAACGCCTTTGTTCCGGCTTCTGGTCAGTGCCTATGAAGATGCGGCGCATCATCATGGTGGGCACGGCGCGCTTTATGTGCGTTTGCGCAAGCAGACGCAAAATGGTGGTATGCTGCGATGACGCCATTTGGGAAAAAACTGCGCGAACTGCGTGAAGAACGCAATGTGACGCAAAAGGAAATGGCGGAAGCCTTGCGCGTGTCGCCTGCCTATCTCTCGGCGCTCGAACATGGCCGTCGTGGCCAGCCGACTTGGGATATGCTGCAACGCATCATTACTTTTTTCAATATTATCTGGGATGAGGCGGAGGAGTTGCAGAACCTCGCCGCTGTTTCGCATCCACGCGTGGTGATTGATACGTCGGGCTTGTCGCCGCAGGCAACCGAGCTTGCCAATCTTCTGGCATGCAATATCCGCCTCATCGATCGGGAGACGATCAAACATTTGAGCTCAGAAATAGAAGCGGCGCGCAAACGCCGCCGCGGCTTAAAATAGCGCTTTCAATTCATCGAGCTTCGAATTGACCAGCCAGCCATAGTAATTTTCCTGTGGCATAACGGGTTGCTGTCCCGCAGCCTTGCGTTTGGCATTCTCGTTGGCAAGGGCGCGTGCCCGCGCTTCCGCACCGCCGGTATTATAAAGCGTTGCCGTCAGGCCCGGATTTTTGGAAATGTCGAAATCGGCAATCTGGCGATAGGACGTGATCGACTGTTTGATCGTTGCTGCAATGTAAGGCAGCGTCAGATCAGGGTCCATGATGGTTTTATAGACCGTGTTGCCGTCTTCGGCATTGAGCTTGGGCAGTCCGGAAACGCGGTTGACCATATCCGACATCTGAAGTGCCGTCAGCGGGTTGATCTGGCCGAGGCCAAAAGTCTGGCCGGCATAGAAAGGCTGGAAGAACACGGCGCTGAACCGATTGTTGGGATAGGACTTTCCGCCCACCGATTTGCCACGAAAGCTTTTGTTCCAGATATTTTCTCGGCAGGACCACAGAGCATAGCTATTCTTGAATTTCAGACATGATGAAAACTCAGTCCGCTTGACGAACTGGCCAATGCTTTCACCATTATAGCCGAAACTCACGCCCTGCTTCACATAGGACATGGCCTTGACATAATAGGTCTGAAGCCGGTCATAAACATCGACATTATAGGTGTGCTCGCCCACAATCGCACCAACGATATGGATCGGGTCGATGCCGTAGGCAGACGCCGTCGAGCGGATTTTGGAGCGCAGCGATGCATCGCGTTTGAGAAGATTATAAATCTTCTGGTATTTTTTCTCGTAAGTGGTGCTGAGTTCACGCGTGCGTTTGGCGGAAGCGCCCGAAATGGGCGGCTGTTCGGCATTGCGGTTGCCGGGTGGGACCGTGACGGCTGCAAAGGCGCTCTGGCAGGAAAAAGCGATGGCAAGGCAGATGCCTGCAACACGGTTCAATCGACTGGTCATTGTGCGCAAACGGCCCCGACATGGTAAAGGATGTGTTAAAGTTGGCGCAAAATAAAAAACCCCCCGATGGAAGTCGAGGGGTTTCTTCGTCAAGTCAAGAAAGGGAGCGCAGCCGTGGCTTTCCGGTCACGTTCCTTGGCATTTACAAGATAAAGCGCGACAGATCGGTATTTTTGGCCAGATCACCAATGGTCTTGCGGACATAGTCTGCATCGACCTTGAATTCCGACCCCGATTTGTCGGGCGCATGGAACGAAATATCGTCCAGCACCTTTTCCATCACCGTTTGCAGACGGCGCGCACCAATGTTTTCGACCGTCGAGTTGAGATCAACCGCGATATCTGCCAGCGCATCGATGGCGTCATCGGTGATTTCCAGCGTCACCTCTTCCGTCGCCATCAGCGCAATATATTGCTTGATGAGGCTTACTTCCGTCTCGGTCAGAATGCGGCGGAAATCCTCGCGCGTCAGTGCGTTCAATTCCACGCGGATCGGCAGACGGCCCTGCAATTCCGGCAGAAGATCGGAGGGTTTTGAGACATGGAAAGCGCCCGATGCGATGAACAGGATATGATCGGTCTTGACCGGCCCGTATTTGGTGGCAACCGTGGTGCCTTCGACCAGCGGCAGCAGATCGCGCTGCACGCCTTCGCGCGAGACGCCCGCCCCCATGCCGCCTTCGCGCGCGGCGATCTTGTCGATTTCGTCGAGGAAGACAATGCCGTCATTTTCGGTCGAACGCAGCGCTTCCTGCACAAGCTGGTCCTGATCGAGCAGCTTGTCGGATTCATCATTGATCAGGATGGCGTAGGAATCCTTGACCGTGGTCTTGCGCGTCTTGGTGCGCCCGCCCATGGCCTTGCCAAAAATATCGCCGATATTGATCATGCCGATATTGGCACCGGGCATGCCGGGAATCTCGAAATTCTGACCGGCACCTGTATCAGCGACCTCGATTTCGATTTCCTTGTCGTCGAGTTCACCATCGCGCAGTTTTTTACGGAAACTGTCACGGGTGGCGGGACTGGCCGTCTTGCCGACAAGACCGTCGAGCACGCGTTCCTCGGCATTGATATGCGCCTTGGCTTTGACTTCCTCGCGCTTCTTTTCACGCACAAGGCCGATGGCCGCTTCGACCAGATCGCGGATGATCTGTTCAACATCGCGCCCGACATAACCCACTTCGGTGAATTTCGTGGCTTCCACTTTGATGAAGGGGGCACCTGCAAGTTTTGCCAGACGGCGGGAAATTTCGGTCTTGCCGACGCCGGTCGGTCCGATCATCAGGATGTTTTTGGGCATCACCTCTTCGCGCATCTGGCCTTCCAGCTGCTGGCGGCGCCAGCGATTGCGCAGAGCAACTGCGACCGCGCGCTTGGCGTCGTTCTGGCCAATGATGAAACGGTCGAGTTCGGAAACGATCTCGCGGGGAGAAAAATTACTCATGATTATAGTCCGCTTTGCCACTGCTTGATGAACTCGAACGGATGCAGCAGCATGATCACGTTGAGTATGAGATTGTCGCGAATAACGATCAGCGCCAGAACTTCAAAGAACAGCGCAAGCGCGACGGTGATTTTGGTTGGCAATTTTGCAGCCAGCAGAAAGCCGATAAGAGCGGCAATGCTATCGGAAACCGAATTGACGATGCTGTCGCCAAAATAGTCCACAGAGGACGTATTGGCGCGATAGCGCTCGATGATGAAATTCGAATTCTCAACGAGTTCCCATGCAGCTTCGATACCGACTGCCATGGCAAGCCTCAGCCCAAGCGGGGCTTTGGGCGCAATGATGGTTAAAAGCCAGTAGAACAGAAAGCCATGAATGATGTGCGAGAGCGTATACCAGTCGGATATATGCTGGGAGTTTTCGCTCATCAGCGAACCGGACCATAATTTTATGGTGCCGCATTCGCACATGGGAATTCGCCCGTCGAGATAAAGCCATAAGGCTTGCACCCCGAGAATGGCCAGAACGATCAGAGCGCCAAGGCCCCAACGATGTACTTTGGAAGGGGAGGCTTGCGTAAGCGTGCTCATTCGGCGTCGAGACTTTCAACAAGGATGCTGTGATTGGTATAGATGCAGATATCGGCTGCAATCTCCATCGCCTTGCGGGCGATTTCCTCGGCATCCTTGTCAGTGTCGACCAGCGCGCGGGCTGCGGCCAGCGCATAATTGCCGCCAGAACCGATGGCCATGACGCCATGTTCAGGCTCCAGCACGTCGCCGGTGCCGGTGAGCGCCAGCGTCACCTTGCTGTCTGCGACCAGCATCATGGCTTCAAGCTTGCGCAAATAGCGATCAGTGCGCCAGTCCTTGGCAAGTTCGACGGATGCGCGCATCAGCTGGTCGGGATATTGTTCGAGCTTGGCTTCAAGGCGCTCAAGCAATGTGAAGGCGTCAGCCGTGGCACCGGCAAAGCCTGCAATCACATTGCCTTTGCCGATGCGGCGCACTTTTCGCGCATTGCCCTTCATCACCGTATTGCCGAGCGAGACCTGCCCGTCACCGGCGATCACCACCTTGCCGCCCTTGCGAACGGTAACGATGGTCGTGCCGTAAATTGTCGTGGGATTGTGTTCGATCATGGATCACTCCTTTGGCGATCCGTGCAATCCCGAACGGCGATTGCGCAGATCCCTGCATGTGAGAATGAAACGCACCCGCCTTTGAATTGGGGTGAATCGCGTTTCGTCCTGAATATTTAAGAAGCTGCGATTGAAATGCAAATCGATAAATGACTTCGCCGTTCAATCGGGCTTGATCAAGCAAAAGCATTTGGCAAAGTGTGCAAGCTGTTCTAGAACGCGGCTTAGCATTGTCATGAGGAACGCTATGTCTGCTGAAAGCACTCGAAAAGCCAGTATCGAACGCGCCACCAAGGAAACCAGCATTGCCGTTTCCGTCGATCTCGATGGTGTGGGCAAATCTGACATCACCACGGGTGTCGGTTTCTTCGATCATATGCTCGAACAGCTTTCGCGCCATTCGCTGATCGACATGCGCGTCATGGCCAAGGGCGATCTGCACATCGATGACCACCACACGGTGGAAGATACCGGTATTGCGCTGGGTCAGGCTCTGGCCAAGGCTCTGGGCGAACGCCGCGGTATCATGCGCTATGCCTCGATGGATCTGGCCATGGACGACACGCTGACGGGCGCTGCGGTCGATGTGTCGGGTCGCGCCTATCTCGTCTGGAACGTGAATTTCACGACGGCCAAGATCGGTACATTCGACACCGAGCTGGTGCGCGAATTCTTTCAGGCTTTTGCGATCAATGCCGGCATTACGCTGCATATCAACAATCGTTATGGTGCCAACAATCACCATATCGCCGAATCGATCTTCAAGGCGGTGGCCCGGGTTCTGCGCTCAGCACTCGAAACCGATCCACGCCAGAAGGACGCAATTCCCTCGACCAAGGGTTCGCTGAAGGGATAAAATCATGGCGCAATTCGTCGTGCTGGAACCAGTTGATTCTCAGAATGCTGAGAAAGCCGTGTTCGTGCGCGACGGATTCCATGTGCTCGCACTCATCCTTCCGGTTGTGTGGCTGTTGTTCCAGCGCCTGTGGTTCGAGGCCGCAATTGTTTTCGGCGTGACGATCCTGCTCGGACTGGGCGGTTCGCTTCTTGGCATTTCCAATGCGGTGCCGCTTCTGACTTTGCTGGTTTCCGTTTTTGTGGCGCTAGAAGGGGCGAACTGGAAAATCGCAAAGCTCAGGCGTCAGGGGTTTGTGGAAAAAGCGGTGATCGATGCCGCCAATCTGGAAGAGGCGGAAATCCGCTATTTCCATGATCGAGAAGAGCCGCTTGCAGTGCGCCCCAATGTTGCTGCACCCGAATGGACACCGCAGACCGCCCGCCCCGCTTATTCTTCCACTGGTTCGACGATTGGCTTTGTGGGCCATCGCGGAGAAAACTGACAATGCGTGTTGCAATTATCGATTATGGTTCCGGCAATCTTCGCTCGGCCACCAAGGCCTTTGAGCGCGCCGCCCATGAAAACGGCATCGATGCCGAAGTTGAACTCACCGCCGATGCCGAACGTGTCGCCAGCGCCGACCGCATCGTGCTGCCGGGTGTCGGAGCCTATGCCGATTGCCGCCGCGGCCTTGATGCCGTTCCCGGCATGGTCGAAGCGCTCAATGATGTGGTGCTGAACAAGGCCCGGCCTTTTCTTGGCATTTGTGTTGGTATGCAGCTCATGTCCGAACGCGGCCTTGAAAAGGAAGTGACACAAGGTCTTGGCTGGATTTCAGGTGACGTGCGCGAAATGACGCCGACCGACCCATCGCTCAAAATTCCGCAGATCGGCTGGAATCGGATTCACGTGAAACATTCGCATCCGATTTTTAACGGTATTGATACCGGCGAGAACGGTTTACATGCCTATTTCGTGCATTCCTATATGTTCGATGCGAGCACTGAGACGGACGTTCTGGCTGTGACCGAGTATGGCGGCGATGTCACCGCAACGGTTGGTCGCGACAATATGGTAGGTACGCAGTTCCATCCCGAAAAGAGCCAGTTGCTCGGCCTTGCGCTGATTGCCAATTTCCTGAAATGGAAGCCCTGAAATATGATTCTTTTTCCCGCCATCGATTTGAAAGACGGTCAATGCGTGCGCCTCAAGCTTGGCGACATGGATCAGGCCACCGTCTATAATGAAGACCCCGCAGCTCAGGCCAAGGCTTTTGAGGAACAGGGTTTTGAATGGCTGCATGTGGTCGATCTCAATGGCGCTTTTGCGGGCGAAAGCGTCAACGGCAAGGCCGTCGAAGCAATCCTGAAAGCCACCAAAAATCCGGTGCAGCTTGGCGGCGGCATCCGCACACTCGAGCATATCGAAAGCTGGCTGTCCAAAGGCTTGAAGCGCGTCATTCTGGGCACCATTGCGGTGCGCGATCCGGCGCTGGTGATTGAGGCCTGCAAGAAATTTCCGGGCCAGATCTCCGTTGGCATCGATGCCAAGGGCGGCTATGTCGCGGTTGAAGGCTGGGCGGAAGCCTCAGAGCTTGGCGTGATTGAACTTGCACAAAAATTTGAAGGCGCAGGGGTCGCTGCGATCATCTATACCGATATCGACCGCGATGGCGTGCTGGCGGGTATCAACTGGGATTCGACGCTGAAGCTGGCGGATAGCGTTTCCATTCCGGTCATCGCATCTGGCGGCCTTGCTTCCATGGATGACATCAAACGTCTCGCCGCACCCGATGCGAAAAAACTGGAAGGCGCTATTTCCGGTCGTGCGCTGTATGACGGTCGCATTGATCCTGCGGAAGCGCTCTCTTTGTTGAGGGCCTCGGCATGACCCTCAAGGCACGCGTCATTCCCTGTCTCGACGTTAAAGATGGCCGCGTTGTCAAAGGCGTCAATTTCGTAGACCTGATCGATGCCGGCGACCCGGTGGAAGCCGCGCGTGCCTATGATGCGGCGGGCGCGGACGAATTGTGCTTCCTCGACATCACGGCGTCCTCGGACAATCGCGAGACAATTTTCGATGTCATCGCCCGTACAGCCGAGCAATGTTTCATGCCGCTGACGGTTGGCGGTGGCGTGCGTCAGGTTGCCGATATTCGCAAGCTGCTTCTGGCTGGCGCCGACAAGGTGTCGATCAACACGGCAGCGGTAAAGAACCCGGACTTCGTGGCCGAAGCCGCCGACAAGTTTGGTGATCAATGCATCGTGGTGGCGATCGATGCCAAGAAGGTTTCGGGTGCGGGTGAAGTGGATCGCTGGGAAATCTTTACCCATGGTGGCCGTGAGACCACCGGCATCGATGCGGTGGAGTTTGCGCAAAAGGTGGTGAGCCTTGGTGCAGGCGAATTGCTGCTGACCTCGATGGATCGTGACGGTACCAAAGCAGGCTACGATATAGCGCTGACCCGCACCATTGCCGACAGCGTGCGCGTTCCGGTGATTGCTTCGGGCGGCGTCGGTAATCTCGATCATCTGGTCGAAGGTATCCGCGATGGCCATGCGACAGCAGTGCTGGCCGCGTCGATTTTCCATTTCGGCACCTATACGATCGGCGAGGCAAAGCGCTATATGGCTGAAGCCGGTATTCCAATGCGGCTCGATCCGGTCCGATAAAACACGACGTAAGGAAAACCGATGAGCCAGTTCTCGCTCGCCGACCTCGAACGCATTGTTGCCGAACGCGCCAGCGTCGGTGATGGTTCGTCTTATACGGCAAGTCTGGTTGCGAAGGGCCAGATACGGGCTGCCAAAAAACTCGGCGAGGAAGCCGTCGAAACGGTGATTGCGGCGGTCAGCGGCGAACGCGCGGAAGTGATCACGGAAAGTGCCGATCTGCTTTATCATTTGCTGGTCGTGCTCAAAATCGCAGATGTACCGCTTCAAGAGGTTCTTGACGAATTGCAGCGCCGCACGGCACAGACAGGCCTTGAGGAGAAGGCCGGTCGTAAAGCCTGAATGCGAAGTGATTTGAAAGCCGTGCGTACAGAATTGGCGTTGAGGGAGGACCACGACACCATGTGGGAAAAAGTGGACCAGCTGACGCCGTCGCGTTACTCGCCCTATCGTTTCTTCTCGGCTCAGGAATGGGCGGGTTTTCGTGCCGATACCCCCCTCACCCTCACCTATGAAGAAGTCAAGCGTCTGCGCTCATTGGGCGACCCGATTGATCTAGACGAAGTGCGGCGCATCTATCTGTCGCTGTCGCGACTTCTCTATGCGCATGTGGAAGCGAGCCAACTGCTGTTTCGCCAGCGCCAGCAATTCCTCAATATGGAAGAGCGTTTCAAGACGCCCTTCATCATCGGTATTGCCGGTTCGGTTGCGGTTGGAAAATCCACGACCGCGCGTATTCTGAAAGAGCTTCTTGCGCGCTGGCCTTCAAGCCCAAAGGTTGATCTGGTGACGACCGACGGCTTTCTCTATCCCAATGACGTTTTACGGGCTGAAAACCTCATGGAGCGCAAGGGGTTTCCTGAAAGCTATGATGTGGGCGCGGTGCTGCGGTTCTTGTCCGCCATCAAGGCAGGTATGTCCCAGGTGCGGGCGCCGCTTTATTCGCATTTGACCTATGATGTGCTGCCGGGCGAATACCAGATCGTCGACAAGCCCGACATTCTGATTTTCGAAGGCATCAACGTGCTTCAGGTGCGTGATCTGCCCGAAGACGGCAAGATGGTGCCGTTCGTGTCGGATTTTTTTGATTTCTCAATCTATATCGATGCGGAAGCCGATCTTATTCACAAATGGTATATTGACCGCTTCATGCGTCTGCGCGAGACGGCTTTCGTCAGTCCGCAATCCTTCTTCCATCGCTATTCGCAGCTTTCCGAAGAAGCGGCGCGTTCCATCGGTGAAGGCCTGTGGAACAATATCAACATGAAGAATTTACGTGAAAATATTCTCCCCACCCGTCCGCGCGCTGATCTTATCCTGCGCAAGGGCAGCGATCATCTGATCGAGGAAGTGGCACTCAGGAAAATCTGATCGTTTTCAATCGAACGAAATTTTGCCCCTGCCCTTCTTGACTTCCGAACGGCCCGATTTGGCTTTGAGCCGCCTTTCGACCGAACCCTTGGTCGGTCTGGTTTTCTTGCGCGGCGGCGGTGGCGGCTCGGAAGCCTTGGCAATCAGCGCAATCAGTCGCTCGCGTGCATCCTCGCGGTTGCGCTCTTGGGTGCGAAAACGATTGGCCTCGATCAGAATATCGCCGTCCTTGGTGCCGCGCTGTCCGGCCAGCTTGAAAAGCCGCGCCAAAATCTCTTCGGGCAAGCCAGAGCGCGCCGCATGAAAGCGCAATTGCACGGCGGTTGAAACCTTGTTGACATTCTGCCCGCCGGGGCCGGATGCGCGGATAAAGCTTTCTTCCAGATCATCCTCGTGGATGCTCAGGCGCCTGGTAATGCGGATGATGTTGCGGCTTTCTTCCATGTGCAAAGCCATACACCGTTTTATAAGCATTGAGCAAAAGAAAACCCGGCTTTTCAGCCGGGCCTTCCCTCCTCCTCAGGATGAGGTTTATTACTCCGCCGCAACCTGAATTGCGGGTGCCGCGTCTTTCACATCATGATCGACATGGCTTTCGAATTTCTCGAAATTGCTGACGAACATATTGACAAGCTTTTTGGCCTGTGCGTCGTATGCGGCCTTGTCGGCCCAGGTCGAACGTGGATCGAGAATGGAATTATCGACACCGGGGACGGCAACCGGAACGGCAAAGCCGAAATTCGGATCGGTGCGAAATTCAGCACTGTTCAATGAGCCGTCAAGGGCAGCGGCCAGCAATGCACGCGTTGCCTTTATCGGCATGCGCTTGCCTGTGCCATAAGCGCCACCGGTCCAGCCGGTATTGACCAGCCAGCAATCGACCTTGTGTTCGGCGATCAGCTTGCGTAGCAAATTGCCGTATTCGGACGGATGGCGCGGCATGAAGGGAGCGCCAAAGCAGGTCGAGAAGGTGGCTTCCGGTTCAACAACGCCCTTTTCGGTGCCCGCAACCTTGGCCGTGTAGCCGGACAGGAAGTGGTACATGGCCTGTGCAGGTGTGAGTTTTGCAATGGGCGGCATGACGCCAAAAGCATCGGCTGTCAGCATGATGATGTTTTTGGGCTGGTTGCCGGTGCCGGTTTTGGAAGCGTTCGGGATATAATCGAGCGGATAAGCGCAACGGGTGTTTTCAGTGAGCGATCCGTCATCGAAATCCGGCTCGCGGTTTTCATCGAGCACGACATTTTCCAGCACCGTGCCGAAACGCTGCGTGGTCGCATAGATTTCCGGTTCCGCTTCGGCGGAGAGACGAATAGTCTTGGCGTAGCAGCCACCTTCAAAGTTGAAGACGCCGTTTTCGCCCCAGCCATGTTCATCGTCACCGATCAGCGTACGGCTCGGATCAGCCGACAGCGTGGTCTTGCCGGTGCCCGAAAGGCCGAAGAACACGGCGGTGTCGCCGTTCGGGCCTTCGTTGGCCGAGCAATGCATCGGCATGACGCCCTTGGCAGGCAGAATGTAGTTCAAAGCCGTGAAGACAGATTTCTTGATTTCACCGGCATAAGACGTGCCACCAATCAGCACGATTTTGCGGGTCAGATCGACGGCGATCACGGTCTCGCTGCGCACACCATGGCGGGCCGGATCTGCTTTGAAGGACGGCAGGTCAATGATTGTCATTTCCGCCACGAAAGACGCAAGCTGCGACTGCTCGGGACGGATCAGCAGATTGCGGATGAACAGCGAATGCCAGGCATATTCGGTAATGGTGCGAACATTGAGCTTGTTGTCCGCGTCGGCACCGCCGATCAGATCCTGAGCGAAAAGCTCCTTGCCCTTGGCATGTTCGATGAAGTCGGCATGAAGAAGCGCGAAGGCCTCAGGCGTCATAGGCTTGTTGTTGTCCCACCAGACCTGATCTTCAGTATTGGCGTCGCGCACAACGAATTTGTCCTTGGGCGAACGGCCGGTATGCTGGCCAGTGCGTGCTACCAGCGCGCCCTGCGCGGTCAGCTCGGCTTCGCCGCGCCGGATGGTTTCTTCATAAAGCTTCGCCGGTCCAAAGTTATAAAAGACTGCGGAGAGCTCCTTTAGTCCTGAAGTGGAAATGGAAGCGGCCGTATTGTGAATGCCGGTCTCTCTCATGGTGTCTCCGCAGTGTGGTTCGTTGAATAAAAACTCCCTGTCATTGTCTTGATGATGCAGGGATGCGAAGTCAGAAACAGATTAATTGAGATAATTCAAATATTTAATCGATTTAAAAAATTTGAATTTTTTTTAAATCGTTTAATTGTTGGTTTTTGGCGTGTATTATTTTTCACAAACAACCAGTGCGGGTGTGAACCAAATCATGATTCTCCAAAAACCCGATTTGAAGCTTCTTGCGCGGCTGCCACATTTTGTACCTAATTTGTACTGCAAATGCGGCCCCGTTGATATAGCATTGGGTTACAGTATCTGCGTGTTGAGCCTATAAGGTTTGAAGTCAGGCTCGCCACCGCAACACAAGTGCAATAGCCGTTTTGACCGGACGGTATGAATAAGGAGAAGGCCCGCATGAAGGAAGCCTCGGCAACGCAGACGATTGCGCTGGTCGATGATGACCGCAACATTCTGACCTCCGTTTCCATCGCGCTCGAGTCGGAAGGCTATCGTGTTGAAACCTATACCGACGGCGCTTCGGCGCTGGACGGTCTGATGGCTCGCCCGCCTAACCTTGCGATTTTTGATATCAAGATGCCGCGCATGGACGGTATGGAACTTTTGCGCCGCCTGCGCCAGAAATCCGATCTGCCGGTCATTTTCCTCACCTCGAAAGACGACGAGATCGACGAGCTTTTCGGGCTCAAGATGGGCGCGGATGATTTCATCACCAAGCCGTTTTCCCAGCGTCTTCTGGTGGAGCGCGTGAAGGCGGTCCTGCGCCGTGTCGCTGCGCGCGATGGCACTGCCAAGCCGACCGGCCAGCAGGCGAAATCGCTCGAACGCGGTCAACTGGTCATGGATCAGGAGCGTCATACCTGTACCTGGAAGGGCGAACCCGTCACCCTCACCGTTACCGAATTCCTGATCCTTCATTCGCTGGCACAGCGTCCCGGTGTCGTTAAAAGCCGTGACGCACTGATGGATGCAGCTTATGATGATCAGGTTTATGTGGATGACAGAACGATCGACAGTCACATCAAGCGGCTTCGCAAGAAATTCAAGGAAGTTGACGACAGTTTCGAAATGATTGAAACGCTCTACGGCGTCGGCTACCGCTTCCGCGAAGCGTGAGCGATCAATAAAAACAGTGCCGGGCATCTGCATAGGCCCGGCACCGGTTAATTTGAGTAACAGGACAAGATGGTCGCAGAGACCCGCAACGATGGCCTCGCAAGGCCCAAGGCTGACTGGCGGGAGCGCAGGGCGCGGCGGCAACGCTCGGTGTTCTGGCGGCGTTTTTTTGCGCCCTTCCGTAAGTTTCTGGGTCAGTATCTGTTTTCAAGCCTGACGCGACGCATCCTGTTTCTCAACCTTGCAGCGCTCGGCGTTCTGGTGTCCGGTATTCTCTATATGAACCAGTTTCGGGAAGGGCTGATCGATGCCAAGATCGAAAGTCTCCTGACACAAGGCAAGATCATCGCAGCTGCAATCTCAGCGTCTGCGACGGTCGACACCAATTCGCTGATGATCGATCCTGAAAAGCTTCTGGAGCTTCAGGCCGGGCAAAGCCTGACCCCCTCGCCCGATTCGCCCGACAATTGGGAATTTCCGATCAACCCGGAAAAGGTTTCGCCACTGCTGCGCCGGTTGATTTCGCCCACCAGCACGCGGGCGCGCATTTATGATCGCTATGCCAATATGCTGCTTGATTCGCGCGCGCTCTATTCGACGAGCTTCCCGTCTGCTGGCCCGGTGCTGCGATATGATCTGCCACCGATCGAGGAAGACGCGCCCGATTTATGGGAGCGTTTCAGCAGCTGGGTCATGGCTCTGTTTTACGGTGGCGGTTCTGCCTATCAGGAACAGCCCGGTGGTAACGGGCTGGCCTTTCCCGAAATCGTCAAGGCACTGTCAGGCTCACCGCAGACGGCGCAGCGACGCAATGAAAAAGGCGAACTGGTGGTGTCGGTCGCGGTTCCAGTGCAGCGCTCGCGTGCCATTTTAGGCGTGCTCCTTCTTTCGACGGAAGGTGATGACATCGACAAGATCGTTCAGGCCGAGCGCATGGCGGTGTTCCGCGTGTTTGGCGTGGTGGCGCTGGTGATGGTGATCCTGTCGCTTTTCCTCGCCTCAACCATTGCAAGTCCGCTGCGTAAGCTGGCGGCCGCCGCCGACCGCGTTCGTCATGGTGTCAAAAGTCGCGTCGAGATTCCTGACTTTTCCGAACGTCAGGATGAGGTCGGGCACTTGTCCACATCGATCCGCGATATGACCGATGCGCTCTATACGCGTATCGAAGCCATTGAAAGCTTCGCTGCCGATGTCAGTCACGAGTTAAAAAACCCCCTCACCTCGCTGCGCAGTGCTGTGGAAACATTGCCGCTCGCTAAAAACGACGAATCGCGCAAGCGGCTGTTGGATGTCATTCAGCATGATGTGCGTCGTCTTGATCGCCTCATCACGGATATTTCCGATGCGTCGCGGCTCGACGCAGAACTTGCGCGCGAACATATCGACCGTGTCGATATGAAGGTGCTGCTCACCAATCTGGTCGCTGCCGCGCGTGAAGTCCGTCGCAACAAGGTCGGCACCGAGATCGTCTTCAAAGTGGGCAAGCCCCCGGCCGGACGAAAAGGTTTTACCGTCGCCGGTCATGATCTGCGGCTTGGGCAGGTGATCAGCAATCTGATCGAAAATGCGCGCTCTTTCGTACCGGAGGATACGGGCTGTATCGTTGTCACGCTGGCGGGCGATGGCGCGCGCTTGCGTGTTCTGGTCGAGGATAACGGTCCCGGTATTCCGGCAGAGAATATCGAACGTATTTTCGAACGCTTTTATACTGATCGCCCGGCCTCGGAAGCCTTCGGCCAGAATTCAGGTCTCGGCCTGTCGATCAGTCGCCAGATTATCGAAGCGCATGGCGGCACGCTCACGGCGGAGAATATCGTCGACCCCGCCCAACCAGAAAAGGTTAGCGGTGCACGCTTTATCATTGATCTGCCGACCGGTTCATGACGCCCGAACAACAAAAAAGCGGCTTGCATGCCACAACCCTGCAGGTAAAGGGTTTTGGTGTCATGATCATGGGGCGTTCTGGCGCGGGCAAAACCGAACTTGCGCTGACGCTGATCGAGCGGGCCCGAATTCGCGGCGAAGAAGCCTTTCTGGTCGCCGATGATCGAACCGTGCTGGGTGTACAGGGGGAAAAGCTCGTCGCCAGCGTGCCTGCCGCTCTTGCGGGTGGTGTGGAAATTAGAGGTGCCGGATTGTTCCAGATGCCTTTCATCGCTTCAACGCTGCTTGATCTGGTGATCGAACTCGTCCCTGCCCCTGAAGCCGAACGCTATCCCGGCGGCGCGCTGTGGAACTTCGACGGCGTTGCATTGCCGCGACTGCTTTTGCCAGCCCTTTCGTCCAATGGTGATTCCAATGCGCTCGCGCGGGCGATCGAGGCAACTTTGTTCTACTCACCCTGGCTACCGCAAAAAAGCTGAGCTCAAAGTGCCAGTCCAAGCAATATTGCATATCTCTGCGGCATTTTGCTTTTTTCAAGGCATTGTGGAGATTTTTCACTTGCTATCAGGATTTGCCCTGCCAAGATGCACAGCTCGCCGGCATGTTTTCCGGCTAATGCATGATCCTGAAAATCGAATAGATTTTTGGAAAATTATGCTGAAACAAAGCATGTGCCATCTGGTCGTCACTTAGGACGATGCGGCGGGCGCGCGACGGGAGCTTTTATAGTATGATCGGACTCGTGCTTGTTACGCACGGAAGGCTGGCCGAAGAGTTTCTTCATGCAGTCGAGCATGTGGTGGGCCCGCAAGACAATTTCGAGACCGTGTGCATCGGTGCGGAAGACGATATGGAGCAGCGTCGGCAGGATATTGTCGATGCTGTCGCGCGTGCCGATAATGGAAATGGCGTCATCATTCTGACCGATATGTTCGGCGGAACCCCTTCCAATCTGGCTATTTCAGTGATGCAGGAAGGCAAGATTGAGGTCATTGCCGGTGTGAACCTGCCAATGCTGATCAAGCTTTCCAGTGTTCGCAGTGGCGGCGATATAAAGGCTGCCCTTCGCGAAGCGCAGGAAGCGGGGCGCAAATATATCAATGTCGCCAGTCAGGTCCTGACAGGAAAGTAATATATGCACCCCACTGTTTCGGTTACCGGCGAGTATGATGCCAATACAGCGATTTCCCGGTCACTGGAAATCGTCAACAAGCGAGGGCTTCACGCCCGAGCATCTGCCAAATTCGTGCAGCTTGTCGATAGCTATGATGCGCATGTCCGCGTTTCCAAGGATGGCATGACGGTCGGCGGCACCTCGATCATGGGCCTGATGATGCTTGCCGCTTCCCCCGGCTGCTGTATCGAAATCAGTGCTTCGGGCGAGCAAGCCGAAGAAGTGCTTGCCGCCCTTCAAGCGCTGATTGCGGACAGATTTGGCGAAGAAAGCTGACGGCTTCCTCTCCTTTCGGTATGCACGTATAAAGATTTGTTTATGTGGCGTTGTGCTGGAGCTTGCGATCTGCTAGTCAGGATGCAGGTCGGATGCTTTTTGCCATAATAGGCATTAAAACGCATTGCGGCGCGATTTTTATAACGCGATTCCGCGCCTCTTTCATGTTTGTGCCGGAATTGCATCTCACCGGAGCATATGATGACCGCAAATCAGGATTTTGTCGTCAAGGATCTGAGCCTCGCCGATTGGGGCCGTAAGGAACTCGACATTGCCGAAACCGAAATGCCGGGCCTGATGGCGGCACGCGAGGAATTCGGCAAATCCAAGCCGCTGAAAGGCGCACGGATTTCCGGTTCACTGCACATGACGATCCAGACCGCCGTACTCATTGAAACGTTGAAGGAACTGGGCGCGGACGTGCGCTGGGCCTCGTGTAATATTTTTTCGACGCAGGACCATGCTGCCGCAGCGATTGCCGCGACCGGCACACCGGTTTTCGCCATCAAGGGCGAAACTTTGGAAGAGTATTGGACCTATACCGACCAGATTTTCCAATGGCCGGATGGTGAACCTTCCAACATGATCCTCGATGATGGTGGCGATGCCACTATGTATATCCTCATCGGTGCACGTGCTGAAGCGGGCGAAGATGTGCTGTCCAAGCCGGAAAGCGAAGAGGAAGAAGTACTTTTCGCTCAGATCAAGAAGCGCATGGCCGAGACGCCGGGCTTTTTCACAAAGCAACGCGCAGCCATCAAGGGTGTGACGGAAGAAACCACCACCGGCGTCAACCGTCTGTATCAGTTGCAGAAGAAGGGCCTCCTGCCCTTCCCGGCCATCAACGTTAATGACAGCGTCACCAAATCGAAATTCGACAATAAATATGGCTGCAAGGAATCGCTGGTCGATGGCATTCGTCGTGGCACCGATGTCATGATGGCCGGCAAGGTCGCTGTTGTCTGCGGCTATGGCGATGTCGGCAAAGGCTCGGCGCAGTCGCTGGCCGGTGCAGGTGCGCGTGTGAAGGTGACGGAAGTCGATCCGATCTGCGCATTGCAGGCGGCGATGGATGGTTTTGAAGTTGTCACGCTGGATGATGCGGCCTCAAGCGCCGATATCGTCGTGACTACGACCGGCAACAAGGACGTGATCACGCTCGATCACATGCGCAAGTTCAAGGACATGTGCATCGTCGGCAATATCGGCCACTTCGATAATGAAATTCAGGTGGCAGCGCTCAAAAACCTGAAATGGACCAATGTGAAGCCGCAGGTCGATCTGGTCGAATTCCCGGATGGCAAGCGCATCATTCTGCTTTCAGAAGGTCGCCTGCTTAATCTCGGCAACGCAACCGGCCATCCAAGCTTTGTCATGTCAGCCTCTTTCACCAATCAGGTGCTGGGCCAGATCGAGCTTTTCACCCGCACCGATCAGTACAAGAACGAAGTCTATGTGCTGCCAAAACATCTTGATGAGAAGGTCGCCCGCCTGCATCTCGATAAGCTGGGTGCCAAGCTGACTGTGCTTTCCGATGAACAGGCTGCCTATATCGGTGTCACTCCACAGGGACCGTTCAAGTCGGAACACTACAGGTATTAACCTGGTCTGATACACCTACTAGATATTGAGGTCGGGCCAATGACGAATTGCCCGACCTTTCTTTTTGTACGCCACATGCTTCACGCGGATTCGCGGTGAGGGTATTGTGAAGGCGAATCACAGGCATTTCCGAGGCTGATACGGAGCGGTTTCATGTTCAGAAATGCGTGGGAACACTATATTTTATCAGTTCTGGCGGGAGGCAATGGATTGCTTCGTTTCCAGAACGCGTCTGGCTCTCGCTTCCTGTAGCGAGGCGTGAAACCAGATCGAACTGACATATTCTGTAATATGGCTGTGTGTGCATTTTGATGGGCTGCACAGCCGGGGTGGTGGAGAAAAGGCAAACATGCGAGAGGTCGGCTTACCGGACAAAGCCCGGAGCAAACCCGCAATCGGGACAGACCGCAATCCTGCGGCTGGCCTTTTGAGGGTTGCAAAGCCACTTCGACGCCTTTTCTTCAAGGCCAGCGTATCGGCAGGGGCTATCATTTCTGCTGCCCCTGCCTTTGCGCAAGGTGCGCGCATTGATCTTCCTTTCGGCGGCGGTAGCGTGGGTGCCTTCGAGGTTATTCAATTTTCCATATTCGTTGGCGCCATGGGTGCGGCGCTGCTTTCGGCAGGCTGGGTCATTCGTGAGCGCACCAGAACTGCCAATGAAAACAAGGTTCTGCGCTCCCGCTTGGCCGATTTGAGCCTGAGTGCACAACGCAATGAAGTGCTTCTCAACCTCAAGGATCAGCGCATTATTGTCTGGGATAGCCACAGCGCGCGCGCCGATGTGGTCGGGCATTTGCCGGAAAATAGCGGCGTTCCGCAGGATCGTCCGGCTTTTCTGGCCTTTGGTCGCTGGCTGCGTCCGCAATCGGTCACAGCACTTGAACACGCTATTGCGCGACTGCGTGAAAATGCGCACGGTTTTAATCTGACGGTCGAGACCAATCAGGGCACCTTGCTTGATGTGCAAGGCCAGATTTCCGGTGGTTTTGCGGTTGCCCGCTTCTCCAGCCTTGATGGCGTGCAAGCCGAACGCGCGACGCTTCAGGCGCAAAATCAGGAATTGTCCGGGCGCATCGAACTATTGCGTCGCCTGCTTGAGCGTATCGAGCAGCCGGTCTGGATGCGCGACGGTGATGGCCGTCTGGAATGGGTCAACCCTTCTTATGCTCAGGCGGTGGGTGTTGATGACCCCAGCCAGGCGCTTGCCGACAATCGTGAGCTTTTTGGTGCGCAGGCGCGACTCAGGCTGGAACGTGACCGTCTTGCCGAACCGGTATTGTACGAGCAATTGGGTACGGTGGTGCGTGGCGACCGCCGCATGTTCGATGTGACCGATGTGCGGACGCAAACCGGATCCGCCGGACTTGGCGTCGATCTGAGTGAAATCGAGCAAATCCGCGAGGAACTGAACCGTACGCTCAAAAGCCATTCGGAAACGCTGGATCAGCTTTCGACGGCGGTTGCGATCTTTGGCGCCGACATGAAGCTTCAGTTCTTCAATCAGGCCTTTGTCAAACTCTGGTCGCTCGATACGGCATGGCTTGAGACGCATCCCAGTAATACGCTGATTTTCGATCGTCTGCGCTCGGAAGGAAAACTGCCCGAACAGTCCGAATGGCGCAAATGGAAGGATTCCATGCTGTCCGCCTATCGCGCCGCCGAGCCGCAGCAGCATATGTGGCACCTGCCCGACAGGCGGACCATGCGCGTGGTCGCCAATCCGCATCCGCAGGGCGGCGTGACATGGTTCTTTGAGAACATGACGGAGAAATACGAGCTTGAAGGTCGCTATAATACGCTGATCAAGGTGCAGGGCGAAACGCTCGATCATCTCGCCGAAGCGGTTGCAGTGTTTGGCTCGGATGGTCGTCTGCGCCTGTCCAATCCGTCTTTCGCAGAGCTCTGGTCCTTGCCCGCCGCCATGGTTGTGGAAGGCACGCATATTTCCGCCATTGCGCGGCTTTGCAATACACGCGGCGGCAGTGTGTGGGATGATTTCGTATCGTCTGTCACCGGCTTCCTCGATACGCGCGATGGCCGCACGGGGCAGGTGGAGCTTGATGACGGCATCATCCTGTCTTTTGCCACCGTGCCGCTGCCCAAAGGCCAGACCATGCTGACCTTCATCGATGTCACCGATACGGTGCGCGTCGAACGGGCCTTAAAGGAAAAGAATGAAGCACTGGAACTGGCTGACCGGATCAAGAATGATTTCGTGCAGCATGTTTCTTATGAACTGCGCTCGCCGCTGACCAATATTATCGGCTTTACCGAATTGTTGCAGACACCGGCCTTCGGCTCGCTCAATGAGCGGCAGATCGAATATCTCGATCATATCAGTACATCGTCTTCGGTCCTGCTCACTATCGTCAATGATATTCTCGATCTTGCCACCGTCGATGCCGGGATCATGGAACTGGAGATAGGCGAGGTCTCGGTCAGCGAGGTGGTATCGGCAGCAGCCTTACGCGCCACCGAGCGCCTGCATGATCACGATATCGGGCTTGATATCGATATTGCCGATGATGTGAACGTGTTCAAGGCCGATTCAAACCGTGTGCGCCAGGTTCTGTTCAATCTCCTGTCCAATGCGGCGGATTATGCGCCCGAAGGCTCGAGCGTGCGGTTGCAGGTCGTGCGCGATGGCGATGATCTGGTTTTTGCCGTACATGACGATGGTCCGGGCATGCCAAATGAAGTGCTGGAAATGGTGTTCAAGCGCTTCCAGTCCTATCCCAATGGCGGACGCAGGCGCGGCGCGGGGCTTGGCCTTTCAATCGTCAAGAGCTTTGTCGAACTGCATGGCGGCAAGGTCGATATCAAAACCGATGCGGGCAGGGGGACGACCGTGATCTGCCGCTTTCCATCCGAGGCACGTAGCTTCCGTGCGGCGGCTGAATAGGGTAAACGGTGCCCATGAGCGCCCAGAAACATCTTGAATTCTTCCTGCCCGATGAGGCTGCCACGCAACGCTTTGGCGAGGACTTTGCCCTTGCCTTGCAAAAGGGTGATTTCGTAACGCTTTCCGGCGATCTTGGCGCCGGAAAGTCTTCGCTGGCGCGTGCCATCATCCGCGCCATTGCCGATGACGAGGCACTGGACGTTCCAAGCCCCACATTCACGCTGGTGCAAAGCTATGAGGCCTTGCGCATTCCCGTGGCTCATGCCGATCTCTATCGTATTTCCCTCGGTGAGGAAGTCGATGAGCTGGGGCTTGCCGAATTTCTGCAAGAGGGCGTTGTACTTTGCGAATGGCCGCAACAGGCAGAAGGCTATTTGCCGGATGTGACTTATGCAGTCCAGCTGACCCATGAAGGGGCAGGGCGCCGCATTGCAATTTCAGGGCGTGACGCAGAAATTATTCGGCTTGAGCGCTCGCTTGCCATAAGGATGTTTCTGGAAAAGCATGACCGGGCGGATGCCACGCGCCGTTATCTGCAAGGCGATGCCTCCCCACGCAAATATGAAATCATTCGCAGTTCAAAGGGCGCAGAAATCCTGATGAACGCGCCGCAAATGCCCTATGATCCACCGCTGCGCAATGGCAAATCCTACCGCCAGATCGCGCATCTGGCAGAAAACATTCTGGCCTTTGCGGCCATTGACGGGGTGTTGGCCTCGCACGGGTTTCGTGTGCCGGAAATGCGCGCTGGTGATCTTGATGCCGGGTTTCTCATTCTGGAAAATCTCGGTACGAGCGGCATTCGCGCACCATCCGGCGAACCGATCCGTGAGCGCTATGAAGCGGCAGGCCGTTTTCTAGCGCATGTGCATGGCGTCAAGTGGCCGGACCGTGTGCCGCTGGATGGCTACCCCGATCATGTCATTGCAGGCTTTGACCGCGATGCCATGATGATCGAGGTCAGCCTTGTCGGGCAATGGTATGCGCCGCGCATGATGGGCAGACCGCTGAACGATACTGAAAAGCAGGCTTATGAAGCGGCGTGGGACGAGGTAATCGACGCCATCGCCGATTGCGAAAAGAGTCTGCTTTTGCGGGATTATCATTCGCCGAACCTGTTCTGGTTCCCGGAAAAAACCGGCAAAGACCATATCGGGACAATCGATTTTCAGGATGCGATGATCGGGCCTGCCGCTTATGACGTGGCATCGCTGGCGCTAGACGCGCGGGTGACAATTGTGCCGGAACTGGAAAAGGCGGTTGTCAGCGCCTATTGCGACGAACGCCGTAAGCTCGGCCATGCCTTTGACGAGGCTTTGTTCCGCAAAGCCTATGCCGCCATGGGCGCACAGCGCAACGCGAAGCTGCTTGGGCTTTTCGTGCGGCTTGATGAGCGTGATGGCAAGCCGGATTATCTAAACCATTTGCCGCGCATCCATGATTATCTCGGACGTGTGTTGAAACATCCGGTCATGGCGCCGGTGGCGCGCTGGTTTGACGATCTCGCTCTTCTGCAGAAAGAGGCATGAGGCAATGACTATTCCTGATACGGCAATCATGCTTGCAGCGGGGCTTGGCAAGCGCATGCGTCCGATCACCGACACCATGCCGAAGCCGCTGGTTGCTGTAGCCGGCAAGCCATTGATCGACTGGGGCCTTGATGCTTTGTCGAATGCCAGTGTCGGGAAGGCTATTGTCAATGTGCATTACTTAGCCGACCAACTGATTGAACATCTGCAAAATCGCACCTCTCCCGAAATTACCATTTCTAACGAGCGTGACCTGTTGCTCGATTCGGCTGGCGGCATCATTAATGTCCTTTCGCTGCTTGGGGATAAGCCTTTCTATGTGCTCAATGCCGATACATTCTGGGTTGGCGATGAAGCAAAGCCGAATATTCTGGCGCTTGCCGATGTCTGGGACGATGCCCGGATGGATATTCTGCTGATGACGGCAAGCCTTGAGCAGGCGACAGGTTTTGAAGGCAAGGGCGATTTTGTCGCAGACGGAGAAGGCCGCCTGCGCCGCGCCCGCGACGTATCCGGTAAGCCTGTCATCTATGCCGGGGCTGCGATCCTGCATCCGCGCATTTTTGCGGATGCGGAACCCGGCGTTTCCTCGCTCAACCGCTATTTCGATGCGGCAATTGCCGCGGGTCGGTTGTATGGTATGCCGATGACCGGGCATTGGCTCACCGTTGGCACGCCGGAAGCAATCGGCGAGGCGGAGGCTGCACTTTCAGCCTTGGCATGAGGGGAACTGATTTGCGCACACCAAAACTGTTTTCCATTCCATCCGGCACACCCTTTCTGCCCGCTTTCGCCAAGGCACTTCTGGAAGGCCGACTGATTGAAGGCTTTCCGGGCAATATTGCTGACCCGCTGGCGCTGGCCAATGCCACCATCTATGTGCCGACACGCCGCGCTGCACGCGCGTTACGCTCTATTCTGGTCGATATGAATCCGGCTAAAAGTGCGATTTTGCCCAGTATTCGACCGCTTGGCGATGTCGATGAAGACGCCGCTTTCTTCAATGCGGGCAGCGCAGGTATTTTCGATCTCAACCCACCGATTGGCAAGGCAGAACGGTTGTTACTGCTGGCCCGTCTCATTCGCCCATGGCGCGAATCCTTGCCCTCGCATGTGCGCGCATTGTTCGGCGTCGATGATGTGTCGGTTCCCGCCACAACGTCTGATGCGATCTGGCTGGCCCGTGATCTCGCAGGCCTTATGGATCAGGTCGAGACGGACAATGCCACATGGAGCGAACTTTCTACCATAGCGCCCGAAGACCTTGCCGATTGGTGGCAGGTGACGCTCGGGTTTCTGGATATTGTCACAAAAATCTGGCCGGATATCTTGAGCGAGCGAAAGCTTTCCAACCCCGCGCTACATCGCAACGAGCTAATCTGGAGCGAAGCCAAGCGCTTGCGTGATCATCCGCCCGCAGGTCCGGTGATTGCCGCTGGTTCCACCGGCTCCATTCCTGCCACGGCTGAACTCATTTCCACGATTGCCCGTCTGCCGCAAAGCGCGGTCGTGCTGCCGGGACTTGATCGCGATCTGGACGAGCAAGCGTGGAGCCTTCTGGGCGCTGCTGACGATAATCCCTCGACCTTTGGCCACCCGCAATTTGGCCTTTTCAAATTGCTTCAGGCGATTGGTATTTTGCGCGAGGATGTCGAGCATATCGAAAATATGCCAGTCGAAAAGCGCGTGCTGGAACGTGTGTTAAGCGAAGCGCTGCGCCCGGCGGAAACCACCGACCGTTGGAGCCTTTTAAGCGACGATGCGGCGCTGCAACCGCAAGCCTTGCGGAAAACGGCAAACCGGATTGATCTGATCGAGAGCGCCAATGAGCGCGAGGAAGCGCTGGCGGTGGCGCTCGCCCTGCGCGATGCGATTCAGGATGAAAGCAAAACCGCAGCCCTTGTCACGGCAGACCGCAATCTGGCGCGGCGTGTGGTGGGCGAACTCGCCCGCTTTGGCATTGATGCCGATGATTCTGGCGGTCGGCATCTGCGCGATATCGAAACCGCAACGCTCATGCGCCTTATGGTCGAATGCGTGTTCAACCCCGGCGATCCGGTCGCCCTTCTGGCGCTGGTCAAGCACCCGATGCTGCGTTTGGGCGGTAAGCGCATCGAGCGAAGACTTGCAGCGGAAACGCTGGAACTGGTGGCTTTTCGCGGCGGCACAGGACGCGCATCGCTCATTGACCTGCCGACATTTTTCGACCGCCGCATGCAAGACAGCGCAAACCAGTCGTGGCAACCGGCATGGCATTCCACCGTCACGCCGGACATGATCGCCGCGGCACGAAATCTGTGCGTCAGTCTTTCCGAGGCTGTCGCCCCTCTGGCGCCTTTTGCGATCATCAACCGGCGCACGGAAACAGCCGAGATGACACGCGCCACCGTTGAAGCGCTCGAAAATCTGGCGCGCGATGAAGACGGCAGCGTCACACGCTATTATTCCGGCGAGCATGGCGAAAAACTCGCCTCCTTCCTGCGCCAATTGCTTGCAAGCGAGGCACAGCTTGATTTTGAGGCGCTCGAATGGCCGTCCATTCTTGAAGCGCTAATGTCGGGCGAAACCGTCAAACCGCATCCGGGTGGCCATCCGCGTGTGTTCATCTGGGGGGCGCTGGAAGCGCGTCTGCAAACGGTGGATACGGTGGTGGTCGGCGGTTTGAACGAGGGAAGCTGGCCCGCCAAGACGCGCAACGATCCTTTCATGTCGCGCCCCATGAAGGCGATGATTGCGCTTGATCCGCCCGAGCGGCGCACCGGCCTTGCCGCCCATGATTTCCAGATGGTGCTCGGCATGGATCATGTCATCCTCACGCGGGCGCAGCGATCCGACAACGCGCCAACGGTGCCCTCGCGCTGGCTGCAACGGCTTGAAACCGTGTTGGGGGCGGATGTGAGCACAGACATGCGTGCACGCGGGGCGCGTTTTATCCATTGGGCGCGTGAGATCGATCAGGCACCGGATGTGGCTTTCGTCAAACGCCCGGAACCCGCCCCGCCTGTCAGTGCACGGCCAAAACATTTCTCGGTCACGGAAATCGAGACCCTGCGTCGCGATCCCTATGCGATCTTTGCCAAAAAGATTCTCAAAATTCGCCCGCTGGAGCCATTGATCCGCGATCCGGCAGCGGCAGAGCGCGGCACTTTGTTTCACGATATTCTGGGACATTTCACGCAAGAAGGGATCGATATTCTGGCCCCTGATGCCGCGCGGAAGCTTGAAGAGTACGGGCGGCAATTCTTTGGCGATATGGATCTGCCGGTTGAAATCGAGGCCGTTTGGTGGCCGCGTTTTACCGCACTCATTCCGCAGTTTCTTGAATGGGAGCGTGAACGGGCTTGGAATGTCGCAACGCGCTTTGCCGAAATTGCGTCATCGAAACGCGAGGTTGAAAGCCTTGGCATAACGCTTTCGGGCCGTGCCGACCGCATCGATTTGATGCACGACGGTACAGCCGAAGTGATCGATTACAAGACCGGCTCGACGCCATCGCCGCGTCAGGCGCATGTGCTTTTGTCACCGCAGCTGGCGCTGGAGGCCGCACTTCTGGTGCGTGGCGCATTCAGCGAACTGGGCGCGGTCAAGGCGTCCGATCTCACTTATGTGCGGCTGAGGGCAGGGGGGGAAGTCAGGCCGGAATCGATTTTGAAAGTCGGGCGACCACCCTCGGAAAAGACGGCTGTAGCGCTCGGTGAGGAAGCCTGGCAACGTCTTGCGCAATTGCTGGCCGACTATCAGAATCCGGCTAAGGGTTATCTTTCGCGCGCGTTACCATTTCGCGAAACCGAATTGACCGGCGATTATGATCATCTGGCGCGGGTGCTGGAATGGTCGGCTGGTGGCGACAATGGTGGCAATGGGGGCGGCGAGGGCGGAGAATGAAAAAGATACGCATCATCCCGCAGGAAACCATTGCCGCACAGGCCAATGCCGCCAACCCAAAGGCTTCGGTGTGGGTGTCGGCCAATGCCGGTTCCGGCAAGACGCATGTTCTGACAGAGCGCGTCATCCGGCTATTGCTCGAAGGCACCGATCCATCGAAAATTCTCTGCCTGACCTATACCAAGGCCGCAGCCGCCGTCATGCAGAACCGCGTTTTCGCGCGTCTTTCGGAATGGGCGGTGCTGCCCGATGCCGACTTGACCGAAAGGCTGATTAAGCTTGAGGGCAGGCGTCCGGGTGCGGCACGGCTTGCCGTTGCGCGACGGCTTTTTGCACGTGCGCTGGAAACGCCGGGCGGGCTTAAAATCCAGACTATTCATGCTTTTTGTGAAGCGATCCTGCATCAGTTTCCGCTTGAAGCGAATATTGCCGGTCATTTTGAGATGATGGATGACCTGATGCAGTCAGCTATCGTCGGTGAAGCGCGGCGCAGTTTGCTGGAAGTGGCGCATGGCGGCGGCGATGAAGAACTTGCCAGTGCCTTTGCCGATGTCATGCAAGCAGCGGGTGAAATGGGGCTGCAAGCACTGCTGGATGAAGCGGTGAGCCGCCGCAATGGTTTGCAGCACTACCTCTCCGCTCTTGGCGATCCATCCGAGCGCAGCGAAACCCTGCACCGCGCCTTTCGTTTCAGCCCTGATCTGCGTGAAGCCGATCTGCTCAATGAATTATGGCCAGTGCCGGAATTTTCCGACGATGCGCTCGATCTTATCCTGTCGATCCAGAAGGGTGCGTCCCGTGCCCATGATTTCGCCTTGCAGTTAAAGCGTTATGACAAGGTCAAAACCACGTCTGATAAGGAAGCGGTGCTGCGGGCCGCTTTTCTCAAAACCACCGGCGAAGCAAAATCCGGCTCCTATGTGGGCTCTAGCGCGGTCAAAAAGCTGCTGCCGGATTTCGAAGAGGATTTTAACAGTGCTGCCGCGCGCGTCGAACTGGGACTGGACCGCATCAAGGAACTGCGTCTGATCCGGCTCAATCTGGCAGCACTCACGCTGATCGATAATTTGTTGCAGCGCTATCATGATTTGAAGCGCAAGCGTGGCCTGCTCGATTTTGAAGACCTCATCACCCGCACCGTGGCGCTTCTGGCGCGCAACGGGGCCGGGCAATGGGTGCAATATAAGCTCGACCGCGGCATCGATCATATTCTGGTCGATGAGGCGCAGGACACCAGCCCCGACCAGTGGCAGGTGATCCGCATGCTCTCGGAAGAGTTTTTCTCGGGCCTCGGCCAGCGCAATGTGCAACGCACGCTGTTTGCCGTCGGCGATGAAAAACAGTCGATCTATTCGTTTCAGGGGGCGGTGCCGGAAGATTTTGCCGCACAGGGCAGGGCTGTCAGCTTAAGGGCTGACGACGCAGAACTCAAATTCGAGCGCGTTAGCCTCAATTTCTCGTTCCGTTCGACGCCCGATGTGCTGCAAGCCGTGGACGAGGTTTTTGCGCGTCCCGAAGCCCATCGCGGTCTTTCCGGCGCAACCGTCCATTCCGCCATTCGCGATGGCGAACCCGGCGAGGTTGAAATCTGGGGTATGCTGACGCCGGAAGTGGTGGAGGAGCCGGATGACTGGCGCGTGCCGGTCGATCATTTACAGGCGCCTGCCATAAAACTGGCGGACCAGATCGCTGCCACCATCCGCTATTGGCTTGATCGTGGCGAAACCATTCCGGGCCAGAACCGCAAACTGGCACCCAGGGATGTCATGGTGCTGGTGCGCAAGCGCGACCAGTTTATGCCAGCGCTTTCGCGGGCGCTCAAGGAATGCCATGTGCCGGTGGCCGGTGCCGACCGGCTCAAACTCACCAGCCATATCGCCATTCAGGACTTGATGGCACTGGGGCGCTTCGTGTTGCATCCATCGGATGATCTGTCGTTGGCGTCCCTGCTCAAAAGCCCGTTGTTTGGCTGGGATGATGATCAACTCTTTGCGCTTGCCTATCCGCGTGGCGCTGGTCAAACACTGTTCGAGCGGCTTTATCATGCCTCGCTGGACGAGCCAGCGCTGATTGCCACGCACAAGACGCTCAGCCGCTGGCGCAATATGGCCGACACCATGCCGGTCTTCGAGTTTTATACGCGTATTTTGAGTGCCGATGGCGCAAGGCGCAAATTGTTGGCGCGATTGGGACCGGAAGCGGGTGATATTATCGACGAGTTCCAGAATTATGCCCTGTCCTTCGAGCGCGCCGGTCTGCCGGGGCTTCAGGCCTTTCTCGAAACGCTTGATGCTTCGTCGCCCGAAATCAAGCGCGAGCTTGATCAGGGGCGCGATGAGGTTCGTATCATGACGGTGCATGCTGCCAAGGGACTGGAAGGGGCAGTGGTGTTTCTGGTCGATCCGGGCAGTGCTGTGTGGACCGGCAGCCGTGCGCCAAAGCTGATCCCGTTTGATTTTGAAAATGACGGGCCGTCTGTCAAAGGCTTTTTGTGGCAACCCAATTCCGGCTACCAGACCGGCTTTCTGGCGTCACAGATTGAAGGTCTAAAAGCCCGCGCCGAGGAAGAATATCGCCGCCTTCTCTATGTCGGCATGACGCGGGCGGAAGACAGGCTGATCGTTTGCGGTTATCGTGGTTCGCGCGAAAGCGGCGAGACATGGCACCGGCTGGTCGAAGACGCACTGACGACCAAGGCCGAAACCTTTGTGCATCCGGTATCCGGTGTTGCGGCGCGACGTTATCGCAACACGCCGCGAAATCTTACCGAGATTGCCGAGCCGCAAGCCCCCGAAGTGGCAAAATTTCCTGCGCTTCCCGCCGATTATTTGTCACCGATAAAACCAGAACCGGGTCTGCCGCGCCCGCTGGCACCTTCGGGTGCATCGGCATTGATCGAGGCGGACGAAGAACCGCCACTCGATACGGTTTCGCCGGTTCTGGGGGCAGGGGGCGAGACATCGGCCTTCGCGCTTCGACGCGGAACGGCCATTCACATGCTGTTGCAATATCTGCCGGACGTGGCAGCAAGTGAGCGTGAAAAGCTGGCACAGGACTATCTTGCCCGCATTGCCGCCGATTGGCCTGAGAGCGAACGTGCGAGAGCCTGGGCGAGCGTGGAACGGATTCTTGATGATCCCAAATTCGCGCCGGTTTTTGCCCAAAACTCGCGTGGCGAAGTGGCGATCATGGGCACGATCAATCTCGGTGGAAAAGACCATGCCGTCTCCGGGCAGATCGACCGTATCAGTGTCGATGAAAATCGGGTGCTGATTGTGGATTACAAGACCAATCGTCCACCGCCAAAGAGCGTTGAGGCCGTCCCCTTTGCCTATCGTGCGCAGTTGGCGCTTTATCGGCAATTGCTCGCTCCCCTTTATCCGGGGCGTGACGTGGAGGCGGCATTGCTCTTCACCGAAGGGCCGTTTTTACTGCCCTTGCCCGATGCGATTCTTGGGGATGCTTTATCGACGCTGGAGAACTCTCAAGGAAAGGTGACTAACCAGAGCTTGACGGATGGCAGCAGGCACGCCACATGATATAGTCAATAAAGCAGTTTCTCGATGAGTCTTTTGCTCTCAAACAGATATGAGGATAGCCCTATGGCAACCGTAAAGGTCGATAACAGCAATTTTCAGTCGGACGTTCTGCAATCCAGCGAGCCGGTTGTGGTGGATTTCTGGGCCGAATGGTGCGGTCCTTGCAAGATGATCGCCCCCGCATTGGATGAAATTGCGTCGGAAATGGCCGGTCAGGTCAAGATCGCCAAGGTCAATATCGACGAAAACCCGGAACTGGCAGCCCAGTTCGGCGTGCGTTCGATCCCGACGCTGTTGCTGTTCAAGGATGGCGAGCTTGCCGCGAACATGGTCGGTGCCGCTCCAAAGAGCCGCCTTGCCGACTGGATCAAGGCTTCTGCCGCGTAATTGCTGTAGCATTTCAAAGAAAACCCGGCCTTGGTGCCGGGTTTTTTGTTGGTTCAGGCTGGTGGGGTTCCATTATCGCGCAGCACTTCACCGGCCAGATAAAGCGAGCCGCCGATCAGAATGCGCGGTGGTGCTTCATCATGCGCCCAAGTATCGCGCAGGATTTTGAGCGCATTGGCGACCGAATGCACCGGTTCCGCCGAAAGCCCGGCCTTTTGCGCTGCAAGCGCTAGTTCATCATTGCGAATACCGGCGTCACTTGAGGGGATCGGCACGGTAAAGACATGCCGCGCCATGCCGGTGAAAGCTTCAAAATAACCGGTCGGGTCTTTTGTATTGATCATGCCGGTAATCAGAAATAGGGGCCGCGTGGAGCGCTCTTCGAGATCACCGAAAGCCTCGGCAATGACGACGCCCGCGCCCGGATTATGCCCGCCATCAAGCCAGATTTCGGAAGCCTCCGGCGCAAGGTCGAACAGTGCGCCATGGGTGAGGCGCTGCATGCGCGCGGGCCAGTCCACAACCATCAGCGCTTTTTCCGCTGCCTTTTCGGTAATGGTAAAGCCTGCCATCTGCACGGCCTCGATGGCCGCTGCGGCATTGGCGATCTGGTGACGACCGGGTAAGCGCGGCAAGGGCAGATCGATCAGCCCGTCCTCGTTCTGGAAAACCATCCGACCATGTTCTTCGAAAGCCAGAAAATCCTGACCATAGATGGAAAGCGGGCAATCGAGCCGGTCGGCGGTGGAAATCAGCACTTCGCGCGCGGCGTCGCTCGGCTGATAACCGATGACCACGGGACAATCTTTCTTGATGATCCCGGCTTTTTCAGCCGCAATCAGCTCGACCTTGTCGCCGAGATAGGCTTGATGATCAATCGAGATCGGCATAATGAGCGAGACGGCGGGATCATCGATCACATTGGTGGCGTCGAAACGACCGCCCAAGCCCACTTCCATGATCACCACATCAGCGGGATGCTCTGCGAACAGAACGAAGGCGACAGCGGTCAAAATCTCGAAGACGGTGATATGCTGACCATTATTGGCCGCTTCCACGCGCTCGATTGCTTTGGCCAGCACATCGTCGGAGACGAACTTGCCGCCGCCGGGGCTGGCCAGACGATAACGCTCGTGCCAGTTGACCAGATGCGGCGAGGTGTGGACGTGGACGCCAAAGCCGGTGGCTTCGAGAATGGCACGGCAGAAGGCCGATGCCGATCCCTTGCCGTTGGTCCCGGCAATATGGATTACCGGCGGCAGATTGAGGTGCGGATTGCCGAGCTTTTCCAGAAGACCGCGAATGCGGTCGAGGGAAAGATCAAAACCTTTGGGATGCAATTGCATCAGCCGTTCGATGACGGCATCCGCTTGTCCTGTCACGATTATGCGGCCTCGCTGTCGGCTTCCGGCGGGGTGGGGGCTGGCTCATCGTTATTGGCGGGCTGCCGCGTCATGATCTTCAAGAGGCGTGCAATGGTCGATTTCAGCTCAAGGCGCGAAACCACCATATCGACCATGCCGTGTTCCATGAGATATTCGGCACTCTGGAACCCTTCGGGCAGCTTTTCGCGGATGGTCTGCTCGATCACACGCGGACCGGCAAAACCGATCAGCGCGCCCGGTTCCGCAATATGGATATCGCCAAGCATCGCATAAGACGCCGTCACGCCGCCGGTGGTCGGGTTGGTGAGCACGACGATATAAGGGAGGCCTGCTTCTTTGAGCATTTCCACGGCAACCGTGGTGCGCGGAAGCTGCATGAGCGACAAAATACCTTCCTGCATGCGCGCGCCACCGGAAGCTGCGAAGAGAACCAGCGGACGCTTCAATTCAATGGCCTTTTCAAAGCCCTGAATGATCGCTTCACCGGCACCCATACCGAGCGAACCACCCATGAAACCGAAATCCTGCACGGTCGCGACAATCGGCAGGCCCTCGATGGTGCCAAGCCCGTTGATGATCGCGTCATCCATGCCGGTGCGCGAACGATAATCCTTGAGACGGTCGATATATTTCTTCTCGTCGCGGAACTTTAGCGGATCGGTCGGAACTTTTGGCGCGTCGAGCGTGGTATAGTCGCCATTGTCGAAGAAGAAGCGCAGACGGTCCTTGCCCTTGATGCGCATGTGATGCCCGGAACCCGGAATCACGAACTGGTTGCTCTCAAGGTCCTTGTGAAACACCATTTCGCCGGTCGATGGATCTTTGATCCAAAGATTTTCCGGCATTTCGCGACGTCCGAGCATCGAATTGATCTTTGGGCGGACGTAATTGGTGATCCAGTTCATGACGTTTGCTTCCGTTTCTTGTTCTTCAAATTGATCGCTTTACATGGACGATTTATTGGGCGGCTTCAAGGCGTGTTGCGCGAACGCTTGCAGCCAATGCACCGACAAGCTTGGAAACTGCCGCTACGGGATCACCTTTTATCGTGCCGTTTTCATCCAGCTCGCCTGCCACCGCATTGACGATGGCCGTACCCACGACGACACCATCGGCAGCTTCAGCAATGGCTGCTGCCTGCTCCGGCGTCTTGACGCCAAAACCGACGCAGATCGGCAGATCGGTGCTTTTTTTTATGTGGCGCACGGCATCAGCCACGCGCGCGGTATCGGCAATGGCCGAACCGGTAATGCCGTTCATAGAGACGTAATAGACAAAGCCCGACGAATTGTGCAGCACTTTTGGCAGGCGCTTGTCATCGGTGGTGGGCGTGGTCAGACGAATGAAATTGATGCCCGCCTCGGTGGCCGGAATGCACAATTCCTTGTCCATTTCCGACGGCAAATCGACAATGATCAGGCCATCAATGCCGGATTTTTTTGCGTCCGTCACAAAGCGCTCGACGCCATACATATAGATCGGGTTGTAATAGCCCATCAGGACTATGGGTGTGGTATCGTCTTCCGCGCGAAAATCCGCTGCCATTTGCAGCGTTTTTTTGAGCGTCTGGCCCGTTTCCAGTGAGCGCAAACCTGCGGCCTGAATAGCCGGGCCATCGGCCATCGGATCGGAAAACGGCATGCCAAGTTCGATCACATCGGCGCCTGCTTTCGGCAGCGCCTTCATGACGGCAAGCGATGTCGCATAATCCGGGTCGCCGCCCATGAAATAGGTGACGAGTGCGGGGCGTCCTTCGGACTTGAGCTGAGCGAATTTGGTGTCGATGCGTGTGGTCATACTGTGCCTCGTGGCAAAATGCGAGAAAGATAATCGGCGCTGGACTGGCCGGACATTGCCGTTTCGATCCATGCGCGCCGTTCAAAGTCGATGATACCCAATTCCCAGACACAGGCCATCAGCAGAGGCTGCGCAGGTATAAATTCAATTTCGCTGCCCAGTTCGGAACGCCAGAGAATCCGGGTTGCGATGCCGCCTTCCAGCCACCAGTGCAGAAGCAGCCACAGGCCTTCTTCGCCCTGATGCAGGATGGCAAAGCCTGCTCCCTGATGCGGCGTTTGTTCCAGCCGTTCGGCAGCGGAGGCAATTTGCCTGCGGGCAATGCCAACGGCGGCCTCAGCCAAAGGATTGGAAGGGTCAGCTTCAATAATGTTGAGTTTGATTGTCGCCGGGCCACACTCCGTCAGCCCGTCGAACCATGCGGCGCGCGGCTTGTAAGATGAAGTGTTGGCGACAGTGTTGCTCATGTCCTCAGAGTTCCATGCCGAGCAATTGCCCGACCGTGTGCACGTCCTTGTCACCACGGCCCGACAGGTTGACGATCATCACCTGATCCTTGCCCATGGCCGGCGCCATTTTGACGGCCTGTGCGATGGCGTGCGCGGATTCAAGCGCCGGGATAATGCCTTCGGTGCGCGTGCAGAGCTGGAAAGCCTCCAGCGCTTCATCATCAAGGATTGGCACGTATTCAACGCGGCCCGTATCTCTGAGCCATGAATGTTCAGGCCCGACACCGGGATAATCAAGACCTGCGGAAACCGAATGGCCTTCGAGAATCTGGCCGTCTTCGTTTTGCAAAAGATAAGTGCGGTTGCCATGCAGAACGCCCGGCTTGCCCGCATTCATCGAGGCGCAATGCTCATCGCCGTCAAGGCCATGCCCGCCTGCTTCAACACCGACGATTTTGACCGATGCGTCATCAAGGAAGGGATGAAACAGGCCGATGGCGTTGGAGCCCCCGCCAACCGCTGCCACGATCACATCCGGCAGACGGCCTTCCTGCTCGAGAATCTGTTGCCTGGCTTCCGTGCCGATCACCGACTGGAAATCGCGTACCAGTTCAGGGTAGGGGTGCGGACCGGCTGCGGTGCCGATCAGGTAATAAGTGTCTTCGACATTGGTGACCCAGTCGCGCAACGCCTCGTTCATGGCGTCTTTGAGCGTGCCGTTACCAGCGGATACGGGTTTTACCTCCGCACCCAGCAGTTTCATGCGGAATACGTTCGGCTTCTGGCGTTCGACATCGGTCGCGCCCATATAGACGACACAGGGCAGGCCAAAACGGGCGGCGACGGTCGCCGACGCCACGCCATGCTGTCCGGCACCGGTTTCCGCAATAATGCGCGTCTTGCCCATGCGCTTGGCAAGCAAGATTTGACCAAGACAATTGTTGATCTTGTGACTGCCGGTATGGTTGAGGTCTTCGCGCTTGAAGTAGATCTTTGCGCCACCCAGATGTTTTGTGAGACCTTCTGCATAATAGAGTTTTGAGGGGCGACCTGCATAATGCGTCGAGAGATTAGAAAGCTCGGCCTGAAATTCAGGGTCGGTCTTGGCCGTCTCATAGGCTTCCTGCAATTCAAGGATTAGCGGCATCAATGTTTCGGCGACAAAGCGTCCGCCAAAAATGCCGAACATGCCTTCTTCATCCGGGCCTGTCTTGTAGGAATTGGGTTCAACCGGCTTGTTCAACGTTCCACTCCATTATGGGCAAGCTATTGTCTGGCATCAGCAATTGCCTGGAAAAATTCTTCGATAAGACGCACATCCTTTTCACCGGGCGCGCGTTCCACACCGGACGATATATCGATGCCCGGCGCGCTTGTCTTTTGCAGCGCTTCGGCGATATTGCCCGCATTCAATCCACCGGAAAGCATGTAATTGACGCCTTCGTCAAGCGCGTCGAGCAGGCTCCAGTCAAAGGAAACGCCATTGCCGCCGGGAAGGTCCGCACCTTTGGGCGGCTTGGCGTCGAAAAGAAAGCGGTCGGCCACGCCTTCATAGGGCGTGATCGCTTCAAGATCGGATGCCTCGCGTATGGCAAACGCTTTCATGACCGGCAGGCCATAGCGCTCCTTGACGATGCGCACCCGCTCCGGCGTTTCATGGCCATGCAGTTGTAGCATATCGGGCTTAACAGCATCGACGATTGCATCAAGCGTCGCATCATCGGCATCCACGGTGACGGCCACGACCTTGGCGCGATTTTGGGCCACTTCTCGCAGGTTGGCTGCTTCTAAGGGGGCTATATCGCGTGGGCTTTTGGGAAAAAAGATAAAGCCGATATGGCTCGCGCCTGCGTCAAGCGCGGCGTGAACGGCATCGGGCGTTTTCAGCCCGCATATCTTGATATCCAGAACCATGGCGTTTCCGTCGCATAAAAGCGCACACACCTCAAGCTTTTCCCGATTTATTCGCCGCCTGATCTATTCCAGGATCGCGTGGCCGGTAAATCCCTGTGCGATCAGATAATCATACGCTTCCATGACGTCCAGAGGAACCGCTTGCGCAATCTGATAGCCTTTTGCAGGATAATCGAGAATTCGCGTGAGATCGCCGGTCATTTCATGGATCAGCCTGTCGAGCGGAAATTCTGCTGTTGGCTGGTCTTCAAATGATGTCAAAGGTGCCGTCACCCGCGCTTTGGCCTGCGGCCATTGCTTGGGCACCGTTGCCTGTACGCGGCGCTGGGTCTGCGGCTTGGTCACAAAAATAGGGCTGACAACGCCGGGAACCATCTTGCCGAGCGAAAAGCGGATGTTTTCGCCGATATTGGTGGCTTCCTTCTCCAGCACGATGGCCTTTTCCGGAACACCTCGCGCAATCGCCACTTCGGCAAAGGCTTCAGCCTCGCTTGCCGGGAAGAGGTTTTGCGTAAAGTTACCGCTTTTTCCGCTAAAGATCAGCCATGGCGCAAGACCTTCAAGGTAAAGATCGGCGGCACGTTGGGCCACGCGCAGATCGTAACTGCCAAGCCCGACAATGACGTCGCAGACCGGAACGGGATCATAAATGCAATGGTAGTCCCACAGCATTTTGGCGGCGGATAGAATGGATGGGTTCATGTAAAATCTATAGCCTGTAATGCGCTGCCATTGCGCTTCAGCCATGCTTTGCAGCGCTCGGTGTCGGGGCAAAGTTTTTGGCAGAGTTTCCAGAATTCCGGCCCATGGTTCATCTCGATGAGATGCGCCACTTCATGGGCGACGAGATAATTGATGACGGGGGTCGGCGCCATGCCGATGCGCCATGAAAAGGAAAGCACGCCATCGGACGTGCATGACCCCCAGCGGCTTTTGGTGTCCTTGAAGCGGATCGCTCTGGCCTTGCGCCCGACCGTGGCAGTGTGCCGTGCTACCATGGCTTCGATGTCGCGCTTGACCTCGCGCTTGAGGTAATCGGCAACGCGGCGCGAAAGATGCGCGGGGTCGCCGTGCACGAGCAGAATATGACCATCCAGAACATCGACCGTGCCGCGTCCGCTCTGGTGCATGATCAGATGCGGCGTGCCACGAATGGGAATTTTAACGCCCGCACGAAGGCCCGGCTGTTCGGGCAGTTTTGCGATCCGGCTCTCGATCCAGCCTTCATGCCTGTTGAGAAAGCTTTGCACCTCGCGTTCCGGTAATCCGGGCGGAACGGTGATGCGCAACCCTTTGCCGCCCGCCTCGATGCGTAGCGTCAGCCGTTTGGCGCGGGGATTTTCAAAAATACGCAATGGCAATTCGCGCCCACCGACCGCGTGAATACGCTCGTTGCGGACGGTCGTCGCACCAGTGGAAGCCCCCTTGCCACTGAAATGTCGAAGAAATGAAAGGCCCATCCCTAAAGAATAAGCGATTCGCGAAAAAAGCCAGAATAAATTTGGAAACAACGAAAAACGGCGCGATCAAATCGCGCCGTTTCAAGAATTTTCAGGCTGTTATTGGCGATCAAAGATCGGTGATATCACTCTTGCCCGATTTTGTGCGCGTCGTGGTTGGCGCTTTGCGGCTATTGGCACGACGCTCGGCCATGAAGCGATCGAACTCTTCTTTGTCGCGTGCGCGGCGCAGTTCGGCGGCATAGGTTTCGAACTCGGCGCGCGCTTCTTCAAGCTTGCGGCGTTCTTCTGCCAGGCGCTCCAGCTCTTCGCGACGCCAGTCGTCGAATGCTGCATTACCAGTGCTGCCGGTAAAGCCAAAGCTCTCGCTTTTGCTGCAATTGCGGAAAGAACTGAACATAGAATCGGTCTTCTTGTTGACGCTGCGTTTGAAATCACCGAGGCGGTCGCCCCAGATGATATAGGCGAGCATGGCGAGGCCGAGCGGCCAGAAAAAGATGAAACCCAGCACCATCAGCGCAATTGTCGCTGGTGTCCATGCGGGGCGGATCAATGCGGAATTTGTCATGGTCTGCTCCGTAAAATCAGGGCCGGTCGATAATCTCTCGGCTCGATTTTGACGTGGGGAAAAGATTGCGGCATTTCAAGAATGCTGCAATCCGATTCTCCAGCCGCGCGGGCTAACCAATGTGATTAGCTGGAAATTTTCTTGCGAAAATGTTCGAGAAAAGTAACGCCCAGCCCGGCAAGCAGCGCCCAGAAGGCGGAACCGACGCCAAAGAAGGCAATGCCAGAAGCGGTTACTGCAAAGGTAATGATCGCGGCAAGGCGCTCGTCTTCGTCCTTCAGGGCCAGTGCCATGGCGTTGATGAAGGGGCCGGTCAGCGCGAGCCCTGCCACCAGTGCAATAAGCGTTGCCGGAAGCACGGCAAAAATCGCCACCAGCGACGCGCCAAACAGTGCAAAGACCACATAGATCGCGGCATAGACCAGCCCGGTCAGCCAGCGCTTTTTCGGATCGGGATGGGCGTCGGGATTGGTGCAGAGCGCTGCCGATATTGCGGCCAGATTGGTGGTGGAGGCGCCAAAAGGTGCTGAAAGAAGAGAAAAAAGTCCGGTCACGCGCAGGGATGCGCTGGTCGGCGGCTCATAACCGGACGCGCGCAGCACCGCAAAGCCGGGCAGGTTTTGCGAAGCCATGGTGACCAGATAGAGTGGTAGTGCCAGACCGATCATTGCACTCATGTGAAATTCCGGCCACACAAGGGTGAGCGTCGAGATTTCCGGTGCCGGAAGCGATGGCGCGCGTGCGGTCAACAGCGCAACAACCATGCCGATCACCAGAACGGCAATGACGGCAATCGATGGATTAAACAGCCGGATCAGGAAAAACAGTGCCACCATGGGCAGGATGAAGACCGGATCAAGCGGTGCGGCCTTGGCGCCCGCAATGACGAAACCAAGCAAAACCCCCGCCAGCATGCCCGATGCGACGGACGACGGTATGCGTGAGACGAGAACCGCAAGTTTTCGGATGAGACCGGTTACGATCAGCGCCAGAGCGGTGACGATAAATGCGCCCACGGCTTCGGCCATGCTAAAGCCAGAACTTGCGCCGATCAGCGCCAGCCCCGGTGTCGACCACGCCGCAATGATCGGCATCTTGTAGCGCATGCTGAGCCATGCGGAAGCGCCTGCCACGGCAAGGCAGATGGCGGTGACCCAGCTTGCCGTTTCGGCTTGCGTCGCACCCAGCGCCTGTGCGGCTGCGATTATGAGCGCCAGCGTGCCACCAAAACCGACAATGGCTGCAACGCTTGATGAAGCGAAAACCGAAAAGCGCATGATCTGGCCTATGCCTTCGCGTTGATACGATCAACCAATCCGCTGACCGTACGGATGAGAAGGTCGAGATCCTGCGGACGCGACAGGCGGTGATCGCCATCGCGCACCAGTGTCAGCGTTACGTCATCAACCGGCAGATGCTCCATCAGAAGCGTGGCGTGTTTGTAAGGAACATCTGCATCCTGCATCCCTTGCAGGATATGCACCGGGCAGCCGGTTTCGATGATGCCTTTGAGTACCAGATTCCGCCGCCCGTCTTCGATCAATGCGCGTGTGTAAATATAAGGGTTGGGCGAATAGTCCGATGGTTCTTCGAAATAGCCCTGTTGTTCGAGATCCCGCTTTTGCGCGTCTGACAAGGATGGTTCAACCAGCAACGCCGTGAAATCAGGAGCGGGCGCGATCAACACGATGCCTGCGGGAGACTTGCCCTGTTTTTTAAGTTCCTGCGCCATGCGAAGCGCGATCCAGCCCCCCATGGAGGAGCCGACGAGGATTTGCGGGCCTTGCGTGTAGCGATTATAAACGGCCAGACTTTCAGTAAGCCAGCGCGAAATCGTGCCCTGATTGAAGTCCCCACCTGATTCGCCGTGGCCTGAATAATCAAGGCGCAATGCGCTGTGGCCGTTTTTTTGGGCCCAGTCATCAAGCACGACGGCTTTGGTTCCCAGCATGTCGGACCGATAGCCGCCGAGCCAGACCACGCCGGGAGCCTTGGCGCCATTGGTATGCCGAACAGCGATATTTCTACCGTCAACATCCAGAAATTCCGGTCCCGCCACGCTCATATCAGTCTCCTTGTTGCTATTCGCGTTTTGCCCTGCCTTGTTGCCATGTCTTGGCGTGGGAGGAAAGCCACCGGGCTGTGCTGGCTTGAAATTGAAGGAAATGTGACCGATATGTCGCTTGATCCTTCAAATTATGTCGTTTGAGGGGTGGGGGTGATTTTTCCAGCCAAAGATGCTATTGACTTCGCCGCCTGCTTGACGACATTTCCCTGTTTAACTGCGGTTTGATGGAAAGATGTCGTTGAAGGCGACAGAATTCATGCCGTATGAACGTCAACAATCAGGAGATAACGACCATTCGCCGACCGTTCAGAGCGACGCCGGTCCAGAAAGACGGACCGCGCTCCAACCGTGATATCCGGGTTCCCCGGGTTCAGCTTATCGATGCCGAAGGCCAGAATCATGGTGATATATCCATTCAGGATGCAATCGCCATGGCTGAAGAAGCAGGGCTTGATCTTGTAGAGATCGTGCCGAATGCGGAACCTCCGGTCTGTAAAATCGTAGACCTCGGCAAGCTGAAATATCAGAATCAGAAAAAAGCCGCCGAGGCACGCAAGAAGCAGAAGACGGTTGAAATCAAGGAAATCAAGATGCGACCGAACATCGACACCCATGATTATGAGGTGAAGATGAAGGCTGCACAGCGTTTCTTTGACGAAGGCGACAAGGTCAAGTTCACCTTGCGTTTCCGTGGTCGCGAAATGGCGCACCAGGAACTGGGGATGAAGCTTCTCCAGCGCGTGAAGGAAGAAACCGTCGAAATCGCAAAGGTGGAAGCCGAACCCAAGCTCGAAGGCCGTCAGATGATGATGGTTCTGGCACCTCGTTGATTGCTTGTATCATGCCTTTGAAAAGCCGCCTTCGGGCGGTTTTTCTTTGCCCGTAACAATTTGCGGGCATAAAAATGAAAACTCTGGGTCAACTTGGTAAATATCAGCAACGTCGTCGTTTTGCGATTGCGATTGTCCTGTCGCTTCTGGTGATCGCGCTTCTCTTTGTGCGTTCGCAGTCCATGGGGCATCTGCACGAATATATCGAAGCTTTTGGTATCAGCCTTATTGTCATGGCGATCATCGGCCGCATGTGGTGCACGCTTTATATCGGTGGCCGCAAAAGCGCAGAAATCGTCAGGATCGGTCCCTATTCGATGTCGCGCAACCCACTTTATGTCTTCAGTGCCATCGGTGCGATCGGGATCGGCGCGCAGACAGGCAGTTTTATTATCGCTCTGGCCTTTGGCGTGCTGTGTTATCTGGCTTTTGCAACGGTCATTCGGACCGAAGAGAAATTTCTCAAGGCGAATTTTGGTCAGCCCTACGAAGAATATTGTGCGAGCGTTCCGCGTTTTTTTCCAAATTTCGCGCTGTTTCGCGACGAAAAGGAACTTCTGGTCAAGCCAGATCGTATCTATCGCACATTTATGGATGGTCTGGTTTTTTTCGTGGCCTATCCATTTTTTGAGTTCATCGAGTACCTTCAGGATGCCGGAGCATTGCCGGTCTTGCTGCGCCTTTATTAAGCAATGGATTTGATTCAAGCTTTCCGCTTTTGGGCATTGCGTTTTATGGGGTTTACGCCTATAAGGCGCCTCGAACCGACCGGCAGGGCATGCCGTGGCGGTTTCATGTGCTTTCCGGGCTTGGTCGGTCTGGAAGTAAAATCAGTTCCTTCTCCGCAATGTGCGACAGGGATGCCTGAACAAGAGGCGTCGAGTGCCGCAGGCACGAGGGGGAAGTAAAACAAGGAGTAGCAAAATGCCCAAGATGAAGACCAAATCAGCCGCCAAGAAGCGGTTCAAGATCACCGGCACCGGCAAAATCAAAGCCGCAGCTGCTGGCAAACAGCATGGCATGATCAAGCGCTCGAACAAGTTCATTCGCGATGCTCGCGGCACCATGGTGCTTTCCGATGCTGACGCGAAGATCGTCAAACAGTTCCTGCCGAACGGCCTTTAAGCCGCGCCTTTTAAGGAGATCATATCATGGCACGTGTAAAACGCGGCGTTACTTCGCACGCAAAGCATAAGAAAGTTCTCGATCAGGCTGCCGGTTTCCGCGGTCGTCGCAAGAACACCATCCGTACAGCCAAGGCTGCTGTCGACCGTTCCAAGCAGTACGCTTATCGCGACCGCAAGAATCGCAAGCGCACCTTCCGCGCTCTGTGGATCCAGCGTATCAATGCTGCTGTTCGCGAACAGGGCCTGACCTATGGCCGTTTCATCGACGGTCTGGCAAAGGCTGGCATCGAGATCGACCGCAAGGTTCTGTCCGACATCGCAATCCATGAGCCCGATGCGTTCGGTGCGCTGGTTGCATCGGCAAAGAAGGCGCTCGAATATCTCAAGAACACCGAGACGCCGAACGCTTTTGAAGGCGCTGTTCGTTAAGCCAGCCCTTCCCGAAGTGTTAATTTGAATTTTGGGAACCCGCGCTGGCTCGGCTGGCGCGGGTTTTTCTTTCGGGCTGTGCGATTGCGAGTGCGGCGGGACTAAAGCAAGAGGCGTGGAGTGTCTTCAGACACGACAGGGATATAAACAAGAGGCGTCGAGTACCTTTAGGTACGAGAGGGACTAGGTAAATGAGCGATCTTGAACAACTCGAACGGACGATTCTTGGCGAAATTGCTGCTGCCACCGACGAGCAGGCGATTGAAGCGGTGCGCGTTTCAGCGCTCGGCAAGAAGGGCGCGGTTTCCGAAAAACTGAAATCGCTTGGCACCATGACGCCGGAAGAACGCCAGGTTCAGGGACCGGCCATCAATGGTTTGAAAAACCGCGTCACGGAAGCCTTGAACGAGCGCAAGACTGCATTGCGCAAGCAGGCAGTTGCCGCACGCCTTGAGCGCGAAAAGCTGGATGTGACGCTTCCTGTCCGTGAAACCGCCGCCTCACGCGGGCGTATTCATCCGATTTCTCAGGTCATTGACGAAATCACCGCGATTTTCGCCGATATGGGTTTTTCGATTGCCGAAGGCCCGGATATCGAAACCGATTATTACAATTTCACGGCGCTCAACTTCCCCGAAGGCCATCCGGCGCGTGAGATGCACGACACGTTCTTCTTCAATGCGGATGAGAAGGGCGAGCGCAAGCTGTTGCGCACGCATACCTCGCCCGTGCAGGTGCACACGATGGAGAAGTTTGCCGCTATCCGCGACAAGGAAGGCCGCGACGAGCCGATCCGCATCGTCATTCCCGGCAAGACCTATCGCATGGATTCAGACGCCACCCATTCGCCGATGTTCCATCAGGTCGAGGGGCTAGTTGTTGATAAGTCGGCTAATGTTGCCAATATGAAATGGGTGCTGGAAGAGTTCTGCAAGGCGTTTTTCGAGGTGCCGTCGGTTACGATGCGCATGCGTCCGAGCTTCTTTCCTTTCACCGAGCCGTCAGTCGAAGTCGATATCCAGTGCGACCGTTCCGGTCCGCATGTGAAATTCGGCGAAGGCACGGACTGGCTGGAGATTCTCGGCTGCGGCATGGTGCATCCGAATGTTTTGCGCGCGTCTGGTTATGACCCGGATGTCTATCAGGGCTTTGCCTGGGGCATGGGTATCGACCGTATCGCGATGCTGAAATACGGCATGCCGGATTTGCGTGCTTTCTTCGATGTCGAGGTGCGCTGGCTCAACCATTACGGTTTCCGCCCGCTTGATATCCCAACACTTTTCGGCGGCCTGAGCGCGTAAGGAAGGAAAAGACAATGAAATTCACGCTTTCCTGGCTCAAGGACCATCTTGAAACAGACGCCACGCTCGAAGAAATTGTCGAGAAGCTCACTGACATTGGTCTGGAAGTGGAAGAGGTCGATGACCGCGCTGCTTTCAAGGCTTTCAAGATCGCCAAGGTTTTGAGCGCGGCTCCGCATCCCGATGCCGACAAGTTGCAGGTGCTCTCCGTCGATACGGGCGAGGGCAAGCCGGTTCAGGTCGTCTGCGGCGCACCCAATGCACGCGCTGGTCTCTATGGCGTTCTGGGGCGTCCGGGCGATTATGTGCCGGGTCTTGATGTTACGCTTTCGGTCGGCAAAATTCGCGGTGTCGAGAGCTTTGGCATGATGTGTTCCGAGCGTGAGCTGGAACTGTCTGATGAGCATAATGGCATTATCGATCTGCCCGAGAATGCGCCGGTCGGCACCAGCTTTGCGAGCTTCATGGGGCTGGACGATCCGATCATCGATGTGGGATTGACGCCCAACCGTGCCGATTGCACCGGCATTCGCGGCATTGCGCGTGATCTGGCGGCGGCCGGCCTTGGTACCTTGAAGCCGCTTGCGTCGGAAGCCGTCAAAGGCGAAGGCACGACGCCGGTAAAGGTCATCCTCGATCAGGATGCGCAGAACCCGTTCTGTCTCGGTTTTGCGCTGCGTCTGGTCAAGGGTGTGAAAAACGGTCCCAGCCCCAAATGGATGCAGCAGCGCCTGAAGGCTATCGGCCTGCGCCCGATCAATGCGCTGGTCGATATCACCAATTACGTGACGTTTGATCTCGGCCGTCCGCTGCATGTTTTCGATGCGGCCAAGGTCAAGGGCAACCTCACCGTGCGTGAATCCCGCGAAGGCGAAACCATTCTGGGTCTGGACCAACGTGAATATAAATTCAAGCCGGGCATGTATGTGATCGCCGATGACAATGGTGCTGAATCGATTGCCGGGATCATGGGCGGCGAACATTCGGGCTGTGACGAGAACACCGTGGATGTGCTGATTGAATCGGCCCTTTGGGATGCGCGCAGCATTGCCCGCACGGGCCGTGAGCTTGGTATTGTCACCGACGCACGCTATCGCTTTGAGCGCGGCGTCGACCCGGAAATGATGGTGCCGGGGGCAGAAATTGCCACGAAGCTGGTGTTGGAATTGTGCGGTGGTGAGCCGAGCGTTCTCGACGTGGTTGGCTATGAGGCGCCAAGCCTGCGCGTGATTGATTTTCCGGTCTCGGAAGTCAAGCGCCTCACCGGAATCGATGTGCCTTATGAGGTGTCGCTGGATATTCTCAAGCGGCTGGGTTTCGGCGTCGAAGGCGATGGTAAACTCATCAAGGCGACGGTTCCGACATGGCGCAATGATGTGGAAGGCAAGGCCGATCTCGTCGAAGAAGTCATGCGTATTCATGGCATCAACCAGATTGCGCCGCAGCCTTTGCCCAATCATGGTGCGGTCAATGGCCGTATTCTGACAACGCTCCAAATCCGCACGCGGCTTGCGCGCCGCACCCTTGCCTCGCGCGGCATGATGGAAGCGGTCACCTATTCCTTCATTTCGGAAAGCCAGGCCAAGGCATTTGGCGGCGGCAAGGCTGAACTCAAGCTCGCCAATCCGATTGCCGCCGATATGTCGGACATGCGCCCAAGCCTGCTTCCGGGCCTGCTTTTGGCCGCGCAACGCAATGCGGATCGCGGTTTTGGCGATACGGCATTGTTTGAAGTGTCGGGCATCTATGAAGGCGATACGCCGGAACAGCAGCGCCGCGTTGCAGGCGGCATTCGTCGCGGCACGGCAGGCGTCGAGGGTTCGGGCCGGTTCTGGGCAGGTAACGCGGCACCCGTTGGCGTGTTCGATGCGAAAGCCGATGCACTTGCAGCACTGGAAGCCGCAGGCGCACCGGTCGACCGCATCCAGATCGAAGCGGGTGGACCGGAATGGTTCCATCCGGGACGTTCAGGCACGCTGAAACTCGGGCCGAAGGTCGTGCTCGGCTATTTTGGTGAGTTCCATCCCGACACGCTGGAAACGCTCGATGTTTCGGGCGCGTTGTGCGGCTTTGAAGTGTATATCGATGCGATCCCTGAGCCGAAGGCCAAGAGCACCCGCACAAAGCCAGCGCTCAGCCTGTCGCAATTGCAGAGCCTCAAGCGTGATTATGCCTTTGTGGTCGATGACAGCGTGGAAGCGGGTAATGTCGTGCGTGCCGTCTCGTCCGCCGACAAGAAGCTGATTGCCGGCATTCAGGTTTTTGACATTTTCACCGGCGCTTCACTTGGCGAAGGCAAAAAATCGGTTGCTGTCGAGGTTCTGATCCAGCCGCAGGATCGCACGCTGACCGATGAAGATCTCGACGCCTTGTCAGCCAAGATCATTGCCAGTGTTGCCAAGCAAACGGGCGGGACCTTGCGCGGATAAGTGCAAAATAGATGAAGTTGAAAACCCGCCATCTGGCGGGTTTTTATTTTGCATAAAGATTGCGAGCGCAATTTATAATAATAACCCAAGCTTGTTTTCCGCTAAACGTGCGCTTTATATTGAAAATTCGTTCAATCCTAAAACGCAAAGGCGGAGTGAATGGCGCAAGGCGAAACTTCTGGCACTGCAACGCAGGTTGAACCCTTAACAATTGAAGACATCAAGGTCATCGATAACGTCAAGCTGAAGAAGGCGATCACCGCCGCAGCGCTTGGCAATGCGATGGAATGGTTCGATTTCGGCGTTTATGGCTTTGTCGCCTATGCTTTGGGACAGGTGTTCTTTCCCAATGCTGCCCCCGGCATTCAGACGATTGCCGCCCTTGCGACATTTTCAGTGCCGTTTCTGGTGCGCCCGCTGGGCGGTCTGTTCTTTGGCGTCATGGGTGATCGGTTCGGGCGGCAAAAGGTTCTTTCGCTCACCATCATCATCATGGCTGCAAGCACGTTTTGCATCGGCCTGATCCCGTCTTATGCAACGATTGGCATCTGGGCGCCGATCCTGCTTTTGATCTGCAAGCTCGTACAGGGTTTTTCGGTGGGTGGTGAATATACGGGAGCGGCGATTTTCGTGGCCGAATATGCGCCTGACCGACGCCGCGGCTTTTTGGGAAGCTGGCTTGATTTCGGCTCCATTGCCGGTTTTGTGATGGGCGCAGGCCTGGTGGTGTTTTTAAGCACCATGATGGGGGAGAGCAATTTTCTCGACTGGGGCTGGCGCATACCGTTCTATCTTGCCGCACCCTTGGGCATTATCGGTCTTTATCTTCGCCATGCTGCCGAAGAAACACCTGCCTTCACGCAGCAGCTCGAGCGCATGGAGCAAGAAGACCAAGACGCGATCAAGGATCGCCCGATGATTTCCTTTAAGGAAATCGTTCGCAATTACTGGCGCGCCCTGTCGGTCTGCATCGGCATGGTTCTGGTCACCAACATCACCTATTATATGCTGCTGACCTATATGCCGACTTATCTGTCGCAAAGCCTCGGCTATTCGGAGGATCACGGCGTACTCATCATTATCGTTGTGATGATCGGCATGTTGTTCGTGCAGCCGGTGGTGGGTTTTTTAAGCGACAGATTCGGGCGCAGACCATTTCTGCTTATCGGCAGTCTGGGACTTTTGTTTCTGTCGCTGCCAGCGTTTCATCTTGTGACCAGCGGCAACACGCCCAAAATTTTCGTGGGCCTGCTTCTGCTGGCGATTTTCCTCAATTGCCTGACCGGTGTGATGGCTTCAACTTTGCCAGCACTCTTTCCGGCGCGTATCCGCTATAGCGCCCTGGCTGCGGCCTTCAATATTTCAATCATCGTCGCCGGTCTGACACCAACGCTTGCGGCATGGCTGGTGGAAACAACGACCAGCCTTTATGTGCCGGCTTATTATCTGATGGCGGCATCGATTATCGGCCTGATCACCGCTTTTTTCCTCAGCGAAACGGCAAACAGGCCGCTTCGTGGCGATACGCCCAGTGCCTCCAATAAAAAGGAAGCGAAGCTGCTGCTCAAGCAAGCCTATGAGCATATCGAGGAGCGGGTGGAGGATATCGATGAAAAAATCGCATCGCTCGAAAATGACATCGAAGCGCTAAAGACGCGCAGGCAGACGCTGGTGGACCGGCACCCGAAACTGACCTGACAGCGGGTCTTTTTACAGGCTCTCATGGAGCATGAAAAAAGCCGGGGTCATGCGCCCCGGCTTTTGTATTGGTTTGAGATTATTCTTTCGAGAAGATCGTCGCGCTCTGCGACGTCGAAACCATCATATTGTAATCATTGACGATCCACTGCAAATCCGAAGCCGCATTGCCCTTGCGGGCGTCGCCTTTGGTCTTGATAAGTTTTTCCTGCAAGTCACGCAGTTTGCCGAGCAGACTTGCCGGGCGCGATTCGAAGACGTGGAAGGAATTGGGATTTTCGGTTGCGTAATCATCCATCTCACGCACCGCACCCGCATAGGCATCCATGGCCTTGCCAAAAGCATCCATATCGACGACTGGCTTGTCATTATCGGGCAGAAGATCGATGATCGCATTGGCGCGGATCATGACATTGCGTACGTGCCAGCTGGCTTTCTTGCCATGCGTCTTTTCAAGGGCAGCGAGTTCGGCCAGATCGAGCTTGCCCTTCTCGACCGTCACCAGTGCATCAACGCGCTTGCGTTGTTTGAGGAAATCGGGAGCGGCTTCCACAATCTGTTTGTGAAAGACTTTGGCTTCCGCGTATTTGTCGGACATATAGTCCTTGCGCTCATAATATTTGTTGGCTTTTTCGATCACCGGCGCAAGTTTTTGGTAGGCGGCGATGTAATCCGTCATGGCCGCATCGAGTTCCGGCAATTTGGGGTCAGCGGCGGTCGCTTCCTGCGCGGTGTCAATTTCCTTGCGCACATCGTAGAGCGAGTAAAGACCGTAGACGACGCGTTCCTTGCCGGTCGGGCCTTTTTTCATATTGACCCAGCTCTCGTAACGATCAAGCGATTCCGAGGCGCGGATGGTGCGGTTGAGAAGCGAGACATAGGCGTTCATCTTTTCGATTGCCGCATTGGTGTCGCTGTCATCGGCTGTCTGTGCGAAAGACGCTGCCGGTAGCAAAACCACGAAAACGGCGAAGATCATCGCACGCAGTGAATATCGTTTCATGTTGGTTTCCTTTGAGGGACGATAAGCAATCTTTTTCTCTAAACTCATTTTCGGGTGTTGTCGGGCAGCCATGTACTGCCTTTATCGGTGCCATTGTCGGGCAGCCAGTCGGCGCCCCGGCGTTTGCGGATTGCGGTAATCAGCGTCACCAGCAGGCTGAGCACGACGATATATTCCACGAAGCGGAATGGCATCACGAGCCAGCCGCTGATCGAGCGTTCGATGGCACCGTAAAGATTGACGATCTGGAATTCGTAATTCACGCCGGTGCTGCCGCCGCCATGGCTGACGATCTCGCGAATGTGGAGACGTCCGCCGTTGCTGCCAAACAGCCAGACCAGTGGCTGGTTATAGATCGGATTGCCGCGTGAATCGACGCACATGCCGATAAACGAGAAGAAGGAAATCATGATGGCAGCGGCTTCCGGTTTGCGCCAATCGATTTTTGTGCGCCAGAAGACAATCGAGAAAATGACGAGCAGGGTAATGCTCGCAACGCCATCGATAAAAATCACACCGTAAGCGCCATACATGAACGCAAGGCCAATGAGGCCGAAGCCAGCGACCACGAGGGCTGCGACGGCAAATATGCCAAGCACTTTTGTGACAGAAGATGTTTTTTGCATAAAAGGCAAAAAGCATGACACTGTTTGAATGACAAGCCTTATCAGTCATGGCTGATATGGCGGCTTTTCACGTATGATTTCCGTTTGAAGCAAACTGTCTGGTGGTATGTTGCGCGATCGGCGGATAATGTTGAAAATCCGATAGGAATAGCCGGTCTGACGGCAAATCTTGATGAAGGGAATGGCATGTTTCGTTGGGGCATTCTTTCGACGGCAAAAATCGGCGTCACACAGGTCATTCCGGCGCTCGCAGGCTCCGAAAATGGCGTCGTTCAGGCCATTGCCAGCCGTGATGCGGCGCGTGCGCGTACGGTGGCAGACCGTTTTGGCGCCCCGCTGGCTTTTGGTTCCTATGAAGAATTGCTGGCCAGTGACGAAGTCGATGGCGTCTATATTCCGCTGCCGACAGCGCAGCACGTCGAATGGACGCTGAAAGCGGCGCAGGCGGGCAAGCATGTGCTGTGCGAAAAGCCGATTGCGTTGAACGCCAACGATATCGACCAGTTGATTGCGGCGCGTGACCGGCACAAGGTTGTGATCGCTGAAGCTTTTATGGTCTTCTACCATCCGCAATGGATCAAGCTGCGCTACCTTCTGGCGGAAGGCGCGATTGGAAATCTGCGCCATGTGCAGGGCGCTTTTTCCTATTTCAATGACGATCCTGCGAATATGCGCAATCAGGTGGAGCTTGGCGGCGGCGCACTCCCTGATATTGGCGTCTATCCCACTGTCGTCACGCGCATGGTGACGGGCAAGGAGCCGCTTTCGGTCCGGGCTTCGGTGGAATATGATCCCAAATTCGGTACCGACCGCTACGCCAATGTCGCAGCGCGTTTCGATGGCTTTGATTTTACTTTTTATGTGGCAACCCAGCTTGCCGCGCGACAGACCATGGTATTTCATGGTGACAAGGGCTTTATCGAGGTTCATGCACCGTTTAATACCGGCAAATACGACCATGGCCGCATCACGCTGCATGATGGCGGGCATAATCAGACGAGCGAATGGTCGTTCGGCGATGAAAACCACTACAAGCTGCAGGCCGAGAATTTTGTGCGCGCCACAAAGGGCGAGGGTGTGGCGCTGTTTTCGCTGGAAAATTCCAGAGCCAACCAGCGCTTTATCGATGCGGTCTACCGTGCTGGACGGGAGGGTGGTTTCGTGGATGTGTGAGGCCTTGCTTCGCATCCTGTCAAAACGACGGGGCAAGGAATTTATGCCCGTTTATCTGTTGTGACTTGCAGTAAAAATTTGCCTTTCTTATATACGCCACGCACAGGGCTTTGATTATAGGCTGGGAAATAAACTGGAGCTTCTTGAAATTGGCTCTGGAAACCACACCTTGAAGCGAGCCCAGCCTTGAGAAAGGGTTGTCCTTGTTATAGGCCAGCGTGGAATAGGCCCAGCCTGTTTAGGCATTGTGAAAACCGATGGGAGCCGCCCATGGAACGCTCGGTAGAGGTCCTGGCGGTTTGCTGAATGGAGAGAAATATGGCTAAAGTTATTGGTATCGATCTGGGAACGACCAACTCCTGCGTCGCCGTCATGGACGGCAAGAGCGCGAAGGTCATCGAAAATGCCGAAGGCGCGCGCACGACGCCTTCCATTATCGCTTTTTCGGAAAGTGACGAACGCCTCGCCGGTCAGCCTGCGAAGCGTCAGGCCGTCACCAACCCCGAAGGCACGCTGTTTGCCATCAAGCGCCTGATCGGTCGGCGTTTCGACGATCCGATGGTGCAGAAGGACAAGGACCTCGTTCCTTACAAGATCGTCAAGGGCGACAATGGCGATGCCTGGGTCGAAGTCCACGGCAAGAAATATTCCCCGTCGCAGGTCTCTGCGATGATCCTTCAGAAGATGAAGGAGACGGCTGAATCCTATCTCGGTGAAACCGTGACGCAGGCCGTTATCACTGTTCCCGCATACTTCAATGACGCCCAGCGTCAGGCCACCAAGGATGCTGGCAAGATCGCCGGTCTTGAAGTACTACGTATCATCAACGAGCCGACGGCAGCAGCGCTCGCCTATGGTCTGGACAAGAGCGAAGGCAAGACCATCGCGGTTTATGACCTTGGCGGCGGCACCTTCGACGTGTCGGTGCTTGAAATCGGCGATGGCGTCTTTGAAGTGAAGTCGACCAATGGCGACACCTTCCTTGGCGGTGAAGATTTCGACATGCGTCTGGTCGAATATCTGATTGCCGAGTTCAAGAAGGAAAGCGGCATTGATCTCAAAAGCGACAAGCTTGCCTTGCAGCGTCTGAAGGAAGCCGCAGAAAAAGCCAAGATCGAGCTTTCTTCCGCGCAGCAGACCGAAGTCAACCTGCCGTTCATCACAGCCGACGCAACCGGTCCGAAGCACCTTGCGATCAAGCTGTCGCGCGCCAAGTTCGAAAGCCTTGTCGATGATTTCGTCAAGCGCACGATCGAGCCTTGCAAGGCAGCGCTCAAGGATGCAGGCATCAAGGCTGGTGAAATCGACGAAGTGGTTCTGGTCGGCGGCATGACCCGCATGCCCAAGATTCAGGAAGTCGTAAAGCAGTTCTTCGGCAAGGAACCGCACAAGGGTGTGAACCCGGATGAAGTGGTTGCCATGGGTGCGGCCATTCAGGGCGGCGTATTGCAGGGTGACGTCAAGGACGTTCTGCTGCTCGACGTAACGCCTTTGTCGCTCGGTATCGAAACGCTTGGCGGCGTGTTCACGCGTCTTATCGACCGCAACACGACGATCCCGACCAAGAAGTCGCAGACCTTCTCCACCGCCGAAGACAATCAGTCGGCCGTGACGATCCGCGTCTTCCAGGGCGAGCGTGAAATGGCTGCCGACAACAAGAGCCTCGGCCAGTTCGATCTCGTCGGTATTCCGCCTGCACCGCGCGGCGTGCCGCAGATCGAAGTCACCTTTGACATCGACGCCAACGGTATCGTCAACGTGTCGGCCAAGGACAAGGGTACCGGCAAGGAACACCAGATTCGCATTCAGGCCTCTGGCGGACTTTCCGATGCCGACATCGAACAGATGGTCAAGGACGCTGAAGCCAACGCCGAAGCCGACAAGCAGCGTCGTGAAGCGGTCGAAGCCAAGAATCAGGGCGAAAGCCTTGTTCATTCGTCGGAAAAATCGCTTGCTGAATATGGCGACAAGGTCTCGGCTGACGACAAGAAGGCCATCGAGGATGCGATTGCAGCCCTCAAGACCGCGCTTGAAGGCGACGATGCCGAAGACATCAAGGCCAAGTCGCAGACCCTTGCCGAAGCTTCGATGAAGCTTGGTCAGGCTATGTACGAAGCAGCGCAGGCTGCCGAAGGACAGGGCGCTGAAGCGGGCGAGCAGGCAGCTTCCAGCGATGATGTTGTCGATGCCGACTATGAGGAAATCGACGACGACAAGAAGAAGTCGTAATTTCTGTCACTGATGTAAAAGCCCGGCTTTTCTAGGCCGGGCTTTTGCCAGTTTCGGCAATAAACAAGAATAAGATGGCTCCGGTTGGGAGTCCGGTCCAGCCGCCGGGGTAACGGACGTATGAAGATCGATTATTACGAAGCATTGGGTGTCGAGAGAACAGCGGATGAAAAGACGCTGAAATCGGCTTTCCGCAAGCTCGCCATGCAATATCATCCGGACAGAAACCCGGATAATCCCGAAGCCGAACGCAAGTTCAAGGAAATCGGCGAAGCTTACGAGACGCTGAAAGACCCGCAGAAGCGTGCAGCCTATGACCGCTTTGGCCACGCCGCCTTTGAAAATGGCGGTATGGGCAATGGTTTTGGCGGCGGCGGCTTTGGCGGCGCCGGTGGTTTCTCCGATATTTTCGAAGACATTTTTGGCGAGATGATGGGCGGCGGTCGCCGCCGCTCGAGCGGTGGTCGCGAACGCGGTGCCGATCTGCGCTACAATATGGAAGTGACGCTGGAAGAAGCCTTTGCCGGCAAGACCGCGCAGATCAGGGTGCCGACCTCCATCACCTGTGACGATTGTTCGGGCTCGGGCGCAAAAGCCGGTTCGCAGCCCGTCACCTGTACCATGTGTGGCGGCGCGGGGCGTGTACGGGCCGCGCAGGGCTTTTTCTCGGTCGAGCGGACCTGCCCGACCTGTAACGGTCGCGGGCAGATCATCAAGGATCCATGCGGCAAGTGTCATGGTCAGGGCCGGGTGACGGAGGAGCGTTCGCTCTCGGTTAATATTCCGGCCGGTATCGAGGACGGAACGCGCATTCGTCTGGCCGGTGAGGGCGAGGCGGGAACGCGCGGCGGTCCATCGGGCGATCTCTATATTTTCCTGTCGGTCAAGCCGCATGAGTTTTTCCAGCGCGACGGTGCCGATCTGTACTGCAAGGTGCCGATATCGATGACCACGGCGGCACTTGGCGGCCAGTTCGAGGTATCCACACTTGATGCGACGCAGACGCGCGTAAAAGTGCCCGAAGGCACGCAGAATGGCAAGCAGTTCCGCCTCAAGGGCAAGGGCATGCCGGTTCTGCGCCAGCAGGCGACGGGCGATCTCTATATCCAGATCGATATCGAGACACCGCAGAACCTCACCAAGCGTCAGCGCGAGTTGCTGGAGGAGTTCGAGCAGCTTTCATCCAAGGAGAACAGTCCGAAATCGGCAGGGTTCTTCTCGCGGATGAAAGAGTTTTTCGAAGGTATAGGGGAATGAATAAAGGGAGCCATTCGGCTCCCTTTTTTTAACGTTTTTCTATTCCTTGCTTGCTTCATTGTCTTGAAGCGTCATAAACTTGTGCAATAACGACCATGGGAGCAATGAGAATGGCAGGACAGCTCGGCAGGAAACTGGCCGCTAAGTTCGATGAGGAAATCCGTTTTTTCAAAGGCTGGATCGACGGACCCAAAGCGGTTGGCGCCATATTGCCGACAAGTTCGATTACAGCAAAGCGCATGGCGAGCGTCATCGATACCAAATCCGGGCTCCCTGTGCTTGAGCTTGGACCCGGCACCGGTGTCATCACCAAGGCCATTCTGGCGCATGGCGTGAAGTCTGCCGACCTTTACTCCGTCGAATATTCCCCGGATTTTGTCGAGCATCTCAACAAGGCCTTTCCCGACGTCAACATCATCCATGGCGATGTATTCGATCTCGATAGCGCTCTGGGTGAGAAGAAGGACCAGCAGTTCGACAGTATTATTTCTGCGGTCCCCATGCTGAACTTTCCGATGGAAAGCCGCATCAAGCTCATGGAAGAGTTGTTGTCGCGTATTCCGCGCGGACGTCCATTGATGCAGATCACCTATGGGCCGCGTCCCCCGGTTCCCGCGGGCAAGGGCAATTATACCGTGCAGCATTATGATTTCGTGGTGCGCAACGTGCCGCCCGCACAGCTCTGGGTCTATCGCAGCGCACTGTCCTAACCCTTCGGAGATCATGCATGTCCGCAAAAATTCTGGTCTTTGCCGGATCGATCCGCAAGGGTGCCTTTTCCGGGTATATGACTGAGGCCGCTTCACGCGAATTGTCGGCGCAAGGGGCAGAGGTTAGCGAGATATCGCTGGCTGATTATTCCCTTCCGATCATGAACGAGGATCTGGAGAAGGAAGAGGGCATTCCCGAAAACGCCATCAAGCTTGGCCGCCTTCTGGCCTCGCATGATGGGTTGGTGATCTGCTCGCCGGAATATAATGCCTCGATCCCACCGCTTCTTAAAAACACGCTCGACTGGATGAGCCGCATTTCCAAAGACGGCGACAAGCCGCTCAAACCCTATGCCGGTCTGACGGTCGGGCTTTGCTCGACATCCAATGGTGCCTTTGCAGGCATGCGCGGGCTTTATCATTTGCGTGCCGTACTGATGGCTGTCGGTGCGCAGGTCATCACCGAGCAATGTTCGGTCGGTGGTGCAGCGGAAGCGTTCAATGCCGATGGCACGCTCAAGAATGAGCGCAGCGCCAAAATGCTGACGGCGCTTTGCAAAAGCCTGATCGAGCGCGCGGTCAATCCGGGGCGCTGAAAACGGCGATCATTCCATAATTTCCGGCAATGATCCCTTTCGCGTGGCCTTATGTTGTGCGAAGAAAACGCAAATCACAGCGGAGACTTTCATGACAACGACAGATTTGCGCGACACTGTTTCCGGGCAGTTGATCGTGGGCCTCGACGTGCCGAGCGTGCGCGATGCCGAAAAACTGGTCGAGGAACTGGGCGATGCCGTTTCCTTCTATAAGATCGGTCATCAGCTTGTCTTTGCGGGCGGGCTTGATTTCGCAAAGAGCTTGATTGCGGCAAAGAAAAAAGTCTTCCTCGACATGAAGCTGCTCGACATCGACAACACCATCGCCAAGGGCGTGGAGAACGTCGCGAAGATGGGCGTTTCCATGCTCACACTTCACGCTTATCCAAAGGCCATGCGCGCGGCGGTTGAAGCGGCAAAAGGCTCCGATCTCTGCCTGCTTGGCGTGACGGTGCTCACTTCCATGGATGAGGCAGATCTGAAGGAAGCCGGTTATTCTGGCACGCCTGAAGCGCTGGTTTTGAAGCGCGCGCAGCAAGCGTGCGAAGCGGGCATGGGCGGCATCGTGGCGTCTGCTGCCGAAGCCGCTGCCATTCGCGCGGCCATCGGTCCCGATATGGCGGTCGTCACCCCCGGCATTCGTCCGGCAGGAGCCGAAAAAGGCGACCAGAAGCGCGTTATGACGCCTGCGGATGCCTTGAAGGCTGGAGCAAGCCATCTCGTCGTTGCACGCCCGATTATCGGTGCTCAGGACCGCAAAGCGGCTGCCCTTGCCATTCTGGAAGAAATGCGCTCAGTTTCCTGAAAATTTTGGGAGAAAACCATGCCGAAAGCCTATTGGATCGCCCGTGTCGATGCGCGTGATGCGGAACGCTATAAGGATTATGTATCGACGGCCAAACCGGCTTTTGAGCGCTATGGCGCAAAATTCATTGCGCGCGGCGGCAAGGCCGAAGCCGTCGAGGGGCAGGGCCGTGCACGCAATGTGATCATCGAATTTGAAAGCATGAAAGCGGCGCTCGATTGCTATCATTCTGCCGAATATCAAGCCGCCAAGGCCATTCGTCAAACTGTTGCGGATGGCGAGATCGTCATCGTCGAGGGCATGGAATAATTACAGCCTGACCGGCGGATCATGGCGTCCTGAGACGGTCAGGTCCAGCAGAACCACTTTACCCGCATGCAGATCTGCCTCTCTTGTCGCATCATCCATGCCTTCGCGTGCGCTAGTAACGATCATCACGCTCGCATCCGGCCCCACAAAAGCCGGACACGAAGGCTGGCTGACGGGCAGAGCAATCGACCGGATCAGTCGCCCCTGTGGCGAATAGGCGTTGAGCGCATTCGCGCCCCAGCAGGCATTCCATAATGTGCCTTCGCCATCCACCACCGAACCATCCACCCCGCCTTGTTCCGTGCGATGATGAAAGACGCTTTTTTCCGATGTCGGCAGGCCGGTTTCAGGGTCCGTATCGACGCGCCAGATGATATTGCGATCCGTATCCGCAAAATAGGCGATTTTTCCATCGGGCGAGAACGAGATCGAATTGGTGATGGTGATATCGGAAAAGAGCTTTTTTACCTGCCCCTCGCTATACCACCAGATGGAGCCTGCCTCCTTCTCCGCCTTCTTGCCCATGGTGCCGATCCAGAACGCGCCCGATGGATGCACACGCGCATCGTTGGAGCGGGTAACGGCATTGTCGGCTTCCAGCGGATGATGCAGCGTCAGTTTTCCATTGGCGCGCTCGCGGATGAACAGCCCATGCTCGCTGACAATCAACTGCCGCTCGCGGTCGATGACGGCCAGTGCGCTGGCCTTCATGCCAAGATCATGCTCTTGCAACACGCCGCTGTCCCAGTTTCGCTCGATCAGCTTGTGGCCAAGAATATCGAACCACCAGACATGGCCGGTGAGCGGGTCATAGCCAGGACCTTCACCAAGTTCAGCAATATGATCGGCGAACAGGGTCGTTTTGACGGCGGTCATGCTTTCCTCCCGAAAATATGCCGCCCGGCGAATTTCGCCGGGCGGTGAGCTTATTTTATCGCCAGCCGAGTTCCGGAGCAACCGTGGTCAGGATGGCTTCGATGACATGGGCATTATAATCGACGCCAAGCTGGTTGGGCACGGTCAAAAGCAGCGTGTCGGCTTCGGCGACTGCCTCATCCTGCTTGAGTTCCTTGATCAGCGCTTCGGGTTCCGCCGCATAGGAACGGCCAAAAATCGCCCGTGTGTTTTCGTCGATATAGCCGATGCTGTCCTGCTCTTTGCTGCCTCCGAAATAAGCGCGGTCGCGGTCATCCGTGAGTGCGAAAATGCTGCGGCTCACGGAAACGCGCGGCGTGCGTGTGTGGCCGGCTTCCTTCCATGCTTCGCGATAGGCGCGGATCTGCTTGGCCTGCTGGATATGGAACGGCTCGCCGGTTTCATCATCTTTGAGCGTCGAGCTTTGCAGGTTCATGCCGAGCTTTGCCGCCCAGATGGCCGTGGCGTTCGAGCCTGCACCCCACCAGATACGGTCTAGCAAGCCTTCCGAATGCGGTTCAAGACGTAACAGGCCGGGCGGGTTGGGGAACATCGGGCGCGGATTGGGCTGCGCAAAACCTTCGCCCTTCAGCGCCTGCAAAAACACCTCCGCATGTTGGCGGCCCATATCGGCATCGGTTTTTCCTTCTTCCGGCCTGTAGCCAAAATAGCGCCAACCATCGATAACCTGCTCGGGCGAGCCACGACTTATGCCCAATTGCAGCCGTCTACCGGCAATGAGATCGGCAGCTCCCGCGTCTTCCGCCATGTAAAACGGGTTCTCATAGCGCATGTCGATGACGGCGGTACCGATCTCGATCTTGCTGGTCTTGGCACCGACGGCTGCCAAAAGCGGAAAGGGCGAAGCAAGCTGGCGGGCAAAATGATGCACGCGGAAATAGGCACCATCCGCGCCGAGTTCTTCCGCCGCAACCGCAAGATCAATTGCTTGCAAAAGCGCGTCCCCTGCTGAACGGGTTCCCGACTGCTGCGAGGGCGACCAATGGCCGAAGGAAAGAAAGCCGATATTTTTCATGATTTTTACTCTGGCTGGAACAGTTAATCTTGCGCATCATATGGGATAGCGGGTCGTATTTGAAAGCAGTTGGACCTGTGAACACTGTATCGTGTTTCCTTGAACAGGCTCTCGCGTCACAAAGAGACTGTATCGCGATGTCATTTAGTTTTAGATTTTGTGCAATTTCGAATCGCGAGGAAAATCATGGCTCTCAAAGTCGCGGTCCAGATGGACCATATCAAAACCGTCTCCATTGCCGGCGATACCAGTTTTGCCCTGTCGCTGGAGGCGCAAAAACGCGGCCATGAGCTTTATCATTACACGCCCGACCGGCTTTCCATGCGTGACGGCGTGGTTTCGGCAACGGTCGAGGCATTGGAAGTGCGCGATATCGAGGGCGATCATTTTACGCTTGGTGAGCCTGTCCGGCGCGATCTTTCGCAAATGGATGTTATCCTGCTGCGTCAGGATCCGCCGTTTGACATGAATTACATCACAACCACGCATCTTCTAGAACGCATTCATCCCAAAACGCTGGTCGTCAACGATCCTGCATGGGTGCGCAACAGCCCGGAAAAGATTTTCGTTACCGAATTTCCCGATCTGATGCCGGAAACGCTGATTACCAAAGACCCGCAGGAGGTCATGGATTTCAGGCGTCGGTTTGGAGACATCATTTTGAAGCCGCTTTACGGCAATGGCGGCGCGGGCGTGTTTCATTTGGCTGACGGTGACCGCAACCTGACCTCGCTGCTCGAAATGTTCGGGCAATTGTTCAAGGAACCGTTTATTGCCCAGCGTTATTTGAAGGATGTGCGCGCCGGTGACAAGCGCATCATCCTGATCGATGGCGAGCCGGTGGGGGCCATCAATCGCGTGCCGTCGGAAACCGATGCCCGCTCCAACATGCATGTCGGTGGTCGCGCTGAGCAAAGCAAATTGACGCCGCGGGAACGCGAAATCTGCGAGCGCATTGGGCCATCCCTGAAGGAGCGCGGCTTTATTCTCGTCGGCATCGACGTGATCGGCGACTTTATGACCGAGATCAACGTTACCTCGCCAACCGGCATTCGGGAAATCGAACGCTTTGACGGCACCAATATCGCAGCCCTGTTCTGGGATGCGGTCGAAGCCAAACGATAAAATGTTCTTGAAATGTTCTTGAAGTCTCGGTTTGAATATGCTTAAATCCTCTGGTTGTATTTAAGCATATTCTCACTTTTGAGATGTGCCATTGAGCATGCGGGGGCGCTCATGGTTGCACGGGTTGGAACGGTTGCCTTTCAGGGCATAGAGGCAGTGCCGGTTGACGTTCAGGTCATGGTGGCACCGGGCAAGATGGGTATGTCCATTGTCGGGCTGCCCGACAAGGCGGTTGCCGAAAGCCGCGAACGGGTGCAGGCGGCTCTTCATGCCTGCGGGCTTTCCATGCCGACAAAGCGGGTGACGGTCAATCTCGCACCGGCTGATCTGCCGAAAGAAGGCTCGCATTACGATCTGCCGATTGCGGTCGGATTGATGGCCGCGATTGGCGCTATTCCGCTCGATGCGATTGCGTCCTATCTGGTTCTGGGTGAACTCTCGCTCGACGGGTCCATTACCGCCGTGGCGGGCGTTCTTCCTGCGGCCATTGGCGCGAACCGTGAAGACAAAGGGCTGATCTGTCCGCATGATTGCGGGCCGGAAGCAGCTTGGGCGGGCGCGGATATCGATATTCTGGCGCCACGCAGCCTGATCGCATTGGCCAATCATTTCAAGGGCACACAGGTTCTCACACGTCCTACCGCTTCCATGCGGGTTGCGAACGAGGTTCTGCCCGATCTTTCCGATATCAAGGGGCAGGAGACGGCCAAGCGTGCGCTGGAAATAGCTGCCGCAGGCAACCATAATCTGCTTCTGGTCGGGCCGCCCGGTTCCGGTAAATCCATGCTGGCGCAGCGTCTGCCGTCGATCCTGCCCAAACTCAGCCCGCGTGAACTGCTCGACGTTTCGATGATTGCCTCGATTGCAGGCGAGCTTTCGGGCGGAAAACTCTCCGAGCGCCGACCGTTTCGCGCGCCGCATCATTCGGCCTCCATGGCTGCGATGGTTGGCGGCGGCTTGCGCGCAAGGCCCGGCGAGGTGTCGCTCGCGCATAATGGCGTGCTGTTTCTCGATGAATTTCCTGAATTCTCGCCGCAGGTGCTCGATTCGCTGCGTCAGCCGTTGGAAACTGGCGAATGCATGATCGCGCGTGTCAATCACCGCACCAGCTATCCGGCACGGTTTCAGCTTGTGGCAGCGATGAACCCGTGCCGCTGCGGCATGGCGGGCGAGCCGGGGCATACATGTGCGCGCGGACCGCGCTGCCAGAGCGATTATCAGGCGCGCATTTCCGGCCCGCTTCTCGACCGCATCGATTTGCGCGTCGATATGCCGGCAGTCTCTGCGCTTGATCTCATCACGCCTTCGCAATCCGAAAGGAGCGAAACGGTCGCGACCCGTGTTGCAAAAGCCCGTGCCATTCAGGCCGCGCGGTATGGTGCGCTCGGGCTGGAAATTTCCATGACCAATGCCCATTGCCCGGCAAATCTGATCGAAGAGGTGGCTTGTTCTGATGCGGCAGGACTAAAACTTCTGCGTGATGCCAGCGAGCGCATGCATTTTTCCGCCCGCGCCTATCATCGCATTTTGAAAGTTGCACGAACTCTCGCCGATCTTGATGGCGTCGAGCAGGTCGGGCGGATTCATCTGGCGGGTGCCATTTCCTATCGCATGGGTGCGGAAAGGCTGGTTTCGGCGGCATGATCTGGCGTAGGGCTGTCGGTGGGAACAACGATCACGTATCAACTGGAGAGGTTTTCGGAACCGCTGCTGCGATAATCCTGCCGGTTGATGCCGTGGCGCTGCATCTTGTCGTAAAATGTCTTGCGCGGAATGCCGAGCGCTTCGATGGTTGCCTGAACATTGCCGTTATGGGCTGCAAGCGTTTCGCGGATCAGCGTCGCCTCATAGCGTTCAAGCCGTTTTGGTAGCGGTTCGTCAGTGCTGGCCGGTGTTGCGGTCTGCATGTTCTGCGGAACACCGAGTGCTACCCTGTCCGCGAAATGTGCCAGTTCGCGGACATTGCCGGGCCAGTCATGGCGCATAAGATAGCCATAAGTTCCGGCATCTATATCGGGTGCATCGCGGTTGAAGCGCTTTGCGGCGCGGGTGAGAAAATGCGCGAACAGGAGGGGAATATCCTCGCGGCGTTCGCGGAGCGGGGGGATGGAGAGTGTTACCACGTTCAGCCGGTAGTACAGATCTTCGCGAAAATCGCCGCGCTGGAAGGGATCGCCAAGATTGATCTTTGCCGCCGCCACCACACGCAGATCGACAGGGCGCACTTCATTGGTTCCGAGCGGCGCAATCTCGCGCATTTCGAGAACACGCAGCAGTTTGACTTGCGTTGCGGCAGGCATGCTTTCGATTTCGTCGAGAAAAAGTGTGCCGCCGCTTGAATGTTCGATACGGCCGAGGCGCTTTTTCTGAGCGCCGGTGAAGGCACCCGATTCATGGCCAAACAGCTCGCTCTCGATGACGCTTTCCGGCAATGCACCGCAATTGAGCGCCACGAAATGACCCTTGCGGCGGCGGCCCCAATTGTGCAGCAACTGCGCCACCACTTCCTTGCCACTGCCGGTTTCACCGGCCACCAGCACATCGACATCCATATCGGCAATATCGCGCACGGTCCGGCGCAGGTTTTCCATGGCCGGCGTCTGTCCGATCAGCGGCAGGTCGTTTCCGGCATTTTCCGCCGCTTCGCGCAGGTTGCGGTTTTCGAGCACCAGTTGCCGCTTTTCACCCGCACGACGGATGCTGTGGATAAGCCGGTCGGTGGGAAACGGCTTTGCGATGAAGTCGTAGGCCCCGTCCTGAATAGCCTGAACCGCCATCGGAATGTCGCCATGACCGGTGATCAGGATGACCGGCAGGTCGGCATCCATGATCTTGATGCGTTCGAAAAATTGCAGGCCATCCATTTGTGGCATGCGCACATCGGTAACGATCACGCCTTCATAGTCCGGTGAAACCGCATTGAGGGCGTCGGCTGCCCGGGCAAAATCCTGAACGCCGAATCCTGCGAGCTCAAGTGTCTGCCGGGTTGCGCGGCGCAAGGCATTGTCGTCATCGACCAGAAGGATCGGAAGCGGTTTGGTCGTCATGCTTTTTGAAGTTCCACATAAAAAATGGTGCCATCGGCGCTGCTGTCCACCGAGATCGTGCCGCCGTAATCGGTGACGATTTCCTTGACGATCACAAGGCCAAGCCCCAATCCCTTTTCCTTGGAAGTATTGAAGGGCGAAAACAGATTGTCGCGGATCGGCTGCGGCATGCCGGGGCCATTATCGGCGATGGTGATGAGAACGCTTTCGCTTTTCTCTTTCACGCGCACTTCGATCCGCCCCTGATCGCCGTGCTGTTCGACCGCTTCCAATGCATTCTGGAACAGATTGATTAGCACCTGCTCGAGACGGATCGAATGGCCGATGACATTGAGTTCGGGCGGCGGCAGTTTGATGTCGAGCTGATCCATGCGCCCGGCAAAGCGGCTGCGTAACAGCACGAGCGCTCCCGAAATGACCCGGCTTAGCACCGTCGGTCCGGCGGGCGTGCGACCCTTGCGGGCCAATGCCTTGAGGTCGCCGGTAATTGTGCCGATACGGTCGGTGAGGGCTGCGATTTCATCGAGATTTTCCACCGCATCGTTAAGGCGCCTGCGGGCAAGAAAAGTCTTGGCATTATCCGCATAGGCACGAATGGTCGCCACCGGCTGGTTGATCTCATGTGCGACGCCTGCCGCCACCTGCCCCATGATGGCCAGCCTGTTGGCGTGAACGAGGTCTTGCTGCACGCCCTGCAACATGGTTTCGGTGCGCCGGTGATCGCTGATTTCAGTTTGCAGGCGATCATGGGCGAGGCTCAGATCGCGGGTGCGCTCCTTGACGCGCTCCTCCAGTTGCATCCGGGTGTGCCGCGCGCGGGCAATGCGTGCTGCCAGTTTCTGACGGCGGCGCAAAAGCAGGCCGACGCTGGTGGCAAGGGCGGCGAGAACGATGAAGGTATAAAGGCGTGCTTCGCGCACGGCCGCGGTTACGACGGGGCGCAGGGGTGCGAGACTGTACATCTTCCATGGCGTGGAAGGCACGGTGGAATGGATGGCTAGAAAATCGGTGTTTTGTGTATTGCCGGGCAGCAATGCGTTGACCAGCAAGAGATTGCTGTCATTACCGGATTTGACCGAAAGCGGCAGCGGGGCGAGCGATGTATCGCCGAATTGCAGGCTCTTCTGAATGGCTGCGCTCTGCGTCTGGTCGATTGTGCCGATGGTCATGAAGCGCCATGACGGCAGGCTGGTGATGAGAACGATGTTGCGTTCGTCGGTCACGAAAGTGGGGCGGCCCGCATTTTTCCAGTCATTTTCCAGGCGATCAAATTCCAGCTTGACGACGATGACGCCGAGCGGCCCGTTGGGTCCATCGACGCGGCGCGAGATATAAAGCCCGGGACGATGGCTGACGGTGCCAAGCGCAAAATATTCGGCGCTGCCATCTTTCAGCGCTTCCTGAAAATAAGGCCGGAACTCATAATCATTGCCGACGAAGCTTAAAGGGTCGCGCCAGTTGCTTGCGGCAATGGCGACACCATCGAGACCGACGAGATAGATCACTGCAGCCTGTGTGCCGTCTGCCAGCACTTCCAGCTTTTCGTTCAACGATGCGATGGCGATCTCATCTTCAAGGGCTGCCTCCAGCGCCTTGTCCTTGGAAAGCACCAACGGCAATGCACGCTGCTTTTCCAGCACTGCCAGCAAAAGCGCGGTATTGAGATTGGCATCGATCGTCGTTTGCTCGCCCAGTGAAAGCACGGCCCTGTTGCGGGCGATGTTGCCGACAGCCCAGAAGGCACCTGCGAAAACCAGCAGACACATAAGCCCAAACAGCACCCACAGCCGCAGGCCGGACGCGGTCAATCCGCTTTGGCTATCGTCAAATGGGCTAATCTTATCCATCTTATGATTGTGCATTAACTCGCACTTTTTAAAAAGGGAAATGTGCGGTATTTCGCACATTTATGTAATTGGGATCAATCATTATTCCAATAAATCAAGTTATTTCAAATGGATATATATAGATCGATAATTTGGCACGGGTATTGCTTCTGTTGACTCCAGCAGCGGCGCAGACCGCTCAAATTCCCAGACTGAAAGGCTCGGGAGGCTGGATGATGATCCGGGCTGGGCCGAACGGAGGATATCATGATTGCAGTACCGACAGGCGCCGCCGCCGAGCCGCGCCGTCCCATCCCGTTATACAAGCATCTCTATGTGCAGGTTCTGGTGGCCATTGCCGCGGGTATTCTGCTTGGCCATTTCTATCCTGATCTCGGCACCCAGTTGAAGCCGCTGGGCGATGCCTTCATCAAGCTGGTGAAGATGATCATCGCACCGGTGATCTTCCTGACGGTTGCAACCGGCATCGCCGGCATGACCGACATGAAGAAAGTCGGGCGTGTCGCTGGAAAGGCGATGCTTTACTTCCTCACTTTCTCGACCCTTGCGCTGATCATCGGTCTCATCGTCGCCAATGTCGTGCAGCCGGGCGCCGGTATGCATATCGATCCGGCGTCTCTGGATCCGAAGGCAGTTGCGGACTATGCCGCCAAGGCGCATGAACAGTCGATTACCGGCTTCCTGACCAATATCATTCCGACCACCATTGTCGGCGCTTTCGCAAGCGGCGATATTCTTCAGGTCCTTTTCTTCTCCGTCCTGTTCGGTATCGCGCTTGCCATGGTTGGCGACAAGGGCAAGCCGGTTACCGATTTCCTGCATGTGTTGATGGCCCCTGTCTTCAAGCTGGTGGCGATCCTCATGAAGGCCGCTCCCATCGGTGCGTTCGGTGCCATGGCCTTTACAATCGGCAAATATGGTATCGGCTCCATCGCCAATCTGGCGATGCTGATCGCAACGTTCTATCTCACCTCGCTGCTGTTCGTGCTGGTGGTACTGGGTGCGGTTGCGCGCTATAATGGCTTCTCCATCATTGCCCTGATCCGCTATATCAAGGAAGAACTGCTTCTGGTTCTGGGCACATCTTCATCGGAAGCGGCCCTGCCGACGCTGATGGACAAAATGGAAAAGGCAGGCTGCAAGCGCTCGGTGGTGGGGCTTGTCATTCCGACCGGCTATTCCTTCAATCTTGATGGCACCAATATCTATATGACGCTGGCTGCCCTGTTCATCGCACAGGCAACGGATATTCCGTTGTCGCTCGGCGACCAGATCCTGCTGCTTCTGGTGGCGATGCTGAGCTCCAAGGGTGCCGCCGGTATCACGGGTGCGGGCTTCATCACTCTGGCTGCGACCCTGTCGGTGGTTCCCGCCGTTCCGGTTGCCGGTATGGCGCTTATTCTCGGTATCGACCGCTTCATGTCGGAATGCCGCGCATTGACCAATCTGGTTGGCAATGCGGTTGCAACCATCGTTGTTGCACGCTGGGAAGGTGAACTCGACACGACCAAGCTTGATGCGGCAATGCAGGGCGCACCGGTTATCATCGATACCGTGCCCCAGCTTGAGCCTGCGGAATAAGACCTTTCGCAGCAATAATCATGGAAACGGCCCGCCTTTGGCGGGCCGTTCTTTTTTAGCGTGGTGGCGCAGTCTGATCTCGCCATTGTGTAGAAAACATGCCTTGTTAAAGAGCGTAAGATCAAGCGGATTGGGCAGCCGCACATCAATAATGTCGGGACAGGATTTCGTGTCGCCGTCATAAGCGCGATCGATCTGGGAAATACACAGAATGGTCATGGCATTCCGGCTTGCGAAGGTTTTCAGTGCGTTGATCTGTAGCATCAGTTCCGGCTTGTCGCGCTTCTGGTCCAATATCTGCAGATAGTCGACGACGGCGAAACTACCGCGCGGCTGAAACATCAGCTTTTCGATGATATAGTCTGCGCAAATATCATCAGAGCTGTCGAAGGAAAAAAGCTCTTTATAATGCTCCATCTTGACATCGAGCAGTTTGAAGCGTGCTGCGATATCCTTCAGACTATATTCCAGCGAGAAAAAAAGGCCGCGTTTGCCTTGCCGCATGGCTTCGATCAGCAGGTTGAGGCTTAGCAGCGTTTTGCCTTGGCCGGGGCGGGCACCGACCAATATCAGGTCGCCCGGTTCAAGCCGTTTGTACAGTTCGGATACGGAGATGGTTTGCTCTCCGGCGCGGAACGACAACAAGCTCCAGTTCTCGAACCCCTCGCGCTTTGCGATATGGTTGAGTGCGGCGTGGAGCGGTAAATGCTCATCGCGGGACAAGCGCTTTGCCTGTCGCTTAAGCTGATAGATAGGAGCTGATAGTTTCATGCGAAAACCTCCTGTAGTGGACGATGCGCAACCCCTCCTGATGCATGTGCCCGAACAGACGGTTTGATGATTGGCTTTCCCGCATGAACAATGCTTTCCCGGTCGGAGGGGGGAGGCTCGGATCAAGCCAGAATCAAAATATAAAGCATTTCCAGCAAAAGTGCGAAGCGTCTACGCAGGGAAATCAGTTCATTGGACTGATTTCTGATCCTGCTTCGATGCGTGGGACAATGCGATCTGGAAAACGATTTCGAGTAAAAGTACGAAGCGGTTTTGCGGGACGCATCGATGAATCAAAACAGGCGAGTTTCCCCGCCTGTTTTGATCGATAGTCGTTTGAAAGGATTGCTACCGCACCGCGCCGACCAGAAGGTTTTCGGGGGCTTCGATGGAAACCCAGCGGCCGCTATTGTTTGCAGCCTGACGTTTCAGATAGCTATAATCTGTTTCATCCCAGCGCATAACTTCATCGGTCAGGTTGTCCAGAATATAATCACCGTGATCGGTGCGAACCGTCAGAACGGCATGGCCTTCGCCATCGGGCTTGCGAACGACGGTGATCAGAAGATTGCTGATTGGAATTCCGGCCTTTTTCAATTCACGCTGCTTGAGAAGGACATAATCCTCACAATCACCAACGGTGTTGGGGTAAGCCCAGTATTCCTCAACGCCGTAAATTTCCATATCGGTCATCGGCTTGATGCGCTCGTTGATGGAATGGTTGACAGCGATGAGGTTCTGCCAATTGGCCGACGTCAACTGTAGCGGGCGCGTGTCGCGGCTGGTGATGCTGCATTCGGCAGCTTCGCGCTTGCAGAACTCGTAATGGCCGATCGGCTGCGATGTTGTCTTGCCGGTCTGCATGAAATTGCTTGATGCTGCTTGCGCGCCAAGGCCCGTCAGCAATATTGAAGCTGCCAAAGTGGCTGCTGCCATGATTTTCCTGGTTGAGCGAACAACGCAAAACATACTCAACGCCCTTGCCGAAGATTAACATTCGTTCATTTGTTAACGAAACGTTAAAGGCTGAAACAGGCGAGAGTCAATTCGCATCGCCACTTCACGGCCCAACTTCTTAAGTAATGGTTAACGCGTGTATTGTTATAAAATACACCAAATAGTTGATTTTACTGGATTGTGTGCGGCGCAAAACCAGCCCTGAACCACTCATAATTTTGCCATGGTCGGCGCGCTTTTTCTTTTGTTCTGAACGCCCGGTTTTCGGACGGTTCGGTCGGGCCAGACATGCCGGCATTGGGCACGGCGGGAGGCCCTTTTACAGAGGCCACGGTATGACAGGCGCCACGACGCGCAAGGCCACAACAGATGACATTGATGCGCTGTTACGCATTGAGGAGCGCTGTTTCGAGACGGATCGTATTTCCCGTCGTTCGTTTCGTGTTCTGATCGCGCGTCCGACTGCCGAAACCATTGTCGCTGAGTTCAAAGGCGCGGTTGTTGGCTATGCGATGATCCTGTTTCGTCAGGGCACGGGACTGGCGCGGCTTTATTCGCTTGCCGTTCTCCCGGATGCGGGTGCGAAAGGGATCGGGTCGCTTCTTCTGATGGCGGCGGAAACGGCAGCCTTCGAACATGAGCGCATGTTGCTGCGCCTTGAAGTGCGCGAGGACAATGCGCGTGCCATCGCACTTTATACCCGCCATGGCTACCGCCCGATCGGTCGCTATCTCGATTATTATGGCGATCATTCCAGCGCTCTTCGCTTTGAAAAGCCAGTGCGCGGCGATGTTTCGCCGGTTCCGTCTTTTCCCTATTACGAGCAGACGACGGATTTTACCTGCGGTGCGGCCTGCCTGATGATGGTGCTGGCACACGACATGCCGCAGACACGGCTCGATCCGGTACTGGAAATCCGCCTCTGGCGCGATGCAACAACCATATACATGATGTCGGGTCCCGGCGGTTGCGAGCCGTTCGGACTGGCTGTTGCCGGATATGAGCGCGGGCTTGCGGCATCGATCATCGTGTCGACGAAGGATACACTTTTTCTGCAATCGGTTCGGTCTGCCGAAAAACGAAAGGTCATGCAACTGGCACAGACCGATTTTCGCCAGCGAGCGGAAGCCTATGGTATTCCGGTCGAATATCGCAGCTTTACTTTATTCGATATTCTCTGCGCCTTGCGGCGTGGGGCATCGGCAATCGTTCTTGTCAGCGGTTACCATATGTTCGGCAAGAAAGTGCCGCATTGGGTGCTCGCCCATGGCGAGGACGGACGCCATATTTTCATTCATGATCCATGGGTGGCGGACGAGCGCGGCGAGACCATCGCCGATGCGGCCAATGTACCGGTTCCCTTCCATATTTTTAATCGTATTGCACGCTTTGGCGCCGACGGGTTGCGGGCGGCTGTTATTTTTGGAAAAGGAAAAGATTGATGACCATATGCGCCATTCTGGTGGGGCGCCTTGGCGATATCGACAATGGTGCGACGCCGCACAAGGTCATGACCCATCGCGATTATCTTGCCCATCCGGCCCTGTTCAACGACCAGCCGCGGCCACGCATCATCAATCTGTCGCGGGCCTATCGCTATCAAAGCCGCAGCTATTATGCCTCGCTGCTGGGGGAGGCGCGCGGCCATCGGGTCATCCCTTCGGTCGAGACGATAATCGATCTCTCCGAGCGAAGGCTTTATGAAAATGCCATTCCGGAACTCGAAGATGCCTTGAACAGGACGCTTGCAAAGCATCCGCACAAAGAATGTGATACGATCCATGTTCATTTCGGCTTTGCCGAAGACCCGGATTTCGAGCGTTTTGGCCGGCTTTTGTTTGACTGGTTTCGGGCACCATCGCTGGAAGTGACGGTAAAGCCGGGAGAATGGGCGGGAATTCAGAAGATCGGCTTTGCCAACATCGCCAAATTTCATGATGAGCGTAAAGTGCAGTTTGAAGATGCGCTGGCGCGCTATACCAAACGCGAATGGCGCGCCGCAAAGCCCAAAGCTCCGGCGTGCTATTCCTTTGCCACGCTTTGCGATCCTAACGAGGTGATGCCGCCTTCGTCGGTATCGACGCTCAAATACTGGGCGAAGATTGCCGGGCGTCTCGGCGTGGATGTGGAACCCATCGGCCGCAAGGAACTGTCGCGCCTTGCCAATTACGATGCTCTGTTCATCCGCGAAACAACGTCGATTTCCAACCACACCTATCGTTTTGCACGACGCGCGCAACAGGAAAACATGCCGGTCATCGATGATCCGATCTCCATGATCCGTTGCACCAACAAGGTCTATCTGCATGAACGGTTGCAGGCCAATGATGTGGCTGTGCCGCAAACGCTGATGATCGCAGGCGAAGAGGATCTGGAACGGGTTGCCGACAGCCTCGGTTTTCCGCTGGTCATCAAGATACCGGATTCGTCTTTTTCGCGCGGCGTCAAGAAGGTGAAGAATTTCGCTGAACTGAAGCAACTGGCTACCTTATGGCTTCAGGACAGCGACTTGTTGCTGGCACAAAAATATATGCCGACGGCTTTTGACTGGCGCGTTGGCGTTCTCGACGGAAAGCCGCTTTTTGCCTGCCAATATATGATGGCAAAGAACCACTGGCAGATCATCAAGCATGATACCGGCGGCAAGCCGCAGGAAGGCGGCTTTCGCTCCTTTGCGCTGGGCGATGCGCCACCACTGGTTCTGGAAACCAGCCTGCGGGCGGCCCAATGCATTGGCGACGGGCTATATGGCGTCGATCTCAAGGAGGGAGAGGAGGGCGTCGTGGTGATCGAGGTCAACGATAACCCCAATCTAGAACATGGCGTCGAAGATGCCGCCGAAAAGGATGAGGTATGGATCAATCTGACGCGCTGGTTCACGGATCGGCTCGACCGGCGTTAGAGCGCATCCTGAAAAGTGTGAAACGGTTTTCGGATGAGATGCGCTTTAAATTAAGAGAGATACATTGCCAATTTTATTCAATCAAATCAAAACGCGCGCTAGTGGTTTGATTCCAACATTTGCACCCCGTTACTCCAACCCCTAGAGCAAATGTTGGAATCATAAAAACCACTAGCAAGCTTATGATTGTAGTGGATTTTTGGAATTTGACATTTGAACGTGTGGTCATGGTATGTGGGATGCAAATGTCAAATTCAATCCACTAGAGACTCCTGCCGGATCGCAGGCGCTTTGTCGGCTACATGCGTGTATAGCAGACTTTGGTATGCCCGGCGCCGATGAAGCCGAGGCGGCTTGCAGCGCCTTTGGAGAGGTCGAGCACGCGTCCCTTGATGAAGGGACCACGGTCATTGATACGCACAACGAGCGATTTACCGTTTCTCTGATTGGTGACCCGTATCTTACTGCCAAGCGGCAATGTGCGGTGGGCTGCGGTCAGACCGGCGGGGTTCATGCGTTCACCCGAAGCCGTTTTGGAGGTGAGGGCGTACCAGGAGGCGCCGCCGCATTGGCCTGCCGAGGCTTCGATTGCGGTGACCGTGAGAAGGCCGCTTGCCGCAAGAGCGAGCGTAGCCATACGGGTCTTGAAGTTCATGTTCGTTCCATTAATTATTAACTCTGGCGCCTTCATAGTCACGCTGAAAAGGCTTTAGCCCAATGGTGACTAAATACGGCCTTGGCGTGACTATAATGAGAAGATTATGAGATATAGCACCTCCTAAATAAGGAGGAAAAATTTCCTATACTAACGAGATGTTATTTGATATTAAAAATATACATTGGGGCTTTTGTTTATAATTCATTTTATTTATTTGATCGCGAAGAATAGACTTTGCCCTCTCCTTTCCCGGGGCTTTTTTCTCGTGTGAGTGCCTAATGCAAACTGGAAGTTTCATTTTGCTCTTTGAGCTGGGTTTGCCAAATTCTACAATTTTTATTTGTATTTTAAGTTGAATCTATATCGTTGAAAGTTGAGGAAATGCGGCCATTATGGGGCTGAAAATGCAATTCAGAGCTGTAGGCCGGTAGAAATTCATCACGGTAGGCCGCTCAATGACATTTCTTTGACCGATCTTGCATGCCGCCTTCGCGAAATTTCCTGTTATAAGCGTGAGACAAACCGGCGGAAAACCATGCGAGACCCTCACATCAAAGACGAGATCGATCCAAATACTCCCCGCACCTCGGCGATCATGCGGGCGCTTTATCTGGTGCTGGGCATTATCATGGTCATGCTCGGCATCATCGGGGCGGTGCTGCCGGTAATGCCGACGACAATTTTCCTCATTCTGGCGGCGTGGTTTTTTGCGCGTTCCTCGCCCCGGCTCGAAGCGCGTCTGCTGGCCGATCCGCGCTTTGGTCCGATGATCATCCAATGGCGGGAGCGCGGTGCCATTCCGCCAAGGGCAAAGCTCTTTGCCTCTATCGGCATGACGGTAGGCTACATTCTGTTCTGGTGGAGTGCGCGTCCCGGACCGCTGCTTGCTTCAGTCGTCACCGTTTTCATGCTGGGATCGGCGGCGTATGTTCTTTCGCGACCAAGCGAGTAAAACTGATCTGAATTTTTACGCATTAGATCGGTCGCAAGCGCACATGCTTTGCTCGGTATGCTAGAAGATTGATTCCCCTGCGAGTTCTCCTACCCGCGCGACGGGATATAAAATCCCACTAAATTGCTGGCAGCCAATATTGATACAATCCTGTAACATGACTGTCATATGACTGTTATAAAGAGCGCGTAGACGGCTACTGACGCTCATCGTCATATGTCCTTTACAACAGGAGCTGATGCTCATGAACAAGATGATTTCCTCGACTGCAGCGCTTGCAATTGCTGCTGTATTGTCGGTCTCTGCCGCTCAGGCGCGCGATCAGATTCAGGTGTCTGGTTCCTCGACCGTTCTGCCTTATGCAAAGATCGTTGCTGAAACCTTTGGTGAAACCTATCCCGATTTCAAGACCCCGGTCATTGAGTCCGGCGGCTCGGGCGCAGGTATCAAGGAATTCTGCAAGGGCGTCGGTGAGAACACCATCGATATCGCCAATGCATCGCGCGCTATGAAGGATGGCGAGCTCAAGTCCTGCATCGACGCTGGCGTCAAGGATGTTCAGGAAGTGCGCTTCGGCTATGACGGCATCGTTTTTGCAACCGATGCAAAAGGCCCCGACTTCAAGTTCACCCCGGTTGATCTTTATAAGGCCCTTGCAGCCAAGGTCGTGGTTGACGGCAAGCTGGTCGACAACCCGAACACCAAGTGGAGCCAGGTCAACGACAAGCTTCCTGACTGGGACATTGCAGCCTACATTCCGGGCGAAAAGCACGGTACGCGTGAAGTTTTCGAAGAAAAGCTTCTTGTTGACGGTTGCAAGGAATCGGGCGCTCTTGATGAAATCAAGAAGACCGGTCTTGATGACAAGGCTGCCGCTGCTGCCTGTATCGCTGTGCGTAAGGACGGCAAGGCCGTCGACATCGATGGCGATTACAGCGAAACGCTGGCTCGTATCGACTCCAACAAGCAGGGCGTTGGCGTTTTCGGTCTCTACTTCTTCGAAAACAATGCCGACAAGCTGAAGGTTGCAACCGTCAACGACGTTACGCCGTCGGCTGAAACGGTCGCTTCCGGTGAATATCCGGTTTCGCGCCCGCTGTTCTTCTACGTCAAGAAGGCTCATCTGGGTGTCATTCCCGGCCTGAAGGAATATGTCGAATTCTTCCTGAACGAGCAGATGGTCGGTCCCGATGGCCCGCTTGCTGAATACGGGCTGGTTCCGGCTCCCGATGCAGAGCGTGAAGAACAGCGCAAAGCCTTTACCGATGGCAAGACGCTGGCTGCCAAGTAAGGTCTAAACTGTGGAGGTGGGGATGCCGTTTCGGCACCCCGCTTTCTTCTTCTGCGCATATCATTTAGATGAGCGTATCCGCGTGGAACTGGCCGCATTCTTTTATTTCATGAAGGCCAATCCGCATTTTTAGGGGCAACCGGGGAAATTGAATGTCCTTCTTTCTGGTTCTCGTCAGTGTCATTGCCATCGGGCTGATCGGGTTTTTTATCGGTCGACAGCGCGCGGTCGGAATTGACAAGGCGCAGCCTGCTGTCACTTCAGGCTTAAGTTTAGAAAAAATGCATTCCCGCCCGCATTATCATGGCTGGTGGGTTTTCCTTGTTTCGGCCTTGCCGGCAATTGTTTTTCTGGCCTTGTGGTCTATCGGTTCGTCCGTCTATCTCAATCATACGGCCACAGCCCGCATGCCCGATGCCATCGAAGATGGCTCCTTCTCGGCGCGCACCCTGCAACTCAGCATGATCGGCAGTCTGGCTGACGGCATGAAAAGACTGACCCCAGCCGAGCTTGATGCTCTGCCGCAGTCCTATGACGATGTGCGCAAGATGCTTGGGTCCAAAGGCGTGGCTCTGCCAAGTGAGGGGCAGGACTATATGGTGCCGATTGCCGTCTTTCTTGAAAAGGCTGGCAAGACCGCAGGCATGATCGGCAGTGTCGTTGCGCTCATTCTCGCTGTTGCCGGGCTGATTTTTGGCCTTTCCGGTATCCGGCGCCGCACACGTGCGCGCAACAATGTTGAGCGCATCGTGCTATGGGGGCTTATTTCGGCCTCCGGTATCGCCATTCTGACGACGATCGGCATCGTCTTTTCGGTGCTGTTCCAGTCGATCAGCTTCTTCCAGTCCATTTCGCCGATGAATTTCTTCTTCGGCACTGTATGGGATCCACGCTTTGCCGCCGCAGGCTCGGGCGGCGCGGTCGGCCAGTTCGGCCTGATTCCGCTTTTGGCCGGTACGCTTTATATCGCTTTTGTCGCGATGCTGTTCGCGGTACCGGTCGGGTTGTTCTCGGCAATTTACATGTCCGAATATGCTTCGCCGCGTGTTCGCACCGTGATCAAGCCGGTATTGGAGCTTCTGGCCGGTATTCCGACCATCGTTTACGGCTTCTTCGCGCTCATTACGGTCGGACCATTCCTGCGTGATCTGTCTGCGGCGCTCGCCGGAGGGCAGGGTTTCATCATGGCGCAGAGCGTGCTGACTGCTGGTCTCGTCATGGGCGTGATGCTCATCCCCTTCGTCTCATCGCTGTCGGACGATATCATAACGGCCGTTCCGCGCTCGCTGCGTGACGGCTCGCTCGGTCTTGGCGCGACGCGGTCGGAAACCATCAAGCGCGTGGTGTTGCCTGCGGCCCTGCCGGGTATCGTCGGTGCCCTTTTGATGACGGCTTCGCGCGCCATCGGTGAAACCATGATTGTGGTGCTCGCCGCCGGTGTTGCCGCTCGCCTGACGGTCAATCCGTTTGAGGCGATGACGACAATCACCGTCAAGATCGTCAGTCAGCTGACGGGCGACCTTGAATTTGATTCTCCGCAGACACTGGTCGCCTTTGCGCTGGGTATCACGCTTTTCGTTCTTACGCTGATCATGAACATCTTTGCGCTCTATATCGTTCGCAAGTACCGGGAGCAGTACGAATAATGACCGACGCAACTCTCAACGGTGCCGTTGCATCCGCAAAGCCCCAGCGCCGCGATATCGGGATCAAACGCCGCTACGCTGCCGAACGCCGCTTCCGTGTCTATGGCATCATCGCCATCGCAATCGGTGTGTTCTTCCTGTTTGCGCTGCTGTTTTCGGTGTTTTCCAAAGGCTATACGGCATTCGGACAGACCACGCTCTATCTGCCGGTTCAGCTCGATGCGCAGGTGATCGATCCGTCCAACAAGCGTGAGACGGACCCAAGCGTGCTCATTGCCGCAAATTATCCGCTGCTGGTGCGCAATGCTCTGGCGGATAAGCTGGGCGTCTCGAAAACTGATCGCCCCGCCATGCGTGAACTGGGAAAATTTGCTTCTGATGGCGTGCGCGTTCAGCTTCGTCAGATGGTGATGAACAATCCGTCGATTATCGGAACCACGCAAACGCTTCCCGTTCTGGTCGGTGCCGATATCGATTCCGCCTTCAAGGGACAGATCGACCTTTCCGTCCCGGAAGCCAATCGTAAAGTTTCCAATCAGCAGGTCGAGTGGATGAACAAGCTTTCGGAAGAAGGCATCATGCGACAGGCTTTTAACACGGGTCTCTTCACCTTCGGTGCATCCAGCCGACCGGAAACATCGGGTCTCGGCGTCGCGCTGGTCGGTTCGGCCTATATGATGCTGATCGTGCTGGTTCTGGCGCTTCCTATTGGTGTTGCCGCTTCAATCTATCTTGAAGAATTCGCCAAAAAGAGCCGGCTTACCGATCTCATTGAGGTCAACATCAACAATCTGGCCGCAGTTCCCTCGATCGTGTTCGGTCTTTTGGGTCTGGCTGTCTTCATCAATTTCTTCGGCCTGCCGCGCTCGGCTTCGATTGTCGGCGGTTTAGTTTTGACATTGATGACGCTGCCGACCATCATCATCGCAACGCGCTCGGCCCTGCGCGCTGTCCCGCCGTCCATTCGTGCGGCGGCGCTCGGGCTTGGTGCATCGCGCACCCAGATGGTTTTCCATCATGTGCTGCCGCTGGCCGCGCCCGGCATTCTGACCGGCACCATTATCGGTCTGGCGCAGGCGCTCGGCGAAACCGCTCCGCTTCTGCTGATCGGCATGGTCGCGTTCGTTGCCAATATGCCGACCACACCCATGGATCCGGCGACAGCGTTGCCTGTTCAGATATTCATGTGGGCAAGCGAACCCGAGCGGGCCTTTGTAGAACGGACATCAGGCGCTATCATCGTCCTGCTTCTGTTCCTGGCCGTAATGAACATTGCAGCAATTATTCTGCGCCGCCGCTTCGAGCGCCGCTGGTAAACGGGAGAGAAAGCAATGAACCTGATGACAGAACGATCTCTCGAGAAAGCCGTAGGAGAAAAGATGAACGCCAACGCAAGTTCCGTAAAAATGCGCGGCGATAAGGTTTGTGTCTTCTATGGTGAGAAGCAGGCCCTGTTCGAAGTTGATCTGGAAGTGCCGGAAAAGATGGTCACGGCGCTGATCGGCCCGTCGGGCTGCGGCAAGTCCACTTTCCTGCGCTCGCTCAACCGCATGAACGACACCATTGAGGGATGCCGCATTACTGGCAACATCACGCTCGACAATGAGGATATCTACGATCCGAAGATCGATGTGGTGGAATTGCGTGCGCGTGTCGGCATGGTCTTTCAGAAACCGAACCCGTTCCCAAAGTCGATCTATGAAAACGTGGCCTATGGCCCACGCATCCATGGTCTGGCGCGTAGCAAGGCCGATATGGAAGAAATCGTTGTGACCAGCCTTCAAAAGGCCAGTCTTTTCGAGGAAGTGAAAGACCGTCTGCATGATGCCGGTACAGGCCTGTCCGGTGGACAGCAGCAGCGCCTGTGCATCGCCCGCGCCATTGCGGTCAGTCCCGAAGTGATCCTGATGGATGAGCCTTGTTCCGCGCTTGATCCGATCGCCACCGCCAAGGTGGAAGAACTGATCGATGAATTGCGCCAGAACTACACCATCGTCATCGTGACCCACTCCATGCAGCAGGCAGCGCGTGTGTCGCAGCGTACCGCTATGTTCCACCTGGGCAATCTGGTCGAAGTGGGTGACACCGAGACGATGTTCACGGCACCGACCGAGAAGCGTACCCAGGATTACATCACCGGACGCTTTGGCTGACGGGTTCCCACGATTTCCATAACGAGGTTTATTATGGCCCAGCATACCGTTAGCGCCTATGACGATGAACTGAAATTCCTTGCGCAGAAGATTGCCGAGATGGGCGGTCATGCCGAACGCATGGTTGAACAATCCGTAGCGGCTATCGTCAATGCCGACAATGCGCTGGCTCAGCGCGTCATCTCCGACGATCTCATTTTGGATGCAAGCGAGCGGGAGATCGACGACAAGGCGGTGATGATTATCGCAAAGCGCCAGCCAATGGCGGTGGATCTGCGTGAAATCATCGGTTCGATCCGCATTTCTGCCGATCTGGAGCGCGTCGGCGATCTGGGCAAGAACATCGCCAAGCGCGTTGCCGCCGTTTCTGAATCGCGACAGCCCATCAAGCTTTATCGCGGCCTTGAAACGCTTGCCGAACTGGCGCTGACTCAGTTGAAGGACGTGCTCGACGCCTATGCGACGCGCTCCGTGCAGCAGATCAATGTGGTGCGTGATCGCGATGACGAGATCGATGCCATGTATACCTCGCTGTTTCGCGAGTTGCTGACCTACATGATGGAAGATCCGCGCAATATTTCGGCCTGCACGCATCTGTTGTTCTGCGCCAAGAATATTGAGCGCATTGGCGACCATGCCACCAATATCGCCGAGACCGTCTATTATATCGTGACGGGCCTGCAAATGCCTGCAGAACGTCCCAAGGAAGACCTGAGCCACGGTATCGTCGTGGATAAGCCCGAAACTAAAAAAGACTGACCGTCGCCGCTTTGGCGGGGAGCATGAAGGAATAGCGCGACGGCACGGAATCGAAAACGGGGGATTTGATCTGCCCGTCGCGGATTGGAACAGGAAATACCCGATGTCACAGGTACCCAAAATCGCTGTGGTTGAAGACGAAGAAGCGTTGAGCGTTCTGCTGCGCTATAATCTGGAAGCCGAAGGCTATCAGGTCGATACGATGCTGCGTGGTGACGAGGCGGAAATTGCGCTGCGTGAAAATGTACCCGACCTTCTCATCCTCGACTGGATGCTGCCGGGTGTTTCAGGCATCGAGCTTTGCCGCCGTCTGCGCCAATGGCCAGAAACCGAGCGCCTGCCGGTCATCATGCTGACCGCGCGCGGAGAGGAAAGTGAGCGCGTCCGCGGCTTGAGCGTTGGTGCCGATGACTATGTTGTCAAGCCTTTCTCGACGCCGGAGCTTCTGGCCCGCGTCAAGGCCATGCTGCGCCGCGCCAATCCGAGCCTGCTGTCGCATGTGCTCAAAGTTGGCGAACTTGTCCTCGACCGCCAGCAGCACCGCGTCTACCGTAAGGAAAAGGAAATCCGTCTCGGACCAACGGAATTCCGCTTGCTCGAATATTTCATGATGTCGCCGGGCCGTGTTTTTTCGCGCAGCCAGTTGCTCGATGGCGTCTGGGGCCCGGACATCTATGTCGATGACCGCACGGTGGATGTGCATGTCGGACGCCTGCGCAAGGCCATCAATGTCAGCCGCGGACTGGATCCCATCCGCACTGTTCGCGGTGCTGGTTATTCGTTCGGTTAAGTTCGTTCGGTACGGTATTTTCAAGGCCCGCTTTCCAACTGGAAAGCGGGCCTTGTTCTATATTTCACGCAACGTCGATTGTGATTCGGCGTACCGTATAGATAAAAATCCGCTATTCTCACGCAATGTTACGTTTGCCACATCAAAGTTTACGGAACCGGTGAATGTTTAAAATTGCGCATTGTTTAATGCTTTCAGGCGATCAGTTTGAAGAAGGATATACTGAGGGCGAAAGCTTTCCCAGATTAAGGCAATGTTGTGATCTGTATTGCAAGTCATTGAATTACAACAAGTACCAGCTGTCTGGTCGCAATAAGGTGGATTTAAGAAATTATTAATGTTTTTGAACTATTTGCGCGATCGCTGAAACATAAGAATTGGTTTGTTCCAAGGTTGCAGAGCGCCGATGAAGCGATCACTGAATTTGCTCATTCGTCATTTTTTAGCCTAAAAGTTACAAAACTTTGGATATGACGAGCGATGTAACGGACGCAAGAAATTGATCTTCGCCCATTTTAAAAATTGCATCCCCAGCCGTGCGCTTATGCTTTTTGACCGGCTGATTATGAAGGGTCCACTATGCGAGTGAGCCCCAGCTATGGAGTGAGCCATTGACGCGCACGGGTAAATGGAAGCTGCCTGTTTTGGCGGGATTGATCGTAGCCCCTTTTCTGGTGACCGGCTGCACGACGACAGGAACCTCGGCCAAGAGTGACAAGACGGCGTCGGCAAGCCACGTCAAGTCCGTCAACGGCGTCAAGACTTACACCTACACTGCCAAAGACAGGAATTGCCTTGAACGGGCAATGTTCTTTGAATCCAATCGTTCAAGCCAGGACGGTCTCATCGCTGTGGGGACGGTCGTCATGAACCGTCTCGCCTCTGGCCGTTATCCCGATACGGTATGCGGCGTCGTCGGCCAGAAGAACCAGTTCGCCCCCGGTGTTCTCAGCCGCAAGATGAATTCAAAAGCGCTACCCGATGTGCAGGCCGCAGCCGATGCTGTGCTGAAGGGCAAGCGGCATCCCAAACTGAAGAACGCCATGTTCTTCCATACGGCGGGCCTCAAATTCCCTTACAAGAACATGCATTATGTTCTGGTGGCCGGCGGTAACTCCTTCTACGAAAAGCGAAAACGCGACGGTTCACTGCTGCATCCGGTTCCGCAGGATCCCTACAGACTTGCTTTCGCCGGGGCGCCGTCGAAATCGGCTCCCGATGCTGCACCAAGCGTTCAAGTCGCAATGGCAAGTGTAGTGAGCGGTGAAAAAGATGCGGACAATAGCGGCTTCGGCCCGCGCGCCCGCGGAAATCGTGTTGCTCCAGCCGCCGTTGCACCAGCGAGCGCAGATACGGCATCGGAGCAGCTCGCAGCCTATCAGCCGCAAGCCTCTACACTGGACAGCCAGTCGCAGGCACTCGGCTATGCCGGTGCTGAAACCAAGCAGATTGATTCCGTTGGTGCGTTGCTTTTGTCGCAGGAACGTCCCGAAACGCCGCTTTGATCGATGCTTTAATTGGTCCGCGCCTTATTTCTTGGCGGCGCGGACGGCTACAGGGCGATAAACCGGCTGATAGAAAATGACCGGACGGTCATAGAAATCGGTGCGGTTTTCAAAGGCGCGGCGGTCCGCCCGGCGATCAAGATCAAGACGCATCAGGCAATTGGCAAAGGAATCCGTCTTTGCTCTGAAACCGTAGCTGCGACAGGTATTCTCATCTGCGGCGCGGCGCTCTTGCGGCGTCATGGTGGTACAGCCGACAAGCAGACCCGCAACCCCCAACAAAACACACAGCTTTATGTTCAATCTTTTGCCCTCGTATTGGTGACCGCGAAAAACATTATAGCGCTATAAGGGCAAAAAGCGTGTTAAAATTATGCTGGCTGGTCAGCGTGGTTTTGAGCGATCATTTCCCAATTCCAGATTCTGCTTGTCGTTAGCAATGGCCTGCTGACGATGCAAATCCAGACGCATCATACATTTGGCGAAAGCGTCCGTATGTGGCTGAAAACCATAATTGAAGCATGTGTTTTGATCGATTGCGCGTTGTTCGGCCGGTGTCATGGTGACGCAACCGGCAAGCATGCTCATAATTCCTGATAAAATAAAAAATTGTTTCTTCATTATCGTTGGTCCTCCTTGGGCTGACCGTTTGAAAACATGCGGCAGTAGGAGGGAAAGAGTGGTGAAATTGTGCCGTTGATCCGTTCTCCACGGATTTGGTTGCCGCTTGAAAAAAACAATCTCATTGATGTTAAATTTGCGCAGATTTATACAATGCGCGGCAACGTACCAGCAGGAAAAAGGTTAAACACCATGGGCAATGATACAACGCATCAATCCGTTATCGACCCGGTTAAACTCGAGCGTCTGGCGGAGGTTGCTGTTCGTGTCGGGCTGCAACTGCATGAGGGGCAGGATCTGGTCGTCACGGCCCCGGTTGTGGCGCTGCCGCTGGTGCGCCTGATCGCCAAGCACGCCTATAAGGCCGGTGCCGGGCTGGTAACACCGTTCTTTGCCGATGATGCAATCGCGCTGGCGCGATATGAAAATGCGCCCGATGAAAGTTTCGATCGTGCCTCGGACTGGCTTTATGAGGGCATGGCAAAAGCCTATGCAAACGGGGCTGCACGCCTTGCCATTGCCGCCGACAATCCGATGCTTTTATCGTCACAGGATGCGTCCAAAGTTTCGCGTGCCAACCGCGCCAATTCGAAGGCCTATCAGCCAGCACTCGAAAAAATTGCCGGTTTCCATATCAACTGGAACATCGTCTCCTATCCCAATCCTGATTGGGCGAAGCTGATGTTTCCCGAAGATGCACCGGATGTCGCGACCCGCAAGCTGGCCGAGGCGATTTTTGCTGCCTCGCGCGTCGATGTCGAAGATCCGGTCGGCGCATGGGCGGCGCATAATGCGGCACTGCGCACACGCACGCGGCACCTCAACGGCAAAGCTTTCAGTGCGCTGCATTTCAAAGGCCCGGGTACCGATCTCACTGTCGGGCTTGCCGATGGACACGAATGGCACGGCGGTGCATCGACGGCCAAGAACGGCATTACCTGCAATCCTAACATTCCGACCGAAGAGGTGTTCACCACGCCGCATGCGCTGCGCGTCGATGGTCATGTGTCGAGCACCAAGCCGCTGTCGCATCAGGGAACGCTGATCGACAATATTGCCGTGCGTTTTGAAGGCGGGCGTATCATCGAGGCCAAGGCAAGCCGTGGTGAAGAAGTGCTTGCAAAAGTGCTGGACATCGATGAAGGCGCAAGAAGGCTCGGGGAGGTGGCGCTGGTGCCACATTCCTCACCGATTTCCCAGAGCGGGCTTTTGTTCTACAACACGCTGTTTGATGAAAACGCCGCAAGCCATATCGCGCTCGGCCAGTGCTATTCGAAATGCTTTGTCGATGGCGCAAACTTGTCGGCAGAACAGATCGCAGCACAGGGCGGCAATTCTAGCCTCATCCATATCGACTGGATGATCGGCTCAGACCAGATCGATGTCGATGGCGTCCATGCCGATGGCAGCCGCGAGCCGGTCATGCGGCGCGGCGAATGGGCCGACTGATTTTATTAAGTTAATTCATGAAAGCCGAAGCGTAGCCCGGCTTTCATTTTTTATTCGAGAAGAAGAGGAACGCTTACGGGCTAAGGCTCAAATGACCTATCATGTTAAAATGACAAAACAGATAGGCCGTCAGGAAAATGCAGATCGTTATTGATAGTAACCGAATGCACAGTGAAGAACTCAGAGCCTTTCTTTTGCTGTCGTCAGGAAACAAAGCCGTAATACCCGATTATATGGCAATGGAATCGTTTCATTTGGGCACCCCTGCTTCTATCGGAGAATCATGGGCCGTTTTGAAAGATTTTCCGACCCAGATACTTGTTTTAAAAGGAAATTGGGATGCCTGCCTTGTGGACCCGTGCACAGTCAGTTTTACAGATGGTTTTATTGATAAGGAGCAAACCGCAGGCTTTCGGGATTTTCCGAGCATCTTAGCGAGAGCCAAAGCAGGCGATGGGAATATTCAAAGCCAACTCTCAGAAAGAATTAAGATAGCGGATGACTACGCTACCAGGATTCTAAGAAAAGCTGAGAATATGAAGGTAGATATTGCGGCGTTTTCATCGGCCTTTACCAAGGATGAAATCAGGCGAATGCGGCTGAAAGAAACTTGGAAACAGACAACTGCTGAGAAATTTTTCGAGATAGTTTTTAGGCTTACCGAACGGTCATTCGATGCGCATCCAGATAAGCCAAAGTGGCCGCATCACGAACATGTTTTCAATCATTTCTTATACAGGCACAGCCTTGCCCATTGCGTTTATCTGATGTGGCTCGTTAGCCAAGGCCGTGTCCAGCGTAAAGCAACAAACGCTCGCAATGATGCCATTGATATCGTCGCGGCCACCTTTGCGACCTATTTTAACGGCTTCATGTCCAACGATGATCAGGCATCATGTATTCATCACCGCACGCGTTTTCTATTAAAACAGCAGGGGGCGTTCCTACCCGAGGACTATCTCGACCGATACGTGATTAATATCGCGGACTTTCTCGATAATGCCTATCGCACGGGTGGTTGAAGGCGGAGGAGATAAACGCCATATCTAAGTAGTTGAGATAGCTTTTAAAATAGGTGCGCAGCATGGCACGAATATCTTCAATGCCATTAACAAACCGAATATAGTTAAGCAAATCCCAGTCCAAAGGACTGGGATTTGCTTGGAGATTAAGCGCTCTGATCAGTTCTTTTCCTGCACATGCGCTTCGAGGAACCATAGCGCCTTGTCGAGCGAGCGCGAAGCGGCGGTAAAAATATCCGCCGAGTTATCGTCACCGGCTTCATCGGCATCCTTGATCGATTTGCGCAAGAGATTGGCGACATCGCCATAGCGCTCTATCAATGCGCCGAGGTGGTCATGCACCGCATAAATATCGGTCGGGTAAGGTTTTAGTTTTGTCTCATTAGCTACGACCTGAGTCGTGCCGAGCGCTGTGCCGCCAAGCTGCACGGCGCGTTCGGCAATCGTATCGACATGATCATCAAGATCGGCACGGAACGTGTCGAGCATTTCATGGACGGCAATGAATTGCGGACCCTTGAGGTTCCAGTGTGCCTGCTTGGTAATCAGCGCAAGATCTATGGTTGCGGCAAGATTTTCGTTTAAAAGTGCAATCACCGTCGTCTTGGCATTGGAGGGAAGATCGTTGCGGGTTGCATGCATCGACTTCTTGGACATTTTATCCTCATATCCTTTTTGGTGCCGGTCACATTCAGTCCGGCTTTCGACGATTGCGAGTTCGTCAGACGTGGTGCAATGGATCATGCGTAAGCAGCCTGCCGGACCTGTAAAAAGCCGCAACAAGGCTGGCGCGATCCTGCACCTGTGCTTAAAACGTGGGAGAGCGGATTTGGTTCCATGCATTGCGCTGAATTTTACCGACCTTTCTGTGCTTTAGCTTGTCGGCAGACCAAATCTGATTTACGCAACCGCTATGAAAATACTTGCAGTCGATACCGCAGCTTCCTGGTGTGCCGCCGCAGTTCTTGATTCTGACCGCGATGCCGTTCTTGGTGCGGCCAGCGAGAATATCGGCAAGGGTCATGCCGAAGTGCTGATGGAATATATTGAGCGTGCGCTCGCGCAAGCAGACGTCTTGATCAGCGACATTGATCGCGTGGCGGTCAATGTCGGTCCCGGGTCGTTCACCGGCGTGCGCATCGGCGTCTCTGCGGCGCGCGGCTTTGCGCTTGCGCTCGATTGTCCGGCCGTCGGCATTACCACCTTTGAGGCTTTGGCCTTTGAAACCCACGACAAGAGCGCCGGAAAACCGGTGGCGGTGTTTCTTGATGCGCATCGCGGCGAGATTTATGCGCAAGGCTTTGATACCGGGCTGCATCCAGTGTCGAAACCACTGATCTTTTCGCGTGAAGAGGCTGAAGCCTATGCCCGCACGCTGTCAGACGATACCGTGCTTGCCGGTTCCGCCGCCGCATCCATCAATGACGCCTTGGGTGGCGTATTTGCATTGGGTTCGACTGAGACGACAGCCCGGATTGAAACCTATGCACGGCTTGGCGCACAGCGTGCGCCGGGGGACGCGCCAAAACCGCTTTATATGCGTGGACCCGATGCCAAGCCGCAGGTGGGTTTTGCGTTACCGCGCAAGCCAGCTGGAGCATAAGTGATGATGGGCTTGTCGTTTGAGCGCTTTGCGCGCAGACCGGTTTCGGTGGAGCCGCTCACTGTCAAGGACAGCCAGGCGATCCAACCCATTCACGCCTTAACCTTTCATCATGGCTGGAGTTCGGATGATTTCCGTTCGCTGATTGCGCAGGATACGGTTTTCGGCTTCGTGGCGCGTCCGCAGGGCAAGCCCGATGCGGTTTGCGGTTTTGTGCTGGCGCGGCTGGTGGCGGGTGAGGCAGAAATTCTGACCATAGCGGTTGATCCGGGGCAGCAGAGAAAAGGCGTTGGCCGCGCCTTGATGGATGCTGTGCTGCGCCATCTTTATCAGGAGCGCAGTGAGACGCTGTTTCTGGAAGTGGATGCCGCCAATGTGGCAGCACAGGCGCTCTATCGGCGGTTAGGTTTTCACAAGGTCGGGGATCGTCCGGCCTATTATGAAACCCCCGAGGGGCGCTCATCTGCACTCATTCTGCGCCGCGATCTGGTGCGCAATGCCAAGATGCCGCAATGATCGGCGCGATCCGCATTTTTATCGTCGTTGCGGGCATGGTGGCGCTGTGCCTCACGCTGATCCCGTTTCAATATTTATTTTTGAAACTCAAAAACGGCTGGAAGCGCAGCCTGCCGAAACTCTTTCATTGCATTGCGGCGCGGCTGTTCGGGTTTCGTATCCGCACCGTGGGGGAAATGCATCAAGGGCGTCCGCTGCTGCTGGTCGCCAACCATACGTCATGGAGCGATATCATCGTCCTGTCGGCGGTGGGGCAGGTGTCGTTCATTGCCAAGTCCGATGTACGCGACTGGCCGGTTTTCGGCCATATGGCCATTTTGCAGCGCACCGTTTTCGTCGAGCGCGAACGGCGCGGCAAAACCGGCGAGCAGGCATCCGAGATCGCAAAGCGTCTGATCGCAGGCGACGCCATGGTGCTGTTTCCCGAAGGAACCACTTCGGACGGCAATCGCGTATTGCCATTCAAGACAGCCCTTTTTGGCGCGGCGCACGCGGCAATCCGCGAAGCAGGCGTTGCGGAAGTGGTGGTGCAGCCGGTGGCGATTGCCTACACACACGTACATGGCATGACGATGGGGCGTTATCATCGCCCGATTGCTTCATGGCCGGGCGATGTCGAGCTGATGCCGCATTTGAAGGGTATCTTGCGTGAAGGTGCCATCGACGTCGAGGTGCGTTTTGGCGAGCCGGTGATGGTGACGGCGACTACGGACCGCAAGGCGCTGGCGCGTAGCATGGAAGGCAAGGTACGTGCATTGCTGCAAACATCGATTCTGGGCCGGGACATTCCCGAAGAATAAAAGCGACAAGTTTGTCACCTTTCAAAGCGACGATAAAAGCTGTAGATAGCCGCGCATGAGCGAAAATAGCACCGATATCTTAAAAGCACCGGCAGGCAGCAACACGCGCAAGGTTTTTGTCAAAACCTATGGCTGCCAGATGAATGTCTATGACAGTCAGCGCATGGCCGATAGCCTTGCCGCGGAAGGCTATGTCGCGACCGACACGCCGGATGACGCCGATCTGGTGCTGCTCAACACCTGCCATATCCGCGAAAAGGCATCGGAAAAGCTCTATTCGGCGCTTGGCCGTCTGCGCAAGATGAAGGACAAGCGGCAAGCCGATGGCCGGGAGCTGACCATTGGTGTCGCCGGTTGCGTCGCGCAGGCCGAAGGACAGGAAATCCTGCGCCGCGCGCCCAATGTCGATCTGGTCATTGGGCCACAGACCTATCACCGCCTGCCCAATGCGCTGGCGCGTGTGCGTTCAGGCGAAAAAGTCGTCGAAACAGACTATGCGCTCGAAGACAAGTTCGAGCATCTGCCTGCGCCCAAGCGCGAAGAGGTCCGCAAACGCGGCGTCTCCGCATTTTTGACCGTGCAGGAAGGCTGCGACAAGTTCTGTACGTTCTGCGTTGTGCCTTACACGCGCGGCTCGGAAGTCTCGCGCAGTGTGAAACAGATTGTGGCGGAAGCTGAACGCCTTGCCGATAGCGGCGTGCGCGAACTCACACTTTTGGGCCAGAACGTCAATGCCTGGCACGGCGCGGGCGATGATGGCCGCGAATGGGGCCTTGGCGAATTGCTGTTTCGTCTGGCGCGCATTCCGGGCGTTGCACGGCTTCGCTATACGACCAGCCATCCGCGCGACATGGACGACAGCTTGATTGCCGCGCATCGTGATCTGCGGCAATTGATGCCTTATCTGCATCTTCCTGTTCAGTCGGGTTCCGACCGTATTCTCAAGGCCATGAACCGCCGTCACAAGGCGGATGAATATGTGCGGCTCATCGAACGTATCCGTGCGGTCCGCCCCGACATGGCGCTGTCGGGCGATTTCATCGTCGGTTTTCCCGGCGAAACCGATCAGGATTTCGAGGATACGATGCAGCTCGTGCGCGATGTGCATTACGCGCAGGCCTATTCGTTCAAATATTCGCCGCGTCCGGGAACGCCGGGTGCGGATTTGTCCGATCACGTCGAAGAAGCGGTCAAGGACGAGCGGCTGCAACGCTTGCAAGCACTTCTGGCGGAACAACAATACGCCTTTCAGAATTCGATGATTGGGCGCGAGATGGATGTGCTCATTGAAAAGCCGGGCCGCGAGGCGGGGCAGATGATGGGCCGTTCGCCATGGCTTCTGCCAGCGGTCGTCGAAAACTGCAGCAATGTGGTCGGTGATATTATTCCTGTGAAAATTGTTGCCACCGGCACCAATAGTCTTATTGCGCAAAAACCAGCCTGAATGCATGATGGTTAACAGGCGGATGTTTCGGCGCGTGAGTCTCTTGCCGAGAATGCTGTCGCAACTTTGATTGCAATGCGTGAACTCTTGAGGAGATACGGTTGAGCGCTACGGAAAAGCTGAAGTCTGTCCAAAAATCTGCAAAGCCAACCAGTAATACGCAAAAAAGCCCGGTGATTGAACCGGCGCATAATTCACCCAATGGGGCCTCTGACATGGCCCACATCGTCTTGACCTTCGACAATAACCGTCTGGCGAGCGCGCTTTATGGCCAGTTTGATGAAAATCTGGCGCGTATCGAGCAAAAGCTCGGTGTCGATGTTCGCTCCAAGGGCAACCAATTGTCGATCCGGGGCGAGCCGACGGCCACCGAACAGGCGCGGCGTGCGCTCGATCATCTCTATGAGAGCGTGCAGAAAGGCCATGAACTAAGTGTATCCGATGTCGATGGCGCATTGCGCATGGCGGTCGCTGCTGATGACCAGTTGAGCCTGCCGACACTGGAAAACAAGGGCAGGCTGTCCGCCGCTCAGATTTCCACGCGCAAGAAGACGATCTTTGCCCGCACGCCGACGCAGGACGCCTATATGCGCGCGCTTGACCGCTCCGAACTGGTCTTCGGCGTCGGCCCTGCGGGTACCGGCAAGACCTATCTCGCCGTGGCGCATGCCGCAATGCTTCTGGAGCGCGGACTTGTCGAGCGCATCATCCTGTCGCGTCCGGCGGTGGAGGCGGGCGAGCGTCTCGGCTTCCTGCCCGGTGACATGAAGGAAAAGGTCGATCCTTATCTGCGCCCGCTTTATGATGCGCTTTACGACATGATGCCTGCGGAAAAGGTCGAACGCGCCTTGACCGCCGGTGTGATCGAGATCGCGCCGCTTGCCTTCATGCGCGGACGCACGCTGGCGTATTCAGCGGTCATTCTCGATGAAGCGCAGAATACCACATCGATGCAGATGAAGATGTTTTTGACGCGTCTCGGCGAAGGATCACGCATGATCGTGACCGGCGATCCAAGCCAGATCGATTTGCCCCCCGGTCAGAAATCGGGTCTGGTGGAAGCGCTTCGGGTGCTTGAGGATGTCGAAGGCGTTATCAAGGTGCGCTTCACCGAAAAGGATGTGGTGCGCCATCCGCTGGTTGCGGCCATTGTCGGGGCCTATGACCGCGACGGCAAAAAGCCGACGCGCACCGACTGATCGCGCTCTTGCAATCGGCCTGGGAAAGCATGATCTATAAGAAAGCCATCTGCTTTAAGCAGATGGCTTTCGCACAAATGAAAGGATGATGTGGCCTGTCCGAATGGGAGGTCGCCGATAAACGTGCCAGATAACGCGATAGATATCGATATCATGATCGAGGCCGGTCCATGGCCTGACGAATCTATTCTTGAAGACCTTGTACAAAAAGCGGTTGAGGCGGCATGGTCCAATCTGGGCCTTGAGCGCACGCCAAGCGAATTGAGTGTCGTCTTCACCGATGACGCGTCGATCAAGCTTCTCAACGCGCAGTGGCGCGACAAGGACAAGGCGACCAATGTGTTGTCGTTTCCTGCCTTTCCGGTCAAGGCGGGCAGCCAGCCTGGTCCGATGCTTGGCGACATCGTCATTGCTTATGAAACCGTCGCGCGCGAAGCTGCTGACGAGGGCAAGCCTGTCAACAATCACCTCACTCATCTGGTCGTGCATGGATTTTTGCATCTTCTGGGTTATGATCACGAAACGGATGTGGAGGCCGAGGAAATGGAACGCCTTGAGCGCGAAATCCTTCATGCTCTTGCCATCTCCGACCCTTATGCTGTATGCGATTAGGACCTTAACAACGAACGACCATGGCTGATCACACATCACACCCCCCGTCCGCCGGTGATAATCGCGGCGAAAATCAGGATGCCGAAGGGCAAAGTACGCAGCGGCCCGTAGCGGCCGAGAAGCGTTCGATCCTGTCGAATATTTTCCCATTCATGCGCTCGCGTCAGCAAACGTCGCTGCGTGAAGATCTGGCAGATGCGCTGTCCAGCACCGCGGGGCATCCCGATGAGGCCTTTTCGCCTGAAGAAAAGGCGATGCTGCACAATATTCTGAGCCTGCGTGAAATCCGTGTCGAGGATGTCATGATCCCGCGCGCCGATATCGAGGCCGTCGAGATTTCGACGCCTTTGTGGGAATTGCTGGAACTGTTTGAAGAATCCGGTCATTCACGCATGCCGGTCTATGCCGAGACGCTGGATGATCCGCGCGGCATGGTCCATATCCGCGACGTGCTCAATTACATCACGCGGCAGACACGCCAGAAAAAGCGCGAAGCCGATCATCCGCAAACGCCGGTCGAGTTCGATATGAGTCGGCTTGATCTCAATCGCACGATCGGTGAACTCGATCTCATGCGCAAGCTGTTGTTCGTGCCGCCGTCGATGATGGCGAGCGGTCTGATGGCGCGCATGCAGGCCGCGCATATCCAGATGGCGCTGGTCATCGACGAATATGGCGGTACCGACGGGCTGGTTTCGCTCGAAGATATCGTCGAAATGGTTGTCGGCGATATTGAAGACGAACATGATGACGAAGAAATCATGCTGGCCGACGAAGGCAATGGCGTTTTTGTCGTTGATGCCCGCGCCGACCTTGATGAACTGGCTGCAAAAATCGGTCCGTCCTTCGAGACTGGCGAGCATGGTGAGGATGTGGACACTGTTGGCGGTCTCATCTTCTCGGTACTGGGGCGGATTCCGGTTACGGGTGAGGTCGTGCAGGCGATCCCCGGTTATGAACTCCATGTGCTGGAAGTCGATTCACGCCGGGTGAAGAAAGTGCGCATTGTGCCACTTTCCGCGAGCGATGGCAGCCATGAGCACACCAATGATCGCTCGCATGATGAAGCACGATTTGCAGGCGAGGGGCTTGGAAGTTCAAAAGAGGCCCGATGATTGAAAAGATTGCGGGCAGGATCACTTCTTTAAGCGGTTGGCGTCGTGCGCTGGTCGCTTTTTTAAGTGGTGCTTTCGCATCTCTGACGCAGGCTCCCTACGATTTTCTGCTTGCGGGCTTTGTTTCTTTTCCCGTTCTCATCTGGCTGATTGACGGTGTGCGTATTTCGCCGGATGCCGGAGCAATCAGGCGTTTGTTTCCCGCAGCGCTGGTCGGCTGGTGGTTCGGTTTCGGTTATTTCGTCTGCGGCCTTTGGTGGATCGGGACGGCACTTCTGGTCGATGCGGAGCAGTTTGCCTGGGCCGTGCCGCTGGCCGTGCTGGGGCTGCCGGCTTTTCTCTCGATCTTCTATGCTTTTGCCACTCTGATTGCGCGCGGCCTGTGGTCAGGCGGAATCGGGCGCATATTTGCGCTTAGTTTTGGTTTCGCGCTTGCTGAATGGTTGCGCTCTTTTCTTTTGACCGGCTTTCCGTGGAATGCCATCGGCTATGCGGTGATGCCAACGCCACTCCTCATGCAGTCAGTCGCTGTGGTTGGTCTTTTCGGAATGAGTGCGCTGGCCGTTGTGGTTTTTGCAAGCCCGGCACTTCTTGCAGGCGGACGATTTGCGCGGTGCGGTCTGGCGCTTGCGGCGATGATTGCGGTTGCGCATGTGGGCTTCGGCGCATGGACCTTGTCGCGCGCGCCTGCCGTCGGTGAGCAAAAAGGCGGGTTAACGATCCGCATCGTACAGCCTTCCATCGCGCAGGCGCTGAAATGGGACGATGGCGAGCGCCGTTCGATCTTCGATAAGTTGATTGAACTGACCGCCCGGCCGTCAGTGGAAGGCAAGCCGCGCCCCGATGCCATCGTGTGGCCGGAAACGGCGGTGCCCTATCTTCTCTCATCAACCCCTCAGGCGCTGGCACGTATCGGTGAGACTTTACAGCCGGGGCAGCTTCTTCTCACCGGCGCTGTGCGCGAACAGATGTCTGCCGATGGCAGCTCGCCCCGCTATTATAATTCCATTCTTTCAATCAATGATGAAGGCAGGATCGTCGGTGCTGCCGACAAGGTGCATCTGGTGCCTTTTGGTGAATATCTGCCGTTCGAGGGTTTCTTGCGTGGGCTTGGCCTTCAGGAAGTGGTCGAAATGCCGGGCGGTTTCACTGCCGCACCTTCGCGCCATGCCGTTGCGGTCACCAACAATATCCATTTTCTGCCGCTCATCTGTTACGAGGCGATCTTTCCCGACGAGCTTGGTTTCAGCGGACCTAAGGTGGATGCCATCCTCAATGTGACCAATGATGCCTGGTATGGCGACACGCCGGGTCCCTACCAGCATTTCCGGCAGGCGCAGCTGCGCGCCGTCGAGCAGGGCCTGCCGCTCATCCGCGCCGCCAATAACGGTATTTCAGCCGTTACAGATGCTTACGGTCGAATCACCAATCATCTTTCACTCAATGAGATTGGTGTGATCGACGCCGACTTATCCCCAGCCCGTGCGCCGTTCTGGGGAAAAGCGCCGGGTTTGCTCCAGACCGTTATCGCCCTGTTAACCTTGCTGGCCGCTAGCGTGGCATTTCGATTATCATTCCACAGGCGTTTTGATTGACAGGGTAATTCTGTTTATATGTTATGAACTCTTAGCGACGTTTCCTTGCGCGAATACGCCAGACTACCTCCCAAAACATAATGATGTTCCCGTTCGTTTGAACAGGGTATGAATGAAAGCTCGCAGTCGCGAGGAGTGACAATTGTATGGTTGAAAATAAAAAGAAACCGAATCCGATTGATGTGCATGTCGGCAGCCGTATCCGGCTGCGCCGCAACATGCTGGGCCTCAGTCAGGAAAAGCTCGGTGAGAATCTGGGTATTACCTTTCAGCAGATTCAAAAATATGAAAAAGGCACCAACCGTGTCGGTGCCAGCCGCCTTCAGGCGATTTCTTCCGTTCTCAATGTTCCTGTGTCCTTTTTCTTCGAAGATGCACCCGGTTCTGGCACCCCTTCCGCAAGCGGCTTTGCCGAAGACAATGAAGCAACCTATGTGGTTGATTTCCTGAGTTCCAACGAAGGCGTGCAGCTCACGCGGGCCTTTACCAAGATTTCGGATCCGAAAGTGCGCCGCAAGATCATCGATCTGGTGAAATCGCTCGCTGCCGATACCGAATAAAAGCCTCTTTGGAACGAAATTTTCAAGGAGCGGGCTGGTAGAGCAGGAATTTGCATTGACGGTTTATTCCCATTTTCGCTAACACATGCATGCGCCCGGTGAGTTCCGGGCGCTACTGTGTTTCCATGACGGCGCATTCGTGCCGTTGGATTTTCAAGAGGGGTTACCCGTGTCGCGCAGTTCTTATCTCTTCACCAGCGAATCGGTGTCTGAAGGTCATCCGGACAAGGTTTGCGATCGCATTTCCGATGAAATCGTTGACATGATCTATAAGGAAGCGCGCCGCAGCGGCGTCGATCCCTGGTCTGTCCGCGTCGCCTGCGAAACGCTGGCCACCACCAACCGCGTGGTGATTGCCGGGGAAGTGCGGGTTCCAGAAACGTTCCTGAAGAAGGATAAGGACGGCGCAATCGCCCACGACAAGGCCGGTCATCCGCTCATCAATCCGTCGCGGTTCCGTTCGGCGGCACGCAGGGCGATCCGCGAAATCGGCTATGAGCAAGACGGTTTCAACTGGCGTACCGTGAAAGTTGATGTGCTCCTGCATCCGCAATCAGCCGATATTGCGCAGGGCGTCGATAATGCCGCCGACCGACAGGGTGAGGAAGGTGCTGGCGATCAGGGCATCATGTTCGGTTATGCCTGCCGCGAGACGCCTGATCTGATGCCAGCACCGATTTATTATTCGCACAAGATTCTCGAAAAACTCGCCGAAGCTCGCCACAAGGGCGAGGGTGATGCCGGAAAGCTTGGCCCCGATGCCAAGAGCCAGGTGACGGTGCGTTACGAGAACGGCAAGGCCGCCGAAATCACCCAGATCGTGCTTTCTACCCAGCATCTCGATGCAAGCTGGGATTCAAAGAAAGTGCGCAGCGTTGTCGAACCCTATATCCGTGATGCGCTTGACGATCTGCCGATTGCGAGCGGTTGCAACTGGTACATCAACCCGACCGGCAAATTCGTCATTGGCGGACCCGATGGTGATGCAGGACTGACGGGCCGCAAGATCATCGTCGATACTTATGGTGGTGCAGCACCGCATGGCGGCGGTGCCTTTTCGGGCAAGGACACGACCAAGGTCGATCGTTCTGCCGCTTATGCCGCGCGCTATCTGGCCAAGAACGTGGTTGCGGCCGGATTTGCAGACCGCTGCACAATCCAGCTTGCCTATGCCATCGGCGTGGCACAGCCGCTGTCAGTCTATGTCGATCTGCATGGAACCGGCAAGGTGGCCGAAGCCGCGGTCGAAAAGGCCTTGCGCGAGGTCATGGACCTGTCGCCGACCGGTATCCGCAAGCATCTCGATCTCAACAAGCCGATCTATGCCAAAACCTCGTCTTATGGCCATTTTGGCCGCAAGCCGGGTCGTGATGGTTCTTTCTCATGGGAAAAGACCGATCTGGCCAAGGTCTTGAAGAGCGCTCTTTCGGCTTGATTGGTCATTATGAGTGATGAACACCACAAGGTACGCGCGGCCGGAAATTTTTTCGGCCGCCGTCACGGCAAACCGCTTCGCCCGCATCAGAGTGATCTGTTTGGTGATTTGCTGCCGCGCATAAAACTCGATCTCGATGCGCCTGCGCCGCAGGATTTAACGAGCCTGTATGATATTCCGGTTGAGGCCGTGCGTCTTGAAATCGGTTTTGGTGGCGGTGAGCATCTCCATCATGAGAGTGGCCGCTACCCTGAAACCGGCTTTATCGGGATCGAGCCTTTCATCAACGGCATGGCCAAAATGCTGGCCGCACTCGATCAGACACCACGCCCCAATCTGCGCCTTTACGATGAAGATGCAACGGCGGTTCTCGACTGGCTGCCCGATGCCTCGCTTTCGGGGCTTGATCTTTTCTATCCCGATCCGTGGCACAAGCGCCGTCACTGGAAGCGGCGTTTTGTGAGCGACGCCAATCTCGACCGTTTTGCGCGTGTCTTGAAACCCGGCGCGAAATTCCGCTTTGCCTCCGACATCGAGCATTATGTCAACTGGACGCTCCAGCATTGCCGCAGGCATCCAGCCTTTGAGTGGCAGGCCGAAGGTCCGTCCGACTGGCAAGATGCCTATGAGGGCTGGCCCGGCACGCGCTATGAAGCCAAGGCGTTTCGCGAGGGCAGGGTGGCCGCTTATCTCACTTTCATCCGTCTTTGATGGCGGATGAATTGCGGCCTTGAAAAAACCTGCGTCCGCTGGTATATAAATGTCAAATTCTTGGTCATGTGAACAAGAGTGGGGCCACCCGGTCCCGCTCTTTTTTGTTACCTGTGACCCTTAAAATGAGGTTTTATCGGCTTGACGCAGCAGATTGAAGGCAATGAAGCAGCAGCGATTGTTGCGGATGATCGCATCATTCGTGAAACGGGCGTGGATGCCAAAGTAGCGGGCATCGTGGAACCTGTCATCAATACGCTTGGCTTCCGTCTGGTGCGCGTGCGGCTTTCGGGGCTGAATGGCCAGACCTTGCAGATCATGGCGGAACGGCCCGACGGCACCATGACCGTTGAGGATTGTGAGCTTCTCAGCCGCACGGTGGCGCCCGTTCTTGACGTGGAAGACCCGATCAGCGGCAAGTATCATCTTGAGATTTCCTCGCCGGGCATCGACCGTCCCATGGTGCGCAAATCCGATTTTTCCGACTGGGCCGGTCATATCGCCCGTGTTGAAACGTCGATCGTCCATGAAGGACGCAAGAAATTTCGCGGTCGCATCGTGGTTGGTGACGCAGACGCGCTGACCATCGAAAGCGACCAGATTTCCTACGGCAATGAGCCGGTTGTGCGCATTCCTTACGATCTGATTTCGGATGCGCGTCTGGTTCTCACCGATGATCTCATTCGCGATGCGCTGCGCAAGGACAAGGCCCTGCGCGAAGGCCGCATTCCCGGCGATGATCTGGGTGGCGAGTCGGAAAACGACACGGCGGAAGCTGAAACGGACCAGAAATAGAATTCAGGCACCCGGCGCAAGGAGAAGCCGGTTGCGACACCAAGGAGAGACCCATGGCAGTCAGTGCTAACAGGCTGGAACTTCTGCAGATCGCCGATGCGGTCGCACGCGAGAAGTCGATTGACCGCGAGATCGTTCTTGCGGCCATGGCCGATGCGATCCAGAAGGCCGCGCGTTCGCGTTACGGTCAGGAAAGCAACATCCGCGCCGACATCAATGCAAAGTCGGGCGAGATCAAGCTTCAGCGCCTGCTCGAAGTCGTCGAGACTGTCGAAGACTATGCCACGCAGATTTCGCTGTTCACTGCACGTGATCGCAATCCTGACGCGCAGATCGGTGATTTTATTGCCGACCAGCTGCCGCCGATGGAATTTGGCCGTATCGCCGCCCAGTCCGCCAAGCAGGTCATTGTGCAGAAAGTGCGCGAGGCCGAGCGCGACCATCAGTATGATGAATACAAGGATCGCGTCGGCGAGATCGTCAATGGTAGCGTCAAGCGCGTCGAATACGGCAATGTGATCGTCGATCTCGGGCGCGGTGAAGCCATCGTGCGCCGCGACGAACTGATCCCGCGTGAAGCTTTCCGTTATGGCGACCGCATCCGCGCCTATGTCTATGACGTGCGCCGCGAACAGCGCGGTCCGCAGATTTTCCTCTCGCGCACTCATCCTTCCTTCATGGCAAAACTCTTCACCATGGAAGTGCCGGAAATCTATGACGGCATTATCGAGATCAAGTCGGTAGCCCGTGATCCGGGTTCACGCGCCAAGATCGCGGTTGTTTCGCGCGATGCTTCGATTGATCCGGTCGGTGCCTGCGTGGGTATGCGCGGCTCCCGCGTTCAGGCGGTGGTCGGCGAATTGCAGGGCGAAAAAATCGACATCATTCCATGGTCGCCGGATGCGGCTTCCTTCATCGTCAATGCATTGCAGCCGGCAGAAGTTGCCAAGGTTGTTCTGGATGAAGACGCCGAGCGTATTGAAGTTGTGGTCCCCAATGACCAATTATCACTTGCGATCGGTCGTCGCGGCCAGAATGTCCGCCTCGCATCGCAATTGACCGGCTGGGATATCGATATCCTGACCGAGGATGAAGAATCCGAACGCCGCCAGAAGGAATTCACCGAACGTTCGGGCCTGTTCATGGACGCGCTTAATGTCGATGAAATGGTCGGTCAGGTTCTGGCTTCCGAAGGTTTCGCTTCGGTCGAGGAACTCGCTTATGTCGAGCCGGGTGAAATCGCTTCCATCGACGGTTTCGACGACGATACGGCGGGCGAAATTCAGGATCGTGCGCGCGAATATCTGGAGCGTATCGAAAACGAGCTTGACGCTCGCCGCAAGGAACTGGGCGTCGAAGACGACTTGCGCGAACTGCCGGGCCTGACGTCTGCGATGCTGGTTGCGGTCGGTGAAGACGGCGTGAAGAGCGTCGAGGATTTTGCCGGTTACGCGGTCGATGATCTTGTCGGCTGGCGCGAACGCAAGGAAAACGACACCATCAATCACGCCGGTGTGCTGACACCTTTCGACGTGTCGCGTGTCGATGCCGAACAGATGGTGATTGCAGCCCGCCTCAAGGCTGGCTGGATCACCGAAGAAGAACTGGCTGCGGCAGCCCAGGAAGGCGAAGCCGAAGTGGAAGCTGGCGAAGAAGAGGTCGCTTCCTAAAGGCTTTAGGCATCGTATGGTTCTTACGCTCGTTGCAAAATGGGCGTAAGCTATGCGGCTTCGGAGGCTAACCGGTGCTGGTCCAGTTTTGGGGCAGCACTGGACCTGCACCGGAATTGAGTTTGGTGTTGTGATGCGACCTATCCTCTGATAGGCCGCTCAAAGTTTAGAAATCGGGACTATGGCAAGACCGCAACGGCGTGTGGAACAAGATATGAACGATAGAATGTGTATCGTTTCACGCGAGAGCGGCACTGCCGAAGACCTGATCCGGTTTGTGGCAGGCCCGGACGGCTCTGTGGTGCCGGACCTGAAAAGAAAGCTGCCGGGCAGGGGCTGCTGGGTGAAAGCCGAGCGGCATCTGGTGGATGAGGCAGTCAAGCGCAAGCTTTTTGCACGCGCATTGAAGGAAGGTGTAACACCGCAGGCGGATCTTGGCGCGCTGGTTGATCAGCTGCTGACGAAATCCGCAATTGGCAGTCTGGCGCTCGCCCGCAAGGCGGGTGCCGTGGTGTCAGGTTCGGCCAAGGTGGATCAGGCGATCCGCACGGGTGCCGCTGCGATGGTGTTGCACGCCAAGGAAGCTGCGGCTGACGGTGTGCGCAAGCACGATCAGGCCCGTCGCGCGGTCGTGCATATGGAAGGCCCCGACATTCCCTCCTTCTCACTTTTTACAGGAGAAGAAATGGATTTGGCATTTGGGGGTGGAAATGTGATACATGCAGCCGTGCTGGACGGGAAGGCGGCAGCAGGCTTCATTCAAAAGGCGCTGCTTTTGCATCGCTATCGTGGCGAAAGTGCTGCGAATTCTGATTAGAGCATAATCGTAGAAGGGCATATGAGCCGGATTATGCGTTGAAAGTGACTGGAGCATTATCCAACCTGACGTGGTCGTGTTGGATAATGCTCGGGTAAGGCGGCCGGAGCCGCGAAGGAAACGGAACGTAATGAGCGATAAGACAAACGACGACAAGACGCTGAGCGTCAACACCAAGAAGACCCTGACCCTCAAGCGGCCAGGTGTCGAGCAGAGCACCGTGCGCCAGAGTTTTAGCCACGGCCGCACGAAGGCTGTCGTCGTTGAAACCAAGAAGCGCAAATTCTCACGGCCAGATGAAAAGCCGGAAGCAACAGCGCCTACGCCTGCGCCAGCATCAACGGCACCTGCCGCACCCACGTCAACACCGACGCCTGCGCCTGCACAGGCACCGGTATCTGCTCCGGCATCTGCCGCAGTTGAAGCCAAGGCAGCAGAAGTGGCAAAGCCAGCGTCTGCCCCGGCACCCGTCGCAGCGCCCGCACCGGCTGCAGCAAAACCGGCTGCTCCCGCGCCGAAGCCTGCAGCGCCTGTGTCCAAGCCGCATGTCGCGCAACAGCGTCCAGTGCAGCGCAATTCGGCTCCGCAGACCTCACAGCGTCCGCGCCCTGCTGATCGCTCCGGAATGGTGCTCAACACGCTGTCGCGTTCTGAAATGGATGCCCGTCGCCGTGCGCTCGAAGGCGCGCAGGCCCGCGAGATTGAAGATCGCGCCCGCGCTGCCGAAGAGGCCAAGCGCCGCGCCGAGGAAGATGCGCGCCGCGCCAAAGAACGCGAAGAATCCGAGCGCCGTCAGGCCGAGGAAGAAGCTCGCCGTGCCGCTGAGGCCGAAGCGCGCCGCAAGGCTGAAGCAGAGGCTGCCAAGCGCGTGCCGCAGGGCGAGGCCCGCACTGAGCGTCGCGATGCACCGCAGGGTGCGCGTCCTCAAGGTGGTCGCCCGCAACAGGGTGGACGCCCATCGGCACCTTCGCTGGCAGATGCTGCACCCGGTCCCGACAAGCCCTTGCCGCAGAGCCAGCTTCGCAGGCCTGCGCAGTCCGATGACGATGACCGTCGCGGCCCGTCCGCCAATCGTCGTGGCGCTCCGGCCAAGCCGGAAGTCCGCGCGCCCAAGGTCGTCAAGGGCGAGGATGATCGCCGTCGCGGCAAGCTGACACTGACCAGCAATCTGGAAGACGAAGGCCGTTCGCGTTCGCTTTCGGCCATGCGCCGTCGTCAGGAAAAGTTCAAGCGCTCGCAGATGCAGGAAACCCGCGAAAAGATTTCGCGTGAGGTTATCGTGCCTGAAACCATTACGCTTCAGGAACTCGCACAGCGCATGACCGAACGTTCGGTCGACATCATCAAGTACCTGATGAAACAGGGCCAGATGATGAAGCCGGGCGATGTGATCGATGCCGATACCGCGCAGCTGATCGCCGAGGAATTCGGCCACACCGTCAAGCGCGTTGCTGAATCGGACGTTGAAGAAGGCATCTTCAACGTGGCTGATGACGAAAGCGCACTGGTATCGCGTCCGCCGGTCGTGACCATCATGGGCCACGTCGATCACGGCAAGACCTCGCTGCTCGATGCGATCCGTCACGCCAATGTTGTGTCGGGCGAAGCCGGTGGCATCACCCAGCATATCGGCGCCTATCAGGTCGAACAGAACGGCCAGAAGATCACCTTCATCGATACGCCGGGCCACGCAGCCTTTACCCAGATGCGTGCCCGTGGCGCGCAGGCAACCGATATCGCCATTCTGGTGGTCGCAGCCGACGACAGCGTCATGCCGCAGACCATTGAATCGATCAATCACGCCAAGGCTGCCGGTGTTCCGATCATCGTGGCGATCAACAAGATCGACAAGCCTGCCGCTGATCCGCAAAAGGTTCGTACCGCCCTTCTGCAGCACGAAGTTTTCGTGGAATCCATGGGCGGTGAAGTGCTCGACGTCGAAGTCTCGGCCAAGAACAAGATCAACCTCGACAAGCTGCTTGAAGCGGTTCTGTTGCAGGCTGAAATCCTTGATCTCAAGGCCGATCCGACCCGTACCGCCGAAGGCGTGGTCATCGAAGCCCAGCTCGACCGCGGTCGTGGTTCGGTTGCGACCGTTCTCGTCCAGAAGGGCACGCTGCATCCAGGCGACATCATTGCCGCAGGCAACGAATGGGGTCGTGTGCGTGCACTCGTCAACGACCATGGCGATCACGTCAAGGAAGCGGGTCCCGCCATGCCGGTCGAGATTCTCGGCCTTCAGGGCACGCCGCAGGCAGGTGACCGTTTTGCCGTGGTGCAGAACGAAGCCAAGGCACGTGAAATTGCCGAATACCGCCAGCGTCTGGCGCGTGACAAGGCAGCCGCTCGCCAGACCGGTTCGCGTGGTTCGCTCGAGCACATGATGAGCCAGCTTCAGGTTTCCGGTACCAAGGAATTCCCGCTGCTCATCAAGGGCGATGTTCAGGGTTCGGTCGAAGCCATTATTGCAGCGCTCGACAAGCTCGGCACCGACGAAGTGCGTGCACGCATCGTGCATTCGGGCGCCGGTGGTATTACGGAAAGCGACGTGTCGCTCGCCGAAGCCTCGAATGCTGCCATCATCGGCTTCAACGTGCGTGCCAACAAGCAGGCCCGTGACGCTGCCGAACAGCAGGGTTCTGAAATTCGCTACTACAACATCATTTATGATCTCATCGATGATGTGAAGGCAGCAATGTCGGGTCTTCTGTCGCCGGAACGTCGCGAAACCTTCCTTGGCAATGCCGAAATTCTCGAAGTCTTCAACATCACCAAGGTCGGCAAGGTTGCCGGTTGCCGTGTCACCGAAGGCAAGGTCGAGCGTGGTGCAGGCGTGCGCCTCATCCGCGACAACGTGGTCATCCACGAAGGCAAGCTCAAGACACTCAAGCGCTTCAAGGACGAAGTGGCTGAAGTGCCGGGCGGTCAGGAATGCGGTATGGCGTTCGAAAACTACGACGATATCCGCGCAGGCGATACCATCGAAGCGTTCCGCGTCGAGCACGTCACGCGCACGCTCTGATTGGCGACATGCGGCTAAGTTCAGCCCGTCCGCAACTTTGCGGACGGGCCTTTCGTACCCGGTCTCGAGGGTCTGATTCCCGTCGGGTCTGTGGTTAGGCATTTCCTGAAATATGCGTGAGATTTCGCGTTTTTGAAATGCGTTAAACAAACAATGAGATAAGGTTGCGGGCCTTTGCTCCAGCCTGATCGCGTTTAATAGAAAAGAGATGAGGATGGCACGTTCTCCAGACCCGAAAAGTTCAGGCGGCCTTTCACAGCGCCAACTTCGTGTGGGCGAACAGGTGCGTCATGCATTGGCGCAATTGCTTTCGCGCGGTGAAATCCGCGACGATCTGATTGAGCGCACGGTTATTTCGGTGTCGGAAGTGCGCATGTCGCCAGATCTGAAAATCGCGACCTGTTTCATCACGCCGCTGGGCAGCACGGATGTGCAGCCCGTCATCAAGGCCTTGGCATCACACGCGAAATTCATTCGCGGTCGTGTATCCTCAAGCCTTAACCAGATGAAATATATGCCGGAATTCCGTTTCCGTCCTGATACGAGTTTTGACAATTTTTCCAAGATTGACGCACTGCTCCGTTCGCCGGAAGTGGCACGTGATCTGGCACATGATGAAGACACAGACGATACAAGCGACGATAAAACGTCGCGCGATGGAGACGCATAAAGCATGGCAAGACGAGGCAAGAAAAAAGGTCGTCCGGTTTCCGGCTGGGTCATTTTTGACAAGCCCAAAGGAATGGGATCGACGGAAGCCGTCTCGAAGATCAAATGGCTGTTCAACGCGGAAAAAGCCGGTCATGCCGGAACGCTCGATCCGCTGGCATCGGGCATGTTGCCGATTGCACTGGGCGAGGCCACCAAGACCGTGCCTTATGTGATGGACGGCACCAAGGTCTATCGCTTCACGGTCACATGGGGCGAAGAACGCTCGACGGATGATCTCGAAGGCGAGCCGACCAAGACTTCCGACAAGCGTCCGTCCGTGGCCGATGTCGAGGCATTGCTGCCCAACTATACCGGCGTGATCTCGCAGGTGCCACCGCAGTTTTCGGCCATCAAGATCGCCGGTGAACGCGCCTATGATCTGGCACGTGAGGGCGAAACGGTGGACATTCCGGCGCGTGAGGTCGAGATCGACCGTCTTGAAATCGTTGGCACGCCCGACGAAAACCGCACCGAATTCGAAGTCGAATGCTCCAAGGGCACCTATGTGCGCTCGCTTGCCCGCGATATGGGCCGCGATCTCGGCTGTTTCGGCCATATTTCGGATTTGCGCCGTGTCGAGGTTGCGCCCTTCACCGACGAGGATTTCGTGACATTGGCGGAACTGGAAGCCGCATGGCCGCCGCTGCCGCCCAAAGCCGAGGATGGTTCGATCATCGAGCCTGCGCCGCGCCGCGATTTTTCCAATCTCGATGCATTGGTGATCGATACGGGTGCAGCGCTCGATTGTCTGCCGCAGGTTCCCCTTTCCGATGATCAGGCGCAACGCGTGCGTCTGGGCAATCCGGTGATCCTGCGCGGACGCGATGCGCCGCTTGAAGCGGACGAGGCCTGCGTGACATCGCATGGCAAGCTGCTTGCCATCGGTTCCATTGAGCATGGCCAGTTCAAGCCAAAGCGGGTGTTTACGACCGTCTGATTGACGACGCAAATAGTGGCGGCATATTTCAGACTGGCATTCCTGCCATTTTTGCACTATATGCCGCTTATCGATTGTAGCATTCGCTCTTCGAGTTCATGGCCCGCGCTGGACGACATCCCGGCCCGGGCGACCTTTTACCTCTCATGCAAGAAAGGGTGTACGATGTCGATTACCGCTGAGCGCAAGCAAGCATTGATCAAGGAATACGCCACCAAGGAAGGTGACACCGGTTCTCCTGAAGTTCAGGTTGCCGTTCTCTCCGAGCGTATCGCCAACCTCACCGAACACTTCAAGGGCCACAAGAATGACAATCATTCGCGTCGCGGTCTTCTGAAGCTGGTATCGCAGCGTCGTCGTCTGCTTGACTATGTCAAGGGCATCGATCAGGCGCGTTACCAGGCGCTGATTTCCCGTCTGGGCCTGCGCCGTTAAGGTTGAAATCGGGCGACGTTGCAAAGCGTCGCCCGTTTATTTTTTGAATAAGGGGTAACACCCTTCTGCCCGCCCCGAAACAAGGTTTCGGACGGGTGCCCGGGAGCCGGAAGGCTCCGTGACAAGGACCGTCATGGGGCAGGATTGCCGGTAGTTCGTTTGGGTACGCGTATGCCCGAAATACCGAACTTCCTGTTGTCTTGCCCGTGGCACGTTCGCCAACCCGGAAATGCCCGGCGCCTGCGGCGCTGCGTTTCCACATGAGGACAAGATATGTTCAATACCCATAAAGTCGAAATCGAATGGGGCGGTCGTCCGCTCATTCTCGAAACCGGCAAGATCGCGCGTCAGGCTGACGGCGCGGTTCTGGCTACCTATGGCGAAACCGTGGTTCTGGCCACTGTCGTTTCTGCCAAGGAACCAAAGCCCGGTCAGGATTTCTTTCCGCTGACCGTCAATTATCAGGAAAAGACCTACGCCGCGGGCAAAATCCCCGGTGGCTACTTCAAGCGTGAAGGCCGTCCGAGCGAAAACGAAACGCTTGTTTCGCGCCTGATCGACCGTCCGATCCGTCCGCTGTTCGTCGATGGCTACAAGAACGACACGCAGGTTGTTTTGACCGTCGTGCAGCACGATCTGGAAAACAATCCCGACATCCTGTCGATGGTGGCCGCATCCGCAGCGCTGACCATTTCGGGCGTGCCTTTCATGGGCCCGATCGGCGGTGCGCGCGTTGGTTATATCAACGGCGAATATGTGCTCAACCCGAACATCGACGAAATGCCCGAATCCAAACTCGATCTGGTTGTCGCCGGAACGAGCGAAGCCGTGTTGATGGTTGAATCCGAAGCACAGGAACTTTCCGAAGAAGTAATGCTCGGCGCTGTCGTCTTCGGCCAGAAGGGTTTCCAGCCGGTCATCGACGCGATCATCAAGTTGGCGGAAGTGGCTGCAAAAGAACCCCGCGATTTCCAGCCGGAAGATTTTTCCGCGCTCGAAGCCAAGGTTCTCGCCGTCATTGAAGGCGATCTGCGCGACGCCTACAAGATCACCGAAAAGCAGGCCCGTTATGCAGCCGTTGACGCTGCAAAAGCCAAGGCCAAGGATCATTTCTTCCCCGAAGGTGTGGAAGAAACTGAACTGACCGCTGAACAGTTTGCGACCGTCTTCAAGCATTTGCAGGCCAAGATTGTTCGCTGGAACATTCTCGATACCGGACTGCGCATCGATGGCCGCGATCTTTCGACCGTGCGCCCGATCACCTCGGAAGTCGGCCTTCTGCCGCGCACCCACGGTTCGGCGCTCTTCACCCGCGGTGAAACGCAAGCCATCGTCGTTGCAACGCTCGGCACCGGCGAAGACGAGCAGATGATCGACGCGCTGACCGGCACCTACAAGCAGTCCTTCATGCTGCATTACAACTTCCCGCCCTATTCGGTTGGTGAAACCGGCCGCATGGGTTCGCCCGGCCGTCGTGAAATCGGCCATGGCAAGCTCGCATGGCGTGCAATCCACCCGATGCTGCCAGCCGCCGAGCAGTTCCCCTACACGATCCGCGCCGTGTCGGAAGTGACCGAATCCAATGGTTCGTCTTCGATGGCCACCGTTTGCGGCACCTCGCTGGCGCTGATGGATGCAGGCGTGCCGATTGCCAATCCGGTCGCCGGTATTGCCATGGGCCTCATCAAGGAAGGAGAGCGCTTTGCGGTTCTCTCCGATATTCTTGGCGACGAGGATCACCTCGGCGACATGGATTTCAAGGTCGCAGGCAGCCAGAACGGCATTACCTCGCTGCAGATGGACATCAAGATCGACGGTATCACCGAAGAGATCATGAAGGTTGCTCTGGAGCAGGCCAAGGGCGGTCGTATCCATATTCTTGAAGAAATGGGCAAGGCCATCTCGTCTTCGCGTGCGGAACTGGGCGAATTCGCCCCGCGCATCGAAGTGATGAACATTCCGACCGACAAGATCCGCGACGTGATTGGTTCGGGCGGCAAGGTCATCCGCGAGATCGTCGAGAAGACCGGTGCCAAGATCAACATCGAAGACGATGGCACGATCAAGATCGCTTCTTCGAACGGCAAGGAAATCGAAGCCGCCAAGAAGTGGATTCACTCGATTGTGGCCGAGCCGGAAGTCGGCGAAATCTACGAAGGCACGGTCGTGAAGACCGCTGACTTCGGCGCTTTCGTGAACTTCTTTGGTCCGCGTGACGGTCTGGTTCACATCTCGCAGCTGGCTGCCGACCGCGTTGCCAAGACCACCGATGTGGTCAAGGAAGGTCAGAAAGTCTGGGTCAAGCTGATGGGCTTTGACGAGCGCGGCAAGGTTCGCCTGTCGATGAAGGTCGTCGATCAGGAAACCGGCAAGGAAGTTGTTGCCGAGAAAAAAGCAGAAGCTGACGCTGAATAATTCAGCATCAACGCCTATCTGGAAAGCGCGCCATCACGGCGCGCTTTTTTGTTGCATGTGATTGATTTGAAGACCATGGAGAAACCATGATGACACCGGCACAGAAAACGCTCTTTCTCCCGTTTGATCAGGGCATTCTCGATATCCCTGAAGGGGACCAATCCTGGCTTGGCTGCGGCCTTTCCGCCGACCGCATGATGGAGCCGGAATGGAAAGAGGCACTCACCTGTCTGCAACCGTGGCGGCCCGACTGGCTGGCGCTCAACTGTGAAGGCATCCGTGCTGTCCCGAGATTGGACGAAGACAGCCGTTTTTCGGGCGGGCTATTGCTTCTTGGAAAACATCGCGGACGCAATGAGGCGTGGTTTGCGGAGCTTCTGGAGCGTGTTGAACCCGGTGGCTGGATCGTGGTTGCGGGCGACAAGAAGCTCGGTGTCGACAGTTTTCGCAAATGGGTGGCCAATATTGCCGATATCAGCGACCGGCTGTCAAAAAATCATGCGGTGGCCTTCTGGCTGAAACGCCCGGCCGATCTGACAGCCGACTTCATTGCAGCCCTAAAGCCCCTTGCCACCGATATTGACGAGGTGTTTCGCACTGAAGCGGGCATGTTCTCGCATGGTGCGATCGACAAGGGCTCGGCACTTCTCGTGCCGCATATGGAAAAGATCGTTTTCGGCCATGTGGCTGATCTGGGCGCGGGCTGGGGCTATCTTGCCGCGCAAAGCCTGAAATTTTCTGATCGCATCACAGCCATCGACCTGTTCGAGGCCGATTACGAGGCACTTGAAGCCGCACGCGACAATCTTGCGCGGCTCGGCGCTCCCGTGCCGATTAGCTTCAACTGGTTCGATGTGACGAGTGAAAAACTGACCGACATCTACGATACCGTGATCATGAACCCGCCCTTTCATGAGGGGCGCGTGACGGATGTCTCTTTGGGCCAGGCTTTTATTGCCGCAGCCGCTTCCCGGCTTAAAACCGGCGGACGGCTTTTGATGGTCGCAAACCGGCAATTGCCCTATGAGGCGGCGCTAAAGGCGCGCTTCAAGTCTGTGACAATGCTTGAGGAAGCGTCTGGTTTTAAAATCTTTGATGCCAAGAAATAGAGCGCATCCCGAAAAGTGTGAAATGGTTTTCGGATAAGATGCGCGTCAAATCAAGGAGATAGAGCGCCGATCTGATTAGATTGGCGCTCTAAAACAAAAAAGCCGCCTCAACAGGCGGCTTTTTCTTTGGCTGGTTTTGTCTATTCGCCGCGTTCGGCGTCCGAGCTTTTCAGCTCTTCAAGCGTTGGCATCGAAACGATGTTGTAGCCCGAATCGACATAATGGATTTCACCGGTTACGCCGCTGGAAAGATCGGACAAGAGATACAGCGCTGATTTGCCGACATCGTCGATATCGACCGTGCGGCGCAGCGGTGAATTGCGGCGCTGATAGCTGAAAATAGCGCGTGCATCGCCAATGCCGGCACCGGCCAGCGTGCGCACGGGACCAGCCGAGATCGCATTGACGCGAATGCCCTGCGGGCCGTAATCGGCTGCCAGATAACGCACCATGGCTTCAAGAGCCGCCTTGGCGACACCCATGACATTGTAATTGGGGATGGTGCGGGTGGAGCCGCCATAGGTCAGCGTCAGGATCGAGCCGCCGTCCTTCATGAGCTTTTCCGCGCGTTGCGCCATTTCCGTGAACGAATAGGCGGAAATCACCATGGTGCGGCTAAAGTTGTCGCGCGTGGTGACGTCTGCGTAGCGCCCCTTCAACTCGGTCTTGTCGGAGAAGCCGATGGCGTGAACGATGAAGTCGAGCTTTCCCCATTTCTTCTCGATTTCAGCGAAAACGGCATCGACGGATGCGATATCTTCGACATCGCATGGCACCACGAAATCCGAGCCAAGCTGCTGGGCGAGCGGCTTGACGCGCTTGCCCAGTGCATCACCCTGATAGGTGAAGGCGAGTTCCGCGCCCTGCGCTGCGAGTTGCTTTGAAATTCCCCAGGCGAGAGAGTGATTGTTCGCGACCCCCATAATGAGGCCGCGTTTGCCTTGCATCAGACCGTTCATATTGTCCCTCTCCCTCAGCCCTGATAGCGCTGGAACACCAGCGTCGCATTGGTGCCGCCAAACCCGAAGGAGTTGGAGAGCACGGTGTTGAGCTGAGCATTATCGATGCGCTTGCGGACGATATTCATGTCCTCAAAGGCAGGATCCAGTTCCTCGATATGCGCGCTTTCGCAAATGAAATTATTCTGCATCATCAAAAGCGAATAGATCGCTTCCTGAACGCCCGTGGCTCCCAGCGAATGGCCGGTCAGCGATTTTGTCGCGGCAATCGGCGGGCAATCCTCGCCTGAACCAAAGACGCGGCGAATGGCTTCGATTTCCGGCGCGTCGCCCGCAGGCGTCGAGGTTGCGTGCGGGTTGATATAGTCAATCTTGTCCTTGACGTTTGCAAGCGCCATGCGCATGCAGCGCTCACCGCCTTCACCCGATGGGGCGACCATGTCGTAGCCGTCGGAAGTGGCGCCGTAGCCGATGATTTCACCATAAATCTTTGCGCCACGCGCAAGTGCGGTTTCCAGCTCTTCAAGAACCAGAACGCCTGCACCACCGGCAATGACAAAACCGTCGCGGTTCTTGTCATAGGCGCGCGAAGCCTTGCCCGGCGTCTCGTTATATTTGGTGGACATCGCGCCCATGGCGTCGAAAAGCACTGACAAGGTCCAGTCGAGGTCTTCACAGCCACCGGCAAAAACGCGGTCCTGCTTGCCGTACTGGATCATTTCATAGGCGTTACCGATGCAATGATTGGAGGTCGCGCAGGCCGACGAGATCGAATAATTCACGCCCTTGATCTTGAAGAAGGTCGCAAGCGTTGCCGAAGCCGTTGAACTCATGGCTTTGGGTACCGCAAAGGGACCAACGCGCTTGGGGCCTTTTTCGCGTGTGATGTCGGCGGAGTCGACGATCGTGCGCGTCGAAGGGCCGCCCGATCCCATGATGATGCCGGTACGCTCGTTGGATACGTCTTCTTCGGAAAGCCCCGCATCGGCAATCGCCTGATCCATGGCAATGTGATTCCACGCCGTGCCGCGGCCATGAAAACGCATGGCACGCCGGTCGACGAGCGATTCGACGTCGATCTTGGGCGTGCCGAAAACCTGGCAGCGAAAGCCAAGCTCCGCATATTCTTCTGCACGGGTAATGCCGGATCTGGCTTCGCGTAATGAGGTCGTGACCTCTTCGGTGTTGTTGCCAATCGAGGATACGATCCCCATACCCGTTACGACCACACGCCGCATTGCGTTCTCCTTTGCACCCTTGCCGTGAATGGCTACCGTCAAGGACGGACTACCATGCTCGCCATTACATAGGTGCGATCTTCGCATGTTTTGAGCACACCCGCATGAAAAGGGTTATTTTCCTGCGGGTTTGCTCGTGAAAATAAAACATCTGCAGCAAAAATGATCGGGCAATTTTGCTGCAGACATGCAGATAAAGCGAATTTGCGGCGTTTTTTATTGTGCGCCGTCTTCCTTCGACAGGCCGACGCGCAGGTCGGTTGCCTTGTAGATGGTTTCGCCATCGGCCTTGAGCCAGCCGTCAGCCGTGCCAAGCACCAGACGACCGCGCATCACGCGCTTGAAGTCGATGCCATATTGCAGAAGCTTGGTGTGTGGGCGTACCATGCCCTTGAATTTCACTTCGCCGGTGGAAAGCGCCATGCCGCGGCCCGGTTCACCCAGCCAGCCGAGGAAAAAGCCGGTCAACTGCCACATGCCATCAAGGCCAAGACAGCCGGGCATGATCGGGTTACCCTGAAAATGGCAGGGGAAATACCAGTCGTCGGGGCGCACATCATATTCTGCGCGGATAAAACCTTTGTCGAATTCGCCACCGGTTTCAGAAATCTCGGTGATGCGATGGACCATGAGCATGGGCGGCAGGGGAAGCTGGGCATTGCCGGGGCCGAACATTTCGCCGCGCGCGCAGCTCAAAAGTTCTTCATACCCGTAGCTTGATTTCTGTTCTGCCATTTCGCCTCCCTTGAGGTTCATTCTACTGTGCCGGTGCGTGTGACCAGCGATTGCGACCGGCGGTCCGGTCCGATTACCATTGCAAGCGGTTCTAGCGCAATCGCCGATTCGAGTGCAAGCCAGACAACTTTATATGTTTTTCGGTTATTTTGCAGAGCCTTCTCTCACATAGAGAGCCCGATGCATAAAACCGTTCAACGAAATAGCCCGGAAAAACGGGCTGTATCGAAGCCTATTGATACTTATTTCGCAACGGCATATATCAATGTCAGGTGGTAATGGGCAACAGCCCGTTCAAACTTTGACGATTTTGCTACAAGCGTGTGACGGAACCAACGGTGAATATGCGATCTTTACATACCCACTCGACGGTCACGATGGAAGAGCGGCTCCGCGATGCGGGCCTGCGTCCGACCCGCCAGCGCGTGGCGCTTGCAAGCCTGATCTATGCTCAGGGCGACCGCCACCTGTCTGCAGAAGAGCTTCATGAAGAAGCGGTGATGGCGGATGTGCCGGTGTCTCTGGCCACCGTCTACAACACGCTGCACCAGTTCACGGAAGCCGGAATGCTGCGTATTATCGCGGTCGAAGGCTCCAAGACCTATTTCGACACCAATATTTCGGACCATCAGCATTTTTTCCTCGAAGGGGAAAATGTGGTGTTTGATATTCCGCATGGCGAACGCGGCCAGCCAACGGTATCGCATATGCCGGAAGTGCCTGAAGGCATGGAAATCGTCAATGTAGATATTATCGTGCGCCTGCGCCGCAAGTCGAAGTAAGCACGATTGCGGGATTGGATTTTTGAAAAGCGGCCTTGTCGGGTCGCTTTTTTGTTGCTTGCCACAGATGCAAAAAACCTGTTGAATAAAACGGTTCCGAAACAATTTTTCCGGGCCCCAGATACATGCCAAAAATTTCATGCCGGTTGAATTAAAACCCTCGCAGGCGTTGAGCCTCCTTAAAAATCTGTCGCTTGAGCAGGTGCGCGACGCGATGCCTGATCTCACCACGCGGCAGACGGCTATTCTTCTGACCATTTATCTTGAGCCACCACCGCACACGGTGCGCGGGCTTGCGGCAAAACTCGATGTCACCAAGCCGGTGATCACGCGTGCACTCGACACCATGGGCGCGCTCGATCTGGTGTCGCGCCATCGCGATGACAGCGACCGGCGCAATGTTCTCGTCAAGCGCACGGTTGCCGGTGCGCTTCATGTGGAAAGACTGGGCGATCTGGTGATCGCCAAAGCCAGAGAGTTACCTTTATGAGTGCCAAAACCGATGTTCTCGACCGTCGTCTTCATGCCTATCGCGCTGATCTTGCCGACGAGCGTTTGAAGGGACGCTTCAATGCCGACCGCTTTGTTGCTGGCACGCTGATGACAGTCGCTGAACCCGTGGTTGATCTGCGGGCCGAACCGCGCCCTGACAGTGGCCCGCAGACGCAGATCTTGTTCGGCGATACGGTCCGTGTCTTTGAGGAAAGTGACGGTTGGTGCTGGGTGCAGGCCGATCGCGACGATTATGTCGGCTATGTCTCGGCTCTATCGCTGGAAAAACCGCGCGGAGAGGCCACGCACAAGGTCATCGTGCCCAGAACCTTCGTCTACCCGGGTGCTGATCTGCGATTTGCCCATACACGCGCGCTGTCGCTCGGCTCTTCCGTGCGGATAGTCGCGACGGCGGAGACACGTGGCACGCATTATGCGGTGCTTGAAAGCGGTGAAGCGCTGATCGCAAGCCATTTGGCGCCGGTCGGCACGGATGCAAAGGACTATGTGTCGGTCGCCGAAACCCTGCTTCATACCCCTTATCTTTGGGGCGGCACGTCGGGCTTTGGCATTGATTGCTCGGGGCTGGTGCAGCTTTGCCTGTGGGCGGCGGGTCGCAAGGTACTGCGCGATTCAGATATGCAGCAGAGCGCTCTGGGCGCAGTTGTTAAACCGGATACCGATTATTCCAACCTCAAGCGGGGCGATCTGGTTTTCTGGAAAGGGCATGTGGCGATCTGTGTCGATCCCGATACGCTCATTCATGCAAGCGGTCATACGATGATGGTCACACTTGAGCCTTTAAAAGATGCCATCAAGCGTATTGCCTATCTCTATGATCTGCCGACGCTGATCCGCAGGCCTGGCACGGTTTAATGATCAGCTTGCTCGTCTGACAGAGGCGGGGCGCAAAATGCTGTGACGCCTTCGACAAAGTTCATTTGTGCAAAGGACCAATGATAGCGGATCGGTTGATTTGATTCATCTTTTTTGCTGGAAATCAGAACGAGATGATAAGGGCGAAGTCCGGGGTCGCGCTGTTCATACGAGCGAATATATTGCAATAGACCAATAGACTGCCAAGGCGACAATTCTCGAAACTGCGTGCAGGAATTGAAAGCGGGGATCATTAATCGATAGTTTGATCCTGCGATGCTGCTGGCGCGCAACGGGATGGCGATTGCAGCAATTATGCTGATAATGATCCCCAGGGTCATTGCGATCAAGGTAACGCGCAAAAACGTTTTTCGAATGATCGGGATGGATGCTTTCGTACGCACGAAAAGCAATGCGGGAAACAAAATTCCGCCTGCGAAATTTAAAAGCAATATCACGGCGATTGTCTCGCCGCCTGACCTGATCATGGCGAGGGCGGGTAAGGTAAAAAGGCTTATAACGCCCCAGACGATATTAAGAACTAAAAACAAGTTCCAAATTCTGGCGGATATCCAATTCTTACTTACTGTAAGCATCGAGACGATACACGCCAATACCAAAAGATATAAAGGTAATTTGAAAGCTATATAGAAAAGATAGCCTTTCCTTGCGCTGCATAGATTGTCAGCAATCCAGCAGGGTGTCACGAAAGACGTACTCTGAATAAAAAATCCGGCAAGCAGAATAGCGCCGATCCCGAGACGCCACTTATTATCCACCTTATCCGCCGCAGCCCTTTCCACGGACGATGGAGCGGCGGAGGCTGATTGAAGAATTGGCTGCGTTTTCATGATCTGCTTGATATCGGCACGCCTAAATGGCTGCGTGGCTAAACCCGGTTCGGCAGCACGCGATCCGGCGGGCGGTGGCCATCCACAAATGCCTTGATATTGATGATGACCTTGTCGCCCATATCGGTGCGACCTTCCATCGTAGCCGATCCCATATGCGGCAATAGAACGACCTTGCCTTTATCAGACAAGGCGAGGAGGCGCGGATTGACCGCGGGTTCGTGCTCGAACACATCGAGCCCCGCGCCTGCCAGCTTACCCTGTTCGATCAGTTCAATGAGCGCATTTTCATCGATGATCTGTCCGCGCGCCGTGTTGACCAGATAGGCGGTCGGCTGCATCAGCGCGATGCGACGCGCCGACAGCAGGTGGAATGTGGCGGGTGTCGAGGGGCAATTGACCGAGATGATGTCCATGCGGGCCAGCATCTGGTCGAGACTGTCCCAATAAGTCGCTTCCAGTTCTTCCTCGATCTGAGGGCTTGCGCGTTTGCGATTGTGGTAGTGGATCGACAGGCCGAAAGCCTTGGCGCGCCGTGCAACGGCAGTACCGATGCGCCCCATGCCGACAATGCCAAGACGCTTGCCCCAGATGCGCCGCCCCAGCATCCATGTTGGCGACCAGCCAGGCCATGTACCATCGCGCTCGTTTAAAAGGGTGGCGCCTTCCACCAGACGGCGCGGCACCGACAAAAGCAAGGCGAGCGTCATATCGGCGGTGTCCTCGGTCAGGACATTGGGTGTGTTGGTGACGGTTATGCCGCGTTTTGCTGCGGCTGCCACATCAATATTATCGACGCCATTGCCGAAATTGGCGATGAGTTTCAAATTGGGACCGGCCTGCTCGATGCTTGCTGCATCAATCACATCGGTGATGCACGGCACCAGAACATCGGCGTCTTTCATGGCGGCGATGATTTCCGGCTGGCTCATGCGGTGGTCGTCTATATTCAGGCGTGCATCGAACAATTCCCGCATTCGGGTTTCCACCGGGTCCGGCAATTTTCGCGTCAGAACGACCAGCGGTTTCTTCTTGTTCGACATCTCCACCCCATATTTGTGCCTGCCGACATTTTACTCTCGAAATGGGCAAAGTTTTCCACCCGAGCATCCCGTTGAGACCTCCTTAACCAAGAAGGTGCAATATGGGATTTTGCTTTAGCTGATCATCTCTATCAAGGCGGCGTGGCAAAGACAAAGAAAAACAGACAAACAAGACGGCAACGCACCTCACAGTCGAAGTTGTTGCATGTGCCCTCGAAGGCATGGCCGTCTTGACTATGACAGGACGGCGAGAGGTCGCACTTGTATAAAATGAATTTTCAGCTTTTTGGATTGCGGCGCTTCGCAGCCGCTTTTGCTGGCGCGCTTGCCTTGGCTCTTGTTGTCATGCCGCTTGGCTCTCATGCCGAGGCTCAGGAAACAGAAGCTGCGGGAAAATCCAACTCGAGCTTGGGGGCGAGCGGTCTTCCCGTGCCGCGTTTCGTGAGCCTGAAACCCGCACGCGTCAACCTACGCATCGGGCCAGGGCGTGATTATCCGGTGTCGTGGCTGTTCATGAAAGCGGGCCTGCCGGTCGAGATCATTCAGGAATACGACAATTGGCGGCGCATCCGCGATGCCGACGGCACCGAAGGCTGGGTCTATCAGTCGCTTTTGTCAGGCAAACGCACGGCAATCACCGCGCCGTGGCGCAAAAAGGACAAGGACGCCAATAAAGCCATGATCACAATGCGTCGCGATGCAAGCGAAGACGCAGGCGTTGCCGCGACAATCGAACCCGGCGTGGTCGGGACTGTGCGCGAATGCACCGGCCAATGGTGTCGCATGGATGTGAGCGGCGTGCGCGGCTGGATCAAGCAATCCGACCTCTGGGGTGTTTATCCCGATGAGGTCTTTGACTGATCAATCGCGCATCCCGAAAAGTGCGAAGCGGTTTTCGGATGAGATGCGCGTCAGCAAACCAAAGCTGCATCCCGAAAAGTGTGAAGCGGTTTTCGGATAAGATGCGCGTTTGTTAGGCAAAACGTTCTTTGAGCAATTGATAGAGCGCACGAATGCCCTGTGCCTCGCCGCCGACCGGCGAGGCAGGCTTTTCCACCGGCACCCAGCCGTAAATATCGAAATGCACATGGGTTGACGCCTTTTCGACGAAACGGTCGAGGAAAAGTGCCGCTGTCACCGATCCGGCAAAGCCGTCGCTGATGACATTGTTGAGATCAGCCACGCGGGAAGAAAGTTTTTGCGCATAAGGCTGCCATAGCGGCATGCGCCACAGCGGATCGGCGGTGTCCAGAGCCTTGGTGGCAAGGGTTGCCGCAAATGCATCATCATGGGTGTAGAATGGCGGCAGGTCGGGGCCGAGCGCCACACGGGCGGCACCTGTCAATGTTGCCATATCGATCAGGATTTCCGGCGCTTCCTCATCGGCGAGCGCCAAGGCATCGGCCAGCACAAGCCGCCCTTCCGCATCGGTATTGCCGATTTCCACACTTAATCCCTTGCGGCTTTGAAGAATGTCGCTGGGGCGGAAGGCATTGCCAGAAATGGCGTTTTCAACCGCCGGGATCAGCACGCGCAGCCGGACCGGCAATCGTGCGTCCATGATGATTGCGGCAAGGCCGAGCACATTGGCGGCTCCGCCCATGTCTTTTTTCATCAAGAGCATGCCGCTGGCCGGTTTGATGTCGAGCCCGCCCGTATCGAAACACACACCCTTGCCCACCAGCGTGATTTTGGGATCGTTTTCCTTGCCCCAGATGATGTCGATGAGGCGTGGCGCGACAGCACCCGCACGCCCGACCGCATGGATCATGGGCAAATTCTTTTCAAGCAGCGCATCGCCTTCGATAACGGTAATCTTTGCCCCGTGTTTGGCCGCCAGATCGCGTGCTGCCTTTTCCAGCGCATCCGGCCCCATATCATTGGGCGGCGTGTTGATGAGATCGCGCGTGAGCGTGACGGTATCGGCAATGCGACGGGTTTCCGCTTCATCGACGCCCTTAGGTAGTGCAAGGCGGATCGTTTTGGTGGAGGGCTTGCGATAGCGCTCAAAGCGATAGCCGCCCATCAAAAACGCAAGCGTTGCAAGTCCTGCATCGCCATTCGCATTCTCGATGTGCCAGTCGCCGTCCGGCAGGTTGCGCCCGAGCTTTCCGGTAATCAGTTGCGCTTGCCCGCTGTCCTTGGCGTCGCCTGTGCCAAACAGCGCGCCCGCAATTGTCCCGTTATTACCGGGTAACACCAAAAGCTTGCCTGCTTCGCCGTCAAAATCATGCGCCTTTGCCCAAGTGAGGACAGACCCCTCAAGCCCCGCTTTTTCCAATCCGTTCTTTTCGATGAACCAGATTGGGCGGCTATGGTCGGATTTTTGCGTGATAATTTCGGCGGACATGGCGTTCTTTGCTCAAAAAGGGATTTGATGAGGGAGAAATGATTAAAGCATATTTCCGGCCACAAGGGCAGCGGCGCTGATGATGGCGATGGAAACCAGTATGCCGATCAGCGCATATTCGATTGCGACCGTCCCGGCGCGGTTTTTCAGGAAACGCGACATCAATGTCGGCATGCTATGCTCCTTCGTCTTTTCCGAAGGTCGCGCGTTGAAATCGATCACGGTCCCTGTTCGGATGGCCGCGATCATAACGGGGATGCATTGTGGCCCTCTTAACAATCACGGTTAAGGCCCGGTTAAGGCCCGGTTAAGGCCCAGCTAAGGAAAGCTTTCCCGCGGTCGTTTTCGCTTGCTCTTGGCTTTGCAGCATAAAGCCAGCATATAGGGCAAAGTCCCACGCTCGCTCAGGATTGCTTGAAATGCCGGAATTACCAGAAGTCGAAACCGTTCGTCGCGGGTTGCAGCCCTTTATGGAAGGCGCAACCGTCGAGCGGGTCGAGCAGAACCGGCCCGATCTGCGCTTTCCATTTCCGCCAGATTTTGCGGGGCGGCTAAAAGGCCGGCGCATTGAGGCACTCGCGCGCCGCGCCAAATACCTGATTCTGCATCTTGATGACGGCCTTTCAGTCATCGCGCATTTGGGCATGTCCGGCTCATTTCGCATCGAAGCGGATCAGGCAGACGAAACGCCCGGCGCTTTCCATCATGCCCGCTCAAAGAGCGCTACGCACGACCATGTGGTGTTCCATCTCGTGCGACCTCAAGGTGAGGCAGTGCGTATCATCTATAACGACCCGCGCCGCTTCGGCTTCATGCTGTTTGCCGAAAAGGGAACGCTGGACGAGCATCCGCTTTTGAAAAACCTTGGTGTCGAGCCAACCGGTAATGTTTTGTCGGGGCCGCTCCTTGCAAAACTCTTTTACGGTCGCCGCACGCCGCTGAAAGCCGCGCTTCTCGATCAGCGGCTGATTGCGGGGCTTGGCAATATCTATGTCTGCGAGGCGCTGTGGCGCTCCGGTCTTTCACCAATGCGTGCGGCAGGTTCGATTGCCGATGATTTAGCGACGCTGGAGCGCCTGGCGAGCGACATTCGCGCCACCATCGCCGAGGCGATTGCTGCAGGCGGATCAAGCCTCAAAGATTATATTCAGGCAGACGGTGCGCTCGGTTATTTCCAGCATTCTTTTCGCGTTTATGGACGCGAAGGCGAGCCGTGCCGCAATCCGGCCTGCGGTGCGACGATTGAAAGAGCCGTGCAGGCCGGGCGATCGACGTTTTTCTGTGCTTCGTGTCAGAAGTGAAGTCTTGTCAAATGACGGTGGGCGGTCCACCTTGCCGCTTATCAACTGACATGCAGGAGGAGCAGGTTTTCATGGCTTATGAAACGATCATCGTCGAGCCGCGCAGTAGTGTCGGTCTTATTCGCCTCAATCGTCCGCAGGCGCTCAATGCGCTCAATCGTGCAGTCCTCGATGACCTCACCGCGGCACTTGAGGCTTTCGACAAGGATGAGAAGATCGGTGCCGTGGTGCTGACGGGCTCCGAAAAAGCCTTTGCAGCAGGCGCCGATATCAAGGAAATGCAGCCGATCAATTTCGTCGATGCCTATTTGCAGGATATGTTCTCCGACTGGCAGAAGCTGGATCGGGTCCGCAAGCCCATTATCGCAGCAGTGTCCGGTTATGCACTGGGCGGGGGCTGCGAGCTTGCCATGATGTGCGATTTCATTCTTGCTGCAAGCACTGCAAAATTCGGCCAGCCGGAAATCACCATCGGCGTCATGCCCGGCATGGGCGGTTCGCAGCGCTTGACCCGCTTTGTCGGCAAGTCCAAGGCCATGGAAATGTGTCTGACGGGCCGCATGATGGATGCCGATGAAGCCGAACGCTCAGGCCTTGTTTCGCGTGTTCTCCCCCCCGAAGCGCTTCTGGAAGAAGCCTTGAAAGTGGCGGAACGCATCGCGTCCTTCTCGCGCCCCTCGGTTCTCATGACCAAGGAAGCCGTCAATCGCAGCTATGAGACACACCTCAGCGAAGGGCTGCGCTTCGAGCGGCGGTTGTTTCATTCGCTGTTTGCGACAGAAGACCAGAAGGAAGGCATGGCGGCTTTCATCGACAAGCGTACGCCCTCGTTCAAGAATCGCTGACCGCGCGGTCAGGCTCAATCGGGAGGCCGGAAGCATTGATTTACAGGCTTCGCAGAATCTGCGTTGACGTGCGCTCAAAGCTGATCTATAAGCCCGCCCACGGATTGGTGGCCCTTGGCCGCCCTTAAAGGTTTTGTGCCCGACACAAGTTCCGGGCTAGCTGACAGAAAAAGAGAGGCATTTATGGCCAATACTCCTTCGGCCAAGAAGGCAGTGCGCAAGATTGCAGCGCGCACCGAAGTCAACAAGTCGCGTCGTTCGCGCGTCCGCACCTTCATCCGCAAGCTCGAAGACGCGCTTGTGAGCGGTGACAAGCAGGCTGCTGAAGTGGCCTTCAAGGTTGCTGAACCGGAATTGATGCGTGCAGCTTCGCGTGGCGTGATCCATAAGAACACCGCTGCTCGCAAGGTCTCGCGTCTTGCCAAACGCGTGAAGGCACTCAACGCCTGATTGCTTCTGCCTTTTTAAAACTATTTCGAAGCCCGGCTTATTATTAGCCGGGTTTTCTTTTTTCTGCGTTTCTGCGCAGTTGCTTTTTCAGAGAATGCTTGGATTTTACATAGATTTTTCAATGCGTAGAGCAAATCCGGGAGGTTTGGCCTGTGACTTGCCTCAGCAAATTTTTGTAATAATTTCAATTATTTGCATCTTCCATCCACAGGTTATCCACAGGGGCAGGCGGGACTCGGAAGGCCCTCTGAGTCAAGCAATATTTTTAAATTTATTTTTCCAGCAGAACAGATCAGGACCGTTAAAAATGAAAGAATGGAAAACACATTGAATCCAAAGATGTTAGTTCGCTGGCATCCGATTCTCTGTGCCGCCGATGCCCCTGCGCAAGGGGAACGGGTAAAAAAAACTGGCGATTGTGCACTTGCCCTTTGCGCCACGCCTTCGCTAAAGTCAGTTCATCAAGAGGGTGGGCCCACCGGTCCAGAACTAGCACTATTTGCTGTCGAGTGTCAGCGTGGATGATCCGTCCGCGGGTGTTGCTTTCTGGCTTTTTGCAGGTTTTTTCCCTCTCGCGTGATTGCTTACTGTTCATTAACCGGAAAGTCGTTTTCAACGCCTGACGGGCAATTGATCGGTTGCCGTAAAAGAGGTTCCGGGCGATCAGCCTGCGATAGGAATTGGGTGAGTCGTGTGTGTGAGTCCAAAGTGAGGTATTTTAGTATCGCTGAAGTTGATTGAGTTTTAGTGGGTCCGCATCTGAGCGGGTCCTAATAAGGGGGCGGGGACTGTGAGCGGGTACTGTCGGGGATGGGTGTGAGCCCACACTCTTGAACAGTAGAAATGACAAGCGTCGTAAAAAATGACGTGTAGAAATTTAAAGGCAGGCGAGACGATGGCAATGACGAGCAAGGCGGCGGAAACGATGGGTGATGATGCACATGCAAACCGAATTCGTGAATACGCTGCTAGCGAGACTGGCAAGAGCCTGACGAACATGGAACCTGCTGTAAGCGAAGAAGCTTTTGAGCGCCTTTCGGCAAAGCTGAAGGCGCGGGTGGGTAGTGAAATTTATTCGAGCTGGTTTGGCCGGCTCAAACTTGAAGACCTTTCCAAGAGTGTTGTGCGCCTGTCGGTTCCGACCGCTTTCCTGCGCTCCTGGATCAACAATCATTATTCCGAACTGTTGACCGAACTCTGGCAGGAAGAAAATCCGCAGATTTTGAAGGTCGAAGTTGTGGTGCGCGGCATGAGCCGGGTGGTTCGCAATGCGGCGCCTGCGGAAACCACCCAGCCAGCAGATGCCAAAGCAGCGGTTGCACCGCGCGAAAAGATGATGTTCCCGGTTGGGCAATCTTTTGGTAGCCCGGCTTTTGGCAATGCCGCCTTTGGTAATCAGGCAACGGGCGACAAGCGCGGCTCTGCCGTTGTCGCTGAAACGGTTGCAGCGTCCGGTTCCGTTCTGGGCTCGCCACTTGATCCGCGCTATACATTCGACAGCTTTGTCGATGGTGCCTCCAACCGTGTGGCGCTTGCTGCAGCGCGCACCATTGCCGAAGCCGGATCGAGTGCTGTGCGCTTCAATCCGCTTTTCATCCATGCCTCGGTCGGGCTTGGCAAGACGCATCTGTTGCAGGCGATTGCCGCCGCAGCCTTGCAGCGTCAGGAAAAGGCCCGCGTCGTCTATCTGACGGCTGAATATTTCATGTGGCGCTTTGCGACCGCCATTCGCGATAACAATGCGCTTTCTTTCAAGGAGCAGTTGCGCGATATCGATCTTCTGGTCATTGATGACATGCAGTTCTTGCAGGGCAAGTCGATCCAGCACGAGTTCTGCCATCTGCTCAACACGCTGCTCGACAGCGCCAAGCAGGTCGTGGTTGCAGCTGATCGCGCGCCTTCGGAACTGGAATCGCTCGATGTGCGGGTGCGCTCGCGTTTGCAGGGTGGTGTAGCACTTGAAGTGGCCGCCCCCGATTATGACATGCGTCTGGAAATGCTGCGCCGTCGTCTGAGCCTCGCTCAAATGGAAGATGCAAGCCTTGATATTGGCGAAGAGATTCTTTCCCATGTTGCCCGCACCGTCACAGGGTCGGGACGAGAACTTGAAGGCGCGTTCAATCAGCTCTTGTTCCGCCAGTCGTTTGAGCCGAACCTTTCCATCGACCGTGTCGATGAATTGCTCGGCCATTTGACGCGGGCGGGTGAGCCCAAGCGCATCCGTATCGAGGAAATCCAGCGCATCGTGGCGCGTCATTACAATGTGTCCAAGCAGGATTTGTTGTCGAACCGGCGCACGCGCACCATCGTGAAACCGCGTCAGGTGGCGATGTATCTGGCCAAGATGCTGACCCCGCGTTCCTTGCCGGAAATTGGTCGCCGCTTTGGCGGACGTGACCACACCACCGTGCTTCATGCGGTGCGCAAGATCGAGGATCTGGTGGGCGCGGACGGCAAGCTTGCGCAGGAACTGGAGCTGTTGAAGCGCCTCATCAACGATCAGGCTGCCTGATATCGTGGATATCGTTTAAAAAAGCCCGCGCCGCGTGTTTTACAACGCGGCGCGGGCTTGCTTTTTCCTTTAAAAATCTGCCACTTTAGCAAACCTTCGGGCGCAGCCAGCGCCTCAATGATAGGGGCGTCTGCCCGATGCGCGGTTGCCCAGTCCTAAAGAGCGAGTGCGTTTCAATATGCGTGTTACCCTGGAACGGTCGAACCTTCTGAAATCCCTCAATCACGTTCATCGCGTTGTGGAGCGTCGCAACACGATTCCGATCCTGTCGAACGTGCTTTTGCAGGCCGAAGGCGCAAGCCTGACGTTCAAGGCAACCGACCTTGACCTTGAAGTCAATGAGGCAACGGCTGCCATGGTCGAACAGGCCGGTGCCACGACAGTGCCCGCGCATCTTCTTTATGACATCGTGCGCAAACTGCCCGATGGCGCGGAAGTCATGCTCTCGACCAATCCTGATGGCGGATCCATGTCGGTCATTTCCGGCAAGTCGTCGTTTCGGCTGCAATGCCTGCCGCAGTCGGATTTCCCGGAACTGACGGCTGGCAGCTTTAGCCATAGCTTCCGCATCGAGGCGCAGGCGTTGAAACGCCTGATCGACCGCACGCAATTTGCGATTTCGACGGAAGAAACCCGCTATTATCTCAACGGTATTTTCTTCCATGCGATTGAGTGTGACGGGGCGCTCAAGCTGCGTGCCGTTGCAACCGACGGTCACCGTCTCGCACGCGCCGAAATCGAAGCACCTTCCGGCACCGAAGGCATGCCGGGCATCATCGTACCGCGCAAGACGGTTGCCGAATTGCAGAAACTGGTCGATGTGCCGGACGTCGTGGTCACGGTCGAATTGTCGGATGCCAAAATTCGCTTCACGGTCGGCTCCGTGGTGCTAACGTCGAAACTCATCGATGGCACCTTCCCCGATTACCAGCGCGTGATTCCGTCGGGCAATGACAAAAAACTCATCATTGACCGTCAGAGTTTTGCTGCCGCCGTCGATCGCGTTTCGGCCATCTCCAGCGAACGCGGACGCGCGGTCAAATTGTCGATTGGCGATGGTCTCCTGACGCTTGCCGTCAATAATCCCGATTCGGGCAGTGCAAATGACGAGCTTGCCGCCGGTTATGATGCCGAGTTGCTCGATATCGGGTTCAATTCCAAATATCTGCTCGATATTGCCAGCCAGTTAACTGGTTCCGAGGCCATTTTCATGCTGTCCGATGCCGGCTCTCCGACCATTGTACTCGATGCGGGCGATGACGATGTGCTTTACGTTCTGATGCCGATGCGCGTCTAGAGGCTGAGATATTCCGGCTCTGGCGGCCTGCAAATGTCGGGCTTTTGCGCTTCCGGTGCTCATGTACCCACAAGTACACTGCGCTCCGGTTCTCAAATCCCACCATTTTCGGCACACCATAGCCAGAATCTCGACAGCCTCTGGCCCCAGATTGGAGAGGTCTCTCAAAGAACGCGATTGTGGATACGCAACCCGATATAACAAGCCGCCCCGACCGGGTTTCGGTCCGGCGGCTTAAACTTTCCGATTTTCGTAATTATGCGGAACTCACCCTGCCGCTTGGTCCCGGCCATGTCGTGCTGACCGGCGAAAACGGGTCCGGCAAGACCAATCTCATCGAATCGCTATCTTTTCTGTCGCCCGGTCGCGGGTTGCGCCGCGCGTCTTATGATGACGTGGCGCGCGTCAGCGGCCATGACGGCTTTGCCATTCACGCCACCCTTGATTGCATGATCTACGGCGAGGCCGAAATCGGTACCGGCACGGCAGGCGGTGGCGAAGGTGGGCGCAAGGTCCGCATCAATGCGATGGCCGCCTCCGGCGATGATCTTCTCGATTATGCGCGGATTCTCTGGGTGGTGCCGTCCATGGACGGGCTATTTACCGGCGGGGCCTCTGACCGGCGACGTTTTTTGGATCGCATGGTGCTGGCGATTGATACGGCGCATGGTAAGCGCGTTCTCGATTATGAAAAGGCCATGCGCAGCCGCAATCGTTTGTTGAGCGATGGCAATATGGATGGCGGCTGGCTCGACGCCATTGAAAGCCAGATGGCGGAACTGGGCACAGCCATTGCTGCCGCACGCGCCGAAGCCATGCGGCTGATTGCGGCGATGATCGAACGCTTGCCCGCAGAAGGCCCGTTTCCCAAAGCCGACTGTTTTTTAGAAGGCGCGCTTGAAAGCCGGATCGCGCTTGAGGCAGCGCTTGATCTGGAAGAAGATTTCCGCCGCACTTTGCGCGATGGCCGGTCGCGGGATCGTGCGGCAGGCCGTACGCTGGACGGTCCGCATCGCACCGACCTCATCGTGCAGCACAGGCCCAAAGCCATGCCCGCAGCGCTGTGCTCGACCGGCGAGCAGAAGGCGTTGCTGATAGGCCTCATTCTCGCGCATGCGCGTCTGACCGGCGAATTGTCCGGCATGGCACCGATCCTGCTGCTCGATGAAATCGCAGCCCACCTCGATGCGGGACGGCGCGCCGCCCTGTTTGGCATTCTGGATGACCTTGGCGGTCAGGCTTTTATGACCGGTACGGATCGCGCGCTTTTCGAGGCTTTGCAAGGTGACGCGCAGTTTTTCAATGTCGCGTCCGGGCAATTGACCAGAATTGAAAAATAGTCGCTGACAGGTGACAGAAGCGAGCCTATGTTGCCGGTCATGACTGCATCACCCAAACCGTTTTCTTCTGAAGAACTTGAACGCTATGCGCGCCATATCGTGCTGCCGGAAATCGGCGGACCGGGGCAGCAGAAGTTGAAAGCCGCGCGCGTCTTGGTTCTGGGGGCTGGTGGTCTTGGTGCGCCTGTGCTGCATTATCTGGCCGCAGCCGGTATCGGAACACTCGGCATTGTCGATGATGACACGGTATCGCTCTCAAACCTGCAACGCCAGGTCATCCATGACACGCAAAGCGTTGGCCAGCCCAAGGTTGACAGTGCGCGCGCAACCATTGCCCGCATCAACCCGCATGTGAAGGTCGAGGCGCACAATCTGCGCTTGAGCGCTCAAAACGCTCCGGCGCTGATTGCCGATTACGATATCATTGTCGATGGATCGGATAATTTTGCCACCCGCTATGTGCTGGCTGATACGGCAGCCGAAGTGCAACGCCCATTGGTGACGGGTGCCATGGGGCGCTTTGATGGCACGGTGACGGTCCTGATGCCTTATGCATCGGGAGAAGATGGCAAACCCAATCCATCCTATCGCGATCTGTTTCCCGAAGCGCCGCCTGCGGGCACCATTCCGACCTGCGCCGAGGCCGGTGTGCTGGGCGTGCTGCCGGGTGTGATCGGCAGCCTGCAGGCGATGGAAGTTATCAAGCTCATCACGGGCATTGGGGAACCGCTGATCGGGCGGCTCCTGCTTTACAATGCGCTGTCCGTGCGTTTTGAGACCATCCGCTACAAGGCGCGCAAACTTAAATCCTAATATTGCGTGTTGCGGTCCACGACGTTTTCAAGCGTGCCATCACGCTCGAAAGCCTCGATCTGCCGGATGATCTGCGGCACAAGGGCTGCGGCTGACGAGCTTGCCGCCGCATGCGGAGTAATGGTGACTTTGGGATGATCCCAGAGCGGGCTATCCTGCGGCAACGGCTCCTGATTGAACACGTCGAGCGAGACGGCGGACAAAAGCCCGCGCTCAAGCGCTGCCAGAATATCGGCTTCATTTTGCAAGCCACCGCGTCCGGCATTGATCAGCACCGGCGCGCCAAGCGGGCCGTCCGATTTCAATTGCGCGAACATGGACATCGACAAAATGCCTTTTGTGCCGGGCGTCAATGGCAGCAGGCTGACGAAAATATCGGCGGTCTTGAGAAAGGCCGAAAAGCCGTCCTTGCCGTGAAATGTCTCCACGCCGTCGATCTGTTGCGGGCGGCGGCTCCAGCCGGTGATGTTGAAGCCGAGGTTCTTGAGTTTCTGTGCCGCATCGCGGCCCAGCACGCCAAGCCCCATGATGCCAACGGTCACTTCATGGGCTGCGGGCTGCCGGGGATCCTCGTGCCAGACATGATTCTTCTGCTGCTTGCGGTAGCGGTGCCCGAGCCGATGATGATCAAGCACCTGCCAGACCACATATTCGGTCATGCGCATGGTGAGATCATCGGAAATGATGCGCACCAGCGGCACATCAGGGATCGCATCATCGCGGAAAACGTGATCGACGCCCGCGCCCAGCGAAAAGATGACCTTGAGATTGGGAAGGTTTTTGAGCGATCCCGGCGTCTGCTTCCACACTAGCGCATAATCGATTGCAGGATCGGTTTCTTGACGCTCGGTCACCACGATCCGGTCGGGCGCATGGGTCTTGAAATGACCGATCCACACTTGCGGGTCCCAATTGGTGATCGCCAGCAGGATTTTTCCCTTGTTCGCCGTCATTGCTTTACGCCTCCCTCTGTCACTTCAATGTTGAAGGCTGCGGCCATCAGCGCCTTGGTGTAATCGGTTTTCGGATTGGCGAAAACCTCCTGCGCCGGACCATATTCCACCACATTGCCATTGCGCATTACCATCACATCATTGGCGAGCGCCCGCACGACCCGAAGATCATGACTGATGAAAAGATAAGCGAGATCATGCTTCTTCTGCAAGGCGCGCAAAAGATCGACCACCTGCGCCTGCACGCTTTTATCCAGTGCTGAGGTCGGCTCATCCAGCATCACGAATTTGGGGTTGAGCGCCAGCGCGCGGGCAATGGCGATGCGCTGGCGCTGCCCACCGGAAAACTCATGCGGATAGCGAAAGCGCGTTTCGGGATTGAGATTGACCTCGTTGAGGGCTGCTACAACCCTTTCGTCGCGCGCATCGGCAGACAATTTTGGCTCATGCACCAGAAGCCCTTCGGCAATGATGTCAGCAATAGTCATGCGCGGGCTGAGCGAGCCGAACGGGTCCTGAAACACGATCTGCATTTCGCGCCGCAGTGGCCGCATGTCGCCAAAGCTGAATTTGGCGATGTCGCGGCCATCAAAGCGGATCTCGCCTTTCGATGAAATCATGCGCGAGAGTGCCAGTCCCAGTGTGGTCTTGCCGGAGCCCGACTCACCCACCACTCCAAGCGTCTGTCCGGCGCGCAAGGACACATCGACGCCATCGACCGCCTTCACATGATCCACCGTCTTGCGCAAAAAGCCCTTCTTGATCGGGAACCAGACACGGATGTCCTTGCCTTCCATCACCGGTTTTGCGGATGGATCGGCTGCTGGCGGTTCGCCTTTGGGTTCGGCGGACAGCAGATGCTTCGTGTAGTCATGCTGCGGATTTTCAAAAATATCCTCGGTGGGACCGGCTTCGACAATCTTGCCGCCGCTCATGACACAGACCTTGTCGGCGATCTTGCGCACCACATCGAGATCGTGGGTGATGAACAGCATTGCCATGCCCTGCGAGGCTTTTAAATCGGCGAGCAGTTTGAGGATCTGCGCCTGAACCGTCACGTCGAGCGCCGTTGTCGGCTCGTCGGCAATCAGCAGTTTTGGCTTGTTGGCAAGCGCCATGGCAATCATCACGCGCTGGCGCTGCCCGCCTGAGAGCTGGTGCGGGAAGGCTGAAAGCCGCTTTTCCGGTTCGCGAATGCCCACTTCATAAAGAAGCTCCAGCGTGCGCGCGCGTGCGGCCTTGTCGCCCATGCCCTGATGCATTTTCAGAATCTCGCCAATCTGTCGCTCGACCGTATGCAACGGATTGAGTGAAGTCATCGGCTCCTGAAAGATCATGGTGATGTCATTGCCGCGCACGCGCCGCAATTCCGGCTCGGATGCCGTCATCAGGTCCTGGCCGTTGAAGAGAATTTCTCCCGATGGGTGGCTTGCGGACGGGTAGGGCAAAAGTTTGAGCACCGAGAGTGCCGAGACGGATTTGCCTGAACCAGATTCGCCCACAAGTGCGACGGTTTCACCGGCCTCGATGTCGAAGGAGACGCGATCGACCGAAAGCCGGTCTTCGCCGTCCTGGCGGAAGGCGACCGAGAGATCGCGGATGGAAAGGATGGGGGTGCTCATCGGAAGGACTTTCGCGGATCGAAGGCGTCGCGGGTTGCTTCACCGATAAAAATCAACAGCGACAGCATGATGGAGATTACCAGAAAGCCGGTAATGCCAAGCCATGGCGCTTGCAGATTGTTCTTGCCCTGTGCGAGCAATTCACCAAGCGAAGCGGAGCCGGGCGGCAGGCCGAAACCAAGAAAGTCGAGCGAGGTCAATGTGGTGATCGACCCATTGAGGATGAAGGGCAGGAAGGTGAGCGTTGCTACCATCGCATTGGGCAAAAGATGCCGCCACATGATGGTGGCATTCCCGACGCCTAAAGCGCGCGCAGCATTGACATATTCAAAGTTTCTGGCGCGCAAAAATTCGGCACGCACCACACCCACAAAAGCCACCCATGAGAAAAGCAGCATGATGCCGAGCAGCACCCAGAATCCGGGCGGTAATATCGCGGCTATGATCAAGAGCAGATAGAGAACCGGAATCGAGGACCAGATTTCAATCACGCGCTGGAAGATGAGATCGACCCAGCCGCCGAAATAGCCCTGCACTGCACCGGCAGTCACGCCGATAATGGCTGAGAAGAAGGTGAGGATCAGGCCAAAGGCGACCGAAATGCGAAAGCCGTAGAGTGCGCGCGCAAAGACGTCGCGCGCCTGATCGTCGGTGCCGAGCAGGTTAAAATTGCCGACGCGGCAATTGGGATCGTTCACGCCTTGCGGATAACGCTGGCAGCGTTCTTGAGCCGAATAGAGCCAGAACGGCTTGGCAGGCGCTGCCTGCGGAATTTCGTTGTTGACGGTGTTGTAGGAATAGCGGATCGGCGGCCAGAGCGCCCAGCCATTATTATTGATCTCGTCCTGAATGACTGGATCGCGATAATCGGTAACGGCATAAAAGCCGCCGAATTTTTCCTCCGGGTAATCAACCAGCACAGGCGCCAGCAACTCGCCTTTGTAGGACACGAGGATTGGCCGGTCATTGGCGATCAGTTCCGAGCAAAGGGCACAGACAAGCAGGAACAGAAAAATCCACAGCGACCAGTAACCGCGCCTGTTGGCCTTAAAATTCTGCCAGCGGCGCTTGTTGAGTGGTGACAGCCACGGGCGTTTGACAGGCGTTGCCGGGGTAAGCGTGGTGTCCACCATCACACGTCCCTCCGGTCGAAATCAATGCGTGGATCGATCCACGTATAGGTGAGATCGGACAAAAGACCGACCAGCAGCCCGATCAGCGAGAAGATATAGAGCGTTGCAAACACCACCGGATAGTCGCGGTTGATGATCGACTGATAGCCGAGCAGGCCAAGGCCATCGAGCGAGAAAATCGTCTCGATCAAAAGCGAGCCGGTAAAGAAAGCCGAAATGAAGGCACCGGGAAAACCGGCAATAACGATCAGCATCGCATTGCGGAACACATGGCCATAAAGCACCTGGTTTTCGGTCAACCCCTTGGCGCGGGCGGTGGTGACATACTGCTTGCGGATTTCTTCAAGGAAGGAGTTTTTAGTCAAAAGCGTCGTGGCGGCAAAGGCCGACAGAACGAGGGCTGTGACCGGCAACACCATGTGCCAGAGATAGTCTCCGATTTTGCCCATGAGCGACATTTGCGCAAAATCGGGCGAGGTGAGGCCGCGCAACGGAAACCAGTCGAAGAACGATCCGCCGGCAAAAAGCACGATCAGCAGAATGGCAAACAGGAAGCTTGGAATGGCGTAACCGACGATGATGACAGCACTTGTCCATGTGTCGAAGCGGGTCCCTTCCTTGATCGCCTTGCGGATGCCGAGCGGGATTGAGATTGCATAGGAGAGAAACGTCAGCCACAGGCCAAGCGAGATCGAAACCGGCATCTTTTCCTTGATGAGATCAAGCACGCTGATATCGCGGAAATAGCTGCGTCCGAAATCAAAGCGCGCATAGTTCCACAGCATCTGCCCAAAGCGTTCGAGCGGTGGCTTGTCGAAGCCGAACTGCTTTTCAAGATCGGCAATGAATTGCGGGTCTAACCCTTGTGCGCCGCGATATTTGGAATTGGAGGAGCCGCTATCGATATTGCTCTGGCCGAAATCGCTGCCGCCGCCTGAAATGCGGTCGAGCGCATCGGCACCTTGTCCTGAAAGCTGGCCGATCACCCGTTCGACCGGTCCACCGGGGGCGAATTGCACCACGGCAAAGGAAATGGCCATGATGCCTAAAATGGTCGGTATCATCAAAAGAAGACGGCGTAGAATATATGCGCCCATCAGTTCAACTCACTTAAAATATCGGGGGTCGTCTCAGGGCTTGCCAACAGCTTTTGCCTTTTCATCAATATTTGGTTTGGTCCACCACAGCGTCTCGACCGGAAAGCCGTAATCGGGCTTCGGCTCCTTGAAGCCGAACCGGTCCCAGAAAGCGATGCGATGATTCGCCATTGTCCAATTTGGAATCCAGTCGCGCCGGATACGCAAGTACCGATCGAGTACCTTGAGCGTTGCGACCAGTTCTTCGCGGCTTGAAACCGTGGCCACATCGGCAATCAATGCGTCGATCAGCGGATCATCGATGCCGGGCAGATTGTAGCTGCCCGGTGTTTTGGCTGATTTTGAGCCGAAAAACCCGGCAAGCGATTCGCTGGTTGGCGTGGCGGAAAACTGCGTCGCCATCATCACCATGTCGAAATCGAAATCCTGCATACGTGATTGATACTGGCTGGAATCGACCAGCCGCAGGCTGGCGTCAATGCCGATGGCGCGCATCTTATGCATGAAGGGATTATAGATACGGGTGAAGCTGTCGCTGTTGCTCAAAATTTCCAGCGTGAATTTGGCACCGTCCTTTGCATGGAACTGGCCGTTTTTACGCTCGAAACCGGCTTCCTGCATCAGCTTCACGGCGCGTGAGAACTGGGCGCGGTCGCGCCCGGTGCCGTCAGAGACCGGCATGACGACCGCTTCACCAAACACATCCTCCGGCAGCTTGCCGCGATAGCGCTCCAGCACTTTCAACTCTGCCTCGCCCGGCAGGCCATCGGCCTGAAAGTCCGAGCCGTTGAAGCAGGATTGTGAGCGCTGATAGCTATCGTAGAACAGGTTTTTGTTGGTCCATTCGAAATCGAAGCAAAGCCCGATTGCTTCACGCACACGTGGATCGCGAAACCGCTCGCGGCGCTGGTTGAGCGCCCAGCCCTGCATCAGCGGGCGTCTTTCGCGCGGGAAGGTGCGCTTGATCACCGTCTTCTGCTCGACGGCTGGAAAATCATAACCAGTCGCCCATTCCTTGGCGACATATTCACCGCGCAGGTCGATGTCACCCTTCTTGAAGGCCTCGAATTCGGGCTGACGGTCGCGGAAAAACTCGATGCGGATGCGCTCGAAATTATTCTGACCGCGCATGACGGCCAGATCTTTTGCCCAGTAATCGCTAACGCGCTCATATTCGATCATGCTGCCGGGCGAAACCCTACCAACCTTATAGGGGCCGGAGCCCAGAACCGGCTCAAGCGTGGTTGCCTCAAAATCCCGCTCCTTGAACCATTTTCTTGAGATAATGGGCAGACCGACCGCGTTGAGTATGGCGTTGAAGCCGCTGTTTTCGTGAAAGCGCAGGCGCACTTCATGCGTGCCAAGCGCCTCGGCTTTCTCAAGTGACGCCAGCATCTGGCGAATGTGCGGATGGGCTTTCTGCTTGAATAGCTCATAGGTAAAGGCAACGTCGCCCGCCTCGATCGGTGAGCCGTCATGAAAACACGCCTGTTTGCGCAGGTTGAAAATGCATGTGTGGCGGTCGTTCGTCACCACCACATTTTCTGCAATGAGGCCATAGACCGAATCCGGCTCATCGAGTGCCGAAACCATCAGACTGTCAAAGGTCAGCTCCATGCGCGGCGGGGCATCACCCTTGAAGGTGAATGTGTTGAGCGTGTTGAACGTCTGCGCATTCTGGTTCCACAGCCAATTCCATGGCGCCAGCGTGAAGGTTCCGCCCTTGGGCGCATCCGCATTGACATAGTCGAAATGGGAAAAGTCGGGCGCATATTTCAAATCGCCAAAGGCCGACAGCCCGTGGCGCGGCTTTGCTGGCATCAGTGCCATTGCAGGCCCCGGCAGGCACGCGACGAGCGCGGCACTGCCGGAAAGCAGAAGAAAATCGCGGCGGTTCACAGGATTGACGGTCATGTCCCGGCGCCCCTATTCAGCGTCGGTCGTGATCTTGGGTTCTTTGACCGGATCGATCCACCACGAGAACGGATCGATGCCTGCATAATCCGGCTGCTTTTCCGGCATGCCGAACTTGTTCCAATAGGCGACATTGATGTGATCGGAATACCATTGCGGAATGACGTAATAATTCCATAGCAATGCCCGGTCGAGCGCATGGGACGCTGCAACCAGTTCGTCGCGGTCTTTGGCGTAGATCACGCGGTCGATCAGCTTGTCGATGGCTGGGTTTTTGATTCCGGCATAATTGCGGCTGCCTTTGAAATCTGCAGATTTAGAACCCCAGAAATCGCGCTGTTCATTGCCGGGTGACGCGGTTTGCGCAATGATGGAGGTAATCACATCATAATCGAAATCATTGACCCGCGCCTGATATTGCGCGGCATCGACAATGCGAACCCGCGCATCGATGCCGATCCTTTTAAGGTTCTGGATAAAAAGATTATGGACTTTTTCGAAACTGGGACCGTCATCCAGAATTTCAAAGGAGAAGGTCTCGCCTTTTTCGTTGGTCAGCCTGTTGTTCTTGAGCGTCCATCCGGCTTCGCCAAGGAGTTTGAGAGCCGTGCGAAGATTGTCGCGGGTCGCCTGCGGGCTGTCATAGACCGGAAGCTTGAATTCTTTGGTCAGCGCGTCAGCAGGCAGCGCGTCTTTCACCGTTTCCAGAATGTCCTGCTCCGCCTGTGTCGGCGGGCCACTCAAAGCCAGTTCATTGCCTGCAAAATAGCTCTCGATGCGTTGATACTGGTTGAAAAACAGCAGGCGGTTCATGGCTTCGAAATCAAAGGCATAAGTCAGCGCCTGACGAACTTTCGGGTCCTTGAACTCATCGCGTCTTGTATTGAGGAAGTAGCCCTGCATGCGACCGACCGCGTGATAGGGAAAGGATTTTTTGACAACATCGCCACGCTGGGCTGCGGGGAAATTATACTGCTCGGCCCAGCGCTGTGCGCGATTTTCCAGCCGGTAGTCGTAATCGCCGCCTTTCTTGAAGGCTTCCCATGTGGCGTCGTCACTCAGATAATATTCATAGTGGAGATGGTCGAAATTGTAGCGACCGAGATTAACGGGCAAGTCCTTGGCCCAGTAATCATCGACACGCGCCCAGACGATGGCCTGTCCGGGACGCACGCTTTCAATCTTATAGGCTGATGAGCCAAGCGGAATTTCCAGCGTCGGGCGGGTGATGTCGCGTTGCTTGCCCTTGGCATCCTTACCCTCCCACCAATGTTGGGGCAGGATAGCGAGCTGGCCCATGATCTGCGGCAGTTCACGATTACCTTTTTGCGAGAATGTGAATTTCACTTCCCCGTCGCCGGTCTTCTCAGCCTTTTCCACATCGCCATAATATTTGTTATACATGGGCGACTGTTTTTTCAGCACATTGAACGACCAGATCACGTCCTCGACGGTGATCGGCTCGCCGTCATGCCATCTGGCTTTCGGATTGAGTTTGAATTTCACCCATGAAAAATCGTCCGGATATTGCAGCGCTTCGGCGATGAGCGGATATTGAGTCGAGCTTTGATCAATCGAATCCGTCATCAGCGTATCGTAAAGATAGCCGCCGCCGAAGTCTGCAAGGCCTGCCGCAGCAACCCCCTGAATCACATAAGGATTAAGACTGTCGAAGGTGCCGACCGCTACCTGATTGAGCGTGCCGCCTTTGGGTGCGTTGGGATTGACATAGTCATAATGCTTGAAATCAGCCGGATATTTGGGTTCGCCCATGAGGCTGGAAGCGTATCGCCATTGCGGTTGCGAATCTTGCGTATGGCCGATTGATACCGTGTTCGCCAGCATTGCGATGGCAAATGCGCCCGCCCAGAAAGCTCTCATCCAGCAACTCCGTTTCTGCTCCTGATTTGTGGTCCAAGTTTTATGGCTTTTTGCGGAGGAAGAAAGGCATGTGACCAAGAAATTACGCCAGAATATGAAAAAAGCCCGGATAAACCGGGCTTTTTTAACTCTCAATGCTGGATCAGTTGGCTGGGGCCTGCTCTGGCGTCTCTGGAGCAGGGGCCTGACCCGCAGGCTGCTGACCTTCCTGACCCTCAGGGGCGGTTTCCGCGGGCTTTTCTTCGCTGGCGGGTGCCTGACCTTCTTCGGCTGGCTTGGCCTCGCCTTCTGCCGGTGCTGCGTTCTCGCCACCAGCAGGGGCTGCATCGGCTGCTGGCAGCGGTGCCGGATTGTCGGACAAGGTATTGAGATAGGCGATCAGATCGGCGCGCTCATTGTCCTTCTTGTCACCGGCAAAGCCCATGGCCGTGCCCTTGATGAAGCCCTTGGGCGAAGTGAGGAACTTGTTGAGATGTTCAAAGTCCCACTTGTTGCCCGCAGCACCGAATTCCTTCATGGCAGCCGAATAGCCAAAGCCTTCAACAGAAGCCGCAGGACGGTTGACGATATCCCACAGATGCGGACCAACCTTGTTGGCGCCGCCCTTTTCGCCGGTATGGCAGGCAGCACAGCGCTTGAACACGGCCTGTCCGCGTGCGGGATCGGCGGATTGCAGCAGGGTCGCGATGGAAACTTCTTCCTTGGCGGGTGCGCCTGCTGCCCCTCCGGCCGGAGCATCGGCCACTTCGATTGTATAGCCCGGCTTTTCCGGCGCGGGCGCGTGAAACAGCGAATCGGACAAAATACTTATCGTCATGGCAACGAAAACCGTCGCCAGAAACGCCATGATAAACTTGTTAGTTCGGGTTGAATTCATCGCCGATCAGCGCTCCCTCTACCAAGCGCTCTCCCCGAGAACGCCGTACACAGCCGGCATGCAACCCTTATTGAAAGGCAGCAATTCTCTCCCCGGCATCGGGCGGAAACTAGGTCTTTTACATAGGCGATGCAACACCTATAAGGGTGTCTGACCCCGTGACTTTTTGACACTTTTGCTGCATTTCCAGCGTGGTAAAGGTGACCCGATAATCGTGACGGGCGGCTCAAAACGCCTTTTACCACCAGGCGCAGCAACAAGAGACGATCATGCCCCAGTCTTTAAAGACCCTTACCCTTATTCCCGCCCGCATGGCATCGACGCGCCTGCCGAACAAGCCGCTGGCCGATATTGGCGGCAAGCCGATGATCGTGCATGTGGCGGATCGCGCCAGTGCTGCTGGACTTGGACGCACGGTGGTTGCGACCGATAGCGCGGACGTTTTTTCTATTGTCACGGCACACGGGCATGAGGCGGTGATGACGCGCGGCGATCACGAATCGGGTTCCGACCGCATCCATGAAGCGCTGCTGAAACTCGACCCGCAGGGTGAAATAGACGCAATCGTCAATGTGCAGGGCGACCTGCCCACCATCGATCCCGAAATTATCCGTCGTGCGCTTCTCCCGCTCGCTGATGGACCGGCGGATATCGCAACGCTGGGCGTTGAAATCGCGCTTGAGGAAGAAAAAACCAATCCCAGCGTGGTCAAGATTGTCGGTTCCCCGCTTGATGAAAACCGCCTGCGCGCGCTTTATTTCACCCGCGCCACAGCGCCTTATGGCGAAGGCCCGCTTTATCACCATATCGGTCTTTATGCCTATCGCCGCGCCGCACTGGAGCGCTTTGTCGGCCTCGGGCCATCTTATCTTGAACGGCGCGAAAAGCTTGAACAATTGCGCGCGCTGGAAGCCGGTATGCGCATTGATGTCGAGATCGTGCACACGGTTCCGCTTGGCGTTGATACGCAGGCCGATCTTGACCGCGCCCGCGAAATGATTGCAAAGGGACTATAGAACCGTAACAGGACGGCGTTTGAGAAAGTAAGACACGATGAAAACCAACAGGATTTCCTTTCAGGGCGAAGCGGGTGCCAATTCCGACACGGCGTGCCGCAACATGTTTCCTGATATGGAGCCGTTGCCGTGCCCGACTTTCGAAGACGCCTTCAATGCAGTGGAAAGCGGGACCGCTGATCTCGCGATGATCCCCATCGAAAACACGCTGGCCGGTCGCGTGGCGGATATTCATTATCTGCTGCCGCTTGCCGACATGCACATTGTCGGCGAATATTTTTTGCCGATCCATTTTCATCTCATGGTGCTGCCGGGCGTTACGCGTGAGGAAATCAGGACGGTTCACAGCCATATCCATGCGCTCGGCCAGTGCCGCAAGGTGATCCGCCAAAATGGCTGGAAGCCGGTGATTGCCGGTGATACGGCAGGTGCTGCGCGTCTGGTGGCGGATGAGCAGGACCGTTCGATGGCAGCGCTCGCCCCGCACCTTGCCGCCGGGCTTTATGGTCTGGATATTCTGCAAGAAAATGTCGAGGACGCGGAAAACAACGTGACCCGTTTTGTGGTGCTTTCCAAACAAAAGCAATGGGAGCCGCGCCCGCAAAAGGATGATGAGCGCATCATCACCACCTTCGTGTTTCGGGTGCGCAACGTGCCTGCCGCCCTTTACAAGGCGATGGGCGGCTTTGCCACCAATGGCGTCAACATGACCAAGCTCGAAAGCTACCAGCTCGGCGGGCGGTTCATTGCCACGCAGTTTTATGCCGATATCGAGGGCCACCCCGAAGACCACAATGTGAAGCTGGCGCTGGAAGAACTGGCCTTCTTCTCAAAGGAAGTGCGTATTCTCGGCGTCTATAAGGGCAGCGACGTGCGCGGCACGTCATTGCTGGCGGCTGAATAATCAATTCTCGGCCCATGCCCGGATCAGATGGGTTGCGATGGCACCGGATGCCGGTACGCGCAACCCTTTTTCGTGACTATCAGACAGCATGGCTTGGACTTCCGTCTTTGAAAACCAGCGTCCGTCTTCCAGTTCTGAATGGTCAATTGTGAAATCATCGCTCAACACTTCGGCATGACAGCCGATCATCAGCGAATAGGGGAAGGGCCACGGCTGGCTGGCATGATAGCCGACGCGGCCGATATTTAATCCCATTTCCTCAAAGCTTTCGCGCCGCACTGCGGCTTCGATCGTCTCGCCATGTTCGATAAAGCCCGCAAGGCAGGAATAGGAATTGGCAACAAAATGCCCCCCGCGTGCCAGAATGCATTTGTCGCCCCTGACCGGCAGCATGATGGCAACCGGGTCGGTGCGTGGAAAATGCTCTGCATTGCAATGCGGGCAGACGCGTTTGGCACCACCGGCACGCATCTGGCTCTTATGGCCGCAGCGTCCGCAAAACCGGTGATTGCTGTGCCATGCGGTGAGGGCTGCGGCTTGCGCCAAAGCGCCCAGCAGATCAGCGCCCAACAAACCTTCCATGTAAAGGCTGCGATAATCCTGTGTCTTGAACGGTTCTGGCAGGGTGTCGGGATCAAATGGCGTCATCAGCGCGACTATTGGCGCGCCATCCTGCATGCCCAGCAATATCGGCTCTTCGAGATCAGGCGCAAAATGTCTTGCTTCATCAAGGCCAAACAGCACGCGCGGTGCCTGCGCGTCGCTATTGTCGAGCAGCAGGCGGTTTTGCCCCAGCATCAAGATGCGGGTTTGCGGCAATTCGAGCGCCGTAAAGGCCGAATCATCCTGTCGCTTTTCCGACAGGCGATCAATGCGATTTCCGGCAAAGCCGACAAGGCTGCTTGGTTCGATTTCAGGCAGGTCATAGAGGCGAAAGGCCATGGCAGTCTCGAAATAATGGGGAAATTTCAAAGCGCGTTGCGGATATCGGCGATCAGCTTGCGCGCTTCCTGATCGTCATACGGCTCTCTTGTGCCAAAGCCCCAGACGGGTCCCGGCCATCCGGCGTCGCCTTCATTGCGGGCGATGATGTGGAAATGCAGTTGCCGCACGATATTGCCGAGCGCGCCGGTATTGATCTTCTGGCATTGGCTCACATTTTTGAGCGCCTGCGCTGCAATACCCGCCTCAAAGGTCAGCATCGTCTGGTCGAGCGGTGTCATGTCGTGAATTTCGATGAGATCGGGGCGCTGCGGCACCAAAATGAGCCATGGCCAGCGACGATCATTCATCAGCCGTAACTCGCTCAAACCGAGAAGGGCGATGGAAAAAGTGTCGGCATCCAGCCGTTTATCGAGTTTGAACTGTTCCATAAGATGATTCTTACCAGCTTTTTTGTCTCTGCGCTTGCTTTTTGCTTCGCAATTGACGATATGCAACGTGGGAGGTTGGTGGTGGACGAGCCACTCGCCAACCGGGTCAGGTCCGGAAGGAAGCAGCCCTAACGAGCATGGCACGGGTCATCGTGCCAGCCTCCCACCCTTTTCCTGATGGTTGATGACTGTTGACAGGTTGCCTCCTTGGTTGACGGCGATCATGCGTCCGGTCCAAACTGGCTCTGGGAAAAGTGCACACAAAGAACGGAAGGGCCGCAATGGACAAACAATCCGCCGATGGGGCCTATCGGGTTCTCGCCCGCAAATACCGTCCACAAAATTTCAATGATCTCATCGGCCAGGAGCCGATGGTCAGAACGCTGAAAAACGCGTTCGAGACTGGCCGCATCGCGCAGGCGTGGATGCTGACCGGCGTGCGCGGCGTGGGCAAGACCACGACGGCGCGTATTCTGGCGCGCGCGCTCAATTACAAGACCGACACAATCGACCAGCCGACCATCGACCTCAATGAGCTTGGCGAGAATTGTCAGGCGATCATGGAAGGCCGCCATGTCGATGTGATCGAGATGGATGCGGCTTCCCATACCGGTATCGATGATATTCGCGAGATCATCGAGCAGGTGCGCTACCGCCCGGTATCGGCGCGCTATAAAGTCTATATCATCGACGAAGTGCACATGCTTTCCACGCAGGCCTTCAACGGGCTGTTGAAGACGCTGGAAGAGCCGCCACCGCATGTGAAATTCATCTTCGCCACCACCGAAATCCGCAAAGTGCCGATCACGGTTCTGTCGCGCTGCCAGCGTTTTGACTTGCGTCGTATCGAATCGGGCACCCTTGCAGCCCATCTGCGCCGCATCGCCGAAGCGGAAAAGATCGAAGTGGATGATGCGTCGCTTGCGATGATCGCGCGTGCCGGTGAAGGCTCGGCGCGTGATTCGCTCTCCATCTTCGATCAGGCCATTGCGCATGGCGCGGGCAAGGTGGATGCAGAAGCCGTGCGCTCCATGCTGGGCCTTGCCGACCGTGCGCGCATCATTGATCTGTTCGAAATGCTGATGCGCGGCGATGTGGCTGGAGCATTGACCGAGTTTCGGGCGCAATATGACGTTGGCGCCGATCCGTCCGTGGTGCTGACCGATCTTGCCGATTTCAACCATCTGGTGACGCGGCTGCGGTTTACCCCGGATGTGGCCGAAGATGTGTCACTGTCGCAGGACGAGCGCCAGCGCGGGCGCGAATTTGCGAAAAAACTTTCTGTGCGGGTGCTCTCGCGCACGTGGCAGATGCTGCTCAAGGGCATTGCGGAAGTGGATACGGCAACACGGCCCGTGCAGGCCGCCGAAATGCTGCTGATCCGTCTTGCCCATGCCGCTGATCTGCCTACGCTGGACGAGGCCCTGCGCGGGCTTGAAAACGGATCGGTTTCAGCAAGCCGTCCGCCTGCATCGAACGCGGCTTCAGGGGGATCACGATCAGGCGGCAGCGCGCCCGAAGCCCGCGCTGGTGTCGATGCTATCGGCTCGACCAGCATTGGTTCTGGCGCAAGCGGTGCGGCGACCGCGATGCGCATTGTCGAGACGTCTCCACAACCCGTGCAACAAGCTGCACAGCAGACGCAGGTTGAGACGACCCCACAGCCTTTGGTGCCGATCAACAGCCTTGAGGATATTGTCGCCATCGCCGACAAGCATCGCGACATGCAGTTCAAGATCTTGGTCAAGAATTGCGTGCGTTTGGCCGCTATTGCACCGGGACGGCTGGAGATCGGCCTTACCGACGATGCGCCTAAGGCGCTGGTCAGCGATATTTCCCAGCGCCTTCTCAACTGGACCGGCATTCGCTGGGTGGTGACGGTTGCACGCGATGTGGCGGGGCAGACCATTGCCGAGGCAGAAACCGAGCGTCGCGACAATCTGGTGACCGACGCGCGCGCCGATCCCGATGTGGCGGCGATCCTAGCGGCGTTTCCGGGCGCGAAAATCACCGATGTTCGCATCGCGGTTCAAAGCGAAGATGAAGATATCGACCTTGATCGTGTCGAGGACGCACCCGATATTATGCCGGAAGACGACTGAATTTTTTCGAAAATAATGGAGTACACCCATGCGTGACATGATGGGCATGATGAAGCAGGCGAAGGAATTGCAGGCCAAGATGCAGGCCATGCAGGAAGAAATCGCCAATCTGGAAGCCAGCGCCTCGTCGGGCGGCGGGTTGGTGAGTGTCACGCTTTCGGGCAAGGGGACGCTTTCGGGCCTGAAGATCGATCCTTCCCTGCTCAAGGAAGAAGAGGCGGAAATCCTCGAAGACCTGATCATTGCAGCACACAACGATGCCAAGGCAAAACTCGAAGCCACTATGGCCGAAAAGACCCAGTCGCTGACAGCCGGTCTGCCGATCCCCCCCGGCTTCAAACTGCCGTTCTGATATCTATGCAAAGGCTTGCGAATTGAGCTAAACCGGGATCATGTCGAAACGAATCGCCGGTCCCGAAATTGAACGCCTGATCCAGCTTCTGGCCCGTGTGCCGGGGCTGGGACCGCGTTCGGCGCGCCGTGCTGCGCTGCATCTCATCAAGAAAAAAGAAGCACTTCTGGTGCCGCTGGGCGGTGCCATGCAGGAAGCGGCCGAAAAGGTGCGCATCTGCTCGTGCTGCGGTAACGTCGATACATCCGATCCCTGCACCATCTGCACCGATCCGCGCCGCGATCAGGCAACGCTGATCGTCGTCGAGGATGTGTCCGATCTTTGGGCGCTGGAGCGTGCCGGAACCATGAATGTGCGCTACCACGTGCTGGGTGGACGCCTGTCGCCGCTCGATGGTGTCGGGCCTGACGATCTCAACATCAAGGGGTTGGTGGAACGCGTCGCGCAAGGTGACATCAAGGAAGTCATTCTGGCGGTCAACGCCACCGTCGAAGGCCAGACCACCGCGCATTATATCACCGATCAATTGTCCGGTTTCGAGGTGCGCGTCACAAGGCTCGCGCATGGCGTGCCGGTCGGCGGCGAGCTTGATTATCTCGATGAAGGCACGCTTGCGGCAGCGCTTCGTGCGCGTACCTTGTTGTAAATTTGGGAGAAAGCAATGTCCGCATGGAAACGCCTTTCTGCAATCGCATGCGGACTGGCCTTGGCTGTCGCCGCATCTCCCGCATTGTCAGCGCCTTCAAAGGCGCAGATCGAAGGCCAGTATCGCAATTGGATCGAAAAAGATCTGTGGCCGGAAGCAAAGGCCGCTGGCGTATCTCGCGCTATTTTCGAGCAGGCCTTCAAAGGCGTCTCCATTAACTGGAAACTGCCTGATCTCGCCATTCCGGGCGAAAAACCGAGTGGTCCCAGAACACAAAAACAGGCGGAGTTCGGCGCACCCGGCAAATATTTCAACGCCAAAACGATTGGATCGGTTACCAGCGGCGGCAAGGCGCGTTTTGGCCAATATGGCAATCTCTTAAAGCGTATCGAACAGAAATATGGCGTGCCGGGGCCGATTGTTCTGGCAATCTGGGGCCGTGAATCGGGCTTTGGCACGGTCAAGATTCCTTACAATGCCTTTGAGGTTTTAGGCACCAAGGCCTATCTCGCCACGCGCAAGGATATGTTTCGCAAGGAACTGATCGCAGCGCTCGAAATCACCGCGAAAGGCTATATCGGCGAAAGTGCCATGAAAAGCTCATGGGCGGGTGCGCTTGGTCAGCCGCAATTCATGCCCACATCCTACTTGAAACACGCCGTCGATTTCGATGGTGACGGCAAGCGCGACATCTGGAATTCGGTGCCTGATACGCTGGCCTCCATCGCCAATTACCTGAAACTGCATGGCTGGCAGAAGGGTCGCGACTGGGGCTTTGAGGTCAAGTTACCGCAAAACCTCTCCTGCGCGCTCGAAGGCCCGGATCAGGGCAAGACATTTGCAGAATGGGCAAAGCTTGGCGTCACACGCGTCAACGGCAAGGCTTTTCCGGCGGGCGAAATGAAGGGCGAAGGCTTCTTGCTGATGCCCGCCGGACGTTTTGGCCCGGCTTTCATCGTCACACCTAATTTCTACGTGATTAAAGACTACAACATGAGCGATCTCTATGCGCTGTTCATCGGCCATGTTGGTGATCGCATTGCTTATGGTGCCGCTGATTTTCAAGGCAAATGGGGTGATGTCGGAACCATGTATCGCTCCGATATCCTGACCATGCAAAAGCGCATGCAGGCTCAAGGCTACGATGTCGGCAAAGCCGATGGATTGCCGGGCTTCAAAACCCGCCGTTCTATCGGTATGTGGCAAGCAAAACATGGCATGGCGGCCACTTGTTTTCCGCAGCCGGACCTGTTGCGTCAGATTCGCTGAATAAAATTTCGGTAGTCAATCCGGTTTTAAAATGAAATCATCAATCAGCGAAGAGTAGCGATGCTTTTCGGTTCTTCTGTGAACCGGGTATGTAAAAATGGATGCAGAAACTTCAATTTTTTCCCAGGCGAATTATTTTCTGCATATCCGTATTATCGCAGGCATATTCGTCAGCCTGTGCATGTCACGCATTCTTATAGATATTGTAAAATACATTCAATTTCCAAAAAGGTATAGATTTAACTATCTCCACATAGCTTGGCTTCTGTATTTTGTTTTCTATATTATCGACTGGTGGTGGGATATATTTGAATATATTGGTCCGCTAGAATTTTCGTACCGATTGTATATATTGATCGTGATAAATGCATCGAGCCTTTATTTTCTTGCGGCCATCATAACGCCATCGGAATTGAATGATTATGATAATTTTGAAGACTATTTTATGGGTATAAGAAAGTGGTTTTATTCAATATTTATTATAAATATGATCACTTCTGAAATAGACTATATTGCCACGTTGAATTTCAATATCTATGATTATCTCGATATAACGACAGTCATTTTAACATGTTTTCTTTTTGCATACGCCGCCTATACGAATAGTGTTTTCAAGCAACGGGTTGTCGCTACGATAACACTTGTCTTGCAGGTTTTTGCCGTCGGGCTTGGCTTTTTTTTATAACTTGATTGGTCCTGTGGTTAGTGGGCTTGCAGGCCGTCGATAAAAGCCTTTAACGCTTTTGTTCTGTAGCGTTCATTGTGCTGTAGCATTAGAAACTGGCGCTGCGGCAGGGTGAAGCCGGCTTTCACAAGTGTCCGGGCGGCAAGATGCGGAGCGGCCACCAGTTCCGATGTGGCTGTCACATAGTCACCGGAGCGCACAGCCGAGCAGATTGCCTCGTTGGAGGGGAGCTCAAGTGCGACAGCAAGTCGGGATGGATCATAACCACTGGCGCGCAGGGCATCCTCGAAGACGCTGCGGGTACCCGATCCCTTCTCGCGCAATATCCATTTTTCCGCAAAAAGCTGATCCCATGACAGTTGACCGTTCCCAGCCCATGGATGATCGGGCGAGGAAACCAGAATAAGCTGGTCACTGGCCACTTTGGTTATGGACAAGTGTGAACCCTGTACGCTGCCTTCGACAAAGCCGATATCGGCAATGCCTTTTTGAGTGGCGTCGGTTACGTTTTCCGTATTGCCCACGGTCAACCGGATATCTATCCGCGGATGCGCGGCATGAAATTGCGCGAGATAAGGCGGCAGCCAGTAGCTTGCGATGGTTTGGCTGGCATGAATGTTGACGATACCACGTTTGCCGCCGCCAAATTCCGTCAGCATCTGTTCGGTGGCGCGTGCGCGGGTCAGCGTGTTCCGCGCTTCTTCGAGAAAAAGCCGCCCATCGCCGGTCAGCTCGATGCGCCGCCCGATGCGGTTGAATAAGGTCGCGCCATAGCGTTCTTCAAGATTGCGGATAGCAGAACTTACCGCAGAAGGCGTGAGATTGAGTGCATTTGCTGCACGCGTAAGATGCTCACGCTCAGCTACTTCGATGAAAATACGTAATTGTTCCAGTGTCATAGCGATAATCATTCGATAAAATCGAATGATTTATGCCATAGAATGCGATGGAATGAACAGTAAATTTAAGGCATTGGATGAGAAAATAATTCTCATCAGCCAGAAATTGCCGCCATGCTATCCTCAAAAACACAACAAATTTTTCCCGGTCTTGCTTTAAGCGTCGGTATAGCGGTACTGGCCATGATGCTCGAAAGGGTCGAAGCGCATTATGCGGGCAGGGCTTGGCTTGAGGCGCTGGTCATTGCCATTCTGCTGGGTACTTTGGTGCGTAGTTTTTTGCGCCCAGGTCTGCGCTTTCATAAGGGCATCGGGTTTTCAGCCAAACTGCTTCTGGAAATCGCCGTGGTGCTTCTGGGGGCATCAATTAGTATGAGCGCGGTGGCTGCCGCCGGTTCCGGCCTCATTCTCGGTATTGCCTGTGTGGTCATTGTGGCGATTGCGCTGAGCTATCTGATCGGGCGTTTGCTGAAACTGCCGCATCGCATGGCGGCTCTGGTTGCCTGTGGCAATTCCATTTGTGGCAACTCGGCCATTGTGGCGGTCGCGCCGGTCATCAAGGCAAATAGTGAAGATGTGGCTGCCTCTATCGCTTTTACTGCCATTCTCGGTGTCGTTGTGGTGCTGTGCCTGCCTTTGGCTGTGCCGCTGCTTGGACTGTCGCATACGCAATATGGCGTGCTGGCGGGTCTGACCGTCTATGCCGTGCCGCAGGTTCTGGCAGCAACGGCACCTGTCGCCGCGATCAGTGTGCAATTGGGAACGCTGGTCAAGCTGGTGCGGGTTTTGATGCTCGGGCCGGTCATTCTGGCGCTGGCGCTCATTTCGGGTAATCGCAGCGAAAATGTCAAACCCGGCTTTTTCCAACTGGTGCCGTGGTTCATCCTTGGCTTTCTCGCGATGATGGCGCTCAATTCGCTGCATCTGATCCCGCAGGTTCTTTTGCCCGTGATCTGGCAGGTTTCAACCCTGTTGACCATCATTTCCATGGCAGCTCTGGGGCTGGGGGTAGATGTTCGCGCCATAGCTGCCGCTGGGGGGCGTGTGACGTTTTCAGCCGTTCTTTCGCTGGCGATGCTTGGCGGCATCAGTCTGGGGCTGATTCATATGCTTGGCGTGTCTTGATACACAAGGTCGTTGCCAATCGCCCGTGGGTGCGGCAGATTTCCGGTAAAGACAGAGGGGGTCGCCATGTATATGCCGCCGCATTTTCACGAAATCAGCGCAGACGCCATTGCTGCCATTATCAATGAGGCACCTTTGGCCTGTATCGTGGCACAAACGGCGCAAGGACTGATCGCTAATCATATTCCCTTGTTGTCCACCCCGGACAACAAGGCGTTAATCGGTCACGTGGCGCTGGCCAATGATATGCACCGTTTGATCAATGATGGGCAGGAGGTTCTGGTGATATTTCGCGATGACGATGTCTATGTCTCGCCGAATTTCTATCCGACCAAGCCCGAGCATCACCGCCATGTGCCGACCTGGAATTATCAGGTTGTGCATATTTATGGTGCAATCCATTTCCAGCACGACGTGCAGGCAAAACGTGCGGCAGTTGGGCTTCTGACCCGCGCGCATGAGCGGCGAGTCAACGGCGACAAAGCGTGGCGGATGGCAGATGCCCCACGCGATTATATGGAAAAGATGCTGGAAGCTATCGTCGCCTTCCGCATCGATGTCAGCCGCACACTGGCCAAATCGAAACTGAGCCAGAACCGCGAAGCGCGAGATTATCGGGGCGTAATCGAGGGCTTGCGGGCGACTGGCCACGACAAAATGGCTAACGGCATGACGAAAAACATCGTTGAAACAGATAGCTAGAGCGCCTGGCGGTTTTTACGATTATATTGAAATACGCACTTAAAAGAAAAAGCCCGCCGGATGGCGGGCTTTCTCATGCTTGTTTTCGGAACAAAAACCTTAGTTCTTGTCCTGCTTCTTAAGTGCTGCACCAAGAATGTCGCCAAGCGAAGCGCCGGAGTCGGACGAACCGTACTGAGCGACTGCTTCTTTTTCTTCAGCGATTTCGAGCGCCTTGATCGAGACCTGCAGCTTGCGAGTCTTCTTGTCGAAGGCGATGACGCGGGCGTCAACCTTCTGACCGACCGTGAAGCGTTCTGGACGCTGCTCGTTGCGGTCACGCGACAGATCTGCACGCTTGATAAAGCTTTCGACGTCGTGGTCAACCAGACGCACTTCAAGGCCACCATCAGTGACGGCGGTCACTTCAACGGTGACGACAGCGTTCTTGCGCAGTTCGCCGGAAGCTGCTGCTTCACCGACCTTGTCGCCGGAAAGCTGCTTGATGCCGAGCGAGATGCGTTCCTTGTCGATATCGACATCGAGAACGACAGCCTTGACGACTTCACCCTTGTTGTACTCTTCGATGACCTGTTCGCCCGGACGGTTCCAGTCGAGGTCGGAGAGGTGAACCATGCCGTCAACATCGCCGTCGAGGCCAATGAACAGGCCGAATTCGGTCTTGTTCTTGACTTCGCCTTCAACGATCGTGCCCTGCGGGTACTTGTCGGCAAAGGTCGTCCAAGGATTGTCGAGGGTCTGTTTGAGACCGAGCGAGATGCGGCGCTTGACCGGATCCACTTCGAGCACAACGACTTCAACTTCCTGCGTGGTGGACAGAATCTTGCCCGGATGGACGTTCTTCTTGGTCCACGACATTTCGGAAACGTGGATGAGGCCTTCGATGCCCGGCTCGATTTCCACGAATGCACCGTAGTCGGTGATGTTGGTGACGGTACCGGTGATCTTTTTGCCGATCGGGTACTTTGCGCCGATGCCATCCCAAGGATCGCTCTCGAGCTGTTTCATGCCGAGCGAGATACGATGGGTTTCCTGGTTGATGCGGATGATCTGCACCTTGACAGACTGGCCGATGGTGAGGATTTCCGACGGATGGTTGACGCGACGCCATGCCATGTCGGTGACGTGCAGCAGACCATCGATGCCGCCGAGATCGACGAATGCACCGTAATCGGTGATGTTCTTGACAACACCTTCAACGACCTGACCTTCTTCAAGGTTCTGGACGATTTCAGAACGCTGTTCCGCACGGCTTTCTTCAAGAACGGTACGACGCGAAACGACGATATTGCCGCGACGCTTGTCCATCTTGAGGATTTCGAAAGGTTGCGGCACGTTCATCAGCGGGGTCACGTCGCGGATCGGACGAATGTCGACCTGCGAACGCGGCAGGAAGGCAACAGCGCCGTCGAGATCGACGGTGAAACCACCCTTGACCTGGTTGAAGATGACGCCATCGACGCGCTCGCCATTGGCGAACTTCTGCTCGAGCTTGACCCAGCTTTCTTCGCGGCGTGCTTTTTCGCGCGAAAGGACAGCTTCGCCGAGAGCGTTTTCGATACGCTCGACGTAAACTTCCACTTCGTCGCCCGGCTTCATCGAGCCGTCTTTGCCCTTGGCGCCGAATTCCTTCAGCGGCACGCGGCCTTCGACCTTGAGGCCGGCATCGATGATCGCCATGTCTTTTTCGATGGCGACGATACGGCCCTTGACGACATAGCCTTCGGCCAGATCGTTGGTGGCAAAGGATTCAGCGAGCAGCGACTCGAAATCCGCACGGGAGGGATTGAATTCTGACATGAATACTCCTGATGCATCCGGGTATGAAACCACATCGGATGCGGCGCCGGGGGTTGGTGTTTAGGATATCCGACCTCGGTCCCTTCTTTTAAGACAACCGGCGCGTGGAACGCGAAGCCAGACTTTATCTTCGTGAAAGCAGCTCCATAGAGAGCTTTTATGTCATTTATCCGGCATTATGCTGCGTCAAAGCCGTATCAATCAGCTTTTTCGCTGCCAGAAATGCCGCTTCTATACTCATTTTACTCGTATCAAGCAAGTGCGCGTCTTCTGCGGGCTTGAGCGGTGAATCGGTGCGGTTCATGTCGCGGGCATCGCGTTTTTCAAGATCGGCCAGAATGGCTGCGAAATCAGCCTGTCCGCCTTTGGACACGATCTCGTCATGGCGGCGCTCGGCGCGCACCTTTGCAGAGGCTGTGACGTAGAGTTTTATAGCAGCCTCGGGGCAAACCACCGTGCCTATGTCCCGCCCGTCGAGAACGCTCGCCGGAAGCGCATTGGCAAAATGGCGCTGTGCTTGAACAAGTGCGCGCCTGACCTCTGGCATCACGGCGACTTTGGATGCCGCCTCGCCAATCTCATGGGCCGAGAGCACGTTCTTATCCATCGCGGTGAGATCGAGGTTGAGCGCTGCTTTCGCTGCAACAGCCTCGTCATCAAGTGGCAGACCTTGATCGAGAAGCGCCTTGGCAACCGCACGATAGGTGAGGCCGGTGTCGAGATGCGGGATGCCGTAATGGGTGGCGATGCGCCGGGCCAGTGTTCCCTTGCCCGATGCTGCCGGTCCGTCAATGGCAACGATAAAGGGATGTGTCATCGTCCGATCCTCTCCAGAAGTTGCCAGATCAGCCCTGCCATATAGCCCAAAACCATACCGATTGCTGGTGGTATGCATAAGAACAGCCACGGTCGCCATTCGCTGGCGAGGTCTTCGGACATATCCGCATGGCTGACCTTGTAATAGACGAGAAAGGCCACGGGCAGCACCAACAGAAACAAAGTCGCGGCAATGCCGGGTCTCTGCCTTGGCTTTCCACCCACCTCGACAGAGCCGCTTTGCATGGTCGCCCTTATCGACCAGATCAGAAACGGGACCATCGGCATCAGATAGAGAATTGCCGGAGTGGCCCCGCGAAACAGAAAGGCCAGTGCGTAGAGCACCTGATCAGTCATCAATCGTCTCGACTGCGCTGTCGATCCTGCCGCCCAGTCCCGCCATCATATCCATGAATTCAGGGAAGGAGGTGGCGATGATGTTGCTGTCATCGACGGTGACCGGCTTTTCAGAGGCAAGGCCCATGACAAGAAAGCTCATGGCAATGCGGTGATCGAGATGGGTTTCGACCGTGCCGCCGCCAATGCCTTTGCCGCCGGGGCGCCCGCGCACGCTCAACGACATCTCGCCTTCGGTGCAATCGACGCCATTGGCTTCAAGCCCGCGCGCCACCGCCGCCAGACGGTCGGATTCTTTTACGCGTAACTCATCGAGCCCGTCCATGATCGTTTCGCCTTCGGCAAAAGTCGCTGCAATGGCGAGGACAGGATATTCATCGATCATCGATGGTGCACGTTCGGGTGGCACCGTGACGCCCTTGAGTTTCGAGGATTTGACGCGCAGATCGGCAACATCCTCGCCACCGGCAAGACGCGGGTTCAATATTTCGATGTCGGCACCCATTTCCTGCAAGGTCAGGATAAGGCCGGTGCGGGTCGGGTTCATCAACACGTTGCGGATGGTCACGTCCGAACCCTCAACCAGAAGGGCGGCCACCAGCGGGAATGCGGTCGAAGACGGATCGCCGGGCACGTCGATGATCTGGCCGGTGAGCGTTCCCTGTCCCGCGATGCGAATATGGCGCACGCCATCCTTGTCTGTTTCGACACTCAGATCGGCACCAAAACCTTGCAACATTTTTTCGGTATGGTCGCGGGTCATCACGGGTTCGATGACGGTGGTCACGCCCGGCGCGTTGAGGCCTGCAAGAAGCACTGCCGATTTCACCTGAGCGGACGCCATCGGCACGCGATAGGTGATGGGGTTGGCAACGCTTGGACCAACGAGCGTCAACGGCATGCGGTCGCCTTCATTGGCTTTGACCTGCACGCCCATCTGGCGCAGCGGGTCGAGCACACGGCCCATCGGGCGGCGCGACAAGGATGCATCGCCGATAAAGGCGGTTGTCATATCGTAAGTGCCGACCAGTCCCATGGTAAGGCGTGCGCCGGTTCCGGCATTGCCGAAATCGAGCGGCATTTCCGGCTCAAGCAGACAGCCATTGCCGACGCCATTGATGATCCATTCATCGCCGTCTTTGCGGATTTTCGCGCCCATGGCCTGCATGGCGCGGCCGGTATTGATGACGTCTTCACCTTCCAGAAGGCCGGTGATACGGGTTTCGCCCGAAGCAAGGCCGCCGAACATGAAGGAGCGATGCGAGATGGACTTGTCGCCGGGAATGCGGATTTCGCCTGAAAGTGCCTCTGAACGGTGAGCGGTTGCGGGTTTCAGGGTCGTGGAATGGGACATGGATTTTTCACTGTCGCATGTTTGGCGCATCTGCGCCGGGATTGAGATAAGCGCTAGCTCCCTAGCATAGGATAATGCCGGGGTCATCCGTGAATAACGCCATTCAATCCACCAATATGACAGAGTCTTGGCGGCTTGCGTGTCTTTGGCTTTGACAAATGCGCCAAATTACGTTTATGCACCGGACAACAGTGTAAAGGCGCTTCCGCAGGAACAAGAGGCGCCGACCGGAATTAACATGAGACGTGGCGTGCCGCAGGCACCACAGGCAAATAAACGCACGAGGCTCAACGTGGCAAAAGCTGAACTTGGTACCAAGCGCATAGACCCGGAAACGGGCAAGAAGTTCTACGACCTCAATCGCGATCCGATTGTTTCGCCCTATACCGGCCTGTCCTATCCGCGCTCTTATTTCGATGCGACGGCGGAAGCCCGTGTCGTTGAAGAAGAAGCGGAAGAAGAAGAAGTGGATACCGCGCTCGAAAAGCCGGAATTCGTTTCTCTGGAAGATGCTGACGACGAAGCCAAGGGTGGCGATGATCTGCCGGATATCGACGATGATGTCGATCTGGGCGACGACGATGACGATACATTCCTTGAAGAAGAGGAAGATGAAGACGACGACATGTCCGGTATTCTGGGCGGCGGCGTCGGCGACGACGACGAGGAAGTCTGATTCCTCAATGTTCTGGTTTGGAAACGACAAAAGGCAGCTTTCGGGCTGCTTTTTTTCTTTGGCGCAGCGCTTCCACCCTGTGGGCCAAGGCGTGCATTGGCGGGCAAGCGGAAAATTATTTTGCAGGATATTGAGAGAGTTGCGATTTAGCTCTTGATCTTCTGACAAACGCAATCTAATAAGCCGCCACTCACCTTGAACGAGGTGTGATGGGGCCATAGCTCAGCTGGGAGAGCGCCTGCATGGCATGCAGGAGGTCAGCGGTTCGATCCCGCTTGGCTCCACCAAATTTTCCTCAGCACAAGCATCATATATATATGTTCGATACAGCGGGTGCGTCAGCGCGTGTCCTGAATTGGGATAGTGATGACGTGTTGTGCTGTTCGTGTGGCTCGTCAAGAGTATCGAGCTGAGCAAAAAAATTGTAACGCCCATCAAAACCAAAATCCGCACCAAGACCGGGAAGATCGTCGAGCTTGCGGTGCGCGATACGTGCATGGCCGTGAGGTGAAGAGCCGCGAGGCGCTGGCAAATCCACAAGCGCTCGATCCTTGTCGTAGTATTTCGCCACGTGAGCAAGATTGACGACTTGGGACCAGCATCGAACCCGAGAGGTACACGAACAGGGTTTTTCGTTGTAGCTGCGGGCACTTGGCCTCTTGCAAACGCAAGCTGGAAATGCATTCTTGTTCCATCATGAAAGTTCGCTCCCGTTGTGGCGCATGTTTCCGAAAGGGCGAAGCCGGTTTCGGATAATATTATGGCTCCAGCCGTCTGACGGTGAGGGTGGCGAGCTTCCGGATCGACCCTTTGAAATCGTGTGATGAACAAAAGGGAGGGCCCGGCAACGGAAAGGCGCAATGAGCTTTCGGTTGACCGGTATGGGTAGTCTCGGGGCAGGCATTGCATGTCGCCCCACCAAAGGAGAAAAGACATGAAACTGAAGCTTTTGTCCGGCGTGGCTTTCGCAGCCACCCTCGGCTTCGCCAGCGCCGCTTATGCGGATATCACTATCGGCGTTCTTGCGCCGCTGACCGGTCCGGTTGCCGCTTTTGGTGATCAGGTCAAGAAGGGTGCGGAAACCGCTGTTGAAGTCATCAACAAAAACGGTGGCATCAAGGGCGAAAAAGTCGTGTTGAAATTTGCCGACGATGCCGGTGAGCCGAAGCAGGGTGTTTCCGCCGCCAACCAGCTTGTGGGTGACGGTGTCAAGTTTGTCGTCGGTCCGGTCACCACCGGCGTCGCCATCCCTGTATCCGATGTTTTCTCGGAAAACGGCATTCTCATGGTTACGCCAACCGCCACCGGTCCCGATCTGACCGCGCGCGGTCTGGAAAACGTGTTCCGCACTTGCGGTCGCGATGACCAGCAGGCCGAAGTTATGGCCGCTTATGTTCTGGAAAACCTCAAGGACAAGAAGGTCGCCATCGTTCACGACAAGGGCGCCTATGGCAAGGGCCTGGCCGATTCCTTCAAGGCAGCGCTCAACAAGGGCGGCGTCACCGAAGTGCATTATGATTCCGTCACCCCCGGTGACAAGGATTTCAGCGCACTCGTCACCAAGATGAAGGCAGCAGGCACTGAAGTCGTCTATTTCGGCGGTTATCATGCCGAAGGTGGTCTGTTGTCGCGCCAGTTGCACGACGCAGGCCTTAAGGCGCTGGTACTCGGCGGTGAAGGCATTTCCAACACCGAGTTTTGGGCAATCGGTGGCAGCAATGCACAGGGCACGCTGTTCACCAATGCCGCCGATGCCACCAAGAATCCGGCTTCCAAGGACGCTCTCGAAGCATTGAAGGCCAAGAACATCCCGGCTGAAGCCTTTACCATGAACGCCTATGCGGCTGTCGAAGTCATCAAGGCGGGTATCGAAAAGGCCGGTTCTGCGGACGATTCCGCCGCCGTTGCCAAGGTTCTGCATGGTGGCGAAGCCGTTGAAACGGCAATCGGCAAACTCACCTATGGCGAAAATGGCGATCTTTCCTCGCCAAGCTTCGACATTTTCAAGTGGGATGACGGTAAAATCGTCGGCGTCGAGTAAGAAGCCATCCATCAAACAACAAAACGCCGGGGCATTGCCCCGGCGTTTTGCGTTTCAGGCAAGCGTTTCCGCACAATGGAGGAGCGCCACTCGGGAATGGATGCCGATCTCGATATTTCACTGGTTTGCACGCGGAAACAAACGGTTAGCTCACCAATGTTCAATCAATCAAACAGTGCTGTTTCTTGTTATTGTAGAATAAAAGAAAAAATGAATAGACGTAATACGTTTAAAAGCATGAGATTAAATAACAGAAACGGAATTTTTATGCTTGGATTCTTATGAATATTGGGCAACAATAAGATGTAATATTAATTAACATATTCTATATTAGCTTTTTCAAAAATACATTTTTCATCAACTATATTGCCGGGCGGCGTGACGTCATCCGGTGGTCGGAGGCATGCATCGGATTGCGGTGTTTGAAATGTTTGAGGCGTTTAGCTTTAAGGTTTCGTTAACCGTAATTGTTTAGAATTGGTCATGAACGTCAGAGGGGGCGGAGCGGGTTTATGCAGCTCTACAGATTTGATGATAAAAAGCTTTTGATCGAGGCTATTGTTGCACTTCTTAATCGCGGAGTGCAGCCTGACGAGCTTGATCTGGTACTCAGCAGAATTGGCCCGGTCGATCTGGACCTCATGCAACAATGTCTGGACGAGGTCTGGAGTTACAACAATATGAAACCTGCGACCATGGATATGGCGGCCTGAGAATGCAGGAAGTGCGCGCAGATTTGACAAAGACCTACGTAATTGCCTGCACTGTCATAAACTTGAAACGCAGAGACGTTAAATCTATCCTTGTATCGGGAATTCACTGATAGGGCGACCGCGGATGAACCGGCGTCACTTTCCAGTGAAAGCGGAAGGTCGGGCTTGTCCCGGCCTTTTCCGTTTCAGTATGATGTTTCATCAATTCTTTTCCAATGCAGGGTCATCCCGATGATACGCCATATTGTACTGATTAAATTCAAGGCCGATCTTGATGCTGTTGCCATTGAGGCGGCACTCAATTCGGTCTTTGCCCTCAAGGACAAGATCGATGGTATCCTCGCCATCACAGTGGGGCCCAATAACTCTCCCGAAGGGCTGGAACAGGGGTTTGGTCATGGCTTCGTGGTGGATTTTGTCGATGCTGGCGCGCGCGATGCCTATTTGCCGCATCCCGAGCATGTGAAAGTCGGCACGGCACTTGTGGAGGCTGCCGAGGGCGGGCCGGGTGGTATTCTTGTCTTCGATTATGAAATTGCGCTGTAACTGCCGCGATTTCCGTCCCGATTTTCCAAAGGATAAGCAATGATAGCCGGTGATCGTCGTGTTCTGGCTATTGAAAGCGGGATCACCAGAGCGGTTCAATGCTTGTCGCAGCGCGCAATGGGGTATTTTGTCGTCCATGTTGGCGGGCACGTGTTCGGCATCAAAAAACCGGATGCCACCATGCTGGGATGCTCTTTCAAAGCGGTGGAACAGCGAGTGCAGCGACGCGGAACACACCTGTTCCCGCTGCTTGATGACTTCAGTGCCAGACAAATTGCCGAGGCATATCTCAATGCCAACTACCGTGATGTGTCGCGAGCCGACTATTTCGGGCTTTTGCAGCAAGAATTCGTCGATACTTTATACGAACGCGGTACAGTTTGGGTCCCAGATGGAGATGCCGCTTTCGATGACGGTAGCCACATTTTGCAATTCGATGCGGTAAACCGCGTACGTATTATCGCCTTCGTGAACACAGATGCACATGAAGATGTGGCCAGCACGATTAGAGATATATGGATGGATGCCGATCTATTTTATGCAATTGCTTCTGGTTGGGTAACTCTATTTGAAGCGGAGCGGGCAAGCATCCTGAAAGCTGGTCGCTGTTTAACGATGTGATACCGATTGGGTTTGTCCAGATTGACACAAACATATTTTTTACAATAGAAGCCCGCCGACACCCATGCGTGCGAGGTCTTCACTATCCAGATCGATACCCGCCATCAGCCGGTCGAGTACCGGGTCGAGGCTGTTGTCGCGCACGCTGCGTGCCGATCCGGGGGCGGCGATAATGTATTTTCCGCCCCTCTGCCCCAAGACAAGCAGATTGCCGGGATCAATTGGCACGCCGATGCGCAGGATTTTCCCGTCCGCCAAGAGGATCGAACGGGGCACGATATCGGCAGCATCCGCGACAGCCGATGCGCTGAACATCACCAGAATATCGCAATCTTCCGCCACAGCGCTGATCGCTGTGGCCAGCGCTTGCGTGTCATGGGTGACGCGCTGTTCCTGCACCAACTGGCCGCCATTGCGAGCAACCCTCTTCTTCATGGCGTCACTGGTTTTATCGAGAACCGAATCGCGTGTCGATGGCAGGCGTGATTGCACAAGACCGACGCGCATAGGCCGGAAGGCTTCGACATTGAAGGCCGGGGCTTGCCTGAGAAGGGAGCAGACGGCATCCACGCTTGATCCGGGAATTGCAAAGGGAATGATCTTGATGGTTGCGACCATCTCGCCCTTTTCAACGCGCCTATGGCTGTGGAGGGTTGCCAGTGAAATGCGTGGGTCATGTGCGTTGAGGGCATCAACACTTGCCTTGTTAGCGCAGAACATCCCGTCAGCTTGTGCAAAAAGATTTATGCGTCCGGCAGTAGCGTTGCCCGTTGCAATTGTGGCTGAGGCAAGTGCTGCGCCGATTTTGTGGGCGGCTTCGTCCTCGCCAATATCGCCGCATTCAAATCGTGCCGCCAGAACGTGGTCGCAACCGGCCTGTCGGAGAAGGGCGATATGCTCCCCGGTCAGCATCGTTCCCTTACGCAGATTTATGGTGCCTGCATCAACCGCATAGGCCAGAACCGCCCCTTCGGCTTCATCCAACGGCAGTTCGGCAAAAATCACGTCTTCGTTTCCATGGGTTGATTCCCGAAGCGTTGTTCCATCGTCTGGCCAACACGACAATGCCAGCAGCTATAGCTATGGGCATAAACATGTTCGGAAGAAACAAGAAATGGTTTTTTTGGGGGGCGCACTTTCATCTCGACGTCGTCAATTGCGCGTAAAATGGCTGGTGCAAAGGCGGGCGCGACAATCCTATACAGCACATTTTCGATGAGACGGGTGACAAACACAATTATTCATTATAACGGTACGTTTGGAATTTTCAGAATTTACCGAAAACTGAAAAAGACGTATGTGCCGGATTTGAAGTTTGCGGCGTGTCGGTCTGACGGCCCCCCATGTTGCAACATTTCCTGAAAGCGATTTCAGGTTCAAACCAACCGGCTTCTTAATCGCTCGATGCGATCTGGTGATTTGAAGGACCTGTTCACTTGTTCCAGTGAGCAAGCGTTCATTTTTCCAGATCGCATCGGTGCAGGATGGAAAGATAAATGAAACACGGCACCCCCCGGACGATCGCTTCGTTCGCCGTCTTGGCCCTGATTACGTTTCTCGCGGGCTGCGAGAACCAGGTCCTGCTCTCTCCCAAGGGAGAGGTCGGCATGGCTGAACGCGATCTCATCTTTTTTGCGACAGGCCTCATGCTGCTCGTCGTTCTTCCCGTTATCTTCATGACGCTGTTCTTCGTCTGGAAGTACCGCGCCACCAACGAGAAGGCTGATTACCAGCCCGACTGGCATCATTCGACAAAGATCGAGCTTGCCGTATGGCTTATTCCTGTGGCGCTGATTATCGTTCTGGGAACGGTGACATGGATTTCGACGCACAAGCTCGATCCCTATCGACCGCTGGAATCGAACGTCAAGCCGATCAATGTGGAAGTTGTGGCGCTCGACTGGAAATGGCTGTTCATCTATCCCGATCAGGGCATTGCCACCGTCAATGAAATGGCGATGCCGGTCGATGTGCCGGTCAACTTCAAGCTGACCTCCAGCAATATCATGAATTCCTTCTTCATTCCGGCGCTGGGCAGCATGGTCTACACCATGCCGAGCATGCAGACGAAACTGCATCTCATCGCCAATCATGAAGGTGACTTCGACGGAATTTCCGCCAATTACAGCGGTCAGGGGTTTGCGCAGATGCGCTTTCGCGCGCATGCCTATAATCAGGCCGACTTCGATAAGTGGGTTTCTGATGTGAAGGCCAAGGGCGAAGCACTCAGCCGTGAACGTTATGCCTCGCTGGTCCAGCCGAGCGAGAAAAACCCGGCCCAGTTCTTCACCTATGATGACAAGACGCTGTTCCACAATATCGTGAACCGCTGCTGGGATGGAAAATCGGTCTGCCTTGATGATGAGATGCATCGCCAGCAGATGATCCGGGAGGCGCGTGCCAATCTGCGCAAATCATCACCGGTTGATTTCAGCCAGTGGGCGAATGACGTCATCTGTGCGATTGCGCCACAGCGCCTGTCTCAGCTTGAAACGCCACAGACCCAGAACTGAACGGACGATTGCGCCGCGACCTCATGCGAGGTCGCGGTCGTTCGCATTCAATCCTTTGTTTCACACGGTTGCGCTATAGGTTTTGCGGCCTTTTGAGCAACTGCTCCAATCGAAGCGTGAAAAAACAATGTTCGGAAAACTTACGCTCGACGCGATCCCACATGATCCAATTATCCTGACCACAATGGTGGGGATTGGTGTCGTTGGTTTCGCTATCCTTGCAGCCATCACCTATTTTCGCAAATGGGGTGTGCTCTGGACAGAGTGGCTGACCTCCGTCGATCACAAGCGGATCGGCGTCATGTATATTATTCTTGCGCTTATCATGCTGTTCCGCGGTTTCTCGGACGCCGTCATGATGCGTGCGCAGCAGGCCTTGGCGTCAGGTGCCAATGAAGGCTTCCTTCCACCGCACCACTACGATCAGATTTTTACCGCCCACGGCGTGATCATGATCTTTTTCGTGGCGATGCCCTTCATCGTCGGTCTGATGAACTTCGTCGTGCCGCTTCAGATCGGCGCGCGCGATGTTGCCTTCCCCTACCTCAACTCGCTGAGCTTCTGGCTGACGGTTGCAGGCGCCATTCTGGTGAATGTTTCGCTCGGTATCGGTGAATTCGCCAAGACCGGCTGGCTTGCTTATCCGCCGCTGTCGGGCAAGGAGTTCAGCCCCGATGTCGGCGTCGATTACTATATCTGGGCCTTGCAGATATCGGGCATGGGCACGCTTTTGTCGGGCGTCAACCTCATCACCACCATCATCAAGATGCGTGCGCCCGGCATGGGCATGATGCAGGTTCCGGTCTTCACATGGACCTCGCTCTGCTCGAACGTGCTGATTGTTGCTGCCTTCCCGATCCTCACCGTGACGCTGGCGCTGCTCTCGCTCGACCGCTATCTCGATTTCCACTTCTTCACCAATGATAGCGGTGGCAATCCGATGATGTATATCAACCTCATCTGGATATGGGGTCACCCGGAAGTCTATATTCTGGTTCTGCCGGCTTTCGGTGTCTTCTCCGAAGTGGTTGCAACGCTTTCGGGCAAGCGCCTGTTCGGTTATGCCTCCATGGTCTATGCGACGGTTGCCATCACCGTGCTGTCGTTCCTCGTCTGGGTGCACCACTTCTTCACCATGGGCGGCGGCGCCAGCGTCAATGCGTTCTTCGGTGTTGCAACCATGATCATCTCGATCCCCACCGGGGCCAAGGTCTTCAACTGGCTGTTCACCATGTATAAGGGCCGCGTGCGTATTGAGACGCCGATGCTCTGGACCATCGGCTTCATGTGCACCTTCGTGGTCGGCGGCATGACCGGCGTTCTGCTCGCCGTTCCGCCTGCGGATTTCGTGCTGCACAATTCGGTGTTCCTGATCGCCCACTTCCATAACGTCATCATTTCGGGCGTGCTGTTTGGCTGCTTTGCCGGTCTCATCTACTGGTGGCCCAAGGCTTTCGGCTTCAAGCTGCATGAGGGGCTGGGCCGCAAGGCATTCTGGTGCTGGCTGGTCGGCTTTATCATGGCCTTCATGCCGCTCTATATCCTTGGCTTGATGGGCATGACACGCCGCTTGAACCATACCGAAAATCCGGCATGGCATATTTATCTCATCATTGCCGCGATCGGCGTTGCGATCATCCTGTGCGGTATCGTCCTTCAGGTTCTTCAGATCATGGTCTCGATCCGTGATCGCGAAAAACTGCGTGACACCAATGGCGATAGCTGGGGTTCGGGCCGCACGCTGGAATGGTCGATCGCGTCACCACCGCCCTTCTACAACTTCGCAGAAGTGCCGCATGTACGTGACCATGACAGCTGGTGGGATATGAAGCAAAACGGCTATGTCCGTCGCACCGAAAAATTTGCGCGTATTCATATGCCGCGCAATACGGGCACGGGCTTCATCATCGGCATGCTGAACATTCCGCTCGGCTTTGCCCTGGTGTGGCATATCTGGTGGCTGGCGATTGCAGCCGCTGTCGCTGTGCTGGCGGTTGCCATCATCCATTCCTTCAACAATGACAGGGACTACTACGTCTCGGCCGAAGAGGTGCAGAAAGTCGAAGACCTTCGCACCCGGCAATTGTCGGCTCAGGAGGCTTGATTGCGATGAGCGCAAGCATTTCAACCGCAGCCCCCTTCAAGGGCGGCAACGAGCATCCCGCACACGAGGATCATCATGATGCAGGATCGACCACACAGGTCGGGTTCTGGATCTACCTGATGAGCGACTGCGTCCTGTTTTCAGGCCTGTTTGCGACCTATGCGGTTCTGGCGCACCAGTTCGCCGGTGGTCCGACCGGACGCGAATTGTTCGATCTGCCATTCGTTCTCACCGAAACCATGCTGCTGCTGGTCTCCTCGCTGACCTATGGTCTGGCGACGCTGGCCATGTACAAGAAGAATCGCGCTGGCCTTCTGTTCTGGTTGGCTATGACCTTTCTTCTGGGTGCTGCCTTCCTTGCGATGGAGCTTTATGAGTTCAACCATCTCATTCATATCGGAGCAGGTCCGGGCGCCAGCGCCTTCCTTTCGGCCTTTTTCGCGCTGGTGGGAACCCATGGTCTGCATATCACGTCTGGTCTGATCTGGATTCTTGTCCTGTCGGTACAACTGTTGCGTGACGGCCTCACCGAAAAGAACCAGACCCGCGTGATGTGCCTGAGCCTGTTCTGGCACTTCCTCGACATCATCTGGATCGGCGTCTTTACTCTTGTCTATCTGCTGGGGGTCTTGTGATGAGCTCTGCACATGAAACACATGACCATGGCACGCCGCACGACGCGGCCCATGGTAGTCTGAAAGCCTATCTGATCGGCTTCGTGCTGGCGGTGATTCTCACCGTTGTCCCGTTCCTTCTGGCGATGAACGGTTATTTCACACCCGGAACGACAGCGGCGATTGTCATTGGCATCGCCGTTGTCCAGATACTCGTGCATCTGGTTTATTTCCTGCACCTCGATCCCAAATCGGAAGGCGGCTGGAACATTTTGGCGCTGATTTTCACGGTGATCATTCTGGCCATCGTGCTTGCTGGCTCCATCTGGGTCATGCATCACCTCGATACCAATATGATGCCGATGTATATGACGCCCGACGACGTGCGTAATATGCCCTAAAACTGTTTGGCGGATTGCTTCCAGGACTATCCGCCTCAACTAACCTAGGCCTGACGGCCCGGTACGCGGCTTTATCCTCCCTCTCTCCCCCCAAAAAGCCGCGTGGCGCTCCGGTCTCCCCGGAGCGCCTTTTTTATGCCCACAAGATTTTTCGCGGCTGAACAGGGTTAATCCTGTAGTAATGTTAACACTCCCTTGACTCAATCCGGGCATATCTAATCATGAGCCTTGGCTTGTCGCTTGGCCCGCAAGTCCCCCTATGCTAATCCTCAATGGGTCCTGGGTGGGAGACAGGCGGGACGTCAACAGGCGACCGCATAATTGGAACCGGACAGTAGCGCGTATGACTTTGAGTAACAGGACGATACACGGAAGGCGTGTGGCTGCACTTTTGCTGGCCGCGCATTTTTCCGCTTTTGCCGTCTCGCCTGCGCTGGCGTTCGAGCTGTTCGGTGTGCGTCTTTGGGGTGAGGACAAAAAAGAAGATCCCGATATTATCGACCCAAAGCCCTATTCGGTCGAGGTGACGACCACCGGCAACCGTAAGAATGTCGATGGCAGCGAGGCTGACCTCAAATCCACCATCGAAGGCGCTTCGGGTCTGGTTTCCGATGCCGACAAGCCGGCTTCCGGTTCCGCCGGGCTTTTAGCCAAGGCGCGCGGTGATTATCGCCGCATTCTGGCGTCCCTTTATGGTGAAGGCCGTTATGGCGGCACGATTTCGATTACCGTCGACGGTCGCGAGGCCAACGACATTCCGCCGGATGCGGATATTCCCAATGATGCGAAGGTCGCGATCTCGGTTGATCCGGGGCCGCAGTTCCTGTTTGCACGCACAGCCATTTCCAACATAGCGCCGCCTGCCACCAACAAGCGCGATGTCGTCGAGACCCCGGAAGAAGCAGGCTTTGCACAAGGCAAAGTTGCGCGTTCCGGCACCATCTTGAAGGCTGAGCGTCTGGCGGTCGAAGCCTGGCGGCAGCAGGGCTATCCCAAGGCGCGGGTGACGGGCGAAGACATCGTCGCCGATCATGACGGCAACACGGTCGATGCCGATGTGGGCCTTGATCCGGGCCGCAAGGCGCATTACGGGCCGGTCAGCGTTGTCGGTACCGCGCGCATGGACCCGCAATTTGTGGCCTGGATGACCGGTCTCAAGCCGGGACAGGAATATGATCCCGACGATATCGAAGATGCCAAAAAGCGTCTTGGTCGCATGGAAGTGTTCCGCGCCATGAGTTTCGAGGAAGCCGAAGAAATAGAGCCGAACGGCAGCCTGCCGATGAAACTCACCGTGCAGGAGCGCAAACCCCGCCGGTTTGGTTTTGGTGCGGAATATTCGACCATCGACGGCTTTGGCGTCACCGGTTACTGGATGCACCGCAACCTGTTCGGACGCGGCGAACGGCTGCGTTTCGATGCCAAGGTCAGCGGTGTCGGCGGCTCGCAGGATGATTCCTTCAGCCCGCAAAATTACAGCTATCTGTTGGGGACGAGTTTTACCAAGCCTGGCGTCTATACGCCCGATACCGATTTCGTGGCTTCGCTCGACGCCAAGCGCGAAGTGCTCGACGCCTATACCGAAACCTCGGTCAATGCCAAGACGGGCTTTACGCATATTTTCAGCGACGAGCTTTCCGGCGCGCTTTATGCCAAGGCAAGCCACGGCCAGTTCGATGATGATTATTTCGGTAAGCGCGATTTTACCACCGCTGGTCTTGAAGGCAGCGTGATCTATGACACGCGCAACAACAAACCTGATCCAAGCTCCGGTTTTTATCTCGAAGGCAATATCCAGCCCTTCTATGAGTTCCAGCAGGGCAATTTTGCGACCCGCTTCACAGCCGAAGGCCGCACTTATTACGGCTTTGGCGCAACCGACCGCGTGGTTCTGGCCGGACGTGTAAAACTTGGCTCCATCGTCGGTGCAGAGATTGCCGATCTGCCGCCCAATCAATTGTTCCTCGCCGGTGGTGGCGGTTCGGTGCGCGGCTATGGCTATCGCAATATCGGTGTTGAAACCGAAACCGGCGATATCATCGGCGGTCGCTCGCTGCTGGAAGCCTCGGGCGAAGTGCGCGCGCGTATCACCGATTCCATCGGTGCCGTGGCCTTTGTCGATGCCGGCTATGTCGGCGAAAAATCCTTTCCTGATTTTTCGGAAGAAATGCGCGTGGGTGTCGGTGGCGGTCTTCGCTACCTGACCGGACTTGGGCCGCTCCGCCTCGACGTTGCGCTTCCGCTTAACCGCCGCTCGGGTGATCCGAGCTATGCATTCTACGTTGGCATAGGACAGGCGTTTTGATCCGTTATCTCCTCCTCATCCCCGTATTCCTGATTTTCATGGCCGTGGCGGCGCTCTTCGCCATACCCGGCGCGTGGGACGTGCTCATTGGCGTGGATCGGCAGACCACCGCATCGGTGACGCCAGCAAAAGCCCAGGGTCAAGAGGGGGCGACACAAGCCGAGGATTCGCCGGAAAACGAAGAGCAGAAATCCTATTTCCTGTCCTTTGTCGAAAACCAGCTTTCCGCGCCCAACCGGCGTATTGCGATTTCGGGTCTGAGCGGCGTTCTCTCGTCGGAGGCCAATGTCGGTTCGATCACCGTATCCGACCGCGCAGGTGTGTGGCTGCGCATTCGCAATGCCCGGCTCAACTGGAGCCGCACGGCATTGCTGCTTGGCAATCTCAGCATCCAGTCATTGGCCGCCGAGCGCATCGATCTTTATCGCAAGCCTTTGCCCGACAACAGTCTGCCGTCGCCGGAAGCTACAAGCTTCAGCCTGCCGGAATTGCCGCTCTCCATCAATCTCGACCGGCTCGACGTGGCGCTGCTGCATTTCGGCTCCGACATTTTCGGTCTGCAATCGGAAGTCTCGGCCACAGGCGCGCTGTCGCTTGCCGATGGTTCGTTGAATTCCAATTTCGATATCAAGCGTATTGACGGTCCCGGCGGTGAATTCAGCTTACGTGCGGCCTATGCCAATGCAGATCAGAAACTTGATCTCGATCTCAAAGTCGCCGAACCCGCCAACGGCATTGTCGCCAATGTGCTCAACATCGATGGCCGTCCGCCGGTCGATCTTTCGCTGACCGGTGCCGGGCTTCTCGATGATCTCAAGGTCGATCTGACGCTCGACACCAGCGGCAGCCGCACGCTGACCGGCGCTTTCACGCTCACTCGTCAGGGCGAGGGCCGCGTTTTCGCCACGCGCGTCAACGGTTCCATCGCGGTTCTGGTGGCCCCTGCTTTCCGCGACTTTTTTGGACCGGATTCGGTTCTTGCGGCGGATGGTGTTTTGAAGGATGCAGGCGGTTTCCGTCTGGACGCTCTTACCGTGCAAAGTGCGGCGCTCAAGCTCGACGCCTCTGCCGAATCGGGCAGCGATCACTTCCTCAACAAGCTGCGCATCGATGCAGCCATCGCCGATGAAGCCAAGGGCCGCGTGTTGCTGCCGGTCAAGGGCGGGGAAACCTATGTCGACAATGCGCGGCTTCAGATTGCCTATGGTGATAGGCCCAGCAATGACTGGACCGGACAGCTCGCCGTCAAAAACTATCATAACGCCACTATCGCTGCTTCCGATATCAAGCTCGACATGGGCGGCGTTGCTGAAAATCTCAACAATGCCGCCGAGCGCCACATCACCTTCAAGGTGACAGGGGGCGTGGACGGCATTTCCTCGCCGCGATCCGACATTGCGCAGGCGCTTGGAAACCGCATCGGGCTTTTGATTGATGGTGGCTGGCGTGCCGGTTCGCCGGTCGATCTCGCCAAAGCTGAAATTGAAGGCAATGGATTGAGCCTTGACCTTAAGGGCAAGATCAATGAATTCGCCTTTGATGGCGATATCGCCGCCAAGGTTGCAAGCCTTGCACCTTTTGGCGCTTTGGCTGGAAGCGATCTCGCGGGCAGCATCGATGTGCTGGCCAAGGGGATTGTGCGTCCGATCAGTGGCGCTTTCAATCTTGATCTCGATGGCACGGCGCGCAACATGCACACCGGCACAGAGGTGGTCGATAAAATTCTTGCCGGTGACGTGCGCATGAGCGGTGCGCTTGGCCGCAGCGTGCAAGGTTTTTCGGCGCGCGATTTCCGCATCGGCAATGAGCAAAGTGAAATCACCGCCAATGGTTCCTTTGCATCCGACAAGGCCGATTTTGATTTCGGTGTCATGCTGTCGGATTTGAAACTTCTCTCCGACAAGGCGTCTGGCCGCATGACGGTTAAGGGCAGCGCGCGTGGCGAGGACAAGCTTATCGCGCTGGCATTGCGCGCCGATGCGCCGCAAGGAACACTTGCCGGACGCAAGCTCAATGATGGTGGGCTGGATTTCAATGCGCTTCTGGATGGCAATGCCACCACGGGTGCGGCTCTATCCGGCAAGCTCGCAGGGCAGGCGTTTCTTAATGGCGAGCGGGTTGACCTGTCGTCGCTGATCGATATCGTCAATGATGAAAAGCGTCTCACTGATCTCATCTTCAATGCCGGTGGTGCGCATCTGACGGGTAACGTGACGCAGACCGCCAAGGGTCTGATTGACGGTACGCTCAAGCTCGATGCGCCCGATATTTCGACCGCAGCAGCCCTTTTTCTGGCGGAAGCCACGGGCCGGGCCGACGCCGATATCGTGCTCAACCACGATGGCGCAAAGCAGAATGCGACGGTCAAGGCCAGCGCGCGCGGCATCAAGGTCAATAACAATCATATCGCGCTGGCGGATATTGATCTGAAGGCGCAGGACCTGTTCGGCGTGCCGGTGGTCGATGGCAATGCAGCCGCACGCGATATCATGGTTGGCACTTTCGGCATCGATACATTCGCGGCCAAGGCGAGTGCTACCGGCTCCAAGACCGATTTCACGGCGGATACGAAACTCAAGATCGGCACGGTTGCCAGTGCGAGTGGTTCGCTGGAACCCAAAGACGGCGGCTTTGAGCTGGGTCTCCAATCCGCCGATGTGCGACAAGGACAATTGCGCGCAAACCTTGCGCAGCCTGCAACCATTGCCATGAAGGGCAATGCCATCACCATTGGCAATGTGATCGTCAATACCGGTGATGGCGCAGTCAAAATCAACGGCACGGTCGATGAGCGCCTTGACCTCAATGTGGCGCTGTCGCGCCTGCCGCTGGCATTGGCGAATACATTCAAGCCGGAACTGGGCCTCGGCGGCACGGTGGATGGCACGGCACGGCTGACCGGCTCGCGCGATATGCCCAACGTCGCTTTTGACATGGCAGCGCGTGGTGTTACGGCAGCGGAGCTGAAAAAGCAGGGCATTGCGGCATTGAACGCCGACGCCAAAGGCACGTCTGCCAATGATCGCCTCAATGTGGATGCGCATGTGACGGGTGGCGCCACCAATGGCAACGGCATCGATTTGCGTGCCAATGGCGGCGTGCCGTTGGGCAACCGGGGCGAACTCGGCCTTGATGTGACGCTTGCCAACCTGCCCCTCGGTATTCTCAATGGCGCGGTCAAGGGACAGGATCTGGCAGGCAATGTGACCGGCACAGCGCGCGTCACTGGACCGCTTGCCAATCCCGCGGCGCGTTTCGACCTCAAGGGATCGGGCCTTGCCGCAAAACCCTTGCGTGAAAACGGTCTGGCACCCTTGAGCCTTCAGGCTTCGGGCAACTATGCATCCAAGGCGGTCGATATCGCATCGCTGTCGGTTGATGGCCCACAGGGTCTCAATGTGACGGCGTCGGGCAAGGTGCCTTTGTCGGGCCAGGGGCTTGGCGTCAATGTCAACGGCAATGTGCCGCTGGCGCTTGCCAACCGCTTCCTTGCTGATCGTGGCGCACAGGTCAATGGCACCTTGACGCTGACGGCAAGCGTTTCCGGTGGCTTCGACCGCCCGCAATTGCGCGGCATGTTCTCGACCAGTGGCGCGACCTTCATCGATCCCGAAACCAATGTGCGCGTCAACTCCATCAATGTCATGGGGACGCTTGATGGCGAGACAGTGACGCTCCGGCAGGTCAATGCAGCGCTCGGCAGCGGCGGTGCAGTTTCTGCGAGCGGTACGATTTCGACCAATGCAGCGGCCAATTTCCCGGCCAATATCGACATCAAACTCGACCGTGCGCGCTATGCCGATGGCAAGCTGGTGGTTGCAACCGTCAATGGCGGCCTGTCCATCACCGGGCCGCTGGCGACGTCTCCGCTGATTGCCGGTCGCATCGATGTGGAGCGTGCTGAAATTTCGGTGCCGGAAAACCTCGGCGGTGGGGCCACTTACGTGCCGGTTCGTCACAAGAATACGCCAAAAAAGGTTGAGCAAACGCTGGAACGCGCCAAGGTCGAAGCGCGCCAGCCCAAGGGCAGAAAGCCTGCAGCCACCAATGCCGGGCCTAGACTCGATGTGCTTGTCAATGCACCGAACCAGATTTTCGTGCGCGGTCGCGGATTGGATACGGAACTGGGCGGGCGTGTGCGCCTTACTGGCTCGGTCAGCGATATCAAGCCGGTCGGTGCCTTCGATATGATCCGCGGTCGCATCGGCATTCTAGGCCAGCGCATTACCTTTGATGAGGGTAATGTTACGCTTGTCGGCGATCTCAACCCGCAGCTCAACTTCGTGGCCCGTTCCGAAGGCAATGAAATCACGGCCATCGTCACCGTGCGCGGCACGGTCGATAATCTCGATATTTCCTTCTCCTCGACGCCGGAGCTGCCGCAGGACGAAGTGCTGGCGAACCTTATCTTCAAACGCTCCATTGGTGAACTCTCCGCCTTCCAGATCGCACAGTTGGCCGCAGCCGCAGCCGAGCTTGCGGGCGGGTCGAACAATTCGCTGATGAACAAACTGCGCGCAGGCACCGGTCTTGATGATCTCGATGTGGTGACTGACAGCAAGGGCCAGACATCGGTGCGCGCCGGTCGCTATATCCGTGACAATATCTATCTCGGCGTTGAAGCCGGATCGGGCGGCTCGACCAAGGGAACCGTCAATCTCGACATTACGCGCAACCTCAAGGCCAAGGGTGCCGTGGGTGCCGAAGGTGATTCGAGCGGCGGTATCTTTTACGAAAAAGACTACTGATGCGGCTTATATGGTGCGCCTTCCAACAGGGCGCACCTATCCCTTGTGTGCCTTTCTTGTCTGATTGTGCCGCATCCCCCTGTTTTTTGTGAGCATATTCAGGGGCTTTAACGCTTCCTCAACCATAGAAATGCAAATTGCTGGTGATATCGACCGGATGTGTCCGGCTGATCTGGCAACTTTTTTCGGGCGATTTGCATGTCGAAGTTGAGTGATGATTTAAGCCGCCGCCGCTTTCTTCTGGGAACGGGCGCTGTGGTTCTGACCGGGGTAACCGGCTGTTCGCAGACCATGGATATGTCTGCTTTCCAGATGAATGTTGACCCGACTTCCACGGGTGGCATCCTGCGTCCACAGATCAGCGTCGACCGCGACATCACCACGCCCGACGTTATGTATGCCGCCGTGCAGGAAGGGCCTTATGCGCTTCCCGCCATTCCCTATCAGAAAGTGCCAAAGCAGTTCCGCCGTCAGATCGTTCCCGATCCGACCGGGCAGGCACCGGGCACCATCGTCGTGAGCCTGAAAGACCATTTCCTCTATTATGTGTTGCCGGGTGGCGAGGCGCTGCGCTATGGCGTCGGCATCGGCAAGGCAGGCTTTGAATGGTCGGGCACGGCCAATGTGCAATATAAGCGGCAATGGCCGGTCTGGACGCCGCCGCCCGAAATGATCAAGCGCAGGCCGGATCTGGAAAAATACCGCAACGGGCAGCAGCCCGGACCAGACAATCCGCTTGGCGCACGCGCTCTTTATATCTTTCAGAACGGGCAGGACACCGGCTATCGCATCCATGGCTCGCCGGAATGGTGGTCGATCGGACAGTCGATGTCGTCGGGCTGTATCCGCCTGATGAATCAGGATATTATCGATCTTTACAACCGCGTTCAGGGCAAGGCACCGATCATCGTTTCGTGACGGTTCATCCGTTTCAAATCATTTCCAGATCGCGAACAGGCGGGTTGCCATAAAGCCGGCTATATTCCCGGCTGAATTGCGATGGGCTTTGATAGCCCACGCGATGGCCTGCCGTGCCCGCATCAAGCCGTTCGACCAGCATCAAACGGCGCGCTTCGTTCAGGCGCAGCTGCTTCTGGTATTGGATCGGCGTCATGGCCGTGATTGCCTTGAAGTGATGGTGAAATGACGAGGGGCTCATATGCGCCTGTTCGGCAAGCTGTTCGATGCGAAGCGGAAGCGCAAAATTCTGCCGAAGCCATGCGACGGCGCGGGTTATTCTGTTGGACTGGCTGTCCACTGTCGCAATATTGATGAGCCTTTCAGCACTGGGGCCGGTCAGCAATCGATAAAGTATTTCCTGTTCTACGAGCGGCGCCATGATGGTGATGTCGTCAGGCTTTTCAAGAAGGCGCATCAGCCTGATCACCGCGTCGATCAATCCCGCGGGAGCCGTATTGACGGTAACTGCGCGCTGGTTATCGGATATCGACTGCAATTTGCGCATTCCCATCTGCGCAACCAGTTCGGCGAGTTTACTGGTATTGATGTCGAGCGTGATGCAAAAATGCGGTGCTTCAGGTCTTGCCTCAACGACACGCCACATCACTGGCAAATCAAGGGATGTAACCAGATACTGACCCGTCGTGTAATGGAGTGTGGCCGACCCGAAATTCAATGATTTCGCGCCTTGCACAACCATGGCGAGGGAGGGTTTGTAACTGCCATGGTGCGGACTGCTGGGGCTTGAACGCTTGCTGAGCGTTAGGCCGTCAATGGCCGTTGTGCAGTGGCCATCGGCTTTAATGAAACGTGCCGTAAGCTCCGCCATTTCCACGTAAGATGCATTGATTGATGAATCCATATCTGGCTCGTTCATAGGTGGTCCGATGAGGAGGAAACATTCTTGACGGGCATAGCGTTCTTCAATGAATATCTATGCGTTCAGGCTGCATGAACAAAGAGCCGAGAGCCACATTTTGCAGGATTGTGCAAAAAGCTTGCAGGATCATTCTACCGCATTTGCGCGGTGAAAGGCATAGTCCGCTCTCTGTCTATTCTCATTTTTTGTTGATTGGAGTCCATCATGGCTGTTGCAAGAGGCTATGCCGCTACCGATGCAGACGAACCGCTGGTCCCGTTTACGTTCGAGCGGCGTGAACCAAATGCCGACGATGTCGTCATCTCAATCCAGTATTGCGGCGTTTGCCATTCCGACATTCACACAGTGCGCAATGAGTGGAAAAACGCTGTTTACCCGATCGTTCCCGGCCATGAAATTGTCGGCGTTGTAACCGCTGCCGGGGCCAGCGTTACAAAATTCAAGGTTGGGGACAAGGTGGGCGTCGGCTGCTTTGTTGATTCCTGCGTCGGCTGCGCAAGCCGCGATCTCGACAATGAGCAATATATGCCGGGTTTTGTCCCGACCTATAATGGCGTCGAAGCTGATGGCAAAACGCGCACCCAGGGCGGGTATTCCGACCAGATCGTCGTCAAGGAAGGCTATGTCCTGTCGGTGCCGGACAATCTGCCGCTCGATGCCACAGCACCGCTTCTCTGTGCCGGCATTACGCTTTATTCGCCACTGCGTCACTGGAATGCCGGTCCCGGCAAAAAGGTTGCAATTGTCGGTATGGGCGGACTTGGGCATATGGGCGTCAAACTCGCCAGTGCAATGGGCGCCGATGTCACGGTTTTAAGCCAGACCTTGTCGAAAAAAGAAGACGGGATTAAGCTCGGCGCGAAGGAATACTACGCCACCAGTGATGCTTCGACCTTTGAAAAACTGGCGGGCAGCTTTGATCTGATCATCTGCACGGTCGGTGTTGCCATTGACTGGAATGCCTATCTCGGCCTTCTCAAGATCAATGGAAGCATGGTCGTGGTGGGCATACCGGAAGATATGGTGCCGCTTCATGCATTCTCACTCATTCCCGGTCGCAAGAGCCTTTCGGGCTCAATGATCGGCTCGATCAAGGAAACACAGGAAATGCTTGATTTCTGTGGCAAGCACGGCATCGTCTCGGAGATCGAACTGATTAATATTCAGGACATCAACGAGGCTTATGAGCGGGTTCTCAAAAGCGATGTGCGCTATCGTTTCGTCATCGATATCGCTTCTCTGGCGGCCTGAAATTAAACATGGATCAAGCGCCGCTGCGCTTGATCCATTTCAAGGTCGGATAAGTTACAGCATGTCTCCCCAAAGTCGGTACCAGTTTTGGGATAAAGACATGCGTAAAAACAAAAACTTAAAGTGTGTCGTCGTTTTGATAGGACGCATATTCACGAGTTCTGTCGTGAATATGCGTCCTATTTCTATTCGTAGCGGATGGATTTTGGGGTTTCGCTTCGCAGAGTGACGAAATGCCGAAGTCCGGTATCAAAGGCTTGAGAGGATGCCAGTTGCACACGCTTTGCTTGTGCGCTCTGGTTCTGTGCGACCTGCGTTGATACGCCCGGCATAACAAATGTTGCGGCGGTCAGTGCGAGAGCGGCGGCGATACCGAGGCGTCTTTCTGTTCTGGCCTGCATTTCAATCTCCTTGCGCCATCTTTTGGCGTCTTGAATCTCAATCTCTTTACGCAATGCTGCGAATTTCCCGATGGCCTGTGGGCACTTAGTGGAAAGTCGCCAATTGCGTCCTGTTCAAAGCGGTGTCGATGGCGTGAATGGGTATTGGCAACAAAGTCTGGCCGAAATCGGCCAGCGTATCGGCAAAATTGCGCGCCGCTGCGGCCACATCGTCGCAGCAGCGCGGGCAGACGATTGCCTCAAGGCAGGTGTCGAGCAGTAAAGCGTCCTGATTGTGCAACCCAGAAATCAGCCCCAGCGTCAGGCATTCTTCACGGCAGACATGCTGCGAATCGAATGGAAAGGCGCGCAGCGGACAGCTTGCGCAATGGCGCAGCACGCGGATGAACTGCGACAATTCTCCAACCGCACGTTTGGCTTCCATAGGGCCAAGAAGTTCCGAATAGAGGCCCCAGGTCATTTCCCACGGTATGATCGAGCCTGTCTCGAAACCCGCGGTCCAGCGGCGATAGCCTTCAAGAACCAGCTTTTCCGGCAGGCGTTCATAATAGCCCACACTATTGGCACCGTTGAGATGCGAGACGCGCATGTTCATGGCCGCCTCCCCGATGAGAGGTGGGAAAGCACATGCAGTTTGCGATGCTTTTGCACAGCACAACGTTGCGTTTGCGTGCGTGAACTACAATATCCGGTCGGCAAGAGACTGAGCTGCCAGGGCAGGCCATCTATATTTGCGGACCGGCATTCGCCGTGACCAACCATTTGGTCCTCCAATCGAAAGGGTTAAAGGCCCAGACATCAAAGGTCGCGCTCAATGCGCAATCTGCATAAAAGCCGTAAATTGATCTGGAGTCAATCTATCAACTTTTAAAAAGTCAATATATTCAATAGTTTGGAATTATTCTAGACTCTTACATTCATATTTAACTGCCTGAAATGAAAACGCAACCGCTGTTGGGGAACAGCGGTTGCGGCAAACGGGCGCATAAAGCGTGAAGGAGAGAGGACGCGTCTTATCCGCCCTGTGCTCTTTAATGAGAGTGCATTCCGAAAACCGTGAAACGGTTTTCGGAAAAGATGCGTGGTTCAAGTCAAGTTAGAGCGCGATCTGAGAAAATCAGATCGAAACGGGCTCTAGTGACCCGAATGGTCGCTGGATTTACCGTTTTGGGCTGTTACGGGAAAATTGACCTCGACCTTGCCGGCCTTTTCAAACTCCAGCGTGACCGGCACGGTTTCGCCTTCCTTATATGGCTTTTCCGGCGCAATGAACATGAGATGATAGCCGCCGGATTTGAGTTCCACGGTTTCGCCCGCAGGCACGGCAAGGCCGTCATCAAGCTTGCGCATCTTCATCACGTCACCTTCCATTTTCATTTCATGGATTTCAACGCGCTCGACGCCACTGGTCGTGGCCGAGATAAATTTGTCAGCTTCCTTACCGCCATTGGCAATGGTGAGGAAACCGCCTCCCACTTTCGCGCCGGGAACCATAGCGCGGATCGAGGGCGCGGTAATCGTCAGATCGCCAAGTTTGAATGCGCTTGCTGCGTGATCGGCCTTTGCGGCGTGATCGCCATGGCCGGAATCATGACCGCTTGCGGCAGCTGCCAGAACGTGAAGCTGCGGGGCCGGATGGGGCAGGTCATGCGGGTTTTGCCCATCCTTTGCGATTTCGGTCCAGGCCACGGAAGCATCGCTGCCACAGATTTGTGTTACGGGGAAGGAAAGCGTGGTGTTTTGTTCGAAAGCTGCAAGCTGGCCGACGACGGTGAACTCGTCATAGAAATCGCTTGGCAGGTTGCCGCCGCTGAAACGCACTTCCTTCACGCCAGCCTTCACATCCTTGCCGTGGATTTTATAAGACTGGGCATAGTCGCCCTTGGCGGTTTCAATGGTCCACCCGGCCTTGACCTGCGGCTGCGCAGAGACAAAACCTTCGGGCAGTTCAATTTTAACTTCCGTTGTAGCCTTGCCATCGCAGCCATGCGGTACGCGGAAGGTTGCCTTGTAGAAGCTGCCAGCCGAGGCTTCACGCTGGTCGAGCGATGAATGGGCCTGAGCAAAACCTGCTGACAGGCAAAGGGCGGCAAGCGAGATGGTGGAAGCCAGAAAAAGGGTGTTTTTCATTGCAGTAGTCCTGAATAATCATGATTGGAGGACGCAGCTTGACAAGCCTTTGCACGGCCGCGTCTGTTGAGAGAGATTATTCAGGCAAGGGGCGGCGCTTGCGGCGGTGCCGAAGGCGGGTAGACATTGCGCTTCAGCAAGGGCTGCGGCGACACAATCACATGCGCAATTGCGATATGGGGTGCAGAGCCTGTTGAAGCGGCGGGAGCGGGACAAAGGAAGGCAGAGCTGATCCGGCAGGCTTCGCAAGCCGTGTTGTTGGCATGCTTTCCATGCCCGTGATGCCCATCAAGGCTTGCCGCATGATCGCCGATACACAGAACAGGATAGGAGCCATCGGGGAGCTGCAATTGTGCAAGCACAGCGGCATCGGGCGCGCCGGGATTGATCGGCTTATGCGCGAAACCAACAAGCATCAGCGCCAACACGCTCAAGAGGCGTATTGCCAAACCTGTCCGCAACTGGTTTGCGCTCCATTTCACGATGCAGCATCTCCTTTATGCCGGAGTTTAACTAGTCCAATTGATCTGTCTTTGCCAAGCATCAAACAAAACCGGCGCGAATTCGCCGCGCCGGCTTTTATTCGTCACTGATAATGGCCGCCGCGTTGCAGCACCTCGATCTTGTAGCCGTCCGGGTCTTCGACAAAGAAGAAGCGCGCAAGTTTCACGCCATCATTCTTGAAGTCCACGAGCTTGCCGATCTTGAAACCGAGTTTGTCAAAGCGCGCATGTTCGGCGTCGACATCATCGACCACGACGGCCAGATGCCCATAGCCATCGCCCAGATTATAAGGCTCGGTGCGCCCCTTGTTGATGGTCAGTTCGACCTCGAAATCGACTTCTTCATTGCGCAGGTAGACGAGTGTAAAAGTCTCAAAATCGATGCGCTGTGAAATATCGAGACCGAAAGCCTGCTGATAAAAAGCAACTGATTGCGTCTCATCAAGGACGCGGATCATGGAATGAATAGCTTTGGCCATCGTGTTCTCCGTTGGATTGCAAATGAAGCGGGTTTTGTTGGGCCGATCCCTTGGCCTTTTGATGGAAAGCTGATTATGTCGGTTGAGGAAATGATGCAACAATCGAAAGGGACGGGACAGCAGCAAGACAGGAAGATTGCAGCGCGCGGGTTATCTGGCGCCTTATCGTCCTTCTTTCAACTGTTTTCCCGATCAAGTGAAATGGCAACTGTGACACGCGAACAGGTTCTTGAGCGGCTGAAAGCCGTGACAGGTCCCGATTTCGAAAGCGATATCGTATCGCTCGCTCTGGTGTCGGATATTTTTATCGCAGACGGCAAGGTTTTCTTCTCGATCACGGTGCCGGCTGAACGCGCGGATGCGTTGGAGCCGATGCGACTGGCTGCCGAAAAAACCGTCAAGGAAATCCCCGGCGTCACCGGTGCATTGGTGACTTTGACTGCGGAAAAAAAAGGCGGTCGCACCAGCGACGATGCACCGCCGCCACCGCGACCGCAAGCACGCCCGGCCACAACGCCCACACCGCCGCGTGCCGCACCGCAACGCTCGGCGTCTAAGCCGGGTATTCCCGGCGTGGGCGCCATCATCGCGGTCGCATCCGGCAAGGGCGGTGTGGGAAAATCCACAACAGCAGTCAATATAGCGCTGGGGCTTCAGGCCAACGGCCTCAAGGTCGGCATTCTCGACGCCGATATTTATGGCCCGTCCATGCCGCGTCTGCTCGGGCTTTCAGGGCGACCCGAGACGCTTGAGGGCCGTATTCTAAAACCGCTTGAAAATTACGGCATTAAGGTGATGTCGATAGGCTTTATGGTGGAAGAAGAAACACCGATGATCTGGCGTGGGCCGATGGTCATGTCCGCCTTAACGCAGATGCTGCGCGAAGTCGCTTGGGGGCAGCTTGATGTGCTGGTCGTCGATATGCCGCCCGGCACCGGCGACGCACAATTGACCATGGCGCAGCAGGTACCGCTGGCCGGTGCCGTTGTGGTCTCCACGCCGCAGGATCTGGCGCTGATCGACGCGCGCAAGGGGCTGGCCATGTTCCGCAAGGTCGATGTGCCGGTCTTGGGCATCGTCGAGAATATGAGCTATTTCATCGCGCCCGATACCGGCACGCGTTACGACATTTTTGGCCATGGCGGCGCGCGCAAGGAAGCCGAGCGGCTTAACGTACCGTTCCTTGGCGAAGTGCCGCTACACATGGATATCCGCGCGCATTCCGATGAAGGCACGCCCGTGACCGTGGTCGAACCCGACAGCATTCACGCCAAAATCTATCGCGATATCGCGGCCAAAGTCTGGGAGAATATGAAAGGCGCAGGCGCGAGCAAGCCTGCTCCGGCGATTGTCTTCGAATAAAGAAAAGGCCGCATCAAGCGGCCTTTAACCCCAATTTAGAATACTTTCCGCCGCAAAAAAATACGAGCAAGGGTCCGACTCTCGCACAAGATTTTTGCGACGGATTTGCTCTTGAAATCAGCGCCGGTGATTTTGTTGCGAAACTTAGGATTTTCGCGACAATTCGACGGAAGTCCCAACGGCACCTTAGTCAAACTGTTGAGTTCTTTCGCTTCGAGCTACAAGCAGAAATTGTGAGCGCCGCTGAAACTGCTGGGTTTGCTTGGCTCTAACCAGCAAGTGTTCTTTCAACCACCCTTGGTTGGCGACAGGCGGTCCCGCCACACTTTGCAGATCATGCTGCATCCGCAAGGCCCAGCCATTTTCGCCAGATAAGCGCTTTCTCGCTACGGTCATCGAGAACGTAGCTCGTGGCGGGCAAGGGTGCGTCATCACCATACTGGGACAGTTCCTTGACGTAATGGCTTTCCCGCTTGCCCGGCCCGGCGTCTTCGCTCTGGAAATATCCAAATTTGATTCCGCGAAAACCAATCCAGCCTAGACGACTCTGAATCGCGAGAAATTCAAGCACCGTATGCTCGATAAACAGACCTGGGTTCTCCGCACCATCATGTGAGAGCCACATCAATCTACCGGCCTCATCCTGCCGATCTACGGCAATGACGTTACCCCCCAAATCCAGTCCGATGGGGAAGCCTCTTTTCCAGAACGCAACATATCTCTCCGCGTGAACTGCCATAGCGCCGTCATCGGGAGCAAGCGACTTCATATTCTCGAAGTTGGCGATCCATTGGGGCATGTAGTTAAGCAGCTTTGGAACGTCCTCGAGGAAGAGCCTTGTATGACCGGCGTTCAGTTCGGGCTCCGAAACGCCGTCTGATATCGTACGGAACGGTTCCGGTGGCAGGAGATCGTAGGTTACCTTGGAAATACCCATCGCATTGACTTCTCGATGTCCCGGGATGAGCCACTCGACCTCCAAACCGGCACACATGTCGCGATAGAAGGTTCGCAGTGCAGCCGGGATAGAGGAGCCAATCTCCCGCTCTACCGTCCGCACAGCCTCTTCGCCTGCGGGCGGGAGAACGTTAATAACGAAGGGTACATTCGGCTTGTCCCAGCTTCCCGAGAGGCCAAGCCTCGTTGCGTTTCTCCTGAAAGTCTCGATGTTGGCAAGCACTGTCTCCCAATCGGTGGGGGCTGCGGCAGTGGCGGTACTGCTCAACGCTTGAGCCATAAGCGGAAAGCACAATGCAGACTTCAGCAACTGCCGCCTTGAATGTTTAACCATGCTCAATTGCTTCTCCCGGACTGTCTGCCAATAATTCCGGCCGCGCCGGATGATATGAAAAATTTCTGATACTTCGTTAAGCCTCAACGCGATCGTCTGTCGCAAAAATCCCAAAACCTGCGACATTGCCAAGCAAGGCGGTTTGCGCCAACCGAGTGCGACAAACGCCTCATGAAGATATTGTCGGCAAGAATTAAGCTTACAAGCATCCAAGCGGCACAGGTCTATCTGCCGCTTGAATTTCACATTACGGTTAAGGGCCGGCGTATCATGCGGCCCTTTCAGATCAGGTAATCACGCTCGGTTCCGTGCGTCCGCTGCGTTTCTTCACCTCGGTCAAGGTTTCCGCTGCATTGATCAGAGCGCCGAGCGTTTCCTGCGTATCGAGATCGTGCTTAGCCTTGTCGGCTTCATAGCGCTCGATATAGATGCGGATCGTTGCGCCCGATGTGCCGGTGCCGGACAAGCGCAAAACCACGCGCGCGCCGCCTTCGAAATAGATGCGCACGCCCTGATGCTCACTCACCGAATGGTCGATTGGATCGTGATAGGCGAAATCATCCGCTTTCTCGATTTTAAGCCCGTTGACGGTCTTGCCAGGCAGGGTGGCAAGTTTGCCGCGCAGATCAGCCACAAGCTGTTTGGCGATATCGGCATCGACCGCTTCATAGTCGTGGCGGGTATAATAATTGCGCCCGAAACGCGCCCAATGTTCCTCCACAATCGCCTTAACACTTTCCTTGCGCACGGCGAGAATATTGAGCCACAGCAGCACCGCCCACAGACCGTCCTTCTCGCGCACATGATCGGAGCCGGTGCCCGAGCTTTCCTCGCCGCAGATCGTCACCTTGCCATGATCGAGCAGATTGCCGAAGAACTTCCAGCCGGTAGGCGTCTCATAGATGCCGATGCCAAGCTTTTCGGCCACGCGGTCGGCGGCGGCACTGGTCGGCATGGAGCGGGCAATGCCCTTGATGCCGCCCTTATAGCCCGGTGCCAGATGCGCATTGGCAGCAAGAAGAGCCAGCGAATCGGATGGGGTCACGAAAATATCGCGGCCCAGAATAAGGTTGCGGTCGCCGTCGCCGTCAGAAGCCGCACCGAAATCCGGCGCGTTCTGCGACATCAGCAGATCATAAAGACCCTTGGCATAGACGAGGTTGGGGTCGGGATGGTGACCGCCGAAATCCGGCAGCGGCACGAAATTGATGACGCTGCCCTCTGCGGCACCTAGGCGGCGTTCGAAAATCTCCTTGGCATAAGGGCCAGTCACCGCATGCATGGCGTCGAACCGCATTTCGAAGCCGCCCTTGATCATGGCGCGGATCGCGTCGAAATCAAACAGGCTTTCCATCAGTTCGGCATAATCGCTGACCGGGTCAAAGACGACTATTTCCGTCTCGCCGATTTTTGTCGTGCCGAGCGTGTCGATATCGACATCGGGCGCATCGGCAATCTTGTACTGGTCAATCACCTTGGAGCGGGCAAAGATCGCCTCGGTAATCTTTTCGGGCGCCGGACCGCCATTGCCGATATTGTATTTGATGCCGAAATCTTCTTTCGGGCCGCCCGGATTGTGGCTTGCCGACAGAATGACGCCGCCAAAAGCCTTGTATTTGCGGATTATGTTGGAGGCGGCAGGCGTGGACAAAATGCCGCTCTGACCAACCATGATGCGGCCAAACCCATTGGCGGCTGCAATCTTGATTAGCTTCTGGATGACTTCACGATTGTAGAAACGCCCGTCACCGCCGACCACCAGCGTCTTGCCGGCAAAACCCTCCAGCACGTCGAAGACGGACTGGATGAAGTTTTCAGCATAGTTTACCTGCTGGAAAACCGGCACTTTCTTGCGCAGGCCTGACGTGCCCGGCTGCTGATCCTGATAGGGCGTGGTGGCAATGGTTTTGACGGTCATGTTTTTCCCGTTTGATTCAATCGGTTGGTCATCTGCAGTTTGGCCGCCTTTGCGGTCATTGCAAGGCAATCTCTTAAGACAGACAGATAGAGCTTATTTGTAACGGCTCTGCATCAAACTTGCTCAATACGCATAATAAACTGTGTTTTGCATCGAGGCGCAATGTTGAAAGCTGCTTGAGAGTTGCAGGGGAATCCGGCAATTTTCAATTCGAACGGATACAGGACCACAGACATGATGCCGATTGTGCGGAAAGATTTGGTTGCAAAAATTCTGGCCCGCAGCGCCGCAACGCACGACCGGCTGATCGTGGCGATTGCCGGGCCACCCGGATCCGGCAAATCGACCATAGCCCATTATCTGTGCAATGAGATAAATCAGGGCGCGGATTGCCCGGCCATCATCGTGCCGATGGACGGCTTTCACCTTGATGACATTATCCTCGACCAGCGCGGTCTTAAAAGCCGCAAGGGCTCGCCACCGACCTTTGATTGTGCCGGTTTTGCCGCCTTGCTGGAGCGGCTGAAAGCAGCGCAAGAAGAGGTCTTCATTCCGATCTTCGACCGTTCTCTGGAGTTGTCCCGCGCTGCGGCTTCCGTTGTCACCCCACAGCACCGCATTCTTCTGGTCGAAGGCAATTATCTGCTCCTTGATGAGGAACCTTGGTCACGTCTTGGCTCGCTCTTCGACATGACGGTTGCGCTCGACGTGCCATTACCCGTCCTCGAACGCCGCCTTGTCGATCGCTGGCTGCATTTTGGCTTTGACGCTGAAGCCGCCCGTGCAAAAGCGCATTGCAACGATCTCCCCAATGCAGGGCTGGTCGTCACGCAGTCACGTAAGGCGGATTACGTCCTTTCCGGTGTCGAATCGTAGGCGAGAATTGGGACAAAGCTTTTTGAAGGGTTGCGGCACAGCCCTTAGGTCTGCATGATGGGAAATCTTCGCTTTTTGCAATTTCTGGAATCGCTTCATGACCGATTATGTCTTCGCGCCGCGCCCGCAACCCTTTCTGCCTGTGAAGGGAAGCGAGGCGCGCTTTCCCGTGCATCGCATCTATTGCGTTGGCCAGAATTATGCCGATCACGCTCTTGAGATGGGCGGAGACCCGACCCGCAATCCGCCATTTTTCTTTCAGAAAAACCCCGATTGTCTGGTGATTGATGGCGGTGATTTCCCCTATCCTTCCCGGACCGAGGACGTGCATCACGAAATCGAGCTGGTGGTGGCGCTGAAATCCGGTGGCAGCGATATTGCGGTCGAGAAAGCGCGCGATCATATTTTTGGTTATGCGGTCGGCATCGACATGACGCGCCGCGACTTGCAGGCTGTGGCCAAGAAAGCCGGGCGTCCATGGGAAGTGGCCAAGGCTTTCGATCATTCCGCGCCCTGTTCCGCCGTCGTGCCAGTATCCGAGACGGGTTTTGTGGAAAATGGTTGGATCACACTTTCCATCAATGGCGAGCCTCGCCAGTCGGGTGACCTCAATCAGATGATCTGGAAAGTGGCGGAAACCATTTCCTATCTGTCGTCGCTGTTTGAATTGCAGCCGGGCGACCTGATCTTCACCGGCACACCGGCGGGGGTGGGAGCTGTCAAGCGCGGTGACCGTCTGGAAGGCCGCATCGAGGGCATTGGTACGGTAACCGCGACCGTGAGATAAAGCTTCACCGGAGGAAATGAATGAGCACTTATCTGCCGAAGGATGTGCATGACGCGCTGGAGCGGTTTATTGTCGAGAGACATGCCGGGTTGAACCAGACTGAGGCTATCGCGCTGATCCTGCGCAACTGGCTGACGCAGGAGGGCTATCTTGTGGTGACTGGTGAAAAGGGCACGCCACCCGAAGACCTGAACGCCGCCAATGATGATTAGAAACAAGGTTCCCGAAAGCGAGCTCGTCGGGAAGTCGATTTGAGGACTGCCCGCTTTAAATCGCTTCCTATTTTTGCTGTAAATGTTCTATAGGGAACGCCATTCATGCAATTGCGAAGCGAACCGTTTTCGCATGCTGACGTAAATAGCAAGATGACGGGGCAATGATAGAAGATGGTTAAATCGCCACAGCAGGAGACTGGACGCAAGACCGCGCTCGGGCGGCGTCTTCTGGTCCTGACGATTTTGACCATTATTCTGATCATCGCGCTGGTCTGGATGAGTATTTATCTTTTCAATCCAAATGGCGCCATCGGCTTCGATGACCTCGGGATTTTTGCCCTGGAATTCGAAGTGGTCGATACGATGCTGCCGCGCATTCTATAGTTGCACAGCGTCGCGCGCATAAGGCTCAACCCTAGGGCGGAAGAAGCTTTGCTTTGACGAAAACGTCATAGCGCGTGCTTTTGCCCAAAATCTGATGTGAGGGTTTTCGTAGCCCTGTCATCGGCTCAGCCCGCAATGGCCATTTCAGCACCACACGATTTTGCGCATATTCCAGAGCCACTTGCATCAGTTTTTCCGAATCCGCATCGGACCCGACGATCTCGCGAATCTGGCGCATTTCTTTTTTGACCAGAGCCGAATTGCCACGTGGGGGATGCATGGGGTCCACCAGCACCACCTGCGGCTTCAGTTCCGGCAAAAGCAGACTGGAATCGCCATGCAGCAAGGTCATGCGCGCCACCGTTTCGGCATAATGACCACCTTCAGCACTTGCACGCGCCAGACCTTGCGCAAGCAATTCATGCATTTTTGCAGAACGCTCGATCAGCGTTACCTTTGCGCCAAGCGAAGCCAGAAAAAATGCGTCCCGGCCAAGGCCCGCCGTCGCATCGACAATGTTGGGCGTGATGCTGCTTGCAAAGCCTGCTGCCCGCGCCAACGCCTGCCCGCGGCCTTCGCCGGAGCGAAACCTGTGGCCGACTGCGCCACCGACAAAATCGACAATCAACGCGGATGGGTCTGCATTTTGGGACATGGATTTCTCAGAAAGGACAGGGCGCTGTGAAGGTGACATCATGTCCCGCCGGGTGGCGGAAGGTCAGGCTTTGTGCATGCAGCATCAGGCGGTCGGCTGCCGCAAGGGCCGCACCTTCGGCATAGAATTCGTCACCCAAAATAACATGGCCCAGAGCCTTCATGTGAACGCGAAGCTGATGCGTACGCCCGGTCAACGGAAAGAGTTGTAATCGCGTCGATTGTTCGTTGCGCTCAATGACCTGCCAACGTGTCTGGGCTGGCTTGCCCTTGTCATGGTCCACGCGATGGCGCGGCTTGTTGTCGGGATCAATCGCCAGCGGCAGATCGATCAGGCCTTGGTCCTGTTCAAGCTGTCCCCACACTTCAGCAACATATGTTTTCTCTGTCGTGCGCGCTTCAAACTGTGCGGCAATGGCGGCATGCGCTTTGCGGTTGAGCGACATCAGCACCAGCCCCGAGGTATCCTTGTCCAGCCGATTGATCATCAGTGCTGTGGGAAATTGTTTTTGCACGCGCACAGACAGGCTGTCAAAGAGTGCGGGATGGCGTCCGGGCACCGAAAGAAGGCCGCTTGGCTTGTCCAGAACCAAAAATTCCCCATCCTGATGGATGATGGAAAAGGAACGTTCCAGCGGCGGATTATAGACGGGAGAAGTCTCTGATAACACTTTCATCGAACCGCTTTAGCATAAAGCGCGCAGCGCTGAGAAGCGTAGCCTGAAAGCATGTTTTTGAAACATCAGGACGCTCGTGATTCTCCGCAATGCTTCGGGCTACGCGTTTGGGCTTCCTCTAAAGCGCATTTGCATGCTAGAAAGAACGATCACCATACGGTTTTGACCGGAGCGGCAACGCAAAATGCCGCGAAGACCAAGAGGCATGGAATGGCATTCGAAGACATCAAGGCGGAAATTGCGCTGCTGTTTGAGCAGATGGTAAACCAGCCGGAAGATGCGCATGAAATTCATGAGACGGTTCGCGAGAAATTGAATGCGTTGCGGGCAAGCGGTCTGCCGCTGCCGGAAGATCTCGTTGAACTTGAACAGCGCCTTGAAAAAGACTTTGGTTCCTGAGACGAGAGCGGCCATGATTTCCGTGTCCTTCCTCTCTTCATCTGTCCGTTGGGCGCAAAAGGCGCTTGCTTTATGTGTGTGCGCACTGGCGCTTAGCGCCTGCAACACGACGACAACCACCACGAACGGCAAACCGGCAAAGACGGCATTGATCGAAAATGGTGCATCTTCACCGACCGTGACCACGGCTGCCGCAGGTGAAGAGGCGAGCGAAAACGAAGCGTCACAGACCATTGCCTCGCTTGATACGCCTGCATTGCCAACGGTCGGTCCCGTTCCGGGCATGCGTGGGCAATCAGGAACAGCGTCGGCAGAAACCATGCTGGCCTATGCCGGTGGCAAGACCGCTTCGCCAGTATCAGAAGTGGCAAGCCTTCCGGTTGAAACGCCTCCGCAGGCACCACAAAATCTCGATACTCTGATTAACAAATATTCGGTTGCCTATCAGGTGCCCGAACGGCTGGTGCGCCGCGTCGTGCATCGCGAAAGCCGCTTCAATCCAGCGGCACGCAACGGCCCTTATTACGGGCTCATGCAGATCAGTCATCCGACAGCGCGTGGAATGGGCTACAAGGGGTCGCCCAAGGGGCTTCTCGACGCTGAAACTAACCTGAAATATGCCGTTCGTTATCTCTCAGGCGCTTACAAAGTTGCTGGTGGCAATGAAAATCAGGCGGTGCGGTTTTATGCGCGCGGCTATTACTACGATGCCAAGCGCAAGGGGCTTTTGAAGGAAACCGGGCTCGACGGCAGCTTCAAGCGCAGCGCACCGCCGGTCATTGACACAGCGACGACCACGGCTTCCGTGCAATAAAGGCGCGCTTTGCGCGCCACGCGCCGATCCGTCATTTTGCTGCTGCAAATTTCTGGCAGAGTTTTGACATAACAGGACGAGCGCCATGAATGTAAGATTGCCGGATTCCATCAAATGGAAATATGACCGGTCCGAGCTTTGGGCCGATGGCGTCATTCATGTGCTGGGCGTCACGCTTGCGCTGGTTGGTGCTGTGGCGATGCTGATCCGTTTTCTGCCCAACATGCCCGCCACCACCTCGATCGCGTCGAGCGTCTATCTCGCCTGTCTTCTGGCCGCACTCACTATTTCAGCAGTTTATAATATATGGCCGGTTTCGCCGACCAAATGGTTTTTGCGCCGCTTCGATCATTCGGCGATCTATCTGCTGATTGCCGGGACCTATACGCCCTTTGTCATGCATATGGGCGAGCGCGCGCTGCCTTTGCTGATCTTCGTTTGGGGCGTCGCCCTGTTCGGTGTTGCGCTCAAGCTTTTCCTGCCGGGGCGCTTCGACCGACTGTCGATCCTGCTTTATCTGGCGCTCGGCTGGAGTGGTGTCATGGTCTATGACACCATGGTGCAGTCGCTTTCGGCACCCGTATTCTGGCTGATTGCGGCGGGCGGCATGGTCTATTCGCTGGGCGTCATCTTCCATGTCTGGGAACGGCTGCGGTTTCAAAATGCCATCTGGCACGGCTTTGTCGTGGTGGGGGCGGCGCTGCATTACTGCGCGGTGTTTTTTGTTGGGCTTTGGAACTGAAAACGCCTTTTGGCCTCGTGAATACGCTCTATCGATTTGTTTTATTGCATTATCTTACGCATCGAAGCAGGATCAGAGATCAGTCCAGTGGACTGATCTCCCTGCGCAGACGCTTCGCACTTTTGCTGGAAATGCTTTAATGAAAATCGCGCGATTTCGGCAAGATACGCACATTTCTCGGGTGACGCGCCATCTGTGCCGGCCCCTGTGACGGGGCCGACAGGTGCGGCCCCTCGCGTCCGGCAAGCCGGTTCAGCGCTGCCGAGCGATCTTCCAGTCGCGCCGCCACCAGATGCACGACCCCTTCGAGGCTGCGCTGGATCTGCCCTTCGACATGGATCAGCCGCGCACCCATGATCACGCTGCGATATGTTTTCATGATTTTTGGCCAGACCACGATATTGGCAATGCCTGTTTCGTCCTCAATGGTGAGAAAGACCACACCCTTGGCGCTGCCGGGACGCTGGCGCACGGTGACCACACCCGCCACCTTGGAACGCGCCTTGTCTTTGCCTTCCTGCACGGCACGGCAGGTGGCAACGCCTTCGCGCGCCAGCTCTTCGCGCAGATAATGCAGCGGATGGCCTTTCAGCGACAGTCTTGTCGTTTCATAATCGGCAATCACATGCTCGCTTTCGGCCATTGGCGGCAGCTGGCTTGGCGGCTCCTGCGCCAGTTCGCTTGCCGCAGCCGCCTGGAAGAGCGGCAATGTCTCGTCATTGGGCAGGCGGCGCACGGCCCAGAGTGCCGAACGCCGGTCGATATCGAGGGAACCGAAGGCATCGGCATCGGCAAGGGCGGTAAAGCTACGCCGGTCGAGCCGCAGACGGCGGTGCATATCCTCGATCGTGCAGTAAGGCTCTGCCCTTTCGTCAACCAGCAGGTTGGCATTGTCTTTGGAAAAGCCGTCGATCTGGCGAAACCCGAGCCGCAGGGCGGGGCGAATATCGGGCGTGTCTTCCAGCATATTGTCCCAATGGCTGAAATTCACATCGACCGGGCGCACCTCCACGCCGTGTTCGCGGGCATCGCGCACGATCTGCGCGGGGGCATAAAAACCCATCGGCTGCGAATTGAGCAGGGCGGCGGCAAAGACTTCCGGGTGGTGGCATTTCAGCCAGGCGGAAATATAGACCAGAAGCGCAAAACTCGCCGCATGGCTTTCGGGAAAACCATATTCGCCAAAACCCTTGATCTGGTTGAAGCAATTCTCGGCAAAGGTCCGGTCATAGCCGCGCGCCACCATGCCCTCGACCATCTTTTCCTCCATGGCGCCGATGGTGCCCATCTTGCGGAAGGTCGCCATGGCGCGGCGTAAAAGATTAGCTTCGTCGGGGGTGAACTTTGCCGCCTCGATGGCGATGCGCATGGCCTGTTCCTGAAACAGCGGCACGCCCTTGGTCTTTCCCAGAATTTTTTTCAATTCGTCTGGTTTGCCGTGCTGCGGAGAAGGCGCAGGATAGTCGACGTCTTCCTGCCCATTGCGCCGTCTGAGATAGGGATGCACCATGTCGCCCTGAATGGGGCCGGGGCGCACGATGGCCACTTCGATGACCAGATCGTAGAATTCCTGTGGCCTCAAGCGCGGCAGCATGTTCATCTGCGCGCGGCTTTCCACCTGAAAGACACCAAGCGAATCGCCTTTGCACAGCATGTCGTAAACGGCCTTGTCGTCCTGCTCGACCGTTGCCAGTGTCAGCTTCCTGCCGCCATAAAGATGTGGCTTGTGCTCATAGATGAGATCGAAAGCCTTGCGGATGCAGGTCAGCATGCCGAGCGACAGCACATCGACCTTCATCAGGCCAAGTTCGTCGATATCGTCCTTGTCCCATTCGATGAAGGAACGATCCTGCATTGCCGCCGGGCCGATCGGCACGGTTTCGTCGAGCCGGTGGCGGGCCAGAACGAAGCCGCCGACATGCTGCGACAGGTGGCGGGGAAAACCGATGAGGTCTATGGCCAGTTCCACCGCGCGCCGGATGAGCGGATTGTCGGGATCAAGCCCTGCCTGCCTGATATGGGCGGGGTCGATGGCGCCGCCTGATATGCCCCAGACCGTGTTGGCGAGTGCCGCCGTCACATCCTCGGTCAGCCCCAGCGCCTTGCCCACATCGCGGATGGCGCTGCGCGACCGATAGCGGATGACGGTCGCGACAATCGCCGCGCGGTCCCGGCCATAACGCCCATAGACATATTGCATCACTTGCTCGCGCCGCTCATGCTCGAAATCGACGTCGATATCCGGCGGCTCCTTGCGCTCTTTCGATAAAAAGCGCTCAAACAGAAGATCGGACTGGTCAGGGTCCACGCCGGTGACGCCAAGACAAAAACACACCGCGGAATTGGCCGCCGAACCGCGCCCCTGACAAAGAATGTCTTTATCGCGCGCATAATGCACGATGTCGTGGACGGTCAAAAAATAGGCCGCATAATCGAGCTCGGCGATCAGCGCCAGTTCCTTGTTTATGAGTTCGCGCACTTTTTGCGGGATGTCCGCGCCGTAATGGCGGGCCGCACCCTCCCAGACGAGATCATGCAGATGCTGCTGCGGTGTCTTGCCGGGCGGCACCGGTTCGTCGGGATAGTCGTAACTCAGTTCATCGAGCTGAAAGCGGATGGGGGCAACGAAATCGGCGGTGGCCGTGATTGCCTCGGGATAATCGCGAAAAAGCCTGCGCATTTCCTGCGGCGGTTTCAGGTGGCGCTCGGCATTTTTATGCAGACGCCGCCCGGCAGCAAAGACCGTTGTGTGATGGCGGGTGGCGTTCAGCACATCTTGCAGCGCCCGCCGGTCGGGATGATGATAGAGCGCGTCATTGGTGGCGAGAAGCGGGATAGAAGCTTTGGCCGCCAGAGCGGCAATATGTTCTGCGCGCCTAGCATCCGCGCCCTGATGCGGCATGGTCAGCGCCAGCCACACGCATCCGGGTGCCGCCTTGGCGATCTCGGCAAGGTTGTCGGCAAAATCCGCGGCTTCGTCTTCAGGCGCAAAGACGGCGATCTGGAACTGGCGCGCGCGAAACAGGAAATCGCGCCATTCGAGATGGCATTCGCCCTTGATGGCGGCGCGTTGCTTGCCTTCGCTCAACAGGCGGCAAAGCTGGCCATAGGCGGCGCGATCACGCGGATAGACCACCATGTCCGGCGTGCCATCGGCAAAAGACAGGCGGCAGCCGATGAACAGCCGGAAATCGGAATGGTCCCGCAAATCCTTCCACGCGGCATGCGCGCGCACCACGCCGGCCAGCGTGTTGCGGTCGGCAATGCCGATGCCGGAAAGCCCGATTGCCTGCGCCTGCAATACCAGCTCCTGCGGATGCGATGCGCCTTCCAGAAAGGAGAAATTGCTGGCCGCCGCCATCTCGTAACAGGGGGCTGTCATGCGAAAAGCCCATGCAGAAACCAGCGCGGCTGGTTTGTGCCATCATAAAGGCCTTCGCGAAACAGCCAGAAGCGCTGGCCGTTTTCGTCCTCGACCCGGTAATAATCGCGCAGTTCCGGCATTTTGACGCCGATGGACAACCACCATTCCGGTTCGATCCGCTCCGGTCCTTCGGCAAGGCGGATACGATGGCGCACCCGCCGCCACACGAAGAAGGTGGGCGGGCTGTCGGGCACCTCGGCGACCGTGTCGACGGGTTGCGGCGGCTGAAAAAGTTTTATCGGGCGCTCGGGCGGCGTGCTGGAAAAGCTCGGGAAAGCGGGGTTGTCTTTGCCTTTTCCATAAAGGGCAGGGCGCAGGCCGAAAGCGCGCTCGGGCATATGGGTGTCGCGCGAAAAGGGGCTGAGCACATGGTCCGGCCCGAGCCGCGCGGAAAGCCGGTCGATCAGTTGGCCGACCCCGGCCTTGTCTTCCTCGTGCTGGTCCAGTCCGGTCTGGTGTTGGCGGACGCGTGCGGTGCGCAAGGCGGAAAGCCGGATCAGGTCGAAACCAAACCCGGCGTCGAGCGGATCGACAAGCGCGCCAAGTCGTTCGCGCACCAGGCGCAGGAAAATCGGCGCGTCACGCAATGGCTGGCCGGTTTCTACCGGGATATGACGCAGCGCACCGTCGGCGCGAAAAAACGACGTTTCCACCAAAAGCGCGCCCTTGCCGTCGCGCTCAAGCTGCGCGAGCAGGTCTTGCGCCAGTTGCAAGATAATATGCTCGATGCGCTCCATCGACGTCACCGGCTCGGACAGGCGTTGCGCACTCGTCGCATGCGGCTCCATGCGCAGCGGTGAAATGGGCGTGCTTGCCCGCCGCGCCAGCCGGTCGAGTTTTGCGGCAAGCGCGGGCCCAAAGCGCGCGGTCAGCGCTGCACGCGGCAGGGCGCTCACATCGCCGATCTTTTTAAGCCCGGCGCGTTTGAGGCCGGTTTCGCTCGCTGCATCGAGTTCGAGGGCGGCAATCGGCAGGCGTGGCAAAAGCCGGTCGGTCTCAGTTGGCGTGAAAACGCCGCCCTCGCTGTTGCGCGCCAGAAGGCGGGCGGCAAGGCTATTGTCGGTCATGGCCGCGCGCGCGGTAAAACCGGTGCGCGCAAGGCGCTGGACGATATCAGTACGCAGGCTGTCAGGCCCGCCAAAAAGATGCGCGCAGCCGGTAATGTCGAGCATCAGCCCATAGGGTTCATCGAAGGCGACAAGCGGCGTATAGCGTTCGCACCAATGGGCAAGCCGGTTCAAGAGCGCGTGATCGCGCTCGGGCTCGGCGGTTGCGACAGTGAGCGTCTCGGCCCGCGCCCGCGCATCGGTGAGCGCCATGCCGGGGAAAAGTCCGAGTGCGGCCGCCCTTGCGTCAACGGCGGTGAGGCGCAAGGCATTGGCCGTGCGCTCGGTGACGACGAGCGGCGGCTTGATCTTAGTTTCAGGCCGGGCGTTGCGATAAAGCCGGTCGGTTGGCAGAAACGGGAACCAGATTGCGAGAAATGCGCGTTCCGGTATTGTCTTGCGTTGCGCCGCATGGGCCAAATTCAAGCCTCTCATTGTTCCATTCCATGATCCATTGCCCGCAGGTGCCGTGGCGGTTGCGTTCCAGAACGGCGGAAAAGGTGGGGTTGCCGGGCGCATTCGCGCCGCAGGAACGTGAAGGTGCCGGGGCGATGCGCCAGCGACTGACCGCCGCGCTCGACTGGCCCGAGGGGTGGCTTTTCAACAACAGGACCGCAAGCCCCGCCGTTTCCGCCGCAAGCAGCAGGCGGCGCGAGGCGGTAAGGTCGAGGCATTTCGGCTGGCCGGTGACAGAGGTGACGACGGCAGCGAGATGCGCCCTGCCATTGCCTGTTTCCAGCGCATCATTGGCCGCCTTCAGCACCTGTCTTGCATCGGGGCAGCGGATGATCAAAAGGGCTGCGGGGTCGATGCCGAAAGCCGCGAGTCCCGGCGGGTAAAGCCCGCCATATTCGACTTCAGCCCTTTCTTCTTCGATCCACACGACAGGGCGCTGCCTTGTTGCCATGCGGCAGGCAAGCGCCAGCGCAAAGCCCGATGCCGCCATGGTCGCGCCGGGGTTTTGCGCCACGATCTCATGCAGCGCATTGCCGGCCAGCCCATGCGGAAAGGCCTGATCGGCATCCGCGTGGCCGAGCGTAAAGCTGCGAGAGCGCCCGTCCTTTTCACTGTGCGTTGCAAAACCGCCTTGCGGATCGTTGCCTTCAATGGCCGTAACCATGCGTCGCAACGCCGCCATATCCAAGCTGCCCACGTCAATAATTCCTGTAATTTGCTGATAGCTGTCCCGTCACCTGTGCGTTGCGCCGATGCTGGAAACAGTTATATGTTCTTTATTTGTTCTAGTATTGAATCGAGTCCGGCAAGAGTCAAGTGGCAAGAATCGATTGCCATGATGCGGCATTGTCATTTATATGAAACATATATGATTCATATAAAGGCCGAGCCATGGGTATCGTGAAAATCAGTGATGAACTGCATGAGGAAGTGCGCAAGGCGAGCGACGTCATGTGCCGCTCCATCAATGCGCAGGCCGAATACTGGATGACGGTCGGCATGCTGGCGCAGGCCAATCCCGAAATGACGTTCAATGAAATCGTTCAGATGCAATTGCGCGGTGCGCAAGTGGAAATCCCTGCTCTGCCTGTCCGTGCATCATGATCAAGACGCCTGCCGAACTGGAAAAGATGGCAGCCTCCGGCGCGCTGCTGGCATCGGTCTTTACGCTGATAGATTCTCTGCCGCTTGCGGGCATGACGACGATGCAGGTCAATGATCGCGTCGAGGATTATATCGTGCGCGAACTGAACGCCCGGCCCGCCAGCAAGGGGCAATATGATTATCCCTATGTGCTCAATGCATCGCGCAATGCCGTCGTCTGCCACGGCATGCCTTCGGATGATGCGGTGATTGCCGATGGTGAAATCATCAATTTCGATATCACACTGGAAAAGGACGGCTATATCGCCGATTCCAGCAAGACCTATATGGTCGGCGCGGTCGCGCCCTTTGCTTCGCGGCTGGTGCGCGTGACCTATGAGGCGCTTTGGAAGGGCATCGCCGCTGTCCGCCCCGGTGCGACGCTGGGCGATATCGGCTATGCCATCGAGCGCTACGCCAAGCGCCATGATTACAGTGTCGTGCGCGATTATTGCGGCCATGGCATCGGGCGCGAAATGCATGAGGAACCGCAGGTGCTGCATTTCGGCAAGCCCGGCACCGGTGAAAGACTGCGCGAAGGCATGGTCTTTACCATCGAGCCGATGCTCAATCAGGGCACGGCCAAGGTTACGACCGAAAAGGACGGCTGGACGGTGGTGACCAAAGACGGAAAGCTTTCGGCGCAGTTCGAGCATACGGTTGCCGTCACGAGCCAGGGCGTGCGCGTGCTGACCTTGCGTCCGGGCGAGGAAAAGATGCTTTCAGGGATTAAAAACGCGGCCTGAATCAGATTTTTCCGGCCATTTTCAAAAGTGAAACAATCACGCCGCCAATCACCATGAAGGCCGCAAGAATGATGCCCAGAATAAGCGGCACATATGTGAGCGGAGAAACGTAAGGCGCGACTTCGATCTGGAAATCGGAGCGGATGTTTTGCGGGGTGAGACAGGTAATCTCATAATCGCCCGGCGCTGCGCATTCGAAATGGCCCAGTGGATAGGATGCATTGCCGCTCATATCCGTCTTGTTGGCGGAGAGCAAAGCGCGACCCAGCGCGTGGTAAGGCACTTTCTCACCGGACGCCTTTGACAGAACAGCAAAATCTGCGGAAAAATGCGCGCGCCCGGTGATAAAGCTCAAAGGCGGAAACACCACGTTGATCGTGTATCGTCCGGCTTGGCTTAAACGGATTGTCTGCGGTTCGATCTTGGCTGGAAAACGATGACGCAGATGCGCGGAAGCAAGCTTCGTCAGCGTGGAAATCGAACGCACCAGCAGGTAAAGCCCCAAAGCGATTGAGGCCGCCATTGCCGAATAAAAGATCACAATCTCAGTCTTCATAGACAGGCTCTATCATGAAAAAAGCCCCGCCTGAGCGGGGCTTTTCGTGTGAACCAAGCGGCCTATTTACGGTCGCGGGCAGCAAGCGTGCGCAAACGCAGCGCATTGAGCTTGATGAAGCCTGCCGCATCCTTCTGGTCGTAAGCGCCGTGATCATCCTCAAAGGTGACGAGCTTGTCGGAATAAAGCGATTTGTCCGATTCGCGACCTGTGACGATGACATTGCCCTTATAGAGCTTCAGCGTCACTTCGCCTTCGACATGTTTCTGGCTCAGATCGATAGCTGCCTGCAGCATTTCGCGTTCCGGCGAGAACCAGAAGCCGTAATAGATGAGTTCGGCATAGCGTGGCATCAGCTCGTCCTTGAGGTGCGCTGCACCGCGATCGAGCGTGATCGATTCGATTGCACGATGCGCCGCCAGCAGGATCGTGCCGCCCGGCGTTTCATAGACGCCGCGTGACTTCATGCCGACAAAACGGTTTTCGACCAGATCGAGACGACCAATGCCGTTGTCACGGCCATATTCGTTGAGTTTTGTCAGCAGCGTTGCCGGAGACAGGCGCTCGCCATTGATGGAAACCGCGTCACCCTTCTCAAAGCCGATCTTGATGATGGTCGGCTGATCGGGCGCGGATTCGGGCGAAATGGTGCGCATATGCACATATTCGGGCGCTTCCAGTGCCGGATCTTCCAGAACCTTGCCCTCGGATGAAGAGTGCAGCAGGTTGGCGTCAACCGAGAACGGGGCTTCGCCCTTCTTGTCTTTTGCGACTGGAATCTGATGCTGTTCGGCAAATTCGAGCAAATGCGTGCGGCTCTTGAACGACCAGTCGCGCCATGGGGCGATAATCTTGATATCGGGGTTCAACGCATAGGCCGAAAGCTCGAAGCGGACCTGATCATTGCCCTTGCCGGTCGCGCCATGGGCAATGGCGTCAGCGCCGGTCTTTTTGGCGATATCGATCAGGTGTTTGGAAATCAGCGGGCGGGCAATGGAAGTGCCGAGCAGGTAAACGCCTTCATAGACGGCATTGGCGCGGAACATCGGGAAGACGAAATCGCGCACGAATTCCTCGCGCACATCCTCGATGAAAATTTCCTTGATGCCGAGCATTTCCGCTTTTTTGCGCGCCGGCTCAAGTTCTTCGCCCTGACCGAGATCGGCGGTAAAGGTCACGACTTCCGCGCCCAGTTCCGTCTGCAACCACTTCAGGATGATCGAGGTATCGAGACCGCCCGAATAGGCGAGCACGACTTTTTTCACGTCTTTCCACTTGCTCATAATTCACTTCCGTTCGATGCGCTGGTGGCCGCGGGATAGACGGCCGCAAAACTCAATCTCGCAAGTCTTTTATCAGTTGTCGAAGGCGGTGCAAGCCGCATGGCGCCGACTTATGAAAAACAGCGAAAAAAGCCATAGCCGGAGAAGAAAATCCGCGTTAGCTTGCCGCAAATCTCTGGAGCTTTATCCATGTCGTTTCTGACCAACCTGACCTTCATTCCCGAATGGACTGTTTTTGCCCAGTTCGTGGTCGCCACCATCATTTTGACCATCACGCCGGGACCGGACATGACGCTGTTCGTGGGCCGCGCTCTGTCGGAGGGCAAGGGCGCGGGCTTTGCCTGCATGGCAGGTGCCAGCACCGGCATTATCATCCACACCAGCATGGTGGCGCTGGGCTTGTCGGCACTGATCATTGCTTCGCCTGCAGCCTTTACCGCGCTGAAAGTGGTGGGGGCGGGCTATCTGGTCTGGCTAGCCGTGCAGGCGATCCGCAAGGGATCGGCCTTTTCGCCGGAAAAGAGCGGCGGGCGCAAACATAGCCTGTTTCAGAACTGGATGACGGGGCTCGGCATCAATCTGCTCAATCCCAAAATCATCCTGTTCAACATGACGTTTCTGCCGCAATTCGTATCGGCGCATGATCCGCATGCCATGGGAAAACTGTTCTTTCTGGGGCTGTCGTTTATTCCGCTGTCGCTGCCGCTCACCATTCCGATGATTGTGGCGGCTGACCGTTTTGCGGGGCTTTTGAAAAAGAACCCGACGGTCACGCGCATTGTCGACTGGCTGTTTGCGGGGATTTTCTCGGCCTTTGCGCTGAAAATCATCACAGCACAGGCGAAGTAAGCTTTCCAGCATTGCGACCGGCGATCAGCCAATAGACGAAACCGCCGACGATACCGGCGCAGGCTGTCGCCAGCACCAGAAGTGACATGTGCGAGAAATCCCGACTGTCGTTAAACGGCATAATTGCGCCTGCACTCGCAAGCCCGATTACACCGCCGAAAATCGCGTAAAAGAGGGATGAGCGATAGCCACGGATTTCTGCCAGAATGACGATAACCACCGTGGGCAACAGGCTGATGCCGCCGCCCAGCATGGCAAAGACAATCCCGCCGACGAAAACGCTGCTCCAGAAGCTTGTCGCTACCCACGCAGCACCTGCATCGGTGCTATCAGCCAGCATCACGAAATCCTGCATCATCGCATCCACGCCTATGGTGCGAAACAGGATTGCCGTCAAAAACCAGCCTGCAGCCAGCAGCGCGCAGCAATAGCCGAACACGATGACCGCAAAACGCATGATATAGTCGAACGTATCGTTCATTCACCGTGCCCGGCAATCATCATGGCTTCCAGCGCGAGACGCTCGCTCTTGCGCATGCGCTCGGATTCCGACTTCAACTGACCGCAAGCCGCCAGAATATCGCGCCCGCGTGGGGTGCGGATGGGTGACGCATAACCGGCGGCATTGACGTAATCGGCAAAGCGCTCGATCTGCTCCCAGTCCGAGCACTGGTAGTTGGTGCCGGGCCACGGGTTGAACGGGATCAGGTTGATCTTGGCCGGAATGCCCTGAAGCGTTTTCACCAAAAGCTTGGCATCCTCAAGGCTGTCATTGACGTCTTTGAGCATCACATATTCAAAGGTAATGCGCTTGGCGTTGCTGAGGCCCGGATATTCGCGGCAGGCTTTGATCAGCTGTTCCAGCGGATATTTCTTGTTGATAGGCACCAGAAGGTCGCGCAATTCATCGCGTACGGCATGGAGCGAAATCGCGAGCATCACGCCTATTTCCTCGCCGGTGCGGTAAATTTCCGGCACAACGCCTGAGGTCGAAAGCGTGATGCGGCGTTTGGAGAGCGAAAGCCCGTCGCCATCAGACGCAATCAGCAGCGCCTTTTTCACTTCCTCGAAATTATAGAGCGGCTCGCCCATGCCCATCATCACGATATTGGTGATCTTGCGCTCGCCCGAAGGCACCATGGCGCCGTCCGGCGTATCCTTGTCAGGAAAATCGCCAAGCCGGTCGCGTGCCGTCAAAAGCTGCGCCAGAATTTCTTCCGCTGTCAGATTGCGCACCAGCTTTTGCGTGCCGGTGTGGCAGAAGGTGCAGGTCAGTGTGCAGCCGACCTGTGAGGAAATGCACAGCGTGCCGCGCCCTTCTTCGGGGATATAGACACTTTCGATCTCGACCGGACGGCCGGCCCCGCGCGGCGGAAAGCGAAACAGCCATTTGCGGGTGCCGTCCTGCGAAATCTGCTCCTCGACCACTTCGGGGCGGGCAATGGTGAAATTCTCGGTGAGTGTCGCGCGCAAATCCTTGGAGATATTGCGCATATCGGCAAAATCGGAAACGCCGCGCACATAAAGCCAGTGCCAGATCTGGCTGATACGCATCTTGACCTGACGCTCGGGGATACCGGCCTCGATCAAAGTTGCGGCCAGTTCTTCCCGCGTCAGACCGATCAGCGAAGGTTTTATCGCCTGATTGGCACGCGCATAGCGCGCAAGCTCGTCACGCGTATCGTCAAGGGTGAGGTCGAACGAAAGGGCCATCGTGTCTGTTGCGTCTTCAACTGTTAAAAGGCACCCGCAATCACGCAAAATTCTGCGGATTGGTTCTGCCTGTTCTGGTTCGGTTATGACTATATGGGCGCGATCATTGCGATATGCGAGCCCTGTTGCGCGTGCTCATAACATAGAATAGCGCGCGCGTCATCCTGATGCTTGTAAAGGCTGCCATGCGATGCATGCACATAAAAAAGCCGGAGCAGCGGCTCCGGCTTTGAAACATGATTATCGGATCAGGCCTATTTGCAGTTCTGAATGGCTGCGAGTGCCGCAGAAATACCTTTCAGCGAATAGGTATAATTGGTCTTGGTGCCGCGCTTGGACTGCGCCTGCACCTTGAGCTCCTGTCCAGCCTTCATGGCGGCGATCAGCTTTGGTTCTTCGGCGGCATTTTCCATCCAGCCCGACTTGCCGTTCACGAACATTGTGAAACGGCTGTTACCCACCGAAGCGATAACCTTGGCATTGGTGTTGAGATCATAGCCCGCCATGAATTGCGGCTCAAAACTCACATTCTGGCCCGGCTTCTGGCTTACCAGAAAGAAATTATCGCCATGATCGACATTGGCCGGGGACTTCTGGCTCGGCACGGAGAGCACATAGCAAACCTTGCCATTACCCGCCTTGTAGCTATAGGCACCCCAGGCGTCGAACTGCTTTATCTGCGTCGGTGTCTGGGCCAGCGCCGGGCCTGCCATTGCAATCATGAACACCGAAGCTGCGACGATCGATTTTCCAAGCATTGTTTTTACCGGTTCTCTTTCGTTTGCTTCAAACTCGAATATCGGGATGCCGCCGTTTCAACACGCCGCCCCGCTCAGTTACCGATTAATTTGCCTTAATCTGGGTTACCAAACGGTGAAGTTTTGAAAGAAAACTTGAACGAAAACGTGAACCAGCAGGGCTAATCGCCACCCCGTTGCCAACTTCAATGCAAAGAAAGCGGCGAGAGTTTGGCGCTAAAGTTTAGCATAGCCTTATAAATATGAAGCTTTTTTGATCCAAACTCGAAATAAATCCGAAGAATGTGCGCTTGCGCGGCTTAAGCAAACGGGCAGGATAGGGTCAAATCGTCCGATTATTTTTTCTGTTGACCCATTTGTGCATCGGCCTCTTCGGCAAGAGACTGCCGCGCCGCAAGCCTGTGGGCGGGGGTAATATGGCTGCGGAGCGCGGTCAGTGCTGCCATCAGAACCGCAACGTCATCGGTAAAGCCGATGCCGACAAGCAGGTCCGGCACGACATCAAAGGGCAGCACGAAATAGGCGAGCGCCGCCATCAGTGTCATGCGCACGCGCATCGGCGTTTTGCTGTCGAGCGCACAATAATAAGCGGCCACGACCTCGTCCATGAACGGGACCATACGACCGGCGCGGCGGGCGGTTTTCCAAAAACCGTGCTTCACCCGTTCGCTGCGTTTTTTAAAATCGCTCTCGCTGCCGGGTTCAAGGATTTCACCGATTCTGACGCCATCCATGCCTGTTCAACTCCTGTCATGCGGTTTCTGGTTCAGACCGCACAACACACAAAATAGGGATGGCAATGCGGTTTCGCAAGGTTTTGCCAGAGAGGCCGGGCTTTCCTGACTGGACAGGCGCTGCGCGATACCGATAGATAGCTGCATCCCGGATATGGCCCGGATATGGAAGGATGATGGATGCAAGCTCAGTCAGGTTTTCGCGCAGGCGCCGTCTTTGGTTCTGTGGTGCTCGTCGCGCTCTTTGCCATGCCTTCACTGGCTGAAACCGTTGCGCCTGCGGCTCCTGTTACCCAACCCGAACAGGCACCCTTAACGCAGGCAGCACCTTCGGGAACCGGACCGCGACTGAACCAGCCGCGGCCGATAACCAATCAGGCAGAATGGAAAAATGCGGTTGCGCAGACCCTGAAACGCCGCGCTGGGCGGCTCACACGATCGCCTGAACTGCGCGAGTTGGATGGAGAATTCAAGGTCACGATCAGCTTTTCTCTGTCGCCAGAAGGCAATGCGTCCGACGTGAAGATTGTTTCGAGCTCAGGTCAGCCGCTTGTCGATGCAGCCGCACAGAAAATCTTTGCGGATGAAATCAAATTTCCGGCCTTCACGGCTGATATGAACAAGAGCGAGCCGATGAAACTGACGGCTCCGCTGCAATTCATGCTGGAAAAGCCCGCAGCCCCACCGGAACCGGCTGCGGATACGGCACCGAAAGCCCCGTAAATCCTTAATTGGCATCGGCAAGACGGTTCATCTTGCGCGCCATCTTGATGTCGAGTTCGGTAATGCCCTTTTCGCTATGTGTGGCAAGGGTTACGTCGACGCGATTATAGACGTTAAACCATTCGGGGTGATGGTCGAGTTTTTCGGCATAAAGCGCTGCCCGCGTCATGAAGCCGAAGGCGGTACTGAAATCCTTGAAGAGAAAACTTTTGAAGATCGCTTCGCGGTCTTCCAGTTTCGCCCAGCCGTCAAGCTCCGACAGTGCCTGTTCGAGTTGCTCTTGTGTCAATCTATTGCGTGTCATTGTCTTTCGCCTATGGTGATCACTTCAACCAACCCACAAAATCTGCGAGAGTTCCGTGACCATCAAGCCTCCCACGAGCATTCTTTTCATCTGTGCCGGCAATATCTGCCGTTCTCCGCTGGCCGAGGGGGTGATGGCCGATGTGCTGGAAAAGCGCAATGTGCAGAGTGTGCTGATCGATTCGGCAGGCACCAACGGTTATCATACCGGCGAAGAGCCGGACGAGCGCTCGCTACTTGTCGCAGCAAAACATGGGCTTGATCTCTCCGCGCAAAGCTGTCGGCAACTCAAAGCCGCCGATTTTACCCGTTTTGATCTGATCCTTGGCATGGATCGCTATAATATGCGCATGATCGCCGAGCGTCGGCCTCAGGCCGCAACCAGCCGCATCGGCCTTTTCACCGAGATTGCGCAGGGCAAGGCGGTTGAAATCCCCGATCCCTATTATGGTGGCATCGGGGATTTTGAAAAGGTTTACCGGATGGTGCTTGCTGCTTCCAACGCATTGGCCGACCAGTTCTGGCCGGAGCGCGCCACCAGCGGCCAGGCTTCCTCGACAATATAAGGACCGCCGCCGACCGAATCGCGTGACGACATCAGCACGAAGCGTCCGACCTTGAAGGGAAGGGTTGCGAAATTTCCGCGTGAAGAGAGGTAACGCACCACCTCTTCGATGCGGGGATTGCGGAGCCGGGCCAGTGTCACATGCGGGGTGAATTTACGCGGATCGGCGGGAATTCCGAGCCGCTGGCAGATGCGTTCGATCTCGGCCTGAAGCGCATTGAGTTCGGGCGAGGGCGCAACACCTGCATAGATGCTGTGCGGTTTTTTGGAGCCGAAAGCATCGACGCCGGAAAGGTTAAGCATAAACTCGGGACGCCGCACGCGGTCAAGCGCATGGGCAACCTCGTCGGCCACATGGCCTTCCACATCGCCGATAAAACGTAAGGTTATGTGGTAGTTTTCGACATCGATCCAGCGAGCGCCGGGAAGTCCGCCGCGCAGAAGCGAGAGCGAAAGTGCGGCATCGCGCGGGATTTCGAGGGCAGTGAAAAGGCGCGGCATAGGGCATCCTCCTCGAAGCGTTCCATATCAGAGCGCTATGCGCCTAAAGACGCATAATAGGACACTCTAATACAGAGGTCATTGCATCCTGACGACCAGAATCAGTGTGATTCTGATCCATGCAGTGTCAGCGAATCATCGATTGAGTCCCGGGGCAAGCTGTTTGTTCTCCGGCACGACTTTAACCGCCGGATGTCCCCGATTTTTGTTGGTTCGCAATCGTTTTTTCAATCAACGGCAGAAAATTGCTCACAATCGTTTCCACACCCTTTTCATTGGGATGCATGCCGTCTTCGAGCAACAGCGCCTTGTTGGCGGCAACACCCTCGAGAAAGAACGGATAAAGCGCCACGCCGTGTTTTTCAGCCAGCTTTGGATAGATCGGATTGAACTTTTCGGCGTAATCCTTGCCCATATTGGGCGGAGCCTGCATGCCGGCTAAAATGACGTCAATGCCGCGGCTTTTGAGCTTTGTCAGCATTTCATCGAGGTTTTTTTCGGTAATATCCGGGGAGATGCCGCGCAGCGCATCATTGGCGCCGAGTTCCAGAATGACGAGATCGGTGCCGTCCGGCACCGACCAGTCGATGCGCGACAGACCGCCGGTGGTGGTATCACCCGAAACACCCGCATTCTCGATGGAAACCGCAAAGCCCTTGCCATCGAGCGCTTTTTCAAGCTGCTGCGGAAAGGCGGCACTGCCCGGCAGAAGATAGCCCGCCATGAGACTGTCGCCGAACCCGATGATTTTTACTTGCGAAATCTGTTCGGTCGGCAGCGCTTCTTCAAGCCCGGTCGGCTCTTCCTGCGCATGTGCTGCGCTGAAGCCGAGGACGAGAAAAGCGACGATTGTCGCAAGAAACGACAGCTGCTTTGGAAATGAGAGTTTGAAACGCATCGTTGGCAACCCATATTCCTGACATTAATATTTGGTCTTCAGGCTTGTGCCGTAAAACCTTTCTTCAAACCTTTGCGCAAAACAAGTTCGATTTTGTGACGCGCTCCAAGCTTATATAGGAATAAAAAAGCGTGACGGAACAGGTGTCGAGCCCGATTATCGAACTTGAAAATGTGCATCTGACACTGGGCCAGGCAGCATCGCTCGTCCATGTGCTCAAGGGTGTGTCACTGCATATCGCCCAAGGCCAGTCGGTGGGCATCGTCGGGCCGTCGGGATCGGGCAAGTCGACGCTTTTGATGGTTCTGGCGGGGTTGGAGCATATTGATAACGGAATTGTGAAGATCGCCGGCGAGACGATCAGCGCCATGAGCGAGGATCAGGCGGCCGCTTTTCGCGGTGCCAATATTGGTATCGTGTTTCAGTCCTTTCACCTGATCCCCAATATGACGGCATTGGAAAATGTCGCAGTCCCACTAGAGCTTGCAGGTCGCAAGGATGCGTTCGCGGTGGCAGAGCGTGAATTGCAGGCGGTGGGGCTTGGTGAGCGGCTTACCCATTATCCATCCGAACTATCGGGCGGTGAGCAGCAGCGCGTGGCGATTGCCCGTGCTTTGGCACCGTCGCCGAAAATTCTCATCGCTGATGAGCCAACCGGCAATCTTGATACCACGACGGGGCGGCAGATTGCTGATCTTTTGTTTGACAAGCAGCGCGAAAATGGCCTGACCATGGTGCTGGTCACCCATGACCCGGCATTGGCTGCGCGTTGCGATGTTGAAATCCCGGTGCGCTCGGGCCGGATCGAAGAACCGGCAAGTGACGCCGCTTTGACAAAAGCGGCGGTCCGCGCATGAATTTCATGACATCGTTCTCGCTTGCCCTTCGTTTTGCGCTGCGCGAAATGCGCGGCGGCTTGTCGGGCTTTTACATCTTTCTGGCCTGTATCGCGCTGGGCGTTGCAGCCATTGGCGGTGTCAATTCGGTGGCGCGTTCTGTCTCCACCGGCATTGCTTCGCAGGGTCAGAGCATTCTGGGCGGTGATGTGAGTTTCGCGCTCAATCAGCGTGAAGCGACACCGGATGAACGCGCCTTTATCGAAAAACAGGGCAAAATGGCTGAAAGCGCCACCATGCGCTCCATGGCGCGCTTGCCCGATGGCTCCGACCAGTCGCTGGTGGAAGTGAAGGCTGTGGATGCAGCCTATCCGCTTTATGGCGAATTGAAGCTTGCGCCGGCCCTGCCGCTCGACACCGTGATGGCTGATCAAAACGGTATCTATGGTGCTGCCGTCAGTCAGGATTTTTTAAACCGCATGGGGCTATCCATTGGCGCAAAGGTGCTTCTCGGGTCTGCCACGTTTGAGCTGCGCTCGCTTATTCAAAGCGAACCCGATCTTCTGTCATCGGGCTTTAATTTTGCGCCGCGCTTTCTGGTTTCGCTTAAAGGACTGCGTGCCTCCGGCCTGATCCAGCCCGGAAGCCTCGTCGATCATATTTATAAGGTGGCTCTGCCCGATGGCGCGCCCGATAGCGCTATTGCGCAATTGCGCGGTGAGGCGGGGCGCGATTTCCCAGATGCGGGATGGAATATCCGCTCGCGCGCCAATGCAGCCCCTGCCTTGAGCGCCAATATCGAGCGGTTCTCGCAATTTCTGACCCTTGTGGGGCTTACGGCGCTGATCGTCGGTGGTGTTGGCGTGGCGAATGCCGTGCGCGCCTATCTCGACGGAAAACGTGGGGTAATCGCTACCTTCAAATCGCTTGGCGCACCGGCGCGTTTCGCGGTTCTTGTCTATCTGGTGCAGATTATGGTTATTGGCCTGATCGGCATTGCCATCGGGCTTTTGCTGGCAGCGGCCATCCCCTATCTTGCGGGGGCGGTGCTGGCCAATTATCTGCCGATTGCCGCAGGTGGCGGCTTCTTTCCGGGCGCGCTAGCGCTTGCCGCCGTCTTTGGTCTTATCACAACGCTGGCCTTTGCCATCATTCCGCTGGGCCGCGCGCGCGATATTCCGGCAACGGCGCTGTTTCGTGAGCAGGGCTTTGAGCCGCGCGGTTTGCCGCCTTTGCTTTATCTTGGCCTTGCCGTGCTGCTGATTGCGGCCCTTGCCGGGCTTGCGCTTTATGTCGCCTATGACCGGCGTGTGGCAGCGATTTTCATCGTTGCATCGATTGCGGCTTTTGGTGTGTTGCGCCTTGTTGCGGACGGGATCCGCTGGCTGGTGCGCCGCAGCCCGCGCGTGCGCTCGACGTCGCTGCGGCTGGCGCTTGGCAATATCCATCGCCCCGGCGCATTGACGCCTTCGGTCGTGCTTTCGCTGGGTCTTGGCTTGACGCTGATGGTGGCGATTGCGCTGATCGATGGCAATCTGCGCCGTCAGGTGACGGAAAACATCCCCCAACAGGCACCGGATTTCTTCTTTGTCGATATTCAGAATCGCGACATCGGCGATTTCAGAAAACTGATCACTGGTATTGTGCCGGACGGCAAGCTCACCTCCGGCCCCATGCTGCGCGGACGAATTACCGCGTTCAACGATAAAAATGTGCGCGACATGACCATCCCGCCTGAGGCGGCATGGGTGTTGCGCGGCGACCGCGGCATTACCTTCTCCGACACGGTTCCCGATAATTCGACCCTGAGCGAAGGCGAATGGTGGCCCGCCGATTATAACGGCGAACCGCTGGTGTCGTTTGCCGAACGCGAAGCCCGCGATCTGGGGCTGAAGATTGGCGATACGGTTACCGTTAATGTGTTCGGACGCAGCATCACCGCGAAGATTGCGAGTTTCCGGCAGGTGCAATGGGAAACGCTGGCGATGAATTTCGTCATGGTGTTTTCGCCCAATACTTTTGCCGGAGCACCCGCGACATGGCTTGCAACACTGACCATTCCCGATGATCAGAAAAACCTTGCGCCCAATGTGCTGCGCGAGGTGACAAGGACATGGCCTGCGGTGACGACGGTGAGCGTGACCGATGCGCTTGATGTCGCCAACAATCTGATCGGGCAGCTCGCCATTGCTATCCGTGCAGCTTCTTCCATCGCCCTTGCAGCTTCGGTTCTGGTGCTGGGTGGTGCATTGGCCGCCGGTAACCGCGCGCGTGTGCATGACGCGGTTGTACTCAAAACGCTGGGGGCCACGCGCTCCACGCTGATTATGGCCTATGTGCTCGAATATATGCTGCTCGGACTGGTGACAGCGCTTTTTGCGTTGGTCGCAGGAAGCATTGCGGGCTGGTATGTGATTGTGGAAGTCATGAAGCTCAAGGCGCAGTTTTTGCCTGATGTGGCCTTTATGACGCTTGGCGTAGCGCTTGTGCTGACCATCGGTTTCGGGCTTGCCGGAACATGGCGTGTGCTGGGGCAGAAACCGGCAACCGTGCTGCGCACATTGTGAAAGATTTGTAATGTTTAACGGCGCACGAGGCTAAGTCCTTGGATAAAATGGCGTTTATGATGGCTTTTTCTGCTGTCGATCATGCTATTTTTTACAACTGGCCCTTGTGCGAAAGCGCCAAAATCCCCATAATGTCAGGCAGGCATGCTGGGGTCCCGCCAGCGGCGCCTGGAGGCAGTCCTAATTGAAGGTCAGGCTTGGACCTGATTTGGGCGTGCACCGACACCGGACGGGACAAGGCAAGAGGATTTTAAGTCATGGCTGACTTTCGTAATATTCAGGCGCAGCAGAGGCCGGTAGGCGGCGCTCGCGCTGACGCAACCATCGATCAGGGACTGCGCAGCTATATGCTGGGCGTCTACAACATGATGGCAATCGGTCTGGTGGTCACAGGCCTTGCTGCATTCGCTTTCGCATCGCTTGCGACCACGACCGATCAGGCGCTCGCTGTCGCGCAGCTTTCCAACGGCAAGCTGTTGACCGCATTTGGTGCTGCTATCTACACCTCGCCGCTACGCTGGGTGATCATGCTGGCGCCTCTGGCTGCTGTATTCTTCCTGAGCTTCCGCATCCAGAACCTGTCGGTCGCAACCGCAAACATGGTGTTCTGGGCCTATGCCGGTCTGGTTGGGCTTTCGCTGTCGTCGGTGTTCCTCATCTACACCTCGTCGAGTATCGTGCAGACCTTCTTCGTGACGGCTGCCTCGTTCGGCGCGCTGTCGCTCTACGGCTACACGACCAAGCGTGATCTGTCCGCGATGGGCTCGTTTTTGATGATGGGCCTGTTCGGCCTGATCATCGCTTCCGTCGTCAACATCTTCCTCGCTTCTTCCGCATTGCAGTTTGCAATTTCGGCAATCGGCGTTCTGATCTTCGCAGGCCTCACCGCCTACGACACGCAGTCGATCAAGGAAATGTACTACGAAGGCGATTCGTCCGACGCCTATGGCCGCAAGGTCGTGATGGGCGCGCTGCGTCTCTACCTCGACTTCATCAACATGTTCATGTTCCTGTTGCAGTTCCTGGGCAACCGCGAATAGCAGTCGGCAACGACATCGAACGAAAGGGCAGTGGAAACACTGCCCTTTTTGTTTTTACAAAATGCTGTTTCGGGCGCATGGTGCTTCGCATCAATCCTTCCGGAATTTATTCAATGCCGCTTATTCGTGATTTTCAGTTGGCCGATATCGAGGCCATTACCGCCATTTATGCGCATGCCGTTCTGAACGAGGGCGGCTCCTATGAAATAGAAGCACCATCACGTGCGGAGATGGAACACCGTTTTGCGGCGATCCGCGAGCAGGGGTTTCCCATTCTTGTGGCTGAAAAAGACGGTCAGGTTCTGGGCTATGCCTATGCTGGCTATTACCGCCTTCGTCCTGCGTTTCGTTGGCTTGCGGAAGATTCGATCTATATCGCGCCCTCCGCCAAAGGCCGGGGCATTGGCAAGCTCTTGCTGCGCGAACTGATCGCCCGATTGACCGGGCTCGGCTTCCGGCAATTGCTGGCGGTCATCGGTGATGGTGAGCGCAATATCGGTTCCGTAAAGCTGCACGAAAGCCTTGGCTTCACCCATAGCGGCCAGATCGAAGGTTCCGGCTTCAAGCATGGGCGCTGGCTGGATACCGTGCTCATGCAGTTGCCCCTCAATGGCGGGCGCTCAACGCTTGCGGATGAACCGCCGCTCAAATCCTGACAGGATCAGTTGTCGATCAGCTTCAGGCTCTTATCGAACACGTGCAACACGCGTTCCAGCTCATGGCCGCGCTTCATGATGAGGCCGCTTGCGGCGATTACCGAATAGGCTCCCTGTTTGTTTGCAAGTTTGGGGTTTTTCTCGATGCGAAACATTGGCACCTCGCTTGTGCGGCGAAAGATGGAAAACACGGCCCGATCACTTAAAAGGTCAATGGCATAATCGCGCCACACACCTGAGGCGACCATACGGCCATAGATGTTGAGGATTTTCCCCAGTTCATGCCGATCGAAGCTGACGGTGGGTGTTGGGGTTGGCGCTGCGGTTGTTCTTGCGGCATTTAAGGCAATGACGTTTGGCGAAACGGAACGGTGGGAAGATTCTTCCTTGGCTGCGTCGGAACTGCTCATATGCTTCCTTTCGCTTTATTGGACAGACCTGCTATCGCGGAATACGGTGCGTCCTATCCCAATGTTCGGCCCATGACATCAGGGTGATGCTTTTATGACGAGAATTCAAGAGCCAAGCCGCATATCTAACTACGCAGGAGATCGCTCGGATGCTAAGATTTAGCTCAAAACAACATCTGTAGCTCGTTTGCAAAAACACATCTTCGGGAACAAATCCGGCTCAAGCCACTATCGGGAAAAATGCATATCGGCAGATGATGGCTTGGGGGGATTAAAAGTTCACATCGTGAATATCCTATCTGTTTCAGGAACTTCAAATCCGTAAACCAACTTAAAAAACGGATAAATTATTCTAATTTAATCTAATATTGGAAATAAATTTGCACATATTGGATTTAAACCAGCTCCAAATGCATCCCTAGATTTAATTGCGAGTAATTATTCGCGTATTAGCTAGTCACGAAAAAAGAACGGCTGTTTGCAATGGTGATTGGAAGCCACAATTTCGCCTTGCCTGTTTCGCATTGCAGCCTGATTATGAGGTCAGCTTGCACGAGTTGCCTGAGACGGTTCGGTTCGGGTATGTCCGACCCCAAGCCCCCCGCCCAAAGGACTGCCCGAACCGAACCAACTCTCGGCTGATCCGAGACTGCGCCATCTGAGCCGCAACATTCTGATTTTTCTTGAAAATATTCTGTCCGTCTTGAGATCGTGGCTTATAATCCGAGCCGCGTTTTCTCCGTAAACATCGCCGCACCATGGATGGGACCGAGTGAATTATCGGGTCGCGTTTCCTGCAGGATGACCGCACAGCCGGAAGCGTTCTTGCGCTTGAGTTCGGAGGCGGGCAATTCAACCTTCAAGGCCGTACCGTCCCACATGCCGATTGTATTGATCTCGCTGACCGTGTTGCGATAGGTCAACGCCTGTCCGGCGTTTTCCCCACCGCTAATCGGTATGGTCACGGAATCGCGGAAATAGAACACGACCACATGTACGGGGTTTTCAGGTTTTTTACCTGAGCCGATTTCAATCGACAGGCGTCCATCGTCGAGCTGTCTGATGGCGGTTGCGACGTTAAGCTTGCTGCCATCAAGCGCTGATTTGATCGAGGCCGCTTCACGTCCGTTGACTTCGGTTCGGCCATTGATGATAGCCTGTGGCGTATAGATCATGCCCGCATTAAATGAATTGCGATAGGCTTTCTGCCGGTCGGTATTGTCCTGCGTGGCCAGGGTATCGCGCCAGCCCATATAATCCCAGTAATTGACGTGAAATGATAGCGCCAGAACACCCGGATCATTGGCATAGCGGGCGAAATTCTCATCTGCCGGTGGACAGGATTTGCAGCCCTGACTGGTATAAAGTTCAAGTACTGAGGTTTTGCGGGGCTGATTGTGTGCCTGATCCTGGGCCTTTGCCGTTGCAAGCGTAGAAATGCAGCCGGTGAATGTCAGCCCCAATACAGCGCAAACGCTTCGCCAGTCCGGCAGATGTTCCGCCGTAAGCCGCGCGGCTTTCGCGTGAAAAGAGAGCTGAACTGTCACTTGTCTTCATCCGGCAATAATTGATGTTGTCATCTATTATGTAGGAAGTGTGTCGATCAATGGGAAGTCACGTTGCGGTGAGTTATATTCAATAAAAAGCCGCCGGATTTCTCCGGCGGCTTGTCGATTTTGTCTGTTCCGACTTAAGCGGCCAGATCACGCAGAACGGTTTGCAGAATGCCGCCGTTCTTCATGTAATCGAGCTCGTCCAGCGTATCGATGCGGCAGATGAGCGGCACCTGCTTGACGCTGCCGTCCGCATAGGTGATCGAAGCTTCGATCTTCTGGCGCGGACGCACATCGGCGAGGCCTTCAATGGTGACGACTTCGTCGCCCTTGAGGTTCAGAGTCTGCCAGCTCGTGCCTTCCTCGAAGACGAAAGGCACAATGCCCATGCCGACAAGGTTGGAACGGTGGATACGCTCGAACGATTGCGCAATCACAGCCTTCACACCCAGAAGGTTGGTGCCCTTGGCCGCCCAGTCGCGTGAAGAGCCATTGCCATATTCGACACCGGCAAAGATCACCAATGGCACTCCCTCTGCCTTGTATTCCATGGCCGCGTCGTAGATCGACATTTCTTCTTTCGACGGATAGTGGATGGTGTAGCCACCTTCGCGTCCGTTTTCGCCCAGCATATGGTTGCGGATACGGATATTGGCAAAGGTGCCGCGCATCATCACTTCATGGTTGCCGCGACGCGTGCCGTACTGGTTGAAGTCGGCAATGCCGACGCCATGGTCGAGAAGATATTTGCCCGCAGGCGACTGAGCCTTGATCGAACCAGCCGGCGAGATGTGATCGGTGGTGATCTTGTCGCCGAAGAGGCCGAGAACGCGCGCGCCCTTGACGTCTGCAATGGTTCCAGCCGACTTGCCCATGCCGACAAAGTAAGGCGGGTTCTGCACATAGGTCGAATTGTCGTCCCATGCATAGGTCTGCCCTGCCGGTACCTGAACGGCCTGCCAGTTTTCGTCGCCCTTGAACACGTCGGCATATTTCTCCGAGAAGATTTTACGCGTCACGTTCTTGGCGATGAATTCCTGGATTTCCTGAGAGGAAGGCCAGATATCGCGCAGGAAGACTGGATTGCCGTTCTGGTCTTCGCCAAGCGCTTCCTTGGTCAGATCCTTGGTAACGGTGCCTGCCAGCGCGTGGGCGACGACGAGCGGCGGCGAGGCTAGATAGTTGGCTTGAACGTCGGGCGACACGCGGCCTTCAAAGTTACGGTTGCCGGAAAGGACGGCGGCCGCAATCAGGCCCTTGTCGTTGATCGTCTTGGAAATCGGAGCCGGAAGCGGACCGGAATTGCCGATGCAGGTCGTGCAGCCAAAGCCGACGAGGTTGAAGCCCAGCGCATCGAGGTCCTTTTGCAGACCAGCCGATTCGAGATAGGCCGCAACCACCTGCGAGCCGGGTGCCAGCGAAGTTTTCACCCACGGCTTGGTCTTCAGTCCCTTGGCGACCGCATTGCGGGCGAGAAGGCCTGCGGCGATCAGCACGCTCGGGTTGGAGGTGTTGGTGCAAGACGTGATGGCGGCAATCGCCACATCGCCATGGCCGAGGTCGAAATCTTCGCCTTCAACTGGATAGCGCGTGGTCTGGCCGGTGGTCTTCTTGTATTCGGTTTCGAGCGAAGTCGCGAAGCCCGAGCCGATGTTTTCCAGCGGAATACGGCCTTCAGGACGCTTGGGGCCGGCCATGGATGGTACGACTTCACTCATGTCGAGTTCGAGAATATCGGTGAAGACCGGATCTTCCGATCCCTTTTCACGCCACATGCCCTGCGCACGCGAATAGGCCTCTACCAGCGCGATACGGTCTTCGTCGCGGCCGGTCGTGTTCATATAGTTGAGCGTTTCGCGGTCGATGGGGAAGAAGCCACAGGTTGCGCCATATTCCGGGCCCATATTGGCGATGGTCGCGCGGTCGGCGAGCGTCATGTTTTCAAGGCCTTCGCCGAAGAACTCGACAAACTTGCCGACAACGCCCTTCTTGCGCAGCATCTGGGTGACGGTGAGCACGAGGTCGGTCGCGGTGACACCTTCCTTGACCTTGCCGGTCAGGCGGAAACCGATGACTTCGGGCAGAAGCATGGAAACCGGCTGGCCGAGCATGGCAGCTTCGGCCTCGATGCCGCCCACGCCCCAGCCAAGAACGCCAAGGCCGTTGACCATGGTGGTGTGGCTGTCGGTGCCAACGCATGTGTCGGGATAAGCGGTGATTTCGCCGTCTTCTTCCTTGGTCCACACGGCCTGCGCCAGATATTCAAGGTTGACCTGATGGCAGATGCCGGTGCCGGGCGGCACAACGCGGAAATTCTTGAATGCCTGCTGGCCCCATTTGAGGAAGCGATAGCGTTCGCCATTGCGCTCATATTCGAGATCGACATTGTGCTGGAAGGCAAGCGGATTGCCGAAATCATCGACAATGACCGAGTGGTCGATGACGAGATCGACAGGGACCAGCGGATTGATCTTTTCCGGGTCGCCACCAAGCGATTTCAGGCCATCGCGCATGGCGGCGAGATCGACGACTGCGGGAACGCCGGTAAAGTCCTGCATGAGAACGCGGGCCGGGCGATAAGCGATTTCAGCGCCTGCCTTGCCGCGGTCGGCAAGCCATTTGGCGACGGCTTCGATGTCTGCTTTCTTGACGGAGCGGTCATCCTCGAAGCGGAGCAGATTTTCGAGCAGAACTTTCATCGAGAAAGGCAGCTGGGAAATCCCTTCCAGGCCGTTTTTCTCGGCTTCTGTCAGGCTGTAATAGACATAATCCTTGCCATTGACGGTAAGGGTCTTGCGGCATTTGAAACTGTCGATGTGCGACACTGCGTTCGTCCTTCATGCTACTGGCCGGAAAACCAGGACGAACGCCTAGGCTGCGTTTCAAGGACGCGCCAAGGTGCGGGTGCAGTCATTTCCGCTGTCCGTCCCGAGGCCTGCGTCTTTCAAATCTTTCGATTTTGCGTGGCAACAGGTGTTTGAGATCGGCCAAAAATGGTTTCCACACCGACCGCTGGCATGGTAGCCACCATATAGATAGTTTTCTAAAACGATTCCAGACAGAATCGTATCAATTTGCCCCCTTGCGGCGAAATGTTGCGATAGCCCGTTTTGCCGCCAGTTTCGAATGTGGCCAGAGCGGGCTCAGGAGAGAAAATGCAGGTTGTGGCCGAAAATCTGGCGGGGGAACGCGGCGGCGAGACCATCTTCTGCGACCTTTCCTTTGCGCTCGAAAGCGGGCAGGCGCTGGTGGTGACCGGTCCCAACGGCTCCGGCAAGTCGACGCTTTTGCGAATCATCTGCGGGCTTCTGCCTGCGGAAGCGGGCAGCATCACATTGCGCGATCAGGAAGAAAGTCTGCCGATACGCGCTGCCTGTCATTATCTTGGCCACCAGAATGCCATGAAACCCGCCTTGAGCGTGCGCGAAAATCTTGGTTTCTGGCAAAAATTTCACGGCGACGATACATGCGACATTGCCGGGGCGCTGGAGGCGGTCGATCTGCCCGGCGTCGAGTATCTGCCCTTCGGCTATCTTTCCACCGGGCAAAAACGCCGCGTATCAATCGCCAAACTGCTGATCAGCCATCGCCCTCTATGGATCGTCGATGAGCCGACCGCCGGTCTCGACAAGGCATCCGAATCGCGCTTTGCAGCACTCATGCACGCGCATATGCGCGAAGGCGGCATGGTGATTGCCGCAACCCATATTCCGCTCGGTCTTGACGGTGTCAAAACACTCGACATGTCCGCTTATGCGCTGGAGCGTGTGTGATGGGGGCCTTGTTCATCCGGGATCTGCGGCTGAGTTTTCGCGCAGGCGGTGGCGCGCTGATTGGCATATTGTTCTTTCTGGCCGTCATTTCGGTGATGCCCTTTGGCATTGGCCCCGATCTCAATTTGCTGGCGCGCATCGGCCCGGCCATGCTGTGGATCGGCGCGCTTCTAGCGACACTTCTGGGCCTCGACCGGCTGTTTCAGGCCGACCGCGAGGACGGCTCGCTTGATCTGCTCCTGATCGGTGCCGACCGGCATATGCTGACGCTGACCGTCTTCATGAAATGCCTGGCGCACTGGGTAGCAAGCGTTCTGCCGCTGGTCATAGCCTCGCCGCTGCTGGGGCTGTTCATGAATATGGAGCCAGCGGCCATAGGGGCAACGGCCATGACGCTTCTGGTCGGAACGCCTGCGATCACCTTTATCGGCGCGGTCGGGGCGGCGCTGGCCGTAGCACTCCCACGTGGTGGATTGCTCGTCTCCGTCATCGTGCTACCGCTCACCGTTCCGGTGCTGATTTTCGGCGTATCGGCCTCTTATGGTGCGACTGCCGCGGTCGAACCGTTTCTGGCACCGTTTCTCATTCTATCCGCACTGACGCTGTTTTTTGCGGTACTGGGGCCGCTTGCGGCAAGTGCTGTTCTCAAAGGTTCGGCGGATTGACTGGCGGATTGACGCAGTTGATTACAGTCAATTGAACGCCATGGGGTGGCAAGGTAAGTATAGCGCATGACCAAAGTCACCACCAAACCCACAAGCTGGCTCGATCTTGCCAATCCGACGCGCTTCCTTGCCTTCGCAGGCAAGGTGTTGCCATGGCTTGGCCTTTTGGCCGCGCTTTTTCTGGCCGCGGGTCTTTATATGGTGTTTCTGTCGCCCGATGATTACCAGCAGGGGCTGACGGTGCGCATCATGTATATCCATGTGCCTTTCGCATGGCTTTCGATGATGTGTTATTCGATCATGGCGGTCTCGGCACTGGGCACACTTGTGTGGCGGCATCCGCTGGCCGATGTTTCGATCCGTGCCGCAGCCCCTCTGGGCGCGATGTTCACGGCCTTGGCGCTGGCCACCGGCTCGCTCTGGGGCAAGCCGATGTGGGGCACATGGTGGGTGTGGGACGCGCGGCTCACCTCGGTCTTTGTGCTGTTCCTGATGTATCTCGGCATAATCGCGCTGTCGCGCGCCTTTGCCGATCCGGGCAAAAGCGCCAAGCCGGTTGCAGTGCTGACCCTTGTCGGGTTCATCAATATTCCGATCATCAAATTCTCGGTCGACTGGTGGAACACGCTGCACCAGCCCGCTTCGGTGTTTCGCATGGATGGACCGACCATCGACGGCTCGATGCTGCGTCCGCTTTTCGTGATGGCGATCGGCTTCACGCTTTTGTTCATCGCGCTGCATATGATGGCAATGCGCAATGAAATCTGGCGCCGCCGTGTAGCCTCGATGAAAAAACTTGCCGCACGCAGCGCCGACCGCAACCGGCAACCCGCAGGAGAGCGTCCATGAACACGCATCTTGGCTTTGTCATCATTGCCTATGGCGTCACGGCGGTGGCGCTTGTGATTGCTATCTGCTGGATCATGATCGACCAGCGTGTGCTCAAACGCGAATTGCAACAGCTTGAAGCGCAGGGTCTTCGTCGGCGTTCTGCAAAACCAGCTTCCGGGCCCGCCAAATGAGCGATACAACCCAAAAATCCGCTGCCACAAGCAAACGCACGGCGCTGATCGCGCTGCTGCCGCTCCTGATCTTTGTGGCACTTGCAGGCGTGTTCGCCGTGCAACTTTTATCGGGCAAGGACAATTCGACCATTCCCTCGGCCCTGATCGGCAAGCTGGCACCGCAGACCGACCTGCCGCCCGTCGAAGGGCTGTTGCGCGATGGTGTACCGGTGCCGGGCCTTAACAGCGCTGATTTCAAGGGCAAGCTGACGCTGGTCAATGTCTGGGGATCATGGTGCGTCCCCTGCCGACAGGAGCATCCGTTTTTGATGCAGATCGCCAAAGATGAACGCATCCGTGTGGTCGGCCTCAATTACAAGGACGAGCCTGAAAACGCGCGCCGCTTTCTGGGCGATCTCGGCAATCCCTTTGCTGCGGTGGGCGCCGACCGCGCCGGTCGCTCGGCGATTGAATGGGGCGTCTATGGCGTGCCGGAAACATTTCTCGTCGGCCCTGACGGCAGGATTTTATACAAGCATGTCGGCCCGTTTACCGAAGCCTCGGTGCGCGATGATCTGATGCCTGCGGTGGAAAAGGCGCTGCAACAATAATTCAATTGGCCCGTATCTGCTCAGTAATGAATGGTGGATTTCAGGTCTTGTTGCATCCTTTCCAACATGGGAGCAGGCATGTTGAGTTCTTTAAAGTCGCAATACTCTTCCAGAAGTTCCGGTGATTTCTGTTTGAATTTCGAGGGATCAATGTCTCCCTCGTCATTGACTGCGCCCGCCTTGTAAAGAAGGTCGGTTGCTGCCCTGACGGAGATGCGACCGAGTTTGAAAGCTGTTGCTTCCTGTGGGTCGCGAGTCGTTATCGTCATCGTGTCCAGCCGGAACTCTGATGGCATATTCAGCGTTAAATCCATCATCGTGATTTTATTGCTGTCCAATGCATCATAGTATTGCTTGCCAAGTTCGTAAGCCTTCTGCGTGAAACTCGTAGACAGAAGATGAGATGCGGCTGACGGTTGGATGAAGCCTGCCATATTCTGGATAAGAATGGCGCATTGAAAATTCTTCAGTGACCGGGCTGGCATGGCCAGATAGTCCTGTTTTGTCAGTTCCTCAGCACTTGCTGATTCAGCTGTTAGAAGGCATGTCGATAAGACCGCAAATAGTACGGTTCTGATATTCATTGCTCTCATACCTATCTGCAGTCGAAATATAAAAAGGGCTCCGAAGAGCCCTTGATAAAAACAGGTTCTTTAAAAATCAATCCGGCAGTTTTCTCACCGCACCCTTGGCGGCACTGGTCGCCATTGCGGCATAGGCTTTCAACGCGGTTGAAACCTTGCGCTTGCGGTTTTCTGTCGGCTTCCAGCCGCTCTCATCCTGTTCGGCGCGGCGTTCGGCCAAGGTTGCATCATCAACGGCCAGATGAATTTTGCGGTTCGGAATGTCGATATCGATGATATCGCCTTCGCGCACCAGACCGATTGTGCCGCCTTCAGCGGCTTCCGGCGAGACGTGGCCGATGGAAAGGCCCGATGAGCCACCCGAAAAACGTCCATCGGTGATCAGCGCGCAATCCTTGCCGAGACCCTTCGATTTAAGATAGCTCGTCGGATAGAGCATCTCTTGCATGCCCGGTCCGCCGCGCGGGCCTTCATAGCGGATCAGCACGATATCGCCTGCCTTGATCTTGCCGTTCAAAATGCCGAGCACAGCCGTGTCCTGGCTTTCAAAAATACGCGCCGGACCGGAGAATTTCAGGATCGAGTCGTCCACGCCTGCCGTCTTCACGATGCAGCCGTCTTCGGCCAGATTGCCATAGAGAACGGCCAAACCGCCATCCTGTGAGAACGCATGGGCCTTTTCGCGAATGACACCTTTTTCGCGGTCGGTATCGACGCTGTCAAAGCGGCGCTCCTGGCTAAAGGCTACCTGTGTCGGCACCCCACCGGGGGCGGCGCGGTAGAATTTATGCACCATGTCGCTCGTCGTGCGCGTCACGTCCCAATGGTCGAGCGCCTTGCCGAGCGTTTCGCTGTGAACGGTTGGAAGCGACGTGGTCAAAAGTCCGGCTTTTTCAAGCTGGCCCAGAATGCCCATGATGCCACCGGCATGATGCACGTCTTCCATATGCACATTGGCGACCGCAGGCGCGACCTTGCACAGAACCGGCACACGGCGCGACAGCCGGTCGATGTCGGCCATGGTGAAATCGACTTCCGCCTCTTGGGCTGCCGCCAGAAGATGCAAAACCGTATTGGTCGAACCGCCCATGGCGATATCGAGCGTCATAGCGTTTTCAAAGGCTTCAAAGGTCGCAATCGAGCGCGGCAACACGCTTTCGTCGTCCTGCTCGTAATAGCGGCGCGCCAGATCGACGACCAGATGCCCAGCCTCGACAAAAAGCCGCTTGCGGTCGGCATGCGTTGCAAGCGTCGAACCATTGCCGGGCAGCGACAGACCGAGCGCTTCGGTGAGGCAGTTCATGGAATTGGCGGTGAACATGCCCGAGCAAGAACCGCAGGTCGGGCAGGCGGAACGCTCGATCGCCTTGACCTGATCGTCCGAATAATGATCGTCGGCAGCGGCAACCATGGCATCGACCAGATCGAGTTTCTTGACCTGATCGTCCCAGACCACCTTACCCGCTTCCATCGGGCCGCCGGACACGAAGACGACGGGTATATTGAGACGTAGTGAGGCCATCAGCATGCCCGGCGTGATCTTGTCGCAGTTGGAGATGCAGACCATCGCATCGGCGCAATGCGCATTGACCATATATTCGACTGAGTCGGCGATCAGTTCGCGCGAAGGCAGCGAATAGAGCATGCCGTCATGGCCCATGGCGATGCCGTCATCGACCGCGATGGTGTTGAATTCCTTGGCCACGCCGCCTGCCGCCTCGATCTCGCGCGCAACAAGCTGGCCCATGTCTTTCAGATGAACATGGCCGGGTACGAATTGCGTAAACGAGTTCACCACCGCGATAATCGGCTTGCCGAAATCATCGTCCTTCATGCCTGTGGCGCGCCAGAGGCCGCGAGCGCCGGCCATATTGCGGCCATGGGTGGTTGTACGCGAACGATATGCAGGCATTTTCAAACCTTTTAGGAACTCTTCCAACTTTGCAGCCGGTATGACAGAACAGTATTTTCCATGCAAAGCGCAAATTGCCCCATATCGCCATCAAGGCTGGTTTTGGGACGGTGCGTGAGGCTGCTTGCGGATTTGCGATCAGCGGAAATATCCATGCGCATGACATCATCGCTGCTTTGGACACAGCCAGTCTAACAGTTTCTTGTTATAATGCAAAAGAATCTGCATTTCAAACGTAAGAAAGTTGCTTGAGTGTTTTCAGGCCCTGTCCGCTGCGCGGCTGTCTGTGACGGACGTGAACGCAGATGCCAACGTGCGGGTCAGCACAGTGGGAGCGATGGGTTTATGGAAAACCGGAATTCCAGGGTAACGTGCCGCAAGCTTTGCAGGCAGACCGCCGCCGGTGTGAATGACGACGAAAGTATTTGCTTTCTTTAATCGGTCCAGAACCGGTTCGACATTGCCATCGATTAGATCCACGTCGAGGATTGCAGCGTCGACTTCGTGCTTGTTGATGAGATCAAGAGCTTGCCGAACGCTGCCGACCGGCCCGATCACGGTACCGTTGGCGTCTTCTACAGACGCGGCGACGTCGAGTGCTACGAAGATTTCATCCTCGACGACCAGAATACGGCGTTGTTCAAGATCGTTCATAACCTTTCTCGCTGCCTCCTTGAGGTTGGCGCTACGGAGAAAATGCGCGAGCGCATAGAGGAGTTCCCTTCGTCGGCAGAATAAACCATTTAAGGTGAATCAATTCTTTATCTCAGAAAGGGACGAACAGCGAAAAGTTCACGTCAAAAAAGTTCGATCAGAACGCGGTAAAGGTCAGCGTTGTCAGCGAGCGCACGATGTTGGGAATGTTGAGCACGTGCTCATTGATGAATTTGCCTATATCATCACCTTCTGCGACATAAATTTTGGCCAGAAGGTCAAATTCGCCGCTGGTCGAATAAAGCTCGGAGACAATCTCACGCTGATAAAGCTCATCCGCAACTTCGTAGGTCTTGCCGGGTGCGCACTGCAATTGCAGGAAAACGGGTTTCATGTCTCTTCCTTTTGCCCATAGGCATAGATTGTCTGCTGACACTGACGATATGATTGGTTCAAACACGGACGGGCAACTGAAATCAAGTGCTCAAAAACAAGTGTCGCAATGCTTCAACATTGCCGATGTGATTGATCACATTGCGGTGAACAATAGTGCTATTAAAATAGGATTCGTGTATTGCCTCCCATCTTATCAAAGTAATTTTCAAACCTCGTTTCCCTGTTTCAGGAGTTTATAAACGTCCTATGAGATTGGTGCCCGTTCTATTTTCCGTGTTTCTTTTGTCTCTGGCAGCAATGACATTTCCTGCTTTGGCCATGAATGCGTCCATGCAGGCCCAGCTCGAAAAGCTCGATCCCGAGACACGACTGGAACAGCGCTGTGATGTCGAGGCTATGGAGCGTATCGCGCGCGAACATAGCAACTATGACGTGGACAAGGCGCTGGCCTACGCGTTTTCCGATCCGGTGGCGAAAAATAACGTCCTGCGCGCCGATGGTGCGGCGTTTCGCAGCCGTGAGCACTGGTACAAGCTTTCTTATATCTGCAAGACAGATGATGAACACATCAAGGTCCTGTCTTTCGAATATAAGATTGGCCCGGAAGTGCCGATGAGCCAGTGGAGCCAGCACTATCTTGTTCCATGAAGGCATGCGCTTTCAATTCATGGTTTACTGCGAATTTATGGAACCTGTCGCTTGGTAGAGGATTATTATTGCTCAGGTGTTTTTGGAGTGGTTTGGAAAAATTATTCCTGAAATACTCGAAATGCTGCGCAGATTTTTCGTTGTCATTTTAAATATTGGGCGGCTTGTGGCATCCCGTTGATGAAGACCTCTGATACTGTCCTGATAAATGGAAACATGGAGGCGGACATGAAACGATCGAGATTTTCACTCACCCTTGCATCCTTTGTGGCGTTGGCATCGCTTGCCGGGACGATACAGGCAAGCCATGCAGATCAGACGCTGTTGAACGTGTCCTATGATCCGACACGCGAACTCTACAAGGATTACAACGCAGCCTTTGCCAAGCATTGGAAGGATGAAACGGGCGAGACCGTCACCATCCGCGCTTCGCATGGCGGTTCCGGAAAGCAGGCCCGTTCGGTGATCGATGGCATCAAGGCGGATGTGGTCACACTGGCACTTGAAAGCGATATCGATGCCATTGCCGAATTGTCCGGCAAGATCGACAAGGACTGGCGCAAGCGCCTGCCCAATAATTCTGCCCCCTATACCTCGACCATCGTTTTCCTCGTGCGCAAGGGCAATCCCAAGGGCATCAAGGACTGGGGCGATCTGGTCAAGGACGGCGTCGAGGTGATTACGCCCAATCCGAAAACCTCGGGCGGTGCCCGCTGGAATTATCTCGCGGCCTGGGCCTGGGCGCATAAGGAATATGGCGGCGACGAGCAGAAGGTGAAGGATTACATCGCGGAACTGTTCCGCCATGTGCCGGTGCTTGATACCGGTGCGCGCGGCTCCACGACCACCTTCGTGCAGCGCCAGCTCGGCGATGTGTTGCTGGCCTGGGAAAATGAAGCCTATCTGTCGGTAGCCGAATTTGGCGAAGATGCCTTCGATATCGTTGCTCCGCCGCAATCGATTTTGGCAGAGCCGCCAGTGGCGCTTGTCGATAAGAACGCCGAGGAAAACGGCACCACGAAGCTGGCGCAGGCCTATCTCGAATATCTCTATTCACCCGAAGGTCAGGCGCTTGCCGCCAAGCATTTCTATCGCCCATCCAAGCCGGATGTGGTTCCTGCCGACCAGCAGCGCAAACTTCCCGACTTGACGCTGGTGACGATCGATGATCCGCTTTTCGGCGGTTGGGCAAAGGCACAGCCCGAGCATTTTGGCGATGGAGGAACGTTCGACCAGCTTTATAAGCCCGGCAAATAACAGGCGCATCAATCAAGCCGGCGTAAAGCTGAATAGTATCGATAAAGAGGGAACAAAATAGAGTATGTCTTCGCTCCCTGCATATGCCAGAGCAGGGTGGCACTTTAAAAAGCCGAGCGTTATCCCCGGATTCGGGCTGACGTTCGGCTTCAGTGTTGCCTATCTGACGCTTCTTATTCTCATTCCGCTGGCAGCGCTTGTGCTGCGCTCGACCGATGTCGGCCTGTCGGGTTTCTGGCGGATATTGACCGACGAGCGCACACTCAAGGCGCTGGAAACAAGCTTTGGCACGGCTTTCATCGCAGCCCTTGTCAATGTCGTCTTTGGCGTCATTCTCGCATGGGTATTGGTGCGTTATCGCTTTCCGGGTCGGCGATTTGTCGATGCGATTGTCGATATTCCTTTTGCGTTACCCACAGCCGTGGCCGGTATTGCGCTCGCTTCGATCTATGCGCCCAATGGCTGGATCGGCAGCCTGTTGGCACCTTTTGGCCTGCGTGTTGCCTTCACGCGGCTTGGCATCATCGTGGCGCTGATTTTCATCGGCCTGCCTTTTGTAGTCCGCACCGTGCAGCCGATCATGGAAGAAATCAGCCGCGAGGTTGAGGAAGCCGCAGCAACCTTGGGGGCATCGCGCTTCCAGACCATTTTTCGCGTGTTGCTGCCGAGCCTTCAGCCTGCGATCCTGACCGGCTTTGCCCTGGCTTTCGCCCGCGGCGTTGGTGAATATGGCTCGGTCATCTTCATTGCAGGCAATACGCCCTATGTGTCGGAAATCGCACCCTTGCTGATCGTCATCAAACTTGAAGAATATGATTATGCGGGAGCCACGGCATTGGCGGTCGTAATGCTGGCGCTGTCCTTTGCCATGCTGCTTGTGATCAATCTCATCCAGACATGGGCACGGAGGAAATATGCTCATGGCGCATGAAACCACTGTTTCCAAATCCAGCGCCGTGACCGAAAGCCTTGCAACTCGCATCGTGCTGATTGCGGTGGCGCTGATCTTTATCGCCCTGTTCCTGATCCTGCCGGTGGTGGCGGTCTTTGTGGAGGCGTTTCGCAAGGGGGCTGGTGACTATTTTGAAGCCCTTATCGAACCCGATGCATGGGCTGCGATCAAGCTGACGCTGATGGTCGCGGCCATTGCAGTGCCGCTCAATCTGGTGTTCGGTATCGCCGCCGCATGGGCGATTGCCAAATTCGAATTCAAGGGAAAGGCGCTGCTCACCACCCTGATCGATCTGCCGTTTTCCATCTCGCCGGTCATTTCCGGTCTTGTCTTCGTGCTGCTGTTTTCAAGTCACAGCCTGCTTGGTCCGTGGCTCGCGCGCAATGGCATCGAAATCCTGTTCGCGGTGCCGGGCATCGTGCTGGCGACCGTATTCGTGACCTTTCCCTTTGTTGCGCGTGAATTGATCCCGCTGATGGAGGAACAGGGTACGGGCGACGAGGAAGCGGCAATTTCATTGGGCGCCGATGGCTGGCAGGTGTTTCGCTATGTCACGCTGCCCAATATCAAATGGGGCCTGCTTTACGGCGTGTTGCTGTGTAATGCGCGTGCCATGGGCGAGTTTGGTGCCGTGTCGGTGGTGTCTGGCCATATTCGCGGCCTCACCAACACCATGCCGCTGCATGTGGAAATTCTCTATAATGAATATAATTTCGTTGGCGCTTTTGCGGTGGCCTCGCTGTTGGCGTTTCTGGCGCTGGTGACGCTGGGCGTCAAGATGGTGCTGGAGGCGCGGTATCGTGACGAACTGGCTGTCGGAAACGGCCATTGAAGAAAATGGCCATTGAAGAAAATGGATTGAGCGCTGTTGCGGGCATGGAATGGCTTGCTGTAGCCTGCTGATAAAATCGTTGCGTCAGTGACGGGGGAAAGGATTTGGAATGGAAGTTCGTGTCGCCAGCGTGCGCAAGGAGTTTGCACGCTTTCCGGCTTTGCATAATGTGTCGCTGGATATCCGATCCAGCGAATTGATCGCGCTGCTCGGCCCGTCGGGATCGGGCAAGACCACGCTTTTGCGGTTGATCGCCGGTCTTGAACGGCCGACCGAAGGCGCGATTTTCTTTGGTGAGGAAGACGCATCCTATAAAAGCGTGCAGGAGCGCAATGTCGGTTTCGTGTTCCAGCATTATGCGCTGTTCCGCCATATGACGGTTGCCGACAATATCGGATTCGGCCTCAAGGTGCGTCCCGATTCCACGCGTCCGAAAAAGACGGAGATTAAGCGTCGCGCACTGGAACTCCTTGATCTAGTGCAGTTGAAGGGGCTGGAAAACCGGTATCCGGCACAGCTTTCCGGCGGGCAGCGCCAGCGCGTGGCGCTTGCACGCGCCATGGCGATTGAACCGAAAGTTCTTCTGCTGGACGAACCCTTTGGCGCACTTGACGCGCTGGTGCGCAAGGAATTGCGCCGCTGGCTGCGTGAAATCCACGACAAGACCGGTCACACGACCGTCTTCGTGACCCATGATCAGGACGAGGCACTGGAGCTTGCCGACCGCGTGGTGGTGATGAGCCAGGGCCGCATCGAGCAGATCGGCACGCCCGACGAGGTCTATGACAATCCCAATTCGCCCTTCGTCTATGGCTTTATCGGTGAATCGAGCACGCTGCCGGTGCGCGTCGAAAATGGCGAAGTCTGGCTCGCCGACCGCAATCTCGGTTTGATTGTGGATCAAACACGCGGCAAGGTCACGCAAGGCGAGGCGCAGCTCTTCTTCCGTCCGCATGACGTCGAACTGGTCGAGGGCTGCGGCGGCTGCATCGCGGGCACTGTGGTGACGAGCCGTCGCTCTGGGGCCAAGCGCCGGGTGGAACTGGAGATCGGCGGCGCGCGCGAACGCGTCGAGATCGAAATTCCTGCCGAGCATCCGGCCACCGAGAAAAGCCGCATCGCGTTTCGTCCGCGCTACTGGAAGCTTTTTGCCGCCGATGAAGCGGACAAACACTCGGACGCTGCCTGAAAGTAAAACGCCTTGATATTTTCTGACCCTTGCGTCAACTCTGACGCAAGGGTCGTTTTTAATTTTTTGCCCGATGATTTTTGTGTTCTCTAATATTCATCCATCGTTACCGGCAGTGGTATTATTTATATTTTCAGTATGTTAGGGTTGTAAAAAATCAACTCTGTCATAACACAAGATTACGCCCCAAAAAGAATTGTGCGTTGCGATTCAAACGGTTTGAAGATCAGCACAGGGTAATGTCGCAATTTGGTCAAACGGGACCGACATTCAGGGAACCGATTATGGATACTGCCGTTTTCCTGCAATGAATTTGAGCTAAAATCCGTATCCACCGCCGCAATTCATTTACCTCTTCGGAAAGGCTGTTAAGGCAGATGCCGGAAACGACTTCTTCGCACTCCAGTTCGTCCCCGATCAAGAATAAGCCTCCAAAACCACAAAAACCCGTGGGGCCCAATTCCGTGGATCGCGTTTCGGTGCAATCGGCTTCATCGATGATTCCGCCGGAACAGCCCGCGCCCTTGCGCGCCGTCTACAAAACCGAAGACGAGCTTGCAGCGCTCGCAAGCGCGGTTGCGCGCGGCGAGGATATTCCGCTGCCGGGCTACCTTAAATTTGCTTTTGATCAGCGCCTGTCTGAAAACGGCAAGCTGATCCTGCACGCCTATCGCTCGTCGGATGCCGCAGCGCGCGCCGGCGAGACGATCACGCCCGCAGCCCAATGGCTCCTCGACAATCATTACCAGGTCGATAAGAACGTGCAGCAGACGCGCCGCGATCTGCCGCGCAAGTTCATCGAACAATTGCCGCCTTACAAGAATGAAGGCGGAAAATATCAGGGCATGCCGCGCATCTTCGCGCTGGCCTGGCTTTATGTCGCCCATACGGACAGCAATTTTTCGCTCAAAAGCCTGACGGCCATCGTCAAGGGCTTTCAGGAAGTCGAACCGCTCAAGATCGGTGAATTATGGGCGCTGCCGTCTGCCGTGCGCTATTTCCTGATCGAGAATGCGCGCCGTCTTGCGCTGCGCGTCGACCGCGCGCGCGACATGCGCAATCTGGCCAATACGGCTGCCGACAACATCGTGGTTGCCGATGAGGCGAGCCTCGGTTCCGTTCTGGCGCAATATTCGGATGCCGCCCGCGATAGCACCTTTGCCACACATCTTCTTTATCGCCTGCGTTCGGCTTCCACCGACACCACGGCTGCGGCAAGCTGGCTTGAGCGCATCTTGCTTGAGGAAGGCAGCAATCCCGAAGACGCCATCGTCGAGGAACACGCCCGCCAGTCGACCGGCGGCGTCACCATGGGCAATGTCATCCGCAGCCTCAAGACCATCGACGATATCGATTGGGAAACATGGTTTGAAACCGTCAACGAGGTCGATGCTATCCTGCGCGATCACAGCGATTTCGAACTGCTGGATTTCCGCTCGCGCAATGCCTATCGCGTGACGATCGAGAAGCTCGCGCGCCATTCGGACATGAGCGAAATCGACATCACATGGGCAGCGCTCAAACTGGCCGAAGACGGCGGCCAGCCCGGACAGGCCGGCAGTGCGTCCATCGCCTATTATCTGTCCGGCGACGGGCGGCAGGAACTGGAAAAGATTTGCGGCTATCGGGTGCCCTTCGGTGTGAAGGCGCTGCGTTTTTATCGCGCGCTTGGCCTCTGGGGTCTGTTCATTCCGACCGCTATCTTCACGGTTCTCATTCTGCTTCTGGTCAATTACTGCATGATCCGCGCCGGTCTTTCGACCGATCTGCGCACGCTGTTCACGCTTCTGGCCATCTTCCCGGCCATGGACGCCTCCTATTCGCTGTTCAATGCGCTGGTGCCGTGGTTTGTTGCGCCAACCCGGTTGGTGGGCTTTGAATATAAGGAAGGTCTTCCGCCGGAAGCGCGCACGCTTGTGGCCGTTCCGACCTTCATCACCTCGCGTGATTCGGTCGATGAGCAGATCCGCAATCTCGAAGTGCATTATCTGACCAATCCGCGCGGTGAGATCTATTTCGCGCTGGTCAGCGACTGGGTGGATGCGGCGCAGGAAATCTCGCCCGCCGACACGGAAATCTATGATTATGCGCGTGAGGAAATCGCCAAGCTCAACGAGCATTATACCGGCGGCGACCAGCCGCGTTTCTTCCTCATTCACCGTCGCCGTCTCTACAACGAGAAGCAGAATGTGTGGATGGGCTGGGAGCGCAAGCGCGGCAAGCTGCACGAGCTTAACCTGCTCCTACGCGGCGATCACGACACCAGTTTCTATCCGCCCGACGAGCGCCTGCCCAAAGACATCAAATATGTCATGACGCTCGACGCCGATACGCGTCTGACGCCCGAATCGGTCACCAATCTCGCAGGCAAGCTCAGCCATCCGCTGAACCGCCCGGTCATCGACGAGAAGAGCGGCAAGGTTGTGCGCGGCTATGGCATCCTGCAGCCGCGCGTGACCCCTTCGCTTACCACCGGCGACGAGGCGTCGTTCCTGCAACGCGTCTTCTCGGTCAATCGCGGCATTGATCCTTATGTCTTTGCGGTGTCCGACACCTATCAGGACCTGCTGGGTGAAGGCACGTTTACCGGCAAGGGCCTTTACGACATCGACGCCTTTGAGGCCGCACTGAAAGACCGCGTGCCTGAAAACATGCTTTTGAGCCACGATCTGCTCGAAGGCGGTTATGCACGCGCGGCCCTCGTCAGCGATGTCGAGGTCGTGGAAGATTATCCGACCGGCTATAATGTCGATGTCTCGCGTCATCATCGCTGGGCGCGTGGTGACTGGCAGCTTCTGCCGTGGCTGTTCTCGACCGGCAGCGGGGTGAGTGCCACCACGCGCTGGAAGATGGTCGACAATCTGCGCCGCTCATTGAACCCGATCCTGTGGATTCTTGCCGCCGTCATCGGCTGGACCGTGCTGCCGCTCGGACCCGCCGCCGTCTGGCAGGCGTTCCTGATTCTGTCGATGTTCGTTGCACCGACCTTTGGTATCGTCACGAACCTCATTCCGCACAATATGGATTATTCCATCAAGGGCCATGTGCAGTCGGTGATGACCGATATCGCGCTCGGCACGGCGGATGTGGCGCTGCGCACCACCTTCATCGCGCATTCGGCCTTCCTGATGGCCGATGCCATTGTGCGCACGCTCTATCGCCTGTTCGTCTCGCGCCGCGATTTGCTCGAATGGCGTACCGCCGCACAGGCGCGCACCTCGCCCGATACGCTGCTGTTCTATTTCCAGCTCATGTGGCCTGCCATGGCCATTGCAGCGCTGGCGATCCTGTTCCCGCTGGCGGGCCAGAGCGCGGCAGCATTGATTGCAGCTCCTTTTGCCGTCATCTGGTTTGCCTCGCCGCTGATCGCATGGCTTGTGAGCCGTTCGGCCAAGCCGCAGGATACGCTGGAAGTGCTTTCGTCTGACAAGGCGGCGTTACGCCGTTATGCGCGGCGCACATGGCGTTATTTCGCCGAATTCGCCAATGCGGAAAATCATCATCTGCCCCCGGATAATTTTCAGGAAGACCCGGCACCCATTCTGGCGCAGCGCACGTCGCCGACCAATATCGGCGTCTATCTGCTGTCCACGGTTGCCGCGCGCGATTTTGGCTGGATCGGTTTCGATGAAACGCTCGAACGCGTTGAAGCGACTGTCGCCACACTTGAAAAGATGGAGAAATATCAGGGCCATCTCTATAACTGGTATGAGACCAACACGCTCAACCCGATGCTCCCGCTCTATGTCTCGGCGGTGGATAGTGGCAATCTCGCCGGCCATCTGGTGACGCTGTCTTCGGCGCTCGAAGAATGGGCCGAAGCGCCGACCGTCTATCTGCAGGGCGATCTCGATGGCATTCTCGATGTCAATGACGTGCTTGAGGAAGCGGTTGCCACTATCCCCGATGACAGGCGTATCCTGCGTCCGTTGCGTCGCCGCCTTGAAGAGCGGATCGCCAATTTCCGCCGCGCCGTGCGTACCATCAAGGATGAGCCGGAAACCGCGACCTTCCGCACCATCAATCTGTCGCTGTTTGCCAATGACATCAAGCGCCTCACCGATGAGTTGGACAGCGAGATCGGCACACCGTTAAGCGCCGAGGCCAAGGAATGGGCGCAAATCCTGATCGAGACCTGCAAGGCGCATACCGATGACGCCATCGGCGGTCGGGACACCGACGGCTTGCGCGATCGCCTGCAAGGCATTGCGACGCGCGCGCGCCAGCTTGCCTTCGACATGCAGTTCGGTTTCCTTGAGCGCAAGGAACGCCGCCTGTTGTCCATCGGCTTCCGCGTACAGGAAAACGAACTGGACGAAAGCTGCTACGATCTGCTGGCGTCCGAAGCGCGTCTGGCAAGCCTGTTTGCCATCGCCAAGGGTGACGTGCCGGTCGAACATTGGTTCAAGCTCGGTCGCCTTCTGGTGCCGGTCGGCTGGAAGGGCGCGCTGCTCTCCTGGTCGGGCTCGATGTTCGAATATCTGATGCCGCCACTGGTCATGGAAGAACCGCTTGGTTCGCTTCTCGACCAGACCAACAAGCTCGTCGTGCAGCGCCAGATCGATTATGCGACCTCGCGCGGCCTGCCATGGGGTATTTCGGAAGCGGCGTTCAATGCGCGCGATGCGTATATGAACTACCAATATTCCAATTTCGGCGTGCCGAACCTCGGCCTTCAGCGCGGCCTGTCGCGCAATGCCGTCATTGCGCCTTATGCAAGCTTGCTCGCCGCGCAATACCAGCCCGCGGCAGCCGTGGCCAATCTGAAGCGTCTGGAAAAACTCGGCGCTCTTGGCCGCTACGGCTTCCACGATTCGGTCGATTTCACCCCGTCGCGTGTGCGTGAGGGCGAAAGCTGTGCGGTGGTGAAGAACTATTATGCCCACCATCATGGCATGGCGATCATCGCGGTCAACAATGTGATCTTTGAAGGCCGCATGCGCGAGCGTTTCCACTCCGATCCGGTGATCGAGGCAGCAGAACTTCTGTTGCAGGAAAAGGCACCGCGCGAAATCCCGATGATCTACGCCAAGACGGAAAACCCGATGCGGGTGGATTCGGGCGGTTTCGACGATGCGCCGATGCGCATCGTGGACAAGCCGTTCAAGGCACCGCGCACCACGCATATGATGTCGAACGGCCAATATGCGCTGATGGTGACGGCCAATGGCTCCGGCTACAGCCGCTGGCACAATTGGGATATCACGCGTTTCCACGCGGATGCGTCGGAAGACTTGCAGGGCACTTTCCTGTTCCTGCGCGACATGGAAAGCGGCTATTGGTGGTCGGCAACCGGCGAGCCGGTGCGCAATGCGGAAGAAGAAACCAAGACCGTCTTCACTGAAGACAAGGCCGAGTTCTACAAGACTGCAGGCGACATCAAGACGGTGATGGAAGTCATCGTTTCGTCGGAATCCGATGGCGAGGGCCGCAGGCTCGACATCATCAACACCTCGGCGCGTGACCGCGTCATCGAGGTCACGTCCTATGCCGAACTGGTTCTGAACGACGCCGACAGCGATGCCGCACACCCGGCCTTTGCAAAGATGTTCGTTGAAACCGAAATCGCCGATAATGGTTCGACTATCTATGCAAAGCGCCGCAAGCGTGCACCTTCTGACCCGGATATTCATGTCGCACACTTCGTGGCCGATCTGACCGGTGCTGTTCGCGAGATCGAGGTCGAGACCGACCGTCGCGCCTTCATCGGACGCGGGCGTAGCTTGCGTGATGCGGTTGCTTTCGACGCGGAGACGAAGTTCACCGGCAGTCAGGGGTGCGTGCTTGATCCGATTGCCTCGGTGCGCACCCGCGTGCGCGTGCCTGCGCACAAGAAGGTGAGCCTCGTCTTCTGGACCTTTGCAGGCGGCAGCCGCGATGCGGTGGAACATGCGGTGGCGCTGCATCGTCATCCGGAAGCCTTTGCCCGCGAATATTCGCTGTCATGGACCAGTTCGCAGGTGCAGCTCTATCATATCGGCATCAAGCCGGCGGAAGCAGCCGACTACCAGAAGGTTGCGGCCCACCTCCTTTACCCGGAGCGTACGCTGCGTCAGCCGCCGGAAACCATCGCCAGCGGGCTCGGCAAACAGTCCGACCTGTGGCCGATGTCGATTTCCGGCGATTATCCGATCTTCGCGCTGCGCATCGACAACGAGGTTGATCTCGAAGTGCTGCGCGGTGTGCTGCGGGCGCAGGAATACTGGCGTTCGAAGGGCCTCATCGTCGATGTGGTGGTGGTCAATGAGCGCGCCTTCTCCTATGCGCAGGATACGCAGCGCGCCATCGACTGGCTTGCGGAAGGGTTCCGCGCCCGTGGTGGCGAGCAGCCGCATATCTTTGCCGTGCGCCACGACCAGATGAGCGAGGAAAGCTACAATACGCTGCTCGCTTCCGCGCGCATCGTCATGCATGCGCAGAACGGTTCGCTGGCCGAACAATTACGCCGCAGCGAGGAAATCACCGTCGATCTGGCGGCGCGCGACGCAAGAACCGCCCTCAACGGCGAGAAAGAGGCGGGTATACCCGCCACGCCTGCGGTGATCGAACGCGGTGGTCGCGAAGAGCGCCTTCCAGCCGTTGCGCCCAAGCCCGTCAACCGTCCGGCGCCATCCGGCGATGATTTGCAATTCTGGAACGGCTATGGCGGTTTTACTGAGGATGGTGCTTATGTCGTGCGCGTCAATGGCCGCACGTCAACGCCGCATCCGTGGATCAATGTGATCGCCAATCCGGGCTTCGGCTTCCATGTCTCGGCCGAAGGTTCCGCCTTCACATGGGCGGGCAACAGCCGCGATTATCAGGTTACGCCATGGGCCAATGATCCGGTGACGAACCGTCCGGGCGAGGCGATCTATATCGTCGACCGCGAAAGCGGACGCTCCTTTGCGCCGACCGCCAATGTTCTGCGCGACGAGGCCGTCACCTATGAGACGCGCCACGGCCATGGCTACAGCACGTTTACAGCCCAGCATGGCGAACTGGCGCTGGAACTCACCCATATCGTGGATGCTGAGCAGCCGGTGCGCCTGTCGAGGCTCACCGTCACCAACAAGGGCCGCTCCAAGCGCAAGCTGCGCGCCTATGGCTATGTCGAATGGGTGCTGGGCAATGCGCGGGCCAAGAACGTGCCGTTCATCGTGCCGTCGCAGGACGCGGAAACGGGTGCGCTTTTTGCCTGCAATCCCTATCACCCCGACAAGTCGGGCGAGGTGGCCTTTTATGCGGCAAGCGAAACGCCGCAATCCGTCACTGCCGACCGCAGCGAGTTCATCGGTTCGACAGGCTCGGTGGACAGGCCCGAAGTGGTGCTGGCCGGCAAGGCGCTTTCAGGCACCGTCGAGGCGGGCCGCGATCCGTGTGCGGCACTGGCTGTCGATATCGAGGTTGGTCCCGGTGAAAGTCGCGAAATCACCTTCCTCATGGGCAATGCCGATGGGGGCGAGGCTGCAAAGGCGCTGATTGCGCAAGCAAAGGCCGCGTCCTTCGATGACAAACTCACGGCTGCCAAGGCGCAGTGGGAAAGCACGTTTAGCCGCGTACAGGTGAAGACGCCCGATCCATCCTTCGACCTTCTGGTCAATGGCTGGCTGCCCTATCAGGCGATTGCCTGCCGCATCTATGCGCGTGCCGCCTTCTATCAGGCCAGTGGTGCCTTCGGTTTCCGCGACCAGTTGCAGGACACGCTGTCGCTGCTGCTGCTCGATCCGTCGCTGGCACGGGCGCAGATTTTGAATGCCGCCTCGCGTCAGTTCCCCGAAGGCGACGTGCAGCATTGGTGGCTTCCTGCCACGGGTGCCGGTGTGCGCACGCTGATTTCCGACGATGTGGTCTGGCTCGGCTACGGCACCTCGCTTTATGTGGAGACGACGGGCGACCGTTCCATCCTCGACGAAAGCCTGCCGTTCCTGAAAGGGCGCACGCTGGAAGAGGGCGAACATGACGCCTTCTACGAGCCGGAAATCTCTGATCAGACGGTAAGCCTTTACGAGCATTGCGCGATTGCGCTCGATCTGGCGATCAAGCGCACCGGCAAGCACGGATTGCCGCTCATTCTGGGTGGCGACTGGAACGACGGCATGAACCTTGTCGGCGTCAAGGGTGAGGGCGAAAGCGTATGGCTCGGCTGGTTCCTGGCCTATACGCTAAAACAGTTCATCCCGATTGCCGAATCCCGCAAGGATACGGCCCGTGCCACAGCGTGGACGCACCATGTCGAAAGCCTGACCAAGGCACTCGACAGTGAGGCTTGGGACGGCGAATGGTATCGCCGTGGCTTCTATGACAATGGCGCACCGCTCGGCTCGAAAGACAGCGACGAATGCCAGATCGACGCCATTGCGCAATCGTGGAGCGTGCTGTCCGGCGTTGCCGATCCGAAACGTGCCGAACAGGCCATGGCCTCGCTCGAAAGCCATCTGCTTGATGAGCAGGGCGAATTACTGCGTCTCTTCACGCCGCCTTTCGACAAGACCGAGCAGGAACCCGGTTACATCAAGGGCTATCCGGCGGGTGTGCGCGAAAACGGCGGCCAGTACACCCATGGCGCGACATGGGCCATTCTGGCGCTGGCCCGCATGGGCAAGGCGGCAGAAGCATGGCGACTGTTCTCGCTGATCAGCCCGGTCAGCCATGGCCGCAACCCGGATGTCTACCGTGTCGAACCTTACGTGATCGCAGCCGATATCTATTCGGTTGAGCCGCGACGCGGGCAGGGCGGCTGGACATGGTATACGGGGTCGGCAGGCTGGTTCTACCGCGTTGCGACCGAAGGTATTCTGGGCGTCACGAAGCGCGGCGACCGGCTGCATCTCGCCCCGGCCTTGCCGCCGGAATGGGATGGCTACGAGGCCGATCTCAGGTTTGGCGAAGCGCTCTACCACGTCAAGGTGGTGGCGGGTTCAAAGGCTGCAGCGGTCAAGCTCAATGGCCGCAAGGTCACCAAGCCCGAAGAGGGCATAGCGCTCAAGCCGGACGGCGAACACGAAATCGTCGTGGAGCTTCCCAAACAGGCATGAAATGATTAGAAAGGCGGGTGAAAACCCGCCTTTTTCTTTGCCGCGCATATGCGGCATATTCATGCAATGGAGGCCATGATGGCCAAGACCGATATCGCGCGGCGCGTCTATAATCATGCCTGGAAGCTCGATCCCATCGTGCGCAGCCTGCTGGATACGGATTTCTATAAGCTTTTGATGTTGCAGATGATCTGGGGGCTTTATCCCAAGGTCGATGCGACGTTTTCGCTCATCAATCGCACCACTTCGGTGCGTCTCGCCGACGAGATCGACGAGGGCGAATTGCGTGCGCAACTCGATCATGCCCGCACCTTGCGCTTTACCAAGAAGGAAATGATCTGGCTCGCCGGTAACAGTTTTTATGGCCGCAAGCAGATTTTCCAGCCGGAATTTTTAAACTGGCTGCATGATTTCCAACTGCCCGAATATGAGCTGCACCGCCGCGACGGGCAATATGAACTGCTGTTTCATGGCCGCTGGTCGCACACCACCATGTGGGAAATTCCAGCCCTTGCCATCATCAACGAGCTGCGCTCGCGCGCTGCGATGAAGAGCCTTGGGCCGTTTTCGCTCGATGTGCTTTATGCGCGCGCCAAGGCCAAGATGTGGAGCAAGGTCGAACGGCTGCGCGAACTGCCGGACTTGAAAATTTCGGATTTCGGCACCCGCCGCCGCCATTCGTTCCTGTGGCAGCGCTGGTGTGTGGAAGCCTTGAAGGAAGGCATCGGATCGGCCTTTACCGGCACAAGCAATGTACTGCTTGCCATGGATACCGACCTTGAAGCGCTCGGTACCAATGCGCATGAATTGCCGATGGTGCTGGCAGCTCTCGCCAAGACCGATGAGGAATTACGCACAGCGCCCTATCGCGTCTTGCAGGACTGGAACCGTTATTATGGCGGCAATCTTTTGATCGTCCTGCCTGATGCCTTCGGTACGGCGGCGTTTTTGCGTGAGGCACCCGACTGGGTCGCCGACTGGACGGGTTTTCGTCCTGACAGCGCCCCGCCGATCGAGGGCGGCGAGCGCATCATCGAATGGTGGAAATCGAAGGGCAAGGATCCGCGCGAAAAACTGCTGATCTTTTCCGATGCGCTGGATGTGGACACCATCGAGCAGACCTACAAGCACTTTGACGGCCGCGTGCGCATGAGCTTTGGCTGGGGCACCAACCTGACCAATGATTTTGTCGGCTGCGCGCCCACCACCATTCAGGGTCTGAAAGCCATCTCGCTGGTCTGCAAGGTGACGGACGCCAATGGACGCCCGGCGGTCAAGCTGTCCGACAATCCGCAAAAAGCCACCGGCGACCCGAAAGAAGTCGCGCGTTATCTCAAATTTTTTGGCAATGACGAGCGGGTGGACCAGACCGTCACGGTGTGATTCTTCAAGTTAGTCTTTCATCTCTGTGGCCCAGGGCGGATTGGCGCCCGCACGCGAAACTGTGACGGCGGCAGCGCGCACGCCAAGGGCCACGGCTGTGTGAATCTGGTCTTCATCGAGCTTGGCCACGGCGTCTTTCGTCAGAAGGCCCTGCTGATCAAGGCTTGCGAGAATCCCGGCATTGACCGTATCGCCCGCACCCACCGTATCGACCACATCGATCTTCACACCCGGTACGCTGACCGTCGCGTGGGCCGCATAGGCATCGGCACCATGTGCGCCCTTGGTGATGACGATGAGCTTCGGCCCAAGTTTCAGCCATCTTGCGGCGATTTCGGCATGGCTACCGCTTTCGCCGAACCAGTCGAGGTCTTCGTCCGAGAGTTTCACGATATCCGCAAGCGCAATCATCCGCTTCATGCGTTGAAGATGCGCTTCGCGGTCTGTGACAAAACTTGCCCGGATATTGGGATCGAGGAACATCACGCGGTTTTTGGCTTCGCGCGTCATCAACGCTTCATAGACGCTGCCGCAGGGTTCGGAAATCAGGCTGATACAGCCAAACAGCATCGCCTTGATGCCGTCGTCGATCACGGGAATGTCTTCTTCTGAAAGCATCCGCAAAGCGGTGTTCTCGTCATAGAAGGCATAGCGCGCCTGCCCGTCGACCAGCCGCACGAAGGCGAGCGTTGTCGGGCGGTCGGAGAGGGCCGAATAGGAATAATCGACATCGGAGCGTTTGAGCGTATCGCGCAAAATCTGCCCGAAAAAATCCGATGACAGCCCGGAGAAAAACCCGGTCGAAACACCAAGCCGTCCAAGCGCAATCGACGTGTTGAATACCGAGCCGCCCGCCACCGGCATGAAGGTGCTTTCACCTGTCGCCGTTTCGCGTGGCAGCATGTCGATCAGAGCTTCACCGCAACAAAGGATCATGGATCACCGTTTATATTAGAGCATAATCCGACCGGAGTGAAACGAGGATCGATAAGATTATGCTTGAAATAAAAAGAGTTAGAGCGCCGATCTGATTCAATCAGATCGGCGCTCTAATCAGACGTGCTGGCCGCCATTGATGTGGATTTCCGAGCCTGTGACATAGGACGAGGCTTCGGTGCACAGGAAATAGATGGTTTCAGCCACTTCCGCGGTCTTGCCGAGACGGCGCAGCGGCAATTGTTCGACCAGCTTGTCGGTGCCCGGCGACAGGATCGCCGTATCGATTTCGCCCGGTGCTATGGCATTGACGCGAATGCCATAGGGGCCGAAATCCGAGGCCATTTCGCGGGTCAGCGAGGCAAGGGCTGCCTTGGAGGTGGCATAAGCCGTGCCGGCAAAGGGATGCACGCGGCTTCCGGCAATCGACGTCACATTGACGACCGAGCCTTGTACTGCTTCCAGTTCCTTGAAAAGCCCGCGCGCCAGCATGATCGGCGCCATGAAATTGACCTGAAATACGTCGCGCCAGACCGACATTGGTGTTTCCAGCGAATTGAGGCGCTTGCCCCCTTCGGCCTTTGGCGAGATACCCGCATTGTTAACAAGCGCGTGCAGCTTGCTGCCATTGGCTTCGAGCCTGCGGCGGATTTCGGCAATGGCCTTGCCGATATCTTCCTGATCGGCGAGATCGACCTTAATGTGATCTTCGGGGCCTGCGGGCCACGGGCAGTTTTCGGCGAAATCCTGTCGCGAACAGGTGATGACGCGCCAGCCCGCGCGCGAAAAGCGCTTGACGGTGGCGTGCCCGATGCCGCGGCTGGCACCGGTCAGCACAAGCGTCTTGCGTTCGTCATTTGCCGAAGCGGCGGCAGGGGAGGCGTCTGTCTTGTTTTGTGTGGTCATGATCAAATCTCACTCTCGACTTCTTGAATAGACCATGCCGCTCAGGATTTCGAGAGATATTAGGATTGGCACCTATCAATTTGGCGCGAATGCAATCGGCGCGGCCTCGTTTGCCAAAATTTTCAGCGCGTTGATCAGTTTCTGGTTCATGACACCAGCCAATCAGAATTTCAGCGTCAGCATACGCTTCGGCCCAAGCGTGCCATCAAAATGAAGCGGGGCAACCTCTACACGGCCTTTGGAATCATCGTGATTTTGGACCAGATAGATGTCGCTATACCCCACAGCCTGACAGTGCGCTGCAAAGCGAAGACGAATGTGCTCGGCAGTCTGGTGCGTGGGAAGTTCCAGCCGGATCTCGGTAAAAATGCCTGCATCGGTTGGCAAGGGTTGCGCCATCGCCCGCGCCTTGTTGGCCGGATCGTCATATGTGAAATAATCGTCGGCCAGAACGGTGACGTGCGCGATATTCAACGCCTTCGCAAAGACGTCCTGAGGCGAAATGGCTGCGGCTTTGATCAGGAAGGCGGTTTCTTGCGTCCCGCTTGTGTCCACAGCTGCGGCCAGATCACCAAACAGCCATGCGCTGTTTTCTGTGTTACGAGCCTTGGTGTCCGCCTTGTCTGGTTTGAACTTTGAACCCTTTGGCGTGGCTGCCTCGCCAAACAGGCCGTCATGGATCGAACCAAAAAGATCGGCGTCGTTCAGGATTTCAGCGGCTTGATAGCGTTGCACCATGCTACGGTTTTAGGAGCCCTGCGGGTCGGATTTCACTGCCGGATCGTTGCTCACGAGCACGACACCGACAGATGCTCGTGGATTTGTCGATGCAATTGCCGCATATCCCTTGCCGGATTTCGCATAGACGAAAAAATCGCTCAGAATCTCATGAAAGCGCGACGGATCGAACGCCTCTGTCTGCAGCGCGACCCCATCCTGATCGCTGGTCCGCCTGAAACCTGTGTTGGGAGAATAGAACCACGCGTTCCGCCCCGCCTGCTTCAACTCTTTGTGCCGACCAAGGTGCCATGCAATAAAGGCATCGGTGACATTGATTTCATCACCGTTTTCATCCATCGAGAACATCAAGATATAGTCCATATCGCCTCACACAAATCAGGTTTTCCGGTGATTTCTGCTTCGCAGCATCTCCCATTTACATGCGCTGGCCACTGTTGACAAATGGCGCGTCCATAGCGGATCAATGCCTTGAGGCGCATCGCAACAGGGAGCATGCCATGAGCTATGATTTGATGGTTTTCGAAGCAAAAGATGCGCCACGCGAAAGGGATCGTTTCGGCTTGCGGACGCGACGTGTTCACGCGCCCACGCTCCTGCGCGATATCGCCGACAGGCTGAATGCCATGTCCGGTTGTCGCGAAACGGAAGCCTTGCACGCCTATCTGGAGGACGTGCTTCGTTCACCTTACTGGGGCTTGCGCATTCTTGCTATTCGCGTCTATGCCGGCTGGGGCGGGCGGCGTAACAAGGCCTGGCTGATGGAGCGCGCCGCACGCTCCACAGCGCATGACACCAAACCTGATTCCGCGACACCCTGGCACGTTATCGAAACGCTTACGGCGCGCAGGGAACTGGTCGGGCTGCTCACGGCAAAGGACGGCGAATGGCTTCTTGAGGCGTGGTTGAACGATGGGGGCATGAGTTTTTATCACCTCGCCAAATGGCTCGCCTTTATTCCTGAGGAGCAGCTCTTATCGCGCCTCAAACAGGAGATCGCATCCGATAATTCGCGCAGGCGCAGGGGCGTGCTATCGATATTGTCATGTATCAGAAGCTTGCCGGACAGGCAGGAGATGCTGAAATGTCTCGCGAACGATGTCGAGCCCGATATCCGCAACTTTGCAGAGTTTTTGCACCGGCGCGACCGTGTAAGCCAATTGATTGAGGAGCCGGAAACTGCGGCACCGCGGCCACGAAACAAGGAGCGTTCGCGTATGAGTATGCGGCAGTTCCGGGTCAACCGTTAGAAGGCCATGCCGACAGTGACCGATAGTCGGTCATTGCGCAAAGGGGATCGACTCGATGCGCTGGCGGGTGCCGGGCGGAAATCCTTTGCGCCCCTCTTCGGCCAGCAATCCGCCGGTGGCATAATCGAGGTGCGCCCAAAAACGGTCCCACATCGGGGCGCGTACTCCGGACCGATAATTTTCGTGCTCGCTTAACGCCTTGTCGCGCCAGCGGTCGGCGATATCGGGCGTCACAAGCGCAAAAAACATCGTGTCGCCTTCGGTAGCGTCGATCGACAGCAACACCTTGCCACGGCTGGCTATGTGCTGCTCCAGTTCCTCGGTTGCCTTTGCATAATTTGCCCAGACGAAATCCTGATAGCGCTCTTTTCCTTCCGGAGGTTCATTTCCGTCGAACAGCGGCGCGAACACGGTTTTTGCAACCGTCGGCAGAGTTTTCCCGTCGATGACCCCGTCATCCTGCCAGATCGAGAAAATCTCGTAGCTATATTTGTCTTCGACCGAATAGAATTTTTTCGCATTATCAAGCAGATTGACCGTGGCCAGAAACAGGCGCTCGCGCGGGGGATAATCCTCGCCACTGTAAAAGCCGATTGTTTCCAGATCCGTCGGCGGATTGGCCGCCATCTGCCGGACTTTTTCGACGATTGTGGCGTCATTGCCGGAAAAATCGACGGCAAAGGCGATGATGGCGGTGTAATCTTCGTTCGGCATTTTGGCTCCGGAACTTTGCGCTGAAAACAGAAGGGAAAGCATGGCGGCGATACCCAGCAGCCATCCCGCACGGTGACACCTTCCGCTCACGATCTTGCTCTCCTTGCCCTTATGGAAAGAAATATCAGGATAGTCGCGACCAAAGCGGGAATCGCTGCAAACATCACGCCCCATACAAGGCCAAGCCCCAGATGGTTCCAGAATGGCAAGGCCGGGTCGCCCTTTATCGGATGCGCGGAAAAGTGCATGCCAAGATAAAGGCCTGAAACCGCGAGAACCGTTGCTGCGATAACGGATAGTGCGATCATTGACTTGAGCAGAATCTGCATGGTTCCTGTTCGATGGGAATTTCTCTGGAACGTAACTTGTCGCACAATTTGGGCTTATGCAACTGCAAACCCAAGGTTCCAGACACTGGTCCGGCTAAGGCACCGAGCAGCCGTCAGCACGGGCATCGGCAAGCGCCTCCTCATATCGCCGATTGAAATCCTGATCCTTATTGCTTGCGAACTCCCGCATGGCTTTCAATTCCTGCGCCCGCTCATTGAGCCGATAGCAGCGCATGCTGCGCGCCCATGGGGAGTCGTCATTGGAAATGATGACGAAATCCTTTGGATAATCGGGCAGGTAGCGCACCGTGAAAGTCACGCCGGAAGACGGGTAGGTCACTTCATTGCTGGTCGGATAGACGTTGAAGCTGTCGGACTGGAAGCCAGTTTCGACCGTGTCGCCTTGCCCGGTCCGGATAAGCACCCGGTAACCTTCCACCGGCTCGTCATTATACATCGCGCCGGTTCCGAAGCGTCCGGTGACGATGGCTTCACCCGTAACACCATAATGATAAACCAGATTGGTGGCGATGGTGCTACCCAGAAAGGCGAAGCCAAAAATCAGCGGAAACCCGATGCCGAAGACGCAGCCCAAACCCCATGCAATCATCCGGCTTTCTTTCTTCGGATCGCGATTGAGCGCAATCAGAAGGATCGTAACAAGAACCGGCCCAAAGGTGAGGGCGAGCAGAACGGCAATTTTCCACTGATTGAGCTGGTACATGAGGTGCGCGATAAGCTGCACAATGGTCTCCCGATAATCGGCTGCCGCGTCTGGGCGGGGTCATTTCCTGCAATCCGTGTGTCACGGTTGATCGCGAGGAGGGCGTTCGCCGCCCAATCCTCAATTCCCCATGATGATATCATAAAGCGTCGTGGAATCGCCGTTTTGCGGGGCTGCGCCACCACTGGGCGGCGGTGGCGGATTTTGCCCGTCGGGCTGCTGAAGATCATTGCGCGGGGTCGTCTCCGGTGCAGGCGGCCAGTAGCCCTCATCGTCATTGCCCGCCATCGGCGGATTGCCGTTCTGCGACATCAGGTTCGGATCATAAGGCGCATCGGGGTCCATGCCATCGCTGCCGCCGGGCAGCACGTTCTGGATATCGTAATGCCCGGGCAGGGGCGCAATCGGCACACCCTGATGCGCCTTTTGCATGAAGTCCTTCCATGCTGCGACCGGCAAGGTTGAGCCGAAGACGCGCTTCATACCCTTGCCATCATCATTGCCGAACCACACGCCGGTGGTGAGGTTGGCCGTATAGCCGATGAACCATGCATCGCGGAAATTCTGGCTGGTGCCGGTCTTGCCCGCCGCAGGCCAGCCGCCAAAGGCTGCCTTGCGCGCCGTGCCGTCCTCCACGGTGCGGCGAAGCATGGCATTGATCATGCCGACATTGCGCTCGTTGATCACGCGTGGGCCAATACCATCCTGTTTTTGATAAAGCACATTGCCATCGGCATCGCTCACACGGGTGATAAAATAGACCGGCGCGCGATAGCCGCCATTGGCGAAAGACACATAGGCGTCGGTCAGTTCAAGCAGCGTGACTTCGGAGGTTCCAAGCGCCAGCGAGGCATTGGGAACCAGTGCCGACTGCACACCAAGGCGATGGGCTGTATCGATCACGGTTTGCGGCCCCACTTCCATGACGAGCTGCGCTGAAACCGAATTGAGCGAATGCGACAGAGCGGTCGCAAGCGTCACCTCGCCCATATATTTGCCGTTGTCGTTGGCGGGCGTCCACTTGCCAATCCTCACCGGCGCGTCATTACGCACCGAATCCGGCGTGCGACCCTGTTCGAGCGAGGAGAGATAGACAAAAGGTTTGAAGGTCGAGGCGGGCTGGCGATGGCCATCCGTCACGCGGTCGAACTGGCTTGCCGCATAATCGACGCCGCCGACCATGGCGCGCACCGCACCCGTGCCATCTATGGAAACAAGCGCGCCTTGGCTCACATTCATCTTCTTGCCGTGCTGCGCGATCTGATCCTTGATGGCTTCCTCAGCTGCCGCCTGCAGGCTGAGATCGACGGTGGTTTCAACCGTAATGTCGCCCTTGGCCTCGCCAATCAGGGCTGGAAGAGCGCTGACGATCCTGTCGGCCACATAATTCTCCGACCCCTGCCAGTAGGATGGCGCGCGCGTCGGCGGTTCGCTTTCAGCAATCGCCTGCTGCCGGTCGTCGATCATGCCTTCCTCGCGCATTGTCCCAAGCACCAGCTTCGCGCGGGTGTTGGCGGCTTCCGGATCACGGGCGGGCGAGAGCCGCGAAGGCGCTTTCAGAAGGCCTGCCAGCGTGGCGGCTTCCATCAGGTTCACGTCCTTGGCGGATTTGTTGAAATAGCGCCTTGAGGCCGCATCCACGCCATAGGCGCCGGAGCCGAGATAGACGCGGTTCAAATACATCTCCAGAATCTGGTCCTTGGTGTATTTATGCTCAAGCCACAGTGCGAGCATCACCTCCTGCACTTTGCGTTCCAATGTGCGGTCGGGCGACAGAAACAGGTTTTTCGCCAGCTGCTGCGTCAGCGTCGAGCCGCCCTGAACGGCGCGGCCCGAAACGATATTGGTAAAGATGGCGCGGCCAAGCCCGATCGGATCGATGCCAAAATGCGAATAAAAGCGCCGGTCTTCGATGGCAATGACTGCTTGCGGAATATAGGCCGACATTTCATGCAGGCCCACGGCCTGACCGCCGGTGGTGCCGCGATTGGCAATCAGCTTGCCGGTCACATCGACAATGCGCACATTGGGCGGACGGTCGGGGATTTCCCAGTCGGTGGTGGGTGGCATTTTGATGGCAAAATAGACCAGAATACCGGCAAGTCCGATGCCGCCCCACAGGCCCAGAACAAAGCACCAGTAGATGGCGCGGCGCACAAAGCCGAAGAAGCCGCGCGGTCTTGCCTTGCCGCGACGCGATGCGCGGGAGCTTGCCTTGCCGGATTTCACCGGCTTGCGGGATGGCGCGCGCGCCATGCGATCCTCCTGATCGACACGGAAATCATCGTCTTCCTTCTTCTTCTCACCACCGAAAGAAGGTTCGATGCGTCCGTTCTTGTCGTCTCGCGATGCCATAATCGTCTTTTTCCGCCACCTGCGCGCCGGTTCGCTGCAATGGAAAACCGGTCATTTGAAAATAATTTTGTGTCTTCAATCCGGTGCAGGGTAAATGCGGCAGTTTAAAGGGACGTAAATTTTCATCCAGAAGTAAAACGGATGCTGCGATGCAGGAATGATTTTGGAGAGCACCTTTTATGCATTCAAGGACAAGCGATATATGGTTTAGCGCGCGCGCTTCCATGCTTCGAGTGCTGTGATATCGGGCTTTTCGCCGCCCGCGCCATACCAGGAATCGACCGCCCAGTCCTTGCCGGACTTGTCGCGGATCACCGCCGTCCAGTGGGGATAGCGCCCGTCAATGAAAAACCCGCGTGAGGTGCGCCGTTGCGGCGTGTGGTGGCGAAGCCAGCCTTTTTGCGCCAGATAGCGGATGAAGTTGTCCGTATTGGTCGATTCATCGACGCAATCCATCTGTCCCTTGATGCGCGATCGCCCGAATTCCATCTTCGGCTTGTCGCGCACGCCGATCACCGCGGTGCTGCGTTTTTCAAACAAGGAAACAGCACTGCGCAAGGCCGAACGCTCGCTGGCAGCGGAACGGGCACCGCCGTTCATCAGGGCACGGATGCGCTGCTGGTCGGCGGGGCTCAAGGTCAGCTTGGTGCGAAAGATGCAGTCATAGCCGTGGCAGACGCGAAATGTCTGCGCGTCTGCCTTTTGGGGAAGCAGGAGAAAAACAACGCCCGCACAAGCAATGATCAGTCTTCGCATGGCCCCCGCCGGTTTAATTCAGGATATTCTAATCCTTGCGATATTTACCACCATAGCTGTCACCGGATTTCTTGCCAGCCTTTTTATAGCCGTCACCGGATTTGCTTTCGGATTTGTAATCGCTGCGCTTTTTGAAATTGCCGTCACCCCGGCTTTCACGACGACCGGCATCTTCACCGGCACCCGGCGTTGCGGGGCGGATCACCAGACCCTTTTCGCCGGTGCCGCGTTCAGCGACGATCTGGCGGAATTCATTGGCTTTCGAGGCCGAGATTTCAAAGCGGGTTTCATTGTCGAGGATCTTGATCGAGCCGACATCACGCTTGGAAATGTCGCCCGCCTTGCAGATCAGCGGCAGAAGCCATTTGGGATCGGCGCGGTGCTTGCGTCCGGCGGAAAGCGAGAACCACACGCCGTTGAATTTCGCATTGCGGTCGAAACGTTCGCCCGGCTCGCCGCGATGCTCTCCCCGTTCACGGCGTTCGCCGCGCTCGAAACGATCATTTCTGTCAGAGCGTTCACGCGGCTTCTTGCCGCCGACCGGATGCACCGGCGCGTCTGAAACCTCTTCGGCTGCCGGAAGGGCGGCAAGCTCACGGTTCAAAAAGGCATTGGCGATCTGTTCGGGCGTGTAGCGTTCGGTCAGCGCCTTCAACAGGTCCTGATGCTCGTCTTCGACGGCTTGAGCGAACACGTCGGAATTGAGAATACGCTCATTGTTCTTGGCCTGAACGGCGGCAATGCCCGGTGCGGCAATCGTCTGCGCATCAAGCTTTGCCATGTGCAACAGGCGCTCGGCAGAACGGCGGCGCGAGAACGGCACGACGAGCACGCAGGTGCCCTTGCGGCCCGCGCGGCCCGTGCGACCCGAGCGGTGCAGGAGCGATTCCGGGTTGGTCGGAAGATCGGCATGGATAACCAGATCGAGATTGGGCAGATCGATGCCGCGCGCGGCCACATCGGTTGCCACACACACGCGGGCGCGTCCGTCGCGCATGGCCTGAAGCGCGTTGTTGCGCTCAGCCTGGCTTAGTTCGCCCGATAGCGCCACAACCGCAAAACCGCGATTGTATAGCCGGCTTGCCATATGCTTGACCGCTTCGCGGGTCGAGCAGAAAATGATGGTGTTCTGGGAATCGTAATAAAGCAGCGTGTTGATGATCGCGTGGTCGCGCTCATGCGGCGGCACCGGCATGGCGACATAATCAATGTCTGCGTGCTGGCTGGTTTCGCTGGTGACGGTGAGGCGCAGCGCATTGTTCTGAAAACGCTTGGCAAGCTGGGCGATGGGCTTCGACACGGTTGCCGAAAACAGCAGCGTGCGGCGCTCTTCGGGCGCTTCGTCCAGAATGAATTCAAGATCTTCGCGAAAGCCCATATCGAGCATTTCGTCGGCTTCATCGAGCACCACGGCGCGAAGATCAGACATGTCGAGCGCGTTGCGCGTGATGTGGTCGCGCAGGCGTCCAGGCGTTCCCACAACGATATGGGCGCCGCGTTCCAGCGCACGGCGCTCGGAGCGGATATCCATGCCGCCAACACAGGAAGCGATCTGCGCGCCGGTATCGGCATAAAGCCATTCGAGTTCGCGTCGCACCTGAAGGGCCAGTTCGCGCGTCGGCGCGATGATCATCGCCAGCGGGGTTTCAGCCCGGCCGAAACGCAGCTGATCGCCGAGCAAGGTTTGCGCGAAGGCAAGACCGAAGGCCACCGTCTTGCCGGAACCGGTCTGGGCCGAGACCAGCAGGTCGCTATCGAGCGTTTCAGGGGCGAGAACGGCGTTTTGGACGGCGGTCAGTTCGTTATAGCCACGAGCGGCTAAGGCTCCGGAAAGAGCCGGAGCGATGGTTTCAGGCAGAGACATGATCAACTTTCACGAAAAGCTTCACAAGCCGCATACCCAATGGCCGCAAAACATAGTTTTGCGACACCCCTGACGACTACCGAAGCAACAGAATTGCGGACTCACTATAGGGTCAAGCGGCTGACGTCAACCGTTCGCCGGTATCTGACTGTGCCTGAGGCTGCTATAAATCTTAATGCGCTTCGTCCCAATTATGCGCCGCCCTCGCATCGACATGAAGCGGCACGGACAGCGAGACGGCAGGCATGGCGGCATTTTCCATGACATGACGCACGAGCGGAATTGTCTTTTCGACCTCTGCGTCCGGCACCTCGAAAATCAACTCGTCATGGACCTGCAACAGCATGCGGGCGGCAAGTTTTTCCTTTTCAAGCGCCTCTTCCATGCGGATCATGGCGCGGCGGATGATATCGGCGGCAGACCCCTGGATCGGCGCATTGATGGCCGCGCGCTCGTTGAAAGCGCGCACCTGCGGGTTTGAGGCCTTGATTTCCGGGTAATGGGCGCGGCGTCCAAAGATCGTCTCGACATAGCCATGCTCACGCGCAAAAGCTTTGGTCGCCTCCATATAATCCTTGATGCCCGGAAAGCGTTCGAAATAGGTTCGGATATATTGCCCTGCTTCCTCGCGCGGAATGGAAAGCTGGTTGGCAAGACCGAAGGCGGAAATGCCATAAATGATGCCGAAATTGATCGCCTTGGCGCGGCGACGCACGTCGGACGGCATGCCTTCCACCGGCACGCCAAACATTTCGGACGCCGTCATGGCATGAATGTCGATACCGTCGGCAAAGGCCTGTTTCAATTGGGCAATATCGGCGACATGGGCCAGCACGCGCAGCTCGATCTGGCTGTAATCGGCGGAAATGAGTTTGTTTCCCGGCTCGGAAACAAAGGCCGTCCTGATCTTGCGGCCTTCGGCGGTTCGCACCGGAATATTCTGCAAATTCGGGTCCGATGAGGACAGGCGCCCCGTTGATGTCGATGCCATGGCATAGGAGGTATGGACACGCTTGGTTTGCGGGTTGATGAAGCCCGGCAGCGCATCGGTATAGGTGGATTTGAGTTTTGTGAGCTGGCGCCAGTCGACGATCTTGCGCGGCAGCGGATGGCCTGCGGCAGCAAGGTCTTCGAGTACCTGCGCGGACGTGGACCACTGTCCGGTCTTGGTCTTGCTGGCGCCGGGCAGGTTCATCTTGCCGAACAGGATATCGCCCAATTGCTTGGGCGAACCGGGATTGAATTTTTCCCCGGCGAGTTCATAAATTTCGTCCTCGAAGCGGGCGGCACTTTGCGCCAGCTCCCCGGAAAGCCGCGACAGCACCTGCCGGTCAACCGAAATACCGCGCTCTTCCATGCGCGCCAGAACGTCGATCAACGGGCGTTCGAGCCGCTCATAGACTGACATCAGCCCCTCTGCTGCAAGGCGCGGTTTCAACACCTGCCACAGCCGCAATGTCACATCGGCGTCTTCCGCGGCATAGGCCGTGGCGCGCTCGATATCGACCATATCGAAGGTGACGGCGCTTTTGCCGCTGCCTGCCACGTCCTTATAGGGGATCGGCACATGGCCGAGCCAGCGTTCAGACAGCGGGTCCATGCCGTGGCCGCCGGTGCCTGCATCCAGCACATAGGAAATCAGCATCGTGTCATCGAAGGAAACGATATTGACGCCATGGCGGCGCATGACCAGCCAGTCATATTTCATGTTCTGCGCGATTTTCAGGACAGATGCGTCTTCGAGCACGATCTTGAGTGCAGCGAGCGCGTCATCAAGCGCGATCTGTCCTTCGATCAACCCGCCGCCCAGAAGATCACCGGCACCGCTTTTATGCTGCAAAGGCACATAGACGGCCTTCACCGGCCCGCCGTCCTGCGGAGCCAGCGCCAGCGAAAAGCCGACCAGTTCCGCCTGCATCGGATCGAGCGAATTGGTCTCGGTGTCAAAGCCGACCAGTCCGGTTTCGACCGCTTCGGCCAGCCAGAGTTTCAGCGTGGCGATATCGCGGATCGCAACATAGCTGCTGCGGTCAATCCTTGTGGCAAGGCCCGCCGCTCCCCGTTTTTCCGCAAGGGCTTTGGGTGTCAGGCCACCGGCTGATGCTTGCGGCACGGCGTCAGAAGCAGATGTCTCGACCTTGGCAGGCACATCCATGTCGGGGCCATGCACGTCAGCAAGGGCTGCATCCTTGCCCCAGTCGGTTTCAATATGGCAGGGCTCGATTGCTGAGGCATCCGTGTCGGTGGCTTCTGCCACGCGGCGCGTCAGCGTGGTAAATTCGACCGCCTTCAAAAAGCCGATCAGGCGTGGGCCGTCCTGCGGCTCCAGCACCAGCGCGTCAAGCTCGACATCCAGCGGCACATCGGTTTTAAGCGTCACCAGTTCGCGCGCGATTTTTGTCTGCTCGGCAAAGGCAATGATGTTTTCGCGCCGCTTGTTCTGCTTGATTTCATCGGCGCGTGCCAAAAGCGTGTCGAGATCGCCAAACTCGGTCAGCAATTGCGCCGCCGTTTTGGGGCCGATGCCGGGAATGCCGGGAACATTATCGGTGCTGTCGCCGGTCAGCGATTGCAGGTCGATCATCTTTTCCGGCGGCACACCCCATTTCTCGATCACCTCGGGAATGGAAATCTGCTTGTCCTTCATGCCGTCATACATCGACACGTTTTCAGTGACGAGCTGCATCAGGTCTTTATCCGAAGAGACGATGGTGACGTCGCCGCCCGCCTGTTCGGCCATACGCGCATAGGTGGCGATCAGGTCATCGGCCTCAAACCCTTCCTTTTCGATACAGGGCAGGTTGAAGGCCTTTGTCGCCTGCCGGATCAGGCCGAATTGCGGAATGAGGTCTTCCGGCGGGGCCGTGCGGTTGGCCTTGTAATCAGGATAAAGCGTATTGCGGAAGGTTTTCGACGAATAGTCGAAAATGACCGCGAAATGCGTCGGCACCACGCCGACATCGGTGTCGCGCGCGTCTTTCAACAGCTTCCACAGCATGTTGCAGAAGCCGGAAACGGCACCGACCGGCAGTCCGTCCGACTTGCGGGTCAGCGGCGGGAGGGCATGATAGGCCCGGAAAATATAGCCCGAACCGTCAACGAGAAAGAGATGATCGCCTTTTTTCATGGCTCAGAATTAGAGGAAACCGCGCTGGAAGGGAACTGTCTGCGTGTCAGGAGAGGGCTCCATCCACCTGAAACCTGTGCGCGATTGCCATCCGGCATGGATTCATCACGCGGCCATAACGTTTTTGTTACGGATTTGTAATCTTTTTTGCCCTTGAATAGCCACTTTTGAAGGGCCAGATCAGGGACATCGACAGTATGTTGATCGCCGGTTTCCAACCCGTCCCCCGTTGGTTGCCGGATGCGGGCAGCAGCCTCATTCCCCTCTCCGGGTTGCTGCCTTGAGTGTAGTGATATGGCCGTTACGGTATCCCCCCTCACCGTGACGGCCAATTCATGTCCGGCTTTCAAATATAAGATAGGCGGATAGGGACGGGGTTTCTTCTGTGCGTTGCTGGTTGTAGTGTGCCGACAGTTTTACGACTCGTCAGGAAATAATCATGTCCGCGCCATCCCTCGATAAAGTTCTCGATCATCTCGACGCCAATCTCGATAAAAGCCTCGAACGCCTGTTCGATCTGCTGCGGATCAAGTCGATTTCCACCGATCCCGCCTATAAGCAAGATTGCCGCAAGGCGGCTGAATGGCTGGTCGAAGATTTGAAATCGATCGGTTTTGACGCAAGTGTGCGCGATACGCCCGGTCACCCGATGGTGGTCGCCCATCACGAGGGCGCGAGCGCCGACGCGCCGCATGTGCTCTTTTACGGTCATTATGATGTGCAGCCGGTCGATCCGCTCAATCTTTGGGAAAACGATCCGTTTGAACCGGCGATCAAGGTGGGAGCCAATGGCCGCAAGATTTTGACCGGACGCGGCACTTCGGATGACAAGGGGCAGTTGATGACCTTTGTCGAAGCCTGCCGCGCCTATAAGGCGATCCATGGCAATCTGCCGGTCAAGGTGACGCTTCTGTTCGAGGGCGAGGAGGAATCCGGTTCGCCATCGCTCAAACCCTTCCTTGATGCGCATAAGGACGAACTGAAAGCCGATGTGGCGCTGGTCTGCGACACGGCCATGTGGGACGCTGAAACGCCCGCCATCAGCGTGGGCCTGCGCGGTCTCGTCGGCGAGGAAATTGTCATTAAAGCCGCCGACCGCGATCTGCATTCGGGCTTTTTCGGCGGCGCTGCTGCAAACCCGATCCATATTCTTTCGAAAATTCTGGCCGACCTGCATGATGAAACCGGGCGCGTGACGCTGCCGGGTTTTTATGACGGTGTCGAAGAAACCCCGTCGCAAATCCTGCAATCATGGGAAAGCCTTGGCCGCACGGCGGAAAATTTCCTCGGACCCATCGGCCTTTCCGTGCCATCGGGCGAAAAGGGCCGCAGCGTGCTGGAACTGACCTGGGCGCGCCCGACCGCGGAAGTCAACGGCATCATCGGCGGCTATACCGGCGAAGGTTTCAAGACGGTGATCGCGGCTGAGGCTTCGGCCAAAGTGTCGTTCCGTCTGGTGCATAAGCAAGACCCCGACAAGATCAGAGCGGCCTTCCGCGCCTTTGTCGAAGAGCGCCTGCCTGCCGATTGCACGGTGGAATTCCATCCGCATGGCGGCTCGCCGGCGATCCAGTTGCCCTATGATTCCCCGCTTGTCTCGAAGGCGAAGGATGCGCTGTCCGACGAATGGCCAAAGCCTGCCGTGCTGATCGCCATGGGCGGCTCAATCCCGATTGTCGGCGACTTCGACACCTTCCTCGGCATGGAATCGCTGCTGGTCGGTTTTGGTCTTGAAGACGACCGCATCCATTCGCCCAATGAGAAATATGAGCTCAACTCCTTCCACAAGGGCCAACGCTCATGGGTACGCATTATGGCAGCTATCGCCGCCAAGTAAGGAATTATCGCATATGACGATCCGTTTTCATAAAAACGACCTGCCTGATCTCGAACATTATCAGGTCGATTCTGTCGCTATCGACACCGAGACGCTGGGGCTGAACCCGCATCGCGACCGGCTTTGCGTGGTGCAGATTTCGCCCGGCGATGGCACGGCGGACGTGATCCAGATCGAGGCAGGCCAGAAGAAGGCGCCCAATCTGGTCAAGCTTTTGAAAGACCGCTCGATCACAAAAATCTTTCATTATGGCCGTTTTGATCTGGCCGTGCTGGCCCATGCCTTCGGCACCATGCCGCAGCCGGTTTTCTGCACCAAGATCGCTTCGAAACTGACTCGCACCTATACGGACCGGCATGGCTTGAAGGAAATCTGCGGCGAATTGCTGGAGGTGTCGATTTCCAAGCAGCAGCAGTCATCCGATTGGGCGGCGGACGTGCTTTCACAGGCGCAGCTTGAATATGCCGCATCCGACGTTCTTTATCTGCATCGCCTCAAGGCCGTGCTTGAAAAGCGTCTTGAACGCGACGGGCGCGCAAAACAGGCCGAGGCTTGCTTCAGGTTCCTGCCGACGCGCGCTGAACTTGATCTGATGGGCTGGCCGGAAGCGGATATTTTCGCCCATAGCTGAGAATATTCAAAGTAGCCTCCGGTGCTTTAGCCGGGATGCTGCATTGTTTGAACAATTGAGCCGGCAAGCAAGAAAGCCTGCCGGTTCAATTATTTTTATCAGACCGCCTTACTTATGCGCTGGTTCCCCTGTGCAAAAAGGGTAAAAAATCGGATCCGCAGTCGGACAGTGGATCACACAGCCCTCGTTGGAGGAAGAGGTACATGCAGAAGCATAGCCGATGCATGACAGGCTGATGGCGCTGACAATAAAGATAGAGAGTAAATTCTTCATTTTTCTCACCAAAATATTTGATTTTAGAATAGTATACGAAAATACAGATTTAATTGGCAAAGTATATTAACGTATATGAATATAATAGATTAAATTTTTAATTAGGAAATCGCAATTCATTGGGTTTTATATGTGTCTCATGGGTTTTGCATTTTAATTGCAGACTGTTTTATCGCTTTGACAAAAATTTCATCGCCTTTGTGCGAGGCTTTGTGATGCAATATGAGATTTTTATGACTGTGGCGCTCCTGCTACAGACTTTTATGAGAGTAAGCTTATATTAATGGGCAATACTTGGTTCAGTGAGTTTCCATCAGGAGGTTAACATGAAGATCAAGGCTCTCCTTCTCGCATCCACCGTCGCCCTTCTTGCTGCCTCAGGCGCAAAGGCTGCTGATGATATCGTTGACGAACCAGCCCCCGTGATCGCCGCGCCAACCTTCACCTGGAATGGCGCCTATATCGGTGGCCAGATCGGTTATGGCTGGGGCAAATCTGGCTTCAGCGGAGATATTGCCACTTTTGACAGCGTTAAGCCGGATGGGTTCCTCGGCGGTCTTTATGCCGGTTATAATTTCGATCTCGGAAACAACGTTGTTCTCGGTGTTGACGGCGACATTACTTACAATGATGTTTCCAAGGGCGTCGACGTCTATGATGGCGATCTCGCCGTCGGCTCGTTTGACAACAAGCTGCGCTGGTCGGGTGCCGTGCGTGCACGCGCAGGTTACGCCTTTGACCGCTTTCTGCCTTACATTGCCGGTGGTGTGGCCTTTGGTAGTGTGAAGAACAATGGCGACATCTATGGTGTAGGCTTTTCAGAAAGCAAGACGCTGACCGGCTGGACCGTTGGCGGTGGCTTCGACTATGCCGCGACCGACAATGTGATCCTGCGTCTTGAATACCGCTATACCGATTACGGTGATAAGTCGTTCGATTTCAACGGTTTGCGGGTCAAGAATGACTTCAAGACCAATGAAGTCCGCCTCGGCGTCGCTTATAAGTTCTGATTTTTTTTCCCTTGTGGTTGAAAAACCCCGCTTCGGCGGGGTTTTTTATGATTGAAGGTTGGTCGGTTTTCGGAAAAGATGCGCGTAAAATCAAAAACTTAAAGCGCGCTTCCTGACTAGGATAAAGTGCAACACGCTTTATATGACATTTCACCCTAGTGTGGTGGCTTTGAAGTTCCTATCATTGACATGGCATTTCTGCCTAGGAACTTCAAATCCTGAAATCACATCAGGCGAAAATACAGAGTAATTTATAATAAAAATCTCAATTTTCAATAAACTTAATTATTATTTTTAAAAAAATACCAAAAAATTACGTGTAAAAATTTGATATTTCATTCGTATTACTAAAATAATAAATATTTTAACTGAGGGGTATCTATAGTATATTCGTATATTTAATCGGAGTTTCATTCAGGAGATTTTTATGAAGCTTAAATTATTTCTTCTTGTCTCGGCTGCCTGTCTGGCAGCTACAGGAGCAAGGGCAGCTGATGCCATTGTGGAACCTGCTCCGGTGCCGGTGGTTGTCGCTCCGTCCTTCACCTGGTCTGGAGCCTATATTGGTGGGCAGGTCGGTTATGGCTGGGGCAAGTCCCGCTTCGCGCTCGATGGGGCCGATGATAATATCAATGTGAAATCGGATGGTTTTCTGGGTGGTCTTTACGCTGGTTATAACTTCGACCTCGGCAATAGTGTCGTGTTGGGTATCGATGCCGATGCGACCTATAATGATCTGAGCGGAAAACATTCCGAAACCGTGGATGGTGACACGGGCGCTCTGGACAGCAATCTGCGCTGGTCGGGTGCGGTACGCGCCCGGGCGGGCTACGCCATCGATCGTGTCATGCCCTATATCGCTGGTGGCGTGGCATTTGGTAATATCCGCAACAGCGGTACGTCACCAAATGGCAGTATCGCGAAGACTGATACACGTACCGGATGGACTGCCGGTGCCGGTATAGACTATGCCGCAACCGATAATGTCGTTCTGCGACTTGAATATCGTTACACGGATTACGGCAAACAAAATTATAATTTTGCGGACATCGTAAAGGTCGACAACAAGTTCAAAACCAATGAAGTGCGTCTGGGCGTTGCCTATAAGTTTTGATGACAGAACAATAAAAAGCCCCGCAGCGATGCGGGGCTTTTCTATGGAGCGCAAACGGATGAATACCGTCACACGTCGAGATTGGCGACGCTCAAGGCATTTTCCTGAATGAATTCACGCCGCGGTTCCACTTCATCACCCATCAGGCGTGAGAATAGCGAATCTGCATCGGTAGCGTCGTTGACCTTGACCTGCAACAGCGAGCGCACATTCGGGTCGAGCGTGGTTTCCCAAAGCTGCTCGGCATTCATTTCGCCAAGACCTTTATAGCGTTGCAGCGTGAGACCCTTGCGACCTGTCGCGAAAATCGCCTCCAGCAGCGCCACCGGACCCGACACGGTGTCGGTCTTGTCCTTGCGGCGCAGAACCGGTGGTTCAGCAAAGGTTTCGGCCAGCCGTTCGGCCACGCGCGCAATCTGACGTGCATCCGCCGAGCCAAGCAGCGCCATATCGAGAATGGCAACGTCCTTCACACCGCGCACGGTGCGTTCAAAACGATAGCCGCCTTCACCCGTGACATGGCCCGACCAGCCGCGCTCTGTTTCTTCCGAGATCATGTCGAGACGCTTGGCGACGACATCGGCGGAGGCTTGTGCGCTTGCGTCGTCACGCGAGGCTTCGGGGTTGAGCAGACCGGCAATCGCTGCCTGTTCGACGACCGCACGGTCATAGCGATTGTGCAGACCGTTCAAAAGCTGGCGCAGCGTGCGGGCATCCTCGACCAATGCGCGCAGATCAGGACCGGCGCGCACTTCGCCATTGGCGGCTTCAAGCGCTGCTTCTTCAAGACCCGTCTCGATGAGGAAATCCTCAAAAGCCGCTTCGTTCTTGATATATTGCGAGGATTTCCCGCGCGTCACCTTATAGAGCGGCGGCTGCGCGATATAGAGATGGCCGCGCTCGAACAGTTCCGGCATCTGGCGGAAGAAGAAGGTGAGCAGCAGGGTGCGGATATGCGCGCCGTCGACGTCAGCATCGGTCATGATGATGATCTTGTGATAGCGCAGCTTGTCGGGGTTGAAACCGTGCGTCTCGTCCTTGCCGATCGAGGTGCCGAGCGCCGTGATCAGCGTGCCGACCTGTTCGGACGACAGCATGCGGTCAAAGCGCACGCGCTCGACGTTCAAAATCTTGCCGCGCAAGGGCAGGATGGCCTGATTCTGGCGCGAGCGTCCGCTTTTCGCCGAACCACCGGCCGAGTCGCCCTCGACGATGAAGAGTTCGGATTTCGCCGGATCGCGTTCCTGACAATCGGCGAGTTTTCCCGGCAGCGAAGTGATGCTCAGATTGCTCTTACGCGTGATGTCGCGCGCCTTGCGGGCGGCTTCACGGGCGGCTGCGGCCTGAATGACCTTTTCCACCACGATCTTGCCTTCGCTTGGATGCTCTTCCAGCCATGTCGAGAGCGCTTCGTTGACGAGGCTTTCGACCACGGGGCGCACTTCCGAGGACACCAGCTTGTCCTTGGTCTGTGAGGAGAATTTCGGGTCCGGCACCTTGACCGACAAAACGGCGGTCAGGCCTTCGCGGCAATCGTCACCGACCAGCGAAACCTTTTCCTTTTTCGTCATGCCGGACGCGTCGGCATAGCCCGTTACCTGACGCGTCAGCGCGCCGCGGAAACCTGCCAGATGCGTGCCGCCATCGCGCTGCGGAATGTTGTTGGTGAAGCACAGCACCTTTTCGTGGTAGGTATCGTTCCACCACATGGCGACTTCCACCGTCATGCCGTCTTTTTCGCTGCGGATATAGATCGGCTCGCTGATCAGCGCTTTCTTGCTCTGATCAATATATTTGACGAATTCTTCAAGGCCGCCATCATAATGCAGCACCTGCTCGCGCACATCGGCGTGACGGTTGTCGGCCAGCTTGATGCGCACGCCGGAATTCAAAAATGCCAGTTCGCGCAGGCGACGCTCCAGCGTGTCATAATCGAATTCGACCATGCTGAATGTGTCGGTCGAAGGCAGGAAGGAAACAGCCGTTCCGGTTTCGCCATCCGACGTCTCGCCAATGACCGCAAGCGGTGCATCGGCCACGCCATGCGTAAAGCTCATCTCGTGGATTTTACCGGCGCGACGGATGGTGAGTTTCAGCCAGACCGAAAGCGCATTGACCACCGAGACGCCCACGCCATGCAGACCGCCGGAAACCTTGTAGGAATTCTGGTCGAACTTGCCGCCCGCATGAAGCTGGGTCATGATGACTTCGGCGGCTGAAATGCCTTCTTCCTTGTGGATGTCGGTGGGGATGCCGCGACCATTATCGGTCACCGTGCAGGAGCCATCGGCATTCAGCGTGACGGTCACCAGTGTGGCGTGTCCGGCCAGCGCTTCGTCAATGGCATTGTCCACGACTTCGTAGACCATATGATGCAGGCCCGAGCCGTCGTCCGTGTCGCCGATATACATGCCCGGACGCTTGCGAACGGCATCCAGCCCTTTCAAAACACGAATGGAATCCGCGCCATATTCGGCGGGCGCTTCGGAATTCATCGATGGCGTATCGCTCATGAAAATCTTTCGAAAACCTGCTGCGAACGCAGCCTTGGAGCCTGCTGCAAATGCAGCATCAAACAAAGTGTCGAATCACACGACAAACATGGCTTTAATATAGGCGCTAAAGGCATTTTTTCCAAATTTAACAGCGAAAAATGCCGGGGATTCTTTCCCCTTTGCCGCGCATTGCGCCGCGGGCGCGGAACATGCAGCGATTAAGCTTCTGACCGCCGTCGCCCATGCGGCGAATATACTTCTGGAAGCGCCACAATTGGCTCTTACATAACAATGCAAGGGGCAGTTTTGATCTGCGAGGTAAGCCAACATGGACGTCCTAACCGCCAACACGCAACAAACGGCAAAGCTTTTTGTGCCGCCCGCACCGCGTCCGCGCGAGACGCCGGTGGGGCGTTTCGAGATGATGCGGGTGGTGTATAAAAACCCGCTCGAACTGTGGGGCGAGCCGATCTACAACGAGCCATGGGTGGATTCAAGCTGGCTTGGCATGCGCACGATCATCGCCAATGATCCGGCGCTTATCCGTCATGTGCTGGTCGATCAGGCAGCCAATTACCCCATGTCCGCCATCCGCCAGCGCGTGCTGCGCCCGCTGTTGCGCGATGGTCTGTTGACGGCGGAAGGGGCCGTGTGGAAGCGCTCACGCAAGGCCATGGCGCCGGTCTTCACGCCGCGCCATATTGGCGGCTTTGCCAATACGATGCGCGAGCGCTCCGAGCTTTTCGTCGAGCGCTACAGGACCAACGGCGTCATCACCGATGTCGCCCATGACATGACGCTTTTGACCTATGACATTCTGGCCGAAACGCTGTTTTCAGGCGAGATCGCGGGCGACCCGAAGGATTTTGCCAACCAGATCGACAGATTGTTCGAGACGATGGGGCGCGTCGATCCGTTCGATCTCTTGGGCCTGCCCGACTGGTTGCCGCGTTTCACGCGGCTGCGCGGCCAGCAATCGCTTGGCTTCTTCCGCCAGCTCGTCGCCGACACCATTGCGCTGCGCAAGGCGCGCATGGACAAAAGCGAGGATGTCCCAAGCGATTTCCTGACGCTGCTTTTGCGCGCCGAAGGCCCCGAGGGCTTGAGCCGGGCTGAGATCGAGGACAATATCATCACCTTCATCGGTGCTGGTCACGAAACGACGGCGCGCGCCCTTGGCTGGACGCTCTATCTTCTCGCAAAGGCGCCCGAAGACCGCGCCCTTGTGGAAGCCGAAATCGACGCGTTTTTCGCCGATGGCGGCCATGATGTGCCGCCGCAGGAATGGCTTGCGAAACTGCCCCTGACGCGCGCCGCCTTTGAAGAGGCCATGCGGCTTTATCCGCCAGCCCCATCAATCAATCGCGAGGCGGCCAAAGACGACCAGTTTGGTGATCTGAAAATCGCCAAGGGCACGGCGGTTCTTGTCATGCCATGGGTGATCCACCGCCACAGGCTTTACTGGGACCAGCCCGATGCCTTCATGCCGAGCCGTTTCTGGCCGCAAAACCGCGACAGCATCGACCGCTTCCAGTATCTGCCGTTCGGCGCGGGGCCGCGTGTGTGCATCGGGGCCAGTTTCGCGCTGCAAGAGGCGGTGATAGCGCTTGCCACATTGCTCGATGGGCGCCGTTTCGAGGCGCTGGAAACCACAAAGCCGTGGCCAGTGCAAAAACTCACCACGCAGCCGCAGGGCGGTTTGCCGATGAAGGTGACGAAGCGCTGATCAGCGCTTCAACCGCTCACCATGCCACTTCAAATGATCATTCATAAAGGTCGAGATGAAGAAATAGGAATGGTCATAGCCGTCGCGCATGTTGAGCGTCAGCGCAATCTCGGCTTTTTTGCAGGCCTCTTCCAAGAGCCACGGGCGCAGGCCTTCGTTTAAAAAGCCGTCAGCCGTTCCCTGATCGATCAGAAATTCCGGGAAGCGAAAGCCATCTTCAATCAGGTTGACGGCATCATAAATGCGCCATGCCCGCTCCTCAGGCCCCAGATATTTTTCCAGTGCAGGCTTTGACCATCCGGCCGTCGAAGGCTGCACGATGGGCGCAAAGGCGGAGGCCGATTTGAAGCGGTCGGGATTTTTGAGCGCAATGGTCAGCGCGCCATGCCCACCCATGGAGTGGCCGGTGATCGCCTGACGCTCCATATCGAGCGGAAACTTTTCCGCGACCAGTTCGGTCAGTTCCTGCGTGATATAGCTATACATCTGATAATGTTGCGCAAAAGGTGGCTGCGTGGCATCGAGATAAAAGCCAGCGCCCTTGCCGAACTGCCAGTTATCCGGCTCGTCGGGCACAACGTCGCCACGCGGGCTGGTATCGGGGCAAAGGACGGCAATGCCAAGCTCTGCGGCCAGTTGCCGATATTCGCCCTTGTCCATGACGTTTTGATGCGTGCAGGTGAGACCCGACAGATACCACAGCACCGGCACGGGGCCATTGTCCGCCTGTGGCGGCAGGAAAAGTGCAAAAGTCATGTCGCATTTGGTGGTTTCGCTCTTGTGGCGATAGAGGCCTTGCGTTCCGCCAAAACTTTTTGCAGTCGAGATGGTTTCCATCAGAAATCTCCGGATTATGACCCGCTGCCAAGGCTCACCGCGACGTTGACGGCGGCGGCGACAAGCACGGTGTTGAAAAAGAACGAGACGATGCTGTGCAACAGCGTGATCTTGCGCATCTGCGTGGTGGTGACATTGGTGTCCGATGTCTGGGCTGTCATGCCGATGACAAAGGAATAATAGGCGAAATCCCAGCCCGAAGGGTCGGGCGTTTCGGGAAAGCCAAAGCCGCCCTTGTGCTGAGGCGCGCGCTTTTTATCGCTTGTCTTTGCCTCTGGCTCCCAGAAAACATGCGCATAATGAATGGCCGTCATCACGTGGATAGTGGCCCAGCCAAGCGGCACGGAGGCAAGCGTCATCACCAACGGAAAGATTTCGGCCTTGGGTTGCTGGTTGACGAGCATGAACAGCGAAACAATAGCCACCATGACGGTTGCGAATGTGACCAGAAAGATGAGCCAGACCGGCTCGTCGGTGCTGGCCGCGTGTTTCTTGAGATAGGCGGCACTAAGGCCCGGCATCGCAAGCAGGCTCAAAGCGAGATAGAGCACGAAAAAGCAGTTCGCGCCGATGACCGGCGCAAGCGGGCTTTTAAAAAGCCACGCAATAACAAAGCTTGCTGCGCCGCCAATAGCTGCCAGATAAAACGACATATGGCGGCGCAGCAAAAACATCAGGCGGCGGCTCCCTGCGGCTCAAGACGCATATCGACATGCGGAATGCCATCTTCGAGATATTCATCCGAAATGACCGCAAAGCCGAACGAGCCGTAGAATTTCTGCAAATGGCTCTGCCCGCCCAGTTCGATGGCAAGGCCGGGGAATTTTGCCTGTGCAAAATCGATCGCCTCGCGCATTAGCCGCTGGCCGAGCTTATAGCCGCGATAATCGGCATCAACCACCACGCGCCCGATCTTTGCCGGCTTGCCATCGCCTTCCGGCGGCAGCACCCGCAAGCTTGCCGCAAGCCGCTCGCCATCGAGAATGCGCAGCTGAAACGCGGTGTAATCCTTGCCGTCGATCTCGGGGTAGGGGCATTTCTGCTCGACCACGAAGACGTCCACGCGCAGTTTGAGAATTTCATAAAGCGCGCGCGGCGTCAAAGCGTCGAATTCATCCCAGCGCGAGACGAAGGTTTTTTGCGTCATCAGTAAACCACCACCGAGCGGATCGACTTGCCCTCATGCATGAGATCGAAAGCCGTGTTGATTTCGTCAAGCGGCATGGTGTGGGTGATCAGATCATCGATGTTGATCTTGCCGTCCATATACCAGTCGACGATTTTTGGCACATCGGTGCGGCCGCGCGCGCCGCCAAACGCCGTGCCTTTCCAGACGCGTCCCGTGACGAGCTGGAACGGACGCGTGGCAATTTCCTTGCCGGCTTCGGCCACGCCGATGATGATCGATTCACCCCAGCCGCGATGGCAGCATTCAAGCGCCTGACGCATGACATCGGTATTGCCGGTAGCGTCGAACGAATAATCGGCACCGCCATCGGTCAGGTCCTGGATCGCCTGCACCACCTTGTCATTGCCAATCTCACGCGGATTGACGAAATCGGTCATGCCGAATTTTTTGGCCATCTCGACCTTGGACGGGTTGATATCGACGCCGATGATCTTGTCGGCACCAACCATGCGCGCGCCCTGAATGACATTGAGTCCGATGCCGCCAAGGCCAAACACCACGACATTGGAGCCGGGGCGCACTTTTGCCGTATAGATCACTGCACCAATGCCGGTTGTCACACCGCAGCCGATATAGCAGATCTTGTCGAAAGGCGCGTCTTCGCGCACTTTTGCCACGGCGATTTCCGGCAGCACGGTGAAGTTGGAGAAGGTCGAGCAGCCCATATAATGGAACACATCGCCGCCATCGCACGAAAAGCGCGTGGTGTTATCGGGCATCAAGCCTTGTCCCTGCGTCGAGCGGATCGAGGTGCAGAGGTTAGAGCGCTGCGACAGGCACGTCTTGCACTGGCGGCATTCGGGCGTATAGAGCGGAATGACGTGGTCGCCGGGCTTCACGGAAGTGACGCCCGCGCCCACTTCGCGCACGATGCCCGCACCCTCATGGCCGAGGATTGCCGGAAACTTGCCTTCGGAATCAAGACCCGAAAGCGTGTAGGCATCGGTATGGCAGACGCCGGTCGCCATGATTTCGACCAGCACTTCGCCCGCCCGCGGGCCGCCGATCTCAACGGTTTCAATGGTCAGCGGCTTGTTGGCTTCCCATGCAACGGCTGCGCGTGATTTCATGGTGTCGTTCCTTTTCTTCGTGTTCGTGTAACGCGCCTATTTGAGATAGGTTCGCAAAATTCGCATGATGGCGTCGATTTCGGTGCCGGGGTCGTTTTTTTCCGCGATTGCCGCGCGCGTCTCGCCAAATGTCTCGCGAAAATGGCTTTCCAGCACTTCCGCCATCAGCCCGTTGGTGGCTCCGCGCAAGGCGGCGATCTGCTGCAACAAGGCTGCGCATTCGGTGCCAGCTTCCACCGCGCGTTCGAGCGCTTCCGCTTGTCCCTTGATGCGCTTGAGACGGGTCAGCGCGCGCTTTTTGTCTTCCGGTGAATGCGGCATGAAACCTCCCGATCTGCCGCCAATCTATATACTATGGGGGAGTATGTCAATTGGCGCGAAATCCTTCTTTTGCAGCATGGCTTTTTGCTGTTTCGTCGTTAAAGGAAATTGCGTTTCATAAATCGGCGATGTCTTGCGGGTGAGGCGGCACAATGGGATATAGAGCCACAAGACCCGATTTTTTGTGGACCCGCCTGTGCCAAAACTGCCCGATCTGCCCGTTACCCGCATCCTGCCAGAGCTTGATGAAGCGCTGAACACGCACAGGAGCGCTGTGCTTGTCGCGCCGCCCGGCGCGGGCAAGACAACGCTTGTGCCGCTTCATATGCTTGATGCCGCTTGGCGCAAGGACGGCATGATCGTGGTTCTGGAACCGCGGCGTCTTGCGGCGCGGGCCAGTGCGCGGCGCATGGCGCAGTTGCTCAACGAGGAGCCGGGCGAGACGGTCGGCTATCGTATGCGCCTTGAAAGCAAGGTGTCGGCGAAAACAAAAATCCTTGTCGTCACCGAGGGCGTCTTTGCGCGCATGATCCTTGATGATCCCGATCTCAAAGGCGTGGCCGCCGTGCTGTTCGATGAGTTTCACGAGCGCAGTCTCGATGCCGATTTTGGCCTCGCACTGGCGCTCGACGTGCAGGCGGCGCTGCGCGATGATCTTAAAATCCTTGTCATGTCGGCAACGCTTGATGGCGCGCGCGTGGCGTCGCTGCTCGGCGATGCGCCCATCATCAAGAGTGAGGGCCGCGCCTTTCCCGTCGATATTCGCTATCGCGAGCGCAAGCCCGATCAGCGCATCGAGGACGCGGTTGTGGGGGCGATCCAGATGGCACTGTCCGAGGAGAGTGGCAGCATTCTGGCTTTCCTTCCGGGTCAGGGCGAAATCGAGCGCGTGGCAGGCATTTTGAAAAGAATTTTGCCGGCTCATATTATCCTCGCCCCGCTTTATGGTGCCATGGAAGCACAAGCGCAGGACGCGGCCATCAAGCCCGCACCAAAAGGTTTTCGCAAGGTGGTGCTTGCAACCTCCATTGCCGAAACCTCAATCACAATTGATGGCGTGCGCGTGGTGATCGATTCCGGCCTTGCAAGGCTGCCGAAATATGAACCCGATACCGGCCTCACGCGGCTCGAAACCGTGCGTGTTTCACGCGCCAGTGCCGATCAGCGTGCCGGTCGCGCCGGGCGTACCGAGCCGGGCGTCGCCATCCGCCTCTGGCATCAGGGCCAGACGGCGTCTTTGCCAGCTTTTTCACCGCCGGAAATTCTCGAAGCCGACCTGTCCTCTCTCGTGCTCGATGCGAGCGCCTGGGGTGTTACTGATCCGGCAACATTGGCCTTTCTCGATCTGCCGCCCAAACCGGCCTTGAAAGAGGCGAGAGCGCTGTTGCAGCGGCTGAACGCGCTCGATGAAACGGGGCGTTTGACGCGCGATGGCGAAGCCATGCGCAAGCTCGCACTTCCTGTGCGGCTTGGGGCCATGGTGCTTGCGGCTGGCAGACGCGGTGAAGCGCAGAAGGCTGCTGAAATCGCCATGCTTTTGACCGAGCGCGGCCTTGGCGGCAATGATGTCGACCTTGAAACCCGCTTTTCGCGCTTTCGCTATGATCGCTCACCACGCACGCAACGCGCGAGAAATCTGGCTCGACGCATTGCCGGTTCGGTCCCTGATCAGGGGACATCTGTCAATTCCAGCGTCGGGAGGCTGTTGATCGATGCCTACCCCGACCGTGTGGCAAAAGCGCGAGGTGCGACGGGGCAGTTTCTGCTGGCCAATGGCCGCGGCGGCGAGGTCGATGCTGCGGTGAGCCTCAGCCGTGCATCCTGGTTGGTGGTGACGGATATGGCGGGCCGGGCCGGACGCGCGCGCATTCTGGCGGCGGCAGAAATCACGGAAGCCGACATCCGCGAAGCCTTGGGCGAGCAGATCGAAAGCGGCCAACAGGTCGTCTATGACGCGGACAAGAACGCGCTTCGCGCCCGCGAGGCAGTGCGAATCGGCGCGATTGCCTTATCGGAAAAACCACTTGCCGCGCCAAAGGGCGCTGCCGCCGATCAGGGCGTCGTCGAGGCGGTGCGCACCCATGGGCTGGACATCCTGCCATGGAGCAAGGACACGCAAATCCTGCGCCGCCGTCTGGGCTGGCTGCATCGCGGTCTGGGTGATCCTTGGCCAGCCATGCATGACGAGCACCTTCTCGAAAAGCTTGATGACTGGCTGTTGCCATTTCTGACCGGCGAAGCACAGCTTTCGCGTATCCCCGCGCATGTGCTCAAAAACGGCCTGATGAGCCTCGTGCCTTATGACTTGCAGCGCAGCGTCGAGCAGCTTGCGCCAACGCATTTCACCGTGCCGACCGGCTCGCATATTCCAATCCGCTATGATGCGGAAGAACCCGTTTTGGCGGTGCGCGTGCAGGAGCTGTTTGGCCTTTCCACGCACCCGTCGATTGCCAATGGCAGCGTGCCCTTGTTGCTGGAGCTTTTATCGCCCGCCCATCGCCCGATCCAGATCACCCGCGATTTGCCGGGGTTCTGGGTTGGATCATGGGCGGATGTGCGTTCCGACATGCGCGGGCGTTATCCCAAACATGTCTGGCCAGACGATCCGGCCAATGCGGAAGCCACGCGAAGGGCAAAGCCGCGCGGCAGTTAAAATGACGCCGTTTCTTTGAAGCAGGAAATGCAACCTTTAAGCGCCACATGCGAAAGGGCCTGATTGGGCACTGGAAACCAGCGCCGCTACATTTACAAGCACCCGGCTGCGTTTTAAGAAATGCAAAGACAGTTGTGACACAGTTTGAGGCATGATGCGGCGTAAGATGCACCCCGAACTCCGTGGCGTTTTCGCCAGATTTTCGCTCTGGATTGCGAATGGAACGGTCGGAAACCCACTCCTGGAAGGTATCGACTATTCAGACGTGTTGCAGGATCCGAGCGCCATGGAAATGGTATACACCGTATTCACCAACAATCTGGAACTTGATGAGAAGGGCGCACCGCTCAATGCACGCTATTGCGAACAGCGCGCTGCCCAATGGCTTCGGCAATATTGTGATCGCGATTACATCGTGGAACCACCCTTCGCCGAGCATGAATGCGAAGGACACTGGCCAGCAGTTTTGGAAAATGCACCAGATTGGCAGATCGGCGAACCGAATCCGGATTGACGTCGTGGCTCTGTGTTCGCGAAACCGGCACAGCCTATGTCCACTGACCCTGCGACGGGATGACACAGATATGCTTGCGCCTTTGATCGGCTTCCCTCATAAGGAGGCGTGACAGGGGTAGCTATGCACGCAGAATTCGACAATCGCGCTTCCAATCTTTCCCGCCGCCCACGGCTGACCACGCTCGTTCGCGTGCGCTGGCTTGCCATTGTCGGACAGACGGCAGCCGTTATGTTTGTGGCGCTTTATCTGCAGTTTCCGTTTCAGATCGGCGTCTGCTTTGCACTCATTGCAGCCTCTGCATGGCTCAATCTCTATCTCTCGTTCCGCTTTCCCGCGAGCCACAGACTTACGCCGATGGCTGCCAGCCTCGGGCTGGGTTTCGATGTGCTTCAGCTTGCAGGTCTGCTCTATCTGACTGGCGGGCTGCAAAACCCCTTCGTCATCATGATGATTGTGCCGGTGATCATTTCGGCCACCGCGCTTTCGGCGCGTCACACGCTGGCGTTGGCGTTCTTGGTGGTGGTCTGCACCTCGGTTCTCACTGTACGCTATCAGCCTTTGCCTTGGTATCCGGGCGAAACGCTGGATCTGCCGCTGCTTTTCGTCATTGGTATCTGGTGCGCTATCGTATCGGCTTTGGGCTTTACCGGCGTTTATGCCTACCGCATTGCCGAAGAAACCCGCCAGCTCGGCGATGCGCTGACGGCCACCGAGCTGATTTTGCAGCGTGAGCAGCACCTCACTGCTCTTGACGGGCTTGCTGCCGCGGCAGCCCACGAATTGGGAACGCCGCTTGCCACAATCGCTCTGGTGGTCAAGGAGATGCAGCGTGCGCATACGCAGGATGCGGCGCTTTCGGAAGACATAGCCCTCCTGCATTCGCAGACCCAGCGCTGCCGTGAAATCCTGCAACGGTTGACGAGCCTGTCATCGGAAGGCGAGGAACATATGTCGCGCCTGCCGTTCTCCTCGCTGATCGAGGAGGTGATCGCACCGCATCGCGATTTCGGTATCAGGCTCGATGTGCACAAACAGGAAGGGCCGAAGCCGGAGCCGGTCACGCGGCGCAATCCCGGGCTTCTCTATGGGCTGGGCAATCTGGTGGAGAACGCGGTCGATTTCGCGCGCGAAAATGTCGTCGTCACCTGGGGCTGGGAAGATAGCCAGGTCAGCGTGACCATCGAGGATGACGGTAATGGCTTCAAACCCGAAATCCTCGATCGTATTGGCGAGCCGTATATGAGCAGCCGCGACAGCAGCCAGCATGGCGGCGGTCTGGGGCTTGGTTTGTTTATAGCCAAGACGCTTCTGGAACGCTCCGGTGCGCAGATCACCTTCCGTAATCGCAACAATCCGGGGCAGGGGGCTGAGGTCAGGGTGATTTGGCCACGCTCGGCTTTTAATCGCGCGTAAGCGGCGCTTGAAAAAATTCCTGTGCTCAACTTTTTGTGCATACTTTCAAAATTCTTCACTGAATACAAAAGCTTGTGAGCTGTGCTGCAATTCCCGGGCTCAGAAATTGCGTCAAAGATTCAATGGCTATTTGACTTTTTGACGCAGGGATACCAATAAGGATATAAAAACTCAGGCAGGAAGTACCCGATGGACGACTTGAAGCAGGAAGATACCGAAGCCATAGGCAACGACCCCACCCTCCTTCTGGTTGATGACGACAAACCTTTCTTGCAGCGTCTGGCGCGTGCGATGGAAAGCCGGGGTTTTCAGGTGACGACAGCCGAATCGGTTGAAGAAGGTATTGCCGCCGCAAAAGCCGCCGCCCCTGCCTATGCAGTCGTGGATATGCGTCTGGGAGATGGCAACGGGTTGGACATCATTGAAGCCATCCGTACCCGTCGCACCGATACCCGCGCTATCGTTCTGACCGGCTATGGCAATATCGCCACCGCTGTGAACGCGGTAAAGCTGGGTGCCATCGATTATCTTTCCAAACCCGCAGATGCCGACGAGGTTTTTGCAGCCCTGACCCGCCGTCCGGGCGAAAAAGTTGCGCCGCCTGAAAATCCGATGTCGGCGGACCGCGTGCGCTGGGAACATATCCAGCGTGTCTATGAAATGTGCGAACGCAATGTGTCCGAGACGGCGCGCCGCCTCAACATGCATCGTCGCACATTGCAACGCATTCTGGCCAAGCGCGCCCCGCGCTAAACACTAGTCAAGGTCGGTATCCGGCACATCGAGACCGGCAAGCTCGGCGATTGTCAGCCGGGCCGCACCCGCACGCGCAAAGCGTAGCATCAGGGCTTTGCGGGTGGCACCCGCAAGCTTATGTTCGGGTGCATCGCGCAAGATTTCCGCACCATAGCCGTCGGAAAGAATGAAGCCGCAATCTTTTGGAAAGATATCCTGCGGCACGCCCGGATGGGTGGCAAAAAACAGCCGGTCACAATAATCGCGGTAGCCCGGCCATTTATGATCGGCCTTCCAGTCTTCGATCGAGGATTTGATTTCCACGATCCAGATTTCCCCTTTGCGGCTGATAGCGATGAGATCGGCACGTCTGCCTGAAGCAAGCGGCAATTCCGGCAAAGCCGCCAACCCCATTTCCAAAAAAAGCCGTTGTACGCCGCGGCGCACGATGAGGGCGTTTTCCGACTGTCGTCCATCTGAGAGAGGGTGGGTGCGATTGGGAATCACAATGGGCATGGCCGATATTTTGCGCTCGATATTTAGCCAAAACAATCAGAAATGCCGGAGTAAATAAGGAAAGCTGATGCAAAGCTGGGTCGAATATGGCGAAGAAATGCAAAATTATGGCAAAAGAAAGAATTTTTCAATTTACGGTTAACACATGGTTAACAATACTACCGCATTATCGAGCTTAACCGAGCGATTCGCTCTTTTGACGGCACCATTTGATTTTGGGGGAATGCATGGCTTTTCGCGTCCTTAAACTGACGACAGCACTCTTTCTTGCAGGCGCGCTTGCTGGCTGCTCCACAGTTGGTGGAACTTTTTATACGGCGTCCTATTCGTCGGTCCGTGATGCCGGTTATACGATTCCGGCAATCCCCAGCGAAAAAATTCCGAGTCAGTATCGCCGCCAGATCGTCAGCTATTCGACCAGCGAAGCGCCGGGCACGATCATTGTCGATACGCGCGAAAAATTCCTTTATTTCGTCATGCCGGGCGGCAAGGCCATGCGTTATGGCATTGGTGTGGGCCGCGAAGGTTTTGGCTGGGCGGGCACGGCGCGTATTGCTATGAAGCGCGAATGGCCAACCTGGACGCCACCTGCGGCCATGATCCGCCGTCAGCCGGAACTTGCCCGCTATCGCAATGGCATGAATCCGGGGCTTAAAAATCCGCTTGGCGCGCGCGCACTTTACCTCTTCAACAAGGGCGGCGATACCGGCTACCGCATTCATGGCACACCGGAATGGTGGTCGATCGGCAAGTCGATGTCGTCGGGCTGCATTCGCCTGATGAATCAGGATATTATCGATCTCTATGAGCGCGCTGAAAAAGGTGCCAAGGTTATCGTCAAGCAGTAAAACGCCTGCACGAGTCACGAAAAAGGCCGCTCGATGCGGCCTTTTTTATTCCGATATAAAAATTCAGATCTGTTCGACCTGCTGCACTTCCGGCACGAAATGGCGCAGAAGGTTCTGGATGCCGTGTTTCAGCGTTGCCGAAGACGACGGGCAGCCCGAGCACGCGCCCTTCATATGCAGGAAAACCGTGCCGTTTTCAAAGCCACGGAAGGTGATGTCGCCGCCATCCTGCGCCACAGCCGGGCGCACGCGCGTTTCGATCAGTTCCTTGATCGTCTCGACGAGTTCCGTGTCGGCTTCATCGAAAAATTCTTCATCGCCATGGGCGTTGGCTGCATCCGCATTGGCATTGCCTGCCATGGCCGAGGCGCCCGACATGAAATGTTCCATGATCGTGCCGAGAATGGCGGGCTTCAAATGCTGCCACTCGCCGTCTTCCTTGGTGACGGTGATGAAATCATAGCCGAAGAAAACGCCGGTGACGCCGGGAACCGCAAAGAGTTTCGCAGCCAGCGGAGACGTGGTGCCCGCACTTGCAGCATCGCGGAAATCGGCAGTGCCTTCCGGCATCACGACCTTGCCGGGCAGAAATTTCAGGGTCGCCGGGTTGGGCGTGGTCTCGGTCTGGATGAACATGCACGTTCTCCGTTGGTAAAATCTGGAACCATTCCAATAAGCGTGTTCACGCCACGAAGCAAGTTCGACGGCATGCGCAGCACTTTCATTGTCATCAATATAGGGTGATCACGTCACCGCATCAATGTCTTCGTCGCTCAGCGCCTGCGGGATCACGGTCACGGGAATGGGAAATTGCGCGCGTGCTGCAAGTGACTGCACCAGCGGACCGGGGCCTTCCTTGCCGGAACCGGCGGCCAGAACCAGAATGGCGATATCCTGATCTTCCTCGATCAGGCTGATCAGCTCTTCTGCGGTTTCGCCTTCGCGGATGCTGAGTTCGGGTTCGATACCCTGCTGCTCGCGCATGGAGGCCGCAAATTTTTCCAAGATTGTGCGCGCTCGCTCCTCGGCTTCCGAGCGCATGATTTCGCCGACGCCGAGAATCTGCTGGAAATCGGAATTATCGATGACGAACAGCAGCACTAGCGAACCGCCGGTATTTTTGGCGCGCCGTGCGGCATAGGCAACCGCACGCTCGCATTCGGGCGTTTCGTCAATGACGGCAAGAAACTTGCGGCGGTGACCGGCTTCCCGGCTAAGTCTTTTGGATACCATGGGCGCAATTTGCCACTCTGCCCGCCCGCCCGCAAGCGGGGGACAGATATTTTTCAGTCTTCTTTTTTAGTCCTGAAGCCAACCAATAATGTCGCGGACATGGCGCATGTTTTTCTCGGCAATCACGCTTGCGCGTTCGCCGCCATCGCGCAACACCTGATCGATATGGGTTGGGTCGGCGACCAGTCGGCGCATTTCATGGGTGATGGGCGAGAGTTTGGCGACCGCCAGATCAGCCAGTGCGCTCTTGAATTCCGAGAACTGGCGTCCGCCGAATTCGTTTAAAATGTCCTGTTTCGACTGCGAGGCAAGGGCCGCATAGATACCGACGAGATTGTCGGCTTCCGGGCGACCGGCCAGACCGTCAACCTCCGACGGCAAGCCATCGGAATCGGTCTTGGCCTTGCGCACCTTCTTGGTGATCGTATCCTCGTCATCGATCAGGTTGATGCGCGAGAGGTCGGAAGGGTCGGATTTCGACATTTTCTTGGTGCCGTCGCGCAGCGACATGATGCGCATGGCAGGGCCGGAAATCATCGGATCGGTCAGCGGGAAGAAGCCCGAAACCGTCTCGTCGCCCACTTGCATATTGGTGCCGATGCCCAGAGCCGCGATGCGGTCAGAATAATCATTGTTGAATTTCTGCGCGATGTCGCGGGTCAGTTCCAGATGCTGCTTCTGGTCTTCGCCGACCGGCACGGCGGTGGCGCGATAGAGCAGAATGTCGGCGGCCATCAGGCTTGGATAGGCGAAAAGCCCGAGCGAAGCGTTTTCGCGGTCTTTGCCGGCCTTGTCCTTGAACTGCGTCATGCGGCTCATCCAGCCCATGCGCGCCACACAATTGAACACCCATGCCAGTTCCGCATGCTGGCGCACACGGCTCTGGTTGAAGACGATGCTCTTTTTCGGATCAATCCCTGCGGCGAGAAACGCTGCTGTCACTTCGCGGGTGGATTGCATGAGTTCAACCGGATCGGGCGATACGGTCAGCGCGTGCATATCGACCACGCAATAGATGCAGTCTTGCGTTTCCTGCACCTCGACCCACCGCTTGATCGCCCCCAGATAATTACCGAGGTGAAGATTTCCGGTCGGCTGGACGCCGGAGAAGACAAGCGGTTTGAACGTGCTCATGGTGGTTTCCTGCATGGAGTAAATGGCCTTCGCCGGTGGAGAGCGAAGGGATTTTGAATGCGCGTGTTTTCGCAGACGCTCTTGTCGCTTTCAAGCGCAATTATTGCGCGTCGTCGGTTGGTGCTTTTTTGCCGCCGCGTTTCACATTACGCCGGATCATCGCCATATTGGTGCCGCCGAGCGCAAAGGCCAGCGCGAAATAGATGATCATCGCACCGATGACGATAGCGCCTACGGACGAAGCCCTTATGGAAAAGGGTGCTGCCGAGGAAAGGGCATTGTGGAAACAACCGATCGCATAATGAATGCTGACCGCCATGATGGCCGTTGCAATCATCAGGCGTGGAATGCGCTTTAACAGCGGCGCATCCTGTCCCCAATGCCCGCGCCGCACCAAAGTGGCAAATAACAGGCCCGCATTGACCCATCCGGCGACGATCTCTGCAATGGCGATGCCCGATGGCCCCATGCGCGGAAACAGTGTGAGCGCCAGCGAAATATTGACCGCGACGGAGACGCCCGCAAAAATCATCGGCGTGCGCGTGTCTTCGCGCGCAAAGAAGCCCGGAATGAACGCCTTGATCAGCACGAAGGCTGGCAGACCAAGCCCGTAGATCGCAAGGATGGACGAGACGGTCAGCGTCGATTGCCAGTTAAACTGTCCGCGCTCAAACAAAAGCCGCACGATGGGTTCCGACATGACCAGAAGGGCAGCGGCAGCAGGCAGCGTCAAAAACAGCGTGAACTCGACCGAGCGGTTTTGCAGGTTGGAGGCCTCATTCATATGGCCTGCCCGCAGTGCCCGCGACAATTCCGGCAAAAGCACGGTTGCCACCGCGATTCCCACCACGCCGAGCGGCAACTGATAGATGCGGTCGGCATAAACCAGCGAGGACACCGCCCCTTCCATGCCGGACGCGATATTGGTGTTGATCAAAAGGTTGATCTGCGTGATGCCGCCGGTGATGGCGGCAGGCAGCGCCAGCACCAAAAGCCGCTTGACGTTGGGGGTGAGGCGCGGCCTTCGAAAGCCGATCTTTATGCCCGCATTGCGCACAGCGCCCCAGACGATCACCAGTTGCACGATGCCCGCCGCCATCACGCCCCACGAAAGCCCATAGCCAACGGCGAGCGCGTCATGACCATTCATCCAGGCATAGGCGAGAACGCCGATCAGGATGATGTTGAGGAAGACCGGCGCAATGGCGGCTGCAAAATATCGATGCAGGGAATTGAGCATACCGCCCATCATCGCCGCCAGCGACATGCAGGCGAGATAGGGGAACATGATGGTTGCAAGCTGCACGGTGTTGTTAAACTTGGTCGGGTCGTCGCTGAAGCCCGGTGCGATGATGGTGTGCACCAGAAACGGCATCGACAATTCCATCACGATGGTGATGACCAGAAGCACGCTGAACAGCACGCCGAACACTTCTTCGGAAAAGCGGCGCGCGCCATCCATGCCATTCTTTTCGATCTCTTTGGCAAAGAGCGGCACGAAAGCCGAATTGAACGCGCCTTCGGCAAACAGGCGGCGAAACGTGTTGGGAAAGCGGAACGCTGCGTTGAAGGCATCGGCCACGGGTCCGGTGCCAAGCGCTGCCGCCATGAACATTTCGCGCGTGAAGCCGAAAATGCGGCTCATCAGCGTGCCGGATGCGACGGTCGCGAACTTTTTAACGAGACTCATATTGATGCCTATGCTGGGCTTATGCTGCTGCCCGCTTTGTTCCATTCGCATCAAGCAAGGCGAGAAGCTTGCGCCGGATGGCGTTCTGGCGGGTGGCGTTTGATACTTTGTGGCCGACGAGGTCGGTTACGTAAAAACTGTCGATGACCTTTTCGCCAAAGGTGGTGATATGCGCCGAAGCGATATCCAGCGAAAGATCGGAAATAAGGCCGGTTAGTTCGGACAAAAGGCCGGGCCGGTCAAGACCTTCCACTTCAATCACGGTGAATTTGTTGGAAAGCGTGTTGTTGATCTCCACCCGTGGCTCCACGCTGAACGTCTTGGAACCCCGTTTTGGCTTGGTGCGCTTGGCCAGAACATCGGGCATATGCGCCTTGCCCGACAGCACGTCCTCGATCACCTTGCCGACGCGTTCGGCGCGGCGGCGCTCGTCCTCGTCGGTGTCGAATTCGCGGTTGATCAGGATCGTGTCGAGTGCGCGCCCGTCGCCGGTGGTGAAAATCTGCGCGTCGACGATGTTCGCACCTGCCGCCGCACATGCGCCGGTAATGATCGACAAAAGGCGCGGATGGTCGGGGGCGAGCACGGTGATTTCGGTGACGGCCTCGAATGTATGCGGCTTGGCCATGGTGGCAAGCGCGCGGCCTTTCTGGTCGGCCTCACGGATGAAATTGGCGTGGCGCACCTGATCATCGAGGCTCACGGTCAGGAAATAATTGGTGTAATGGAGGCTGAGATAGGCTTCGCGCTCGGCTTCCGGCCAGTCGGCGATTTTTTCGCCCAATGCCTCACGGCCCTGCCGGTCGCGCTCGGTGCGCGGCAGTTCCGAAAAGCCACCGGTCAGCACCAGCTCGGTCTCATAAAAAAGCGTGCGCAAGAGCTGACCTTTCCAGCCGTTCCAGACACCGGGGCCGACGCCCTTGATGTCGCAGACGGTGAGGATGAGCAGCAGTTTCAGCCGCTCCATGGTCTGCACCGTGTCGGCAAAATCGATGATCGTCTTGCGGTCGTTGAGATCGCGCGACTGCGCCACCATGCTCATGGTCAAATGCTCGCGCACCAGCCATTCGACGGTTTCGGTCTCAGAAGGCGAAAGGCCAAAACGCGGGCAAAGCCTGCGGGCAATGCGCGCGCCGGCGATGGAATGGTCTTCGGGGCGGCCCTTGGCGATATCATGCAGCAGAAGCGCTACATAGAGGAGATGACGGTCGCGCTTGAGGGTGGCCATCAGGCGATTGGACAGCGGATGCTCGCTTTGCAACTCGCCATGCTCGATTTCCGAGAGCACCGCGATGCAGCGCAACAGATGCTCATCGACCGTATAGTGATGATACATATTGAACTGCATCATGGCGACGATCTTGCCGAAATCGGGAATAAATTTGCCCAGAACGCCCGATTCGTTCATGCGGCGCAGGATGAGTTCGGGATTGCGTGGCGAAGTCAGGATATCGAGAAACAGCCGGTTGGCTTCCGGGTTCTCACGCAGCTCCGCATTGATGAGTTTCAGCGAGCGCGTCAGCCTTTGCATCGCATCGGGATGAAATTCCAGCCCATGCTTGTCGGCGAGATGAAAGATGCGGATGATATTGACCGGATCATCGCGAAACACATCCGGCGTTGCGATGTTGATGCGGTGATTGTCATCGATAAATTCGCCGCCCGGTGACAGCTTGCGCTTGCGCCGCGAGAAGGTCAAAAAAATGCGGTTGAAACCCGGCACGTGCTTGGCCTGCTGCTCTTCGAGCGCCGCGCATAAAATGCGGGTGAGATCGCCCACGTCCTTGGCGACCAGAAAATAGTGCTTCATGAAGCGTTCGACGTAGTTCTGGCCCGGATGCGCGGTATAGCCGAGCCGTTCGGCAATCTCCGGCTGGATATCGAAGGACAGGCGCTCTTCGGCTTTCAGCGTTGCAAAATGCATATGGGCGCGCACCGCCCACAAAAAATCCTCAGCCTTGTTGAAGAGGCGCAGTTCGGTGCGCGATAGAACCCCGCGCTTGACCATTTCTTCCTTGGATTTGACGCGGTAGAAATATTTGGCGATCCAGAACAGCGTGTGCAGATCGCGCTGGCCGCCTTTGCCTTCCTTGACATTGGGTTCGACCAGATAGCGCGTTTCGCCCGCCTTGCGGTGGCGCGCATCGCGCTCGGCAAGCTTCGCCTGAATGAACTCAGGCCCGCTATCCTTGACGACTTCTTCGTCGAAGCGGGTAATGAGCGTGTTGAAAAGATCGCGGTTTCCGGTCAGAAAACGCGCGTCCAGAATGGAGGTGCGGATGGTCATGTCTTCGCGCGACAGGCGAATGCATTCATCGACATTGCGCGTGGCATGCCCCACCTTCAGCCCCATATCCCAGAGCATATAGAGCATATATTCGGCGACCTGCTCGCCCCATGGCGTCTGCTTGTAGGGCAGCAGGAACAACAGATCGATATCGGAGCCGGGCGCAAGCCCGCCGCGCCCATAACCGCCGACGGCGACCACGGTCATGTTTTCCGCCCTCGACGGATTGACGGTCGGATAGACCTTTGTCGCTGCAAACTCGAACAGGGCTGAAATCAGCGTGTCCATGAGATAAGAAAGGCGTCTTGCGCAAAGTGTGCCACCACCATCCTTGCGCAGCCAGTTCTCAGCCGTGTTGCGCCCGCGGATCAGCGCGTCTTTCAATGCCTGCAAAACCACCTTGCGCACGGAAGCGCTGGCGTAACTTTCTTCGGTGGAATCCGCCAGTTCATCGATCTTGCGGCGCAACGTCTCGGGATTGATGAGTTCATCCAGCTTCAGGTCATGGGCGCGCATACGACTATATGTCCGGTTTATGAGAGGCGGCTTTTCTATAGCGACTTTTGACATATATGAACATCCAAAACAAAAGGCCGGGCGAAAAGCCCGGCCTTTTGACAAGCATCAAACGATTGATCAATTCGTCGCATTATAGGCGGCGATCACCGCCATATTGACGATATCGCTGTCTTTCGCGCCAATCGTTACGATCTGTGCCGGACGGTCCAGACCAATCAGCAGCGGGCCGATAATGGTCGCGCCACCCAGTTCCTGCAGCATATCAGCGGCAATCGAGGCCGAATGATTGTCAGGAGTGACGATCACATTGGCGGGGCCCGACAGGCGGATGAAGGGATATTGTTCCATCAGCTTGGGGTTCAGCGCCACATCGGCGCTCATTTCGCCGTCGAATTCGAAATCGACGTGACGCGCGGTCAAGATGCGCACGGCTTCTTGAACACGCGTTGCACTTTCGCCGCCCATATGGCCGAAGGTCGAAAAGGCGGTCAGCGCCACGCGCGGCACATAGCCCATGCGCCGTGCCATGCCTGCGGCTTCAACGGCGATATCGGCCAGCTCCTCGGCAGAGGGTTTTTCATGCACAGCCGTATCGGCGATGAAGACGGTGCGTCCGCGGCAAAGCGCAATCGAAACGCCGACCACACGATGACCGGGTTTTGAATCGATCACGCGGCGCACATCGCCAAGACCGGTCGCGTAATTGCGTGTGAGGCCCGTCACCATGCCGTCGGCGTCGCCCAGCGCCACCATGCAGGCGGCAAAATGATTGCGGTCATTGTTGATCAGGCGGTGACAATCGCGTGTGAGATAGCCCTTGCGTTGCAGCTTTTCATAAAGATAGTCGGCATAAGCCGCATTACGGCTTGAAAGCCGCGCATTGATGATCTCGATGCCCGGACGGTCGATATCGACACCGGCGGCCTGTGCTGTTTCTTTCACCGCATCCTCGCGTCCGACCAGAAGTGCGGTCCCGAGCCCCTGATTGACGTAGGAAACGGCGGCACGCATGACCTGTTCTTCCTCGCCTTCGGCAAAGACGATGCGCTTTGGCTGACGGCGCACACGCTCAAAAATACCGCGTAAAGTGGCAGCAATCGGGTCGCGCCGCGCCAGCAATTCCTGCTTGTAGCCTTCGATATCTTCAATGACGCGCCGCGCAACGCCGGTTTCAATGGCAGCCTTGGCAACAGCCGCCGAGACGGTTGCCAGCAGGCGCGGGTCGAACGGCACGGGGATGATATATTGCGGACCAAAGCGCGGACGCCCGCCCTGATAGGCCGCAACCACTTCATCGGGCACGTCCTCGCGCGCCAGTTCCGCAATGGCGTGAACGGCGGCGATTTTCATCTCGTCATTGATGGTGGTGGCGCGCACATCGAGCGCACCACGGAAAATATAGGGAAAGCCCAGCACATTGTTGACCTGGTTCGGATAATCCGAACGCCCGGTGGCAACGATGGCGTCATCGCGTACTTCCGCCACTTCTTCCGGGGTTACTTCCGGGTCGGGATTGGCCATGGCGAAAATGATCGGATTGGGTGCCATGGAGGCGACCATTTCCTTGGTCAGCGCGCCCTTGGCCGAAACGCCGAAGAAAATATCGGCATCCTTGACGGCGTCAGCGAGCGAGCGTTTCGTGGTCTTGACCGCGTGCGCGGATTTCCACTGGTTCATGCCCTCTTCGCGGCCCTGATAGACCACACCCTTGGTGTCGCAGAGCGTGACGTTTTCCGACGGGAAGCCCAGCGCCTTGATGAGTTCGATACAGGCGATACCGGCCGAGCCTGCGCCATTGCAGACGAGTTTCGTCGTCTTGATGTCGCGTCCTGTCATGTGCAGCGCGTTGATCATGCCTGCCGCCGCGATAATCGCCGTGCCGTGCTGGTCATCGTGGAAAACCGGGATATCCATCATTTCGCGCAGGCGTTGCTCGATGATGAAACAATCGGGCGCCTTGATGTCTTCCAGATTGATACCGCCGAAGGAAGGGCCAAGATAACGCACGGAATTGATGAAGGCGTCGATGTCGGTGGTATCAACCTCAAGGTCGATGGCGTCGATATCGGCAAAGCGCTTGAACAGCACTGCCTTGCCTTCCATCACCGGCTTGGAAGCGAGCGCGCCGAGATTACCAAGGCCCAAAATGGCCGTACCATTGGAAATGACGGCGACGAGATTGCCCTTGGCGGTGTAATCATAGGCAAGGTTCGCATCCTCGGCGATGGCCTTGACCGGAACCGCGACGCCGGGCGAATAGGCAAGCGACAGATCACGCTGTGTGGTCATCGGCTTGGTGGGCGTGATTTCCAGCTTGCCGGGACGGCCTTGCGTATGAAAATCGAGCGCTTCCTTCTCACTGGCTGTGGGTGCGCGTTCTGATGTGTTGCCCTTCGGCTGTGAGACTGTCATGTTCGCTCCGGAATACTATGCGGGTCGCATTCGATAGCGCCACAGGCTTTGAGTGTAAACAGCGCATTCGGGAATAGATTTTGATCCTTAATGGCATGTAATTGATACAATCATGTCTTTAAATGGATTTAAATCGCAAGAAATGAAGGTTTTGTATGGAAGCGAAGGTCGGTGAGGGGCAATTGGAAGCAGGGGAAAAACCCGCGCAGGATACGGCTGTTCGCCTCACGCCCATGATGGAGCAATATATCGAGATCAAGGCGGCGAATGTCGATTCGCTGCTTTTCTACCGCATGGGCGATTTTTACGAGCTGTTTTTCGACGATGCCGTCGAGGCCTCGCGCGCACTCGGCATCACATTGACCAAGCGCGGCAAGCATCTCGGGCAAGACATTCCCATGTGCGGTGTGCCGGTGCATGCGTCCGATGATTATCTGCAAAAGCTGATTGCCAAAGGCTATCGCGTCGCCGTCTGCGAGCAGGTGGAAGACCCGGCTGAGGCAAAGAAACGCGGCTCGAAATCCGTGGTGCGCCGTGACGTGATCCGCCTTGTGACGCCCGGCACCTTGACCGAAGAAAAGCTGCTCGATCCATCGCAGTCCAATTACCTGATGGCGCTGGGGCGCACCAAGGGCGATAATGCTCTCGCACTTTCGTGGATCGATATTTCCACCGGCACATTTCGCGTTTCAGAAACCACGCCGGAGCGGCTTTATGCCGATATCATGCGCGTGGACCCGCGTGAACTGGTGGTGGCCGATACGGCCTTTCATGATGAGGAGCTGCGCCCAACCTTTGATCTGGTCGGCAAGGCGGTGACGCCGCAGCCCGCAACCCTGTTTGACAGTGCGGCGGCGGGGACCCGCATCCAGCGCTATTACGATGTCGCAACGCTTGATGGTTTTGGCCAGTTCAGCCGGGTCGAGTTATCTGCCATTTCCGGTGCCATCGCCTATATCGAAAAGACGCAGATTGCCGAACGCCCGCCCTTGATGCGACCCGAGCGCGAACATAAAGGCGGCACGATCTTTATCGATCCGGCAACCCGCGCCAGTCTTGAACTGGTGCGCACCATGTCGGGCAATCGCGACGGCAGTCTTTTGAAAGCCATCGATCGCACGGTGACCGGCGGTGGCGGGCGGCTCATTGCCGAACGGCTGACCGCGCCGCTGACCGACCCCCGGGCGATTTCGCTGAGGCTTGATTCCGTGTCGTGGCTTTTGAGCGAGCACACAGTTTGCGAGGGGCTACGGGTCGAGTTGAAAGGCGTGCCCGACATGCCGCGCGCGCTGTCGCGCCTTGCGGTGGGGCGCGGTGGACCGCGTGATCTCGGCGCATTGGCGCGCGGCTTTGAGGCAGCGGGATCCGTGGTTGCGCTTCTCGAAGGCGCCTTTATGCCCGACGAACTGGCCCATGCGCGTGACGCGCTTGCCGCCATGCCCGCAGTGTTTTCTGCCCATCTCGACCGGGCACTTGCCGATGAATTGCCGCTTTTGAAACGCGACGGCGGTTTCGTGCGGGCGGGTTACAATAACGAACTCGATGAAATGCGCGCGTTGCGCGATCAGTCGCGTCGGGTGATTGCCGGTTTGCAGGCCGATTATATCCAGGAAACCGGCATCAAGTCGCTGAAAATCAAGCATAACAATGTGCTTGGCTATTTCATCGAGGTGACGGCCAACAATTCCGGTGCCATGACCGATACGGACGCGGCCAAGGGGCGCTTTATCCATCGCCAGACCATGGCCAATGCCATGCGCTTTACGACGACGGAACTCGCGGAACTGGAAAGCAAGATCGCCAATGCCGCCGACCGCGCGCTGTCCATTGAGCTTGCGATCTTTGAGGAACTGACGGCGGAATCAGTGAGCCATGCCGAGCGTATCCGGGCCGCAAGTGCCGCCCTTGCGGTGTTTGATGTTTCGGCAGCGCTTGCCACGCTTGCCGAAGAACAGGGCTATTGCCGCCCGGCTGTTGATGACAGCCTGTCGTTCAACATTGTCGCCGGCCGTCATCCGGTGGTCGAGCAGGCCTTGCGCCGTCAGGCGGCCAATCCGTTTGTTGCCAATGATTGCGATCTTTCGCCCGCTGACGACAATGATCATGGCGCGATCTGGCTTTTGACCGGCCCCAATATGGGCGGTAAATCGACCTTCCTGCGCCAGAATGCACTGATTGCCATTCTGGCACAAATGGGGTCTTTCGTGCCTGCGGGGTCGGCGCATATCGGCGTGGTCGACCGGCTCTTCAGCCGCGTCGGCGCATCGGACGATCTGGCGCGCGGGCGCTCGACCTTCATGGTCGAGATGGTGGAGACGGCGGCGATCCTCAATCAGGCGGGCGAGCGCTCGCTGGTCATTCTGGATGAGATCGGGCGTGGGACTGCCACCTTCGACGGTCTTTCTATTGCCTGGGCAGCGGTTGAATATCTGCACGAGAAAAACCGCTGCCGCGCACTGTTTGCAACCCACTTCCATGAAATGACGGCGCTGTCGGAAAAGCTCAAGCGGCTTTCCAACGTCACCATGCGCGTGAAGGAATGGGACAATGATGTCGTCTTCCTGCATGAGGTGGCAAAGGGGGCAGCCGACCGTTCCTATGGCGTGCAGGTGGCGCGTCTTGCAGGCCTTCCGGAAGCGGTGGTCAACCGCGCGCGTGACGTTCTGCATCAGCTGGAAGCAGGCGAGACATCAGGCAAGGCCGACAAGCTGATCGATGACCTGCCGCTGTTCTCGGTGGTGCTGAAACAGGAACAGCCAAAGGCCAAATCGGCGTCATCGGACAACGCCTTATCCAAGGCGGTCGCCGAAATCAGCCCGGATGAGCTGACCCCGCGCGAGGCGCTGGAGCTGATTTACAAGCTGAAATCACTAGTGGTTTGATTCCAACATTTGCATCCCGTTACTCCACTCCTAAGAGCAAATGTTGGAATCTTAAAACCACTAGCCGATAAGGCATAAACGAAAGGGCGAAGATTTCTCTTCGCCCTTTGTTTATTTCATGAAACGATTGGCTTCCGCACCGTAATAGGTGATGTAGCGGCTCGAAATACGCTCAATCGGCAGGATGATGAACACATCCGTGGTGCCGAAAGCCTCATCGATGACAGCACCATCGCCGATCATCGCGCCAAGGCGAAGATAGCCTTTCACCAAAGGCGGCATGGAGAACAGCGCTACCTTGTTGTTGATGGCTTCCTTTGGCATCAGGTCCATCGGCTGATAGCGATGCGGCAACGCGCGCACATCCCAGTCGGGCGTGGCGCGACAATTCTGATAAAGGAACGACAGGCCAAGTGCGTGAGCGGCGGGAACCGCGCCGTGGAAAGAGGCGCAGCCGAACATCACATCGATGGAATGGCGGCGGCAATAGGCCCATGCGCCCTGCCACAAAAGCTCAACCGTGCGCTTGGAGCGGTATTCGGCTTTCACACAGGAGCGGCCGAGTTCGAGAAGGCGAAGAGTCGGGCGCGACAGCGCCAGCCGCTGCACGTCATATTCGTCTGCCGAATAAAAGCCATGCGCCTTTTCGGCCTGTTCGCTGCGCATCAGGCGATAGGTGCCGACGATCTGCTGGTGTTCAGGCACCGGCAGAGCCGTGTCATAGACCAGAAGGTGGTCGCAGATCGCGTCGAAACGGTCGGCGTCGCGGGTTTCCACCGCTTCGATGGTTTCCTTGCGCGCCCCCATTTCCTCAAAAAACACGCGGAACCGAAGGTCCTGTGCGGCTTCGATGGCTTCACGCGAATTGGCAAGGCGGACTTCCAGCGCGCCGATGCGTCCGAGAACAATCGGTCCGTCGGTGGGAGACAACAGGGGCTGTGGTGCTTCTAAGCCTGACATGGTCGTATCATCAATGATTTGCTGGCCCATTCCAAGCAGTACTGTCATGATGATTCGCTCCTGATTTGTCTATTCACGCATTGCTGAACGGCGTGTGTTTGAAAACACAGGGAAATCCGTTCTCTCCTCCGTGCACTCACAACGCGGATTTTAACCACGCGCTGCCAGCGTCCTAGAGATTTTGTGCTACGTGAGCATGACAGAAGCATGTCACCAATGTGTCATTTCGGATGGGCGGTGCTATCCCTTTAAAAAATATTGTAAATCCACATGTGAAGGTTATGTGAAAGGTGAGCGGCGATCAAGCGATCTGTGGAGATATCGCTCGATTATCAGCGCGCCGCGCGTTCGCGCCGCCAGCCCAGGAACTCTTCCAGAATGATGAGGCCAGCACCCACCGTGATAAAGGTATCGGCCAGATTGAACACGGCAAACGACCATGTCGGCAGGTGAAACAGCACGTAATCGACCACATAGCCGTGCATGACGCGGTCGATCAGATTGCCGATGGCCCCGCCGATCACCAGCGCAAAGCCATAGCGCGCAAAGACGCGGTCCGGCGCATTGGTCCACCACAGATAAAGCACGAAACAGATCACGACAGCGGTGATGGCAATCAGCCCCCAGTCGTGAAGACCTGCCAACATGGAAAAGGCGATGCCTTCATTATGGGTGCGAAACAGCGCCAGAAAGGGCAGAAGGTCGATCTGCTCAGCATAATCCATGCTGGTTTCGACCCAATATTTGATGAGCTGGTCGATCAGGACCGCAAACACCACCACCAGAAGCGAAGAGAGAACCGCGTGACGCTTCATGGCAATTATCCCCGCTCATCAAGGGTGAGCGCCTCGCGGCGAATTTCATAAAGCATCACGCCGGTGGCAATGGCGAGATTGAGCGAATCTGCGCGTCCTGCCTGCGGGATTCGCGCAAGCTTGTCGCAAGTCTCGGCCAGCGTGTCGGGCAGGCCCTGCTGCTCATTGCCCATCAAAAGCACCACGGGCTTTTTGGCATAGGGAATGGTGCGGTAATCGACAGCACCCTTGAGGTGTGTGCCAACGATCAGGCCCGAAAATCCCTTGCGCCAGTTCAAAAATTCGGCTTCGCTGACCTTGTAGAGCGGCACCGAGAAAACCGACCCCATGGTGGCGCGCACGGTTTCGAGCGAAAAAGGATCGGTGGTGTCGCCGATCAGGATCACGCCCTTGGCGCCAACCGCATCCGCTGTGCGGATGACGGTGCCGAGATTGCCGGGATCGCGCACGCGATCAAGCGCAATATAGACGTCGTTGTCCTTGGGCTCCAAGGCCCCAAGCAGCTGATATTGCTGCTCGAAGACGCCGACCACCATCTGCGGATTGTCGCGCCGCGTGATGGCGGCAATGACTTTTTCGGTCACTTCCAGCACCAGCCCGCCCTTGGCGAAAGTGCGTGCGGCCACCTGTTCGACAAGCTTGTTACCCTTTCCGGATTTGGCGAAGACCAGCGTCTTGATGCGCCAGTCCTGCTCAAAAGCGTCGATCACCAGTTTCAGCCCTTCGGCCAGAAACACGCCCTGCTGGTCGCGGAATTTTTTAAGCGCCAGCGAGCGCAAATCCTTGACGATCGGATTGGCAAGGCTTGTAACTTCCTTGACCTGTCCAACCTTTGAATGTTCGGCACGGGAATGTCCGCTTTTGGAAAAATCGTCGTTACGGCTCATTTGGCTACCCAGCGGCTGAACATGGATGTGGAAAGCGCGCGCCCGGTGCCAGTGTCGCTGGAGCGTTCGCGAAGGATGAGTTCGCCCGATTCGACCGTGCCGCCAAGCCCGGTAAAACGGTCGCGCATCAGTTCGTGAATGGCAAAGAACGAGGCGCGGATCGAATAGGCGGTGAGAATGACGGCCAGCGGCTTTGGCGTCAGGATCGAGCGGCAGGTATCGACCATGGCCGGCAGATGCTCGAACAATTGCCAGACCTCGCCATTGGGGCCGCGGCCATAGGCGGGCGGGTCGAGCAGGATGATGTCGTAGAAACTGCCGCGCCGTTCCTCGCGGGCGACGAATTTCATGGCATCCTCGCAAATCCAGCGGATCGGTTTTTGCGACAGTTCGGCCATGTCCTGATTTTCACGCGCCCAGACAATCGCCTTCTTGGAGGCGTCGACATGGGTGACTTCGGCACCGGCACGTGCTGCCACAAGCGAGGCAAGCCCGGTATAGCCGAACAGATTGAGCACCTTGACCGGACGCCCGGCCTTGACGTTGTCGCGAATGAGCGTGTCCATATAGGACCAGTGCGCGGCCTGTTCGGGGAAGACGCCGACATGGCGGAAGGATGTAAAACGGCCATGAAAATGAATGCCGTCATGGCTCATCGGCCATGTTTCGCCGAGCGGGATTTTTGGAAACGCCCAGCGCCCCATGCCTTCCTCATCCGTATTGCCGGTGAAGACGGCATCGGCCTTGTCCCATTCGCCTTGCGGCAAATGCGGCAGCCAGATGGCCTGTCCTTCGGGACGGATGATGCGATAGGGTCCGTATTGTTCAAGCTTCAAGCCGTTGCCGCTGTCAAGCAGTGCATAATCAGCGGTCGGCTCGGTTTCGAGAATAACGGGAAGTTTTTCAGCCGGGCGCAGGCCGGAATAGGGCTTTATCTCGCGCAACGCGGCGGCTGGCTTGTCTTCGACTGCCTTTGGGGCTGCCTTGGCGAATTGCGGACGCGGCTTTTTGAACGCCGCATCCTGACGCGGACGCTCAAAGCCACGCTCCTGCTTGCCCGTTTTCTGGGCCGCCTGCCTGTCGCTGGCTTGTTTTTTGCCTTTTCCCTTTGGCGCTTTCACCACACACTCCGCTCATGCTTTTGCGCTGTAGGTAGGCGAATTATCGACGAAACAAAAGGAAAAAAGATGTTCACAAGCGCTACAGCCTGGCCAGCCTTCTAAAGGCTGGCGGGCAGGTTGCGCTTTTCTGCGGCTTCCGCGCGTTCCAGCAGTTGCACTGCTTCCTTCTGGCTATGACGCGCTTTACGCCTGTGCTTGCCCTGCGTGAGCCACGTTACGGTGGAGCCGATCAGAACACCCGCCAAAAGCGCGCCGAACAACCAGATGAAAAATGGTGCGCTATAGGAAAGTGCCGGATTGCCGGGATTGAACGGATCAATCGTCAGCGTGGCAGGCGCGCGATTTGCCACCGAGAGCGCGATCAGGATGACCGCGACCGGAACCAGAATGACGATTGTGGCAACGCGTTTTGCGACCATGATCGGTAATCAGGCGGCGCCATTGAGACGGTCGCGCAGCTCCTTGCCGGTCTTGAAGAAGGGAACCCACTTTTCTTCCACCGAAACCGTTTCGCCTGTGCGCGGGTTGCGACCGCTGCGGGCCGGGCGGTTTTTGACCGAAAAAGCGCCAAAGCCGCGCAGCTCGACGCGATTGCCTTCCGCAAGCGCATCGGTGATCTCATCGAAAACCGCACCGACGATGTTTTCGACATCGCGCTGGAAAAGATGCGGATTACGGCTTGCGATAATCTGAACGAGTTCCGATTTGATCACGGCTTTAAACCTCTATTTGTTGTTTGTACCGAAAGACTTGGTGCTTGCGGTGATTAGTTGGCCGAATTGGCATCCGGCTTTCCGTCAACGTGCCAAACCGAAAGAAGTCCGTCAAGGAAGATGCGCTCTTTGGCGATCTGATTGATCACACCTTCGGCATTTTGCGGCACGCCGATGAGTTTCGCACCGGCATGAATGATGAGATCACGCAGCGAAAAGCCGGTGTCTTCGCTCACAGGCTTCCATTCGACGCGCGGGAGTTTGTCGGAAAGCCCCTTGCTTTTGAGCCATGTAATGGCTTCTTCCTCACCGCCAAGCCCATCGATCAACTTTTTTTCAAGCGCCTGGCGTCCGGTGAAAACCGCGCCATTGGCAAGGGCCAGTGCTTCATCGTGGCTGTATCCGCGGCGTTTTTCAACGATATCGACGAACCAGTCATAGGAATCCATGATCATGCTGCGGATCATGCCCTTGGCTTCTTCGCTGGCCGGACTGAAATAATTGGGTTCGGCTTTCAAGGGTGTCGATTTGATGGTTTCGACCTTGATGCCAACCGTATCGAGAAGTTTCGACACATCGGGATATTGGAACAGCACACCGATGGAGCCGACGATGGAGGTCTGGCGCGCCACGATATGGTCGGATGCGCTTGCGATCATATAGCCTGCGGATGCGGCAAGGGTTCCGACCTGTGTCACCACCGGCTTCTTTTCGGCGATCTTGCGGATGGCTTCATAGATGGTTTCGCCGCCGACCGTGGTACCACCGGGCGAATCGAGGATCACGATCATGCCCTTGACGGCATCGCTTTTGGCAATGCGGTCAAGACGCTTGAGAAGCTCTTCATTCTCAAAGATCGTGCCTTCAATGCGTATCTTGGCAATATGCGGCTGGCTGAGATTAGCGCCACGCATCGACCATGAAGCAAGACCAGAAATAAGGGCTATGACAAGCAACAGGAAGGCTGCGCGCCAGATCGTCAGTTTTCTGCGCAATCTTCGTCTTTCGATCAAAGCTTCGGCATCCTGAGCCATTTATGTCCATCCATACTTTAAACTACGGCTTTGCGCCTTTTTGCCCCGAATGTCGGTCTGCGGCAAGCGACATTCGACGGGCTTATGGCTTATCGTAGTCTTTGTCTGAACTGCAACCGGGTGTTATTTTGTGGTATCAAAGAGTTGATTAGCGATCTATCTGTTTCAGGTAAATCGAAATAATGATGCAATATCAATAATATACGATCAAGGCGCGGTGTTCTGCGAACGGGTGCGGTATTTTGCGCTACGATTGTTCACTTGAGCAAGCGACTAATTTATCCCAAATAAACCATATTGATTTAGGACAGCAGTCTCTCACGGAGGAGGTGGGCGACGCATTAAGATAAAGCAAAGCAGCGAACCAAAGGACCACATGGCCGCCGATACGACCAACAATGATGCGATACGAGCCGCCGCACCGCCCGCGCGCAGCAGGAGCGGCGCGCGTTTCGGCGCTTCGCAGAAAGCTGACACGCTGTTTCATGCCGCAAAGCGTCATTCGGTACGCGTGCGCGTCCTCAAGACTGCGCTGCCTGTGGCAGCGGTCATCGTAGGTGCTGTGTTTTCCTGGTATACTTTCTTTGCAACGCCTGCGGCTCCGATCAAGGTCGATCTGAATACCGGTGGCGAAAGCGGCAAGCTCGTCATGACCAGCCCGCATCTCAATGGCTATACCAAGGACAATAGACCCTATTCCATGACTGCCGCCAAGGCGACGCAGGATGCGAAAGGAAGCGGCACAATCGCGCTGGAAGGCATAGCGGCTGAATTACCTGTCGGCGATAAGGGAACTGCGAAGGTCGAGGCGGCATCAGGTCTTTATGATAATGCAAACGGGCGTTTGCAACTTGATAACAACTTTGTCGTAACCACGGATGACGGGTTGCATGCCGTGCTGCGTTCAGCGGATGTGAATTTGAAGAGCGGCCAGATCACCACCGACGAGCCGGTGGATATCCGTAACGGCACGACGCATATTCTCGCCGACCGCATGCAGGTCAAGGATAATGGCAAGGTTCTCATTTTCGAGAACAAGGTCCATATGACGATTGACGGAAGTGCTGTTTCGGGAAACAAAGCGCCGTGATCAAACGCGATGATCAGGCCATAATTTGGTCTTGTGATCGCAGAAGACAGGTTTTATTTGCTTTTTGTGGGGGCCGAATGTTCCCATTTGGCGGCAAAATGCTTAATATTGTACGGGGATTTCGGGTTCGCACAATATTCATTGGTTTCTGAAGCCAGTGGCGTGTGACAACTGAACAGGTTTATGGAACGTGAGACGGGCAAGATGATCAAGGGAACTATGGCTCGCGCGACGCGGGTAGGATTTGCGGTTCTGGCGCTCGGCCTCGTCGCCGTTCCGGTTACGGCTTTGGCGCAGGGTGCCGATAGCAGCGCCGTCAACGGTTTGAAGCTTTCAAACAGCAAAGCGCCGGTCAAGATCGACGCCGACAAGCTGGAAATGCGTGACAAGGAAGGCGTTGCCATCTTTACGGGCAATGTTTCGGTCGCGCAGGGTGACGCGCTTTTGAAGGCTGGTTTGATGACCGTCTATTATAACAAGGCAAAAAAGGACGAGGGCGAGACCGCCGCGCCAGCCAGTAGCGGCGGTGTTGGTGGACTGGATTCGTCGAGCATCGATCACATCGATATTTCCGGCAAGGTCTATCTCAAATCGGGCACGCAGGTCGCAACGGGTGATACCGGACGCTATGACGCCAAAAACCAGATCATGGTCCTGCAGGGTCAGAAGGTGGTTCTCACCGATGGCGATAATGTCGTAACCGGCTGCAAACTGACGGCGCATCTCGATACGGGTCGCGCCAATGTCGAAAGCTGCCGCAGCAAGAGCAGCAAGGGGCGCGTTTCCATCATCATGGCGCCCAAGGATCAACAGCAGGGCGGTGCGGCGCCCCGGCCAAACTGACCGGAGCACACGTGGCATTGTTCGGGAATAACAAAGCCGCCCAGCCGAAGGCCGCGGCGGAAAGCGCAGTATCTGCAAACGGCGCGGCTGAGGCGATGCCCGCCCAGCCGGGCAAGGAAGCGCGCCTGAAAGGCACATTGGTCGCGCGTGGCCTTTGCAAGAGCTATCGTGGCCGCCAGGTCGTCAACGGCGTGTCGTTCGGTGTGCGTGCAGGCGAGGCGGTCGGTATTCTGGGCCCCAATGGTGCCGGTAAAACAACCTGCTTTTATATGGTGACGGGTCTGGTGCCCGCCGATAGCGGCTCCATCGAAATCGATGGTTTTGATGTCACCTCGATGCCGATGTATCGCCGCTCGCGCCTTGGTATCGGCTATCTGCCGCAGGAAGCCTCGATCTTTCGCGGGCTTTCGGTGGAAAACAACATCAAGGCCGTGCTGGAAGTGGTCGAAAAGGACCGCAAGAAGCGCGCAACCGAACTCGACGCGCTTCTGGAAGAATTTCACATCGCGCATTTGCGTAAAGCGCCCGCGATTTCGCTGTCGGGTGGTGAACGCCGTCGTCTTGAAATCGCACGAGCCCTTGCCTCGCGTCCGAATTTCATGCTGCTCGATGAGCCTTTCGCCGGTGTGGATCCGATTGCGGTTTCCGACATCCAGCAGCTCGTGCGTCATCTCACCAGCCGCGGTATCGGTGTTCTGATCACCGATCATAATGTGCGTGAAACGCTCGGCCTTATCGACCGCGCTTATATCATTCATGCCGGTCAGGTACTGACGCATGGCCGCCCGGCCGAGATCGTCGCCAATCCCGACGTGCGCCGCCTCTATCTCGGCGATCAGTTCACGCTCTGATTTTCATTTTTCGCGCTCGTCTATAATGAGCCAGTGCTACGATAAGCATTATGCGTCCAAAAGGACGCATAATGCTTTTAAAGCCGCGACTATTTTCCACTTTTAATAAAAAAACGCACATTCTGAATTGACAAGCAAGGTTCATACCAGTTTTCATTCACTGCGCCGGTCATTGCACTGAGCAAGGGCCGAAAAGGGGCAATCGGGGATGAAAACACTTTAATGGCCTTGTCGCCAAAGCTTGATTTCCGTCAATCGCAGTCGCTGGTGATGACACCGCAGCTGATGCAGTCGATAAGGCTGTTGCAGATGACGCATGTTGAGTTGGAGCAGTTTCTCGATCTGGAGATTGAAAAGAACCCGCTTCTGGACAGAATAGAGGCGGCCAATGATGATTTCACAGGCAACGCTGATGAATATGACGCTGCCACCGAACCACGCGGGCGGACGGATGACGGCGCAACGAGCGAGAGCAGCCAGAGCGGGGAGATTTTAGAAGGGGAAGAAAGCTGGTTCCAGACAGAGGCGCCCGATGCGTCCGAGAACCTTTCTTCCACCTTTGACGCTTCGCTTGAAAATATTTTTCCCGACGATCCGGGACGCTTTGATGCCGTCAATCCCGACATTGCCGCGCAATGGAAGTCGCCTTCCTTTGATGCGGGGCAGGGGGCGGGCGGCTATGACATCGATCAGGTGACGGCAAGCCGCGTTTCGCTGGCCGACCATGTGTCGGAGCAGATCACGCTGGCATTTTCCGGTACCTCGGAGCGGTTTATCGCCATGGCGCTCGCTGATGCGCTGGATGAAAGCGGTTATTTGCGCGGTGATCTTTTGAGCCTTGCGCAAAATCTCGGTGTCGAGCCGCAAGCCGTCGAACGCGTTCTGGCCATGGTGCAGACATTTGATCCGCCCGGCCTTTTTGCACGCGATCTGCGCGAATGTCTGGCCATTCAGTTGCGGCTCAAGGACCGTTTCGATCCAGCCATGCAGGCGCTGGTCGAAAATCTCGATCTTCTGGCGCGGCGCGATTTTGCGACGTTGAAGAAAATTTGCGGCGTCGATCAGTCCGATCTTGTGGATATGCTGGCGGAAATCCGCGCACTCGATCCCAAGCCCGGCCAATTGTTCGAAGTCAGCGTGGCTGACGCAATTGTGCCCGACGCCATTGTGACCGCCATGCCTGATGGTGGCTGGGCGATTGAGCTTAATCCGGCAGCCATGCCGCGGCTCATCGTCAATAATGATTATTATGCGCAAGTGAACGCCCATGTGAAGGCGGACGACAAGACGTTTTTGTCCGATTGCATGCAGACGGCAAGCTGGCTGATGCGCAGTCTCGATCAGCGTGCGCGCACCATTTTGAAAGTCAGTCAGGAGATCGTGCGCCAGCAGGACGGGTTTTTGCGTTATGGCGTGACGCATTTGAAACCCTTGAACCTGCGCACGGTGGCGGATGCGGTCGGTATGCATGAATCGACCATCAGCCGCGTCACCGCCAACAAATTCATGCAAACGCCGCGCGGCACGTTCGAGCTGCGCTATTTCTTCACTGCTTCCATTGCGTCGACAGAAGGCGGCGACGCGCATTCCTCGGAAAGCGTGCGCCATCGCATCCGTCAGATGATCGAGGCTGAAACCCCCAATGATGTGCTCTCCGATGACGCGATTGTCGATGCCCTGAAAAAGGACGGGGTGGAGATTGCCCGCAGGACGGTGGCCAAATATCGCGAGGGCATGAATATCGCCTCATCCGTCCAGCGGCGGCGGGAGAAAAAGGCGCGGCAGGCCGCATCCTGAGCGATTATGTGGGCTTAGCATGCCGGTTGTTCACTTTGAATTTTTGAACTGAAGGCACTGTTTGATCAGAAAAAATCGATCAAATTCTGTGGAAATGGGACCGCATCGGGTCCGAGGACTGGAAGAATGGGCAATTGACAAGCCTTTGCGGACACAATAGAAGCCCGCTCGCGTTACAGACCGGACCAGAAGGCATCAGGCGAGGCTGATCCGGCTGGCCATTGGTGGCAAGGAAAGCTATTGTTGTCGCAGGGCAACGAACATGCGTTTGGTACGTTGCATAAGACAGGCTGCGTAAGAACAGCGTGTGGGGCAGCCGTCAGGGGCTCCACAACAAAACGACATTATTGAGGGTTTTCGACGTAAATTTTGGAACTTTGCCAGCTTGTAGGAACCGGCTGGAAATCCAGAGAAATGGAAGTCATCTTTAATGCCGGTTTGCTTTGCTCTTCGCTTGTCTTGTGATTAGACTGGTTCCTGTTGTAACGCAAATGAGGTGTGCCAAATGACTCTGCGTGTATCTGGAAAGCATATGGACGTCGGTGAAGCTTTCACGACCCGGATCATCGATCGGGTGAACGAGGCTGTCGGCAAATATTTCGACCATGGCTTTTCCGGGCAAGTGACACTGACCAAATCCGGCTCGCGTTTCAGTGCCGACTGCACCCTTTTCCTTGATAGTGGTGCAGCGCTTCAGAGCACGGGCGAGGCGCAGGACCCGCAGCTGGCTTTCGACGCGGCGGCGGAAAAGATCGAAACGCGCTTGCGTCGATATAATCGTCGTCTGAAATCGCGACCGGCAACACAGCCAAATGCGATCTATGATGACGTGGCATATCGTGTTATGGCACCGCTGTCGGACGAGGAAGAAGACCTGCCGGCGGATTATGCGCCAGCGATCGTTGCAGAATCGTCGATCTCGCTGCGCACCATGTCGGTGGCATCGGCGGTCGTGGAACTGGATCTGATTGAAAATCCGGTTCTGGTGTTCCGCAATGCCGGCAATGATGAAGTGAATATCGTCTACCGTCGCGCGGACGGCAATATTGGCTGGGTTGATCCATCGACGGTCACCCGCCAGGCCGCACCCGGCGCCTGACGGCAAACCTGAAGCGCACGCCTCTGATCTGGAGGGGTGCGCTTTGCTAAACCGGGCCGCAAGCGGCCTGATTGAAGAAGGAACGGAGAGAATGGATCTTAGTGATCTGATTCAACAAGGGGCTATCATCCCTGCGTTGAAAGCCAGCTCCAAGAAGCAGCTTTTGCAGATTTTGTCTGAGAAAGCCGCCGAACTGACCGGTCTCCCTGAGCGTGAAGTCTTTGAGACAATTCTTCAGCGCGAACGCCTCGGTTCCACCGGGGTGGGCAGCGGCATCGCGATCCCGCATGGCAAGCTTGTGAATATCGACAAGATTGCCGGCATTTTCGCACGGCTGGAAACGCCGGTCGATTTCGAGGCGCTGGACGATCAGCCTGTCGATCTTGTTTTCCTGCTATTGGCCCCGGAAAATGCCGGTGCGGATCATTTGAAGGCACTCTCGCGCATCGCACGGATGCTGCGTGATCCCGAAGTGGTCGCAAAATTGCGCGGAACCCACGACGCGCAGGCGCTTTATTCATTCCTGACCAGCCAGCCGGCATCCAACGCCGCCTGATTGTCTTATTTCATCCGCTTGCATTCAATGAAAAGGCCGCAGTTGCTAAAACTGCGGCCTCGTTTTCATGTGGACTTGCAGGGCTTTATTAATGCAGCAGCACTGTGCGCAATTCATGTTCATGCGCACCCTGAAGGGCGGTGGCGCGCACATCGGAAAGCACGATCGGCTCGCCGCTGGCGCCAAAAAGCGCCCATAATTCAAGGCCCGGCTCGATGGGGGGAAGGGCGGGGAAGCTACGGGCAAGGTCGTCAGAACGGATCTTGCGCACATAGGCGAGTTCACCTTCACCCAGATGAGCGAATTCGTTTTCGGTGAGAATCTGTCTGTTCATGGTCTTAGCCTCCATTCTCGCGGCACATCATTTGCGACCATGCCACATCAGAGCTTCGTCTTGATAATATAGCTTTTTTAACTGAACGAAACCTGAACGTTTTTCAGTCTTTAACAGCTATGTTGATTTTCTTGATCAGCCGTTCGGGTTCCGGGCGGTCGAGATCGACAGCGAGAAGGCCGTTTTTCAACTCGCAGCCCACCACGCGCATGCCATCGGCGAGCACGAACACACGCTGAAACTGGCGTGCGGCAATACCGCGATGCAGATATTCGCGTTCGCTATCGTCACTCTGGCGACCGCGGATGACAAGCTGGTTGTCTTCCGTCATCACTTCGAGGTCGTCACTCGCAAAGCCTGCGACCGCAAGCGTAATGCGCAGACGTTCTGAACCTGCGTCACCGCGCAGGCGTTCGATATTATAGGGTGGGTAGCCATCGCCGGATTTGGCAATCCGTTCCAGCGTCTTTTCCATCGTGTCGAATCCGAGCAGCAAAGGGCTCGAAAACGGTGTCATTCGTGTCATTGTATCAGTCCTTGATCAGAAGCGACCGTTAGAAAGCAGACCCAAAAGGCATCTTGCTTCGATAACTGATATGGCTTGTGAAAAGCCCGACTTCAAGTGCTCAAGCTTGGGATAATGATAAAACCAGATGAGGCAGCGGGTAACTGCCAGTGTTACGGGCGGCCATTCAACGCCGCACTTGCGCCAATGCTGCGCCAAAGGCATTGGCAAAGCGCTCTCGATCATCGGGGTTGAGGAAACTGCCGATGGCAACGGTTTGATCGCGGCTTTCAACCCGCATGTCGGTAATGCCGATATCGGGTTTACGCGCCACACGGAATCGGGTCCAGAATGGATTGAAGCGATGCTCCTTGAGCTTGCCGGAGGCCGCATATTGGCGAATGCTCAATTGCGAGCGCGAGACGGAAATTTCCTCACGCGCTCGCGCCGCCCGATAATTGAAGCGAAAGGCCAGATAGATTGCCAGAACGTCGAGGCCGAAGAAGCCGATGATCGGCCATGCGCCGATAGACCAGAACAGCAAAACCACAAACAGCCAGCAGGCAATCAATGCTGCCATCAGAAGCTTGAAACCGTTATGGCCCAGCGAACGATAGGGCGTCAGCAGAGCGCTAAAAATCGGTGCGTCGAACCTGTCGGGCTTTGCGCCGTCTGGATGATACATGAAAACCGGGCCTTTATGCTCACAGGCGCCGCGCTTGACCGGGGGGCTGCGTCAAGCTGCGGGTTGTTTTCCAGGAACGGACATCAGTATAGAGACAGAATGCAAAAGGCCAAAGTCAAATCATCCGTGAAGTCTGTTGAGGTTAGCAGCGTTGGCGCACGCCGTGCGCGCCGCGTGGCGGGAACGCTTTATACAGCGGATGAAATCCACGAGATTTTCCGCCGTTTTTCGGTCCAGCGTCCTGAGCCGAAGGGCGAGCTCGAACACGTCAACGCGTTTACGCTTCTGGTGGCGGTGGTTTTGTCGGCACAGGCAACCGATGCCGGTGTCAACAAAGCAACACGCGCGCTGTTTGCCGTGGCTGATACGCCGCAAAAAATGCTGGCTTTGGGCGAGGAGACGGTCGGCAATTATATCCGCACCATCGGGCTTTGGCGCAACAAGGCTAAAAACGTCATTTTGTTGTCTGAAGCGCTGATCCGCGATCATGGCGGGGACGTTCCGGGCGACCGCGAGGAACTGGTCAAACTGCCGGGCGTGGGGCGCAAGACCGCCAATGTCGTGCTCAATATGGCTTTTGGTCAGCCGACCATGGCGGTGGATACGCATATTTTGCGTATCGGCAATCGCATCGGTTTAGCGCCTGCCAAGACGCCGGATGCGGTGGAAGCGATCCTCGTGCGGGTTATTCCGTCAGAATTCATGCAGCACGCGCATCACTGGCTGATTTTGCATGGGCGCTACACCTGCAAGGCCCGCAAGCCAGAATGCGAACAATGCGTGATCGCCGATATCTGCAAATATCCGGCCAAGACCTGCGATATTCCGGCCCCGCTGGTGACGCTTTAAGGCAATCATCATATTACCGGATTCGGCGAATGGCTTTGCGCCTGTTTCTTCCCAGAGCATCGCGTTCGAAGGCGCGTGCCCCGCTCCCTTCATAATCGGTTTCTGTAACCTTACCGGTGCTGTCTTCGACCACAAGGGTGAAACCCTCACGGTTCAGATAGGCGTAGAAGTAAGTTTTTGCGCTTCGACAGTCCTTTGGTGAAATCTTTTCGGCTTCACACAACCGATGAAATTCTGGTCCCAGACGCGAAACAGCAGCGATCAGTTGCGGGGACGGGTTTCCGTCCATTATTTTACCTTTCAGCAAATCGATGGATAGTTTGCCGTCAGGAGAGTTGCGCGCGTCGCCATAAAGATCGAGATCGTAAAAACCGGTTATCAGACTGACGCCGCTTGCAAGGGACGCGGCGAGGCTGTGCGCGATGGATCTCAATTGGCCGTGTTTCATAAGAGCAATGGTTTAACGTGAACGCGACCGCTTCACCGGCTTGCGTTGCAGGTGACAGACTTTTACGCGTGCGCCATCGCGTCCTCGCTTCCAGGTGCAGCCTTCATTCTTGGGCTTGCCCTCGTAGATATAAATCCTGCCGCGGCGTTTCTTGTTAAAAGTCTGGTTGGAGAAATCATGCCCATCGACGCGCACATTCTTGCCAAAGCGTACTTCGGCGGAAGTCGATACGGAGGAAAGCATGAGTGCGAGAACGCACAGGATTGCCGGGATCAGTTTCATTGCAAGCCGCCTGTGTTAAGATTTGCACCGACCTTACCGGCGAATTGGCGTCTTTTAAAGCGGATTTTGGTCAAGGAATGGGCGCGGAGAGGCGGTTTTGCTCGCGTTGCGAAATCGCCTTGTGCAGATGCACCATCAGGGTTGCGGCAAAAAGCGGGGTGAGCAGGTTGAGAAGCGGCACTGCCATGAAGCCCGCAATCAACAGCCCTGCGAGAAAAATGCTGACGCCATAATGCGAGCGCAGCGCTTTGACTTCCGCCTCGGAACGATGGCGCATGGCGGCAAACTCGAAAAATTCCCGGCTGAGCAGATAGGCGTTGATCACGAAAAAGGCGATCAGGTTGATACCCGGCACGAACAAAAGGATGAGCGCTACGATATTGCCTAAAATAACCACGCCGAGGAATTTGAGCGAGGTGATGATCGAGCGGCCAAGTGGCAGTGGTGTTCCGGCTGGATCGAGTGGATAATCCTCGCGTTCGACGATTTCCGCGACATCATCCAGGAAAAGACCGGCAATCAGCGCTGTGACGGGGGCAATCATCAGTGCCAGAACCAGCGCCAGCCCAAGCCCTGCTGCAATGGCGGCAACGATGCCGAGCCATCCGGCCCATGCGGGCATGCCCGGCAGCAACTGTTCGAGCCACGGCCAGCCATAGCTCAAGAAAATTTGACGGATCGATATCCACAGACCTGTGAGCAGCAGGAGTGTCAGCCCAAGCGTCTTCCAGAAAACGGAGCGGAATTCCGGCGTAAACAGCCGTTTGAGGGCTTTTAGGGCGGCATCTATGATCATTTCGGCTCCGCTACTGACGCTGGACGACAAGGAAATAGGAACAATCAGCGCCCGCTGCAAGCGCTTCTCCCAATTGAAGAACCGTGTCGCGGGTAGCCAAATCCGTTGCAAAAGGCTAAACCCGCACCCACAGCGGTCCCGACAAGAGGAAGAGTTTGGGACTTTATAACGGGGAGCCTTTCGCGTTCATGGCCACATATGACGTTCTTTGCATCGGCAATGCCATTGTCGATATTCTTTCGCGCAGCGACGACGCCTTTCTTCAAACCAATGGTATCGTCAAAGGCGCGATGAACCTGATCGATGCTGATCGCGCGGAGCTGCTTTACAAGCGCATCAACGGTGCGGTGACTGAAATGTCTGGCGGCAGCGCCAGCAATACGGCGGCAGGCATTGCCAGCCTCGGCGGGCGCTCGGCCTATTTCGGCAAGGTGGCGACCGATCATCTGGGCCGCGTTTTTGCCCATGACATTCGTGCGCAGGGCGTGGCCTTCGACACGCGCCCGCTGGAAGGTGACAAGATACCGACCGCGCGCTGCATGATTTTTGTGACACCAGATGGCGAGCGTTCGATGAACACCTATCTTGGCGCTTGCGTCGAGCTCGGGCCGGAAGACATCGAGGCCTCAAAGGTCGCGGACGCCAAGGTGACCTATTTCGAAGGCTATCTGTGGGACCCGCCGCGTGCCAAGGAAGCCATCGTCATGGCCTCGAAAATCGCCCATGACGCCGGACGCAAGATGGCGATGACGCTGTCCGATCCCTTCTGCGTCGACCGCTATCGCGACGAGTTTCTCGACCTGATGCGCAAGAAAACCGTCGATATCGTGTTTGCCAATGAGGATGAGGCCAAGTCGCTGTACAAGACCGCTTCGCTGGAAACGGCGATTGCGGCGATCCGTATGGATTGCGCGCTTTCGGTCATCACGCGTTCGGAAAAGGGTGCGGTTGTGGTCACCCCCAATGAGACCATCGAAGTTCCGGCCATCGCCATCGATGAACTCGTCGATACGACCGGCGCGGGCGATCTCTTTGCCGCCGGTTTCCTTTATGGTCTGACGCAGGAGCGTCCGCTCAAGGAATGCGCCCAGCTTGGAGCGCTTGCCGCAGGCGTCATCATTCAGCAGATGGGTCCGCGTCCGCAGGCAAGTCTGAAAGACGCCGCCAAGCAGGCGGGGCTGGCCTGAGCAAACAGGTATAAGGATTAATCCTTGTCCCGTACGATCTGGTCGCGCTTCAACTCAGCTTCGGTGCGACCGGGCCGACTTTTATAGACCGGCAGGTTCCAGCCAAAGGCAAGCGCGCCTCCGCGAATGAGAAAAGCGATTGCGCTTGCGATGACCGCGCTAATGATCGGGTTGAGCGCGGTGGTATTTTCCAACACGACATAGACGCAGGCCCCTGCAAGGGCTGCGGAAACATAGATTTCACGGCGCATGAGAACCGATGGCTCACCGGCCACCATGTCGCGCAGGATGCCGCCAAGGGTTGCCGTGAATATGCCGGTCACCAGAGCAACCCAAGGGCTGAAGCCCAGTGCCAGCCCTTTGGCAGCACCCATCACGCTATAGGCGGACATGCCCATGGCATCGCACCACAAAAGCACGCGATAGCGCGACTCGACCCTGTGGGCCGTGAAATAGACGAGAATGGCGGCTGATGTTGCGGCCAGAAGATAGACAGGCTCCTTCACCCAGAACACCGGCGCATCGCCCAAAATGAGATCGCGTATGGTGCCGCCGCCAATGCCGGTAATATTGGCGAGAAAGATGAAGCCGATAATATCAAGCTGACGGCGTGATGCGGCAAGCGCGCCGGTTGCTGCAAAAATGAAGACGCCAGCAAAATTGGCCCAATCGGAGATATTCACGCTGCACCTTCTTCGAGCACAAGGATGGAGTGCTCCATTGTAGAAAAAGCGGTGGAATGCTCCACCGCTTGAAAATCAGGCCATTAAAAATGCTTAAAAGATCAGTTTTGATCTTCGCTTTGCTCGGAAGCAGGGGTTTCGGCAACGACCTTCGGTCCCCCCTTGGAAACACCGACCATGGCCGGGCGCAGAACGCGGTCGGCAATGGCGAAACCGGCCTGTACGACCTGCACCACGGTGTTGTTGGGAAGCTCGGCATTGGGAACTTCGAACATGGCCTGATGGAAATTCGGATCGAACTTCTCGCCTTCGGGTTCAAGCTTTTTGACGCCATGGCGTTCGAGCGTCTGCAACAGGCCGCGTTCGGTAATTTCCACGCCTTCGGCCAGCGCCTTCAGATTGGCGTCGCTTTCACCGGCATCGGCAGGGATCGCATCAAGCGCACGGCGCAGATTGTCGGACACTGAAAGCATGTCGCGAGCAAAATTGGTGACCGCATAGACGCGCGCATCCTGCACGTCGCGCTGGGTGCGCTTGCGCAGGTTTTCCATTTCGGCGGCAACGCGCAGGAGCTGGTCCTTCAATTCGCGATTGTCGGCTTCCAGCGCAATCAGGCGGTTTGCGGTATCGTCGATTTCTTCTTCGATCTCGTCTTCTGCGACTTCCGCACGGGCTTCCGCCTTGCGGGCTTTCAGAAAATCGTTGGCAGCACGGCTCAGCGCCTCGCGATCCTTCGGATTGTTGATGTCGCGTTGCTCAAGATCGGGGTTTTGAGGCTTGTTCTTGTCGTCGGTCATAATGTTGCTTCCGTCTTGAATAGTACGTTGGCTCGGATATCGAGTGTCGCGCCTTTAAAATCAAGGCTTAATTTCGGCTGCCCCGTCAAGTCTGACATTTGTTAAAGCATGTCTCCCAAAAGTGGGAACCGGTTTTGGGATAAAGACATGCATAGAAACAAAAACCTAACGCAGCAGCCGTGAGACGATCTGGGCGGTATAATCCACCATCGGGACGATACGGGCATAATTGAGCCGGGTCGGACCGATGACTCCGAGTGCGCCGATCACCCGCTGCTCACTGTCGCGATAAGGGGCCACCACAAGCGAAGACCCCGAAAGTGAAAACAGCTTGTTTTCCGAGCCGATGAAAATGCGCACGCCGGAGCCTGTTTCAGCAAGGTCGAGCAATTGCACCATGCCGTCCTTGGTTTCGAGATCATCGAAGAGATGGCGCAGACGCTCGATGTCTTCCTGCGCGTTGATGTTTTCAAGCAAATTGGCGCGGCCACGCACAATCAATCGCGCTGGCTGGTCCGATCCCGCGCCGCCCCACACCGCAAGCCCCTGTTCGACAAGCGCCTGCGACAGCGCATCGAGTTCGCGCCTGGTTTCTTCCATCAGCGTTTTGAGCGCATTGCGCGCTTCCGACAGGGTTTGCCCATGAATATGGGCATTGAGAAAATTCGAGGCTTCGATCAGTTGCGAACTGGAAATCCCGGCGGGCAGGTCGATGACGCGGTTTTCGACATCGCCATTCTGCATCACCAGCACGGCAAGCGCGCGTGTCGGCTCAAGGCGCACGAATTCGATATGCTTGAGCGCGCCTTCCGCCTTGGTCGCAAGCACCAGCCCCGCGCCGCGCGAAAGACCGGACAGGACCTGACTGGCTTCAGTCAACAGGCTTTCGACCGAATTGCCGTTTCCCGCCGCACGCACCTGTGCCTCAATCGACGAGCGCTCACCGGGCGGAAGATCGCCGACTTCCAGAAACGCATCGACGAAAAAGCGCAAGCCGATCTGGGTCGGCAACCGCCCCGCCGAAATATGCGGCGCATAGATGAGGCCCAGATGTTCGAGATCGCTCATCACATTGCGGATGGTGGCGGGCGAGAGCGTATGCGGCACCAGCCGCGACAGGTTTCGTGAGCCGACCGGATCGCCGTCATTGAGGTAGCTTTCGACGATCAGCCGGAAAATTTCGCGCGAGCGCTGGTCGAGCGAATTAAGAAGCTGATGTTCTGGCGTTTTCATCATGGCGGATCAAATGCACTTTCTAAACTGACCCTGAATATAAGCTTGTCGTGGCGGGCGTCAAAGGCTTTGGCGCCTGTGAAAGGCAAAGCTGTATGAAATCCCTTTCTATTTGCGGCGTCCCGGCCTAAAAAGCCGCACGGAAAACTGAATTTGAGGAATTGTGGAATGCGTCCATCCAAGCGTAGCCAAGACGAAATGCGTGCCGTCTCTTTTGAGCGTGGCATCTCCAAACATGCGGAAGGCTCCTGCCTGGTCAAATTCGGCGACACGCATGTGCTTTGCACGGCAAGCCTTGAAGAAAAGGTACCGGGCTGGATGCGCAACACCGGCAAGGGCTGGGTCACGGCTGAATATGGCATGCTGCCGCGTTCGACCGGCGACCGTATGCGCCGCGAGGCAGCCAGCGGCAAGCAGGGCGGACGCACGCAGGAAATCCAGCGCCTGATCGGGCGTTCCTTGCGCGCAGTCGTCGACATGCAGGCGCTGGGCGAATTCCAGATCACCGTCGATTGCGATGTCATTCAGGCCGATGGCGGCACGCGCACGGCAGCAATCAGCGGCGGCTGGGTTGCGCTGCATGATTGCCTGCGCTGGATGGAATCGCGCCAGATGGTGCGCGTGGAAAAAGTGCTGAAAGACCATGTTGCGGCCATTTCCTGCGGTATTTATGAAGGTGAGGCCGTGCTCGATCTCGATTATGCGGAAGATTCTGCGGCTGAAACCGACAGCAATTTCGTCATGACCGGCTCGGGCGGAATTGTGGAAATTCAGGGGACTGCGGAAGGCGCACCGTTCTCGGAAGAAGAGTTTTCCAATCTGCTGCAACTGGCCCGCGGCGGCATCAATCGCCTCGTATCCTTGCAGAAGATGGCTGTGGCCTGATAAAAGAGGGCGCCTGATCGAAAAGGCGCCGCTCCACCCGTTTTAACTAAATGCGTGTCAGGGGAGGCCCGATCATGCAAGCGACCCGTATTCTTGAAACCGCGCTTTATGTTCGCGATGTTGCCGAGGCAGTCCGCTTTTACGGCGATATCCTGGGACTGGAACCGGTGGGCAGATCAAGCGAGCGCAATGCGTTCTTTCGCTGTGGTGATGGCATATTGCTGTTGTTCAAGGCGGAAGAAACCTTGAAGCCGCCAGCACCCGACGCGCTGCCGGTGCCGCTGCATGGCACAAGCGGACCGGGACACGTTTGTTTTGCCGCCGAACGCGCAGAAATCGAAAACTGGCGCACGCATCTGCAAAAGCATGGCGTGGCGATTGAATCCGATTTCGAATGGCCCAACGGTGCGCGTTCGATCTATTGTCGCGATCCTTCCGGCAATTCGCTGGAATTCGCCGAGCCGAAATTATGGAACCAAGATGAGAGAACTTGAAAAAGGCAAGCTGATCGTCGCTTCGCACAATGCGGGCAAGCTCAGGGAATTTGACGGGCTGATCGGCCCGTTCGGTTTTGAAGTGAGCTCTGTTGCAGCACTCGGCCTGCCTGAACCCGACGAAACCGGCACGACATTCGAGCAAAACGCCTATATCAAGGCGCTCGCTGCGGCAGAAGCCACCGGCCTGCCGTCGCTTTCGGATGATTCCGGCCTGATGGTCGATGCGCTGGATGGCGAGCCCGGCGTCTACACCGCCAACTGGGCCGAGACCGAAGATGGCAGCCGCGACTTCAATATGGCGATGCAAAAGGTCGAAGACTTGTTGCGCGAGAAGGGGGCGACCACGCCCGGCAAGCGCAAGGCGCGGTTCGTGTCGGTGATCTGTCTTGCATGGCCGGATGGTGAGGCGGAGTATTTCCGTGGCGAAGTGGAAGGCATTTTGATCTGGCCGCCGCGTGGTGACATCGGCTTTGGCTATGATCCGGTGTTTCAGCCGGACGGCCATGACAAAACCTTTGGCGAAATGAGCGCGGATGAAAAGCACGGCTGGACGCCGGGCGACGCTTCGGCGTTATCGCATCGCGCGCGTGCCTTCAAGCTTTTCGCCGAAAACAAGCTCGGCGTCGTGGCGAGTGCTGCGCAATGAACCACCATTTTTCTCCATCCCGTGATATGGCTGATATTCTGCCGATTGCACGCAGCGATGGAGAAAGCGCGTTTGGTGTTTATGTGCATTGGCCATTTTGTCTCGCCAAATGCCCGTATTGCGATTTCAACAGCCATGTTCGCCATCAGCCGGTGGATCAGGATAGATTTGCCAGCGCTTTCAATCGCGAAATGGATACATTGCGCGCACGCACAGGCCCGCGCACCGTCACCAGCATTTTTCTGGGCGGCGGCACACCATCCTTGATGCAGCCTAAAACGGTGGCAAGTTTGCTCGATGGCATTGCATCGCGCTGGTCGGTGGCACCCGATATCGAAGTGACGCTGGAAGCCAATCCGACGAGCGTGGAAGCCGAACGCTTTCGCGGCTATCGCGCTGCAGGCGTCAATCGCGTCTCGCTCGGCATTCAGGCGTTGAACGATCCCGATCTGCGTCGTCTGGGGCGTATGCATTCGGTCGAGGAAGCAAAGGCTGCGATCCGGCTTGCACGCGAAATTTTCCCGCGCCTGTCGTTTGATCTCATCTATGCGCGGCCCAACCAGACGATTGAAGCATGGCGCGAGGAGCTGAAGGAAGCAATCGATCTCGCTGCCGATCACCTCTCGCTCTACCAGTTAACGATCGAGGAAGGCACGCAGTTCTATAATCTGTGGAAGGCCGGAAAGCTCACCACGCCCGATCCCGATCACGCAGCAGCCCTTTATGAGGAAACGCAGCGCGTGACGGCGCAAAATGGTCTTCCCGCCTATGAGATTTCCAATCATGCCGTGCCGGGGCGGGAATCGCAGCATAATCTGGTCTATTGGCGTTATGGGCAATATGTCGGCATCGGTCCCGGCGCGCATGGGCGTTTTGTCGAAAATGGCACCCGCACGGTGACGATCACCGAAAAGCATCCCGAGACGTGGCTGGAAAAGGTCGAAGCCCAAGGCCACGGCATTGTCGAGGAAGAATATCTGAACGCCGATCAGCAGGGCGACGAGTTTCTGATGATGGGGCTTCGCCTGCGCGAAGGCATCGACCTTGAACGCTATCGCCGTTTGACCGGCCATGATATCGACAGAAACCGCCTTGCAAGGCTTGTTGCATCCGGCATGATCGAGCCGATGGACGGCCATTTCATCCGCGCAACGCCCGATGGTGCCTTGGTACTGGATGCGCTTGTAGCGGATTTAGCGGCTTAAGCATGTCTCCCAAAAGTGGGAACCGCCTACGCAGGGAAATCAGTCCACTGGACTGATTTCTTTTCCTGCTTCGATGGGATAAAGACATGCGTAAAAAAGAGTTTTAGGACGAATGAGCGAAATGCACGACGAGACGAAGCGCGATTATGTGGTGGGTGGCAAAACCATGCATGCCCGTCCGATTGAGCCTGCGCTCTATATCGTCTCGACGCCCATTGGCAATCTCGGCGACATGACGCTGCGCGGGCTGGAAACACTGGCAAGTGCAGATATCGTGGCTTGCGAGGATACGCGCGTCACCCGCGTTCTTCTGGATCGCTATGGCATTTCGCGCCGTCCTGTCAGCTATCACGAGCATAATGCCGATGAGGCGGGGCCGAAGCTGATTGCAGCCCTTTCAGCGGGCAAAAGCGTGGCGCTGGTCTCGGATGCCGGCACGCCGCTTGTCTCCGATCCGGGCTTTCGTCTGGTGGGTGAGGCGCGTGAGGCGGGCCTGAAAGTCGTGCCGGTGCCGGGCGCATCGGCCATTCTGGCGGCGCTCGCCGCATCGGGCCTGCCGACCGACAGCTTCATGTTTTGCGGCTTCTTGCCGGTCAAGCACGGTCAGAAGCAATCCAAACTCGAAAGCTTTAAAAACATCGATGCGACGCTGGTGTTTTATGAATCGCCCAATCGCACCGCGACAACGCTCAAGGACATGGTGGAAGTGTTTGGGCCTGAACGCGAAGCCGCCCTTTGCCGCGAACTGACCAAGGCCTATGAAACCATCGTCACCACGTCTCTGGGCGCCTTAGCGCAGCAATTTGACGGCGAGGACCGTATTCGCGGCGAGGTGGTTTTGCTGGTCGGCCCGCCATCGGGCGAGGCCGTCCCGCAAAGCGAAGAAGACATCGACCGGCTGCTGTTGTCGCTTGCCCAAGAATTGCCGCCATCGAAAGCCGCCGGTGAGGCCGCGCGCATGACCGGCGGGCAAAAATCAGCGCTCTATCAGCGCTTGATGCAATTGAAGGCAAAAGCCTGATGAGCCCATTCCGCGAGAAAAAGCAAAAGGCTTTCTTTCGCGGACATAGCGCCGAGCGCCTCGCCGCATTGGCACTGATGCTCAAAGGCTATCGCATTATTGCGCGCCGCTATCGCACAAGGCTCGGCGAAATCGACCTCATCGCGCGGCGCGGGCGTCTCGTGCTCATTGTCGAAGTGAAGGCACGCGCCACGCTTGAAGACGCCCATCTTGCCGTGACACCCGAAACGATGCGCCGCATCGAAGCGGCGGCTGATTTATGGCTGCAACGCCAGAACGATCATGCCGAGCTTTCCCTGCGTTTTGATCTGGTGGCCGTGCTGCCAAGACGCTGGCCCAAACATGTTCCGGCCTTTTTTACTGCTGGCTGTTACGGCTAAACATTTGTAAATCATACAAAAATTATGGGATATGATTTGCGGTAAAGAGGAATTAAAATCCTCAAAAATGCGTTTTTGAGGAAAAGTGATGCTCCGCGCGATTTTCGCGCGCAAGCCCGTTTCTTATAAAAATTCTCCGCACACGGAATAATGGCTCTGTCTTTCAAGAGGATGATACCGTGTCTCAAGTGCCTGCCCGTTTACTGGCTGATTTTCCTGCCTTCTTCCGCGTCGCGGGCGAGGTGGTGGTGATCGTCGGTGGTGGCGAGGAAGCGCTCAACAAGGCGCGACTGGTGGCGCAGACATCGGCGCGCTTGCGCATTGTTGCGCCAGCAATTGAACCGCATCTTGCCGACTTCATTGCAAGCCACGGTGTCGAGTATGTGGCGGCGTCCTTTGCGCCGCATCATCTCGACGGTGCAAAGCTTGTTTTCGTTGCAACCGGTGACGAGGATCAGGATCGCGAAACGGCCATGATCGTGAAGGCGCATAAAATTCCAGTCAATGTGGTTGACCGTCCAGCCCTTTGCGATTTTCTGACCCCTGCCATCGTCAATCGTGCGCCGGTCGCCATTGCCATTGGCACGGAAGGGTCTGCACCCGTTCTGGCGCAGATGGTGCGCGCGCGCATCGATACAGCGTTTTCGCCGCGCCTTGGCGATCTCGCCTATCTTGCCGAAAGCTGGCGTCCGAAAGTTGAAAAATTTCTGCCGAAAGGTCTCGCAAGGCGCAGTTTCTGGCGGGCGTTTTTTACAGGCTCCGTCTCGCGTGCCGTTGAGCAGGGTGATTTTGCGCAGGCGCAAGCCGCAGCCGATGAACTGATTGCGCAGGAAAATGATTCTTCCGGCTATGTCTGGCTGGTCGGTGCCGGTCCCGGTGCCGAAGATCTTCTGACATTGCGCGCCCATCGCGTGATGATGGAGGCCGATGTCATCGTGCATGATGCGCTGGTGCCCGAAGGCGTGATTGCCATGGGCAGGCGTGATGCCGAACGGCTGGCGGTGGGCAAACGCAAGGGATGTCATTCCAAGAAGCAGAGCGAGATCAACGCGCTTCTGGTGCGGTTGGGACGCGAAGGCAAGCGTGTCGTGCGCTTGAAATCGGGCGATCCGCTGGTGTTCGGGCGTGCGGCTGAGGAAATGGCCGCATTGCGCGATGCGGACATTGGTTTTGAGGTCGTGCCGGGCATTACATCGGCCTTTGCTGCCGCCGCCGACATGGAACTGCCGCTTACCTTGCGCGGCGTTGCCTCCTCGCTTGTGTTTACCACCGGTCACGATATGGCGGGTGACGTGCTGCCCGGCTGGGCCAAGCTTGCCGTTTCGGGCGCGACCATTGCCGTCTATATGGGGGCAAGCGTTGCCGCATCGGTTGCTTCGCGTCTGATTTCGGCGGGGCTGCATGAGGACACGTCGGTCGCGGTAATTGAAAATGCCAGCCGCAGCGACAAGCGGCTTTATCATGGCACATTGAAGGATTTGCCGGAACTTGAGAAGCGTGCGCTTTCAGGGCCGGTCATGGTTATCATCGGTGACGCCGTTGCCGGTGCGGCAATCGGCAAGGCGCAAGCGCTGGCTCGTAAGCCGGTTGCGGTTGCTGCCTGATCAAGAGGAGTTTGAAAATGGTTGTAAAAGTTCTTACCGCAAACCGCCTCATCGATGGGCAGGCTGTGTGGCTTGGTGCTGATGGATCATGGCAGGAAACCATTGATGGCGCACTTGTCGCCCGCCATGCTGAAGCCGTCGAAGCACTGGAAGCGGCTGGAAAAGTCGCGGCGCGTGCCAATCTGGTTGTCGATGTCAATGTCATCGATGTCGAGGAACGCGACGAAGGGCTCTATCCTATTCGCCTGCGCGAACGCATCCGCCTCTCTGGCCCCACCATTGTTACACTGGGTTCAGCCCCTTTAAAGCGCGCCTCCTGATTTCGGAAGTTTTCTATGTATCGTTATGATGAATTTGACCGCGACTTTGTTGCGGCCCGTGTTGCACAGTTCAAGGATCAGGTCGAACGCCGCCTGTCGGGCGAATTGACGGAAGACCAGTTCAAGCCTCTGCGGCTGATGAATGGTCTATATCTGCAATTGCACGCCTATATGCTGCGTGTGGCTGTTCCCTATGGCACATTGTCGAGCCGACAGATGCGCAAGCTCGGCCATATTGCGCGCGCCTATGATCGCGGGTTCGGGCATTTCACCACACGCCAGAATATCCAGTATAATTGGCCAGCACTGAAAGACGTGCCGCAAATCCTCGAAGAACTGGCCGAAGTTGAGATGCACGCCATCCAGACCTCGGGCAATTGCATTCGCAATGTCACAGCCGATCATTTCGCGGGCGCGAGCGCCGACGAAGTCGCCGATCCGCGCCCCTTTGCCGAGATTTTGCGACAGTGGTCGTCGCTTCACCCGGAATTTTCCTATCTGCCGCGCAAGTTCAAGATCGCCATCGTTGGCTCCGATCATGATCGCGCTGCCATTCAGGTGCACGATATAGGCCTGCAACTGAAAAAGAATGAGAAAGGCGATCTCGGGCTTGCCGTCTATATTGGCGGCGGGCAGGGACGCACGCCGATGATCGCCAAGAAGATCCGGGATTTTCTGCCGCTTGAGGACATGCTGACCTATGTGACGGCGATTGTCCGGGTCTATAATCTCTATGGTCGCCGCGACAACAAATATAAGGCGCGCATCAAGATTCTCGTGCACGAAACCGGCGTCGAGGAACTGGTCAAGGATATCGATGCGGAATGGGAACAGATTCGCTATGGCGAGTTGAAACTGCCGCAAAGCGATCTTGATGCCATTGAGCGCTATTTCCGCATGCCCGATCTCGGCCCGCGTCCGGAAGGCTGGGGTATTTTGGCGGCCACCCAAAAATCCGATCCGGCGTTTGACGCCTGGGTCCGGCGCAATGTGACGCCACACAAGAACCCGGATTATGCGGTCGTCACCATTTCGCTCAAACCCATTGGCGGCATTCCGGGCGATGCCAGCGCCGAGCAGATGGAACTGGTGGCGGATATTGCGGAAACCTATTCCTTTGATGAAATCCGTGTCAGCCATGAGCAGAACCTCGTTCTGCCGCATGTCGCCAAGGCCGATCTTCCCGCCGTCTACGATCTGTTGCAAAGTGACGGTCTGGTGACGCCGAATGCCGGACTGATCACCGATATCATTGCCTGTCCCGGCCTTGATTATTGCGCGCTGGCCAATGCCCGCTCCATTCCGGTGGCGCAGCGTATTTCCGAGCGCTTTGGCGATCTGGAGCGTCAGAGTGAAATCGGCGACCTCAAGATAAAGATTTCGGGCTGCATCAATGCCTGCGGCCATCACCATGTCGGCCATATCGGCATTCTGGGTGTCGAGAAAAAGGGCGAGGAACTCTATCAGATCACGCTGGGTGGTTCCGCAGATGAGCATTCCTCCATCGGCGACATCACTGGGCGCGGCTTTTCCTCAGAAGATGTGGTCGATGCCATCGAAACGCTGGTCGATACCTATCTCGGGCTGCGCGAGAGTGAAACGGAAACGTTTCTCGAAGCCTATCGCCGCGTTGGCATGGAGCCGTTCAAACGCGCGCTTTATGGCGAGGTGAGCCGTGCGGCCTGATCTGGAGCAACAGGTCGAAGCGCAGGCGCGTTTGCTGGAAGAAAGCCATGGCGCGTCTTCGCCGGAGGCGGTGATTGCGCTTGCCACCCACGAGCTTTTTGCGGGGCGCATTGCGGTCGTCTCGTCGTTTGGCGCGGAATCGGCGGTGCTTTTGCACATGATCGCTGCAATCGACCGGGCGACGCCGGTGTTGTTTCTCGACACAGGCAAACATTTTCGCGCAACGCTCGATTACCGCCGCGACCTTGTGGACCATCTGGGCCTCACCCATGTGCAGGATATTCTGCCGCTCGAGGATAGTGTGAAGGCCGACGATCCCTTCGGTGCCTTGTCGATGACCGACAAGGACCGCTGCTGCTTCATTCGCAAGGTTGAGCCGATGGCGCGGGCTGTCGCACCCTTTGACGCGTGGATGACCGGACGCAAGCAGTTTCAGGCGTCGACCCGCAACGCACTGCCGGTTTTTGAATCAGTCGGCCCGCGCATTCGCATCAATCCGCTGGCCCGCCTGCAATCGGACGATTTGCAAGCCTATGCAAAAAAGCACGATCTGCCGCCCCATCCGCTGGTAGCACAAGGCTATCGCTCGATCGGTTGCATGCCCTGCACGCGGCCTGTGCGCGAGGGTGAAGATCAGCGCGCCGGACGCTGGGCCGGTTCGGAAAAGACCGAATGCGGCATTCACCTGGGCGGCCTTGCCGATAATTTAAAGACGCTTGGAGCCTTGGAACCAAAATGAGTGAAACCACACCTGAAACAAAGCTCTGGTCTGAACAGGGGTTTCGCGAAGACGATTATGTCTTTGCCGATGATCTGGAAGGGGCAGGCGATGCCCCGGCCGTGATCATTCCGCTTGCCGTCTGGCTGGGGCTTGATGAGGAACTACGCCGCGCCTCCAATCGCCGTATCGGCGTGTCGGTCGCACCCGGTGAAAAGATCGAGCCTTTGCTGGATCGGCTGGACACCCTACCGGTCATAGCACTTGAATTTCCCGCCTATAATGACGGTCGCTCCTATTCCAAGGCAGAATTGCTGCGCCGTGCGGGTTTTGAAGGTGAGTTGCGCGCCTATGGCGACGTGCTGATTGATCAGGCAGCCCTCATGCTGCGCACCGGTTTTGACAGCTTGCAGGTGACGAACGCGGTCGCCCAAAGACGGCTTGGCGAAAATCGTCTTGTCGACACACCCGGCTATTACCAGCCCGGTCGCGGCTCGGTGCCCGAGGCTGGCAGCTTTGCGTGGCGGCGCGTCAAATCTTCATAATTGGCTTTTTATGGTTTTTCTTGTCGGACTGATGGGGTAAGAGGCCGCATCAGGATTTTGGAGACAAGACGTGATCCGCCATATTGTTTTTTTCAGCGTCAAGCCCGGTCAGGACATCGATGAGGTTCGTAAAGGGCTGGAGCGACTGGGCACAATCCCTTATTCCGACGTGTTCGAGGTTCTGCCCAATACCAAGGTCGACCCAATTGGCAATGAGATCGATCTTGTCGTCTATGCCGAGTTCAAGGATGAAGAGGCGCTGTTCGCCTTCAAGAAACATCCGACCTATGATGCCACCACGCAGCATGTGCGTCCGATGCGCGAATTGCGTTTTTCCGCCGATGTGGTCACGGGCAGCGCCTGATTGTCAGTCAGGCTGCGGACGCTCCTGAAGCGGCAATCCGCCAAAAAGATCAGGCTCGGTGCCGGTTCTGGCGCGCTCTATATTGAGAAGTTTCAGTTTTGTTGCCGTGCCGCCCGCAGCAGAAAAACCGCCGACCTTGCCATTGGCGCCTAGAACGCGATGGCATGGCACAATGATCGGAAACGGGTTTTTGCCGAGCGCATAACCCACCGCCTGCGAGAGGTTTACATCACCGAGCCGTCTGGCAATCGCGCCATAAGTGGTCGTTTCACCGGGTTTTAGTTCAAGGATGATTTCATAAACCTTGCGATTGAGCTCGGGGACGCTATCAAGCGCCAATGGCAGCTGCGAGAAATCCGGTGTTCCACCTGATAGCAGGGTTTTGATCTGTTTGATCGCCTCGTGAATATAGTCTGGTGGCACAAGCGTTTTTGCATCGCAAACCCGTTCTGTCAGCCGGTGGCGGATTTCCGTTTCCTGAGCACTTCCGATTTCGATACCGATTATTTGGGCATCGCGCCACGCGATGCCGCAAAAGCCGATTGGTGTTTCAAAAATGCTGATTCCGGGTGTTGTCATATCTTGCAGGATAACATGGAATTTATCCGTGAATGCGATGGCGTGCCGCAAAGTCGCAATATTTACAGCGGATGTTGCAGCGAAGCAGTTGAAGAACGCCGCGAATAATGATTGTGTGACATCATCGGTCGGGATCGTGGCGCTTTGCGTTCACGCCTTTAAATGGCCAGACAGATTGATGAGAATTTCCGGTGCCCAAGTCACAATACCGGAGCCAAGGAATTTAAATGGACGATTATGAACGGTATGCCACAGGCTTGATGATCGTTTTCGGTGCGCTGATTATCGGTGCGCTCATGACGGCCAATCTCATGCATGGCGATAAGGCCGGGTTTCTTTTTGCGCTGGGTGCGGCAGTGGTGAGCTGGTTTGCAGCCTTTGCGGTTCTGTTCGACAAACCGCGCGTTTACGGCGTGATGATCGCCTGTGCCATCGGGCTGGTCGCAGCCTCCATCGGCGCTTACGTGACCTGAAAAAAGCATTGACGACAAAGAAAGCCCCGGAGCGATCCGGGGCTTTCTGGTTTTAGAGATAAGGCGAATAGCACTGACGCCGTGGTCCATAATTGGGCTGGAACGTATTGTCATAAGCCCGGTAGGAACGATAGCGGTTGAAGCACCAGCGCACATGCGGGTTGCCGCCGCGATATCTGGGAGCTGGACGATAGTGCCGCGGGCGATAGCCACGATCATCACGCCAGCGGCGCGGCGGAGGCCGGTCGTAGCGGTAATGGCGGTAACGCGGTGGATCGCGCCAGTTGCGCTCCGGCCATTGCTGCCATTCGCGATATTGTACATTTTCGACAGGCGTCTGTGCGGTTGGCACGGGCTTGGCCGCAATGACGCCTGCTTGTGCGGGTGTGGTTGCGGCAGGCAGGCCCAGACCGAGCGCAAGCCCGAAAGACAAGCAAGCGGCGAACAGGGACGATGCTGTTTTCTTCATCGGTTCCTCCTTCTCTTCACCCATAATCCTGACGATCCTTGTTTTGTTCCACCAGATCAAGGGCCGGATCAGGGGCTGGATAATCCCGAAAGGCCATTTGCGACCGATCGATTTGTAACGAGTCATTCTCGCTCCAGCATTGTGGCGGGTTGGAGGCCTGTCTCGGTCACTATTTTTTCGCTTTGGCAACAGTCTGGTGATAGGTTTCGGATAGGCTTTATCATACGGCGCGAGATTTGACATAAAGATATGTTTATGTCATTAAGCGACTTCGCAATCAGGCATACGGAATACAGGCGAAATCCCCCATGGCATCCTCCCTTGACGATCTCTTCGGTGAAACCCCGGCAAAGCCGGACGGTTCCGAGATTCTGGCAGCGCTCACCAAGGCTGCGCGTGAGCGTATCCTGATCCTTGATGGTGCCATGGGAACGCAGATTCAGGGCCTTGGTTTTCACGAAGAGCATTTTCGGGGCGAGCGTTTCGGGGCTTGCGATTGCCAGTTGCAGGGCAATAACGATCTGCTCACACTGACGCAGCCAAAGGCCATCGAGGAAATCCACTATGCCTATGCCATGGCCGGCGCGGATATTCTCGAAACCAACACGTTTTCGTCCACGACCATTGCGCAGGCCGATTATGGCATGGAGGAAATGGTCTATGAGCTGAACCGCGATGGCGCACGCCTTGCCCGCCGCGCAGCTCTTCGTGCCGAGCAGAAGGATGGTCGCCGCCGTTTTGTGGCGGGTGCTCTGGGGCCGACCAACCGCACCGCTTCACTGTCGCCTGATGTCAACAATCCGGGCTTTCGTGCGGTCAGCTTTGATGATCTGCGCATTGCCTATGCCGAGCAGATCCGCGGCCTGATCGATGGTGGTTCCGACATCATCCTCATCGAAACCATTTTCGACACATTGAACGCCAAGGCTGCAATCTTTGCAGCCGAAGAAGTGTTCATCGAAAAGGCCATGCGCCTGCCGGTGATGATTTCCGGCACCATCACCGATCTGTCGGGCCGCACGCTTTCGGGCCAGACGCCGACGGCGTTCTGGTATTCGTTGCGTCATGCGCGGCCCTTCACCATCGGTCTTAATTGTGCGCTGGGCGCGAATGCCATGCGTGCGCATCTGGCGGAAATCTCGTCGATTGCCGATACATTCGTCTGCGCCTATCCCAATGCGGGTCTGCCCAACGAATTCGGGCAATATGACGAAAGCCCGGAAGCCATGGCCGCGCAGATCGAGGATTTTGCGCGCGAGGGGCTGGTCAATGTGGTGGGTGGTTGCTGTGGCTCGACGCCCGACCATATTCGCGCCATCGCGGCAGCCGTTGCAAAACATCCCCCCCGCAAGCCGGTCAAGCTTGAACCCCTGATGCGGCTGTCGGGTCTTGAACCCTTCACGCTCACCAAGGACATTCCCTTCGTCAATATTGGCGAGCGCACAAATGTCACGGGCTCGGCGCGTTTCCGCAAGCTGATCACCGCAGGCGATTATTCGGCAGCGCTTGCCGTCGCGCGTGATCAGGTCGAAAACGGCGCGCAGGTCATCGACATCAATATGGATGAAGGCCTGATCGACAGCCAGAAGATCATGGTCGAGTATCTCAACCTGATTGCAGCCGAACCCGATATTGCGCGTGTGCCGGTGATGATCGACTCATCCAAATGGGAGGTGATCGAGGCCGGGCTCAAGTGCATTCAGGGCAAAGGCATCGTCAATTCGATCTCATTGAAGGAAGGCGAGGAAGCGTTCCTGCATCATGCGCGTCTGGTGCGCGCCTATGGTGCGGCGGTCGTCGTCATGGCTTTCGACGAAACAGGACAGGCCGACACCGAAGAACGCAAGGTCGAAATTTGCGCCCGCGCCTACAAGATACTGACCGAACAGGTCGGTTTCCCGCCGGAAGACATTATCTTCGATCCCAATGTCTTTGCGGTTGCGACCGGCATCGAGGAACACAATAATTACGGCGTCGATTTCATCAATGCGACGCGCCGCATCACGGAAGACCTGCCGCACGTCCATATTTCTGGCGGCGTGTCGAACCTCTCCTTCTCGTTCCGCGGCAACGAACCGGTGCGCGAGGCGATGCACGCGGTCTTCCTCTATCATGCCATTCAGGTCGGCATGGATATGGGTATCGTCAATGCGGGTCAGTTGGCCGTCTATGACACCATCGACGCGGAACTGCGCGAGGCCTGTGAAGATGTCGTTCTCAACCGCCGTGACGATGCGACCGAACGCCTGCTGGAAATCGCTGAGCGTTTTCGCGGCACGGGTGGCAAGGAAGCCAAGACGCAGGATTTGAGCTGGCGCGAATGGAGCGTCGAAAAGCGGCTCGAACATGCGCTGGTCAACGGCATTACCGACTATATCGAAGCCGATACGGAAGAAGCCCGTCTTGCTGCCGCACGTCCGCTGCATGTGATTGAAGGTCCGCTGATGGCGGGCATGAATGTGGTCGGCGATCTGTTCGGCTCCGGAAAAATGTTTTTGCCGCAGGTGGTCAAATCCGCGCGCGTGATGAAACAGGCCGTGGCGGTTTTGCTTCCTTACATGGAAGAGGAAAAGCGCCAGAACGGCGGCGAGGGACGCCAGAGCGCCGGCAAGGTTTTGATGGCAACCGTCAAAGGCGATGTGCACGATATCGGCAAGAATATCGTGGGCGTCGTGCTGGCCTGCAACAATTACGAAATCATCGATCTTGGTGTCATGGTGCCCACCCAAAAGATCCTTGAGACGGCGCGGGCTGAAAATGTCGATATTATCGGCCTTTCGGGCCTGATTACGCCGTCACTCGACGAGATGGTGCATGTCGCATCCGAAATGGAGCGCGAGGGCTTTGATATTCCGCTGCTGATCGGAGGTGCTACGACCAGCCGTGTGCATACAGCCGTGAAAATCCATCCACGCTATGATCGCGGGCAGGCGGTCTATGTGATCGATGCCAGCCGTGCGGTGGGCGTGGTGTCCAATCTGTTGTCGCCGGAAAACAAGACCGACTATATTGACGGTGTGCGGAGCGAATATGCGAAAGTGGCTGCGGCCCACGCCCGCAACGAGGCCAACAAGCAGCGCCTGCCCTTGTCGCGTGCGCGTGAGAATGCGGTCAAAATCGACTGGTCGGATTATCAGCCGCCAAAGCCAAGTTTCCTGGGAACCAAAAGCTTCGATGATTACGATCTGGCCGAAATCGCGCGCTTCATCGACTGGACGCCGTTCTTCCAGACATGGGAATTGAAGGGCCGCTATCCGGCAATCCTTGAAGACGAAAAGCAGGGCGAGGCCGCCCGCGCATTGTGGAATGATGCGCAGGCGATGCTCAAAAAGATCATCGATGAAAAATGGTTCACACCGAAAGCCGTGATCGGTTTCTGGCCTGCCAATGCGGTCGGTGACGATATAAAGCTTTTCACCGATGAAAGCCGCAAGGATGAATTGGCGACTTTCTTCACGCTGCGCCAGCAGCTTGGCAAGCGCGATGGCCGTCCCAATGTGGCACTATCGGATTTCGTAGCACCCGAGGCGAGTGGCGGCCAAGACTATGTCGGCGGTTTCGTGGTGACGGCAGGCATTGGCGAGATCGCCATTGCCGAACGGTTCGAGCGCGCCAATGACGATTATTCGTCCATTCTGGTCAAGGCGCTGGCTGATCGTTTTGCTGAAGCCTTTGCCGAATTGATGCATCATCGTGTGCGCAAGGAATTCTGGGGCTATGCGCCAGACGAAAACCTTTCCAATGACGATCTGATCCACGAAAAATATGTCGGTATCCGTCCGGCCCCCGGCTATCCGGCGCAGCCTGATCATACCGAAAAGGCTACGTTGTTCCGCTTGCTCGATGCCACGAACACCACCGGCGTCGAACTGACGGAAGGTTTTGCCATGTGGCCGGGATCGTCGGTGTCGGGGCTCTATATCGGCCACCCTGAGAGCTATTATTTCGGCGTTGCCAAGGTGGAGCGTGATCAAGTCGAGGACTATGCCAGCCGCAAGGGCATGTCGGTCGAGGAGGTCGAGCGCTGGTTGGCCCCGATCCTCAATTACATCCCGAGCGACGTGAATGAGGAAGCGGCATAAGTGATTGAAGCGCCGGTTTGACCGGCACTTTTCATTTTTCTGTCTTGCCCTTGCGATAGCTTGGATCGCCCGGCCATGCTGACAGCGCAATTGCGACCAGACTAATTAGCCTTTCCGTACAGGCACCATCACAGGCCTGCACCGACATGCCCTGAACGAGTGCGCTATAAAAACGGGCAAGGGAATCGGTGTCCGTGTCGGGTGGAAGTTCGCCCGTACCAATGGCAGCATCAAAACGCGCCTTGAGACACTGGATCGAGGCGTCGCGTCGTGCGGCGGTGACTTTTGCAACAGCTTCGTTTTCTTGCGCATGCTGGACCACGGCTGTCGAGACGATACAGCCGCGCGGGCCCTCGGGATTGCTGATGCCTGCCGCAACATCATGCAGATAGACGGACAACGCGTCATAGGTCGATGCCTCGTTCTGCATGGCCTCAGTGCGGCCTCTGCTTTGCTGCTCAATCGCGTGATCGAGCGCCTGCCGGTAAAGCTCTTCCTTGGACCCGAAAGTCGCGTAGAGCGATGGCGGCGTAACCCCCATGGCTTGCGTGAGGTCGGCAATCGATGTGCCTTCATAGCCGTGCTCCCAGAACAGACGCGCAGCGATTTCAAGCCCGGCATCACGATCCAGCAGTCTTGGGCGGCCTCTTTTTCGGGGCATCACATTCATTTTATATCGATCACTATAAAAATATTGACAGGAAGCTGTTTCATTTAATATAGCGATCACTAGATTAAATCGCAATGGAGATGAAAATGTCTGGAAGATTGTCAAGCAAGGTGGCTTTGATTACCGGCGGTTCACGCGGCATCGGGCGTGCTGTGGCGCTGGCTTTCGCAAAAGAAGGCGCTGCCCTCATCGGTGTACATTATGGAAACAACGCGGAAGCAGCCAGCGCCACGATCCGCGAGATCGAGGCGCTGGGCGTCAAGGCCGTCGGCATTTCGGCGAACCTCAATGAAGGCAAACAGGCAGCAGAGAGCATCTGGGAGCAGTTCAAACTGGCGGCTGTTGCGGCGACAGGCGAAGCCAAGCTCGACATTCTGGTCAACAATGCCGGGATCGCACCGGCTTTGCCGCTGGCTGAGACCACCGAGGCGATTTACGATGAGATCATGACGATCAACCTGAAAGCGCCGTTCTTTCTGATCCAGACCCTTGCCGACCATATTCGCGACAACGGACGCATCATCAATGTCTCGACCGGCTTCACACGCGTTGCGGCACCCGGCCATCCTGCCTATGCGACATCAAAGGGCGCGCTGGAAACGCTGACACTGGCACTGGCCCCGCAATTTGGTTCCCGCAACATTACGATCAATGCCGTCATGCCCGGTGTCACCGAAACGGACATGAATGCCGCTTGGCTTTCCGATGAACAGGCCCGCGCTGGTGCTGAAGCCATGTCGGTCTTCTCGCGGGTTGGCCGTGCCGATGACGTGGCGGATGTGATTGCCTTCCTCGCATCACCGGATGCACGCTGGACAACCGGCCAAGTAATCGATGCGACCGGCGGGGCACATCTCTGACAAGGTGTTTTTAGATAGCAGGCAATCCAAAAGGAACGGCGGCGGCATACCCGTTGCCGTGCTCAATTTATATTTTAGCAAAATACAATTAATTGGCAAATCTGCGTTTTATGAAACAGACGGATAGTCTTGTAATCAATCCTTGTAGAAGAAACCGGCAAAATATGCTATTTATAGTAGACAGGATACGGTTTGATTATCCCTTAAGTTGTAGAAAGTCATAATTTAAAAACAAATTAGGGATGGCAGCCATGAAATGGGAATTCTTATGCGATGCCATGCAGTCAGCCGATAATGCAGACCAGTTGTTTGAATACGTAAAGGATTTTGCACACGAAATCGGCTTTCAGCATGTTTGTTATGTCATGTCGGTTCCGTCATTGAACGGGACAGTCAAATGGATACGCTACGAAGATATGCCAGACGGCTGGTGCGATCTTTATATGGCCAGGAAATATGTCGAAATCGATCCACTGATCCGGCTTGGCCTGAACAGCATCGAGCCGTTGATCTGGTCGCAGAAGCTTTTTAACGATGCGCCGCAATTGTGGGCTGATACACAGAGCTTCGGGTTGAAAGTCGGCATCTCGCAGCCCTGCTGGGCAGCGCAGGGGGTGTTCGGGATGCTCACGCTTCTGCGGAATGGTCCTGCACTCACAGAAGGGGAAATCGCCTTGCTGCGGCGACAATTACAAATGATCACCAATATCCTGCATCTTTCAATGTATGAACTGGTGGACGTGCCGCATATCAACCGCGCCAATGAAGTCTGCCTGACGGCGCGTGAGCGCGAAATTCTTCGCTGGACCAGCGAGGGTAAGACCGCCGAAATCATCGGCGCAATCCTCAATATTTCGACCAGCACCGTTAATTTTCATATCAGCAATGTTCTCACGAAACTGGTTTCGGTTAACAAGGTGCAGGCTGTTGCCAAGGCGCGTACATTCGGCCTTCTGTAATTTCCCCAAAGGTCCGGCGGCGGTTTGGCCCGTTGGATGCTTTCAAAGCGTGTTTTCTGGGATAATACCATAAAAACTATAGGATTTTCCGTTACTTGGCAGAAAACCGCATTTTCAAAACCGCGCAAGTTTGTTCTGCCCGCAAGAGAAAGTCTGCAAGTTTTTAGCGTTCTTCGCCCGTAATACGCGAAAGCATTCTTTCCCTTTCCCGTCTCTTTTCACGACAATGCCGGCCATCATGTTTCGGCGCTTTAGTCGAAATTCAGTCTGCGCCGGATGAAAGCACTGTTGCCCCCTCCCGCCAGTATCGAGTTTAGAGCGCATCCCGAAAACTGTGCAATGGCTTTCGGACAAGATGCGCGTTGAAGCAAAGCCGGTCTCCGGGAGAAAATGACGTGCATCACGCATCGCTTGCCAAGAACCTGACGCATCTGCAACGTCTCGAGGCAGAAGCAATCCATATTTTTCGCGAGGTGGCGGCGACGTTCTCCAATCCGGTCATGCTCTATTCGGTGGGCAAGGATTCGGCCGTTATGATGCATCTGGCCATGAAGGCATTCTATCCAGCGCCGCCGCCTTTTCCGTTCCTGCATGTCGATACGACGTGGAAGTTTCGCGAGATGATCAGTTTTCGCGACCAGCAGGCGCGCGAAAAGGGTATTGATCTGTTGGTGCATATCAATGAGGACGGCGTTCGCGATGGGGTGGGGCCGTTCAGCCATGGCTCCAATGTCCACACCCATGTCATGAAGACGGTAGGGCTGCGTCAGGCGCTTGATAAATATAAATTTGATGCAGCCTTTGGCGGTGCGCGGCGTGATGAGGAAAAGTCGCGGGCCAAGGAGCGTATTTTTTCCTTCCGCAATGCACAGCATGGCTGGGACCCTAAAAATCAGCGCCCGGAAATGTGGAAGATTTACAATACCCGCGTGGCAAAAGGCGAGTCGATCCGCGTGTTCCCGCTCTCCAACTGGACCGAACTCGATATCTGGCAATACATCTTGCAGGAAAATATCCCGATCGTGCCGCTTTATTTTGCCGCCCGCCGCCCGGTGGTTGAACGCGACGGCATGCTGATTATGGTCGATGATGATCGCATGAAGCTTCTGCCCGGCGAGAAGGTCGAGGAACGGCTGGTGCGGTTTCGTACGCTCGGCTGCTATCCACTGACCGGCGCAATTGAATCCGACGCCGACACATTGTCGGGCATTGTCGAGGAAATGCTGATCGCGCGCACCTCCGAGCGACAGGGCCGCGCCATTGACCGCGACGAAGCCGGTTCCATGGAAAAGAAAAAGCGCGAGGGCTATTTCTGATGAATGCTGTTCTAAAACCCTCCGAGACGAGCGCTGCCGTCAGCGATTATCTGGCCGATCAGGAGCGCAAGACGCTGCTGCGGTTTCTCACCTGCGGCTCCGTCGATGATGGAAAATCCACGCTCATCGGGCGTCTTCTTTACGACACCAAGCTGATCTTTGAGGACCAGCTTGCCAGTTTGAAGAATGACAGTCGCAAATTCGGCACCACCGATGACGATTTTGATTTCGCACTTCTGGTTGATGGCCTTGAGGCCGAGCGTGAGCAGGGTATCACCATCGATGTCGCCTATCGCTTTTTCTCGACCCCACGGCGCAAGTTCATTGTCGCCGACACACCCGGCCACGCGCAATATACCCGCAACATGGCGACCGGCGCATCCACGGCCGATCTCGCCGTTGTGCTGGTCGATGCGCGACAGGGTATTTTGACCCAGACGCGCCGTCATTCCTTCATCGCCTCGGCGCTCGGCATCCGCCATATCGTGCTGGCGGTCAACAAGATCGATCTGGTGGATTTTTCGCAAAGCGCGTTTGACGCAATCGTGGCCGATTACATGGAATTTGCCGGTTCGCTCGGCTTTGCCAGCATTCAGCCAATTCCGCTCTCGGCGCGTTTTGGCGATAATGTCACTGCACCCTCGTCGCGCATCGGCTGGTACGAGGGGCCGCATCTGCTTGAACACCTGGAAAGCGTGCGTATTGACACGGCAGGGGTGGAAAAGCCGTTCCGCTTTCCGGTGCAATATGTCAACCGGCCCAATCTTGATTTCCGTGGTTTTGCCGGTACGGTTGCGTCCGGTTCAATTGCGGCGGGCGACAGCATCGTTGTCGCCAAATCCGGCAAGACATCACGGGTCAAACGCATTGTCACCCATGATGGCGACCTGACGCGGGTCTCGGAAGGCCAGGCGGTGACGCTGGTGCTCGAAGACGAGATCGAGGTCTCGCGCGGCAACATGCTGGTGGGTGCCGAAGGGCGACCGGAAGTGGCGGATCGTTTTGCGGCAAAGCTGGTGTGGTTTGGCGAAGAGGCGTTGCAGCCGGGGCGCTCCTATCTGCTGCGCACTGAAACCGATCAGACGCCGGTAAGCGTCAACGAGATCGCCTATCGCATCGATGTCGATAGTTTTGCGCAGCAAGAGGTGGAGCATCTGGCGCTCAATGAGGTGGGGCTTTGCCATCTGCAAACCGTCGAGCCGATTGTCTTTGACGCCTATGGCGATAATCGCGTGACCGGCGCATTTATTCTGATCGACCGTTTGACCAATGCAACGATCGCCGCTGGCATGATCGAACATACGCTGCGTCAGGCAACAAACGTGCATCTGCAAGCCTTCGATCTCAACAAGCAGGTGCGTGCCGCGCAAAAATTTCAGAAACCGGCGGTGCTGTGGTTTACCGGCTTTTCGGCTTCCGGCAAATCGACCATCGCCAACCGGCTGGAGCAGCGGCTGCATGCGCTTGGCAAGCACACCTATCTGCTCGATGGTGACAATGTCCGTCATGGGCTGAACAGCGATCTGGGCTTTTCGGATGGCGACCGTGCCGAAAACATCCGCCGCGTCGGCGAAGTGGCGGGTCTGATGGCCGATGCCGGGCTGATTACGCTGGTGTCGTTTATCTCACCGTTCCGCGCCGAGCGTGAACGGGTGCGGGCACGATTGCCGGAAGGCGAATTCATCGAAATCTTTGTTGATACGCCGATTGAGGAATGCATGGCGCGCGACCCGAAGGGGCTTTATGCGCAGGCCCTGCGCGGTGAGATCAAGGCCTTTACCGGCATTGATTCGCCTTATGAAGCGCCGCTCAATCCCGAACTGCGTCTGGAGACGACAGGACGTGACATTGACGAACTGGTTGCGGAGGTGGAGAAGTATCTCGCCGAGCGTGGTATCATCGGCAGTTATGGCAGCGATTCCTGGTCGATTTGAACGATGAACATAAAAGCCACCGCCAAAGCCGTTTCAAACGGTGCAGCAACGCTCAGTTCCTTGGAGGAAGCGGCTCTTGAGGCGGGCCGCGTCATCATGAAGCATTACGTCAACGGGTGCGCGGTCAGCCACAAGAACGACCTTTCGCCGGTGACCGAGGCCGACCATGCCGCAGAAGCAATCCTTCTTGCAGCCATCGCGAGCGTGTTCCCAAACGTGCCGGTCGTGGCGGAGGAGGAAGTCGCCGCCGGTCACATGCCGTCGACATTGGGACGGCGGTTTTTGCTGGTCGACCCGCTCGATGGGACGCGGGAGTTTTTGCAGCGCAACGGCGATTTTACCGTCAATATCGGCCTCATCGAAGATGGTGTCCCGGTCGCGGGGCTCGTCTATGCCCCGGCGCGCAACCAGCTTTTTGTGGGCGCGGGCGCTTATGCCGAAGAGGTGACGACCACTGCCGATCACCATCTGGATAGTCGGCAAGCAATCAAGGCACGGGTTGCAGGCGAGACGCGGGTGGCCGTTTGCAGCCGCTCGCATGACACGCCCGAGACGAAGCGCTTTTTGCACGACAACCAGATTTCCGGCCATGTCTCGGTCGGATCATCGCTCAAATTCTGCCTGATCGCGCGCGGTGAGGCGGATATTTATCCGCGCTTTTCGCCGACCATGGAATGGGACACGGCAGCCGGTGACGCGGTGCTGCGCGCAAGCGGTGGCATGACCGCGCGTCTTGATGGCACGCCGCTGATCTACGGTCAGGGTGCGGGAAAAGGCGTGAAAGGCTTTGCCAACCCGCATTTCGTGGCCTATGGCGCAGGCGATGCGCCAGCTTTTTCCGCTTCCCGGACGTGATCCGCAGAGATTTGATGTTCGGCTTGACGATTGTGGCAAAAAATCCGCTGAACGCACTTGCGGCTGAGAAGCTGCGGCGCTATAAGCCGCCGCATCGGTCGCGCTCTGGCGCAGCCATTGGTTCGGAGTGTAGCGCAGCCTGGTAGCGCACGTCGTTCGGGACGACGGGGTCGGAGGTTCGAATCCTCTCACTCCGACCAAACAAAATCAAACATTCGGCTTTGATTTATCGGGTTGTTCGGACCTAATCCTTCACAAAAATCAGTTGTTTGCCGTAATGGCGCTGGTGATCGTCTTGTCGATGGCAACCGATATACGGTTGTCCGATCCATAGGCGACATAGATGGCCAGCAATGCGGCAATCATCGGCGTGGCCAGGATCGCACCGCGCAAAGCCGGTTCGGCAATCGATGAGCGCTTGTTCCGCAAAGATTTGTTTTCGTGTTCCATGGCGCTATTAACACTGCATTGAGCTTAAAACCGGGTGAACGCGCGTGGTTAAAAATTGGTAGCCAATGTGTGAGGGCGGATGATTTTAGTCTGACCGCCAGTGTTTTTTCGAGCGCGGAGGCCTTGGCGCTGGCGGTATGCCGAAGAACAGGGTGGTGAAAATCCCGAAAAAATCAGACAGAAGGGTTTTCCAGATGCTAACTTTTTCAAAATCTTCTTCGATTTCTTCCTTTTGCTTCACATCGTCGAGCAGGGCTTTGGCATCTTCATAATCCGATTGCACGACCATAATTGGAATGCCGCCCAGTGCGGTCATGTAATGCGAAGAGTTTCCCGCCATTTCGGTGGGGGCAAAGGCATAGATTCCATGTGCTTGAAGCATTGATACGCAAATCTTGGCTTCGATAATGCTGTAATAATAGGTCAGTGTGACGAGATCGCTGGCCATTATGGGTTCCGTTGTGAAAAGCCGAAAGCTGTGTGCGGCGGGTTAATTCCTTTTAAAAACGCATGCGAATTGCCCTGATCCAACTCTGATTGAACCAGATTACACCAGGTATGAAAGCAACAATCCCAAGCGCCATCAGGCCATAGGCCACACCCTGATCGCCAAAATTCTGATAGAGCCAGCCTGCTTTTTCAACGGCCTGCGCGGGTTTTCCCAACCGCATGAAACCTTGTACAAATGCGCCAATGCCGACGATCAAAAGGGCGATGCTTCTAAAGAACATGATAGTCGATCCATTACTATGTGAAGCGCTTCATCTCTTTGATGTAACGCGCATCTTATCCGCAAACCGTTTTGCACTTTTCGGGATGCGCCCTAAATTACGCAGCACCTGCTTCATGCCTTGATATTCTTTAGGCTATAGGAACCGCGCAAAGGAAGGTTGATTTCTCAGGCAAACCAGCGAAATTACCTTTTCAGACAGAATTTTATCGCCGGGATCATCATGCAACTGACAGCACGCCACAATACCATTCTGGAAATTGCCCGCAGGCAGGGTCAGGTTCTGGTTGATGATCTCGTCACCGAGTTCAATGTCACACCGCAGACGGTGCGCAAGGATCTCAATGATCTTTGCAGGGCACGTTTGTTGCGGCGTATCCACGGTGGGGCGCTTTATCCCTCGGGCGTGGAAAATATGGAATATGAGGCACGCCGTCGGATTGCAGCCCATGAGAAAGAAGCCATCGGCAAGGCGGCAGCTGAAATCATTCCAGATGGCGCATCGCTTTTCATCAATATCGGCACAACTACGGAAGCGGTCAGCCATGCGCTTATTGGCCATAGCCAGTTGATGGTCATTACCAACAATATCAACGTCGCCAATATCCTGCGCGTTCACACCGCCATCGAGGTGGTGGTCGCAGGCGGCGTGGTGCGTGCCTCCGATGGCGGCATTGTCGGCGAGGCGGCGGTCGATTTCATCCGCCAGTTCAAGGTCGATTATGCGATCATCGGGGCTTCCGCAATGGATGAGGACGGGGCGCTGCTCGATTTCGATTTCCGCGAGGTCAAGGTGGCGCAGGCCATTCTTGCCAATGCGCGCCATGTGATTCTGGTTTCCGATGCGACCAAGCTTGAACGGACTGCACCGGTGCGCATCGGCGATATTTCGCAAGTCCATACCTTTATCACCGACCGCTGCACCTCGCCGCAATTGCGCAAGCTGTGTCTGAAACATGATGTCAGACTGGTCGAGACGCTGGCCGGGAAGACAGGACCAGAAACAGATATTTAGTTTCGTTTCGTTTTCGATTTACTTTCGTATCAAGTTTATTATATTCATTTGCGGGTAGAGGCTCGGTTATCAGGGTTCACCGGCATGCAGCAAAAGACATTCGATATTTTTGTGATCGGCGGCGGCATCAATGGCTGTGGCATCGCACGCGATGCGACAGGGCGCGGCTTTTCGGTTTTTCTGGCGGAAATGAATGATCTGGCCAGTGGTACCTCATCGCGGGCTACAAAGCTCATTCATGGCGGCTTGCGTTATCTCGAACATTACGAGTTTCGTCTGGTGCGCGAAGCCTTGATGGAACGCGAGGTGCTTTGGGCCAACGCGCCACATATCATCCATCCGATGCGGTTCATCCTGCCTTATCACAAGGGCGGCGTGCGTCCGGCTTGGCTGCTGCGTCTTGGCTTGTTTCTCTATGATCATCTGGGCGGACGCAAAAAGCTTCCAGCTACCAAAACACTCGATATGCGCAACGATCCGGCGGCAAAGCCGCTGAAACCGCTTTTCACCAAGGCTTTCGAATATTCCGATTGCTGGGTGGATGATGCGCGTTTCGTGGTGCTGACGGCGCGTGATGCGGTTGATCGCGGTGCGGAGCTTCGCACCCGCACCCGCGTGGTCGCAGCGCGGCGTGATCGCGATGGCTGGACGGTGACGGTCGAAGATACCGCTACCGATCAGCGCGAAGAAATCCATGCCCGGCTTCTGGTCAATGCAGCCGGTCCATGGGCCGACCGTATCGTGCAAGGTGTCGAGGGTGACAGGCAATTGCACAATGTGCGTCTGGTGCAAGGCAGCCATATCGTGGTGCGCCGGAAATTTGACGACCTACGCGCCTATTTCTTCCAGAACAATGATGGCCGCATTATTTTCGCCATTCCCTATGAAGATGATTTTACGCTGATTGGCACCACCGATCAGGACTATAAGGGTGATCCGGCAGATGTTGCGATCACCGAAGCCGAGGCCGATTATCTGTGTGCGGCGGCAAGCGAATATTTTTCGCAACCCGTGCGCCGCGAGGATATCGTGTGGAGCTATTCCGGCGTGCGCCCGCTTTATGACGATGGCGCCAGCAAGGCGCAGGAAGCCACGCGCGATTATGTGTTAAAGGATGATGCGCCCGAAGGGCTTGCGCCGCTCCTCAATGTTTTCGGTGGCAAGCTGACCACGGCGCGCCGACTTGCCGAACATATGCTGGAAAAGATCGAGCATCACTTAGGTAAAAAGGGCGCGCCATGGACCCACGCTGGGGCACTTCCGGGCGGTGATTTCCGCGAGGTGGATTTCGAGCAGGAATTGCAGAAACTGTGTGTTGCCTATCCGTTTGTGTCTCCAAGCCATGCTCGTCGCCTGTTCCGTCTTTATGGCACGCGCGCAAACATGGTGCTGGGGCAGGCGACATCGCTTGAGGGACTGGGGCACCATTTTGGAGCCGACCTCTATGAAGCGGAAGTGCACTATCTCGTTGCGCATGAATGGGCGCGTAGTGCCGACGACATTTTGTGGCGGCGCACCAAACTCGGCCTTCGCCTCAACGGCGAACAGATAGCTGCGCTACAGGCGTTTATGGCCGGGATGACGATCTGATTTATTGGGAGGCGTAAATTGGCGGCCAAAGGTTGGAATTTTTCCAGCTCGTATTTTACGCTAGTGTAAGCATAGACTTAAATAGATATTTCGAGGAAATTTTAAAAATATTTTCTGTGTTTGGTGCGGGTTTGACCAGCGAGTCCCCCCCTTGCCGTTTGATGGGTGAAATTATTTTGTCGAATGGCAAGCGTTTGATCTTATCCGCACCGGCAGAAAATTTACTGCCTGACACCCTATTTTTTGTGATGATCTGAACTTTCGGCCCGTAGGTTTTCCTTCGGGCCGATTTTTATCGACCTTCAGACTGCGCTTGCCAGCCGGGGTATGACTTGTCATTATCATCTCATCCAGCGCTCACCAGCCTCCGGGGAGGAAAAGATGGGCACGCCGCAAGAACGAACGCATGCAGACCGTATTCTTTCTGCGATCCACACTGGTGGCTCGGCGCGCTCGGCGCTGGTCGCGTCGTGGCAGCGTTCGGCCGAACTGCACAAGCTCGATCCCGCTGATCAGGGTCGTGTCCACACGCTTTCCGAACGCGAGTTCCGCGACGCGCACGGCCACATGGAGCGTCTGGTCAATGTGGCGCAGGCCAGCATGGACCGGCTTTATATGGCGGTCGGCGGGGTTGGCTGCTGTGTTCTTCTGGCCGATCATCAGGGCGTGCCGGTCGAGCGGCGCGGTGCGGCCAGTGACGACGATACATTTTATCGCTGGGGCCTGTGGACGGGTGCCGTCTGGAGTGAACAAAGCGAAGGAACCAATGGCATCGGCACCTGCATTGTCGAACAACGGGCGCTCACGATCCATCGTGACCAGCATTTTCATGCGCGCAATACCGGGCTTTCCTGCACGGTCGCCCCGATCCACGATCATCAGGGCCGACTGATGGCGGCCCTTGATGTCTCCTCTTGCCGCGCCGATCTGACGGAAGCCTTCGCGCAGCTGATTTCGGTTGCCGTCATCGATGCGGCGCGGCGCATTGAGGCGGAAAATTTCCGGCAGGCCTTTCACGATGCGCGCATCATGCTCGCCCCCAGCGCCGACCGGACCGGTGGCGCATTGATTGCTGTGGATCGGGATGATCTGGTGGTGGGTGTTACGCGCGCCGCGCGCCTTGCGCTCAATCTCGATGATGCAGCACTCGCCGTGCCGCTTCCCGCCGCCGATCTTCTTGGCTGGCATGCTGATCCGCGTGAGGATATGGCCGAATCCGAGCGCAGCGTTATCCTGCGCGCGCTTGCACGGGCGGAAGGCAATATTTCCGCGACTGCAGGCCTTCTCGGCATCAGCCGCGCTACGCTGCATCGCAAGCTCAATCGGCTCAAGATCATTCGTCCGCACTGATATAAAGTTTCGACCGGGCGAAGGGAAAATTACCTGCCGCAACTGTCTCAATATTGCGACAGTCAGCCTTGCGAGGTGTCGCCATCGGGATGACTCTCGGCGTCTGCGGTTCCATCCTGAGGACAAGGTGCCAATGGAGTGGCACCATTCTCGGGAGGAATACAATGAACAAGGTTGAATTCAGCCGGACAGTGAAACCGGCTTTCGCAAAACGCTATGAAAATTTCATCGGCGGCAAATGGGTCGCGCCCAAATCGGGGCGCTATTTTGAAAACACCTCACCCGTCAACGGTCAGGTCCTGTGCGAAGTGGCCCGCTCGGAAGCAGCCGACGTGGAAGCAGCCCTTGATGCGGCCCACGCCGCCAAGGACGCCTGGGGCAAGACCAGCGTTGCCGAACGCGCGCTCATCCTCAATCGCATTGCCGACCGCATCGAGGAAAATCTGCCGCAACTGGCCGCCGCCGAAACATGGGATAACGGCAAGCCGATCCGCGAAACCACCGCTGCCGATCTGCCGCTTGCGGTTGATCATTTCCGCTATTTTGCCGGTGCCATCCGCGCGCAGGAAGGCGGCATTTCCGAGATCGATCACGACACTGTCGCCTATCATTTCCATGAGCCGCTGGGCGTGGTCGGTCAGATCATTCCGTGGAATTTTCCGATCCTGATGGCCGTGTGGAAACTGGCACCCGCGCTCGCCGCTGGCAATTGCGTGGTGCTAAAACCTGCCGAACAGACGCCTGCTTCCATTCTGGTTTTGATGGAACTGATCGCCGATCTTCTGCCCGCTGGCGTCATCAATGTGGTCAACGGTTTCGGTCTTGAAGCCGGAAAGCCGCTGGCGTCGAGCCCGCGCATCGCCAAGATCGCCTTTACCGGCGAGACGACGACGGGCCGCCTCATCATGCAATATGCCAGCCAGAACCTCATACCGGTGACGCTGGAACTCGGTGGCAAATCGCCCAACATCTTCTTCTCGGACGTGACGGCGGAAGACGATGATTATCTCGACAAGGCAATTGAAGGTTTTGTCATGTTCGCGCTCAATCAGGGCGAGGTCTGCACCTGTCCGAGCCGTGCGCTGATCCATGAAAAAATCTACGACAAGTTCATGGAAAAAGCATTGAAACGGGTGGAGGCAATCGTGCAGGGTGACCCGCTTGATCCGGCCACTATGGTCGGTGCGCAGGCTTCCAGCGAGCAGCTTGAGAAGATTCTGAGCTATCTCGATATCGGCAAGCAGGAAGGTGCCGAGGTGCTTATCGGCGGCGCGCGCAACGAACTGCCTGGCGATCTGGCGGGTGGTTATTACGTCAAGCCGACGGTGTTCAAGGGCACCAACAAGATGCGGATTTTCCAGGAGGAAATCTTTGGTCCGGTTGTGTCCGTCACCACTTTCAAGGATGATGAGGAAGCGCTCAGCATCGCCAATGACACGCTTTATGGTCTGGGTTCGGGCGTGTGGACGCGCGATGGCAACCGTGCCTATCGCTTTGGCCGCGCCATTCAGGCGGGCCGCGTGTGGACCAATTGCTACCATGCCTATCCGGCCCATGCCGCCTTTGGTGGCTACAAGCAATCGGGCATCGGTCGTGAAAACCACCTGAAAATGCTCGACCACTATCAGCAAACCAAGAACATGCTTGTGAGCTACAGCCCCAAGAAGCTTGGTTTCTTCTGATCCTTCCTCCCAAGGAAAGCGCCGGATCGGCATTGCCGGTCCGGTTGCGTGATACATGAAAGGAGTTTCCTATGGCAAAAACCATGAAAGCCGCCGTGGTGCGTGAATTCGGCAAGCCGCTGACCATCGACGAGGTTCCAATTCCTGAACCCGGTGAAGGGCAGATTCAGGTCGCCGTGCAGGCATCGGGCGTCTGCCATACCGATCTACATGCCGCTGAAGGCGACTGGCCAGCCAAGCCCAATCCGCCATTCATTCCCGGCCATGAAGGTGTGGGTTTCGTCTCCGCAGTCGGACGTGGTGTCAAGCACGTCAAGGAAGGCGACCGCGTCGGCGTGCCATGGCTTTATACGGCCTGCGGCCATTGCGTGCATTGCCTTGGCGGCTGGGAAACGCTTTGCGAGGAACAGCTCAATACCGGCTATTCCATCAATGGCGGCTTTGCCGATTATGTCGTGGCGGACCCGAATTTCGTCGGTCATCTGCCGAAGAACATTGAGTTCAATGAGATAGCCCCTGTGCTTTGCGCAGGTGTGACTGTCTATAAGGGCCTCAAAGTCACCGACACCAAGCCGGGCGACTGGGTGGTGATTTCGGGTATTGGCGGTCTTGGTCACATGGCGGTGCAATATGCCAAGGCCATGGGGTTGAACGTGGCCGCCGTCGATATTGACGACAAGAAGCTCGATCTTGCCCGGAAACTGGGCGCGACCGTGACGGTCAATGCCAAGACGCATAATGATCCCGCCGCCTTCATCAAGAAGGAAACCGATGGCGGCGCGCAGGGCGTGCTGGTGACCGCGGTGTCGCCCAAGGCTTTCGAACAGGCAATCGGCATGGCCGCACGCGGCGGAACGATTGCATTGAACGGCCTACCCGCAGGCGAGTTCCCGCTCTCGATCTTCAATATGGTGCTCAACGGTATTACCGTGCGCGGCTCCATTGTCGGCACGCGTCTCGATTTGCAGGAATCGCTTGATTTCGCAGGAGAAGGCAAGGTCAAGGCGACCATCCGCACCGACAAGATCGACAATATCAATGCGATCTTCGATGAAATGCGCGCAGGCCAGATCGAAGGCCGCGTGGTCATGGACCTGACGCATTGATTGAGATTTGAACAGTGAATGCCGCGCAGTGAGCTGCGCGGCATTCGTCTTTTCATCTTTTAGGCTGCGTGCTTTTCGGAGCTCAGAATGACCTTCAAGGCTTTCTCCTTGGCGGCATTGCCGAAAATATCATAGGCATGCAGAATATCATCGAGCGTGAAGCGATGCGTTATGAGTTTTTCCGGCTGGATCTTGCCGGATTGCACCGTTTTCAAAAGCATCGGCGTGGTATTGGTGTTAACCAGTCCGGTCGAAATGGTGATGTTCTGTATCCATAGTTTTTCCAAGTGCAGTTCAACGCTCTTGCCATGGACACCGACATTGGCGATGCGCCCACCCGGCGCGATTACCTGCTGGCAGATGTCGAAGGTTGCGGGAATGCCGACTGCTTCGATTGCCACATCTACGCCAATCCCGTCGGTCATCTTGCGCAGCGTTTCGATTGCCGCGCCACCGCTCACATTGATGGCATCGGTCGCACCGAATTTTTTTGCGACCTCAAGCCGGTTGTCGTCGGTGTCGAGCATGATCAGGCGACCGGGCGAATAAAACTGCGCCGTCAAAAGGGCGGCCAGTCCGACCGGACCGGCACCAATGATTGCAACTGTATCGCCGGGTGCGATCTGGCCTGCAAGCACACCGATTTCAAAGCCAGTCGGCAGGATGTCGGAAAGCATGACCAGCGCCTCTTCGTCCGATCCTTCGGGAATCGGGTAAAGGCTGTTGTCTGCATGGGGAATGCGTACATATTCGGCTTGCGTTCCGTCAATCAAGTGACCGAGAATCCAGCCACCATCCTCACAATGCGAATAGAGCTGTTTCTTGCAATTGGTGCAGGAACCGCAGGAGGTGATGCAGGAAATCAGGACCTTGTCGCCCTTCTTGAAATTACGCAACGCGCTTCCCGTTTCCTCGATGACACCGACGCCTTCGTGGCCGAGAATGCGGCCGGGTGTGACTTCGGGAACGTCACCTTTGAGAATATGCAGATCGGTGCCGCAGATGGTGGTGTGCAAAATACGCACGACAGCATCGGTTGGTTTTTCGATTGCGGGTTTTGCCTTTTCCAGCCATTCTTTCTGGCCTGGACCCTGATAAACGAGCGCTTTCATTGCAATCTCCTGTTTTCACTGGCGTATAAGAAGCGGCGCTTGATCCCTCGTGACTTTATGACGATGCCCTGCAAAGGGTAATACTATAAGTAAAATTGGCCGCAGTTTTTTAAAAAAGCCAGAACTAATAATAATTATAAATATAGTTCAGGATTGTGGCATATTTTTAAAAGGCCGATTTTCAATTTATATTGATTGCGGTGTCCGTCGGCGCTTTGGCACGCGTCCGGTTTTCCTTTGCGCAAGAGATGAGGTATGATCATCGCTCGTCCGATGGGAGGCCACAATGAAAATCGCACAAAAATCGCAGGTCAGCGCAACCGATGCAGCGCTTGAACTCATTGCCGAATTGCAAAGCGAATATGGGCCGATCATGTTTCACCAGTCGGGCGGCTGCTGCGACGGCTCGTCACCGATGTGCTATCCGCAAGGCGACTTCCTGCTGGGCGAAAGCGATGTGAAGCTTGGCGAAATCGGCGGTGCCCCCTTCTATATCAGCGGTCCGCAATATGAGGCATGGAAGCATACCGAGTTGATCATCGATGTCGTGCCGGGGCGCGGCGGCATGTTCTCGCTCGACAATGGCCGCGAAAAGCGCTTTCTCACGCGCTCGAATATTTGCGCGGTTCCTTGAATTGTTTGTTCTTTTCGTTGTCCGGCAAAAAGGTTAGGTAAGGGGAGAGGGAGTAACCGAGCCTAAATGAACATGCCGGAAAAAAGAGCGACGATACATGATGTGGCACGCCTTGCGGGCGTGTCGATCAAGACTGTTTCGCGCGTTTATAATGATGAGCCGAATGTGCGCGATGCGATCCGTGAAAAGGTGCGTGAAGCGGGCGCGCAATTGCGCTATCGGCCCAATGTGGCGGCGCGCAATCTCGTGGAACGGCGCTCGCATCTGATTGGGCTGTTCTTTGAAAATCCCAGCGCCAGCTATGTCACCGAATTGCAGATGGGCGCGCTGGAGCGGCTGCGCGGCACGCGCTATCGCCTGCTGATCTTTCCGGTTGAAAATCGCGCCGATATCCGTGGCGCATTAATCGAAACCGCGCATGCTTCTGGCCTCGACGGCATACTCGTCACGCCGCCCATGTCAGATGATCCCGAAATTTTGAACGAATTGACCGCATCCGCCATGCCTTTTGCGCGCGTTGCGGGTGACGTGAATGTGCATCCCGAAAACAGCGTCGTCATCGACGATGAAGCTGCCGCCATCGACCTGGTGGACTATCTTTTAAAACTTGGTCATCGACGGATTGCCATCGTCATTGGCGATGCGACGCACCGCTCCGCCGAATTGCGCCTTGCGGGCTATCGTCGCGCGCTTGAAACCGCAGGCATTGCGCATAATCCCGATTATGAAGTGCAGGGTGGTTTCAGTTTTTCCAGCGGGCTTGTTGCGGGCAAAAAGCTGCTGGCGCTTGAAAACCGGCCTACGGCGATCTTTGCGTCCAATGACGATATGGCGGCGGCGGTCATCCAGCTGGCGCATGATCATGGATTATCCGTGCCGGGCGATCTCACCGTGGTCGGCTTTGACGACAGCGCCATTGCCAGCATGATTTCACCGCAGATCACCACCGTGCGCCAGCCGGTGTTCGAGATGACGCGCGGGGCAGCGGACATGCTGCTCAACCAGATCGAAAGCGGCACGATGGCGCTTGCGCGTCAGCTTGATTACAAGCTGATCATTCGCCAGTCGTCCGGCCCGGCTCCAGCAAAGTGAAGCCGGGCGGAACCGTTCAGGGAAGTTCCAGCCCCTTGGTCAGTTCCAGTGCCTGCCGCTCAAACAAACGGCGATAGATGCCATCACTTTTGCGGATCAGCGCGTCGTGATCGCCTTCCTCGACGATTTTGCCCTGATCGAAAACCAGAAGCCGGTCAAGTGCGCGCACGGTGGACAGGCGGTGGGCAATCACCAAAGTCGTGCGCCCGACCATCAGCCGCTCCATCGCCTGCTGGATCAGCACCTCCGATTCTGAATCAAGGCTCGACGTTGCCTCATCCAGAATCAGTACCGGCGCATCGGCTAGAAAGGCGCGAGCGATGGCAACCCGCTGGCGCTCGCCGCCCGAAAGTTTCACGCCGCGCTCACCGACCAGCGTGCCATAGCCTTTGGGCAAGCGGGCGATGAAATCATGCGCGCTGGCAAGGCGTGCGGCTTCCTCAATATCCGCCTGACTGGCACCGGGTTTCGCATAGGCGATGTTTTCGGCCAAAGTCCGGTGAAACAGGATCGGTTCCTGCTGCACAATGGCGATCTGCGAGCGGAGCGATGCCTGTGTGACTTCGGCAATGTTCTGCCCGTCGATCAGGATCGCGCCACCCGTAACATCGTAAAGCCGCTGGATCAGCTTGACGAAGGTGGTCTTGCCCGAACCCGAATGGCCCACCAGCCCGACGCGTTCGCCCGCGTCGATCTTGACCGAAAAATCGCGATAAAGCGGCACGTCGTGATTGCCATAATGGAAGGTGACGCGGTCGAAACGGATTTCGCCGCTGCCGATGCGGATTAAAGGCGCATGTGCACGGTCGGCGATGCCGTAAGGCTCGGCCTCGATTGCCACCAGCTCTTCCATATCGTTGACCGAGCGTTGCAGGTTGCGGATATGCATGCCCACATCGCGCAAGTAACCCTGCAACATGAAAAAGGCGGTCAGGACGAAAGTGATGTCGCCTGCCGTCGCCTGCCCCATGCTCCACAGATAAAGCGCAAAGGCAATGACTACGCCGCGCATGACGAGCAGGGTCGCACCCTGAATGAAGCCGTTCAGCGTGCCGCGCAGCCATGTGCGCCGCGTGCGGCTGCGCCATTTGGCGATGACTTTTGCAAGCCGCCCATCCTCGCGCTTTTCTGCGCCGAATGCCTTGACAACGGCATTGCACGAAATGGCGTCGGCAAGCGCGCCGCCCATGCGCGTATCCCAGCTGTTGGCAAGCGTTGCGGCAGGGGCGACGACGCCGAGCGAAATCAGCGCGGTGGAGACGATAAAGAGCGCCGAGCCAATGGCGACCAGCAGCCCCATCAGCGGCCAGTACCATGAAAGCAGCGCCACCGAACCGAGCAGCATCAAGATCGAGGGCAGCAGCGCCACGATCAGCGTATCGTTCAAAAGATCGAGCGCCCACATGCCGCGCGAAACCTTGCGCACGGTCGAGCCGGCAAAGGCATTGGCATGCCAGTCGGTTGAAAAGCGCTGCAATTTATGAAAAGCGCTTGCCGCAATGTCGCTCATCATCTTCAGCGTGAAGTCAGTGATGATATAGAAGGTCAGCTGTCGAGTAATCAGCGCCAGCGCGCCGAGCGCCAGAAGGGCGACAAGCGCTGCGATAGCACTCTCCCATGCGCTGTCGTGGCCAAGCGAAAGCGCATCGACGAGGCGACCGGAATAGAGCGGTGTGAGAACATCTGCGGCTGTTGCCAGAAGCATGCCGATTATCATCAGCGTCAGCCGCAGAGGCTGACATCGCCAGTGACTGAAAGTGTAGCCGAGGACGCTGCGGAAGGCAGGCCCCCGGAATGTTATACGAAACCGGGTCATAGCAACCATACCAGCCCGCACGGAGACGGAGTCTGGTTCCTTTAAAAAGAGTCTCAAACACAAGTGAGGCGTAATTAATGCCGCACAGCGTATGAAAACGGAGACAAAACAAACAGCTCGTCAGAGCTGCGGCAAAGTTGGGAAGTGTGGAAGAAAGCCCGAAAAGGCGGGCTCAAGGGCGCTTATTTACGAATTGGATGCGCCCGCATTAACACCGGGCACCGACGGAAATGGGTAAAGACGACGCATTTCGACCTCCTGCCAGTGTTAAACATGTGTGCACAGTAAATGAGCAATAATCTTTCGCCAAGGGGCAAAATCAGGATAAAGGCGCAGTGTGGCAGAAAATCATCACGGTTTGCGTGGCCATGCCGCCAGTTTGCGCGAAAAATGCGAAACACTTGTGTGCAGGATCATGGTGAAGGCGGCAAGCACGAATAGACAGGCGAACATCAGGTCCACCTTGGCACGACCGTTGGCGAGCAGCATGAGATAGCCAAGCCCCTTGGAGGCTCCGACCCATTCGCCCACCACGGCACCGATCGGCGCATAGACGCTGGCGAGCGTGAGGCCGGAAGCAAGGGCTGGAAAGGCTGCGGGAATGCGCACGCGAAACAGGATATGGATGCGTTTGGCGCCAAGGATTTCCGCAGCATCAGTCAAGATGCGGTCGGTGCGCTGCATGCCGTCGAGAAAGGTCGAAACGACCGGGAAAAAGATCATCAATATGGTGACGGCCACTTTTGAGGAGGGACCATAACCAAGCCACAGCGTCAGAATGGGTGCGAGCGCAAAAATCGGGATCGCCTGACTGAACACCATCATCGGCATGACGAGACGTTGCGCCAAGGGCGACATCATCAGCAAAATAGCCGTGACGATGCCGACCGCACTGCCAAGCGCAAAACCGCCCAGCACTTCGCCAAATGTCACCACGGCGTTGTCTGCGATCAGTTGGGCATTGCTGATCAGCGCGCGCAGCACATCGAGTGGTGCAGGCAGGATGAAGCGCGGCATCTGCCAGATGCTGACCACGCCCTGCCACAGGGCAAGGACCACGCCCGCCGACAGAAATCCGTCGGCGATGCGCTTTTTGCGGGACCGCTTTTCCATTATGCTCCCTTTAGACCGCCCTTCAGCCCACCCTTAAGTCCCATTGACCAGAAATCCGCTTCCAGCCGGCTGGCGGTCGCAAAAATCTTGCACAGTTTCGGCCAGCGCGGGCTGTTCTCGAAATCCGGGCCAATGCGGATCTGGGCTGCCTGATCGAACAATTTTCCAAATGTGTGGCACATGTCCTGATAGTCTGGACCGGCATAGGTATCGATCCATTCCTGATAGGGCGTGCCGGGCTTGGCGATGGCCGCAAGGTTTTGCCCGATTTCGCCATAGCCATGCGCGCAGGGGATGAGCGCGGTCAGAAGATCGAGGAAATCGCCCGCCTGTCCGCAATCGAGCACATAGCGCGTATAGGCGAGATTTTCCGGCTCCTCGTTCGTGTTGTAAAGATCGTCTTCGCTGATGCCCTCGCGCCCGCAAATGCCGACATGCAGCGGCAGTTCGGTTGTTGCAAGCCTATGCATGATATCGGCGCAGAGTTTTGTTTCTTCTCTCGTCTCCGCCTTCAACACGCCAAGCGCAAAAGCGCGGGCATAATGATGCAGATAGACATAATCCTGCCGGAGATAATGCAGGAATGCCGCTTTGGGCAGCGTGCCATCGGCAAGCCGCAACACGAATTCATGCTCGATATAAGGCGTCCAGTGATCAAGCGTTGCCGCACGCAGGCTGGTAAACAGTTTTGACGAATAAACGGGCTTGCTCATCACTTCTTTCCTTCCACATTGACGTCGATGGCGAGGTCTTCGACAGGCAGGATGGAGGATACGAGACCGTTCTTGTGGAGATAGGCCTCGTAGCGGCTCCAGCGGCCGTAATCGAGGCTCGCGGGTGAGCGCGAAAAGCGCGCCACGGTGTCTTTCCATGCGCGCTTGTTCAGATCGTCATTGAGCTCGCTGCTGTAGGACGCAAAGAGTTCAAAGCTCTTGTCGGGATGATTGACGATATATTGCGCGGCCTTTTCGGTTGCCGCCAGAAAGCGCGAAATACGGTCCTTTTCGGCGGCATCGAGCTTGTTCTTGTTGGCGACATAGACCAGTTCGTCATAGACCGGCACGCCTTCCTCCTCGACGAAGAAGCATTTGCCGGGCACGCCCTCGACCGCCATCTGATTGAGTTCGACATTGCGATAGGCACCGATGACCGCATCGACCTGTTTCGACATCAGAGCAGGGGCGAGCGAGAAATTGACGCTGATCAGTTCGACCTCGTCCAGCGTCACGCCGTGTTGGCCCAAAATGGTGCCAAGCAGGGTGCGCTCGACACCGGCGACCGAAAAGCCGATCTTCTTGCCCTTGAGATCGGCGAGTTTTTCGACCGAACCGTCATCGCGGATCATCAGGCAGTTGAGCGGGGAATCGACCAGTGTGCCGACGCGGATCACCGGAATATCGGCATGCACGTCGAGATGCACCTGCTGCTGATAGGAAACCGCCAGATCGGCCTCTCCGCTAGCCACCATTTTGGGTGGCACGGCAGCATCTGCGGGCGCAATCATGTCCACATCAAGCCCGGCATCCTTGAAATAACCAAGCTTGTCCGCGACGATGATCGGCCCATGATCCGGGTTCACATACCAGTCGAGAATGAGCTTGAATTTGTCATTGGTTTGCGCCGCCGACACTGACATCAGGGCGAGCGAAAGGGTGGCGCTGAAGAGCGCAGCAAAAACCAGTTTTTTCATTTAGTCCTCCGGTTAGGCCGTCTTTAAATAGGGGCGAGTAACGTCGATCCATTGCCTTACACGGGCTTTGGGATCGGGATTGAGTGTGATGTCGGTGACGACGGAAACAATATCGGCCCCGGCTTTAAAAACGCCCGGCGCCCGTTCCACGTTCATGCCGCCAATGCCGACGAGCGGAATGTTTCCGACAGTGTTTTTCCATTGGCCGACGCGCTCCACCCCCTGTTCATGCCATTTCATCTTTTTCAAAATGGTCGGATAGACAGGGCCAAGCGCGATATAGGCGGGTTTCAGCGCCAGGGCGCGGTCGAGTTCCGCTTCGTCATGGCTGGAAATGCCAAGTTTCAACCCGGCCTTTTGAATGGCGTCGAGATCGGCATCGTCAAGGTCTTCCTGACCCAGATGGATGAAATCGCAGCCTTCTTCGATGGCGAGCTTCCAGTAATCATTGATGATCAATTGGCAGTCATGCGCCGCGCAAATGTCACGTGCGGCACGGATTTCAGCACGCAGTTCTGCTTCCGGTCTGTCCTTGATGCGCAATTGCACAAGCTTGATGCCAAGCGGTACCATGCGCTCACACCACGCAGCACTATCGAAAATCGGATAGAAGGGATCGAGAGCCATTAGAGAAATGCCTTTCCGATGAGCGGTGTGGAGGGGGCAGCCATGTCGCGGGCCTCGATGGCGTCGGCTTCATAGGCAAGCCGTCCTGCCTCGACCGCCAGCCCAAAGCCACGCGCCATGGCAGCGGGATCGCCTGCCTTGGCGATCGCCGTATTGATTAGCACGGCGTCATAACCCAGTTCCATTGCCGCTGCCGAATGGGACGGCACGCCAATGCCCGCATCGACCACCAGCGGAATTTTTGGAAAATGCGCGCGCATGGTTTTAAGCGCATAAGGATTGTTGAGCCCACGCCCCGAACCGATGGGCGCACCCCACGGCATCAGCACCTTGCAGCCTGCTTCAATGAGTTTTTCGGCCACGACGAGATCGTCGTTCATATAGGGAAAGACCTCAAAGCCATCGTCGCAAAGAATACGCGCTGCTTCGACAAGGCCGAACGGGTCGGGTTGCAGCGTGTCGTGATCGCCGATCACTTCGAGCTTGATCCAGTTGGTGCCAAAGACTTCGCGCGCCATTTTGGCCGTCGTCACGGCCTCGCGCGGCGTGTGGCAACCGGCGGTGTTGGGCAGGACTGCGACACCCAGTTCCTTGATGAGCTTCCAGAAATCCTGTCCCGCGCGATTGCTTCCGCTTTCACGCCGAAGCGACACGGTGACGATACCGGCTTTTGACGCGCGGACACTCTCGGCCAGAATGGCGGGCGAGGGATATTGTGCCGTGCCAAGCAGCAGGCGGCTTTCAAAGCGTTGTCCGTAAAATTCCAGCATCTTAGCCTCCCTGCATGGGGGCGAGCACTTCGATGCGGTCGCCGTCTGAAATTGCTGTTGCTTCACGCTCGTCGCCTGCCACGAATTCGCCATTGAGCGCGGTTGCAACCACCGCCTCATCGAGTTCGATTTCAGCAATGAGGGCTGCGAGATTGGCGGCAGCGGTTTCGACTTTCTCGCCGTTGAGAATGATCGTCATGCCAGTTCCTCCAGAAATTCAGGCGCCTTTTCGGGCTTTGTTGCCGCTTCAACGGTCATGCGTGCCACCGCAGGCGAAAGCAGAAATCCGTGCCGGTAAAGCCCGTTGACATAGATGGTGTTGCCGCGCTTGCGCACACGCGGCAGGTTGTCGGGAAAGGCCGGGCGGGCATCGACGCCCACTTCCAGAATTTCCGCTTCGCCGAAAGCCGGATGCAGCGCGTAAGCTGCGCTCAGCATTTCCAGCGTCGAGCGCACGGAAATATGGCCTTTCGCGTCGCTCTCGATCATCGTTGCGCCGATCATGTGAATGCCGTCGCCGCGCGGCACGATGTAAAGCGGAATGCGCGGATGAAGAAGCCGTACGGGCCGCGAAAAATTGATGTCGGGCGAGCGCACGACCAGCATTTCGCCCTTCACACCGCGTAAATCCTGCAACTGGTCGCGCGCTGCAAGCCCACGCGCATCGACAATGATATCGGCATCGATGTCTTTGTCTTTTGCGTCGGTTCCAAGATGGAAAATGACGCCGTTCTTCTGCAATCGCTCGGCAAGCTCGATCAATGTCTGGCGCGGATTGAGATGGGCTTCATCGCCAAAAAACAGGCCCTGGCGAAAGCGGCCTGCAAGGTCCGGCTCCAGCGCATCGATCTTTTGCTGATCGATGGTTTCAAAATTTTCCGTACGGCGGGAAAAGCGGCGCAGTTCGGTAGCATCGCGGGTGTGCGAGATAACGAGCGTGCCCTTGCGCTTGACGGTCGAGACATGGCGCTCCCACCACGAAAGCGCCTCTTGTCCGAGCCGCACGACTGGTTCTTCGGCACTTTCGCCTTCGCACCAGGGTGCCAGCATACCGCCCGCAAACCACGAACAGGAATCCGAACCGATTTCCGTGCTTTTGGCGATCACAGTAACGGCATGGCCCTGGTCGTTGAATTCTGTGGCGCAGGCAAGACCTGCGACACCGGCTCCGATAATGGTGACGCGCATCATGCGTGCTCCCAGAGATTGTGAAAATGCTGCACCGGCCCATGACCCGAGCCGACCTGCAAATGATCGGCAGCAAGAATGGCTTGATGCAGATAGTCGTGCGCTTCCTGTAAAGCCGCATCGAGTGGAAGTCCCTTGGCCAGTCCAGCAGCGATTGCCGATGACAGCGTGCAGCCTGTGCCATGGGTGTTTTTGGTGGCGATGCGTGGCGCTTCGAGCCGCAGCGTCGGCAATCCCTCGCGGATCAGAAGATCGGTGCAGGTGTCGCCTTCGGCATGCCCGCCCTTCATCAAAACGGCCTTTGCGCCAAGACCGAGCAGCGCAAAACCCTGTGCTTCCGCTTTGTCATCATTGGCGGCAGGGCTCACATCGAGAAGACATGCGGCTTCCGGCCTGTTGGGGGTGAGCACCGTTGCAAGCGGGATCAGTTTTTCGCGTAAGGTCGAGATGGCGGCTTCGCTCAACAGCCGGTTGCCGGATTTTGCCACCATCACCGGGTCAAGCACAATTGCGCCAGAAAAATCTTTAAGCCCCTCGGCAATCGCTTCAATGGTGGCGGGAACCGACACCATGCCGATCTTGATGGCAGCGACGTCAAGATCATCCAGTACCGTCTTGATCTGGGCGCTGACGATATCGGCAGGCACATCGTGAACGGCGGTGACGGCAAGCGTATTCTGCGCGGTGATGGCGGTGATCACGCTCGCGCCATAGGTGCGCAGCGCCGAAAAGGTCTTGAGGTCGGCCTGAATGCCCGCGCCGCCGCCCGAATCCGAACCGGCAATGGTCAGGCATATCGGTATTGTCGATGTTCGGGAGAGGTTTTTTGTCGCGTCCATTCTGTCTCTCATTCCGAACGGAAAGATGAGACGCCATGAACGGCTTTGGGGGTTTCCCCATGGAGGATTAAACCTCCGCGTCAGACGTGCCAAACTCCGTTCCCTACGCAGGTATTACCCGGATCAGGTTCAATGGGTTAACGCGCGCCCGCGTCTCTCAGCCTTCTTGCAAAGACACCCCAACGAATTTTGTGGCTCCATGCATAGGCCGGAATGCACAAGGGGTCAAGCCGTGCTGTTTTCATCCGATTGAGGCTTGACCTTCCCACGGTGGGAAGCCTTATCTATGCTTTAAAATTGTCATTTGAGGACCGATCATGAACACGTCCACCGACCCCAAAAGCCTGCATTTCGCGGTTCCCGTCGAAGGCATGCATTGCGCCTCCTGCGTCTCGACGGTTGAAAAAGCGGTCGGGCAGGTGCCGGGCGTGGACAAGGTTTCGGTCAACCTTGCCACCGAAAAAGCCGACGTCACCTTCAAGAACGCGCCCGATATGCCTGCAGTGGTCGAAGCCATACGCAAAGCCGGTTATGACGTACCGGCATCAAGTGTCGATCTCGCTATCGAGGGCATGAGCTGCGCTTCCTGCGTCAGCACGGTTGAAAAGGCGCTCAACTCCGTTTCAGGCGTCACACATGCGAGTGTCAATCTGGCGACCGAGCGCGCTCATGTCGAACTTGCCGGTCCCGTCGCGCTTGCCGATCTCATTACAGCGGTTGAAAAGGCGGGCTATGAAGCGCGGTCGTTAAGTGATGACACGCAGCAGGCGGCACCCGTTACGCAGAGCGAAAAGCGCGATGCGGAAGCGGAACAACTCAAAAAAAGCGTGATCCTTGCGGCCATCCTGACGCTGCCGGTTTTCATTCTGGAAATGGGGTCGCACCTGATCCCCGCCATGCATATGTTCGTCATGGACACGATCGGCATGCAGAACAGCTGGTATCTGCAATTCGTGCTCACCACGCTGGTGCTGTTCGGACCGGGCTTGCGCTTTTTCAAAAAGGGCATTCCCGCGCTGCTGCGTGGGGCTCCCGATATGAATTCGCTTGTGGTGGTGGGAACACTCGCCGCATGGGGCTTTTCGGTAGTCGCCACCTTTGCACCCGGCCTTTTGCCGGATGGCACGGTCAATGTCTATTTCGAAGCAGCAGCCGTCATAGTCACGCTCATTTTGTTGGGGCGGTATCTGGAAGCGCGCGCCAAGGGCCGCACCAGTGCTGCGATCAGCCGTCTGGTCGGCTTGCAGGCAAAATCCGCCCGCGTGGTGCGGGGTGGCGAGACGCTGGATGTGGCGCTGGATGACGTGCGGGCCGGGGACATAGTGCAGGTGCGTCCGGGCGAAAAAATCCCCGTTGATGGCGAGGTGATCGAAGGTTCATCCTTTGTCGATGAATCGATGATCACCGGCGAGCCAGTGCCGGTCGAAAAGGGCGAGGGCGCCAATGTCGTCGGCGGCACCATCAACAAAACCGGCAGTTTTTCCTTCCGCGCCACTAAGGTCGGGCGCGACATGGTGATTTCGCAGATCATCCGCATGGTCGAGGATGCGCAGGCCGACAAGCTCCCCATTCAGGCCATGGTCGACAAGGTGACAGGCTGGTTCGTGCCTGCCGTTCTGGCGGCGGCGTTGTTCACCTTCGCCGTCTGGCTCGTGGTTGGTGGAACAGGCATGATCGGCTATGCGCTGGTGAACGCCATTGCGGTCGTTATCATCGCCTGTCCTTGTGCCATGGGGCTTGCAACGCCAACCTCGATCATGGTCGGCACGGGAAGGGCTGCGGAACTCGGCGTGTTGTTTCGCCGGGGCGATGCGTTGCAGACCTTGCGTGAGGCGAGCATTATCGCGGTCGACAAGACCGGAACGCTGACCATGGGCAAACCCGCTCTGGCGCATTTTGCCGTCACTGAGGGTTTTGCGGCTGACGACGTGCTGGCGCTGGTGGCTGCGGTTGAAATGCGCTCCGAACATCCGATTGCCGAGGCAATCGTGACCGCCGCCAAGGACAGGGGGCTGAAACTGCCCGATGTCTCGGCGTTCCAGTCCGTGCCGGGCTTTGGGCTCAAGGGAAATGTTTCCGGTCATGAAGTGGCCATCGGTGCGGATCGCTACATGCGCAAGATCGGCGCGGATGTGTCGGTCTTTGCCGAGGATGCCAGCCGGCTTGGCGATGAAGGGCAATCGCCGCTTTATGTGGCCATCGACGGCAAGCTTGCCGCGATCATCACCGTGGCCGACCCGATCAAGGAAACCACGCCCGCAGCCATTGCAGCGCTGCATGATCAGGGGCTGAAAGTGGTGATGATCAGCGGCGACAACCGCCGCACCGCAGAGGCCATTGCAAGGAAACTCGGGATTGATGAAGTCGAGGCGGAAGTGCTGCCCGATGGCAAGGTCGAAGTACTGAAAAAACTTGGGGCGGGCGGCCAGAAGCTGGCTTTCGTCGGCGATGGTATCAATGATGCACCGGCTCTTGCTGGTGCCGATGTTGGCATTGCGATTGGCACCGGCACCGATATCGCCATCGAGAGTGCGGATGTGGTGCTGATGTCGGGCGATTTGCGCGGTGTGGTCAATGCCATTGCCATCTCCAAGGCAACAATCCGTAACATCGGCGAGAACCTGTTCTGGGCCTTTGCCTATAATGTGGCGCTGATCCCGGTTGCTGCAGGCATTCTTTACCCCTTCACCGGCACCTTGTTGTCGCCGGTTCTGGCGGCGGGTGCCATGGCGCTTTCGAGCATTTTCGTGCTGTCCAATGCGTTGCGGCTCCGGCGCTTCAAGAGTGCTCTGGCGTGAAGTAAAAAGACCGGCATTTCTAGAGCGGTTCAGGTTTAAACGGTAACGCCTGAACCGCTCTATCTATTTGTTTTATCGCATTATCCTACGCAAAACCGCTTCGCACTTTTGCTGGAAATGCTCTAAATGCCAGTTTAACCTTTTCTTTCTCCTCTGGATTTTTCTGACCATTCCTCTAATTTAGTCCGCAGGCAGTGTCGTGCGGCGGCAAATCTTTTGCCGCTGTACTCCTACCCAATCAGTAGTCGTTTCGCATCTCATGCAATGGGTTCGATCTGTCCGAACCGCACGTACTGTCAAAGGGGTAATGTCTTGCTTGTTTCCTTGACGTCCATCGTTCTGTTTTTGATCGGGCTTGCGCTTGGCACGGGCGGTATATGGCTCACCACCCTTGGCGGGCAGGGCTATTATTACATCATTGCCGCCGCCGGTTTCCTGCTGGCGGGTTTCCTTCTCATGAAGCGAAATGCGGCGGCGCTCTGGGTCTATGCGCTGATCATCCTTGGCTCGCTCGGCTGGGCGATTTACGAAGTCGGTTTCGACTGGTGGCAGCTCGGCACACGCGGCGGCGTCATCGTGCTGCTCGGCCTCTGGATGCTGACGCCATGGATCCGAAAGCCGTTGAACGGCGGCGGCTTGCCGCTGACGGTGGCCTCCGTCGCGGCAATTGCCGTCGCGGGCTATGCGCTGACGCAGGACCCTTACGATATTTCGGGCGATCTCCCCACCGAGCAGGTGAGTGCTTCGCCCGAGCTTGGCGGCGACGTGCCGGACGGCGAATGGCATCAATATGGGCGCACACCCTATGGCCAGCGTTATTCGCCGCTGGCTGGCATCACCCCCGACAATGTCGCGAAATTGCAGGTCGCCTGGCAATACCAGACCGGCGATGTGAAGCAGCCGCAGGATGTCGGCGAAACCACCTATCAGGTGACGCCGCTCAAGATCGGTGATTCGCTTTATCTGTGCACGCCGCATAACTGGGCCATCGCGCTCGATGCGGCGACAGGCAAGGAAAAGTGGAAATTCGATCCCAAGGTCGGCTTTAACACCGACCGCCAGCACCAGACCTGCCGTGGCGTCAGCTACTGGAAGGATACCAATGCAACGGCGGGCGAAAAATGCACTGAGCGCGTCTATCTGCCGACCTCCGATGCGCGCCTGATTGCGCTCGATACGGCAACGGGTGAAATCTGCGAAAGTTTTGCCAATGGCGGTACGCTCGATCTTGGCCACGGCATGAAATATAACCCGGCCGGTTATTATTATTCGACCTCGCCGCCGGTCGTCTCCCGCGACAAGATCATCGTGGCGGGTGCCGTCAACGACAATTATTCGACGGAAGAACAATCGGGCGTCATTCGCGCCTTCGATATTCGCACCGGCGAGCTGATCTGGAACTGGGATTCCGGCAATCCCGATGCCACCACGCCGCTGCCCGAAGGCCAACACTATACGACCAATTCGCCCAACAGCTGGTCGGTTTCCAGTGTCGATGAAAAGCTGGGCCTCCTCTATGTGCCGCTCGGCAATCAGGTACCGGACCAGCTCGGCATGGGCCGCAGCGAGCATGTCGAGAAATACTCATCCTCCATCGTGGCGCTCGATCTGAATACGGGTCAGGTGCGCTGGGTACGCCAGACGTTGCATCACGATCTGTGGGACATGGATGTTCCGGCCCAGCCGGTGCTGCTCGACATCAATGGTACGCCTGCGCTGGTCGGACCGACCAAGCAGGGCGATCTTTATGTGCTCGACCGGCGCACCGGCGAGCCGATCATTCCGGTCCGGGAAATTCCAGCTCCAACCGGCGCGATCCCGGAAGATCATACGTCGCCGACGCAGCCGATTTCCGACCTTACATTCAGCCCGCCGCCCTTGCGCGAAAGCGACATGTGGGGCGTAACCATGTTCGACCAGCTTGCCTGCCGGATAAAATTCCGCCAGCATTTCTATGAAGGCCGTTATACGCCGCCCTCGCTCAAGGGCACGATTGTCTATCCGGGCAATTTCGGTACCTTCAACTGGGGCAGCGTGGCGGTCGATCCGGTTCGTCAGGTCATGTTCGGCATGCCGACTTATCTGGCCTTCACCTCGCAACTGGTGCCGCGCGACCAGATACCGCCCAAGGGTCAGGACGAGAAGGGCAGCGAACAGGGATTGAACCGCAATGACGGCGCGCCTTATGGTGTCTTCATGGGGCCATTCCTCGGGCCGCTTGGCATTCCCTGCCAGACCCCGCCATGGGGCTATGTCACAGGCGTCGATCTGCGTACCGGCAAGACTGTCTACAAACATCGCAACGGCACGGTGCGCGACATGGCGCCGGTTCCGCTGCCGTTCAAGGTTGGCGTACCGGGGATCGGCGGGCCGATGATCACGGCGGGCGGCGTTGTGTTCCTCGGCGCTGCCGTCGATGATTATCTGCGCGCCTATGATCTGACCAATGGCAAGGTCTTGTGGGAGGCACGCCTGCCCGCCGGTGGGCAGGCCACACCGATGACCTATACGGTCGGGGACCAGCAGTTTGTGCTGATGGTTGCAGGCGGGCATGGCTCGGTCGGCACCAAGCCGGGCGATTATGTCATCGCCTATACTTTACCAAAAAGCTGATAAGACTGAAAAACTCAGCCTCACAAAAAACGCCGGGTTATGTCCCGGCGTTTTTTATGTCAGTTCTTGCCGTGCAGCAATTCACCCCTGCGCGCAACGGGGCGTGCAAGTGGTTCAGCCGCATTATCTGCAAGACTATGAATGATCGGGCAATCCGGGCGGTCATCTCCATGGCAATGATGCGCAAGATGGCGCAAAATATCCGCCATTTCCTGCAATTGGCGCATCTTGGCTTCCAGTTCCTCGATATGAGCAAGCGCCACCTGTTTGACATCGGATGAGGCGCGGTTGCGATCCCGCCACAAGGCGAGCAAGGCTCTGATCTCATTGACCTGAAAGCCGAGATCACGGCTGCGGCGGATAAAGCGCAGCGTCTCGACGTCCTTCTGGCTGTAGACGCGATAACCCGCGCCCGTGCGTCCTGCCTCTTCAATCAAACCAATTGCTTCATAATGGCGGATCATCTTGGCCGATATGCCGGATGCAATTGCTGCCTCACCGATGTTCATGCTGGTCCTCGTTTTTTAGCTTGATAAGCATATAGGTCGCGCCGCACAGCATTTAAATTACCGAGATGGATTGCATGTCGCCAAATGGTGCCGATGTCGTATTTATGACGTCTTATGACGCAAGCCTGCTGTCGGAACAATCCGCGAGCCAATACAAATATCCCAGAGGTTTTTCATGCGTCCTATAGATGCATGAACCGTCAGACTGGTGGTTTGAATGTCGCGCTTTTCGTTTGCTTCCGTTATCAAGAATGCATTGTCCGGCAACAAGAACTGGGAGCCGCAATGGCCCGATGCCGAACCCAAGGCCGAATATGATGTCATCATCGTCGGTGCGGGCGGGCATGGTCTGGGCGCTGCCTATTATCTCGCCAAGGAACACGGCATCACCAATGTCGCGGTGATCGAAAAGGGCTGGCTCGGCGGCGGCAATACCGGGCGCAACACCACCATCATCCGCTCCAACTATCTCTATGACGAGAGCGCGCATCTTTATGATCATGCGCTCAAGCTCTGGGAGGGGTTGAGCCAGGATTTGAACTATAATGTCATGTTCTCGCAGCGCGGCGTGATGATGCTGGCGCATACGGTGCATGACGTGCAAAGTTTCAAGCGCCATATCCATGCCAATCGCCTCAATGGCATCGACAATGAATGGCTGAGCAAGGAAGAGGCCAAGGCCTATTGCCCGCCGCTCGATATATCGCCCAATGCGCATTATCCGGTGGTGGGCGCAACATTGCAGCGCCGCGGCGGTGTGGCGCGACACGATGCGGTTGCCTGGGGCTATGCGCGCGGTGCCACCAGCCGCGGTGTCGATATTATCCAGAACTGTCCGGTTCTGGCGATCCGTCGCGATGCGACGGGGCGCGTAACGGGTGTTGAAACGCCGCGTGGTTTCATCAAGGCGAAAAAAGTCGCCGTATCGGCTGCGGGCAGCACCTCCGTTGTCATGGATAGCGCAGGTGTGCGTATGCCGCTTGAAAGCTATCCGTTGCAGGCGCTGGTGTCGGAGCCGGTCAAGCCGATCTTCCCCTGCGTGGTCATGTCCAACACGGTGCACGCCTATATCAGCCAGTCCGACAAGGGCGAACTGGTGATCGGATCAGGCACTGACCAATATGTCTCCTATAGCCAGCGCGGCGGACTGCCGCTTATCGAGCATACGCTGGCGGCGATCTGCGAAGTGTTTCCGATCTTCACGCGCATGCGCATGCTGCGCAAATGGGGCGGCATTGTCGATGTCACGCCCGACCGCTCGCCAATCATCGGCAAGACGCCGGTGCAGGGACTTTATGTCAATTGCGGCTGGGGCACGGGCGGCTTCAAGGCCACACCCGGTTCGGCGCATGTCTTTGCCCACACGATTGCGCGCGACGAGCCGCACTGGATCAACGCGCCGTTTACGCTTGAGCGTTTTGCCACAGGCCGCCTGATCGACGAAGCGGCTGCGGCAGCCGTTGCACACTAATTTTCTTGAGCATGATCTGGTCCGAAAACCGGTTCCCACTTTTCGGGATCATGCTCTGAGGGAGACAAAACATGCTGCTGATCCGTTGCCCTTATTGCGAGATGGAACGCCCGGAACTGGAATTCGCCTATGCGGGCGAAGCGCATATTGCGCGGCCCAGCGATCCATCCGCGCTTTCTGATGATGAATGGCGCGATTTTTTGTTCACGCGCTCCAACCCGCGCGGGCTGCATTATGAGCGCTGGCGGCACATCAATGGCTGCGGCCGCTTTTTCAATGCGGTGCGCGATACGGTGAGCGACAAGTTCAGCGTGACCTACAAGGCCGGTGAAAAGCGCCCTGTTGCGGAGACGAAGGAATGAGCGACATGCGTTTGAATGACAGGGGCCGCGTCAACCGTCAAAAGCCCGTTCGCTTTACCTTCAACGGAAAGTCCTATTCCGGTTTTGAGGGCGATACGCTGGCTTCCGCATTGCTCAGCCATGGTGAACATCTGGTCGGGCGTTCGTTCAAATACCACCGTCCACGCGGCATCCTGTCTGCGGGTTCGGAAGAGCCCAATGCGCTGATGGGGGTGACGCGTAGTCCGGGCCGTTTCGAGCCAAACAGCCGCGCGACCGTGCTGGAACTTTATGACGGCCTGAAAGCGGAGAGCCAGAACCATTGGCCGTCCCTGAAACACGATGTCGGCGCGATCAATGACGCGCTTTACATGTTCCTCTCGGCGGGCTTTTACTACAAGACTTTCATGTGGCCGAAAAGCTTTTGGAACAAGGTCTATGAGCCTTTCATCCGCGGCGCTGCCGGTCTTGGTAAATCGCCGTCCGAGCCTGATCCCGACACCTATGCCAGCCGTTATGCGTTCTGCGACGTGTTGGTGGTGGGCGGCGGTGCCGCAGGGCTTGCAGCAGCCCTTGAAGCGGCCAAAAGCGGCGCGAAAGTCATGCTTGTTGACGAACAGGCGGAATTCGGCGGCTCGCTTTTGTCGGAGCCCGAGCCCGTCATCAATGGCCGCGCAAGCTGGGACTGGGTCAGCGAGACGATTGAGGCACTCAAGTCAAATCCCAATGTCACGCTTTTGCCGCGCACCACGGCGATTGGCTATTATCACCAGAACATGCTGGGGCTTTGCGAGCGCCTGACCGACCATCAGTCCAAGCCCGCCTCCAATGCGCCGCGCGAGCGCATGTGGCGGGTACGTGCCAGTCAGGTCGTGCTGGCGCAGGGCGCGATTGAGAAGCCGCTGATTTTTGCCGGTAACGACCGCCCCGGCGTCATGCTCGCTTCCGCCGCGCGCACCTATCTCAACCGCTATGGCGTCAAGGTTGGCAACCGCGCCGTGGTTGTCACAAGCCACGACAGCGCATGGCTGGCAGCCTTCGATCTGGCGGTTGCAGGCGTCGCGGTCCCGGCAATTATCGACGTGCGCGAAAAGGTGGCCGACAGCCTGGTCAACCGCGCCAAAATGCTTGGCATCGAAACATTGACCGGCTGGACGGTGAGCGACACAGGCGGGCGTCATCGCGTGTCGTCGGTGCGGGTCAATCCAGTCACACATGGTTCGGTCGGGGCTCACCGCACCATTGCCTGCGACGTGATGTTGATGTCGGGTGGTTGGAACCCCAGCGTGCATCTGTTTTCACACACCAAGGGTTCGCTTGTCTGGGATGAGGAACGGCAAATCTATCTTCCCGGTGAGCGCACCGAGGAAAGCCGTGTGGCGGGTGCCGGTAACGGCAGTTTCGATTTGCAGAGTGCTTTGCTTGAAGGGGCTGAAGCTGGCAATGCCGCAGCGCGCGATGCCGGATATGACGCCAAGCCAGGCGAATATGCGGTTGTCGGTGATTTTATCTGTGATGGCGTGAGTTGCCGCGATTTAGCAACGGATCGTGATCCCGGAAAAGCCAAGGCGTTCATCGATTTCCAGAACGATGTCACCGCCAAGGATATCAGGCTTGCGGTACGCGAGGGTTTCCGCTCCATCGAGCATGTGAAACGTTATACCACCAACGGCATGGCGACCGATCAGGGCAAGACCTCGAACATCAATGGTCTGGCCGTGGCATCCGACGCGCTGAGCCGCCCGGTGCCGCAAGTGGGGCTGACGACCTTCCGCCCGCCCTATACGCCGACGACTTTTGGCGCTTTCTGCGGCTACAATCGCGGAAAACTGTTCGATGTGACACGCAAGACGCCGATTGACATCTGGGCCGAGCAGCACGGCGCTGCCTTTGAGCCGGTGTCGCTGTGGCGGCGTGCGTGGTATTTCCCAAAAACCGGCGAAGACATGCATCAGGCCGTGGCACGCGAATGTAAGGCGACACGCGAATCGCTTGGTATGTTCGACGCGTCCACACTCGGCAAGATCGAGGTGGTCGGACCGGATGCGGCAGAATTCATGAACCGCATGTACACCAACCCGTGGACGAAGCTCGGAATCGGGCGTTGCCGCTATGGTCTGCTGCTGGGCGAAGACGGCTTTATTCGCGACGATGGCGTGGTCGGCAGGCTGACGCAGGACCGGTTCCACGTCACCACCACCACGGGCGGTGCGGCGCGGGTGCTCAACATGATGGAGGATTATCTCCAGACCGAATGGCCCGACCTCAAAGTCTCGCTGACCTCGACCACCGAACAATGGGCGGTGGTGGCGATCAACGGCCCCAATGCGCGCAAGCTTATCGAGCCGATGGTCGAAGGCCTGGATATTTCCGACGAAGCTTTTCCGCATATGTCGGTCGCTGAATGCAAGTTTCTGGGCGTGCCCGCGCGGCTGTTCCGCATGAGCTTTACCGGCGAGCTGGGTTTTGAGATCAATGTACCATCGCGCTATGGATTGTCGCTGTGGAAAGCGCTCTATGATGCGGGCCAACAATATAACATCACACCTTACGGCACCGAGACCATGCACGTGCTGCGCGCCGAAAAGGGCTATATCATCGTAGGGCAAGATACGGACGGCACGGTAACGCCGGATGATGCCAGTCTTGGCTGGGCGATTGGCAAGCAAAAGCCGGATTTTGTCGGCAAACGCTCGCTGGCCCGCCCCGATATGCTGAAAGCCGACCGCAAGCATCTGGTCGGGCTTCTCACCAAAGAGCCAAAATTCGTGCTCGAAGAAGGCGCACAGATCGTTGCCGATCCCAATCAGGCGCTGCCGATGACCATGCTCGGTCATGTCACCTCGTCTTACTGGAGCGAGACATTGGGCCGCTCGATTGCTTTAGCTCTGGTTTCTGGCGGCAAGGCGCGTATGGGTGACACGCTGTTTGTGCCGATGCCGGACGGAAAAGTGCATGAGGCCATTGTTTCGGGCATGGTCTTCTATGACCCCGAAGGCAAGAAATTGAACGGATAGGGATTGAGCCATGCTTGTCGAGACAAAACCTTATGCGAACCGCAAGGTGGTCATTGCGGGCCGTGTGGAAATCCATGCCGCAGATGATGCCGCCCGTTTCATCTTGCGTATCGCGCCCGAAAAACTGGCTCCTGCTGAAAAGGCCTTGGGCGCAAAAATCCCGGTGAAGATCGGCGAACTGATGAGGACCGGCAATACTGCCGTTGCCTGCCTTGGGCCGGACGAGTGGTATATCTGGGCGGATGAAGCCAAGGCGGAAGCCATTACGCAATCCTTTGCAACGCTTTATGAAACAGAGCCGCACAGCCTCACCGAAGTTAGCCATCGTGAAACCGGCATCGACATCACCGGTCTCAAGGCCGAATGGCTGCTCAACGCCGCTTCGCCGCTTGATCTTTCAAAGATGCAGGCACCGGGCGCCAACCGCACCATTTTCGATCATGCCCAGATCATTTTGATGAAGTGGGATGCCGAGCATTACCGCATCGAAGTGTGGAACTCGTTTGCCGATCATGTCTGGACATTGCTCGAAGCAGCCAGCAACGAAGTCTGATCCCTAAAGAGCGCCGAACGCATCTTTCAACGCCGCCCACACGGGCGGCGTTTTTATTTTTCCTTGGCCAGGGGCTGATTTCAGGCTTGCCTTGATTTAATCCATATGTGAAGATTATATTCAGATAAGAAGTTTTCGGGAGGAGGCATTGCGGATGCCGGAAAGTGAATTGCCGCTCAGCGGCCTCGTCGTTGTGGATATGAGCCAGTTTCTGTCGGGGCCTTATTGCTCGCTGCGGCTCATGGATCTGGGCGCGCGTGTCATCAAGATCGAACGGCCGGATGGCGGCGATCTTTCTCGCCGTCTTTATTTGAGCGACACCGAGATCGGCGGCGATTCAACGATTTTTCATGCCATCAATCGTGGCAAGGAAAGTCTGGCGCTTGATCTCAAAAACCCGGACGATCTGGCTTCGCTCAAAACGCTCATTACCAAGGCCGATGTGCTGATCCAGAATTTCCGCCCCGGTGTGATTGAGCGGCTGGGGCTTGATTATGAAGCGGCGAAGGCGATCAATCCGGCTCTCGTCTATGCGTCGATCAGCGGTTATGGCGAGGAAGGTCCGTGGGTCAAACGCCCCGGTCAGGATTTGCTTGCGCAGGCGCGCTCCGGTCTGATGTGGCTCAATGGCGATGAGGGGCAGGGGCCGGTGCCGTTTGGTCTGGCAGTTGCCGATATGCTGGCGGGGGCAGCCGTTGCGCAAGGTGTTCTGGCGGCATTGGTACGGCGCGGTATTTCCGGCAAAGGTTCGCATGTCGAAACCAGCCTTCTCGAAGCGCTGGTCGATTTCCAGTTCGAGGTGCTGACGACCCATCTCAATGACGGTCGCCGCCTGCCAAAGCGCTCGGATTTCCGCAGTGCGCATGCCTATCTCGCCGCCCCTTACGGTGTCTATCAGGCCGCAGACGGGTATCTGGCCATTGCCATGACACCGATCCCGAAACTGGCTTCCCTTCTGGAAGCCGAAACACTCGCGCCCTTTGCCGATGATCCGTCAAGCTGGTTTACAAAGCGCGACGAAATCAAGCGGCTGATTGCGGCGCGGATTGCGCAAAAGAGCGTGGATGAATGGCTTGCCATTCTGGAGCCTGCCGACATCTGGTGTTCGCGCGTTCTCAACTGGGAGGAGCTTTTGTCGAGCGAAGGTTTTGCGGTGCTCGACATGCTGCAAACGGTGACGCGTGAGGACGATGTGTCCATCACCACCACGCGTTCGCCGCTGCGCATCAACGGGCTTCGCTCGAAAGTACAGCGTGCAGCACCCCGCATCGGGCAAAACAGCAAGGAAATTCGGGAGGAATTTGGCCTATGAGCACGATCAAATTGAAGGGCATGACCTGGAACCATCCGCGCGGCTATGATCCGATGGTCGCCTGCTCGAAACAATGGCTTGAGGAGACGGGCGTTGAGATCACCTGGGAAAAGCGCTCGCTTCAGGATTTCGAGGCTTTTCCGGTCGAGGAACTGGCAAAGCAATTTGATCTCATCGTCATCGACCATCCTCATGTCGGGCAGATTACCAAGGAACAATGCCTGCTGCCGCTCGATGTGGCGGGACGCGAGGCTGAATTGCGCGCACTTGCCGATGGTTCGGTTGGGCAATCTTTTCCGAGCTATAATTGGCAGGGTCGGCAATGGGCTTTTCCGCTCGATGCGGCGACGCAGGTGCAGGCCTGGCGACCCGATCTGATTGATAATCCCGCCACCTCATGGGGCGAAGTGCTGCGCCTTGCGCGTGCGGGCAAGGTGCTGCTGCCGCTGCGTGCACCGCATTCGCTGATGAGCTTTTTTACGCTTGCCGCCAATGGCGGAACGCCTTGCGCAACCGAAGGCGAGTTGATCAGCCTTGCAGGTGGCGTGCGGGCTTTTGAACAATTGCGTGAACTGGCAACGCTGGTTGATCCTGTCTGTTTCGATATGGACCCGATTGCTGCTTTTGAAGCGATGGCCAAATCCGGCTCCGGCATTGCCTGCGTTCCCATGCTCTATGGTTATGTCAATTACGCCATGCCGGATTTCCGTGAAAGGCTTATCCGGTTTGCCGATATTCCGGGCGTCGCTGGCTCGGCACTGGGTGGCACGGGTATTGCCGTATCCGCATTGCGTGACAATCCGCAGGCCGCCATCGATTTTGCCTATTGGGTGGCGAGCGGCGATATACAGAAGGGGCTTTATGCGGCTTCCAACGGACAGGCCGGTCATGCGGCGGCGTGGGAAGACGAGGCGGTCAATGCCGCAACCTCCGGCTTTTACCGCGATACGCGCGCCACGCTTGAAGGCGCATGGGTACGCCCGCGCCATGATGGCTATATGGCGTTTCAGGAAGCGGCATCCGGGCGTCTCAACAAGGGGTTACAGGGCAGTGAACCGGCGGAGCAGGTGATTGCCGATCTGAACGCATTGTTTCGCGACAGTTTCTAACAAGAACGTCTCATATGATAGTTGGGCGGGGCGGAAGGCTGGCGGGAAACCGCCAGCCTTCTCTTATAGCTTCCAAAGGCGCAGGGCGTTTTCGCAAAGAAGCAAGGCCTTTTCGTCTTCGCTGCATCCTTTGAGTAGCGCATGCGTTGCCGCCACCCATGTCGCAAGTCCGGCATCGACCGAGCTTGCCAATGTGCAGACCGGCCAGTCGCTGCCCCACACGATCCGCTCCCAGCCAAAAGACTGGATGACATGCTCCACATAGGGGCGCAGCGTTGCGACCGTCCAGCTTTCAGACTCCGCATAGGCGACAACGCCTGAAATCTTGGCAACGACATTATCGCGTTGCGCGATCTCGGAAATACCCTTTTGCCAGCTTTCCAGCGCACCCGATTTGATGTCCGGCACGCCACAATGATCGAGTACGAATTGCGCATCAGGTGCGAGATCGGCAAGTGCCATGGCCTTGTCGATCTGATGCGGCAGCGTACAAAGATCAAAGGTCAGGTCTGTGCCTTCCAGCAGTTGTATATTTTGCCTAAACAGCGGCTGCTCGGACAATTCGTCGGATACGACATGCAGCACGCGGCGAAAACCTTTGACGAAAGGATTGGCGAGTTGCTTTTCCAGATAGGCGGCAAAGCCCGGCTCTTCGGGGCGGCAGGATGCAATCGCTCCCCTGATAAAGCCGCCGGATTGCTTGGCAAGGCTTTGAATATGGTCTGTTTCGGATTGAATGGACCCGGGCGCGACATCCACTTCCATATGAAGTGCTGCGCCAATACCGCAGCGCTCGGCCTGACGGTGATAGGTTGCAAACAGGAAATCGCGGTCAAGCGCCGGTGTGTCGGCAAGCCACGGATAATCAAGTGCACCCTTGTCAATCAGGTGCAGATGCGTGTCGAAAATCATGAAAACAGGCCCCCTTGTTTTCTATATCTTTTCAAAAAGAAAGCGGACTTTCAAATGGGAATTATAATTTATTCGCTGGCACCGATATCCGATCCGACCAGCCGTGACAGGTCTGACACGGTTTTGAGAAGCAGGTTGATGGTTTGCGTGATGTCGGGCGCAGAGGCCGAATTGACCAGCGCCACATAGGGGCAGGTGAGGGCGGCGATGCAGGTGCCGTCCGGCCCGAGAATGGGCGCGGACAGGTTATAGACGCCGGCCATCTGCGCGCTCGGCATCATTTCATAGCCGCGCTCCCTGATCTGGTCGAGCCGTTCGTAAAAACTCTCGTCCAGTTCAATGGCGTCGCTGTCCCTGACATGCTCGGCGATCATCATTTTTCGCTCTTCCGCTGAACGGAATGCCAGAAGCACATGGCCGGAGCCGGTGTCGAACAGGCTGATATGCGAGCCGACGCGGATGGAAATGCCCCAGTAATCGGGGGCTTCCTGCTGTGCGATGACCACGACCGAACCGCGATCGAAGACCGAAAGCTGATTGGCCTGCCGCGAGCGGTCGGCCAGAGCGCGCATATAGGGCGTGGCGAAAGAGGCAAGGCGGCGCACAGGCGCATGCAGATGCGCAAGGCCGAACAGTTTTAGCGTCAGGCAATAGCGGTCGCCGTCGAGCTTGGTGACATAGCCGCGCCGCACCAGCCGGTCGAGCATGCGGTAGAATTCATTGGGACTGCGGTCGAGATGCTTTGCGATTTCGGCCTGCGTCAGGCCACCATCGACGCTCGCCAGCAGTTCGAGAATGTCCAGTCCCTTGTCGAGTGCGGGCGCGCGATAGCGGTCGTCTGTTTCCAATGCTTTGTCCTCATGAATGCGTTTTTTCATATACGAACAACGATGCGGGCGAAAGCGGCAAAGAATAAGAATGCTGCTTGACCCGCAATGAATACTATGTTTGCATATGAATATAAAATTTACAATTGGGCGCGGACAGGGGAGTTGTCCGTTTGTGGAGGAGGAAAGCATGCGATATTTCATGACGTCCATACTGGCAGGGTCCGCCCTGCTGGCGACGGGGGCGGTCAATGCCGGGGCAGCGGAGCTTCCCGGCAAGTTCGAAGGTGTTACGATCAATGCCAAGCTGATTGGCGGCCAGCAATATGAGGCGCTTTATTCGCGCATCGGCGACTGGGAAAAGGCAACGGGTGCCAAGGTCAATATCCTGTCCAAGAAGAACCATTTCGAGCTGGACAAGGAAATCAAGTCGGATATCGCATCCGGTTCGATCAACTGGTGCGTCGGCTCCAATCATTCGTCCTTTGCGCCGCAATATACCGATCTTTATGTCGATCTGAACGGCTTGCTGCCGAAGGAAGAAATCGACGGTTTCGTGCCTTCGGTCATTGCGGCCTCGACGCTCGACGACAAGCTGATCATGTTGCCGCGGGCGCAATATGACGTTTCGGCTCTTTATTACCAGAAGAGCCTTTACGAGGATGACGCCAAGAAAAAGGCGTTCAAGGAAAAATACGGCTACGATCTGGCGCCGCCAAAAACCTGGAAGGAAGTCTCCGAGCAGGCCATTTTCTTTGCCGATCCGCCGAATTTCTACGGTACGCAGTTCGCAGGCAAGGAAGAGGCCATCAATGGCCGCTTCTATGAAATGCTGGTGGCCGAAGGCGGCGAATATCTCGACAAGGACGGCAAACCCGCTTTCAATTCGGAAGCAGGCGTGCGCGCGCTCGACTGGTTCGTCAATCTCTATAAGGCCAAGGCGGTTCCCGCTGGCACCACCAACTATCTCTGGGATGAGCTGGGTGCGGGCTTCGCCTCGGGCACCATCGCGCTCAATCTGGACTGGCCGGGCTGGGCTACCTATTTCAACGATCCGAAATCTTCCAAGGTCGCGGGCAATGTCGGCGTGGTCGTGGCACCGGAAGGATCGGCGGGCAAGCGCACCGGCTGGTCGGGGCATCACGGTTTCTCGGTCACCGAAGCCTGCGACACCAAGGAAGCGGCCGCATCGCTCGTCTGGTTCCTGACCAATGAGGATTCGCAAAAGCACGAATCGGCGGCAGGCACACTTCCCACCCGCACCGCGGTCTGGGATTACGTGATCGAACAGGCCGCTTCCGATCCCTATAAGAAGGAAGTGCTTTCGGTTTTCCAGGAAACGGCAAAGACCGCTTTCCCGGTACCGCAGTCCGCATCCTGGATCGAGATTTCCAACGCCGTCTATCCTGAATTGCAGGCCGCGATCCTTGGTGACAAGACATCGAAGCAGGCGCTCGATGATGCCGCCGGGAAGGCCACGCAGATTCTCGAAGACGCGGGCGAACTCTGATCGTTTCGTCATCCACGGCCCGCCTTTGCAATAAGGCGGGCCGTCTTGCCGGATTTTCTGGCTGTTTCACTGTTTCGGAAAAACAATGTTCAGACGAATTCCCCCGCCGTTGTTACTCCTGCTCCCGGCCTTCATCATTCTGGCGGCCGTGGTTCTGTTTCCGCTTGTGCTGTCGCTTTATTCGAGCTTCACGCCCTTTCGCCTGACGCGTCCCGACAGCCTGTTCCGGTTTATCGGTCTGCGCAATTATGAGCGCATCCTCACCGACTGGGTGTTCTGGGCAGCCTTCATCCGCACGGTGATCTTTCTCACCATCGCGCTTAATCTGGAAATGCTTCTGGGCCTTGGCCTTGCCATGCTCGTCAACAAGGCCACGCGTGGCCAGCGTGTCCTGCGTACGCTGATGATGTTTCCGATGATGTTCTCGCCGGTCCTGGTCGGTTTTCAGTTCAAATTCATGTTCAACGACAATATCGGCCTCGTCAACAATGCGCTGCAATCGTTGGGGCTGACCAACAGCGCCATTCCGTGGCTGATCGACGGCAATCTGGCGCTGTTCGCGATCCTGATGGCGGAAGTCTGGATGTCAACTTCAGTGTTTGCGATCCTTATTCTTGGCGGGCTTTTGTCGATGCCGCAGGACCCGGTCGAGGCCGCACGTGTCGATGGCTGCACGCCGTGGCAGACGTTTCGCTATGTCATCTGGCCCTATCTGATGCCTTTTGCCTTCATTGCCATGACCATCCGTTCGCTCGATGTGGCGCGCGCCTATGATATCGTGAAAATTATGACCGATGGTGGTCCGGCGCGGCGCACCGAGTTGATCTGGACGCTTGTCGGGCGTACCGCCTATTCGGATGCGCAGATGGGGCTGGCCAACGCCATGGCCTATGTGGCGATCCTGCTGTCCATCATCTTCACGGTGATGTTCTTCCGCAAGCTTGCGAGCGCCCGCGCGCAGATCGGAGCGGAGTGGTAATCATGGCAACAACGCTTTCCAACAACCAACACCGCCTCATCCGCCGCGTTAAAAAACTGGCCTATCTGATCGGCCTGTTCCTCGCCATGACGGTGATTTGTTTGCCGGGCCTGTGGATCGTGCTTTCATCCTTGCGTCCGCCGGTCGAAATCATGGCCAAGCCGCCGGTCTGGATACCGCGCGAGATCACGCTCGATGCCTATAGCGCGATGTTTTCAGGTGCTGGCGGCGGCGGCATTCCGGTCTGGGATTATTTCCGCAATTCTCTGATCATTTCCATCACCTCCACGGTGATTGCGCTGATCATCGGTGTTTCGGGCGGCTATGCCTTTGCGCGCTTTCGCTTCTGGGGCAAGTCGGCGACGTTTCTGGGCTTCATGCTGACGCGTGCCGTGCCGGGGATTGCGCTGTCTCTGCCGCTGTTCATGCTCTATTCGCGAATCGGCATTATCGACACGCATTTTGGCCTCATCGTCACCTATGTGGCGCTGAATGTCCCTTTCACAATCTGGCTGATCGACGGCTTCTTCCGTCAGGTGCCAAAGGATCTGGCGGAAGCAGCCCAGATCGATGGCTGCACGCGCTGGCAGGCTTTCTGGCAGGTGGAGTTTCCGCTGGCTGGTCCCGGTATCGCCACCGCCGGCATTTTTGCCTTCCTCACTTCGTGGAACGAATATGCGCTGGCTTCCCAGCTCACCCGTTCCGTCAATTCAAAAACCCTTCCGGTCGGACTTCTTGATTACACCGCTGAATTCACCATCGACTGGCGCGGCATGTGCGCGCTTGCCGTGGTGATGATTATCCCGGCGCTGACCCTCACATTCATCGTCCAGAAACATCTCGTGGCTGGTCTGACATTCGGCGCGGTTAAAGGTTAAATAGAATGGCTCAGCTTTCCATCAAAAATCTCGTCAAGCGCTACGGTACAATTGAAGTGGTGCATGGCATCAATCTTGAAATCGCCGACAAGGAATTTGTCGCGCTCGTCGGCCCATCGGGCTGCGGAAAATCTACGACCTTGCGCATGATCGCGGGGCTTGAATCGATCTCCGACGGCGCGCTGGAAATCGGCGGCAAGCACGTCAACGACCTACCGCCGCGCGACCGCAACATTTCCATGGTGTTCCAGTCCTATGCGCTTTATCCGCATATGTCGGTGCGCGAGAATATGGGATTTTCGCTTAAAATCGCCAAACAGCCGCAAGCCGAAATCGACCGCCGCGTCAATGAGGCTTCCGCCATTCTCGGCCTCGAAGCGCTGATGGAACGCCGCCCGGCGCAGCTTTCCGGTGGCCAGCGCCAGCGTGTCGCCATGGGCCGCGCCATTGTGCGTAACCCGGAAGTGTTTTTGTTCGACGAACCGCTCTCCAATCTCGATGCGAAACTCAGGACGCAGATGCGCACCGAGATCAAGAAACTGCATGCCAAAGTGCAATCGACCGTGGTCTATGTCACCCATGATCAGGTCGAGGCGATGACGCTCGCCGACCGCATCGTCATTATGCGCGATGGGCATATCGAGCAGGTCGGAACGCCCGATGAAGTGTTCAAGTGTCCGGCCACGCAATTCGTCGCGGGTTTTATCGGCTCGCCGCCGATGAATATGGCGCAAGCCGTTGTTCAAGGGGCCGAACTTGTGTTCGATAATGGCGACCGCCTGCCGGTACCACAACAATTCAAGGCGAAGGTGAGTGATGGCGCACGCGTTACCTTCGGCCTGCGCCCCGACGATCTGTTCCCGACCGGCCACGGGTTGTCTTCCGGCGATGCTGGCACGTCGCATGAAGAGGACTTGACGGTTTCCATCACCGAGCCGCTCGGCAATGAAACGCTGGTCTTTGCCGAGTTCGCGGGCAAGGAATGGGTGGCGCGTATGTTGAACCCGCGTCAACTTAATCCGGGCGAAAAAGTCTCTATGCATTTTGATCTGTCGCAGGCGCATCTATTCGATAGCGCAAGCGGCAAGAGCCTTGCAGTCTAGGAGCAGCAATATGCAAAGAATGGGCATGCTGATCGGGCTGCACCCGGAAAAAGTTGCCGAGTATAAAAAGCTGCATGCGAGCGTGTGGCCGGAAATTCTGGCACTTATTTCCGCGTGCAACATCACCAATTACACGATCTTTTTGAAAGAGCCGGAAAACCTGCTGTTTGCGACATGGGACTATGTCGGCGCGGATTTCGAAGCCGACATGAAGAAGATGGCCGATGATCCCAAAAATCAGCAATGGTGGTCGGTTTGCATGCCGTGCCAGAAGCCGCTTGAAACGCGAAAAGACGGCGAGTGGTGGGCAATGATGGAGGAGGTTTTTCACCATGACTAAAGCTTTCGATCCCAAGAGCCTGCGGCAATGGTGGCCCAAACCTTCACAACCCCGGCCCATCGTAATCTTCGGAGCTGGCAGCATCGTCAGCGACGCGCATCTGCCCGCCTATCAGAAGGGCGGCTTTCCGGTGGCGGGTATTTTCGACCCTGATCAGGACAAGGCAAAACAACTGGCCGAGCCATTCGGAATTAAAGCATTTTCTAACATAGAAGAAGCGCTGGCCGTCGAAGGGGCGATTTTTGATCTGGCAACGCCGCCATCAGCCCATGCTTCGCTTCTCACGCAATTGCCGCAAGGCGCAGCCGTTCTGATCCAGAAGCCGATGGGGGCCGATCTTGAGGCGGCAACGCAAATTCTGAAAATCTGTCGTGAGCGCAAGTTGAAAGCCGCGGTTAATTTCCAGCTGCGCTTCGCGCCGATGATGCTTGCCCTTTATGATGCCGTTGATAAGGGGTGGCTGGGCGAAGTGGTGGACTTCGACGCGTGGCTGGCGCTTGATACACCTTGGCACTTGTGGGCTTTTCTCAAAGGCCTGCCGCGCATCGAACTCACCATGCACTCGATCCATTATCTCGATTTCGTGCGTGGTCTGCTTGGCAACCCGCAAGGCGTATATGCCAAAACGCTCGGTCATCCCAATCATGACGTGGCGCAGACCCGCACGGCGGCAATCCTTGATTATGGCAGCCGCGTGCGTTGTGCGCTGTCGATCAATCACGACCATGGTTTCGGGCGCAAATTTCAGGCCTGCGAGTTTCGCATCTGCGGCACACAAGGTGCGGCCTATGTCAAACTTGGCGTCAATCTCGACTATCCGCATGGCGAACCGGACGAACTCTGGATCAAGGTCAAGGATAACAACGACTGGGTGCAGGTGCCGCTTGAAGGCGCATGGTTCCCGGATGCTTTCCTCAACCGCATGGCGCAGTTGCAGCGTTTTGCCACTGGTGAGGATGCCGAATTGATTGGCTCCGTCGAGGATGCCTGGCACACCATGGCGCTTGTCGAAGCCGCCTATCAGTCGAGCAGCACACCCGCCACGCCGCTTGCCGTCAAACCGGAGTTTTGATCGTGTCCGAACAGAAAATCTATTTTGAAGACTACGAACTCGGGTCCGTACGCATGACCACTGGCCGCACGATTACCGAAACGGATTTCGTGGTCCATGCCGGACACACCGGCGATTTCTTTCCGCACCATATGGATGCGGAATTTGCAAAAACCTTGCCGGGTGGTCAACGCATCGCGCATGGCACGATGATCTTTGCAATCGGCGTCGGACTGACCGCAACACTGATCAATCCGGTTGCGTTTTCCTATGGCTATGACCGGCTTCGTTTCGTGCGTCCGGTGCATATTGGCGATACGATCCGCACGCGTGTAACAATTTCTGCGAAAGAAGACGATCCGAAACGTGCCAATATGGGGCGCGTGACCGAGCGGTGCGAAGTGCTTAATCAGCGGGATGAAGTGGTGCTTGCCTGCGACCACATCCTGCTTGTCGAACGGAAGGCATGACAATGACAATACGATTTGATGGCAAGGTGGCACTGGTGACGGCAGCAGCACAGGGCATTGGCCGCGCCAGTGCGCTGGCTTTTGCCGAGGCCGGTGCAAAAGTTTATGCAACCGACATCAACGAGGCCGCACTCAAAGAGATCGAAGGCGTTTCCGGCATCATCACGCGCAAGCTCAATGTGCTGGACGAGGCCGAAGTCAAGGCAACGATTGCCGAGATCGGTCAGGTTGATATTCTGTTTAACTGCGCCGGTGTCGTTCATGGCGGTTCCATCCTCGACATGAAGGATGAGGATTTGGACTTTGCCGTCAATCTCAACGTCAAGGCGATGATCCACACCATCCGTGCCGTGCTGCCGGGTATGCTGGAACGCGGTGACGGCTCAATCGTCAACATGGCTTCGGTGGCATCCAGCGTGAAGGGTGTTCCCAACCGCTTTGCCTATGGCGTTACTAAGGCGGCGGTGATCGGATTGACCAAGTCGGTCGCGGCTGATTACGTTGCCAAGGGCATCCGCTGCAATGCCATTTGCCCCGGCACGGTGGAAAGCCCATCGCTTCAGGATCGTCTGCGTGCGCAGGGCGATTATGAAGAGCAACGCGCCGCCTTCATCGCGCGCCAGCCGATTGGCCGTATCGGCCAGCCGGAGGAAATCGCCGATCTCGCCGTCTATCTCGCCGGTGCCACCTACACCACCGGTCAAGCTTATAACATCGACGGTGGCTGGTCTATCTAGCCCTGTCACCACCCGTTTAATGCCCCCAAAGGAGTAACTCCATGAAATTTCTTCGCTATGGTGCAACCGGACAGGAAAAGCCGGGCCTTCTCGATGCCGATGGCAATATCCGTGATCTTTCGGCCCATGTCGGCGACCTGTCGGGCGCAGCCCTCAGCCCGGATGCGCTGGCAAAGCTTGGTGCGCTCGATGTGAATGCGCTGCCAAAAGTCGAAGGCAATCCACGCCTTGGCCCTTGCGTGGCCGGTACCGGCAAGTTCATCTGCATCGGGCTCAACTATTCCGACCATGCCGCCGAAACCGGCGCCACGGTTCCTTCCGAGCCGATCATCTTTATGAAAGCCACTTCGGCCATCGTCGGCCCCAATGACGACCTGCTCATCCCACGCGGGTCGGAAAAGACCGACTGGGAAGTTGAGCTGGGCATCGTGATCGGCAAGACTGCCAAATATGTTTCGCAAGAAGATGCGCTCGATTATGTTGCCGGTTATTGCACCGTGCATGATGTGTCGGAACGCGCCTTCCAGATCGAGCGTCAGGGGCAGTGGACTAAGGGCAAGTCCTGCGACACGTTCGGCCCCACCGGTCCGTGGCTTGTGACCAAGGACGAGGTTGCCGATCCTGAAAACCTCAAAATGTGGCTCAAGGTCAACGGCGAGGTCATGCAGGACGGCTCGACCAAAACCATGGTTTTCGGCATCCGCCATCTGGTGTCCTATCTCTCGCAATTCATGTCCTTGCAGCCGGGTGACATCATTTCCACCGGCACGCCGCCCGGCGTCGGCATGGGACAGAAGCCGCCGCGTTATCTGAAGTCGGGCGATGTGGTCGAACTCGGCATCGAAGGGCTGGGCACACAGAAGCAGAACGTGCGCGCCGATAGCTAATTTTGTTGAGCATGATCCCCGAGACCCGTTTGAATTTTTGGGATCATGCCTTGATCGCGGATAAATCATGACGAAAATTACCGACCTGCGTGTCTTCGATCTGCGCTTTCCGACGTCGCAAAGTCTGGATGGCTCGGACGCGATGAACCCGGACCCGGATTACTCGGCCGCCTATGTCATTCTCGATACGGATGATGGCGCGCTGAAAGGCCATGGTCTGACTTTTACCATCGGTCGCGGCAACAATATCTGTTGTCAGGCCATTCTTGCCATGCGCCATCTGGTGGTCGGCGCGGACCTCGGCGATGTCCGTGCAGCACCCGGCAAATTCTGGCGACATCTGACGAGCGACAGCCAGTTGCGCTGGATCGGGCCTGAAAAGGGCGCGATGCATCTGGCAACGGGCGCCGTGGTCAATGCCTTCTGGGATCTGCTCGCAAAACAGTCCGGCAAGCCGGTCTGGCGGCTTGTATCCGAGCTCTCAGCGGAAGAAATCGCCGATATCGTCGATTACCGCTACCTCACGGATGTCTTGACCCGCGACGAAGCGGTTGAAATCCTGCGCAAGGCCGAAAGCGGCAAGGCGGAGCGCATCGCTAAGCTCGAAGCCAGCGGCTACCCTTGCTACACGACCTCGGCGGGCTGGCTTGGCTATGATGACGACAAGCTGCGTCGTCTCTGTCAGGAAGCAATCGATCAGGGCTTCAACCACGTCAAGATGAAGGTCGGGCGCGATCTCGAAGACGATATTCGCCGGCTTACCATCGCGCGCGAAGTCATCGGCCCGGATCGCTATCTGATGATCGATGCCAATCAGGTCTGGGAAGTCGATCAGGCCATCGAATGGGTCAACAAGCTTGCCTTCTCAAAACCGTTCTTCATCGAGGAGCCGACCAGCCCGGACGATGTTGCAGGCCATCGCAAGATCAGAGAAGCCATTGGCGCGGTGAAGGTGGCAACCGGCGAAATGTGCCAGAACCGCATCATGTTCAAGCAGTTTATCGCCGAAGGCGCCATCGATATCGTGCAGATCGATAGCTGCCGCATGGGCGGGCTGAACGAAGTGCTGGCCGTGCTGCTGATTGCCGCCAAGTATAACAAGCCGGTCTGGCCGCATGCGGGCGGCGTTGGCTTGTGCGAATATGTGCAGCATCTCTCGATGATCGATTATGTGGCGGTGTCCGGCACGCTCGATGGCCGGGTGATCGAATATGTCGATCATCTGCACGAGCATTTCCTCGATCCCTGTGTGATCAAAGACGCGGCCTATATGCCGCCGTCGCTGCCCGGTTTTTCCATTGAAATGAAGCCGCAATCGATCGCGGACTATACGTTCAAGGGTTGATAAAAGGCCGCGCCGTCAGAGTGCATCCCGAAAAGTGTGAAGCGGTTTTCGGACAAGATGCACGGCTTTAAAATGACCGACGCGGCTTATCCTTTCAAAGAAAGCGTATCATCAATGCCCCGGTGACAAGCAGAACCGCGCCACCGATACGTCCTGCGGTGATTTCACGCGCTGCCATTCCCATGAAACCGATGCGATCGACGGCAAGGCCCGCCAGAAGCTGACCTGTAACCGCAAGACCCATGACGGCAGCAGCACCAATATGCGGTGTCAGCATGATCGACGTCGTCACATAAATGCAGCCGAGCGCGCCGCCTGCGAAGAACAGCCATGACGCTGGCACATGGAAGGCGGGCATGGTGCCGCTGGCTTTTGCCGTAATGGCGGCCAGCAGTGCCAGAATGATTGCGCCCGCCAGAAAGGAAATGGCCGCAGCGGTGACGGGAGAACCCAACCCACGCGAAAGGGCTGCATTGATGGGCGCCTGAAGCGCGATGCAGGCGCCTGAAAGAATGCCGAATAAGGTCCATAGCATGGATAAAACTCTCCTGATCTCTACAAAGCGTCTGCTTTTTTCGGACATTGAGTAATGGCAGAAAATCCAGCCGACAAGTACGCGACGAATTTTTTGCCCCCGGCGCTATAGTCTATCTTGACCGATCGCTGGCAGCTTTCCATTTTCCTGTATTAAATCAAAAATTTCTCAGCTATGGTCGCTCCTAAATTAGCAGCTGAATCCTTTCTATTCCCAGTGCTGTCTAGTGGTAGATCGGAGTTGGTTGGGATGGGTGCGCGCTTTAAGTTCCTGCATGCGGACGGCTTTTCAGCCGCCGAAATCAGAAAAATAGACTGGTCTGAAAATCCCCTCGGGGCACCTGACACATGGCCGCCTGCGTTGCGCACCGTGGTTCAGATGATGCTGGCGTCGCATTTTCCGAAGGCGGTTGTCTGGGGCCCGCACTATATCACGCTTTTCAATGATGCCTTTCGTCCGATTCTTGGCGCGAAAAAGAATTGCATGGGGCGGCCCTTCAACGAAATCTGGGCCGAGGTCTGGGACGAGGTCGGACCAATCGCCGAAAAAGCCTATCGGGGCGAGGCGACGTTCATCGAAGACTTTCCGCTGCTCATTGAGCGTTATGGCTATCCCGAACAATGCTATTTTACCTTCTGCTATAGCCCGATCCGTCTGGAGGATGGCAGCGTCGGCGGCATGATGGACACGGTCATCGAGGCGACGGCCAAGGTGCAGGCGGAAAAAAATGCCGCTGTCTTCAATGCCGAACTGGCGCATCGGATCAAGAACACGTTCAGTGTGGTCAACGCCATTGCCAACCAGACCTTTCACGATGTCGACAGCGAGAAGCTCGACAGTTTCGCCAAGCGATTATCCGCGCTCAGTAATGCGCATGACGTGCTCAGGCTTGGCAGGACCTCACAGGGTGCGCTGGCGCAGATCATCGGTGGCATTGTGTCGGCACTCGGCGTTGAGGGCAGGGTTGACACTGAAATACCCGATATTGCGGTTGGCTCGAAGGGCGCCGCGTCCACCTCGCTGCTTATTCATGAGTTGATGACCAATGCCATAAAATATGGCGCGCTTTCCAACGACAAGGGCCGCGTTCATATCGAAGCGTCTATCATGAGCGATGAAGATACCGACAAGCTTTTGTTGCGCTGGAAGGAAAAGGGCGGCCCGGAAGTCGCAAAACCAAGCCGCAAAGGCTTTGGCACCAAACTCATAAGGATGGGGTTGCTAGGTGCCGGTAACGTAACAATGGATTTCCTGCCGCAAGGTTTTGAAGCGCAAATGCTGGCCCCGCTTTATGAATTGCAGTCGGATGTTTATGATAATAACGGGTGATGGCGTTGTTATCTTAAGAGGTCGGTAGCAGTGGAAATGTATGCGAAACCTTGGATTGCTCTGTTGGAGGAATAATCCTTCTTTACACAACCGGTGACCATCAAAATATTCCAACTGCGATTACTGCGCGTGGTGATGCCTCAGATTAACTTTCGCTCACTCGAAGGCTTTAATTCTCTTCTCGTCAAGTGAGGGCCAGCGCTTCAGGGCAACAATCCATAAGACTATGATATTGATAATGGGGATGAAGCCGAGGATTGACCAGAGATCCGAAAGTCCTGCTTTGCGTATAATGCCGAGAATCGAGAAGCCAGCAAGAACAGCGAAGACCAGAATCAGCAAGACCAGTGTAAGAATCGTCATTGTTTCCGGGTTCCTCCCATAGTGATTAAAGGTCGTTGGTGCGGCCCGTTTCTTTTCATCGCTTCCAGATGAAGGACAATCGGCACGCTGCATGCAATTCCCTGTATCCTCTATATCACCAGCAAGCAGATTTGAAATTATAGAAAAGGCCTGGTCTGGCGCTGATTGCGCCACCAAAACAACGCGTACTTCTTGAAATCGCACTGGTGCTACGAGCTAGAATTGAAATCGCACGACGATTGTAAAGGCTCACTGAAGCTGAAAGCTGGCGTCTATTATGCCGGAAGTCGCCTTTTTAACGGCGATTTGCCAGTCGGCCCAAAAAGCAGGGTCAACTGGTTTGTCGTCAGCCATAAGCGACAGTCCAGAAAGCAGTGCAGCCACATCATCTGCGCCTGTCCTTTCATAGTAATCATCCAGAAAAGCAAACATTGCCAAATATGCTTGCTTAAGACTGAGAGTATCCGACATGTACCGACTCCGTCAGATATGAGCTTTTCCACAAAACTGCCTCCGGCGAGGCGCGGCACGCATTTAATCGTGCAATCAACTGATTCAAATATAGTTTGAATAAAAGAAACACACTGGTGCTGCGAGGGAGGTTTGAAGCCTCAAAGGCGACACCTAGAGCGTTGATTTATTTAGCGTTTCTCTGGGCTATTTTTCCAATTCCATAGCAGTAAAGCCGAACAGGTTCAACCTATGGAGATAAAGAATCATGACCATCACTTTTACGCTAGAAACCAGCGCAGAAGATTTTTCCAATGCTATTGCTGATCCGAAGACAGCCATCATGTTCGCACTCGATTACCTAGAACCGTTTGAGGTCAGCGATTTTTTGAGCCAGTGGCGCGAAGGTGTTGCTCTTTCTCCGTGGCTTGCAGGCTGGAAAACAGGTCAGAGAGCCACCGAAAACGATTGGAGTGGACACCCGGTAGCCAGTAACGAGAACTGATCATTCCTCATCAGTCAGACTATTCAGTGAGTAACGGGTATGGATAGTAAACATTTAAGGGCCATCTTCGAGGCAAACCGTGTGATTGTTTCCACTTCTGATACTGGCCACATTCCGGTTTCGGTCGTGGTCACGTTCCTTGGTGTGGCGCTCTGGGAAGACGAACTAGACGAAGAAGGGGAGCCTTTGACACTAGAAGGATTGGCGGCAAGGGTTGGCATGACTGCAACGACCATCAGCCAGCATCTACGTTACCTTGGTAACTGGTATCGACAGGGCAAGCCGGGGTTGCGACTGGTAGAGACGGAAGTCTACGCACAAAACCGACGAAGGAAGGTATTTAAGCTCACTCCCAGAGGGAGAGGGTTAGCTAGACAGTTGGAACTTGTAATAAGAAGAATAGCATAGAAAATAAATTTGTAATTGGTTGGACTCGGTGCGTAAATCATCGGGTCTTTTCTTTTACCAAAAATATTTGCGGCACATGTGGTGAATTTAATAAACACATTCTCCGCCACATCTTGCTTTTTTGACAGTAGGTATCTGCATATTATTTTTATTATCCAAGAGATTAGGCTGTGGCGGAACTGGTAGATGCGCCGGATTTAGATCAATAACCTAAATGATATCAATATTTTAATAGTTTTTTTGGCTTGACCTCAGTCATCTCTCCATCTAAATCCAGCTTTGAATATAGGAAAACTTGGAAAGGTTAGATTTGAAATATACTTGCTCCTGCGGAAGCAAATCGCACTATGCGAAAATTAGGGCGCACCTCAAGGCCGTTAATGTGCATCCACTGACACGCGGGTTTGTCCTTGAACTGCTGAAAGCCGAGAATAAAATTCGAGAGAAGTTCAAGGCGCAGATTAAAGAGGCCCGTTCTATTGGTCTTTGCACTGCGGTTGTTATGCCCAGTTGGGAGCGCCGGAAGGGTGACCTACCATTGAGAGCGATTGAGGGGCGTATTTGCTGTGAACCGGCGTACCAGCGCGGTTTCTGCACGAACCATTTTATCACCCACGTTCTCTATCTCCCAGAGCGCCGGAACAATCTCAAAGGCCATGGAATAACTTGCCGTCCATTTCGGTCATCCAGCATTCCGTGCGGGAGGCTTAACCAGAAGCAGATTGATTTGATGAATGACCTCGAACGGCTGCCAATGGCGACACCGCTTGATGAGTGCCTTTTACGATTGAAAGAGGTCGAGGCAGTCAGCTAATTTCCGATAGAAGGACATCAGAGCCATTTTTAAGAAAATCAATGACTTAACAATAACCTCCTATACGAATAGAACCCTCCATCTGGTATAATACTCCAAGTGGCTAATCTTGCTGGCCAAGGATGGCGCAGAGAAAGCCGAGGAGAAGCGCATTGAGGAGGAGCTAGAAAAGCTCTTCAAAGAGACTGATCGCGTTGCCAAGGCGTCCTTTGCCAGAAAGAAGCTACGTAGGGGCTTACGCCAAGGTGGTTCACGTCGCTAAGCAATTGTGGCGAAATTGGACGAAATAGGCTTCTACTTGTATGCTCTCTAGGGGACCCCCTAAGTTAGCATATAGTAGACCACATAGTAGAGGAGAGACTTCCTCTCATCTTCTCCTCTGACTTTAAGTTACTTCTTTCTGTTTACAAGATGGGTGACTTCAAGTCACATTCCTCATGTCTGCTTCAAGTCTCCCATTGGGTGATGATGATGCTTTGATGCATCTCCCTACCTAATGGAACACTTCTACGGATTCATGTGGTCTACTATACTGCTTTGCATGTGGTCTTAACCAAATGGCAACACAGGAAGAATCATTAAGCAACTCAATGCATTAGCGCGGATGCAGTCATGCCGTGCTACTTGAAAGGGCCTGCCTCTAGGTATTCCATCAAGCCAGACATAACATATCCGTCTCATGGTACTATGGTACCCTCCCTTGAGGTATCCAATCAGTGGGTCTTTTCAATCCATTGATGTCCGCCCCTGCGTATCCCCTTCAAGCTTTCCATCAACTTACCCCTGAGGTTCACCGCCTCAGGTTCTAACAACACGTCAACAACCATCCACGTCAACAAAAGGAAATGGCACTATATGAACAATAAATCGCAAACTCTCAAAGCTTCCGGCTTTATGTCTTCGCCACTGATCACCCCACAAAGGATTATCAGCGATCACCTTGAAGCATTCGACATTATGCCCGACTGGGTGCGCTCTGTCCGCTTTGAGACCCCCGAAGGATATGCGCAGGCTATCAGCCATATCTATGAACCTCAGCCTATTGCCATCGTGACGCTGGGAAAAGGTAAAGTCTTCCCAAAGCATCTTTCCCTTTGTGGTCTCGCGATTGCCTTTGAGCTAACCCGTTTTGCCGGAGTGTCGATGGTCGCCAATGGTGATGGCGATAAACCTAATGAGCGCTTCTATATGCGCCTATCCATAGCAGATCATCCTCAGGACCTTACCACGTTTGGGCGCATCCTCTCAGATTCCGGCCCAAATGAAGAGATTACAAGTGGCATCTTTAAACACGAGTTACGCCCGGAGTATCTGAAAAAGCGTTCGGCTTCCAAGAGTAACAAGGACGCCCGCGAAGTGGTCATGACCCATATCAATCGCATTGTCCGCAAAATGGAAGAGAATGATCGGTTCAACACCCTGCCATTCAGCGCCGCCGACTATATGGCGAACCTCCATGCTCTTCTCTACGCCGTTGATCGAGAAAGTGAAGGGATCGATTTAGTACAATTATTTCCCGTGGTCTCATCCATAGAGCCACAGGAAGGTGAACGCTAATGGGATATCGGGATATTTCGCAGGACGTATTTGAACAGGCGCTCCAAGAGCTTGATGGCGAAACAGAAAACACAAACTCTCATGCTCAAACGAAACCTCAGCCCGAAGTCATATCGGCGGGACCTTCGCTCGTACCTCAACGTCAACCGGAATCACAGTCGCAGCCACTAGAGGAAAAATCTTGGTGGCAGCGCGGCGCGGACATGTGGAAATCGATTGGTGCAGGCATCGGAAAAGCAGGCATTGAGACCAAAGACTTTCTTTTGGGTGAGCCAGCCGAAGAAGATAAATCTCAATTCCGCAAAGATTGGGAGCAACGCTCGAAACAACTTGCCGATGAAAGCATGGCGAATTCCTTGGCCATGGGAGGCGGCCAGATCGTCACCGGGCTTATTGGTGCCGGGAAGGTCATGGCCCCCTTGAAGGCTGCAAAGCTTTATCAGGCTGGAGGCAAGACCGCTCAGGTAGCATTTGAGGTAACGCGGGGTGCAACAGCCGGTGCGGTTGTCATCGATCCCCATGAGGAACGCTTGTCAAACTTGGTGGAGTCTTTCCCAGACCTCCAGAACCCCGTTACGGAATACCTAGCAGCCAAGCCAGATGATAGCGCCGCCGAGGGCCGCTTTAAGAATGCCCTTGAATCTATAGGGGCAGACTTTGCACTCCTTGGTGCTGTGAAGGCCATTAAGCTCCTACGCTCAGGAAAGCAGGAAGCAGCCCAAGCGGAAATCGCTAAGCTGGCTAACCCTGAGGGCAGCGTCATTAAGGATTTAGAGGAGTCAGGAGGCGTACCAAGTCAAGCCGATAACGCTATTGCCCCAGAGGCCGTCAAGGAGAGTCATCCAGCGCCAAACACAGCGAATATGAATGATGGTCTATCCAGCATGGAAACGCCTGCCAGAGCCGCCCTTAATGGCAATACCCCATCATTGCCTTCTGGCCGCTCTCTTCCATCGGCAAACGCCTCAGTGGCACAGCATGAAGCTACCGCTACCAAGGGGAACTATACGCATGCCGTTGATGTCAGCGACGAGTCTTTGGCATCGATCCTCCAGACCACGGACAACGACTTGAAGGCTATTCAGATGTATGGCTCCAGACAAGCGGCGATAGAGGCGGGACATTCATTTAACGGTAATGCCAGTCTTCCTTGGCAGAAACTACGCAGCACAGAAGAAGTAGCGACCTTCATAGACAACGCAGCAAGCACGCTCAAGATTAGGATGGATAACGTCAAGGGTGGTGACGTTCTGTCAGACGCCAAGGTGCGTGAGATGGTGGAAGCACGAGCAGAACTCTTTGGCGAGGACCCCGCAATGGTACTTGGGCAGCTTGCCGAGGCCGGAGAGAATGCAGGACACATGGCCGCGAATATGGAGGCATCATACCTCATCGCCAACCGGATGTTTAACGATGCATACGACCTTGCTACGAAAATCCGAACGGGTGACTTAGCGGCATTCGGTGGAGATATGGCAACAGCAACCGGGGAACTTAAGACTAGACTTATGGCATCCTCAGACCTCCTTGCTTCTGCCCGCTCCATGTCATCCAACAGCGGCAGAGCTTTACGGCGCATGAGAGGACAGCATCGTATCAGCCAAGCAGATATTGATACTTTGAGGGGATTGGATGGCGATAAGCTTGCAGACATTTTATTCCAGACCAAAGGTGACCCTAAGAAGCTTGCACAAGTGGCCAATCCAACATTTCTCCGGCGTGTAACAGATGAGGCAGCATTTTCATTGACCAATTCTCTTCTCTGGATGTGGCCCACGCATGTCGTGAACATGACCAGCAATGCGATGATGCTTGTAGGTCGCCCCACTGAGAAGCTGATAGGGTCTTTCGCTTTGGGGCCGAAGGGCGGCGGTAGTGTTCTCAGAGAGCGGGCCATCCGGGAATATTCCTATACGATGGCGTCCCTTGGTGATGGCTGGCAGGCGCTTGTAGACGCTTTTAAAAAAGGGGATTCCATTCTCAATCCGCACAATACCGAACTATTCAATGCCGGTGGCACCATGCAGACGGCGCAAAAGCCTGTGCAGTTAAAGCCAGTGCAGGGAGTGGTAGACATGGTGGAAAATGCGACACGGCTTATGACCTATCGCAATGTTGTTGGTCTTCCTACAAGGACACTTGGAGCCGTCGATGAGTTCTTCAAGACCTTGCGGTATCGATCCTATGTGCAGGCAGAAGCGGCAGCAAAGGCAGAAGAGTTAGGCTATAAAGGGCAGGACTTCCGAAAGTTTGTCCAGAGCGAACTTGAAAAAAGCATCGATCCGGCAACCGGACAAGCGCTGAATGAACGGGCATTACGGGAAGCCCAGACGACGACTTTCCAGCAAGAACTTCTCAGCGGCACCGTTGGCGCGACCATCCAGCAGGCTCGTCGCAGACATCCAGCGCTCACATTCGTTCTGCCCTTTGTGAAGACCCCGATAAACGTATTGCGGTATTCCGTGAAGATGACCCCAGGGTTAAACTTGGTGCAAAAAGAATTTAGGGAAGCCATTTCGGGAAAGATGGGAGAGGAAGCCAAGGCCCACGCGATGGGTCAGATGGCACTTGGTTCTGTCTTCATGGGATTGTCAGCATCGCTTGCGCTTAATGGGAAGGTTACCGGGAGTGGCCCGAAAGATGCAAAGGTATTGAAGGAACTCAAAGCGGGAGGATGGCAACCGTATTCTTACGTCATAGACAATGACGATGGCTCAAAGTCTTATGTTCCCATTGGTCGGCTTGATCCCGCTGGCCTTGCGTTCTCCACAGTGGCAGATTTGGTGCAAGCCCTTCAAGCAGACCCCGAAGGTCATGCCGTAGAAGGAGGCATTAGCGTCCTTGGAATGGCAATGGCCAAGAGCTTTGCAGACAGAACTTTCCTCCAGAATGTTCACCAGACCTTGGAAGCCTTGACCGACCAGAGCGGCAAGAGGGGGGAGACCTATCTGGCATCTTTGGCTGGCAATACCATTCCTCTGTCATCGGCTATGAAAGCGGCGAACCCTGATCCATATCTTAGGGAGGCGCGTGGATTTGTAGATACCATGTTGAAGAACATTCCGGGGTATTCTGACACCCTGCCGCCATCGCGTAACGTCTTCGGGGAGCCGATAGTACGTAGTATTGGTCTTGCTTCCACCATGGACGGCGATACCGTGGAAGCTGAGAATAACCGTATCATGCTAGAAACGGGTCACGGACTGAGTAAGGTCGGCCCACAGTTTGAGGGGCTGGACCTCAGAGACATCACATTGGCGACAGGGCAGAATGCATACGACCGATTGCTGGAACTTGGTGCTCAGATTCCCGGCCAGCATTCATTGAAAAAACTTCTAGCCAATAACATCCGCAGTAATTCCTATAAGGACATGCCGGATGGTGACCCCGGAGTAAGTGGTACCCGGTTAAACCGTCTTGCCAAGGTCGCGCAGAAATACCGGGAAGCGGCCAAGAAGTATCTGCTTATCGAAAACAAAGAACTTCAACAGTTTGTCCGCCAACGACAGATAGAAGCGCGGGGGGCCATGATAGAAAACCGCAAGCAGAGGCTTCAAGGGGAAATTTCGCCAGCGCGGGCAATCCTCAATGCTATAGGAAACTGAAGCAGATTCAGTTATATTTAGTGGATGGACCAATATCTCAACTGTGGAGGCTATTTTGAGTGGAAGAGACGACGACCGGCAATCTGATAAGAACTCTGACAAGGATAGAACGCCTCCACCCCCCACTGATTGGGACAACAAGAGAAGTGAAGACCCTAAAAAAATAATTGTTCGATAGAATACCACTGCAAAACTGTGGTAATCGCACCCGCGATAAAAGCAATTACTGGTGAGGATATACCTCCAAGCTTTGCACGGCGAAGAGCACGAGTTTGACGATTATTAATTTGATTGTTAAGCTTGTGTTTTTCTGCGAGAGTTTTTAGATATTCATAGGCATATTTTTTTCGCTCTATATTGTTATCTGCTGCCCAGAGCCAAAATTCTGCTCCACGTCCGGGCATATTGATGTCTGCAACCTCAATTGTTTTAAAGCACTGCCATGATGACCATATGAGTGTTGCTGTGACAGCCAAAAGGGAAAAGCCTATCGTGGGGGGGATTTTGCTGCCTTCTAACAATGAGGACGCGGCCCCTGTTGATGTAGCAAGTGCGATAGTAAGATATAGTCTTAGAAGGCCCATCGCCTGATTATCTGCCGCATAAATCAAACCAAGCACTGCGTTATGACGGAATCGTGCATCTTCAATCGCAATCTTCCAATCGTCGTCCTTAAATTTCGGAGTTTCCTTTTTTCTAATCGATCTCACTTTTCCCTCGCCCAACTAGAATCATGTTAAACATCCCAATTATGTGGGGCATTTTATCGGATTGCCGTTAAGGGTCACCCACTCAATACTCTGAGTTTACGTGCCAATGGACAGGTTTCCCCCCGTGCCACCCTGCCAGACTGTTCGCGGACACATGAGCGATAAATTATCAGCCAAACATCAAGGGTAGGCGGGGGGTATCCGTCTCAATAGGGCTTGCCCATGTGAGTCTTGTTAAATCCGATGAAATTAGTCTCATACAAATAGTCTCTTGACAGTCAGTGCTTTTGTCTCACATAGTAGTATCACATGATGCGACTGTGAAAGATGACGAAATGACAAAAACTAATCTAGTTGGCTATGCACGGACCTCGACCACCGACCAGAAGGCAGGACTTGAGGCTCAGCTAAGAGACCTCCAGCAAGTCGGCTGTGCAAAGATATTCAGTGAAGAGCTTTCGTCCGTTGCTGATAAACGTCCACAACTTGAAGCCGTCCTAGAATGGGTTCGTGAGGGTGACATTCTTATTGTCACAAAGCTGGATCGCCTTGCCCGTTCGGTGGCCGACTTGGTGGGGATCACGGAAACATTGCGCAAGAAGGGCGTTGGTCTCCGTATTCTTGCCATGAACCTTGATACCTCCACACCAACCGGCAAGCTCATGTTGAACCTTCTCGGTTCCATAGCGGAGTTTGAGCGCGAATTGATGCTGGAAAGACAACGAGAAGGTATCGCCAAGGCTAAAGCGGAGGGGAAGTATGCGGGAAGACAACCAACGGCGCGGCGTAAAGCGGCGGACGTAATGAAGATGAAGGCTGAAGGTAAATCCGCGAATGACATTGTGAAGACACTTGGGATTAGTCGTGCAAGTGTCTTTAGGATTCTCTCTGAGAATGCTTGTAAATACTAATCAACTGGAGCAGAATCGCTATCACTTGGTTTAGGTGAAGGTCTTCGATGTTTGCTCACCGTATCCGCGACCTTTGACAAGCCCTGATTGGCCTTCTCTCGGAGATATGAGTCCGTTACCTCATGTAAAGGACTGCCGTGCGTTGTCATTTCCATAAGCCGTAATGGGGCCTCGTCAAGTCTCTTTAAAGCAGAAGCAAAAAGGCGTTTTTCCATTTCCGGGTCAATTCTAATGGCTTCTTTACGAAACCCCTCGTAGGCTTTTGCAACTGACGCTTTGAATGCGTAATCCTCAGCCAACCGGAAACGCTGACTAATTTGTTTTGTTGCGACCCATGAAAACCACACAGGTGCACCCACACTAAGCGCAGATAAGAAGACTTGAACCCAAACTTTTCCAGTCTCAAAGGTTGCTCCAGCTAACGTATCTTTCATCGCATTAAGGCGGACTGCACCCACAATCATTAGAACCCCAAGTCCAAGGGCCAAGCAGATAACCCAAATGACGACAGAGGAATTTAGCTTACGCGCTCTTTCTTCAAATGCCGCTGCCAATCCTTGAGTTGTCGCAGCACTGTAAGCAGCGGATAGCCTACTTAAATAGTTATTGCCCTCTTCGGAATTTTTCTTTAACTCATCGACAGCCTCAAGTGATTTCTTCCTATCCTCTTCAATTTTTCCGAGGTATTCCGAGGCACTTCCTGAAATACTTCTTATCTCGGACTGAGTGTCTTTAAGCTCTTGCATTGTAGTAGGTAACGCCTGCGCCGCATCGTGTGCCTCAATTATTTCATCAATTTTCTTCTCTAGTTCCAACTGTTCTGGTGTAATTCTAGAAAGATCACGTTCTGCTTTTTGTAAGCGTCTGGCTAAATTAGTAGGCAGCGCAGATGGACCGATATTCATCCATCCACATAAAGGTGACAGTATTCCAGTGATATAGCTGAGGCTTGCCGCATAGGCGGGAATACCTTGAGGGGGATTGTTGTAGATGTTAGGGGCAATTTGAAGCTCAACTCCCTCAAGGCAACTCAGAACTATTTCTATACGCTTGAGTTCATTGTCCGATAGCTCTTCTGGGCCACTCTCGCGGATTGCTTGGGCGAGGTCATTAGGCCATGCGGCTAGTTGAACCGGAGATAACGCAGGAAGGTGCCAAGCCCATATCTCTGTTGCTCGTCGTTCATCGTTACTCCTCGACAACATAGTTGCAGAGAGAGACTCTAATTTTTCGCAGACGTTATTCAATGCTTGGTGCATATTGATTCCCCCAACCAATACTAAAAGCTTCACAAACAAATGCACGAAATGTCAACGGGTCTAGGAATTCTTTCGTTGGTGCATATGCATTTCTACATATCAATCACCACCTTATTTCGTATTTGGTAGGTCTGCCCAAAACGTGGCCTAGAATAGCAAAAGTTAATCGAAAAATCCTAAATTACGTATCAATGGTCTTGACCATTTCCCTAGTAATAAATTCCGGTAATTTGTTAACCTCTCTGTCTAAAACCTCTGGAAGCCAATCCCCGTAGCCTTCTCGCGCATCAGTACTTGATCGACTACCCATCATGAAATCCCGCGCCTCTTTATCCATTCCGCAAAGTCGGCTTCTAGTCGTGTGGAGATGCCGCCATGCATGATTTGGCCTGCCAAGGGGCGCTTTGATGCCGACCTCGTTTTTTATCCAATTGGCAACTCTCATGCCCGACTCCAAAGCGCGATGTTTCCCCTTCACGGCAGAAAGAACAGTTCCCTTGGGATACGGTTCATAAAATACCGGCTTGTCATCGAAAGACTGCATAAGCTCCTTCAAGCCCATTTCTAGAAGGTGTTGATGGATACCGACAATCCACGCCTTGCCGCTTTTGGTGCTACCATCTTCTGGGGTTACAAGCAGGTAGGGAATGCCATCCTCTTCGACGAAACGTTTCCCAAGAAGCTGAGTTATCTCTGAAACACGGAGGCCCGTATAAGCTGCAATCCATGGCACCCATGAGATTGCCCTTCGATGTGGTTCGGAAAGAGCTTTAATTGAACCGCCAGAGGTCGCCTTAAGTATCGTGATTGCCTGCTCTTCCGAGTAGCCTTTAGATTCAATTGGTGCCGATGATGCACGGTTATCTCGAATACCAGAAGCCACGTTCACATTAAGATCAAACTCTTTGACGCCATGCGATAGGACTGCTCGAACCGCCGAAATGTACCTGTCAGTAATGGTCTTTGGAGAAAGCTTGCCCTTCTCGATAAGTGAATCCCTCCATCGTCTCACATCGTCTTTTGTTACTCTATGTGCATCGTTATGCCCGATAAACGATATGAACTTATTGATGTGAGCGCGAGTGTCCCGAACAGTCTTGTCTTTGATGTTCTGGGTTTTAGCCTTGTGGTCCAAGAGTTGATGAAGTGTAAGAGCATCAGGCGCAATTCTCGACGGGGAGAAAAAGGGGGCCTCGAAGGTAGGAAGCGCTTCTAGCCGTGCGACTGGCGAATAATCTCCATCCTGCATTGCTTCTATTGCGCGATAAGCTTCCTCCATGAGTTCGGCAATGCGAAGATTCAATGTTCGTATGCTTTGAGGCGCAAGCGTTAGACCGCGCTTCGCAGCCGCCTTTCTCGAAGCATCACCGTGCATCTCATCCAGCATAGCGGCAAGCTCTGGAGCAAGAGCGGCATGAAGGCCGGGATAGTTGCTTATCAGGCGGACTGCTAAATTAGGTCTTTTAGCTTCTGAGGCGCGTAGGTATCGTATGAAATCACGCTTGAAAGCTTCCCGCTCATGTGATGCCATATGGGAAATCACTTCATGAAGCCTGCCATTGTCCTTTGGAGGTTCTGGAATCATTGAGGCCGGTGGGGCGCTAAATGGGTCTTCTTCGTGTTCCTTAAGGAAAACCTTTACGTGCTCTCCAGCGAGCGCCCATTCCTGTTTCGGACTGAGAACCGTAGGCCCATGTTCTAACAACGCCCGCCATCTTTCCAGCGTGGTTTCCCAATCAGCCAGCATTGTGCGGTATGTTTTAGTTGCTAGGCTTTTATCGGACTGTCCCGTGGATCGTGCAAACTCTTGGCTTTTGCCAATTTGCTTGACGCTAAGGTCTGCTAATCGTGCTCTTTCGCGCCATAACTCTTCTGGGATTCGGAATCGTCCCTGCCAGATGTCAGAAGCCTTTCGCTTGAAGAGACCTCTCATTCGCCACCGCCTGCCAACCATAACCCTAGCACATTCCCATAGCAGTCCACATTGACGGAAGCCACAGAAAACGCTAAGCTTTTGACGCTGTTATGGAAAACAATGGTGCTGCGAGGGAGGTTTGAACTCCCGACCTCTCCATTACCAATGGAGTGCTCTACCACTGAGCTACCGCAGCAATCTCTTGAGTGCGGCGGACTTCTGCCACATCATTCGCCAAATCGCAAGCGACCAAGTGAAATTCTTTTTGTAAATGTGGAAATCGTTAAAAATGGGCATTTCGTGCCGCTTTCTGTCGGTGTAAACAAAGCCATGAGCGACAAGACAGTAAACCCGGAAAAGCAGGATCAGGCAGACCGCCATAAAAAGCGGCTGGCCGAGCAGTTGCGTGCCAATCTGATGCGCCGCAAGGAGCAAGCGCGGTCGCGCCGTGCAGGCGAAGCCGATCTGCGCAACGACGGTATTTCCGCCGCCGACAAAAAAGCCGACAAACAAAAAGACGAGAGCGGCATATAGGCCGAAGGGTGCAAAAAGCCTTTCTTGAAGATCATGCGCGCCTAAGGTAAAAGCCCATTTCTGTTCCCGGCAGCGATTACCGCCAGAAAGCGATTCGCAATCGAACGTCATCTTGCCGCGAGACCCGTTATTTTGTCAGACATTGCCGCCGCGCCTTGAAGGCAACAGGCGACGGCACCAATTGATTACCGGACGCTACGCGCCGGCTTAGAAGGTGAAAACAGCATGGATCGCATCAAAATCATTGGCGGCAACAAGCTCAATGGCGTTATCCCTATCTCCGGCGCTAAAAATGCCGCGTTGCCCTTGATGATTGCCTCGCTTTTGACTGATGATACGCTGACGCTCGAAAATGTGCCGCATCTGGCCGATGTCGAACAACTGATCCGAATCTTGAGCAATCATGGCGTTGACTATTCGGTCAATGGCCGCCGCGAGCATCAAAACGGGGCTTATTCGCGTACCATTCATTTCACTGCCCGCACCATTGTCGATACGACCGCACCCTATGAGCTGGTTTCGAAAATGCGCGCCAGCTTCTGGGTCATCGGGCCGCTTCTGGCGCGTATGGGCGAGGCCAATGTGTCGCTGCCGGGTGGTTGCGCCATCGGCACGCGTCCGGTCGATCTGCTGCTCGAATGCTTGCAGGCGCTGGGTGCTCAGATCGATATCGAAAACGGCTATGCCAAGGCGCGTGCGCCCAAAGGCGGGCTTGTTGGCGCACATTACACCTTCCCGAAAGTATCCGTCGGTGCCACGCATGTCATGCTTATGGCCGCAGCCCTTGCGCGCGGCGAAACCGTCATCGAGAATGCGGCGCGCGAGCCGGAAGTCGTCAATCTCGCCGACTGCCTCAATGCCATGGGCGCGAAGATTTCAGGCGCAGGCACCAGCACGATTCATGTTGAGGGCGTCACCAGCCTGTCTGGTGCGCGCGTGCGCGTGATCCCGGATCGTATCGAAACCGGCACCTATGCCATGGCGGTCGCCATGACGGGTGGCGACGTGCTTCTGGAAGGCGCTGAGGGCCATCTTCTGTCGTCAGCCCTCGACGTTTTGCGTCAAACGGGTGCGGAAATCACCGAAACCAATAATGGTATCCGCGTTGTGCGCAATGGCCATGGCATTCATCCGGTTGATGTCACCACCGACCCTTTCCCCGGCTTCCCGACCGACCTTCAGGCACAGTTCATGGGCCTGATGACCATGGCCAAGGGCACTTCGCATATTACGGAGACGATTTTCGAAAACCGTTTCATGCATGTGCAGGAACTGGCGCGACTGGGTGCAAAAATTTCGCTTTCCGGTCAGACGGCAACGGTCGAAGGCGTCGAGCGTCTCAAGGGCGCACAGGTCATGGCGACCGATTTGCGCGCTTCCGTCTCGCTGGTCATTGCCGGTCTTGCTGCCGAAGGTGAAACCACTGTTAATCGCGTCTATCACCTCGATCGCGGTTTTGAGCGTCTGGAAGAAAAGCTTTCGCGCTGCGGCGCCAATGTTGAGCGCATCAGCGGTTGAGTTTTGAAAAGCCGGAACATGTTCCGGCTTTCTCTTTTCGCGTGAGGCTCGCGCATTTACCAACAGGCTGAAAAGCCTGTCGATTTTTTTGTGGGGCCATGTAAACTTGGCGCGATGTCATCTGAAAAACAGCAGGAAACGATGCCGGATATGGAAATGTTGAAGCTTGTGGCGCTGGATGAGGAAGATCTGCAGGTCCTGTCCGCCCATCTGCAGGACGCGGTTCTCAAAATATCCGATCTGCAATATCTGGCGAAGGAACAGCGTTTTGTTCTCACCGCCAACCGTTTTGCATGGGAAGAGGCGCGACCAAAACTGTTTCGCAAACCGCAATATCAGCGCCGCCGTGCCGGACTGCATTTCAACCGTGTTCTCTCGGCACAGGCCGTGGGCATCGACCGCACTAAGCCGGACGATGTTCTGTCGCTGCTGGCAATCCGTTTTGTGCCCGGCGAAACACCGGCTGGCACAATAGAACTGACATTTTCCGCAAATGCGGCTATCCGTCTTGCGGTGGAATGCATCGAAGCGCAATTGAGCGATCTGGGGGCGGCATGGGAAACCGAATCTCTGCCGCGTCATGGCGTTTGACAGGCGGGCTTGCGCCCGGTGCAAGGTAATCAGTATTTGAAGGAATAAAGCGTGGTCACGACGCTCAGACAAAACGAACCCGACTTCGAACGAAAGTTCGTGGCTTTTCTTTCCGGTAAGCGCGAAGCCTCGGCAGATGTCGACCGCGCCGCGCGTGAAATCGTTGAGCGCGTGCGCCATGAGGGCGATGCGGCGCTGATCGATTATTCGCGCCGGTTCGACCGCATTGATCTCGAAAAGACCGGGATCTCCATCACGCAAGCCGAAATCGACGCGGCCTTTGAGACCGCACCTGCTTCCACCATCGAGGCGCTGAAACTGGCGCATGAGCGCATCGAAAAACACCATGCGCGGCAATTGCCGAAGGATGACCGCTATACGGATGCGCTGGGCGTCGAACTCGGATCACGCTGGACGGCAATCGAGGCGGTCGGCCTTTATGTGCCGGGTGGTACGGCGAGCTATCCAAGCTCGGTGCTGATGAATGCCGTTCCGGCCAAGGTGGCGGGCGTCGAGCGCATTGTCATGGTGGTTCCAGCCCCCGACGGTATTCTCAATCCGCTAGTGCTGGTTGCAGCCCGTCTGGCCGGTGTATCGGAGATTTACCGCGTCGGCGGCGCGCAGGCCATTGCGGCCCTTGCCTATGGCACGGAGACGATTGCGCCTGTCGCAAAAATCGTTGGCCCCGGCAATGCCTATGTCGCGGCAGCCAAGCGCATCGTTTTCGGCACGGTCGGTATCGACATGATTGCAGGCCCCTCGGAAGTGCTGGTCATTGCCGACAAGGACAACAATCCAGACTGGCTCGCCGCCGATATTCTGGCACAGGCCGAACACGATACTGCTGCGCAATCGATCCTGATGACCGATGACGAACCTTTTGCACAATCGGTCGAGGAAGCGGTCGAACGCCAGCTGAAAACCCTGCCGCGGGCCGAGACGGCGGCGGCGAGCTGGCGCGATTTTGGTGCCGTCATTCTGGTTGATGATTTTGAGGCCGCGATCCCGCTTGCCAACCGCATTGCCGCCGAGCATCTTGAGATTGCGACTGCCGACCCCGAGGCGCTTTTGCCGAAAATCCGCAATGCCGGTTCGGTGTTTATCGGTGCCTATACGCCCGAAGTGATCGGTGATTATGTCGGGGGCTGCAATCACGTTTTGCCCACCGCGCGTTCGGCACGCTTCTCATCGGGGCTTTCGGTGCTGGATTACATGAAACGTACGTCGCTTTTAAAGCTCGGGCCCGATCAGTTGCGGGCGCTGGGGCCGGCGGCGATTGAAATTGCGCGTGCCGAAGGGCTTGATGCGCATGCCAATTCGGTGGCCATTCGCCTTAATCTATGAGGGATCATGAGTGCTGGCGCTCCCAATGCCCGTCTTGTCGATGTCGAGCTCGATGAAACCATCGGCCGCTCGACGCCGGATGTCGAGCATGAGCGCGCGGTGGCGATTTTTGATCTGGTCGAGGAAAATTCCTTTCATCCCGTGGGCGACAACATCGGCGGTCCCTACAAGCTCAAACTTTCGCTTCTCGAAAAGCGGCTGATTTTCGCCATCAGCCGTGAGAATGGCGATGAGGTGGCAACGCATATATTGTCACTCACGCCGATGCGCCGTGTCGTGCGCGATTATTTCCTGATCTGCGAAAGCTATTACGAGGCGATCCGCTCGGCCATGCCAAGCAAGATCGAAGCCATAGATATGGGACGGCGCGGGTTGCACAATGAAGGCTCGCAGACCTTGCAGACGCGCCTTGCGGGCAAGATCGACGTCGATTTCAGCACGGCGCGGCGGCTGTTCACGCTGGTCTGCGTGCTGCATTGGCGGGGGTGACGCGCATGGTTGCAATCGCCGCCGATCCGCTTGACGTGAGCCCGAAAACGGAAGCGCCCGCGCATCAACACCTGCCATCCTCGATCCTTTTTGTCTGCGGCATGAATGCGATCCGTTCGCCGATTGCCGAACTTCTTGCAAGAAAGCTGCTGCGACCCAATATATATGTGGCTTCTGCCGGTGTGAAACGCGGCGAGCGCGATCCCTTTGTCGATGCGGTTTTGATCGAAGAGGGACTTTCGCTCGACAATCGCCAGCCGCGGGGTATAGAAGAACTGGCGGACGGCTATTTCGACCTCATCGTAACCCTGACACCGCTTGCGCACCACACGGTGCTTGAGCGTATGCGCGGCTTTTCGGTGGATGTCGAATATTGGCCGACACCCGACCCGACGCTTGTGACCGGCAGTCGCGAGCAGATCATGAATGCCTATCGTGACGTGCGCGAGCGTCTGCGCCAGCGCATTATCAGCCGTTTTGGCACCGATTGAACGAGTGGAATTCCGATATTCACAAATGGCGTCTAATCATATAGGTTCCGCGCAAATTCAAAGCTGCGGCCCGGTTGCCGCCCAATTATCAAGAAAGAAACAGGTATCGCATGGCGAAAGAAGAAGTCCTCGAGTTTCCCGGTGTTGTTACGGAACTATTGCCCAATGCCATGTTCCGCGTGAAGCTCGAAAACGAACATGAAATCATTGCCCATACGGCTGGCCGCATGCGCAAGAACCGCATCCGCGTTCTGGCTGGCGACAAGGTTCTGGTCGAAATGACCCCTTACGATCTGACCAAGGGTCGCATCACCTATCGTTTCAAATAATTCGGCCTCTGCCGGAGGGTGCCTTGACGACAGTCGTGCAAAACAAGCTGGTTCTGGCTTCAGGCTCGCCGCGCAGGATAGAGCTTTTGGCGCAAGCCGGTATCGCACCCGATCATATCCAGCCAGCGGATATCGATGAAACGCCACAGCGTTCCGAACATCCGCGCTCGCTGGCGCGCCGTCTGGCGCGCGAAAAGGCGTTGGCTGCTGCGGAGCGCCTCAAGGGCGACGCGAATTTCACGGCCCCCTTCGTACTTGCCGCCGATACGGTGGTGGCGGTGGGGCGGCGTATTCTGCCCAAGGCCGAAATCAGTGATGAAGCGCGCGAATGCTTGCGCTTGCTTTCCGGGCGTACGCACAAGGTGTTTACGGGCGTGTGCCTGGTTCTGCCCAACGGCAATCTGCGCCAGAATATCGTTGAAACACGACTGCGCTTTGAGCGCCTGTCGCGGGCGCAGATGGATGCCTATCTTGCCTCCGGCGAATGGCGCGGCAAGGCAGGCGGCTATGCCATACAGGGCTTTGCGGGGAGTTTCGTCGTCAAACTGGTCGGCTCCTATTCGAGCGTTGTCGGCCTGCCTTTGCAGGAAACAGTGAGCCTTCTGGCCGATGGTGGCTATCCGGTTCATGCCAACTGGATGAGCGGAAAGGTTTGAATTTCAGACGATGAGTGCCAAGAAGGACATATCGGCAGAAGCGGGCGCGCGCGTGACGCCGTTGCGTCCAACAAGGCCTTGCCCTGAATGCGGCAAGCCCTCGACGCGTGACGCTTATCCCTTCTGTTCGCCGCGTTGCAAAAGCATTGATCTCAATCGCTGGCTCTCGGGCAGCTATGTCATTCCCGGAAAGCCTCTGAATGAGGAAGAAGAGAACGATAATTAACTGTTTCGCCCGTAATTTCCCTATTTAAATCAGTAGACTAGGGAAATGACGAGAAAAGCCTGCAAAAAATGCGTATGGGTGCTGGACAGCGACAAATTTAATGCTATAACCCACGCACTTCCGGCGGCAACCTCGTCGCCCGGATGCCCGGATAGCTCAGTTGGTAGAGCAGCGGATTGAAAATCCGCGTGTCGGTGGTTCGAATCCGCCTCCGGGCACCACTTTAAATATCCAGAAAATGTTGCTTACTTTTTGCAGTCCCGGTTGGAGAGCTTTCCGTCGGGCATGGTCGTGTTGCAGAGGATCGCGAAGGCGTAGCCGCCCGGTTCAAGCGCTTTTTCTGTAAATATCGTGGCGCCCGCCAGATTTGCATCTGTCAGATTGATTTTACCGCCAAAGCGGAAGTCGTGTGGGAGCGGATCAACCATATCAAGACCGACCATGTCACTGTCAGGATCGTCTTTTGCGCGGACCACATAGCCATGTAATTTGGCGTGTTTCAGATCAGCACCGGAAAAATCAGCTCCGCGAAAATCGCCACAAAGGTCAGCGCGGATAAACGATGCCTTGATGAAATTTACCTTTTTGAACGTTGAGCATCCCCCACTCATATTACCTGGAATGCTGCTTGCTTCATCCAGCCGCGCGTTTGTTAGATCTGAATTTTCCATATCCACCTGTGACAGATCTGCTTTTTTTAAATTTGCCCCAGTCAGGTCCACGTTTTGCATTGAGCTAAAACCCAATATTGCGCCTGTGAAATTTACGTTTTTCAGACTGGAGCCATCCCATGTCATCGAATTGAGAGCGGAATCATGTTTACTTGCACACAAGGTGAAATCTGCATGCGCCAGATTTGCGCCATCAAGCTGGCTGTTCTGGACGCTTCCATCTACCGTACACGCCTGAAGACCAGAATCTGCCGTAAATGACGGGACAATCTGCGAAAAATTCTCGTTTCGCAGATCGCAACCGGAGCATAGAGCGAATTTACGGAATAAATCCCGTTCAACCGTCTTCTGATCAGGTGTGAAGCTGTTGTTCAGAGTGTCCTCGCGATTTGCGTATACCGTATTGAGGCAAGTAGCGTCTGACGCGCATTGCGCTCTTTCTTTGAGCCATTGGCGTTGCGATTCCTGTAGTTTTTTCAGTTCATCCCCTGATTGCAGGATTGTCAGCCCTTTATAGATGCGGGCCAGTTCATCATCGTAGCCAGAAAGTGTTTCGTCGCTGCAAATCGCCTTCTCATCGGGTTCCTGTGCCTTTGAACAATCAAAACTGGCTGCATTTGAATTGTTGATCGCTAATATAAATAATAAAAATAAAGAAGAAAATGATAAGAAGCGGTACATTATATTATCCTGAAATTATGAATATTCTGGAACGGTAATAATATTTCTTTTAATTGCAATCACAACAAAATTGGTATTTTCATGCAAGAGCTTCGGTCAATCTGAAATTGATTGCCTGGGTTGATGCCACGGTGCTTACACCCCTTGCCTTTATCACGCGCATATCTAAATCGCGTGGCCAGCCGCATAAAAAGGGTTCGTTGCGTTGCCGGCATCACCGCTTTCCTTCCATGGTCAATAGCTGAAATTGCATGATGGTGCTTCAAATCGCCGCGACGGGGCTGAGCATTCCGGCCTGATGTGGAGGATTTTGCAACCACTTCTGGTGTTAAAGCAAGCTTATATCGAATTGATTTATTAGTTTATTGTAATTTATTATTATATAATCCTTATCAAATATAAATATTATTATTGTTAGTCTTTAATAGTTCATGTATCAGGTGCCGAACGCTGTTCAATCTAGTCCTATGATTCGATTGAATATTAGCGAAAAGTTATAAATCTTGGGAGCAATTTGGCTTGTTTAAATACAGTCATTTTGTGATTTGGAGTTTTGCCTAAAATATACCACTTATATTTATATGAGTGGAACAATAATTATGAATAGCACCGTCGTTGGCTATGTAATCGATGTTAATTTACTTGGAATAATATATTCGAGTAGATTTTCTGTCGGTTTATTTTGTGTGCAACGGCTGAAATTCTGAATTGACTTCGTGTTGGGGGTTTAGATGAAATATCGGTCATTCTTGTTGCTGACCACTTCTTTGTTCGTATCCAGTTCGTTGCCGTTTTCGTCTGCTCTGGCAGATGAAGTGACCTGGACGGGAGGCAGTTCACGTTCTGAATTAGGTTGTTTTCCAGTGGGGACTTGCTCTTACAATGGTAACGATAGCTGGGGTGATCAGCAAAACTGGGACGGCGGCGTCCCGACTGCGGGCGATAATGTTAATATCGGCCTTTCAACCAATCAAAATTATTTTGGTGTCCGCCCCCGCCCCGTACAGCATGACACTGTGGTCATTACCAATGGGACGAATGCAGCCGCTAACCGCGTGAAGATCGGCTTCAGCGGTGGCCGTACCACCGCAGGCGGTACCGGCGAAGGTAAGCTCATTAATGAGGGTGCACTGACGGTTGGCGACGATGTTATTGTTGGAGATTCAGGCGCGGGCACCTTTACCAATAGGGGCACGACGACGATTGACGACAATCTCATCATCGGTCGTGACGGGTCTGGCACTGTCATCAATGATGCGGGTGCCGAACTGATCGTCGGAGATGATATCATCGTCGGGGACGAAGATACGGGCACGTTTACCAATAGCGGTGAAACGACGGTTGGCGACAATCTCATCATCGGTCGCGATGACAATGGTACTGTCATCAATAATGCAGGGGCCGAAATTACGGTCGGTAACAATGTTGTGGTCGGAGATGAGGACGAGGGCACTCTCACCAATAACGGCAAACTGAACGTCACCGGTGGAGATCTCGTCATCGGCCGTAATGATACTGGTGATGTCACGAACGGTCCAGATGGCGGAATTACCGTTGGCAAAAATCTCGTCGTTGGCCAAAGCGCCGATGGCAGACTTATATCTCGAAGCGACATTAGCGTTGGTGGCAATACCTCGATCGGGCAAATTGGCACTGGTAGTGGCGCGGTTGGGCTTGAAAATGGCTCAGACCTTGTGACGAAAGGTACTCTGACCGTTGGCGAAAACGGTAAGGGTCACCTCGCCATCGGGGCAGACAGTACTGCCGAAACAACCGGTCGCGTTGCAGCCGGCCTCTCGAGCACCAGTCAAGATAACAAGATCGACGTTGCTGGCCGGATGCTGAACCACAGCTATATGACCATAGGTGATGCAGGTTCGGCGACTGTCAACATTAACCCCAAAGGTCTGGTCGAAACTGATAAGCGTGTGACGCTTGGCTTGCGCGCCGATGCGCAAGGTACTGTCATCAATGACGGCACGATGATTAATCGTGATCGGTTGACGGTTGGTGATGAAGGCTATGGTCATCTGGTGACAAAGGGGCCGAATGCCACGACCACAACAAGCGGCGATGTGATAGTTGGTAATCACGACCAAGGAGGCATCGGTCTCGTCGAAGTCAATAACGGCGGCACGATGAACAATGCCAGAAGTTTGACGGTCGGTGCCGAAGGGGAGGGCTATCTGCTCGTAACCGAAGGTGGCAAGGTCAATAACGGTATTGGCACGATAGCGCGTGATAAAGGTTCCCTCGGCTATGCATATGTCGGCGGTGGAGACAGCCTCTGGGACAACCGGACGTCTCTTACGCTGGCTGGTGAAGAAGGCGCCCAGGGTGTTCTGGTCATCAATGATGGCGCAACCGTTCGTGTCGCTGACGGTGAAGGCACTTTGGTGATTGCCGCCGAAAAAGGCTCCAAAGGTATCCTGAATATTGGCGCCATGTCGCCCGTCGGTGACGATTACGGTCTCGATCCGAATGCTCAAGATGCTCTTGGCGATACGGATACGGATTCTGACGCCCGTGCTGCCGGCACGGTCGATGCAGCCTTTATCCAGTTTGGTGAAGGTGCTGGCACCGTCAATTTCAAGCACACGGAAGAAGAATCCGACGACTATCGGTTCAAGCCGGGTTTCGTCGGCAACGGTACCGTCAATCATTATGCCGGTTTTACCGTGCTTGACGGTGATTCAAGCGCTCTTACCGGCCCGGTCAATGTCGAAGGCGGTACTCTCGTTGCCAATAATGTGCTGGGCGGTAATATCGCCGTCGGCTCGGAAGGCACCCTTCGCATCGGTCACGGCGGCGAAACCGGCGATGTAGTCAATGACATTGCCAATGACGGTCTCGTCGAGTTCAACCGCTCCAATACCTATGTTTTCGGCAAGGTCATCAGCGGCGCAGGCGATGTAGCGCAGATCGGTTCCGGTACCACCGTTATCACGGGTGAAAACACCTATACGGGTGCCACGACCATCACCGACGGCACCTTGCAGCTTGGCGATGGCGGAACGACTGGCTCCATCAATGCCACTTCCGGCGTGGCGATCGGTACTGAGGGCACGCTCGCTTTCAATCGCTCCGACGAAGTGGCATGGGATCGCGCCCTGAGCGGTACTGGCACAATCCGCCAGATCGGTTCCGGCACGACCCGCATCGTCAACGACAATGCTGCCTTTACGGGTTCGACTTTTGTCGAGGCAGGTGTTCTTGCAGTTGATGGGACATTGGGCGGCACTGTCGATGTGAACGATGGTTCCACGCTGACCGGTATCGGTCAGGTCGGCACGACCGTCGTGCACGGCGGCGGTACCGTTGCTCCCGGCAATGGCATCGGAAAGCTTACGGTTGCAGGCAATCTGACGCAGGAAGCCGGATCCACCTATCAGGCAGAAGTTCTCTCCAACGGTGAGAGCGATCTTCTCGCTGTGACGGGTGCCGCAAATATTGCGGAAGGTTCGGTTCTCAACGTCTCGAAGCTCGATTCGACGCGTTACGACCTCGACTATCGTTATAAGGTGCTCACCGCTGACCAAGGTGTAAGCGGCACCTATACGCTGAGCGGCGACACGTCTGTTTCGGCCTTCTACCGTCTGGAAGACCAGTATGACGCCAATAACGCCTATCTGAAGGTCAACCAGTTCCGTCAGTTCGATGAAGCTGGCCGGACCCCGAACCAGATCGCGGCTGCACGGGCTGCGCAGGAGCTGAAATACCCGCTCGAAATCACACCCGGATATGAGACTGGCGGTCGTCCAACCAACGAACTGTTCCGGGCTATTGCCTATCTTCCAGACGACAAGTCGGCACAGCATGCCTTCGATCAGATTTCCGGTGAAATCTATGCATCGACTGAGGCTGGTCTGCTTGAAGACAGCCGGTTCGTCCGCGAAGCGGCCAGCAAGCGTATTCGTGACGCTTTCAGCGAGGAGTATGGTGCGGGCGAACCGCGTGGCATCAAAGATCCGGTTCCGGTCTATGATACCGCAATCTGGGGCCGTGGTTACGGCTCGTGGAGCACCACTGACGGCGACGGCAATGCGAGCGATCTCGATCGTTCGATCGGCGGTGTCATTGGCGGTATCGATACGGCGCTTAACGAATATCTGCGTGTCGGCGTGCTGGCTGGTTACAGCCGCTCCACCTTCTCGGCAGATGACCGCAACTCCGAAGCCAAGAGCAACAATATCGATCTTGGTATTTACGGTGGCGGCAAGTGGCGTAATATCGGCCTGACGCTTGGTGCGAACTACACCTGGCATGATGTGTCCGTCGAACGCTCCCCGAGTTTCCTGGGCTTCTCGGAAAAACTCGACTCCGATTTCGATGCCAACACATTCCAGGTCTATGGCGATGTCTCCTATACGTTTGATCTGAGCGGATCGAAGCTGGAGCCCTTCGCAGGCCTTGCTTATGTCAAACTCGACCGCGATGGCTATCGCGAAACGGGTGGGGTCGCAGCTCTTACCGGTGGTGACGGCGATATCGATGCGACGTATGGTACACTCGGCATCAGGGGGTCGACGGACTTCAACCTTGGTGGTCTGCAGACCAAGGCTAACGGCATGATTGGCTGGCGCCATGCATTCGATGACGTCACGCCGACTGTATCGCATGCTTTCAACGGCAGCTCGAACTTTACCGTCTCGGGTGTTCCGCTGGCGCAGGACGTGGCAATCGTCGAAGTCGGTTTCACGACCTCATTGAGCGAGACACTGGATCTTGGTGTGTCCTATAATGGCCAGTTCGGCAGCCGCGTTCAGGATCACGGCGTACGGGGTGACCTGAGCTGGAAATTCTGATCTATCGGAATTTGTGACATTGACGGCTCCCGGCCTTTGGTCGGGAGCCGTTTTTTTGCGTCTTGCTGGCACCAAAACTGTTTCACACTTGTCGCTTGAAATGCTCTACTGCTGTTGGCGGGGGCGTATGAAGGAGAGAGGCAGATATGAGACAGTTTCTTTTAGCCGCCGTTCTGATGGTACCAGTCTCGGTCGCTTCCGCAGATGCGCTTTATGATAAATGTATGAATGCTGCCGACGGCACCAATCCGGCTTTTGCTAAATGCGGCGGCGATTGGGTTACACGCGCTGATACGAAGCTCAATGAAGTGTGGAAGCAACTCTATTCCGATCGGGAAGAGCAGACCAAAAAAGACCTTCTGGCCGAGCAGCGCCTATGGAACGCCTATAAGGAAGAATCGTGCAAATTTCTGAGCAATGGTGATTTTGGCCGTGAAGGGCAGGTGGTTCATTTCCCCGCCTGCCGTGCCGAAGTCATTGAAGCACGCATCAAGCAACTCGAACATTATATGTCGCCGGAAGAGTAGTCGCTTTAGGACAATGCCGACATCTAATCTAAAGGATTTTGAAATGCGATGTTAGAGATAGCCGCGGTAATTCTGGCAATAACGGCTTATCTTGCGGCATATGATGTTAGAGGGAAAAGAGCGAATACCGGCGTACTCGGTCTTCTGTCGCTGATCGCCTCGCCGTTGGTCTTCTTTTACGCATTATACAGGTTCATTCTGCTTACATGCAGAAGCGGCCCGTCGGGCAGCATCAAGGTTGCCGTTTTACTTGCTTTCTACATAATTATTTATGTGGGTGGGGCCATGTTGATGCCCGCTTGATCCTCAAACCCAGTTATCGTCACCAGCCCTGCGCGGCTGATCTTGACGCTGTCATTGCCAGTAATTCCACAAAAAGGCTCTGATCCTATTCACCAAGCGACTTGGCAGCGCGGCTCAACCAGACATCCGGGCTGGCAGATTGTGTATCTGGAGAATCAGCACAAACGAGAGGAAGGGATGAGCGGCTTGGCGGCCACTCAACTCTGGCTGTTTCAATTCCAGAGAAGTCACAAAAGACCGGGCTTGATCTGATATAATCAACAGGAAACGCGCTTATGATATTTTTTGCGCATGCTTTTCTTTTCTCGCTATGCCCAGGGCAAAGAAGCCAAATAAAGCCAGCAAGCACAATGTCATTGCGATAACGGAAAGAACCGTCGGTATCAATTCTACGCTCAGCCAATTCCGACTCCATCGCACGTGCGACGTAAAATTGAAAGAATGCAAACCGGGAATCCTCTGCCATCTCAATGGTGGCGCTATGTGTGATGTTAAGAATCGTACGAATGGTCGAGCTTGGGCAATCCGCTTCCGGCACAGGCGAGCGCCCATTACGCAACCCGCTTAAATAGTTAAGCCAGGGATCTACCTCATCCACGTCTTCCAGAACAAAGGTTTGCCGTTCACAGAAAGATTTGGCCGGATTGAAATCGTTTTGATTTTGCGTGTAGGCACTGGATGGGAAAAATAAAGCCAGAATGACACAAGCCAGGCCATAAAAAATTTGTTCAACCGATTTCGGCATCTCTATTTCGCATCCTTTTGAGGAGCGAGCGCGCGTCGGATCATATCGCGGTGCACCCATGATTCCATAGCTGGGCAGCCAAGTTCCAGGATTTGGTTCATAAACCATTGTGAGGTGAGAAAGGACACCGCATCTTTATTTTCATTGACAGGCTGCGTTTCAGATATTTGGATTAGATAGTCATCTACCTGATGGGTTTTCAGTGTAGCCGCAGGAATATTATATCCTTGAAAATAGTTTTTGAGCTGTTCAGTTTCTTTTTTTCTCTTGCCCAGAATATAATAACATGCAGCATGTCTAAGCCTTAGGTAATAACCTAATGCAAAATTAAAAAACCGATAGGCAAGCCAAGTGATGACAGCGTTTAATTCAGCATTTCCAGATGTCGTAAAATGAAGGCATATCGCATAAATCACGATTGCATCGATTGCGAACGCTACTATGTAGTTTAATAAATAATTGTTAGGTGCAAATTTCTTCTTCATAAATCCAAACCTCAAACAGAATCATCTGCTGCGATGATAATCCTTGTCTGTAGAGAGAAAAAGAAATACGTACCGGAAGGGTACGTGTCATACATTATTATAGTGGATTTGAAGTCATCATTACAATGGTATCTCGCACAGGAATTTCGGTTGCGGGAAGGCAGTCTTGAACAAATGTTCCATGGCGGAAACTTCGGCAGAGATCATTTCCGTTCTGCACTCAACAGAATTTATTGCATGATCATCATGCGTATCGCAAGACCTGTCGACTAATTCTACAGATACCTGAAAGCTTAAATCACCAATTGTACTGAGTGCTTGGGCAGCGTTGTTTGGTACAGTTTCACTGCCATACAGTCAGAATCGTTGTGAAAACTCAGCAATCTCGAGAAGAAAAACTTAGTTGCCAAAAAAGCAAAGTAAAGTTGAACTCGACACTTGAGAAAAATGGCGCACCCGAAAGGATTCGAACCTCTGACCCCCAGATTCGTAGTCTGGTGCTCTATCCAGCTGAGCTACGGGTGCATGCCTTGGTGCCGCTCGTTGCGGCGATGGGCGGTTGATAATCGGACCCATTGCCAAATGCAAGCACCTTCTCGCAAAAAAATGCCGTTCTATGAAGATTTCTTGTCAAAGCGCCGTTTTACAGGCTTCTCTGCGGCCCCATATCGTATCATCAGGCATTCTCTCCCCGTCTTATTCGCTCGTTTTCGTGCGGAAAGAGCAGGTCCGGCAGCCGAATCTCGAAATGTGCGCCGACCGGGCGGTCTTCGCGCAGTTCGATACTGCCGCCATGTGCCCGGATCAGTTCCTGCGCGATTGCCAGGCCAAGCCCGGTGCCATCGCTGCGGGTAGACCCCTTGAAGGCCGTGAAAAGATTGTCGCGCGCCTTTTTGGGCAGTCCGGGACCTGTATCCTCCACGCCAATAATCGCGGTCGTGCCGATACGTCCTGCTGAAAGCGTCAGCCGTTTGACGGCTGCGCCATCACTGCTGTCGTCACGCTCCATCGCCTGAACTGCGTTGCGGCACAGATTGCTCAACACGCGAAAGAGTTGTTCCGAATCAACATTCAGCTCGAAATCTTCGGCAATGAGATTTTCGAATTCAATGGTGCTTTCGGCATTGAGGTTCAGCGTCTCCTGAACATCGGTGACGATTGCATAGAGCAGCACGCGGCGCGGGCGCGGTGGTTCCTCCTGTGAACGGCCATAGGCAATCACGCTTTCCGAATAGCTGATGGCGCGGCTCAGCGTGCGGATGAGTTTTGGCGCAAAACGCTTGACGACGGGATCGTTTGTATCGGCCAGCCGGTCGGACATCAGTTGGGCAGAGGCCAGAATGTTGCGCATGTCGTGATTGATCTTGGATACGGCAAGCCCAAGGTCGGCCAGATGCTTCTGTTCTTTCAGCGTGCGTTGCAGATCGCTTTGGATATGGGCGATTTGGCGTTGGGCGACACCGAATTCGTCCTTGCGGTCTTCTGGCACGAGGATGAGGGCAGGGTTGTCGGGTGTGGTTGCGAAATCAATCATGTTGCGGTGCATGGTGCGCACCGGGCGCAGCAGCATTTCATGCACGATGAGATAGATAAGGCTTGCTGCGATTACCGATATGATCAGCGAAATGAGCGCAACGTTGCGCGCATATTCCAGCATCGCGGCGCGCAAAGGTGCGTCGGCGGTTACCACTTCAACCACACGTCCAGGTGAGGTGGAAGATGTGGGGGTGCCATAGATGCGCAAGGTCCTGTCGCCGCCATTAAAGAGCGTGCTGAAGGCATCCCAGATCGCACCCGCCTCGCTGACATTGTCGAGATCAATGATCTGGTCGATACGTCCGGGAACTTCCGTCATGGCCAGCAGCCGCGAAGCGCCTGCTTCGCGCACTGCAATCGCCTTGGTGCCAGTCAGGAGCAAAACCCTGTCCTGTATCTCGCGAGGGATATCCATCTGCGTGCTGGCGGTCAGAACCTCGCTGATTTCGCCGATCGTATCGAGGCGGTAGGTGAGCCAGCGCAGCCGCATATTGGCGATGGAAGGCACGAAAATCAAAACTTCAGCCACAAGAACGGCTAGCACGATCAACAAAAGCAGCTTGCTTGAAAGACGGTGACGCCAGCGCAGTTTCCTGAACTGGGCTGGGGAGGTGTGCTCGTGCTCGTGCGGGCTGGTGGCATCCAGATGAGGCTCTGAAGGCGCCAGGCCTGCATCTGCGATCTTTTCAACAGCCACCATAAACCAGTTCCAAGTGAGACGTTGCCGCAGCTTTCCCGTGGCAACGCGTGCAATATGATTTTATTCCCTACCCTGAAGGTTAGCTTTATATATGCTTGAGATGAAGATTTCCAACAGGTCTGTCATATTGGTTGAAAGGGATCGCATATCCACATTACCGATATTTAACTCGACCTTGCCCATCGCCGATGCAAAATGCAGCGTGGAGAACTCCATATGGTCATCTAATCGACGCGTTTTCCTGTCATGCGAAAATGGGTATATTGATTGATCGTTTTGCGTGAACCACGCAGCATTCGCTCAATGGTTCTCGATAAAGAATATAAACGGGCTCGTCGGGTGACGATGGGGCGGGTCCTGCCGGAGAGCTGAATGAAATTCTACAAGCAGATTGCTTTGTGCTTGCTTATCGCGCTGGCAGCTTTGGGCGGCTGGTACATCTATACGAACGGGGCAGATGCACCGGATGTCGCAGCAGTGGAAGAAAAGTCCTCCGGCGGAAAGGCGCAGACAGCACCTCTGGTGGTGGTGGAACCGGCAGGCGAAGAGACCATCAACAATCGCCTGACCGCGATCGGTTCCGCACGCGCTCTCAGCACGGTTTCGGTGACGCCTTATACCAGCGGCTACATGACGAAAGTTTTCGTCAAGGCAGGCGACAAGGTCAAGGCGGGCGATGCGATTGCCGAAATGGATCTCGAAGCCGAAACCATTGCCGTGGCAAGAGCGCAGACAGCACTTCAGGATGCCGAAACAAAGCGGCAGCGCGTCAACCGGCTGCGTGCCACCAATACGGCAACCGAGGTGCAGGCGGTGGAAGCCGAACTCGGTGTCGCCAATGCGCGTCTGGTTTTGCAGGACGCGCAACTCGCACTCAGCCGTCGCACCATCCGCGCGCCCATTTCTGGCGTTGTCGGGATATTGCCGATCAATGAAGGTAATTACGTTACGGCCCAGACGCCCGTCGCGCGCATCGATGACCGCTCCAAAATGCTCATCGACATCTGGGTGCCGGAGCGGTTCGCGCCAAAGATTGCTGCCGGGCAGCCGTTGACCGCCCAGTCGACTGCCTTTCCCGGTGAAATACGCACAGGCACCATCAATGCCGTCGATAACATGCTTGATGAAGCAAGTCGGACGCTTCATGTGCGCGCCGAAGTGGAGAATGCCGACGACCGGTTGCGCGCAGGCATGTCGTTTTCGGTGACGGTACTGTTTCCCGGCGAGCGCTATCCTTCCGTCGATCCGCTGGCAATCCAGTGGAGTGCGGATGGTTCCTATATCTGGCGCATTGAAAATGGTGTTGCCAAAAGAGTGGCAACGCGGATCGTGCAGCGTAATGCCAACAGCATTCTTGTCGATGGCGCACTCAAGCAGGGCGACATGATCGTAACCCAGGGCGTGCAGACGGTTCGCGACGATCAACCCGTCCGCATCATGGACGAGCAGGGGACCGCACGCGCCGACCCTGCTGCCGTCAAGCGTAAAGCCGGTTGAGGGGGCGTCGGTGACTAATCCCCCATCTCCACCCGCTGAGCGTGGCGGTTCAACCGCGCTTTTCATCCGCCGCCCAGTTTTTGCTTTCGTCATCAATGTGTTGATTATCGTAGCGGGTCTTGCAGCCTTTACCGGCGTCGATATTCGCGAATTGCCCGACGTGGATCGTCCCGTTGTCACCATCAGCACCGATTTCAGCGGCGCTTCGGCGGAAACCATCGACCGCCAGCTGACGCAGGTTCTGGAAAATGCCGTGGCGCGCGTCTCCGGCGTCAAGTCGATTTCCTCGACCTCGTCCTTCGAGCGCAGCCGCGTTACGGTGGAATTCAATGACGGCGTCGATCTCAATGTCGCTGCCGCCGATATGCGTGATGCGATTTCGCGTGTCGCCAATACGGTGCCGGAAGAAGCCGACCCATCGCGCATCATCAAGGCGGATGCCAATGCCGACCCGGTCATGCGCCTGTCGGTAACCTCCGACACTATGTCGGTCGATAACATGACCGTGCTGATCGAAGACGATATCGAGGATGTTCTGTCGGCGGTGCCGGGGGTTGCGGATGTGCAGATCAACGGCGACCGCGCCAAAATCTTCCGCATCGATATCGATCAGGGACGGCTGGCAAGTTACGGGTTGACCATTGCCGATCTCGCCACGGCGCTTAATTCGATGGGTCTCGACGCGCCAGCCGGTTCGCTTCGTTCTTCCGATCAGTCCATCGTGGTGCGCGCCACGGCCAATCTCGAAAAGCCCGAAGACTTCGAAAACGTCTATATCAAGGGCCGCACGCAGATTCGCAATGTCGCCACCGTGACGCTCGGCCCCGATATTGAGAGTTCGTCGGTGCGCTCCAATGGCAAGACCGCCATCGGCCTTGGCATCGTGCGTCAGGCACAGTCCAATACGCTCGACATTTCGCAAGGCATCCGTGCCGCGGTCGCCAATTTGCAGGAGACGTTGCCGCCGGGCGTCAATATCGCCGTCACCAGTGACGATGCGAGTTTTATCAATGGTGCCATCCACGAGGTCGAGATTGCGCTGATCGCCTCGGTCATCATCGTGGTGGTGATCATTTTCATGTTCCTGTGGGATATTCGCGCAACGCTCATTCCAGCGCTTTCCATGCCGGTGGCGCTGATCGGCACCATTGCCGCCATTTATCTCGCAGGCTTTTCGGTCAATATTCTAACACTTCTCGCACTGGTGCTGGCAACCGGTCTTGTGGTCGATGACGCAATCGTGGTGCTGGAAAACATCGTGCGCCGCCGCAATCAGGGCATGGGGCCGCGTGCGGCAGCCGTGCTTGGTACGCAGGAAGTGTTCTTTGCTGTCGTCGCGACCACGCTGACACTGGCAGCCGTTTTCGTGCCGATTTCATTTCTGCCGGGTCAGGCGGGTGGCCTGTTTCGCGAATTCGGCTTCGTGCTAGCCATTGCCATTCTGCTGTCCTCGGTCGTTGCCCTAACACTATGCCCGATGCTTGCTTCGCGCTTCTTGAAAGAGGGCAATATCGAAGCGTCGGAAGGCGGCCATGGCCCAAAATTTCTGCGCCGGATCGGTGGCGGGCTTGCCGGTTTTTACCGCCGCAGCGTGCATGCTTGTCTGGCCGCACCTTGGGTGGTGGTGCTCGCCGCATTGATTTTCGCCGGGGCATCGGTCATCGGCTATGGCACCATCCGTCAGGAACTGACCCCGACGGAAGACCGTGCCGTGGCAGTGTTGCGCATTAACGGTCCGCAGGGCATCAGCGTTGATTTCCTGCAAACGCAGCTTGCCCGCATCGAGGAAGCGATCAAGCCTTTGCGTGATAGCGGGGAGATTGTAACGACCTACGGTATCGCAGGCTCTGGCGGCGCATCCAATAACGGCTTCATGGTTCTTACCCTCGCGCCGTGGAAAGAACGTCATCGCACGCAGCAGCAAATCATGAGCGACATCACGCAGCGTGTGGAAGGCATCGCAGCGGTGCGCATCTTCGCCTTGCAGCCCAACAGCCTCGGTATTCGCGGCGCGGGGAATGGTCTGCAATTTGCCATTGTCGGCAATGATTACGCCAAGCTTCAGCCTGCCGCGCAGGCGCTGGTGACGGCGATGGAAAAAGACCCGCGTTTCGCGCAGCCGCGCCTATCGGTCGAGCCGACGCAGCCGCAGCTTTCCGTCGAGATCAACCGCGAACGCGCATCCGATCTCGGCATCGACATCACCGGGCTTGCCAATGCCGTGCAGTCGGTACTCGACGGGCGCAAGATCGGCTCGGTTTATGTCGGCGACCGCAGTTTCGATGTCAAATTTGTCTCGACCTCGAATCCGATCAACGATCCGACCGATCTCGAAAATGTTTTCCTCAAAACCTCGGACGGGCGTTACGTGCCGATGTCGTCCATCGCATCGGTGGTCGAAAAGGCGGTGCCGCCGCAGCTCAATCGCGAAATGCGACAGCGCTCGGTGGCCATCACCACCAATCTCCGCCCGGATTTCGCGCTCGGCAATGCCTATGCGGCAGCGCTTGAAATCGCTGAACCGTTGTTGCCGCCCGGCAGCCACATCATCCCGCTGGCCGAAGCCACCACGCTGAGCGAAACCTCAAGCGGTCTCGCCATAGTGTTCGGCTTTGCCATCATCATCATTCTTCTGGTGCTGGCGGCGCAGTTTGAAAGTTTCGTCAGCGCGCTGATCGTCATGGCGACGGTGCCGCTGGGGCTTGGTTGCGCGGTCTTCGCAATGATTTTGACCGGCACCAGCCTCAACGTCTACAGCCAGATCGGTCTTGTGCTTCTGGTCGGTATCATGGCCAAGAACGGCATCCTGATCGTTGAATTTGCCGATCAATTGCGCGACAAGGGCATGAATGTGCGTCAGGCCATCGAGGAGGCCGCCAATATCCGTCTGCGTCCGGTCTGCATGACCATGATCTGTTCGGTTCTGGGCGGTGTGCCTCTGGTTCTGGCCAGCGGTGCGGGTGCCGAAGCGCGTGTATCGCTCGGCTGGGTGATCGTCGGCGGACTGGGGCTCGCCACCATCGCAACACTTTTCGTAACCCCGGTTGCCTATCTTCTGCTGGGCCGCTTCACAAAGCCCAAGGTCGAAGAAGAAGCACGTCTCCAGCGTGAACTGGTACGGGCCGTGGCTTTGGAAGAGAAATTGAAATAGAGCAGACCATGAAAACAATACGTATAGCGGCCGCTATCATTCGCGATGAAGCAGGCCGGTTTTTACTGGTTCGCAAGCGCGGCAGCGCCATCTTCTTTCAGCCGGGCGGCAAGATCGATCCCGGCGAGGACGCCCAAACCTGTCTGCTGCGTGAAATCGAGGAAGAACTGGGCTTGCGTGTCGATCCGGCCCAGTTGCGCTATGCAGCGGCCATGTCCGCGCCCGCCGCAAACGAGCTGGATGCAACCGTTGAGGCGGAGCTTTTCCATCTTGTGCTGCGGGAAGGGCAGGAGCCTGTCGCTTCAAGCGAGATCGAGGAATTGCTGTGGAACGTACCGGGTGCGCGTGTTCGCCCTGTGGCCTTGTTGTCTCAGGCTATACAGGCACGGTTTGCATAGAGCAGATCGTACATCCTTGAAAATCACAATGACGAAGGCCGTGAACTCAGCACCAGCGCGCAGCCTGTAATAATGATGGCAGCGCCAAAAAACTGAATCAACGAAAGCTGCTCTTTGAGAAAAACTGCGCCAACCAGAACGGCAATCACGGTGACGACAAATTCGACGCTGATTGTCTTGGTTGCCCCGATACTGCCGACCAGCTTGAAATAAAGAACATAGGTCAGCGCACTCATCACGCAGGCTGAAATGAGTAGATAGAGAAAGTCGACCGCCCCCGGCATCGCTGGAACCGGCACGATGAAAATCAGCGGTAATGTCATGATGCCGCCGAAGACGAAGGCGCCGATTGTGGTTTCCCATGATCCGGTTGTGGCGAGGCGACGGCTGGCATAATTGCTGCCAAAGGCTGCGGACAAACAGGCAAAGAGTGCTGTAACGCAACCCATGACGAAAGCGGGTGTCACGCTAACCGCCGGAAAACCGACCAAAAGCACGATGCCGAAAATGCCGAGCAAAAGACCGGCGAGCCCGCGCGGCGTGATGCGCTCGAGCCCCCAAAGCTGGCTGATGACCATGGAAAAGAGCGGAATCGAGGCCACACAGATGGCCGCCATTGCGGTGCCGATCAGCGGTGTACCATAGGAAAGCCCGATCAACTGACCGGCGACTGTGGTGGCACCCACTATCGCAAAGGGTTTCCATCCGGCCTGAAAATCGAGCCTGCGCCCGGAAAGCCTTGCAATGGCATAAAGGGTTCCTGCGGCGATGAACGAGCGAAAGGTGACGGCACCCACCCAGCCAAAGGCTTCAACGACACGTAACACCACGAGGAAAGAAAGCCCCCACGCCACGGCAAGAAAAATATAGGTCGCGATATCTCTGGGCTTCATGCCGGTCACGCCTTGAAAAGATTAAATCGTGTATCTTGGAACAGGCTTATGCTGTTTTTGCAGCGGCATCCTGTGCCGCTTTGGCAATATTGGCAAAGAAACGGTCGGCGATTTTTCGTGAGGCTGACCCAAGCAGCTTTGACCCCAGTTGCGCAATTTTGCCACCGGCGTCACCGCGAATGACATAAGTGAGAATTGTATCATTTCCGTCTTCAAGAAGGGCCACATCGGTCACGCCATGGGCAAAACCGGCAATCGAGCCTTCGCCGCGTCCCGAGATGGTGTAGGATTGCGGTGGGTTCATATTGGAAAGTTCCAGCATGCCGTGAAAACGCACTTTGATGATGCCAAGATTGACCTTGAGGGCAGCGCGGATTTCGCTTTCCGACAGCCGTTCCAGATCCTCGCAGCCGGGAATGCAGGCTTTGAGCGTCTCGATGTCATTGAGTGCATCCCACACCGCCTGCCGGGGCGCTGCAATTCTTTCTTCTCCGGTGAGGTCCATGCTTTACTCCAGAACGGATCAATCTTTTTTTTGACGCGCATTTTATCCCGAAAACCGTTGCACAGTTTTCAGGATGCGCTCTAAATTGATGCATATCCGCAAGGAAGAGCAGGACCAATGAAAAAATCCGTAATTTATCTGCTGCAATTCTCGACTAATATGCTCTACTATGGAATTAAATCGATTTGATTGACTGGAGTGATATGATGGCAAGAGACACGGCGAAGCTTGAAGCAACGGTTGCAAAGCTTAAAAAGCATTGGGCGGAAAGCGCGCCCAAGGACATGCGGGCGGCTTTCAAAGCCGATCCCGACCGTTTCGCAAAATATTCGCTGAGCCTTGATGATCTTCTGTTCGACTTCTCGAAAGCGCGTATCAATGACGAGACGGCGGCACTTTTGAAGGAACTGGCTCTTGCTGCCGACGTCGAGGGCCGTCGCGCGGCAATGTTTTCGGGCGAGCATATCAACCTGACCGAAGATCGCGCTGTGCTGCATGTCGCACTGCGCGATACAAGTTCGAAAGAAGTGCTGGTCGATGGCCATAATGTTCTGCCGGACGTGAAGGAAGTGCTCGACCGGATGGCGGAATTTGCCGAAGGCATTCGTTCGGGTTCGCTCAAGGGTGCTACAGGCAAGAAAATCACTGATATCGTCAATATCGGCATTGGTGGCTCCGATCTTGGCCCCGTCATGGCAACGCTCGCACTTGCACCCTATCATGACGGACCACGGGCGCATTTCGTCTCCAACATCGATGGCGCACATATTGCCGACACGCTTGCGCCCCTTGATCCGGCAACCACGCTGGTGATCATTGCGTCCAAAACCTTCACCACCATCGAAACCATGACCAATGCGCAAACGGCGCGCAAATGGGTGGCAGATAGCCTCGGCGAAGAGGCGGTTGGCGCACATTTTGCCGCCGTTTCCACGGCGCTCGACAAGGTTGCGGCCTTTGGCATTGGTGAAGAGCGCGTGTTCGGGTTCTGGGACTGGGTCGGCGGACGCTATTCGGTCTGGTCGGCGATTGGTCTTCCGGTAATGATTGCCGTCGGTGATGCCAATTTCCGCAAGTTCCTTGCCGGTGCGCACGCTATGGACGTGCATTTCCGCGATGCGCCGATTGAGAAGAACCTTCCCATCTGGCTCGGCCTGATCGGCTACTGGCACCGCGCTATTTGCGATTATTCAAGCCGTGCGATCATTCCTTACGATCAGCGTCTGTCGCGTCTTGCTGCCTATTTCCAGCAGCTCGATATGGAATCGAACGGCAAGAGCGTCACGCTCGACGGCAAGCCTGTATCCGGTCCAAGCGGCCCCGTGGTCTGGGGTGAACCCGGCACCAATGGCCAGCACGCCTTTTTCCAGCTTCTGCACCAGGGCACCGATACAATCCCGCTCGAATTCATCGTCGCGGCAAAGGGGCATGAGGCTGAACTTGATCATCAGCATGAGATGCTGCTTGCCAATTGCCTTGCCCAGTCGGAAGCGCTGATGAAGGGCCGCACGCTCGATGAAGCGCGCGCGCAGTTGCAGGCCAAAAATCTGCCTGAAGCCGATGTCGAGCGCATCGCGCCGCACCGCGTCTTCTCTGGCAACCGTCCATCGCTCACACTGGTGCATGACAAGCTCAATCCTTACGCGCTTGGCCGCCTGATCGCGCTTTACGAGCATCGCGTGTTCGTGGAAGCGCAGATTTTCGGCATTAATGCCTTTGATCAGTGGGGCGTTGAACTGGGCAAGGAACTGGCGACAGCACTTCTGCCGGTGGTGTCGGGCAAGGAAAGTGCGGACGACAAGGACGCGTCCACGCAAGGGCTTGTCGCGCATTTGCATGCACGCCGCAAAGCCTGATAGGATCAAGCCAAATCGACGAAAAACCGGGCCTCTATCTCTTTAATTTAACGCGCATCTCATCCGAAAACCGTTTCACACTTTTCGGGATGCGCTCTGAAGCCCGGTTTTCTTTACGCTTGAACCATGAGTGATGCATTGCCGTCTGCAAAAATACAAAAAATCCGTGCCATCCTGTTCGACAAGGACGGCACGCTGATCGATTTTGACCGCACGTGGTTTTCGGTTTCATGGGAACTGGCGCGTCGCGCGGCTCAAAATGATGAAGCGCGTGCCCGCTTGCTGCTCGATGCCGGTGGGTATGACTGGGAGGCCGCACGTTTTCGTGCCAATTCAGTGATTGCGGCGGGAACGGTGGATGATATCGTGCGCCTGTGGTTTCCCGATCATGGCGAGGCCGATATCAGCACGCGGATTGCCGAATTCGACGCCTATTGCGTGGCGCAAGGCGCGCTTTCGGCAGTCGCAATCGAGGGCCTGCGCGAAACGCTCATGGCCTTGCAGGAAATGGGCTATCGGCTCGGCATTGCCACCAATGATTCAGAGGCAGGCGCGCGTGCTACAGCCAAGGCCTTGGGGATTGAAGCGTTTTTTGATGTCATCATCGGCTATGACACGGCGGCGCGGCCAAAACCCCATGCCGACCCGCTGCTTTATTTCGCGCAAAAGCTCGATCTTGAACCCTATGAGATCGCCATGGTTGGCGATAATCTGCATGATCTGGAAACGGCACATGCCGCGAAAGCTGGGCTTGCCATCGGCGTTTTATCCGGCAACAGCCCGCGCGAGGCGCTTGAGCCTCACGCGGATATGGTGCTGCATTCCATTGCCGAATTGCCCGATCTTTTTGCTTAATCTCTTAATTCGCGACGCAAAATCTTGCCGACATTGCTTTTCGGCAGGCTTTCGCGGAATTCCACTTCGCGCGGGCGCTTGTAATTGGTGAGCCTTTCGGCACAGAAAGCCTTTACTTCATCTGCCGTGAGATCGTCGTCGCGCCGCACGACATAGAGTTTGACCACCTCGCCGGAATGCTCGTTGGGGATGCCGATGGCGGCCGATTCGACAATACGCGGATGTTCAGCCGCCACTTCCTCGATCTCGTTGGGATAGACGTTGAAGCCGGAAACCAGGATCATGTCCTTCTTGCGGTCAACGATTTTTGTATAACCGCGCTCGTCTATCAGCCCCATGTCGCCGGTGCGGAAAAACCCGTCCGCCATGATGGCGCGTGCCGTCTCGTCGGGGCGCTCCCAATAGCCCTTCATCACCTGCGGTCCGCGCACGCAGATTTCGCCCACGGCACCCAGCGGCAGGTCATTGCCGTCATCATCGCGGATCGCGACGTCTGTTGAGGGCATGGGCAGGCCGATGGTGCCGGTGAATTCGGTGACATCAAGCGCATTGGCCAGCGCCACGGGTGCGGTTTCGGACAGGCCATAGCCTTCGGTGATGTGGCAGCCGGTCATATCCTGCCAGCGCTCGGCAATCGGGCGCTGCACAGCCATGCCGCCGCCCAGTGTGAGGATCAGCTGTTTGAAATCCAAAGTCTGGAAATCACCATTGTTCATCAGCGCGTTGAACAGCGTGTTGAGCCCCGGAAAGATATGGAACGGATATTTTTTGAGTTCCTTGACGAAGCCCGGAATGTCGCGCGGATTGGGAATGAGGATGTTGCGTGCGCCAAGCTTGATGCCGATCATCGCATTCACCGTGAGCGCGAAAATATGATAGAGCGGCAGCGCGCAGACGAAGTTGAGCGCCTTCGGGCGCCCCTTTTTGCGGAATGCGACATCCATCCACAGCCGCATCTGCTCGACATTGGCGAGAATATTGCTGTGAGTCAGCATAGCACCCTTGGAAATACCGGTCGTGCCGCCGGTATATTGCAGAAAAGCAATGTCGCTACCTTCAACCGGAACCGGATTGAAGGATTGGCCGCGGCCTTCGCTGAGCGCTGATTTGAAGGTTATATGGCCGGGCAGGGACCATGCCGGAACGAGCTTCTTGACTTTGCGTACCACCAAATTGATAAGGTGCCCCTTCAGCCCATGCATGTCGCCCATTGTCGCGACAATGATGTTGGGAAGGTTAAGCGTCGGGAGCGCCTTTTCGACCGTTGCGGCAAAATTTTCCAGAACGATCAGTGCTTTGGCGCCGGAATCGCTTAATTGGTGTTCCAACTCGCGCGGTGTGTAGAGCGGATTGACATTGACCACGATCAGTCCGGCCCGCAGGATGGCGGCAATTGCAATCGGATAGTGCAGGATGTTGGGCATCATCACCGCCACGCGGTCGCCCTTGACCAGTCCGCGCGATTGCAGAAATGCACCAAGAGCCCGCGCATCCTCGTCCATCTGCCGGTAGGTGAGATCCTTTCCCATGCAAGTGAAAGCGGGGTTGTCGCCGAACTGGCGGCAAGCGCCAGCGATCATGTCGCCGATGGATGTTGCGCGATTAAGCTCGATCTCATGCGGAACATCGGCGGGATAGGATTTGAGCCATGAGCGCTCCGATTTTTGTGCCGCTTGCTTCGGCTTGCTGGACCGCGTTGGCGCCGCTGATGTTTTTTGTTTTTGCGCAGCTTTGGGTTTTGACGTGGTCTTGGATGCGGTCGATCTGGTTGTCTTGGCTTTCGGCGTGTCGACCTTGGCCGTGCCGGTATTTTTTGCGCCAGACTTTGCAGCTTTTGCCGCCTGCGTGTTGGCGGCGGGTGTCTTTTCCTTTTGCGCAGGTGTCGGCACAGCCTTGGTTGCTGCAGGTTTGGCGGTAGCTGACTTTACAGGTTTTGTTTTAGCCGTGCTGGCTTTGGCTGTAGCTGGTTTGGTTGTACTTGATTTTGATGCACGCGGCTTGGACGCAGTGGTTTTGGTCGCGTCAACCTTGGCAGAAGCTGCCTTCGATGGAGCCGCCTTGGTTGTTGTGGTTTTTGTTTGCGTAATCTTGATTGCGCCCGTCTTGGATGAAGTCTTCCCCGTCGCTTTTTCTACCATGTTTTCTCCCCGGATTGCTCCGTCCCGTTTGTGTGGCGCACAATGTCCGCCAATCTCCCAAGCCCGCCCACCATCCTCCGGGGCAGCTTCCATGCCAAGAATGTGGTCGAGTTTCATGTCTTGCGCAAGTCTTACATTGACGTAAGCGTAAACTAATCGCCTTCTTTCCGGGAACGACGCTGATTTTGTAGTCGCAGGGTTGGCTCTATTGATCGGTCTGTTTTGCGCAGAGACTGGATAAAGGTGCGGATTGCCTTGCTGCCATCAGTGACAAGATCGAAGCTTTTTTCACTGCGCATCCATTCGCTGAGAAGCCCGCTGACAAGTGCCAAGAGGATGGGGGATGCGCTGCGGGCAGTCCATTGTGCTGAGAGTTCGTCACGTCGTTCGGCAACATCCAGAAGGCCGGTAAACAAAGAAAGCACATTGTCACGCGCTTCCTTGATGCGCTCGACGATGGGCGCCATGTCGCCCACATGTTCGTAGCGCTGGTTTATGATGGTGAAAATGACCTGCTGTCTTTCGTCGGTCGCAAACAGTTCCAGTGCCGCAAGAATCGATTGTTCCAGCACATGCAGCGGATTGGGGTGATTGAGTTTCGCCGCCTGCAGCATGATTTCCTCCTGCGGAAACCGTGCATTGCCAATAATGGCGCGGAAAATATCGAGCTTGTCTTGAAAATGAAAATAGATGGCGCCGCGCGTCACGCCGGCCTGGGCCGCGATCTCGAGCAGGGAGGATTGGTTGACGCCACGCGCAAGAAACATTTTTTCAGCAGAAATTAATATAGCTTCACGCGTCTCGGCTGCATCAGATTTCGTCCGGCGCATTGCTTATTTCGCCCCAGATAAAAAGAGGGAGTGGCTTGATTTTTCCATTCCAGACTGGATAAATCATTCGTGATCATTTAACGCATTCCATTGACTATAACACATAGTCCGTATTTACAAACAGCTATGTATGTTTAATTGGCCGTATCGGACGTAAGCTAAGGGCAGCTCCCACCATGATCATCAACCGTACTATTCGGCATATTGCGGCAGGGGCCGCCTTTCTTGTTTTTACGGCACAGCCAGTTATGGCTCAGGCACCGGGCGCCGGCGCTCCACCGCCTGCAGTGAGCTTTATTGAAATCAAGCCGCATGACGTGCCAGTCACCTATGAATATGCGGCGCGTATTTCCGCCTATCGCGCAATTCAGGTACGTGCGCGCGTCGGCGGCATATTGCTGCACCGCAATTTCGTGGAAGGAACCGAGGTCAAGGCTGGCGATGTTCTCTTCGAGATAGATCCGGCTCCTTATCAGGCCGAGGTTGAAAAGGCGCAGGCGCAAGTTGCACAGGCCCAGGCCCAGTATCAGCAGTCGGTAATTGATGCTAACCGCGCCGAACAGCTTGTTCAGCAGCGGGTGCAGAGTGCTGCGGTACGTGACACGGCTTTCGCGACGCGTGACATGAACAAGGCGGCGGTTGCCGCAGCGCAGGCGCAGTTGAGAACAGCGCAGCTCAATCTTGGCTATACCAAGGTGACGGCTCCGATCAGCGGTATTACCAGCCAGGAACAGGTATCCGAGGGCAGTCTCATCGGCACCGATGCAACGTCGAGCCTGCTGACGTCGATTACCCAGCTCGATCCGGTCTATGTGAATTTCTCGTTCACCGATACGGAAGCCGCTGAAATCCAGCGCCTGCGTAAAGAACGCGGCGCGACCGGTGCCGATGCCGACCGTCTGAAAATCCAGATCCTGTTCGGTGACGGTCAGGCCTATGATCAGGATGGAACGATTGACTTCACCTCGTCGACGCTTGATACCGAAACCGGGACGCTGGGTGTGCGCGCGGTGGTGCAGAACCCGGATCGACGTCTCATCCCCGGTCAGTTCGTGCGTGCTGCCATTCTCGATATTCATGTCAAGGACGGCATCACTGTCCCGAAGGCTGCCTTGATGCAAACACCGCAGGCGCAGTTCGTCTATGTGGTGGACAAGGATGAAAAGGCTGAAGTCCGTCCCGTGGTTATTGGTCGCGAGCTTGCCGATGAATGGCTGATCAGCGATGGTCTGAAAGCTGGCGACAGAGTTATTACGGAAGGCGTCATCAAAGTCGCGCCGGGTGCGCCGGTGAAGGCCGAGCCCGCAACAGCGCAAGGAAAGACGGACGCAGCGTCCAATCAGGCGGATACCCAGACGGACTCCAAGACTGATAAAGAACAGGCGGCGGATAAATAATGAAAAGCTTCTTTATCGACCGTCCGGTCTTTGCCGCGGTCATATCCATTGTGCTCGTTCTGGCCGGGCTTGTGTGCATTCGCATCCTGCCAATCGCGCAATATCCTGAACTGACACCGCCGCAGGTGGTGGTCAGCGCAACCTATCCCGGTGCGAGTGCTGAAACTGTCGCGCAGACGGTCGCAGCGCCTCTGGAGCAGCAGATCAACGGCGTCGAGAACATGCTTTACATGCAGTCTTCGAGCCTTGGCAGCGGCATGATGCAGCTCACCGTCACCTTTGCGCTTGGAACCGATCCCGATCAGGCGACGATTGACGTCAACAACCGCGTGCAGCAGGCGACATCCTCGCTGCCGCAGGAGGTGCAGCGTCTTGGCGTCACTGTCGCCAAGCGCTCATCGACCATTCTCGGCATGGTCGCCATGTTCTCCGAGAACACCAATTATGACCGTACCTATGTCGGTAACTACGCGCTTTTGAACGTCATCGACGATCTCAAGCGCATTCCCGGCGTGGGCGATGTGCAATTGCTCGGCAATATCGATTATTCCATGCGCGTCTGGCTGCGCCCCGACAAGCTTGCGCAATATAATCTGACGCCGAGCGACGTTCAGACGGCCATTCAGGAACAGAATGCGCAATATGCGGCCGGTCGCTTCGGCGATCAGCCCGACAGTCAGGCTGGTCCTTTCACTTATACCGCCACGACACAGGGACGTCTGCCGGACGTCAAGGCGTTCGAAAACATCATCCTGCGTTCGACAAGCAATGCCGCGACGCTGCGGCTCAAGGATGTGGCGCGGGTGGAGCTGGGTACGGAAAGCTATTTCGTCGACAGCCAGTTGAACGGCACACCTGCCGTGCCGATTGCCATCTATCTGCAGCCCGGCGCCAATGCGCTCAATACGATGGAATCGATCGAACACCGCATGGATGAGCTGAAAGTGGCTTTCCCTGCGGGTATTGATTATTCGGTGCCGTTCGACACGACCAAATTCATCAAGGTCTCGATCGAGGAAGTGGTTCACACCTTCATCGAAGCCATCATCCTCGTCGTGCTCGTGGTCTTCATCTTCCTGCAGAACTGGCGCGCGACGCTTATTCCGGTGATTGCTGTTCCGATCTCGATCATCGGTACGTTCGCAGGCATGTATGTGCTCGGTTTCTCCATCAACCTTTTGACACTGTTCGGTCTGGTGCTGGCCATCGGTATTGTGGTGGATGACGCCATCGTGGTGCTGGAAAACGTCGAACGCATCATGACGACGGAAAAACTGTCGCCACGCAAAGCGGCGATCAAGGCTATGGGCGAGGTGACCGAGCCGGTCATCGCGATTGTTCTCGTGCTTTGCGCGGTGTTCATTCCGGTGGCCTTCATGGGCGGTCTTGTCGGCGAAATGTACAAGCAGTTCGCTGTCACCATCGCGATTTCCGTGGTGCTTTCGGGTACGGTGGCGCTGACGCTGACGCCGGCACTTTGTGCGCTCATTCTCAAGCCCGGCCATCACGAGCCTATCCTGCCCTTCCGCATCTTCAACCGTTTCTTTGACCGGATCACCAGCGGCTATACGTCAGCGGTTCGCTTTTTTCTCAAGCGTATAGCCATCGGTCTGCTGATTTTCGCCGCTGTCATTGGTGCGACCTACTACCTTTTCGAAAAGGTTCCCGGTTCGCTTCTGCCGGATGAGGATCAGGGCTTCCTGTTCAGTGTCGCGGTTCTGCCGCCAGCAGCCTCGCTTGAACGCACGACAAATGTTCTCAATCAGGCCAGCGAAAACATCCGCAAGCATCCGGCGGTCGAGAACGTGTTTGCGGTGTCGGGCTTTGACCTTCTTTCGGGTGGTCTCAAGACCAGTTCCGGCACGATGTTCATCATGCTTAAGGACTGGAAGCAACGCACGACACCGGATCTCGATGCGCGCAATTTGCCCGGCACGATCATGGGCATGAATGCAGGTATCAAGGACGGCATGGTGCTGGCCTTCAATCCGCCACCGATCTTGGGCCTCAGCACGACCGGCGGCTTCGAGCTTTACGTGCAGGACCGTACGGGTGGTGGGGTTGCCTCGCTCACCCATGCCACCAAGCTTTTGACCGATGCTGCTGCAAAACGACCTGAACTGGAGGGTGTGCGCACGACGTTTGATCCGAACGTTCCGCAATACGACATCCAGCTTGACCGTGAAAAAGCCAAGGCCATGGGCGTGCCGATCAATTCGGTTTTCACAGCCATGCAGGCGACATTCGGCAGCGTCTATGTCAATGATTTCACGCTCTATGGCCGCAACTATCAGGTCAATCTGCAATCGGAAGCCGACTTCCGCCGCGATCCAAGCGATTTGAAACATGTTTTTGTTCGCGCCGATTCCGGCAGCATGATCCCGCTCGATGCGCTCGTCACTGTCAAGCGTATTGTTGGTCCTGACCAGCTTGAACGTTTCAACGCGTTCAATGCCGCCAAGATCACGGGTAATCCGGCTGCTGGCTACACATCGGGTGACGCCATTCAGGCCATGCAGGAAGTGGCGTCCGAAGTGCTGCCCAATGATTACCAGATTGCCTGGACGGGTTCTGCCTATCAGGAAGTCTCGACCAGCGGCACAGGCTCGCAGGCCATGATCTTCGGCCTGATCATGGTGTTCCTGATTCTTGCGGCACAATATGAGCGCTGGACGTTGCCGCTGGCTGTCATCACGGCTGTGCCCTTTGCATTGTTCGGTGCGTTGCTGGCAACTGATCTCAGAGGCCTGACCAATGACGTCTATTTCCAGATCGGTCTGGTGACGCTGATTGGTCTTGCGGCGAAGAACGCGATTTTGATCGTGGAATTTGCCGTGTTGCAACGCGAGGAAGGCAAGACCGCTTTTGAGGCGGCAGCCGAGGCCGCACGCCTGCGCTTCCGCCCCATCGTTATGACCTCGCTGGCCTTTATCTTAGGCGTTGTGCCACTTGCCACCAGCACGGGCGCGGGTTCTGCAAGCCGACACGCCATCGGCACCGGGGTTATCGGTGGTATGTTGGCCGCGACCTTCATCGCGATGATCTTCGTACCGATGTTCTACCGGCTGATTGCCTGGAAGGACGCCAAGAAACGCGAGGACGAGGATGATGCACCAGCTATTTCTGAAAAACCCGTATCATCCGATGGGCCTGTCGGCAGCGTCTGATAGCCATTACTACGACTGAAAAACAAAGCCCCGCCAAATTAGGCGGGGCTTTTTCATTGCGGTTATTTCACAGACAAGGCTACTGAAGATAAATCTTTATGCCGTGGAACAGAGCCCAGCCCAGAAAAGCAGCAGGGACGCTCAGTCCCGCCAGCATGATGCCGAGAAACACATAAGCTTGTGTATGGGCTGCATGCTTTACTTTCTGCGGAGTATCGTACCAGTGGGCGATAACGCCATCAACCATCACATTCCTCCTCTTTCTCCCTTATAAATATTGAGAGCAAAGAAGAATTTCTTCAAGTCAAAATAAATAGATGTATTTTTTCTTATTTTTATGATAAAAGCGCCGAAATAATTGAAATTGCTTTATATTTTTAGTTTTTCGTGTGGTATTATCTGTTATAATTTATTGATATTAAATAATATTACTTTTATACTGTAAGTATAGATATGTCAGAATTTTCAAAAAAATCTGAAAACAGCGATAGGCGGATCAGGGGTATGCGTCAGAATAACGCACCGTCCCCGCAGTATCGGTTGCAGATGATCCCGTGGCAGTTTGAGCGCTTTTTCGGAGCCGGTTGAAACTTTTTGAAGAATGTGCGGTGGTCGAATGATGGTCTCACTGATCCAGCCCAATGAGATCAAGGGGGTCTAAGCTCAAGGCGATCTTGATCTGCAAGCAACCTTTGTGGCGGGTTGCATCGCTTTCCTTCATCTCAGTAAAAACTGCGCGGAAAATAGCGCAAATAGAGTTCAGTCAGTGTGCCCCTCCGTTGCAGGCTCTGCAAGGCATTGTCGAAGGCGGCGGCTATGGAGGCATTGCGTTGGGTGACAGCGATGCTCAACCCGGTTCCAAGATATTGCGGCGCCAGATAGGGCCCATCGGTAAAGGTGCAGCAACTATCGCTGGCGGCGTCGTTGAGCCATAAAGAAAGCGTCATGCCGTCATCGAACACGGCGTCGATTTTGTTATCTTTCAAATCGAGCAGCATAGCTGTGCGGTCCGGGTAGGGTTGTGCAATGGCTTGTGGAAAATAGGCCTTGAGAATTTGCTCATGCGTCTGGCCCGCAATGACCCCGACCGTCTTGCCGGGTACTGCAAGCGCGGCTTGAGTGAACGACCGATCGTTTCTTGTCGCAAAACGCGCTGGCAGGCGCATATAGCTTCGCGAAAAGGCAAAATCCTTGCGATTGTCCTCACTGGGCTGCCAGCCGGCGATAATCGCCTCGGCCTCGCCGCGCATCAGTCGTTGTTCCAGTTCCGGCCACGGCACCGCTTCGATCTGGCAGATCGCATCGAGGTCGAGCTGGCTGCACAGCGCTCTGGCGAGGTCTATATTATAACCGGAGAGCTGCCCCTGATCGTTGAGGCTGTTGAAGGGAGGAAAATCCAGCGTAGTCACGAAGCGCAGGCGATTGAGACCGCGCAGTGATGGCAGGGGTAATCGTTCGCGCTCATTGAGAAAGTTCGGCGCGGCGGGCGCATCCTGTGCGCGGGCAATCGTTGCGGGCCATGGCATGATTGCGCTCATCGCCACAGCGACAGCGCATCCCAAACGCGTCAGATGCTGGCTGCGCATGGCGAGATGGCGTTTCATCAATTGGGTCCCATCATCTGCGTTGCTGTTTCCTGCTCTGCGACATAGCACACTTACCCGTAAAATCTTGCCAAAGCTTTTCAACAAAGAGCATTTTTGCCAAAAGGCGCAAAGTCTCATGTGGGTAAAATCGGTTTACAGTTTTGCTTTCTATCACGCTTCAATCCATCCGTGGCGTTGTACTTTACCGGCTTCATGGGTCGGAGCTAAGATGACCTTCCCATTAGACGAAATGTTGATTGCTTTTTCAGGTTGGAAATCTAATATTAAATATTAATATAATTTTACGGGGGTGTAGAAGAAGGTGAGTATTCTTTATTAGAAATATTTAATTGAGTAAATGCTGAATATATAGTTTTCTTTGTATCGCGGGGGATTATGAAGAATCTATCTGGGGGCTTCGATCTTGAGATATGCGGGGGCATATCTGCCAGATTGCAGCGGTGGGGGATTTCTCGATGTTTGATTTTGCGCGCCTCTCGGGACGCTGTGCAAAACGGAACATCTTTTTGTAGCGAACTGGTGCAGCAGTCCGGCATGACGGAGGCTTTGCTCTATCAGGCGATCGCGGATTTTCTCGGACTTGACTATGCTGAGGAAATACCAGCCTCTCGTGTGTTCGTCTCGGGGGAGGAGAAACTCGCCGGTTTCACTGATGTCTGGCAGGTGATGGTTATCGGTCGCGATGGCAATACCTGCCTCTATCTTGCGCCGACGCAGAGCCGTCTTCGAATGCTGCTCGACCATGTGCGTGCGACGCCTCTGCTACGCAACCGCATCCGCATCTGTCCGCCGACGGTGTTGCGTAGCGCGCTTCGCCAGCGCCATAGCCAGCATCTGATCGAGCATGCGCGCAAGATGACCCCGCCAGTGTTTTCTGCATCGCGGGTGCTGCATACACCGCAGGTCATAGCCATTGCAACGGTGCTTTATGTTCTGCTGGCCTGCATCGCCAACTGGCCTTTCCAGACAGTGCTGGCAGCGCATGTTTTCCTGACACTGTTCTTTTTCGGCTGTGTGCTGATCCGTCTTTTTGCGGCAGCAAAAGGCCAGCGTTTGCAGTTTAACCCACTTTCGCCGGTAAATCCGCGTGATCTGCCGGTCTATTCGGTTCTGGTGCCGCTTCATCGTGAGCAGGCAGTCGTCGCGCAGTTGGTGAGCTCGCTCAAAAAACTCAACTGGCCAAAAAGCAAGCTTGAAATCAAGCTCGTATGCGAAGAAGACGACTTCGATACCCGGGCCGCCATAAGACGGGAGCAACTTCCGGCGAATTTCGAACTGATAACCGTGCCGCCCGGCGGGCCGCGAACCAAGCCCAATGCGCTGACCTATGCGCTGCAATTAACACGCGGCGAGATTATTGCGGTTTTTGATGCGGAAGATCGACCGCATCCTGATCAGTTGCGTGAGGCATGGCAGGCATTTCAGGCAGGCGGTGCAAAACTGGCCTGTTTGCAGGCACCGCTGATCATCGGAAATTTCCGACGCAACATACTCACCCGTATGTTCGCTTTCGAATATGCAGCACTTTTCCGCGGTCTTCTGCCATGGTTGGCCACACAAGGGCTGGTTATTCCGCTGGGTGGTACGTCCAATCATTTTCGCCGTACCGCACTTCTGGAGGTCGGCGGCTGGGACCCCTTCAATGTCACCGAGGATGCCGATCTGGGCATCAGACTGTCGCGTTTCGGCTACCGCATCGACGTGATCGGACGGGGCACGATGGAGGACGCACCCGAGGATTACGGCACTTGGCGCAAGCAGCGCACACGCTGGATCAAGGGCTGGATACAGACCTGGCTGGTTCATGTTCGCAACCCCTACGATGCTATGCGCGAACTTGGCTCATGGCGCTTTGCGATCAACCAGATTTATACGGTCGGCATTATCAGTTCCGCTCTTCTGCATCCTTTCATGGTGGGGATGCTCATTGCACTTTTGTTAAAATTGGCTCAGGCTCCATTGACGTCCAACAGCCTCATTCTGCTTGGTCTGGATCTCACCAACATCCTGCTTGCCTATTTAAGCTTTTATATTCTGGGCTCGCGCACATTGGAGCCGACAGAACGCAATGGCTATGGCTATTTTTTCGCGATACCGCTTTATTGGATGCTTATTTCGCTCTCCGCATGGCGCGCGGTGTGGCAACTCACCCATGAGCCGCATTTGTGGGAAAAAACCCCGCATACGCCCTCGGTGTTCTATTTTGATTCTGCAGATGGTGCGATGAATGCAGCCCCGCGCCCGATAATGGACTGATCCTCGGCGCCTATGGTATCGAGATCACGGTCGTCATAGGGAAGTGTCAGCAGGATGCGCCGGATGGCAGCCAGCCGCGCGCGCCGCTTGTCATTGGCGCGGATCAGCGTCCATGGCGCATAGCCTATATCGGTGCGTTCGAGCATGGTGTGCAGCGCATCGGAATAATCGTCCCAGCGCTCGATGCCCGCGATATCCATGGGTGAGAACTTCCAGTTCTTGAGCGGACTGTGGCGGCGCTCATGAAAGCGCTTGAGCTGCATTTCCTGTCCGATATCAAGCCAGAACTTGAACAGGTGAATGCCGTCGGTAACGATCATGCGCTCGAAATCGGGCGCTTCGGTCAAAAATGTTTCGATCTGGGTTTCTGATGCAAAGCCCATGACTTTTTCGACGCCGGCGCGGTTATACCAGGAGCGGTCGAAAGTCACGAATTCGCCTGCGGTCGGAAAATGCGCTGCATAACGCTGGAAATACCATTGCCCGCGCTCGGTTTCGGTGGGTTTTGGCAAGGCGACATTGCGCGCGGTGCGTGGGTTCATGAACTGGCGGATGGTAAAGATCGTGCCGCCCTTTCCGGCCGCATCGCGACCTTCAAAGACGCTGATCACGCGCTCGCCGGTTTTTTGCAGCCAGTATTGCAGTTTCACCAGTTCGATCTGCAATCGCTCCAGCGTTTGTTCATACTCCTTTTTATCCATGCGTGCGTCATAGGGATAATCGCCTGATTGAAGCGCTTTGTCATCGATCCAGTTGGGCAGTTTCGGGTCGTTGATATCGAACTTGTGTTTTTTGCCGCCTATGGTGATTTTTATCGGCTTTGCAACCAGAGGAGCACCCTTCTTTTTGTTTGCTGTCTTAGAACTGTCACCCACGGCAATTTCCTTTCCTGTATACCAAAGCATGATATGTGACCATTGAAAGCTGCGTAAAGACGGCGCACTGGATTTTTATGACGGCCATGATGACCGGAGAATATGGAATGAGTGAAAATAGCCGTACCGGCTCAGGCCCGGACCACGAAAACCCGGAGAGTACCGTATCGCTTTTTGCGCCGCTTGCCCGTGTTAAAGGCATTCTTGTGGTCAGCGTGGTTCTAGCCCTTTGCATCATGGCACTGGAGTTGCCTTTCTGGTTTCGTGCCATCCTGCTGGGCCTTGTGGTTCTGGGCGCTGTGTGGACGGCCAATGAAGTCGGGCATGGGGAGCCGGAGGTTGGGCCTGTAAAGCCTGTGGGACACAGCCAAATGGCGGGTGTCTCGGGCGAGCGGCTTGCGGACCTGCTCACAGATCCGATGATTGTCTTTGATCATCGCAGCACGGTGTTGTTTGCCAATGCGGCAGCGCGTGAGGCATTTCAATCACTTGAAAATGGAACTGCACTTTATCTGCGCTTTCGTGCGCCTGAAATGCACGCGCTTATTCAGGGCGTGATCGCGGATGGCGAAACGCGCAGCATCGATTATTTCGAGCGCGTGCCGATTGATCGCTGGTATAAGGCCGTCGTCAAGGCGTTAGTTGATGAGGACGGTCATTCAGAGCTTTTCGTTCTGCTGTTTCGCGATCAGAGCGAGACGCGGCGCATCGACCGTATGCGCTCCGACTTCATTGCCAATGCCAGCCACGAATTACGCACGCCGCTGGCGTCTCTGCGCGGCTTTATCGAAACCCTGCAAGGCCCGGCGCGCAATGACGTTGCCGCGCGCGATCGTTTTCTCGATATCATGCAGAAGCAATCCGAGCGCATGTCGCGTCTGATCGACGATCTGCTGTCGCTTTCCCGGCTTGAAATGCGTGCGCATCTGGCGGTCAATGAGCCCGTCGACATGACGGGTATTTTGAACCATGTCACCGATACGCTGACGCCGCTTGCGCAAAATTTTGGCGTGACCATCGAGCGCCATGTGCCCGACACGCCTTTGCTTGTCACCGGTGCGCGCGATGAACTCATTCAGGTGTTTCAGAACCTCGTTGAAAATGCCTGCAAATACGGGCAGGGCGGCGGCAAGGTGATTATCGGTCTGGCCGAAGATGCAAGCGGCAATGCGCCGGAAGTGGTCGCATCGGTGCGCGACTTCGGCCCCGGTATTGCCGCCGAACATCTGCCGCGACTGACCGAGCGGTTTTATCGCATCGATGTGGAAACAAGCCGTTCGCACAAGGGAACGGGTCTGGGGCTTGCCATCGTCAAGCATATTCTGGCACGCCATCGCGGGCGTCTGGTTGTGCGATCACAGCTCGGCGAAGGCTCGACTTTTATGGTGCGTCTGCCCAAGCGCGTTTCCTAAACTTTGCGCAAATAAAAACCCCGGCAGCCATAAGGCGCCGGGGTTTTTCAATTCCAATCGCTGTTCAATCAGCGCGCGCGGCGACGCTCGGATGTCGGCTGGAAAGCCAGACGCGAATGGTAGCTGCAATAGGGGCTGGATTCACCCGATTCATGGCCGCAGAAATGAAAGTCTTCATTCAGCGGATCACCAATTGGCCATTTGCAGGTGCGCTCGCTCAATTGCAACAGCGTGAGGTGACGAGAAATCGGCACCACCACATCGGAAGCTGGCTTGATGACGGCTTCGGCAACCACGTCGGTGTCATAATCCATCTTCAGCGCCGTTGCGCCGACCGTTCTGGTCGAGGTTGCAGTGCGCATCGTCGTGGTATGCGCGCCGCTCGTCTGCTGGGCTGCGGGGCGTGGGGTCGCCGCTACCGTATTCACCTTCTTGCTGCGCGGGGCAGTGGTCGTGGTCTTGCCGCGCCCCGAAAGCTTCAGACGGTGAACCTTTCCGATCACTGCGTTGCGGCTGACGCCGCCGAGCTGCGCCGCAATCTGGCTCGCGCTCAGGCCTTCGCCCCACAGCTTCTTCAGGAGTTCAACACGTTCATCTGTCCAGTTCATTGCCCTGGGCTCCAATCATTCTCGTTATCCGGAATCCGATCGCGTCCCCGGATTGCTCCGGGCAAAAACACTATATCTATCCGGGTGACTAGGTCCGCCGCACGAAATGTAGCTTTTTCTTTAAAAAAGAAACTACAATAAGGCATGACTCCATGACAAGGGATAGCCTGTCACAGAGATTCCATTTTCATGGTTTTCCCCAACTTGGGTGAAAAAGACGGTTTTTCTTAGATCATAACTGTATTTTTTCGTCACTCATATGGGGGATGCCAATCCTTTGAACAATGCATGTGATGCTGTTTCACAAAAATTGCCTGTAAAATGCGCGCTGCTGCCATGGTAGTGGAATGTAAACGGCCTGCATTTATGCAGATAGGCGCTTAGCAACGAGGCTTTTTTGGCACGGTTGTTTGATTGACTTTTGGCCCATAACCCCCAATATACGCGCGTGATGAATATGCCGCCCCGAGGGCGGCTTTTTATTTCAACCGGAAGATTTTGCGGCTATGTCCGCAATCGACTGGTCCCGGACCTGCATCTGGTTTCAATCGCAGGCTGGAACATCGAGACAATACTGGCTGCTTGCGGTCTGGATGGGCCGGACCGGCAGCTTTTTGGAAGGGCTTATGGAGGCCTGAGCGCAATGACCAGTGCAACGACCAACGCGACGAATGTGCAACCGCTTTACGACACCTATAATCGTGCGGCCCTGCGCTTCGAGCGAGGGGAGGGCATCTGGCTGATCACTGAAACCGGCGAACGTTATCTCGACTTTGCCGCAGGCATTGCGGTGAATTCGCTCGGCCATTCGCATCCTCATCTGGTCGAAACGCTGAAGGAACAGGCCGACAAGCTTTGGCATTTGTCGAACCTCTATGAGATACCGGGGCAGCGCGAACTCGGCGAGCGTCTCGTCGACAATACATTTGCCGAAAAAGTGTTCTTCACCAATTCGGGCGCCGAGGCGCTTGAATGCGCGATCAAGACTGCACGCCGCTATCAGTATGTGAATGGCAGCCCTGAACGCTTCCGCATCATCACCTTTGAAGGCGCGTTTCATGGCCGCACGCTGGCGACCATTGCCGCTGGTGGACAGGCAAAATATCTCGAAGGCTTTGGCCCCAAGGTCGAAGGCTTTGATCAGGTGGTCTTTGGCGATGAAGCAGCGCTTCGTGCGGCCATCACGGATGAAACGGCAGCAATTCTGCTTGAGCCCATTCAGGGCGAGGGCGGCTTGCGTGGTTTCCCGGAAGAATTTTTGCGCCTTGTTCGCAAGATCTGCGACGATGAGGGGCTTTTGCTGATCTTTGACGAGGTGCAGACCGGCGTCGGGCGTACGGGAAAGTTTTTTGCCCATGAATGGTCGGGCGTTACACCCGACATCATGGCGGTCGCCAAGGGTATCGGCGGCGGCTTTCCGATGGGGGCGTGCCTTGCAACAGCAGAGGCTGCAAAAGGCATGACGGCCGGTGTGCATGGCACCACCTATGGCGGCAATCCTCTGGCCATGGCTGTGGGCAATGCGGTTCTGGATGTGGTTTTGAGCGACGGCTTTTTGGACATGGTGCGCGATACCGCGCTTGTTCTCAAGCAGGGGTTGGCGTCCATTGCTGATCGCTATCCGAATGTGGTTGCGGAAGTGCGCGCCCACGGTCTTTTGATCGGGGTCAAATGCGTGGTACCCAATGCAATGCTCATTCAGGCGCTGCGTGATGAGCATGTGTTGAGCGTTGGTGCCGGTGATAATGTCGTGCGGCTTTTGCCGCCGCTTGTCACCACGCCTGAAGAAGCGCGTGAAGCGCTGAACCGCATCGAGACTGCCGTGGAACGGCTTTCCGTCGCAAATCCGAGCAGCAAGACGGCATAAAATCATGACCAAGACTTCTATCAAGCATTTCATCGACCTTTCCGCCGTTCCCGCAACCGAATTGCGCGCCATCATGGAAGACGCCAAAGCCATCAAGGCACGCTTAAAAGCGGGCGAAAGCCACAAGCCGCTGGCAGGCAAGGTGCTGGCGATGATCTTCGAAAAGCCTTCGACGCGCACGCGCGTGTCGTTTGATGTCGGCATGCGCCAGCTTGGCGGCGAAACCCTGATGCTGACCGGATCGGAAATGCAGCTAGGCCGCAGCGAGACCATTGCCGATACCGCCAAGGTTTTGTCACGCTATGTTGATGCGATCATGATCCGCACCACGTCGCATGAGCGTATGCTGGAACTGGCCGAACATGCGACCGTTCCGGTTATCAATGCGCTCACCGATGACACGCACCCTTGTCAAATCATGGCTGACGTTCTTACATATGAGGAACATCGCGGTTCAATCGAGGGCAAGACCTTCGCCTGGATGGGGGACGGCAACAACGTGCTCCATTCGCTCATGGAAGCCGCGGCGCGTTTTGATTTCAACGTCAATATCGCAACGCCGGAAGGCAGCGAGCCAAAGCAGCACTATATTGACTGGACAAAGGCCAATGGCGGTCACGTCATGTCCACCACCGACCCGCAGAAGGCCGCGGCAGGGGTGGATTGCATCGTCACCGACACATGGGTTTCCATGGGGCAGGAAGACCGCGCACGCGGTCACAATGTCTTCATGCCCTATCAGGTTAATGCCGAGTTGATGGCAAAAGCTAACCCCAAGGCGCTTTTCATGCACTGCCTGCCCGCGCATCGCGGCGAGGAAGTGACCGATGAGGTAATCGACGGGCCGCAATCAGTGGTTTTCGACGAAGCGGAAAACAGGCTCCATGCCCAGAAGGCTATTCTGGCCTGGTGCCTGCAAGGAGATAAACGTGGCTGACAAGAGCGGCAGCGAACAGTTTGAAACCGAAACCGCCCAGATCAATCTGGGCGATTTCAATTTTGCGGGCGACGATGCCGTCGTGCCTTTTCAGGTGGAAGGACTCGACGTGCGCGGACGCGCGGTCCAGCTTGGCGGCAGCATCGACGCCATTTTGAAGCGTCACGACTACCCCGAAGAAGTGGCGCGCCTTCTGGCGGAAGCAACGGTCCTTACTGTTCTGCTCGGTACATCGCTGAAATTCGAAGGAAAATTCATCTTCCAGACCCAGTCCGATGGGCCGGTGGATATGCTTGTGGTCGATTTTCGCACGCCGCGTTCGGTGCGCGCCTATGCACGTTTTGACGCCGGGCGCTTGCAGGAGGCCGTCGCTGCGGGCCAGACCAAGCCCGAAGAATTGCTCGGACGTGGCACGCTGGCACTGACGGTGGATCAGGGCGCTTATATGCAGCGCTATCAGGGCATTGTCGCGCTGGATGGTTCGACGCTGGAAGAAATCGCCACGACTTATTTCCGTCAGTCGGAACAGATTCCGACCGATCTGAAACTCAGTGTTGCCAAGCTCATTGAGCGCGGGTCCGACGGCAAGCCGGTCGAGCAATGGCGGGCAGGCGGGCTGATCATCCAGTTTTTGCCGGAATCGCAATTGCGCGCGCGCATTCCAGACCTTCCGGGCGGTGACGGCGACGACAACGATCCATCGCATCATCCTGTGGACGATGCCTGGGACGAGGCGCGTTCTCTGGTCGGCACCATCGAAAGCTCGGAACTGACCGATCCGCAGGTGGGTTCCGAACGGCTCCTCTATCGCCTGTTCCACGAACGGGGTGTGCGGGTTTATGAATCAGTGCCGGTGCTTGATGAATGCTCGTGCTCGCGCGAAAAAATTGCCGATGTTTTGTCGGGCTTTAGTGCCGAGGAGATCAAGGACAGCATTGAGGATGAGCGCATTGTCGTGACATGCGAATTCTGCTCGACGCGCTATGATTTTGATCCGGCAGATTTTGCAAAATAGAAACCCAAAAGGTGGCTCGCGCGAGCCGCCTTTTTTAATTTAGCGTGCGTCTTTGCTCGGGCACGTCGAGTGAGAAGGCGGGGATTTCGACCTCAAACGTCTTGCCCTGTGGCGTCTGCAACTCATAGCGTCCAAGCATCACGCCCGACGAGGTCGTCAAGGGGCAGCCAGACGAATATTGAAACGAGTCCCCGGGTTCAAGAATCGGCTGTTCTCCGACAACGCCTCGTCCGCGCACTTCCTCAACCCGGCCATTGGCATCGGTGATCTGCCAGTAACGCGCTTTGATCTGTATGGTTTGCGATGAATTATTGGCAATGGTGATCCGATAGCCCCAGATATAGCGGTTCTCTTCTGGTGCCGACTCGTCTTCGAGGTAAAACGGTACGACCGTGACTTCGATGCCGTAAGTGACCGCCCTGTACATTGCCTTGCCTTCGTATCATGTCGCCTGACGTTTCTATCGCCAAAGTTGCGGACGAGGTCAACGTAAGGCTGCGGTGTAGGCGCAAAGAAGTGGCATAGTTTGGCCTGATCCTGTGTTTCTTGTCAGGCATTGCAACTAAAAGGTCACAATATTTGAGCAAAAAAATCCCGAAAGTTTTGAAACAACTTTCGGGATTGGGCAACGTCGATATTGTTGAGGCTAATTTAGCTGCGGGCGGCCTTGAGCGCGGCTTCCACATCTTCGATCAGATCATCGGTATCTTCCAGTCCGACCGAAACGCGCAGCACACCGTCGGAAATACCGAGTTCTGCCTTCGCTTCATCGGAAAGATTCTTGTGCGTGGTGGTGGCCGGATGGGTGATCAGGCTCTTGGCATCGCCCAGATTGTTGGAAATGCTGAAAACCTGAAGCGCATTCTCGAACTTGAAGGCCGCATCTTTGCCACCTTCGAGTTCCAGCGCGATCAGGGTCGAGCCGCCGCTCATCTGTTTGGCGATGACATCGGCCTGTGGATGGTCGGCGCGTCCCGGATAGATGACCTTCTTCACACCCGCCTTGCCTGCCAGATAATCGGCCAGTGCCTGCGCCGACTGCGTTTGCTGGCGCACGCGCACGGCCAGCGTTTCAAGACCCTTCAACATGATCCATGCATTGAACGGGCTCATGCCGGGGCCGGTATGGCGGTAATATTCCTGAAACGTGTCTTCGATCCATTCGCGGTCCGAAAGCACGATGCCGCCAAGGCAGCGGCCCTGTCCGTCGATATGCTTGGTGGTCGAATAGATGACGATATGTGCGCCCAAATCCAGCGGCTTCTGGTAAAGTGGCGTGGCGAACACATTATCAACGATGAGTTTTGCGCCTGCTTCATTGGCGATGTCGGCAACGGCAGCAATGTCGATGACTTCCAGCGTCGGGTTCGACGGGCTTTCAAGGAACAGCACTTTTGTGTTGGGGCGAATAGCGGCTTTCCAGTTTTCGACTTTGGAGCCGTCTATGATCGAGATTTCAACGCCGTAGCGCGGCAGCAGCGTCTCGACGATATAGCGACACGAGCCGAACACAGCGCGTGCGGAAATCACATGATCGCCCGCCTGCACCTGACACAGAATTGCGGCGGCAACCGCTGCCATGCCGGATGTGGTGGCGCGGCCCTCCTCGGCACCTTCCAGCGCACACATGCGCTTTTCAAACATGTCGGTGGTCGGGTTGGCATAACGCGAATAGATGAAACCCGGATCTTCACCCTTGAAGCGCGCTTCGGCAGCTTCCGCATTGGGATAAAGGAAACCCTGCGTCAGAAACATGGCTTCCGACATCTCGGCAAAATTGGAGCGCAGCGATCCAGCATGCACGAGTTGGGTTGCAGGGCGAAATTTTCGGGTCTTCTCAGTCGTCATTTTTCCAACCTGTCAAAAGCTGGTCGGCCGGGATAGTTGCCATATCTCGGCGGCCATAAAAAAACCGGCCTTGCGAACGCGCAAAAGGCCGGTACTGAACCGCGGCCTTGTTTTAGCGAATTCTTTAACGTGGCTGCAAGCCGGCCGGCCAAATCACCACGGAACGGTTTTTTCTTATGCCTGTTGCAAAGGGTCGTCAATGCTGGATTGTTGCGTTTTCGCGAAAAGCGTGACCATCACCGCATTCAAAACTGCCGATTCCTGCGGAAAAACGTGTTTCTATGCCGTGCAAGGCTTGGCAGCGGGGTTTTGAACAGTCAATGGTCTTCGTTACAAAATACCTATGCGATGGAGTAGCGGGTCGATGACGCAAAGAGAAGCAGGAATTCTGGCGGATGCGGATATTACAGCCCTCTTTGAAAGCGGCTTGCTCAAAACAGCGCGGCCGCTCGATGTCGACCAGATCCAGCCCGCGAGCCTTGATCTGAGGCTCGGCACAAAAGCCTATCGCGTGCGAGCCTCCTTCATGCCCGGCCCCGGCACGCCGGTTATTGATAAGCTCGAACGCCTCAAACTGCACGAAATCGATCTGACCGCCGGTGCCGTGCTGGAAACCGGCTGCGTCTATATCGTGCCGCTCTTGGAAAGCCTTGCGCTTGCACCTGATCTGTCCGCATCTGCAAATCCGAAAAGCTCAACCGGACGGCTCGATATTTTTACGCGCGTGATTGCTGACGGCGCACAGGAATTCGACAAGGTGCCAGCGGGCTATAACGGCCCGCTTTATCTTGAAGTCAGCCCACGTACCTTCCCGATTGTTGCGCGCACCGGATCACGGCTGTCGCAAATCCGCTTCCGCAAGGGCCGCGCACAACTCGACGAATCAGAGCTTGGTGCTTTGCATGAGACGGAAACGCTGGTGGCATCCGAGCAGCCTAATATTTCGGGCGGCGGCATTGCGCTATCGGTTGATCTTGCTGGCGGTCCCGACAAGCTGATCGGCTATCGCGGCAAGCATCACACCGGCGTGGTCGATGTGGATAAGCGCGGAGCGCATGACGTGCTCGATTTCTGGGAGCCTATCTATGATCGCGGTGCACGCGAACTGGTGCTGGACCCCGATGAATTCTATATTCTGGTTTCGCGTGAGGCCGTGCATGTGCCACCGTTTTACGCGGCTGAAATGACGCCGTTCGATCCGCTGGTCGGTGAGTTCCGCGTGCATTATGCGGGCTTTTTCGATCCCGGTTTCGGTCATAGCGCGGCTGGCGGCACCGGCAGTCGTGCGGTGCTGGAAGTCAGAAGCCATGAAGTGCCGTTCATTCTTGAACACGGTCAGATTGTTGGGCGCCTTGTCTACGAGCACATGCTCAATCGCCCCAAAGCGCTCTACGGCATTGATCTGGGTTCCAATTATCAGGCACAGCAACTAAAGCTTTCCAAGCATTTTCGTTGACTGGATCGGCTACCTCCGCGCAGATATATAGATAAAGCGGAGGAGAATATCGGTGAGTCCAGACGACGAACGGGAATCGGATAATCCAAAACATCGGCTGTCGGTCGGAATTATTGCACTGCCGGGCTTTACGCTGACGGCACTGAGCCTGTTTCTGGACCCGTTTCGTCTGGCCGCCGATGATCGCGACAAAAGCCGTCAGATCCGTTGTGCGTGGAAAATCTGCACACTCTCAGGTGATCCCGTCACTTCCAGCTCTGGCATGGTGATTGAGCCGACGGCACCTATGGGCGAGCTGGATGAATGCGATTATGTGGCGGTGGTCGGTGGATTGCTGGCGCAATATCGCCCGCGCCAGCAGGCGCTGATCGATCTCATCAAGCGTGCCGACAAGCGCGGCCAGACGGTGGTGGGCCTCTGCACCGCGGCTTTTTTGCTGGCCGAAGGCGGTCTGCTCGATGATCGCAATTGCTGTGTAAGCTGGTTTCACCGCGAGGATTTTCTGGAACTTTTCGACGGTCATAGCGCCGACACGACTAGCCTTTTTCACAAGAGCGGGCGGCATTATACCTGTGCGGGCGGTTTGGGTGCGGCCTCGCTGGCGCTTTCGATCATCCAGCACGAGATTTCCGGGGAGATGGCGCGCAAGAGCGCGTCAATTCTGATGATCCCCTATGAGCTGATGCGCTCCGAACAGCCCGCGCTCAGTTTTAATGGTGTGCGCTCGCCATTGATCCGCAAGGCCATCCGTATTTTCGAGGAAACGCTGGAAGAGCCGGTGGCGATGATCGATGTGGCGCGCAAGCTCGGCATTTCGGTGCGGCAGATGGAACGCGCCTTTCGCATGGCGCTCGATCGCACGGCCTTCGAGGTGCGTGAGGAGTTGCGGGTGAAGAAAGCCAAGGAGTTGCTTGCGCAAAGCAATCTCTCTTTGCTGGAAGTAGCGGTGGCCTGCGGCTTTACCGATACGCGCAGCATGAACCGCTCTTTTTCGCGTCAGAAGCAGAAAGCGCCGCGCGATTATCGCAGGCAACACTGAAGCTGAAACTTGCGGATAAAGCGCCGACAGCCTATGTCTTGCGCGAACAGATGTGAATTTGAGAGTAAGGAATCTGGCATGGCCGATGGTGTAAACCGTTTTCTGGGCGATACGCCAGCGCGTGTTATCGTCAAGCTGGTGCTGATCTCGCTGGTGGTTGGCGTGGTCATGAGCGCCTTTCACTGGACGCCCTATGACATTCTCTATGGAATCCGCGATTTCTTCCTGCGGCTGTGGAATATGGGTTTTTCGGCAATCTCAGGCTTTGTCGACTACCTCATTTTAGGCGCGGCTGTGGTCATTCCCGCTTTTATTGTGCTGCGTATCCTGAGTTATCGTAAGTAATCAAACCCGAAAACAGATACGTTCAAGCCATGAAGACAAATCATTTGATTCTTTCTCGCCGCCATTTTCTGGTGCTGGCGGGCGGCGCTATGGCTTATGCGGCGCTGCCGCTTGAGTGGACTCAAGCGGCGGGATCGGGTGACCCGACAGCTATTTTCAATGCCATCCGCAAGGCGCATGGCCTCACGCCAATGGCAACCGACAGCAAGCTCGAGCAGGCAGCGCTTTATCAGGCGCGGCGCATGGCAAGCTATGGCAAGATCGGCCACAGTGTCGGCTGGGGCAATGGCTTTGTCGCGCGGTTGCGCAAGGCCGGTATTCGTGGACCGGCAGCGGAAAACGTTGCCGCCGGGCAGCCGGATACTGAAGCGGTTTTCGATGCCTGGATGAAATCGCCGGGTCATCGCAAGAATATGCTCGACCCGACCTTCGGCCATTACGGCCTTGCCTGGGCAACACCGGAAGACAAACCGACACGCATTTACTGGGCGATGATGCTGGGCCTTTGAGCGCTCATAGCTGCTGTGCGATTGCTGCCTTGTCGATGAGCGACCATACTTTGCAAATGCGCCCATCGGAAAATTCATAGAAGACATTTTCAGAGAAACGCACCCGCCTGCCATTGACCGGAAGATCGAACAGTGTGCCAACCGGCGTGCAATCAAACAGCAGACGGCTTGCGATGCGCGGTGGCTCGCATACAAGCAAATCGATCTTGAAATTGAGATCGGGAATAGCCCGGAAGTCGCCTTCCAGCATTTTTCGATAGCCGGTCAGGCCAAAGGCATTTCCATTATGCTCGACTTCTTCATGGACGAACCAGCCAAGCCGCTCCCAGTCCTGTTGATTGAGACAGTCGATATACTGGCGATAAATCTCGGATAATGCGCCTCGTGTCATGAACCTATCCTAAGCAAATGCCAGCGGCAAGCAAGTGCCTGCGCGCCACCATTATGTCTTGGCCCGGAGTCCTGAAGCCAGATGCCGGAATACCTCTATGGCGCTGGGCAGGGATGATCGGGGATCAGCGCTTGCAGCAACCCAAAGCGCTGCATCGAAGGCGGCACCGCTCAAAAGCCGTGCGGCAGCGTCGATATCGACGGGCTTCAACACGCCTTGCGCGACCAGATCGGCGATAGCCTCACGGGTCATTTCAAGGCAGGCATTCTGGCTTGGCCATTGCGATGGGTCGCCCAGAAAGGCTGGGCCGTCGAGCAGGACGATGCGCTGCACTTCCGGCTCCAGTGCCATCTCGATATAGACGGCTGCTTCCGTCAATAGTGCTTCCCATGGGTCGTTTTTCGCCGCTGCTGCATTTTTGGCGCGTGTCGCCATCTCACCGTCGATCTGGGCGACCACTGCGGCGAGCAAGCCCTTCTTGTCACCGAAATTGTGGTAAAGCGCGCCGCGTGTTAGCCCCGCTTCAGCCGTTAAATCATCCATGGATGCTGCGGCAAAGCCCTTTTCGGCAAAGGCTCTTCTGGCCGCTGCAAGCAGTAATTGCCGGTTTTCCTGCATGGTTTGAGCACGGGATTTCGGGGGCATGACTCTCTCCGTATTGACATACGTAGCGTATGTGAAATACACATACGCTACGTATACTAAATTCATATCATCCAGGCAAAGCCGAAAATCTATAGAAAGGATATATCATGACACGAGAGGCCGTATTTCCATCCAACCGCCACGCGCTTTACGAGCAGCACGGCTATTCCGCAGCCATTCGCTCCGGCGATCTGCTGTTCGTTTCAGGGCAAGTGGGTAGTCGAGAAGATGGTTCGCCCGAGCCGGATTTTGCCGCACAGGTTGAACTGGCCTTCACCAATTTGCGCAATGTTCTGGCCGCCGCTGGTTGCACCTTTGACGACATTGTCGATGTGACGACGTTTCATACCGATCCAGAGAAGCAATTCCCGGCGATCATGGACGTGAAAAGCCGTGTCTTTACCGAAAAACCCTATCCGAACTGGACGGCTGTCGGCGTCAACTGGCTTGCGGGTTTCGATTTCGAGATCAAGGTCATTGCCCGCATTCCCGCCTGACAGCGAATGTTTTAAATCAGTCAGAAAGTGTGCGCGCAGCCCAGTCTTTGGTGTCACGGTCGCGCAAATCTGTAATCGAAGCAACGCCCTCGCGCTTCACTGCTTCAGACAGTCCGCGTAAAATATCACCGGCAAGACCGGGGCCGCGATAGATCATGCCAGTATAAAGCTGCACCAGATCTGCACCGGCCCTGATCTTGGTCAGCGCCGTTTCGGCGCTGTCAATCCCACCGGCGCCAATCAGCGGCATGTCAGGACCAACACGTTCGCGCATGCGGGCCAGCACAATCGTCGAGCGTTCGAACAAGGGGGTGCCGGACAGGCCACCTGCTTCGTCGCTGTGTTGGGGGCTTTTAAGTCCGGTGCGCGACAGCGTGGTGTTGGAAACAATGATACCGTCGAGCTTCTGTTCAGCGGCTTCAGCTGCGATATCGTCCAGTTCTTCGTCGTCAAGATCGGGCGCGATCTTCAGGAAAACTGGACGTTTGAGCGTGCATTTACCGCCTTCTTCGCAATGCGCATCAAGAATACGGCTTAAAAGCTCGCGAAGGGCTTCGCGTGCTTGCAGATTTCTCAGACCGGGCGTGTTTGGCGAGGAAATATTGACGGTAAAATAGCGTGCAAGCTGGTAGAATTTGCGAATACCCGCCACGTAATCGGCGATGCGATCCTCGCTGTCCTTGTTGGCCCCGATATTGATACCGACAATGCCGCTGGTTGCGCGATTGGACAGGCGTTTGAAAACCGCTTCATGGCCTTCATTGTTGAAGCCGAGCCGGTTGATGACGGCATTGTCTTCCGTAAGGCGGAAAATACGCGGCCGTGCATTGCCGCTTTGCGGACGCGGCGTGACGGTGCCAACTTCGGTAAAGCCGAAGCCGAGCTTCAAAAGCGCATCAGGGACTTCGCCATTCTTGTCGTAACCAGCCGCCATGCCGAGCGGATTTGGGAATTTGAGCCCTGCCACCTTGAGGCACAGCGCTGTGTCCTGCGGTGCACCGCCGCCCAAAAGCCCGGTTTTGAGGGTGGCGATGGAAAGCCCGTGCGCCTGTTCGGCATCAAGGGCGAAGAGGGCGCTGCGCCCGAGAGTTTCAAACAATGCGCTCATTGGTCTTTAAGCTCCGGGAAAATATGCAGGCCGTCGTCGCCAAGTGGCAAAGGCTCGACATGGACGACGGCAGAAAGTGGCAGATCGGCATAAAGATGCGGGAAGAGTGCTCCGCCGCGTGACACTTCGAATTTGAGATCGGGCGCGAGGCTTATCGTTTCCACCTGCACGAGCAGGAGATCGTCTTCACCAGCAAAATGTTTCGCGGCTGTTTCACGAACCTGTCGTGCTGTGGAAAAATGGATATAGCCGTCGGCGAGATCGATTGGTGCGCCCTTAAAGCTTCCGCTTTTCTGCGCTTGTGCCCAGAGGTCGCGCGGAACGATCTTGTAGATGATCTTGTTGCTCATGGCTGCTCTCTAAACCGAATTTATCAGGAATCAAAGCCGTTCGTTCGATTTTCGTCGCAAAGATGCCATATAGTGAGCACGAAGCAACAGGAGGCTGGGACGATGTCGAGCAAGAAACCACTGAAATTCGGCTCCATGGGCGTCGCGCTGCTGCTAGGTGCGTCGTTCTGGACGACGGGCGCCGGTGCTCAGGAAAATGGCCGTTATCGCCTTGAAGGTACGGAAAACGGCTATGTGCGTCTGGATACGCGAACGGGTGCCATCTCGGTCTGCACCGAGCAACAGGCACAACTCGTCTGCAAGATGGCGACCGAAGACCGTGAGGCTTATGAAAATGACATCGCCGCCTTGCAGGATCGGGTCAAGAAGCTTGAGGACACGGTGGCAGGCCTACAAAAGGGTGATACCGCATCAAAATCCGGCCTTCCTAGCGAGCAAGAATTTGAGCAATCCATGAGCTATATGGAGCGCTTCATGCGCCGCTTCATGGATATTGCGAAAAGTTTCGACGATGAACCGGCAAAGCCCGATGAAGGGGCTGTGCCGGGTCGGACGTGAGATGTAGGAAATATTGACGAAATTGAAATTTCCGTGGAATGAACGGGCCAGACAAGTTGAGGATGCGCGAAAAGCGCTGAATGCCATGCCGCGTTCATCTGAATTGATAGAGCGCTTTCATCACGCTATTTATGCGGCCTATCCGCCAGGCTTCGAGGACCAATATCAAGCGCTGAAAGCTGGAAATGCTGCCGGTGCTGAAATGGCTATTGCGTTCCTTGAGGCCGATCCGTGGTTTTTTCGCACCGGCTATATCAAGGCTAATCTTGCGCGGTTTCTGAAACGTATTCCTTTATCGAATACGCAGGTCAGTCGTCTGGAAAAAGTACTTATAAAAATAGTTGATGAAAGAAATACCGAGGAATTTCGTAGTTATTGCCGTTTGGCCCGGATCATTGCAACGGCGAATTTAATTGCCGCTTTGCAGCAACGCCTCACCGGCGACAATCTGCAACGCAGGCTACGAGCTGGGTGGATGCTGGCCTGTATTGACCAAAATCGGGTTTCACATCATGTATAGATTTTGGCTAATAGGTATCAGGGCAATTGAGCATGCATCTAAAGAAGATAGCCATTGCAGTGGTCATAATTGCCGTTGCTGCATTTTCAGCATTCCAGTTGGCTTACTGGAGGGCGTTGAGCGGATATTTCAATTGCATTGAAAGCGGATGTGGAATCCTTGCAGAGACGGTCCTTTGGCCACTGCTTACAATGGCAATCCTTTTCATAGTCGCCACGGCTTTCTTCTTCCTGCGCGGGTCAAACAGGAAGAAGAAAGGATTATAGGGTGGCGAGCGCTGGTCACGGCTATGGAGCAATCAGCACCTTTCATTCAGGAAGAAAACCGTTTTGTCGCTTCGATCAACTCGTGCGTAATGCCGGGTTCGGTGACGGCGTGGCCGGCATCCTCGACGATCCTGAGATCGGCTTCCGGCCATAATTTCTTCAATTGCCAGGCATTGATGAGCGGTGTGCAGACATCATAGCGGCCATGAACGATCACGCCCGGAATATGGCGGATGCGCTCGACATTGCGCAAAAGTTGATCGTCGCTTTCGAGAAAGCCTCGGTTCTGGAAATAATGGCACTCGATGCGCGCAAAAGCGATGGCATATTGATCCTCACCAAAGGCCGCGACGCGGGCCGGGTCCGGGAGCAGCGAAATCACCGAACCTTCCCATTGCGCCCAGAGCCTGGCGGCTTCGATCTGCACTTGAGGATCTGGATCGGTCAGGCGCTTGTAATAGGCGCTCACCATGTCGCCGCGCTCGGCTTCGGGAATGTGCTCCTGATAGGCTTCAAAAAGGTCGGGGAAAAGAATGCTGGCACCATTATTGTAAAGCCAGTCGATCTCGAAACGACGCAGCATGAAGATCCCGCGCAAGATGAGTTCCGATACATGCTCGGGATGCGTCTCAGCATAAGCAAGGCCGAGCGTCGATCCCCATGAACCGCCGAAGACCTGCCATTTTTCAATACCGAGATGCGTGCGGATTTTCTCCATATCCGCAACCAGATCCCAGGTCGTGTTCTCGCGCAGTTCGGCATGCGGGGTGGAGTGGCCGCATCCGCGCTGGTCGAACAAAATGATTCGGTAGCGCTTTGGATCGTGCAGACGGCGCATGGCAGGCGTTATGCCGCCACCGGGGCCGCCATGGATCATAATGACCGGCTTGCCTTCCGGGTTGCCGCATTGCTCGACATGAATGTGGTGCAGTGGTGAGACCTGCAGCATTTCTTGCTCAAAAGGTTCGATCTCGGGATAGAGCGTATTGCGTGTCATCAGTGCCTTCCAGGGCCTGTCTGTTGAAATATTGGCTTTAATTCAGATTTCAGATTCTAACCTATAATGCGGCCACAAGGCGGCAAGAGGGCGGCAAGGAGACATGTGAAAAAATCTTGCTGGTATGATTTTCCTTTGCCCAGAGGGAAAATCGGCCTAAACAGTAAGGGTATGCACCGCACGAGGAGGAACGAAGAGAATGGCGCGCGAGGCACATGTATTTCATTATCGCTGACGATCATCCGCTGTTTCGCGGAGCATTACGACAAGCCTTGTCGGGGCAGGCGGAAGACGTTGAAATCGTGGAAGTCGGCGATTTTGATTCGGTCAAGAAACTTGTGTCAGAACGCGACGATATTGATCTTCTTCTGCTTGATCTCACAATGCCCGGCGGAACAGGACTGTCGGGTCTGGTGGCGCTGAAAGCCCTGCAACCAGCTCTTCCGGTTGTCATCGTGTCGGCCACCGACGATGCGGCAACCATTCACCACGCCGTGCAACTGGGTGCTTCGGGTTTTATCTCCAAATCGGCAGGTATGGAAACCATCAGCGAGGCCGTTCATGCCGTGCTGGCTGGCGATATCTGGATACCGGAGGAGGTTGATGCCGATCATCCGCGCGACCCGGAAATCGAAGCTTTAATTGCCCGGCTGAGAACATTGACGCCGCAGCAGACCCGTGTGCTGACCATGCTGGCCGAAGGCCTTCTCAACAAGCAGATCGCCTATGAGCTCAATGTGTCGGAGGCAACCGTCAAGGCGCATGTTTCCGCCGTTTTGCAAAAACTCAGCGTTGATAGCCGTACGCAGGCGGTGATCATGCTATCGCGGATCGGTAGCGAGGCATTGGCGGACTAGTGTGGTGGATTTGAAGTTCCTATCATTGCCATGGCATCCTCGTTTAGGAACTTCAAATCCGTAAACCACACTAGATTCAATAATTTGCTAGTGTGGCTTTAAATCTGAAATTCGATCAAAGCCCTGCTCCAAAGTGATACAAATTTCAGATTTGACACACTAGTCGGAATTTATTCATCCGCTGCCGCATGACTGTGATGTACATGCGAGAGCAGAGAGCGAAGTGCTGCGGGCCGGAGCGGCTTGTTCATAAGCGTGATACCTTCCTCGGTCGCGCGCAGCCTCACTTCCTTTGAGCGGTCGGCGGTCAGCAGGATCGCGGGGATTTCGCTGCCAAAATTTTCACGCGCAAAGCCGATCATGTCGAGACCGTTTTCGTGAATGAGGTGATAATCGGCGATGATCACATCGGGCGGCGTGGTGCGATTGGCGCAAAAATGTTTTAGCGCCGCGCCGTTTTGCAACGTAGTGACATGACAGCCCCAGCCGCCAAGAAGCGTGTTCATGCCGGTGAGAATATTGGCGTCATTGTCGATGCAGAGCACATCAAGCCCGGTCAGTTCCAGTGCAGGCTGAAGTCCGCGCCGGTTTTTGGGTTCCTCTGCCGGAACCGCTTCGTCACTGATCGTCATGCTGAGCGTAAAGCTGGTTCCTTTGCCAGGAACCGAGGCCACCGACAGCGGAAGCGATAAAAGGCGCGCGATACGGTCAACGATGGAAAGCCCCAACCCCAGCCCTTCCGCCTCGCGCATGCCTTCATCAAGACGCGTGAATTCACGGAAAACCAGTTTCAGCTTGTTTTTCGCAATGCCGATCCCGGTATCGATCACCTGCAAATCGATATGATCGCCGCGCCTGCGCACGCCAAGAAGGATGCCGCCATTGCGGCTATATTTGATCGAATTGGAAACCAGATTCTGGATCAGGCGGCGAAGCATGTTGCGATCGGTCTTCACAACCACGCTGGACGGCACCACACGCAGTTCAAGCCCTTTCTTGCGGGCAAGCGGCGTGAAATCGGTAGCGATCTGATTCATCAGCTTATCAAGTCGAAAAACCGATATTTCGGGCTTGAGCGAACTCGTATCAAGGCGGGAAATATCGAGCACCATGCCCAAAATGGCTTCGACCGCTTCAAGGGATGAATCGATATTGCGGGTGAATTCGCTCATTTCGGAAGCCCCGAGCTTTTCGGACAGGGCGGTCGAATAAAGGCGGGCGGCATTGAGCGGTTGCAGGATATCGTGACCGGCGGCGGCGAGAAAGCGCGTCTTGCCGAGATTGGCGTCTTCGGCATCGGCGCGTGCCTGTGCAAGCTCCTGATTGACATGGGTGAGTTCAGCGGTGCGGTCCGCCACCCGCTGCTCCAGCATTTCAGCCGCCCTTTGGCGCATCAGGTCGGCTTCGACTTCCGCCGTCACATTGGTATAGGTCGCGACAATACCGCCATCGGGCATAGGATTGGACTGGATTTCCAGAACTTTTGCCGTGGTTTTCATCTCCATCCGCCATGGCTCACGCATGGCAGTCAGGGCATGGATGAAGCTGTTGCGGGTGCCGAATGTTATATCATCGCGCCGGGTGAGGTAATCGACGATCTCCGACACGGGAATGCCAACCTGCATGACTTCATCGGGCAGGTCGAACAGGGTGCGGAATTGCCGGTTCCAGAAGGCAAGGCGGAAATCCTTGTCGAACACCGTAATGCCCTGTTCCATCTGGTCGAGTGCAATCTGCAACAGGTCGCGATTTTGCTGAAGTGCTGCGGAGGCATCATCGAGCAATTGTCGCGTATCGGCACCAGAGGCCTCGTCGCGCTGCAATAAAAGCGAGAGCACGAGACGGGCCGAAGACGAGCCGACAGCGGTGCCGAGCAATTGTTCGGCATAGCGGATCATTGGCGTGTCGACGGTCATGTTGGGATCAAGGCTGCGCTGTTCGCGCCCCTCGAAGCGCACAAAGGCGCGCTCGACGCGCTCCGTTCCCAGATAGCGTGCCATGGTGGCTTTGAGTTCTGCCACCGTCACCGTGGTGCGAAAACGCTTGAGTGCTGGGGTAGCAATGAAATGGCGCGGCAGGAACACGCTGGCCTGTATGCGCTCAAGCGGGGTCGATGCGCGTGACAGGGAACCCAGCACATAAAACAGCGTGTTGGCGGCAAGGCTCCAGATCACGCCATTGGTCAGCGGCAGCGCATTGGTGCCGAAAAGTGCTTCGGGGCGAAGGGCCGTAAAGCCCAAAAATCCGTCGCGCAGAATAGCGGCGTCATCTGGGGCCATGGTGGGCAGAAGCAGCGTATAAGCCCAGACCAGAAATCCCGCCGAAAGCCCCAGCATGGCGCCGCGTGCGTTGGCGTTGCGCCAGAACAGCCCGCCCAGGAATGCAGGCACGAATTGCGCAATGGCTGCAAAGGATACAAAGCCGATAGATGCGAGGTGGATATTGTTCGATGTGAAGCGATAATAGGTAAAGGCCAGCGCCAGAATAACGACAATCGTCGCGCGTCGCGTATTGAGAATGAGGCTGGTTAGATCCGGCTGGTCGGAAGGATGGCGCTTGGCCATGCGCCGGATGAACAGTGGCAGCACAAGATGATTTGAAATCATGATCGACAGCGCCACGCAGGCGACGATGACCATGGCGGTCGCCGCAGACAAGCCGCCGAGAAAGGCGATCATGGCCAGCCAGTGCGCATTGACTGAAAGCGGCAGCGCAAGCACGTAGAGATCGCCGCTGACGCTGTTTCCCAATGTCATGACGCCGATGAGCGCTATTGGAAACACGAAAATATTGATCAGCACCAGATAGAGCGGAAACAGCCAGGAAGCAGTTTTGAGCTCTTTCTCGCTACGGCTTTCAACCACGGTGACGTGGAACTGCCGTGGCAGCATGATGATGGCCGCAGCACTTAAAGCGCTGTGGATGATCCATGTGCCAATCGATGTCTGATAATGGAATGCCTGCAAGGCTTCCGAGGATTGCGCTATACCGTCGATAAGCCGCGCAGGCGTGCCGAACAGAAAAAACGTGCAGGCAATGCCAACCGTCAGGAACGCGCAAAGTTTAATAACCGATTCAAGCGCAATGGCGAGGATCAGCCCGTTCTGGTGTTCGGTGGCGTCGGTATGACGAGTGCCGAACAGGATGGCAAAAGCGGCGAGAACCGCTGCGACCACCAGCGATATATCGCCAAAGACCGGAACCGGCATGGCAGGCGTGTTGCCGTAGTGATCCATGACGAGGCCAACACTGCCGGCCACGGCTTTTAATTGCAGCGCGATATAGGGGATTGAGCCTACGGCTGCGATGCAGGTGGCAAGCAGTGCTACGCCAAAGCTCTTGCCGTAACGTGCGGCAAGAAAATCGGCAATCGAGGTGATGTGTTCGGCCTTGGCAAGGCGTGCAATATGTCTGAGCAGCCGGTTGCCGAGCGTGAAGACGAGGATCGGGCCGATATAGATGCCTAGAAATTCCAGCCCGCGTTGCGCAGACAGGCCCACCGAACCGAAAAAGGTCCATGAGGTGCAATAGACGGCAAGGCTCAGCGCATAGATATAAGGGCGCGGCGCACTGTTCCAGCGCGAAGCCCTGCGGTCGCCGATACTGGCGACGGCAAAAAGCAGCAACAGATAGAAAAAGGCAGCGACGATGATTCCCCAGCCGTGCATTGGCGGCCTTTTCCTCCCCGCATTTTATCGGACTTTACAAAGGCAAGCACTTTCCACAGCCTCGTGCAAGAATATTGATAAGAAACAGGGGGATTACCCTGCAAAACGGGCAGTTTATCTTTCCTTTGCGGCTTTTCGCCCTAAGATTTCAGAATAGGTTCATCGATCCGTGATGAATAAGACAATTCGGATGCTGCTGTTCTTCGAGCCCCCCCAGTCAGGAGCCGCTTCATTCCTTACCGTCAGAAACCATCTGACGCTCATATTTGGCGAATGCACCTGCTGTCACGACGGCCCGGTGATGCGATGTATTTGCGAGGGAGACAAAAATGTTGAAAGAATTCCGGGAGTTCGCTCTCAAGGGTAATATGGTCGATCTGGCCATTGGTGTGATCATCGGCGGTGCCTTCGGTGGCCTCGTCAATTCGGTTGTCAATGACATCATTATGCCGATTATCGGCCTGATCACCGGTGGTATCGATTTCTCGAATATGTTCATCCAGCTGGCAGGCACACCGCAAACAACGCTTGCCGCCGCGCGTGAAGCCGGTGCAACCGTTGCCTATGGTAATTTCGTAACGCTTTTGATCAACTTCCTGATCATTGCCTGGGTGCTTTTCCTTGTCGTCAAGGGCATGAACCGCCTGAAGAAGAAGCAGCAGGAAGAGCCAGCCGCAGCCGAGCCGGAATTGCCGCGTGAGGAAGTGCTGCTCACGGAAATCCGCGATCTTCTGGCCAGCAAAAAATAAGAAACATAAATCTAAGGCGGAGCCAAAAAAGCTTCGCCTTTTTCAATCATGAGCCAAATTGATCTCATCATCACAAAATGGCGAGTGATTTCGTCGGCGCATCTTGCTATTGCTATGCGAACGACGCTTAGCATTGCAGGAAAACCATGACATTCATGACCAATTTGCGCCGCGAGGCTGTTGAAGCCCCGACCAGCGGCATCATGGCTGTAGCCAATTACGGACGCGGGCGCGAGGGCGTCATTCCGCTCTGGGTGGGTGAGGGCGATCTGCCGACGCCGGATTTCATTCGCGATGCGGCAAGTGCCAGTATCGCCAAGGGCGAAACCTTCTATACCTGGCAGTCGGGTATTCCCGAACTGCGTCAGGCGCTGGCCAATTATCATGCGCGCCATTTCCCGCGTATGGGTTTTAAAAGCGATAATTTTTTCGTCACCGGCTCGGGCATGCACGCCATTGAGATAGCCATCAAGGCGACGACGGGCCCGGGCGAAGAAGCGATCTATCTTTCGCCCGCATGGCCCAATTTTGTCGGTGCAGCAAGCGTTGCAGGGGCAAAACCCGTCGCGGTCGAACTTGATTTCGGTGCCAATGGCTGGGTGCTGGACCCGGAAAAGATCGCCGCCGCCATTACCCCGCGCACGCGCGCATTGTTCATCAATAGCCCATCCAATCCGACCGGCTGGACGGCGGATGTCGAGACATTGCGCTTCATTCTCGATCTGGCGCGTGAAAAAGGCCTGTGGATCATCGCCGATGAAATCTATAGCCATTTTTATTATGGCGGCGGGCGCGCACCATCCTTTATGGATATCATGGAGCCAGATGACCGCATCATCTTCGTCAATTCCTTTTCCAAGAACTGGGCGATGACCGGGTGGCGCGTAGGCTGGCTCAATGTGCATACGGATTTGAGCCCTGTAGTGCAGAAGCTCATTCAGTATTCCAATTCCGGCGTTGCCCATTTCATGCAGCGCGGTGCGGTTGCAGCGCTTGATCAGGGCGACGATTTCGTTGCCATGCAGGTCGAACGCGCCCGTGTGACACGCGATCGTCTCTGCGCAACCTTGCAGGCAACGGGCAAGGTGCGCGTGTCGCCGCCGCAGGGCGCTTTCTACCTATTCTTCGGCGTTGACGGTGTTGAGGATTCAACCCGTGCAGCCTTTGAATTGATCGATAGTGTCAATGTCGGGCTTGCACCGGGACCGGCCTTCGGGAAGGGCGGCGAGGGGTTTTTCCGCCTTTGCTTCTGTCGCGATCCGCGCCAGATCGATGAGGCGGCAAGCCGCCTCGTGCAATGGATTGAAGGACTTTAAAAAATGAGCCGCTGCGTTTTTAGCAGCGGCTTTTTTGTGCGCATCTTCTCCGGAAACCGTTTCATGGTTTTCGGGATGCGCTCTTGATCAGATATTCTGTCCGCCTGAGATTTCGATGCGCTGGCCGTTGACCCAGCGATTGTCCGGACCAAGCAGGCTTGCGACGGCAGGGCCGATATCGTCGGGCACGCCGACGCGTCCAAGCGCGGTCATGGCTGCAAAAGCCTCGTTATAGGCTGGTGTGTCACGCACCGCTCCACCCAGAAAATCGGTTTCGATTGCGCCGGGCGCGATCGCATTGGCGGTGATACCGCGATTGCCCAATTCTCGCGCCATATAGCGTGTCAGCACTTCCACCGCACCCTTGGCAGCTGAATAGGCGGCAAATCCGGGGAAAGATACGCGCGTCAGCCCGGTCGAGAAATTCACGATGCGCCCGCCATCAGCCAGAAGCGGCAGCAGGGTTTGCGTGAGGAAGAACACACCCTTCACATGAACATTGAACAAAAGATCGAACTGGTCTTCCGTTGTCTCGGCAAATTCTGCCATTTCACCATGGCCTGCATTGTTGATGAGATGATCAAAGTCATTGCGTTGCCAGTGTGACGCGAGCGCCGCGCGAATGGCGTCAGCAAAGGCCGGAAAGCTTGAAATATCGCTGGTGTCGAGTTGCAGGGCTACAGCCTTGCGCCCCAGTGCCTTGATTTCCGCGACGACGGCTTTGGCGCCTTCCGCGCCGCTACGATAGGTGAGGATCACATCGTCGCCATGATGCGCGATGCTCAGCGCCGTATTTTTACCAAGGCCGCGGCTTGCGCCGGTAACAAGTGAGATGGTCGTGGTCATAAGACATTTCCTTCGCTTGATTGTGCTAAGCGAATATCGCCCGAATATGCTTGTCCGTGTTGCCGAAACCTCGCCGTTCTTTGCCTATTCCTCCAAGGCACGTTGCGGTTGCCGTTCGGCCGGATTAATATCCGGCAATGGAACAGTCTCTTCTTGATACCGCGCGCCGCTATGCGGATACGCATGCCGACCAAAATGGCGTTGCCCGCACACCCATATCGGGCTTGACGATCCTGCGCGAGATTGCACCGAGTGCGCTGCAATATGCGATTTCCAAACCACTGGTGGCGCTGGTGCTTCAGGGCAGCAAACGCGTGAGCATGGGCAGCCGGACATTTGATTTTGGCGCGGGCGATTCTCTGCTGATTACCGCTGATGTGCCGACAGTGAGCCAGATCACCAGGGCGAGCATCAACGCGCCCTATTATTCGCTGGTCATCGATCTTGATATTGCGATGATCGAGGGGCTTGTCAGCGAAATTGGGGTCGTGTCGGCAACCAATGACCAGCCCATTCATGTCGAGCCGACCGAGTCGGAAGTGGGGGAAGCGGCACTGCGCCTGCTGCGGCTACTCGACCGGCCTGCGGCAATGAGCGTCCTGCAAGGACAGCTAATCCGCGAATTGCATTTCTGGCTGCTGTCGGGTCGGCATGGTGCGGCCATTCGCAAGCTTGGACTGGCGGGAAGCCACGCGCAGCGCGTGGGGCAAGCAGTCGCTTTTATCCGCGAGAATTTTAACCAGCCACTGCGTGTCGAGCATCTTGCTGATGCAGTGGGGATGAGCCCCTCTTCGTTTCACGAGCATTTTCGTGCCGTCACGTCATTGACGCCTTTACAGTTTCAAAAACAGCTCCGTTTGATCGAGGCGCGCCGTATGATGATGTCGGACGGGGCGATGATCAGCAACGCCGCCTATGCGGTGGGCTATGAAAGCCTGTCACAGTTCACGCGCGAGTATGGTCGTCTGTTCGGTCTGCCACCCGCCCGTGACATGCGGGCCGCAAAAGGTCGAATGCAATCGGCGGCATAAAAAAACCGGGGACGTGCCCCGGTTTTCAAAACGATCTTTGCGGCGTTTCAGCCGCCAGCCTTGGAGACCATCAGCGGCACCACGCGCTCGGACGTAGCGGTCTGCGGCATGGCCGGTTCCGCAAAGGGAATGCCGAGTGCGGTCCATACTTCCGTCAGTGCATCTTTCAGGCCATCGATCAGTGCATCGTCGTGCAAAGGCGATGGTGTGATGCGCAGGCGCTCCGTGCCGCGCGGCACGGTCGGGTAATTGATCGGCTGGATATAAATGCCATGCACGTCGAGAAGCCGGTCACTGGCTTTCTTGCAAAGCTCTGGATCACCCACGAGCACCGGCACGATATGGGTTTCGGACGCCATAACCGGGAAACCTGACGCCGAAAGCACGTCCTTGGTGCGCTGCGCCTGCCGCTGCTGGCCATCGCGTTCAGACTGCGAGGTCTTCAGATGACGGATCGAAGCGGTGGCGGCTGCGGCCACTGCCGGTGGCAGCGACGTCGTGAAGATGAAGCCCGGCGCATAGGAGCGCACGGCGTCGATGATGGCGCGTGAGCCGGTGATATAACCGCCAAGCGCTCCAAAAGCCTTGGCCAGCGTGCCTTCAATAATATCGATGCGATGGGCAAGACCGTCGCGGTCAGTGATGCCGCCGCCGCGCTTGCCATACATGCCAACCGCATGGACCTCGTCGATATAGGTCATGGCATTATACTTGTCGGCCAGATCGGCGATCTGCTCGATGGGTGCGACATCGCCATCCATCGAATAGACCGATTCGAACACGATCAGCTTGGCGCGCGAGCGATCGGCGCTTTTCAAAAGCTGCTCGAGATGCGCCACGTCATTGTGGCGGAAAATCTTCTTCTCGGCACCTGAACGGCGCACACCCTCAATCATCGAGGCGTGGTTCAATTCGTCGGATAGAATGAGGCAATTGGGCAGCAGGCGTCCAATGGTCGAGATCGAGGCTTCATTGGAGACAAAGCCCGAAGTGAAGACCAGACCGGCTTCCTTGCCATGCAGGTCGGCCAGTTCGTTTTCCAGCTCGACGAGCGGATGATTATTGCCCGAAATATTGCGCGTGCCCCCGGAACCCGATCCGGCATTGCCTGCCGTGTCGCACATGGCCTTGATGACATCGGCATGGTGGCCCATACCGAGATAATCATTGGAACACCAGACGGTGATTTCACGGGCGGTGCCGTTGTTCCGCCAGATAGCGCGGGGGAAACGTCCAACGATGCGTTCAAGATCGGCAAAAACGCGGTAACGCTTCTCGGCGTGCAGCTGGTCGATCGCTTCTTCAAAAAACTTGCGATAGTCCATTATACGCTCCTTATTCCTCGCCTTATTAACGCTTTTGGGCCGTTGCGTCCACGGCGAGTGCGCGGGCAATTTGCCACGTTTGATGCAAACTTCATTGATCGAGATCAAGCTGAATTACTATTGATCACAATATTTGAGCCACGCACGACGAGATCAGCTTTGATAAGGATCGGCTGAGTACCTAAATCCACGGCTCCACATCCTTTTCATTTTCTCTGAAAGATTGATCGCAGATGAAATCAGCACCGTCGGCAATGCGTTATCCCGCTTCAAAGCCGTCGGACTGGAATGCCTATTGGCACGTTCCGTCTCTGCGTCAATTCAAGCTGCGCTGGCGGCACGCGCAGCTTTCTGTGTCAAAGAAAATTTCCGATCCTCATCTCAAGCGCACATCCGGCAGCTTCGCATCGCTGGGCCCGGACGATCTCCCGCTGGTCTGTGTGGTGCGTAATGCCGCACCACATATCGGCGCTTTCCTGCGTTATTATCGTGCCATGGGGGTAACCCGCTTTATCATGGTTGATGATTTATCTGAGGATGGTACAGGGGAGATGCTGGCCGCAGCGCCCGATGTCGACCTTTTCGGTTCATCTCTGCGCTATCGCGAAGCGGATGCCGGACGCGTCTGGCGCGATGCCTTGTTTGATCTCTATGGACGCGACCGATGGTACGTTTCGGTCGATTCCGATGAATTTCTGGTTTTCCCCCGCATGAACGAGCGTAGCATTCGTGATTTCATCGCGGAACTGGAAGAGAACGGTATATCGCGCTGCCTGGCGCCGATGATTGATATGTATCCGTCTGGCCGGTTGATCGACGGAACCTTCGTAGACGATGGAAAGAGCTATCCGTTTGAAGTTTCGTGCTGTTTTGATGGCGATGGCTACACTGCCAAGCAGGAGCGCTTTGGTGTTGCCGTACGTGGAGGGCCGCGTCAGCGGCTTTTCGGGCGCAGCATGCGGCTTTCCAAGTTTCCGTTGCTCCGGGTAGATAAGGGCACCGATTATCGTCGTGGCAGCATTCATGGGCCCGGTCCATGCGCGCGAAACAGTCTGCCTGCGACCGGTACGCTGTTGCATTATCGTTTCTCATCACGCTCGCTGGAGGAGTTCCGACGTATCGCCGATGAGAAAAGTCATGCTGGGGGTTCGGATCATTACCGGGCCATTCTGGATGATGATAGTTTTTCTGATGATTTGTCGCTGATGTACGAAGGCTCGCTTCATTATTCGGGACCGGATTTTCTTGTAGAGCGTGGCTTCATGGCCGATCTGAAAGGCGCGGCGATCAGCCGATAAGCGTTTTGCGCAGGAATTGCAGCGCAATGTCGCGTCGGCGTACATAGACGCGCGGCATCGCAAATGGATCGTCGCTTACTCGAGCGTGCGCCCGCACGGTTGTCGTGGCGGTGTCGAAACCGGCCTCACGGCACATATCGCGGTGAACGGCGAGGTTGCCGCCATATGGATAGGCGAAATTGGTGACGGGCGCGTCCAATGCCTCCTCAAGCACGGCTTTCGACCCGGCGATCTGACGTCGCGCTTCTTCAAGAGGCGTCTTTTCCAGATTGACGTGATCGAGGGTATGCGCGCCCACTTCATGGCCATGCTGTGACCATTGCCGCATCTGGTCGATGCTCATACAGGGCGAAACCGGAATGCCTGCTGCCTGATCCCAGACATTGCTGCCGCCAAGCTGATTGGCGACGAAATAATTGGTCGCGGTGAAGCCAAACTGATCGAGGACCGGCATGGCGTTTTCAAAAACGTTGAGAAAACCGTCATCGAAGGTGATGATGGCGATCCTGCCGCTTTTTTCACCGCGAATGAAGGGCAGGGCATCCTTGAGCGAGAGCCCCTGAATGCCAAGTCTTTTCAGCCACGCCATCTGGCTGCGGAATTTTTCGGGATGCACCCATAGCCCGCGAAACGGGGTTTTGGGATGCGGGAGCGGCGCTATCTGGTGATAGAGCAGGATCGGAACGGCCAAGATAATTACCTTTAAAAAATAACAACGTAATAAAATCAGGATTTTGCGGAAAAGCGGCGCACTTGCATGCGGTAGAACGGGCGTAAAATCTCACGCTTCATCTTGTCTGAAAAGGATTTTTTATGCTGGATGGTCGTTCCGCCCAGCTGGGATGAAATTTCGTTGATCCCGCCCGGCAGCACCGAGAGCGGTTTGAGACCGGTAACCCAGTTCATCTGTGCGAGCGTATCCACCGGACGGTCAAATGTTTGCGTGACGGCAAGCAACTGTCTGGCGGCATCGCGCCCTATAAGCTGCGCCATCATGCGAAGCCCCACCGGAACCGGCTCTATGACGCGCACATCCTTGCTGGAGAACACTTCTCGACCGCTCTCGCGTTCGTTGAATGGCAGACGGATGAAGCTATTGCTGTCGGCTACCTGAAGTGCGGCCTCAAAGGCGGCTGGAAACTGGGCCGTCAGCTCGACATCGTCTTCCAGCACCAGACCCACATCCAGATTCTGATCGATGATCGCCTGCCACGCTTTGCGATGCGACAAAAAACAGGCAATCTCATTGATCCCGAGCGCGAAGGGATAGCGCGGGCGGTGAAGAGAACGCCGGTAAACCCGTGCGACCATTTCAGGAGAAAGCGTCTTTCCATCGACAGCGTCGATCACCTCGGCCTTAATGGACAGTCTTTCGATGGCCAAGCTTTCGATCAGGCGTGTCACCTGCGCCCGGCGGTCGGTTGCTCGCGCCAGATGGATAATGAATGCCTTGACGGACCGTTGCGGTCCGTCCGGCGATATCGTGTTATGACGCGTTTCGGTCATCGGCTTTTGCTGCTTTCGAAGAGCGCCATGATCCCACAGACCTTAGAGCGGCTTCCAGCCGGGTTCCACGGCATCGGCTTCTGCGCGCCACAGATCGGCATATTCGACCTCCTGCCAATCCTTAAACCAAGGACCGCCACGTGTATAGTGCACGACCTTGGGCGTGCCGGTTTCCGGCTTTTCGTTCCAGCCTTCCAGCCAGTTGTAATCGGTCGGCAATGCGCCGATTTCGTCGTCCGCCGCCCATTGCATGCGGTGCAGATAGGCCCCGGATTCACGGTTGATCAGTTCCGGTGTCAGCTGGCGCGTCGAGGGATGTTCGCAATTGAACAACATGCACGAAGACCAGTTCTTGCGCGGATAGCTTGTCTGCACCTTGCCGTCCATCTTGACGCTGTCTTTCGGCTGGTAATCGTGCTGGACGCAATAAACAGCCTTGGAAGGATCGTTGAAGGATTTCAGTCCGGCAATATCGCCGAGGAACAGGAAATCGCAATCGCAGAAAAGTGCCCAGCCCTTATAGCCCGCAAGCCATGGGGTGAAAAAGCGCGAATAGGTGAATTCGGTCGAGGCGAGCGGATCGACGTCGCGCGTATAGGCACCCTGATCCACGAGATACTGTAGCTTGATCGGCACGATGTCCAGCGGGATGGATGCGTGTTTGAGCGCCGATGCCTTTGCGACTTCATAAGCAATGGGTTCGCGTGAATCCCATCCGATGAAAATGCGTAATGGTTCAGTCATGTGAAAACTCCCTCTATGCAAGATGTTCAGACAATGATTGCGTTTCGCGCTCAGCCATTTCCTCTTCGATCAACTGGATGCGGCCTGTCGCGACCTTACGTTCCACCCATGTGCGCTCGTCGGCCCAGGCGTGGCGTTTCCAGCCTTCCCAGGAGAAGCCGCAAAGCAGGACATTCCAATCGACCGCCGGGCATTGCTTGAGCATGTGCCAGATACCGAAAAAGCCGGTGCTCGGAAAAACCCTGTCGAGATTTTCTTCGCGCACGCCCAGTTCCTTGCAGCCTTCCAGATAGAATTGCGGCGGCATGATGCGGATTTCCTTGCCCGCATTGCCCACGACTTCGATTGTTTCATGCGTCCAGTCGGACTGGCGGCCTTTCAGGCGCGAGAGAATATTCGGCTTTGGGTGGTAGCGGCGAATAATGCTCGGATGATAGGCGAGCATCACCTCACGGGCTGCGCGAAATGTTGGTGTTTGTAGAAAAGCCGGGTCGGTAAGGCGCCGTTGCGCCGGTTTACCCGACGTGGCGAGAATAAGCAGATCGGTCCGCGTACCGCTCATGCCGATGGATTTCTTCGGTTCATTGAATCGGACCACGAAATCGGCACCATCGACCTGTCGCGACAGATCACCGGGCAGCGGGCCGTTTCCGATGATAATCAGGGTCTTTTTCATGAAAGCCAGCCAGATTTATTTTCTGAAAGCTGGTCTAACCGGAAATGAGCGCTTTGCAAAGTGCGGGCAATAAAGAGCGGCTTAAATCAGACAATTTTAGACAAGATTTAGGTCTTGGTGAGGGTTTCAGCGCCGCAAGCGATCCTGCACGGCACAGTTTCATGGCAGCCATGCAGTATCTGCAATTCTCAAACGGTGAAAAAAGGCGGAAGCTCTTTTTTGGGAGGAATAATAAAAAAGGGGATACACCGATGAGCCTTCCAAACATCCTTCGTCAGCAGTTCCAATTTTGGATGCAATATTGCGAGAATGTTCGCGAATTGCAAAGCTGCACTGATCGCGAACTGGGCGATCTTGGCCTGAGCCGCGACGACATTCGCCGCGTTGCACGCGAGGCTGCTTATACCCACGCCTGAAAGAGTGCGCAGGGCTATGGATGCGTTGCCTGCGCCCGGTTTTAAAATCGGATGCAGGCACGGCTATCATCGACACTAATCAAACATCGCAATTAAACGGTGCCGGGTTTTTTAAAGCGGACGTGAATATTGTCTTTTGCGAGATCAAACCCTGCATAATTGCGCTGAAAGGCAATGAGGGCATCGTTGACGCCCTTGGAATAATCGTCTTCCTGCACGTCGATATGGTGCCGATAGAGTATTCTGTCGCCTTTGTAGAATATGACCTGACCTTCCATCACAGCCTCCTTCCCGGCTCGCGAATTTCCAGTGAAGCACATGCATCTTATGGAAATAGGCGCGTGTCTCCCGGTTTCAAGGCTTTTGTGACGGTGTTCCGGTCGTTGCAAGCGCAAGCCAGGCGCGCGCTGCATGGGACAGGAACGCGCCTTTGCGCCAGATGAGCGCCATGTGCCAGTTGACGGAAGCATCGGTGATTTTGCGAATGCTGACACCGGGGTTTGGTCTTTGTTCGGCAATCATCTGCGGCAGGAAGCCGACACCCATGCCAGCTGCGACCAGTTCGACAATAAAATCGATCTGGCTGGAGCGCACAGCCACATGCGGGGTGAAGCCATGCTGCTGACAGGCATCGAGGATAATATGATTAAGCGCAAAACCGCTTTCAAACAGGATGAAGGGCAGGCTGGCGATAGTTTCAAGCGTGACGCTTTCAGTCTTCGCGCTGTCGTGTCCGGCGGGCAGGAGTGCTACCACCGGCTCACAACGCACATCCTGCCATTCAAAACTGTCTTCGACCGGCAAAAGCGAGGCGGCAAGCTCAACATCGCCCGCAAGCAGCAATTCTTCCAGCCGCTTGCTGCCATGCTCGACAAGCTGGATATCGATCTCGGGATAAAGCTTGGTGAAGCTGGCAAAAAGCGGCGCGAACAGCACGCTGGAGCCAATGGGTGGCAGGCCAAGGCGCAAAAGCCCGCGTTTAAGCCCGCGCAGCTCGTCCAATTCGCCCAGCATGTCGTCCTTCTCGGTCAGCATGCTGAGCGCGCGGCGATAGACGATCTCACCGGCAACGGTCAGGCGCGGCGGGGTCGTGTCGCGGTCGAGAAGGGCAAGCCCCAGTTCTTCCTCCAACTGCTTGACCGCCTTGCTGACGGTCGATTGGGTAGCATTGATCGCGCGCGCCGCAGCCGAAAAGCCGCCCTGACGCACCACTTCTGCAAAAGCCTGAAAACTTCTCAAGTTCATGAGCTATTCCATATCCGAATAGCTGCAATGAAATCAATTCATTTCTAGAATGGCGCAATGCACCCTATGTTGAACCGTGAAAACAGATTGCGTTCCTGCTGGAACCAGAACCGGACTGATCGATGAACCTCTCCAGAAATACCCACAATCTTGCTGTTCGCTTTCGTTATGCGCTGCACCATAGCCGCATAATGCAGATTGCGACGCTTGTCGGCTTCTGGCTGATGGGCGAGGTTGTGGTCCGGCTCTCCGGCTTGCCCTTGCCAGGTGGCATCATCGGCATGGCACTGGTGCTGTTGCTTTTGTTGAGCGGGCGCATCAGCCTGTTCAGCATGAAGCGCGGCGCGGAATGGTTTCTGGCCGAAATGCTGCTGTTCTTCGTGCCTGCCGTTCTGGCAGTGCTTGAGCATGGCGAACTGATCGGCATGCTGGGCCTCAAGATCATGGCGGTCATTCTTGTCGGTACACTGACGGTAATGACAGTCACCGCGCTGACGGTAGACCTCTGCTATCGCTGGAGCCTGCGCTATGTTCGCAACTAGCCCGCTGCTGGCTACTTTGTTCTGGTCGGCGGTGACGATCCTGCTTTATCTCGCGGCAAAGCGTGTGTATCGCCGGTTTACCTTGTGGTGGTTGACGCCGCTTGCCGTAACACCGCTTTTGTTGATGGCGCTGGTCATCGTGCTTGACGAGAATTACCGCAACTATTTCGGTGCTACCCACTGGCTTGTCGCCTTGCTTGGTCCTGCAACGGTTGCCTTCGCCATTCCCATTTACCAGCAACGCGCCACGATCCGCCGTTATTGGCCGGTTCTTTTGGTCGGTGTGTTGGTTGGAAGCTCCGCCGCCATGGGCTCGGCCTGGGGGCTGGCGCATCTGCTGGGCTTGAACGAAGCCATCAGCTTGAGCCTCATGCCGCGCTCGATGAGCACACCCTTTGCCATGACCGTTTCGGGCGACATTGGCGGCACGCCGGACCTGACTGCGATTTTCGTCGTGCTGACCGGCGTGTTCGGCGCAGCCCTTGGCGAACTCATGCTCAACTGGCTGCCGGTCAGCTCCGCACTTGCGCGCGGTGCGCTTTTCGGCATGGGTGCGCATGGCGCAGGTGTCGCCAAGGCGCACCAGATCGGCAATGAGGAAGGCTCGATTGCTGGTCTTGTGATGGTGCTGGTGGGACTGGTTAACGTTCTCGCAGCACCCCTGATTGCAAGTTTTCTATAAATAACTGATTTCAATCAATAAAAATAAAAAAGCACTGGTTCCTGCCAGCGCTTTTTTATTGCCTGTTTTTTCAGCGGCGATGTATTTGCATAACTGATATGCATTATTGGTCGTTGTGATCCAACAAGCTGGCGGCTAAAACTTGGTCATCGGGTTCACTCCTCCTCCCAGAACCCGGTGACGAATACGGCACTCCTCCTCCCAAAGCCGTATTCAAGATCAGGCCGCGCATCCTCCTCCCGCGCGGCCTTTTTCTTTGCCCAAATTTCCCGCTTATCTTTGTGAACAATGCGTAACCCGTAGAGGGCGTCTCCGCTTATGGGCATCCTGTGCGTTCTGTATTATGAAACGGGATGCAAAAAAGGGAGCGCGCAATCATGACCAGTGGCATTCATCACATCACACTTGTCACGCGCAAGGTGCAGGCCAATGTCGATTTTTACGCCGGATTTTTGGGCCTGCGTCTGGTCAAGCAGACGGGCGGTTTCGAGGATGCCGAACAGCTTCACCTGCTTTATGGCGACCGCTCGGGAACGCCGGGTTCGCTTATAACATTTCTGGTCTGGGAAGACGGCTCGAAGGGCCGCGTCGGCCATGGGCAGGTCAGCGAAATTGCGCTCGCCATCGACCGCGCGGCCATCGGCTTCTGGCTGGAACGGGCGCTGCGCAATCATGTGGCGTCTGAAGGCCCGGTGCAGGAATTCGGCGCGCCGGTTCTGCGCCTGCGCGATCCTGACGGTGTCATCGTCAAGCTGGTCGGCAGCGATCTTGGTGCCAATGATCCATGGCACACTGACGATATCGCGCCGGAACTGGCCGTCAGGCGTATTCAGTCCGCGACGATCCTGTCTGAAGTGCCGGAACAGACATCCGCCTTCATTACGCAGAATTTCGGTTTCTCTTCGCAGGCAAGGGAAGGCACCATCGAACGGCTGGTTTCGCAATCGGGCGATGCGGTCGATGTGCGTGACGCAAGCGGCTTCTGGCCCGGTATTCCCGGCACCGGCATTGCCGATCATGTGGCGTTTCGCGCAGCCAGTGCCGATGCGGTGATAAAACTCGGCGAAGACCTGCTCAAACGCAATTCAAGCGACATCAATGTGCATGACCGCAAATATTTCACCTCGCTCTATGTGCGTGAGCCGGGCGAAACGCTCATGGAATATGCCTCCGACGGTCCCGGTTTCACGATTGACGAGGCCGTGGATTCGCTTGGCGAAATCCTGTTCGTGCCGCCGGGCAATGATGCGCAGGCGGACGCGATCCGCGCGCGTCTGCCGCAATTTTCCCGTCCGGGCGAGGAGCGGGTGATCTATCGTGATCTGCCTTTCGTGCATCGTATTCACCAGCCCGAGAACGCTGACGGCACCATGCTCGTGCTGCTGCACGGCACCGGCGGCAATGAAAACGACCTGATGCCGCTGGCAGCCAGCGCAGCCCCCAATGCCACCTTGCTGGGGTTGCGTGGGCGCAGCACGGAAGAGGGCATTCAGCGCTGGTTTCGCCGCTATGGGCAGAAGCGTTTTGATCAGGCGGATATTGCGTTTGAGGCGGAAGCACTCGCAGCCTTTATGGAAGAGGCGGTTCAGGCCTATGAAATCGATCTCGACAAAACGGCGTTCATCGGCAACTCCAACGGGGCCAACATGCTTGCGGCCTTCATGCGTCTGCATCCGCATATCGTGAAAAATGCGGTGCTTCTGCGTGCCGCAGAAGTACTTGAGGAGCCGCCGCTCGCCTCGCTTTCCGATGCTGCCATCCTGCTACTCAAAGGGGGCTATGATGGCTTTGGCGATTCCGATGGCTCGTTGGAAAAAGCGCTGCGGGAGAGTGGCGCGACTGTGGATATCGGTGTCGTCGATGCCGGACATAATCTGACTGACGAAGATGTCCGCAAGACCGGAGAATGGCTGAAAACCCGGCTTTAAAGCCGCTTTCGCAACCGCAGATCGGTGTAACCCATAAGCCGCAGATGCTTTGTGAACTGTCACTCTTTGACAAAGAGGGCTTGGCATTCGCGCCCCGGTGAAGAATAAAGCTTATAAAAAGTTTTTAGTTTGGCGGTGTGGCGTTAAAGAGGTCGGTTTTGCACGGTATCAGTTTTCGGTTTGCCCCTGTATTGCTTGTCTTTGTGTCGATGCTTGCGGGTTGCGCCGGCCGTCCGGAAGGGGTGCTGGTACCGATCGGTGAGACGCTTTCGCCCGGCACCAGCAAAGTCAACCTGCTGGTCGCGACCACGCGTCGTCCTTCGGAGTCACCGGGTATTCTTTTCTCGGGAGAGCGTGACAATCTGGTTGCGATCACCGATATCGTGGTTTCAATTCCACCTGAAAAGAACCGCAAGGCTGGTGAAGTTCAGTGGCCCAAGAAACTGCCGCCCGATCCGCAGAAGGATTTCACCACCGTCAGCGTCACCCCGGTCAAGACCGATGTGGAACAGGCAGTATGGATCCGTAAGCATATGACCAAAAGCCGCCGCGTGATGGTTTTTGTGCATGGTTTCAACAACACCTATGAGGATTCGGTCTATCGCTTCGCGCAGATCGTGCATGATTCCAGTGCCGATGTGGCTCCGGTGATCTTTACCTGGCCATCGCGCGCCAGCGTTTTCGATTATAATTACGACAAGGAAAGCACCAATTATTCCCGTGATGCACTGGAGCAGATTCTTCGGGCTATCGCGCGTGAGCCCGAGGTCAAAGACATCACCGTCATGGCCCATTCGATGGGAAGTTGGCTGACGGTGGAGGCTCTGCGCCAGATGGCGATCCGTGACGGCCGTGTGAACGGCAAGATCAACAACGTCATTCTCGCATCACCCGATCTGGATGTGGACGTCTTCGGCAAGCAGTTTCTGGCCATGGGCAAGGATCATCCGCGTTTCACGCTGTTTACCTCGCGCGATGACCGGGCACTGGCGGTATCGCGACGTATTTCCGGTAATATAGATCGACTTGGCCAGATCGATCCTTCGAGCGAACCCTATCGTTCAAACCTTGAAAAGGCCGGAATCACCGTTATCGATCTCACGCAATTGAAAGCGGGTGACGGTCTCAATCATGGCAAATTCGCTGCAAGCCCGGAAGTCGTTCAGCTGATCGGCAGACGTCTGGTGACAGGGCAAACGCTTACCGATTCTAATGTCGGTATCGGGGATCGTCTTGGTGCTGTGGCGCTGGGTACCGCGCAGGGTGTGGGCAGTGCTGCCTCGCTGGTGGTGACGGCACCGATTGCCGTGTTTGATCCGCAAACGCGCAAGACCTATGACGAACAGATTGACCGTTTTGGTCGCGCTGTCGGCAATACGGTCGGCGCCGCTGTAACACCGCAGTAAAAACCTTTCCTGTTGTCATCTTGATGCCGAAGCTTTAGAGCGTCGTGCGATGAAGCCAGTCGTTAACAGGGAGAAACGGCATCGTGCAGATCGTTCACAGCATCGAGGAACTGCGTAAGGCGCTTGAACCGTTGCGCAGGCAAGGCAAGAACATCGGTCTTGTTCCCACTATGGGATATCTGCACAAGGGCCATCTTGAGCTCGTGCGACGCGCACGGGCCGAAAATGATGTGACGGTCGTGTCGATCTTCGTCAATCCGCTGCAATTTGGTGCCAATGAAGACCTCGCCCGATATCCGCGCGATCTCGAGCGTGACGCCACGCTTTTGCGCGATGCGCGGGTCGATTTTATCTTTGCGCCCTCCGTCAGCGACATGTATCCGCGCCCGATGCTGACCGTGGTCGATGTGCCCAAACTTGGCAATAAGCTGGAAGGCGAGACGCGTCCCGGTCACTTTGCAGGCGTTGCGACGGTGGTCAGCAAGCTTTTCAACATCGTCGGTCCTGATGCCGCTTATTTCGGGGAAAAAGACTTCCAACAACTCGTCATCATCCGCCGGATGGCGGAGGATATGGCGATCCCTGTGCGCGTGGTTGGTGTTGAAACCGTGCGCGAAGCGGATGATCTCGCCTGTTCTTCGCGCAATACCTATCTGACGCCCGAAGAACGGGTTGCAGCGCGTATCGTGCCAAAGGCGCTCGATGAAGCCGAGCGGCTTTATCGCAAAGGTGTTCAAGACCCCGAACAGCTTGAAGATGCGTTGCGGCGCTTTATCGCCACCGAACCGCTTGCGAAGGCGGAAGTCATCGCGGTTCGCGATCCCGAAACACTTGAAGGCGTGACAGAAGAAGGCCCAATGCTCGTCGCCCTGTTCGTGCGGTTCGGCAACACGCGGCTTCTCGATAATCGCGTCATCGGAAAGGTTTCATCATGAGTGCTGCGGTCCAGCAGAAGCGGCTGACGCCAAGGGCGATTGCCGCCATGAAGGGTGAGCGTCCGATTGTCAGCCTGACGGCCTACACCACGCCGATTGCGCGGCTGCTTGATCAGCATTGCGATTTGCTGCTGGTGGGCGATTCACTTGGAATGGTGCTTTATGGCATGGATTCGACCCTTGCCGTCACGCTTGAGATGATGATTGCGCATGGGCAGGCGGTTATGCGCGGCACGCAACATGCCTGCATCATCGTCGATATGCCGTTTGGGTCTTATCAGGAATCCAAGGAACAGGCCTTTCGCAATGCAGCGCGCATCATGGCTGAAACCGGCTGCGACGGCGTAAAGCTCGAAGGCGGTGCGGAAATGGCAGAGACGGTGGCGTTTCTGGTCCAGCGCGGCATTCCGGTGTTTGGCCATGTGGGGCTGATGCCGCAGCAGGTCAATACGGTCGGCGGGTTTCGCTCACTGGGTCGTAATGATGACGAAGCCGCCCGCATCCGCCGCGATGCCAAGGCGATTACGGATGCAGGCGCTTTTGCGCTGGTGATCGAGGGCACGGTGGAGCCGCTGGCACGCGAAATCACTGAAGCCCTTGCCATTCCCACCATCGGTATCGGCGCGTCAGCTGGCTGCGACGGGCAAATTCTGGTTTCCGACGATATGCTGGGGCTGTTCGAGGATTTCACGCCGCGTTTCGTCAAACGCTTCGCCCACCTTGCCCCTCAGATTTCCGATGCGGCCAAGGCCTATGCAGATGAGGTTCGCGCACGGACATTTCCGGGACCGGAACATGTATTCGGGGCAAAGCCCAAGGGCTGACGGCACATAAAAAAGGGAGGCAATGGCCTCCCTTTTTCGTTCACGGCATAGACTTACTTCTCGACAAAAGCCTTTTCGATAACGAATTCACCGGCTTGGCTCTGGCTGCCTTCTTCAAGGCCTAAACCTTCGAGAATCTGGCGCATGTCGGCCAGCATTTCCGGGCTGCCGCACAGCATCATGCGGTCGGTTTCCTTGTTGAATTTCGGCAATTCCAAATCGTCGAAAATCTTGCCCGAGGTGACAAGGTCGGTCACACGGCCCTTGTTGCGGAATTCCTCGCGCGTCACGGTCGGATAATAAACGAGTTTCTCGCGCACCATCTCGCCCAAAAATTCGTCGTCCGGCAGTTCCTTGGTGATGAGATCGGCATAGGCCAGTTCGTTCACTTCGCGCACGCCATGCACGAGTATGATTTTCTTGTAGCGCTCATAGGCCTCGATATCGCGGATGATCGAGAGGAACGGTGCAAGGCCCGTGCCGGTGGATAGCAGCCACAGATTGTCGCCGGGAACAAGATTGTCATAGAGAAGCGTGCCAACCGGCTTCTTGCCGACGATGAGCTTGTCGCCAACTTTCAGATGCTGAAGGCGTGAGGTCAGCGGTCCGTCCTGCACCTTGATCGAGAAGAATTCGAGCTGGTCGTCATAGACGCTGGAAGCGATGGAATAGGCGCGCAGAAGCGGCTTGCCGTTGACTTCCAGCCCGATCATCACGAACTGGCCACTCTGGAAGCGAAAACCCTGATCGCGCGTGGCGCGGAATGAAAACAGCCTGTCGGTCCAGTGGTGAACGTCCAGAATGGTTTCCTCGTAGAAATTGCTGCTCATCTTGGAAATGGTCTCTGTCTCGCTTTGCACGGTATCCGCCTCACACGAAGCGAATGTCTTGGTCGCAATCATCGTCAATCATGGTGGGGGATCGCGTCAGGCTGCCTCGTCTCTATTGCGCATCTGCTCTATCCGTCAAACAGCCTGCACATGGGTGGCTTCCGCGACTTCGTGATTAGCTGGCGTGAGCGGAAAATCGTCCCACGCCGAGCTGGCGATTACGCAAATGGGAATAATCCTTCTATCTCCTGACTTCAAGGGCTAATCAGGTGCATTCGCCGCGCACTTAATGGGAAATCGGGACTAGTCTCAAGAAAGTATTTTCCAATCACCGCCCCTTTTTGAGCATGTTATGCCGGTCAGCGCCCGCTGTGAATGAGGGCAATTGCGGAGAAGAACGCAATTGTCGACATGGCGGCAAAAGCCACGAACAGCCAGAGTGCGGCATGGGCTGTGCCCGCAAACCCGCCGGGATTGCTCAACCCCGCAAGATTGGCCACCATGCCCGCTGATGCCGCCCCCATGGCGGTGGTAAACAATTGCACGGTGGTGATCGATGCCGAGGCCAGATTCTGGTCCGTCTTGTCGGCGCGTTTGAAAATGCTGGTCAAAAGATGAGGCCATGCCATGCCGACGCCAAGTCCGGGAATGAACATGGCGAGGCAGATCGGCAAAAGCGAGGTCCATCCGCCATCACTGCCCGGCGGCAGAAGAAGTACGAGCGCACCCATGCCCAAAATACCCATGATGGGCCCGGCGAGGATAATCCGATTGACGCGTGCTGCCGACAGACCTGATAAGGTGATGGACCCCAGCGTCCAGCCTATACCCATGGTGGCGGCAAGGTAGCCAGCCACCAGTGGCGATTGGTTATGCAGCACCTGAAAGAACAGCGGCGTGAACACCTCGGAACTGGTGATCGCCGCGCCTAGAAAGCCCATGGTCAGATAGAGTGCGCCAAGGCGGCGGAGCTGGAAAGACCCCGCAGGCAAGATGCGTTGGCGAGCCTTGTGCTCGACAAACACAAGCAGGATCAGCACTGCAAAAGCCAGAACAAGTCCCGCAATGTTCCAAAGGGGCGCAGGCGAAAGGCTGGCCGCCGAGACAATCAGCACAGCCAGCGTCAAAAGGATAAGTTGCGCCCATGCCAGCCGGTCTTTGGTTTCCGTTTCACCGCCAGTTTTGGGCAGGATGACGGTTGCCATGACGGAAAAAATGCCGATCACCGGCACCAGCGACCAGAAGGCTAAACGCCATACGCCCAGTTCGGCAAAAATCCCGCCTATGGCCGGTCCTACCAGCGTCGCAACACCCCACATGCCCGAGACGAGCGCTATGGCGCGCGGCCACAGCGCTTCGGGAAAGACGATGCGGATCATGGCATAAGACAGCGCCAGCATCATGCCGCCGCCCAGTCCCTGTACGGTGCGTCCGCCAAGCATCACGGGCATGGATGGTGCTAACCCGCAGATCAGCGTGCCCGCGGCAAAGATCAGGGCTGCCAGCAGATAGGCATTGCGTGGACCCGTTTGCGAAAGAAGCTTTGGCACCAGTGCCGAGCCGAGGATCGAGGCCGCAACGAAAAGGGCGGTGTTCCACGCATAATAATCCATGCCGCCAATATCGGCGACAACAGTCGGCAATATGGTTGTTGCAATGAAGACATTGATGGCGTGAAGGGCGACGCCACCCACCAGCGTCAGTGAGCGGATTGCATTTTTGCCCGCAAACAATTCTCCCCAGCCTGCTGTCGCAGTCGTGGTCGGAATATCGTTCTGCATTTTTCTTTTGGTCCTATCCCGCATTTCAGAGGCAAGTTAATGCTTGCTGTCCGCACGCGTTATTCCCCCTATAGGATGCTTCGACGGTCATGAAAATGGGTAGTGGGTACAAATAACACCAATATGAACGCGCAGAATGCAGGCGCATGCCGCCGATTTTTCATAAAATAGCGGTGCTGGATTTGTGTTTCTGTCACAAGCTTCCTATAAGCCTGTCTTGATAACGGCTTTCAAAGCCTGACCCCGTGCCGAAAAGCCTCGCTGGCAAAGGCCGGATTTTCCCAAACACGCCGGAACGTTCATGATTGAGACGCCCTATTACCTGATCGACAAGACGAAGCTGAAGCGCAACATGGAAAAGATCGCTCATGTGCGCGAGAAATCCGGCGCAAAGGCGCTTCTGGCACTCAAATGTTTTGCCACATGGTCGGTGTTCGATTTCATGCGCGATTACATGGACGGCACCACCTCATCCTCGCTCAATGAAGTGCGTCTGGGACATGAGAAATTCGGCGGCGAAACCCACGCCTATAGTGTCGCCTATGCAGATAGTGAAATCGACGATGTGATTTCGCATGCCGACAAGATCATCTTCAATTCCATCAGCCAGTTGACCCGTTTTGCCGATAAGGCATCAGGCATCAAACGCGGCCTGCGGCTTAATCCCGGTGTCTCGACTTCGAGTTTCGATCTTGCCGATCCGGCGCGCCCATTTAGCCGCCTTGGCGAATGGAATGTGGAAAAGATCGAAACCGTCATGGATCGTGTTTCCGGCTTCATGATCCATAACAATTGCGAAAATGCCGATTTCGGTCTGTTCGACAAGGTATTGACTGATATCGAACAAAAATTCGGCAGTCTGCTTCACCGCGTCGAATGGGTTAGCCTTGGCGGCGGCATTCATTTTACCGGCGATGATTATCCGCTTGATGATTTTTGCGCACGGCTGAAAGCCTTTTCGGAAAAGTTCGATGTGCAGGTCTATCTGGAGCCGGGCGAAGCCTCGATCACCAAGACCACGACGCTGGAAGTGACCGTGCTCGACACGCTCTATAACGGCAAGAATCTGGCCATCGTCGACAGTTCCATTGAAGCGCATATGCTCGATCTGCTGATCTATCGCGAGAGCGCCAAGATGGCACCCAATGATGGCAAGCATACCTATATGGTGTGCGGCAAGTCGTGTCTTGCGGGCGATATTTTTGGCGAATTCAATTTCAGCCAGGAACTAAAGGTCGGCGACCGGCTCTCGTTTGAAGATGCCGCCGGTTATACGATGGTCAAGAAAAACTGGTTCAATGGCGTGAAAATGCCATCCATTGCCGTGCGCGAACTCGACGGCACGGTCAAGCTTATCCGCACTTTCGATTATGCGGATTTTGAAGCGGCTCTTTCCTGAGCCGAAGTGAGCATTTCCAGCAAAACTGTGAAACGGTTTTGCGTTGGGAAATGCGTGAAAACGAAGACTTAAACATCAGAATGCGGGAAACCGCTGGAAGAGGAAGCATCGACAGAAAATGAAGAAGAACATTCTCATCATCGGCGCCGGGGGCGTTGCACAGGTTGTGGCGCACAAAGCTGCGCAGAACTCTGACATATTGGGTAATATCCATATTGCGTCCCGCACGGTTGAGAAATGCCGCAAGATTATCGAGAGCGTGCGTGAGAAGAACAGCCTCAAGACAGAGGTGAAGCTCGAAGCGCATGCATTGGATGCGATGGATGTCGAGGCCACAAAGGCGCTCATCCAGAAAACCGGTGTTCAAATCGTCATCAATGTCGGCTCGGCCTTCCTCAATATGTCGGTCCTGCGCGCTTGTATCGATACGGGCGTTGCCTATCTCGATACGGCCATTCACGAAGATCCAAAAAAGATCTGCGAGACGCCGCCATGGTACGGCAATTACGAATGGAAGCACCTGAAGGAATGCGAAGAGAAGGGCATCACCGCCATTTTGGGCGTGGGCTTTGATCCGGGCGTGGTCAATGCCTATGCGCGTCTGGCGGCCGATGATTATCTCGATGAGGTCAAATCCATCGATATCGTGGATATCAATGCCGGTTCGCATGGGCGCTGGTTTGCCACCAATTTCGACCCGGAAATCAATTTCCGCGAATTTACCGGCACGGTCTATTCCTGGCAGAAGGGTCAATGGCAGTCGAACAAGATGTTCGAGATCGGCCAGACCTTTGACCTGCCGGTGGTGGGTCCAAGCAAGGCCTATATGACTGGCCATGACGAGGTGCATTCGCTTTCGAAAAACTATCCCGAAGCCGATGTGCGCTTCTGGATGGGCTTTGGCGATCACTATATCAATGTCTTCACGGTGCTGAACAATCTCGGACTGCTGTCCGAGCAGCCGGTCAAGACTGCCGAAGGTCTGGAAGTGGTGCCGCTCAAGGTGGTCAAGGCGGTGCTGCCCGATCCGGCGTCGCTTGCGCCCGATTATGAGGGCAAGACCTGCATTGGCGATATCGTCAAAGGCACCAAGGACGGCAAGGAGACGGAAGTCTTCATCTATAATGTTGCCGACCATAAGGAAGCTTACGAGGAAGTGGGAAGCCAAGGTATTTCCTATACTGCAGGTGTTCCACCCGTTGCTGCTGCAATCCTGATTGCTTCGGGGGAATGGGATGCGAAACGTATGGTCAATGTGGAAGAGCTGAACCCAAAGCCGTTCCTGCACATTCTCAACCAGATCGGTCTGCCGTCGCGCATCAAGGATGAGAAGGGTGACCGTGCTCTCGATTTCGCGTAATGGTATAGTATCTCTGTCAGAAAACCCCGCTTTTGCGGGGTTTTTTATTGTAATCTGGCTAGCGGAGAGACGTAAGAAGCTGGCGCTTCACGAATTGAAAAGGTTCAATCCGAATGTGAGGGCTCGTGCGCATCGACTTCGTTTTCCGATTCAATCGCCGAGACCAGATTATGCAGATAGCTATGAAGGCGTGCCATACCACGCTGATTGGTCGGGAAGGGCACATCCAGCGTCCGCACATCTTTGGGAAGCAGGCCGAAGCGGTTCTTGAAATGATAGGCGAAGCGTGAATTATCGGAAAATCCGTAACGGTAGAGCGCGACCTTGTTAGGCTGGTCGGCGGTCCGTTTGTCGGTGAGAAACTGAAACGCCAGATCCAGACGGTGATCGCGAATGAATTTTGCGACTCCATCTTCCTGCTCGAATAACCGATAGAGGTTCGACCGCGAAATACCGAAGTGGTTCATGATGGCTTTTGCATCGAGCTGGCTGTCTTCTATATTGGCGTGAATATAGTCGATAATCCGCAGCTTCAGCGGCAGGTTGACGGCTGCATCGTTAATGATGTCGGAATTTTCCTCGCCGTTTATGGCTGATGCTAGAAGTGTCAGGAAAGCTTCCTGTGCGGCGGGAATATAGTTTTCGTCGATATCAGCCTGAACATTGCTGATACCGATCATGTAATTGGCCAGAATATGGGTGATCGGTCGGCGATGACTGAGCACCATTCCGTGGATGTTGCGGTTGGGAACAAGGCGCTGGATTTGCGCCCGGTCGATAGCGATGCAAAGACGCGCCCCTGCCTCGACTTGGCCCGTACTGGGCTGGGAAAGATCATGGATAATGATGTCACCAGGCTCCACAGAAACATCGGTTCCATTGTAATCGCCCTGTGATGTGCCCGAAAGCGCAAGCCCGATGGTGAGGAAATCAAGCCCCGAATGGGTGATGATCGGGCGTGTACGAGCAAAATTCTGGCTGTTGAAGCCGACAGTCCCGATCATCATCGGTCCCAGAAGGTGCGATTCTCCGCTTCCGGCCAATCCCGTTTCTCTCGGGGAAACATTGTAAATCAGAATAGACGTATCGCGCCAGAATTCGTCGCGATTTTTTTCATCAACCATGTCAGTTGAAAAAAATATGTCCGGTTCCATTTCACTCTCGAATCTTGAGTGGGATGAGATATTCAATCCCAAAATCGGCTGTATTATAAAATGCTAGGAAATTTTCAGTATTTCAATGGAAGTACATCGTATCGAAGTCAAGTAGATTTAAACGCAGTCATATTGACTTCGTGCTGAAGTGTAGTCTTGCAGGCCTCATATCAGTTGAGTGCGGTTACGCGGGTTCCTGCACAGTCGTCAAAGAAAGTCCGCGTAAATATTCCTGGAACCGCGCCATCCCCGGCTGGCTTTTGTTGGGTAACGCTTTCACGGCCCGCACCTCGCGGGGAAGCATTCCGAAACGGTTCTTGAAATGATGCGTGAACCGCGAATTGTCTGAAAAGCCGTAGCGATAAAGAATAGTCTTGTGGGGTTGCGCTTTAATCCGCCTGTCACCCAAAAGCTGGTAAGCCATATCCAGCCTGCGATCACGGATAAATTTGGCGACGCCGTCTTCGGCTTCGAACAAGCGATAAAGATTCGAACGCGAAATACCGAAAAATTTCATGATCGAGTTCGTACCAAGTACCGGGTTCTCGATGTTGGCGTTGATATAATCGATGATACGCTGCTTCAAAGGCATATTGATCGCATGATCGTTTATAATATTTGAGTTGTCCGCACCCTTGATAGCTGAAGCAAGCAAAGTCAGAAATGCTTCCTGGGCTGCCAGAACATCACTTTTGTCTATGTCAGTGTGCGTATTATCCAACCCGATCATATATTGGGCCAATATACGGGTGATCGCCCGGCGACCACTCAAAACCATCCCATGGATGTTCTTGTTAGGAACAAGTTTTTGAATGCTTGCGCGGTCTGCTGCGATGCAAAGCCTTGCCCCTGTTTCCGTCTGACCAATACTCGGCTGGGAAAGATCATGGATGAGAATATCGCCCTGCTGCAACGAAACATCGGTGCCATTATAGTCGCCCTGCGACGCGCCCGACAGGGCGAGCCCGATCGTGAAAAAATCCAGTCCCGACTGGGCAATGATAGACCTTGATCGGGTGAAGTTCTGCTTGTTGAAACCCGAGGTACCGATCATCATCGGCCCTAGCAGATGCGATTGGCAACTTCCCGCCAACGCGCCGTCTCTTGGCGTAACATCATAAACCATGATGGATGTAGCACGCCAGAAATCGGTACGACTTTTCTCCTCGACCATGTCAGTCGAAAAAAACACATTCTTTTCCATGGAATCTCGGCCCCCCGCGATTTATTCAATTCAGTTTGTCTTATATAACTCCAATTAGCTAGAGATATTTTAGTAATATAGAATAAATCTGAACCAAAGAGCTCAATGGGAGAGGGTGTAGGGCATAATTCGACCGAAATGAAAAGAGGGGCGGTAAGATTATGCATAAAAAGAAGTTGAAGTGCACCGATGCTTTGAATTCAAAAAATTAGAACGCACTTTATACGTCTGAAAGGACGCACGACCCTCTACAGTCGGCAAAATTGCACACAAGTGCTGATTTTTGTGCTGCAAACCTTCAATAGCAGGGCTTAAGGAAGATTGGGCCAGGTATCCGAAAGCCGATAGCCGCCTGCAAACGGATCGTCAGGATCGAGCATGAGCTGTGATGTTCCTGTCACCCATGCGCGCCCCGAAATAATCGGGCTGATGGCCGTTTTCCCTCCAAGCTCCAGCACCCGGTCGAGCCGGCAATGAAACGTGGTGCCAAGAACGGATTTGCCGATAAAACGCTCCCCTTCTTTCATCTGACCTTTTGCATAAAGCACAGCCATGCGCGCAGAACAGCCGGTGCCAGTTGGTGAGCGATCCAGTTTGGCCGGGCGTATGGCAACAGTATTGACGCCGGTCAAGACGTCGCCCTCCCGGGTAACCGGCTCGGTGATCTGGCAAAACGAAATATGGTTCCAGTCTTTTTGCGGGTGACGAAAGCCAAGCTGTTCATTGGCGGCCTTTGTGATCTTTACTCCGATTTCAGCCAGCTCGCGTGCCTGATCAGGCTCAATCTTCATACCGATCTGGCTGGCATCGACGATGACAAAACTGTCGCCGCCATAAGCCGTATCAACAGTAAGCGTGCCAAGCGCTTCCACTTCAAGCATTGCGTCGAGCTTGTCGGCGAAGGAGGGTACGTTGCGTACATGGATGCGCTCGGCTTTGCCATTACGGCATTCGGCTTCCACTTCGATGATGCCGCCGGGCGCTTCCAGCACCATGCGTGTCACCGGCTCCTGAATCGGGATTATGCCGCTATCGAGAAGAACCGTTGAAACGCAGATCGAGTTTGAGCCGGACATGGGCGGCGTATCGGCGGGCTCCATGATGATGAAGCCCATTTGCGCACGCGGGTCCTTTGGCGGCACCAGCAGGTTGACATGCCGGAACACACCGCCGCGCGGTTCGTTGAGCACAAAATTACGCAAAGTCTCGTCGCGGGCGATAAAACGCGACTGTTCCCACACGGTATCACCGGGAGGAGGGGCCACGCCTCCGACAATCACATCGCCGACTTCGCCTTCGGCGTGACAGCCGACTACGTGAATGAGCTTGGTGCTGCGCATAGCGTTCCTCGCAAAATGAAGTGTTCCTCATTGGTAGACGGTTTCGGATTGCGGTCAATAAACCGGCGGTCAGAAAAATGCAGTTTTGCGACATACCGGAAAATCAATTTCACGATAAGTCAGAAGACGAGCATCTGATTGCGCAATGAGTTGCTTCTTTGGGCAGGTCTGCTATCCATTGGCTATTGTTTGTGCAGATTGATGCGCAATCCATCACGAACAAGTTTCTGGAACCTGTAACGTTCACCATCGACATTGAATAACCCGAAAGTCGGGAACACGATCACTCAGGCAATGATCGTTCCCGGCCAATATGTGGGACTTCGATGTTTTGACGTGTGCTTTGGCTATGGGCTTACCGGCAAAAGGGCGGGATAGGTCATAAATTGGGCCAAGGGAGTAAAATGTGGTTGATACAATGGCGACAGGCTTTCAGGAGCCATATCCGCACGGCGTACAGCGCTGGAAACGGGAAGTAGCAACTGCGCTGAAACTCGGCTGGCCACTGATTCTGACCAATCTTTCTCAGGCAGCCCTCACGGCCACTGATGTGATCTTCATCGGTCGTCTGGGCAAGGAAACGCTGGCCTCGGCACTTCTGGCCACAAGTCTTTACCATACGATGATGATCTTCTCGATGGGATTGATCTCGGCCACCATGCCGATGATCGCCATAGCTCTTGGCCGCAACCGGCATTCGGTCCGCGACGTGCGACGCACCGTACGTCAGGGGCTGTGGTCGGCGATTATTATCTCCATCCCATTATGGCTGGTCCTCTGGCACTGCGAGGCGATCTATCTGTTTTTAGGGCAGGAGCCTTCTGTTGCCGCCCGTTCGACCGATTTCATGCATACGCTGCAATGGGCGCTGCTCCCTTATCTTTTCTACGTCGTGCTGCGCTCGTTCTTTGCCGCAATGGAAAAGCCAATGTGGACGCTTTTGGTGGCAGCCGGTGCCATTGGCTTCAACGCTCTTGCCGGTTGGACGCTGATTTTCGGTCATTTCGGTTTTCCGCGCATGGAATTGCACGGGGCAGGTATCGCCACGACACTGTCAAGCACGATGATGTTCCTTGGCATGGCCTTCATAACAATGCGGCACCGCCGGTTCCGCCGTTATCGGCTGTTCGGGCGCTTCTGGCGGGCCGACTGGCCGCGGCTCATCGAATTGTGGCGCATCGGCTTTCCCATGGCACTGACCTTCGCTTTCGAAACCTCTATTTTCTACGCTGCCGTGGTGATGATGGGCTATATCAGTTCGACGGCGATGGCCGCCCATGCGGTGGCGATCCAGGTGGCGTCGCTCAGTTTCATGGTGCCGCTGGGCTTCGGGCAGGTGGCGACGGTGCGTGTCGGGCGTGCCTATGGGCGCGGCGATGCCAAGGGCGTCGCCTATGCAGGCTGGAGCGCCTATGCGCTAGGCGTCGGCTTCATGGGGCTGATGGGACTGTTGATGCTCCTCATTCCGCGTCTGTTCATCGGGGTGTTTCTCGATTTAAACGACCCCGATAATTTTGCGGTCATTGAACTGGCAGTGACTTTTCTGGCGCTCGCAGCCCTGTTCCAGACTGTCGATGGGGCGCAAGCCGTGGCAGCCGGTATGTTGCGGGGTCTCCGGGACACGCGCATCCCGATGCTTCTGGCTTTGTTCGGCTATTGGGGCGTTGGGCTGCCTTTGGGCGCGCTTTTGGCCTTCCAGTTCGGCATGCAGGGTAAGGGCATCTGGCTCGGTCTTGCCGCCGGGCTTGGCATGGTGGCGGTGCTGATGACGCTGCGCTGGCGCAGGCATCTGGCGCACATAGAGCGCGTTTCGATCTAATTCAATCACACCGGCGCTCTAAATAATACGCTCTGGACAAAGAAATGCCGTGTAGCGCGAGGCTACACGGCTCAGTCGCATGTTGCGGATATCATACCGTATCCGCGATAGGCCGAAGCTTATTTCGTCAGCGCGACGATGCGGTCGAGTGCTGCGCCGAAACCTTTGAGCGAGATCTTGAAGGCGACTGGCTGGCTTGGATTGAGTGCAGTCGTCGTGACGTTCAGGTTCTGAGCGCCCTTGAGCGCTGCGATCTGCTTTGCATCGAAGCTGACAGGCGCCAGACAACCCTGCGGCAGGCAGGTGGAGAAGGCAAGCGTTGGCCCTGCGGCTTCATCAATCTTGAGGGCAGCGCCCTTGGCGAGATCGAGACCGAACGGCATCAGGATCACGCCATCGACCTTGCCTGCCACGCTACGCAGTTCGGCGGTCAGAACTCGCTGGCCGGTCTGCGTGCTGCTCTGTTCCTGCCGGATCGCGCAGGCCGTCACTTCCTTTTGCGACTGGCAGGAGACGGTCCAGTCTTCAAAAGTTTCCTGCAATGTGCTGGCACCGCCCGGAAGCGGAGCCGCGATTGCGGAAAGGCTGAAAAGGCTCGTAAATACGGCTGCAAGGCCAAGGCTATGGTAATTTTTCATAAAACAGTCTCTATTGAATGTTGCCCGGTCATTCCGCCTCGGCAGATATGACGCCCTCACTACTCTTGATCACAAAACAGGTTCGTCTTCAATAGCAATATATTTTCTCTTCGGAAGATAATAATAAATTCAAAGTTATATATCTGCTTTTATTTATTTAGACGATACTTTTAGAATATTCATGTTCATGCTTTTGGATGCCCGTCATTCAATGAGAATCCATGCTATCCTCGTTTATGCAGCTTGCTTGTATCGCGCATCGTTAGAGCGTGCGCCACGTCCGTTTGGACGCACCAAACACGCTCTCAGTTTTTGAAGCTACGCATCGTGCTTTCCAAAAATCGATTCCGATTTTTGGGCCGATGCTGTAGAGGCTACAGAGCCGCAAACAGGAGAAGAACAAAAATGACCAGACTTCTCATCCGTGGCCGCGTGCTGACTTTTCTCGACGAACCGCAAAGTCTGGATGACACTCAATCCTATCACTATATCGAAGACGGTGCCGTTCTCACCGAGAATGGCCGTATTGCGCGTCTTGGCGATTACGCGCAAGTGAGCGCCGAAGCGGGCGCAGACATAGAGGTCCGCGATCATCGCCCGCATCTTATCCTGCCGGGTTTCATCGATACGCATATCCATTATCCGCAGACGCAGGTGGTGGCGTCCTATGCCGCCAATCTGCTTGAATGGCTCAACACCTATACATTCGTGGCCGAGCAGAAATTTGCCGACGAGCAGCACGCCGAATTCATTGCCGAGCGTTTTCTCGATGAATTGCTGCGCCATGGCACGACGACGGCGGTCGCCTATTGTTCGGTTCATCCCCAAAGCGCCGACGCCTATTTCCGCGCATCAAAGCATCGCGGCATGCGTATGCTGGGCGGCAAGGTGATGATGGACCGCAATGCGCCGGCAGCGCTCTGCGACACCGCGCAATCGGGCTATGATGATACCAAGGCGCTGATTGCCCGCTGGCACGGCGTGGACCGGCTTGATTATGCAATCAGCCCGCGCTTTGCCATCACCTCGACGCCCGAGCAGATGGAGGCGAGCCAGACGCTGGCCCGTGAACACCCCGACTGTTATATCCAGACGCATCTGTCGGAAAATCACGACGAGATCGAATTTACCAAATCGCTTTATCCCGATGCGCCGGATTATCTCGGCATTTACGAACATTACGGGCTTTTAGGCGACAAAACGCTGCTCGGACACTCCATTCATATCGAGGAGCGCGAAGTGGGCGTGATGGCCGAGACGGGGGCGGTCGCCGTGTTCTGCCCGACGTCCAATCTGTTCCTCGGCTCCGGTCTTTTCGACCGTGACCGCCTGCAAGAAGCCGGTGTGCGTATGGCGGTGGCAACCGATATCGGCGGCGGCACCAGCTTTTCCATGCTGCGCACGCTCGATGAAGGCTACAAAGTGCTGCAATTGCGCGGACAAAGGCTCAATCCATTGCAGTCCTTTTACATGATGACGCTTGGCAATGCGCGTGCGCTCTCGATGCAGGATAAGATCGGCACGCTCGACGAGGGAACCGAAGCCGACATGGTGGTGCTTGATTCGTCTGCCACCTCTGCAATGCGGCTTCGCATGGCGGCGGGTGCCAGCCTCGCACAGGAGTTGTTCCTGCTGCAAACGCTGGGTGACGACCGCGCCGTGGTCGAAACCTATATAGCTGGAAAACCAGCGAAAAGCGTCTTGGCCTGACGGGCGGTTTGAGGCATGGTGCGCGCGCCGGGAGTAAGAGGAGACGCGCGTGCCAGCAATAACCAATCCAAAAGCCTTTCTGACCAGTCTGTTTGAAGCAGCCGTTGCCGCTGCCGATCCTGAACGTGTCATCCGCGACAACCTGCCGGAGAAGCCGAAAGGCCGCGTGATCGTGATCGGCGCGGGCAAGGGGTCGGCGCAGATGGCGGCAGCGTTTGAAAAAGCCTGGGCTGAAAAGCATGGAGCCGCGCCGCTCGAAGGCGTGGTGGTGACGCGTTATGGCTATGCCTGTGCATGCCAGTATATCGAAATTATCGAGGCCGCGCATCCGGTGCCGGACGAGGCCGGACTTGCCGCTACAAAGCGTTTGTTTGATGCCGTATCAGACCTCACCGAAGACGATCTGGTGGTGGCGCTTGTTTCCGGTGGCGGCTCGGCATTGCTGCCATCGCCGCCCGAAGGTCTGACGCTGGAAGACGAGATTGCCGTCAACAAGGCGCTGCTCGCCTCCGGCGCACCGATTTCGGCCATGAATGCGGTGAGAAAACATCTTTCCACCATCAAGGGCGGCAGGCTTGCAGCGGCTGCCCATCCGGCGCGCGTCTTTTCGCTCATCGTGTCGGATATTCCCGGTGACAATCCGGCCTTTGTCGCCTCCGGTCCGACCGTGCCGGATGCGACCAGCCGTGACGATGCGCTGAAAATCATCGAACGCTACAGGCTCGAATTGCCGCAAGCCGTGCTGGACCATATCAAAAGCGATGCTGCCCACGCGCCAAAGCCCGGTGACGCGATCTTTGCGAAAAACGAAGTGCGGGTGATTGCTTCCGCTGCCGTATCGATGGAAGCAGCGAGCCGTGCGGCAAGCGCTCACGGCGTGGAAGCCGTGATCCTGTCGGATTCCATAGAAGGCGAAGCACGCGAAGTCGCGCATATGCACGCGGCCATCGCCCGTGAAGTGGCAAGCCGTAACCGTCCGTTCAAAAAGCCGGTGGTGATCCTGTCGGGTGGTGAAACCACTGTGACCATCAAGGCCAAAGGCGGCAAGGGCGGGCGCAACAGCGAGTTTCTCTTGTCCTTCGCGCTCGATATCGATGGCTATGACACTATCCATGCGCTGGCTGCCGACACCGATGGCATTGATGGGTCGGAGGATAATGCCGGGGCCTTTGCCGATGGCAGCACGGTTTTGCGGCTGCAAAAGGCGGGTGAGGATGGCGCGGCAAGGCTCAATGCCAATGATGCCTGGACGGCATTTGCGGCCATCGATGATCTCTTCGCGCCGGGACCGACCGGCACCAATGTCAACGATCTGCGGGCTGTTCTTGTGACGGACTAGTATCAGGAATCGGCCGCGCTTCGTCATCGAGCAGGATGCGGTTCGCGGCCCCGTCGAGATCATCATATTGGCCGTTTTTCAGCGACCACAGAAAACCGATCAGTCCCAAAACGCCAAGTCCGAGTGCTATGGGAATGAGGAAGAGAAGCCCGCTCATTTATGTGCTTCTTTCATGACGCCGATGGATGCCGCCCTGATCTCGGACTGCTGCTTGTTCTGCTTTCCGGCCTTCAATCGAAGCGCGTTGCTCACCACCACGATGGATGACAAAGACATGGAGAGGGCTGCGACCAGCGGCGTCACATAGCCAAAAATTGCAATCGGCACGGCGATAATGTTATAACCAATCGAGAGCGCGAAATTCTGCCGGATGAGCCTGCCTGCTTCTTTAGAGACGGCAAAGGCCAGCGGCACGGCGGAAAGGCTTGAGCGCAGGAAGACGAAATCGGCGGCATTGCGTCCAATATCGGCAGCGGTCGCCGGTGCCATGGAAACATGCGCTGCAACGAGCGCGGGCGCATCATTGAGGCCGTCACCGACCATCAGCACCTTGCGGCCTTCGCTCGTCAGTTCCTGCACCAGTTGCGACTTGTCGGCGGGCAGAACCTCGCTGCGATAATTTTTGACGCCGAGATAATCGGCCAGTTTCGCGACCGCAGGCTTTTTGTCACCGGAGATGATGCCAAGCTTGATGCCGTCTTTGCTGAGGCTGGCAATGGCATTGGCGGCATCTTCGCGCGGGCTGTCCTCGAAGCGGAATGTTTCAAGCAGGTGACCGTCGAGCGACAGGCAGGTCTCAGGCCCGTCGCTGGGACTGGCCGTGGTGGTTGTTGCCCAATCGCGCTTGCCGAGCCGGTAGACTTTTCCCGCAATCTCCGCCTCGATGCCCGATCCGGGCACTTCCTCGATGCGGGTGAACGCGGTCATCGGCTTGGAACCGGAAAACAGCGCCAGCGCGCGCGACAGCGGATGGCGTGAATAAAGCGAGAGTTCGGCGGCGATTTCCAGATGATGCGGGTCGACACGATCCGTATCGATAAGGCGCGGCTGGCCGAGTGTCAGCGTGCCGGTCTTGTCAAAGACGGCGGTGTCGATTTCGGCCATGCGTTCCATCGCCGAGCCGTCCTTGATCATGATGCCATTTTCAAACAGGCGCCGCGCTGCGACCACCTGAACGATCGGGACAGCTAGTGCCAGCGCGCAGGGGCAGGTGATGATCAGCGTGCAGATCGCGATATAGATCGAGCGATACCAGTCGCCGCCCGTATAGACCATCCAGCCGACAAAGGCGAGAAACGCCATGGAATGCACCATCGGCACATAGAGCTCCGACGCGCGGTCGGCAATGCGCTGATAATAGGCGCGGCCGCTTTCCGCCACATCCATGAGCCGCACCATTTCAGCAAGGAAAGAATCCTTGGCTTCGGCGGTCGCCCTTATGACGAGCGGTGTGGAGAGATTGAGCGTTCCGGCGCGAATATCCGAGCCCGGACCGACCGGCACGGCATCGCTTTCGCCCGAGGCTATGGCGCAATCGAGTTCCGAGCGGCCTTCCTCGACCTTGGCGTCGACCGGCACGCGTTCGCCTGCGGCCAGAATAATGCGCATACCGGGACGAATTTCATTGACCGGCAGATAATTGCGCTCGTCATTCTCGCCGATCACCACGGCACCGCGCGGGCTTAATTGCGCAAGACCGCGCACGGCGGAACGCGCGCGTGCCCGCATCAGATAATCGAGCGTGCGCCCGATCAAAAGGAAGAACAGAAGCGACACGGATGCGTCGAAATAGGCGTGCTGGCCATGGTTCATCGTCTCATAGACGCTCATGGCAAAGGCCAGCGAAATGGCGAGTGCAATCGGCACATCCATGTTGACGCGGCGCGCGCGCAGCGCATTCCACGCCGAGACATAAAAAATGCGGCCCGAATAGATCAGCGTCGGCAGTGCGATAAGGCCGGAAATCCAGTGGAACATGTCGCGCGTTGCGGCATCCGCACCCGACCAGACGGCGACCGAAAGCAGCATGACATTGCTCGATGCAAAGGCTGCAACGCCAAGCGCGATCAAAAGCCGTGTGAAAGCAGGGTCTTTTTCCTGCAGATTGTCAAAGATATGCGCCTCATAACCGAGCCTGCGCAGCGGATCGATGACATCGGGCGGCGTGTCACCATCCTTCCAGCGGATGGTGACACGGCGTGCGGTGAGGTTGACGCGGACATAGGCGACGCCTGCGATCTGGCTCAAACCGTCTTCAATGGTCTTGATGCACAGGCCGCAATGCACGGCAGGCACGGAGAGATCGAGTTGGCGCATTCCGTCGCCGAGGCTGCGGCTTGCAAGCAGCATTTCTTCGGGCGAAACCGTGCCGAGTACGGTGGCGATCTGTGCACTTTCAACGCAGCAGCTCATAATATCCTCCCGTCCTTCACCAGAACGCGAATGATGTGGCGATAGGGATCGTCAAGTCCGGCATCGGCATTGACTTCCATGATCCATGCGCCTTCACCGAGCTCCAGCGGCGCGGTCAGCATGCCGGGTTCGCCGGTTGCAAGTGTTACCTTGGTGTCATGGGCGTCGCCCACCGGGCGCTTGAATTCGACCGTACCGCCGGTCACAGCCACCGGATTGCCATTGCTGTCATTGACCCGCCAGATGAAGATGCCTTGTTCAAGCGTTGGCTTCGACTGCCAGTTGAGTGCGGCCTGTTCTTTGCCGGTCTCGGCCTTTTCGTTGAATTCCTGACTTGCGACATAGGTGTTCTTCACCACAAAGCCGCTCCAGGTGCTGATGGCGTTATAAGCCATGATCAGGTTGACGACGATGATGACGCCGAAGAAGCCGAGCATGATGGCAAGCATGTGCCAGCCGGTGAACGTGCCTGCGGTTTTTGATTTAACGGTCATAGCATTCACCTTCCATCATCGACGTTCAGGGGCCATGAAGGTGGCCTTGTAGCGGGCATGTTCGGCACCATTGGCGTCGCGCACTTCTATTTCGTAATCCTTGCGCGGTTCGGCAATGGCATCGCGTGGCAAAGTGACGAAGACGCGCAAGGTCTTGAGCCGGTCTGGCTCGACCGGCACATCATAATCGCCGTCGGCTTCCGATGTTTCATCCTGCACGGTCAGCTTTGCCCCCGGCAGGCCTTCAATCGACAGACGGAAGGTACGCGGTTCGGGGATCATGTTCAACAGCTTGACCGTATAGCCGTTGCGGATCGAACCGTCGGACAAAAGCACATATTGCGGCGTGCGGTCGTGCAACACATTGATGCCGATGCGTTGGCGGGTTGAAACCGAAATCACCAGCGTGACGCCGATCAGCGCCCAGATGATGAAATAGAACAGGCTGCGCGGGCGCAGCACCTTTTTCCATTGAAGGTTTTCGACCTTGTCGGAGAATTTATTGGGTGCGTCATAAACGCGGGACGGCTGAATCGATGTGGCGCCATTATCGGTGGCGAGCGCCATGTTGGCGTTGTAATCGGCCAGTGTCGCATAGGAGATGAGACCACGCGGCTTGCCGACCTTATCCATCACCGAGTTGCAGGCATCGATGCACAGCGCACAGGTGATGCATTCAAGCTGCTGGCCGTCGCGAATGTCGATGCCCATCGGGCAGGCGGCAACGCAGGCATTGCAATCCACGCAATCGCCAACGGTCTCGCCAAGGGCCGCAGCCTTTTTGGCATGGCGCGAACGGGGTTCGCCGCGCCAGTCATTATAGGTGACGGTCAGCGAGTTCTCATCGAGCATGGCTGCCTGAATGCGCGGCCATGGGCACATATAGGTGCAGACCTGCTCGCGCATCAGCCCGCCAAATGTGTAGGTCGTGGCAGTGAGGATCGCAACCGTCATATAGGCAATTGTGGGCGCCTGTCCGGTCACGAAATCCATGAGCAGACTGGGCGCATCGGCAAAATAGAAAATCCACGCGCCGCCGGTCAGAATGCCGATCACCACCCAGATGGCGTGCTTGGTCACGCGCTTCCAGATCTTGTCGAATGTATAGGGAGCCTTGTCGAGCTTCATGCGCGCGTTGCGGTCGCCTTCGATGGCGCGCTCGACGACGAGATAAAGATCGACCCACACGGTCTGCGGGCAGGTATAGCCGCACCATGCACGGCCTGCGACCGAGGTTGCGAGAAACAGCCCGAGGCCCGCCATGATCAGCAAGCCCGCGACGTAATAGAATTCCTGTGGCCAGATTTCGATGAAGAAGAAATAGAAGCGGCGATTGGCCAGATCGATCAGCACGGCCTGATCGGGCGCATAGGGACCACGATCCCAGCGCAGCCACGGCGTGAGATAATAGATGCCCAGCGTGATCGCCATGATGAGCCACTTGAAGCGGCGGAATTCGCCATAGACACGCTTGGGAAAGACTTTTACCCGCGCCGCATAAAGCGCCTGGCGGGTTTTGGGGGAATTGACTGCCTGAGCATCAATGCGCTCGACATCGTCTGACATGGTCTTGCTCCTGAGCCTCGCGTTAAACGCGCGGCCTGATGGGTCGCCGATCGGCCGTGACCGGCTGCCGTAAACCCCGGCCCCGAGAACGGGGCCGGGGGAATGTTTTATTCGCCGCCACCCAAAGAGTGCACGAAGATGGCGAGTTGCTTGACGGTTGTGTCGCCCAGACGCGTTTCCCATGCGGGCATCACGCCGTGTTTTGGATGTGAGACCTGACGCGCAATGGCGTCTTCGCCCGAACCATAGAACCAGATGGCGTCGGTGAGGTTGGGTGCACCGAACTCACGCAGGCCCTTGGCATCCTCGCCATGGCAGACGGCGCAGTTCTCGGTAAAGACCTGCTTGCCCGCAGGAACCATTGACGCATCGCGCGGCGTGCCCGACAGGCTCACCACATAGGCGGCAACTTCACGGACCTGAGCCGGTTCCAGAACATCGGCAAAAGCCGGCATTTCGGAAACGCGGGTGTCGGCATCGTCATTGGAACGCACACCGTGCTGGATCGTCTGGAGGATGTCGTCAACCGAACCACCCCACAGCCAATCGTCGTCATTGAGGTTCGGATAGCCGGGTGCGCCTTGTGCGCCGGTGCCGTGGCACTGCACGCAATTGACGCGGAAGGCCGCCGCACCGCCAGCGATTGCATATTGACGCAGATTTTCATCGGCCATGATCTGGTGCACGTCCTTGGCCTTGATCTGGTCGAGAATATTCTGCCGTCCGGCAGCAATCTCGGTGTTTTCCTGCCAGAACTCGCCGCGGCTCGACCAGCCGAGCATGCCGCCCGTAGAACTGGAGATCAGTGGCCAGGCCGGATAGGCAATCACATAGGCGAGCGCCCAGAATACGGTTGCGTAATAGGTCCATAACCACCAACGCGGCATGGGGTTGTCGAGTTCCTTGATGCCGTCCCATTCGTGGCCGGTCGTGGCAACACCGCTGACCTCATCAATTTGCTTGTCAGTCATTTTCTTCGTCCTTGAATGGGATGTTCTTCGCGTCGTCGGCCAGTCCTTTGCTTCCCGGACGGAAAGCGTAAAGGACGGCTGCGATGACGAAGATCATCATGGCCAGAAGGCCCCAGCTATCGGCGAAAGTGCGCAAGGTCGTGTAATCCATTGCTTTTACTCCGCGTTAACGTGCCTTCGGGGACTGGTCGTAAGTGGAGAAGTCAACCAGCGTGCCGAGCATCTGGAGATAGGCGATCAGCGCGTCCATCTCCGAGATCATCTGCGGGTTACCGTCGAAGTCACCGGTACGAGCCTTGGGGTAACGGGTCTCGACACCCGATGCATCCGCATCCGGCGTTGCCTGCGCCTTGAGATCGGCGAGGGCATTGTCGATCATTTCCTGCGTATAAGGCACGCCGACCGCCGCATTGGCCTTGAGGTTTGCCGCAATGTTGCTTGCCTCAAGCGGGCGATCACGCAGGAATTCGTAATTTGGCATCACGGATTCCGGCACCACGTCACGCGGGCGCACCAGATGCTGGACGTGCCATTCGTTGGAATAGCGACCGCCGACGCGCGCAAGGTCCGGCCCTGTGCGCTTGGAGCCCCACTGGAACGAATGGTCATACATGGATTCTGCCGCAAGGCTGTAATGACCGTAGCGTTCCACCTCGTCGCGGAACGGGCGGATCATCTGGCTGTGGCAAAGGTAGCAACCTTCGCGCACATAGACGTCACGGCCCGCCAGTTCCAGCGGCGAATAGGGGCGCATGCCTTCCACCTTCTCGATGGTATTTTCGAGATAGAAGAGCGGTGCGATTTCAACGATACCGCCAACGGTCACCACGGCAAGCGAGGCGATCAGCAGGAGCGTTGCGTTCTTCTCCAGTTTGGAGTGTTTCTTCAGGATAGACATAAATCACACGCTCCTTATTCGGCGGGCTGCAGCTTGGGGGCGGCAGTCTTGCGACCGTCCATCGGGGCTTCGAGACGCAGGTTTCCGCGAATGGTCTGATAGACGTTCCAGGCCATCACCAATCCGCCAGCGAGATAGAGCACACCGCCCAGCGTACGGATGACGTAGTAAGGGAACATCGCAGCCACGGTTTCCACGAAGGAATAGACGAGGAAGCCCTGATCGTCGTATTCGCGCCACATCAGGCCCTGCTGGATACCGGCAACCCACATGGCGGCGGCGTAGAGCACGATGCCGAGTGTTGCGAGCCAGAAGTGCCAGTTGACCATGCGGATCGAATAGAGCCGCTGACGGTTCCACAGCTTTGGTGCCAGATAATAGACGGCGGCAAACGAGATCATGCCATTCCAGCCAAGCGCACCGGCATGAACGTGACCGATGGTCCAGTCCGTGTAGTGCGAAAGCGAGTTGACGGCCTTGATCGAGAGCATCGGGCCTTCGAATGTCGCCATGCCGTAGAAGGCGATGGCAGCAACCATCAAACGGATGATCGGATCGGTCCGCACCTTGTCCCATGCGCCCGAAAGCGTCATCAGACCGTTGATCATGCCACCCCAGGACGGCATCCACAGCATGATCGAGAACACCATGCCGAGCGTCTGCGCCCAGTCGGGAACAGCCGTATAATGCAGATGGTGAGGACCAGCCCAGATATAGAGGAAGATGATCGACCAGAAGTGCACGATGGAGAGCCGATACGAATAGATCGGACGTTCCGCCTGCTTGGGCACGAAATAATACATCATCGCAAGGAAGGGTACGGTCAGGAAGAAGGCGACCGCATTATGCCCGTACCACCATTGCGTTACCGCATCCTGCACGCCTGCAAAGGCGGAATAGCTCTTCACGCCAAGGAAGGAGACCGGGATCGCCAGATTGTTGACGATATGCAGCATGGCGATGGTGATGATGAAGGAGAGGTAGAACCAGTTCGCCACATAGATATGCGGCTCCTTGCGCTTGAAGATGGTTCCGAGGAAGACCACGAGATAGACGACCCAGACGATGGTCAGCCACAGATCGACATACCATTCGGGTTCGGCATATTCGCGGCTCTGCGTAATCCCCAGCAGATATCCGGTCGCAGCCATCACGATAAAGAGGTTGTAACCCCAGAACACGAACCATGCGAGATCGCCGCCGATGAGGCGAGCGCGACAGGTGCGCTGCACAACATAAAACGACGAAGCGATCAGGATGTTGCCGCCGAAGGCAAAGATCACCGCGGACGTGTGCAACGGACGCAAACGACCGAAGTTGAAATAGGGCTGCAGGTTGAGATCGGGGAACGCAAGCTGTGCTGCGATCAGAACACCGACCAGAAAACCGGCCACACCCCAGAAGACGGTTGCGATCACGCCATAGCGGATCGGACCGTCCATATAGGTGGACTGGTCTACCTTTTTCGGCGAAAGGCCGTATTCGGCATTGCGCATCAGCAGAATTGTGAAAATGGCGAGCACGATGAACAGGATCCACATATGGGTCCTGAACAGCTCGTCATGAGAAAATCCGGCCAGAAGCACGGCAAAAAGTGCTCCCAGACCGGAAAGGACTGTACCAGCGGCGTAGTTCATGAAATCCCCTCGCAGCGCATAACGAAAACCATCCTCTACGGATAGCTGTAACGATAGATTTCATATCAGCGTTCTGCAACGACAAGTCATTGATCTGAATCAAACTACGCGGGTCGCGCCTGCGACAAATCGGGCTTTTTTGAAAATTTAGTCGCTGTCGTTTTCGGCCTTCAAATGGATAAGAATATCCACTTTTTCGACCCTGTAACCGGGCGGCGGCGCGGGCAGGGGGCCGATGCCGATGGCCTGAAGAGGAATATCGATGATGCGATCTTCGCGGTCGATATAGAAATGGGCATGGTCGCCGGTATCGGTATCGAAGTAAGTCGGCTCACCATGCAGGCTGATCCTGCGGATAAGGCCGGCTTCGGAAAACTGGTTCAATGTGTTGTAAACCGTTGCAAATGATAGCTTTTCTCCGCAGGCCGCAACTTCCTCGCGCAGCATGTCGGGGTTACATGGCGATGCTGGTCGGTAAACAGAAGCGTGCCAAGCAGCAGGCGCTGCCGCGTTGGGCGCAAGCCAGCATGCTTTAAAATCTGCCTGACGCCTTCGCCGCTTCTTCGGCGCGCATGATGCGAAAATGTTTCCGGATCGAGCAGCATCTGAAATTTTTATCCCTTTGTTTTATATAAGAATATCCTGCTTTTGAATGCTTTTCAAAAAGCCATTCGAGCTTGCAAAACCCGTATTTGTATATAGTTGCAAATAGTTCGCATTTGCATAATAAGTCAAATGAATTCTTGGTCAAGCATTCTGGTTGTGAAACAGCTGTGGCCTGTCTTTGCAATAGGGGCCAAAGAATTGGTAACTGTCTGTTTTATTTGCAAAATTTAGCGCCACATAAGCAGACCTCAAACGGCGCCACATTTGCAGAGGGGCCGGAACGAAACGGCTTCAAGGCATTGAGCCATGTGGCTGGTTTTACAGCTTCATTTTGCGCTTGATCCACGCTGCCGTCATCTTTCACACGACACGACCAGAACCGCTTCAATCGATCTGTTTATGGGGTCTGATGAGAGCGTGTTCGGTTATGTGCGGCATTTCGTCGTGGTGTGGAAATCATGGCCGGATTTGAAAGCAAGGAGCGGAGTGTCGGCTCTCTGCAAAGCGCATATATCCGTATTGATTCAGGACAGGAATGGATATGATGGCTCTCATGATGATGCATAAGGATGAACGCGAAGACAGCCGCTGGCAAAAGGTGCTCGACCGGGATCGGGCATCGGACGGCACATTCGTCTATGCGGTTTTGACCACCGGCATTTATTGCCGTCCATCATGCCCGTCAAAGCGTGGCAAACGCGGCAATGTCCGGTTTTTCGAGGATTGCACGCAAGCCGAACAGGCAGGCTTTCGTCCCTGCATGCGTTGCAAACCGCATATAAAACAGACACTTGCAGCGCAGGACACGGCCCGGCACGCCGACATGGTCGCGGCCGCATGCCACTATATCGAAACGGCCGAGGAAATGCCTTCACTTGAAGAAATAGCCGCCGCGGTCGAGACGAGCCCCGCGCATTTTCACCGCATTTTCAAGGCCTTCACCAGCCTGACGCCAAAAGCCTATGGGGCCGCGCATCGTGCCGGGAAATTGCGTAACGCCCTTCAGACGGAAAACCGTATCACCGATGCGATCTATGCGGCGGGTTATAATTCCAGCAGCCGGTTTTATGACGTGTCTGAAAAGATTCTTGGAATGAAACCAGAGACTTATCGCAAGGGTGGCAAGAGCGAAAATATCCGCTTTGCCATCGGTCAGTCGACCCTTGGCGCCGTTCTGGTCGCCGCCAGCGCAAAAGGGGTGTGCGCGATTTATCTCGGCGATGACCCGGAAGAACTGCTGCATGATCTGGAAAAAACATTTCCCCATGCAGTACTTCTTGGTGGGGATAAAGATTTTGAAATGATGGTGGCCAAGGTCATCGGTTTTGTGGAAGCGCCGGGAATTGGTCTCGACCTGCCGCTTGATCTACGCGGCACGGTGTTTCAGCAGCGTGTCTGGCAGGCCTTGCAGGAAATACCGTTTGGAAAAACAGTGAGTTACAGCACGCTTGCCGAACAGATCTGTGCGCCCAAAGCCGTGCGTGCCGTAGCCAGCGCCTGTGCTTCGAACAAGATTGCAATCGCCGTGCCATGTCACCGCGTGGTGCGCAATGATGGTGCATTGTCGGGCTATCGCTGGGGTATCGAGCGCAAACGCGATCTCATCGAACGCGAGCGCAAAAGCTCAAAATGACACAATTTCGCCATCAATAGGCACAGCTTTGCCTTGATTGACGATGGTTTTTGCCAAGCTGATAGCTGGGCATAGGCACTTTTTCGCGCAATCAGGGGATTGAAACGCAAACGCGACTGGTCTTTGATCACAGCATTGAAGGAGACAGGCATGAGCGTGACAATTTACGGTATCAAGAATTGCGACACCATGAAGAAGGCACGCACATGGCTTGAGGATCATGGGGTGGATTACGCCTTCCATGATTACAAGAAGGACGGACTCGATGCAGCAACGCTCGACCAGTTTTTAAAAAATATCGCATGGGAGCAATTGCTCAACCGCGCCGGTACGACCTTCCGCAAATTGCCCGATGATGTACGCGCCGATGTTGATGCGGACAAGGCACGAGCTCTGATGCTCGAACAGCCCTCCATGGTCAAAAGACCCGTTGTTGAGAAGGACGGCAAATACATGGTCGGTTTCAAACCGGATCGATATGCGGTATTCTTAAAGTCATAATATTCATAATCTAACCTTATTGCTCGTATTCTATACATATTTCTTCTTTATTACTTATAATACTGTCCCTAGTCGGAGAAGCTCTTGCATCGTCGCGTAACCCAGATCGTGCAGCAATGGTCGGTGAGCTGGCGCGATGCGCTGATCGCTTCCTGCGCGGGTGGCTTTGCATGGCTGATTGCGCAATGGCTGCTCGGTCAACCGCTGCCGGTCTTTGCCATGGTGACGGCGGTGATCTGTCTGGCGCCCAATCTGCCCAACCATGCCAAACAGGCGGTGAGCGTCATGATCGGCGTGACCACGGGCGTGGCGGTCGGTGAGCTTTCGCTGCTCTTGCCGGACACGATCCCTGTTCTTCACATGAGTGTTGTGACCTTCATTGCGATGGTGCTTGCGACGACATTTGGTCTGGCTCCGTCGATTGCCATTCAATCCGGCGTTTCAGCGCTTTTGGTTCTGGTGATGGGACCACAGGTGGCGGGTGTTACGCGCCTGCTCGATGTGGTGGTGGGGGCGGGCGTCGGGCTGTTGTTCAGTCAGGTTCTGCTTACACCCGATCCCGTGCGCCTGATCGATCGTGCGGTGCGCGGGCTTCTCGACCGGCTGGCCAAGGAATTGCAACAGGCTGCACTGGCGCTTGAAAATGAAGATCCGGCGCGCGCGCAAAATGCGATCACGCAATTTACCGCCGCTCATCGTGCGGTGATCGCGCTTGGCGATGGCATCGCGCTGGCGCGCTCCAATGCGCGCTGGTCGCTGCGCGGGCGGCTTGTCGCGCACGAGGTGGTGGACATGGCCGGGCGCTATGAACGACGCGGTATCCGTCTTTATGCAGCGGCCCTGCTGTTCGGCGAGGCGCTCGGCAATGCATTGCGCAAGAAGGAAGCCCCGCCGCCGCCGTGGATCAGCGAAGCGCTGCACATCGTCATTGCCAACTGCCTGCTGGAGGAGGGGGCGGAGCCGCAACGCATTCCGCCGCGCCCGGAGGATATTCCCTTCGGCTGGCGCGACTGCGCACGGCGTCTGGAAATGGTGCAGGATACGCTCGTCCATTTCCTGCATGCGGCTATGCCCGACAGCGTACCGGTGCGCAAAAATGCGCGCGTTTCGATCTGATAAAACTGCATATTATCCCGTAAGAGGGAGATGCTCGCCGCGCAACTGACCAGCATGGCGGGCCGGAGGCGCGCCAAAAATGCGGGCATAGTCGCGGCTGAACTGCGATGGACTGCCATAGCCGACATGAAAGCCGGCACTTGCCGCATCAAGAGCGTCGCCGACCATCAGGCGCTGGGCTTCCTGCATGCGCAGATGCGTGCGGAATTCAAGCGGGCTCATCGCGGTGATCTCCTTGAAATGCGCGTGGAAGGTCGAGCGGCTCATGCCCGCCACCTCTGCCGCCTGTTCAATCGTGCAAGCCTCGCGGAAATGCGTCCTGATCCACAAAATGGCCCGGGCGATCTGGTTGAGGCGACTATCTGCCTGTGCCATTTGCCGAAGCATGGCACCGCTCTCGCCGCTGAGAAGACGATAGAGAATTTCACGGATCGTCAGGGGGCCAAGCGCATCGATATCTTGTGGTGTATCCAGAAGTCCGGCCAGCCGGATCGCCGCATCGAGCAGCATCGGCGTTGTCCGGTTGAGCATAAGTCCGGACGCCATAACGTCATGATAAGGTTCCGTTGACGGATAGCGGAGCGCCATTTCGCCGAGTATGGCCGCGTCGAGATCGAGCTGAAGGCAGAGATAGGGGTGCTCGGCACTCGCCTCGATGACCGATCCCATGACCGGCAGGTCGACCGATGCAATCAGATAGCTCGCAGGATCATAGACGAAAGCGGTCGCGCCCAGCATGGCGCGCTTGCGCCCCTGCGCGATGATGCAGAGCGTCGGCTCGTAAATAACCGGCATCGGCATGGTCGGCGTCGATGAGCGCAACAATGTCACACCGGGAAGCGCACTGCGATGGGTGCCATCTTCAGGCGCATGGCGGCTTAAAATATCGGTAAGCGTTGCAAGCTGGTTCATGCCGCCCTTATCGCACGCAACAGCGCGCGCGAAAAGCGGGTGTCCCCCTTATTCGGACAATCATGCAAGGATTGCGGACAAATCGTCTAACGCGCTCCCGTGAAGTTAGGTCAGATAAAAGCGTCAGAAACAGCGATGCATTCGCCTGCACTGGAGACCTTTTCCATGACTAAAGCCAATTCTCTTGAAAACTATCGCCTGCTGGGCCGTTCGGGCCTGCGCGTCTCGCCCTTGTCGCTTGGCACCATGACCTTCGGTTCCGATTGGGGCTGGGGTGCCGAGGAAGGCGAGGCCCGTCACATTTTCGATGCCTATGTCGATCGCGGCGGCAATTTCATCGACACGTCCGTCAACTATACCAATGGTGCATCCGAGCGCATTCTAGGTGGTTTCATCAAGGACAAGCGTGAGCGGATCGTGCTCGCCACCAAGTTCACGATGGCGCGTGACGGGCAAAACATCAATTCCGGTGGCAATCATCGCCTCAACCTCGTACGCTCGGTTGAAACCAGCCTGCGTCAGCTCGATACCGACCGCATCGATCTTCTTTATGTGCATGCCTGGGATTTTACCACTTCGCCGGAAGAAGTCATGCGGGCGCTCGATGATCTCGTGCGCGCGGGCAAGATTTTGTATGTCGGCATTTGCAACACACCCGCCTGGCGCGTGGCGCAGATGCAGACGCTGGCCGATCTGCGCGGCTGGTCGCCTTTCGTTGCGCTGCAAATCGAATATTCGCTTGTCGAACGCACGGTCGAATATGAACTGATGCCGATGGCGCGTGAATTGGGGTTGGGCGTATTGCCGTGGTCGCCGCTTGGCGGTGGCATTCTGACCGGCAAATATAGCAGCATCGATCTCTCGGACGAAAACAGTGCCGATGTCGCGCCGACCAGAAAGGGCATCATTGCCTCGACCGGCCACCTCAACGCGCGCTCGCTCGCCATTGCCGATGTGGTGGGAACGGTTGCGGACGAACTGGGTGCCACGCGCTCGCAGGTGGCGCTAGCCTGGACGCTTGCCAATCCTGCCGTCGTCTCGCCCATCATAGGGGCCAGAACCGCAAAGCAGGCGGAGGACAATTTCGGTGCGCTTGAGATTGCATTGAGCGACGAACAGATCGTCCGGCTCAACGAAGCCAGTGCCGTGCCGCCGATCTTCCCGGAGCGCTTTATCGGCAGGCCCATGGCGCAGCAGCTGATCTTTGGGGCACATTCCGTCAAAGAACGGACGTAATACTTATGGAGGCTGGATTGTTTTCCAGCCTCTGAAGCATTTCATTGATGTAAGCTTCAAAAAAAATTCAATTGTAATGCTTTGGCTTAGGTCTATTTTCCGCCGCATGACAAACGCTGCCCCCCAAGCCGATCTTTCCTCTCGCCCTCATCATCGAAAAGCCATGCGCTATGCGCTGGGTGGTTTTCTGGCCATGGCGTCTGCCATGGGGATTGGCCGTTTCATCTACACACCCATTCTGCCGGGCATGATGAGCGATGTCGGGTTTAATGCAGCCGATGCCGGTTTCATCGCCTCGGCCAATTATATCGGCTATCTGTTGGGCGCGATTGTTGCAGGATTTGGCTGGTCGGCGGGCATCGAGCGCGCAAGCGTCATTTCAGGACTGGTCATCAGCGCGGTCCTATGCGCGGCCATGGCGATGACAGACAATGTCTGGCTGTTCGCCGTCATTCGGTTCGCAGGCGGTTTTATCAGCGCCGTCACCATGATCCTGTGTACTGCGATTGTGCTGAGCCACCTTGCCGCGCGGGAACGTGCCGATCTGGGCGCGCTGCATTTTGGCGGTGTCGGCAGTGGTATCGCACTTTCGGCGGTCCTCGTCGCGGCCATTCAATTCATGGGCTATAGCTGGCGTGCTGAATGGATCGGTGCGGCTTTACTCACCGTGCTGATGTTAATTGCCGTACTTGTTCTGGTACGCGAAGGGCCAATCGCCAATGGTAAAGGCAAGCGCGAGCCAGCCTTGCCCAAAAGCTTTGCTTTCAATGCGATCGCTCTCGCCTACGGCATTTTTGGCTTTGGTTATGTGATAACGGCAACCTTTCTGATTGCGGTCGTGCGGGCCGGGGGCGGCAGCAGCACGATGGAAGCCGCAGTCTGGGTGATCACCGGCTTGAGTGCCGCGCCCTCGATCTGGCTGTGGGCACCTATCGGCAAAAGGTTCGGCCTTTTTATTGCGTTTGCAATAACGGCTTTTCTGGAAGCCATTGGTGTGGCGGCCAGCGTCATGCTGGCACCCCCTGTGGGGCCGTTGCTGGGCGGCTTTTTGCTTGGCGCGACTTTTATGGCACTGACGGCTTTCGGGCTTCAGATTGCCCGCGTTCTGGCACCACTGTCGCCAAAACGGGCCTTGGCGCGCATGACGATCTTTTTCAGCGTTGGCCAGATTATCGGCCCGGTTGTTGCGGGCTACCTTGCACAGAAATTCGGCTCTTTCACGCTCGCCAGTCAGGTTGCAGCTTTGTCGCTTGTGGTGACAGGATTGATCAGTCTCGCCGCAGGCAGGAAAGCGGCGTCATAAAGCAGGCTGATCGGCTGGCATATTGGCGTGAAGGCTTTTGAGATAATCGCCATAGCTTGTGCATTTGACATCAGGCTTTGTGCAGACTTCCCTGACCAGCCGTTCCATGGCGCGCCAATAGGCGCCGTCATTCATCAACACGAAATGAAAGCCGATCTGAAGCGGAATGCGATCGCCCTGATATTGCTTGTCAAAAGCGGCGCGAAAGGCCTGATAGGCGCGCTCTTCAAACTGCGCCGATTGCGTGGGCATCTCCTTGCCCTTGGAATGGCGTATGTAAAGATTGTAATCCATGGCAATGATCGGGCGCTGGCGCGGTCCTTCGGGGATCAGCGGCAGGCCGAACGAGGCAAAACCGTCCTTGATCTGAGGCATTTGCGGCCCTGTTGTAACGGCGGACGCCTGATAGCGGAAACCATTGGCCTTGAGCGCATCCTGCACCGGCTTTGAGGCAGCAAGATAAGGCGCTCGAAACCCGTCAATGCCGCGGCGGGCGAGATCCTGCCAGCTTGCGGGTTCGCCTTCTATGGCATTGTTCTTGTAGGCACCGGCAAGGATGCGGCGGAACTCCCTGATCTCCTTTTCCCAGTCGGCGGTTGACCAGTTGGTGCCGTCAAAATGGCCGCAGCCATGGCTGGCAATTTCATGGCCATCGCTATGCGCCTGCCAGATATTGGCAAGCCGTGTCTTCACTTCATCGCGGGTCTGCGCAAAGCCGACATTGGATGCGCCCGCATGTTTATGAGGCGGCTGGTAGTTGCGACGCTGCTCGCGCGGCAGCAAGAAGACGCAGGACAGAAAATAGGTGAAATGCGCATCGTTGTTGTGGGCCAGTTCAAGACTGCGCGTCCAGAGCGCGTTGTCATGCGCGCCATCGAACGAGATCAGCACATATTGCGGTTTGCTCGTGTCGGCATCGGCCATGGCAGGTGCGGCAGCGAGCGCCAAAGCGAGGCATATTTTACGAAAAGGAAAAAGCATGGCGGGCCGTAAACGCAAAGGGGAGTTTAAGCCGATAAGGCTCAAATATGGCAAAGAGCAGACGATAGTCGTCTTTCTGGCAGCACAAAACTCTTATTTCGTGCAACGGGTCTTACATATGGCGCGAATTGCGATTAAAAGCGCGGAACGTATAGTCTATCAAGAAGAGCAATTCCGGCTCACGAGAGAAAAAGCAGGCCCATGTCAGACGACAGTTTCATTCGCGAAGTCAACGAGGAAATTCGTTCAGCACGCGCCAAACAGATTTGGCAGAATTTTGGCCCGATCCTGATCGGCAGCGCTGTTGCCCTTGTTATCGGCACTGCTGCATGGGTCGGCTATCAGAACTGGACCGAGAGCAAGGCCTCGGCCTCGGGCGACAAGTTTCTGGCAGCGCTTGATCTTGCCTCCGCAGGCAAGAACGATGAGGCGCTGGCAGCCCTTGATGATCTGGAAAAGACCGGCTACGGCTCTTATCCGGTGCTGGCACGTCTGCGCGCCGCATCCCTTCAGGCGCAAAAGGGCGATGCCGCCGCCGCCGTCACGGCTTTCGATGCCGTCTCTGCCGACAATGGAGTGCCTGCTGCGCTGCGTGATATCGCGCGTCTGCGTGCAGCTTATCTTCTGGTTGATACGGGTTCTTATGACGATGTCGCCAAGCGTGCCGAGCCGCTTTCTGCCGATGGCAATGCCATGCGCTTCAGCGCGCGCGAGGCACTGGGCCTTGCCGCCTGGAAAGCCGAGAGCTTCGATGATGCGGCAAAACTGTTCGGGCAAATCGCTGATGACGGGCAGGCCCCGGCCAATATCCGCCAGCGTGCCAATACCATGCTGGACCTGATGCGCAGCGCTGGCGTTGGTGTCACCGACACGCAAGCCTCTTAGAGCGCGTTTCGATCTGATTATTTGATTTGACGCGCATTTTGTCCGAAAACAGTTTCACACTTTTCGGGCTGCGTTCTAATTTCTGGAGACGTTTTCTTTCATGGGCTTTACTCTCGCCATTGTCGGGCGTCCCAATGTCGGCAAGTCCACTTTGTTCAACCGTCTTGTCGGTCGCAAGCTGGCGCTGGTCGATGACCTGCCCGGCGTAACCCGCGATCGGCGCATTCACGACGCGAAACTCTATGATCTGAAATTTCAGGTCATCGATACGGCAGGTCTGGAAGAAGCGGCCAATGATAGTCTGGAAGCGCGCATGCGCGCCCAGACCGAAGCCGCCATCACCGAGGCCGACGCCATCCTGTTCGTGATCGATGCCAAGGCAGGCATTACGCCGACCGACGGCACATTCGCCGAACTGGTACGCCGCTCAGGCCGTCCGGTGGTGCTGGTCGCCAACAAGGCGGAAGCGCGTGGCGCACAAAGCGGCATGTATGACGCCTTCCAGCTTGGACTTGGCGAACCGTGCCCGATTTCTGCCGAACACGGGCAGGGCATGCCCGATCTGCGTGATGCAATCGTCGAACTTTTGGGTGAAGAACGCGTCTTTGAAGACGAGAAGGCTCAGGAAGCCGAGGCCGAGGTGTTTACGCCTGCAGCCGTGGGTGCGCTGGTCGGCGACGACATCGAAGACCCGGACGCGGAAGACATTCCCGCCTATGATGCAACCAAGCCGTTGCGTATTGCTATTGTTGGCCGCCCCAATGCGGGCAAATCGACGATGATCAATACCATGCTTGGCGAAGACCGTCTTTTGACGGGGCCCGAAGCCGGCATCACACGCGATTCGATCTCGGTCGACTGGGAATGGCGCGGACGCAAGATCAAGCTGTTCGATACGGCGGGTCTCAGGCGCAAGTCGCGCGTGCAGGAAAAGCTCGAAAAGCTTTCGGTCGCAGACGGGTTGCGCGCCATCCGCTTTGCCGAAGTGGTCATCATCGTGCTCGATGCGACGATCCCTTTCGAAAAGCAGGATTTGCAGATTGCCGATCTTATCATCCGTGAAGGTCGCGCCCCGATCATTGCTTTCAACAAGTGGGACCTGATCGAGGACCGGCAGATGGTGCTGGCCGATCTCCATGAAAAGACGGCGCGGCTCTTGCCGCAGGTGCGCGGGCTTCGCGCCGTACCGATTTCCGGCGAGCGCGGGCAGGGCCTCGACAAGCTGATGGAAAATCTTGTTGCGACGCATGAAATCTGGAACCGCCGCATTTCAACGGGTCGTCTCAACCGTTGGCTGGAAGGCGTTGTCACGCATCACCCGCCGCCAGCGGTTTCGGGGCGCAGATTGAAGGTGAAATATATGACGCAGGTCAAGACGCGCCCGCCGGGTTTCGTCGTGTCTTGCTCGCGCCCGGATGCGATGCCGCAATCCTATGTGCGCTATCTCATCAACGGTTTGCGCGAAACTTTCGATATGCCGGGCGTGCCGATCAGGCTTTCCCTGCGCACCTCCGATAACCCCTTCGCGGGACGCGCAAAGAAAAAGAAATAAAGTGGAAGAAATAAAGAAGCCCGGAACAATCTGGGTTTTTTTATTGCGTGCACTCTTATTATAAATCAAAATAACTCATTATTATTAGGAATAGTCAGTATTAACTATTTGAGTTAAATTAATAAATGAGAGGGGATGTTAAAAAGGATATTAATATTACGAATATGATTGTTGTATCACAGATTATATTATTTATTATAGGAGTGCCCCTATCTTTTGCTTGCGAGGCTAGTGGACAATATTCGATGGCATGTGGAATTAAATGCAGTCAGCAATATCCCGAATTCGGATGGGAACAGATCGGGTGCTCATTAATAAGTCCTGCACTACCTTCGCATAATAATGCTAAACTGTTTGTAAAATAACGATTAAAAACAGTCACCAGTAAGTTTTTGAGCGCTGAATTTGATTAAATCAAGTCGGCGCTTTTATTTTGTGATTTGTGGCACATTCAGAAAATGATTTCATCTTTTCCCGGAGCTGGCGCTGTATTGTCCCGGCTATCGCCTTTTGCTGTCTGCATTGCGCATTTTCATCAATGTGGAGAAAAAAGTGATGCAGAGAGAGAGCGAGGTTGTCCTATATGGTTGCAGCAATGATCCATGACATTGGGAGGTGGTCATGCATTCTCTGTCGCTCAACAAGGTCTTTACACTTCTTGAATCCGGCCCGGTCGTACTCTTGAGCACCTGTGACGAAGGTCGCAACAACGTAATGCCGATCACCTGGACCATGGTGCTTGGTTTCGATGCGAGTTTCGCCATCTCCACTGGCGCGTGGAATTATTCCTATCGGGCATTGGAGAAAACACGCGAATGTGTGCTCAATATTCCGACCGTCGATATGCTTGATACCGTTATAGCGCTCGGCATGTGTTCGGGCGAAGACACCGACAAATTCGCAGCGTTCAACCTGACGCCGCAAAAGGCGAAGCATGTGCGTGCGCCGCTGGTTGGTGAATGCATCGGCGCTATCGAATGCCGCGTCGTCGATATCATAGAGCGGCACAGCATTCTGGTGCTCGAAGGCTTGGCGGGCTGGTGCGATGAAAGCCGTGCCGAAAAGCGCGTGATTCATGGGGTTGGCGATGGCATGTTCAGGGCCGATGGCGAAGCATTTGATCGCAGGCAAGCCATGCGCACAAAGTTGCCTCCTGGCGTCTGATGCCAAGGCTGGGGATGCGAGTGGTTTGGTGCCAACATTTGCATCTGCTGCTCCATGGTCACGAGCAGATGTTGGAATCATTAAACGCACGATGCGTAGAATCTAAGAGTTGAAACACGTCCTTTATGCGTCCGGGTGAAACTTCAGATGAAAAAACGCAATCCCTTGTCAGCTTGCCTCGAAGAAAAATATGCGCCTATTGATAATAATATTTTTATATAATTGGCTACCAATTAATAGCTATTATTAATTAGAATAAAATATTTATTGATCTGGAATTTGCAAATTAGATTTGTGTGTAAAAATATAATTATAGCGATTAAATTATTTATAGTTACTTTATGCTATTATAATTTACATTTGAAGAATCCGTTATTTTTAATAAAGTATAGATGTAGATTCGTATTATACGGGTATGCCGCAGTGTTTTTTGGCGTGGAATGTTTCGCTGACATTGCGCACTGAAGGGGGCATCGCAACGGAGATGGTGGAAAAATGCGGATCGATTCCGGCAGGTTTGAAACGACGACTAAATATTTGAACGCGCAAAAGTTCCCCGACGCGCGCCTCCCTTCTCTCAAGCGTCACCTGTTGCGGGGCGCGTCTATGCTGGTGCTCTCTCTCGGTGTCTTGTCGTTGGGTGCGGGCGCCAAGGACCTGGCGGGCAATGCGGGTGGTCGGGGCAGCGCCTCAGGTTATGGCGGCAGCGGCAATGGCTTTAGCGGCGGCGGCGGTGTTTCGGGGCAATATAGCAATTTCTATCCCTCAGTGGATGGTGTCGGCGGAGATGCCCCGGATCTTATCGACACTGGCCACGGCAATGTCGTCTACAAAGGCGGCAAAGGCGGTGGCGTCGGTGCAACAAGCGTTGGCACGCAGGCGGTGACCATCAACGGACAAGCCGGGGGCGCGGGTCAGGCGGCAGCAAATATGTGGGGCGCACCGGGTGGCGGCGGCGGCGGCGCTGGGCTGTTTCTGAACAATGGTGATTTCAATCTGGCTGCCGGTACAGTCATTACCGGTGGCGCAGGCGGTGGTGGTGGCGGTGGCGGATATCAGAAAGGCGGCGGCGGCGGCGGTGGCGGCGGTGCTGGCACTATTGTGCGGGGAGCAGTTCTCACCAATTCCGAAGGCTCGAAAATCTCTGGCGGTAAAGGCGGTGCCAGCGCCAACGGCACTGTTCATACGCGGCGAAGCGGTAGCGGTGCCGGAGGGGATGGTGTTGTGGTCGATCAGGGCGGTCGTTTCACCAATCGCGGCGATGTAATCGGTGGAGCTGCCGGCCAGCTAATTACGATTCCGGCGGGTGGAGCGGCCGCTACAGTCGGTACAGCGGGTAACGGCATTCGTATGGGATCGGATTCTCATGTCATCAATGCCGGTACTGTTGCTGGGGGCGACAGCAAGACGGCAGCAGTCAACATACAGGGCAATAACAATACATTTGAAATTTGGGGTACGTCCAAAATCACCGGCAATGTTGTCGTTGCCAAGGGAACCGCAGGCAATGTTTTAACGCTTGGCGGTGCTGATGACGGCACGCTGGCCGGATCGGCCATCGGCACGTCCTATCAGGGTTTTCAGGCCTATTCCAAAACTGGAGCCAGCACATGGACACTGGATGGAGCCCTCAAAACCTCGGCAGTCAACTGGACCATTGAAGACGGCACCCTTGCTTTTAACAATGCGGCCAATACGAATTACACCGGCACCTTTAGCGGTAATGGAACGCTTGCGCAAAAAGGCTCGGGCATTTTCACGCTGGCGAGCGACAATAGCGGCTTTGCAGGCACCACGCGCGTCGACGCAGGCACGCTGCTTGTCGATGGGCTGCTGGGCGGCGCGATCGAAATAGGCTCTGGCGGACAGCTTGGCGGCAAGGGCAGCATCAACGGCAATACGGTGCTTGCATCGGGTGCCACGCTTAATGGCCGTGACGGACAGGTGCTGACGTTCAATCATGACCTCACCTTGCAGGATGGTAGTGTGGTTGAGGTCACGCTCGGCCAGCCGTCGATGGATACACATTTTAACGTCAACGGCAACTTGCAGATGGCGGGTACGCTCAACGTCATCGATGGCGGTGGCTTTGGCGTTGGTGCCTATCGCCTGTTCGATGTCAGCGGCACAATCACGGGCAGCATGACAATCGGTGAAAAGCCGCTCGGCTCCGAGCTGGAAATCGAAACCGATATTCCGCATCAGGTCAATCTGATCAACAGCACTGGCGTCACCATCAATATGTGGGACGGTGGCAATGTGCAAAACGAGAATGACGGCATTGTCGAAGGCGGCGATGGCGTGTGGAACTATGCCACCAGCGCCAGCTGGACCGGTCCGAATGGCACGGTAAACCGCACATGGCAGGATGGTCCGCTGTTTGCAATCTTTGCCGGACAAAAAGGTGGAACCGTCACCATCGATAACAGCGCTGGCGATGTGTCCACCGCCGGGCTTCAGGCTCAGACCAATGGCTATATAATTGCGGGCGATGCGCTGACGCTCGCCAATACCATGCCCGGCGGAGCCGCACCGATCATTCGCGTCGATAAGGACGTAACCCTCACGATTGCTTCCGAATTGCGCGGTACACAAGGACTGCACAAGCGCGATTTCGGCACACTGGTTCTGACCGGCGCCAATAGCTATAGCGGCGGGACCACGGTCAGCGAAGGCGTGTTGCAGCTGGGCGATGGCGGCACCAGCGGCAGCGTCAGCGGCGACATCGTGCTTTCGCGCAGCGATCACGGTTTTGGCGCATTGGCGCTCAATCGTTCGGACGATGTGGATGTCTCCAATGCCATCAGTGGCGAGGGATCGCTCTACCAGATCGGCGGCGGCACCACGAAGCTTTCAGGTGCCAACACCTATACGGGTGACACCACCGTTCAAAACGGCACGCTGTTGCAAGGGACTGCCGGTGCGTTCAGTGCGGCGTCGGCCTATTATGTCGGCCCCGGCGGCACGCTGGATTTTGGCAACATTGCCAGCACGGTCGCCGCGCTCGACAATGGCGGCACGGTTCGGCTTGGCGCGCAAGCAGGCACGGTCTTAAGCGTCGCGGGCAATTATATCGGTGAAGGCGGTACACTCGTCCTCAATACGGTGCTTAATGGCGACGCTTCGGCAACCGATCTCCTCAAGGTCGAGGGCGACACGCAAGGAACCACCAATCTGCGCGTGATCAACCGTGGCGGCTCTGGTGCTGAGACCGTCGAAGGCATTCGCGTGGTCGAGGTTGCAGGCCATTCGGCGGGCACCTTCTCGCTGCTTGGCGATTATACGACCAAGGATGGCGAGCAGGCTGTGGTTGCCGGTGCCTATGCCTATACGTTGCAGCAGGGCGCAAGCGATCTGTCCAACTCTGACTGGTATCTGCGCAGCGCCTATACGCAGGATGGTCTTCTGCTCAATGCCGGTGTGCCGGTCTATGAGGGCTATGTCGCCAATATGCAGGCGCTCAACAAGTTGCCGACGCTGCAAGAGCGTGTCGGCGAGCGCTATTTCTCAAACAAGGCCAATAGCGGGTCGACGTCGGAGTTTGTCAACGAGCCTGCGATCTGGGCGCGGATCGAAGGCGCGCATAATCGGCTGGAGCCGCACACTTCGGCTTCGCGCATGAAGCAGGATATCAACACCTTCATCATGCAGGCAGGCGTTGACGGGCAGTTCTATGAAGATGAAGCTGGCCGCCTGATTGCCGGTATCACCGGGCAATATGGTCATGCCAAGGGCGATATTTCGTCTGCGCATGGCGATGGCTCGATCAGCACCGACGCCTGGAGCCTTGGCGCCAATGCCACATGGTACGGCAATAGCGGCTTTTATGTCGATACACAGGCACAGGTGAGCTGGTTTGACAGCGGGCTTGATTCCGATACCGCCAATATGACACTGGGCGATGGCCTCAAGGCAACCGGCTATGCGCTGAGCGTCGAGGCCGGACAGCGTTTTGCGCTCAACCAGAACTGGTCGTTGACCCCGCAGGCACAGCTTTCGTGGTCGAAGATCGATGCCGATGGCTTTCGGGATGTCTGGGATAACCATATCGGCGTCGATGATGGCAACAGCCTGATCGGACGGCTGGGACTTGCTGCCAATTACGCCAATTCATGGGTTGGTGCCGATGGCAGAAGCGTCAACACAAGCGTCTATGGCATTGCCAATATCTATCAGGAGTTTCTGGATGGCAGCAATGCGATCAGCGTCGCGGCGACGAACTTCGATACCGATCACGACAAGACCTGGGCCGGGATCGGCGTAGGCGGCACCTATGCCTGGGCCGACAATAAATATGCGGTTTTTGGTGAGGGCTCGGTCAACACCTCGCTCAACCATTTCTCCGACAGCTATGCCGTCAAGGGAACCGCTGGCTTCAAGGTGAAGTGGTAACCGGCTGACAAATCTGCCGCTTGTGAGTGAACGCAAGCGGCAGTTTCTTTTTTAAGGGTTAATCTCGATCGGCGTGCCGTTGGGCACCTTGGCCCAGATCTCGCGCATTTCAGCATTCGTTACGGCAATGCAGCCATCGGTCCAGTCGTAAAGATGATGCACGGATGAAAGCCAGCCCCATCCGTTCGGCAGGCCGTGGATCATGATATTGCCGCCGGGCGAATGGCCTGAGTCTTTCGCGACTTTTTCGTCCTGTTGGTTGGGATAAGAAATATGCAGGCTCAGATGCGCCATGGATCGCGGGTTGCGCCAGTCAATAATATAGCGCCCCTCCGGCGTCTTCTGGTCGCCTTCGCGGCTCTTGTGACCACCGTCGCCATCACGCCCCAGCGCGATGCGATAGCTGCCGATCTTCTTGCCTTCGCGCAAAAGCACCATTTGCCGTTTGGCCTTTTCCACCCGGATCGTGTCTGCCTGCTGCTCGGTGGGCAATTGCTTTGGCGGCTCGGCAAAGTTTATCCGGGCCATCACCTTGGTATAGCCGAACAAAGCCACGGCGATGAGGCTGACGGCGAAAAGCGTTTTTTTGATCATGATGGCGCCTGATGGGAAGAGATGATCTGCAGGCGCAGTTTTTTCAGATGATTTTGGTTTTCACAAGGCCTGTTGTGCCAGCAGACGGGGGTCGTTAAGGTCCCACGCCGAAAGCGATTGAATGGAGCCTTGAATTGTCAGAGCCCGATAGCACCGCGTCCACGCGGTTCAGCGATTTTCTTCGTCAACAAAGTGAACCCTTATGGACTCAATCGGTGACGCATCGGCTGGTTCGCGAGATGTATGCCGGAACCGTCGCGCCCGATGTCATGACGCGCTATCTGGTTCAGGACCATCGCTTCATTGATTGTTTTCTTGCGCTTTTAGGCGGCGTGCTGGTCAATTGCGACAGGATGGAAGCCAAACTGACCTTTGGTCGTTTCATTGGCATGATCAGCAGCGATGAAAATGCCTATTTCGAGCGCGCTTTCGTAAAACTCGGTGTCGACCACGCAATGCGCGAAACTGTGCCGGATGCAGAGCCCACCACTGCGTTTAAGCATCTCATGCTCGAAGCCGCCCATTCGGGTTCTTATGCAGCGTGCCTGTCTGTGCTGACGGTTGCCGAATGGCTCTATCTCGACTGGGCTCAAAAAGCGCCAAAACCCTTGCCGGAAGATTTTGTCTTCTCCGAATGGATCATCCTGCACGACAATCCATATTTTGTTGAGTTCGTGGGCTTTTTGCGTGAAGAACTCGACCGGGTTGGTCCATCCGCTGTCAAAGGATGCCAAAGCTTCTTTCAGCGTGCCGTTGAAATCGAAAAGGCTTTTTTCGATGCCCCTTACGCAAGCGACGTCTGATTCCCCAAAACGCTAGTTGGGCGCATTTTTCAGGCACTTATTAACAGTCGTCTCGCAGACTGGAAGTTTTGCTTGCGCCTCTGGAGAACCCAGCCAGTGCTTGTAAAGGATGCGGAATTCCACATCCTTGTAATTATAGGTTTTGGCTTTCGACGGGATGCGGCTCTTTTCCAGCGCCGTGCCGGTAATCACCATATGGCGCGACAGGAGCTTGTAGGCCCAGGGCTGCTCCCCTTTCTCATGTTCAAAAACCTCGACATGATAATAGGCATCGTTGGCCTCTGCATCGGGGAGCTGATGCACTGCTGCCCAGCGCGTGATTTTCGGCGTATCGGCGATCACGATATTCTCATGACGAGCCTGCGCGTGAGAAGGTGCAGGGACAAAAGGGAAGGCCATGACTACCGCCATCATCTTAGCGAAAAAAATAAACCGCATCATTTTATCCTTTGTAACAGCGCCTTTCAGCCCACTTTACCATTCTTTGATTTGGTAAAAAACGCAATGAAAACAATTGGAGAAATAGGGTGTTAATTTAAAATTAATCAATCTTTTCAATTAGTAAACGCTTGTGCGTTAACCATCCATCAAGGTTAATACTCCATTATCAACACTGTTAGGTTTCAGTTTGAGTGGAGTGTGCGGTGCGTCTTGTGTCATTGCGAGCGCTGTTTGGCCAAAGGAAGGCCGCTGCCGAGCCGGTATGGCATTATCCCGTCACGGGCTATTGCCCGGAAGAGGGGCGCTATTATGGTGTACGCGCAAAGCCGCGTCCGCGGGGCCGTAACCCGCGTCGTGCCGCACCGCTGTTTCTTGCGGGAATAGCCTTTCTGTTCAATTCCAACGCCATTGCCTTTCAGGACATGGCAAGCCTTGTGCCTGCCGCTGATCTCGGCACACATCGCTGGACGGCCTACGTTGCCAAGGCTCCAGTCGGCTCGCTACATCAGGCGGAAATTCCCTTTGTCGATGCAACGACAGTGACCGGTAGTGTTTCAACGAGCGGTATCGAAGTGCCGGGCATCGGCCATGTCGCGCTTGCTGGCGCGCGCAAGACCGTGAAGCTCGGGCCTGATGATCCCAACCCGGATGAAAATCGCATCAACCGTGCCGATAAGACAAGCCGCATCGTTTCGGTCAAGCCCAAGGCGCCTGCCAAGGCATTCACCGCGGGCAGCATGTTCGACAAGATCAGCATGATCACGCATCCGCGCGAAAAGACGGATGCACGCATGGCCTTCACCAAAAAGCTTGAAGGCAAGGAAATCAAGATTTCCATGGCCTTCCATGCGGTCAAGCCGCCGAAACCCAAGCCAGACATGAATGTGCAACTGGCTAAGCTGATCAATAACGAGCGGCCGGATGCGCTGGCGCTCGGTTATGCGCCGTCGAGCCCGGATTATGGTAAGACATCGCCTTTCGAAAGCATATTGACGCCGGGGCCAGATGAGGGACGGTTCATTCCCCCGATCAGCCAGCAGGACCACAGCTGGGCGGCAACTCCGTTGCCGCCTTCTGCGTTCAGCAAGAGCGAACAGAAATGTCTGGCCGAAGCCGTCTATTACGAGGCGAGGGGGGAAAGTGTGAAGGGGCAGGTGGCTGTTGCGCAGGTGGTCTTGAACCGCGTGCGTAATCCGGCTTATCCCGGCACGATCTGTGGCGTTGTCTACCAGAACCGCGACTGGCTCAATGCCTGCCAGTTTTCCTTCGCCTGTGACGGCCAGCGCCACCGGACGAGCGAGATCCCGCAATGGCGGTTGGCGCAGCAGGTAGCAAAGACCGTGTCGTCTGGCCAGATATGGCTGCCGGAAGTTGGCTCTGCCACGCATTATCATGCAACCTATGTAAAACCTTTCTGGGCACCGACCATGAAGAAGCTGACAAAAATCGGCCTGCATGTGTTCTATCGCACCTATGGTGGCGGCTGGAGCTAGCGCGCATTGCGGCAATTATGAAACGCTTTTGAGTTAGGTTGCGCGCCATGCCATGGTTACGGCACAAAATAGCGCAGGATTCGCTCTCAGATTGCTCCGCCAAAGCACTCATTGTGATGCCTTATCGACTATCCCTTTGTTTTTAATGTTTAAAAAACCTTCACAAGCATGTGTCAGACTGCCTTGACTAGCGCGCAACGTGTCAATATGTTGCGCGCAACTTGGAAATGGGGGCATGCGCTCGCATTCTTGCGAAAAGGAGTTGCCAATGGCGCGCGGGACAGAACCCGGAAAGCCATCCGGTACAGTCAAGAATGTGGGTAAAACCTCCGGTTCCGGGGAGCTGGATCAACGTTTGAACCGACTTGAGACCGAACTGGTCAAAAAAGGCGCGCTCAAGCCACCGGCTTCCGAGGACGAGCGGTCTGAAACCGCCAGTTCAGTTGCGCAGGCCATGAAAATTTCCAGCGAATTCATTGCTGGTATCGTGGTTGGAGCGTTTCTCGGCTGGTTTATCGATCGGGTTGCCGGTACATCGCCCTGGGGATTGATCATCTTCCTTCTGCTGGGCTTTGGTTCTGGCGTCCTCAATGTTCTTCGTTCCGCAGGTTATGTCGCCGATCAAGGCAGCAATAAGACTAGCGCGGAAAAGAATGACGGGAAATAAGGCTTTACGGGCTTTACGGTAAAGTTCGTTCAAGTGTATGTGAATGGGCGGGATTCTGCCCGAGACTGAAACGCCTGCGGGCAGGAACGACAGACGAGGTTAAGGTGGCTAACGATCCGATCCATCAGTTCCATATCAACCGGTGGATTCCCATCGATGTTGGCGGCGTCGATCTTTCGTTTACCAATGTTTCGGCCTTCATGGTCGCAACCGTGGTGGTCGCGTCAGGCTTCCTCTACCTGACCTCTTCGGGTCGCGGCATGATCCCGACGCGCCTGCAGTCGGTTTCGGAAATGGCTTATGAATTCGTGGCTTCGAGCTTGCGTGATTCAGCAGGCTCCAAGGGTATGAAGTTTTTCCCCTTCGTCTTCTCGCTGTTCATTTTCGTCCTTGTTGCCAATTTCCTTGGTCTGTTTCCGTATTTCTATACGATCACCAGCCAGATCATCGTGACGTTTGCACTTTCCTGTCTCGTTATCGGTACGGTTATCGTTTATGGTTTCTTCAAGCATGGTTTTGGCTTTCTAAAGCTGTTCGTGCCAAGCGGTGTTCCGGCCATTATCGTGCCGCTGGTTGTCGCTATTGAAATCATTTCATTCTTGTCGCGCCCGATCAGCCTCTCGGTTCGTCTTTTTGCAAACATGCTGGCCGGTCACATCACGCTCAAGGTTTTTGCGGGCTTTGTCGTTTCGTTGGCAGCTCTCGGCCCCATCGGCATCGGCGGTGCCGTGCTACCACTGATCATGACGGTTGCGATCACCGCACTCGAATTCCTCGTAGCCTTCTTGCAGGCCTACGTGTTTACCGTTCTCACCTGCATGTACATCAACGACGCTGTACATCCGGGACACTGAGTTCTAACCGGCGGGCGACCGCCAACTGAAATCCGCGCTTATTTATCAAATCCAGAAGGAGCTTAACATGGAAGCGGAAGCAGCAAAGTTCATCGGCGCCGGTCTCGCCTGTTTCGGTATGGCCGGTACGGCTCTCGGCCTCGGCAACATTTTCGGTAGCTATCTCTCCGGCGCACTGCGCAACCCGTCCGCCGCTGACAGCCAGTTCGGCCGTCTGGTGTTCGGCTTCGCCGTGACGGAAGCTCTGGGCATCTTCTCGCTGCTCATCGCGCTTCTGCTCCTCTTCGCCGTTTAATCGACGGTTGCAGAATAAACCTGCCGCGAAGCAGCCTGCGGGCTGCGTACGCGGCCGGTTCTTGCATTAGACGTCTGAGTTGCATGATCGTTTCCTAGGCGGGCTTTGTGCCTTGCGGGATCATGCATAACCAAGGGGAAAACTGGATGTTCGTGTCCACGGCGTTTGCCCAAACCGCCACTGAATCGCAGCCGGCGCCCGCTGGCGAACATGATGCTGTGCACACCGAAACCGGTATTGCCCGGGAGGCGGAGCACGACATCGTATTTCCGCCGTTCGATTCCAATCATTATGCCTCGCAGCTCCTGTGGCTTGCCATCACATTTGGTCTTTTCTACCTGTTCATGGCGCGCGTGGTTCTGCCGCGCATTGGCGGCGTGATCGAAAGCCGTCGTGACCGCATTGCGCAGGATCTCGATCAGGCAGCCCGCCTCAAGCAGGATGCCGACAGCGCCATCATCGCTTACGAGAAGGAACTGGCCGAGGCCCGCTCCAAGGCAGCTTCGATTGCCGAAACCGCCCGCGAAAAAGGCAAGGCCGAAGCCGATGCCGAACGCGGTGTTGCGGAAGCGGCCCTCGACAAGAAGCTCAAAGAAGCCGAAGAGCGCATTGCAACCATCAAGGCCCAGGCCATGAGCGACGTCGGCGCGATCGCCGAGGAAACCACAGCAGGCATCGTCGAGCAGCTTTTGGGCACCAAGGCCGACAAGGCCACTGTCACCGCTGCCGTCAAGGCTGCAAACGCCTGAGGAGAGCACAATGGATTCTACATTCTGGGCTCTCGTTGGCCTCATCATCTTTCTCGCCCTTCTTGCCTATCTGAAGGTTCCCGCGATGATTGGCAAGTCGCTGGACGAGCGCGCTGACAACATCAAGAAAGAACTGGAAGAAGCCCGCACGTTGCGCGAAGAAGCCCAGCAATTGCTGGCCGAATATCATCGCAAGCGCAAGGAAGCGGAAAAGGAAGCAGGCGACATCGTCGCTGCTGCCGAACGCGAAGCCAAGGCGCTGCTTGAAGACGCCAAGCGTTCGACCGCCGAATATGTCGAGCGTCGCAACAAGCTGGCTGAGCAGAAAATCGCAACGGCTGAAGTGGATGCGGTCAATGCGGTGCGCAGTTCCGCCGTTGATCTGGCAGTTGCCGCCGCCAGCAAGATCGTTGCCGACAAGGTCGATCCCGCTGTCTCCGGCAAGCTGTTCAAGGATGCGCTCACGCAGGTGAAGACCAACCTCAACTGAGTTTGTTCTCATTGGATTTGCAAACGCCGCCCCAAAAGGGCGGCGTTTTTGTTTGGCCGCAAGAGGGGATAACAGCGCTGATGAACGATATCGCTCTTATCATTATGCTTGTGTTTGCTGGTTCGTCATTGGGTGGGGCATTGGGAGCCCGTTTTTCAGGAGCCGTGATATGGAAAGGTATCCTTATCGCCCTTCTGGCCACGATCGTTCTACAGATCGTGGGATTGGTTACGGCCAATGAGAATCAGATTGTAGATTTTCTGATCTATCTCGCCGCTGTTGGCGTCATCGGGGGCAGGTGGGGCTTTAAGCTGTCCACCCGCCAACTCATGCATATTGTTGTCGGCAGTTTTCTTGTAACTGCCATACTGGTTGCGATGTATGTCTATGTAATTTTGGGCTTTTCGGGATACTGAATGAATTGTCCGGCATTATCCGAACACCCATTCTAATCGACGCGGGCTTTGATGGGTGAAAACGTATAGCGATGAATGCCGGGAATGGGGCCATCGGTTTCGATTGCCGTCCGGTGCTTTGCAGTGCCGTAACCGGCATGAAGTTCAAGCCCGTAGCGCGTATGAACGAGACCGGCGCGCTTCATCATGCGGTCACGCGTCACCTTGGCGATAATGGAAGCAGCAGCGATGGATATGGAGCGCTGATCGCCCTTTATGAGTGCTGAACCGGGACAGACAAGACCCGGCGGCACATCGCGCCCGTCGATCAAGGCGTGGCAGGGGGGGAGCGGCAGGCTGGTGCAGGCGCTGCGCATGGCTTCAAGTGCCGCCTTGCGGATGTCGGTTGCATCGATGCTTCGCGCGCTCACACTTGCCACCGAGACGCACAGCGCCTTGGCAAGCACGATCTCGTAAAGCGCATCGCGCTTCGCTGCATTCAGGCGTTTGGAATCATCCAGCCCCTGTGGCAGATCATCGGCATCAAGAATTACGGCTGCGGCTACGACCGGCCCCGCCAAAGGGCCGCGACCAGCCTCATCGATACCGACAATATGTTTAAAGCCACGCGATAACAGCCGCGTTTCTTCCGAAAAGTCGGGCGCATGGGGCAAGTCGAAAAGGGGGAGAGAATCAGAAGCAATACGTTTCATGGAGCGGCGATGCTCGCATTGCTTCCGATTCTCTGCAAGGCCCTGCCAAGAGGATGGGGTGAGAAAGCAGAGCCTCTTCGCCTGCTGAGGGGAACACAGGCGGAAAGGGGTCAGGTCATGATCGCCAGATTGCATGCGATCAGAATGCTTGTGTCCAACCACATCAAGCGGGAATGGGTTGAGCGGATAGATGTTGCTGTGTCGGGACTTGTTATTGAGTAACGCAACAAACGCGCAAAAGTTTCACAAAAAGATTCTTAGAACAATGACAATTGCTTGCCACCTTTCTCGACTGGTTCAAACAGGTCGGTGCGCAAGGCTTGCCGTTTCATGTTGAAGCCGAGCTTGCGCGCGGCGATCTCGAAGCGACGACCGATCTGCCAGGCGTAAGGCCCGGTGCCGCGCATGCGCTTACCCCATTCGGCATCATAATCCTTGCCATCGCGCATGGAGCGCACCAGCGACATGACATGGCGATAACGGTCGGGATAGTTGCGCAGCAGCCAGTCCTTGAACAAGGGCGCCACTTCGAGCGGCAGGCGCAGCAGCACATAGCCCGCCTCGCGTGCGCCTTGTGCATAAGCTGCATCAAGTATGCGCTCGATCTCGTGATCGTTGATGCCCGGAATGACCGGCCCCATCATGACATTGGCCGGAATACCCGCATCATTGAGTTTGCGGATGGCCTGAAGACGCAAGGTTGGTGTGGACGCCCGTGGCTCCATGGTGCGCGCGAGATTGGCGTCAAGCGTCGTCACCGACAGAGCGACCTTGGCCAGTCCCTTTTCGGCCATGCGGCCCAGAATATCGATGTCGCGCACCACAAGGGCCGATTTGGTGACGATACCGACCGGATGATTGGCGGCTTCGAGCACTTCGAGAATTTCGCGCATGATACGCCATTTCTTCTCAATGGGCTGATAGGGGTCCGTATTGGTGCCAATTGCGATGGTCTTGGCCTGATAGCCGGGCTTTGCCAGTTCGCGTTCCAGAAGACGCGCCGCATCGGGCTTTGCAAACAGCCGCGCCTCGAAATCAAGCCCCGCCGAAAGCCCCATATAGCTGTGTGTCGGACGGGCAAAACAATAGATGCAGCCATGCTCGCAGCCGCGATAGGGATTGATGGAGCGGTCGAAACTGATGTCGGGCGAATCATTGCGCGTGATGATGGTGCGCGGCTTTTCAACCTGCACATCGGTCTTGAAGGCGGGCAGGTCTTCAAGCGTCTCCCATCCATCGTCAAACGCCTCGCGCGCCACCGGCTCGAAACGCCCGCTTGGATTGATGCCTGCACCGCGTCCGCGCCGCCGCCCGTGATCGATGCGCAGGCCCTTCTCGCCAATCAGCGCATTGGCATGGTCGGCACGACCCGCGCCAAAGGCGGCCCGGTCCGCCTGAGCAATGATATCCGCCTGATGAATAATTGCCATTATCGCTTCCCTGCGCAACTTGCGATTATAATCTTGTTTTAAACGTATGATGCCCGGATGCGGTTCCGTCCGGTCGGTTGATCAAGGCTCTTCGATGAATCTATTCCTATCGCAAAATTTAGAACAAATCAAGAACAAATAATCGAGCTGTCAGCAGGCCAGTTGAAATTGTGGCTGCAGGCAAGGGGCGGGCTTTGTGTTTTTCAGCCGTGTTACGTTATATGTTTGTGGCGGGTTTGGATTCGTAACAAAGGCCCAGCGCTGCCAACGGCAAGGATTGATCTGAATGTCTGGTTTGAGAGCAAAGAGCGTGAGATGCAGCTTCGTCGTCGCGGCTATCATCACCGCTCTTCCATTCAGCGCTCACGCTGGGAGTGATAGGCCGGTAAAATCAGACGTCACGATTTATCTTGACGGGCCGCTGCTCCATCGGGGCGGTACGGTTTTTGTGGTGCCAAGAGCGGTTTCTTCTGATGCATGGAAGAGCAGTCATGATCTGCCAAACCCTGCCAGATCCGATCCGCGTCTCGATGCCCGCAAGCCATTGCCGGACGGTGACAGGCGTCTTTCCGTCACAGCTTCAGGACAGATCAGCGTGGTGCGTTTCGACTATCCCGACGACGGCACGTTTAATTTTCGTTTCGTGCCCGCACCAGACAGCGGTGTGCTGCCCGAAAAGCAGAGTTCGGTCCTCTTATCGACCGGCAATAGCTACGACTATCACCCGCAAACCGGCAAGGAAATGTTCGTCCCGCAGCTTCAGATCTTTGCAATTGCGGGACCCGACGCCGATGAGGGAAAATCGCGGGCGCTTATCTCGCAGGTCAAGCTCGGCTATCTTGAAGAACGTTATCAATGCGAGAAATTTCAAAATGCGCTTTCCTGCGTCGTGCAGAAGCGCAATGAATGAGACGCAACGTCTAGGCGTGCGTATGGAGCGATTGCTGCTCTTTTGCTTTGGATGCGGTCGTGCGCGTTTGCATCACGAACCAGTCAGGGTGGCGTGCATGAAGGACGGCGGCGGCGCGGGCGGCTTTATCATCATCGGCAAAAATGCCAAAACACGTGGCACCTGAACCCGACATCTGCGCGTAAAGCGCATCGTTTTCACGCAACAGGTCAAGATTTTGCGCAATCTGCGGCGCAAGCGAAAGTGCTGCGGGCAGAAGATCGTTACGCGTTGATGCAAGCCACTGGCACAGCGTTGTCCTATCGGCGTCGGGTGCGGATGCGAGCGGGGCATTGTCGCGGTTTTTGAGCGCGCCGAACACGGAAGGCGTTGAGAGGGCCGTGCCGTCATTGACCAGCAGCAGGGGCAGTGACGGTAGGTGAACCGGCGTCAGCGCCTCGCCAATGCCGCGCACGCCAAGCGGCGTGCCAAAAGCTGCACCATGCAGGCACATTGGCAGGTCTGCACCGAGCGTCAGACCAATCTCGGCGAGCGTATCGAAATCGGCCTCAAGCTCCCAGAAATCAACCAGGGCCAAAAGCGTTGCCGCAGCATCGCTCGACCCGCCACCAATGCCCGAGGCGATGGGAAGGCTCTTTTCAAGATGGATCGCAATGGGCGGCAGATCACGCCCGAAATGCGCGCGTAAAGCATCGCGGGCTTTGAGCACCAGATTGCTGGCATCGAGCGGAATAGTTTTGGCAAAAGGCCCGCTGACGGTGAAGCGGTCATGGTAGCAGGCTTGAATGCTGATCCGGTCGCCATGGGCCGCAAACACCACCAGCATGTCGAGCAGATGGTAGCCATCGTCACGACGGCCCGTCACATGCAGCGCCAGATTGATCTTGGCGGGCGCAAGGCGGCTGACCATCTTATTCTTCAGGGATGTGGCAATCATGCGTGGGGCGGACTAGTCGTTCTTGACGCGATATTCGCCCGTCTTGGGGTCTTGCACCAGCGTGCCATTGGCACGGTTCTGCGCTTCCTTTTCCGCACGGCGAACGCGCTGCGTCACGCGTGCGGCCTCGCGTTTAAACGAGCGATAGCCGTACCACGCGGCGGCGATGATCAGCAGCAGGAAGATGATCTGTGGCATGGCCGAAATCCTCAGGCTCTCGTGATGGCGAACGAAGTCACCTCTTGTAATTCTGACACTATATCATGGTGAAACGAAGAAATTCAAAGCCCGTAGCGTCCCCAGAGTGCTTTTTCTTGCGCCACCGACAAAAGTCCATCGCCAAGATGCGCTGCAATGGCGGCTGAATCGGCTCCCAATCCAATGCCAATTCCGGGTGCCTTACGTCCCAGCAGGCTGCGCTTGGGCTCAATCAGCTTGAGCTTGACCTTGTCGCCATAGGTTTTTCGCAGAAAACTGCGCATGTCGCCAAGCCCGTCGATAAGGCCGAGTTCTTTGGCCTTGATACCGGTCCAGAACAGGCCGGTGAAAAGATCGGGATCGTCTGCAAGCTTTGCGCCGCGCCGCGCCTTCACCAGGTCGATAAAGGTTTGGTGGATTTCCAGTTGCAATGATTTGAGCCGTTCCACATCTTCCGGCTTTTCCGGCTGGAAGGGATCGAGCGTGGCCTTGTTTTCGCCAGCCGTATAGACGCGGCGTTCAACGCCGATCTTTTTGAGCAGTCCGGTAAAGCCGAACGAAGAAGATACCACGCCGATGGAACCGACAATGGAGGAGGGATCAGCGATGATTTCATCGCCCGCAACCGCAATCATATAGCCACCCGATGCCGCGACATCCTCGGCAAAGACATAGACTTTCTTCTGCTTTTCGTCCGCCAGATCGCGAATGCGGCGATAGATCAGCCGCGACTGCACCGGCGAACCACCGGGCGAGTTGATGGAAATCGCGACCGCAGGCGCATCCTTGTCGGCAAAGGCCTTTTCGAGAACAGCCGCCGCACTTTCCAGCGACAGCGTGGGGCGCAGTGACGAGCCGCCGGGCATGATCGTGCCATGCAACCGCACAACGGGGATTTCGATTTCGTTGGAACGAAAACGGCGGGGAATAAAGCGCGTCAAAAGGCCAGCCACATGCAACTCCTGTTCATCAATTGCCTGCAATGTAGGAAGTCATGGGGCCGACATAAAGAAAGGCCGGTGATTTTTCTCAATTGGAGCGCGGTTTTGCGAGAATGCGCAGCAATATGTAACCACACATGGCCGAAAGCGCAGAGCCAGCTAGCACGCCAATCTTGGTTTCTGCCAGCATGTGTTCGGATGGAAAAGACAAAAGCCCAATGAAAATACTCATGGTAAAGCCAATACCGCAAAGGATCGCGGTGCCATAAAGCTGGGCAAAACTGGCCCCCATCGGTTTTTGCGCAATACCGGTTTTGATCGCAAGCCATGCCGCGCCAAAGACGCCGAACTGCTTGCCGATAAAAAGCCCAAGCAAAATGCCGAGCGTCAATGTGTCGGTGAGCACCGAAGGGCTGAGGCCGGAAAAGGAAATGCCCGCATTGGCAAAGCCGAACAGCGGCACGATGATGAATGCAACGGGCTTGGACAGCGCGTGTTCGAGACGATGCAACGGCGAGCGCATATCGTCTGGTTTTGCCTTGGCCGGTTTGAGCGGGATCATCAGCGCCGTGACGACACCGGCAACGGTTGCATGCACACCGGAATTAAACACAAAAAACCACAGCACCACACCGCCCAAGAGATAGGGCCATAATTTTACAACGCCCAAGCGATTAAGCGCATAAAGAATAGCCGCCACGCCAAACGCGGCTGCTAGGGACGGCAAGGCGATCTCCGCCGTATAAAAAATCGCGATAATGACGACTGCGGCCAGATCATCGAGGATGGCAAGCGTTGCCAGAAACACTTTCAGGCTCGATGGCACGCGGGAACCAAGCAGCGAAATGACACCAAGCGCAAAGGCAATATCGGTGGCCGAAGGCACGGCCCAGCCGCGCAGTTTTGCCGGATCACCATGGTTGAAGGCGGCAAAGATAAGGGCTGGCACGATGACGCCGCCCGCCGCCGCAATGCCAGGCAGAATACGGTTGGGCCAGCTTGCAAGCTGGCCGTCGAGGAATTCCCGCTTGATCTCAAGCCCCACCAGCAAGAAGAAGACCGCCATCAACGCATCATTGATCCAGTGCGAGACGCTGAGCGGCCCGATATAAAGATGCAGCGCCTCGAAATAGATCGTTGCCAGTGGCGAATTGGCGACGATGAGCGCAAGGGCTGCAGCACCCATCAGCACAATGCCGCCTGAGGCTTCGCTGTCGAGAAAGCGACGCATGATGGAGACGGGGCGGGCAGGTCGGATTGGATCGTTCATGCGCGTCTTTTCAGATGGGGGCCGAAGGGCCGAGTTCATAGAGCTTGAGGTCGCGGTTTATAATGCCGAGCGTCGGCCATGTCGAACGCCACGCGGTTAAGCCAGATTTCCTTGACGTGGATCAGATCCGCATCAAGAATATCTTCGGCATAACTATATTCAAGACAGCCATTTTCAGCGCGGCTTGCTTCGATCATGCGGCGCATGACGGGGCGCGCGTCGTCCAGATTTTCAGGCGGAAGGCGAACTGTTCCGATAATGAGCAGCATTTTTTGTCCTTCCACCCTGTTACAACAAGCTCGCAAGCCCGTTATTGATGGCATTGGCGCGGGGCGTAAAACCATTGCCGTGATCTTCATGCAGGACGAGGGCTGGCATCAGCGACAGGCCTGCGCGGCTGGCACGTATGCCGGTGATCACGATGCGGATGGCGGCGGCATCGGCGCGTGGCTGCACCGGCACGATTTTCAATCCGCCGAATCGGCCTGTCAGCGCATCAAGAATAGCCCCGATCGAGCCGGGGCGGGCAATGATTGCCACGCCGCCACTGGGCCTAACGATTGCGGCTGCCGTGCGCAGCCATTGCTCGAACATGCCGTCCGGCATGACATGGGCCTCGGCTTTCAGCGGGTCCGGCGTTGAACGGTCGCGCGCTTCGTTGAAAGGCGGGTTCATGATCGCGAAATCGAATGTATTATCCGCAAGTCCCGCCGCGATACGCGCTTTGCCGGTGAGCGCCACATCGGCCTCAAGTACGCTTACGCGCTGCGCCAGTGTTTGATTGAACGGATGCTCGACAGATTTGCGCGCAAAGTCCGCCATGAAGGAGGAGCGTTCAATGAGCGTCACTTTTGCAGCATTGCAGCGCGCGGCAACCGCAATGCCTGCCGCTCCGGCCCCGGCACCAAGATCGGCGACATGTCCGGGAAATCCGCCCGGAACCGCGCTTGCCAGTATCATCGCGTCCACGCCGGAGCGGTGGCCTTTCAGCGCCGGCTGCACCAGATGGAAAGCACCGCGATGAAAAACATCGAGTGTCTGTGCGGTCGTATCGCCTTCGCTGACGAAAATATCATTTGTCATGATCGCGCAATTCGTGCTCCAGACCGGCATCGATGAGAGTGCGTCTGGCTTCATCGAACCGCTCGTCTTCGACCAGAAGACGGCGCGGCAGAATGCCAAGCGACCCTTCGATGATGCTCATATTGGTATCAGCGATGAAATAGGCTATTCCAGCCTCTTTCATCAAGCTTTCTGTAAAAGACAGCAAAACGGAATCATTGGTTCTAATCAGTTCGCGCATTGCAACAATGTGTAACCAATAGACCGCATTGACAATGGCTTGCGTCAATGTTGAACAGGGCAAATGGGTGGCCGGGCACGGATTTTACATCTTGAGCAATCCGGTTTGCTTAAATAGGGTGGCGGCCCATCAAGGAGTAATGGCATTGGGTGTGGTTTTGAATCTCGACGCAAACAAAAACCGGCAGGGATCGGTCCAGCCGCTGGTCGATCTGACGAAAGCCGATATGGGGCGCGTCAACGAGATGATCCTGTCGCGGGCAGGTTCTGATGTCGAAATGATTCCCGAAGTCGCCAATCACCTGATTTCATCGGGTGGCAAGCGCCTGCGTCCGATGATGACTTTGGCTGCGGCGCGCATGTTCGGCTATGAAGGCGACGGCCATGTGCGTCTCGCCACAGCCGTCGAATTCATGCACACGGCAACGCTTTTGCACGATGATGTGGTCGATGAAAGCGATCTGCGCCGGGGAAGAAGCACCGCGCGCATGATCTGGGGCAATCAGGCAAGCGTGCTTGTCGGTGATTTCCTTCTCGGTCAGGCCTTCAAGATGATGGTCGATGTCGGCTCGCTTGCTGCACTTGATGTGCTTGCGACCTCGGCCTCGGTGATTGCCGAAGGCGAAGTCATGCAGCTTGCCGCCGCCAAGAACATGGAAACCTCCGAAGACGACTATCTCGCCGTCATCAAGGCCAAGACCGCAGCGCTTTTCTCGGCTGCCGCAGAAGTTGGCCCGATCATTGCGGATGCCGGTGACACGGCCCGTGCCGCCCTTGCTGATTACGGCCTCAACCTTGGCCTTGCCTTCCAGCTTGTCGATGATGCGCTTGATTATGGCGGTTCGGCTGCTGATCTTGGCAAGAACACCGGCGATGATTTCCGCGAAGGCAAGATCACATTGCCGGTGATTTTAAGCTATCGCCGCGGCAATGATGAGGAACGCGCGTTCTGGAAACACGCCATTGAAGAAGGCGCCAGCGACGATGCTTCGCTTGAAAAAGCCATTGGCCTGATGACCAAACATGGCGCGATTGCCGAAACAGTTTCGCGTGCACGCCATTTCGGAGAACTGGCCCGTGAGGCGCTTTCGCCGCTCAAAGCCACACCGCAGAAAGATGCGCTGATCGAAGTGATCGATTTCTGTATCAGCCGGGTGAACTGATCGCACATCCCGAAACCGTTGATCATAGCGAGACGCGCTGATCTGTAAGATTTAGCAAGGGTTACGTGTTCAGATCGAAGGAACAGCATGGCTGGCTGTTTATGTGAAGCGCTTGATACCGTCGTTAAGGTCGGTGATCACCAATCCTTCTTCAAGGATCTTGGTGAAATAGCGGTGGGCGACTGGGCGCGGCTCATGCAATGCCGTGCATGTGGCGCGCTTTGGTGCGTTGCCGAATGGGACAAATATCAAACGCAGCTGGCAACCAAAATCGCGCCGGCGAAGCGCTCTTCATGGCAGGTCGCCAACACAAAGGCTCAAAAAGAATTTCTCGTGAAAAATCGCGGTGGATTGTCCGCGCAACCCTGTATGTGGGCGCATTGCGATAAACCGCGTGTGGTGGGTGTCGCCCTTTGCGTCGATCATCTTTACGAGACCGGCGCCAGAGAATAGGCGACCAGTGCTTCGCGAAGGGCTTTACAGCTCCAGCTTAAACCGCAATCCGAAACCCCTTTGGTCTCAGGATTTGCCTGACGGATGGTTTTTGACCGCATCATCAGAAGATGGTTCCAATCGGGCCTTCTCGTAAGCGTTGAGAGCGATGCCGAGATGTATCACCGGAACAAACAGCGTAAGACCGCTGAAAAGCACAATAAAAAGCGTATTCGCCTCCTCTGAGAAGAGGGACGCAAAAACCCACAGCAGCGGCATAGGCAACGCCGCGAAGAAAAGACCCGGGCGGTATCTCTTTTGCGCTTGTGGCAACGCTTCTCGTCTTACCAAGATATAATCGAAGGACAGGCTAAAAAATATCCAAAAAGACATCAGACCGAGAGCGGCAAGCAGGACCCCAATTGCTGCCCCAATAGCCATCGGTAATTCTGGGCCGGTACCACCGAAAAACGCCGAAGACACACTGATGGGGAAAGCGCCACCGCTAACCGCGCCGAGCATCATTGCGAAATGGCCAAGCACGATTGCGACGGGTACTGCAAGGAGGACGAATTCGGCGACGTAGATGCCCCGTGCCAGTGACGACCACATACCCCCTGCTCTGACTTCCTTGCCAAGAGGTACGCTTGTCCTGTCCGGCACGCTTGTCTCCCTTCACCCGCCTATATCCCGTAGCTTATGGCCGTACGGCGTCGAGCTGTCCAACAGTGACACTGGGCCAATCTGCGCTAATATGAGCAAATGCTCAGGAGCGCTAACTATTTTAAGGCGATCAATAGATCGGTTGCCACCCAGGGCTAGCATCGGAACAAATCCGTAAATCTGGTTGAGTTTCAATCTGCCAAGTTTTTGCATCGCTGGTTTGAACAGACCCTCCCCATTGGAGTCACGTTCATCAAAAGATGGCCTATCAACAACTGCCAACCCTCCAATCAACGCAAGATTTTTCTCATCAGGTTCCTGGTTCTTTTTGCGAGAAGACCCAAATGTTCTTAAATTCACAAGGTCGATCGAGATCACGTTATATTCTTCATTCCATACGAGCAGATTTCCAAATGCGGAAAGGCCAATTATATACGACCTCGTTGAATCCAGTTCAGGATCTCCATCGAAAACAGCTTCACAAACCCCCGAATATCTGGTTGGGTCAACAAATTGAAAAAACCCATCAAGAACCGTTCCTAATCCATACTTTTCCCAACACCGAATTAAACCATTCGGCACTTTTCCCCGCAATTTATCGATCGTAGTGGGGGAGAGCGGCTCACCTGCGGGCTGACCGTATGAGGCGATCACTTCATCGAAATAATCTTGCATATCGTTTTGGGCCCTATGCTGCATAAGGGTGGAGAGGGGACAAACACATGCGATCCTTGAGGTGATCGATTGGGCGTTTGTTTACGGCGTGGTTTCATTTTGAGAAATTGTGTCCTCAACGTAAAGGTCCAATCCCCAGCCGACACCGCAATCTGCAAGAATTCTCATCGCTGACGGTTCAAGCCAGATACCGCACTGTTCGTCGTAAGGCTGATAGAAGGCACCAAAGATTGTGATCTGTTTCGGCTGCACTTCCTGACGCAGCCGTGCAAAAGCCTCTTGTCGCCCTTCCATTCTGGCGAGCAGATAGTTGAGCGCGTCCTCGTGTTCAGACCCATATCTGAGCCTTTCGAACGGTGCTTCGAGGCTCCAGCCATTGGTCTTGCGCGGCATGCCGTGGCGCATGCGTTCGCCCTTGCGGGTGACACTGGTGGGTTTTATGCCGAGGATCGCGGTTACGCTATCAGGATCGGCATCGAAGTGTGAAATCGAGAGTGAGATCATTCTTATATACTCACTGGTTTGCTACAGGACCTTCCCTTCGCGGGTGGCTTGTTACATCACGTCGTTAACAAGCACAAAAAGGCCACCGTCGGGAACCCGCACCAGTTGAACGCTGACGTTTCGTCCGCTGCGCAAGCTGTTCGAGACCTGAATTTTGGATAAGGGCAGGTTTTCGAAGGTTTCGGGATACAAATCAGCAAGTACCTCAAGAGGCGCTTCAAGCGAATTTTCGCCTGAAGAAAAGGATATATTCTTCGGATCGAAATCCGGTGCCAATTGCGCAGCCGCGACCATATCGCTGCTGAAAGCAGACTTGAAACAGCGCGAACCATCGAGCAGCGGCGGAGCCGACGGCCCGAAAGCCTCGCTCAGCCCGTTTACCACGTAGTGGCGATTGATGCGGCCACAGGCCATTTTGTCCATGTCGAAGGCTGCAGGCAATGCCGATAGCCACAGCCACAGAAAAAAGGCCCCGGTTATCGCTATGAAGGCTAGTGCGATTGCCGACAGGATGTACCATTCTTTCATAAAGCCAATACCGTTCTTTTTATATCAAAGCCGCTTTGCCGACACCTTTCAGGGCACTGCTTTCACCAGAAATTCATAGACATAGCGCCGTTCCATCGCGCCGTTTTGATCCGTATGCATCTCCCGGTAAAAATTATCGAACTGGATTCGATAGCGCGATGAGCGGATCGTAAATTCCTGTTCCTCGCCAATTAAACCAAATCTGACTTTGGCGAACCGATCATCCGTCTCGTCCAGCAGGGTTCCATAGATGGCCCATTCTTTGGATTGTGCCTCATCGTCATTGAGGAAAATCTCAAGGTGGGGTTTTTCTCTGTCTTGAAAGGCATAGGACAGCTTTATGATCAGATCGGAAAATGCGGCGTGATATGGATTGAACGCTTCCTGAACAAGGCTGATTTTCGTGGCGGTGTCGTCCATCTCCATAGGGCTTCTCTTATCCGTCAAGGGTCGAGAGTATTAACTCAAACGCTGCTGAAGCGCACGAAGCCGGTCAAGAGCCTTTGCCGTGAGTGCTTCTTTTTCGGCTTGCCGCATTAAAGGCGAACACTCCGCCAATATATTGGCCACTGCATCACGGACTTCGTGAAATCGGTTCGAGGCGGCCATTTCCTTGACCAGCCCATCCACGGGTTCGCCAAATTCTGACGACCCATAATGAAGAATATCCGTCAGCGGATGATCACCCGCTTTTCCATTCGGCATTTGTTATTTCCTTACACTGTTGCCATCGTGACGGGATGGCTAGCCATACCCTCAAAATTCATATCACGATGCCTGTAAAACGCGTAGCGACCCATCCGACAAGGGCGCGCATGGCCACAGCGATCAGGGCCGCAGCCATTCCGATTGCCGGAGAGAGGACAAAAAGTCCGCCTAGAATCGGAAACGAGAAAATACACGGAACCAGAAAGGCAATCAGCGCGCATGCACCAAATCCAATGGTGCCGCGTCTGGCGACAATCCATGCCATGACAAGCCCGGCAATGAATGCGAAAGGAACGCCGACTTTGAAACTCAAGCCGACGGCTCCTTGAAAATTGCGCAGGAAGGTATCGAGCGAGGGGATTGATCCTTTGAGAAGCGTTGCCATCGCCTCGATCACCGGCAGCGCCAGCGCACCGAGCAGGGAACCGGCAAACAGTGCTATGCCCAACACGATCAGCCCGCGGCGCCAGAATGGCACCGCAAAGCAGGACGGTTCTTCGTGATCAGATGTTTGAAGTGCCAGCGAAAAATCCTCCTGTGCCGCCCCGTCTGCTTAACGTCCGTCTGCCTTTGATGGATGGCTGAATTCAGCCTTTATTTCAAGCGCGTTTGACACTCGCCAGCCCCGCAGCGGCAGCAAGATAGAAGGAGCCGGTCAGTCTGTTGCGCACCTTTCCGCGCGCTGCAAGAAGCCCGCGCAGGCGATCGGCAAGCAGCGCCCAGCAACAATCGAGCGCCGATGCAATCGTCAGAAACGAGAGGGACAGGATGACCAGTTGCGCAACAATATCGGCTTGCGGGGATATGAACTGCGGGAAGAACGCACCATAAAATAGCAAGGTTTTGGGATTGGATGACGACACCAGAAAACCGCGCAGAAAGATCGACCTTGCCGAACGCGGTTGTGGTTTGAAGCGCGTGAGATCAACGGCGGGTGACCGCCATGCCTGAATGCCGAGATAGATCAGATAAGCTACGCCAGCCCAGCGCACCCATTCAAAAAGCCCACCGGCCAGAGCCAGAAATCCCGTCATGCCAAGGATCGTCAAGATCAGTTGCGGAACCATGGCTGCACTGGTGCCAGCGACGATAATCAGGCCAAATTTTCGTCCATAAGCAATGGAATTGGCCGTAATAAGAGCCACATTCGGCCCCGGCAGGACGACAAGAGCGACGGTCGCGGCAACAAAGGCCGCATAGAGTTCCAATGACATCCCACTCCCTCCAGCTATCGCATGAACCCTTTATACGGCATGCGCGTTGCCCAGCATACACGCACCCACGAGGAAAACAGGCGAAAAAACCCCAAAGGAAGCAACAGTTCAGAACACCTTATTTTTTCAACTTTCCCCAAATTGCTGCACACTATCGGAATTTATAGAAGATATGTATCTGCCTGCGATTTAAGTTTCGGGTATAAGATCGTTCGCCTTCAAACGAAGGCGTAATCATCACGACTGCTTTTCTTGCGTCTCAAGCGCAAAAAGGCCATGTTGCATATGATAGTTTATGCGCATGGATGAGAATTAAAGGGACTGGCTTTATGCGGCAAGGATTGAAGAACCGGCTGTTTCGCGGATTGCTTCTGGCATTGATGGCGGGGATTGCATTGCCATCGGGCGCGGCACTCGCCAAGCCTGCTGCCGAAGCCGCGGCTTCAGTTCGCGCCGGGTCCTTTGCCGGCGCCTATCTTGCCGCGCGCACTGCCGAAACCGACAACAATCTTTCCGCCGCTGTCGATTTCTACAAGCAGGCCATGGCGTTCGACCCGAAAAACAGTCAGGTCAAGCAGGATCTGATGCTGGTTCTTCTCACCGAGGGCAAATTCAAGGAAGCACTGCCGCTTGCAACTGAATTGCAGAACGTGCCGGAACTGGAACGCTTTTCGCGTGTGGCGCTTGCCGTCGATGCGATTTCCAGAAAGCAGTATCGCAAGGTCGGTCCGCTCCTCATGCTTTCGCTGCGCTCGGATATGGACCGCCTCACCACAGGGCTGATGAATGGCTGGGTCAAGGTGGCGCAGGGCAACCCCAAGCAGGGGCTGGCCGATGTGCGCAAGCTCGACGGTCCGCCATGGTACGGTCTTTTCCGCGCCTATAATTCGGCGCTGATGGCCGATCTTGCCGGGCGCAAGCAGGAGGCGCGCGATTTTTACCAGCAGGCGCTCGATGATCGCGCCGGCGGGGGAACGGCGCCTGATACCTATGAGCGCATCGTCATGAGCTATGCCTCCTTCAAGCTCCGGCAGGGTGACAAGGAGGGCGCGATCAAGACCTTGCAGGAAGCCGAGGAACTTTTGAATGGCCGCATGGCGCTTGCCGAAATGCGCGAGGGCATTGAAGCGGGGCGCAAAGTTGGTCGTCTGATCGAAACCCCGCAGGATGGCGTTGCGGAGGTGCTCTATACGCTGGGCACTGCCATCAGCCGCGGCGGCGGCGAGGCCTTTGCAAAACTCTATTTGCAGATGTCGCTGGTTTTGCGTCCAGATCACGATGCGACCTTGTTTCAGCTTGGCGATATCTCGGCCAAGATGCGACGTCCTGATGCGGCGATTGATTTTTACGCACGCGTACCAGAAAAATCGCCCTATGGCCGCGATGCGGAGATGCAGCGCGCGCTCAATCTGGCCGATAATGAGCGTACCGCCGATGCGATTGCGCAGTTAAAGACCCTGTTATCGCATGACGAAAACGATATGCGCAGCTATCTGGCGCTGGGCGGTGTCTATGCGCAGGACAAGAATTTTGCGGAAGCCGCGAAGATTTACGACAAGGCGGTGGAGCGTATCAAGTCGCCCGAACGCAAGGACTGGCCGGTCTTCTATCAGCGTGGCATCGCCTATGAACGGTTGAAGCAATGGGACAAGGCGGAGCCGAATTTCAACAAGGCGCTGGAACTTTATCCCGATCAGCCGCAGGTGCTGAATTATCTCGGCTACTCCTGGGTGGATCGCGGTGAAAACCTTGATGAGGCGCTTTTGATGATCAAGCGCGCCGTCGATCTGCGCCCTCAGGACGGCTATATCGTCGATTCGCTCGGCTGGGCCTATTACCAGCTTGGCCGCTATCAGGAAGCGGCGATCGAGCTGGAAAAGGCTGTCAAACTGCGTCCGGAAGACCCGACCATCAACGATCATTTGGGCGATGCCTACTGGCGTTCGGGCCGCCAGCTTGAAGCGACGTTCCAGTGGAACCATGCCATTGCCGGCAAGCCGGAACCGGAAGAGCTGGCAAAGATCGAAGAAAAGCTGAAAAAAGGCCTGCCCGACGAGCCAAACCCTTCGCAGGTAAAAATGCAGGACAAGCAGGCTGATCCGGGAAAACAGCCCGACAGTAAAACCGAATAAATTCAAACCCCGCAAATCATACGATCTGCGGGGTTTTTCTGTTCCGGCGCAAGCTGGTTCCTATTTTGCGTGCTATTACGCGAGAAATTGATGAACTGTCCATAGAAAAGCTTGCGGCTGGTCTTCATGCGCGACATGTCCGGCAAAGGGTAGGTTGAGCAATTTTGCATTTTTAACGCGGTCAGCCAGTTCCACTACATTGCTGCGCGACACCAGTTCGTCATCATCGCCGCGAACGATCAGAAGCGGGGTTTCGATGTTGCGCACGCGCTCTTTTGGATAACCGTCTACACTGCTATCGAGCCAGAGGCCTTTGAGTGCTTCGATCAGCCGTTCGCAATCGGGTTGTGGGTTGATGCGTTCATAAAGCGCCACCCCTTCGGGGAACATCGCGCGCCAATCGTCTGCGCTCAGAGCCGCGTACATATCACGGCAAGGGTCATCGTCCGCAAGATTCCAATGGGCGCCAACGCTTATAAGCTTCTTGATGTGGATATGCTTTGCTGCCGCCAGCCGAAGCGCGGTAATGCCGCCATCGCTGTCGCCGATCACGATGATGTCGTCAAGCCCCAGCGCTTCGACAATGGCCGTTACGTCGCGTTCAAGCTGGCCATAGGTGAGGGTAGTGTCTCCAAGCGTCGATTTTCCCTGACCGCGGGAATCAATGCCGATGAGGCGATAATTGTAACCAAGCGATGGCAACAAGCCATTGAAATCCTCGATGGTGCCCATGCCACCATGCAGGAAAACCAGCGGTTGCCCAGTGGGATTGCCCTGCTCCTCCACGTAAATCGAAGCGCCATCGATTTCAAAAATGGTTCCGTCTTCATGGGTGAAGGCATGGGGAGAGGGCATGGATTTTTCTTTCATTCTATGAGCTATTTTCCATAATGGACAGACTACGGCATGAAGAGTATTTTCGATAATTAAAATATAAAAAGAAGGGGAGGAGAGGCCATGTCCGTACAAGTGATCTTAGCACACACGCCGATCTGGGTGTGGGTACTTCTTGTCTATCTGGTGATACGAGGTCTTGCGGCGATGAAGCCGCGTGACGTCTCGGTGCCGCGCATGCTGATTGTGCCGGTCCTGTTCTTCGTCTGGGGCATTTACGGGATCGTCACGCAATTGCATCATCTAAGCTATGCCTTTGCGGCGTTTGTGGCAGCTTTTGTGGTGGGTCTGGGGATCGGCTGGCTGCTCGCCAAAGGGCGTGAGCCAGCACGCCGCGATCCGGCAACCGGGCTGATCCATCGTCCGGGGTCGCCGGTGATGCTGGTGCTGATCCTTGTTGCCTTTTGCAGCAAATTTGCGCTTCTGGCGGCTCTTGGCTACCAGCCTGAACTGGCCACCGATCCCGGCTATAACAGTCTCTATGGCGGCGTTGCCGGGGTGGTCAGTGGCGTGTTCTGGGGTGGCAGTCTGCTGGTGCTCAGACAGGCCTTTGCAACAGGCGCCTCTGCCCGGGTTTAATTTCACTTTTCCGATACGAGATAAGGGGTCTTTCCCCTTCATTGCATGAGGGTGGTTGACATTGCTTCAATTCGTAACATAATAAGTTACATGAAAAGAGATAGCCGCCTTTCCCTTGTCCTGCATGCGCTGCTGCATATGGCAGAAAGCAACGAGCCGATGACCTCGGACGCGCTTGCGCAATGCGTATCCACCAATCCGGTCGTCGTGCGCCGCACCATGGGCCTGTTGCGTGAGGCGGGGCTTGTGGCCTCGGATCGCGGGCATTCGGGCGGCTGGCGTATCATTGCCGATCTTTCCAAGGTCAGCTTGCTGCAATTGCACGAGGCGCTGGGGGAGCCGCATGTCTTTGCCATCGGCAACCGCAGCGAAAACCCGCAATGTCTTGTCGAACAGGCGGTCAATGCGGCGCTCGACGATGCTTTTGAACAGGCTGAAGCGCTGTTGCTCACGAGTTTTGCGCAAGTCTCGCTGGCCGATCTGGCCGCTGATTTTGCACAGAGACACGCGCAATGGCGCTTAAACAAGCAATGCCAGAAGGAACATTAAATGTATGATGTGATCGTGATCGGCGGCAGCTATGCCGGTATGGCTGCCGCATTGCAGCTTTTGCGCGCGCGCAGAAAAGTCCTGATTGTCGATGCGGGTATCCGCCGCAATCGTTTCGCCGCGCATTCGCATGGTTTTCTCGGGCAGGATGGTGTTGACCCGGCGGCAATTGCAGCGCAAGCACGCCGCCAATTACATGCCTATCCGACGCTCGACTGGATCGATGGGCTGGTTGCGCAGACGGCAGGCCAAAAGGATGATTTCAGCGTTACGCTTGAGGATGGCACGGTGCATCACGGCAGGCGGCTGCTTTTTGCAACCGGCGTTGCCGATGAATTGCCAGAAGTCGAAGGGCTTTCTGAGCGTTGGGGCAAAAGCGTGTTTCATTGCCCTTATTGCCACGGTTATGAACTTGAACAGGGCCGGATCGGCGTGATTGCGGCCAATGAAAATTCCTTGCATCAGGCGCAATTGCTGCCCGAATGGGGCGAGACGACATTTTTCACCAATGATGTGCTGACGCTTGATGATAAAACCCGGCAGGTGTTCGCCGGTCGTGGGGTAACAATCGAAGAGACCCCGATCGTCAGGATCGAGGGTGAGGCCGATGTGCTGCTGGCCGACGGGCGGAGCCTGTCCTTTGCAGGGCTTTTCGTGGCATCCAAATGCAGGCCCGCAACGCCGGTCGCAGCCGATATGGGCTGCGCGTTGGAAGAAACCCTTTTTGGTGTTCAGATCAAGGTTCAGGGCACCAAGGAAACCTCCATTGCCGGTGTGTTTGCGTGTGGTGATGCGGCACGGGTTCCGCATTCGGTGTCGCTGGCTGTCGGCGACGGCGCATGGGCGGGGGCGCAATTGCATCGCTCGCTGGTTTGGCCGGATAGCTGATCGCTAAATCCCCGATATTGCACGTCGCGCTTGACCGTTGGGGACTGACAAATTAGACCGGGCCATCATTTCAATAACAAGGCCCGGTTCCGTGTCCAGCAGCTTGCCCGACCATATGCAACCCACCCGTTCCTTTCAGGGTTTGATCCTGACGCTCCATAATTATTGGGCGGAGCGCGGTTGCGCCATTTTGCAGCCCTATGACATGGAAGTGGGGGCGGGTACATTCCATCCGGCAACCACGCTACGCTCGCTCGGGCCAAAGCCCTGGAAGGCCGCCTATGTGCAGCCGTCGCGCCGTCCAAAAGATGGCCGCTATGGCGAAAACCCCAACCGTTTGCAGCATTATTACCAGTATCAGGTGATCATAAAGCCGTCGCCGCCGAACCTTCAGGAACTGTATCTGGGGTCGCTGAAAGCCATCGGCCTTGATCCGACCTTGCACGATGTGCGTTTTGTCGAAGACGACTGGGAAAGCCCGACGCTTGGTGCATGGGGTCTTGGCTGGGAATGCTGGTGCGATGGCATGGAAGTGTCGCAGTTCACCTATTTTCAGCAGGTTTGCGGCATTGAATGCTCACCCGTCGCGGGTGAACTGACCTATGGTCTGGAACGGCTTGCCATGTATGTGCAGGGCGTCGACAATGTCTATGACCTTAATTTCAATGGTCTGGAAGGCGACGAGAAAGTCACCTATGGCGACGTGTTCTTGCAGGCCGAGCAGGAATATTCGCGCTATAATTTCGAAATGGCCGACACCGATATTCTGCATCGCCATTTTGAAGATGCCGAGCGTGAATGTGCGGCTATTTTGGCGGCGGGTAGCACTGGCGAAGCCTCGCTACATAAGTGCGTTCTGCCTGCCTATGACCAGTGCATCAAGGCATCCCACGTCTTCAACCTGATGGATGCGCGTGGCGTGATCTCGGTTACCGAGCGTCAGAGCTATATTCTGCGCGTGCGCAACCTTGCGCGCCAGTGCGGCGAGGCGTTTTTGCTCACCGATGCCGGTGGCTTCAATTTTGAGCGCGAGGGCGCATAACATGCCAGATTTACTTCTCGAACTCTTTTCCGAAGAAATCCCAGCCCGCATGCAGCGCAAGGCTGCCGGTGATTTCAAGAAGATGATCACCGATGGTCTGGTTGAGGCGGGGCTGACCTATGAGGCGGCAACGCCTTACTGGACGCCGCGCCGTTTGACGCTCGATATTCGCGGCCTCACCACGCGCTCGAAAGACGTGCATGAGGACATCAAGGGTCCGTCCGTCACAGCCCCCGAACAGGCGATTGCCGGTTTTCTGCGCAAGGCTGGTCTTGATGATGTCTCTCAGGCGCATGTGCATTCCGACCCAAAAAAGGGCGATTTCTACGTTGCCCATCTGACCAAGCCTGGCCGCGCTGCCGAAGAAATTATCGCGGAACTGGTGCCGCAGGTGGTGCGTAGTTTCCCGTGGCCCAAATCCATGCGCTGGGGTGCGGCATCGTCCAAGCCCGGCGCTTTGCGCTGGGTGCGTCCGCTGCAATCGATCCTCTGCCTGTTTGGTCCCGAAACCGAAGAAACCGTGGTCATCGATTTCGATGTCGATGGAATCAAGTCCGGCAATATCACCTTTGGTCATCGCTTTTTGAGCGACGATCAGCCGATCAAGGTGCGCCGTTTCGATGATTATGTCGAAAAGCTCGAAAAATCTTTCGTGGTGCTCGACGCCGAGCGGCGCAAGGAAATCATCGCGCAAGACGCGCAGAATCTGGCCTTTGCTTCCGGGCTTGAGCTGGTCGAGGATGAAGGCCTGCTCGAAGAAGTGTCCGGCCTTGTCGAATGGCCGGTGGTCTTGATGGGTGAGTTCGAGGAAGAATTCCTTGAAATTCCGCCAGAAGTCATCCGCCTGACCATCCGCGCCAACCAGAAGTGCTTTGTCACCCGCCAACAGGGCGAGACAGAAAAGCTTTCCAACCGCTTCATTCTGGTGTCCAACATTGCAGCACGTGATGGCGGCAAGGAAATTGCCTATGGCAATGGCAAGGTGGTGCGCGCGCGCCTGTCGGATGCGCTCTATTTCTGGCACACCGACCAGAACGACCTGCCCGACCTCGACAAGCTGACGGCGTCGGCGACAAAATTCGGGCTGGACCTCAAAAAGCCGCTCGATCAGCGCATGGCACGGCTGGATGCGCTGAACGTCACCTTCCATGCCAAGCTTGGCACGCAGGGCGCACGCGTCGAGCGTATCCGTAATCTCGCTGCCGAAATCGCGCCGCTGGTCGGGGCTGATCCGGCACAGGCGATGCGTGCGGCTGTTCTCGCCAAGGCGGATCTGACCACGGAAGCGGTCGGTGAGTTCCCCGAGCTTCAGGGTGCGATGGGCCGCAAATATGCGCTCCTTCAGGGCGAAGATGAAAGCGTGGCGGCGGCTCTCGAAGAGCATTATAAGCCGCAAGGCCCTTCGGATGTGGTGCCGAAAAACCCGGTCGCGGTGGCTGTCGCTTTGGCGGACAAGCTCGACACGCTGGTCGGTTTCTGGGCGATTGACGAAAAGCCGACCGGCTCGAAAGACCCCTATGCGCTGCGCCGTGCCGCCTTGGGCGTGATCCGGCTGGTGCTGGAAAATGATCTGCGTCTTGAATTGTGCAAGGTCACAGCTTCCGCACTTGCAAGCTTTGATCGCAAGGACGCAAATGCGTCTTCTATTGCGGATGATCTCCTCTCGTTCCTGCACGACCGTTTCAAGATCTACCTCAAGGACGAAGGTGCGCGTTATGATGCTATCGACGCGGTGCTTGCGCCTGATGCCGATAATCTTCTGCTCGCCGCCCGCCGCATCGAGGTTTTGATCGTCTTCATCAATGAGGAAGACGGCAAGAACTTGCTCGCTGGCACAAAACGCGCCGCCAATATTCTGGCAGCCGAAGAAAAGAAGGGCACGAAGGTAGCAAGCACAGTCGACCCCGCACTTTTGAAAGAGCCGGAAGAAAAGGCGCTGCATCAGGCGGTTGATCTTGCGAGCCAGGAAACCGTTGCGGCGATTGCCAAGGAAGATTTCCACGGCGCGATGCTGGCGCTCGCCAAATTGCGCGGGCCGGTGGATGCTTTCTTTGAAAAAGTGCTGGTCAATGACGAGGATGAAAACGTCCGCGCCAATCGCCTTGCACTTTTGAACGAAATCCGCAACGCCACCGGCAAGGTTGCCGATTTCTCCAAAATTGCGGGATAAGGCAAAAATGGGGGCTTTGGCTGCGTGTGTTGCATTCGATGACGAGGCCGTATCACGCGCAGCCGATGTGCTGTCGCGTGGCGGGCTGGTCGCGATTCCAACCGAGACCGTCTATGGTCTTGCAGCCGACGCCACAAATGGCGAGGGCGTGGCAGGCATCTTTGCCGCCAAAAACCGCCCGCAATTCAATCCGCTGATTGCCCATGTGTCCAATCTTGCCATGGCGGAACGCTATGTGGATTTCGACGCGGTTTCGCTAAAACTTGCGCAAAAGTTTTGGCCGGGGCCGCTGACGCTTGTGCTGCCCCTGAAGCAAAATCAGGATGCTAAGCCACCCATTCATCCGCTGGTGAGCGCGGGGCTTCAAACCCTTGCCGTGCGCATGCCGCAGGGCAAGGTGGGTGATGTTATCAAGGTTCTCGACCATCCGCTCGCTGCCCCCAGCGCCAACACCTCCGGGCGCATCAGCCCGACCTCGGCCAGGGCGGTGGCGGATGATCTCGGCGACCGGCTCGATCTGATCCTCGATGGCGGGGCCTGCGGTGTTGGCGTGGAATCGACCATTGTCAAAGTTGAAGGCGACAGCGTGCATCTTCTGCGCCCCGGCGGTCTGGCGGCGGAAGACATCGAAAATTTTCTCGGCTTAAAACTGATCCGCGCCAGTCATGATGCGGCGATACAAGCCCCCGGCATGATGCAATCGCATTATGCGCCCGATGCCAGCGTGCGGCTCAATGCGAGTGATGTGAAACCCGGAGAGGCTTTGCTGGCTTTCGGGCCGCAGCGTGCGGCGCATGCCGACACGGCTGTGGCGGTGCTTAATCTGAGCGAAACGGCAAATCTGCGCGAGGCGGCAGCCAATCTGTTTGATTTCATGCGCCAACTCGATGCATCCGGGGCAAAGACAATTGCCGTCGAACCCATTCCCATGCGTGGTCTTGGCGAGGCCATCAATGATCGTTTGAAACGCGCGGCAGCGCCGCGCTAACTAAAAACATGTGCGGCAGCGCCGCGCTAATTGAAAACACGTGCGGCAGCGCCGCGCACATAATTCCAAGAGAAATCTCATGCTCGACAAAAACCTGATCGACCGTTTTGCTGCCATTGTCGGCGAAAAAAATGCCCTGACGGAGCCGCAAGACATTGCACCCTTCATGATCGAGCAGCGCGATTTGTATCAGGGCCGCTCGCCGCTGGTGCTGCGCCCGGCAACGACAGCGGAAGTTTCCGGAATCCTGAAACTGGCCAGCGAGACCAAAACCCCGGTCATTCCGCAGGGCGGCAATACCGGGCTTGTCGGCGGTCAGACGCCGGACGAAAGCAACACGGCAATCGTGTTGTCGCTCGGGCGCATGAACCAGATCCGTTCGCTTGATCCGGTCGGTAATCTGGTGACCGTCGAGGCCGGTGTGATTTTGAAAAACTTGCAGGACGCGGCGGAAAAGGCAGGCCGCCTGTTTCCGTTGTCGCTCGGGGCAGAAGGCTCGTGCCAGATCGGCGGCAATCTCGGTTCTAATGCGGGCGGCACTGCGGTGCTTGCCTATGGCAATATGCGCGAGCTTTGTCTGGGGCTTGAGGTGGTGCTGCCAGACGGCGAAATCCTCAACGATCTGCGCTATGTCAAGAAAGACAATACCGGTTATGATCTGAAAGACCTGTTTGTCGGCTCCGAAGGCACGCTTGGCGTTATCACAGCCGCAGTTCTGAAAATCTTCCCGCAGCCCAAGGGCAAGGGCGTCGCCTATGCTGGGCTTCGCAGTACGGAAGATGTGTTGAAACTGTTCCAGCTTGCCGGTGAACATGCTGGCCCTTCGCTGACCGGCTTTGAACTGATGCCGCGCATGGGCGTGGAATTTACCGTGGCGCATGTTGATGGCGTGCGTGATCCGCTGGAAAGCCCGCATGACTGGTATGCGCTGATTGATATTTCGTCGTCGCGTTCGGAAGAAGACGCGCGCACCACGCTTGAAACCATTTTGACCGAGGCCTTTGAGAGCGACATCATTCAGGATGCAGCGATTGCCGAAAGTGTCGCGCAGGCGCAGTCTTTCTGGAAAATGCGCGAGGAAATGTCCTGGGCGCAAAAGCCGGAAGGCGGTTCGATCAAGCACGATATTTCGGTGCCGGTGGCAAAAATCCCCGCATTCATCCACGAGGCCAATGCGGCGACGCTTGCCATGATCCCTGGCGCGCGGGTGATCTGCTTTGGCCATATCGGCGACGGCAACCTGCATTATAACGTCTCGCAGCCGGTCGGTGACGACAAGGAAACTTTCCTTGCGCAATGGGGCGAGCTTAATCACCGCATTCATACAATTGTTGCGTCTTATGGCGGTTCCATCTCCGCCGAGCATGGCATCGGGCAGTTGAAGCGCGATGAACTCGTTGCCTTCAAGGATGCGACGGCCATTGATCTGATGCGAAAGATTAAGAAAGCCGTCGACCCGGATGGCATTATGAACCCCGGTAAGGTGTTGTAATTGCACCAATTGAGTCTTTTTAAAGGCGGGTCCATTGGGCCCGCCTTTTACATTTATGAATGCGAAATTAGGAAGCCTTGCCGAATTCTTACACCCGGTTGCATTCTGGTAACCAAATGAAAAAGCAGTGAAAAGTTAACCTAACGCGTTAAGCGGCTTGGTAACAAACGTCGCCTATTCTCCACGTCAACAAGGGCAAACATGCCCGAAAGGGAAGCCGGGAAAACCGGCTCCTGCACAGCGATGCGACAGGGCATCGCGCCAACGAGACAAAGAGACAGAGGCGTTGAATATGATGAGCAATGGTCAGACGAAGCCAGAATGGGCCGGTGAGGAACTCAGGCTCGACCCGTTCCACCTTCCGCAGATGGTGACCTACACCGCGGAAGACTGCAATGCGGAAGTGACTTTTACGATCAAGGAGCGTGGCGTGGTCGTGCGCCAGATCCTGCCGCAAAGCGGTCTGCCGCTTTCGCTCTCCGTGCCGGTCAAGTCGTTCATCGGCGTGACGGCACGCGCCGTGGAAGACGAATATGGCGAAATCACCGTGACGTTGGAGCTGATGCATGACGATCCGCATCTCTCCGTGCCGCTTCTGGTGGCGCATGACCTTAACGACATTGCCGCCGACTGGCGCGCATGGGCGTCCACTTTCAACCTGCCGATGATGCTGGTCGAGGAAGACGGCGTTGCCCGCCCGCTCAACGAAAGCACCGGTCCTGTCGTGACCAACGAGCCGCAGCCGCGCCGTCAGGGACAGGAACCGCGCCGCCGTCGCCCGCGTTTTCTGGCGCGCCGCAAGACCGGAACGCTGGGCCTGCGCATGGTGATCGAAGGCCGCCAGATCATCACCAAGGACTAAAATTCACAAACACTCAAATCTGTCAAAAAATCACATTTTTGTGATGACATGATCTTGTCTGATTCATGCGCTATTTATGCAACAACGCCTCGAACGGGAGCGCTGGAAAGATGAAGGACCTTTCCGGCAACTAATCTTCCACACTGAGGCAAACTCATTGGCTGACCTCCAACAAAGCCACCCGGATGGGAAACCATCCGGGTTTTTTCTTGGGTCTTTGTCCTGCAATTATTTTTTACGCGACAGAAACGCCATCACGGCAGCGCGCGCTTCGTCGGACGTGAGACGCTCAGCAAAATGTTTTGCTTCGCGTTCAATGCGGTCCGCGACCGGTTCGGCAGGAAGCCGCATGAGGCTTCGGGCGATCTGCATGGCCTGCGGCGGCTTGGCGGCGATCTCTTCCGCAGCTTTCAGCACTTCGCTTTCAAGATCGGCACTTTCCACGATCCTGTAGACAAGCCCTGCTTCAAGGGCTGCCTGCGCGTCAAATCCATGACCCAGTGCCAGAAGCGCAAAGGCTTTCTGATGCCCCATCAGTCGCGGCACCAGAAGGCTGGAGGCGGCTTCCGGCACAAGCCCCAGATCAACGAACGGCGTGCGAAACAGCGCGTGGCTGGTGGCAAATGTCAGATCGCAATGGAGATGAATGGTGGTGCCGATGCCGATGGCAAGACCGTCGACGCCGGAAACGATTGGCTTTTTTGCGCCCGAAAGGGCGGCCAGAAAATCGCGGATATCGCGCCCCATATCGCCACCCGATGCGGCAGCCATGAAATCCTGCATGTCGTTTCCGGCTGAAAACGCCTCCGGCACGCCCAAAAACACATGTACACGCACGCTGTCATCCGCGTCACCGTCGCCAAGCGCCTTGGCCATGGCGGCATACATGGAGCGCGTAATGGCGTTTTTCTTGTCGGGCCGGTTGAGGCGGATGATCTGGATCGCGCCCCGGCGCTCGACCAAAATATGCTCAGCCATGATCACGCCTCCAATGCGGCTTTTGCCGCTGCAAGGCTTTGAGCGCCGCTCAAAACGGTGTCCTTGAGGCTCGAGACTTCTGCAAGCATGTTTTCAGCAAAGAAGCGGCACAGGCTGGCGCGGCCTGCATCATCATCCACAAGCGCCGCACGGGCGAGATAGGCACCCCCCGCAGTCAACGACAACAGTCGCTGGTAGGGCGTGGCACCTGCCAGCGCTTCTTGCGTGCGCCCTTCAAGCGCTGCCTTTTGCAGCCATTGGGTAGCGTCAACGGCATCCGCAATCGCTTTGGCAAGCCGTGTGCCGGTTTCGCCCAGATCGGGGCGGTTGGACGCGCTGGCTTTATCGGCATCTTGTTGCAATTCGTCGAGATAGGCCTTGATATGACGCCCCTCATCGAGCGGCAGTTTGCGCAACACGAGGTCGATGGCCTGAATGCCGTTGGTGCCTTCATAGATCGGCGTGATGCGGGCATCACGCAAAAGCTGTGCCGCGCCCGTCTCCTCGATAAATCCCATGCCGCCATGCACCTGCACGCCCAATGAGGCGACTTCGACACCGATATCGGTGGCAAAGCTTTTGGCAAGTGGGGTCAGCAGACCGGCGCGGTCCGACCAGAATTGCTGCTGGCCATCGTCACACGCATGGCTCATGTCGATGGCGTGCGCGCAGGCATAAGTGATGGAGCGCGCGGCCTGCGTCAGCGCCTTCATGGTCAAAAGCATGCGTTGCACGTCGGGGTGTTCTATGATCGGGCTCATGCCACCTTTTGGGGTTTCTGTGGCACCGACTGCGCGGCCTTGCTTGCGTTCTTTGGCGTAATCAAGTGCTTTCTGGTAGGCGGCCTCCGCCACGCCCACGCCCTGAATGCCGACCAGCAGACGCGCATTGTTCATCATGGTGAACATGCAGGCGAGGCCGCGATTTTCTTCGCCGATCAGATAGCCGACGGCACCCGCTTGCGTGCCCTTCACAAAGCCGTCGCCATAAATCATCGTGCAGGTGGGGGAGGCGTGAATGCCCATCTTGTGCTCAAGGCCCGAGCAGAACAGATCGTTGCGCGCGCCAAGCGATCCGTCTTCATTGACCAGAAATTTCGGCACCAGAAACAGCGATATCCCTTTGGTGCCCGCAGGCGCATCGGGCAGGCGGGCCAGCACCAGATGCACGATATTATCGGTGAGATCATGCTCGCCATAGGTGATGAAAATCTTCTGGCCGAAAATGCGGTAGCTGCCGTCGTCGCTGCGTTCGGCGCGGGCGCGCAAGGCACCCAGATCAGACCCCGCCTGTGGTTCGGTTAGGTTCATGGTGCCCATCCACTCGCCGGAAATGAGTTTTGCGAGATAGATGTCCTTGAGTTCCTGTGAGGCGTGTTTTTCCAGCGCCTCGACCGCGCCCATGGTGAGTGTCGGGGCTATCGCAAAGGCCAGCGTGCCGGAATTCCACATTTCGCTAACCGCAACCGACAGCATCATCGGCAGGCCCTGACCGCCATAATCGGTCGAGCCAGTCAAAGCATTCCAGCCGCCTTCGATCCAGTCACGATAAAGCGCTTTCCAGCCCGGTGCCGTGGTGACGACACCATCGCTCAGCGTCGCGCCGTTTTTATCGCCTGTGTCGCGCAGGGGGGCGATGCGCTCGGCGGCGAATTTTCCGGCTTCTTCCAGAATGGCTTGCAAGAGGTCGCTGGAAAAATCGGGAAAATGGTTCTCTTCAAGTGCTTTTTCAAGCCCTGCTACATGGCGCAGCGTATGGGAAATTTCTGAAACAGGCGCGCGATACATTTTTCCTCCTCAAGCTCAGGCCCGCCGGTCAACGGCGGTTCAGCTTTCCTGATACAAGAGCTATCGGCTTATTACGTAAACGTCAACATTTGTAGCGCGCGGCCACAGTGTCGTTAATCCAAATAGCTATAATATTTTTTGCTAATGTGCGGCTTGAGGGGGAGATCAAATGTTGCAAGCTGCCTGCACAACAAAGAAAAAGGCCGGGCAAAACCCGACCTTCCCAGTGTCTCAACAGTCCGTGCCAGTACATCCGTGGTCAAGGACTGGAGACAAATGACGTGCGAGGCTTAGAGAGCCTGCAGGTTTTCAGCAGCGTTCTTGCCCGAACGACGGTCTGCAACCACTTCAAAGCTGACCTTCTGGCCTTCATTGAGGGTGGAGAGGCCCGAACGCTCGACAGCGGAAATGTGAACGAACACATCGGTGCCGCCATCATCAGGCTGAATGAAGCCGAAGCCTTTGGTGGTGTTGAAGAATTTTACTGTTCCGTTTGCCATATTGAATTCCTTTCAATTCGCACGGTTGGAAGTAAGACAGGCCGAAACCTGTCGCCGAAATATACGAGTTTGAAAGAAATACCGGGAGGCGTAACCGCGCCACAACATTCAGAACCAAAATCGATGAAGAATATGTAGCCATTATTTATGACCTTTACAAGGCACTTTATGAAAAGAGCCTTCACACATCCTTATAAGCTAAATATGGTTCTGGTGTGACCGCGGCGCTTTCAGTCCTGCGGCTTCTCTCGCTCGACGGCGCGCCAGCCGATATCAGAGCGATAAAAACCTTCCGGCCAGTCGATCTTTTTCACCGCCGCATAGGCTTTTGCCTGTGCTTCAACAACGCTTGGTGCAATGGCCGTGACGTTGAGCACACGCCCGCCATTGGCGATCAGAGCGCCGTCCTTTTCAGCTGTGCCAGCATGAAAAATCTTGAGGCCTTCAATATCTTCAAATGCATCGAGGCCGCGAATTGTGCTGCCCTTTTTGACATTGGCTGGATAGCCCTCGGCTGCCATCACCACGGTCAGAGCGGGCTGGTCCTTCCACTCAAGCGACACCGTATCAAGCTTGCCATCGACCGCCGCATTGATAAGGTCGAGCAGGTCGCTTTCAAGCCGCATCATCAGAACTTGACATTCCGGGTCGCCGAAACGGGTGTTGTATTCAATGAGTTTCGGACCGTCCCTGCCGATCATCAGGCCCAAGAACAGCACGCCCGAAAACGGTGCGCCGATCTCGCTCATGCCGCGCATGGTCGGCTCGATGATCTCGCGCATGGTGCGCTCAACAATTTCGGGCGTCATGACGGGCGCAGGGGCATAGGCCCCCATGCCGCCGGTGTTGGGGCCGGTGTCGCCATCACCCACGCGCTTGTGATCCTGCGCCGAGCCGAGCGGCAGGGCTGTCTTGCCATCACAGATGCAGAAGAAGCTTGCTTCCTCGCCTTCGAGAAATTCCTCGACCACCACTTCGGCACCCGCCGAACCGAATGCGCCCTCGAAACAGGCGTCAACGGCGTCGAGCGCCTCTTGAAGCGTCATGGCGACGATCACGCCTTTGCCTGCGGCAAGGCCGTCAGCCTTCACAACGATGGGTGCCCCTTGTTCGCGAATATAGGCCTTGGCCTTGGGCGCATTGTTGAAGCGGCCATAGGCGCCGGTCGGAATATCGAACCGTGCGCAAAGATCCTTGGTGAAGCCTTTTGAGCCTTCAAGCTGCGCTGCGGCCTTGGAGGGACCGAAGACGCGGATATTTTCAGCGCGCAATTCATCGGCAAGGCCCGCCACGAGCGGCGCTTCGGGGCCGATGACCACAAGGTCGATGGCCTTGTCTTTCGCAAAAGCGATGACGGCGGCGTGGTCGCTGACATCAAGAGCGATGAGTTCGGCATGGTCAGCAATGCCGGGATTGCCCGGCGCGCAATAAAGCTTTGTCAGTCTGGGAGAGGCTGCAATTTTCCATGCCAATGCGTGTTCGCGTCCGCCGGAACCGATCAACAGAACTTTCATGGCCTTGCTCCCTTTATGTGAGACAGATAAGTAAGTATCGACTTACTTCGGCTGTCTATTGCCCCCGGCGTTGCGGGGCAAGACCAAAGCGCCAGATTTGGACGCGAAAATGCCGTAAACAATGCATTTTTTGCCGATGACTTGGAATGGACAGACCCATGCAGCAGCCGAATACGAGTTCCCCTATCCAGTCGCGCGATGCGCGCGGGCGGGTCAAGGACGCGCCATCGGGGCATTGGGTCTATCGTGTTCTGCCGTCCGCGCTGTGGCCTTTCGCGCAATTGGCGCGCTGGGATCGCCCAATCGGCTGGCAATTGCTGCTGTGGCCGTGCCTGTGGTCGGCGGCTCTTGTCGCAGGGGCTGGCGCAAAGCCCGGTGACAATGTGTGGTCGGTGCTGCCCTCGCTCTGGCACATGCTTCTCTTCTTCATCGGTGCGGTCGCCATGCGTGGTGCGGGTTGCACCTATAATGATCTGGCCGATCAGGATATCGATGACAAGGTTGATCGTACCCGTTCGCGCCCGCTGCCGTCAGGGCAGGTTACGCGCAAACAGGCAAAAATCTTCCTCGTCTTGCAGGCGTTGGTCGGGCTTGTCGTGCTGTTGCAGTTCAATGCTTTTTCGATCTGGCTCGGCATTTCTTCATTGATCGTCGTGGCGATCTATCCCTTCATGAAGCGCATCACCAACTGGCCGCAGCTGGTACTGGGGCTGGCCTTCTCATGGGGTGCGCTTATGGGCTGGGCGGCAGTCAGGGGAACGCTCGATCTGGCCCCTGTGCTCCTTTATATTGGCGCGATCCTTTGGACCATCGGCTATGACACCATCTATGCCCATCAGGACAAGGAAGACGATGCGCTGGTCGGCGTGCGCTCGACGGCGCGGCTGTTCGGGCGTCACACGAAGAAGGCGCTGATTGTCTGCTATGGTGGCATGATCGGCTTTTTCGCAGCAGCCTTCGCGGTCGCCGAAGTGCCGATGCCAGCATTGGCCGGACTTCTGGCTGCCGGTGCGCATCTCTATCGGCAGATCAATGTGCTCGATATCGACAATCCTGAGCAATGCCTGAAATTGTTCAAATCCAATAATGTCGTTGGCTGGCTGGTTTTTTTAGGCCTGGTGTTCGGCAGTCTGTGGGTTACGGTCAAGCCGCTCATGGCATAAGGTCGACAAGCGAAGGAAAACGAAGCCATGTATGCGAATTTCGATGGCTTGCTGGGCGTCATGATGGCGTTCCTGTTCCTTTCCGCTATCGTTTTTCTGCTTATTGTCGCTCATGTCGTCTGGGTGGTGACGGTCTATCGCTTTGATACACGCGCAGGGCGTCCAGCATGGCTAAAAATCATCCGCATGTTGATCGTCGCGATGACACCAATTGTGAGCTTTTACGTTGTAAAGTTCAGCCGATGGCCACCGGCACCAGTTGATGAAAAGCCGCAGCGCATTCGCTATCTGTTGCCCCTTGTGGCCCCTTTGATCATTGTCGCTATGACCTGCATTGCGCAAAGCAGCTATGGCCCATATGTAAATCAATCGCTGTGGAGCAGCAGTTGGACAGGTTTTGCGGAAATGTTTGGCAAGCTTTTTGCGGGCTATCTTGTTATCCATGCCTGTCTTTACATGTTCGCACAGGTAATCGGTGGATCGCAGCACAGCGTCTGGACTACGCTCACCCATCTGGTCACGCTTTTCATGTGGGGTATTCCACTTTTGCTGCTGATGCTTACATGAAGACCATGAGCGTAAAAGAATCCCATGGAGCATTCCCTGACGGCCTGATGGTTTTTGACGGCGTATGCAATTTTTGCTCGGCGCAAGTGCAGTTTATCCTGCGTGCCGACAGACAAGGCGCAATCCGCTTTACAGCAACGCAATCGCCCTATGGGCAATATCTTGCCAAGGAGTTAGGACTGGACGCCGAAAACCCGTCGACGTTCATTTTCTTCGACAATGGTCGCCCGCTTTACAAGAGCGATGCAGCCATTGCGATCTTCAAGCGCCTGCGGCGACCATGGCGCTGGCTTGGCATTATTGCGATTTTGCCGCGTGCCCTACGCGACGGCGCTTATGCGCTGATTGCGCGCAATCGTTATCGTCTGCTTGGCAGGCGCGATGAATGCATGGTGCCATCGCCCGCCCAGCGCGCCCGGTTTATCGATCAGGTGCCGGAAGATATCTCGCCAAGTTCAAACGTCCCATCGTAACGAAAAAGCTGGCCGAACAGCGGATGCGTCAGCGTCATGCACATGCTGAATTGGTCCTCATTCACGGGGCGCTCCTCGACATAGGCCGTGCCCATCAAAAGCCCCATGGGTAGTGGCACATCAATTCCCGCAATACGCCAGATATAGCCTTCATCGCGAAACACCAGCGCACCATCTTCCGCCGTAACCCGCAATTTCATGCCGATGCCGAAGCGCACGAATTCAATGACCTGATGCGGGCCGGTCTCAATCATATAGGAGCGGAAATGATATGGCGCGCGTCCGGCAAAGTGGAACACGCGGTCCCAGTGCAGGGATGGCTTGTCTAAGGGCGCACTATAATGGACTTCAATCGGCACGTCTTTGCCGCGAAAGGGCACGAGCGCGCCAAAGACCCGCGCAAAGGGAATGAGCAGTTTTGCGATAACCCTGTGATGCACCGTGTGCATGGTGCCTTTCACGCAGATATAATCGCCGCTGAAGGGACGCAGAAAATAATGCCGTTTTATGATGGTGCCGAGCTTGTCCCAGTCTGCACCCAGCACATGCTGAAAGATCGGCGTCGCATTCTTTTGGGTTTGCGTGGTCTCAGTCATGCATCGCTCTTTCTGTCAGCCAACAAGGTAAAGCACCTCGCCCGCACAGGCGGCAAAGAGGAGCGCCGCGCCCAGAGATATCAGCAGCGCTGCGGTTCGTCGTCCCTTATGCGCCAGAAACAAGGCCAAAGGCTGTGAGATCAGCAGCATTGGGATGCCGATGAAATAAGACGCCTTGTAAAGGACGGCTATCCATTGCGCGTTTTGCGGATTAATGGGACGCGATGCAAAGCCTAATGCCAGCGGCGACATATACCACAAGGCGCTCACGACAATTGCAGCGAACACCATCGCGATCAGGAAGACGACGAGGATCGAATCGGTCAAGAAATTCCGGTGGTTCGACATTCGCGCCTCGATCATCTGTCACCCGTTTAAAACATCGCCCGCGACTAGGCCCCGCGATTGGGCCCAGAGATTAGGCAGTGTGTTCCTTGGCAGCAATATCATAGGCAAAAACGTTGTTGAGAAAGGATTGATCCTTTATCCTGAAATGCGTGTTGCCTGCATGTCTAAACCCCTGTGCCAGATAGAACCGGATAGCGGGGCTGTTTTCGGAATTCGTGGTCAGCCAGACCGAGTTTACGCCGAGATCTGAACAATGCGCGATCCCGGCTTCCAGCAATTTTTTGCCGATTCTTTTTCCGTGGTGTCGCGGCTGCACGTAGAGCGTGCTGATTTCTGTCGTGGAACAGCCGCTTGATGGAGGGCTGCTGTTCTGTGAAATCCGGATAAAGCCATCAATGCCGTCTTCATTGTCCGAGACGATGAAATGATCATCCGGACTGGCCAGATGCGCTTCAAACTGTGCCTTTGTAAACGTGGAGAGGGCATAATCTGCAAAGAACGCATTGATCCCCCGGCGCAGATAGGTTCCGATCCACACTTCCATGGATAATGCCGCCAGACTGGCGGCATCGGATGCGGCGGCCGTTCTCAAAGGCATCAATATGCGCCCCTCACGGATAAAGCCGGTCCTTGTGCCAGTCGCCATCAGGCGTTGGGCGGGTAAAGAGTACCCGGTCATGCAGACGGAAGGGGCGGTCGTGCCAGAACTCGATGGAGGTCGGGCGAATGCGGAAACCCGACCAGTGCGCCGGACGCGGGATTTCGCCGATTGCGTGTTTGGCGGTGTATTCGGCGACCGCCTTTTCCAGCGCGAAACGGCTTTCGAGCGGGCGTGACTGTTTTGAGGCCCATGCGCCAATGCGGCTGCCACGTGGGCGCGAGGCGTAATAAGCGTCGGCTTCCGCGTCGCTTACCTTTTCAACGGGACCGCGCACCCGCACCTGCCGGCGCAGCGACTTCCAGTGGAAGCACATGGCGGCTTTTTCAGCAGACAGGATTTCCTGCCCCTTCGTGCTTTCATAATTGGTGTAGAAAACAAAACCCTGTTCGTCGAAATCCTTGAGCAAGACCATGCGCACATTGGGCAGCCCGTCCGGGTCTACCGTTGCTACAGCGACTGCATTGGGATCGTTGATTTCGCTTTTGGTGGCGTCTTCAAGCCATTGGCCAAAAAGCTGGAACGGATGGGCGGATTGTGTAAAATCGTCTGCGGAATTGGACATTTCGATATTTTCGACAGCGTTGCATGAGAAGGCGTGAGAAAACTGGAGCTTGGGCCAAATTGCACGCATTGTCCACCATGCACGCCACGCGATGCCAAAAATTATAAACACCCCAATTATAAACAAATGTGTACGCAATTATAAACTGTTGTGCGTGGGTATGAATTTGTTTACCCTTTCAACTCATCGCTTGTTAACTCACCGCCGCCATAATTGCTGCATCCATAACGTGTATGAAAGAGGAAGTAGCGTTGGCCGTCGAAGTCGTCCGCAATACCCGTCTTCTTGGGACTGCCAGCCGAAGCCTTGTTGCGGTGCGAAATACCGTCGCGGGCATGATCCTGTTTTCGCTTTTTGGTTGTGCCATGGGCGGTGCGAGCATCGATAATGCCGTGCCTGATTCCTCTACTGTCACCGGTTCGGTCAAGAAGACGCAGGCTGTTGCCACCGACACCGGCACGCTTTCCGACCAGTCGACCATCAAAAGCGTTGTTTCGGCGTTGAATTTTACGCAATGGGGCAAGAAGCCGGTGCCGTGGGCCAATCCCGATACCGGTAGTCAGGGTGCGATCACGGCCATCGCCGAGCGCAAGACCAATGACCAGCTTTGCCGCGAATTTGAAACCTCAAGAGAGGCGTTCGACGGCGTGTCGATCTATCGTGGCGAAACCTGCATGCAGAATGGCGGTCAGTGGACGCTGACATCCTTTGCGCCGATCTGACAGGTTTTTGCAAAATAACGCCCTGTAACTCTGGAAGTTTTCGGCTTTGTTACGCATATTATGCGCAACGAGTCTTTTATTTGGCATGACGCCATTTTCCTGAATGAGGCATTTGATGCGCGATCCCTATAGTGTGTTGGGCGTCGCCAAAACGGCGAAGCCTGACGAGATTAAATCGGCCTTTCGCAAGCTGGCCAAGAAATACCACCCCGACCAGAACAAGGACGACCCCAAGGCCAAGGAGCGCTTTGCGGAAATCAATCAGGCCTATGAAATTGTCGGCGACAAGGACAAGCGCGGTCAGTTCGACCGTGGTGAGATCGATGCCGAAGGCAAGCCCGCGTTTCAGGGCTTTGGCGGGCAAGGTTTTGCTGGTGGTGATCCGTTCGGCGGTTTTCGTCAGGGCGGCGGCAACAATCATTTCGAATTCCGCACAGGACCCGGTGGTGCGCAGCAGGGTGGATTTGGTGGAGCCGAAGACATTCTGAACGAGTTTTTTGGTGGCGCCTTTGGCGGTGCGAGAGGTGGGGCGAGAAGCGGAGCAAGACCACGCGGTCCCGCAAAGGGTTCGGATCTGGCGGCTTCCATCGACATTACGCTGGGCCAGGCCGTGGGAGCTGAAAAGGTCGAGGCGGTGTTCCCGAATGGCAAGCGGCTGGCGATCAAACTGCCGAAATATGTCGAGGACGGTCAGACCATTCGCTTGAAAGGGCAGGGCGAACCGCTTGTCGGCGGCACGCCCGGTGACGCGCTGGTGACGATCCGCTTCAAGGCGCATGCGCGTTTGAAGGTGGAGGGGCGCGACGTGCATGTCGATCAGCCGGTCGAGCTTGACGATGCGGTATTGGGTGGCAAGGCGGAGGTCGAAACGCCCGACGGGCGCATCGCGCTCAAAATTCCCGCCTGGTCGAGTTCGGACAAGGTTTTGCGTCTCAAGGGCAAAGGGCTGCCGCTCAAAGCGGGCGGTCGCGGCGATCTTTATGTGCATGTGCGCATCATGCTGCCCGAAGAAGGCGACGCGGAACTGGAAGCTTTTCTTCAAAAGCGCGCAGAAAACTCAAAGTGATTCGCCTTTTACGGCGATAAGCCAGCTAAAATCGGGCCGGGTGTTGTCAGATTGCGGCAGTCGCATGACAATGCCCGGCTTTTTCACTGCAATTGCTTGAAGCTCTTGCAAGCCTGTGCGATAGGGCAACAAGCTGATTATTTTCAATGAGGACCCTTAATGACTGCACAGTCAGGTTTGTTGCAGGGCAAGCGTGGATTGATTCTAGGCGTGGCCAACAACCGCTCCATCGCCTGGGGCATTGCCAAGGCCGCCCGTCAAGCTGGCGCCGAACTCGCATTTACCTATCAGGGTGAAGCCTTGAAGAAGCGCGTCGAGCCATTGGCCGAAGAGCTTGGAGCCTTCGTTGCCGGCCATTGCGATGTTGCCGATGGTGCCAGTATCGATGCCGTTTTTGAAGCGCTTGAGAAGAAATGGGGCAAGCTCGATTTCGTCGTGCACGCCATCGGTTTTTCCGACAAGGACGAACTGACCGGCCGCTATGTCGACACGTCGGAAGCCAATTTCCAGAACACGATGCTGATTTCGGTCTATTCGCTGACGGCGATTTCGCGCCGCGCGGAAAAGCTGATGAATGATGGCGGCTCGATCCTGACGCTCACCTATTATGGTGCGGAAAAGGTCATGCCGAACTACAATGTCATGGGTGTTGCCAAGGCAGCGCTTGAGGCAAGTGTCAAATATCTGGCCGTCGATCTTGGACCGCAGAACATTCGCGTCAATGCGATTTCCGCAGGCCCCATCAAGACGCTGGCAGCCTCTGGCATTGGTGATTTCCGCTATATTCTCAAGTGGAACGAATATAACGCGCCGCTGCGCCGCACCGTCACCATCGACGAGGTGGGCGATGTCGGGCTTTATTTCCTCTCCGACCTGTCACGCTCGGTGACGGGCGAGGTTCACCACGCCGACAGCGGCTATCATGTGATCGGCATGAAGGCGGTGGATGCGCCGGACATTTCGGTCGTCAAGGACTGATGAAAGACTTCCGATCCCGGACGGCCATGCCTTCCGGGATTTTTCTTGTGCCTTTCCAATCGGCAAGGCTTCTGACTTAAAATAGCGACAGAGAGGTGAGCCTTGGCTCGGGAAATCATCTATTTTTCGCGACATGGTGAAACGGACTGGAACGTTTCACAGCGCATTCAGGGGCAGCTTGATATCGACATCAACGCCCATGGCCGCACCCAGGCCGACCGCAATGGCGATATGCTCAAACAACTGATCGGCGAAGGCGCAGGCTTTGATTTTGTCGCAAGTCCGCTGCGCCGCACGCGCGAAACCATGGAGCGCATTCGCCTGCGCATGGGACTTGATCCTTATGATTTCCGCACCGACCCGCAATTGATGGAATTGAATTTCGGCGATTGGCAAGGCTTTATGATGGAAGACATCGCAAAGCAGGGTGCCGATCTTGTCGAAGCGCGTCATAATGACAAATGGAATTTTCTGCCGCCGGGGGCGGCTTCCGAAAGCTATATGAGCCTGTCTGAGCGTATTGGACGCTGGGTGGAAGCGGTGGAATGGCCAACGGTCTGCGTAACGCATGGCGGCTGCATCCGCACATTGTTCTACCTTTATGGCGATATGGATGGCCACGATGCCGCCAATCTCTCGATCCCGCAGGACAAGATTTTGAAATTTGAACACGGCAAGCTGGAATGGGTTTGAGGCAATGTCTGGTCAATCGGTTTTGGAAAAGCGCAGCTATCGCTTCCATCAGGTCGATGTGTTTGCGCAAGAGCCACTCAAGGGCAATCCGCTCGCCGTTGTGGTCGATGCCGACGATCTGACCGACGCGCAAATGGCGGCCTTCGCCAATTGGACGAATTTGAGCGAGACGACATTTCTGTGCAAGCCGACTGTGGCAGGCGCGGATTACCGTGTGCGTATTTTTACGCCGAACGCCGAACTGCCATTCGCGGGCCATCCGACATTGGGCAGCTGCGCCGTCTGGCTTGCATCCTCGGAACGCGATGTGGGTGATACGATCATCCAGCAATGCGGGGTGGGGCTGGTTAAATTACGCCGTGAGGCGCAAACCATTTCGTTTGCGGCACCACCCTTGCGCAAAAGCGGCCCGGTGGAACCGGATTTGCTCGAACGCCTCAGCCGTGGCCTTGGGATCGGCTTGGACGAGATCGTTGACGCCAACTGGGTAGATAACGGCCCGGACTGGATCGCGCTTTTGCTGAAAAACCGCGAAGCCGTACTGGCAATCAAGCCGGATTATGCGGTGCTTGCAGGCCAGCGTCTGGGTGTTGTGGCCCCCTGGCATGGAGAGGGACGGCAGGCTGATTTCGAATTGCGGGCTTTCACCTCGGGCGGCTATGAAGACCCGGTGACCGGCAGTTTCAATGCCGGTGTCGCCCAATGGCTGATCGGTGCGAATATTGCCCCGGCCTCCTATGTCGCCAGTCAGGGCACCGTGCTGGGCCGGGCCGGACGCATTCATGTCGAAAAAGTCGGCGCGGATATATGGATCGGCGGTCATGTTACGCACTGTATTGAAGGCGCGTTGAGACTTTAGGCGACTGGGAACCAGGTGGATACGTCTTCTGTCATCGTGCAAGGGAGAGTTGCATGGATATGGATCGCGCAATTGAGCTGATCGGGACCGCCTCGGACGATCCCGTCATGATAGACTTTCTCAAGGATGCGGGCGTCAGCAAAATGCCCAGTTGGCGCAGCGCGGCCACCTCAATGACAAAGCTGGACAAGGGCGCAGTCATCCTGCAGTTCTCCGCCGATGTGCCTGAAGGCAAAGAGGGGTGCGAGCCGGGAACCATCTTTCTCGAAGACGTCACCTTCTCCAATCCCGCGGCGGAGAAGGGCATTGGTCCGCTGACGCAGACAATTCCCCACGGTCTTTCCATCTCGATGGACAGTCAGCAGATCAAGCAGGTGCTTGGCACGCCATCCTATGAAGGCGAATTTCTGGGTGGCCTGTTTGTGAATTATAATAAAATCCGCCCAAAAGTTGATCTGGTGATCAAGCTCGACAAGGCGGGAAAGATTATCCAGTTTATTCGCTTCCTTCCCTGCCGGTCAAAGTAGGCTTTTGAACAGGCCAGCAGGATTTGCGTGTGGCGTCAATGCAGCCCTTCTCTTCAGTCGTTTCAGGTAGTCAATCTTGCCAAATGGCAATAATATATTATATTAATGCCAGAAAGTGAGGCGCATTATGCAGCTTGAGCCGATTGTCGCGACACATGCGGGTAAGCAGAGCAGTGCTATCAGCGAGGCGGAAGCCGGGGCGCTGGCGCGCACAACCGTCAATCTTTTCAAGGCGTGGAAGCTTTCCGATGCCGAGGCCTGTACGCTGCTGGGTGATATGGCACCCAGAACATGGGCGCGGTGGAAGGCCAGAGAGAAGGATGACGCGATTGGCCGCATCGACCGCGATCTGCGCATGCGCATGGCGCATCTGATGGGCATTCACAAAGGTCTGCGCTATCTGTTTCGTGAGCCATCGCGCGGTTATGCCTGGATACGCAAGCCCAATACCGCCTTTGGCGGCATGTCGGCGCTCGACCTCATGCTGCGCGGAGAATTGTCGGATCTGGAAGCCATGCGCGAATGGCTCAATGCGGAACGCGGGGCATGGTAAGCGGGCTTGCGGAACGCAGGCGTGTCACGTGGCCCGAGACATGGCGTATCATCCGCTCCATTCATCCGCCCATCGATCTTTTTGAGGATATTGCCGACCCGCGTGACTGGGAAGCCTTGGCGGCAGTCGAGGAAAAAACCAACCCGCGCATTCGTTTCGAGATTGGTGATCTCGGCAAGGTCCCGCTGCACCGGCGCGTGCATGGTCCCGGTTCCACCTATGTCATGGCGCCTTTTGTGCATTGTTCGAAACTCAGGCCCGGTCGTTTCAGCGATGGCAGCTATGGCATTTATTATGCCGGTGATCGCGAGGACGTGGTGCTGGCCGAAACCATCCACCATCATGAAAACTTCATGCGCGCCACAGCGGAAGCCCCCGGCTGGACCTCGGATTTTCGCGCTCTGATCGGGTGTGTGGATACGCTTCTGGATGATGTGTCTGCCGTTCCCGGCGTGCTCGATCCAGCTGATTACAGCGCTTCGCAGGCTGAGGGGCGTGCCCTGCGCGAGGCCGGCAGCAACGGGCTTTTATGGCCAAGCGTGCGCAAGCGCGGCGGTTATTGTCTTGGGGCTTTCTGGCCGGATGTGGTGCCAGTTCCCGTTCAGGGGCGGCATTACAGCTATCACTGGGACGGCAGCCGCGTCGATTTCGTGCGCAAGCATGACACGAGCGAGGTCTTTGCCGTCACAGACCGCGCTCTTTACTGAACAGCGCTTTATTGAACCTCAGGCGATTCCTGAATATCGGTGACAAAGCGTGTATCTTCGGCCACTTCATAAAGAACGATCACCTTCATGCCCTCGTTGAGCGCAGTATAATCGAACTCTCCCGGCAGCTTGTAATCCTGACCGTCATCAAGCGAAATGGTTTCGCCTTCGCGGTCGATTGCGGTGATCTTGCCTTCGGTGTCCTCAGCCATGGCCACTGTTGAAAACATGGACATGACGATAAACAGAAATCCGACCAGATAATGCATGACTTTCCGCTCCTTTGGTTGGCCTCGGGTGGGGACTCTCGCCAGATCGATTCGATACAGCTTAAGATTGATGTATTTTAGAACTTTACGATTGTTTTATGCAATCTCGCATTTCACACAGTTTAGCGGGGTGAATGTGTCAAAAAAAATGCCGGAAAACGATGATCCGAAGGAAAATTTACGTTGCTGTCGGGCTTTATTTGACCGCCAGCGAAAAGCCCAATAAAACGCCGGGGAAGATGCTGGTATTTTGCCGGTCAGAGCTTTCTTGCAGCTGTTCTTAGTCAGGCGCGTCCATGTCTCATAATAGTTTCGGTCATCTGTTTCGCGTAACCACATGGGGCGAAAGCCACGGGTTGGCGCTGGGCTGCGTTGTTGATGGTTGCCCGCCCGGCATCACTTTCACGGAAGCCGAAATCCAAAGCTATCTCGACAAGCGCAAGCCGGGACAGTCCAAATATACCACGCAACGCCGCGAACCCGATCAGGTGCGCGTGCTGTCGGGTGTGCTTCTGGGCGATGATGGTGTCACCATGACCTCGACCGGCACGCCAATTTCCATGATGATCGAGAACACCGATCAGCGCTCCAAGGATTATGGCGATATCGCGCGGCAATATCGTCCCGGCCACGCCGATTATACCTATGACGTCAAATACGGCATTCGCGATTATCGCGGCGGCGGGCGCTCATCGGCGCGCGAGACGGCAGCCCGCGTTGCAGCTGGTGCCATTGCGCGCAAAATCGTGCCGGGATTGCAGGTGCGTGGCGCGCTGGTCGCCATGGGTATTCACGGCATCAACCGGTCGCGCTGGGACTGGGATGAGGTTAATAACAATCCCCTCTTCTCGCCCGATGCGGGCAGCGTTGATGTCTTTGCCGATTATCTCGACGGCATCCGCAAGAACGGCTCTTCGGTCGGTGCGGTGATCGAGATCGTTGCCGAAGGCGTGCCTGCGGGTATCGGTGCACCGATCTATGCCAAGCTCGATCAGGATATCGCCAGCAATCTCATGTCGATCAATGCCGTTAAGGGCGTGGAGATCGGCAACGGTTTTGAATCCGCGCGTCTTACGGGTGAGGAAAATGCCGATGAAATGCGCATGGGCAATGACGGTCAGCCGCGTTTCCTCTCCAACCATGCCGGTGGCATCCTGGGCGGTATCGCGACAGGTGCACCGGTGGTGGCACGCTTTGCGGTCAAGCCGACCTCGTCGATCCTGACCCCGCGCCAGTCCATCGATAAGGACGGCAACGAGGTCGATGTCATGACCAAGGGCCGTCACGATCCTTGCGTGGGTATCCGCGCCGTGCCGATTGGCGAGGCCATGGTCGCCTGCGCCATTGCCGATCATTATTTGCGTCACCGCGGCCAGACGGGCCGCGTCTGAACGACATGAATTAAGGCCTAACCGACTGCATTGATGTGAGTTTCGAGGAAATCATGGGCTATAATCAAAAACAGGTTGTGGATGCGCTGCGCGCTTTCGAGCGTGGCGAAATCGTCGTTGTCATGGATGATGACGGGCGCGAGAACGAGGGCGATCTGATCGTCGCAGCTGTGCATTGCACGCCGGAAAAAATGGCCTTCATCGTGCGCCACACCACGGGCATCGTCTGCACGCCCATGCCGCGCGAAGAAGCGCGCCGTCTCAATCTGGCGCCGATGGTCGCCGAAAACGAATCGCCCAATTCCACGGCCTTTACGGTCACGGTCGATTACCGTCATGGCACCACGACGGGCATTTCCGCCGATGATCGTACGCTCACCGTGCGCAATCTTGCCAATCCCAATGCCGGACCTTCGGATTTCGTGCGTCCGGGCCATATTTTCCCGCTGGTCGCGCGCGAAGGCGGCGTGCTGATGCGTTCCGGCCATACCGAAGCAGCCGTTGATCTCTGCAAGCTTGCGGGCCTGCCGCCCATCGGCGTCATCTGCGAACTGGTCAATGATGACGGCACGGTCATGCGCGGCCCCGATGTCGAGGCCTTTGCCGCCAAAAACAGCCTGCACCGCGTGACGGTTGCCGATCTCATCGCCTATCGCCAGCGCAAGGAAACGCTGGTCAAGCGGATCAATGAAGGCGCAATCACCACCCCGTCCGGTTCCGCACAAGCCTATACGTATGAATTGCCGTGGGAGCCGATGCAGCATGTCGCCGTGGTGTTCGGCGATATTCGCGATGGCGAGGAAGTACCGGTGCGCCTGCATCGCGAGGATGTGCTGGCCGATGTCTTTGGCAAGGGCGGGGATAATCTGGAAGCTATCATGGAACGCATGGCCAAGGCCGGGCGCGGTGTGCTGGTTTACCTGCGTGAAGGTTCCGTCGGCGTGCGTGCGCAGGAACATGATACGCGGGCGCGTGATGCTTTATCATCGGGTTCCGATATCCATCCCGACCACGAAAAGCACGCGGAAGCGGTGGCGCGTGAGGAAGAATGGCGTCAGATCGGGCTTGGTGCGCAGATTTTGAAAGATCTCGGCATCAGTTCCATCGTTTTGCTGGCCTCGCGTGAGCGTCATTATGTTGGTCTTGAAGGGTTTGGCATCAACATCGCCCGCACCGAAATCATCTGACATGATTTTGCTGGTATAGTGATCCCATGATGACACGGCTTTACTGGCATCCGCTCTATCTGGAGCATCTAACCCCATCCGGGCACCCCGAGCGCCCGGATCGCATCCGTGCGCTGATGAGCGAGCTGGAAGGCGAGGATTTTTATCGTCTCGACCGGGTGGAGGCGCCGATCGCCGCGCCAGAGACCATCCTGCTTGCACATCCTGAGCGCTATATGCGCTCCATTTTCGATCAACTGCCCGAGGCTTCCGAAGACGAGGAGGCGCCCGCGCCGCTGGTCAAGCTTGATGACGATACATGGCTAAGCCCCAAAAGCGGTGAAGCAGCGCTTGCGGCCATCGGCGCTGCGATGGCTGCCGTCGATGACGTGTTTGAAGGTCGCGCCGACAACGTTTTTGTCGCCGCCCGCCCGCCCGGCCACCATGCCGAGCGTGAGCGCGCCATGGGTTTTTGCCTTTTCAACACTGTTGCGATTGCGGCGCGCCATACGCAAGGCCATCATGGCGCGGAGCGGATTGCGATTGTCGATTGGGACGTGCATCACGGCAACGGCACGCAGGATATTTTTGAGCGCGACGCCAATGTGCTGTTCTGCTCGACGCATCAATATCCGCTTTATCCGGGAACGGGGCATCGCGATGAAACGGGTGTCGGCAATGTCGTCAATGCGCCGCTTTCGCCTGGGAGCGGCAGTCGGGAATTTCGCGAGGCGTTTAATAGTCGTGTATTACCCGCCCTTGACAATTTCCGGCCTGATTTGATCCTTATTTCGGCTGGATTCGATGCGCATTACCGCGACCCGCTGGCCGAGATCAATCTCGAAGAGGCGGATTTCGACTGGGCCACGGGCAAGCTGATGGAGCGTGCGGAACGCTTTTGCGATAACCGCATCGTGAGCCTGCTTGAAGGCGGATACGATCTTGAGGGCTTGTCGCAGTCCGCATCTTTGCATATGACGCGGCTGTTGAAAGGATAAACAATGGTGAGCGAACCGTCCAACACCGATATTTCGGTGATGAGTTTCGAGGATGCACTCAAGCAGCTTGAGAAGATCGTTGACGATCTGGAGCGCGGTGACGTGCCTTTGGAAGAATCCATCCGCATCTATGAGCGCGGCGAAGCGCTGAAAAAACATTGCGACACGCTGCTCAAATCCGCCGAGGACAAGGTGGAGAAAATCCGTCTTGGACGCGATGGCCAGCCGCTTGGCACCGAACCGCTCGATTCTGAATGATCAGAACGGCCACCCAGCTTTAAAAAGCGCCTTCAGATGCACAAGATAGGGCGCCAGCACGCCGCTTAACAGATAGGGGCCAAGGCCCCAGACAAGCGTCCAGCCAGCAGCCCCGATAATGTTTGCCGCCAGAAATTTTGCCGGGTTCATCTTCATCGAGCCTGCGATGATGCCGTTCAATTGCCGCAACACGACCACGAACCGCGCGGTCGCAACCACGTAAAATCCTTTGCGCTCAAACAGCGCTTCGAAATGATCAAGCCGTTCCGGCGTCAGTTTGAACCGTGGTCCATAGCGAAGGATCAGCTTGCGCCCGCCGAACCGCCCGATCATGTAACCGGTGCAATCGCCCAAGACCGCACCGATAAAAGTCGCGAAAAGCACGCTTTCAATGTTGAGCGTGCCATGAAGGGCGAGAAGCGAACTGGCGATGAGCGCACTTTCACCCGGCACCGGCATGCCGAAGGATTCCACATAGATGATGACAAACAGCGCCAGCGCGCCATAGGCCGTAAGGGAGTGCTGAATAAAATCCATCGCCTGTCGCCAAACAAAAAAGGCCCCGGACGAACCGGAGCCGAAAGATCGGGTGCCGCCTGTTTCAGCCGCGTTTACCCGTAACGGCATGATAAAGCCAGAGCACGACAATCGAACCGATGACCGCTACGATCAGACTGTAGATATTCAGTCCCGTAATGCCGCTTGCGCCGAAGAAGGTGAAAATCACGCCGCCGATGATTGCGCCAACGATACCAAGGGCGATGTCGAGGAAAAATCCCTGACCGCTTTTGTTGACGATCTTGCTGCCGATGAAGCCGGCAATCAAACCCAATATGATCCAGCCAATAACAGACATCACTATCTCCTGAAGTGCTAATAAACATTTGTGTCGTTCGATTGGAAAATTTTCACATTAAATTCTCTTTGGCAAGGTATAATGCTTGTAAATTGATCAAATATATTTAATTTTAACTAACCATGTACACGAATGCGAGATAGAACGTGTGCAAGTTAACAGGGAGTACTGTGCCATGTCGAACAATGACGATAATTCCAATTCCCCGATCCCCGGCGGCAGCCTTGCAAAGCCGGTCATGATCGCCCTTGGCGCCATGCTGGTCGGCAAGCTTTTGAGCCATAAGGACGAGCCGGATCAGGCCGCAGCACAGCCTGCGCAGCCACAGGCAGACAATAGCCTTGGTGGCCTCGCTGGCGGTTTGGGCGGTGGTCTGCTCGGCAGTGTTCTGGGTGGCCTCGGCGGCCTTCTGGGTGGTGCGAGCGCTGGCAATGCTGCCAATGCACCGGCGGCACCGGGTCCCTTGAGCGGTGGCCTTGGCGGTCTTCTTGAGCAGCTCAAGCAGTCCGGTCTTGGCGACAAGGTCGATTCCTGGGTCGGTCAGGGCGAAAATGCACCGATCGAGCCGGGTCATCTCGGCGAAGCGCTTGGCCATAACACCATCAACGAACTGGCCCAGCACGCCGGTATCGATCCGCAGGAACTGCTCGGCCAGCTGGCGCAGGTTTTGCCGGGTCTGGTGGACAAGGTGACCGCTGGTGGTCAGGTGCCGGACACCAACGAGCTTTCCAAGCTGTTGAACAAACCCTGATCTGCACCATATAGCGTATTGAAGGTCGCACCGGCGTTTCCGCGCCGGTGCGGTTTTGTTTTTCACGCCTGGAGCGCATCCCGATGAGCTTTTTCCCCTGTCCTGATCCGGTGCTTGGCGACAAGACGTCTGTCGATTTGATCGAGACGCTGGTCATTCCACGCACCAGCGATATTGGCGGGCTGGAAGTGCGCCGCGCGCTGCCGACCGTCAAAAGGCGGCTTGTCGGGCCTTTCATCTTCTTTGACCGCATGGGTCCGGCAGTGTTCCGCGATGGCGAAGCACTGGATGTCAAACCGCATCCGCATATCGGTCTTTCAACCGTCACCTATCTGTTTGATGGCCATATTCGCCACCGCGACAGTCTAGGCACGGAAATGGTCGTGCGTCCCGGTGACGTGAACCTGATGACCGCAGGGCGCGGCATTGTCCATTCCGAGCGTTCGCCGGAAGAGGAGCGCAACGGGCCGATGCCAATTTCCGGCATTCAGACATGGCTTGCGCTGCCCAATGCGCTGGAGGACATGCAACCTGACTTCTTCCACAATCAGGCCAGCGAATTGCCGGTGCTGGAGGACAAGGATATTCGTGGACGGCTGATCATCGGCGCGCTGCATGGGTTAAAATCGCCCGTGGTACAGCATGCCGAAACACTTTATGCCGATATCAACATCAAGCCCGGCGGTCGATTCCACATCCCGCCGGTGGCGGAAGAACGCGCGATCTATACGCTTTCTGGCAATGTCGGCATCGGTGGCGATGTGTTTCCGCCTGACCGTTTGCTGGCTTTTCGTGAGGGCGACGATATCGTGGTGGAAGTCGGGCCGGAGGGCGCGCATATCATGCTTTTCGGCGGTGCGGCACTTGGCTCGAAACGTTATATCTGGTGGAACTTTGTTTCTTCCTCGCGAGAGCGTATAGAAGAAGCCAAGGAAGAATGGCGCAAGGGACGCTTCGATATCGTGCCGGGAGACGAAGAGGACTTCATACCTTTGCCGGAATGAGCGCGCATAGGACACGATGTCCCGCCCTGCTTGATCCCAGCGCTTTGCTGCTATACCGACAACCAATCCAGATAAACCAACACAGGTTGATTTGATGCCACGACCCAAAACACCTTTGCTCGATCAGGCTCCGACGCCGGACGCCTTGCGCGCCTTGCCGGAAGCGGATCTGCCGCAACTCGTGCAGGAATTGCGCGACGAGATGATCGACGTGGTTTCGACCACCGGCGGGCATCTGGGCGCGGGTCTTGGCGTGGTCGAACTCACCGTGGCGCTGCATCATGTTTTCAACACGCCGCATGACCGCATCATCTGGGATGTTGGCCATCAGGCCTATCCGCACAAGATTTTGACCGGACGGCGTGACCGTATCCGCACGCTGCGACAGGAAGGCGGGTTGTCCGGCTTCACCAAGCGCGCGGAGAGCGAATATGACCCGTTTGGCGCGGCGCATTCCTCGACCTCGATTTCTGCAGGCCTTGGCATGGCGGTGGCAAGCGAATTGTCGGGCGAAAAACGCAATGTGATTGCCGTCATCGGCGACGGCTCCATGTCGGCGGGCATGGCCTATGAAGCGATGAACAATGCCGGTGCGCTCGACGCGCGGCTGATCGTTATCCTCAACGACAATGACATGTCGATTGCTCCGCCCACGGGTGCCATGAGTGCCTATCTGGCGCGGCTGGTATCAGGCAAGACCTATCGCAGCGTGCGCGAAGCGGCCAAGCAGGTCGCGCAGAAACTGCCAAAGTTCATTCAGGAAAAAGCGCGCAAGTCGGAAGAATTTACCCGCAGTTTCTTCACCGGCGGCACGCTGTTCGAGGAACTGGGCTTTTATTATGTTGGTCCTATCGACGGGCATAATCTCGACCATTTGCTGCCGGTTTTGAAAAACGTGCGCGATGCCGGCAACGGCCCGGTGCTGATCCATGTGGTCACGCAAAAGGGCAAGGGCTATGCGCCCGCCGAAGCTGCCGCCGACAAATATCATGGCGTCAACAAGTTTGATGTCATTACCGGCAAGCAGGCCAAGCCACCGGCAAATGCGCCGAGCTACACAAAGATTTTCGGCACCAGCCTGATCGAAGAGGCGCGCCACGACGACAAGATCGTAGCCATCACCGCCGCCATGCCCAACGGCACCGGGCTTGATCTGTTTGGCGAGGTTTTTCCAAAACGCGTCTTTGATGTCGGCATTGCCGAACAGCACGCGGTGACGTTCGCGGCGGGTCTGGCATCGGAAGGCTTCAAGCCATTCTGCGCCATTTATTCGACCTTCCTGCAGCGCGGCTATGATCAGGTCGTGCATGACGTATCGATCCAGAACCTGCCCGTGCGTTTTCCCATCGACCGCGCAGGCCTTGTCGGTGCCGATGGCCCGACCCATGCCGGTTCCTTTGATGTCGGTTATCTCGCAGCCCTTCCGGGTTTCGTGGTGATGGCAGCGTCCGACGAGGCGGAATTGCGCCATATGGTGCGCACGGCTGCCGATTATGATGAAGGCCCGATTTCATTCCGCTATCCGCGCGGCGATGGTGTCGGCGTCGATCTGCCGGAACGTGGCTCCCCGCTTGAAATCGGCCGTGGCCGCATTGTGCGCGAAGGCACCAAGGTAGCACTTTTGTCATTTGGCACGCGTTTGCAGGAATGTCTGGCTGCTGCCGACGAGCTGGGTGCTGCGGGGCTTTCCACGACCGTTGCCGATGCGCGTTTTGCCAAGCCGCTCGACCATGATCTCATCCGCCGTCTGGCGCTTGAGCATGAAGTGCTGGTCACCGTCGAGGAGGGGGCTGCGGGTGGTTTTGCCGCACATGTGCTGCAATTCCTCTCCAATGACGGACTTTTGGATGGCGGCTTGAAAGTGCGCGTGCTGACGCTGCCCGATACCTATCAGGATCACGGCAAGCCGGATGCGATGTATGCGCAAGCAGGCCTCGACCGGGCTGGTATCGTCAAAGCGGTGTTTGCAGCGCTTGGTCACGCCGAACTGGTCGCGCCGTTCCGTGCCTGAGATTTTGGGCAATAAAAGCCTGCGTCTTGACCAGTTGCTGGTCGAACGCGGGTTTTTTGCAACGCGCTCGCGGGCGCGTGATGCGATTGCGCGCGGCACCGTCATGGTTGACGGACGCGGGATCACCAAACCGGGACAGACCGTGGCGTGGGTTGCAGAGATCGTGGTGGATGATCCGGCCAGTCGCTATGTTTCGCGTGGCGCCTTGAAACTCATTGCCGCCCTCGATCATTTCAGCCTCGATGTGAAGGGCCGCGTGGCGCTCGATATTGGCGCATCGACCGGCGGGTTTACACAGGTGCTGCTGGAGCGCGGTGCCGCCCATGTGCTGGCGATCGATGTTGGCCATGACCAGCTCCATCCTTCCTTGCGCACTGACCCGCGTGTCAGCAATCGCGAAGGCGTCAATGCGCGCAATCTTGCGCCCGATGATCTGGAAGGCCGCAGCGTTGATTGCGTGGTCTCGGATGTGAGTTTTATCTCGTTGAAGCTTGCCTTGCCCCCGGCATTGGAATTTGCGCAAAAAGGTGCTATTTGCGCGCTGCTCGTCAAGCCGCAATTTGAAGCCGGTCGTGCGGCAATCGGTAAGGGCGGCATTCTGCGCGACCCGGCTGATGGCGAGCGCATCGCGGAAGACCTGAAATCATGGCTGGAAACCCAACCGGGCTGGCATACGCTCGGTCTTTGCCCGTCGCCCATCGAGGGTGGTGACGGCAATCGCGAATATCTTCTGGCCGGTAAAAAAAGATAACTGAAAGAAAAACCAATGACGGCACAAGTGACAATCCGTTCTGTCGGAGCGGGCGGCGATGGCATTGCCAATCTCACCGGTGATCAGATCTATGTGCCGTTCACGCTGCCGGGCGAGGTTGCCAATGTCGCGCGTGTCGGCAACCGTGCCGATGTGATAGCACTTTTGCAATCCTCCAACGAGCGACAGGATGCCGAATGCCGCCATTTTGAGGATTGCGGCGGCTGCTCTCTGCAACACTGGCAGGATGAACCCTATCGTTTGTGGAAGCGCGAATTGCTCGTTTCGGCCTTGAAGGGCAGGGGCCTTGATGTCGAAGTCGATGCGCTCATTGCCTGCGAACCGCGCTCGCGCCGCCGCGCGGTCTTTGCCGCACGCAAGACCGAAAAAGGCGTGCTGCTCGGCTTCAACCGCCACCAGAGCCACGAGATCATCGATATTATCGAATGCGCCGTCACCGTGCCGGAAATTATTGCGCGGCTCGATGATCTGCGGGCGATCGGCGCATTGATCGCACCCGGCTCAAAGCCTTTCAAACTGGCCGCCACTGTCACCGAATCCGGGCTTGACCTTGCGGCATCGGGTTGCGGCAAGCTCTCCGACGAGCAGCGCCGTGCTTTGACGGCGCTCGTCATGAAACAGGGCTTTGCGCGTCTTTCGCACGAAGGCGAAATCATCGTCGAGCCGAAAAAACCGGTCATTCATTTTGGCAAAGTGCCGGTTCCAGTACCGCCGGGCTGCTTTTTGCAGGCGACGGAAGCTGCCGAAGACGCCATGGTGTCGCTGGTTCAGGCGCATCTGGGCAAGGCCAAGAAAGTTGCCGATCTTTTCTGCGGTGTCGGCACATTTGCGCTCAGAATTGCCGAGAAAAGTGCGGTCCACGCCATTGAAAACGACGCGGCCGCCCTTGCAGCCCTTGATCGCGGTATCCGCCATGTGCAGGGGCTGAAGCCGGTCAGCATCGAGCGGCGCGATCTTTTCCGCCGCCCGCTGATGGTCAAGGAGTTGCTGCCCTATAATGCGGTCGTGTTCGATCCGCCGCGGGCCGGTGCAGAGGAACAGGCCAAGGAACTGGCCAGATCGAAGGTCGAGAAACTTGTCGCCGTTTCGTGCAATCCGGTGACGCTGGCCCGCGATCTGGCGATTTTGACCAAGGGTGGCTATCGCATCAACCGCGTGACACCCATCGACCAGTTTTTATGGTCGCCGCATGTCGAAGCGGTGGTGACGCTGACAAAGAAATAATCTCCCTGTAGCGCGTTTCGAGCGTCGTTCGACCCTGACAGGCCTGTTCTGTCATAGAACGTGGTCGATCTTAAAAATACAATTGTCTCCCATGGTTGTGGGAGGCTCCCACACCTTGTCGTTCAAGACGATGTTGCGGATGTTAAGCTGTTTCATGGCAGCCAGAGAATAGGTCCACCCCACGCAATCCGTATTTTGGCTATGGCCCCGGTCCAGCCCGTAAATTGGCGTCAAAGGTTCGACGTCGATCTTGGTGTAAAATCGCAGTTCCATCGCGCGGGTTTCTGCAAGCGACAGATCAAAGGGTGACTCTGCGTGTTTCTCTGCTTCGTGAAAGCCGAGACTTTCATCCGTCTGGAATGAGCTGCCATGCCAGCCGACCAGACTGTTCTTGTCGAGATATTTTGTTTCGCCAGCCGGAAAAACGTAATTGGCGCAGGACGAAAAACAATAGTCCTTCACATGGACGTTCAACTTGTGTTTGTGAATGAACAGCCCGAAATCTATCCCCGCTTCAACTTCGCCGCCCCAGCTCTTGATCACCACCGTCTTGATGGATGGATCATAGAGCGCCTTGAACTTGTTGACGGATGGAAATTCAATGTCTCCGTCGTAATAAATCTCACTGCCTTTCTTGGATATTTGAGCGTCCTGCACGCTGTTATCAGCCGTTTCTGCAAAGCTTTGGGTTGTAAAAAGAACAGCTGCCAATGGATATAAAAAATAAATTTTCATCTTTTCCTCAATCGATTAATGCAAACAATATCATCCTCTAAAGGTAAAATGTCTCTTGTGTGGCAGCTTTCTGTAAGGAAATTTATAGTATATTATTGCTCCTATATTTATTTTTTGCCCTGATGATTTAGGGTGTATTTGTCGCGACGCCACCTTCTCATGGTAAGTTGTCCTTCAAATAATCGGGTTGGGAGTGCGGCTTTCACGCGGGGAGTCACGCTGTCGGGAATTGTGACCGCTTTACGGACAACTTATGATCACATTTTCTTTGGACGTATTGCAGTAAAATCCGCCTTTGCTAAACAACGCGCAGTTGAATGAATGGCATTCATTCAGCGCTTCATTTCATGGACCGGCAGTCTTGGATTTATAGCTGATTGTTTGGCCATGGTTTTGTGCGTCTTGCGCTTTTCCTCCCAATGGCTGCAAGGCGGTAACCGTGCGCAGTTCCTCTCTCGTTTGCGAATAGCGCCCTTCGACAGATGCTTATAAAATGACTGAAAAGACGATATTGCCGGATTTGAACGGCATTCTCCCCGCCCGCGCCATCACCATCAAAAAACACGGACTGGCCAATCGCTGGCTCTATCTGTTTCTGAGCATTGTGACGGGTTTTGGCAGCGTGGCTATGGTTTGGGCATGGTCGCCGAACCTTTATCGCGACTATCTGATCAAGAACGATCCAATTGTGCTTGAAGACGCCTCCATCGTTTCGGGCCAGTGCCGGTCAAGAAAGATGACTGTCAATTGCAAGGCGGGCATTCTTGTTGATCCGCAAGGTGAGCGTCGTATCAAGAATGTCGATTTCTCGTTCATGAGCCTGTCGCGTGGTGGCGATTATGAAACCGATATCGTGGCACAGAAATCCAACCCCGAGAATGTGACGCTGTCGCTGGCGCTTGACGAATTCTGGAACCGTCTGGTGACGGGGATTGTTCTTCTGGGTCTGGCTGCAGGCTTGGCGATCCTGTTTCTCTGGCGTTTCTTGAGTATCACACGCAGTGTTGCGGCGATGAAAACAGCCGATGTGCTCAAGCTCGGCTGGGCGAAAATCGATGCCAGCAAGAAGAGTTTTGGTACGGTCAAGTACACCTATAGCCCGGTTGAGAAGGCGCATAAAAACACCATCATTTCAGGCTTCCGCAAGGAAGAACCGTTCTTGCATTATGTGGAAGCTGAAGATGAAACTTATGGCTTGGTGGCCATTCATCCCAAGGCCAAGCTTGCCGTTCTGCTAGACGATCAGCTCAAGCGGCTTGAACTCGCGGACAAGGAGCGTGCAGACACACTGCAAACGCTAAACCAGCGCCTTGGCGCATAAGATTGAAAAGGGCGGTTTTCCCGCCCTTTTTCATGCGCGGTCGAGCGCCATCTCTACTGCCGCCTCGGCATGAAGGCGTGTGGTGTCGAAGACCGGAACCGAACTGTCTTCCTGCCCGATCAGCAGCATGATTTCCGTGCAGCCCAGAATGATTGCTTGCGCGCCGCGTTCGACCAGACGGCGGATGATCGCGCGATAGTGTTCGCGAGAGGCGTCACGCCCTTCGCCCACCACCAGTTCATGGTAGATGATGTCATGCACGGTCTTGCGGTCGGCCTCATCGGGGATCAGCACGTCGAGGCCATGTTTTTGCGCAAGACGCCCCTTGTAGAAATCCTGCTCCATGGTGAAGGCGGTGCCCAGAAGCCCGACTTTCGTAAAGCCCGAAGCTTTTATTTTTTCAGCGGTCGGATCGGCGATATGAATGAGCGGGATCGATGTGGCGTCGCTCACCGCATCGGCCATCTTGTGCATGGTGTTGGTGCAGATCAGGAGAAAATCCGCGCCGCCTTTTTCAAGGTTTTGTGCAGCCTCGATCATGCGGCTGGTCAGCGTCTCCCACTGGCCGTCATGTTGGAGTTGTTCAATTTCGCCAAAATCCATCGACCACATCAGGCTTCTTGCGGAATGCGCACCACCCAGCCGGGCACGGGTTTGCTGATTGATGATGCGATAATATTCCTGCGAGCTTTCCCAGCTCATGCCACCAATCAGGCCGATCATCTTCATAGTTTGTCTCCCCAAGGGCAAAGGCTGTCTTAATCCGCGCTTTTTACAGCGCCGTTGCTTGCCCGGTGGGCGAAGAATTGCCTACAATAAATCCGGTTAAACCCAGCGCAAGGTAAGAGTGTGACGTCTGCTTCGATTTCTTCTGACAATACAGTGAACCCGGCAGGGCGCAGATTGCTTGTTCAATGCCTGTTTCTCATGCTGGTGATGGCGCTGGGTACAAACATTCCGCTGCCGGGATTGAGCGGTGAACATCTATCCCTTTTGCAAGACATGCCCGACGCTGTCACAGAACGCCTGTCTATTTTTTCGCTTGGCGTTCTTCCGCTTCTCTCTGTTCTGACCCTGTTGGAAGTCGCGAAACTGATCGTTCCGCGTCTGGAAAAATGGCAGTTTTCAAGCGAAGACAATGCCAACAGGATGCGCATGTTTGCAATAGTCCTGATGGTCGGATTTTCCGCCATGCAGGGTGAAGCCATTATCCGCGCGCTGATGGCGGCAGGATTGACCGATCTGTCCTTGTTGGCAAGACTTGCGGGCGTGGCATCCTATGTGGGGTCAACCGCCGTGCTGATCTGGCTCGCAGGCCGCATAAGGCTACCCGGCATCGAAAGCGGTATCTGGCTGCTTGTTGCCCTTTTTCAACTGACAAATCCGTTTAGAAGTCTCGGATCATATTTTGAGCTCTTTCGAACAGGCGCTGTTCCGGCTGTCGAAGGGCTTGTCCTTATTACATTCGTCCTGATCGCTATCGTACTGATTGTGATTGTCAACCGCGTGATATGGCTGTCAAATTCTGAAAGCGAAGAAGATCAGAGTTTCTTTTCTTCTGCTCTGCTGTGGACGCCATTTGTTGCCTATCTCCTTGGCGGCTTCGTATTCGTGGTTCCATTTTTTATCATGCCGGAGCTATGGTCGTCCGTGACACCGCGTTTTGTATATTTGGCAAATGCGAGCCTGCAAATAATCGCAACGCCTCTTATCGTTTTTGCCTATTATCGGCGTGCTCTGGTTTCCCGACCTGAACTGGCGCGCAAAAGCCATGTTGTTTCGTTGCTGGTGCTGATCGCGGGCGTGCAGGTGATCATTTGTCTGGGCATGACCGTCTTAGCGACGGTGATTTCCTTCCCAATCGCATTAAGCAGCCCTTTGTTGATCGCCTGTGTGACGGTATTGCAGCTTTTGGCAGTGTCAGTGCGTCAACCGGCACGCTGACACAAACATCGCCTGAGGACCCGGCTTACATCCTGCCGATGATTTCCGGGTCGCCCTGATCGGCCTTGCCGTTTGCGGTAAGAATGGCGGGAATAATGTCTTCAGGCCGGTCGATGATCATCGGCTGCACTTTTTGTGCCGTGTGCAGAAAGCCCTCATTACGCATATGGTCGAGCATGGCCAGCATCGGTTGCCAGAATTTGTTGATATTGGCAAAGACCATCGGCTTGGTGTGCTGGCCGATCTGCGCCCATGTCATCATTTCCACGATCTCTTCGACCGTGCCGATGCCGCCGGGCAGGGTGACGAAGGCATCCGATTTCTGGAACATCAGCCGTTTGCGCTGATGCATATCCTCGACAACGATGAGTTCGGAAAGCTCCTTGGCTTTCTCAAGGCTTGCTTCCTTGTCGAGCAGGAAGGTCGGGATGATGCCGACCACTTCGCCGCCCGCCTGCATCACGCCTTGCGCGACCGCGCCCATGATGCCGCGCGTGCCGCCGCCATAGACGAGGCGTAAACCATGCTCGGCAATCGACTTGCCAAGCGCAAGGCCCGCTTCGCGATAGAGAGGATTATGGCCCGTGGAAGAGCCGCAATAAACACAGATGGATCGAATCTCGCTCATAGTGCTTTTTTGATCTTTTGGTCTGCGCACGTCAAGCAGGGAAGCGGGCAATCCGCGTTGATGCGCTGTACATCTGCACGGGATGGCTTATCTCTATAAGAAACCAGAATGGAGCGGATAAAATGCATTCATGGATAAAGATGGTTATGGCTTCTCTAGGACTGTTTTTGACCAATGTGGTCGCCAATGCCGATGAGATCACAATTGAGCTTCCCGGCGATGTAGCCGTCACGACCAATGACGTGCTCTACAAATGCGGCGACAAGGACGTTGCGGTGACTTACTACAATGCCGGGGATATTTCGCTCGCCAAACTTGAGCTTGACGATGAAACGGTTATTGCCTCCAGCGTCTTGTCGGGTTCGGGCGCGAAATATGCTGGCGGCATCTATATCTGGTGGAGCAAGGGTGCCGAGGCCAATCTCTACAATCTGATGGACGATCCGGAGCAGGAAAAGCCCACAAGCTGTGCAGAACAATAGGCTGAACGCGAAAATATCGCGCAGCTGCAGCCGTTTGCGTGCTGATCTGTTGTGGGCTGCGGTTAAAAGATATAAAGCTGGCATATAATGTGGCATGGGTTGCGATTGTGATGCAGAAGAATAGCTATGGATTGCTCGGTGCAGGCCTTGTGGCCGTGCTGGTTGGGCTTGGCCTTTACTGGAATGCGACGCAATCCGGTTCGCATTCCCCTGCGTCCGATACCCCCGCTATTGCAAGTGATGCCGGAACCAGCGGTCAGGAAAAGCGGCAGGCTTCAAAGCCGGACATAAAGCAAGCTGAAGCAGCAGGGTCTGAGGAAGCGCAGCAACCAGCTGCTACAAAAACATCTCCATCCGAAGAAGCGGTGAAGGACGCAGAGAATCCGCAAGCGCCCGTAAAACAGGCAAATGAGGTCCCAGCGCCGCAGGTCGAGACACCGGTATTCGATATATTGCGTGTTGATCGCGATGGTTCTGTCGTCATAGCAGGCAAGGCCGCCGCGAATTCCAATGTCGAGGTGGTGGCTGGTGCGCGCGTTGTGGGTACGGCCAAAGCTGGTAGCAATGGCGATTTTGCGGTCGTGCTCGACAATCCGTTGAAACCCGGAGATCATCAACTGGTGCTGCGCGCGCGCAATGAAAGCCGCGCCGTCACCTCTGCCGAGACTGCCATCGTCTCGGTGCCCGCAACCCAGGGTGGGCAGGTGCTTGCACTTGTCGAAGCGCCGGGGCAGGCAAGCCGACTTATTACACGGCCTGACACAAAGCCTGCCGCAGCGGGCACAGCTTCCGCGGCTGCGCCCGATGCTGCTAAATCCCACCCCGATGCTCCATCCACGCCTATCGCCATCGAGGCCGTCGAGATAGAAGGTGGCACCGTCTTCGTGGCTGGTAAGGCCGAGGGCGGCAGCCGCGTCATCGTGCACGCCAATGCCATTCTTCTGGGGGCTGCAGCACTTTCTCCCGAAGGTCGGTTCCTGATCGAAAGCAGCAAGGATTTGCCGGTCGCCGATTATATCGTGCGTGCTGATCTGCTTGATAATTCGGATCGTGTGGTCGCCACAGCGCGTGTGCCCTTCCGTCGTGAGCCGGGCGCCAATGTTGCTGCGGTCGCACCCGGTGCGGCTGGAAGCAGGGCTTCGGCGAATGACGAAGCGGCCGCCTTGCAGAAGGCAGAAGGCTCGGTGATCATCCGCAAGGGGGATAATCTGTGGACAATCTCCAGGCGCACCTACGGCAAGGGTGCGCGTTATACGACCATTTATCTCGCCAATCGTGACCAGATCGGCAACCCCGACCTGATCCTGCCGGGTCAGGTGTTCATCATGCCCAAAGAGGCTCTGACGCCGGAAGAGGCTGAACGTCGCCTGCGCGGAGCTGTGCAATAGAGCGCATCCCGAAACGTGTGAAACGGTTTTCGGACAGGATGCGCGTTAAACTGAATGATTAGAGCACCGCAAAGAAGTGTACAATTTTCTGTGCACTTCTTTTCTCCGTTCATTTTTGCTCTATATCGCCTTTTGATGGAAAAATGCACTTGCAGTGCTTGCTCGCAAAAGGATAATCGTATATCGTCGATTAACGATGAAGAACTCCCTCCCTTTACAAACTGCCCTTATGCATGGCTCGATGCTGCAGTCGGAAGACGACGATGCGGCGGCGCGCATTTATGCAGCGCTTGGTCATCCCGTGCGTCTTGTCATCCTGCGCCAGCTTCTGCTTGAGGAAGCCTGCTGCTGCAAGGATATCGTTGGAAGGATGGATCTGGCCCAGTCCACCGTTTCGCAACACTTGAAAGTGCTAGTGCAAGCGGGACTGGTCGATTACCGACCCGAACGCCAGACCTCGCGCTACAGTGTGAAGGGTGAACAGCTTGACGCAATCCGCAAGCATCTCGCGGCGTTGAGCGCGAAAGCCTGCTGATACAAGTTTGATGGCGCTGTTTGTCGCCGATCCTTATTACCTATGATCGCCCCCGGATCTGAAAGAATACTTGATGAGCGATGTTAAAACCGTTTCTGCCGATTCCGGCGAAACTCTGAAAACCTTACGCAATCTCTGGCCCTATATGTGGCCATCGGACAGGCCCGACCTGCGCATGCGCGTGGTCTGGGCGACCTTTTATCTGGTCATTTCCAAGATCGTGCTGATCCTTGTGCCCTACTTCTTCAAATGGGTCACCAATGCGCTCAATGGCCAGCTCGATGCGCCCGATTTTGTGCCGCTGATCCTGACAGGCGCCGCTATGCTGGTGCTCGCCTATAATGTCGCGCGCATCATTCAGGCGGGGCTTAACCAATTGCGCGATGCGCTGTTTGCCAAGGTCGGCCAATATGCCGTGCGGCAGTTGGCCTATAAGACCTTCGTGCATATGCATGAGCTCTCGCTGCGCTTTCATCTTGAGCGACGCACCGGTGGGCTGTCGCGTGTCATTGAACGCGGCACCAAGGGCATTGAAACCATTGTCCGCTTTACGATTCTCAATACCTTGCCGACCGTGCTGGAATTTGCGCTGACGGCGGTGATTTTTGCCTTTGCCTATGGCTTTTCCTATCTGGTCGTGGTGGCGGCAACGGTGTGGCTCTATACCTGGTTCACCATCAAGGCGAGCGACTGGCGCATCAATATCCGCCGCGAGATGAACGATTCCGATACCGACGCCAACACCAAGGCGATCGACTCGCTTTTGAATTTCGAGACGGTCAAATATTTTGGCAATGAGGCCATGGAAGCCAAACGGTTTGATGATTCCATGGCACGCTATGAGAAGGCGGCAACCCAGACATGGACCTCGCTTGGCTGGCTCAATTTTGGCCAGGCGGTGATTTTTGGCGTGGGCATGGCAGCCGTCATGGTCATGTCGGCACTTGAAGTCAGAGCGGGCACGCAAACGCTTGGCGATTTCGTCTTCATCAACGCGCTTTTGATGCAGCTTTCCGTGCCGCTCAATTTCATCGGGTTCATCTATCGCGAAATCCGTCAGGGGCTGACCGATATTGAACAAATGTTTGATCTGCTCGATGTCAAGCAGGAGGTGAGCGATAAGCCCGACGCCTATCCGCTGAAAGTGGACAGGGGCGCAATCCGCTTTGACGATGTGCATTTCGCCTATGATGCCAATCGCCCGATTTTGAAGGGTATCAGTTTCGAGGTGCCTGCCGGCAAGACGGTAGCGATTGTTGGCCCTTCGGGTGCGGGCAAATCCACCATCTCGCGGCTTTTGTTCCGCTTTTATGATGTGCAGTCGGGTTCGGTCACTATTGACGGGCAGGATGTACGCGATGTCAGCCAGGAAAGCCTGCGCAAGACCATTGGCATGGTGCCGCAGGACACGGTGCTGTTCAACGACACCATTGCCTACAATATCCGCTATGGCCGCACCGATGCGAGTGACGCGGAAGTGGAACGCGCGGCGGAACTGGCGCAGATTGCAGGCTTTATCAAACATCTGGCCGAAGGCTATCAGGCGATGGTTGGCGAGCGCGGTCTGAAACTGTCGGGCGGCGAGAAGCAGCGCGTGGCGATTGCCCGCACGATCCTGAAAGCGCCGCCGATCCTGATCCTCGATGAGGCAACATCAGCGCTCGATACGGCGACCGAGCAGGAGATCCAGTCTGCCCTTGATATCGTCAGCCGTGGCCGCACGACGCTGGTGATTGCGCATCGCCTTTCAACCGTCATTGCTGCGGATGAGATCATTGTGCTCAAGGACGGCCAGATCGCCGAACGCGGCACGCATCGCGATTTGCTCATGCAGAAGGGGCTTTATGCCTCGATGTGGGATCGCCAGCTTGAGGCAAGTGCTGCCGAAGAACGTCTGCGTCAGGTGCGCGAAAGCGATGATCTGGGCATCGTGAAACGTGGAGAACCGGCGGCGGAATAATCTGTTTTCGACGGCGCTCACTCCCGTTAAAGCGTGTTCACGTCTTTTGACGGATGTGTATATTTTGCGAAATACGTTTCGATTTTGTCTGCGATGCGCTACATAACGGCCAAACGCAAGGAACAAGCAATGAGCCTGTCAGACACTATTCGTAATACATTTGTGCCGATCCACCGCGAGGGCTATCCTTTTATTGCCGGATTTTTCGTGGTTTCGCTCATTTTGGGCTGGCTGTGGGACCCCTTGTTCTGGATCGGTATGGTTCTGACCGTCTGGTGCATCTATTTCTATCGCGACCCCGAACGCGTCACGCCCGTCGATGACGATCTCGTCATCAGCCCGGCTGACGGCAAGGTGTCGTTCGTGGGGCTTGCCATTCCGCCTGCCGAACTTGATCTGGGTGTTGCCCCCCTGATGCGCGTTTCGGTGTTCATGAATGTGTTTTCAGTGCATATCAACCGCGCGCCAGTGCGCGGGCGTATCGAAAAGATCGTGCATCGCCCCGGCAAGTTTCTGAATGCTGAACTTGATAAGGCCAGCACCGACAATGAGCGCAATTCGGTGTTGATCGAAAACGAGCGCGGAAAATTCGGCGTGGTGCAGATTGCGGGTCTCGTGGCGCGCCGCATCGTGTGCTGGTCACGCGAAACGGACGCGCTTTCGGTTGGCGAGCGTTTTGGCCTGATCCGCTTTGGCTCGCGCGTTGATGTCTATCTGCCTGAAGGGGCTGTCGTGCGCGTGGCGGTTGGCCAGACGGCGGTGGCCGGTGAAACGGTTCTGGCCGAATTTGGCCGTGAAGGCAGCGAACCTGTCGTGCGGGTTGCGTGACGCCGATGGAGCCTCCATTTCCACCTTTTGACCCCAATGGCCACGCAGATACTTCGCGGGGCCCGAAGCTCAGGCAGATACCGCTTCGCCTCATTATTCCCAATCTCATCACGGTGCTTGCCATTTGTGCGGGCCTTACCGGCATAAGGCTTGCCTTTGAAAACCGTTTTGAGCTGGCCGTGGTCATGGTGCTGGTCGCAGCCTTCCTCGACGGTGTCGACGGGCGCATTGCGCGCATGATGAAAAGCTCTTCGAAATTCGGCGCACAGATGGATTCGCTGGCCGATATCGTCAATTTCGGTGTCGCGCCCGCGCTGGTTCTTTATGCCTTCATGCTCGATCAGGCGCGTTCCTTTGGCTGGATCGCAGCGCTTCTCTATGCCATTGCCTGCTGCCTGCGACTGGCGCGCTTCAATGTGATGCTGGAAGACAGCAATCGCCCCGCATGGCAGAATAATTATTTCATTGGTGTTCCGGCCCCCGCTGGCGCCATGCTGGTGCTGTTACCGGTTTATCTTGGCTTTCTCGGCCTCACACCAACGCGCGGACTGGCGTTCGGCGTTGCCATCTATACGGTGATCATTGCCTGCCTGCTGGTGAGCCGCCTGCCGGTCTATAATGGCAAATCCGCCGGTATTTTGGTGCGGCGCGACATGGTGATGCCGCTGATCCTGCTGGTGGTGGTCTATGTGGCGTTTTTGATGAGCTTTACATGGCAGACGCTGACACTGACCGCCTTCGCCTATCTCATCTTCCTGCCATTCAGCGTATCCGCATGGAACCGCCGCGAGCGCGCCGACCGCGAAGTGGAAGAGCAGCAGCCGTCAGCGGAAAACTGACGGCATTTTTTGCCAGATGAAATTCACACGTTCCTCGACCGATGCTTTCGGCAGGAGCGCGATTTCATATCCAAACCGCAAATAGGTTTTTTCCATCGCCTCAAACGTGCGCACGGCTTCGGCAAAATCCTGTTTGCGCTCGCTGTCCTGCGCAAAAATCTCCCGCCATGGCGGAGCCAGAAACACCGTTTTGTTATAGCGGAACACGCGTGTGGCTTCTTCCATGGAACCAGGCACGGGCAGGCCGCATAGCGTCAGATAGCCGATCACGTCCGGCACACCACGGTCGAAAAACACCGGGCCGGTCGTTTGTTGCGCAAGATCGTAGGAGCGCATTTCCCAGCAAAGCATCAGTTCTGCAAACAAGGCGCGGTCCATCCATGGCAGGGCGTTGCCGCCGATCTGCACTTGATGACGGATGATGGCGCGACCGGCCTCGATGCTTCTGGCAAAGCCTTGTCGTTCGAGCGCATCAATCAGCGTGCTTTTGCCCGATCCCGGACCGCCACTGATGACGATAAAATTCGCAACCTTGTTTTGCATGGTGACTATCCAAGTGTGTAACGCAATGCTGCGCCGTGTGGCACTCAGCTTGCCGCGCGTGCATAGCGGGCGGGCGGCATGCCGGCATGGCGTGTGAAGGCGATGCTAAAGCTGCTGGCCGATCCGTAGCCGACCTGTTCAGCGATCTGGTCGAGACCAAGTTCGCGATTGCGCAGCAGTTGCTTTGCAAGCGCCATGCGCCATGACAAGAGATATTCCATCGGCGGAACGCCAACGATCCGGTGGAAGCGCGCAAAGAACGCCGAACGCGACAATGCGGCCTCGGTGGCAAGCTCGGCGATTGTCCAGGAATGCTGCGGGCGCGCATGCATGGCGCGAAGCGCTGCCGCCAGACGTTCGTCGCCAAGCCCCCGGCTAAGGCCGGGCGTCGACGTGGTTTCAGTCCCCGCCCGCATAGCCTCGATCAACAGCACTTCGATCAATCGTTCCAGCACGAGATCACGCGCGGCCCGCCTTTCGCGTGTTTCCTCAATGACCAGTTGCATCAGTGTGGGCAGGCGGGGCTGACCGCGCACCACAACCACATCGGGCAGCAGCGAAACCAGCAATGCCGCGTCGGGAGCTGCAAAGCTGCAATGCCCGATTAGCATGCGCACATCGGCTGGACCGTCCGGGCGCCCAACACGAAAATGCCCTTCGCTGACTTCTATGGGAAACATGGCAGGCAGGTTATGCGTGACGTCAATGCTTTCACTGGTCAGGTCACGCATGGCGGGCGCGAGAACGAAGTCGCCAGCCTGAAGGATAAAGGGTTCGTCCTCGCCAAATTGAACGCGGCACTGCCCCTCCAGAATAGCGCCGTAAAAGGGTTCTCCGGTGGCTTCGCGCTGAATGCGCCATGATCCGGCACAATCCACCAGTTTTGAAAAACGGGCGGCTGGTTCCAGCAGGGTGACGATTTCGGCAAGGGGATCGATGCTCATGATCTGGACTATCGCTAAAGAAATTAAGATTATAAGCTATATTAAGTCTTATCTGCGGGCATTACCATAGCCTTATTCATTCATATGGAGATGCCAATGCCTACGATATTGATCACTGGCTGCTCGACCGGTTTCGGTCTGGAAACCGCAAGACTGTTCCTTGAAAAGGGCTGGAACGTGATTGCGACGATGCGCACGCCCAATGAAAATCTGCTGCCCGCCTCTGACCGCCTGCGTTTGCTTGCGCTCGACGTGACTGATCCGGCAAGCATCGCGGCAGCAGTAAAGGCGGCGGGACCCGTTGATGTTCTGGTCAATAATGCCGGTTTCGGTGCGGGGGCTCCCATTGAGCTGACGGCACCAGAAACGGCGCGGTCTCTTTTTGAGACGAATACTCTTGGCACATTGGCGATGGTTCAGGCGTTCGCTCCGCAAATGCGTGATCGTCGCGCCGGGGTGGTCATCAACGTCACATCGTCCGTAACGCTCAAGACCTTGCCGGTGGTGGGCGTGTATCGGGCGAGCAAGGCCGCAGTCAACGCCTTGAGTGAATCGCTGGCCGTGGAAATGGCGCCATTCGGCATACGCGTTCATATCGTTTTGCCCGGTCGTGCACCGGAAACGAGCTTTGGCGACAATGCCCGCCCGCATGTGCGCGGTATGGACGAACCGGATTATGCACCGATGCTCGGCCAGTTCATCGAGGCCGTGCTGGAGGATCAGGGTCCTGTAACCTATGCGTCCGACGTTGCCGAGGCGGTATGGCGGGCAGCGAACGATCCATCCGCCCCGCTCCGTATTGCAAGTGGTGCGGACGCGGAAAGTTGGATGGCTGAAGCGGGCCTGTAACCCGGCTTGTTTAAAAACCGGCCTTGTTTTGTGCAAGGCCGGTGAAACTCTTTACGACGGCAGGTGATAGTCGAGGAAAAGATCCTGTCGTACATCATAAAGCTTGCCGGTGACGTCGAGTGCCGGATCGGCGAGCTTGACGATCTTTTCAGCAACCGATTGCGGCGTGGGCAAAGTTTCGGGGTCTTCGCCGGGCATGGCCTGTGCGCGCATGGCGGTGCGGGTCGCACCCGGATTGACCGAGTTGACCCTGAGCTTCATCTGCTTGGTCTCTTCGGCCCAGCTTCGCGCCATCACTTCGACAGCCGCCTTGGAGGCGGCATAGGGCGCCCAGAAGGCGCGTGCGGAATGCGCAACGCCCGATGACAAAAGAATGGCGCGTCCGGCGTCGGAGGCACGCAAAAGTGGGTCGGTCGAGCGGATCAAGCGCCAGACGCTGGTGACATTGACATTCATCACCTTGTCAAACGCCTTGGCCTCAACATGGCCGATGGGCGAAATGGTGCCGAGAACACCGGCATTGGCAACCAGAATGTCAAGCTTGCCCCAGCGCTCGTGGATTGATCCACCCAGCCGGTCAATGGCTTCCATATCGGTGATGTCGAGCGGCACCAGCGTGGCGCTGCCGCCCGCTTTGCGGATTTCGTCGTCAAGCTCTTCAAGCCCGCCGACAGTACGCGCGACCGCGATCACATGCGCGCCGCGCTTGGCCAGTTCGAGTGAAAGAAAATAGCCGATACCGCGCGAGGCGCCCGTTACCAGAGCCAGCCGGCCTTCAAGGTCGATAGCCATCATTCCCCCAATAGGTAGACAGGAAACAGGCGGCCAGAAAGGCCGCCCGGTGTGAGATATTCAGGATCAGCCGTTGCTGGCGAGCAGCGACAGCGTGTGGATATTGCTTTCGCCTTGCTGATCGAGCAGGCGGGTCGGGTATTCGCCGGTGAAATAATGATCGGTGAAGGCTGGCGCTTGCGGATCGCGCGCGCTTCCGCCAACCGCCTTGTAAAGCCCGTCAATCGACAGGAATTGCAGCGAATCCGCGCCGATATAGCGGCACATGTCTTCGAGACTGTCATATTGATTGGCAAGCAGCTTGTCGGCATGGGGCGTGTCGATGCCGTAGAAATCAGGGTGATAGATCATCGGACTTGCTACGCGGATATGGACTTCCTTGGCGCCCGCATCGCGGATCATCTGCACGATCTTGACCGAAGTCGTACCACGCACGATGGAATCATCAACCAGCACCACGCGTTTGCCTTCGATCATGGCACGATTGGCGGAATGCTTGAGCTTGACGCCGAGCGCCCGGATTTGCTGTGTCGGTTCGATGAAGGTGCGTCCGACATAATGGTTGCGGATGATGCCGTATTCAAACGGAATGCCGCTGGCTTGCGCAAAGCCGAGCGCTGCCGGTGTGCCGCCATCGGGCACGGGGACCACGACATCGGCTTCAAGCGGGGCTTCCTTGGCCAGTTCCATGCCCATATTCTTGCGCGCCACATAGACGCTGCGCCCACCGACGACCGAATCGGGACGGGCGAAATAGACATATTCAAACAGGCACAAGCGTTCGGGCTGCGGTGCGTTCGGCTTGATGCACTCGGTGGTGATCGAACCATCCTTCTGGATTTCGCAGATGATGATCTCGCCATTTTCCACGTCGCGCACATATTTCGCGCCGATAATATCGAGAGCACAGGTTTCCGAACAAAAGATCGGCTTGTCGTCGAGTTCGCCCATCACCAGCGGGCGGATGCCGACCGGATCGCGCGCGGCAATGAGCTTGGTGCGGGTCAGTGCCAGCATGGCATAGCCGCCTTCGACCTGCCGGATCGCATTGACGAAACGCTCGGATGACGAGGAAAAGCGCGACCGTGCAATCAGGTGCAGCACGACTTCGGTGTCGGACGTCGCCTGAAAGATGGCGCCTGATGCAATCAGCTGCTTGCGCAGCGTGATGCCATTTGTGAAATTGCCATTATGGGCAATGGCAATGCCGCCGACTTCGAGTTCCGCAAACAAAGGCTGCACATTGCGCAGGATCGTCTCGCCGGTGGTGGAATAGCGCACATGACCCATGGCACGGTCGCCGGGCAGGCGGCTCAGCGTTGCGGGATCGGTGAAATGATCGCCGACCAGCCCCATATGGCGCTCGGAATGAAAACGGCGATTGTGATAGGAGACGATGCCTGCGGCTTCCTGGCCGCGGTGCTGCAATGCGTGCAGGCCGAGTGCCGTCAGGGCTGCGGCGTCTTCATGGCCGAGAATACCGAATACGCCACACTCTTCATGCAGGGTGTCATCATCCAGCATAAACGGGGTTTCATCATGCGAATGTTGGGACATTGTCCGCAAAGCCTTTCGATGCGGTTTGTTAAAAGCAACGTTTACAGGAAAGGACGCCGTTTTGAAAGCGTTCCCTTCAATCTGATCAGCGCATATTCATCTATATAGGCGTTGTAGATCTCTAAAACAGATGAAACCGGCAAAGCCGGTTTCAAAAAGCGCATGAGACTATCGAGCTTATGGCTCGGCCGGCGTGTCGTCGGGAACAGGCGTTTCCTGCTGCTCACCGTTTGCGGGCACATTTTGCTGCGGGCGCAGCCTGTCGACGACGGCGTTCGGGTCTTCGGGCAGCAGACCGCGCAACTGCTGGCCAAAGGAATCAAGCATCGGCTTGGACTTGGCATTGGTGATCCAGCCGGGCTGGTTCTGCGGCACCAGCGAATTGAAGACCAGAAGCGCCACAACCACCAGCAAAACGCCGCGTGCCGCACCAAACAGGAAACCCAGCGTGCGATCGAGCGCACCGATGCGGCTGTCGATGATGAAATCGGCGATTTTCATGGTGATCAGTGAAACAACGATCAGCACCAGAAGGAACACCACGGCCATGGCCGCGATCATGGCGATTGTATCATTGCTGATATAGGGTTTGATATAGGGCAGCAGCGGCTTGTAGAAAAGATAGGCTGCAACGGCTGCCGCGGCCCAGGAGACAAGCGACAGCACTTCGCGCGAAAATCCGCGCACCATCGCCAGAACGGCTGATACCAGCGTTATCCCAAGTAAAATTCCATCGAGAATGGTTATCGGCATTCTGGCCTGTCCTTAATTCATAGTGCGCATAATGGCGCGCAGGGCAGTCAAACTTTTAACGGTGGCTCTTCATTCCTCAAATAGGACAGCCACGCAACTATTATTCATGCATTGCCGGTGCGGAAAACCGCATGATTCGCAGCAATGCCGAAAATCCTATCACCGGAAGGTTGATAGAATCTTCCTGCTTTAAAAGCACCATATCCTCACTGCGGGCTTTTGCCCGAAGCGGCAATGCGTGCAACAAGATCGGCCAGAGCGACGGTTTCCATCAGGCGGAAGTTGCGATCTTTCCACAGTTCGCCGCTGCCGCCGGGGACTTCCGCCTGGCTAAAGCCGAGCTTTTCAGCCTCTTTCAGTCTCTGTACCGCATGGGTGACCGCGCGAACAGCACCGGAAAGGCTGATTTCGCCGAAATAAACACAATGTGGCGGAAGCGCAATACCGGCCATCGAGGAAACCAGCGCCGCCGCCACCGCAATATCGGCAGCCGGCTCGCTGATGCGGTAGCCGCCAGCTACATTGAGATAGACATCATGTTGGCCAAAACGCACGCCGCAATGCGATTCGAGTACGGCGAGAATCATGGCAAGCCGTCCGCCGTCCCACCCGACCACCGCCCGGCGTGGGGTGCCGAGCGAGGAGGGGGCAACGAGCGCCTGTATCTCCACCAGCACGGGCCTTGTGCCTTCCATACCGGCAAAGACGGCTGCCCCCGGCGCTTTTGCGTTACGCTCACCCAGAAAGAGTTCGGAGGGGTTAGAGACTTCACGCAAGCCACCATCGGACATTTCGAACACGCCGATCTCGTCGGTGGGGCCGAAACGGTTTTTGACGGTGCGCAGGATTCGATATTGATGTCCGCCTTCGCCCTCGAAATAAAGAACGCCGTCGACCATGTGCTCGACCACACGCGGGCCTGCGATCTGCCCGTCCTTGGTAACGTGACCGACCAGCACGATGGCAGCCCCCGTCTGCTTGGCATAGCGGATGAGCGCCTGCGCGGAAGAGCGCACCTGTGTCACCGTTCCCGGTGCCGAATCGGCCATATCGGTCCACAGTGTCTGGATGGAATCGATAATGACGAGATCGGGCCGCTTGCCATCCGATATGGTGGCTAAAATATCCTCGACATTGGTTTCGGCGGCCAGTTCCACCGATGAGCCTGCAACGCCCAGACGTTGTGCGCGCAGCCTGATCTGCGCCACCGCTTCTTCGCCTGAGACATAGACGATGCGATGGCCGCGATTGGCGAGCGCTGCTGCGGCCTGTGTCAGAAGCGTGGATTTGCCGATGCCCGGATCGCCGCCGATCAGCAATGCGGAGCCGCGCACGAACCCGCCACCGGTCACGCGGTCCAGTTCACTGATGCCGGAAATAATGCGTGGCGCGTCTTCGATATCGCCGGAAAGTGAGGTCAGCGCCACCGCACGTCCCTTGCGCTTGGAAAGCATTGCACCCGGCGCGCCGCCGATGCCGCCATTGGTGCCTTCCTCGACCAGCGTGTTCCACTCGCCGCAACTGTCGCACTTGCCCGCCCAACGCGTATGCACCGAACCGCAATTCTGGCAGATGAACTGAATACGCGCTTTGGCCATGAAATATCCGATCCCTTTTTCAGATTTCTGGATAAATGAGAACAAAACAGGAATCAAGTAATCACATCTTGGACGGCCTCGACAAACTGTTTTATAGCTTGAGCATGAAGAGCGTTTCACAGGAAGAAGCCGTCCGGGCTACGCCGCCAGCGCGCGTGGAACGCGCGCGATTTTGGCGCGACCGTCATTTCCACGATATGGAATGCATGAATGCGACTTTCATCACCCATGAATTCTCGCCGCATTCGCATGACACTTTTTCCATTGGCGCGATCGAGGCGGGCTGTCAGGTAGCGGTGGTGCGCGGTGAGCGTACCTATACCGGACCAGGCGCGCTTTATCTGCTCAATCCTGGTGAGATCCATGACGGTCAGCCCGGAGTGGAAGAAGGATATCGCTATCGGATGATTTATCCAGATATCGCGGTGTTGACCGAAATTCTGGAGGATGCAACAGGCCGCGCCGTGCAAGGCACCCCCAGTTTCGGCAGGCAGTTGCCAATCGATGCGCCGATGGCTTCAGCTTTCATCAAGGCGCATGCGCTGATCGAGAATGGCGCAACTGCGCTCGAAAGCGAGGAGGGCATGTATAGCGCGCTTTCTGCAATCTTAGCCCGCCATGGTCGTGGGGTGCAGACGGACGGGCTGCGCGGCATTCCACGGGGTGTCGTTCGAGCGCGTGATTATATTGCGGCACATTTTACGCAGGAGATTTCGCTTCAGGAGGTTGCGGCGGCAGCGGGGTTAAGCCGTGCGCATCTGATCCGCGCCTTTCGCAAATATTATTTCATTACACCACATGCCTTCCAGACCGATCTGCGCGTGCGTTACGCCCGACAATTGCTCCGCGACAGGCATGGGCGGGCAGATCTGACGTTGGCTGATGTCGCGCTTGCCTGTGGCTTTGCCGATCAGGCACATCTCACCCGTCATTTCAAAGCACGCACCGGGGTCACGCCCGCAAAATTTCGCATCGGATAACAGGGCGCTGATCATTTTCGTTCAAGACGCTCACGCACAAAGCCGCTAAAGCCTCGCCCATGAGCAAGGAATTTTTATCAGGTATGCGCGCTATGGTGCCGCTGGTTGCCGCTGTGATCCCCATTGGCGTCATTTATGGCGCGGTTGCGGCCACCAAGGGCCTTTCCACATTGGAAATCACCTTGATGAGCGCGGTGGTTTTTGCCGGCAGCGCGCAATTCGTTGCCATGGATATCTGGATGCATCCGGCAAGCTGGTCGGGGGTGGCTTTGGCCGCGTTGCTGGTCAATCTGCGCTTCATCCTGCTTTCCGCCTCCATCGGTCGCCACATGCAGGCTTTTACCGGCTGGCGCAAATATCTGGCCGTGCTTTTCCTGACCGATGAAAGCTGGGCCATGGCCGAACTGAAAGCGCGCAACGGCAAACTGACGCCGCTTTATTTCGCAGGTCTGATCGTGCCGTTCTATCTGGCATGGGTGCTGTCGTCGCTTGGCGGCGCATTGGTAGGCAATACACTGGGCGATCCGGCGGTGATCGGGCTCGATTTCGCCTTTCCGGCCGTGTTTATCGTGTTGATCATGAAGTTCTGGAAGGGGCCGCAAACGGGTCTCATTCTGCTTGCCAGTGCCGTTGCAGCCGTTGTGACCAATCATTACCTGCCCGGTGTCTGGTATATCGCAGCCGGTGCCGCAGCAGGCCTGGTGGTCGCAGCCTTTCACAGGGGCGAACATAGGGGCGAAGGCTTGCGGGAGAAGGCGCAATGAACCTTGAAATGACGACGCTGGTCGCCATCCTCGCAATGGCGCTTGCCACCGCGCTCACGCGCATTGCCGGGCTTTTACTGGTGCGTCATGTGCGCATGTCAGCGCATATGCAGGAGATTTTGGGCGCAATCCCACCCGCCGTGTTGATGGCCGTGGTGGCGCCCACGGCACTGGCGACAGGCATGGCCGAAACCATCGCCTGCATTGTCACCGCACTTGCAGCCCTACGCCTGCCATTGCTTGGCGCAACGTTTTTGGGCGTTGCCTGCGTTGCCTTGTTGCGAATGGCGGGGCTGTAACGCCCCGCAACGAAAGGCTGCTATTCGTATTGATCGGGTAGATAGGCCCCGTCTGCAAGATCGGCAAAGCGGGTGAATTCCGCCTGGAACGACAGTTTGACCGTGCCGGTCGGGCCATGGCGCTGTTTGGCGATGATCACATCCGCCGTGCCTTTGACCTTCTCGAAATGCTGTTTCCATTCCTCGTATTTCGGGTCGAATTCGTCACGCGGCTCAAGATTCTTGACGTAATATTCCTCGCGGAACACGAACAGCACCACGTCGGCGTCCTGCTCGATGGAGCCCGATTCACGCAAGTCCGAAAGCTGCGGGCGCTTGTCGTCACGGCTTTCGACCTGACGCGAGAGCTGTGACAGCGCTATGATCGGCACGTTGAGTTCCTTGCCGAGCGCCTTCAAGCCTGTGGTGATTTCGGTGATTTCCTGCACGCGGTTCTGTGCCGAGGCCTTTGATGAACCGGTCATGAGCTGCACATAGTCGATCACCAGAACATCAAGGCCGCGCTGGCGTTTCAAGCGGCGCGCGCGGGCTGCAAGCTGGGCAATGGAAATACCACCCGTCTGATCGATATAAAGCGGGATTTTCTGCATATGCTGTGAACAGGCGACGAGTTTTTCAAAATCGGCTTCGGTGATGTCACCGCGGCGGATTTTTGAGGACGAGACTTCCGTTTGTTCGGAAATGATACGGGTGGCCAGCTGTTCCGCCGACATCTCGAGCGAGAAGAAACCGACCACACCGCCATTTTTGGCCTTGACCGTGCCATCGGCCTGCTGCTCGCCTTCGTAGGCATTGGCGATGTTGAAGGCGATATTGGTGGCAAGCGAGGTCTTGCCCATGCCGGGGCGCCCGGCCAGGATGATCAAGTCGGAAGGCTGCAACCCGCCCATCTTGCCGTCGAGCATGTTGATGCCGGTGGAAACGCCCGACAGGTGCCCGTCACGCATGAAGGCGGCGTTGGCCATATCGACGGCGGTGACAACCGCATCCTTGAACGACTGGAAACCACCGTCATAGCGGCCCGTCTCGGCCAGTTCGAACAGGCGACGCTCGGCGTCTTCGATCTGCTCCTGCGGTGCATTGTCGACCGGTGCGTCATAGGCGACATTGACCATATCCTCGCCAATGCCGATCAGCGCGCGCCGCGTGGCAAGATCATAGATGGCGCGGCCATAATCCTCGGCATTGATGATGGTCACGGCCTCAACCGCCAGACGTTGCACATATTGGAAAATGCTGAGATCGCCGACCTTGCCTTCGGTGGGCAGAAAGTTTTTCATCGTCACCGGATTGGCCATCTTGCCGATGCGGATGAGATCGGTCGCGACCTCATAAACGCGGCGATGCAGCGGTTCGAAGAAATGCGTGGGCTTCAAAAAGTCCGATACGCGATAAAAGGCGTCATTGTTGATCAGGATCGCGCCAAGCAGCGCCTGTTCGGCCTCGATATTGTGTGGAGCTTCGCGATAGAGCGTGTCTTTCTGACCCCGCGCATCGTCGAGATTGCGTATTGCCGCTTCCGCCATGATTCTTTGATCCTGTCCCTGATCGCTCCAGCAAGCCTTGATGTGAAGCCAAACGCAACACCGGCTTTAAACGAATCCCGCTGGAGAGGAAAATCTATACCATAATTCACACTGATCCACAGCGCAGTCTTGTGGTTTTGCACTTGTTTGGGGAAGGCCCAAGGTTTGGATTTCATCCTTGCCGGATTGTGTTTTAGAAGAGCCCGTCTGTTCATTGTCAATCAACAGGAGAGAAGGTTTTGACCGCTCCTGTGAGGGGAATTCATGAGAAATCGTCTGTTTGCGCGCGGCCTCTTTAGCGGGCTGGCATTTCTGGCACTGGCTTTCGCTGCATCCAATCCTGTGCGGGCGGCTGAACCGGTCAAGGTGAAGGTCTTCATCGCGGCCATGTTCGAGATCGGCGAGAACAGCGGCGACCGTGCGGGTGAATTCCAGCACTGGTATGATCGCTACTGGAAGGATGCCAAGCCCATTGCAGTCAAAGGGGCGTTGAAGCCCGTCTATTGCAACGCCGACGGCGTGTGTGGTTCGGTGCTGGGCATGGGCAAAGTCAATTCGGCGGCCAGCATGCAGGCAATTCTTCTCGATCCGGCATTTGATTTTTCAAGCGCCTATTATCTGCTGACAGGTGTCGCCGGAACGCCGCCATCGCGTGGCACGATTGGTGATGTAAGCTGGGCGACTTGGCTGGTCGATTACGATCTCGGCCATCGCTGGGCGCCAGAGGAAGGCAAGCCGGGCGAACCCGTTTTCATGCCGCGCAAGGGCTATGAGGATTATCGCCTGTTCAAGCTCAACCCCGATCTGGTGGCAGCTGCCATGCGTCTGGGATCAAAAGTCACCTTGCGTGATTCGCCCGAGGCCGAAGCTTATCGCAAGCGCTATCCCGATCAGACCGCACAGGCAAAGCCGGCCCTTAAAACCGGCACACATATGACCGGCGACACATTCTTCCATGGCCCCGGCCTGTCGAAAGAAGCGCAAGATATCGCCAAGCTCTATGGCGCGGACGATTATCTGATTACCGAGATGGAAGCGGCAGCCATTGCGCTGGTCATCAAGCGTCAATACGGCACAGATCGTATTTTGAGCCTGCGCGGTGCGGTGAATTTCGACCAGGGCAACCCCAATGAAACCACCTTGCAGCATCTTGATCCGGCACCCGGCGAGACGGCTGGCGGTTTTGCGGAGACAGTGGAAAATATCGTTCTCGTCGGCGCACCCGTGGTCGATGACATGGTCGCCCATTGGGATCGTTGGAAAAACGGTGTTGCCAAACCGTAAGCAATGCTTCGATGCGTCCGCGATAGCGCGGACGCATCCCTGCGTCAGGCGTTGACACGTTTGCGCGTCGTTCGCGCTTCGCTGTTCGCCCCCTTTGGCGCACTGTCGAGGCGTTTCAAGCGCTTTTCCTCTGCCTCGATATAATGGCGCGTTAGAGGCACCGCGTCCTGTTTGTGTGCGATCTGGATGTGGAACACCATCATGTTCTGCCAGCGGAAGGCCGTTTCGGAAGCGGCCAAATAAAACTCCCACATGCGGCAGAAACGTTCGTCGTAAAGCGCCTTGGCCCGCTCGCGATTGGCGAGGAAGTTCTTGCGCCAGGCTTTCAGTGTCTCGGCATAATGCAGCCGCCATATTTCGATGTCGGTGACGTAAAGTCCGGCTTTCTCGATATGGGGCAACACTTCCGAGAGCGCGGGAATATAACCACCGGGAAAAATATGCTTACGGATGAATGGGTTGGTGGCCCCCGGACCGTCGGCACGCCCGATGGCATGGAGCAGGAAAACACCGTCGGGTTTTAAAAGGCGTGCTGCATGTTCGAAATATTCGGCAAAATGGCCGACGCCGACATGCTCGAACATGCCGACCGAAACGATGCGGTCGAATGTGTCGTCGATCTTGCGATAGTCGGTGAGGTGGAACTGCGCCTGTTGCGCAAGGCCCTGTTCAGCAGCACGCTTATTGGCGATGGCATGTTGTTCCTCGGAAAGTGTAACGCCGGTCACATCGGCCTTAAGAAAGCGCGCAAGATAAAGCCCCATGCCGCCCCAGCCGCAGCCGATGTCGAGCACCTTGTCACCTTCCCTGACCAGCATTTTGGCTGCGATATGGCGTTTCTTGGCCAGTTGCGCTTGCGCCAATGTGGCATCGGGTGTCTCGAAATAGGCGCAGGAATATTGTTTGTCCGGGTCTAAAAACAGATTGTAAAGCTCGGCCGAGAGATCGTAATGGCTTTTGATATTGTTTGACGAGCGCGCTATGGTGTTCATCTGCTGGAAACGGCGGAAGAATATGCGTAATTTTGCCAGAACCTGCATCCACGGTTCCTGTGCTGCGGTCGGGCCGGTATTTTCAAAAACCAGTTTGAGAAACGTATAAATGTCGCTTTGCGGAAAATCGATCTCGCCATCCATGAAACATTCGGCAAGTTTCAGTTCCGGGTTGAAGGCGACTGCGCGTTCTGAATGTTTTGTCTTGAAATGAATCTGGACCGGCGCGCCGGTCTTGTCGCCATAATGAAATTGTATGCCTTCTGAATCGGTGACAGTCAGGTCGCCGGTTTTGATCATATGCGAAAGAACGGTACGCAGCATTGCATGCATCTGTCCCACCTCCACTTTATGGATCGAAACGGGTGCACATGTTTTGCGTCAAATTGTCGGCATTTTCCCAAGCTTAAAAAGAGATGGCCCGCCCGAGAAACAATGCCCAAGCAACGCGGACATTTTTATTTGCACTCTCTCAATCCCTACAGCATCGGTCCAAAAACCGGTGACGATTTTTGGAAAACACGATGCGTATATGGCAGACAGAATAAGCAGTTTTGAACATCTGAAAAGAGAAAATGCCCGGCGGAGACCGCCGGGCACATCATATAAAGTTTACTGCAAGGCAAAGTCTGCCAGTTGGCAGGGCTTTGCAGTCCGCTGAACCGGCTAAATTAAGCCTGTTCTTCGCCTTCTTCGTCCTCGTCGAAGATTTCTTCGGCCAGAGGCGCTTCTTCGATGCCGTAGATGGCTTCGATCGAGGTGAGGTCTTCACCCTTGGCCTGACGTTCAGCTTCATCGGTCGAACGGGCGATATTGATCGTCACCTTGACTTCGACTTCCGGGTGCAGCGAAATTGTGATTTCGTGCAGGCCAATGGTCTTGATCGGGTGGTTCAGTTCCACCTGGTTGCGGTGCAGGCTGAAGCCGCCAGCGGTAACGATGTCGGCGATGTCGCGGGTCGAGACCGAACCGTAGAGCTGGCCGGTTTCACCAGCCGAACGCACAACGATGAAGCTTTCGCCGTCGAGCTTTTCAGCAACGGCCTGTGCTTCATTCTTGCGTTCCAGGTTCTGGGCTTCGAGCTGCGCGCGCTGGCCTTCGAACTTCTTCTTGTTGGCTTCGTTGGCGCGCAATGCCTTGCCCTGTGGCAGCAGGAAGTTGCGGGCAAAACCGTCCTTGACGGTGACGGTGTCGCCCATCTGGCCGAGGCGGGCAATGCGCTCGAGAAGAATAACTTGCATTGGAATTTCCTTTCGGGGTTTGAATGTTTGATTACTGGTTGTCGGTTTCGGGAATTTTCGAGACAGGTGCCGCTTTGGTCGTGTCGAAAAGCCCTAAAACCATGAAAACGAACAGCAGGAATGCGAACAGCAGCACCGCAACATAGACGAGCCACAAAGCGACAGGACGCCATGGCTTGCCACGGGTTCTCATATGCAGGATGGCAAGTCCGGCCATCGCAAAACCGGTGCCCAATGCGCCGACGATGGTGGTGGCCATCATGCCTAAAGGGCCGGACATGAAAGCCAGCGCCAGTGCTACGGCGAAAACGAACAGGGCCGGGCGCGGCATGCGCAAAGTTGCGGGCCAGTCGTCGCGCGGGCGGCGCAGGCGACCGGATGTGGCCGTCAGGCGCAGCGCCAGATAGAAATTGCCGATCAGGATCAGCAGGCAGGTCGCGGGCTGTACGGCGGGCATGAGGAACAGCAACAGCGACGCCATGGCTTCGCGCATTTCGGCATTGGCGCTGAACTGCGGATCGGCTTCTGCAACGCGGTCAATGACCGTGTTGGAGAGTTCGCGCGCCATATCCGGGCCGAAGCCGATAATCACGCCAATGACGATGAAGCTTGCCGCTACCATCAAAGACAGGCGGAACAGAATATCCGAGAGCGGATACCAGACCATGATGTCTTTTGGCCCGCCCAACTCGTCGGCAGGGCGTGCAAGGCCGGAAAGATAAGCGCCTGTTGCCGCCGGAACGTAGCTTGTGAGCGCAATGAGAAGCGCTGACATCGGCGAGGCGACGATGCCAACTGCAACGGTAGCCGCAAAGGCTGCAACGATGCCTGCGGTCGAACCCCAGCCAAGGGCTGCAACGAAGATCGGGAGCGGGGTGAGGAAATAGAGCACAAACGCCATCCCCGCGATCATGCCGCCCTGGGCGATGACGCCGGACGACATCAAGGCCGAGGCAAAGCCCGCCAATATGCCGACACCGATGATGGTTGTGTTGAATTTCATAAGCTTCGCTGTCCTGCTCCGGTCTTGCCGGTTGTTGCAGTTAGAGACGGCCAAACAGGCTCTTTGTCTCAACTCGGGTTTTCAATACGCTCCCTTGCGCCCATCGCAACGGAGGAGACGGAAGGCAGCCGCTTTGTGCGCTGCCTTCCGAAAAGTCTTACTTCACAACGTAAGGCAGAAGGCCCAAGAAACGTGCACGCTTGATCGCCTTGGCGAGTTCGCGCTGCTTCTTCTGGCTGACAGCCGTAATACGGGAAGGAACGATCTTGCCGCGTTCGGAAATGTAACGCTGCAGAAGCTTGATGTCCTTGTAGTCGATCTTCGGCGCGTTCGGGCCGGAGAACGGGCACGTCTTGCGACGGCGATGGAAAGGACGACGGGTCGGGATCTGATTGATATCAACCATGATTATGCTCCTTCGCCAGCTTCGTTGTCACGCGGACGGCGCGGGCCACGATCACCACGGTCGCCGCGGTCACCACGATCAAAACCGCCTTCGCGCGGACGGCGCGGGCCACGGTCGTCGTCGCGACGGTCGTCACGGCGGGTCAGAATAGCCGACTGGCCTTCTTCATGTTCTTCAACGCGGATGGTCAGGAAACGAAGAACGTCTTCGTTGATGCGCATCTGGCGTTCCATTTCGGCAACGGCAGCTGCCGGAGCGTCAATGTTGATCAGCGTGTAAAACGCCTTGCGATTCTTGTTGATGCGATAGGTCAGGGGACGCAGACCCCAGTTTTCGACCTTGCCGAACTTGCCGCCGTTTTCTTCGATCACACCCTTGTACTGTTCGACGAGAGCGTCGACCTGCTGCTGGGAGATGTCCTGGCGGGCAAGAAGCACATGTTCATAAAGAGCCATTGGCTTTGCCTTTCTTCTGTTTCATCCTGCTTGACACCAACGGCTAAGCCTCTGCGACTTCTCTTTTACCGGAAACCGGGGAAGAAAGGACGCGTCAGTCGAGACGATCGAGAGCGGAGACACGGGAGGCGGAAACGCTTATGATTTCCAACGTGCCTGACCACTTTTGACGGTGAAAAGGCACGGCCCTCCGTTCAGCCCCCAGCTGGTGCCGAGCATTGAACGGGCGGCTATTACGTGTTTTTCCCCGCCTTTGCAAGTCGTGCGACGGGCAAAAAACGACAAATGGTTGACTTTTCAACCCGTCTTGGGGCACATCGCGCAAAATTCTTATAGCAAACGAGGCATCAATGGCGGTAGCATTTACCTTTCCCGGACAGGGCAGCCAGACGGTCGGCATGGGCAAGACGCTGGCCGAACAATTCGCGGAAGCGCGTGCTGTGTTTGAGGAAGTGGACGCGGCACTGGGCGAAAAACTCTCCGCCACCATGTTTGACGGTCCCGAAGACCAGCTGACGCTGACTGCCAATGCCCAGCCCGCGCTGATGGCCGTTTCGATCGCCACGCTGCGCGTCATGGAAGCACGTGGCTTTTCGCTGAAAGACAAGGTTTCCTACGTGGCCGGTCATTCGCTGGGTGAATATTCCGCGCTTTGTGCTGCCGGAACGTTTTCGCTTGCCGATACCGCGCGTCTTCTGCGCATTCGCGGCAATGCCATGCAAAAGGCGGTTCCGGTCGGTGAGGGCGCTATGGCTGCGATCATTGGTCTTGAGCATGGCGATGTCGAAGCCGTTTGCGCTGAAGCCAAGTCTGTTGGTCCTGTGCAGATTGCCAATGACAATGGTGGCGGACAGCTGGTGATTTCGGGTGCAAAAGCTGCGGTTGAATTGGCCGCATCGCTTGCCTCTGAAAAAGGCGCCAAGCGCGCCATCATGCTGCCGGTCTCCGCACCCTTCCATTCAAGCCTGATGGGGCCTGCGGCAGATGCCATGCGCGAGGCGCTGGCGAGCGTTGAAAAGCACGACCCCGTCGTGCCGCTGATTGCCAATGTGCGGGCGGCCCCCTTAACCGACGCCAACGAAATCGCAAGCCTTCTGGTCGAGCAGGTCACCGGACAGGTGCGCTGGCGCGAAACGGTGGAATGGTTTGCCGCCAATGGTGTGACGACGCTTTATGAAGTAGGCTCGGGCAAGGTTCTGACCGGACTTGCACGCCGCATCGCCAAAGATGTGAGCGGTGTTACGGTTGGCTCGGCTGAAGAAATTGACGCGGCGCTTGGCGCGCTCAACGCTTAAAGGGATTGAATATGTTTGATCTGACTGGCCGTAAGGCTCTTGTAACGGGTGCGACCGGCGGTTTGGGCGAAGAAATCGCTCGCGCATTGCATGCCAGAGGCGCAATCGTCGGCCTGCATGGCACGCGCGAGGAAAAACTGAAGGAACTGGCCGCCGAACTTGGCGAGCGCACTTTTATCTTCCCGGCCAATCTATCCGACCGCGAAGCCGTCAAGGCACTGGGTCAGAAGGCCGAAGAGGAAATGGGCGGCGTCGATATTCTGGTCAACAATGCCGGCATCACCCGCGATGGTCTTTTCGTGCGCATGAGCGACGAGGACTGGGATGCGGTTTTGAACGTCAATCTGACGTCGGTGTTCAACCTGACGCGTGAATTGACCCATCCGATGATGCGCCGCCGTCAGGGCCGCATCATCAACATCACCTCAATCGTTGGTGTCACCGGCAATCCGGGACAGGCCAATTATTGCGCATCCAAGGCGGGTTTGATCGGCTTTTCCAAGTCGCTGGCGCAGGAAATCGCCAGCCGCAACGTGACCGTCAACTGTATCGCACCGGGCTTTATCGAATCGGCCATGACCGACAAGCTCAACGATAAGCAGAAGGACGCGATCATGGGCAATATCCCCATGAAGCGTATGGGCAAGGGTGCGGATATTGCCGCAGCCGTTGTCTATCTTGCCAGCGATGCAGCGGCCTATGTTACCGGCCAGACGCTGCATGTGAATGGCGGCATGGCCATGATCTAAGCCTTTCCTGCCCTCTTTTTATGGTATAAAAAGCCTTAATATGGGGGGTGAGCAAGGAAAAGACGCTTTGCCTCGCTCAAGAAGCGTGGTAATGCGCCCATCGAGAGTTGCGGAAATTCACTTGGATGTGATCCAGATGGAGATGCCGCACTTCCATTCCGTAAGGAATATTCACAGGATGACTGCCGGAGCGATCTCGCTCCACACTTGGCAGGCATCTTAGAACTTGATTACAATCCTGCATGCCGCTAACCAAGGCAGAGCAAATAAACACACAGGTCGAGGTTCCGACATGAGCGATACCGCAGAGCGCGTCAAGAAAATCGTTGTTGAACATCTGGGCGTAGATGCCGACAAGGTCACGGAAGGCGCAAGCTTCATCGATGACCTCGGCGCAGACAGCCTTGACACAGTTGAACTGGTCATGGCGTTTGAAGAAGAATTCGGCGTTGAAATTCCTGACGACGCTGCCGAAACGATCCTCACAGTCGGCGACGCTGTGAAGTTCATCGACAAGGCTTCTGCCTGATCGGTAAATCATTGAGGGCTGGGGTTCCCCCTGAATTTGGGGCGATCCCGGTCCTTTTCGTCTTTAAGGCGTGCATCCACGTTTTTCGTGGGTATATTTAAAGATGATTGTTAAAGGCTGCATTGCAGCCGTATCGTAAACTGCCTGAATGCGTCATTGAATGCGGGTCTGATAGGGTCCCAGAACGCTTTTAAAGGCAGGCTCCAGTTAAGCGGCTGGGGCGTCATCCCTCAAGAGAGCCCAGATTGGATCTGCCAGTGGGGTCTGCCTGCGGGTCGATGCCTGTCGCATGGTAATTCTTAAGGGGTGAATATGAGGCGTGTCGTCATCACCGGGCTGGGTCTTGTGTCGCCGCTGGCAAGCGGTGTAGAAGAGACGTGGAAGCGGCTTCTGGCCGGAGAAAGCGGCGCACGCCGCGTAACCGAATTCGAAGTTGATGATCTGCCCTGCCAGATTGCCTGTCGCGTTCCTGTCGGCGACGGCAGCAACGGCACCTTCAATGCCGATCTGCATATGGAGCCCAAGGAACAGCGCAAGGTCGATCCCTTCATCGTCTATGCGGTGGGGGCTGCGGATCAGGCGCTCGATGACGCCAACTGGCACCCTGAAAGCGACGAAGATCAAACCCGTACCGGCGTTCTGATCGGTTCTGGCATCGGTGGAATCGAGGGCATTGTCGAGGCAGGCTACACGCTGCGCGACAAGGGTCCGCGCCGTATTTCGCCTTTCTTCATTCCTGGACGTCTCATCAATCTGGCTTCCGGCCATGTGTCGATCAAGCACGGTCTGCGCGGCCCCAACCATTCGGTGGTCACAGCCTGCGCAACCGGCACGCACGCCATTGGCGATGCGGCCCGCCTGATCGCCTTTGGAGATGCCGAGGTCATGGTGGCCGGTGGCACCGAATCGCCCGTCAGCCGCATTTCGCTGGCAGGCTTTGCCGCCTGCAAGGCACTCTCCACCAAGCGCAATGATGAGCCGGAAGCAGCCTCGCGTCCCTATGACGATGACCGCGACGGTTTCGTGATGGGCGAAGGTGCAGGCGTGGTGGTTCTCGAAGAACTCGAACATGCGCTTGCACGCGGTGCAAAAATCTATGCCGAGGTGATCGGTTACGGGCTTTCGGGCGACGCCTATCACATCACGGCTCCCACCGAGAGCGGTGAAGGTGCCGAGCGCTGCATGGTTGCAGCCCTCAAGCGCGCAGGCATCACGCCGGGTGAGATCGATTACATCAACGCGCATGGCACATCGACCATGGCGGATACCATTGAGCTTGGTGCCGTTGAGCGCGTGGTGGGGGACGCGGCTACAAAAGTTTCCATGTCCTCGACAAAATCGTCGATCGGTCACCTTTTGGGTGCGGCAGGCGCTGCGGAAGCCATCTTCTCCACACTTGCCATCCGCGATAATATCGCACCGGCAACGCTCAACCTCGATACGCCAGCGGCACAAACCAAGATTGATCTGGTGCCGCACAAGCCGCGCGAGCGCAAGATCGATGTGGCCCTGTCGAACTCGTTCGGCTTTGGCGGCACCAATGCTTCGCTGGTTCTGCGCCGTTATTCCTGATTATATTGATCTGGGGTAATTCAGAATTATGGTGAAAAACGCGGGGATTTCTCCGCGTTTTGTCAAAAAAGTGCCTGATGCGATATTTAAAATCGCTGGTAATGTTTAAAGTAAGCTGTTTTCGGGGGCGGTCTGCCGTCCAATACAATTTTTACGTGGTTTTGGGATCAATGTTTGCGCGCCTCAATGACAAGGCAGGGAAATGCAGACATTGTGGCTGCCACAAGAAGACCGAGGTGATGGAGTGAGTTCACAGGAGCAATCCGGTAACAATCCTGGCGAAGAACAGCCGAAGTCCGAGGCATCTGCGCAAGTTACGCCGTCGCCCGCCGAAACCTCTGGTGTTGCTGCAACGGATTCTGCTGCTTTTGGCGATGCCGAAGCCACCAGGACACCTGCCAAGCCGTTCGTGCTGAAATCCGCCTCGCAGACGCTGCGTCCCGAACCGGGTACGCCGCCGCCGCGCAAGCGCTCGCGTCAGGCCCGCAGCCAGATCGTCGTCTTCATGAATTTCATGCTGTCGCTGGTTGTTTTGGCCATGCTGGCGGCTGGGGCACTTTTCTATCTGGGCAAGGCACAGTTCGAAGCCAAGGGGCCTCTCACCACCGATACTACTTTCGTGGTCAAGCGTGGTGCAGGCATTTCCGAGGTTGCAAACTCTCTGGCTGCACGCGAAATCGTCAGCGATGGACGCATTTTCCGCTTCGGTATGCGCGCTTTCGGTCATGAAAAGGACCTCAAGGCTGGTGAGTACGCCATTCCCGCTGGCGCTACGATGCGTGATGTGATGAATATTCTCATCAGCGGCAAGTCGATCATGTATCCCCTGACAATCCCCGAAGGGCTGACGGTCAAGCAGATTTTCGACCGTATCGAGGCTGATCCCATTCTTGTTGGTGACATGCCGCAGGATATGCCGTCTGAAGGTTCGCTGTTTACCGATACGCTCAATTTCACGCGCGGCACCTCGCGTGAGGAGATCATCAAACGTATGATCGCTTCGCAGGAAAAGCTGATCGACGAGGCATGGGCCAAGCGTCGTCCTGATCTTCCGGTCAAGGACCGAAACGAGTTTGTGACACTGGCCTCCATCGTCGAGAAGGAAACGGGAATTGCTGCCGAGCGGCCGCATGTGGCATCCGTTTTCGTCAATCGACTGAACAAGGGCATGCGCCTGCAGTCTGATCCGACCATTATTTATGGTCTGTTTGGTGGGGCCGGCAAGCCGTCCAACCGCCCGATCTTCCGCTCGGATATCGATAAGCCGACGCCCTACAACACCTATACCATCAATGGACTGCCGCCCGGTCCCATCGCCAATCCCGGCAAGGCGGCGCTTGAAGCGGTCGCCAATCCGCTCGACACGGAAGACCTTTTCTTCGTGGCCGATGGCACTGGCGGGCATGTTTTTGCAAAAACCTTGCAAGAGCATAATGCCAATGTGCGCAAGTGGCGGGCGGTCGAACAACAGAAAAATCAGGAACAGCAGGGCAATACCGGTCAGTAATTGCCGGTTTGAAGAACTGCGTCCTCATTGGGGAAAAGCATAGATGGCGCTTCAGAGCATGACCGGATTCGCGCGCCACGCGGCCACCTATGACGGCGGCAACGGCGAGACGCGCATCACATGGGAGCTGCGTTCGGTCAACGGCAAGGGGCTTGATATGCGCCTGCGTCTGCCGCAGGGGCTGGAAGCGGTCGAGCATGCGGTGCGTTCTCAGCTGGCGCGTTATTTTTCGCGTGGCAATTTTCAGGCAAGCCTCAGCGTTGAACGCAGCGAGGACCAGCCGCAATTCGTCATCAACCATGCCATGCTTGCGCAAGTGTTGAAGATCGGCACCGATTTGCAGGCAAGCCATGGGCTGGCACCCGCAAGCGTCGACGGTATTCTGGCGCTGCGCGGCATCATCGATCAGGCGCAGCCTGCCGATGATGAAGGCGCGCGCGCGGGCCTTGAAGCGGCGGTGGTGTCGGCTTTTGAAGGCGCGCTGAGCGCCATGACTGAAGCCCGGCAAGCCGAAGGCGAAGCACTGTTTGCGATCCTTTCCGGCCATGTCGATACAATCGGACAATTGACCGCTAACGCGCGCAACGATCCCTCACGCGAGCCGGAAGCCATCAGAGCCAAGCTTGCGAGCCAAGTGGCGCTTCTTCTCGACGCTACGCGCGAACTCGATGAGGCGCGGCTTTATCAGGAAGCAGCGTTCCTTGCCACCAAGGCCGATATTCGCGAGGAACTCGACCGGCTCGACACGCATGTGGTGTCGGCGCGCAAATTGCTGAGCGATGGCGGGCCTGTCGGGCGAAAACTCGATTTTCTTTCACAAGAATTTAATCGTGAAGCCAATACATTGTGTTCAAAGTCGAACGCGGCGTCGATCACGGCCATCGGGCTGGAGTTGAAGGCCGCCGTCGATCAGTTTCGCGAACAGGTACAGAATCTGGAGTAAACAGCATCATGGCCATCTCTTCGGTTGAAAATGGCGTTGCACGCAGGGGCCTGATGGTGGTGATCTCCTCGCCATCGGGAGCCGGAAAATCCACCATTGCCCGGCAATTGCTCAACGATCCCGACATGAAGCTGTCGCTGTCGATCTCGGTGACGACGCGCGAGCGTCGCCCAAGCGAGATCAATGGTGTGCATTATCATTTCATCACGGCGCGCGAATTCGAGCGCCTGCGCGACAATGACGAACTGATCGAATGGGCGCAGGTCCACGGCAATTTCTACGGCACGCTGCGTCGCACGGCGGAAGAGGCGCTGGCCGATGGTCAGGACATGCTGTTTGATATCGACTGGCAGGGCGCGGAGCAGCTGCAGGAAAAAATGCCCGCCGACGTGGTGTCGATTTTCATCCTGCCGCCGAGCATGCATGAATTGCAGAACCGTCTCAACCGCCGCGCCGAAGATGCAGCGGACGTGATCGAAACACGGCTCCACAACGCGCGTTTCGAAATCCAGAAATGGGTGAATTACGACTATATCGTCATCAATGAAGACCTTGAGCGTTCCTATGCGGGGATCAAGGGGATCATTACAGCCGAGCGCTTGCGCCGCGACCGCCGCCCCGGCTTGTTCGATTTCGTCGAAGGCTTACTTGGGGAAGAACCGGGGGCGTGAGCACCCATTTTATAAAACAAAAAAGCCCATGCGAAGCTTCTCCGCATGGGCTTTTTGTTGTGTGGTTCTCAGCTTAACTTGGCAATTGCATCAAGCCGCGCTTTGTGTTCATCGCTCAAGGACAGCTGTGCTGCGGCAATATTCTGGCGCAGGTGGGCGCGTCGCGACGTGCCGGGGATGAGCAGGATATTGGGGCTGCGCTGTAAAAGCCATGCCAGCGCTACACTTTGCGCCGTCTCGCCCATTTCTTCGGCCACGCGGTTCAGTTCTTCCGTCTGCAACGGGCTGAAGCCGCCAAGCGGGAAGAAGGGCACGAAGGCAATGCCCTGTTCAGCGAGTTCTTCGATCATCGCGTCGTTTTCGCGGAAAACCAGATTATACTGGTTCTGCACGCAGACGACGGGCGCGATTTGCTGTGCTTTGCGCAATTGCGCCCCATCGACATTGCTGATGCCGATATGGGCGATCAGGCCCTCATCCTGCATCTGGCGCATCACCTGCATCGGTGTTTCTATGTCGTCGTCGGCAACGCCCATGCGCAGGTTGACGATGGCCAACTGTTCAAGCCCAAGCCGTTCCAGATTGTCCTCGACGGATTTACGCAGGAAATCAGCGCTGCGCTCCAGAATCCAGTCGCCCTTGTCGTCGCGCCATGCGCCGATCTTGGTCACCAGCGTCAGATTGTCTGGATAGGGATGCAGTGCCTCGCGGATCAGCCGGTTGGTCACATGAGGACCATAAAAATCGCTGGTGTCGATATGATCGACGCCGAGTTCAAGCGCTTCGCGCAGTACGGCGCGCGCCTCGTCGGGATCGCGCGGCTCGCCAAACACATGGGGGCCTGCAAGCTGCATCGCGCCATAGCCCATGCGGTTGACGGAAATCGACGTGCCGGGAAAGGTAAAGCGACCGGCGGCAGCGGCGGGGAGGGAGGATTGATCAGGCATGGAGGTCTCCTTTTGCACCTTGATCATGACTGATCGCAGTCCTGTTGAAAATCGCAGAATTCATGAATAGGTTGTTTGTCATGGCGAACAATACCCATTTTCCTCCCCTCGATGATCTCGCAGTCTTTCTCGGTGTCGCGCGGGCGGGCGGCTTTCGCGCTGCCGCACGCTGGCTTGGCGTTTCGCCAGCCATGGTCAGCGAGACGGTCTCGCGGCTCGAAGCGCGCATCGGTGTGCCGCTTTTCATCCGCACCACGCGCAGCGTCAGGTTGACCGAAGCGGGCCATGCGCTGGCTGAACGCATCGCCCCGGTGATGGCGGAAGCGCGTGCGGCACTCGATGATGCGGCAAGTTCGCAAAGCGAGGTGCGCGGGCGGCCTAAGCTCAATGTGCCGGGTGCTGTAATGAGCGATATATTGCCGCCGCTTCTCGATGGCTTTCTTGCCGCGCATCCGGGTGTGCGGGTCGAAATCATGGTAGACGACCGCCTGATCGATATCAATGCGGCGGGGTATGATGCGGGCATTCGCTATGGCGAGCATCTGGCACAGGATATGATTGCGGTTCCCATCGGCCCGCGCCGCCAGTCGGGCGCGCTCGCGGCGTCGCCAGCCTATCTGGAACGGCGCGGCATGCCTGCGCATCCGGGAGAATTGCTGGAGCATGATTGCATTCGCGCGCGCTTTGCGAGCGGCGCGGTGAGCGAATGGGAATTCGAGAAGGACGGCGAAACCAGCATCATCGACCCGCCCGCCCGGCTGATCATGGGAACCGCTGCCGTACCTGCGATGATCGCAATGGCCATTGCCGGGCATGGGCTCATCTACACGTTTCGCAACTGGCTCGACCCGCATATCGAGCGTGGCGCTCTGGTGCCGGTTCTTTCCGACTGGTGGCCTTCTTTCGATGGCCCACGGCTTTATTTTTCAAGCCGTTTTATGGCACGCCCCTTGCGCGCCTTCATCGATTTCGTAACCGCAGAGCGTGCAAAATAATTTATCGTACGCGCGTCTCGCGTGGTGCGGCCCCATAGGCGCGGCGATAATCGCGGCTGAATTGTGTGGGGCTTTCATAGCCAACCGCAAAGGCGACGGAGGATACCGGCTCTGCCGTCTCGCTCAATTGCCGACGCGCTTCGAGAAGGCGCAGCGTCTTTTGATATTGCAGCGGCGTCGTCGCCATGACGGAACGGAAATGCTCGTGAAAACTCGACGTGCTCATGCCGGCGATCGTCGCAAGTTCCTCGGTGCGGATCGCGTCGTTCCAGTGCTGCTTGATATGGGCAACCGTGCGGGCAATGCGGCTTGCCGGACTGCCGGGCTGGGCAAGCTGGCGCAGCATCGCGCCGTTTCGGGTCAGAAGCACGCGGAAATGCAGTTCTTTGCGGATCATTGGATCGAGCACGCGCCGCTCGATGGGCTTGTCGCGCAGGTCGAGAAGGCGCGCCATCGTATCGATGACACCCGCTTCCGCCGTGCCGGTGGCGACCGCCTCGCTGCGGGCCTCGTCAATGAGGTCTGGTTCGATCTCGCCCTGAAGCGTGCGCAATATGTCGATATCGATGCGGCAGGCAAGCGCCACATAGGGTTCTGCATCGCTCGCCTTGACGATGCGCGCGCCAGTGACCAACTCGTGCGAGACAATGGCCGTCATGCCCGCGTCAAAGCGCACGGCGCGTTCGCCATGCAATATTTCCTTAGCACCCTGGAGGACCAGGCAGATCATCGGCTGGTAAATCTCGGGCGCGATGACGGAGATGGCGCGGTTGCGCACCACCGTCAAACCATCGACGCCGGACGGCGTGGGGCGTGGTCCTGCGCCTTTTTCGTCGGCAATTCGCATGCAGCGCGCAGCAAGATTGGAGGTAATATCTGTCATGACGATAAGTTAACAGGGTGGTGCGCGCGACGATACAAAAATCGGCAGCTTTGGAGGATCGGGCATGTCTGATGGAGAATCCGGCAGGCACCCGGAACGATTAAGCGGCATTCTCCGTTCAACAAAAACGAAAGGAACCGATCATGACGATTGCTCTTATCACCGGCGGCAGCCGCGGACTTGGCCGCAACATGGCGCTGCATCTGGCAAAACGTGGCACCGGTATTGTGCTGACTTATCAAAGCAACCGCGAAGCCGCAGACGCTGTGGTTGCTGAAATCCGCTCGGCAGGTGGCGTGGCCGTGGCCGTGGCGCTCGACACGGCAAAAGTTTCCACCTTTGCCGCTTTTGCCGATCAGTTGCGCAAAGCACTACAGGAAAACTGGGGTCGCGAGCGCTTCGATTATCTCGTCAACAATGCCGGTTACGGCATCCACAAGCCCTTTGTCGAGACGACCGAAGAGGATTTCGACGGGCTGGTGAATGTGCATTTGAAGGGCGTGTTCTTCCTCACCCAGACATTGCTGCCTTTGATCGAGGATGGCGGCAAGATCCTCAACGTCTCGACCGGGCTTGCGCGTTTCTCGCTGCCGGGCTTTTCCGCCTATGCGTCGATGAAGGGCGGCATCGAAGTGCTGACCCGCTATCTGGCGCGTGAACTGGGTGCGCGCGGCATTGCCGTCAATGTGATTGCACCAGGCGCCATTGAAACCGATTTCGGTGGTGGCGCTGTGCGCGACATCCCGGAAATGAATGCGATGGTCGCGCGCAGCACGGCCATGGGCCGGGCTGGTCAGCCGGATGATATCGGCGGCGCGGTCGCAGCCATCCTGACCGGCGATACCCACTGGGTCACCGGCCAGCGCATCGAGGTGTCGGGCGGACAGAATCTCTGATAAGACTGTGCTACCGAAAGACAAAGAGAGGCATATCCGGCATTTGCCGGGTATGCCCTGCTAACAAGGGAACGATATGACCAAGCTGCCGGACAATGTTGTCGCTTATAGCCGTTCGCCTGAATTCAATCAGGACACGCTTCCCGCAGCATTGCAAAAACAGCACGCGACCAAACAGGGCACCTGGGCGTTGATCCATGTGCTGGAGGGCAGGCTAGTCTACCGGATTCTTGAACCTCATTCAGAAACGGTGCTTGAGCCGGGCGTGCCCGGTGTGATTGCGCCGCAGCAGTTACATGAGGTGGCCTTGATGGGGCCGGTCAGGCTTTTTGTCGAGTTTTATGCTGAACCATGATCCGATTCAATCAAGCCAGCAGGATCAGCAGGCCATCGACCATGCCCAGAACGAGGATCAAACCGCCCATGATGATGGCGGTCATTACCAGCATTCGCTTTTGCGCGCTACGCTTGCTCCCTTGCTTGCCGCTCCAGTCGTAAGGCGTTTCAGGCATTGCTCTCTCCAGCTTCAACAAGGTCGAATGGAGCATAGTCGGGCACGATCGTCAAATTGCCGTCCCGCCAACCGTTACCTGATCCATCCTGAGATGCGGCTGTCCGACGCCGACCGGCACCCATTGTCCGCCTTTGCCGCAATTGCCAGCACCCGTGTCGAGCTTGCTGTCATTGCCGATCATCGAAATGCGCTTCATCGCGTCGGGGCCGTTGCCGATCAGCATCGCGCCCTTGATCGGCGCACCGATCTTGCCGTCTTCGATCATATAGGCTTCCGTGCAGCCGAACACGAATTTGCCCGACGTGATATCCACCTGTCCGCCGCCAAATGACACGGCATAAATGCCCTTTTTCATGGAAGCGATGATTTCGTCGGGTGTCTTGTCGCCGGAAAGCATGATGGTGTTTGTCATACGCGGCATCGGTGCATGGGCATAGGACTCGCGCCGTCCGTTGCCGGTGGCCTGCATGCCCATGAGCCGCGCATTCTGGCGGTCCTGCATGTAATTGACGAGCTTTCCGTCCTCGATCAGCACGGTGCGGTTGGTGGGGGTGCCTTCATCGTCGATGGTGAGTGAACCGCGCCGCTCGGCAATGGTGCCGTCATCGACGACGGTGACACCCTTGGCTGCGACCTGTTCACCCATCAGACCGGCAAAGGCTGACGTCTTCTTGCGGTTGAAATCACCTTCAAGCCCGTGGCCGACGGCTTCATGCAGCATGACGCCCGGCCAGCCATTGCCAAGCACGATGTCGAATGTGCCTGCGGGCGCGGGGATGGCGTCGAGATTGACCAGCGCCTGCCGCAGCGCCTCGTCGGCGGCATGCTGCCAGCTTTCAGTCGTGATGAATTCGCCAAAACCCTTGCGTCCGCCCAGCGTGTGCGAGCCCGATTCCTGCCGATCACCGTCACCGGCAATAACCGCCACGCTCAACCGCACCATGGGGCGGATATCGTGCACGAATTGGCCGTCGGCACGCAGGATTTCGACCTGCTGCCATGAGGCGGCCAGTGAGACCGAGACCTGTCGCACTTTCGGGTCCTTGTCGCGCAGATAGGCGTCGATCTTTTGCAGAAGCTGTACTTTTTCATCAAAGCTTGGCGCGCCAATCGGATTTTCGTCCGTATAAAGATGACGATTGGTGCCTGCGGGCGCGCTCGCATAAGAGCCGCCATAACCCTTCAGCGTTGCCGATACCTCGTCGGACGCGCGTTTGAGGGCGGCAAGAGACAGATCGCCTGCATGGGCATAGCCGATTGCTTCGCCCGCCACCGAGCGCAGGCCAAAGCCCTGATCCTGATTGAAAGAGCCGGTTTTGAGGCGTCCATTGTCGAAGACGAGCGCCTCGGCCTCACGATATTCCATGAACAGCTCGCCATCGTCGCTGCCCTTCAGGCTCTCTGCGACAAGGCGTTCGATGTCGTCACGGCTGGCGTCAAAACTGTCGATCAGGTTTTTCATAAAAATAATCCTGCGGTATTTTTTATACCGCAGGATGTAAGCCTTAAATCGTTTGAGAACAACCGTTCGCGGCTGTTATCTCATGGCAGAGCGTCGAAGCCCTCACCAAACCCATTCAAATCGACGGGAATGCCAACGCCTTCTTCCGGCGTCTGGAACACGATGAAGGTTGCAGCCTTGCCGTTGCGCAGCGTGTTCAACAGTTCGTCTTCCAGAATGACTTCCGCATAGCAGCCGTCTTCAAAGCAGCGCACGAAATAGGCGCGACCGATATCCTTGCCGTCGACATTGAGGCCGAGACCATTAGGCAGCAGCACGCCGAGGGGGGCGAGAACGCGCAAGATGCGCGCCTTGTTATCGGCGGTTTTCAGAACCACCACCGAAAGGCCCAGTTCCGGGCGCTTGGCGGCAACCACATTCTGGATCAGTGCGCATTGCTCGGTCTTGGCACCCGCAGGTGTGTCGCACAAGACCGACCATGCCCCGTGCTTGGACTTGAGCTTGCCGCTCTGCTGCGGATTGGCGGGTGCTGCCTGCGACTGCGCTGCGGGAGCCTGTTCGGGCGTCTGCAACGGTGCTGGCGTTTGAGCCGCAGAAGGTAACGTGAAGGCGCCCAGCGTGAGGCTGATTGTAGCGGCAAGGGCCGTCAGGTGCTTGGTCATCGGGCGGCGGGCAAACATGCGGACAGTCATGAAATCTCCAGATCGAATCCGTAATCGAATCCCAAATCGAATCAGTGTGACGTTAATGCGCGCAATCGATGATGAAAAGCGCCTGGGAAAGCGTTTTTTCCGCCGGAACCATCATCATTGCGGTGACGGTTGCTTTGCTCGTCACATCACACGATAGGCGAAATCTCTTTTCAAATCATGGCTTCATTATGGGAATTGCATGTTTTTCCCAAGTTTACAGGATTTTGCGTATGCAGGACGAGGGTGAGCGGGGGTTTTTATGAGGACCAACGCGCAAAAATGCCGCACAGGAACGTATTCGCCTTGCTTGCGGTGTAGGATAAGGTGTGCTTGAACGCCGATGGGGGATGCGGTCGTCTGACGTCCGGCGTCCAGCCTGAAAGGGCGAAAAGGGAGAGAGTTCTGGTGGATAAAATTGTTGCCACAACGAGGGGTGCCGTCGTTGGCGCTGCTGCTATGCTGTGGATGACCGGCTCCGCATTGGCGGATATGCCGCGTCCGTGGGAATGGAGATTTCAGGAAGCTGCCACTGGCATCGCCACGCAGATACACTGGTTCGAGCGTTATTCGCTCTGGTTCATTGTGCCGATTGTCCTGCTGGTTCTGGCGCTTCTGGTCGTGGTTGCTTTGCGCTTTCGTGCTGGCGCCAATCCCGAGCCATCAAAGACTAGCCACAATACGGCCGTCGAAGTGGTCTGGACCGTTGGTCCGGTGATTATCCTTTTGTTTCTGGCGGTCCCCTCATTCCAGTTGCTGACCGCGCAGTATTCACCCGATGACCCGACGTTGACGGTCAAGGCGACCGGCAACCAGTGGTACTGGAGCTATGAATATCAGCTCGAAACGCCGGTGAGCTTTGATTCACTGCTCTTGAAAGACGATGATCGCGCGAGTGCGGGCAAGGAAGACAAGGCCCGTTATCCGCGCCTGCTTGCAGTCGATAACGAGGTTGTCGTGCCTGTTGGTGAAACAGTGCGCCTTCTGGTGACGGCTGGTGATGTCATCCATTCGTGGACCATTCCAGCCTTTGGCGTGAAAATGGACGCTGTTCCCGGCCGCATCAACGAAGCCTGGTTCAAGGCCGACAAGGAAGGCCTTTATTACGGCCAGTGTTCGGAGCTTTGCGGCAAGGATCACGGTTTCATGCCGATTGCCGTGCGTGTTGTCTCCAAAGAGCAATATGACACCTGGATTGCTGCTGCCGGATCGGATCTGGGTGGCGCGAACAAGGCATTGCAGGCGGCCGTCGAAGGCGAAACAAAAGATAAAGTGGCTGCGGCGGGTTTCTGATCCCGAACGCCAAACTGTTGAAAAACGGGAGCGAATTCCATGGCTGGCACAGCAGCTCACGAACATGCCCATGATGATCACAAGCCGCACGGCTGGGTCCGCTGGGTCTATTCGACCAATCATAAAGACATCGGGACCCTGTACCTGATTTTCGCAATCATGTCCGGCATCATCGGCGGCGCTTTGTCGATCGCCATGCGCGCGGAATTGCAGGAACCCGGCATTCAAATCTTCCATGGTCTCGCGGCGATGGTCTATGGCGTGGAGGGCGATGCAGCCCTTGATGCGGGTAAGCACATGTTCAATGTGTTCACGTCCGCGCACGCGCTTGTCATGATCTTCTTCATGGTCATGCCCGCGCTGATCGGTGGTTTTGCCAACTGGATGATCCCGCTGATGATCGGCGCGCCGGATATGGCGTTTCCGCGCATGAACAATATTTCGTTCTGGCTTTTGCCGCCTGCACTGGCGCTGTTGCTGATCTCGCTGTTCATGCCCGCAGGCCCCGGCATCTGGGGACCGGGTGGCGGCTGGACGCTTTATCCGCCGTTTTCGACGACGGGCCAGCCGGGACCGGCAGTGGACTTTGCCATCCTTGCCATCCACGTCTCCGGCGTGTCATCGATTCTGGGCGCGATCAACTTCATCACCACGATTTTGAACATGCGCGCACCGGGCATGACGCTGCACAAGATGCCGCTGTTTGCCTGGGCGGTTCTGGTGACGGCTTTCTTGCTGCTCCTGTCTCTGCCGGTTCTGGCAGGCGGCATCACCATGTTGCTCACCGACCGCAATTTCAGCACCTCCTTCTTCACGCCGGATGGCGGTGGTGATCCGATCCTCTACCAGCACCTGTTCTGGTTCTTCGGTCACCCGGAAGTCTACATCCTGATCCTGCCCGGTTTCGGCATTGTCAGCCATATCGTCTCGACCTTCTCGCGCAAGCCGATCTTTGGCTATCTCGGCATGGCTTATGCCATGGTTGCCATTGGTGTGGTCGGCTTCGTGGTCTGGGCGCACCATATGTATACGGTCGGTCTGTCGCTCGACACGCAGCGCTATTTCGTGTTCGCAACCATGGTGATTGCGGTGCCGACCGGCATCAAGATATTCTCATGGATTGCCACCATGTGGGGCGGGTCAATCACCTTCCGCGCGCCGATGCTCTGGGCCATCGGCTTCATCTTCCTGTTCACCGTTGGCGGCGTGACGGGTGTGCAGCTTGCCAATGCCGGTCTCGACCGTGCGTTGCATGACACTTATTACGTGGTGGCGCATTTCCATTACGTGCTGTCGCTCGGTGCGGTGTTTGCGATCTTTGCGGGCTGGTACTACTGGTTCCCGAAGATGAGCGGTTACATGTATAACGAGTTCACGGCGAAGCTGCATTTCTGGGTCACCTTCATCGGTGTGAACCTTGTGTTCTTCCCGCAGCACTTCCTCGGCCTTGCCGGTATGCCGCGCCGTTATATCGACTATCCCGATGCCTATGCTGGCTGGAACATGGTGTCGTCCTACGGCTCCTATATTTCGGGCTTTGCCGTGGTGATCTTCCTCTACAACGTCTTCGACGCATTCGCGAAGAAGCGCGAAGCGGGTGCAAATCCGTGGGGTGAGGGGGCGACGACGCTCGAATGGCAGCTTTCCTCGCCGCCGCCGTTCCACCAGTGGGAACAGTTGCCGCGCATCAAGTAAACGTGTGCGCGTGGGTGAGGGTTTAAAGCCTTCACCCTTCGGCCAAAAATGTGCTATGGGCGGGCAGCATCTTGTTTTGCCCATGGCCGAATGTCTTATCAGACCGTCAAACGGTATGCCTGTCGGGGCAGACAGTGCTTTCTTCGGGAGGAATGTCTGTATCGGTTCGCTTGCATCTTTAGGGAGATGCATGTCGAGTTCGATGAATTCGAGGTTGTTGGAATACAATGTCTCTGGTGGAAAAAAATACGGTTGTCGATGGCATTGCCTCTCTTTCGGAGGCAACGGCTCGCGATTACCTTATTCTGCTCAAACCCCGGGTGATGTCTCTGGTGGTGTTCACCGGGCTTGTCGGCCTCATGCTGGCGCCGGGCCATATGAACCCGGTTCTGGCGGCTATCAGCATTTTGTGCATTGCGGTTGGTGCGGGTGCATCGGGTGCACTCAACATGTGGTACGATGCCGATATCGATGCGGTCATGAAGCGTACGAAAAATCGTCCCGTTCCCGCAGGCGTTATCGCGCCCAATCAGGTTCTGGCCTTTGGCCTCACGCTGTCTGTGTTCTCGGTGATGACTCTGGGACTGATGGTCAACTGGCTGTCGGCCGCGCTTCTCGCCTTCACCATTTTCTTTTATGCCGTCGTCTATACGATGTGGCTCAAGCGCTCGACCCCGCAAAACATCGTCATTGGCGGTGCGGCAGGCGCTTTCCCGCCGATGATCGGCTGGGCGGCTGCCACGGGTGAAATCACGCTCGACAGCGTGGTTTTGTTCATGATCATCTTTTTGTGGACACCGCCGCATTTCTGGGCGTTGTCTCTGTTTTCGAGCAATGATTATGAAGCCGCGCGCATTCCGATGATGCCCAATGTCAAGGGCGAGCTTTCCACGCGTCGTCAGGCGATGTTCTATACATTGCTGATGGCACCTGTCGGTGTGCTGCCATGGGTTCTCGGCTTTGCTGGTCCCGTCTATGGCGCGATCGCAACCCTGTTTGGCGCGGCTTTCATTTATTACGCCTGGCGTCTGTGGTGGGCGGATTCGCAGCCCACGATGCTTGCCGCCGCACGAAAACTGTTCCGTTTTTCGCTGCTTTATCTGAGCGGGCTGTTCGCGACCCTGCTTTTGGAAGCCCTGACACTTAAGGCTCTCAACGCCTTTGGAGTATTGTAATGGACAAGACCATCGATAAGCCGATGGACGACAAAAAGCTGGAGCTGGTGGTTCCGACCGAGCGGCAGAAAAAGGCGCAGCGTGACCGCTCGCTGGGACTGGCCATTGCACTGGTTCTGTTCGTCGTGCTGGTCTATGTCGGCACATTGGCAAAACTGGGCGCGAATATATTGGCGCGACCGCTCTGACATAAGACGGGGGAGCCGGGAGGAGACAATGACAGACAGGCAGGGAGAGACATCCGGCAACAGGGCCGATGAGAAGTTCAAGCGCCAGCAGCGGTCCAACCGGACAATTGCTGTTGCTTGTCTCTCGTTTTTCATCTGCATGGTGGGTGCGGCCTATGCTTCCGTGCCGCTTTACCGGATTTTCTGTCAGGTAACGGGCTATGGCGGCACCACGCAGCGTGTCGAACAATATTCCGATACCATCCTCGACAAGACAATCAAGGTGCGTTTTGACGCCAATACGGCCAATGGTCTGCCGTGGGATTTCAAGCCGGTCGAGCGTGAGATTGTCGTACGCATCGGCGAAACTAGAATGATCAAATATGAAGCGCAGAATCTGTTTAGCGAGCCAAGCTATGGCCGGGCCAGCTTCAATGTAGCACCTGGACGAGCCGGGGCCTATTTCAACAAGGTCGAGTGTTTCTGCTTTACTGATACGACGCTTCAACCCGGCGCGGACATGGAAATGCCGGTGGTGTTCTTTGTCGACCCGGAGATCGTCAATGATCCCGACCTCAAGGATGTGAAGACCATTACGCTGTCTTACACGTTCTTCCCCATCGACAAGCCGAAACCTGTCGCGAGTGCAAAGCCGGATACGGGCAAAAGCGGAAGCTGAATGCGAAATAAGCGGCGCACAATGCCGCAAAGACAAACGAGCCGAGCGGCTCTATTGTAGGATCAAGGAATTGCCTTATGTTTGCTTAAAGCAGGCGGCGGGCATGAGAGAGGAGCCCCTAAGGGGATTACGGGGAGACACATGGCGGACATCCATCAGAAAAACCACGATTATCATATCATTGCGCCCAGTCCCTGGCCGTTTTTAAGCTCGGTCGGCGTTTTCGTGCTGGCGCTCGGCGGCATCGCCTGGATGCGCTACATCAATGCGGGTGAACTGCCGTTTTTCGGCATAAATCTGGTGACGCCGTGGATTTTCTTCATCGGCCTCGCCATCGTTCTTTACACCATGTATGCGTGGTGGGCCGACACCATCAAGGAAGGCCATGAGGGCCACCATACGCGCGTCGTCTCGATCCATCTGCGCTATGGCATGATCATGTTCATCGCGTCGGAAGTCATGTTCTTCGTGGCGTGGTTCTGGGCGTTTTTTGATGCAAGCCTTTTCCCCAATGAAGTGCATCAGGTGGCGCGTGCCGAATTCACCGGCGGACAATGGCCGCCCAAGGGCATCGAAGTTCTCGACCCGCTGCACCTGCCGCTTTACAACACCGTCATCCTGCTTTTGTCGGGCACGACGCTGACATGGGCGCATCATGCGCTGTTGCATAACGACCGCAAGGGCATGATCGCAGGCCTCTCGATCACCGTGGCGCTTGGCGTTCTGTTCTCCTTCGTGCAGGCCTATGAATATGTCCATGCACCGTTCGCGTTCAAGGATTCGATCTATGGCGCGACCTTCTTCATGGCGACCGGCTTTCACGGTTTCCACGTTCTGGTCGGCACGATCTTCCTTCTGGTCTGCCTGATCCGTGCGCTGCGTGGCGATTTCACACCCAAGCAGCATTTTGGTTTCGAGGCTGCCGCCTGGTACTGGCATTTCGTGGACGTGGTCTGGCTGTTCCTGTTCTTCGCCATCTATGTCTGGGGTGGATGGGGCGCGCCGATGCACGGCTGATCGCCGCGCTCGACAGTTTGCAAGGCGGCCCTGGTGACATGGCCGCCTTGGTTTTTTAAGGAAGAGCGATCATGCCGGACCATCATCACTATCCCGCCGTGGACCCGATCAAGAGCGGTCTGACAGGGCACTGTCCACGCTGCGGCGAGGGCAAGTTGTTCAACGGGTTTTTGAGCGTCGCACCACGGTGCAGGGCCTGCGGGCTTGATTATGCCTTCGCCGATTCCGGCGACGGCCCCGCCGCTTTCGTGATCCTGATCATCGGTTTCATCGTGGTGGGCTCTGCCCTTTGGCTCGAAGTCAATGTCGGCCCGCCGCTCTGGGTGCATTTTATTATCTGGGTGCCGCTGGCAATTATTTTGAGCCTCGTCGCCATGCGTGCCATTAAGGGCATTCTGATCAATCTGCAATATCGCAACAAGGCAGCACCCGGACGGCTGGACAGCGACGAATGACGCGCACGGGCATAGGCTTTCCGTGGGGACTGGTGATCGCGTCAGGCATTGCCTTGATGATCCTGTTGGCGCTCGGCACATGGCAGGTGGAGCGTCTCAACTGGAAAGAAGCGCTCATCGCCTCGACCAAGCAGCGCATTCATGAACCGCCTTTGGCCTTGGCGGAAATGGAAGACATCTACCGCCGCGAGGGCAGCGTCGAATATCGCCCTGTCACCGTGTCAGGCACGTTCATGCATCAGGGCGAACGGCATTTTCTGGCGACCTATGAAAGTGCTGCGGGCTATAATGTCTACACGCCCTTGATGCTTGAGGACGGGCGCTTCATGCTCGTCAATCGCGGGTTCGTGCCTTATGCCAAAAAAGACCCGGCGACGCGCATGGACGGCCAGCTTGATGGGCCCGTCACCGTAACGGGTCTGGCGCGCGATCCGCTGACCAAAAAGCCCGGCTTTTTTCTTCCCGACAATGATGTCGCAAAAAACATCTTCTACTGGAAGGACTGGCGGGCGATGGCGGAAAGCGCTGATGTGCCGGATATCGATAGCGCGGTGCCGTTTTTCATCGATGCCGACACCAAACCCAATCCGGGTGGATTGCCGATCGGTGGTGTCACGATCGTCGATTTCCCCAACAATCACCTGCAATATGCGGTGACATGGTATGGGCTGGCGCTGGCGCTGGCGGGCGTGGTTGGAACATGGCTTTGGCGTCACCGAAGAGCCTAAGGGGTTGACATTGGCGGCGTTGCAGCCCAACTCCGGTTCTGTATTATCCGCATTCACGACCGCCGACCCTAGCGAGTACTTGATGACCGATCCGCAAAAACCTCTGGAAATCCGTCTCTGCGGCCCGCGCGGTTTTTGCGCCGGTGTCGACCGGGCGATCCAGATCGTCGTGCTGGCGCTGAAAAAATATGGCGCGCCGGTCTATGTGCGCCACGAGATCGTGCACAACCGCTATGTGGTCGAGGGGCTGCAATCGCGTGGTGCGGTGTTCGTCGAGGAATTGAGCGAAATCCCGTCCGAGCATCGCGATCAGCCGGTGGTGTTTTCCGCCCATGGCGTGCCGAAATCCGTGCCCGCCGATGCTGAGGCCAAGAACCTATTCTATCTCGATGCCACCTGTCCGCTGGTCTCGAAAGTCCACAAGCAGGCGATGCGCCATCAGCGCCTTGGCCGTCATGTGATCCTGATTGGTCACTCCGGCCACCCGGAGGTGATCGGCACCATGGGCCAATTGCCGGAAGGCGCTGTGACGCTGATTGAAACCGTCGAGGATGCGCGGGCGATTGAATTTTCTGATCCCGATAATCTCGGCTTCGTGACGCAAACGACGCTTTCAGTCGATGATACGGCGGGTATTATCGAGGAATTGCAGAACCGCTTTCCCAATATGCATGCCGCAGCCGCCGAATCGATCTGCTATGCCACCACCAACCGGCAGGATGCAGTGCGGGCGGCAGCCCCCGGCTGCGATCTGTTCTTGATTGTCGGTGCGCCCAATTCGTCCAATTCCAAGCGTCTTGTCGAGGTGGCGGAAAAGGCCGGTGCGCGCATGTCGATGCTGGTGCAGCGCGCAGCCGATATCGAATGGGACAAGGTCGGCGATATATCGGTGGTGGGCCTGTCTGCGGGCGCGTCTGCACCGGAAATCATCGTCGATGAAATCATCGCCGCCTTCCGCGCGCGGTTCAAGGTGCGCATCGAACTGGCGGAGACAACGGTCGAGACCGAGAATTTCCTTGTGAACCGTGAAATCCGCGATGTTGAACTGACGGTTCAGGACATGGCATTTGTAAACGGTGAAAACCGCACGGTTGGCATTCCCAAAATGATGCCCAAAAACACATAAGGAAATAAGCGGCATGGCCGTCTATACCGATATCAACGAGATCGAACTTGCCGCTTTTCTTGAGCACTATGACATTGGCACGCTGACCTCCTACAAGGGTATTGCCGAGGGCGTCGAGAATTCCAATTATCTTCTGCGTACGACCGAAGGCACTTTCATCCTGACGCTTTACGAAAAGCGCACCAATCGCGAAGACCTGCCATTCTTTTTGAATCTCATGCAACATCTGGCAAGCCGTGGGCTGGAATGCCCGCAGCCGGTGGTGCGGCGCAATGGTGAAACGATTGGCGAACTGGCCGGACGACCGGCGGCCATCGTCACTTTTCTGGAAGGCATGTGGCTGCGAAGACCCGGTGTCGCCCATTGCGAGGCGGTGGGGCGCGGTCTTGCGCAAATGCATCTGGCGGGTGCTGATTTCACTATGCGCCGCCGCAACGGCCTGACGCTGCCTGACTGGCGTCCGCTGTGGGAATTGTCCAAGGCGTGCGCCGATACGGTCGAACCGGGACTGGTCGCAGAGGCCGAAGGCGATCTTGCTTATCTTGAAGAGAACTGGCCCAAAAATCTGCCGCAGGGCGTGATCCATGCCGATCTTTTTGCCGACAATGTTTTCTTTCTCGGCGATCAGCTTTCGGGCTTCATCGATTTCTATTTCGCCTGTACCGACATTCTGGCCTATGATGTTGCAATCTGCCTCAATGCCTGGTGTTTTGAGAAGGATTTTTCCTATAACAGCACCAAGGGCGCAGCGCTTTTGCGCGGCTATAATGCGGTGCGTCCATTGTCCGCCGCCGAGGCCGACGCGCTACCGGTTCTGGCACGTGGTGCTGCCGTCCGCTTCATGCTGACACGGCTTTATGACTGGCTGACGGTGCCGGACGGCACTTTTGTGGTCAAGAAGGACCCGATGGAATATGTGCGCCGCATGCGCTTTCATCGCCAGATCGAAAATGCCACCGAATATGGCCTCGATCGGCAGGAGATTTCGGCGTGAAGCGCATCGAAGTTTTTACGGACGGTGCCTGTTCCGGCAATCCCGGCCCGGGCGGCTGGGGCGCGATCCTGCGCTTTAATGGCGTCGAGAAGGAACTGAACGGCGGCGAGGCCGACACCACCAACAACCGCATGGAACTGATGGCGGCGATTTCCGCACTGCGCGCGCTCAAACAGCCCTGCGAAGTCGATCTTTATACGGATTCGGTCTATGTGCGCGATGGTATCGGCAGTTGGATCGAAGGCTGGAAAAAAAATGGCTGGAAGACCTCGGCAAAGAAGCCGGTCAAGAATGCCGAACTCTGGCAGATGCTCGATGAAGCGCGCAAACCGCACAAGGTCAACTGGCACTGGATCAAGGGCCATGCCGGGCACCCGGAAAACGAACGCGCCGACGAACTCGCGCGTGCGGGCATGGAGCCTTTCAAATACAGCGGCTATAAATCTTTGAAAATTAAGTAGAAAGATGGGGCACCATTTTTCTGATTATATTTCATATTTTCAATAGCCCTAAAAAACTTATAAAATGGAAAGTAGCGTGCATATTTATTCGGTTGTATTCTATGGAAATAATTTGAATATTAATTCACTTACAAAGTATTTTCGTAAAAGCACAGTTAAGTGCATAGGAAAAAACAATGGGTCTCTTTCTTTTGATTATCGGGAGGTCGAGCTTCTAATCTTTCTAGAAGAGATAGAGAGCGTCCTTCAACATATCCGCGAATGTGGTGTGGAAGAGATACAAGTTTGGGGTCTATTGACGCGTAGTGGCCAACTGAATGGAGAGCTTTCAGAGTGGGAAATTAAAAAGCTTTCCGAAATCGGCGCGAGCTTTTGTTGGTCTATGGTTCTGGATGATAGTGAATGATTTAGTAGTTTTTCGTTTTCATAGAGCTAAAAAACCGCGCCGGATTTCTCCGGCGCGGTTTTTTGTTGGTTCAGGCTTACTTATTTACTTGAAACTTCGCTCGGGTCTTTCAGCCGACCGGTCAGCGAGAAGGCAAGGATGGCCGAGAGCAACATGAAGCCGCCGACGATGAACATCGGCATTTCATAAAGCCCGGTCCAGTCCTTGACGACGCCGGTGATATAGGGTGCTGCAAAGCCCGCAATATTGCCGACCGTGTTGATGAGCGCGATACCGGCTGCAGCAGCAGGGCCGCTCAAAAAGCGCGATGGAATAGCCCAGAAATTCGGCAATGCCGAGAAGATGGCGCAGGCCGTCAGCGTGATCATCACAATGGTCGTTGCAGGCGTCGGCATGAAGAGTGCCGCCGGGATTGCAACCGCGCCCAGAAGCGCAGGGATGCCGATATGCCATGGGCGCACGCCGCGCTTGGTCGCATCACGGCTCCAGAAATAAAGCGCAATGGCTGCAGGCAGATAGGGGATCGCAGTGATCAGGCCCTTGTCGAGCACGTCGAACTTGGTGTTGAACTGCTGCTCGAAACCGCCAATAATGGTCGGCAGGAAGAAGGCCAGTGCATAAAGGCCGTAGATCAGGCCGAAATAGACCAGCGAAAGCAGCCAGACGCGCTTGTCTGCGAGTGCAAGGCCGGTCTTGTGGCTGCCGTGCACTTCTTTCTTGATCTGCTCTTCCTGCGCCAGTGCACCATTGAGCCAATCGCGTTCATCCTTGTTGAGCCATTTGGCGTCATTGGGCGTGTCAGGCAGATAAAAGAACGTGACGATGCCGACGATGATGGCGGGAACCGCAACACCAAAGAACATGATGCGCCAGCCTTCAAGGCCGAAAGCGCCATGCATATCAATCAACTGCGCGGCAAGCGGCGCACCAATCACCGTGGTCAGTGGCTGTGCCAGATAGAACAGCGCCAAAATCTTGTTGCGATGGCGCGACGGCACCCACATGGACAAAAACAGGATAGCGCCGGGGAAGAAACCCGCTTCAGCAACACCGAGCAGGAAACGCAGCACGTAGAGTTCGGTTGCGCTCGATACCCATGTGAACAGAAGCGCCACGATGCCCCATGTCACCATGATGCGGGCGAGCCATTTGCGGGCGCCAAATTTATGCAGGGCCAGATTGCTCGGAATTTCGAGCAAAATATAGCCAAAGAAGAAAATGCCGGCGGCAAAGCCGAATTGTGCGGCGCTGAGCGCCAGATCGGACGTCATCCCATTGGGGCCGGCAAAGGAGATTGCCGTGCGGTCAAGGAAATTGATGAAGAACATCAAGGCGATGAACGGCACCAGACGGATCGATATTTTGGCAATGGCCGATTTTTCGACCGCTGCCAGATCGTGAGATTTTTGCATTGCAGATCCTCCCTGCGTGCATGTTGACGAGGGTGGCTGGCTGGCAGAACCAGATTGAAAACCCGACATCAAGACGGATTTTCCGGCTTCCCTCTCCGGCGCATAGGCAAATGTTTGCGTCACTTTCACCAATATGCGCGTTCAAACTGATATTTGGAACGTTGATCTGCTTGGGACCAGATCGGGATACGCTCTAAATCCCGCCATAGCTAATGGGATGACACAAGGGCAGCAATCGATTTATTATCTTATATATGTGATATAATCTCACAGGTATGATCATATAAAAGGTGGATGAATATGCGGCCATTGCCGTCTCTGAATGCGCTCAAGGCCTTTGAAACCGTGGCGCGGCATCGCTCAATGACACGGGCTGCGGAAGAATTATGTGTGACCCATGGCGCTGTCAGTCGTCAGATCAGGGCACTGGAAGATACGTTAGGCGTGCTGCTCATTGCGCGTAATGCGCGGGCCAGCGAGCCGACGCCGGAAGGTGAGCGGCTGGCCGACGGGCTTGCCAGCGCCTTTGCGCTCATCGAGGCCAGTATCGCGCATGTGAAGCCGGGGCCGCTGACACTGTCGTGTTCGTCTTCGATCATGATGGAATGGATCATCCCGCGCATTGGGCGTTTTCATGAAAATCATCCGCATATCGAATTGCAGTTCAACATGAATTACGACCGGGTCGATTTCATGCGCGACAAAATCGGCATGGCGATCCGCTCAAGCGTTATCGAGCCGCCGCCTGATGCAGTGATTCGCGATTTCGGGCGCGAAGCCATCGGTCTGGTCTGTGCGCCGTCCTATCTCGCACAGCATCCGCTATCGGGTTCCGACGATCTTAAAAATGCTGCGATCCTTGCCACGCAGACGCGGCTGGAAGCACTGTCCGACTGGCAACAGGCGGCGGGGTTGAAACAGGAGCCTTTTGAGCCGCGCTCGACGTTTCATCATTTTTATCTGTTGATACAGGCGGTGCTGTGCGGCCTTGGCGTGGCCGTCGTGCCGCATATGCTGGTGTCCGAACATATCGCATCGGGTCGGCTTGTGGCCCCCTTCGGCTTTTGCCCGGGGCCGCGGCGGCTGGTGCTGTGGATCGCACCGCATCGGGCAGGCCAGCCTGACACGCTTGCGCTCGAACGCTGGCTGCTGCGCGAAATGCGCGCCTTACCCTCGCTGGATAAGGCGCAAATTTGATTAGAGCTGTTCGAGAAGGGCGCTCGCAGCAGACGTCACAGCCTGTCCCGGTTGTTCTTCGATGTTGAGCGCCTTGACAACGCCGTCTTCGATGATCGCCGAATAGCGCTTGGAACGCACGCCAAGGCCACCGCCGGAAAGGTCGAGATCAAGACCTGCCGCCTTGGTGAAGGCAGCACTGCCATCGGCGAGAAACAGGATTTTTCCTTCGCCGCCGGTGCTTTGCGCCCATGCGCCCATCACAAAGGGATCATTGACCGAAACAACCGCGATCTGGTCCACACCCTTGGCAAGGATCGCATCGCGATTATCGAGAAATCCCGGCAGGTGGTTGAGGCTGCATGTCGGGGTGAAAGCACCGGGAACCGCAAAGAGAACGACCTTCTTGCCCTTGAAAATATCGTCGGTGGTCTTTTCCTCGACACCCTCTGCGGTCTTGACCTTGAATGTCGCTGCGGGAAGTGTGTCACCAACTCTGATCGTCATCTTTAACTCCTGATGCAATGGATAAGGGAAGCGCAGTTAAGCCGATAATGGCACGTCCGGCAATGCCAAGATTTAGTCGAGCACTACCTGACCGGAAACCGCCTTGCCATTCTGCACGATCGTGTAATCCACGATCGTCTGCTTTGCCTTGCCGTGCAATGTGACCATAAATTCCGGGACGTTCTGCGCCGGTGATTCAACGGGCGCGGAAAGACTTATTGTGTCACTGGCAACAAACAGTTGCGCAGGTGTGTGCGGATCGGGAAGCGCCAGTTTAAAGATGGCTTTGTCGCCCTCACGCTCGACCTTGCTTACACCGAAATCTTTGGTGGCGGGGGCGGGCAGGCGGTCGAAAGCCGTTTCGATTATGGTGCGTGCTGCAATCTGTTGCGGAGCGGCAGATTGCACAGGATCAGTTTCCTTGAGCGGAAAATCGAATTCGGCCTGCACGGGAACGCAGATCTTTTCGCAGACACCTAAGAAAACATTGCCTTTGAGACGGTGGTTATTGATGTCAGGCCTGAAAGTGATGGGCAGCGAAACCGGGACCTTGTAGCCGATGCCGTCATCATTTGCGCTAAAGCGAACCGGCGCGGGGTAGTCGATATGGGCGCCAGAGCCGCCTTCGAGCGTGATCTGTGGTGGTACGCCCGAGCTTCCGGGATTGCGCCAATAGGTTTTCCAGCCCGGTGCGAGATCGATCTGCAGCGCACCGCGTATCACGCCATTGTCCGAAACCTTGTCTTCGATGATCACGCGCACCCGTCCACCGGGCGTTTGCGTCCACGGCGAAGTCGATGCCTGCGCAGGAAAGGTTGCTGCCGCGAAAGCCAGGGAAAAAAGCAGAAGTGCACGTGTTGTCATGGATAATAGATGCGATGAAATTCTGGCGCTATCAAGACAGAAATGCGTGGTGCAGCTTCATGTTCCGGGGTGCGGAAGTGGGAAACCATGCCGTTCGGCTAGCGCTTTTAGGATTGCGTCCTTGTCGCAGATGAAGGAGCGACCATTAAAGCTGCCGCTCTGATGGGGCGAGGTATCGCCTTCTGCCAGCACCAAAAGGGGCAACGACTGGTTGGCTTCGCCCGCAAGTGCGATCACTTCGTGTCGGGGGCGAGGCCAGCTGATACGCTTGACGTCAAGCATATCCGTGCGTTCCGGGAAACTGGCCAATAAGCCCTCAAGCAGTGTGCAGTGCGAGCAATAGAATTTCTTACCCACATAGATCGGGTCTTCGAAATCCGGCTGTAGAAGAAAAAGCGTATCGCGTTGCATGATCTTTCCTTCAGGCGCAATCGGATATCGGCAGGCTATTCTTTTGCGGATATTGCTTCAACCCGAAGTCTTGCGCAAAATGCTTTCTAAAAACTTGTCAAAAAAAACCTCATTGCCATTTCGCACAGCCTTGCTACCTTGATAAGCATGACCATTGTCAGAAAGACTACCCGGGAGCAGGGTTTCTTGAACGGGCAATTCCTGCTTGCCATGCCCGGTATGACCGACGAGCGTTTCGCCCGATCGGTAATTTATATTTGTGCACATTCCGATGAAGGTGCCATGGGCTTCATCATCAACCAGCTACAGCCGGTGGGCTTTCCCGATCTTTTACGTCAGATCGGACTGGTGGAAGAGGAAGAACTCATTGTGCTGCCTGAGCGCGCGCAACAATTGATGGTGCGCAATGGCGGCCCGGTCGACAGCACGCGCGGTTTCGTCCTGCATTCCGACGATTATATGGTCGATTCTACAATGCCGGTTTCGGAGGAAGTCTGCCTCACTGCGACGGTCGATATTTTACGCGCCATCTATGGCGGTAAGGGGCCGACACAGGCGCTGATGACGCTTGGCTATTCGAGCTGGGCACCGGGGCAACTGGAGGCGGAGTTGGTCGAAAACGGCTGGCTGACCTGCGATGCGCCGCTGCACATGCTTTTCGACACTGACATCGATGGCAAATATAGCCGTCTTATGGGGCATATGGGCATAGACATATCGCGTCTGGTCTCGGATGCGGGTCATGCGTGATCTGCAAATAGGGCAGTAGGGCAGCAAGACTGCGTTTTCTTACTGCCTTACTGACCTAACTCAGGCCGCCGCCGCCTCCAGTTGCTCGCGAACCATGCGCGTTGCCTCGTCACGGCTGGAGGGCTGGCCGAACATGAAGCTCTGCACATATTCGCAGCCCATCTGGCGCAATTGTAGTGCATCGCTTTCGCTTTCCACCCCTTCGGTAACCACAGCAAGCCCCAGATCATGCGCCATGCTGATGATGGAGCGCAAAAGCGTTGCCTTGTGGGGCTGATTGCCTTTGAGGAACGAGCGGTCGATCTTGATCAGATCAAACGGGAAGCGGGTCAGATAGGCGAGCGACGAATAGCCGGTGCCGAAATCATCGAGCGACAGGCCGACACCCATGGTCTTGAGGCGTGCCAATACATAGGCTGATTGCTCCGGGTTTTCCATCAGCACAGATTCAGTCAGTTCGAGCTTGAGGCTGTCGGGGGTAAGATGCGTGCGCGAAAGCACCGAGCGCACATCATTGATCAGGTCCTGCCGGATGAGTTGCGTCGAGGACAGGTTGACGGAAACAAACAGATCGAGTTTGGGAAACTGTTCCTGCCAGGCAAAAAGGTCTTGCGCCGCCTGCTTGATGGCGAAACGGCCAAGCTTCACGATCAGGCCTGAACTTTCGGCGATGGGAATGAATTCGGCCGGTGCAATCGCGCCGCGGCGCGGGTGCTCCCAGCGCATCAGCGCTTCAAAACCGGCAATGGTCCCTTCTTCCAGCCGCACGATCGGCTGATAGACCATGTGTATTTCGTCGCGTTCCAGTGCCCGGTGCAGATCCGATTCCAGTTGCAGCTTGTCACTGCCGATCGCGCGGAAGGCAGGCCGGAAAGGTTCGATGCGATCACCGCCGAAACGCTTGGCCTGATGCATGGCCAGTTCCGCGTCCTTCACGAAATCTTCCGCCGTATTGGCATTTTTGGTCCAGGTGATGAGACCGATTGAGGCAGTCAGAACGATGTCGCGTTTAGCATAGGCGATTGGCGCACGCACGGTTTGCCTGAGCGCTTCGGCAAATGCGGCGATCTGGCCCGGGTCGCTTTCGGAGGCCAGCAGCAGGCCGAACTGGTCGGAGGAAAGACGTGAAAGTGTGTCTTCTGGCTTCATCAGCCGCGCAATACGGCGCGAGATGGTCAGAAGGATGGTGTCGCCCGCCGACATGCCAAGACTGTCATTGACCTGCCTGAAACGGTCGATGTCGATGATCAGAACCGTCGGATGCAATTTGCTTTCGCCACGCGCCATATTCATGACATTGGTCAGCCGGTCGAGGAAAAGCTCGCGATTGGGCAGACCGGTCAGATTGTCATGCACGGCATCGTGCAACAGACGCTCCTCGGCTTTTTTCTGTTCCGTGACGTTGATGAGCGTGCCAACACAGCGCATGACTTCGCCATCTGAGCCAATCACCGGGCGCGCGCGCAGCGCATACCAGTGATAATGGCCGTCATTGGCGCGCAGGCGGAAAATCTGACCGATACGGCCGCGGCGGTTTTCCAGAATGGCGTCGAGCGTGGAGCGGAAGCGATCACGGTCATCGGCATGAAGTGCGGGCAGCCAGTTGCGCACCGGACCATTCAGCGGACTGGCAGTGCTGCCGAGATAACTCGAAATGTCTGGTGTCGTCACCACGCGGTCGCGCGGTACATCCCAGTCCCAGACAATATCGCCCGCACCCATGACGGCCAGCGCTTGACGTTCCATGTCCGAAAGCAGGCCCTGCTGCATCGCGCCGCCAGCAAAGGCGTGCTGCATGACGGTGAAGCCGATCAGAAGCACGATCAGCACCAGTCCGCCACCGAGTGCGGGTTGGACGATGTCGTTGTCGAGCTTGCCGGCAATTGCCATCCACGCGCCAATGAGCCAGATGAGGGTCAAAAGCCAAGCCGGTATCAGCATAACGGCGCGGTCATAGCCTTTTGCAGCCAGATAGCCGATGATGGCGATGCCCGATACGACGGTAAGCGCCAGCGACATGCGCGCAATGCCGGATGCGACCGGCGGATCGAATACCGCAACGCCTGCAAGCGCCAGAAGACCCAGAACCCAGGTAACGGCACCATAGCTGAAATGATCATGCCAGCGGTTGAGATTGAGATAGGTGAAAAGAAAAATAACCAGCGATGCGGCAAGGGCTACTTCGGTGCCCGCGCGCCATATCTGCTCATTGCCGGGCGTGATCTCCATCAGCTTGTTCCAGAAGCCGAAATCAACGCAGATATAGGCGAGAACCGCCCATGCAAGGGCTGCCGTGGCCGGGAAAAGCGACGTGCCCTTGACGACGAACAAAATGGTCAGGAAAAGCGCCAGAAGACCGGAAATGCCAAGCAGAATGCCGCGATAGAGCGTGTAGGAATTGACCGCGTCCTTATAGGCATCGGGTTCCCACAGATAAAGCTGCGGCAGGTTGTGCGAAGAAAGCTCTGCGACGAATGTGATGACGCTGCCGGGATTGAGCGTGATGCGGAAGATGTCGGCATCTGCACTTGCCTGACGGTCGAGTGCAAAACCCTCACTGGGGGTGATGGAAGCAATACGCTGTGAGCCGAGATCGGGCCAGATGATGCCTGAGCCTGCGAGACGGAAATGCGGGGCGACGATGAGGCGGTCGATCTGCTGATCAGTGGGATTGGCGATGGAAAAGGCGGCCCAGTCACCGGACGATTTGCTGTTCTGATCGGCCTCCACCTCGATGCGACGCACAATTCCATCCGAACCGGGTGCCGTCGAAACCTGTACGCTTTCGCCCTGATTGCGCAGGATTTCCACGGCGCGCGACAGATCAAGTGCCGTATCTTCCTTGGAAATCTTGATGGGTTCGACTGCAAGTGAGGGCAGTGTCCAAACGGCCATAATCAGGAGCAGGGCAGCAAGACGCCCGGCATTGCGGAAAAGCTTTTGCGAAAAACCTGTCACGGGCGTTCAACCCTGCTGTCATGCTTTCGGCCGTTCAACATACGTCTGTCGCTTTCTATAAGGGCGAACAGCAGGTGGTCCTGCCAGAAGCCGTTTATCTTGAGATAGGAGCGCAACAGTCCTTCTCTCTGAAATCCGGCTTTTTCGAGAAGCCGGATCGAACGTATGTTATGGGGAATACAGGCAGCTTCAATCCGGTGCAACCGCAACTCGTCGAATGCGAAGGGGATAACCAGTCCAAGTGCTTCGCTCATATATCCTTTTCCGGCATGTGGCGCGCCGCTCCAGTAGCCGATAACCCCGTTTTGGGCGACGCCGCGCCTTATATTGCCAAGGGTAATTCCGCCAACGAGCCGGTTGCTGCCATTTTGAAAGATAAAAAAAGGATAGCCGGTTCCGGCCGCGATTTCTTCCTGAAAACGTCGCAACCTGTAACGAAAGGCACTTTTCGTCAGATCGTCGTCGGGCCATGTCGGCTCCCATGGGGTAAGAAAGGCACGACTTTCTTCGCGCAATTTCGCCCAGGCGTTGAAGTCAGCCGCCATCGGTTCGCGCAAATAGACACGCGCACCGCGCATGACGGACGGGCTGCTCCGGCGGAAAGACAGGCCGATCATTGAATCAGGTGGTGGGTAATGGGGCGCTGGGGCCCTGGGCAAGGGTAGGAATCTCCGCCGCGTTAAACATAGTGCCTTACTCCCCTACAGCCTTATTGCCTCAGATCGGCGCTCTCATTGTTTGAATATCCGCGCATCTTTTCCAAAAACCGGTTCCCACCTTTGGGAGATATGCTCTAAACCGCAACCTTGCGCGTATTTGCGCCGGTCGAAAGCGCATTGGTCAAATTTTCGAAGCTCATAAGCCGTCCGACCGGACCAACGCCTGCAATGGTCGGCTTGGCGTCGAGGAATAACCGTCCAGCCAGATCTGTGAGGCGCTCTGGCGTGATCTGCGCCAGGCGATCCATCAATTCGCTGTTTTCGACCGGGCGTCCATAGAGCAGGAACTGCCGTGCGATCTGTCCGGCACGGCTTGCGGCACTTTCCTGCGACATGAGCAGGCTTGCGCGATATTGCGCACGGGCGCGATCAACCTCTTCGAGATCAATCGACTGGGCGGCGCGCTGCAATTCATCGATGATGACCGGCACAAGCTCGACCAGTTCGTCGCGGCCTGTGGCGGCATGGATACCAAACAGGCCGGTATCGGAAAAACCCCAATGGAAGGCATAGACGGAATAGCAAAGACCACGCTTTTCACGCACTTCCTGAAACAGGCGCGAAGACATGCCGCCGCCCAAAATCATTGCCAGAAGCTGCGAGGCGTAGAAGTCGCGCACATGATAGGCACGGCCCTCGAAGCCGATCAAAACCTGCGCATCCATCAAATCGCGGTTCTCGCGAAAATCGCCGCCGACATAGGTGGCGAGATCAAGCGTGGGGGCCGTGTTGTGAGCGCGAAAGCTGCCGAGGCGTTTTTCGACTTCGCGCACGAAAGCATCGTGATCGACACCTCCTGCGGCTGTCACGACCATGCGATCGGCGCTGTATTGCTCGTCCATATATTGCCGCAGGTCGGCGGGTGTGAAGGAGCGCACCGTTTCCGGCTCGCCAAGGATAGCGCGGCCGATCGGCTGATGGCGATAGGCGGTCTCGGCAAAGCGGTCGAAGACGACATCGTCGGGCGTATCGTGTGCGGCACCGATTTCCTGCATGATGACATGCTTTTCGCGTTCCAGTTCGTCCTCATCGAATTTGGAAGCCGTCAGGATATCGGTGAGAATATCAATGGCCAGCGGCATGTCGTTGCGCAGAACGCGGGCATAATAGGACGTCGTCTCCACGCTGGTCGCGGCATTGATTTCACCGCCGACATTTTCGATGTCCGAAGCGATCTGCCATGATGAGCGATTGTCCGTGCCCTTGAAGGCCATATGTTCGAGAAGGTGAGCAATGCCGTGTCGGTCTGCGGCTTCATTTCGTGCGCCCGCCTTGACCCAGATTCCCAATGCCACACTTTCGACATGCGGCATGGTATCGGTTGCGATGGTCAAGCCATTGGAAAGACGCGTTACTTCAACACCCATAAACGAACTGCTCCCTGCATTCTCTGCTGGTTTTTGTCATTGCATTTCAGGCGTGGCCCAAGCGGACTCAAGCTCTGGAATGCTGGCGTATGTATTCTTCCACGATTTTCAGCTCATTGTGAAGAACTGTGAAACTTTCTTTTCGTTGCATGAGGTCGCAAAGCCAGGCCGGAAGCGCTGGCTCGACCCCGCAGGCATCCTTTACCGCAGCGGGGAATTTGGCGGGATGCGCGGTGGCCAGAACAACGCTCGGTGTGGTCCCGGACACATTTTCGCGAGCGACCTTTAAACCAATGGCCGAATGCGGATCGAGAAGATAACCGTCGGTTTCCAGAACGGATTTGATGGTTGCAGCCGTCTCGGACACCGTGGAGCGACCGGCGGAAAAAACGTTACGGATCGCAGCAAGCGGTTCTTCGGCAAGGGTGAAACCGCCCGACTGTTTCAAGCTTTCCATCAGCCCGCGCACCGAACTTGCATCGCGATCATGGGCTTCAAACAGCAAACGCTCGAAGTTTGAGGAAATCTGGATATCCATCGACGGCGAGGTGGTCTGTTCGACACCGCGCATTTCATAGGCCCCGCTCTCGAAAGTGCGGGCCAGAATATCATTGTCGTTGGTGGCGATGGTGAGTTGCTCAATAGGCAGGCCCATGCGCTGCGCGACATAGCCCGCAAAAATATCGCCGAAATTGCCGGTGGGCACGGTAAACGAAACCGGACGGTCCGGCGCGCCAAGGCTCAAGGCGGCGGTGAAATAATAGACCAACTGCGGCATGATCCGCGCCCAGTTGATCGAGTTGACGCCGGAAAGCGACAGCTCATCGCGGAAGGTGAGATCGTTGAACATGGCTTTGACGAGATTCTGGCAGTCGTCGAAATTGCCGTCGATGGACAGCGCATGCACATTTGAAAAGCCCGAAGACGTCATCTGACGCTGCTGCACCGGCGAGACGCGACCATTGGGGAAAAGGATGAAAATATCAACATTGTCGCGACCGCCAAAAGCCTCGATTGCCGCGCCTCCGGTGTCGCCCGAAGTCGCACCGACGATTGTCGCACGCTGACCGCGCTCAGCCAGCACATAATCCATCATGCGCGCCAGCAACTGCATGGCGACATCCTTGAAGGCTAGGGTGGGACCGTGGAAGAGTTCGAGCACGAATTCGTTGGCGCCCGTCTGGATCAGCGGGCAGACGGCATCGTGGCGGAATGTGCCATAGGCCTCACGCACCATCTTTTCGAAATCGGCTTGCGGAATCTCACCGTCAACGAAGGGCGAGAGCACGGCGAGCGCGATATCCACATAGGATTTACCGCGCAGGGCACGAATTTGTTCGGGCGAGAACTGCGGATAATCCTGCGGCAGATAGAGGCCGCCATCGCGGGCAAGACCGGCGAGCAAGGCGTCGCTGAAACCAAGGGTGGGGGCTTGTCCGCGTGTGCTTACATATTTCATGTCGTCAGGCTTTCATTTCCAGCTCAGCGCTCGTCAAAGTTTTGCAAATGCAATAGGGCGTCCATAAAAAAGCCGCAAGAAATTAAAACATCCCTTATGGATGGCTTGCTCTCGCGGTTAAAAAACGGGAAAACGTCATCGCGCTACGCATTTGGGAGTGGTATAGAGCATTTCCAGCAAAAGTGCGAAGCGGTTTTGCGCAGGATAATGCGACAAGCAAAAAAGTTGCATTGGAACCAAAAGTGCGAAGCGGTTTTGCGTTCCTTTGTGATAGGGCGCAAGAGAACAGACAGATCAGTGCAGGGAAACCGGTTTATGCAGACAGCATCACAGAATCGTTCATTGTTGTTTCCAGTTCTTGGGACGATTTTGCTTGCAGCGCTTGCAGGCTGTACGACGAGCGGCGGTGAAAAGGCTGCGAATTCCTCTCTTGCCGGTGAGCCGCGCATCAAGGAATCGGAGCTGCGCGCCTATTGCCCATCGGTGACACTTCTGGATGGTACGGCCTATTTCAGCACCTATGCCAAGGGTGGTGACAAGGACCCGTCGCAGGTCGTCTATCAGGCGGCAATCACCGATGTAACCCGTGCCTGCCAGTATGGCGAGGGTACGATGACAATCGATGTCGCTGCCGCGGGCAAGGTCGTGCCGGGTCCGCAATACAAGAGCGGCACCATCACCATGCCGGTTCGCGTCGCCGTGCGTCAGGGTGACAAGGTCATCTATTCCAAGCTGCACAAGCAGACGGTAACCATGAACAGCAACGCGGCGGCGCAGTTTGTCTTCAACGACAAGGGCATTTCCATGCCAACACCGGACAAGCAGAATGTGCAGATATTCGTCGGCTTCGACGAAGGACCGCAAAAGAAGTAAGTTCGGGAAGGGCGCTTATGTGAAGCGCCCTTCTTTTTAAGTCTTATCAGGATTAGTCGTCGCTCCAGACCGACAGAGCGTCGATGACGCCTTGCAGATCCCGGTGACGGTGGATGACCGTTTCAGCGCCCGCATCGGTTAATTTGTCGGCATGGCCCGGATAGGTGTGTGCTCCGCCGGTAAAGCCGATCACCCGCATACCGGCTGCGCGCGCGCCCTGAATGCCGTGCACCGAATCCTCGATCACGACGACATTGCGCGGGTCCACATCGAACTGTTTTGCGGCATGAAGGAAGACATCGGGGGCGGGTTTTGGTTTTTTTGCACCAACTTCTTTGGCCGAAAAAATATTCGGCTTGAACAGATCGTAAAGTCCCACGCGCTGCAGCATGAGTTCGAGCCGCTGGGTGGTCGAGTTGGAGCAAATGCATTTCGGCAGTTTCAGTGCTGAGGCGACTTCAACAATATCTTCGACCGCCTGTACTTCATTCTTGAGGCGCTCGTCGAGGAGCTGTTCCGACTTGTCGATGAGCGAGGCGGAGAGCGGAATGCCTGCTTCACGCTCGACGGTCAGCAGAATATCCTGCCAGGTGAGACCGGCAAAGCGCTCGGCCATTTCGTCGGGCGCAATCTGATATCCGGCATCGCTCAGAAGCGCTGATTCCACTTCCGCCGCGATGATTTCCGAATCCACCAGAACGCCATCGCAGTCGAAGATAATGAGGGACAGAGCCGCCATGATTTGACCCTTCTTGTCGGGAGATGAGATGAATTGAACCGGGCTGCGGTCGGGAGAACACCGCGCCGGGCAAAGTACGGCGTCTGAGCTATACCTTTCGCGCCGTCGCGTCAAACCTCCCCGACACTTCGCGTCGTTTGCGCTAGCAAGACCTGATAGTCAGGATTACAGTTCTGGAAGATTTTCTCTGAATATCACCTGGATGCGGGGTGGGTGAGGGTCGAAAGCATGGCCTTTGATACTGCTTATCAGGGTCGCCAGCGCCTCGCGCGCTTCAACACGCGGGTTCTGGTCGATGACGGCATCCATGGTTCCGTTCAACAAAAGCCGCTTGCTATTTTCTGTCAGCTCATGGCCGATGAAAATGATGGATTCTGATTTGCCGCAATCCATCAGTGCTTGGCCGATACCCTGATTGCCTGCGCCGAGGTTATAGATACCGGCGAGGTCTGGATGGCGCTCAAGCAAGGCCATGGTTTCCGTATAGGCTTTCTCGCGGCTATCTTCGATCTCTTTGAGTTCCACGATATTGAGATGGGAAAACTCTTCGGCAATGATACGCCGAAATCCCATTTCACGCTCTTCATGACCGCGATAGGACAGCGATCCGGCAAAAAGCGCGATCTTGGCTTCTGTCGGGCGCCCAAGGAAACGGCCCAGAATATAGCCGCCGAGACGACCAGCCGCGCGATTATCGATGCCGATATAGCCAAGGCGCGGCACATGCAGGATGTCGGATGCGATGGTGACAATATGCGCGCCGAATTCAGACAGCGTGCGCATGGCTTCCCGCACACTTGGGTGATCGAGCGCAATCACGCCAATGCCTTGGGCTTGGCCTTTGAGATTGTCGAGTGCTCGCGCCAGCGTCTCCGGGTTAAAACCTTCGACACAGTGGATGGTCAGATCGACCTCAGGCTTTAATGCCGCCTGTCTGACGATCTGGTCACGCAGATTGGCAATAAAGGTATTTGTGCCCGCTGGCAAAACGAAGTCCAGCTTGATGCGATCGCTGTAAACGGCATCCCGTGGGGTGTTTTCGGGGAGATAGCCAATATTACGGGCAGCTTCCAGAACGATTTCGCGGGTGCGTTCTTTGACGCCTTCGCGTTTGTTCAGCACGCGGTCAACAGTGGCGCTGGATACTCCGGCCGCTCGGGCAATGTCGCTCACTGTCGGTCGCAAGTCGGCCTCCTTATCAGAATGAGGGAAATTGATGTATTCGATTTCAATGTAATGCAAGACTTGTCATATCCTGAGCATGTGTTTTCCTCACGAAATTTGATCTATGACAGTTAAGTCATCAAAATACATCATTTTCATATTTAAACATCAAAATTCAAATGGAAGGTTAGAGTTTTACCTTATCTTCGACGTTAAATGATGTAAAATGATTATATATGATGTTGACACCGCGTGGTGAAGTCTTCATTAGTCATCAGTATGCCCAAGGAGGCGGGACTCCCTTGGAGGAGGGCGACCCGGATTGTCGTTCTGTCAATTATCCGGGGTGAAAAGAGAATGGGAGGGCTGCAATGAGCGAAGTGGAAGGCTTTGTTCCTGATCCAAAGGTTCGGGTTCAAGATTACAGGATCGGTTGTATCGGTGCGGGCATGATCATGTCCGAGTGTCATCTCGCAGCCTATCAGGAAGCGGGCTTTACCGTGGCTGCAATCGCCTCGCGCACCAGGGCAAAGGCTCAACAGGTTGCCGAGCGTTGGGGTATCGAAACAGTTCACGACACGCCGGAAGCACTGATAGCGGATAAAACAATCGAAATCCTCGATATTGCCTACCCGCCCGACCAGCAACCGGCTCTTATTCGCAAAGCCCTGACGCAACCTCACATCAAGGGCATTCTCGCGCAAAAGCCGCTCGCTCTGACACTTGACGAAGCAATTGCGCTGCGTGACGAGGCTGCGAAATCCGGCAAAATTCTCTCCGTCAATCAGAACATGCGCTATGACCAGTCGATGCGCGTGCTCAAACAGATACTTGATAAGGGTGAGATCGGCACGCCGGTGATGGCAACGATTGAAATGCGCGCCATCCCGCACTGGCAGGCATTTCTTGAGGATTATGATCGTCTGACGCTCTCCAATATGAGCGTGCATCATCTCGATGTGCTGCGGTTCCTGTTTGGCGAGCCTGAAACGATTACTACGCTCACGAGAACTGATCCCCGCACACAGTTTAAGCACAAGGACGGCATCACCATTTCTACGCTGACATTTCCCGGCGGTGTGATGGCGGTTTCCATGGAAGATGTCTGGACAGGCCCGCGCGAAGAGGGTTTTGACAGTGACATTTACATTAAATGGCGCGTGGAGGGTACGGACGGCGTGGCGCAGGGCACGATCGGCTGGCCTGACGGTTCTCCATCGACGCTGACTTACGCTTCCAAAACGACGACGGGCGGCAAATGGGTTAGCCCGAAATGGGAGACCATGTGGTTTCCGCAGGCCTTCATCGGTGTGATGGAGCAATTGCAATATGCGCTCAAGTCGGGTGAGCCGCCAGCGCTGAACGTGGCCGATAATGTGAAGACCATGGCGCTGATCGAGGCGGGATACAAATCGATCGATGAGGGGCGCACGGTCAGACTTTCGGAAATATCAACGAATTAAAAATAACGGGAGGAATTCTATCATGATGCAGGTGGGTATTTTCAGCGGCTATTTTCCGTATTCGCTTGAGGAAACAGCTAAAAAAATCCGGGCGCTCGATTTCAATACGGTGCAGCTGGACATGCATTTCAAGGATATTGATCTCAGTGCCGGCCAGATCAGCAAGGACAAATGCATAAAAATCCGCGAGACGTTTCGCGATCATCATCTGCCGATCTCATGTATTTCCGGTTATACCAATATCATTCATCCGGATAAGGCCGAACGCGAGCGCCGCGTCGGTTATCTCAAAGAGATCATCCGCCATGCGCAATATCTCGGCACGCCTTATGTGATTTCGGAAACCGGCACTTACAACACCGAATCCGATTGGGTGCATCACCCCAAGAACAAGACCGAAGAAGGTTTTGAAGAATGCCGCAAGGTGATCGCCGATCTTTCACAATATGCCTATGACCATGGTGCGGTATTCCTTCTCGAAACCTATGTGAACAACGTTGTCGGCTCGGTCGAGGAGACAGTAAAAATGTTTGCGCAGGTCGACCATCCGGGGCTTGGCCTTCTGATGGACCCGACCAATTATTTCGAGACGCACAATATCGACCGCATGGATGAAATCCTTGATCAGGTTTTTGATACGCTGAGCGACAAGATCAAGATCGGCCATGCCAAGGATGTTAAGCGCTCCGGCGACGACAAGAGCGAGAAACATGCCGATATCGGCGATGATGAAGCGCTTGAAAGCCACACTTTCCGCGGTGTCGGCGAGATTGAACTGCCTGCACCGGGGCTGGGTTCTCTGAATTACGACCTCTATCTCAAACGACTTGCGCAAAAGCACCCCAACATTCCGATGATCATCGAACATCTCGATGAAGCTGATGTGCCGCGCGCCAAGAAGTTTCTCGATGGAAAGCTGCGTGTGCAGGGGTTGTAACATTTTGGGCGGGGCGGGGCGGTCGGTGCTCGCACCGGCCGCCTTTTGAATGAATTTGTTACCCCTTAATATTCAGGTGCGAAAATGGTGAAGCTTTACGGAGAGGAGAGGTCGCGTCGCGATCTTGCCGCAAGCAGCGGTTCTTTTGCGCAATTTGCGGGCGTTCGGCTGATGGTGCTCGATGATGGGCTCGAACGCGGCATCAGGATGCTGGAATTTCGCTCGGGCACAGGCCTGCGCTTCACCGTACTGGTCGACCGCGCTCTGGATATTGCCGATTGCGAATATCGCGGCATGGCGATTGGCTGGCATTCGCCGTCGGGATTTCGTCATCCCGGATTGCACGATTATGAAGGCGAGGGTGGGCTGGGCTGGATGCGCTCGTTTTCCGGTCTGATGATCACATGCGGGCTTGATCATATCCTTTTCATGCATGACGAGGCGGCGGATCATTACAATTACAAGCCACGTCAGACAATCAAGCATTCCATTCATGGTCGCGTCGGCACGATTCCAGCCAAGCTCACCGGATATGGCGAGCGCTGGGAGGGGGATGAATGCTATCTCTGGTGCGAGGGTATCGTTACGCAAGGAACCGTTTTCGGCGAGCATCTGGAACTGACACGCCGTATCGAAATCAAGGTTGGCAGCAACGATATCAAATTGACTGATCGGGTGGTCAATCGCGGCTTTTATCGCACGCCGCATATGTATTGCTATCACATCAATGTCGGTCATCCCGTTCTGGCCGAAACGTCGCGCTATCTCGCACCGATCAGCGATGTTGTCTGGGCGGCGCATGCGGGCGAGGACTACCGCAAACAGGGGGTGGGCTATCGCACAATGCCGTCACCGCAAATGCAGTTTCACGAGCAGGTCTGGCAGCATGAGATGGTTGCCGATGAACAAGGCGAAGTGCCGGTCGCGCTGGTCAATGATCGCCTCGGCATCGGTTTTGAAGTGACGACCCGCAAGGATCAGTTTCCCTGCATGTTTGAATGGCAGAATTTTCAAGCCGGACAATATGCGCTCGGCATCGAGCCATCGACCAACCACGTTCTTGGACATGGCGCAGCCCGCGAGCGCGGCGAACTGATTTGGCTCGAACACGGCGAAGAGCGCCGCTACGACAGCACGTTTCGCATTCTTGGTGATGATGCGGACATCGCGGCGAGTGCTGCGCGGATTGCCGCAATAGCCAAGCAGCCCGACGAAGAATATCCGGTGCCGTCCGGCAATCATATCGCCCTTGGAGGCCGTTCATGAGTTCTGCATCATCGTTTTCGATTGCCGGAAAAACCATTCTTTATACCGGTGCTGCCGGTGGCCTTGGCCTTGAAACGACATTGAATTTTTTGCGCGCGGGCGCGCGCGTTGTGGCCATTGACCATGATCCGAAAAAGATCGCAGAACTTGGAAGGCGGGCAGAGGATGAAGGTCTGGACGGGCTTTCGCTCCACGCGCTCGATCTCTCCGATTTGCAGGCTCTTCGGCCAGCTTTGGAAGCGATTTCACGCGAAGTCGGCGGATTTGATGTGGTCATCAACAATGCGGCGATCTATCCGTCCAAAGCCTTCGAGGACTATACGCTTGAGGAAATGCAAAAGGTCCAACATATCAATGTTGATGCGGGGATCGTCTGTGTTCAGGTCGCATTGCCGCATATGCGAAAAAACGGCTGGGGGCGCATCATCAACATTGCCAGTGTCACGGCTTATGGTGGTTGGTCGCTGCTTTCCCCTTACGTGCAGTCAAAGGGGGCCTTGATCAGTCTTGCCCGCGCATGGGCGCGTGAATTTGGTGCTTATGGTATCACCGTCAATGCGGTCTCTCCGGGTGCTTTCCCGACGGATGCCGAAAAAATCCATCCGGACCTTGAAGGCTATACGCGCTTTGTGATGGATCATCAGGCGATAAAACGGCGTGGTTCTCCCAAGGACATCGCCTCCGCCCTGATGTTTCTTGTTTCCGATGAAGCGGGGTTTATCAGCGGGCAGACCTTGAATGTCGATGGTGGATGGGTGATGCATTAAAGCGCATCCCGAAAAGTGTGAAACGGTTTTCGGATAAGATGCGCGTCATATCAAATATTGAGAGCGCCGATCTGCTTCAATCAGATCGAAACGCGCTCTAAAGGGCCGCAACATCTATTGGAGGAATGCGTGAAGAAGCTTTATCTGGCGGTTGGATCGCTCAATCGCGAAGCGCCCTATTTTCAAGGTGCGCGGGGCAAAGGTCTTTCCATTTACGCATTTGATGCAAAAACGGCAGACGCAACCCATGTCTGCACGACATCGACCGTCGATAATCCAACTTTTCTAAGCGTCGCGCCGGATTCCGGCATCATTTATGCAAATTCAGAAGTTTTCGGCTGGCATGAAGGAACGGTCAGCGCCTATCGCTTCGATGCTGAAAAGGGCGCACTTGTTTATCTCAACAAGCAAAGCGCCGAGGGCAGCATAACCGCATATAATACCGTGACCCGTGACGGAAAATTCGTGCTGGTCGCCAATTATGCAATGGGATCAGGCGGGCCGGATCAGTCTCTTGTTGCGCTCCCGGTACGAGCCGATGGAAGCCTTGATCCGGTTGCAAACAGTGTTCGTCACAAGGGTACATTGGGGCCTGTCACGGAACGGCAGGAGCGCAGCCATCCGCATTGTGTGGTTGAAACGCCCGAGGGCGGCATGTTCCTGTCTGCCGATCTTGGTCTTGATGAGGTGATCGCCTATCGTCTTGACAGCAAAGGTGCTTTCACGCGGATCAGCAATGTTGCGATGACGCCCGGTGCCGGACCGCGCCATATTGCACAGCACCCAAATTGTCGCTTCATATATGTTTCAAACGAACTCGATTCGAGCGTGTCGTTTATTCAGCGTGACGGCGATGAACTGCGTTTGATTGCGTCCTTGCCAACGGTGCCTGCTGGCGTCGTGTCGCATGGCGCGGATATTCACCTCTCGCCGGATGGCCGTTTCCTTTATTGTTCCAATCGTGGTCGTGACACGATTACGGCTTTTCGTGTGGATCAGCACAATGGTAGCTTGGTTGAGATTGGTGAGAGCTTTACGGGCGGTGCGACACCGCGTAATTTTACGCTCACACCGGATGGAAACTGGCTTTTGGTGGCAAACCAGAATGGGGATTGCATAGTGATCTTCGCAATCGACAAGGAGAGCGGGCATTTGGTCGATACAGGCAAACGCATTGAAATTGGCACCCCAGTCTGTGTCAGGCCGTTCTATCTGTGAGCGTTGAAGCGTCGCCGCCCCGCAAGCAGCGCCGCAAGGGCTCTGGCGTAACAATGGCGGATGTGGCAGCCGCCGCAGGCGTGTCCATGCAGACGGTTTCCCGCGCATTGCGGTTTCCCGATTCGGTGACGTCCGAAAAGCGCAAGCTCATTCACGACGCTATAGAGAAGACGCATTACGTCCATAATCTCGCGGCAAGCCATCTCGCTTCGCATAAGAGCAATACGGTTGCCGCCATCATCCCAACGCTTTCCGCGTCTGTTTTCGCCGAAACGATCCAGCATTTTTCGGACGTGTTGCATCAGGCCGGATATCAGATTTTTCTCGGCAATACGGATTATCGGCTGGAGCGCGAGGAAGAGATCATTCGCAGTCTTTTAGGGCGTCGGCCGGACGGTGTTTTCCTGATCGGCACCCATCATAGCAGGCGCAGCGTGGCACTGCTCAAGCGCGCGGAAATTCCCGTGGTTGAAGGCTGGGGCTTCACAGACAAGCCGATTGATCGGGTGGTTGGGTTTTCCAACGCTGCGGCAATCACAGAAATGGTTGATCATCTCATTAATGCGGGGCGACGCTATATCGTGTTTGCCGGTGTGGTGAGAAAAGGCGACAGCCGTGCTGTCGAGCGCCGCGCCGCATTCAAAGCCGCGCTGGAGCATCTGTTTCCCGATGAGAAGCCCCGCATAACGGTTGCGACCGAGCTGCCGATCGCCATGGCTTCGGGTGTCGATCTGCTGCGGCGGGCGCTGGCCCAATATCCGGAAGCCGATGCCGTCATGTTTTCGAGTGATATTCTCGCTTCCGGTGCGCTTTTAGAGACGCAGCGCATCGGTATCAAGGTTCCGCAACGTCTTGCCATTACCGGCTTTGGCGATTTTGAATTGTCACAGCATCTGCTGCCGCCCTTGACCACGGTTGCAATCCCTTCGGCTGAAATCGGGCGACAGGCGGGCCAGCTTCTTTTGGAGGCCATGCAGGGTGCGGTATCGGCAAGCACTATCGTCGATGTCGGTTTCGAATTGAGGATCAGGGACAGCGGTTAAATGACCATTTGATGCTCAAAATCGGTCAGCACTTCGCAGCCGGTTTGCGTCACATGCAGCATAAATTCAAGCCGCACACCGCCGATATCCGGGTCGAAAGCGGTGGGTTCCACCATCACAACCATGTCTTTTTTGAAGCTTTCGGTTTCATAGCGGACAAGTCTTGGCCATTCATGCACGGATGTGCCGATGGAATGCCCTGAATGATGGGCGTAACCATAGCCATGCGATGCGATATGCGTCTGCAGTTTGCGATCCAGTTCACCGACCCCAAGTCCGGGGCGGATCATTTCCACGGCAAGATCAAGTGCGGATTTCACGGCCTTGAATTGCTTCTCAAACCCGGCACTTGCCGTTCCCAGCATCGCCGATGCGCAGCTGTCGCCCCAGTAGCCGTTGACGCGGGGGGCGAGATCGCAGATGAGCGGGTCGCCTGCCGCCGTGATACGGTTTGTCGGCCAACCCATGAATGCGGATGTGCGCTCCTTACCCGATATAAAATCTCCTGTGACAGGCAGACGTTGCGCGGCCCGGCTCTCCATTGCGAGCCTTATATCGGCGAATATCTCCAGTTCGCTGCGGCCTGCCTTGCTGTATTCTAGGAAGGTACGCTGGCCTGCTGAAGCAGTCAGTGCTGCCTCGCGCAACAGGGCAATCTCTGCGGCTGTTTTGATCATACGCTGGCGTTTAAAGGCCTCTTCGATCAGCACATGGCGATGTGTCCTTATGAGCGGCAGCAGGGACAGGGGAAAGCTGTTTTGTTCTATGGCAATTGTTCCGCCGACGCCAAATTTGGTGAAGAGTTCTTGCGCGGCATCGCGATAATTCGCAAAAATATCGGTGGGTTCCTGATAGGAAAAACCTTCATAGGCGAGAACAATGTCCGCCCAGCCAGGTGTTTGCTCTTCGAGATTGGTGACGACAATCCCACATTCGCCATTTTTCCCCACGAGCGCGATTGCAGGACCACCTGCAAAGGGTGAGGGCCCGGCTTCTATTGCGACGATATGGCCTGAAGCATAGGCGATACCGTCAGGGCTGGTAAACACACCCCAATCTGCACCCGATGCCTTGATGGCTTCAATTGTTCGTGCGAGCCTCTCGTCCATCACGCTCTCCTTAAATTAGATTACGGATATGGCGCTCACGACCATAGGCCGCAACCAGAAGCAGGATGAGAAGCCCCAAGGCCGACTGTACCATGGCGTCTGAAAAACCCATGCCAATGAGAAATGTACGCAGCTCCATCAGCATGATCGCACCAGCGACCGTTCCGACAAAGCCACCTCTTCCGCCGATAAGCGCTGTGCCGCCGATCACCACCGCAGAGACGGTCTGGAACAGATAGGGCGTGCCCACAGTCGCACTTGAGGAGCCGGTGAAGCCCAGCAGAAGGATGCCGGCAAGGGCTGCAAAAGACGCGCTCAGGCCAAATGTAATGGCCCAGATTGCAACCGGTCTGATGAGTGCCAGTTCGGCGGCTTTGATGTTGGAACCCAGCGCATAAAGCTTGCGCCCGTAAATCGTGCGTTGCAATACGAAGATGGTGCCAAGCGTCAGCAGGATCGTGAAGGGGATCAGCCATGGCAATGGCACAGGCCCGATGCTGCCGCCCAGTGATACAAATTCATTGATGAATGCGGGTGCCGACCCTGTTGGCAATCCGCGTGTCCAGATCTGCACACCCGCCTGAACCATTGTGCCAACGCCAAGCGTGACGATTAGCGGATGGATGGAAAGGGCTGCTGACAATGCACCGGAAAAGGCACCGATCAGCCCCGCCGACGCCAATACGATGACACTCGCCAGAATTGGCGACATGCCATCGCCGTAAAGGCTTGCAAAGACGACGTTTGCGAAGCCCATGACAAAGGGAATGGATAGGTCGATGCCGCCCAGAATCATCACCAATGTCTGGCCGAGCGCAGCAATGGCCAAGAGTGCAGCCAGAACCAGCATTGCGCGAATGGAAAACAGGCTGGCAAAACCCGGTATGAGGGCAGTGCCCAGCAGGAAGACCAGTGCGACCCCGATGAAGGCGATCAGGGCTCGATTTGTAAGGAGTGCCTTGATCATGACTGCGCCACCTTGCGACGGAAATAAAGTTTGAGCTTTTCGGAGTTGAGGCACACCGCAAGGACAAGCACGGCGCCGTAGACTGCCTGAAGCACGAAGGTTGAGACGTTGAAGGTCGTCAACATGCTTTGCAGCAGGAAGATATCCGCAGCGCCGAGAAAGGCAGCCGTAAGTCCACCAACGCCACCGGCCAGACTAACCCCGCCGAGCGCAACAGCGGCAATGGCAATGAGTGTGTAGCCGGGACCGATGATCGGATCTCCCGAACCGATGAGGGCGGTCAGCGACAGTGCTGCAAGGCCTGCAAACAATCCGGCCAGCACATAGGCAATGAAGCGGACAAGCGGAACGTTGATGCCCGCGGTATAGGCCGCGCGATCCTCACTGCCGACGGCCATAAGCGTCTCGTAGAACGGCATGCGTTTGATGATGATCCATATCAGTATCGCCGTTCCGACCGGTAGAATTGACCATGGCCCTGCAAGCGACGCCAGCCATGCCGGGACCGATCCCGATGGTGAGGGCAGGATGGTCAGTGCCAGCCCGCCAAAGATCAGATAGGTGCCGAGCGTTGCGACAATCGGCTGAATGCGGATGATCGCTGCCAGAAGACCATTGAGTACACCCGCAAAAATGCCGAGTACCAGAGCTACGGGAACAATGATGAAAGGCGATGAAACACCGCCTTGTGTAATCACCAACTGGACTACAATGACGTTGATCAGTCCCACAAGCGGCCCTACGGAAATGTCAATCGAGCCGCGCCCGGCAAGAAATGGCACAGTGATTGCCAGAGAGGTCAGCAGCAGCGGCGCTGCAAGCCCCAGAACCAGACCCCAGTTTGACGGTGCAAAGCGCACCGGGTTGAGCGCAATATTGATGATCAGCAGAACCACGAAAAGGATTGCGGCGAGCCGTGCCTCCCGACTGCTGGATAACATGCGCTTCAGGTTGTTTTTGCTATCTGATGCGCTCATAGCTCGACCTCTTTTTGACCGAACATCGCGGCTAGAACGCCGGACATCGACATTTCGGATTTTTCAATGCGCGTCGAGCATTCAAAATCGCGGAACACCAAAACACTGTCGCAGATTTGCAGGATTTCTTCTATTTCACTCGACAGAATGACGAGGGCTATGCCTTCTTCATGGGCGAGTTTGCGAAAGGCTTCATAAAACTTCATGCGCGTATTGAGATCAACACCACGGGTTGGATCGTTCAGCAGCATGACGCGGGGCTTGAGAGCCAGAAGCCTTGCAAGCAGAACCTTCTGCTGATTACCGCCGCTCAGTGCGGTGATGGGGGCATCCATTGCCGGATAACGGATGGAGAGAAACTCGGTATAGCGCTGCAATTCCTGCTTCTGTTTGCGGCGATCAAGAATACCGGCCCATGAAAAGCGCGGCATGGAGGGCATGCCGAAATTATCAAGCACTGAAAGAACCGGAAAAATGCCGGTTGCACGCCGGTCTCGCGGCAGATAGACGACACCGCGTTTTGCAGCCTCATGATGATTGCGGTAAGCGTTGTGTTCGCCAGATCCGGCAACGGCTTTCACTGTGCTATGATGCGGCTGATCGAAACCTGCAAGTGCGAGCAGGAATTGTTCCTGGCCGTGACCTTCCAGCCCCGCAAGTCCGATTATTTCGCCTGCGCAGATCGTGCCGGACAAGGCTTTGCGCCCCGGAGCAAGCGTGAGGTTTTCATAGGACACAATGATCTGATCATGCGACATGGAGATGGGCCTCCGGTGCCATGAGTTCCAGAAGAATCTGGCTGTTGATCTGGTGCCTGTCGAGCGTATCGACTACATGGCCACTTCGCAGCACCGTAACCTGATCGGAAAGACGCTTTACCTCTTCAAGCCGGTGAGAAATGAAGATTACGATATTGCCCGAAGCGGCGTAATCCTCGATGGTTTCAAAAACGAGATCGCGATCAGCATAATCGAGCGCCGCCGTGGCTTCGTCGAGCAGCAGGATCGACGGACGGCTGATAAAGGCGCGCGCAATGACGACCAGTTGCTGGGCTGCAAGCGACAGAGTGCCAGCGGGTGCATGAAGGTCGATTGGAAAGCGTGCAATCCTGGATAAGACAGCGCTTGCAGCCGCTTCGCGCACCGATTTACGGGCTTTGCGGGTGATAAGCCCGTCAAACCCGAGAAAGATATTTTCGATCACTGAACGATGCGGTGCGATCAGGACTTCCTGAAACACTGTTGCGAGCCCCAGCCTCTTCATGTCGGCAGGCGATCTGGCGGATACCGTGTGATCGTTGAGAACGACCCGTCCTTGTGTGGGAGCCACGACGCCCGATAATATTTTGAGCATCGTGCTTTTGCCCGACCCGTTTTCGCCCAGGATCGTGTGCACCCCATGGCTGAAATTCACATTGGCGTTTGTGAGTGCTACCGTTTCGCCATAGCGTTTTTCGAGGTCTTCGACCCGCAGAGATCGAACCGGACCGTGCGTGGCGTCGGGCAGTCCCGCTTCGGCGAGGAGGCTATGTATGCTGGACGTTGCCTGCGAGGGATGCGCGGAGACGGGCATGGTGCGATGACTTTCTGCATGCGATAGACAACACCACTGCCGATTGATTTCGGCAATGGTGTTGTCTTGGCGAATGGTTATTTGGCGCAGGACGCCGGGACCTTTGCGAAATCATAAAGCGGGGTGGCGCTTCCATCCGTGAAATAGCCATTCATCAATTCTTCGGGGAACGGATCTTGCGGCGGGATTGGGAAAATAGCGCCAGAATCCGGCTTCATGCAGTCCTTGTACCAGCTTGGAAGGTCGGCCTGTGTCACGGTCGGCATTGGCGCAATGATCGTATTGACCAGCGGCTTTTGACCTTCGAGTACCCGTAATGCAACGCGAAACGCGTTATGCGCTGCCACATGCGGCGAAACTTCGCCGCCGTAAAACTTGAATTCATCCTTATGAGCATTCCAGTAACCCAGCGCATCGCCCGAAATGGAACCGGTGATCAAAGGGAGAGGGCGACCAGCTTGCTGAAACGCTTCCGCAATGAAGCGGGCTTCGCTGCCCGTAGACCAGACGGCATCGATCTGTTGCGGCGTGGTCGCCAGAGCCTGAAGCGTTGCCGATTTGGTTGTCGTACCCGTCCATTCGCCGCTCACCTTGCGAACGATCTTCAAGTTGCCGGATTCCTCGACCGCTTTTTCAAGTCCGGCATTTTCCTGCTGTACGAGAGGATGGCCTGAAATCCCCTCGATCTGAAGAATGCTGCCGCCGTCTTTGAACGCTTCGGCAATGCCCTTGCCCATCTGATAACCCCAAAGATTCTGGTTATGCATGACATTAATGGCATTTGGGGTGGTGACCGAACCCGCCGATGTTATGACCGGAATTCCGGCCTTGTGCGCGTCGTCAATGACGGCATTAAGCGCTGTAGAAGAGCCTGCAATGGTCGTGATGACATTGCAGCCCTGTTCGATGAAAGCACGGATTTGCGAGATTTGTTGCGTCGCGTCGCCATTGGAATCCGAAACCACATATTGCGACACATCCCCGGCAGCGATGGCGCCGTCGACGAGACGTTTGAGTTCATCATTGAAAGTCACGCGCCAGGGATTGCCCATATAGGATTCCGAATGGCACCAGCGCCACGGCTTGGCGGGCGCTTTGAAATCCCCATAAGCCGATGGAGCGACCTCAATCGCATCCGTATAAAGCGCCTGAATTTCGGTGGGAAGTGCGCTGATGAGAGCTGCACGATCAGGGCTTTGTGCCGGTGCACCGAGTGTCGAGCCTAATAGAAATGTAAGCGTAACCGCTTCGAAATAGCGGTGTGAGCGAATTCTGGCCATGCGTTCTCCTCCGATGCAAACCTAGCTTTCACTTATAAAAAATATATTCACATACAATCTAAGACGTCAATCAAAAAATGTGAGCGCTAATTCTATGGGTATTATTATGTCGATAACATGCGAAATATTTATAATAAAATGTTAGCGCTCACTCTAGACACGGAAATAAAATGCGGTAAGTTCGGCGCAAATGAATGCGAGCGGGAGTGGAGCTTCAATGGGTGTTTTATCAGGCTATCGTGTGCTCGATTGTTCAATTGCCATGGCGGGGCCTTTTGCAGCGCAGCGTTTGGGTGATCTTGGCGCAGACGTGGTTAAGGTCGAGCCGACAACGGGTGAATGGCAGCGTCATGTCGCGGCGGGTGGCGCGGAAGGCAATCGCGTCAATGTCTCGTTTTTGTCGCTCAATCGCAACAAGCGCTCGCTGGCCGTCGATCTGAAATCACCCGATGGCAAACAGGTTCTCATGGATCTCGTGAAAACCGCCGATGTCTTTTTGCAGAATTACCGTCCCGGTGTCGCAAAACGTCTCGGCGTCGATTATGAAACCCTTTCAAAAATCAATCCGAAGCTGATCTATGTTTCAATTTCGGGCTATGGCGAAGACGGGCCCTATGTCGATCGTCCGGGGCAGGATCTGGTGCTTCAGGGAATGTCTGGCGCCATGCTTTCTGCGGGGCGCGAAGGCGAGCCGCCGCTTGCGGCAGGGCAATATCTTGTTGATGCCGTCACCGCCTATAATGCTTTTGAAGGCGCTTTGGCAGCACTTCTGCATCGTGAACGTACTGGTGAAGGGCAATTGGTACAGGTCAATATGCTGGATGCGATCACCACCATCCAGATGCAGGAGCTTTCGGTTTTCACCGTCGGCGGCAAGCCGCAGACCCGTTCCAGTGAGCCGCATGCGCATGTCTATATCCGTGCACCTTACGGGGCTTTTGCCACATCCGACAGTTTTATCATCGTGGCTTTTCCAAAGCTGAAAACATTGGGTGAGGTGATCGGGGAGGACAGTTTCCTCACCATGCGTGATGATGTCGATACCTGGACACAACGCGACGAGATATTTGCAAAAACACGGGAAAAGCTGAAACTGAAGTCCACTGAGGAGTGGCTGAAGCTTCTGCGCGCTGCCGATATCTGGTGCGGCCCGGTCTATGGTTATGCAGATCTCGTCGAAGACGAACAGATCAGGCACAACGGCACATTCGTTGAATATGAGCATCCCACCGAGGGCAAGGTCAAAACACCGGGCTTCCCGATCCGTTTTTCCAAAACGCCATCGACGGTTGAGCGGGGGGCACCGGTTACGGGTCAGGATACACGCGATGTGCTGACAGAAGCTGGCTATAGCCCCGACAAGATCAAAGAGCTTGAGCAGTCGGGCGCTATTGTTTCGGGAAATATTTGAATGCAGGTGGTTGAAGCGCTCACCTGGGATCATCCGCGTGGCTATAACGCTTTGGCTGCAGCGGCGAAGCTGCCGCAAGCCGTCAATGCGGGGTTGGACATTCGCTGGGACAAGCAGCCTCTTGAAGGTTTTGAGTCGCACCCGATAGCCGATATTTGCGCGCGTTATGATCTCACGGTTCTCGATCATCCGCATGTGGGGGAGGCAGTCGCTGCTGATTGCCTGCTTTCGCTGGAGGACGTGTTCGGGGCGGATATTGTCGATGAACTCAGCAAAGCCAGTATTGGTCCCTCGCTGACGAGCTATCGCTTTGCCGGAAAACACTGGGCCTTGCCGCTCGATGCTGCGACACAGGTTATGGCTCTTCGCGCTGATCTGGTGAAAGAGGTGCCGATTATGTGGGAGGATGTGCTGCAGCTGTCGCAAAAAAGCGGCAAGGTCGCACTCTCACTTGCCGGACCGCATGCCTGCCTGTCGTTTTTTTCAATTGCTGTGGCGCTTGGTGAGCCGCCAGCGGAGCAAGACCCGGACCAGTTGATTTCCGCTGAAATCGGGCAACAGGCCTATGATCTGATGGCGGAGATGGCTATGCTGAGCCCTGCATCGGTGCGGCACAAAAATCCTATTGGACTATTGAATCACATGGCTGCGTACGACGATGTGGTACTTTGCCCGCTCGTCTACGGCTATGTGAATTACGCAGCACTGCAAACCGGGCCTTCAATTGCATTCCATGACGCGCCGCGCGCCGCCATCGGCGGGCGTCCCGGCTCGACATTGGGTGGCACCGGCATTGGCATTTCACGCCGCTGTAAAGTGACGCCGGAACTCAAGACCCATCTTTTGTGGCTGCTCAGCCAAAAGGCGCAGTCCGGGTTCATTCCAGATCATGACGGACAGCCATCGCGTCGCGATGCCTGGCATGATGAACGGGTAAACGGGCGCTGGGGCGGGTTTTACCGCAATACGGCGCAAACGCTAGAGCAAGCTTATGTGCGCCCGCGCCATGACGGTTACATCGCTTTTCAGGGTAAAGCGTCCGCGTTTTTAAGAACCGCATTTGATGAGCGGATTCCCGCCGCCTCGGTTTTAAATGAACTTCAATCTCTTTACGCCGCTTCGCGCTCGCACGGCGGTGAAAGGTAGGTTTTCCATGACTGACGATGTCGCTTTTGAAGTTGATGGGGCTGTTGCCGTCATTACTTTGAACCGTCCGCAAAAACTGAACGCTGTAACGCCGGAAATGGCTGATGCGATCGTTGCCGCCGTCACCCAATGCAATGATAGCGATACGATCCGTTGCGTTATTCTGACAGGTGCCGGTGAACGTGCTTTCTGTGCCGGTTCCGATATTGGCGAACTCGATACATATGAAACGCCGTGGCAGTTTCGCAATCGTTCGGACTATTGTGACGCAATTCGTGCCTTGCTCAAGCCATCGATTGCAGCCGTCAATGGCTATGCATTTGGCGGGGGTCTTGAAACGGCAATGGCGTGCGATATTCGCATTGCGTCAGATAATGCGCAATTTGCAGCACCCGAAATCAAGCTTGGCTGGATTGGTGGCGGGGGGATGGCCGCGCAACTCGCCCATTCCATAGGCTTATCCAATGCAGCCCTTATGGTCATGACGGGCGATCCGGTTTCGGCAGAAAAAGCGCGCGATTGGGGGCTTGTGAGCGAGGTGGTGGCGCAGTCGGATTTGCTTAACCGCGCCCGCGAAATCGCCAATGTGATTGCATCGCGCGCACCGATTGCCGCTGAAACCGCAAAACTCAATCTGAAGGCCGCAGTCTCGATGCCGCTTGAAAAAGCCATCGAATATGAGCGCGATCTTCAAACGATCTGCTTTGCGACCGCAGATGCGCAGGAGGGCCGTGCGGCTTTCAGGGAGAAGAGAGCACCGGTTTTCCGGCGTCGTTAAAAAGTTTTCGGAAATGCGGTCAGAAAGTGAGGATCTTTCTGTGATCGCTATGACCGGTTTTGGGGAGGAATGATCGTGTCAACACGTTCAGAAGGCAAGTCAAAGGCGCTTACAAGCACCATCTTCGCGAGTACCATAGGTACTGTTGTGGAATGGTACGATTTCATACTTTATGCCACGGCTGCTGCCCTGGTATTCAATCATCTGTTCTTTCCGCAATTTGATCCCACGACAGGTATCATTGCGTCATTTGCAACCTACACTGTGGGCTTTTTAGTCCGCCCGCTTGGCGGGATTGTGTTTGGCTGGATGGGAGATCGCATCGGCCGCAAACCGGTGCTGATGATGACTTTGCTGATGATGGGCATCAGTACGACGCTGATCGGTTTGCTGCCCACCTATGCGGCGATCGGTATATGGGCACCGGTCGGCCTGCTTCTTTTGCGTGTTGTACAAGGATTGGGCGCTGGCGCCGAATATGCCGGTGCTGTTGTTATGGCCGGCGAAATAGCCGAAGGCAGACGCGGTCTTTTTGCAAGCCTTCCGGCTGCTGCCGTTGATGTCGCGACCATTCTGGCCGCAGGCGTTTTCGCGCTCTTCACCTTGTTGCCCGAAGAAGCGTTCATGAGCTGGGGGTGGCGGGTTCCGTTCCTGCTCAGCGGTCTGGTCCTGTTTCTGGGTGTCTATATTCGCCGGAAAGTTCCCGAATCGCCCGAATTTGTTCAGGTGAAAGAAGAGCGCCGTGATACGAAATTGCCGGTGCTGGAAGTGCTTCGCAATCACCCCAGAACCATGCTGGCCGCAATGGGCGCAAATCTGGCGCCAAATCTTTCCTATGTTTTCCAGACGTTTACCCTTGCCTATGCCACGTCGAAACTGGGTTTTCCGCGGGAAATCATTCTGACCGGCGTTATGATTTCAAGTGCTTTCGGCGCAGTCATGTGCGTTGTATTCGGGGCATTATCCGACCGTTTCGGACGTGTGCCTATCATGGCAATTGGATCAGCAGCAGCGGCTGTCTATTCTCTCGTCTATTTCCAGCTGCTTGGCGCGGGTACCCCGTGGACTGCGGTCGTGCTGATCGTCATTGGCCATGCAATCGGTGCCAGATCGTCATTTGGCGTCCAGCCCGCATTTTATTGCGACATCTTCCCAACCGAGGTGCGCTATAGCGCCATCGCTTTTGCACGCGAAGTTACCGGGGCCATCTTCGTCGGTCCTCTGCCATTGGTCGCGACAGCCCTTGTGGGCTGGTACGGCTCCGTCTGGCCGGTAGCGATGATAACCGCGCTCTATTGTCTGATCACGCTGGTTTCCGTGCTGTGGATTGATAAAGCCCGTCAACTCGACGCGCAATCAAACCTCAATCGACGGGCGGCAGACGGACAAGTCAATCCGGTACATATGAATTGACCGCAGCTCGTTAAAAAAAGCATCAACGGGGGAGGAAACATGCAAACTCTGAGGCGGCTTGCGCAGTATCGCGAAGCTTCGGTTCTGTTCATGTTGATCGCTGTCGCCGCCTATCTTGCTATTGCAAGCGACTATTTTCTGTCGCCGCGCAATTTGCTCAATGTTGGACGGCAAGCATCGGTGGTTGCGATTGTGGCGCTTGGTCAGGCGCTGGTGATCATTGCACGCGGCATTGATCTTTCCGTCGGGTCGGTCATCGGCCTGTCGGCGGTCGTCGCTGCCATTACAATACGCGATACGGGCTATGAAAGTGTGGGGCTGGCTGCCGGACTTTTGACGGGGCTTGCCTGTGGAGTGCTCAACGGCGTCCTTTATACACGCTTTAAAATCAACCCGTTCATTGCAACACTTGGCGTTTTGTCGGTAGCGCGGGGGCTCGCTCTGCTCCTGACGGGTGGCATTCCCGCGCCGATCAGCGGTCTTGCGGAATTTGTCGGCGCTGGCCGACTGATGGGTATTCCGGTGTCGTTTTTGCTGATGATCGCGCTTGCGATCATCGTTCATGTCTTTCTCACCTATTCGGTTACCGGGCGTGAGATTTACGCTATTGGCGATAATCCGAAGGCAGCCCGCCTTGCCGGCGTCAATATCAAAGCGACGCGGATGTTCGTTTTCGCTCTGTGCGGCGCGCTGGCCGGGCTTGGTGGACTGATCCTGGCAGGCAATCTTGCCAGTGCCGACCCAAATCTGGGACTTGGCTATGAACTCGACGTCATTGCGGCAGTCATTCTCGGAGGGACGGCTCTATCGGGAGGACGTGGCTCCATTGTGGGCGTGGTTATCGGCGCTCTTCTTATGGCTCTGCTCAATAATGCTTTTGTGTTGCTTGGTATCTCTGCCTACTGGCAGGTCGTAACCAAAGGTCTGGTTATTATTCTCGCTGTTGGCATCGATGGATTAAGGCGCGGCAACGAAGACGAATAAAAGTTGCCTGGAGGAGGACAATTGAATGCTTTGGAACAAAATCTGCACACTCGTCATGGCCGCGCTGACGGCGGTATTTCTGACCTTGCCAGCGCGCGCGGCAGAGCCCCCCGAAGGCGGTACTGTCGCTGCGGTGGAAAACACCAAAGGCCCGATCAGGATTGCATTTCTTTCGTTTCAGAATAACCCTTTCTGGACCCCGGTGACGCAGGGAGCGCGCGCAGCAAACGATTATCTTTCAAAGTTTAATGCCAAGGTGGATTTCATCGATCTTGGCAGCGAACTCTCTGCGGAGGCGGTTGTATCGGGCATAGAGGGCGCGCTTGCCAAACAATATGACGGCATCGTGGTTGTGCCGATATTCGATGGCACGGCACGGATTATCAATGAGGCAACTGACGCAGGTGTTCCGGTTTTCACCATTGTCGCAGAAGGTGCGGTCGCATCCAGACGCCTTGCCTTTATGGGACAGGACGCAACCTCGGCAGGCCGACAGATCGGTGAATTCATCGTCGAAAAGATGAACGCAAAAGGTGAACTGGGCGTCATTACCGGATATTTCGGCGCAACGCAGCATACCCAACGCATGAATGGCGCTCTCGATTATATCAAGGAAAAAGCCCCGGAAATAAAGATTATCGGACCTTTCGAGAACAAGGACAAGGCGGAAGCCGCCTATTCCTTGTTGCAGGATATGAGCACCGCCAATCCCGATCTTGCCATGGTTTATGTCACCGCTGGTGGCCCCTTCGGCGCTGCAAAGGCGGTCAAGGATCTGAACCTGACTGGAAAGGTCGGCGTTGTCGGATTTGACCACACGCCGGATAATCTTCAATATCTCAAGAGTGGCGAAATGGTCGGCCTTTTGGATCAGGCGCCCTATCAGCAAGCGATTGATGCCAGCATCTATCTTTACAATTTTCTGGTATCGGGCAAGGAGCCGCCCGCCAAAGTGATCCCGGTTACCGGCAAGCTGTTGACGCCTGAAAATGTCAGATAGGTTTTCCTCAAATCCAGTGGAAACGGTTCAGTCGCCTCGCGAACAAAAGCCCCTCATGAGGGTACGCGGCGTTGCCAAAAGCTTTTCCGGCAACAAGGTGCTTAATGCCGTTGACCTCGATCTTCGAGCCGGCGAGATCGTCGGCTTGTTGGGCGAAAATGGTGCAGGCAAGTCAACACTGATGCATATCCTTTCGGGAGGGCTCGCTGCTGATGCCGGGTCTATCGAGATGGACGGCACCGCGATCACATATCGCAACGTTGCTGATGGTATCAAGGCGGGCGTAAGCTTTGTGCATCAGGAGCTTTCGGTGATTGGCGCGCTCACGGTCGCGGAAAACCTTCATCTTGGCCGCATGCCGAAAAATGCTTTTGGTCTGGTCGATTTTGCAGGGATGGCGGACGCAGCGCGCCATCTTCTTGCAAGGGTGGGTGCAGCTCACATCGATCCGGGGCGTCCGGCTTTTGATCTGCGGGCCGGTGAACAGCAACTGGTCGAGGTGGCAAAAGCCGCCGCACGCGATCCTCGTGTGCTTATTCTCGATGAACCAACCTCTTCATTAACGCCGCATGAAGTTGAAAGCTTTTCCGGCTATGTGAAGGCTGCGCGTGCGCAAGGTGTCGCCATCATCTTCATTACGCACAGGCTCGAGGAGGCGCTGTCTCTTTGTGATCGTGTGGTGGTGCTTAGAAACGGCGCAATCGTCAGTGAAAGGCGTCCCGCGGACACGTCGCGTGAACAACTTATTGCCGATATGACGGGCAAACCGGCTCTGTTCGCACGCCGAAACCATGCTAGCCCCCACAACCGCAAAGCTTTGTCACTCAAAAACGTCAGCGATGGCGCGTTGATCCAGTCGCTTGATATGGAGGTACGCGAAGGCGAAGTGCTCGGTCTGTTCGGCCTGGTGGGAGCAGGGCGCACGGAGCTTATAGAACTCATTCACGGCGCGCGTCCGCTGAAAAGCGGAGAAATACAGTTTTTCGGCAAGCCGCTTGTGCTCTCCGACCCGAGCATGGCGGTTAAATCGGGTATCGCATTGGTTCCGGAAGGGCGGAAAACCGCCGGGATTCTGCCGCTTCATTCTGTGCTCGATAATGCGGCCATCTCAAGCCTGCGCCTTCATGCGCGTGGGCCGTTTTCGGATCGAAAGAAAGATGCCGAACGGCTGGCCTTTTATCGCAGAACGCTTGGCATTCGGATGCAGAGAGACAGTCAGCCCATCTCAACCTTATCGGGTGGCAACCAGCAGAAAGTGATCTTTGCGCGCGCCTTGATGAGCAAACCGGAGTTGCTCCTGCTCGATGAACCCACCCATGGCGTCGATGTGGGCGCCAAGGCGGAAATCTATGAAATCATCATGCAGCAGGTCGATAATGGCTTGACGGTAATCATGGCTTCCTCCGAAATACCGGAGATTCTTGCACTGTGTGACCGGGTGGCCGTTCTGTCGAAGGGAAAGCTGGCCGATATCCTGGACCGAGACCAAATGACGGAAAGCTATATCCTTACCATGGCTTTCAACGAGCATTGAACTGAGCATAATTGATAGGAGCATCGAGCGTGGGTATTGAATTATTTGCATCAGGTACATTTGTCGGTCGGGCATGGAGCCCTGAGGTCAAGGGACCTATCCTCATCACGTTGCGTGCGGGGCGCGTCATCGATGTTACCGACAAGGCAGCGCCGACCATGCGCGATCTTCTGGAACGCGACGATGTGGCAGCATATGTGCGGAGCCTCCCCGGTCGCGATATCGCTTCGCTTGAAGAGCTTTTTTCGGGGCGGGCTGGCGATGAAACAAGCCTGCATCTGCTCGCGCCCAACGACCTGCAGGCGATCAAGGCGTGCGGGGTGACATTCGCCCGTTCCATGATCGAACGGGTGATCGAGGAAAGGGCCGCGGGTGATCCCGATATGGCGCTCAAAATCCGCGAGCGTGTCGGTGCGATCATCGGTGACAGTCTGCGTGATCTCAAGGCAGGATCGCCGCAAGCCGCACGTGTCAAGGCGGCCTTGATCGAAGAAGGTGTGTGGTCGCAATATCTCGAAGTCGGCATCGGTCCTGATGCGGAAGTGTTTACCAAGAGCCAGCCGATGTCGGCGGTCGGCCATGGTGCCGATGTCGGCCTGCACCCGATTTCGACATGGAACAATCCCGAGCCGGAAGTGGTGCTGGCGGTCGATAGTCAGGGTCGCGTCAAGGGCGCAACCCTTGGCAATGACGTCAACCTGCGCGATGTCGAAGGACGCTCGGCGCTGCTGCTTGGCAAGGCCAAGGACAACAATGCTTCATGCTCGGTCGGACCTTTCATCCGGCTTTTCGACGAGACATATTCGCTGGACGATGTACGCTCGGCAGAGCTTACGCTCAAAGTTGAGGGACCCGACGGCTATGTACTCGACGGCCACAGTTCGATGAAGGAAATCAGCCGTGATCCTTTGGAACTGGTTGCCCAGACGATTGGCGCTCATCACCAATATCCCGATGGCTTCGTTCTTTTCATGGGGACATTGTTCGCACCGGTGGAAGACCGCGATACGCCGGGGCAGGGGTTTACGCACAAGATCGGCGATATGGTGACGATTTCCAATCCACAGCTTGGCGCTCTGACCAACAGGGTTCGTCTTTCCACCGAATGCGATCCCTGGCGCTTTGGTGTTTCGCATCTCATGCGTAACCTCGCTGCGCGCGAGCTGATCTGATTTTTGGTAAAATACGACGAAAAACGGCTATCCGCCGATTGTAAGCTGATCTTTGCGAGCAAGTTTTAGTCGATCCAGAGCGGTTCCTGTTTAAACGGAATTGTTGGAACCGCTCTATCTATTTGTTTTAAGCATTATCCGAATCCCACGCAAAACCGCTACGCACTTTTGCTGGAAATGTTCCAGCAGCATGACATCAAAATGCTTCGCCCGATACTTCCCTGCGTCTTCGGTCGAGTTCTTCGCTGTAGCGGCGCAGCGTGTGGGCTTCGCTCAATAGCCCCATGACTTTGCGCTCCTGCGCATTGTTGATGACCGCAAGCGCCTCGCTTTCGGCACGGTCGAAGCGGGCTACCGCTTCCTTTGCATTCATCTGCGGCAGCAGGAATTCATTTTGATATTTGAGCAGTTCGGCGATGCTGTGCGGGTTTTCAGGACTGTCGAAACTGTCGGCATAGACTTCCGGCACCGGGATCATGCCGACATAACGCCCTTGCGCATCCACCGCGATGACGCGTTGCGTGGAGCCGAGCGGAAAATCATGACGAAAGGTTTCGATGTCGGTGTCGATCAGCACGGTGCGCACATCGTGACGCATCATACGGCTCACCGTGAGATCACGGATCCAGCCGACATCATGCGCGGATCGAATGGATTCACCGCGCAGATGAAAGCGCCATGTTGCAAAGGAATAGCCGAATGTTTTTCTTACCAGCAGAGACGATGACACCACCGCGCCCAGCACCACCATGGAAATGGGGAAGTCGCCGGTCAGTTCCAGCGCCAGAAAGGTCATGGTCATCGGTCCGCCGACCACAGCGACTGCCAATGCGCTCATGCCAATGACGGCGTAGACTTCTGGTGCGAGCGCCAGACCTGTGGGCAGGATCAGGGCAGCGATCGCCGCAAAAAGCTTGCCCGTCAGTGCGCCCAGAAACAGCGAGGCAAAGAACAAACCGCCGCGAAAGCCGGTGCCGATGGATATGGCCGAAGCCAGCGATTTGGTAAAAATGAGCAGCAGCAGCACCGGAATGGCGAGATTTGCATGGAGATCGATATGCAATGCGCCATGGCCGGAGGCCAGCACCTGCGGCGAGAAGAAAGCGATCATGCCGACCAGAGCGCCGCCGATGGCTGGTGTGAAAATATTGGGCAACGCACTTCGGCGCGTGATCTTTTCAACGAAGGTGACGCCGCGCATGATGGAAATGCCGATGCCAGCGGCGAGCAGCCCAAGCAGAAGGGCAGGCAGGTAATCGCGTGGCGTGATGGTGTCGATTGCGCCTATATCGATGACGAATGGCGCCTCGCCAATGGCTTGCGTCACAAGGGTTCCGACGATGGCCGCAACCACCACGGGCGTCAGCGTGGCGATGGAATAAACGCCGATGATCAGTTCGAATGCATAAAATGCCCCGGTCAGCGGCGCGTTAAACGCGCTGGCAATGGCGGCTGCCGCCCCGCATCCGACCAATGTGCGCAGATCGGCACGGCGCAGCTTCATGGCGCGACCAATGCGCGAGGCAAAGCCGCTGGCCAACTGTGTATAGGCGGCTTCAAGCCCGACGGATGCGCCGAAGCCATTGGAAACAAGGTTCTGGCCGACCAGAATGAAACTGTCGGTGAGCGAAAGCCTGCCGCCATGCAGCGCATTGGCTTCGATGGGGTCGACGATGGGACGTTTGCGCCAGCGTGACAGAATAAAGATGATGACACCCATCAGCACACCGCCGGCAAGGGGGGCTATATAGGCGCTTGGATAAAGCGATGTTGCGGAACTCAGTCTTTCGTCGGCTGAAAGCGCAAACAGCGCCTGATGCATCCATTGCGATATGCCGCCGATGATGGCGACGGCAAGTGCCGAAATAATGCCGATGATTGCACCCGCTATCGCGAGACCGATTTCATTGCCGCGCACCGCCGCACGCAAGCGGAAAGGCACAAAAAGCACTCTTAAAAACCGGTTGTGGCGCAATCGCGCAAAATCCATATCAGACTGCTTTCATCACAGAGTTGAGCGTCATTCTAAGACCAAAGGAATAACCATAGCTTAGCATGGATCAATCGATAGCGGGCGCGATTGGCATGGCGATGACGGCGTTCGAGCAATAAATGCATTTTTCACCAGCTCGTTGCGTGCGCAAAAAGCCAGCAATGCCGGGCTTTCAGTTGCATTTTAAGAAAAAGTTTACGATTTCAATTACTTGGCGTTAACGGCATATTTACCCTGTCCGGTAACCATAAGGACAAGTTTTCGCGTCCACAGGTAACCGAGTATCCCATGTCCCTAGTCCGTTTTGCACATGAGTTGCCCATCGAGGCCCCACGTACCGCCTGGATTGACTCCATCATCAAAGGTGATTGTGTTGCGGCCCTGGAGCGCCTGCCGGATCAGTCAGTCGATGTTATATTCGCCGATCCGCCCTATAATCTTCAGCTTGGTGGCGATCTTCATCGTCCCGACCAGTCGATGGTCAATGCGGTGGATGACCATTGGGACCAGTTCGAAAGCTTTCAGGCTTATGACGCGTTCACCCGTGCGTGGCTGCTCGCCTGCCGCCGCGTTTTGAAACCCAATGGCACCATTTGGGTCATCGGCTCCTATCACAATATTTTCCGCGTCGGTACGCAGTTGCAGGATCTGGGCTTCTGGTTGCTCAACGACATCGTCTGGCGCAAGACCAACCCGATGCCGAATTTCCGCGGACGCCGGTTCCAGAACGCGCATGAGACGCTGATCTGGGCCTCGCGCGATCAGAAGGGCAAAGGCTATACCTTCAATTACGAAGCCATGAAGGCGGCCAATGACGATGTGCAGATGCGCTCGGATTGGCTGTTTCCGATCTGCACCGGCTCGGAACGTCTGAAGGACGAAAACGGCGACAAGGCCCATCCGACCCAGAAGCCAGAGGCGTTGCTGGCCCGTATCATGATGGCATCGACCAAGCCGGGTGATGTCGTGCTCGATCCGTTCTTCGGTTCCGGCACCACGGGTGCGGTGGCAAAGCGCCTTGGTCGCCATTTTGTCGGCATCGAGCGCGAGCAAAGCTATATCGATGCTGCAACTGCACGCATCGATGCGGTCGAGCCGCTCGGCAAGGCGGAACTGACGGTGATGACCGGAAAACGCGCCGAACCGCGCGTCGCCTTTACCAGCATCATCGAAGCCGGGCTTTTGCGTCCGGGAACGGTTTTGTGCGATGCGCGCCGCCGCTTTGCAGCAATCGTGCGCGCCGACGGTACGATCACCGCCAATGGCGAGGCCGGTTCCATTCATCGCATGGGCGCCAAGGTACAGGGTTTTGATGCCTGCAACGGCTGGACCTTCTGGCATTACGAGGAAAACGGCGCGTTGAAGTCAATTGACGATCTGCGCAGCGTGATCCGCAGCGAGATGGCAGCAGCAGGCGCATAATTTCAAATTAAAACGACAGACGGCCTCCAGCATTGTCTGATCGCAAGGCGCTCGAAGTGGACTGCTTCGGGTGCCTTTCTTTTCATGTTCAGTTTTTTTTAAATGCATCCGGCACGGCTGCGGCGATGGCTTTTTTCATCACTGTCGGCAGCGCTTCACCGGCAAGCTCTTGCGGTGACGACCACCAGCCGTCTTTTGCAACGGATTTTGCCACGTTCTGTGCATAAAAGATCGTCAGTCGAAGCTCAAAATGCGTAAAGACATGGCTGATGCTTCCTGCTGCTTTCCATGATGCTGCAAAGGGCGCGGCATCCACGCTCGCGTCGCCGTCGATCCGTGCCGTCCAATGGCTTCCCGGCACTTCGCTCATGCCCGCGAGCAGGCCTTTGCCTTCACGCTTGCGCAGCAATATCGCGCCATCGTCAGCAATCGCCACGAACGCGGCGCCTGTGCGTATGGGCTTGTCCGCCTTTGGCGCCTTGACCGGAAATTCTTCCGGGTCGCGAGCTGCAAGGGCTGCACAATTATCATTGACGGGGCAGAGTACGCAGGCGGGTCTGCGCGGCGTGCAGATGGTTGCGCCTAAGTCCATCATGGCCTGAGCGAAATCGCCCGGGCGGCTCTTAGGCGTCAGGGCTGCCATCAGGGTACGGATTTGCGGTTTGGCGGCGGGAAGCGGCGTATCGATCACATAAAGTCGCGAGATGACGCGCTCGACATTGCCATCGACCACGGGAACGGCCTCGTTGAAGGCAATGGCTGCGATTGCGGCCGATGTGTAATCGCCGATGCCCGGAAGTTCCTTTAAGGCTGCTGCATTATTCGGAAATTGCCCGCCATGCTGCAATGCAACGATATCAGCGCATTTCTTGAGGTTGCGCGCGCGCGAATAATAGCCAAGTCCCGCCCATGCGCGCAAAATATCGTCCTCGCTGGCCTCCGCCATCAAGTGGACGCTCGGCCAGCGTGCGACAAAGGCATTGAAATAATTCTTCACCGCTTCAACCGTGGTTTGCTGGAGCATGATTTCCGACAGCCATATGTGATAGGGATCGGGCCGCACCCCGCGCGCCTGTTCAGCCGGTGTCACGCGCCATGGCAAGACGCGGTGATGACGGTCATACCAGGCCAGCAGTTTCTCACCGATTGTGGCTTCGTCGGTGGCTTTTTGAACGGCGATGATCGGGCGGGCTTTATTCAACGGCGAAACGGCTTTCCGGTTGGTGCGATATTTTTGCAGTTGTTAATGAAAACCCGGCTATAGTAAAGCCGGTTCATAAGTATCTGACAAAACGGGTTTCGCTCTGGGCGTATCCCGGGAAAGACAATGAGTGATCAACCGCGTATCCGTGCCCGTTTATGTCATCAATCTTGACCGTTCGCGGGACAGGTGGGAGCGGTTGCAGGAAAGCGCCAAAGCTTTTTCCATCGATCTTCGTCGCGTCGAGGCCGTGGAAGGCAAGTTGCTGACACCCGATGAACTCGGCGATTTCGATGAAGCGGGCTTTCGCCGCTGCCACGGCAAGATCGCAATGCCAGCTGAAATCGGCTGCTATTTCAGCCATATTCGTGCGCTTGATATTATCGCAAAGGCACCGGAGCCTTTTGCGGTTCTGGTCGAGGATGATGTGGTGTTCACGCCCTCTTTCGCGCCTTTTATCGAGGAACTGACAAAGCTTAACGGATGGGATGCCGTCAAGCTGGTCAATCATCGCACGGCTGCTTTCCGGTCATTTCGGCAGGTGGATAATGACTTCGCCATTGGCCGCTGCCTGCACGGGCCGCTTGGCAGTTCCGCCGCCTATGCGCTTACTCGTGAAGGGGCCGGCAAGCTCAGTGAGGCAATCCGTCCCATGCGCGTGCCTTATGACGTTGCACTCGAAAGGGGCTGGGCCGGTGATTATGAAATTTTTACGACCGACCGACCGGTCGTCCATTTTTCTGATATTGCGATCTCGACCATTGTGACAGGCCGCGCCGATTACGCAAAGAAACGCTTGCCAGCTTATAAACGGCTGACGACGCTCCTGTTCAGGACTACGGAATATATCAGGCGAATCGCTTATGCATTGCGGCGGGGGACCCTTGAAGAGGTTGTGGATTGAGCTATTTTAAAAAATCTTTTTTGTTTCGCCGCCGGGTTGATCCGTGGGTGCTTGGTGCCGGTGCTGCTGCCATGCCGCTACGTTTCGGCCTCGGGCCGCTGGTCCTGTTCGTGTTTTCCTGCATCGGTATTTATCTTTCCTGCGGACGTCACGCCACCGCGCGCCTGTTTTGCAAGAAATTCTATATTTTTGTTCTCCTTTACGCCGTGTGGTCGCTGGGGCTCATTCTTTTTCGCGGCGAACCATTCAGTGACAACCGGCAGATCGGCTACACGCTTCTGCTGACAATTTTCGCCTTTGCCGGATCGGGAATGGTGCTTATCCGCGATCCCCTGCGCGCTTATGTGCTTGGATCGCGTATCGGTATCATCGGGGCGGCAATCGTTGCGGTTTTTCTGGCCGTTACCACCGGTCAGCGGATTGGTATCGGCGGCAATCAGGCGGTGTTTGCTTTTGTTGCCGGGGTGACTGTGATTTCAGCTGCAATCCCCTTGCATCGCGCACCGCGTTATCTCGCCAATGGACCGCACTGGCTTGTTCTGGGACTTGCCGCGGTTTTGACCTCGGAGACGCGGGCTGTCATTGTGGTTCTGCCGGTTTTCGCAGCCGTCGAAATCATCCTGTTTCTCAAACGCTACAGCATCCGTCAGCAGGGCGCGGTTTATCTGGCGCTTCTCGTGGCACTGGCAGCACTCGTAGTGGTGGGGCCGGTCGGTGATATTCTTTCCAAACGTTTTTACGGCATGGTCGAATATTACGACAGCGGCGACAGCTCGAAATGGGAAGACAAGGTTTCTGCCGATATTCGCGGCGTGATGTGGCATAGTGCGGCGCGCATTATCACGCAGAACCCTGTTACCGGGGTTGGTTCCTATGCCAAGATGGACGCAGTGCGGGGCGAGGCTGGCGATCAGGCATCGCTTCTTTCGGATTTTCGCCACGTCCACAATACCATTCTCGATGAATTGTTGAATGATGGCATCGTCGGACTGATGTTCATGGCGGGTGCGTTCCTGTCCATCTTCGCCTATCTGTGGCGCACCTCCGCTAGTTGGGCAATGCGCCGCGCCTTGCTCTATTTCACCGCAATCTGCTGCAGCTATGGCATGCTGCATAATCCGCTTTTGCATGAAGTTACGATCGCATCGACCATGTTTTTTCTGGCTGCGCTCAATGCGGCGGCAGCACGGCGTATCATGGCCACACGACGGGCCGGTTTGAGGACTTATTTCTGTTCTGAAAAGGCGAAATCATGAAAGCTCCAGTATGAAAGCTGTTGTTACGGGCGCTGCGGGCTTTATCGGCTTTCACACCACGCGCCGCCTTCTGGACGCGGGCTGGCAGGTGATCGGCATCGATAATCTCAACGATTATTATCCGGTTGAGCTGAAGCAAACACGACTGGCGCAATTGCTGGATCGTGATGGGTTCCGCTTTGCCAAGGTGGATATAGCTGATCCTCAGGCGCTTGACGCCGCCATTGGTTCCGACAGGGATGCCGACATAATCGTGCATCTGGCAGCACAAGCGGGTGTGCGTTATTCCATCGAAAATCCGGCAGCTTACGTTTCTGCCAATGTCATGGGGCAGGTGACGATTTTCGAGGCGGCACTCAAGCTTCAAAAACGCCCCCCCGTCGTCTATGCCAGTTCATCTTCGGTCTATGGCGCCAACGAAAAAATCCCGTTTTCAGAAAGCGATGCCGTTGATCATCCGGTGTCGGTTTATGCGGCGACAAAGCGTTCGGGCGAATTGCTGGCCTTTTCCTATCGCCATGTGCACGGGCTTGCATCCACGGGCCTGCGCTTTTTCACTGTCTATGGTCCATATGGACGCCCCGATATGGCGCCTTGGCTATTCACCGACGCGATCCTTAAAGGTGAGCCGATCCGCGTGTTCAACAATGGCGAAATGCAGCGCGATTTCACCTTCATCGATGATATCGTCAGCGGCGTCGTGGGCGCGGTGAAGCGTATTCTGGAAAAGTCGGAGGACACGGCTCCCGTCTATAATCTCGGCAATAATCGCCCGGTCATGCTGGGCGATTTCATCGCGACAATCGAGAAGGCTGTCGGGCGCGATGCGATCCGCAAGCTGGAACCCATGCCCGCAGCCGACGTTCAGCGGACTTATGCGGATATTGCGCTCGCCGCGCGCGATCTCGGCTTTTCGCCGCAGACGTCGCTTGATGACGGTATTCCTTTGTTTGTAGATTGGTTTCGCGGCTATAATGGCACGCGATGAGCGAGGGTAGAAAAAAGCGCGGGTTCCGGCCCCTGGCGGATATGGCATCGGTCTTGATGGACCCGATGCTGCAAAAACGCGCTGGTATCAATATCGCCCTGCTGCAATCATGGGAAGATATCGTGGGGCCTGCTATCGGTGCACAATCGCGACCGCTGCGCATCGTGTGGCCGCGGCGCATGCACGAGGACGACCCCTTCAAGCCCGCAACACTGATCATTGCCTGTGAAGGCTTTGCCGCCTTGCAGCTTTCGCATGAGACGGGCGAGGTTATTGCGCGGGTCAATGGTTTTCTAGGATTTTCTGCCATAGGGCGCATCAAGATCGAGCAGAAGCCGCTAGTTCTGCCCAGTCGGCCGAAACCAAAGCGCTTTGCACCGCTGGCACCATCCGAAGAACGCCGCATCGATCAGGCAACCGGTGAGATTGAGGACGACGCGTTGCGTGCAGCTCTTGCGCGGCTCGGCAAAAATATCCTTGCGGAGAAACGCGGGGGCGAGAAATCCAGAAGAGAGAAGAAATGACTCTGACGGTAAGAATTATCGGGCTTCTGGGCGCTCTGATATTTGGAACAGGCTTTGCGCTGACCTTTTTGTCTCCTATTCATTATGAAAAAGCCGCACGCGGTTTTATCGAAAGCAAAATTGAACAGAATTTGCGCGACAAGCTTGAATTCGTGCCAGTCGCTACAGGCGAGGGGCGGATTGCCCAGCTTGCGCGCAAGTTTGCCGAAAGCCATCAGGACGAGATCGCAGCGCTCAAGCAGCGGCTGAAATCCGGACTCAACGAGCAGATCGTGAAGGTTGTGGCGCGCATGCAGAACATAAACTGCGAGTGTCGCAAGCGCATGACTATGATGCTCAATGTCGGGACCAAGTTGCAGATTTCATCGCTTGAGCGGGCAGAGCCGCAACTTCGCCGGATTATCGAGGGGCGTTATGGCGAAATCGTTGCCGATCTGCTGCGCGATCTGCGCATCTTTACCGGCGCAAATCTTGTCGCCTTTCTGCTGTTGACATGGCTCTCCTTTGCAAAGCCCGCTTATTTCCGGCAGCTTCTGGTGCCGGGCATCCTGCTGGGCATCGCCACCGTTATCGCCAGCGGCTTTTATCTGTTCGGGCAGAACTGGTTTTTTACGCTGCTTTACAATGATTATGTCGGGGCGGCCTATGCGGTATGGCTTTTACTGATCTATGGCTTCCTGTGTGATATAGCGCTCTTCAAGGCACGGATTACCAGCGGGATCGTCGACATGGTCACAAGCCTTGTTGCAAACGCTCTGTCCAGTCCTCCGTGCTGATGATGTGCTGTGCCATAAATTTGATGCAAGTCTTGTGCAGGAATGCTCTAAACTTTATGCCAATTTCAACGAATGAAACAGGACTGGATGATTCGCATGCCTGCCACGCTTAATCGCAGACACGTCATTTCTCTCGCTGGAGCAGCCGCTGCCGGACTGGCTATCGGCGGCAGTGCGCATGCGCAGGCCCCGAAATCCGATGGCAACGTCGATGCAGCCAAGGTAGCCGAACCCGGCAAGCTCAAGGACATGGTCTACGGCAAGGAAGATGCACCGGTCACCATCGTCGAATATGCCTCGGTGACCTGCCCGCATTGCGCAGAATTCACGATCAATACTTTTCCGAAAATCAAGGAAAAATACATCGATACCGGCAAGGCGCGGCTCATTTTCCGCGAATTCCCGTTCGACCCGCGTGCAACCGCTGCCTTCATGCTGGCGCGCTGCGCACCCGAAGACCGCTATTTCCCGATGGTCGATGTGTTCTTCAAGCAGCAACAACAATGGGCGACCGCCGAGGATGGCGAAGCCGCACTACTACAAATTGCAAAACTTGCCGGTTTTACACAGGAGTCGTTCAAGGCCTGCTTGACGAACCAGCAAGTTCTCGATGATGTGAGAGCAACGATGGACCGTGGATCGAAGGAATTTGGCGTGACGGCGACGCCGACCTTCTTTATCAACGGTGAGAAATATGCGGGAGCGCTTTCAGTTGAGCAGATGTCGGCAATCATCGACAAGCTTCTCTGATCCGGTTTTCAGGATGAAAAGCGGGTGCATTTCTGCGCTCGCTTTTTTAGTTTTTGCTACTTTAGAGAGAGGCGCGGCCTGATGCGTTTCTCCAAATTGCGTCTTCTCGGTTTCAAGTCTTTCGTTGAACCGATGGAATTCGTCATTGAAGGCGGGCTGACGGGCGTCGTTGGCCCCAACGGTTGCGGCAAGTCCAATCTGGTCGAGGCGCTGCGATGGGTTATGGGTGAAAACTCATACAAGAACATGCGCGCTTCCGGCATGGACGATGTCATCTTTTCGGGTTCCGCGACGCGCCCAGCGCGCAATAGCGCCGAAGTGACGCTTTTCTTGGATAATTCCGACCGCACCGCACCCGCCGCCTATAATGATCAGGACGAGTTGCAGGTTTCGCGCCGCATCGAGCGCGAGGCAGGGTCTGTCTATCGCATCAACGGCAAGGAAGCGCGCGCCAAGGATGTGCAGTTGCTCTTTGCCGACCAGTCGACAGGCGCGCGTTCTCCGTCCATGGTCGGCCAGGGCCGTATCGGCGAACTGATCCAGGCCAAGCCGCAGGCGCGTCGCGCGCTTCTGGAAGAGGCTGCTGGTATTTCCGGCCTTCACACCCGCCGTCACGAGGCGGAACTGCGCCTGCGTGCCGCTGAAACCAATCTCGAACGCCTTGATGATGTGGTGGGGGAACTCGGCAGCCAGATCGAAAGCCTGAAACGTCAGGCGCGTCAGGCCAATCGTTTCAAGGGATTGTCCGCGGATATTCGCCGTGCGGAAGCAGCGCTTCTGCATCTGCGCTGGGCGCAGGCCAAGGCTCAGGAAGGCGAGGCGCAAAGTGCTCTTGCCGTGGCGACCTCAGCAGTGGGTGAGATGGCACAGACGCAGATGAATGCGGCGCGCGATCAGGCAGTCGGCGCGCATAAATTGCCGGAACTGCGTGATGCGGAAGCAAAAGCGGCCGCGGCCTTGCAACGGCTTTCCATCGCCCGCACGCAGCTTGACGATGAGGATGAACGCATCCGCGTGCGCCGCGCCGAACTTTTGAAGCGCCTCGAACAATTGACCGCCGACATCGCCCGTGAAGAGGGGATGCTGCGCGAAAATGCCGATATTCTGGCGCGGCTTGAGGCGGAAGAGCAGGAGCTTGTCGCATCCAACGAGGCGTCGGGCGACCGCGACGAGGAACTGCGTGCGCTGTTTGAGGACGCCGAAATTCGCCTTAACGACAGCGAAAGCGCTTTGGCGCGGGTGACTGCCGAACGCGCGGAAGCCGCCGCCGAACGGGCACAGACCGAGCGCGCTCTGAAAGATACGCAGGAGCGCCGCAGCCGCCTTTCCGCGCAGATGAGCACGATCGAACGCGATGTTGCCGCCGTTACCGAACAGATTGGTGAGCTGTTTGATCCAGCCGAAAAGCGCATTGTCGTTGATGCCTGTGCCGAGGCGCTTTTTGCCGCAGAAGAAGCGGTGATGGCTGCGGAAGAATTGGTTGCTGGCGCGCGTGAGGCGGAAGCAGCAAGCCGCCAGCCCTTGAGCGAGGCACGGACCGAACTCAATCGCATCGAAACCGAAGCGCATACGCTGGCGCGCATTCTCAATGCGGGTGAGACCGGGCAATATCCGCCGGTGGTCGAGGAATTGACCGTCGAGAAGGGCTATGAGGTGGCACTCGGTGCAGCCCTTGGTGAAGACCTCGATGCGGCGAGCGATGACAATGCGCCGGTCTTCTGGGCCTATAATCCGGCCCTTGAGGGCGATCCCGCCTTGCCGGAAGGGGTGACACCGCTTGACCGGCTGGTGGAAGGCCCGCAGCAATTGCGCCGTAGGCTGGCACAGGTCGGCGTGGTGTCAGAAAGCGACGGAAAACGGCTTCAATCCTTGTTGCGTCCGGGCCAGAGATTGGTGACCAAAACGGGCGCTTTGTGGCGCTGGGATGGCTATACGGCGAGCGCGGATGCGCCGACGCCTGCCGCGCAACGGCTTGCGCAGAAAAACCGACTGGTGGAGCTGGAACAGGACGCCATTTCAGCGCGCGGGCGTGTAGAGGATGCGGAAACTGCGCTGCATCGCGCCGAAGCGTCGCTGCGCGAAGCGGTCGAGCATGAGCGCGTTGCGCGTGATCAGTGGCGCGGCAATCAGCGCAAGCTCGATGAGGCACGCGAGGCGCTGGCCGCAGCCGAGCGCGCAGTCGGTGAACTTGCCACCCGCCGTTCAGCGCTTGATGAAGCCAAGGCACGGCTTGAGGAAAATCTTGAGGAAGCGCAGGTTGCGGTCGTAGAAGCCGAGGACCGGCTTGGCGAAATGCCTGATCTGGACGGCATCGCGCAGCGGCTTTCGACATTGAGCGTGGAAGTGCAGTCGGATCGTGCCACACTTGCCGAAGCGCGCGCTGCCTATGAGGGGCTGCGCCGCGAGGCGGATGCGCGGCTGCGCCGTCTTGATATGATTACGCTGGAACGGCGCAACTGGATTTCGCGCGCCGAAAATGCCGACCGCCAAATCGCAGCGCTTAATGAGCGGCGTGCAGAGACGGCCGACGAGGCAGAAGGACTGGCCGAAGCCCCCGACGAGATCGAGGAACGCCGCCGCGCGCTTCTCAATGAATTGTCGCAAGCCGATGCACGCCGCAAAGAGGCTGCGGATATTCTTGCCGAAGCAGAAGCCGCACAGGCCGAACTCGACAAGGCGGCAACGCTTGCCATTCAGCACCTCGCCTCAAGCCGCGAGCAGCGTGCGCGCGCCGAAGAAAGGCTGACCGCAGCCGAAGAACGGCGCAAGGATGCCGAGGCGCGGATCGCCGAGGCACTGAATTGCCCGCCACATGAGGCAATCCGCCATGCGGGGCTGAAGGCCGACGAACCGTTGCCTGATCCCGATCAGCTTGAACGCCAGCTGGAACGGCTCAAAATCGAGCGCGAGCGGCTGGGGGCAGTCAATCTGCGCGCCGAGGAGGAAAGTCAGGAGCTTTCTGACCGTCTCGACATCTTGGTTTCGGAGCGTGAGGACGTCATCGAGGCCATCAAGAAACTGCGGCAGGCGATCCAGAGCCTCAACCGAGAAGGGCGTGAGCGGTTGCTTGCCGCCTTCGATGTGGTCAATGCGCAGTTCCAGCGTCTTTTCACGCATCTGTTCGGCGGCGGTACGGCGGAACTGCAACTGATTGAAAGCGATGATCCGCTTGATGCCGGACTTGAAATTCTGGCACGTCCTCCGGGCAAGAAACCGCAAACGATGACGCTTCTTTCAGGCGGCGAACAGGCACTGACCGCCATGGCGCTGATCTTCGCGGTGTTTCTTACCAATCCGGCCCCGATCTGCGTGCTGGACGAAGTGGATGCGCCGCTCGATGATCACAATGTCGAGCGCTATTGCAACCTGATGGATGAAATGGCTGCTTCAACCGAAACGCGCTTCGTGGTCATCACCCATAACCCGATCACCATGGCACGCATGGACCGCCTGTTTGGTGTGACCATGGGCGAGCAGGGCGTGAGCCAGCTTGTTTCTGTCGATTTGCAAACCGCCGAACGCTTACGCGAGGCAAGCTGATCATTTTTCGCTTCAGACCGTCGTTTCATTGCTGTCCAGAGCGGGTGCCACGGTCCGCTGGTTTGCTTCTTTCTTCTTTCCCTGATCGTGATGCCACTTGATGGCAAAAAACATGCCCGTGCCTACCACGGCAATCTTGAAGGTGAAGAAGACGATAATGAACCAGTCCATTTTCTGAATATTCCAGGCTGCTGTTTAACTTGAGGGGTCTTACCTCAAACCGCCTGCTTTGGCATATTCATTTTTTGTTCAACGCATAATCGAGCATTTTAAGCCACAAGTGCGAAGCGTCTACTGGTCCTGCTTCGATGCATTCGGAGAATGCGACAACCAAAAAGTTGGAGCAGTCCCTTTATTCTAGAACCTGCTCTGATCATTTCTCGCTCCACACGGCCAGTTCATTGCCTGCCGGGTCAGTGAAATGAAAGCGCCGCCCGCCCGGAAATGAAAAGATCGGCTTGACGATGGCGCCACCCGCTTCTGTCACCGCATCGAGCGTGTCTTCGAGATGAGCGGCGTAAAGCACCGGCAACGGTTTGGCCGAGGCCGCAGGATCGGCGTCAAAACCACCGTCCAGCCCTTCGCTATAGGCGGAATAGGTCGGGCCGTAATCGACAAAACTCCAACCGAAGGCGCGGGCATAGAAACTTTTGGCCGCATCGAGCGACCCGTTTGCCGCCGGCATTTCCAGATAATCGAGCTTGCCTGTGATCCGCATTGCGACCTCCACAATGTTCATGGTACGTTCTATTATGGTCCCAAGGGGCGACAGGAGTCAAGCGTTTGAACCTCTCTTCACCGATCTAATCGATTCTATTGCTTTCGCTTATGTTTTTTGATTGGCACGCGCCGGATGGATCGCATAAGCAACGAGAGCGGTGGGAAGCGCAGGCTTGGTCGCCAAGCAGGATGAACCGCATTCGGTGCAAGGGAGACCGGGATGACGAAGTGGGTGTACACATTCGGTGATGGCAGGGCAGAGGGTGCGGCCAGCGACCGCAACCTGCTGGGGGGCAAGGGCGCCAATCTCGCGGAGATGAGCAGCCTTGGGCTGCCGGTGCCGCCCGGCTTTACCATTCCCACCGAAGTCTGCACCTATTATTACGACCATGAGCGCTCCTATCCGGCGGAACTGGAAGCGCAGGTGGCAAAGGCACTCGAGCATATTGCAAATCTTACAGGCCGCGTCTTTGGCGACGCGCAAAAGCCATTGCTGGTTTCGGTTCGTTCTGGTGCGCGCGCTTCCATGCCAGGCATGATGGATACGGTTTTGAACCTTGGTCTCAATGACGAAACGGTTGAGGCAATTGCCCGCGAAGCTGGCGACGAGCGTTTCGCCTATGACAGCTATCGCCGTTTTATCCAGATGTATTCGGATGTGGTGCTGGGCGTTGATCACGGGTTTTTTGAAGAAATTCTTGATGACAAGAAGGCGAGCCTTGATGTCGAAGTCGATACGGCTTTGAGCGCCGATGACTGGAAGCACGTGATTGCGCTTTATAAGGAAAAGGTCGAGGAAGAACTGGGCGAACCTTTCCCGCAAGACCCGCGTGAGCAACTCTGGGGCGCGATTGGTGCCGTTTTCTCAAGCTGGATGAATGCGCGCGCCATCACCTATCGCCGCCTGCATAATATCCCTGCGGCTTGGGGCACAGCTGTCAATGTGCAGGCCATGGTGTTCGGCAATATGGGCGAGACATCGGCCACCGGCGTCGCCTTTACCCGCAATCCGTCCACAGGTGAAAATAAGCTTTACGGCGAGTTTCTGGTCAATGCGCAGGGCGAGGATGTGGTGGCGGGCATTCGCACGCCGCAAAATATTACCGAAGAAGCGCGCATAGCTGCGGGTTCCGACAAGCCTTCGCTTGAAAAGGTCATGCCGGAGGCTTTTGCCGAATTTCTGAAAGTTGCGGAGCGCTTGGAAAGCCATTACCGCGACATGCAGGATCTCGAATTCACCATCGAGCGCGGAAAATTGTGGATGCTGCAAACCCGTTCGGGCAAGCGCACCGCCAAGGCAGCACTGAAAATGGCTGTCGAAATGGCGGCCGAAGGTTTGATTACGGAAGAAGAGGCGGTTCTGCGCATCGATCCCTCTTCGCTGGATCAGCTTTTGCACCCGACGATTGATCCCAAGGCCGAGCGTATCGTTGTGGGGCAGGGCCTGCCCGCCTCGCCAGGCGCTGCGACCGGCGAAATCGTTTTCTCGTCCGAAGAGGCCGAAAAGGCCAAGGCCGAAGGGCGCAAGGTTATTCTCGTGCGGGTTGAAACCAGCCCCGAAGATATTCACGGCATGCATGCGGCGGAAGGCATTCTGACCACGCGCGGTGGCATGACCAGCCACGCGGCGGTTGTTGCACGCGGCATGGGGAAACCTTGCGTTTCGGGTGCGGGGTCGTTGCGGGTTGATTATCGCAATGGCGTCATGCTGGCAGCGGGGCAGAAATTTTCCAAGGGTGAAGTGATTACGGTCGATGGCGGCACCGGGCAGGTGTTGAAGGGTGCCGTCGCCATGTTGCAGCCCGAACTTTCGGGTGATTTTGGCAAGCTCATGCAATGGGCCGATCGCACGCGGCGCATGAAGGTGCGCGCCAATGCCGAAACCCCGGCTGATGCGCGTACCGCGCGCTCGTTTGGTGCCGAAGGTATCGGGCTTTGCCGTACCGAACACATGTTCTTTGACGGAAGCCGGATCGTCGCCATGCGCGAAATGATCCTGGCTGACAATGAGGACGGTCGTCGTGCGGCACTGGCAAAACTGCTTCCCATGCAGCGCTCTGATTTTGTCGAACTGTTCGAGATCATGAAGGGCCTGCCCGTCACAATCCGCTTGCTCGACCCGCCCTTGCACGAGTTCCTGCCGCACACCGATGAGGAAGTCGCAGAAGTGGCTGATGCCATGGGTGTGGATGCGGGAAAGCTGCGCGAACGCGCCGAAGCTCTGCATGAGTTCAACCCGATGCTCGGTCATCGCGGTTGCCGCTTAGCGGTGTCTTATCCCGAGATCGCCGAAATGCAGGCGCGCGCCATTTTCGAAGCCGCGGTTGAAGCGGGCAAGAAGACTGGCGAGCCGGTTGTGCCTGAAATCATGGTGCCGCTGGTGGGACTCAAGGCCGAACTCGATTTTGTGAAAGCGCGGATCGATGCGGTTGCGCAGGAAGTCATCAAGGAAGCGGGAATTCCAATCGACTACATGGTCGGCACTATGATCGAACTACCGCGCGCAGCCCTTCGTGCCGGCGAAATTGCGCAAGCTGCAGAGTTCTTCTCGTTTGGCACCAATGATTTGACGCAGACGACATTTGGCATTTCGCGCGATGATGCAGCCCCTTTTCTTTCGACCTATCAGGCGCGCGGCGTGATCGAGCAGGACCCGTTCGTTTCGCTCGATGTGGATGGCGTCGGTGAGCTGGTGGAGATTGCCGCCGAGCGGGGGCGCAAGGCACGCGGCGATATCAAGCTCGGCATCTGCGGCGAGCATGGCGGCGACCCGGCGTCCATTGCTTTTTGCGAAAAGACCGGTCTTGATTATGTCTCGTGCTCGCCGTTTCGCGTGCCTATTGCCCGTCTTGCTGCGGCGCAGGCGGCAATTCGCGAAAAGTAACGGTCGAATTTATTGTCATAATTTAACTTTGGTTTGGGTGTTCAAGCGCGGTGATTTGAACACCAGCTCTTTTTGAGGCAGCAGATGTTGCGACGTTTTTTGGCGGCGGGGGCCGCAATTTTGTTGGCTGGCACTGTTGCTGCGGCGGTCGAGCCGCCACTCCAGCAGGCACAGGAAAAAATCCGGCTGGTCGAGCCGCGGCTGACGATTGCGCGTGGTGGCGCGTCAAGTCCACAGGTGGCGCTGACGCTTGATGCCTGTATGGGCAAAACCGACCGGCGCATTCTAGATATGCTGATCAGGGAGAAAATTCCTGCGACCATTTTTGTGACTGCGCGCTGGCTGCGCCAGAATGGTGAGGCTTTTGCGCTCATGAAGGCCAATGCCGATCTGTTTGCCATCGAGGATCATGGCGCGATGCATGTGCCTGCTGTGACCAATGCTCCAAGGGTTTATGGCATCCGCACGGCTGGATCGCTTGCTGCTGTACGCGCCGAAATCGAAGGCGGATCGAAGGCCATTATCGATGCGGGTGCAACAAAGCCGAAATGGTATCGTGATGCCACGGCGCGCTATTCCACCGATGCGATCGATCTTGCAACCAGCCTCGGTTACGGCATCGGCGGTTATTCGCTAAATGGCGATCAGGGGGCTTCGCTTCTGGCTCCCGTGGTGGCACGGCGCATTTCGGGTGCGCGAGACGGCGATGTCATCATTTCGCACATCAACCAGCCGTCGCGCTCGGCGGGCGAGGGCGTGGTCAAGGGCATATTAGCGCTCAAAGCAAAGGGCATGAAATTCGTACTCTTGCGCGATGTTAAAACCACGCTGACGCTGAACCCGGTCCCGGCGCATAATCTTTCGAGTGGTATTCGTGGAGCAGGAACTGGAGCCGCAAAACTGCGCGACAAAAAATAGTCATTCGCCGTTTGCAAGATTGTCGGTGGTATCCTCACTGGGGCTGAGGCTTTTCATGACGGTTGCATAGTTGCGACCAAGACTCTCGAAAACCGCATTGTCACCGTTGGGTTTCCCCACCGTCAGCGTGGTGCCATCCTTGTGCAAGGTTACAAAAATAACCTGATCGTCCGGCTGTGCGGGGATGGAAATGGCGCCAATGCGTTGCGCCGTGCTGGTATCGATGGCAGGCATGTTGAACAGCACCCTGCCGCCCACCCGTTCAGTGGCCTTTGCAAGAGCTGTGTCAAAACCTTCGAGCAGAACATCAATGGCACCGAGAGCAAATTCCAGCTCAACTGCTTCGAGTGTCATCACTTCTTCGGTTCCAGAGTCGGGCCGAGAGGCGACACCGACCCGGCCAGCACCGTTATCGGGGGTATGATTCATTCCGTCCTCTCTGACGAATCCGAATTAGCCCCCTAATAGACATACATGCCTTTCATTAGAAGTACCTGCAATACTTTTAAAATTGAAATACCAAGAAAATTTGCGGCTAATTATTGCCCGCTCTCTATAAACGCTAAAATGATGCACCCTTAAAGAGAGTATAATTGACAGCTATCGCTTTGCGCGTAATGGCGTGGCATGCCATCCGGGAGCCTGTATTCAATCGAATCCCAGTTCCAAACCTTAGACACCGGTGAATTGAATTTGACATTCAATTCCCCCATGCCGCAAGTTCTCGTTCGAACGTCAAATATGAAACGCTTCGTGCAATTAACGCGGCGCTTCTGAATGTCCGGACGGGAATGAGGATGAAAAAGCTTCGTTATCAGCGGCGCCAGTCGCGGTCTGCCATATGGGCATTACGCCTTGGCTTGTTGGGGGCCTTTCTTTTGACGGCAGCTTTTGTCCTTCACCGGTTCTGGAGGCTCGAAACACCGGACTTCTTTATTGCGGTTGCGATATGCTTCGTTCTGGCTATGCTGGCGTTGATCTGTGCTGCACGGGGCTTGCGCAACCTCTGGGTCCATGGCGACAAGGGGGGGATGCGTTCCAGTGCGGCGGTCATACTGGCACTGATCGTGCTGATGCCGCTCTTGTCATTTGGTGCCTTCTGGCTGCATTCGCCGCCCTTTTACGATGTTTCCACGGATCTGGAGACGCCGCCGCAGTTTCCAGCCGACATGCCGCAACGCCTGTCCTTTATGAACCCGCTGACATCGCGTGTGAGTGGCGATGCGGTTACGCAGTTTATCGTCTATCCCGATGTCATCGGTCGGCGTTATGAGGCCGCGCCTGATCGTGTTGCCGAGGGCGTTGTAAATGTCCTCAAGCATTTCGGCTGGCAGGTCGTTGCCAGTAATGTGTCTGTGCAGGAGGCCGGTGCAGTGAGTTTTGTCGCTACTGCCCATAGTTTGCTTCTCGGCCTTAAAAGCGATGTCGTGATTCGCCTTCTCGACGAGGGTGAGACGACCTATGTCGATATGCGCTCGCTGTCGCGCTATGGCACGCGCGACATGGGGCAGAACGCGGCCCTGATCACTGAATTTCTCGGCGCGCTGGAAGGCGAGGTCAACAAGGCTCCTGCCGATGTCGAGTGATTGACCCTATCAGGCCGGAAAATAAACACCGTCAAGTGCCGGATCGCCATTGGTAAGGATTTCACCGCGCCCGACCAGGTCTTCCAGATGCGCCAGCACCGAAAGGGCGGCAGCACCATGCAGGCGCGGGTCAGTGTCGCGATAAATCGCCTTGACCATGTCTGATATACGGCGATCGCCCTGCAAGATACGTTCGTAAATGGCACGTTCACGCATTTTGCGATGCGTGCGCAGACCTCTGACAAAAGCCTGTGGCTTCATCACTGCACCACCATGGCCGGGCAGATAGGCCTTATCGTCGCGCACAAGCAGCTTTTCGAGCGACGCCATGTAATCGCTCATCGACCCGTCCGGTGGTGCCACGATCGATGTCGCCCAGGCCATGACGTGGTCGGCGGAAAACAGGACGCCGCTGCCTTTCAATGCAAAAGCCATGTGATTTGCGGCGTGCCCGGGCGTATGAATGCCTTCGAGCGTCCAGCCATCACCCTCTATCGCTGCACCGTCGGTAAGAAGAATGTCCGGTATAAAATCCGTATCGGCGCTGGCTTCGAGTGCGTTGATCTCACCCGCATGATAGGCCCGCGCCGGGCGGTGCGGACCTTCGGCGACGGTCAGCGCGCCGAACTTTTTCTTCAGGCGCTCGGCAAGCGGTGAATGATCGCGGTGCGTGTGGCTTATGAAGATATGGCTGACCGGACGATCACCAATGGCATCGAGAAGGGCGCGGTAGTGTGATTCGTCTTCTGGTCCCGGATCAATGATTGCCAGCGTGTCCTCGCCAATGATGTAGCTGTTGGTTCCAGAAAAGGTAAAAGCGCTCGGATTATTGACCGTCAGACGCGCGATGCCTTTACCGAGCGGCACCGGTTTCCCATATTCAGGCGAGAAACTGCTGTCGAAAACAAGCGCCATGAAAGGGACTTCCAATTTCTTTGCGGTTCGATTGATAAAACGCAATAGGCCTTATATAGTCAGGTATCAAACGTTAAGAGTCTGGCCGGATCACATTTCCGGCAGGGCTGCGCCCTTAACAAAATAGCATTCCGTTCAGGAGCAGGACATGTCCAACAGAGCCAAGTCACACGTTGCAACCGCATCGCTCATCGCTGAATATCTGCCGACACGGCAATTGTCGCGTGCCTTCTGGTTCGTGTCGCTTGCACTTGTCGGAACGGCCATTCTCACGATTTCGGCCAACATCAAGGTGGATCTGCTTTATGTCAATGTGACGATGCAGACCTTTGCGCTGTTTGCAATTTCCGCTCTCGATGGCTCGCGACTGGCCGTTGCGACCGTAGCCCTCTATCTGCTTCAGGGTGCGCTTGGCATGCCGGTTTTCACTGGAACGCCTGAAAAGGGCATCGGACTTGCCTATATGGTTGGACCGACAGGCGGCTATCTCATCTCCTATCTGGTTGCGGCATGGATGGTCGGTCGTGCAGCCGACAAGGGGCTTGCGCGCAATCCGCTGGCACTTGGTGGTGTCATGCTGCTTGCTGAAATGGTTATCCTCGCCATGGGTGCCGGCTGGATGGCCTATCTGTTCGGCTTCGAAAAGGGCATTGCCTTTGGCTTTGGCGCTTTCATCGTCGGCGACGTGGTGAAGCTTGCGCTTGCCGCTTGCGGCGTGCCGGCACTGACAGCGCTTTTCAAGCGCTGATCTTGCTCTCATCTCTCTCATAGGCCGGGTATTTCCCGGCCTTTTTCGTATCTGGCGCTTGCATCCGACTTATCCCCGCAAGCCATGGCGGCCATAAACTCCTCGATTATCATTTGCGAGGACACGATCATGGACCAAACGCCCAATCTCAAGCTGCCCTATATCCTGCCAAGTCAGGCGCAGAAACACGTCACGCATAATGAAGCGCTGCGGCTTCTCGATGCGGTGGTCAATCTTGGTGTCAAATCGCGTGACGGCACCGGCGCGCCGGAAACACCTGTGCCTGGCGAACGCTATATCGTGGCGTCACCAGCGACTGGTTTGTGGGCTGGAAAGGATGGCATGATAGCCTCCTTCATCGATGATGGCTGGCTTTTCGTCACGCCGCAGACCGGCTGGCAGGCTTATGTCGAGGCGGAAAACCGCGTTCTGGTTTTCGACGGGGCACAATGGACTGCATCGGGCGGCGTGCCGGACGATCTTTCTGTCATGACGCTTGGTATCCAGGCGAGTGCTGATGCGGTCAACCGTCTCACGCTTTCTTCTGAAGCAAGCCTTTTCAACAATGCCGGTGCAGGACACCAGATCAAGGTCAACAAGCAGGCCGAGACCGATACGGCGAGCTTGTTGTTTCAGTCGGGTTGGCAGGGCCATGCAGAGATGGGGCTTAATGGCAGCAATGATTTCAGCATCAAGGTTGGCGACGATGCGGGAGAATGGCACGAAGCCGTGCGCGTGGACCGGGCCACAGGCAATGTAGCCATCGGCCCGCACTGGCCGCAGGCACGGCTTGATGTGGATGGACCAATCAGGCCGGCATCCTATACGCGATTGGCCTTGCCCAACGCGTCGCAGCAGGGGCAGGCGCAATGGTCTATGTCAGCGATGCCAGCGGTGGCGCGCAACTGGCTTATTCCGATGGCACCTTTTGGCGCAGCGTAAGAACCGGAACTCCTGTTGCCTGAGGTATTTTCTAGAAAAACAGGACGACAGCCCGATGGATTTCAGAAGCGCCGTGCGTCCGAAAGGACGCACAAGGCACGATGCGCTGGTGTGATGGTGGATTTGAAGTTGCCCTCACTGACATGGCATCCCCGTTCAGGAACTTCAAACCTGAAACCACACCATATTCAAAGCCACACGCGTGAAACCTGTTCGTCAATTGACGGATAGGTCAATTGATATGGCTCCATGCGGGGACTCATGCTAACGGTTCTTGGACAAAAGGGCGCTTTGGCTGGAAGTCGGCGATGCTTTTTGGCACCCGTATGGTCCGAATTGGCGCTCTGGCGGGGAAGCAGGATAACACGTGTATGAGTTTTAAATATCCCTGGCAGAGGCTGGCGCTTCTGCCGCGTACCACCAAACAGATTATTTTGATGATGAGCGATTGCGTGCTGCTTTTGCTCAGTGCCTATCTCGCCTTTGTGATCCGTCTTGGATTTGTGTTCACACCGAGCCAGACCCAGCTTTTCCTGATTTCCATTGCGCCCATGCTGGCCATTCCGGTGTTTATCCGTTTCGGTCTTTATCGGGCCATCATCCGCTATCTGGCGGAAAGAGCGATCTGGCCTATTTTTCAGGCAATGGCGATTGCAGCACTTTTCTGGGTTGCGGTCGTCTTTTTGATGGAGCTTTATGGTGCTGCCGGTCTTCCACGCTCGGTGCCGCTGCTTTACTGGCTTTTGAGTACCGTCCTCATCACCGCAAGTCGCTTCGGTGCCAAGTGGCTTTTACGCAATGCCGAAACCGGACGCCATTTTACAAGTTCGGCGCTGATTGTGGGGGTGGGTGAACCTGCCCGCCAGCTTGCAACCGCGCTGCGCAGTCACAGCGATACGATGGTGGTCGGCTTCGTCGATCCGTCGGGTGAGGAGCGAGGCATGGACGTCGTTGGCCTCAGGGTTTACGGCGTTGATGAAATAGCGGGTCTCGTCGATAATTACGGGATCAAACAGGTTCTGGTCTCCGACCCCGCACTGTCCCAGAAGCAGCGCCAGGATTTAGCCCGCCTGCTTGGGCGGTTGCCGGTGAATGCTCGCATTTTGCCGCCAATAGCCGATCTGACGACCGGAAAATACCTCGTTTCCGCGCTGCGCAATATCGAGATCGATGACCTTCTCGGGCGTTCGCCAGTGCCGCCGGATACAGCGCTTATGCGCGATGTGGTCGAAGGGCGGCGCATCATGGTCACGGGGGCGGGCGGCTCCATCGGCAGTCAATTATGCCGGGCGATCGCGCAATGGAACCCGCAATGCATCGTACTTTTTGAATCGAGCGAATTTGCGCTTTATCAGATTGAGCGGCAATTGCGGCAGATCGCTGGCTGCGCCATCGTGCCGGTGCTCGGGTCTGTTACCGATCGCGCTGTCGTGGAAAAAGCTCTGCGCATTCATGCAATCGACACGCTTTATCATTGCGCAGCCTACAAGCACGTACCGCTGGTGGAAAAGAACCCCTTTATCGGCATCGAAAACAATATCTTCGGCACGCTGGCAGTGGCTGAGGCAGCCCTTGCTACCGATGTTGAGCGTATGGTGCTGATTTCATCCGACAAGGCTGTGCGCCCTACCAATGTCATGGGAGCGACCAAGCGCTGGGCGGAACTGGTGGTCTATCATTGCGGTCTTCTGGCTGAACAGGCAGGCAAGAACAAGGCATTCTATTCGGTGCGCTTCGGGAATGTTCTGGGGTCAAACGGCTCTGTGGTGCCGCTGTTTCGCGAACAGATCGCCAATGGTGGCCCAATCACGCTCACGCATGAAGACATGACCCGCTATTTCATGTCGATCAAGGAAGCGGCCGAACTGATCGTTCAATCGGGCGGGATCGCTCAATCCGGCGACACAGTGCTTCTGGAAATGGGCGAACCGGTTAAAATCCGCGACCTAGCCGAGAACATGGTTCTTCTAGCGGGCCTGACGGTGCGCAGTGCCGACAATCCATCCGGCGATATAGCAATAGAAATCACCGGTATTCGCGAAGGCGAGAAGATGTATGAGGAACTCTTCTACGATCCTTCACAGGCGAAGGCGACGCTGCATCCCAAGATCATGCGGGCACCCAAAGGGGTGAAGGCCACGATCAATGTACCCGAAAGCCTCGACAGGCTGCGCAGCGCGGTTGAGGCGGGCGATGAGGCGGAGATGCGCCGGATATTGTTCAGCGTCATAGCTTCCTGAAGCGACCGCGAAAATCGAGCAATAGAACCAGCGTGGCAACCACGGCGACCAGCAAAAAGACCAGTTGCGCGAGTGGATGATCGAGCGCCAAGAGTGCCACCGCACAGCCGGTCAGTACCACGTTCAGGGCTGCAACATGGGCAACGACCTTTGTGACGCTCCAGCCTGCGCGTTTTGCGGCCTGATAGGCATGTTTGGAATGGGCTTTCAGTATGTTTTCGCCCTGCAACAGCCGCATGATGATGGTGGTCCCCGCATCCAGCACATAATAAAGCGGCAAGATCAGCGCTACGACGATGTGGGTCTCGCGCGCCAGCATCACGAGCACGGTTCCGGCCATAAGGCCGAGCGGCAGACTGCCGGAGTCACCCAGAAAAATACGCGCCGGAGGCGCATTGAAAAAGGCAAATCCGAGTAGGCCGCCAGCGATGATCGCGCCTAGCCCACCGCTCGCGGGTCCTGCAAGGCCAAGGTTTGCAAGAAGTGCTATTGCGGCCATGGGAATGCCAAGGCCCGTGACAGTCATCAGATCAAGTCCGTCCATGAAATTGGTGACGTTGATGGCGACAAGAAGCGTGAACACGATCATTGACGCTTCCAGCCAATGCGGCAGCAGGTCCGGCAGGAGCCTGAATTCCGGTCCAAGTCCATAAAGAACCGCACAGGCGGCGGCGATCTGTGAGCCAAGCCGGATTGTCTCGGAGAGTTCGTATCGGTCATCGAATGCGCCTATGAGCCAAAGCAGAAGCGAAGCAGCTGCAAGGCAAGACAACAGCCGAAAAGGAAGCTCTATATCCGGACTGAAGATCAGCAGCGCAGCCAGAATGGCCGGTATGAGAGCAAGCCCACCGATCTGGCGTGCTGCGACGATGTGATTGGAGCGCGCATTCATGCGCGCGGCAAGAAAGGTCGGGGACAAGAGACGAGACAGGATGATGAGGCCGAGCCCGCAGAGAACGGCGCTGAACAGAAAAAGAATTGCCAGAAAAATCATGCGCGCACCGCCAAAAAACCATACTGAATGATGGAATTACCAGCTTTGTCGGCTGAGGCAAATGTTTAAAGAAGGCCAAAGAAATCCGAATGCGTGAAGCCATGCCCTCAGATGGTCTTTTCCCTTGCAGGTGGATGTGGGAATCCATGACAAGGCGATTGCACTTGGCTTTTGAAGCGGCTATAAGGCCGCCCAACCGACTGCGTCGGTTTGATCTTGTTGGGGCGTAGCCAAGCGGTAAGGCACCGGTTTTTGGTACCGGCATTCCCTGGTTCGAATCCAGGCGCCCCAGCCATGAATCACGAGTAAAATCAATGTGCTATTGATTTTACTTAATGTTTCCCAAGCTGGGGATCCTCACATTTTTCATATTCGCCGAATGTGCACTTAACTGTGGCACAGAGCTATGACGCATACCGATTCGCCTGTTTCGGTTTGTCTCATAAGCTCCAAACGGCGAGCTTCTTATGGCAGTCAGACATCAGGTTCAAAATCTTCAGCGTCGCGGAAATATTTTTTATTGGCGTCCGCGCCTTCCGGTGCAATTGGCGCGCGTAATCGGTTCGCGTCACCTTGCTTTCAGTCTCAAACAATCTGATCATCGGCAAGCAGGTCATATGGCCCGCAAGCTCAATCTTCTGCTCTATGAAACTGCAGAAAACCCGCAAAGTGCATTGATGTCGAAAGAAGCCCTCGAACGCTTGTTCCAGTCCGAAATCGAACGGATGAATGAGCATATGGAGAACCTGCAATTTGCAGGCCAGCGTACGCCGTCAGGTTTCCATCACCTCGACAATCTCAGCGCCGATCTGGAAGTGGGCTGGGCTTACAGGCTCCTTGAAAAATTCGGCACGCGCCGTATCCTTTTCGAAGAGAAGACGTGTCAGGGTTGGCGTTTTCTTGAGCAGGCGAAGATACCGCAGAGCCTGCATCAGGGCATCTCGACGACTTACCGCAGTGAGCGCGAGGAGGCTGAAAGGCCGCGATTTGCACAGGAAATGCGCGCGCTCATGCAGGAGCATGGATTATCCTATTCGATAATCAATCTTGAAAAGGCCAAGGCCGAATATTTCAAGGCGCGTGCTGATGTCTTGCTCAATACAGAAGAGCGTTATCTCATCGATTACCCTGAGGATCCCGTCGAGTCTCAGCCGATCGTTTCTGTTGTTGAGATGACGAAAGCATCGGATATTATTTCACATTCACATTCACATTCACATTCACATTCACATTCACATTCACATTCACAT
>DAMCEK010000001.1:823679-1123967 GCA_032057925.1 Rhizobiaceae bacterium
TTCACATTCACATTCACATTCACATTCACATTCACATTCACATTCACATTCACATCCACAGCCACAGCCACTAGAAACAAATGCTATCCCGGCATTCGCGCCCGAAATGGCTGGCATGTCCGGACGGGACCTGCCGGTAAAGCAATTCATGAAGCAGTGTGAATTGCTGATCGCCAATAACCGTGAAAACTGGAACGAAGACACGGCTAAGGACGTCAGGACGATTGTCCGCATTTTCTGTGGTATTCTGGATGAGCACAATGTTCTCACATGCAGTGCTATTGACCAGTCTCATCTGGCAGCGTTGCGCCAGCATTTTAACCAGATCCTTGTCAGATGGGGACGTAGTTCCCGTTATGTTGCAATGACAACCGTGCAGTTACGCGAGGCGTCGCAACGCGAATTAATCCGCGCCCAAAAGCTCAATCTTCCAGAACCCAAGATCGGTTTGGCGAATGGAACCATAAGGCGGCACCTCGGCAATCTTGAGCAGTTCCTGAACCATCTTGTCGCATCAGGTTTCATGTTGCGGGCGTTCACGTTCAAAGGGATCAAGCCGAAAAAGCGATCAACCGCATCCAATCGTGCCCAAACCCAAAAGCCTGGGCCAGAACGGATAGAGCCGTTTTTACACCTGCCCATGTTTACTGGATGCGCGGGACCTATGCCAAATTTAATGACCGAGCAAGGTGAGCACACTTATCATTGCTCGCTGTACTTCGTTCCGATGCTCCTGACTTATCTTGGATTAAGACGAGCGGAAGTAGCAGGACTTATGACGTCTGATGTGGTTCAGGAGGACGGCATCTGGGCAATTAAAATCCGGGAGAATTCGATCCGGGGCGTTAAAAATGATCAATCGACCCGCGATCTCCCTGTGCCGGCGGAACTGATCCGTCTGGGATTTATCGAATATGTTCAACGTCTTAAAGAGCTCGGTCACAGCGCATTATTTCCCGAACTGATATCTCCGACATCCAAGGCTGATCCGGGGGACCGCTTCTACAAGCTGTTTTTGCCCCTGATGAAAGCGGATAAAGTGCTGGCGCAACAGCTTTGGCCCCGCACGATCCATGCATTCCGCCACGGGTTCAGCAACACGCTCAAACAACAGGGCGTGGAGATTTCGATTATCGAGGATATCACGGGGCATCTTGGGCGCACGGAAGGCGAAACCCGCTACACGCACGTTGCCAGACTCGGACTTATGCAAAAAGCAATCGAGGCTTACCCCATCATTACCGGGCACCTTGAACGTAAGCCGTTACGACTGTTGCCGTACGTTGAGGCAAATGAGCCCGCGCCGTGGTTTAAAATGCGCAAACGCATAATGCTTAGGCGCGGGTAGCTCAAATCGATCCTATAATAACTCCGCCTGAAAGCAGAATTCTGTAACAGACGCGACCCACAGCAAATGCTTACTGCGAACGTGAGCCATGATAATCATGGCATTATAGCTCATCCCGAAAGCCGTTTAAAACTTTTCGGGGTGCACATTAAGTTAACGGCAGCTGAGATCGTACTGTTACGATCCTTCAGAATGAGGGCGATGCTACCGCGCTTACAAGAATTCTCTGTATGCTTCGGTCAGAAACCTTATATTTGTTGGCTATATTCTTTACGGGTTCTCCGTTTTCCAATACTGCCTTGCGTATCTCGAGCCTTTGTTTAGGGCTCAATCTGTGCGGCCTTCCGATATGTTTGCCCCGCTCCTTTGCGGCCTGCATGCCAGCGCGCGTCCGTTCGCTGATGAGAGAACGTTCAAATTCAGCCAGTGCAGCCATCATATGAAACATAAGACGTCCCCCCGAAGAACTGGTGTCAATGTTTTCGCAAAGCGATTGAAACTGGACTCCAAGCTTTCCAAGTTCATTCATGAACTCAACGAGTTTAACGAGTGAGCGACCAAGACGATCGAGTCTCCACACGACAAAGGTATCTCCCTCTCGCAATGAAGCCAGAACATCGGTTAGGCCTTGACGATCAAAAGTGCTGCCCGAAATGCCGTGGTCCGTGATAATCTTGTCGCAGCCAGCACGTTTAAGAGCTTTGATTTGAAGATCCAATCTTTGCTCGTCGGTTGACACTCTTGCATATCCAATTTTCATTTCAGATTTCCCGCACATTCTTGAAAGGCACCTATGTGAATGCATGGGGCTTGCAATTGACTGATTCAGTAACTGTTGAATGAATTCAACGTAACTTATCTCGACTTGACAATAGGGGTCGGTTTTGACGCTTCATAAAATCGCCCATTTCGAGATTTAAAATTCAAGTATTCTGGGGTTTTTATATAATTAGTATGCTCAATTTATCCCTTACGTTAAGGGACCCCTTGTGCGATATCACAAAGCCACTATCAATGCATGGTGGCGAGAAGATTGTTGTTTTGACGTAATTAACTTAATCATAGGTTCAAAAGTTAAAATTCACCCTGCCTATCTAAAGGCGGCAGGGTAATGGCAAAATTATCGCTTTCTCCAAGAATTATTTATTTATTTTTCGGAGATATAATTGTTTTAAAATGTAATGATATTTTTTCATTAAAAGAAATATATTTTCTTCAAAGAATAGTAGCAATATTTTATTCTAAATCTATTTTAGATTGTTTATACATAAAGATTGGAATTTCGTTAGATTTGAATCCCGTTACTGAGCGGGCGGTAATTGCTGATTTCTATCAACTAAACGAAGATTTGTTCTGCCTGGAACGAAATTCTAAGATACGGCTTGGCTCTAGACTGCCGGCATGCAGTCATAACGATCAGGGTTTTCGGGATTTAATTATCGACCGGATATCAGAGTATGCGTATCCCGTACTACATCTGATGCTGGAAATTTCAAGCCAGAGCCACCCCCACCACATAAGGCTGCGCACACAGCATTTTTCGGAAGCTCAAGCTCTTGGCTGTACAATTGCAATCAGAGACTTCGGCGTCGGCTTTATAAGCTTCCGGCAACTCTCTTCTCTATGTGTCGATATCATCGAGATTGGTGCCGCAGTTGTTTGGGAGGCAAGGCAGGATTGCCGCGCCACTGAACGCTTGAGGCATGTTGCTGCTTGCGCGGCATGTTTTTCCGGAATGTTTGTTTTGCGAGATGTCGAAAATAAACAGGACGTGGCTTCAGCCTGCGCATCAAGCGGAAACCATTTTCATAGGCATTTTTATCTGCCTGCCCCATTCACATGAAAAATCAAGAGCTAAGCGGAATCCCCTACGTCTGACGTGGGGTTTTATAACATGGAGAAACAGATGAAATCGCATGAAAATAGCAGTCGGAAGCAGGTGTCCGAGTACTTGATTGACTGCCGTGGAGGTAGGATGACCAAGTGGAAGGGGATTGTCGCAAGTATTGCTGCTTATTCCATGGGACTTGTTCTGGCGACCGGTAGCAGTTCTGTTGCGCAAACCGTGCTAGATGCTGCATCGGATTTGCCGTGGAAAGCATCTACAAGTGGGACTGCGCCCGGCGCACTGAATATTATCGGTTCAAAGGACGATGCGTCTGCTGCAATATCGGCTGTTATTCTGGATCGGGCCGGTACCTGGACAATTACAAATGATGCCCACATCCATCAGAAGACAACTAGTGCCAGTTCTGTGCTTATTAGCAGCTCTGAAGGCTCCGTATACGATATTGTCAATAACGGAAGTATGATCAATGAGGGTGGCCCGACCATAAATCTTTGGAATATTGGAGGCTTTACGCTTAAAAACTATGGTACAATACAGACATTAGGCCAAGCAAATCTTGATCCGATTAGCCTTGTTAGTAAAACAGGTGCCAATGCATCAATTTATAATTATGGAATTATAGATGCATCTTACTCTAATCCTGTTGAGAGCAGAGGATTAGGAGAGTTTTATTTTTATAATGCAGCCGGAGCCGAAGTTATAGCGCGCGGAGCGCGTTATGCTATACACTCAGGTCAGGTGGAAAAGAGATATATAGCTGTTAATGATGGAACAATTACTGCTGCTAATACATCAGCTTTTACCGCAAGTGGCAGCAATAATGAATCTACCGTATATATTGAGAATAATGGCTTGGTAAGTGCCTCAGGATTTTATGCCGGTCAAATTGACGATCCCTTAGTTGTTCCGTCAAGCACAACAATTTTTAATTCCAAATCGGGTGTTGTGAATACAACAACTGGTATTTCTTATAGGAATTATTATGAAAACAACCCGTCAATTGGAGACTTTACATTTACGAATCACGGTTCGTTCTTGACACAAGCTAACGGAATTCGGCTGGCTCCAAACTATGCTGCCGTTTCGGGAAATTTCTCGTTTAACAATACGGGCGAGTTCCGAAGCGGTCTAAATGGTGTCGTCGGGAGTGCCATTGATGTGATCACGACTGGAGAAAATGCTGCTTTCACGCTCAATAATAGCGGGACTTTGGAAGGGTATACCTCTGCTATTACCCTGACCAATAATAATGTGGCTACACCTGTGTCGATCACGAATGATGCCGGTGGAACTATCCAGAACACTTCGAGCGACGTGGCTGCCAATGTTATTTCGATAACCGGCGGAGATATCGAAATCGTCAATCGTGGCAAAATCTCCTCTGCTTCGGGTGGTGCTATTCATACATCGGGCGCCTCTCAAGTGACGATCATCAATGAGGGTGATATTGATGCCGCCACTTACGCCATTCAGGGTGTAGGCAATAATTCAACCAATGTTTGGCTCCAGAATGGAAGTGTTAAAGGTGATATTGATCTGGGTGACGGGGACGACACCCTGGAATGGACGGGCGGAACTTTTGCTGGAAATCTTTTCGCTGGGCTAGGCTCAGACAAAGTGCTGGTTTCGTCACCTGCCTATGACGGTACTCAGATTCTAGACGGTGGCGATGATACCTCTGTTGCGGACGGAATGATTGATATCCTGACGCTGAAGGGTGTAAGCACGACAGCTCTAGGTAGCAATATTATCAATTGGGAAATTGCCAATCTGGATGGCGCATCACTTACCATCACGGATGGCGCGTGGAAGGTCGGTGAGATTGCGGAAGCCGAAACAGGTGTCTTCTTGCGCAATGGTTCGACGCTCGACGGCACCGTCGCCCTGTCACTGGAGAGTAATCTATCGGTTGATGGATCATCATCATTCGTCGGGAAGGGAGATGGCGAGGGTATTTACACGATCGCCGGGAATGTCACCAATGCAGGCACGATCACAACTCAAGATGGTGCTGCTGGCGATGTTCTGACGATTGCAGGCAATTATACCGGTGAGGGTGGCAAGCTGTTGATCGATACCGTTTTGAACGGTGATACATCGGAATCTGACCGACTGGCGGTAGCAGGCGACACGTCCGGCGTAACGAATGTTGCCGTTACCAATGTGGGTGGTGTTGGTGCACAGACGGTGGAAGGCATCAAGATCATCGAGGTCGGCGGTGCTTCGGAAGGTAAGTTCTCGCTTCTTGGCGATTATACCCATGAGGGTGAGCAGGCTGTCGTCGGCGGTGCCTATGCCTACAAGCTCTATCAGGGCGGCGTTTCAACACCAACCGATGGTGACTGGTACCTGCGTTCGCAGCTGAAGCCTGTCGATCCAGTCGATCCCGTGGACCCCCAGCCCGAGGAACCGCTTTATCAGGCAGGTGTTCCGACCTATGAAAGCTATGCGCAGTCACTGCTCGGCCTGAATGGTGTCTCCACGCTTCAACAGCGCGTCGGTAACCGCTTCTGGGCCAACAATGGCAATCGCGTGATTGCGCAAGGCGCTGATCCGGTCGGTACGCCCTATGCCGCACCTGAAGAAGCAGGCGTTGCTATTGAAGGCAATGGCGTCTGGGGACGCATCGAAGGCGCCCATAACAGCATCGAGCCACGCTTCTCCACCTCAAGAACCGATTATGACCAGAATATCCTGAAGCTTCAGGCTGGTCTCGACGGTCTGCTGCTTGAGAATGAAGGCGGCAAGCTGATCGGTGGCGTCACGGTTCATTATGCCCATGGCAAGACCAAGACCAATTCCGTGTATGGCGATGGTGAAATCTCCACCGATGGCTATGGCTTTGGCGGAACCTTGACCTGGTATGGCGAAAATGGCTTCTACCTCGACGGCCAGGGACAGCTGACATGGTACAGAAGTGACCTCAGCTCCAATCTTGCCAATGCCACGCTTGCCGGTGGCAATGACGGTTTTGGCTATGCCCTGTCGGTTGAAGGTGGCAAGCGCATTGCCATTGATCCGGCCTGGTCGGTCACGCCGCAGGCACAGCTTGTCTATTCGAGCGTTGATTTTGACGCCTTCACCGACACTTTCGGTTCAAGGGTAAGCATTGACCGTGGTGACAGCCTGCAAGGTCGTCTCGGCCTGACGCTTGATCATGAAAGCTCATGGCAGAACGCCAATGGCCAGCTTGATCGGGCGCATGTCTATGGGATTGCCAATCTCTATTACGAGTTCCTTGAAGGCACAAAGGTTGATGTTGCAGGCGTCAGCTTTGCCAGCGAGCAGGATCGTCTCTGGGGCGGGCTTGGCATTGGCGGTTCCTACAACTGGAACGACGACAAGTACTCGATCTATGGCGAAGGCCTCGTCAACACCAGCCTCAACAACTTTGGCGACAGCTATTCCGTCAAGGGACAGGTCGGATTCAAAGTGAAGTGGTAAAACCACAGCACTGAAACAGAAAAGAAAAGGCCGGACATTGTCCGGCCTTTTTGGTTGGGATTGTCGCGTTTGGCCGCATCGCCATTACGTCAATATCATTGGAAATGAACGGCGAGAGTTATTGCCTCGCGTAAAGCCTAGCAGGCGTCACAGATCAAGGTGCCGTATCGTGCAGTTTGGGAGGAGAAATGATTCTCTCGGAGATGGCTTCAATATAAGCATCCCGTGATGGCTGAATATGCGCTTTGCATAGTTCGACCATGCGCTGCCGATCACCTTCTTTGAGTGTTTTGATCATAGCCCAGTGTTCAAGACGTGCGCGCTCCATATGCTCGCGGGAGCGCAGATTGGAACTGCGAATTGCATGGGCGCGCTGGGCATGGTCATGTATCGCGGCAACAAGCACAGGATTGTCCGACAGGCCGAACAAGGTACGGTGAAAGGCCATGTTGGCGCGAAAAATACCGCGTAAATCTCCATCGGCGATGGCATTGTCATGCTTGGTTTGAATGGCTTCGAGTTCCGCGATGTGATCTTCGCTGACCGGAAGCGGGAGCGTATCTGCGCAGTAACCTTCCAGTAGTTCGCGCACCGCAAATAAATTCGTCACTTCTTCTGCGGTGTAAGAGCGCACGACAGCGCCGATATTGCGGCGACGCTCCACCAGACCAATGCGTTCAAGTTCGGTAAAACCTTGTCGCACCACATGCCGCTTGGCCGTAAAGCGCGCCATCACTTCATCTTCAATCAGTCTTTGCCGCGGCTGAATGACGCCAAGAACAATATCTTCTTCAAGTGTGGCGACCAGTTCTTCCAGATCCATTGCCGCTTTTGCCTTACGTTTTATCGTAGCTCTTTGCTCCTCATAACAAACGCATTGCCAACAAACAATGCGCAAGGGGGCTTGCGTAAATGGCTTTAATCAGATTATTAATAATTTCATTAATAATAAAGAAGCAGAGATTCCATGACGAATACGGATGACCGTGACGCAAGGCGCGGCCTACGCAAGGGATTGACGAATTACGGTGATTCCGGATTTTCGTTGTTTCTGCGAAAGGCTTTTATCAAGGGCGCTGGCTACACCGATGACGCACTTGATCGCACCATTATCGGCATTGTTGATACGGGAAGTGGTTACAATCCCTGTCACGGTAACATGCCTCAGCTGATCGATGCTGTACGTCGCGGCGTAATGATGGCGGGCGGTCTTGCCATCGAGTTCCCGACAATCTCGATTGCCGAGAGCTTCTCCAGCCCGACCAGCATGTATCTGCGCAATCTGATGTCCATGGACACGGAAGAAATGATCCGAGCGCAGCCGATGGATGCGGTTGTGCTGATTGGCGGTTGCGACAAGACCGTTCCTGCGCAATTGATGGGGGCGGCATCAGCCAATATTCCAACCATCCAGCTTGTTACGGGTTCGATGCTGACGGGCGGTTTTCGCGGCGAGCGCGTCGGAGCCTGTACGGATTGCCGCCGTTACTGGGGGCAGTATCGCGGCAATGAGATTGATGACGAAGCGATCACGGAGGTCAATTCGCGGCTCGTGGCAAGCGTCGGCACCTGCTCGGTTATGGGGACGGCAAGCACGATGGCGTGTATTGCTGAAGGGCTTGGCATGATGTTGCCAGGCGCTGCAAGCCCGCCTGCCGTTACGTCCGACCGCATGCGTATTGCGGAAATGACTGGCACGCAGGCCGTGCGCATGGCCGAAACCAGGCTTACACCCGATAAAATCCTCACCGTTGGGGCATTTGAAAATGCGTTGCGTGTGCTTCTGGCGATTGGTGGATCAACCAATGGTATCGTGCATCTGACCGCTGTTGCAGGGCGTATGGGGATCGATATCGATCTTGATGCTTTTGACCGTATGAGCCGTGAAACACCGGTGCTGGTCGACCTCAAGCCGTCAGGCCAGCATTATATGGAAGACCTGCATCGGGCTGGCGGTATGCAGACAATCCTGTCGACATTGAAGCCGTTGCTTAATCTCGACGTCATGACCGTTACAGGCCGCACGCTTGGTGAGGAAATTGGCGCGTTCAGGCCGTTTCCACAGGAAGTCGTACGCAGCCTTGATAACCCGATCTATCCGGCTGGTGGTATTGCTTATCTCAAGGGCAGTCTGGCACCGGGAGGCGCAATCATCAAGCAGTCGGCGGCCAATGCCGATTTGATGGAACATGAGGGCAGGGCGGTCGTGTTCGAGAACTCCGAAGATCTGGCCAACCGGCTCGACGATCCTGATCTCGATGTGAAAGCCAATGATGTTCTGGTGCTCAAAAACATCGGTCCTATCGGTGCGCCCGGCATGCCTGAGGCGGGTTATCTGCCGATCCCCAAAAAACTCGCGCGTCAGGGCGTGAAGGATATGGTGCGTATCTCCGACGGGCGCATGAGCGGTACGGCGGCTGGAACAATTGTTCTGCATGTCACGCCGGAAGCTGCAATCGGTGGGCCGTTGGCGCTGGTACAAAACGGCGACCGTATTCGATTGAGCGTCACGCAACGAAGTATTGATCTGCTGGTTTCCGAGGAAGAACTGAATGCACGGCGTAAAGCCTTGCAGCCAGTTGCCCCAAAACAAGCAGAACGCGGATATCGAAAACTGTTCATGCAGGAAGTAACGCAAGCCGATACCGGTTGCGATTTTGAATTCCTGCGTGCGGTTGAACGCACGGCCAAAGCACCACGCGGCTGATCTTGTCTCCAATGGCGCGATACGGCTGGTTGGGACCAGCCCGCGCTTTGGGAAATCTCCAATATTCATCACATGGGAGGAGCGCCATGAGCGCGACGATTAACAGGGAAGAGCTATCCAAACGAATTTTGTGGAAGCTGTTACCGCTTTTATGTCTGGTCTATGTCATCAGCTTTCTTGACCGGACCAATATTGGTTTCGCCAAGGACAGGCTTGAAATCGATCTGGGTATCTCGGCGGCGGCCTATGGTCTTGGTGCAGGCCTTTTCTTTCTGACTTATGCCTTGTGCGAGGTGCCCAGCAACCTCATCATGCGCAAGGTCGGTGCCCGGTTCTGGATCATGCGCATCATGGTCACATGGGGGCTGATTTCGGCTGGCATGGCCTTTGTACAGGGGCCAACCTCTTTCTACATCATGCGCCTTCTTCTGGGGGCGGCAGAAGCGGGTCTCTTCCCCGGTGTGATGCTGTATTTCACCTATTGGTTCACGCGCTCTGAACGGGCCAAGGCCAACGGCTTTTTTCTGCTCGGTGCCTCTTTTGCCAATATTATCGGCTCGCCCATGGCTGGCATTTTGCTAAGCATGGATGGCTGGGGTGGCCTTCACGGTTGGCAATGGATGTTCCTGATCGAAGGCCTGCCTGCCGTAGCTTTGGCCTATGTCGTGTGGAAAGTGCTGCCGGACACGCCGGAGAAAGCCTCATGGGTCACGCCTGAAGAAGCCGCCGACCTGAAAGCCCGACTGGCCGCAGAGGTCCAGGAAGGCGTTAAAGGCTCGGGCAATCACCGCCTTTTCGATGTCATTCGCGATTGGCAGATATTGCTCGCAATTCTTGTTTACTTCTGCCATCAGGTGGCGATCTATTCAGTGGCCTATTTCCTGCCGAGCATCATTGGCAGTTACGGTAATCTCACACCGCTTGAAATTGGTCTTCTGGCGACTTTGCCATGGATCGCTTCTGCAATTGGTGCAATCTATCTGCCGCGACTGGCGACAACACCGGGCCGAGCGCGCGGCTTGATTTCCTTCGCCCTGACCGTGATGGCCTGTGGCTTTCTCATTGGCCTCGTATCGGGTCCGGTCGTTGGTTTCATCGGCATGTGCGCATCGGCCACCGTGTTCTGGGTTGTCAATTCCATTATCTTCACCTTTCCGGCCTCGCGTTTGTCTGGCGCGGCTCTGGCTGGTGGCATTGGTTTTGTGAATTCCTGCGGTATCCTTGGTGGCTTTGTCGGACCCAATATCATGGGCTTGGCTGAAACCGCGACCGGACATCCGTCGTCGGGTCTGTGGCTGGTTGTTTGCTTGCTTTTGTTTGCGGCTGTGATGACCTTCTTGCTGCGGCAGGGGCAGGAAGAACTCCGCTAATTCGCAAAACACAATCTATTGAGATGTGGCTGGTTTAACGAACCGGCCACATTCTGATCTGACAGGAGTAACAAATGGTTCTGCCAAAAATTGCCGTTTCGCAGATGTCATCATTGCCCGGTGAACTTGACCACAATATCCGTGCCGTTTGTAAGGCTATTCGCGATGCAGCTTCTGCGAGAGCCTGTGTCGTCATTTTTCCTGAATGTGCGCTCACCGGCTATATGTTCGAGACACGCGAGGAGACAGAGCGTGCTGCTGTTGCGCTTGATGATCCGCGCCTTTTGCCTATCCAGCAAGCCGTTACCGAGACCGGTTGCCACGCCGTGATCGGGCTTCTTGAACGCGATGGCGATGCTGTCTTCAACAGCGCAGCATTTATTGCGCCGTCAGGGCAGGCAGGTCTTTACCGCAAGCAACATCTGCCGCAAATGGGCGCTGATCGGTTCGTTAAGCCCGGCGACGGCGGAAGGTCGCGTGTTTTCGATATCGGGCCATTGAAAATCGGCGTCATGATCTGCTTTGATCTGCGTTTTCCAGAATGTGCGCGCGAACTGGCACTCGATGGGGCCGATGTGATTGCGATGCCGACAAACTGGCCGGTGACCGCATCCATGCTGGCCAATGACATGCTGCGTGTGCGTGCAATTGAAAATTTTGTCTATATGGCAGTTGCTGATCGTGCCGATGCGGAATTCGGCAAGCGCTTTTATGGCGGTAGCCGAATCGTTTCGCCCAAAGGTGAGGTGCTTGCCAGTTCGACCATGGCAGACGCACTAGTTGTGGCAGAAGTCGATGTTGAGCAGGCTCGCGTTAAGGAGTTGTTTTTTGCCGATATGGGCTATGGCATTTCAATTTTTGATAGCCGCCGCCCCGAGCTTTACGACAGGTTGGTCTCGAACGCTAAAGCTTGATCAAGTCCCATCCGAAGGATAGGCCGCAGGTTGATATAGAAATCGTACGAGCAACGATTTCATTCGTAAAACAATGGTGCTTATGGCCCGGGGCGGATCGTTAAGGCATGCCATTCACTCTGGTCGCGCCAAGAGAAAACATATCAGCCAGGTTTTCTGGCGCTTCTGATAATCTCCACCACCATTTCGGAAGCTTTCTCAAGAGAGTTTACCGGAAGGAATTCATAAATTGAGTGGAAGTTGTGGGCCCCGCAGAACAAGTTGGGACAAGGGACACCCCTTTCAGAAAGAACTGCGCCATCATAACCGCCACGCATCGGAATGGACTTTGGCTCAATGCCAATGGTTCTCATTGCATTCAGAGCCAATTCAACCGGATAGCGATTTTCACCCTGGAGGCTCTCTGCAACATTCCGATAGACTGGCTTGTAATCCACATCGACGATTGTTTCGCCAGCCAGCTGATTGAAGCTGGCGGCTAAATTGTCGATGAACTGGCGGCGCTTTTCAAACCCGTCTCTGGTAAAGTCGCGAATATCTATCGTGAGATTGGTCCTTGCAACGCTGCCGTCAATTCCCTTTACCCAGTAATAGCCCTCTTTGCCTTCGGTATATTCCGGACGCTCGCCCCCGGGCAGCATAGCGATAAACTGCTGTGCCTGGAAAATGGAATTGCATAGCTTGCCTTTGGCTGACATTGGATGTGCCGGTTGGCCTGTAAAACTGATGCGGAACTCTCCTGCATTCCAGTTTTCATAGACAATTTCACCGATAGCACAGCAATCAAGAGTATAGGCGAAATCCGCATTTAACGAAGAGGCGTCAAGTGCTTTTGCACCCAGTAGCCCAATTTCTTCGTCCGGCACAAAAACTACTTTTACGGGTCCGTGTTCGATTTCGGGATGATTTGTGAGATATTGAATGGCATTCATGATTTCAGCGATGGCCGACTTGTTATCAGCGCCCAGAAGACTTGTGCCGTCGGTTACGATGATACGATCACCGATATAGTGCCTAAGTTCAGGAAACTCGGAGACCCGCATGACTGCGTTCGTTGCCTCGTTCAGAACAATGTCTCCTCCGTGGTATTCAACAATGTGTGCATGTGTGTCTGTCGAGTATTCTGCAGAGGTATCGAGATGAGCAACCCACGCAATCGTCGGGTAATTGTGTTTCTCGGTGGATGGATTGGCCGCCAGCGTGCCAACCACAATAGAGTGATCACGCTCTTCAACATCTAACCCCAAAGCGCGCATTTCACCTGCAAGCAGCGTTGCAAGCCGTGTCTGGCCTTCGCTTGAGGGAAGCTTGCCGGAATTGGGCACGGCTGTTGTGTTGATACGTGTGTAATTTAGAAAACGTTCTGTGATATTCATGGCAAATCTTCTTGGGCGTTGAGCAGGTTCAGGGCTCAGCAAATGTCTCTGAATTGTGGGAGTTGCACGCAATGATAAACGCGCAACTCGGGTGTGCTCGGCTTGTTATCCGATCGAGTTCACATATGTTTATTCTTCGATATCAACGTCTTCGAAGAGATAGCCGCCAAAGGGATCAATACGGAAATCTTTAACTTTGGTGCTGACAGGTTGCTCAACAATCTGATGCGCAATGGTGAGCCAGGGAGCTTCCTGCTTGAATACGACCTGTGCCTGCTCATAGAGTTTTGCTCTTTTAGCCTGATCAGTCGTTAATTTGGCCGCGGCGATGAGCTTTTCAAAATCGTCGTTGCACCAGTTCGCGCGGTTTGCGCTGCCAACAGCCTGACAGCCTAGCAGGGCGGCCAGAAAATTATCGGGATCTGCAATGCCGCCAGTCCAGCCCAGCATAATTGCACCGTCCCGGTCTTTTTCCAGCGACAGTTTGAGATATTCCCCCCAGTCATAGGTCGTGATTTCCGCGTTTACACCCACTTTCGCAAAATCGGATTGGATCAATTCGGCCGCCCGGCGTGCATTGGGCATGTAAGGACGCTGCACAGGCATGGCCCAGATTTTCATCTTAAGGTTTGTAACGCCTGCTTCTTCCAGCAGTTTGCGCGCCTGCTCCGGATCATAAGGATCATCCTTGACGTCCTTGTTATACCCCCAGACCGAAGGTGGGAGAGGGTTCACCGAAACAATGGCCGATCCGTTATACACGGCCTCAATGATTGCAGGTTTGTTGACGGCCATATTCAGGGCTTTTCGCACGCGAACGTCATCAAATGGCTTCTGCTGCGTGTTGTAAGCCAGAAATGAGAGATTCAATCCATCTTTGCTGAGCATCGACAAGGATTGATCCTGTTTCATCTCCGCAATATCGGCTGGATTGGGCGCTGCAATGACGTGGCACTCCCCAGTTTTCAGTTTCTGATATCGAACTGCTGCATCCGGTGTGATCGCGAAGATAAGAGTATCAATCTTCTGAGGACCACCCCAATAATCGGGATTGGCTTTGTATCGTATGGCAGTGTCTTTTTGATAAGCGACAAACTGATACGGGCCCGTTCCGACAGGTTGCTGACTGAAATCTTCCAGTCTGCCTTCAGCAACAAGCTTATCCGCATATTCCTTTGACTGGATTGCGGAGAACGTCAGCGAAAGCGTTGAAATAAAGGTCGCTTCAGGCTGTGAGAGTACAAACTTGACAGTGTTGTCGTCAGTTTTTTCAATTTTCTCGATCAGTGAGGGAAAAGAATAAGCGCCGAACTGCGGCCAGGTGCCCTGATTATAATAGGGGTTCTTCTCATCGCCCTGCCGCTCAAAAGTGAAAATCACGTCATCGGCATTGAATTCACGCGTGGGCGTAAAGAAGTCCGTTGTATGAAATTTGACGCCTTTTCGCAGATGGAACGTGTATTCTTTACCGTCTTCGGAAACATCCCAGCTTTCGGCAAGTCCTGGTTCGAGCTCGGTAGAGCCACGCTTTATCTTTATAAGGGTGTTGGCAATATTGCGCGCCGAAGCGTCATATACGGCACCAGAGGTCGTTTGCGCGGCGTCAAAGTTTTCGGGAGATGCCTCGGAACAATAAACTAATGTCTTTGCAAAACTTTGTGTCAATGCCGTGCTGTTGAATGTGCCAATGACGAGCGCTGCCGAGAAAAGTTTTCCAAGGTTTTTCATAAAACTCGATCCTCTATATCGATGCAAAGTCTCTGCCCCAAAATAAGGTTTTTGATTTCTATGGGGTAAGATTTAATCGGATTGCTGACGTGCGATGAAAATCACAACACCCTGGGCTGAAATCATTCGCCGTCATTATGGCCGCCGCAATTCGCGTTGTGCAAGTGATTTAACGCGTCGCCGTCGGACAGAGCCGGAGAACGAACGTGACGTTCATAACGGCGAACGATGAATTCTGGATCGTTGGATGAAAAGACATTGCGACAGTCCCCGACTGATCATCGGGCCGAACCGCTTATCTTGCGATCTGTCATTATGGAAAAATAGACTTTCCATAATGACACTTTTCCCGGCTCTTTTGATCAATTTCCCTTGTACCGGTTGCCACAAATCTGGAGTACCTCTAGGTACAGCTCGGGAGGAGCGCTCTCTTTGGTGGTCGCAGTCAGACCGGATTGTTTCAGCCATAAAAGCCGATAAGACAGAGGCCCGTATTGAGGTTTCTCGACGATCCTTGATGTGCTTCTTCCGACTGAATGTTGAAGCCGAGCCGAGAGCATGGACCGCAAGTTGAAGAACCATCACGACATATGGGATATTGTCGACAGCAAGAGTGTCGCCTATTTCGAACTGAGCGATACGGTTTGGGATCATCCCGAAACCAATTATCAGGAATACTTATCGAGCGATGCGCACGCAGCCATGTTGCAGGCGGAAGGCTTTCGCGTCGAGCGCGGTATTGCAGGCTTACCCACCGCCGTGATGGGTGAAGCGGGCAGCGAAGGTCCAGTCATCGCCATTCTTGGTGAATTTGATGCGCTTCCAGGTTTGAGCCAGATTGCCGGTGTCGCTGAAGAGCAACCGATCGAAGCTGGCGGCAACGGCCATGGCTGTGGTCATAATCTGCTTGGTTCAGGCTCATTGCTGGCAGCTAGTGCCGTCAAGGATTACCTTGAAGCCAATGGGATCAAGGGGCGCATTCGCTATTACGGTTGCCCGGCTGAAGAGGGCGGATCGGCCAAAGGTTTTATGGTGCGCGAAGGCTTGTTCGATGATGTCGATATCGCATTCTGCTGGCACCCGGCGCCTTTCGCAGGCGTAAATGATCCGGTTTCGCTGGCTTGCAACGAAATCGATTTCAATTTCACGGGTCGTGCGGCCCATGCATCATCCGCCCCGCATCTTGGCCGTAGCGCCTTGGATGCGGTCGAGCTGATGAATGTCGGCGTAAATTATATGCGCGAACATATGCCGTCATCGGCGCGCATTCATTATGCCGTGACCGATACTGGCGGCTCTGCGCCCAATGTGGTTCAGGCAAAAGCCAGTGTGCGCTATCTGATCCGTGCCCGCGAACTGCCCGAGATGCAGGTCTTGCTGGAGCGCGTCAAAAAGATTGCCGACGGCGCGGCGCTGATGACCGAGACAACGGTTAAAAGCCAGATCGTCAGCGGTGATGCCAATCTTGTTGGCAACAAGACGCTGGAACAGCTCATGCAGTGCGAGCTTGAACGCCTCGGTCCGCCGGTTTTCGATGAGCAGGACCGCGAAACAGCAAAACGCTTTCAGGCAACATTGAGCCGGGAAGATATCGGTGATGCCTTTCGTCGCTTCGGTGTCGAGCCCGCCGACATTGCGCTGTGTGAGAGCATCTATGAGCCTTACAAGGGCGATAAATCGCTCGTGGGTTCCACCGATGTTGGCAGTGTGAGCTGGGTGGTTCCGACCGTACAGATGCGCGGTGCGACATGCGCAATCGGCACGCCGCTTCATTCCTGGCAGATGGTCGCGCAGGGCAAATTGCCTGCTGCGCACAAAGGCATGGCCCATGCAGCAAAGATTATGGGAAGCACGGCTATCGAGCTTTTTCTTAATCCGGAGAAAATTGCAGGAGCCAAAAAAGATCACGACAAGGCACTGAATGGCGCTGTTTTTGTGAATCCCATTCCAGATAGTGTCCAACCGGCCTTGCCTGTTTGTGCCAAATGAAGCACGGGTTAAACAAGTTTTTTCGGAGAGTAGATGGCATTGGTTCCACAATACCCCACACGGCATAATGCATCATGAAAGCATTTCTGGATATTTTGAGCTTCGGGCCGGATGGCTGGGGGCATGTGCTGATGATGGCGGCACTGGTGAGCGTATCGCTCGCCGTGCTGGGCTTTCTGCTTGGCGCAATAATCGGCGTGTTTGCCGCTTGGGCCAAAATCTCCGGCGGCCTTGTCCTGCGCGCAATTGCTGATGGCTATACGACCATCATTCGCGGCATTCCCGATCTGCTGGTCATCTATCTGTTCTATTTTGGCGGCAGTGCTGCTGTGACGGCCATAGGCCGGTTGTTTGGGGCGCAGGGTTTTGTCGGCTTCCCCGCGTTTCTGGCCGGTGTTCTCGCCATTGGTATTTCCTGTGGCGCGCATCATACAGAAGTGTTTCGCGGGGCGTTTCGCGCCGTATCCAAAGGCGAGCTTGAGGCGGCTTCGGCCTGTGGCATGGGGCAGGCGCTAAAATTCCGTCGCATCATTGCGCCCCTTGCCCTTCGCCATGCGCTTCCCGGTCTTGGCAATGTCTGGCAGGTTTCATTGAAAGAATCCGCGTTGATTTCGGTGGTAGGCGTCGTCGACATTCTGCGACAGGCACAGATCGGCGCTGGTTCGACAGGTCTGCCATTTAACTTCTTCCTGATCGCGGGCGCGCTGTATCTGCTGATTTCGTCGGTTTCTGGGAGCATTCTGCAGGCTGCCGAGCGCCACTTCTCGCGTAGCGTCAGGAGGGCAAATTGAACCTGCAATTTTATTCCGAAGCTTTCTTGCAAATGTTGAGCGGTGTACCGCTCACGCTTCAACTTGCCGCAAGCTCAATCCTATTGGGTGCTGTTCTGGCCCTGCTTCTTGCCATGATGCGTTTGTCGGGCATTGCTGTTCTTGACTGGATAGCCCGTCTCTATGTGTTCGTCTTTCGCGGCACGCCGCTTCTGGTGCAGATTTTTATTATCTATTATGGCCTGAGCCAGTTTCCGGTGATCCGCTATTCGTTTCTGTGGCCGATCCTGCGCGAACCTTACTGGTGCGCGATCATTGCGCTGACCCTCAACAATGCAGCCTATGCCAGCGAGATCATCCGTGGCGGTCTTCTCTCGGTGCCGCATGGCCAGATCGAGGCGGCAAAAGCCTGTGGCATGTCGCGTTTCACCTGCTTTCGCCGTGTCGTCATGCCGCTTGCTATCCGTCAGGCGCTGCCCGGCTATGGCAATGAAATGATCTCCATGGTCAAGGCAACGTCGCTGGCCTCCATCATTACCTTGATGGAAGTGACCGGTATCGCTGCCAAACTCATTGCAGAAACCTATCGGGCGATTGAAGTGTTCGTGATTGCGGGTGCTATCTATCTGACCATGAATTTTGTTTTGACGCGTGTGCTTATGTTCGCCGAATACAGGCTTACACCTTATCTGCGCCAGCCCGTGGCCCGCGCCGCTACCGCAAGCTCTGCCGAAGGAAAAACATCGTGAGTAAACTCCTGTCTCCCAATGCACCGGTGGCGCTGAAAGTTGAAGATCTGCGCAAGAGTTTTGGTGCCAATGAAGTGCTCAAGGGCATTTCCCTGGAGGCGCGCGAAGGTGAGGTCATCTCTATCCTTGGCTCGTCCGGCTCTGGAAAATCGACGCTTTTGCGTTGCATCAATCTTCTTGAAATTCCGACGTCGGGCACGGTCACGGTGGCGGGAGAGACCATTCGTATGGCAAAGAACGGCAAGGGTGAAGCCTATCCGGCAGACCGGAAGCAGGTCTCGCGCATCCGTTCCGAACTTGGCATGGTATTCCAGAGCTTCAATCTGTGGTCGCATAAAACCATTCTGGAAAACATCATAGAAGCACCGATCTATGTCCAGGGCCGCTCGCGTGCCGAATGCGTGGAAGAAGCAGAAGCGCTTCTTCAAAAGGTTGGCATTGCCGACAAGCGCGATTTCTACCCGGCGCATCTTTCCGGTGGCCAGCAACAGCGCGCGGCCATCGCACGCGCACTTGCCATGAAGCCGAAGGTGATGCTGTTCGACGAGCCGACATCGGCGCTTGACCCGGAACTGGTTGGCGAAGTCCTGCGCGTCATGCGCGGTCTGGCTGAAGAAGGCCGCACCATGCTGGTCGTCACGCACGAAATGGGCTTTGCCCGTGATGTGTCCAATCGCGTGGTCTTCGTCCATCAGGGTTTGATCGAAGAAGATGGTACGCCGGAAGACGTGTTCGGGCATTCGAAGTCCGAGCGTTTTCGCAAATTCATCAGCCACGAAAATGCTGCCTGATTGTTTCAACCGATGCTTGCCTGCAAAATTGGCCAGCAAACAACTGCGTAAGGTAACTCACATGAAGACTATGGGATTGTTCAAAGCCCTGTTCGTTTCTGCGCTGGTTCTCACGACCGCATCGGCGCATGCGCAAGAAAAGAAATGGACCAAGATCACCATTGCGACGGAGGGTGCTTTCCCTCCCTATAACTTTACCCGGCCCGATGGCACACTCGATGGCTATGAAGTCGATCTCTACAAGGACCTGTGCGCGCGCATGAAGGTCGAATGCACCATCGCTGCGCAGCCGTTCGACGGCATTATCCCGGCGCTCAATGCAGGAAAATTCGACGCGATCATGGCGGGTTTGACCGCAACGCCCAAGCGTGAGGAAACGATTGACTTTTCCGTGTCCTACGGCCTGACACCGCAGACTTTCGCCACGCTGAAGGACAGCCCATTCGCCAAGCTGCCACATACGGGCGAAACGCTTTATCTGGCAAAGGATGAAGCCGCCAGCCAGAAGGTCATTGATGAGTTGGCCGCTGAAATCAAAGGCCGCACTGTTGGCGTGCAGACAGCTTCGCTCGGTCTCTCGCTTCTCGACAAATATTTCAAGGATTCAACCGACATCCGTGAGTACAAGACCACCGATCAACACGACCTCGATCTGAAATCGGGCCGCGTTGACCTGATCGTCGCTTCGCTCGCCTATCTCACCGATGCAGCCAAGAAGCCTGGCAACGAGGATATCGTCATGACCGGTCCTTATTTCAAGGGCGGAATTCTCGGTCGTGGCGTTGCCGTCGGTATCCGAAAGAACGAACCGGAACTCCAGAAAATGTTCAACGAGGCCATTGAAGCCGCCAAAGCTGACGGTACGATCAAGAAGCTTTCCGAAAAGTGGTTCGGCTTCGACGTCACGCCATAATCGAGAGATTGCAACTGACCTGTCCTCGTTTCTTCTGGAGGTCAATGCAAGTTTAAACGCAAAAAGGCTCCGCAGGTGCGGGGCCTTTTTGTTGTATGAAAACTCGGTCCCAACAAGCTGGTTTGCTGAGAAATTATGCAGCCCTGGATTGTACCTCACGCCACGCCGTTTCAAATCTCTCTTTCTGGAAAATCAACGAAACTGAAGCGTTGTGGTCAGGGATGCTTGTTATCGCTTTGTTAACCTCATTTATGAGGTAGATGCCGGATTGTCCCAATGTGGGGTTGTGTTGCCGGATTACTACAGACTTTTCTGTGCGCTGCGCTATCTTAAAGTCAGTGATTAATTAGGGCTCTCTTGGAGAGCGGGGAGATTATAGATGAATATCAAGTCAGTTCTTCTTGCATCAACCGTTGTTCTGGCTGGTGTTTACGGTGCGCAGGCTGCTGACGCCATTCAGTATGAAGAGCCTGCACCCGTTGTGGTAGCGCCTACATTTTCGTGGGAAGGCGCTTATATCGGTGGCCAGGTTGGTTACGGCTGGGGTCGGTCTAATTTCAGCGATGGTTTTGACTCACTCCGCATCAAGCCAGATGGTTTCCTCGGTGGTCTTTATGCAGGTTACAACTTTGATACGGGAAGCAACTTCATCCTCGGTATCGATGGTGACATAACCTATAACAATCTCAAGGACAGCTATTCCGAAACTGTCGATGGCATTGATTACAATCTGGAAAGCAAGCTGCGCTGGTCAGGTGCTGTGCGTGCCCGTGCTGGTGTCGCATTTGATCGCTTCCTGCCTTACATTGCCGGTGGTGTCGCGTTTGGTAGCGTGAAGAACACGCTTTCCGGCTCCAACGGCTTCGAGTCAGCAAGCGTTTCTGAAAGCAAGACGCTCACGGGTTGGACTGCTGGAGCAGGCGTAGACTATGCTGCAACTGACAATGTAATTGTCCGTCTTGAATACCGTTATACGGATTACGGTAAAAAGAACTTTGATTTCGATACCGATGGCGCTGCCGTTGTTCGCGACAAGTTCAAGACGCATGATATTCGTCTCGGCGTCGCCTACAAGTTCTAATACCGGAACCTTTCGAGTTGGAATTCAACCGCCCGGAGCAATCCGGGCGGTTTTCTATTGTGGGCATGTTCTTGAAACGTGGTCCTGACGCTATAGGTAACCTGCCAGTGGAAAAGCAGGTGTTGATATGAAATTGAGATATTGGGGTTTTGTTTCAGCATTAGTCGGCCTGGCATTTTTGACCGCGTGTAAGACGAATAGGCAGGACTTGGCGCTGTCTCCGGTCAAAGGTTTTGATGCCAATCGTTACCTGGGTAAGTGGTACGAGTTGGGGCGTTTCGAAAATCGTTTTGAGCGGGGAATGACCAAGACCACTGCTCATTACTCATTAAACCACAATGGCACCATTAAGGTGGTCAATGCCGGGTACGATCCCGCCAAGGGAAGAAACCGAAGCGCTACCGGAAAGGCAAAATTTGCGAGCAGCCCTGATCTTGGAGCATTGAGAGTTTCGTTCTTCGGTCCGTTTTACGGGGGTTACAATATCGTAGCGCTGGATCGAAATTATAAATGGTCGATTGTGGCTGGAGATAATCCGAAGAAATATTTCTGGGTTCTTTCACGGCAATCTCAGTTATCAACACAACTGAAAAACGAGGCGCTGACGGTTGCACGCAAGCTTGGCATTGATCCGAGCTCCATTCTTTGGGTGGAGCAGTAATCAAAGCAACACCCGACGAATCGATAAACATGGCCTATATAACAATATTCGATATCGATGAGGCCGACTGGATTAACCTACGAGATAATTTGGCTGGTATGGACTGGTCAATGCAGCGTGGCGGCGGCCTCGATCATTCCTGGGCGATTCTTTGCAAAGGAGAGCTTAGAATCTCAATGGAATATGACCGCTGGGTTGAGGGGCAAGTCAGTTTTGATGAGCGCCAGAAGATTGAAATCCTCAAAGAAGTCCCGAAGGATTTTGTTGCGCGATATTTATCCCGTTGACTGAAATATTTAAAAGTCGGCGGCTCGGTTCTGACCCTGACGCTGATTATGCATCGTGTGTAACAAAGCAAAAATCTAACGAGATCTGGTTCGTTCTGCCATAACGAATAGGTCCTTTATTTGCATGGGCGTTTGTGGGTATTCATATTGGGCGCGGTCGATTTTTTTGTGGGGCAGGGGCATGTCCCTCGGATTGAAGCGCGTGGTGTGGAACTGGTCGGGTATATGATGCCGGGGATAGGGCTGTTGAAACTTCCGGCATAATATCGGGTCATATGTCCACAAATATGATCTGAAAAATATTCTCAACGTTGCGCCAGCAGTAGCCAAGTTGACTCTGGACCTGATCGTAAGCGCGCTGCCATGTAAGGATTATTCGATAGCGGGCAAGAGAATGGAAAAGAAAACGCCTCGCCCGACCACACCGGTTTGCAGTGGAGAACGTTCCACAGGCAGCGTGGTGGGAAGCTGGGGTTGACGGGGCAAGATACTCGTTCAGGACATCATGGTAGGTAACGCATCACAATATGTCGGTACGCCGTTTCAGTTTGACCGCAACGCATATCAAACTGAAATAATTTGCAGTAACCCGATTCAAAACGCGTGAAGATCGTTACAAATTTCCACACTAACGTTGTTGATTTCGATATTTCCGATTCGGGAGCAAACGACGTTTGAGGGTAGAGGGCGTGAAGAAAAATGCTTTGCGCCGACAAGTTTCGGGCTCACCATGGTTGGTAACAGAAACAGCCGATGGGAGATACGATGGCGTCCAGTAAGCACCAGTTGGAAGGTTTGCGCAAATAGCGTGAGTGGCAGAAGGATTACCGGGATCGTTTGAAGGCAGAACGTAAACCGACGCGCGACGACATCGCACGGGTGGTTCTGCATTTCATGATCGTCAGGGTGGCAAAGTCCCGGGATAAACGCGCAATTGACAGGCTGACGGATCTGATCCTTGAGGCTTTGGATGATCGGGGTTTCGATAAGGATGCATCTTTGGACGCCATTGATGATCTGGTTGGTAAATATACAAAAAAGCTGGGACTTCCGCTGTAAAGTTCATCTGAGGCCGAATGGAGTCGGTGACGGTATCGACCAATGAGAAACGGTTTCGCAACTACCGCAATCTGATTTCGGGCTGTCAGCTTTACAAACGCAGTTTGTACCTTTTGTCTGTTGTACCCCATTACTTCATGAAACGTCGTTTGCAGATGAATCGGATTACTCGAGGTTGGAATTGCGGATTGCGATCTGCTCCTTATGTCAGGAAGAGTCCTCCCGTCACCCTATGGGTAAGTTTTTCGTCGCCCGATTTGGCTGAAAACGAAAACGGATTCCTTGCACATACTGGGTTTTGACGTGATTGGCATGAATGGAAAAAGATCGGTGATATCCTAAAATAGCTACCGGTGCATTTTTTGATTTCGGATGCGTGCAGCGCGGTTCAGATCCTGCAATAGTCACCTTGCCTGAATGATCAGGCGTCCCCATCCCGTGTTGGTGCAAAAGGATGGATACTGACTTAGCCCTTACCAAGCAGGGCCAAGCTTATACCGATTATTATCATTATGTGTCACAGATTAGAAGATTCGCGATCTGAATTCCACCTCGGCATTGCTGCTCCATAGCGGAAGCAATTTCTGCTTCTGACGCGTTCGGCGCTCTTTAAAGCACGAACTCCCAATTTTCCCTTCGGCAGTCCGGGTGTGTGCGTTTGCGCGCAACGTCATGCGCTTTGCTGTCTTAAAAAAATGACTGCTTGCAATGGCAAGCGCGGCCAGATGGCGACGTCACTTTATAACTATACAACAAGTCGGCGCAAGCCGGATTGGGCGGCATCTGTTTGCCCGTCTAAACCATGCCACCTATCGCAGCATGCGGCAGGTATTCTGCGATCTCAACCTGCTTTGTCAAACCGAAGTCGACATTGACGGGTTTTTCGCGATGCGTTTTGATATCCCGGATCTACTATTCAGAGTCTGGTGATGAAGACGGATCGGCAAGATATCTGACCGGATCATCCGATCCACGATCTGCGCACATTGAACGCTCAACTTGGTGCTGGCGTTAATCTGGATGCGTCAGGCTTGAAAGCCGAATTCGCTCTCTCGCTACCGCTTCCAATGTTCTTGAACGATATGCCGCACCATCGGGTCGAGCGAACCTATCTCCTGAAACTTCTGCGTTGCTTTCGTGTCCGACCTAATATCAGCGATGTCACGGTGTGTTATCTGCTTGATGGAGAAGATTGTTGATGAATATAAGCAGATTTAGCGAAGCGAAAATTCTTGCGATCCTGCGTCAGGCGGAAGGTGGTGTTCCAGTACCGGAGCTATGCCGCGAACATGGAATGAGCAATGCTTCATTCTATAAGTGGCGATCCAAATATTGCGGCATGGATGCCTCGATGATCAGTCAGATGAAGGCTCTAGAGGATCGAAGCCGGGAAAGCAGTTGATCCAGTGAATCAGTTGCCCGGCGCATTAACCGTCGGCTCAAGAATATGTATGCCGAGATGAGCATGCAGAAAGAGCTTTTAAAAGAGGCTCTTGGAAAAAAATGACTCGAGCATCTCAACGCCGGGAGATGGCCAGGAAAGCTGTGGTGCTACGCGGGGTCGGCATTGCATTGGCCTGCCGTACCTTTGGTGTCAGCGAGACCTGCTATCGTTACAGCGCTAGGCTGAACGAAGAGAACCAGCAGATCGCCAATCTGCTGATCGGGCTAACGAGGGTGAAGAAGAACTGGGGCTTTGGTCTTTGTTTTTGTTACCTGCGCAATGTCCGGGGGCATCGCTGGAACAACAAGCGCATATAACGCATCTACCGTGAGCTGGAACCGAACCTCAGGATCAAGCCACGCAAGCGGTTGAAGCGCGACAAACCCGATGCGCTGGCCGTGCCCGAAGCGTCAGATTTGGTTTGGTCCATGGATTTTATGCGGATCGGTTGGAAGACGGCAGGTAATTCCGGCTGTTGAATGTCTTGGACGACTTTAATCGCGAGGGGCTCGGCATTTAAGACGACTTCTCACTACCAGCTGAGCGTGTCATTCGTTGCCTCAACCAGACCATCGAATGGCGCGGCAAACCCCGTACAATTCGTGTGGATAATGGGCCTGAGTATGTCAGTGGCAAGCTCAGGGAATGGGCTGAAAAACAAGAGGTTACGATCAGTCACATCAAACCAGGGAAGCCGCAACAAAACGCATATTTCGAACGCTATAACCGAACTGTTCGGCAAGAATGGCTGACCAATACATTATTGAAAGCATCGAAGAGGCTGAGGAATTAGCTACACAATGGCTCTGGACGTATAACAACGAACGGCCCAATATGGGCATCGGCGGCATAACGCCCACATAGAAACTAAAAATGGTTGCGTAAATTCTACTGCCAAGCCCCGCTAAAACCGGGGGGAATTACCCTCTTAACCTGAAAAATTGGAGAGTGATACCACAACCAAGGAAATACATCCTCCGTCGAAAATAGCGGCTAAAGAAGAGACGTGGAATAGTGTTGCTGAGAAATACACTCTCGAAATCTCAAACGTCGAGCGCGCACTGGCGTCAGAGATAGCCTCCCTTTTAGAAAGGCTAAGTGTTACCTCTGGCTCGACGCTGCTGGAAGTTGGATGCGGCTCCGGGCATTTGTCATTATTGCTAAACCTTAACGGCTATAAAACTGATTTACTTGACTTTGCCAAGAAGGCATTAACGCACGCTGCGGCAGCATACGAAAGGTTTGAAGGCTCGCCAGATACAAAGTTTTTCAATCTTAATGCCATTAATTTCACCTCCGATGCGGTTTCACGCTACACCGTGGCTTGGAACAGCGGTGTTTGCGAGCATTTTAGCGCAGAATCATTAGTTTCGATGCTGCGCAATATGGCGACTGTAAGCGAAAAAGTGCTTATCATAATACCAAATCCATCATCAGTTTTCTATCTCGCTGGTAAACGCCGACTGCTTAACAAGGGCGCCTGGCAATATGGAACAGAACTGCAAAGAGACAACTACAAACAGGCATTTTCAGTGGCCGGTCTCAACGTCTTACATCATGGGTATCTGGGTAAGGATATGACGCGGAACTGGATTACAATGCAGTAGGAGAATCTGCAGAGCATTTATTCCACTCATTATTGGATTAAGGGCAAATGCCTGAAAATGAATATTATTTGCAATTCTTTTTAGCAGAGAAAAGCGCTTCGGGTGGGGAAGTATCCGAAATCGATGATGTACCTACTATTGACCGCACATTTTATCTAGATGCTATGGGAACAGCAACAGCACTAATCTCGACTCTTAAGGAAGAAATATATTATCTAAAGATTCATATTGAACGACAGAATTCTGATTTCGTTACTATCGACACCATTAGGGATAATTACTGGATATTGATTGCGAAAAAGGAAGCTGAAATATCTCACAATTTGGAAGTAATTCAAAAACTAGATGCAAAACTAGCGGAAAAAACCGCTGAACTCTCCCAACTCCGGCAAAGTAACTCATGGCGGCTGACATATCCATTCCGTCGCATAGCAGGCAAGTTTCGTATTCCGCGTTGACTGCTGACACCTTTACAAGCCAGAGCAAATTCTCCTTTGTCTACGGAAGCAAGATGCAAAGACAACTATCCGCATCCCACTTATCGCCAAAGGTCTAATCCAAATGGTCCGAGATCATGGTGCCCGCCACACTGTGAAATATATTGGTGCAAGAATAAATGATCGGCTTATGTCTAGGGACCGACTGCTAGGAGAGCACGAGCAGACACCTCTTAATAGAAGACTACTCGTGTCGATAATTCTGCCAATTTACAATCATGCGGACTTTCTCCCGCACGCGATCAAATCTATCCTTGCTCAAACATACAAAAACTGGGAGCTAATCGTAGTGAACGATGGTTCGTCCGACGACTTTCAAGGGGCAATTACACCATTTTTGCCGGATAAACGTATACGAATTGTAAATCAGAACAATTTGAAGCTTCCAGCCGCGCTTAATAATGGATTTCGTTATGCTATTGGCGAATATTTCACGTGGACATCAGTTGACAACATAATGCTACCCGACCAGATCGAGATTTTGGTTCATGCACTTGAATTAAACCAAAACTTTGGACTCGCCTACTCCGATTACACTGCAATTCATGATAGTGGCGCAAGCCTTAATGATGCGTATTGGCCGAAAACACAACCGCCCAGATGGTAGCGTACGTCTACATTTACCTAAACACGTTACACTGAGCAATTTTCACGACAGCGGCGATAACTTCCTAGGGGCCAGTTTTCTCTGGCGTGCAGCTATCCATGATGTGGTAGGCGCGCATGATGAAAACTGTCTTGGCGGAGAAGACTATGACTTCTGGCTGCGTATGAGTATCGTCACGTCGTTTCTGCACGTACCGCACAACCTTTATGAATACCGTGTGCATGAAAAGACGTTAAATGCTAGGGATGCCGAGCTTAAAATACATGATAACGTCCAGAGACTGCTTTCATTTGATAAGGAGCGCAGAGCTTCTCTATTGAAAAACCCAGAAATACTACTAGATCCAGCAGATACGAATTCGTATTTACGTGATACTAACCAGTACTCCAATTATGTTGGAAAGCGCCTAACCTTTGTTAAATATTCACAGCTGGATGGGGTCAGAGAAAATATAAAAGGCGTTGTCGCTGTAGCAGTAGATGTCCCTGTTTATGAGCTTGATCCAAGAAAAATTGAATCTGCTAGCATAATTATTACTGACAACGCACTCACTTACCGGTGGATAAAGCGCTTAGGGTTCGCGTTGAGCAAGCGGATAATTAAGACGTCATATTTGTCGTTATCGCCTATTGTAGAACATGCCGCAGCGCTTGCACTTTATGAAAGAGATAAAGAGAAATCCGGCTATTCACTAACACAAAATATCCTTCCGGTTTCTGGAAACTTTATGCCTCTGCGCCATATTCTTCTTTGGGTATCCAAATGGGGAAAAGGTGGATTAGAGCAGGTAGTTCTAGACGTGGCCGCGGGCGCTAAAAAAGCCGGCATCAAAGTTACTATAGGGGCCACAGATGAAACTGAGACGCAGTCATTACGCGATGCCTGCGATTCAATCGGCGTCGATTGCATTGGGTTTTCTTGTTCGGCGATTGCAGTAAGTGAATTCGTTAAGAATAACTCGGTCGATGCTGTCAATTATCATCATGCGTCTCTTGGCGTAAAGCTTATAGCCAACATGGGTATTCCGGCTATCTATACAATTCACAATTGTTATATCTGGCAAAATAGTGAAACTTTGAATGAAACATATGTAAATTTAGAGCCTATGGACGTATTTATATCTGTCTCTCGTCAAGTTGCTTCATATGCAAACAAATGGCTGAAAGCACCATCAGAAAAAATTCATGTCATCCCCAATGGCACTATTTTGCCTACAAATGTAAAGAAGAAAAATTCACACTCGGATGGTATATTTCAGTTTATTTGCACAGCATTCATTAATGCCGCTTAAATGTCAGGTCCACTTGGTCCGCGCATTTAAAAAAGTTAACCAGGTCCTTCCTAACACGCGACTTACTCTGTTGGGATACCCCTCTGATGAGGCATATTATACAGCATTAAAACAGGAAATATCGATCAAAAGATTAGAGAATGATACTGACGTCATTCCCGGCCTTGAAAGAGTTTCTGCGTTGGAAACAATGGCAAATGCGGATTGCATGATTCAACCATCAATTATTGAAGGTTGGAGTATTGCCGCTGCCGAAGCAATGCTTTTGGGCCTTCCAATAATTGTGACAAACGTTGGCTCTGCATATGATATGAAATCCCTATCCAAAAGTGTTAGAATAATTACAGGAAAAATTCCCGGTATTTTGGAACTAAACGGCCACGCATCTCTATGCGTCGCTTTACAAGGAAGATGAGGACTTCGCAAATGGAATTGCAATTGAAATGCGTCTGGCCGTTACTTGTAGAGATAAAATGAAAGCTGCTGCCGTTTCAGCAATTCCCAAAGCGCAGGATTTATTCTCTATGGAAGAAGCTTTAAACTCTTATCTTTACCTTTTAAGAAATACAAAGTAATTGGCGAGAATGTTGGTAGCGTCTTTGACGTGCCCGGTCCCCCCGTTAAAAACGGGGGGACCGGGCAGTTCATTCATTTATCTGCGAAAGATTGGTTGGTTTACGTCAAAAGATCTGCGTGATAGCAAGATCGTCGTTGACTTCACATTATCGGTCTTTATTTAAGGCTTGCCTTCTCTTTGCCATATAAGCTGGCATGCTTGAACGCGTCATTAGCATTCGATTTTCAGAGAGATATATGGAACTTACATCTATGGCTGTGGTTCAGCCTAAAACTGGTATCGGAGTAGCGCTTCAAGATATTGTAGAAGGGCTACGCAAATATCGTCTTGCTCTAATTTTTGGGTGGCAGGATGTGGCGCAGCGTTATCGTCGCTCGCGTGTCGGTGCTTTTTGGCTAACCATTAATATGGCGGTCTTCATTGGCGCTTTGGGTTTAATTTTTGGAACGCTTTTTCAGTCGGAGATGAGAGAGTTTCTGCCCTATCTCTGCGCGGGCGTTATAATGTGGGGCTTCATATCGACCACTTTATCTGAAGGATGTTCAGCCTTTAGCGGATCCGACGGCATCATTTTGCAGGTTAGGATGCCGTTGTTTATGCATGTCATGCGTGTGCTTTGGCGAAACATTATTATTTTGGCGCATAACATTGTGATATTTCCTATTATTGCTTTGATGATGTCTCATGAAATAAACCTCAATATTCTTTGGGCTATACCAGGGTTTTTTCTTGTCACATTAAACGTTGCATGGATGGTGCTGATACTCAGTGTGATTTGCGCTCGGTTCCGCGATATGATGCAGGTAATGACCAACATATTGCAGGTTTTGTTTTACGCGACTCCTATTATGTGGATGGTGAAGATTTTGCCAGATCATGTTTCGAAGGCATTTATCGAGTGGAACCCATTTTATCATTTTATTGAATTGGTAAGAGCGCCATTGCTTGGCGCTGCACCGACTTTTTCAAATTGGATTGTTCCCGTTTGCCTGCTGATTGTGGGATGGGCATTTGCCCTTGCATTCTACGGCAAATATCGTTGGCGTGTAGCATACTGGTTGTAAATATGACTGAGATTAAATTGAATAACGTAAGCGTCGAGTTTCCGATTTATAATTCTTCAAGTCGATCGCTTAAGAATCGCGTTCTCAGTGTGGCAACCGGCGGCAAGATCGAGCGGCGAACGGATGGTTTGGTTGTTGTCCGTGGGTTGGACAATGTTTCGCTCGCCTTGGGCGAAGGGGAAAGAGTAGGTTTAATTGGCCATAATGGTTCCGGTAAGACAACGTTGCTACGTGTTCTTTCTGGAATTTATATTCCAACACATGGAAGTGCGATAGTTGATGGCGATTGTGTTTCTCTGATCAACATCAGCCTCGGTATAGATCCCGATGCAACAGGTCGGGAAAATATTCGTCTTCGTTCGGCGATAATGGGTATGGATCCCAAAAAAATGGTAGATAAATTTGAGGAAATAGCCGAGTTTTCTGGGCTGGGCGATTTCTTGGACATGCCGTTTCGTACGTATTCGTCGGGTATGCAGCTAAGGCTTGCTTTTGCAACGTCGACTTCGGTTAGGCCTGAGATTCTAATTATGGATGAATGGCTTTCTACGGGCGATGAGAATTTTAAGGAAAGGGCTAATCAGCGTATGCAGGAATTGGTCGAATCAACAAAAATTCTTGTTCTGGCGAGTCATTCAGCAGACCTTCTTCGAAAAAACTGTACCCGAATTATCTGGCTGGAACATGGGCGTGTCAGGATGGATGGTTCACCTGAGGATGTCTTATCGTCTTATTTCGGTTGAATTCCAATTGCCTCGATTATGGTCTGGGGAGGCACTCTGCATTTGAGTTTCTAACCTTTTCATGTAAATTAGAGTCTACGAATAATCCCCTGTCAGGCTTGCACGTTAAGTGTGATCGGAGACAATATCGGATCAAGTTATGATTTTAAATTGGAATGCATGGGGCTCTCGAGCAGATGATATGCAGGGCATTCCTACTAAAAACATCTTGATTATTAGCGAGTTTTTTGTCGGTGGAGGACTTGAGACACAGTTATGTGGTCAAGCTCGCTATTTGCAAGAACGAGGCTATAAAGTTTATTTGTTGACTAGCTCTTCCAGAAGCGGGTTGGCTGAATCTGTATTCGATAGTACTTATTTTGACGTGCCAATGGCAACAGCCACGGCTTTCCAGTTATTGAAAACAATCGACTTATTAGGAGAAATAGTCGAAAAGAAAGCTGTGAGTGTTATTCATTGTCATCCATTTTATTCCATTGTGCCGGCTATGTTTGTAGCTCATAGGTACGGTTTACCTCTTATTTCAACGATACATGGTCCGGCGTCGCTTTCTGCTGAGAGAGATACCATTCTTGGTATGTTTTTGTTCGATTTACTTTTGCCTCGGGCTAGTCTTTTGCTCTCGGTTTCATTGGAGACGTCCGTCGGGGCGAAAAAAGTATCTCCGTGTAACCCATTGCTGTTACCCAATGCCGTTAAGTTTCCTACAGATGAACCCTCATCTTTAGATTTGCGGCAGCCGTGGTTATGGGCCGGGAGACTTGACGATCTAAAAACTACCGGGTTGCTAGCGCTTGTTAATGAATTTGGTAAGCATAAACACAATGTCCTACATATTTACGGGGCTGGGCCTAAGGAAGAGTCAGTAAAGGCAGTCTTGCAAGAATTGGATCCATTTAGTAAATGGGTACAGTATAAAGGTTGGAAAAATAATATTTCCGATATAATCGAGAATTACTCTGTAGTATGCGGTATGGGGCGAGTTGTCTTGGAAGGAGCATCTCTTAATAGGCCCTGCATGTTGGTGGGATACGATGGGATTAAGGGGCTTGTTAGCCAAGATAATTTAGATTTTTCTGAAAGTTTTAACTTTTCGGGTAGGGGTATGGAAAATATTTCTTCCGATATTTTTAGTGAGCAATTAGAAGATTTGAATGGATATTCAGAAAAGTATCTTCTTTCTGAAGAGATAAAGAGAAATCATATGGAATCCAAAGTCTGGGCTCGATACGAAAAACTTGTAGATTCTATATCTACCTTTTCATGTGCTGTTTTAGAAGATTTCGGAGATCTGTTATGGCTGAATAGCAGAGAGACAGAGGTCGTCTGGTCAAACTCACATGTATATTCCGGGTTTAAAAGCTTGCTACAAAATGCGAAGGAACCAATCTGAATGAAGCGCCCTTATCTTATCGCACGCGGCCTGTATCGAAGCATGCCCACAAAGCTTCAAGCGGCTTTAAGGGGGCCTGCTTGGCGCATTGCGACTGCTCTGCGTAACCCGGAACTTTCAGCAGTCAGTAGCTATCCGGCAAGCGCATTGGATGTTCATGCAGATTTATCGTGGGATCAATTTCAAAAACAGATTCTTGTATATAAAGATGATTATGCTGGGATATTTATCCAAGGAGCTATTATCGACTGGAATGTTGATCTTTACCAGCGCCCTCAACATATGGCGGCGGCATTCGCCAAGAAAGATTATCTTGTCATATATCAAACCCATAATTGGGCTAATGATAATGTTAAGGGATTTCGACAGGTGCGTAAGAATGTTTGGCTGACAAATTATGATGTGGCCAAGGAAATTTCCAACGCTGTAGTGTCGGTTTACTCAACAGGTTATATTGGAGAAGTAGTTAAGCGTTCTTACGGTAAGAATATTCTCGTTTATGAATATATAGATCATATTGATCCTAAGATCAGTGGGACTCAATCAAATATTGATCGATTGATTGAAGTGAAGAATTTTGCTTTTTCTGGAGGGGCGGACTACATCGTTGCGTCATCAACAGCCCTGTATAGTGAAGCTGTGGAGGCCGTTGGTCAGGACAAGGTAATTATGGCGCAGAATGGCGTGGATACGAGCCATTACCGAAATAAAAGACATGGAGAGTTTAATCTACCTGACGAATATATGGATTTCAGGAAAAAATACAAAAATGTAGTGGGATATTTTGGAGCGCTTGCTCCTTGGATTTGGTACGAGGAAGTTAACAAATTGATTTCGTCTAGACCGGATTTAGGTTTTATTTTTATTGGCCCGGATTATTATGGTGGTCGCTCGCAGCTTCTTGAAGCTGAGAACGTACTCTGCACAGGGCCGATCGACTATAAGGTTTTGCCAGCCTATGCACGGGAATTTGATATTTGTTTCATTCCGTTCGAGCCGGGAGATATTGCGAAAACAACCTCGCCTTTGAAGCTGTTTGAATATTTCGCTTTGGAGAAACCCGTTGTGGTAACATCATTTATGGATGAATGTGTAATCCATCCTGAAGTGTTTTCGGGTAAGAATGCGGACGAGCTCTCTGAAAAAATTGATGAAGCGCTTAAAATCAGTAAGGATCCAGCTTTTAAAATACGGCTGGCTACCTTGGCAGATGAGCATAATTGGGATCAGCGAGCGGGGGCTTATGAAAAGGCATTTGAAGGATTGAAGCGTATACAATGAAAAAAGTTCTCTGTGTTGTTGGGACTCGCCCAGAAGCAATCAAAATGGCTCCGGTTATTCTTGGTTTGAAGAAAGAACCGTGGGCTAATGTGCGTGTTTTAGCAACTGCTCAACATAGACAGATGCTTGATCAGGTTATGAGTTTCTTCGGAATAACGCCAGATATTGATCTGAATATTATGCGTCCTAATCAGGCACTAACGACGCTTACAGCGCGGCTTTTGCTTGAGATGGATCATGTTTTACTTGAGGAAAAGCCGGACGTAGTCCTCGTTCAAGGTGATACTACGACTGTTATGACGGTGGCTATGGCCTGTTTCTATCATCGTATACCGATTGGACATGTGGAAGCGGGGTTGCGCACATGGGATATTAATAATCCTTTTCCGGAAGAAGCTAATCGGGTGATTGCTGGTAAACTTGCGACGTGGCATTTTGCACCAACCGAAGGCTCTAGACAGAATCTTCTGAAGGACGGTGTTGCGGACGAGAAGATTATCGTGACTGGCAACACTGTTATTGATGCTTTGTTTATGTCAGCTAAGCGCGATCTTTCGATTGGCGTCGCTCTGGATGAAGCCAAAAGAACAGTTCTTGTGACGTCTCATCGTCGGGAGAATTTTGGTGAACCGTTTCGCAATATCTGCCGCGCATTACGCAAGCTTGGGGAAGATAACCCAGATGTGCAATTTCTTTATCCAGTGCATCCCAATCCAAATGTTAAAGATGTAGCGCACGAGTTCTTATCGCCATTAGATAATTTTATCCTTTGTGATCCTTTGGACTATGCACCATTTGTCGCAGCAATGAAGCAGGCATATCTTATAGTGACAGATTCAGGCGGGGTTCAGGAGGAGGCCCCCGCATTGGGAAAGCCTGTGATCGTTCTGCGCGACGAGACAGAGCGGCCAGAAGCTGTAGAAGAAGGAGTTGTGAAGCTCGTAGGACCAAATTACGAGCGGATTGTGGAGGCGGTTCAACGTTTATTAGATGATAAAGCCGCGTACGATTCTATGGCGCGTGGCGTATCGCCTTATGGTGATGGTAATGCAACTGACCGTATTGCTGAAACGCTCAGGAACCATTTTTCTTGAAAAACTTAATATACGTGTCGCCTGTTCCCTGGGGGAGTTTTGCGCAACGTCCGCAGAAGTTTGTTAACTGGTTTCACGCGCAATATGGAGGGCAGGTTCTATGGATAGAACCATACGGAACCCGCTTTCCTACATGGAGTGACCTGAAACGCTTAAAGCGTTTCAGTGATGAGAAACCGCTTCAAGAGCTTCCGTCTTGGATTAGGATACTGAATGCAAGGAGCCTACCTGTCGAGCCTTTGCCCGGCTCGTCATGGATTAACAAACGTTTATGGAAATCCATTCTGTTGGAGGCTCTGGACTTTGCCAGTGTTGGCAAGTGCTTGATGGTAATCGGAAAGCCATCCGTGCTGGCAATTTCAATCAAGAAAGCCATGCCGGATATGTTTTCCATCTACGATGCGATGGATGATTTTCCCGCTTTTTATCGCGGGTTTTCTCGATTTGCGATGCAGTACAGAGAAGCACTTGTAATGGACATGGTTGATGAGATCTGGGCATCTAGTACATTGCTATATGAAAGGGCCTTACGTTCGCATAAAAGAACGCGTCTAATCCATAATGGCCTCGATATGGCTGCTATGCTAGATGTTAAACCCGTCGAAATTAATAAAGACTTCAAGGTTTTTGGATACATCGGAACTATAGGGGAATGGTTCGATTGGGATATGATCACGGCGTTAGCAAAGGCTGCGCCCAATGATGTTGTTCGTATTATTGGCCCACTTTTTAAGAATGTACCAAAAAATTTGCCCGTAAATATAGAGCTGTTGCCTCCATGTGATCATGCGCAGGCAATTAATCAGATGGCGCAACTGGATGTTGGGCTTATTCCATTTCTACAGAACAAGCTCACAGCTTCAGTCGATCCAATTAAATATTATGAGTATCGCGCATTGGGAATTCCTATAATCTCCAGTATATTTGGAGAAATGGTACATCATGGTGATGATGATGGTGTTTTTTTAGTTGAAGATTTTGCCGATATTGCGAATATCATTGCTAAAGTGGAACAAAAAATCCGCCCTAGACGATTGGATAAAGAGTTTATGGACGCTAATTCATGGGATGCACGTTTCAACCAAACAAGATCTGAGGGTTAGAGACTGTTTGAGTTCAGAGTATCTTTAGGCCATGTTTCTTATAAAAACGCGCTGCAGAAATCATGAATTGCCTGATGTGCCAGCTGCCTTTGTGCGATGCGTTTCCTCCAGCATGCACTATTTTGACGCTAGGCACGTAAGCAGTTTTCGTAATCTTATTGCACCTGAGCGACAGGTCAAAATCCTCGAAGTAAAGAAAATAGTCGGAGTCGAAACCATTAAGCTCCTTTAACGTGCTACTACGAAAGAGCATGAAGCAACCGCTAACAATGGGCGGATTCCAGAATACCATATTCTGCGTTTCGTCCCGCATTTCGTATCGGTTTATGCGAGTTTCAAATAGTTTGCGCACAAAGCTTGGTGCAAACCCTCGTATTAGCAGATCCCATGCTGCAGGAAAGCGTTTGCACAAATATTGGCGTTGACCATTGGGCCAAGTCGCATGGGGGGAAAGCAAAGCGCACTCAGGATTTCTTTGCATGAAATCGTATGCTTCGTGCAACGCGTTCGGGGCCATTTCGATGTCAGGATTTAGGATTAGGTGATATGTTCCAATACGCTGTAAAGCTAAATTATGCGCGCTTCCAAATCCAATATTACCTTGACCATGAATCAGCGAATAGTTCCAGCCCTTCAATATTTCTCCCAACAATGGAGAAATCAAATCCTCATCCGAATTATCGATAAAAGTCAAAGCAACCAGTTTGGGGTCAAAAGATGCAAGCGACTGAACGAGACTTTCCAGCGTCTTATGAAGTTCGTGAAGATTTGGCCTGAAAGTAACTATTGAAATTGTCAGATGTAGACCAGATTCTATTCGGCTGGTGAAAAGGTCAGACTGTGGCTGGGGCATTGGCTTCCGATCAGAAAATTTATTCAACAGCATAAATGGATACCTGATGAGAGCATAAGTCTGCTTATTTTGGCAGGATTATGCTATAATTAAATATCTCTGGCCAAAATATGCACTCATTTGTAAATGATTTGCACAACGATTAGCAGTCCATGGAGACCTTATGAAGGGCATTATCTTGGCTGGCGGCAGTGGAACGCGGCTTTATCCATTGACGATGGCTGTCTCAAAACAGCTTTTACCCATCTACGACAAGCCTATGATTTATTACCCCCTGAGCGTACTGATGCTTGCGGGTATACGCGACATCCTCATCATCTCCACACCGCATGATTTGCCGCTTTTTCAGAAGTTGCTGGGGGACGGTGGCGAGTTCGGCCTCAATTTTTCCTTTGCGGAGCAGGCTCAACCCAACGGTCTGGCTGAGGCCTTTATCATTGGGCGCGAATTTATCGGTTCTGATAATGTTGCGATGATTTTAGGTGATAATATCTATTTCGGCGACGGGCTCTCGCATCTCTGCCAGAGTGCGGCGCAGATCACTAAGGGGGGCTCGGTATTTGCCTATCGCGTCGATGATCCAAAACGCTATGGTGTCGTGGAGTTTGACTACGACAGCGGAAAGGTGATTTCTATCGAGGAAAAACCTGCAAGCCCCAAGTCTTCATGGGCGGTCACGGGCCTCTATTTCTATGATAATCAGGTGGTTGATATTGCTTCTTCGCTAAAGCCATCCACGCGTGGAGAGCTTGAGATCACAGCTATAAACAATGCCTATCTGGAGCGAGGGGAATTGAGCGTCCGGCAACTTGGACGTGGCTATGCATGGCTTGATACCGGAACGCATGACAGTCTTCAGGATGCATCGTCTTTTGTGCGAACGATAGAAAAACGCCAGGGTATCAAAATTGCCTGCCCTGAGGAAATCGGCTTTGAAAAAGGCTGGATCGGCGCTGAAACGGTTCTGGAGCGTGTCAAAAAACTCGGGCAAACAGAATATGCGGCCTATTTGAAACGCCGGGTTGAAGAAATCGAGCGCGTAACATGAAATTACGTCCTCTCGGCCTCGACGGTGTTTTCGAGATAATCCCGCGCAAATTCGGGGATGATCGCGGTTTCTTCTCCGAAACCTATAATCAAAAGGCGCTGGCTGACGCTGGTATCGAACTGACTTTCGTGCAAGACAATCATTCCTATTCCGCCGCAAAGGGCGTCGTACGCGGGTTGCATTATCAGTTGCCCGACCGGGCGCAGGACAAACTGGTTCGGGTCATTCGCGGAGCCATTCTGGATGTCGCCGTCGATATCCGCAAAAGTTCCGCCACCTTCGGCAAATGGGTGTCTCTCGAAGTTTCAGCCGAAAAATGGAACCAGATTTTGGTGCCGAAAGGCTTTGCACACGGTTTCATGACGCTGAGCGAAGATACGGAAGTTATCTACAAGGTGACCGATTATTATTCGCCGGAGCATGATCGTTCGATCCGCTTCGACGATCCTGCAATCGGCATTGAATGGCCTGTTCAGGAATCTACTGTGCAGCTTTCCGACAAAGATCAAAAGGCCCCGCTTTTTGCTGACGCTGAAGTTTTTGCCTGAGGAACTATCATGAATATTCTCATTACCGGTGGCGCGGGCTTTATCGGTTCTGCAGTGTGTCGCCATCTGGCTTCTGATCCCATGGTCAATGTCGTCAATCTCGACAAGTTGACTTATGCGGGCAATCTTGCGTCTCTTCGTCAGATCGAAAACCATCCGAATTACAACTTTCTTCAGGCTGATATTTGTGACGACGCAACCGTTCTGGATGCTCTGCGCGCCAACGAAATCGACGTGATCATGCATCTGGCGGCGGAAAGCCATGTCGACCGTTCAATCGATGGTCCGGGTGCTTTTATCGAGACCAATATTGTCGGAACATTCCGCCTGCTTAATGCGGCTCTCGCTTATTGGCGGGAACTGCCCGAACCACGCAAATCGGCCTTCCGCTTTCACCATATTTCAACCGATGAAGTGTTTGGCGATCTGCCATTCGACAGCGGTATTTTTACGGAAGAAACGCCGTATCAGCCTTCCTCGCCTTATTCGGCATCGAAAGCGGCCTCCGATCATCTGGTACGCGCTTGGCATGAAACCTATGGTCTGCCTGTCGTGCTTACCAATTGCTCGAATAATTATGGGCCGTTCCATTTCCCTGAAAAGCTGATCCCGCTTGTCATTCTCAACGCATTGGATGAAAAGCCATTGTCCGTTTACGGGGCAGGGGCAAACGTGCGTGATTGGCTCTATGTCGAGGATCATGCGCGCGCGCTGGCGCTGGTTGCAACAACGGGCAAGCTTGGCGAAAGCTACAATATTGGCGGGCGTGCAGAGCGCACCAATCTGAGCGTGGTCGAAACCATCTGCGCCATTCTCGACAAGAAAAGGCCCCGTGCAAACGGCAAGAGCTACGCCGATTTGATCACATTTGTGACGGATCGCCCCGGCCATGATCGCCGCTATGCGATTGACGCTTCGAAGATCGAGCGCGAACTGGGCTGGAAGCCGCAAGAAACCTTCGAGACGGGCTTGGAAAAAACCGTTCAGTGGTATCTCGATAATGCATGGTGGTGGGAGCCGATCCGTAGCGGTACCTATGCCGGCGAACGGCTTGGTAGCACACCAGCCAAAGAGGCCAAGGCATGAAAATCGTCGTTACCGGGCGGGAAGGGCAGATTGTCCAAAGCCTTCTTGAGAAGGCATCTCAACGTCCTGATCTGGAAGTGATTGCGCTGGGTCGCCCGGAACTTGACCTTGCGAAGCAGGAAACTGTGGGCAGTGCCATTGAAGCAATAAAGCCCGATCTGGTTGTCTCTGCCGCCGCTTATACGGCGGTAGATCTGGCTGAGGATGAGCAGGAACTTGCCTTTGCGGTGAATGCCGCTGGTGCAGAAGCAGTTGCCAAAGCCGCGAACGCCTGTGGTGTTCCCGTTGTCCATTTGTCGACGGATTATGTTTTTGCGGGCGACGCCGGAGAACCATATGGGGAGTCTGATGTCACTGGGCCTCGCAGCGTCTACGGAAGCTCCAAGCTTGAAGGCGAGCATCTGGTTGCGCAGGCCAATCCACAGCACATCATTTTGCGGACAGCTTGGGTTTATAGCCCGTTTGGCAAGAATTTCGTCAAGACGATGTTGAAGCTAGCGGAAACGCGCGACGCTCTCTCGGTCGTTTCCGATCAGAATGGCAATCCGAGCAGCGCGCTCGATATTGCTGATGCAATTATCCAGGTGGCGGATCATCTGGCGGCAGAACCGGACTTTTCTGACTATGGCGTTTATCATCTGGTCGGTACAGGCGATACGAACTGGAGCGGTTTCGCACGCGCCGTCTTCGAAGAAAGCGCCAAGCTTGGCGGGCCGACTGCGATTGTTACGGATATTGCGACAGCCGATTATCCGACGAAGGCCGTACGCCCCGCCAACTCACGACTGTCGACTGAAAAATTTCAACAAGTATTCAATTGGTCCGCACCACACTGGCAATCGTCACTACGCGACGTCGTTTCCAGGTTGATATAGCGTTTGTGCGAGGGATATATTTAATACGGCATCGTTCCATGAACGGTGCCGTTTTTTTGTATCTGAAAGAAACTATCCTGCCTCTGCACCAACTCTAGAACGAACCCATGACACATTTGGCGAGTCTGAAAAATTATTTATTGAAATCATTGGGGAATTTGGCTTGGCTGGGAAACCAGACCCAGCTATGAACAAAAGAAAAATCAATAGCACTTTGATTTTGCTTCATATTCCCGCAAGCTGGGAATTCTAGCATTTTCAAATTTGCCAAATGTGCATTTAACTGTGGCACAGAGCTACGGCACCTACGGTTTCGCCTATTTCGGTTTATCTCGTCAGCTCCAAACGGCTGAACGTGGAGGTAGATACCGCCCATTGCAAGACAATCGTGTTTATTTCGAAGGTATGGTGTGGATGGCGTGCGCAGGGGCGCAGGGCGGCATTTGCCTGATGCATAGGCAAGTGGAACAGTCGTGTCTTCCGCCGTTATCGATGATGGGTTGAGACCGGCGTGTTCGAGGCCAGCCCAACAAGGCTGCAGCTGCTCTTGCTCAGGTCGATCCCAAGTATCGTTAAATGCATGGTTCGCTCCTCCCTCTTTTAACCGCTGATATAATACACTTATGCTAGCGGGACGGGCGGGCCATCCATAAAGGGGGCAGGAGGCCGAGGCACTTGGCCGGTCACGCGGCGGTTTTACCACCAAGCTCTATGCCCGGTGCGATACGAAAGGGCGACTGTTCGGCTTCGTCCTTACGCTTGGGAAAATGCACTACACAGGGCTTCGCGCCGTTGTTCTGGATGATTTCCGACCGGATAGAGACTTTCCTCGCCGACAGGGGGTACGATGCAAACGCAATTCGCGACGAGATCGCCAGCGTCAACGTCGAGGCTGTCATCTCCTCGAAAGCCAACCGACCTGATCCCATCCCGCACGGCAAAGCCAAATACAGATGGCGTAACCAGATATGACAAGGTCAAGGAATTTTAACACGGCTTTGTCGCTATCGCCGCGGTCAAACTATCGATATGACCTCCTAATATCCATGCCGTGGTCGATGGCATTCATGATTGCCTTAAGCGTATGGTGATGATGCGCAAGTCGTCGGGACTGCCGATCACTATGAAAGACTTGCCATCCTTGGACACAATGGTCTGGCTGCATCAAGCAGAACAGCGACTTACGCAGGCCGACCCCGACCCGCTGCGAAACCTCCAATCGGATAGCGTTGCTCCGTGATCTGACGCACCGTGTCGCGCGTTAACTCTTCGCTAAAATTCAATTTTCCCATAATGATCTTCTTGTCTCAAAATCAGGAAATAAGGTGTCCAAATATCTGGGGTCTATTCAGTTCGTCGAAGTTAAAAGCTTGGTCACAAAAAGCTGCCTTCCGCTTTTGATGTATCGCCTCTCACAGACCGTGATATAGCTGCCAACAAACATAACTGTGACGCCAGTTGGATGAAAATGACTCGAATACCTCTTTTGCTCAAGCGCGAGGCTTGATTGAAAACAGAGCACCGGCCATCACAATGAAAAGCCCAAGGATCGCCAGCTGAGATGTGCTGGGGACTCCAATCAGGATCAGCACGTTGTTAACGAGCGTGATCAGGATCGTGCCGAGGATCGTGCCAATCACGGTACCCGAGCCGCCCGTGATGCGCGCACCGCCAAGGATAACAGCCGCGATGACTTCCAGTTCAGACCCGGCAAGATCGAACGGATTGGCGAGGCGGTTGCTGGCGACATGCATGACCCCGGCGACGCCTGCGAGCAAGCCGGCATAGGCGAAGACAAACACATGCACTTTGCGAAGGCTATAGCCAAGACGCTCAGCGATACCGGCATTGCCACCGACCGCGAAAATGGCACGGCCCATCAATGTGCGGTTAAGCAACAACCATGTTACGACTGCGGCCACGACAAGCACCAGCACATAGGCTGGCAGCGTAGAGACGGCACCGTTGGCCGCTTCGTAGCGCAACAGCGAAAGCTTTCCGAACGCATCCATTGACGCTGGAATATTCATGAAAAGAGCCGTACCGACGAAGGTCAGCAGAAAACCGCGTATAGCATATTGGGTACCGATCGTGATGATCAGCGACGGTGCCTTTAATGCGCTGACCAGCAGGCCATTTCCTGCCCCCATCAAAGCGCCTCCGGCTGCGGCGACCAGAAAGATTGGAAGCACAGGCATATCGGGCGCGTAATTCGTCACCAGCATGGTGATGCAATACATGACGAAGGCTGCGATCGCCGTAAAGGACACGTCGAGGCCTCCCGCCGCAAGAACGACCAGAACGCCGAGCGCGAACAGGCCGCGCACGACCGTCGAGCGGGCCATGTCGAACAGATTGGAGACCTGCCAGAAATCCGGATTGATCGTCCCCACGACCAGGCAGACGATGGCGATCAGAATTGCGGTGACAGCAGGTGGATGACGTACGAACCAACGTGCCAGGCGATTGATCGCGCTTTCGCCTCTTGGCGCGGATAAGGACGTAGCGGAACCAATATCAGCCATTTCAACGGTCTCCCTGACTGTCTTCGGCCGTCATGGACCGATACAAAACATCTTCTTCAAGTTTCTCAGCCTGGAATATATCTGCGCTGCGCCCCTTTCGCATGACCATGATCCGGTCGCAGTTTTGCAGCAATTCCGGCAGGTCATCGCTGATGATGATGACACCCATACCCTCGCTCGCTAACCGCTGAATGATGCGGAAAATCGTATCCTTCGACCCGACATCAACGCCTACGGTCGGCCCATGCAGAATGAGCAGGCTCGGATTGATCGTGAGCCAGCGGCCGATCAGTACGCGTTGCTGGTTTCCGCCCGACAGAGATGTAACAGGATTGTCGATATCGGGTGTTGCGACCTGAAGATCGTCGACCGTCTTTTGCGCCAGCGTGCGGGCGCGACGGCTGTCGATGAAGCCGAAAGCCCCACGTAATCGATCAAGCACCGCCATGACGATGTTTTCGCTGATCGACTTTTCCAGGAAAAGACCTTCCGAGAGCCTGTCTTCAGGAACGTAGCCGATGCCGGCCTCGATAGCTGCGGCAGGCGACGTGAGGTTCACCGTCTTGCCGGCGAGCGTGATATTACCGCTCTCCGCCGTCGACACACCAGCAAGCGTGAGGGCGAGTTCATTGCGCCCGGAATCAAGCAATCCGGTGACGCCGAAAACTTCGCCATGCGCGATATCGAAGGAGACGCCATTGAAACCTCGCGCGCTGAGGTTTTCAACGGCAAGAAGCCTTTCGCCACCGGGCGGTTCGGACCGATACCGCTTGTCATCGAGTTCCTTGCCTGTCATCCAGAATGCAAGTTGCGCCTTGGATTGCTCGGCTACGTCGCATTCGGTGATCTTCAGACCGTCGCGCATGATGATCGCACGACCGCCGATCGCCTTGCATTCATCAAGCTTGTGGGTGACGAACAGCACCGAAACGCCATTTTCATGCAGGCCGCGCACGACCCGGATCAGATTATCCACCTCGCGGCGCGTCAGCGCAGTTGTCGGCTCATCCATGATAACGAGACCAGCATCGGAGGCAATGGCCCTTGCGATCGCGATAAGCTGACGGGTGGCAATGGGCAATTGCTCGACCGGCGTCGAAAGGAAATAGGGATCGGTCGGCAGCCCCACCGCAGTCAACGCCTTGACGGCGGTCTGGCGCAGCGCCTTGCGATCAAGGGGCCGCGCAAGACGGCCGTTCGATGCCACGAGCTGACGGGTCAGCGCGACATTTTCCTCAGCGCTTAGGTTCGGCAACAGGGACAGATCCTGATAAACCGTCTCGATACCAGCGGCCAGCGCGCCGATCGGGTCAAGGTTCTCGATTTTTCTGCCATTGATGATGAGTTCACCGCCATCGGCACGTTGCGCACCGGAGATGATCTTGATGAGCGTGCTCTTGCCGCAGCCGTTTTCTCCCATCAAGTGATATGTACGGCCTCGCTCAATGGTAAAACTGATGCCCTTCAGCGCGCGCACGCCGCCAAAGCGCTTTTGCAGGTCCCGCACTTCGAGAAAGGGGGTCGCAGACGCAGAACCCGGCTGGCTCGCGGCGGGGCTGGGCTGGGATGTGCTGCTTTGAGACATGGACACCATTCCGGTTTTAGCTGTGGACGTCGGCGGCCTAGAGCGGTTCAGGTTTAAACGAAAACGTCCGAACCGCTCTATCCATTTGCTTATCGCATTATCCTCACGCAAAACCGCTTCGCACTTTTGCTGGAAATGCTCTAGCCATCCGACGGATGGGCGATTAAATCGCCCTGTCAAAAATCCGATCTGGCTCAGAACGGATAGTCTTTGTAGTTCGACTTGTCGACGTCAACCCAAGCCTCACCAACCACGATCACGCCATCACCGGGACCCTTCTTGACACTGACCTTGTTGTAGCCTGGTACGCCGAGATCCATTCCGTCTGTGATCTCCTTGCCCTGAAGAACGAGGTCAGCCACTTTGTTCATGACATAGCCGGCGTCCTTTGGATCCCAGAACGAGATGCTTTGTACCGCGCCGGATTCGAGATACTTCGCGGTATCCTTGGGCAGGCCGAGGCCGACGACGCAGACCTTGCCGACCAGTCCGGCTTCCTCGACCGCACGACCGATGCCGATCACGTCGATGGCCGAACCACCCTGGAAGCCTTTGATGTCGGGATATTTGCGCAGGATTTCACGCGCCTTTTCATAGGCTTTGTTGGCGTCGTTGAAAGATTCGTTTTTCGGCGAAACCAGTTCCATGTCGGAATATTGCTTGGCATTCTCAGCACCGCCGTCGGCCCACTGTACATGGGTCAAGCTGCCGAGCGAGCCGACAAAGGATGTCCACTTGCCCGTTTTGCCCATGCAGTTGGCGAGCTTTTCATTGAAACGCGCGCCGAATACCTTGTTGTCGAAGGCTTCGATGTCGACCTGCGTATTCTTGAGACTGTCGGCCTCATGGGTGATGACCTTGATGCCACGGCCCATGGCTCGCTTCAAAACACCTTCCAGAGCGGACGGATCCATCGGCACCACTGCGAGCGCACTGACGTTCTTTGCAACGAGATCCTCGATCAAGCGGAGCTGCTGGGCGGAGTCTGCCTTGGCGGGACCAACCTCGCTGGTCTTCACATTGGTATTGTCCTTGCCATAAGCTGTGACGCCTTCTTCCATGCGGGTGAACCAGTTTTCCCCGGTCACCTTGACCACCGTTACGATGGACGGCGTATCCTCGGCCATGACGGCTTGCGCTGTGCAAAGAGCACCGATTGCGACAGTGCAGGCTGCGACTTTCTTGTAAAAAGACATAAGCATTTCCTCACGTTGGTTTTTATGTTCGTTGCCCCGATGAAGGTACTGGCGGCGAGGGCGTTGCGCCGCAAGCTACGCCGCGACTTCAGCTTCGCGAAGGAAGGAAGGACCGCAGATCGAACCGCGATATCGCAAGGAAGAACAGCAGCAGCAGTCCCCAGGCGCAATCGCGGAAAAAATTGGAGATATCCATGAAATTGAACAGGCTCGACAGCATCTGCAGCGCAGTGGCCGACAGCACCACGCAGATGATGCGACCATATCCGCCCTCAGGCCTCACGCCAGCCATGACAACGATCAGGATGGCAATCAGCACGTAGGAGGAGCCATAGTCCCATTTCACGCTCGACGTGCGCGCGGCAATAATAATGCCGGCAACCGATGCCAACACACCGCAGATCGTATAGGTGAGAAAGAGCATACGACGCTGCGGAATGCCGGCGTAGCGCGCCGCCTTGGCGTTGCTGCCCATCAGATAGAGCTTGAAGCCGAAAGGCGTATAACGCAGAGCCACGCCCAGCACGACCGCGATGACCACAAATAAAGCGAAGCACATCGGTGCGCCCAGCACCGGAGTATTGCCAAAGTCGTCCAGCGGCTCGATATAGCCCAGACCGACGGAGGAACCATTGGTGAGAATGACGGCGATGCCGGTGAAGAAAAGCTGTGTGCCAAGTGTAGCGATGATCGGGGTCAGACCCGCAAAGGCAATCAGCGCGCCATTGATCATGCCACCCAAAAGCCCGATGACGAGCGCGGTCGCCGCAAAAAACAACGTGAAGGTCATCGGGTAGTCATCGGCCGAAATCCAGTCTCGCATCAGCAGGAAAGCCGCGATTCCCGACAAATTCGCCAGTGCAATTCCTGACAGATCAATCCCGCCATTGCCGGCAACCATGGCGAGCATGACGCCGAGCGCCAAAAGGGCCAGTTCCGGAACCTGCGCCGACATGGACTGGAAATTATAGAGGCTGAAAAAAGTACCACCGACAAAAATGATGCCGACCGCCACGGCCAGAGCGTTCGCCAGCACGAGAAAATTCAGCTGGCGGTCCGCAAACGCACGCTTCATTTTCAACTTCCTCCGGTCCCACGGGTCTGACCTCGCGCAATGCACGGATATGCCATCCCATTGATATAAAATCATAAAATCGGAATTACGTGCCTCCCAGGCCCTTCCGATATAATTAACCTTACAAGCAATATTGACATTTGTCGATAGCTGATTGAATTATGTAAGGATGAAGTTGTCACCATCATGAGATCATGCTGTATGACACATCAACTGAACGCGCCCGCACAGTCGTGGGCTTTCGCTTAATAAGGCGTCCGGCTCTGTCGCCGGCGTCATTTCGAGTATTAATGAACATCTGGATTCGACGGCACGTTGCCCGTGCCTCACCTCGATTGAAGCAGGAGGAGCCGCCATGCAGCGTTTTATCAATGACCCGGATCAGGTTGTCGAAGATACAGTAAAGGGTTTTGTAAAAGCGCATTCCGATATGGTGCGCCTCGCCGAGAACCCGCGTGTCATCGTCGCAAAGGATGCGCCGGTCGCGGGCAAGGTGGGCGTCATCACCGGCGGCGGTTCCGGCCATGAACCGGCATTCATCGGCTATACGGGCAAAAACATGCTCGACGCGGTCGCTGTGGGCGAGTTGTTCTCGTCGCCGACTGCCAAGAGCTTTTACGACGCCATCCGCGAGGCCAATGGCGGCAAGGGCGTCGTCGTCCTCTACGGCAACTATGCTGGCGACAACATGAACGTCAAAATGGCGACAAAACTTGCCGCCAAGGACGGGATCGAAGTCGCGACCGTCGTTGCCAATGACGATGTCTGCTCCGCGCCAGCGGAAGAACGCGAAAAGCGACGCGGCGTCGCAGGCGAAATCTTCATGTGGAAGATCGGCGGCGCGAAAGCCGCTTCCGGCGCGTCGCTTGAAGAGGTGCGCGCCACCGCGCAAAAGGCCATCGACAATTGCCGCTCCATCGGCGTCGGGCTTGGTCCCTGCACCTTGCCTGCGGTCGGGCATCCGAACTTCCAGATCGAGCCCGGCACGATGGAAGTCGGCATTGGTCATCATGGCGAGCCGGGGGTGCGGGTCGAGCCACTCAAGCCGGCGGCCGAAGTTGCCCGCGACATGTGCAAGATCGTGCTGGACGATCACGATCTGGCGGCAGGAACCGAAGTCGCCGTTCTGGTTTCCGGTCTCGGCGCAACGCCGCTCAACGAGCTTTACATCCTCAACGACACGATCGAATCCGAAATTACGCACCGTGGGCTGAAGATCCACCGTACCTATATCGGCAATTATTTCACCTCGCTCGAAATGGTGGGCGCGACGCTGACCGTCATGGCCCTCGACGCCGAACTGAAACAACTGCTCGACGCCGAAGCGCGTTGCACGATAATTCTGTAAGGAGGCCACGGTGCAGACACTCAACAATGCCAAGGCTGGCGACATCGTTCTCACTATAGCGGATCGCATCATCGAAAACCGCGCCTATCTGAGCGAAATCGACGGCAAGATCGGCGACGGCGACCATGGCGTCAACATGGCCAAAGGCTTCAACATGGCCGCCGAACGCCTGAAGGGACACGGCCTGTCGCTTGCCGCATCGCTCGATACGCTCGGCACGGTTCTCATGACGGAGATCGGCGGATCGATGGGACCACTCTATGGCGTCATGTTCATCGAATTCGCTGAAAAGATCGAAGGTGTCGAGAATATCGACGCCGCCGCTTTCAGCCGGATGCTGCACGCCGGACTTGAGGGTATCCAATCCATCGGCTCTGCCAAGGTGGGCGACAAGACATTGCTCGACACTCTCGTTCCCGCCGTCGAAGCTTTCGACGCGGCAACCGCTTCCGGCAAGCCTTTCGCGCAGGCTCTGGATGCACTTGTTCAAGCCGCTGAAAAAGGCCGGGACTCGACCATCGATCTGGTGGCGAAAATCGGTCGCGCCAGCCGGCTGGGAGCGCGCTCCCTTGGTGTGCTCGATGCGGGGGCGACATCGTGTGCGATCATTCTGAAGGAACTGGCGCACGGCGCGCGCGATCGCCTGCAATAAGCCCGTTGCGACTGCTGTGACGCCGGCCCGGCTTTTCCACCATAGCGCCGGGCCGTTTCCATCCCGAATGGCAACAGGCCGAGACAAAGGCCTCAAAACCTTTATATTGCGAGCGTTCCCGAATACAGGGGAGCACCGACACGGGGGACATGGCAGATAAGATGGCGCCTAACGGAAAGACAACCGCGAACAAGGCCGGACAACCGGATTTGTCCGACACGATACCGTTGCGATATGGCGATGATCCCTACATATGGGCCTGCTGGCTCTATTACGAGGATGGTCGCACACAGGGCGACATTGCCGAGATTATGGGAATTTCACGCGCGACCGTGAACAGCTATCTCGCCGATGCACGCAGCCGCGGCATCGTCAACATCACGATAGAACCAGCCCGGCTGAGTTCACTGGCTATCGCTCAGGAACTGAAGCGCCATTTCGGCTTGAACGACTGTTTGGTCGTGCCCAACGATGACGGTTCGCGCCAGTTGATCGACCGTCTCGGCGCTGCCGGCGCGCAGGCCATGGGCAAGCTGCTGAAATCCGGCGATACGCTTGCGGTTGCATGGGGCCGCACGGTGCTTTCCATCGCGGAAAATACCCATATCTCCAATCTTCAGGACGTGACAATTGTGCAGGCGACAGGCGGAACACGCGCCAGCTTCGCCTATACGCCCGAACTTTGCGCGGCAGCTATGGCGAGGGCCACGAACGCACATCTTATCAACATCACCGCTCCGTCAACCGTTTCCAGCGCGGAAGTTCGCTCAGCCCTTCTCGGCGAACCCATAATCGCTGAACAGTTTCAGGCGCTTGCCCGCGCCAACAAGGCGCTTTTTGGCATTTCGTCCCTGCGACCGAATTCGACCATCCATACAAGCGGCTTTTTCGAGCAAGTATCGATTCAGGACTATCTGGCCAAGAATGCCGTGGGCGTTGTCGCCGGCCGCTTCATAGACACCCACGGGCAGCCTGTTCCCGGAGCGCTTGACGAGCGGACCATCGGCATTTCGCTCGACATGCTGCGCAACATCGATAAGCGCATCTCCGTGGCGGGCGGTTTTGACAAGGTGCCCGCCATTCTGGCCGCGCTGCGGGGCGGTTATATCAATGTGCTCATCACCGACGCGGCCACGGGGCATGGCATTCTCAACGCAGACGGTGTGACGCGGATCGACAGCAAGCTCTCGCAACGCCTGCGTCCGGAACAGGCGACAGATCGTGCGAACCAGTACCGCACCCACATCAAGAAATTCCTCAACGGTCCCGACGATGTTGTAGAGGAAATGCTGGATGGTGCGGTCAAGGCCCATGCGGCGCATGTCGCGCCGATCAAAGGATCAAACCGGGCGCTCGTCGCCCGCAACGGCCCCCGGCAGGGCAAGGTGGGCCTTGTTATCGGTGGCGGGTCCGGCCATGAGCCCTGTTTTCTGGGCTATGTGGGAAAAGGCCTTGCCGATGCAGTTGCCATCGGCAACGTCTTTTCCTCACCACCGCCCGCCCCGATCCTCGAATGCGCAAGGGCTGCATCCGGCGGCGAAGGGGTTCTCTTCGTCTACGGTAATTATGTCGGCGACGTCATGAATTTCGAAATGGCCGCGGAACTCGCGCAGGAAGCCGACATTCCCACATGCACGGTGCTGACCACCGACGATATTTCCTCTTCACCCATCGAGGACCGCGACGGGCGGCGCGGTGTAGCCGGAAATTTCTTCATCCTCAAGATTGCGGGCGCTGCCTGCGACCGGGGTCTGTCGCTGGACGAGTGCGCCGCCGTCACGCGCAAGGCGAACCTTCGCACCTACACGATGGGCGTGGCGCTGGAACCCTGTTCGCTGCCACAGACACGGCGGCACAATTTCGAGATCGGCCCCGACGAGATGGAATTCGGCATGGGCATCCACGGCGAACGCGGCGTTATGCGGGAAAGCATGATGACGGCCGATGAAATCGTCGATCGCATCATGGACCGGATATTCTCGGAGATGAAGCCGAAACCGGGCGACCGCGTGGCTGTTCTGGTCAATTCCTTCGGCTCGACGCCGCTGATGGAGCTTTACATCCTGTTCAGACGCATAGAGCAGCGGTTAAGCGCGAAGCAGATTGAAATCGAGGCCAACTGGATCGGTCATTATTGCACCTCGCTGGACATGAACGGCGCATCCATATCGATCCTGCATCTCGACCAGGAATTGTCCGATCTCCTGTCGCACCCCTGCGACACAGCGTTTCTTCGGATAAACTGAAACAGCCCCGCCACGGCGGCATAGAAAACATTCCAGACTGTCTGGGAGGAAAACAAAATGCAGGAAACCGCGGCGTACCGGCTGAGCCGGATGTTTCAACTGATCACCCTTTCTATAAAGGCGGAGAAGGAACACCTGTCCGATCTGGATGGCGCAATCGGCGATGCCGACCACGGCATAACAATGGCTCTCGGTTTTTCGGCGGTCAGTTCTGCTTTGGCGAAACTGGATCTCGACCGCGGCATGCCTTCGGAGGTTTTCGCCGCCGCGGCCTCGGCTTTCCTCGACGCCGTCGGCGCATCCACTGGCCCGCTTTATGCCACGGCGTTCCGCAATGCCGCCAAAGCGCTGAAGGGCCGCGAGGCTCTCGACCTAGAGGGACAGGCCGCGATTATCGAGGCCATTACGCTCGGCATTCAGGAACGCGGCAAGGGACAGCGCGGCGACAAGACCATGCTCGACGCATGGGGTCCCGCCATGGAAGCCGCCACCGAGGCGAAGGCCCGCGGGCTCCACGTCGCTGAAATGTGGAGCCGCATTCTCGAAGCCGCCGAACAGGGTGCCCAATCAACCAAATCAATGATCGCAGCGCGCGGCCGCGCCGCACGCCTTGGAGAACGTTCTCTGGGCCATATCGACCCCGGCGCGGCCTCCGCCGTCATCATCCTGCGCGCCATGCAGGAGAGCCTTGTCCCGAACAACTACAATATCTGAAGCGCTACACAAGATGCGCATAGCATCTGACTGGACTTGCCTTATTTAGTCGAAAGGTTCTGTCTCAAAATTCTGGTTCGTGATCTCGAAGGTAATCCCCCCATCAATTAATCGGTTTTAAAAGTAGAATTTTCTCACAATGATTTTGGAGAAGATTCCAATGAAGACATCACGATTCAGCGACGCGCAGATCATGTCTATCCTTAAGCAAGCTGAGGATGGCATTCCTGTTGCACAGCTTTGCCGGGAGCATGGTATGAGCGATGCCTGCTTTTACAAGTGGCGAGCAGAGTTCGGTGGCATGGGCACATCCATGGTCAGCCACATGAAGCGCATGGAGGACGAGAACCGCCGGTTCAAAAAGATGTATGCGGAATTGAGCATGCAAAACGATCTTCTGAAGGAAGCTCTTGGAAAAAAGCGCTGATGCCATCTCAACGCAAGGAGATGGCCATGCAAGCGGCCCAGAAACATAATATCAAAGTCGCGCTTGCGTGCCGGACGTTCGGGGGCAGCGAGACGTGCTATCGCTAAAGGTAAGCTGGGCAGCGCGAACGAAGAGATTGCCGACTGGCTTTTGCGCCTGACGACGACGCATAAGGTATGCGGGCGGGACAGGGAACGGGCTTCATGGCGCTGTCGGACCGCGCTCTTGAGAGTATCGCTCCGCTGGCAGGCAACTGGGCCGGGATTGAGGACAGTCTCGACATTAAAAAGCCATGCCACCAGCCGCAACCCGGCGCGGCGCGTTTTGAAACAACGCGTTGTTCTCGTGTTCTGGCAGGATGTTTTGCGCAAGCCCTGCAATTGATGGAAGCTGCCGGTATCGACTGGATTCATGCACAGATTGCACAACGCCATGACTTTCTGGAACAGATGGCTGATATGGCCGGGCTTCGTCTTCTCTCTGGCCGGGACGGCAAGCATCGTGCCGGTATTGCGGTCATTGAAGCACCTGGTGCTACGGCGATTGCGCATATGGTCGATGCGGGTTTCATTGTAACGCGTCATGATGATGTGCGTGTGCGTGTCAGCATGCATGCCTCCACGCAATTGGACAGTTTGCGCGAACTCGTTTCTGTGCTGGCCGCATGAATACAGAACTGGTCGCTTTATGCCTTTTGAAGCAGTCCCATTGCCATGAACAAAGGGTATCTATATGCCTTGCGTCGGAAAAGGATTTCTCATGACGGTTACGGACAAGTTGGCTCAATCTGAACGCAAACGCGGCTCAGGCGTAAAAATGGTTTACGACCTGTTGCGCGACGAGATTCTGGATCTGGTGCTCTTGCCGGGAAGCCCGATCGATGAAGTCCAGCTTGCCGAGCGTTTCAGCATGTCCCGCACGCCGATACGCGAGGCTCTTGTGCGTCTTGCAGGCGAAGGATTGATCGATACGCTGCCCAATCGCTCGACCATGGTGTCGAATATCGATTTTCTCAATATCCATACCTATTTCGATGCCTTGACGCTGATGTATCGCGCCACAACGGTTCTTGCAGCAAAACATCACCAGCCATCGGACCTCAAAATCATCAATGCGCATCAGGCAGCCTTTGCTGCCGCTGTCGAAAAACAGAACGCACTGATCATGATTGCAACCAATGCAGATTTGCATCTGGCGATCGCCGAGGCCGGGCGCAATCAATATTTCATCAGCCTTTTCAAGCGTCTTCTCGATGAAGGGCGGCGCATCATGCGCCTTTATTATCAGTCATATAACGATCAGCTGCCAAAACGCTTCGTTCTGGAGCATGACGAGATGATCGCAGCCGTTGCCGCGCGTGACATCACGCTGGCCGAGCGGCTGGCCAGCGAACACGCCGAACAGATCGTCAAACAAGTGGAGAAACTGGTCATGCGCAATGACCGGCTGGAAATCAGTTTGTGATACTGTCGAATTTATGTCGACAAATAAAATACAATTGATAATATGGGCGCCGAAGAGATGGTTCTGCTGCTTTAAACAAGGGTGGGCTGTCTGAATTGCCTGTCCAGAAGGAGCTTGAAATGGCGGCCAATATTTTTTCCGGGGTTATTCCTGCTTTGATGACCCCTTGCAACGATGATCGCACACCGGATTTCGATGCGCTGGTGCGCAAGGGCAAGGAACTGATAGCAGCAGGCATGTCGGCTGTCGTTTATTGCGGATCGATGGGCGACTGGCCGCTTCTCACCGATGCGCAGCGCATGGAAGGCGTGGAACGTCTGGCCAAGGCCGGCATTCCGGTGATTGTGGGAACCGGTGCCGTCAATACCGCAACCGCCGCTGCCCATGCAGCGCACGCACAAAAGGTTGGTGCCAAGGGTCTGATGGTCATCCCGCGCGTTCTATCGCGCGGTTCGGTGATTTCCGCCCAGAAAGCGCATTTCAAGGCGATTTTGTCCGCTGCACCCGATCTTCCGGCTGTTATCTACAACAGCCCTTATTATGGTTTTGCAACGCGTGCCGATCTGTTTTTCGCGCTGCGCGAAGATCACAAGAATCTTATCGGCTTCAAGGAATTCGGCGGTGCTGCCGATATGAGCTATGCTGCCGAGCACATTACCAGCCGTGACGATGAAGTTACCCTGATGATCGGCGTCGACACCACGGTGGTGCACGGATTTGTCAATTGCGGTGCGACCGGCGCAATCACCGGTATCGGCAATGTTTTCCCGAAGGAAGTTCTGCATCTTTGCAATCTGTCGCAGGCCGCAGCAAAAGGCGATGTAGACGCCCGCGTCCGTGCGCAGGAACTCGAATCCGCTCTTGCCGTTCTGTCCAAGTTCGACGATGGCCCGGATCTCGTTCTCTATTTCAAGCATATGATGGTCGTAAATGGCGACAAGGAATATACGCTGCATTTCAACGAGACGGATCAGTTGAGCGAAAGCCAGCGCGGATTTGTCGAAGCACATATGACGCTGTTCAAAAGCTGGTATGGCGAATGGAGCAAACTGCCGGGCGCAGTCCAAAAATACAAAGCTTGATCCGGGTTTTGACAATCCGAAAGCCCTCCATAAGGAGGGCTTTTTGGTTTAAACTGTGGGCGCGTCTGATTGTGTTCCGCATGAATTGCGTATGACCAACCGGCAGGGAAGGCGTTTCACGCCGGTCTCCACGGCTTCGCCCTTGGTCAATTTCAGGATCGCCAGACCGGCCTGATGCCCGAGTTCTTTCAGTTCCATGTCAACGGTCGTCAAGGAAGGCCGTGTCTGTCTGGCCACGACCTCCCAATTATCAAATCCCACCACCGCGACCGCGTCGGGTACGGATATGTCGAGATCGCGCAAGGCGTCGATAGCCCCGCGGGCGATCTCGTCGCTGCCACAGAAAATCGCGTCCGGGCGCCTGCCGTCACGCGTGAACACCCGTTCCACTGCCTCATAGCCCCATTCTTCGGTCCATTCGCCAAAATATGTTTCCGACGGCCCCGTAATGGCTTCTTCATAGGCTTGCGCCCGGATGCGCGCGGCCAGATAGTCCTGCGGCCCCGTGATATGAATGATACGCTCTCGTCCGGCTTTCATGAGATGCCCAACGGCAAGCCTTGCGCCATGCGCATCGTCTGGCACAAAGCTTATGCTCCCGGGAGGTCCTTCGGCGAACACGTAAACAACCGGAATGGGCAGATCGGAAAGCTCGACAGGGGCCGCCAGATCAAGTCTGGTGGCGGTGAAGATTATCCCATCCACCTGTTTCTCCAATAGCGCCTGTAAATGGAGTTGCGCCAGCCGGGGATCGTTGTTTGTCGCGCATAGAAAAAGTGACATGCCATGATCGACCAGCACCTCCGATACGCCCGCTCCCATGGGAAGGGTCAGGCGACCATAAGTATCGTTGGTCAGCATACCGACGGTGAAGCTGCGGCGGCTTAAAAGGCTGCGCGCCAGCGCATTGGGACGAAAGCCGATTTCCAGTGCAATCCGATTGATCCGCTCACGCGTTTCGGCATTGACCCTGCCAACGCCATTCAAAGCGTTGGAGGCGGTCGAAAGGCTTATGTCTGCGGCCTTGGCGACATCGCGCAAGGTCACTCTTCTATGCAGAATTGGCTTCATTCTATTTTTCAATCAGACAATGCAAAAACCTTTTATCAAATGAATTCAATGTTGCAAAAAGGTTTTTGCAACTGTCTTGCGCTTAATTGTCGACATCGAAAAGTTTTTTTTCTAGCGTTTGATTGCAAGCTCAAAACAAAGATCAAAAAGGGGAGTGCGATGCGTAAAACTAGGCTTGTATTTGCTGCTGCTACTGCTGCGACATTGGCCATGACTTCGATGGTACATGCCGAGGACGTCAATCTCTGGGTCCGCACCTCATCGGGGGCGGTCATGAAGGGGTTGGTTGATCAATTCAATGCCAAGCATGATGATAAGATAATCCTGACGCAAATTACCGCAGAACAAATGGTGCCAAAGCTTGGTGCGGCTATTGCAGGCGGTTCTCCACCTGAAGCGGCGGCGCTCGATCTGATTTATCTTCCGACATTTGCGGCCAATGAGGGGCTCGAAGACATTACCGACTTCGTGAAGGGGCTTTCCTATGCGGACGCGTTGAGCCCGTCGCATATTCGACTGGCGACCTATGAAGACAAGATTTATGGCGTGCCAGCCCTGCCGGACGCTTCCATTATCGCCTACAATACCGAGTTGTTTGAAAAGGCCGGGCTTGATCCGTCCAAAGCCCCTGCTTCACTGGAAGAGATTTCTGAAGCTGCGAAAAAAATTCGCAATCTCGGCAATGATACCTATGGCTTCTACTTCGTTGCAAATTCCGGCAGTTGGCTCATTTACGATTTCCTGCCTCACATATGGGCGGCCAATGCCGACGTATTGAGCGAAGATGGGCGTGAAGCGACCATCGATACACCGGCCATGCGTGAGACGATCGCCGCATATCGCGATATGTGGAAGGCTGGTGCTATTCATCCGACGTCGCGCTCGGGCAATGGCAATAATGCGGTCGAAGCTTTTGCTTCCGGTAAGGTCGGCATCCTGATGACCGGGTCTTACATCGTAAACCTGCTGAACAGCAAATATCCCGATATAAAATATGGGGTTGCGCCAATTCTTGGCCCGAAAGGCGGGACGTCGAGTTTTGCAGGCGGCGATACGATTGCGCTCATTGCCGGCATCAGCGAAGAAAAGAAGAAAGTCGTTCTCGACTTCATCAATTTCTACATGCAGCCTGAACAACAGATATTCATCACCAAGGAAGCGGGCATGCCGTCGCGTACGGATCTGGCTGAACAGGCCTATGCCCAGTTCGATAAGCGCAATCTGGTCGGCTACGATATTCTGGCCAAGGCGCGCACGCCTTATACCTTCTCTTCCGATGAACTCTTTGTCAGCCGCACCGGGCCCTTCCCCAATCTTATCCAGGGAGCAATCTTCGGGGACGATGTCGATGGCGCGATAAAGAAGGCGCAGGACGAGTTCACGAAGATTCTTGAGCGAACCAACCCTTAAATCCGGTCCATGTGGGCCGCGCTCGTTGCGGCCCCATAAGACTACTTTCACTGTCTAGCGAAGAAGGACTTCAGACCTTGGTGAAACCCGGGATAGAAGAACCGCGCTCCAATGATGTCGTCAGACAAAAGGAGCCGAAGGGCTGGCTTGGTCTGGCTTTTATAGCTCCGAGCATGACTTTCATCGGTGGGCTGTTTCTGCTTCCGCTCGGCATGACGGTCTGGATGAGTTTTTATCATTGGCCGTTGCTGGGGCGTAAGAGATTCATAGGCCTCGACAATTACAGGGAACTAATCGGCGATGCGCAGCTATGGAGCTCGCTCGGCTTCACGCTGCTCTATACCGTGCTTGTGACGGCGGCTATTCTTGCCGTGGCATTTCCGCTGGCGCTGCTTGTGGACCGTCCGTTGCGCAGTGCAGGCTTTTTCCGCACGGTATTCTTTATGCCGGTGGTCATCGGTTTCGGCGCTGCTTCCACTTTATGGATGTGGCTTCTCAATCCCGATAGCGGTGTTTTTTCGCGTATTCTGCTGTCGTCAGGGATTGTCGATGCTGCGCCGCGCCCTCTTGAAAGTTTCTGGCCCGCACTTCTGGTTATCATCCTCATGGTGGTTTGGAAGACGGCCGGGTTTACCATGGTCATTCTGCTGACAGGCCTTCAAAGCATTTCTCAGGATGTGGTGGAAGCCGCCAAGATCGATGGCGCTGGGGTGTTCGCGCGGTTTCGCCGGATAACGCTTCCGTTGATGAAAAACTCGCTCCTGCTGGCGCTCATTCTCAACGTAACCTCGTCAATGCTGGCTTTTGATCAGTTTTTCATCATCACGCAGGGCGGGCCGGAAAACAGTACGATTTCCGCAGTCTTCTCGATCTATCTGGCGTCCTTTTCGGCTTATCGCCTGGGATATGGCTCCGCGCTTTCTTTCGCTTTGCTTGTTGTTCTGGTCGCTATCAGCTCAATCCAGCTGAGCTTCATGCGTCGACGCCCGGAGGAAAGCTGATGAAAGCCGTTTCCGTTCACACCGGGCGTGCTCCGGCCGAGAGGGCCGGTTACTCGGCCTATCTTCTCGTCTCGCTGTTGCTGGCGATTTTCTTTCTGATGCCGATCATCTGGTCGCTTGCCAATTCGTTCAAACCGGCGGCAGAAGCTCTTTCCAATCCTGTCGCTTTGTTTTCGAAAGCATTTTCGCTTGAAAACTATCGTCGGCTCGAGGAGGTGGGGGCTGGCTGGTATATCTATGCAACCAATTCCCTGTTGATTGCACTCGGCACGATTGCGCTGACCATTCTGGTGGCGGTGCCTGCCGGTTACGGTTTTTCCAAATTCCGTTTTCCGGGCCAGAATTTCGTTTTCGTCATTGTGATGGCAACGATGATGATCCCATTCCAGTCCATTCTGACGCCGCTTTTTCTTATTTTAAAATTTCTGGGCCTTCAAAATAACCTTCTTGGGCTGGTGCTGGTTTATACGACATTTCAATTGCCGTTCTCGATCTTCATGATGCGGAACGCCTTTGATGCGATCCCCGGTGCGCTGATAGAAGCCGCGCGTATAGATGGCGCATCGCAATGGTCTTTGCTGCGCCGCATTTTGATGCCGCTGGCTCTGCCGGGCGTCGCAACCATCGCCATGTTTGCCTTTCTCAATTCGTGGAACGAATTTCTGGCAGCACTGATCTTTTTGTCGGATCAGAGTAAATTCACCTTGCCGATCATGTTGGTGAACGTCTCTTCCGGCATTTACGGGATTATCGACTGGGGTGCCCTTCAAGCCGGTATCACCGTCACGATGATCCCCTGCATTCTGCTCTTCCTCGCTTTGCAACGCTATTACGTGCGCGGCCTCACCGCTGGCGCCGTCAAGTAACCCGCAGCCCCCCTGCAAAAGGAGTTTCCCATGTCTTCTCGCATGAAGTCTTCTCTCATGAAGAAAACGACCGATAATCCGCAAACGCATTTTTCGCGCTTTGTGCCTGTCGATCATGCACGCGTTGCTTTCAACGGTGGTTTTTGGAAAAGCTGGTGTGAAACGGTGCGCAATACCTCCATCCCGACGCAATATATGCGGCTCGAAGAAGAGCGCTTTCTGGAAGTGCTGGATTTTGACAAACCGGCGGGACCTTTGGCAAGGCCGATCCAGCCAAGCGGCCTTTCGATGCAGCATTTCTTCGATTCCGATTTCGGAAAATGGATCGAAGCGGCGAGCTATACGCTGAAAAACCATCCGAACCCTGAGCTCGAAGCAAAGATCGATGACATCGTCGAAAAGCTTGAAAAAGGCCAGATGGCGGACGGGTATCTCAATAGCTGGTTCATTCGCCGGGAACCGGAAAAGCGCTGGAGCAATCTGCGCGATTTGCATGAAATGTATTCGATGGGCCATCTTCTCGAAGGGGCGGTGGCCTATTTTGAAGCGACCGGCAAGCGCCGCTTTCTCGATGTCATGATCCGTGCCGTCGATCATATTATTGATACGTTCGGAACCGAGCCCGGCAAGTTGCGCGGTTATGATGCGCATGAGGAAATCGAGCTTGCTCTGGTAAAGCTTTATCGGGTGACGAAAGACCCGCGCCATCTTCAACTGGCAACCTATTTTGTCGATGAACGGGGGCGTATGCCTTCCTATTATGACGAGGAGGCACGGCGGCGCGGCGAAGACCCAACAGATTATGTCTACCAGACCTATGCCTATAGTCAGGCGCATATGCCTGTGCGCGAGCAAACGCAGGTCGTCGGACATGCGGTGCGTGCCATGTATCTGTTTTGCGCCATGGCCGATCTCGCTTATGAGAATAATGATCCGACGCTCAAAGACGCCTGTGACCGGCTGTTCGACAATCTCATCGGGCGCCAGCTCTATGTGACTGGAGGCCTGGGTCCATCGGCTTCCAACGAAGGTTTTACCCGCGAATACGATTTGCCGAACGAAACAGCCTATGCGGAAACCTGCGCGGCTGTAGCACTTGGTTTCTGGAGCCACCGTATGGCGCAGATCGATCTCGACAGCAAATTCACGGATGTTCTTGAAACCGTTCTCTTCAATGGTGCACTGTCTGGCATATCGCGGGATGGTCAGCATTACTTTTATGAGAATGTACTGGAAAGTCATGGCCAGAACCGCCGCTGGAAATGGCATTATTGCCCATGCTGTCCAACCAATATTGCCCGCTTTATCACATCGCTCGGACAATATTTCTATGGCGTAAAAGACAGGGAAATTGCCGTCCATCTTTATGGCGACAACATTGCAGAGCTGGACATTGACGGGCGTTTTCTGCGCCTGCGTCAGCAGACAGGCTATCCCTGGGATGGCGATGTTAATGTTTCTCTCGGGCTTGATGCGGCTGCCGATCTTGATTTGAAATTCAGAATCCCCGGCTGGTGCCTTGGCGCAAAGGTGACGGTCAACGGTGAGGAAGTTGCCTTAGGTCATCATGTGGAAAAAGGTTATCTGACGATAAGCCGCCAATGGAAAGATGGCGATGAAATCAGGCTCTCCTTCGATATGCCGGTCGAAAGGCTTTATGCACATCCGTCCGTTGGAGAAGATGCGCATCGTGTGGCCTTTAAGCGTGGACCTGTCGTTTATTGCGCCGAAGCGGTGGACATTGGAACGGAGCCTCAAAGGCTTCGTATTGCGGCAGATGCACCAATATCCGCACGGTTTGATGAAGACTTGCTCGGCGGAGCCACAGTTCTCGAAGGAAAGGTCTTTGAAGCCGATCCAACGGACTGGAAGGGCACGCTTTATAGAACCGCTCGTCCGTCGCTGAAATCTCGTCCGTTCAAGGCCATTCCCTATCACCTGTGGGCCAACCGTGACGAGGGTGCGATGCAGGTTTGGCTGACAGAAGAATAGGAGGGCGATGATGGCCCAGCTTCAGCTCAAGAATGTGATCAAATCCTATGGCGACTACGAAGCGGTTCGTGGCATCGATCTGGACATCAGGGATCAGGAATTTGTTGTCCTCGTTGGCCCTTCGGGTTGCGGAAAATCCACCACTTTGCGCATGATTGCCGGTCTGGAGCATATATCCGGCGGCGAAATCGTCATTGGTGATCAGGTCGTCAATCGTCTGGGGCCGGGAGAGCGCGATATTGCCATGGTCTTCCAGAATTATGCGCTTTATCCGCATATGACAGTCAGAGAGAATATCGCCTTTTGTCTTGAACAGCAGAAACTGTCCAAAGCCGAAATCGAGCAGCGCATCCGACGCGCTGCGGAAACGCTGCATATAACCGAACTTCTGGATCGGCGACCAGGACAGCTTTCGGGTGGGCAGCGTCAACGTGTTGCCATGGGAAGAGCGATCGTTCGTAACCCAAAAGTTTTTCTGTTCGATGAACCGCTTTCAAACCTCGATGCCAAGCTGCGTGTGAAGATGCGCACAGAAATCAAACGTCTGCATCAGTTGCTGCCGACCACGACCGTTTACGTGACACATGATCAGGTCGAGGCAATGACGATGGCTGACCGCGTCGTAGTCATGAATCAGGGCGTGGTTGAACAGGTCGGTGAACCACAGGAACTCTACAATAATCCGGCAACAAAGTTTGTGGCAGGCTTCATAGGTTCCCCTTCCATGAATTTCCTGCCAGCGCATGTCGCATATGAAAACGAACATATTCAGGTCAGGTTGGAGGACGGTACAATTCTTGTGGTCCCGTCATCAAAGGACAAATCGTTAAAAGCGTACATTGGCAGGGATGTCATATTCGGCATTCGTCCGGAAGCCCTTTCAATTTATGACAGCCAGCCTGACCAGCAAGAAATGGAAGCTCTGACAGGGATTGTCGAGCCGCTTGGTGCGACCACGATGATCTATTTCGATATTAAAGATACGACTGTCTGTGCCAGCATTGATCCGGAATTGACAACGAAAACCGGGGCGAAAGTGAAACTTGCGGTCAATATGAAGCATTCCCACTTTTTCGATCCCAATACGGGCAAGTCACTATCGTGAGCGATTGTTCGGAGGCTCCCATTCAACGGCATCTTTGTGCCAGAGTAATCCGTTTGCAATTCGTGTTGATAGCAGGCCTGACTATGTCAGTGGCAAGCTTATGGAATGGGCTCAAAACAAGAAATCACGATCAGTTGCATCCAGTCACGACAGCCGCAGCAAAACGCATACATCGAACGCTATGATCGCACCGTCCGGCATGAATGACTAGACCAGTATATCATCGAAAACGTCAATGAGGCTCTGGAACTCGCTACACTATAGTGTTGGATGTATAACAACCAACGGGCTAAGACCGGCATCCGTAGTATAACGTCCGCATAAAAACTGAAAATAGCTGTGTAAATTCTACTGCCTAACCCCATTGAAAATGGGTAGATTACCATATCAATCTATTTTGGATGAAGCATGCGGACGTAACTGTCGACCTTCAGACCAGCCGGGATTTCCCAATCATTTGGAGCTTGTCAATTTTCACCCAAATTCAACCAAAAAGGTTAAGCCTCTTAAAGGTGAAAGATGAAATTCGACACTTATCCTGCATGAGTCTTTATTTATTGTATTCATTCGTATTTTCATGGCAATAGGGGGCGGACGACAATGTGGGGTGATCAAAAATGGCTGTTAGTTTTGGAACGTCGGGCCTGAGAGGGCCCGCAGTCAATTTCACAGAACACACTTGTGCTGCCTATGTCGTCGCCTTTTTAAAGTATGTTGAGCGTAATTTCGAATTTCGCGATGTTTATCTAGCTAGTGATCTGCGCGAATCGAGCCCCCGGATCGCCGCTTCGTGCATAGATGCAATTAAACTGGACGGAAAGAACGCCATATGGGCCGGGAACGTTCCGACGCCGGCACTCGCAGCATACGCTATGGTTCGCAATGCGCCTGCGATTATGATCACGGGAAGTCATATCCCCGAAACTTACAACGGTATTAAATTCTATCGTCCTGATGGCGAGTTTCTGAAGGACGACGAAGCGCCTGTTCGTGTTCTGGCCGAAGAATTATTGCGAAAGGCTATTGCAGGGCAACGGCTCGTTAGCATGCCTGCGCCTCAGTTCGATGTGGCAGAGGAATATGTAAACCGTTTCATTAACGCTTTCGGTCGGGACGCACTGGCTGGAATGAAAATCGGCATCGATATGCATTCCGCTGTAGGGCGTGATCTACTTGTTGATATCTTCAAGGGGCTCGGAGCTGAAGTTCACCCGTTTCGTCGAGCGGACAAATTCATCGCTGTCGATACCGAGGCGCTCGATCCCGTCGACCTTGCCCTCGCTCGCCAATTCATTGCCGCTCAGCATCTTGATGCTGTTATTTCCACTGATGGCGATGGCGACAGACCGCTTATCATCGATGAGCAGGGCAGGCAGATTAATGGCGATATCCTTGGTATCTTGACGGCGAAATTTCTGGGCGCACGTACCGTGGTTACCCCCTTGAGCACGACCAGCGCACTTGAAGAAAGTGGCTGGTTCGAGTGTGTTGTAAGAACAAAAATCGGCTCGCCCTTCGTTGTTGCGCAAATGGCTAAGGCCGATCTGCATCCTGTCGTTGGCTTCGAGGCAAATGGCGGTTTTTTGCAAGGCGATGATGTGACATTAAAATCTGGTTTATTGGGGCACCTCCCAACGCGAGACTCCGTTTTGCCGATGTTGGCGGTTTTAGTGCAGACGAAAGAGCAAGGTGTTCGGTTGAGTCAGATGGTTGCGACGCTTCCTTCTCGTTTTATGAAGGCCGATAGGGTTAAGGACGTCCCGGTGGATCGCGCTGCTTTGTTTCTAACCGCTATAGAAACGTCACAGTCGTTCCGTTCTAATTTCTCTCCCTTGATTGCTGAGCCGGAATCAGTATCGACTGTCGACGGTGTTCGAATGGATTTTGCGAATGGCTATACGGTTCACTTCCGTCAATCAGGCAATGCGCCGGAGATGCGGATTTATATTGAAACAGATTCGGCGGATAAAACTGATCGAATGTTGAGTGAATTCATTGCAAAGCTCTCTGAGATAATTACATGAATTACGCTCCTCGAAAGGAAGTTAAATTGCGTGAAATGCTGATCAGACCAATAGTGCTGGCAGGTGGGAAAGGTACGAGATTGTGGCCGATGTCGCGCTCGCAACGCCCAAAACAGTTTCTGGCTCTGACCGGCGAACTCACTCTTTTTCAGATGACTTTGAAACGATTGTCGGACCCGAAGCGCTATTCCCGGCCGATCATCATAACGAATGCTGATTATCGGTTTCTGGTGGCGGAGCAGGCTCTTGAATGCGGTGTCGAGCTCGCGGACGTTATCCTGGAGCCGGTCGCGCGTAATACCGCTCCTGCAATAGCAGCTGCGGCTTTGGTTGCTTCAAAGGACGAACCGACCCTTATTCATGTCGTGGCATCTGACCACAATATCGAAATGAATGATGCCTATTTTCAGGCAGTCGATACTGCAGCCAAGGTGGCAAGCTTGGGGCGCCTTGCCACTTTCGGCATTACGCCAACGGAACCGGAGACGGGATTTGGTTACATCGAAGCAGGAGAACAAGAAGAAAGTGGAGCCTGCACGATTAAGCGTTTTGTGGAAAAGCCGGAAGAAAATGTTGCTCGCGAAATGCTTGCCGCTGGCAGTTTCTACTGGAACTCAGGAATGTTTTTATTCCGTTCGGATGTCTTTCTCGATGAATGCAGGCGACATGCGCCGACAGTGTATGAGGCCGCGGAGGCATCGATTGCTACCGCTCAGCGGGATCTCGATTTTTTACGTCTGAGCAGAAATGAGTTTGAGAAAGCGCCAGATATTTCCGTCGACTATGCGATTTTCGAAAAGACAAAGCTTGCCTCTGTTGTTCCATCGCCGATCTCATGGTCTGATCTCGGTTCATGGGACGCGGTCTGGAAGGAAGGTCTCCAGGATAAAGCGGGCAACGTTTCGCGCGGGCCGGTCAGTTTGCACGATACCAACAATTCCCTTGTCGTGTCCGAGGGGGTACATGTTGTGGTGAACGGTGTTGATGACCTGACGGTGATCGCTTCGGAAGATGCACTTTACGTCGGCAAGCTGTCGGAATCGCAAGGCGTTGGCGCAATCGTAAAGGCACTGATGAAACAGCCCGCCACGGCCAAGCTTGCTGAGGAGCATCGGACCGCCTATCGTCCTTGGGGCGGTTATACGCATCTTCTATCCGGCGACAGGTTTCAGGTAAAGCGGCTATTCATCAAGCCGGGCAAGCAGTTGTCGCTGCAAAAGCATCATCATCGCTCCGAACATTGGGTTGTGGTGCGCGGTGCCGCTGAAATCATTATCGACGACAAAAGCTTTTTTCTATCCGAGAATGAATCGACTTATATTTCCCAAGGCGCGGTGCATCGGGTTTCCAATCCTGGCAAAATTCTTCTGGAAATGATCGAGATCCAGACGGGAGCCTATCTGGGCGAGGATGATATCGTGCGCTTAGAGGATGACTTCGGGCGTGTTTAATCGATTGACTGTTTCGCTATCGAAAGCTGCATCATGAATGATGCAATCGCCAAAATTTGTTCGGATATGCAAAATCTGTTACGCTGGCTGTGTAAATTCTACTAGGTGCCCCACTCATAAGATCGGAGCCAAATTCGAATTGAAGTGAGTTGGATAGGTACGGGGAAATTGTCATCGCGTTTGTCGTATCAAGTTGCGATAGCGTGGAAATGCTTCAGTTTGTTGAAAAACCTCTCAACGGCATTACGCTGTTTTAGAGCCATCGGTGGAAAGCCGGGACATTTACACGGCTTGGCACAGGGTGAATGCAGTCCCCAGCTTCTCGTTTTTTGAGGTTTTGACGCAAGCTGTCACTGTCATAAACGCGGTCAGCTAGGAGTATCTGCCCGGCTCCGACAGCGGCAAACATATCGGTTGCCGAGCGTCCGTCGTGAGGTTGCCCGGCAGTCAGTTTCAGGCGGATCGGGCGACTATCGGCATCGACAAGAACATGGATTTTAGTTGCCACGCCACCGCGCGAATGACCCATGCAACCGAATCGCTCTTCTTTTTTGACCGCTGGCTGCATGTTGATGGACGCGGATTGATGAGCTATCGATTATCGGAATATCCCCATCGTAAGCTTCTGATATCTCGTTAAGAATGCGCGCCTAGTGTTCGGCATAACGCCATCTGGTGAAGTGATTTACATAAACCGTATGAGGGGCGTATCGAGCTGGAATGTCCGCCCAGGGCGCTCCAGTTCTTAGCCGCCAGAATATACCGTTCAAAACACGTCGGTCGTCAGCACAGGCTTTACCAGGCACTTTGGTTGGAAGAAGTGGTTCAATCACCGACCATTCAAGATCCGTTAAATCAAAGCGCGCCATCTATGCCTCCAAATCAATAGAAACAGTGAATCATAAACCATTCAAGCCGCATACTATTTTATGGGTACGTGACATAGCCCCATTAAAAATGGAGGATTACATGTGCACTTAACTGCGATGTAGAACTATGATCCCTTTGACGAACGTGAAAATGATTTATTGAAATCATTGAGAAATTAGACTTGACCTGAAATCTAGGCACCCGGAAGACATCATCATAGTCGCCTGCGTTGAAGTTGGCCGGTTTCATCTGTTGTATGCTCTTTCGATGTGCTGGACCAATCAGTCTGTAGGTAGATACTTCAACCCTCGTCTCGTATCGCCATGGCGAAATGAGAATTATATTGGTTTTCACGTCATGCCAATTGATCGTTCTCCATAAGCGGACCTTTGATGAAACATGCAAATCTCCACTCGGGAGAACTGCAGGTGGGCATTTAAATCCCCAAATTCTTCAGGCGTTTAACTTGATCTCTCTTCAGGCCTCGTATTCAGAGAGGCAGTGCGTAGCGTGCGTAGCGCCCGTCGACCAGATCGCTTCTACCTTGTGTCGTTTCGCTGACATTCAAATGTTCCCCTGAGGCTCATAAGTCATATTTCACGACGAACCATTGTTCAGGAGGCACGCCAATCGAAAGATTTCTAATAATCTTTTCAATTGGTTTCTTATCTGACGCCAAATTAGAATTGCATATTCTCTATGAAGCATAAAATAATATTGTCATAATGTAATTTTGAATTAATATAAATGGAGTTCTCTAAGCCTATTTGTCTGTTTGTTAGCAGCGAATGATGGCTAACTGACTTAGTTCGAATATGAATTTTGATAGACTGCTAAAAGCAGAAAGGGAAAAATGTCTAATAATACAATGAGATATGCCATAGTGACGGGTGGGGCGAATGGCATCGGACGGGCAATTGCACTTGCGTTTGCAAAAGAGAATTACCGTGTCGGTGTTCTCGATTTCGACAGGGACTCTCTTGAGGAGATGCTATCTTTGCCTGAGAAGGAAAATCTCGTCATTCTTCCGTGCGATATCAGTAATCGTGCTGCCGTGCACGATTTAGTGCGGGGGTTTGCGGGTCAGAGCGGGATTGACGTACTGGTTAATAATGCCGTCGCTTTTCATTATGATGAACTTGTCGATTTTCCGGAAGACAAGATCGATCATATGTTGAATGTGGGGCTTAAAGGAACTTTCTGGGCGTCCCAGGCATGTATTCCTTTTTTGCTTGAAAGTAAAAATGCCAGCATTATCAATCTCTCCTCAATCGGTGCTTTTGTCGCTATTCGGACTGCTTCTGTTTATACGTCAATCAAAGGCGCTATTGATGCATTGACAAGGCAGCAGGCGGCAGAACTGGGTCCAAAAGGAATTCGCGTCAATGCAATCGCACCCGGGTCAATCAGGACACCTGGAGCCAGCGCAGTCATTACGGAAGAAGGCTGGCGCGAGCGTGAGGCAAAGACCTTTTTGCAAAGGCTCCCTGAACCTGAAGATGTCGCAAAAGCCGCACTTTTTCTCGCCTCAGACAATGCGCGGTGTATCACGGGCGTGACGCTTAAAGTTGATTGCGGCATGTCCATCGCGGGCGCCTAATTCACCGCGGCTGCTAAAGCGTGTTTCCTGCATGTGAAAAGTTGAAACACGCTCTACCCACATACACGATTGTCGCATGTATTTCCAAATCGTGCATTTCATTGCTTGCAATGGTAGGGGCAACCAAAAATAAAATTTAATATTATTGTATTAATGTAATTATGTGATATCAAGAATGCACTTGCGTCAGCAAATGGGAGGTTTGCATGTCAAGATCGGGAGGAATTCCAGTTGCCGGTAATAAGCTGTTCTGGTGCCAATCAAAGGCCGCCATTGGGCTTTTTGCGCAGAACTTATGGCGGAATTATTCGGCCTGACGATGGTTGCAAAAGCTCGATCCAGCACATCCGGTTTTGAATAAAGCCATGGGTCGCTGAACGAGGCGATACGCGCTCGTTTTTCTGAACCGTTTGAGCGGATCGCTTTCTATCGGGCGAAAATCTGCACTTTTGTATCTTGACGACAATGGAGGAGTATAAACATGGGAGGTGCTACCTTGCTGGCGACTATGGTTGATCGGGCTAAATCACGTACTGATTTTCCGCATGCAGCCAAACGGAAAGCGGCAGTCTGCCTGTTCGATTTTCTTTCGTGCTCGATTGAGGCCGCAGATTTGGCTTGGAGCCGTCAATCGGCCACTCTGGCTGAAGCAACGCCGGGAAAGTGCCCGGTTGTCGGTGAAAGCATCACGACGAGCGCCCATGATGCAGCATTTGCAAATGGTGTTCGTGGGCATGGATTGGTGCGCGAAGATATGCATGCCGGCAGCATCAGCCACATGGGCGTGGTGGTATGGCCTGTCATCGCCGCACTGGTTTCTGAAAATTCTGACCTTACTGCCAATCCATTTCAGGCAGCGATTGCCGGCTACGAGATTGGAGGGCGCATAGGGCGCGCCTTGATAACGCCTGGCATGGCGCGTCGTTTCAGGCCCACCGGTATTATTGGTCCGCTTGCCGGAACGCTCGCAGGTGCCATTCTGCTTGGTTTTGACCGTGAAACCACGATCAACGCACTGGCTTTGGCGGCAAATACCGCAGGTGGCTTGAATGAATGGCCGCATAGCGGTGCTGATGACATGTATTTTCATCCGGGGTTTGCCGCCAGAAGTGCGATTACCGCCCTGCGGCTGGCTGAACTTGGGGCAAAAGGGTCTGCATCGGCTCTGGATGGTCCGGCAGGCTTGTTTGCATCGTTCCAGGTTCCGCTGCCCGAGAATATCGCGTTGTTTGCAGACGGGCAGTTTGAGATTGAGGCGGTGTTTAACAAGGAAGCGCCAGCTTGCAATTTTGCTCAGTCCCCCTGTCAGACGGCACTGGCCGCAGCCCGGCGGATACCCCAAGGGGATGAGGTCGAGACGATCCATCTCTCAACCTATCAGGCGGCGATCAATTATCCAGGATGCGATTTTCGCGGCCCTTTTGAAACGCCGTTGCAGGCCAAGATGAGCATCTATTTCGGCATGGCGGCTACGCTTGCACAGGGTGAGATCGCCGAGAAGAATTATTCATTGCTCGGTGATGCGCGCATAAGCGAACTCATTGCCAAGACAACCATCACCGTCTCGGAAGAACTGGATCGGGCTTTCCCTGCGCGGCAAGGTGCCATCATTCGCGTGCAGACAAAAGGCGGGCACATCATCGAGGAGGCCCTCGATGATGTGCGTCCGGCTTCGCCGGAACTGGTTCGCCACCGCTTGAAGATCGCGGCGCAGCAACGCTTTGGCAACGAACAAGCAGAACGCCTCGAAACGGCATTGGACGGCGTTTCGGAGGGAGACGCGAGCGCTGAGCAGGTTGCAAAGCTGATTGATCTTTGCCGCAAGGAAGGAGAATAGTTTCGATGAGCGACTTTCAAATTTTGACTGAGAGCATTCTCCAACTCCTGATCACCGGGATTCTTGTTGGTGCTCTTTATGGAATGATGTGCGTTGGTCTGGCGATGATCTTCGGCATCATGCGTGTCATCAATTTCGCGCAGGGCGATTTCATGATGCTGGGCATGTATGTCGCGTATTTTGCCTTTGGAGCGCTTGGTCTTTCGACATTGATGGGAAGTGGCGCAGGTGGTTATGTGGCCGCAATTCTTACAGCGCCGGTTATGTTCGTCTTCGGGTGGCTCGTTCATCGTTTTCTGATCCGGGCCGTAACCGGAACGAAGACCAGCGGCCTTGAAGGGGATGGTCATTACGCACAATTGATCCTGACGCTTGGAATTGCGCTGATCCTCCAGAACGGTGCGATGATTTTGTTCGGTGCCGATCTTCTTTCGATCCGTACGCCGTTATCCAGTGATGCCTGGGCGTGGGAACCATTGGGAGAAACGGTTCCAATGCTGCTTTTCTTTAACAAGGCGCGTGTTCTTACCGCTGTTTTTGCTGCGCTGGCCGTATTGCTGTTGTGGCTGCTCATCCAGCGCACATTCCTCGGTAAATCATTGCGGGCTGCTGCCGATAATGCGGAAGCTGCCACCTATATGGGCATCAATGTCGATTTTTCCCATCGCATCGCTTTTGCCGTCGGAACCGCTATGACCGCCATGGCGGGCGCATTGCTTGCCATGAGTTATCCCTTCAGCCCGTTTGTCGGCCTAGAATATGTCATCATCATGTATGCGGGTGTCGTACTGGGGGGGATCGGCAGCGTGATGGGCGCTTTCTGGGGCGGAATGATCATCGGCCTGATCCAGCAATTTTCAACCCTTGTGCTTCCAACCCAATTGCAGAATGCCACGATTTTCGTGTGCTTCTTGCTGGTCGTTATGATGCGGCCGCAGGGGTTGTTCGGTCGCAACGTCGAAAGGACATAAGAGCCGTGGCTATATTCAAATCTACATGGGTGTTCTTTGTTCTTGCACTGGCTTATCTTGCACTTTCGTTCGTGGTCACGAACTCCTATTATCAATTGATCCTAACATCGGTCGTAATCTGGGCGATCTTCGGATTGAGCTGGAATATCTTCAGCGGTTACACCGGCCTTGTTTCGTTCGGTCACGCCAGTTTTTTCGGCATTGGTGCCTTTGCGACCGTTCTGGCGCAAATCTACTGGAATGTATCGCCGTGGCTGATGTTTTTCGTCTCCGGGTTCATCGGTGCTATAGCCGGGCTGATGATCGGGTTCCCGACCTTCCGGCTTCGGGGCCATTATTTTGCGCTCAGCATGCTCGCCTATCCTCTGGCGCTTATGTATATCTTTCAGTGGCTCGGTTTTCCTGAAATCAGCATTCCCAGAGTTCACGATAATCCTGCTGCTTATATGCAGTTTTCGGATGGTCGGGTTTATACGCTGATCGCAATGGTGTTCCTGTGCGCGGTTGTTTTATTATCGCGTGCAATCGAGACATCGCGTTTCGGCATGGCGCTGATTGCGATCAAGCAAAATGAAGCGGCTGCGGAAGCCGCAGGCATCAATGCGCTACGCTGGAAGTTGAAAGCCATTGCGCTCAGCGGTGCGATAGCGGCGATGGCAGGTTCGCTCTATGCTGTCGTTATCCTCGTGATTACGCCGCAATCCGTCTTCGGAATGCTCGTTTCGGCTCAGGCGCTGACGGTTGTCATGTTCGGCGGCACAGGAATATTCTGGGGGCCCATCATCGGAGCCGGGATTTTAATCCCTATCGCAGAAATACTGCACGCGGAACTGGGCAATATTCTTCCGGGTATTCAGGGCGTCATTTACGGTATCGCCATCGTTGCGCTGATCCTGATTGCGCCTGAGGGTATCTACTGGAACCTGCGTGACTGGGCGACCCGGCGCAAAGACAAACCAGCCGATGCTGTCGTGTCGCAGGCCGACAGCGTTGCAGTCCTGCCGCTGGCAATGCCCGCCAACGTCCCCAAGACGGAGGTCACGTCCGAAATCGTTCTGGATGTCAGAAATATGTCCAAGAATTTTGGCGGGCTTAAAGCCGTGCATAATGTCAGTTTCCAGGTCAAAAAGGGAATGATCCTTGGAATTATTGGGCCCAATGGCGCAGGAAAAACAACGCTTTTTAATCTTCTGAATGGCTTTCAGGTGCCAAGCGAAGGTCAGGTTCTGGTCAATGGTCAGGATATGACAAAGCGTAAACCCCATGAGCTTTGTGCAGCTGGTGTCGGGCGAACGTTTCAGATCATGCGGCCTTTTACGCGGATGAGCGTTCGCGACAATGTCAAGGTTGGAGCTTATATCGCCGCGGCAAACGAGGCGGAAGCAGAAGCCATTGCCAATGATGCGTTGCGCCAGGTTGGATTGACGGCCATTGCCGATCGCCTGGCGGGTGGGCTGAGCACCAAGGAATTGCGGCTCATGGAACTTGCGAGAGCGCTCGCAGGGCGTCCCCATACGCTTCTTCTTGATGAGACGCTTGCAGGTCTTGGTAAGGAGGAAGCCCACGACGTGGTGGCGGTGATCAGGCAGCTTTCCCAAGCCGGAATAACCGTGGTGATCATTGAACACACCATGCATGCCATGGTGCAGCTGGTCGATCGTTTTCTGGTTCTAGACCATGGGCAGGTGGTCACGGAAGACCTGCCTGAGGTCGTCACCAAAGATGCCAGAGTGATTGAAGCCTATCTTGGAAAAAAATGGGTGGCAAATGCTTGAGCTAGAGAATGTGACAGCCGGTTATACGCCGTCGATCAATGTCTTGCATGGCGTCTCTCTAAAGATCGGGGCAGGCCAGTTCATATCTGTCGTTGGGCCGAATGGTGCCGGGAAAACGACTTTGTTCAAGGCTATTTCCGGTACGATTACGCTGGCCAAAGGGCGGGTGCTTTACGATGGCGAAGATATATCGGAGCTTGAACCCTCGCGCCGCCCGCATCTGGGAATAGCGCATGTCCCCGAAGGGCGTCAGGTCTTCCCGTCGATGACGGTTCTGGAAAACCTTGAAATGGGTGCCAGCACGCGCAAAGGGCGCCAGGACTGGGCGCAGAATATCGAGCAGATTTATACCTGGTTTCCTGTGTTGAAGGAACGTGCGGGTCAGTTTGCCGGAACGCTATCGGGCGGACAGCAGCAGATGCTCGCAATCGGTCGCGGTCTGGCCTCATCTCCAAAGCTTTTGATGCTTGATGAGCCTTCGATGGGGTTATCGCCATCGATTGCGGATTTTGTTTTTGAAAAGCTGATGGAAATCCGCCGTGAAGTCGGACTTTCAATTTTGCTGGTCGAGCAGCGTGTTGCGGAAGCATTGCAGTTTGCAGATCGTGGTTATGTGCTCGAAACCGGGCGCATCGTGCTGGAAGGCGATGGGGATACGCTCAAGGCAGATGACCGGGTTCGCCAGGCTTATCTTGGAATGTAACGGATATCTTATGTGGAGGAGAAGACATGCGTGATATCTCTAGACTTCTGGCAACTGTAGCCTTTGTGCCGGTTGCTTTCGGACTTACAACGACAGGCATTCATGCACAAACGGCTCAGCCGGTACAGATCGGATTGATTGCGCCGACATCGGGTATCTATGCGCGCCCCGGACAGGTGATGAAAATGGGCGCGGAGATGGCAATCGAGGATGTCAACGCTGCCGGTGGCATTGCCTGTCTCGAAAATGCTCCGCTTCAATTGGTTGTCATCGATTCCGGCGATACTGTTGAAAAAGCGACGAACGCCGCGCAACGCATGGTTGCCGACTACCCGGGGCTCGTCGGTGCTACGGGTGCTTATCTTAGTTCCTTTACGCTTGCCGTGAGTGAAGTGACGGAACGGGCCAATCTTCCGCTTTTGACCCTTTCCTATTCGGATCTGATAACCAGTCGCGGTTTCAAGAATGTTTTCCAGACTTCGGCGACCGCAAGCGTACAGGCCAGGCTTGCCTTGCCGATGCTGATGGATCTGGCTGAAAAGGAGAGCGGTATACGGCCCAAGACCGTCGCAATCATCACCGACAATACAGCGGCTTCTCTGGCTTCGGTAAAAGGCATGAAGGATGGTCTTCTCGCTGAAAACGGGCTTGATCTGGTGTTTGAACAGGTGTTTACGCCGCCATTGGCCGATGCGACTTCGCTCATTCAGGAAGTCAGGCAGAAGCGCCCGGATCTGCTGTTCTTTCTTCCAACCGTTATCTCCGACAGTAAACTGATTCTGGAAAAGATGAAGGAATTCCGTGTACGCGTGCCGGTGGTATCATTCGGTATTGCCATTGCGGAGCCGGAAGTCCTCAACACCACCCAGCCGGAACTGCTGGAAGGGGTGATGTCGGCAGTCGCGAATTGGGGCGCCAAGGGGCAAGAAGATCTCATCCTTCGCCTCAAGGAAAAATATGGCGAGCCGTGGATGACGCAAAATGCCATCTCGACCTATGGCGATATCTGGCTTCTCAAGGATGCCCTCGACAAAAGCTGCAGTCGTGATCGTTCGCAACTGGGTGAAGCGCTACGCACGCTGAATGCCGGGCCTGCCAGATATTTCCCCGGCGGCACGTTGAGCTTCGACGATAAGGGACATCGTGAGGGGGCAAGTCTGACCGTCATCCAATGGCAGAACGGTGTTCCGGTTACCGTCTTCCCTGAAGATCTGGCTCTATCCAAGCCGACATGGCCTGCAAAGTAACTAATAATGGCATGTGCTAGCATTTTTGACCCGGCTTCAAAAAAGCCGGGTTGGGTGGCAGCTATCGTCGTTATGTGCGGCTTTTATCTCAATATCGTTTGCAAGGAACATCCCATGGCCGATGAAATATATGAAGTTCTCGCGCTTAAATACGCACATAATGCCCGGCGTTCGTCGCAGAATTTCATCGGTGGGGATGAGCATGACCGGCCTATGCCGCTGGATTATTTTGTCTGGGTGATCCGAAATGAAGCCCGCACGATTGTCGTCGATACTGGCTTCAATGCTCAATCCGGCTTGCGGCGTGCGCGCGAACTCACCACGCCGGTCAATCAGGCGCTGCAAGCGGTCGGTATCGATTGTGCGGCTGTCGAACACGTTATCACGACCCACATGCATTATGATCATGCCGGTAATAATGCCATGTTTTCAAATGCCTGCTTCTATATGCAGGAATCCGAGATGCAGTTCGCGACAGGGCCGTGCATGTGCCACAGCCACCTTAATCATCCTTATGAGGCGGATGATGTCGCAGGAATGGTTCACCGTGTATTTGCTGGACAAGTTTCGTTTGCAAAGGGAGACAGATGCTTGTTTCCCGGTGTTTCCGTTCACCATATCGGCGGTCATTCGCGCGGTCTTCAATGCGTGCGGGTGGAGACTGCCAGAGGGCCGGTGGTGCTCGCTTCGGATGCTACCCACCATTATGAGCATATGAATACCAGCAAGGTGTTCGTCACCTGCGACAGCGTTTCAGATACGGTTTTGGGATATCAGCGCTTGCGCGATCTTGCGGGCGACGAACGCCGCATCGTGCCGGGCCATGATCCTCAGGTCATGCAGCGTTATCCAGCTTTCAGCAATCAGACCAAAGATATGGTCGTCCGACTTGATGTTGACGAAATCACCGAATAAAAAATTGAATTATTGACTGATTGTATTAATGTAAGTAAGTGTTTTGGGCGAATTCGGAGAGGGCCAGAGAGGGAATGTCAATGATCGTGGAAATGAGGGTCTATCATTGTGCGCCGACAAGGCTTCCAGCTCTTCTGGATCGTTTCAGAACCACCACACTGCGTTTTTTCGACAAGTATGGAATTGAGCAGATCGGTTTCTGGACGACGCTGGTCGGAGAAGACAATCATGCGCTTATCTATCTCCTGAAATGGGAAAATATGGCGCAGCGCGAAGAGCGCTGGAACGCGTTTCAGGCCGATCCTGAATGGATCGTGGAACGCAATGATACGGAGCGCGAAAAACCCATCGTCGTCAGGGTGGAGAACAGTTTTCTGGCGCCAACCGACTTTTCAGCGCTCCAATAGAGTTGGCTTTTTATGCAGCCGCAAAGCGGTTCTCTGATGCATTGATGGTTTGAGGTGGCGTTTGATGAGCAGGAAAATTGGATTTGTCGGTCTGGGAATGATGGGTGCACCGATGTGCGCGCGCCTCGTTCAGGCCGGTTTTGATGTTTTTGTAATGGATGCCGATCCGAACAGGGTTGATCAATTGTGCAACGGCTTTTCGATGGCGCCATTGACGCCGCAGATCGCTGAAGAGCTCGATGTGCTGATCACAATGCTGCCGAACTCGACTATTGTGGAGGCGGTACTGCTGTCGGATGGATGGGCTGAACGGTTGCGGCCAAACGCTCTCGTCATGGATATGAGCTCTTCCGAGCCCACCCGTTCGAGGGCGCTTGCAGACCAGTTGCGCGAGAAGGGGCTTTGCTATCTAGACGCACCCGTCTCAGGCGGTGTCAAGCGGGCAATCGATGGGACGCTCGCAATTCTGGTCGGCGGCGAGAAAAACATTATGGATGAAACCATGAATGTGCTTGAGGCCATGGGTAAATCCATTCTTCATATTGGCCCTGCCGGTGCAGGCCATGCAGCGAAAGCGCTCAACAATTTTGTGTCCGCATGCGGGCTGATGGTTACGGTGGAAGCATTGCAGGTGGCGCAACGTTTTGGCATCTCACCTGAAGTCATGACCGATGTCCTCAATGCATCGTCAGGTCGCAGTAATACGTCCGAGAACAAAGTGAAGCAATTCATGCTGTCTGGAACGTTTGCTTCCGGTTTTTCCCTGCAACTGATGGATAAGGACCTTGGTATTGCACGCTCGCTGGCGCAATCGGTCGGCCTTCCGCTTGCTTTCGGAAATATTGGCATAAATTTATGGCATGAGGTTGCGCAACATGTCGGCCCTTCTGTCGATCATACCGAAATGTATCGGCTCATGAATGAGAAACAGCGGGAACCTTCAGCATGATCGAGCTGGATAAATGCTATATTGATGGACGGTGGGTTGCCCCGCAGGAAGCTTCGATCATCGAACTCGTCAACCCTGCCACCGAAAGCGTTCTTGGGCGTCTGACACTCGGTGGTACTGCGGATGTGGATGTTGCGGTTGGCGCAGCAAAGGCGGCTTTTCCGAGCTATTCCCGGTTTACGGTTGGCGAGCGGATTGGGCTGCTCGAAGAAATATTGAGCGTCTATAACCGCCGCTATGATGAAGTGGCGGATGCAATATGCCTTGAAATGGGCGCGCCTGTTTCCTTTGCCCATGCAGGGCAGGCCGCCCGTGGGCCCGCGCATATCAATGCCTTGCTGAAGGTTTTGAGAGAATTCGCGTTTGAGGCCGATCACGGCAATGGAACGAGATTGCGTTACGAACCCGTGGGGGTTTGCGGCTTGATCACGCCATGGAATTGGCCGGTCAACCAGGTCATGGTGAAAGTGGCGCCCGCACTTGCTGCTGGTTGTACGATGGTTTTGAAGCCGAGCGAATTTTCCGCGCTCAGCGCTGCATTGCTTGCTGAAATATTTGACGAAGCCGGCGTTCCGCCCGGTGTTTTCAATATGATCTATGGTCGGGGTGAAATCGTCGGTTCTGCGATTGCTGCGCATGATGACATCGCGATGGTATCGTTTACCGGATCTACCAGAGCCGGCATTGATGTCGCACGCACCGCAGCACTGACTGTAAAACGCGTCACGCAGGAACTGGGCGGTAAATCGGCGAATATTTTGCTGGACGACGTCGAACTTGAAACTGCGGTTCGACGTGGGGTCGCCGCTTGTTTTACAAATTCCGGCCAGTCCTGTTCAATCCCGACACGCATGCTTGTGCCTGCCCATCTCATGGATAAGGCCGCAGAAATTGCCGCTTGCGCAGCATCTGAATACAGGCTGGGTTCTCCTCAGGATCGTAACACGCAACTGGGGCCGGTCGTTAATAAAGTGCAGTTCGACAGAATCCAGACTCTGATCCGGTGCGGTATCGATGAGGGTGCTCGCCTTGTTTGCGGTGGGCCTGGTAAGCCCGAAGGCCTCGCAACAGGGTTTTATGTTCAGCCGACAGTATTCAGCAATGTTCATCCCGATATGACCATTGCAAGGGAAGAGATATTTGGACCGGTTCTGTCAATCATCCCCTATGTGGACGAAGAGGATGCCGTGCGCATAGCCAATGGCACTCTTTACGGGCTGGCTGCATATGTCCAGTCTTCTGACATGGAGAGGGCGCGAGCCATTGCCCGGCGTCTGAATGGAGGACAGGTCCATATCAATTATCCACCAGCGGATTTGGACGCCCCCTTCGGAGGTTATGGACGCTCTGGAAACGGGCGCGAGTGGGGCGAAGCGGGACTGCGGGAATATTTAGAGATCAAAGCTCTGATTGGTTATGGAGCCGGCACATGACTGTTAACGGTGGCAGGAACTCCCATCAATATGCGGCTGTGACGGTCAAGACGGAGGTGAAATCAAATGGCGAGTGAAACTGAGATTTTCCAGAAAGGGTTTGAAAACCGCAAACGGGTTTTGGGAGCGTCGCATGTCGAAAGATCCTGGAGTAATGCCGATGAGTTCAACCGGCCTGCACAACAGCTTGTCACGGAATATTGCTGGGGTGAGGTATGGGGAGACGAAACGCTGCCTTTTCCCGTTCGCAGCATGCTCAATCTCGCTATGCTGACAGCAATGAACCAGCATCATGAGCTGGCTGTCCATGTAAAGGGGGCGCTCAATAATGGTGTGACACCCGAACAGATACGCGCGGTTTTGCTTCAGGCCATGGTTTATTGCGGTGCGCCAGCCGCGCTTGCTGCATTCAGAACGGCGACCACTGCTATGCAGGATTGGCATAATGAGCAATCACTTAAAGATTGATGTCTGTCGCAGGCATTGAGCGACAGGCTGATCCGAGTTTTGTTTCAATGCTGGCCTATCAGCATTTAACCCGAAATATTCTGCCCTGATCTTGCTTGATCCTGGATCGCACGATCCCGTGGCAGTCACATGTCAAGGAAAATCTTATGTCGCAAAAGCAGATCGGATTTATCGGGCTTGGGAATATGGGCGGACGAATGACCCGCTGTATTGTAGACGGCGGTGTCAAGGTTCTGGGGTTTGACAAGGATGCATCTGCTGCTTCGCGCTTTGGCGCAATGGCGGCTTCTGATGCCCATGCGGTCATCGAGCAAACCGATATCGTGCTTCTGTCGCTTCCCGACAGCAAGATCATCGAACAAGTGGTGCTTGGAGAGGATGGCATTCTCAAATCTATACGGCCGGGCCAGATTGTTGCTGATATGAGCACTGCCTCGGCAGCCTCGACGAAAAAAATCGCAAAGTTTTTTGCCGACAAGGGCGCCTGGTTTGTTGATGCTGGTATTTCAGGTGGTGCGGCAGCTGCGGAAAAGGGCGCTCTCACGCTAATGGTCGGCGGCGATCGACAGGCTATCGAGAAGCTCAATCCTGTGTTTTCGCTTATTGCAAGCAAGGTAATCGTCATGGGGGAAAGCGGTGCAGGGCATGCGGCCAAGTTGCTAAACAACTTCCTCAATGCGGTCAGTCTGGCAGCGACTGCTGAAGTTATGGTTGCCGGAAAAAAGGCAGGCCTCGATCTGCATCTTCTTCTTGATGTTTTAAACGCCAGCAGCGGCGTCAACTTCGCAACGCTTAACCGCTTTCCGAAAATCGTTGATGGTGACTATCTCGAAGGGGGGCTCACCAGCAAGCTCATGACAAAGGACGTTGTTCTTTATTGCGATCTGCTTCACGAGCTTGGTGTTACATCCTTGAATTCGGCAGGGCCTATGGCGAGTTTCGGACTGGCAACGGCGCTTGGTTACGGTGACGTCATCAGCAATCGCGTCGTCGATGCCATCGGAGACGTTTCGGGCGGCATTCGCCTCAATAAATAAACCGGAGATTGAACATGAAAATCTTTCCAGGCCGTCAGGCCAATACCGCCTCAGAAATAAAAACCGGCACTTTTACCGGCAAGGTTTTCGCCGACGCGGTTTTACCGACAACCGATGGTGTGACCATAAACAACGTTTTTTTCTCTCCGGGTAGTCGAACTTATTGGCATACGCACAAGGTCGGTCAGGTCCTGACGGTTTTGGCCGGGGAGGGGTGGATTTGTGTCGATGGTGAAAAAGCGCAGCCTTTGCGAACCGGCGATGTCGTTTGGATACCGCGTGGCGAGCGCCATTGGCACGGTGCGGGTGCCAGCAGTTTCCTTCTCCATACAGCCGTTTCGATTGGCAAGACGAGCTGGGATGAAGAAGTGACCGAGGAGGTTTTCAAGGCGTCGTGCTGATGCGCATATGCAGTGTGGTTCAACTGCGGGTGAAGGCTGGTCGGAACTTGTTGGATTCAAACATTTCGGGTAAATGTCAGATGGTCATAATGTAATAAAAGGATCCTTCATGGCTGCTCAACGCGCTGTCTTGCATGCGGATACGCTTCGGCGACAGATTGAAAATGCTGTAAGGGCTGCGATTACATCCGGCAGATATCCACCCGGAAGCCGACTTGTCGAACGGGAGCTTTGCGAAGAACTCGGCGTCAGCCGAACATCTTTGCGAGAGGCTTTGCGCAAGCTGGAGGCTGAAAAACTTGTCGAGATCGTGCCACACAAGGGACCTTCGGTTGCCCGTATATCCACGGATGAAGCGCGTGAAATCTATGCATTGCGTAGTCTTCTGGAAGGTTTTGCAGCGCATGAATTTGCCTTGAGAGGCACGGACAATGCAATTGAAGAGTTTGCAATGGGCGCGGTCGATCTGCGTACGCAGGCGGAAGCAGGGAGCACCTCCGGTGTTCTGGAGGCAAAAAGCAAACTCTATAATCTAATGCTGGGCAATTGCGGCAATAAACTGGTGTGGGAAGTGCTTCAAAGCCTTTTTTCCAGAGTGAACATTTTGCGCGCCACATCCTTGCTTCACCCTGACCGCATTTCTCAGTCGCTTGCGGAGATTGATGCACTTGCAGCGGCGCTCAAGGCGCGTTCGGCAGATAAGGCGCAGGAGCTTGCGTCATTGCATGTTCAAAACGCCTGTACCGTGGCGGTCAAGCTTTTGGAGGAAATGCAAGAAAAAGAGCGGGGCTTTGAAAGTCTAGTGGTTTGATTGCAAACTTGCCACTGCGTGATGGACGGCCGATTGTGTCAGCCCAAGCATCTCTCCTGCACACATGAAACTGCCTGCCTCGATCACGGCGGAAAGAGCACCAATTCCACCGAGCAGGCGACTGTCAAAATGCATGCACGAGTTTTTGTGAATAGCTTAGCGGGAATGTGCGCGCAAAAAGCATTCATTTCATTTCGAAGGCTGGCTCGTATCGCGAGCCAGCCTTCGATGTCCACCGTTCAGCCGAGCTTACGAGACAGAAAATCGCGGATCAGATCGGCGATCTCTGTGGCATGGGTTTCCAGTGCAAAATGTCCAGTATCGAGCAGGTGTATTTCGGCATCTGGCAGATCACGCTTGTAGGCCTGCGCACCCGCCGGGATGAAGGCTGGATCGTGTCGTCCCCATGTAGCCAGAAGCGGCGGCTGGTATTTGCGGAAATAGGCCTGAAACACCGGATAAAGTGCTACATTGCTCTTATAGTCACCGATGAGATCAAGCTGTAATTCCTCGGCGCCGGGACGTGCCATATAGGCGATGTCGAGTTCGTAGCCATCCGGTGAGAGGCGCTCAGGTGATACACCTGTGCCATATTGCCAGTTGCGGATCGTGTCTGCCGACAGCGACGGGCGGCAGGCTTCGCGATTTTCAGCACTCGGGTCGCGCCAATAATCCTGCCATGCATCCCATTGATCGCTAAACCCATCGAGATAGGCATTGCCATTTTGCGAGATGATCGCGGTAATGCGCTCAGGTTTCCGGGTGGCAAGGCGCAGGCCGACCGGCGCGCCATAGTCGAAGATGTAAAGCGCGTAGCGATGGAGGTTAAGCGCTTCAGTGAAGCCCTCAATAACATCCGCAAGAGCATCAAAAGAATAGGTAAAAGCCTCACGCGACGGAGCTTTTGTCTGGCCGAAGCCGGGCAGGTCCGGCGCAATCACCCGGTAGCGATCTGCAAGAAGCGGGATCAGGTCGCGGTACATGTGGCTCGCTGTCGGAAAGCCATGCAGCAAAAGCAGAACGGGGGCATCAGCGGGACCAGCCTCGCGGTAAAAGACATCAACCGCGCCGACCGTCTGATATTTGTAATGCAGGGACATACAAAACTCCTTTGTGTTGTGACCTTGAATATAATGCTTTTCCATTTTTGAAATAATTACTGTAATCTGAAAGGATTGATTTCAGTTTCAGGAATAATCATGGACAGGCTTGACGCAATTTCGATCTTTATTGCTGTGGTGGATGCCGGTTCCTTTGCGGGGGCTGCGCGCAAGATCGGCTGCTCAGCTGCATCGGTAACACGCGCAGTTGCGCAGCTCGAAGATGCGGCAGGCGCTCGGCTGATTGAACGCTCGACCCGTCACTTGAGCGTAACCGAGGCCGGGCATCGCCATGCTGTGAGTTATAGGCGCATATTGGATGAGCTGGCCCAGATAGAGGGTGTGGCTACAGGCAGCGGTATGGGTGGAACACTCGTTATCACCGCACCCGAATTGTTCGGGCGCATGCATGTGCTGCCATTGGTCGAGAGTTTCCTTAATCAGCATCCAGGGGTACGCATACGACTTTTGCTGCAAAACCGGGTCGTTGATATGATCGGGGAGGGGGTGGATATCGCGATCCGGCTTGCGCATCTGCCGGATTCGTCCCTGACTGCCGTCAGGCTGGGTGTCGTGCGCAAGATTTTTTGTGCGGCACCAGCCTATCTTCTGGCGCATGGGCAGCCGCGACATCCTGCCGATTTGGCAGAGCATGCCTGTATCGGATTGAATGAGCAGGGCCAGCAAGAGTTGTGGCAATATTGCGAAAGCGAAACCCGGCGCACAACGCGTGCAGTCCGGGTGAATTGTCGCCTTTCTTTAAACAGCGCCGGATCGGCTGTTGACGCAGCGATCCGCGGCCTTGGTGTGTTGCATCCCATTTCCTATCAGGTGCAAGAGCAACTGTCGGATGGTCGTCTCAAGTCTATTCTCGACGATTATAGGCAAGCGCCGATGCCTGTTCATCTGGTCTTCGTGTCTCGTCCGGCGCTTAGTGTGGCGGCGCGTGCCTTCGTTGATTATGTGACCCCGGTCATGCGCGATATTTTGCGGGATTGATGCGGCCCCCTTTTCATGGATATTGCGCGCCTGTAACCGTCACATACACCGCATAGAGGGATCTTGTCGCAGCAATGAAAAGCCTATTACGGCGTGGTCCGCCAAAGGTGAGATTTGCAACGGTTTGTGGCGTCTTGATCTTGCCAAGCAAATTACCTTGCGGTGAAAAGCAATGAATGCCGTCGCCAGCGCTGCTCCATAAATTGCCGTCGGTATCGAAACGAAAACCGTCCGGCAGACCGTTATCTACCGTGCAGAAAACCTTGCCGCCGGTTACGCGCTTGCCACCATCAACCACATCAAAAACGCGGATATGGCGAGGCGCGGTCTTGTCGTGGCTATAGGCGCTGTCCGCAACGAACAGTTTGGTTTCATCGGGTGAAAAGGCAAGCCCGTTTGGCTGCTCAAAATCCGTGACAAGGGCTATAAGCTCACCGCTTTTCGGATCAAGACGATATACGTTTCGGGTTGGCTGCTCCGGCTCCGCCTTATAACCTTCATAATCAGCCATGATGCCATATGTCGGGTCGGTAAACCAGATTGAGCCATCAGAGCGCACGATAACATCATTGGGTGCGTTGAGCTTTTTATCCTGATAATTGTCTGCAAGTACGGTGATGCTGCCATCCAGCTCCGTGCGGGTGACGCGACGGCCGCCGTGTTCGCACGAGATCAGCCGTCCTTCGCGGTCACGCGTATTGCCATTGGTAAAATTCGAGGGCTGGCGGAAGGTGGAAACGCCGCCATCCGGCACCCAGCGCAAAATACGCTGGTTGGGAATATCACTCCAAAGCAGACAGTTCAGATCGCCAAACCACACCGGTCCTTCTGCCCAGCGGCAATCGCTGTAAAGCTCGTCTAGAGCGGCGCTTGGCACGATCATCTGCCGGAAGCGTTCATCGTGAATTTCGTAAATCGAACTATTGTCGGACAAGGAATTACTCCGGGGGATGTTGTTTAATGCTCGGACCTGCGGCTGCTGGCCAGGAAAATCACCGCAATAATGGTGAGCCCTGTCAGGACCAGACGAACACCGGCACCAAAGCCATAGGTGTTGAGCATTGAGACTATGAGGAACATGAAAAGGGCCGCACCCCAAATACCTGGGATATTGGAATCGCCGCCTGCAACGGCTGTGCCGCCAATGATGACAACGGCAATCGACATCAAAAGATATTCAGTGCCCATGTTGAGTGCAGCGCCGCCCGAAAAGCAGGCAAGCAGAAAACCGCAGAGAGACGCCAGAACCGCACAAAGCAGATAGGTGACAAAGCGCGTGCCATCGACCGGAACACCCGCCATGCGCGCGGCAAACGGATTTTGCCCGATGGCCGAAATCCAGCGGCCATAGATGGTTTTTCTCAGAAGCACCCAGCCGATAATCGACAGAAGCAGAGCTATGATTGCTACATTGGGAATGCCGAATAGCGATGACGTTGCGAACTGAGCCAAAACTTCCGGCGGCTTTACCCGCAGACCGCGATTGCTCCAGATCGCTGTGGACTGGATCAGGAAGCTCATCGACAAGGTTGCGATAATTGGTGGGATGCGCAGCAGCTTGATCAGCGCATAATTGCAAATACCGATGCCAAGTCCGACCAAAAGTGCGACGGCAAGCCCTGCCAGCACCATGCTTGCCTGCGTATCCATCAGTTTCAATGTCAATGTTGCGGCAAGCGTCATGGTTGCGGGGACCGATAGGTCAATATTGCCGGGGCCGAGCGTGATGACGAACATTTGCCCAAGGCCGACGATCACCGAGAAGGAGGCAAAGGTGAAGGCGGCATGAGAAAGCCCGGCAGCACCCGCGCCACCGGTAAACAATATGGTGATGATCCAGATGGAGATGGTTGCAATGAACGACCATATCCATGGTCGGCTCGTGAAAATGGTGACAGCGGTCATTGCCTTTTCTCCCGGCGGTCAAGGCGATTGAGAAACAGGCGAAGCGCCAGCACCACGATGAGAATTGCGCCCTGCGCGCCAATCTGCCAGTCGGGTGAAATACGCATGAAGGAGAGGAAGGAGCCTGCAAGGGTGAGCGTCAACGCGCCGATAACCGCCCCAATCGGCGAAATCCGACCGCCCACGAATTCACCACCGCCCAAAATGACACCGGCAATGGAAAGCAGCGTATAGCGCAATGCGATATTGGCGTCCGCTGAAGTTGTCAGTCCCACAAGCGCGATGCCTGCAAGCACGGCAAAAAAGGCCGCAAGCGCATAGGTGCCAGCGCGGATGGCGGTGATGGACCAGCCTGCACGCTCGATAGAGCGGGCATTACCACCTGCGCCGCGCATCAAGACGCCAAATGTCGTTCGCATGACGATGAAATGCGTGACGATGGCAATCAGAATGCTTGCGACAATCGCCATTGGTATGAATGGTGGTTTGGTCGTCATGATCCAGCGTGCCCAGTCGGGTGCCTGACCGCCGGGTGATGGCAAGAGCAGAACCGCAAAGCCACCCCAGACGAAACTCATGCCGAGTGTCACCACAATGGATGGCAGATTGCGCAGATGGATGATGGCACCAAGTGCTGCATAGGCGGCGATTGCCATGCCAAGGATCACAACACCGATGACGGGATCGGTATTGAGATAGGTTGCGGCCACGCAGACGACGAAGCTCACAAAAGTTCCCATCGAGAGATCAAGATCATTGACCGCCATGATGAGCATCTGTGCGATGGTTGCGAGCGCAATCGGCACTGCGAGATTAAACAGCAGGTTGAGGCCGGTATAACTCATGGCGCGCGGCTGCATGTAGAAAACAGCCGCCAGCAGTAGGGCAAGTGAGAAAACCGGCGTCAGCAGGCGAAGGGATGAAGCGGAGAGGCGCATCATTCGTGTCCTCCCTCAAAAGATGCAGCAAGCACGTTCTTTTCCGTAATTTCATCGCCAATCAGTTCAGTCACGATGGCACCGTCGCGAAAGACATAGATGCGATCACACAGTTCGATTTCGTCCATTTCGGTCGAATACCAGATAAAGCTACGGCCATTTTCGGCTTCATGGCGCAGGATTTCATAGACTTCCTGCTTGGTGCCGACGTCGACACCGCGCATGGGGTCATCCATGAGAATGACATCGGCGCTGGTCGCGAGCGCGCGCGCAAAAAGCACTTTTTGCTGATTGCCACCGGAAAGCGACAGGATGCGATTGCCCATATCCGGCGTGCGGATTTGAATCTTGTCTTTCCACTGTGCACCGAGCTGGTCTTCGCGCGTCTGATCGACAAGTTTGAGCGCTGAAAGCCGATCCAGCGAGCCAATCGTGAGATTGTGCAGGATGCTCCACAGCGGGAATGTGCCGTTGAGACTACGGTCGCCTGCAACGAATGCGATCTCGCAATTGCGTGCAGGCAACCAGTTTGGCCGACGGGCATAATAAAGATCGAGCAGCATCTTTGTCTGGCCATGACCTGCAAGCCCGGCCAGTCCGACGACTTCGCCTTTGAAGGCCTGAAATGGCTTTATGTCATTAGCGCGCTTGATTGAAGAAAGAATAGCTTTGCCTGTCGTATCCGTTTTTGTCGCACGGCGAGCAGCCTTTTCGCGCTCGACGCTGCCCATCGCTTCGACAAGGCTGCGATTGGTGAAATCTTGTGCAGCGCGATTGGCAACGACCTTGCCGTCCTTCATCACAATGATGCGGTCTGCGGTCGAAAGGATTTCACCAAGCATATGCGAGATAAGGATAACCGAGCCACCCGTGCCGACGAAGCGGCGGACATAGGCCATCAGTTGGGCCGCAATGCCTGCATCGAGCGAAGAGGTTGGCTCATCGAGAATGACCAGTTTCGGCGGTGTTCCAGGCGTTGTAAAGTTGATAGCAATTTCCACCATCTGCCGCTCGGCGATAGACAAATCGTCAACCGTCGCAGCGCAGTCGATTTTGTGACCGGGGAAAATCTGGCTGAGCTTTTTTGCAATGAGATCGACAGCTTTGCCGCGCCAGTTTGCGCCCGTGAGGTCGCGCTGCATGATGCGGACATTTTCGGCAATCGTCAGGTTGGGAAAAAGCGATAGCTCCTGAAATACGCAGCGCACACCGTGTTTGCGCGCTATCGCAACGCCATGGTCTGTTTCGCCGTGATAGGACAGACTGCCTTCATGTGGGGTAAGGCCGCCATTGATGACATTGACAATGGTGGATTTGCCAGCACCATTATGGCCGACAAGTCCCACGCATTCGCCTTCATAAATCGCGAGATCGGCGCCATCGAGAGCCTTTACCGCGCCGAACTGCACGCGAATATTGCGTGCGGCAACAACCTCGCCTTTGTCGATTGAATGAGACATGCATCCGAACTGTATTGGAGAGCAGGGAGGGGCAGACATGCCTTGTCCGCCCCTTTGGAAAGTAGAACCTACTTCGTTTCCGCAATGACCTTCTGCGCGTCTTCAAGCGAATATTCGACATTCGCAACGCCACCCTTCTGGGTGTTTTCGAGGTCTTTTTCGAGCGTTTCCTGGCTGACACTCAGGAACGGGACGACGAGGTCTTTCTTGACTTCCTTACCGTCGAGTATCTGTTGCGCGACCCAGAACGCAAGGGTTGAAACACCGGGCGCAATTGAAACCGACATGGTTTCATAGCCGTTGGCATCCTTTTGGCTCTTCCACCACTGCAATTCGTCTTCGCGATTGCCCATGATGATGATCGGCGTCTCACGCTTTGCCGCAGAAAAGGCTTGTGCAGCACCAAAACCGTCACCGCCCTGTGTGACGACAGCATCAATCTTCGGCAGGCTCGGTAGAACACCGGCAACTGCACGCTGTGCGACATCCGCAGCCCAATCGCCATGGACCGAACCGACGATCTTGAAGTTAGGATGCTTTTTCACGCCCTCCTGAATACCGGCATGCATTTCATCATCGACGGAAACGCCTGCAAGGCCACGAATTTCAAGTAGGTTTCCGCCTTCAGGCAAACGTTTCGCGAGATATTCGACTTGGCCTTCGCCCATGGCCTTGAAGTCAACTGCAATGCGCCATGCGCAAGGTTCGGTAACGATCCCGTCGAAGGAAACGACGGTGATGCCCGCATCGCAGGCTTCCTTGACTGCGCCATTAAGTGCGGTTGGCGAGGCTGCGTTGATGACGATGGCATCATAGCCTTGAAGGATCATGTTCTGGATTTGTGCAGCCTGCTCGGTGGCTTGGTTTTCAGCGGTGGTGAATGCGTCTGCTGCAGAGACCGTACCTGCGCTGACGGCTTCTTTCGTCACCTTGTCCCAGCTTTGTAGCATGGCCTGTCGCCATGAGTTGCCGGCATAATTGTTGGAGAAAGCGATCTTTTTCGATGATGTGTCGGCAAATGCGCTACCGCTCGCCATCAATGTGGCGAGTGCGGCGGATGCTAAAAGAATTTTCACAAGTTTCATTTCATTCCTCCCGGTTGCAAACATCCGCCCCGTAGTACTTGCGCGCTTCGGACCGTTTGAATTTGAATGTGGCGCGAACCTCCCGCACCGTCGCTCCTCAACGACACCATTACCCGCACCATTCTTTCGTGACATTTTGTGTTGTCTTGCGGGCAATTTTCTGGTGAAGCGAGAATGAAATAAATATGTTGCTCTGTGAAGGCTTATCGAAGCAACCATGCTGCGGGTGTCCGCAGCAAAATTGCGGGAACCCGCAAGACACGCCGGAGAGGAAACGGCGTATTATAAGAGCAAAGCAATCTGTCTATGGGAGGAGAGACGCTTGCTGGAACTAGCGCCTGCGCGCCTGCTGGACCGCTATCTGAATATTTCCAGATTGCTGGCAGGGCAGCTCGATTTCGATTCCATCATTCAGGCCGTTGCTGCCGAGATCAATCATATCGTGCCCTATGACCATCTCGATGTCTGTATTAAGATGGTGGATGGAAAATTTCACATCGCCTATGAAAGCGGTATCGCGACTGCCTGGAGCCGCAACCCGCCAGCGCTTCTATCGGGCAGTCCTATTCGCACGCTGCTGTCTGGCGAGGCTGACTATCTGCTGACGGACGATGCGCGCACTGATCCGCGTTTTCACTTTGAAGGCGCATTTTCGACCCCGATCATCGAGCATGGTCTCAAAGCCCGCTTGCATGTGCCGTTAAAAGCGCAAGGCGATATTATCGGTGCATTGAGTTGTTCCAGTTTGCAAACGGGCAGCTATTCGATGCGCGATGTGGAAAATGCTCAATCGATTGCCGATCTTCTGGCACCATATTTCTTCGCAATCCGTGCAGCCGAACAGGCAAAGCGGTCGGCAATCGTTGAGACGGAAGCGCGCGCCCGCGAAGAGGGGTTGCGCTTTGGTGCACTCAAACTCACCGAGGCGTTGGAGATGGAGCGCCATCGCATCGGTATGGATTTGCATGACCAGACACTTGCAGACCTCACGCGCCTTGCCCGTCATGTCGAGCGGCTGACACGAGCGCCGGGCGTTTCCGGCGAACAGCTTGAACCTTTGTTCCGTGGTTTGCAGCACTGTATGCAGGATCTTCGTCAAATCATCGAAGAAGCAAAGCCTTCTGTGCTTCAGCTTTTTGGTTTTGCACAGGCGACGGAAAACCATCTTGATCGATCAATCCGCGAAAGCGGGGCTGAAATTAAGTGGGTATTGGATGATCAGAGCGATGGTATGGCGGACTGGCTTGAGGAGACGGTCGCGACGTCGCTTTTCCGCATTGTGCAGGAAGCCATCAACAATGCGATCCGCCATGCTCTTGCCGGGGAAATCCTTGTTCGTCTGCGCGACAAGGGCGGGCGGCTTCTTGTTGAGGTCACCGATGACGGCATCGGCATGGAGCGTCAGGCACAACGCAGCGGACACGGCATCGACAATATGCATACACGGGCGCGGCTGATTTCAGCGAGCTTTGCTATCAGGAAAAATACGGAGGGCGGCGGCACATGTGTAACGATCCATCTGCCACCGGATATGTGTGGGACGAATGGAGAATAGCATGCACGTTTTGATCGTGGAGGATGATCCGTTGCATCGTGCTTATCTCGGTGAAGCAGTGCGCGCGGCATTGCCGGAATGCAGCGACGTGCTGGAAGCAGAGAACGGCTCGGCGGGTGAGAAGCTCGCACGTATGCACCGTGCGGCGCATATTGTGATGGACTTGCAGATGAGCGGGCGCAACGGCATTGAAGCTGCGCGTACCATCTGGAAAGAAAATCCCGAAAGCCGCATCCTGTTCTGGTCGAACTATGCCGATGAGGCCTATGTGCGCGGTGTTTCGCGGATAGTGCCGGAGGGCGCTGCTTACGGCTATGTGTTGAAATCGGCCTCCGATGACAAATTGCGGTTGGCATTGCGCAGCATTTTTGTCGAAGCGCAATGCGTCATTGATCGTGAAGTGCGTGGCTTGCAGCAGAAGAGCCTTGGTCACACGAGTGGCTTTAGTGAAAGCGAATATGAAATTCTGATCGATATTGCTTTAGGGCTGACCGATCGTATGATTGCACGCCGTCGTAATCTATCGCTACGAAGCGTTCAAAATAGATTGCAGAAACTTTATGAAAAGCTTGGTGTTTATGAAGATAAGGGCGAGCCGGATGAGGGACGTTTCAACCTCCGTGCCCGTGCTGTGACAGTCGCATTCTTACGAAAGCTGCTCAATTACAATGCTCTGGAGAAAGCTGAAGCAGAGTTAAATGAGTGGTTGTATGATAAAATGGGTAAAAATATTTAGGTGAATTTGCCCCCGAAACGACAGCATGTCGGCCAAAACGGGTTTCAGCTTTTGGCAGACATGCTTTAGGTTGTATGATCGTTCAACTCAATGCGACGGCCATTTTCCAGCTCGAAGACATGGCTCGTTGCCGGATCGATTGCTATCGTCAGCACATCGCCGGGGCGCACAGTCAGCCGTTCGCGGAACAGGCAGGTTATCGGCTGATCGCCAAGCCGGCCCATCACCATGATTTCCGAGCCGGTCGGTTCGACGATTTCGACCGTGACCGGCACGCCGCTGCCGGCGATCTTCATATGTTCGGGACGCACGCCGTAAACGGCCTTACCGGAAAGGTTCGCATAATCGCCCGCGGACAAGCCGTGCGGCAGGGGAAGCCGGAAGCCGCCATCGGCCACGAACGTGCCCTCTTCGATCCTGCCATGAATGAAATTCATCGACGGCGAGCCGATGAAGCCCGCGACGAACATGTTTGCCGGGCGATCATAGAGATCGAGCGGCGCGCCGATCTGTTCCACCAATCCGTCGCGCATCACGACGATCTTGTCGGCCATGGTCATGGCCTCGATCTGGTCGTGGGTGACATAGATCGTGGTGGTTTTCAGGCGCTGATGCAGGCCCTTGATCTCGCCGCGCATCTGCACGCGCAGCTTGGCGTCAAGGTTGGACAGCGGCTCGTCGAACAGAAACACCTGCGGATCGCGCACGATGGCGCGCCCCATGGCAACGCGCTGGCGTTGTCCGCCGGACAGCTGACGCGGAAAGCGGTCGAGGAGTTTGTTAAGGCCTAAAATTGCGGCGGCGCGCGCAACCCGGTTTTCGCGTTCTTCCTTCGGCGCATTCTTGAGCATCAGCGCGAAGCCCATATTGTCGGCCACCGTCATATGCGGATAGAGCGCATAATTCTGGAACACCATGGCGATGTCGCGCTCCTTGGCGCGCAGGTCGTTGACAACGCGCGGGCCGATGGCGATCTCACCGTCGCTGATGTCCTCAAGACCGGCGATCATGCGCAGAAGCGTGGATTTTCCACAGCCGGACGGACCGACCAGCACGACGAATTCGCCGTCCTCGATATTGACCGACACGCCGTGCAGAACGCCGACATTGCCATATTTCTTGATTGCATTTCGGATGGATACGGATGCCATCTTTAAACCTCTATCTTTCAACCACCCTTGACGGCACCTGCAGTCAGACCGGCGACAATCTGGCGCTGTGCGAAGACGGTGAGCAACAAGACCGGCAGCGTCACCACAAGTGCGGCTGCGGCAAGCGGTCCCCAGCTGACCTGTTCAAAGGACAGCATGTTGTAGACCGCGACCGGCAGGGTGCGCGTCTCGCGGCTTGCGAGCACTATGCCGAAAACGAAATTGTTCCACGAAAAGATCACCGCAAGGATCAGCGACACCACGATGCCGGGCTTGGCAATCGGCAGCGCCACCTTCCTGAACACCTGCCACGAGGATGCGCCGTCGATCATGGCGGCTTCCTCCAGTTCCATCGGCGTCGTCTCGAAATAACCGATCATGATCCAGATCACGATGGGAACGGTGACGACCAGATGAATGATAATCTGTGGCCACAGCGTTCCCAGAAGCCCCAGCGTCTGGAACAGCAGGAACAGCGGGATGAGATAAGACAGACCCGGCGTCATGCGGGCGATCATGATGACGATCGCCGATTTATGCGCTTTTAGCCGCGCAATCCCGTACCCCGCCGGAACGCCGACCAGCAACGCCAGAAGCGTTGACACGCCGGTAACGAGCAGGCTGTTCCAGAAATAGAGCAGGAAATCATTCGCCGCGAAAATATCGGTATAGTTCGACCAAGCGAAACGGTCCGGGATCAGGATCGGCGGATAGGCGCCATTGTCGATCTCATATTTCAGCGAAAGCGACAGCATCCACACGAAGAAGAAGATGGCGGGCGACACGATGACGAAGACCATGAGTGCGGTGCCGAGCTTCGAAAGAATTGACTTGCGTGCCATGGCCGGTCCTCAGGCGTTCCACTGGGTGCGCTGGCGCAAGGCCAGAAGAACCAGCGACATGGCGATGATGACGATAAAGAACACCACGGCAATCGCCGAGGCATAGCCGATATCGTAATAGGAAAACGCCACGTTATAGAGATAGATGTTGATGGTTTCCGATGCCGTGCCCGGCCCGCCCTGCGTCATCGCATAGATAATGTCGAAACTTTTCAGCGCATCGATGGAGCGGATGATGACGGCGACCATGATGAAAGGCAGGATCATCGGCAGCGTGATGTAGCGAAACTTCTGCCAGCCGTTGGCGCCGTCGATTTCCGCACTCTCGAACGGATCGCGCGGCATGGAGGCAAGCCCGCCCAGGACGATCAGCATCACCAGCGGTGTCCATTGCCATGTCTCGACCGCGACCAGCGAGGGAATGACCGTGCTCTGGTTGAAAATCCACTCCTGCGCCGGAATGCCGACCAGCGACAGCAGATAATTGAGCACGCCAAGCTGCGGGTGATACATCATCGTCCAGACCAGCGCGACGGCAACCGGGGTTGCCATCATCGGCATGACGAAGATGCCGCGCAAAAGCCCGCGCATCGGCAATTTGCTGTCGAAGACCAGCGCTGCGATCGTGCCCAGCAACATCGGGGCCACGACCGACAGAACCGTGTAGACGAGCGTGTGCCACATGGATTGCCAGAAGCGCACGTCCCCGGCCAGACGCAGATAATTGTCGAAGCCGACAAAGCTCTGCGCGCCGCCCAGTTGCCACTGGTTGGCGCTCATCCAGAGCGTGAACAGCCACGGGAAGACGATGACCGCCCCGACGGTGATCAGGGCCGGCAGCACGAAGGGCCAGTAGCTCGGCCGCAGGCGGCTTCGCGCGGGCCTCGCCCGTGACGCGGCATCGAACCCGGTTTCGGCTGGCGTCGCCGTTGTTCCTGTCGGGGCGGCGGACATCATTTTCCTTCGCTCCGCGCGAGAACCGGACGGAATTCGTCGCTCGCCCGCTTCATTTCGGTTGCTGCATCCGCACCATTCAGAAGATTGGTGAGACCGACCCCGATAATGTCGCGGAACTCCGTGACGGGCACGATCACCGGCAGGCAAAGCTCACTGATCGGCGCGGATTTCGAGAGCGCTTCCACCCAGCCTTCCGGCATGGTGACGCCCTTGCGCACGCCCTCATCATCGATGACCGACTTGCGGAACGGAACGCCCGAACCCGACTGCAACAGACGCGCGCCCATCTCCTTCGAGATCGCCCACTGGCAGTAAAGATAGGCGGCTTCCTTCTTGGCTGACGCTTCCACGACACCGATGCCGTCGCCGGTGGTGGGAGCAGCCTGCGCATTGGGACCTGCCGGGATGACGCCATAGCCGACCTTGCCGACCACACGCGACTTGTTGGGATCTTCGAGCGGCGGCGCGAAACCGATGCCGTCGAGCCACATGCCGACCCGCCCCTGCAAGAAGTTCGACTGGCATTCGGCCCAGTTGAAACCGGACACGCCGGGCGGTGCGGATTTGGTCATCAGGCGCTGGTAGAGTTTTGCCGCTTCGATCCCTTCGGGAGAATCCGTTTGCAGATTGCCGTCCGCATCCACCGACTGCTTGCCGTAGCCGAGCAGCAGGCTCGTGAAGACCGGCGCATTGGCATTCTTCATGCCGCGCGCGACGAAACCAAACGTGTTGCTGGAGGGATCGGTCAGCGCTTCGGCAGCGGTCACGAGTTCCTCGAAGGTTTTCGGATATTCGATGCCCTTGGCTGCGAAAAGGTCCTTGTTCCAGTAGATTATCCAGTAATCGACCGAGAACGGCAGCGCACCGAAGCGGCCACCCGCATCCTTGGCGAAGGTGAGACCGGCGCTTGCGAAATCGGCCTCGGTCAGCGACGCATCGGTGAGCGTCGGGTCTTTCAGGAACGGGTTGAGATTGGCGAGCCAGCCGCCCTTTTCAAACTGGCGCTTCTGCACATGATAGCTGATGTGGACCACGTCGAAGCTTGGACGCCCCGAGGTCAGCTCGATCACCGCCTTCTGGCGCTGCTGTTGCTCAGGCGTCTGCTCGGAATGCACCTTGATGCCGGTCAGTTCCTCGAATTCCTTCTGGTATTTCTGAAGGATTTCGCCGCGCGGGCTCTTGATGAGGTTGACTTCAAGTGTGGTTCCGGCAAATTTCTTCCAGTCCACCGATGACTGCGCGAAAGACGGACTGATACCGCTTACGCCTGAGGCAGCGATCGCTGCCGATCCCGCCAGAAACTGGCGGCGTGTCGGATGAAAAAGTTTCATTTCTGCTCCTCCCCTGTTATCTCGACCCGGCAACTCCTCTTGCCCGATCCTCTGGTTCATCCAGTCTCAAGCGTGCTGCAAATCACGCTTCGCGTTTTTGTTTTTATGCATGCTTCATATCCGCAAAGCGAGAGTCCGGGCATTGTTGATATGAACGGCGATGGCATCCATGGCCGTCTGCGGGTTGCGGGTTTCGATTGCCGTCAAGACCGCCAGATGCTCCTGCATCACCGGAATGACGCGCCCGGAAATGCGGAACCGCTCCTGATTGATCAGGCGCATCTTGATCGTGTTGGTCTGGTAGGCGCGCCAGATGATTTCATTGTCGAGCGAGGCCACGATCGTATCGTGCAGGTTCCAGTCAATGGCCTGCGCCTGTTCTTCGAGTTCTGGCGTTTCCCCGTCATGCGTGGCGCGCTTGAGCGTATCCTCATGCTGACGGCGCAGCGATTGCAGCAGATCGTCGGAAGCCGACTGGCAGAAAATCGCAATCGATTCCTTTTCGATGAAAAGGCGGAACTGAAACGCCTCGCGAATCAGATTGAGATCGATATGGGCGATCTGAAGGCCCCGCTGCGGCACGGTCTTGATAAGACCTTCGGCTTCAAGGCGCGGGATCAGTTCACGGATTGCCCCCAGTGGCAGACCCGTCATGGTGACGAGCTGGCGTTGCGACACGAACTGGCCCGGATGAAAATCACGCGCCAGCAGATGCCGGGTAAAGCTCTGGTAAGCCTTGTCCCGCAACTTGACTGGTTCGTTATGATCTTCCGCCAAAGCAATCCCTCTCGATCATCAAAAAGGTCGTTTCGTGTTCTGGCCGCTTTCAGGCCGCCGTCGCCGGATGCAGACGGTCGAAAAAACCGCCGATCGCATCGTACTGCGCATCATTGAGCGCAAGCAATGGGGCACGCACCCGGCGCCACTCACCATCACCGTTATATCGCGCGACCAGCGCCTTGACTGCGGGCGTCACCGGATAATTCAGCAATTGCCGCACGGCTTCCACCAGTTCCTCGTCGTCCTCACCATGATCGATCATGTGCAGAAGACGGTGCGGGAAAATATTGGCCATGCCGGAAATCGCACCCTGCCCGCCAAGCCGTACACCGGCGGCAAGATCGCGTTCGTCACCGATCAGGATCGCAATGTCCCGGTGCGCGGCGAGCAGCTTTTCCGTGTAAGCCCAGTTGCCCGACGAATCCTTGACGCCGGCAATGACAGGACCATAAGCCACACGTAGGCGGCTGACGAGGTCGACAGATAGCTCCACTGCCGTCACTGAGGGAATATTGTAGAGGATAATATCCCGTGCTGTCGCTGCAAGCCCCTCGATTACGGTGCAAAACCAAGCAAACAATCCGTCATCAGTCAGGTTTTTGTAATAGGAGGGCGGTGCCAGCAGAATAGCTTTGCAACCGCGCCGCAATGCATTTTCAGCTTGACGACTGGCATCGGCGGCCGCGTTCTCCATTACGCCGGCGACGATCTGCCATGCCGGAATGCGGCCTTCTATAAGCGCGTCGATGAGCATGCCGCGCTCCGCATCGGCAATGGACGCGCCTTCGCCTGTCGTGCCGAACAGCGTCACGCTAGAACAGCCGTTGTCTAGGCACCTGCGCGCATGGGTAAGCGCGCGCCCGACATCGATATCACCGTTTTCTTTCAACGGAGTCGTCAGCGCAGCGGAAAGTCCGAAGCGCCCTTCACCAGAATTCCCGTGGGGCAAAGCCATCTCCTCCCAACATTGAACTGTAAGTTGTCACAGACTAACATGTCAGTCAACGGCCAATGCAAAACATCAATTGAAAATGGTTGGCGTCGTTCGATCCTTCTCCTCTTTTGCCGTCGCCTCCACGTAGATTCTCAATTACGTTATTCGCTAACGGCGTTATCCATGGCAGAGTGGTGGTTCAGAATGCGATAACGTCACAGTTGTCGAGCGCATGGGCAGAAGGCCAGATCACAAAGCTCAAGCTCATCAAACGGCAGATGTGGGGACGAGCGAATCTCATCTGCTTGAAGCAGGCACATTCGCAGTGTTTTGATGACATCGAGATTACTTCAGAGCCAATATTCCATCCTTATTATTTTCGATGGTTTCCCTTTGATTTTTATTTTTGCTTGACGTGGGGCAATTGGTTTCGGATCATGGTAACGTTATCATAATTGATAGATGCGCAGGCTTTAATCAAAGTGCGTATTGGTGTTGGTGAGCAGATGCTCTGAAATGAGGCTCTTCATAAACGATCAATGAAAACTACGTCAGTTAAAGAACAATGCTTCCTACCAAACACCTGCGATTGTCTGCTCAATGCCCGCGAAATTGATTTGCGCAGTCTTTGTTCTGTCATGTGTTGATCCGCCTTTGCAAAGTTCGGTGGGGAAAGTACATTCGATCTGATTCACTCGCTCCTGAGCCGTTAAGTTTTCGGCATAAAGGCCTTCAATGCAGAATATGACGATCCCTACCGTTACTCAGGACCCTGTTGTCCGTGTCCCTGGTGACGATAGTGAGCAGGTCTCGCAGAACGGTAGTCAGGTTCGTATCGAGGCAGTTGCAAAGTTGGCGGGAGTGTCGGCGATCACTGTTTCACGGGCCTTGAGCAAGCCGGAAGTCGTTGCAGAAAAGACCAGAATTAGAGTTGCTGAAGCTGTTCGGGCGACGGGTTTCAGTCCCAACCCCCACGCAAGCGCTTTGCGTTCCGGTCGTTCAAATGTTGTGGCCGTTTTTATTTCCTCGATGGCCAGCGAACAATTTCTGCAGGCTGCCGGCGCATTTTCGGACGTGGTTGAAGCGCTCGGGTTCGAGGTCGTTCTGGCCCGCACATCTTATTCCTACGAGCGCGAGGTGCGGTTGACGCGCAGCCTGTCGCAAATCCGGCCTGCTGGGGCTTTTATTACCGGCATGCTGGAACAGGAACTCAATCGCGATCTGTTTCGCCGTCTCAAAATCCCGATTGTCGAAAGCTGGGCGTATTGCGATACGCCGATTGATATGCTGGTCGGCATTTCAAACACCGATGGCGTGATCGCAATGATCCAGTATCTGGCCCAGCGCGGTTATCGGCGTCCGGCATTTATCGGTCGCGCATATGGCCGCGGACATATTCGGCATGTTGCTTTTCAGAAGGAATGCGCGCGTCTTGGTCTGGAGGAGGCGGGTGCCATTCTTTTACCCACGGTTCGCTCAAAAGAAGATGGTCGGGTCGCTTTGTCTGAATTGTTACGCCAGCACAACCCGGATGTGGTCTTTTGTGCAAACGATCTTCTTGCCTGTGGCGCTTTGCTTGAAGCAAAGGCTCGTGGATTACGTGTGCCTCAAGATATCGCCATTTCAGGCTTTGGAGACAGTTCATTGATGCAGGAACTGCCGCCCGGAATCACGACCGTCGCGGTAGACGCAATGGAACTGGGCCGTCAGGCTGGTGAAATGCTTGCGGCTCGATTGACCGGAAGCGGGCCTCAGAAAGACAGGCTGCTTCTACCTCTCACCTTGATCCAGCGAGGATCTTGCTAACTTGCCATTCAGGGCACCCCAAGCGAGGCAGAACGCAAGTCTGCATATAATGAAAACGCTTGGGGTCAGCCACAGCAGAATTGGCAATCACCAAACGAATTAATCGAAGATGTAGCCAGATCGCCTAAAAATCAGATATCAAATGTTAACGTTGTCACACTTGCGAGATATATGCCATGACGAAATATACCGGGATCGATCGGGAAGCTGTGATTTCCCTGCTGTCGCGCTTTATTGCGGTCCCCTCAATCAACCCTGCCTTTCGAACCGAAAATGACGATGAAGACTCGCATTTTGGAGAACAGGCAATCGCTGAAGTTTTATATGGATGGTTTCAAGCTGAGAATATTGATTGTGCGATTGACGAAGTGGTGCCGGGTCGGCCAAATCTCATAGCGCGGATAAAGGGACGGCACGGTGCAAAGAGGATGCTTTGGGAAGGGCATTTGGATACGGTGCAGGTTTCCGGCATGGCAGAGCCCTTTACGCCCAGAATAGAAGGCGACAAGATTTTTGGGCGCGGTGCTGTCGATGATGGTGCAAGCGTTGTGGCCTTTATGTTGGCAATGCGTGCGTTAAAGGCAATGCCGCCGCAAGCAGATGTCGATTTTCTCGCGGCCATGGATGAGGAATTCAGTTATCAGGGAATATTGCATCACCTTGCCCGCAAGGAGCGATACGATCTGGGCGTTGCAGGAGAGCCGACTTCGCTGAGGGTGGTCAGAGCCTGTAAAGGCACTGTCCGTTGGTGGGTAAATATCGAAGGTCGCAACGCTCATACCGGCAAACCGGAGGAGGGGATCAACGGTATTACAATTGCCCGCCGGATTTTGGACACCTACGACGCTGAAATGGCCCGCCGAACCGACGTCCATCCATTGCTCGGTCCGGCGACATTGACTTGTACGGCAATTGAAGCCGGCATTGGTCCTAACACGGTTCCCGCGGTTTGCCGCCTGCGGTTTGATTACCGATATTTACCATCAGAACTGGGACTGGAAGTCCATGCAGCATTCAAGGTTGCAGCCGAAGCGGCAGTGGTTGAATTTCCTGACGCACGCGTTGCGGTTGAAGCACCGTTTGTTGACTCTTCAGCTATGGATATTCCCCAGACGAATGAAATCGTGGCTCGCATGAGCAAAGTTTGTGCGCGTTATGACGTCAGCCCTGAAGCGATTGGCGTGCCATATGGGTCGGATGCCACAAAGATGGTCAACAATGCCGCTATCCCGACTATCATTTTTGGGCCCGGCAGCATCGATCAAGCCCATGCAATTGATGAATTTGCCGAGATTGAGCCAATCATGAAAGCTGCGAAAATGCTTGTTGATTTGGCCCATGATCTGGATACGCCGCTATGATTGCATTGCAATCTCCCTGCCTGTGAAACTGCCATTATATGGACAACAGGCAGGGACGTTCGGAATGAAGAGGAAGGCTCGTTCTCTTTGTGTTGTGACCGCTGATATCAGTTGGGACGCAGCGTAATCGCTGTCCCCAACGCTATCAGGAAGGCAATCCGGCACCACAAACGGTAACCGTGATCTTTTCTCCAGCTTGCGGCTTATAAGCACCGGATAAAATGGCCGCGACGGCTGCCGCGCCAGCAGGGTCAGCTGCAATGCCCATTTCAAACCAGAGCCATTTCGCGGCTTGAGCCATATGGTCGTCCTCTATCAGAACGTATTCATCGACCACCTTGGAAAGCTGCGCAAAGAGCTTTTCATCCGTGCGGCGGCAGGACATCGTGGGAATGGCGCTTTTAATTTCGCTTAGCGTAACCACCTCACCGGCCGCTGCAGAATCATGCAGCGTGGGTGAGCCGTAAGGTTCGACGACCACGACTTTAATATTGGAGTTCAATGCCTTAATGGCCGTTCCGGCACCTGTGACGAAACCGCCTCCGCCCGCTGCAATGATGACGGTTTCGGTTTCAGGCCGATCCTCCAATATTTCAAGCGCTACGGTTCCCTGGCCCGCGACGACAAGCGGATCCGCAAAAGGATGGACATATGTGGCTCTATCCTTGTTGGCCAAGTCATGCGCGAGAGCGTTGCAATGGTCGAAGTCGGCTCCGCCGATAACGGTTTTTGCACCCCAGGCCTGCATTTTGGCTACTTTTTCTGCCGCAACGGATTGAGGCAGGAAAATGGTTGCCGGCACCTTTGCGATGAAACCGCATCGCGCGACCGCTAGTCCATGATTCCCGCCTGAAGCCGCAACAAGTCCACGTGCACGCACATCTGCAGAAAGCGACATGACGCAATTGGCGGCACCGCGTGCCTTGAACGAACCGGAAACCTGAAGACATTCAAGCTTGAGCGAAAGCAGTCCGCGCGTGATCGGTGATTTTATCTGATCGGCTGCCAAAAGTGGTGTCCTGCGCACATATGGCTTGATCCGCTGCGCGGCCGCCTGAATATCATCCAAAGAAATCATATTCTTATCCTTTGTATACGAGTTTTTTTCTGCTCATTCATGAATCTGCTTGACGGCGTGGAGCTATTCCGTTCAGACTATGGTAACGTTATCATTATCGGTGTGGAAGTAGTTTTTATGCGAAAGCCGCAAATGATACGATGCGGAGGGATTGAGTGCTGATGACAACGGATTTTGTGAGTGGAGCAGTTCGCGGCTACCCCGCCGATCATGCAGCGGTGCCGGTCCGAGAGATAGGCAAACTGGGCATCAATCCTCGTGACGGATCGGCACAGCTTCCACTTTTGACGTTCGACCCTTCCGCATGGGAGCAGAACTGCGATGCAATGTTCACCTATGTGCGGGCCGTTGGCGCAAAAATAGCCCCCCACGCCAAAACGCCGATGTCGCCAGAACTTGCTCATGATTTGATGAAGCGCGGGGCAATGGCGCTTACGGTGGCAGATATCCGTCAGGCTGCTGTCATGCTCGAAAATGGCTTAAACCAGCTTATCCTTGCCAATCAGATCGGGGGCGTCGCCAGCGGTGCGAGGCTTGGCCGGCTGCTGGCGCAACATCCATCGGCGCAGGTCACCCTTTATGTCGATAGTCTGGCTGCGTTGATGACCGCTGCGCAGGTCGCCGAAGCTGCCGATCGTCAAATCGATTTCCTGATTGAGGTCGGTGGTGGCCGGGCAGGGGCCAGAACCATTGAAGCCGTATCCGCGATACTGGATGCACTGGCATCATTTCCAAAGCTTCGCGCAGTTGGAATCGCTGCCTACGAAGGGGCGTCGGCGCACGGCGATGCGGAAGAGACGCGTCAAGCGATTGCTTCCCTCCATAAACTGGCGTGTGCCGCTTTTGCTCAGTTACGGGCCTTCTCACCGCGCGATCATCTTATGCTTTCTTCGGGAGGGTCGAGCTTTTTCGATCTGGTTGTCGAAGATCTCGGCCCAGTTGCCAAAGCCGATGGAAACGCTGATCTGGTCTTGCGTTCCGGGGCGATCTTCTTTTCCGATCATGGTGTTTACGCACGGCGGTTAGTTGATCTCGACCGACGCAATGGCTTTTCTGCTGCGGGATTGGGGTTGGCGAGCGATGCTTTTAGACCTGCCCTTCTTGTTTATGCCGAAGTTCTTTCCCTGCCGGAACCCGGGCTTGCGATCTGCGGTATGGGCATGCGAGATGTGTCTTTCGATCAGGGGCTTCCTGTTGCGGTGTCATGTTATCGCGCCGGAAAAGCTGTGAACTTGCCCGAATGGCCTGAGGTAACCAAGCTTAACGATCAGCATGCCTTTCTGAAAGTCCCGGCAGCGACTGCCCTTTCGGTCGGCGACATAATCGGTTTCGGGATTTCACATCCTTGTACAGCGCTTGACCGATGGTCGTGGATATTTGTGACTGATTCTGAGGGCAAGGTTGCAAGAGCCTTGCCGACACATTTCGGGTAGGCTGATCGATGTCTTCTTTGAACTTTCGTCCCTTATGGCGTTACGAGGATACTTTTATTGAAGGTATTTTTGTAACCCTGAAGCTTGCGCTTATGGCGGGCGCGGTCGGGCTTGCACTTGGCCTTGTGTTTGCGCTTTTGATGGGACGGGGCAATCGATATCTAGGCCTTCTGATCCGCGCCTATATTGAAGTGATCCGCAACACGCCACCCGTTTTGCAGATATTCATTATCTTTTTCGTTATGCCGCAGGTGGGGTTGCGCTTGCCGCCATTCGAGGCTGCCGTGGTGGCCTTGACGCTTTATTTCGCGGCCTTTGTGGCGGAAATCGTGCGCTCGGGCTTGAATTCGATCCCCAGGGCACAAATTGAAGCGGGCCATTGTCTGGGGCTGACTGGTCTGCAGGTGTTTAATCACGTCGTGCTCTTGCCAGCCTTGCGCAATATCTACCCTTCACTTACCAGCCAGTTCATCCTCCTGTTGTTGGGAACATCGATTGCCTCGTTCATCTCGACCGAGGAATTGTTCCACACCGCAGCTTTCGTTGAAAGCCGTACCTTCCGCAGTTTTGAAGTCTATGCCCTCATATCGGGCATCTATGTGTTGATGGTGCTGGCCTTTCGCCTGTTCTTCTATGCTCTCGGAAAGCTTGCTTTCCGTTGGCCTGTAGCCCGATAGGAGAGAACGATGCGTCCCTTGGGCATGATTGATCTGATCTCCTTTGCGACCGCTTTCCAGTACACTATCTTGCTGGTGCTGCTTGCTTTGGCAGTTGGTGGTCCGCTTGCGCTGCTCTTTGCAATGATGCGTGTGTCACGGATTGCGCCGCTGCGCTGGTTCTCGGCATTGATCCTTCAGTTGATGCAAGGTGTGCCGTTGCTGGCCTTGCTTATGTTCGTTTATTTTGGCCTGCCGGTTTTCCTCGGGGTTCGATTACCGCCGCTTCTGGCAGTGACAGCAGCCTTCACGGTTTATACGGCGGTTTTTCTGGGCGAGATATGGCGTGGCGGAATAGAAGCGGTCAAGAAAACCCAATGGGAGGCTGCGGCCTGTCTGGGGCTCAGCGGATGGCAGCAATTCGTGCATATCATTGCCCCTCAGGCTCTCAAGATAGCACTTCCTGCCAGCGTCGGATTTCTTGTTCAGCTCATCAAAGGAACTTCGCTTGCCGCCGTTGTCGGCTTCATCGAATTAACGCGGGCAGGCCAGCTATCGGCAGCCGCGACGCTGCAACCGCTGCCCGTTTATATCACCGTAGCTGCGATCTATTTCGCTATCTGTTCCCCGTTGACGTTTTTGTCGCGCAAATTGGAGACACGTCTGCATGGCGCTCGTTGAGATCAGGAACCTGCGCAAATCCTTCGGTACTCTGGAAGTTCTCAAGGATGTGACGCTTATTGTCGAAAAAGGCGACATCGTCGCACTTATCGGTCGCTCCGGCTCCGGAAAGTCCACTTTGTTGCGTTGCATTAACGGACTGGAGGAAACGCAAGGCGGCACGATTACGGTCGCGGGACAAGTCATCAGTGCGCGAATGGCGGGCCTTAAAGAATATCGCCAGCGGGTTGGAATAGTCTTCCAGCAGTTCAACCTGTTCCCGCATATGAACGTATTGAAGAATATAACGCTGGCGCCGATCCTGACAGGCAAAATTGCGAAGTCGGATGCGCGCGCGCTTGCGGAAACCTGTTTGACCAAGGTCGGATTGCTGGAAAAAATAGAAGCGTGGCCCGAGCAACTTTCTGGAGGACAGCAGCAGCGCGTCGCCATTGCCCGCTGTCTCGCGATGGCACCGGAACTGATGCTGTTTGACGAGGTGACCTCCGCGCTTGACCCGGAACTCGTCGGTGAAGTGCTCAAGGTCATGGAGGATATGGCGCATCAGGGTATGACTATGGTTTTGGTCACCCATGAAATGGCGTTTGCGCGCAATGTCGCAAACAAGGTGGTTTTCATGCACGAAGGGCGGATTTGGGAAGAGGGGCATCCCAAGGATTTGTTTGGCAATCCGCAAACGCCGGAACTGCAGGCTTTTATACGGCGATCACAAAATGAACCCAACCAATAAAAAGGGAGAAATCAAATGGGATTGAAAGCATTTCTAGCATCAATGAGCATAGCGGCAACGCTGCTTGCTCCAGTGACAGCATATGCAGATAAATTGCAGGATATTCTCGACAGCGGGAAGGTCCGGGTGGGTATCTTGCTCGACGTGCCACCATGGGGCATGAACGATGCAGAAGGGAAACCGACAGGTCTGGATGTTGAAGTGGCGCAACTTCTGGCGCAGGAACTCTCTGTGGATCTTGAGATTGTGCCTGTGACCGGCACAAACAGAATTCCCAACCTCTTGTCGGATCAAACTGATATCATCATTGCGGCCATGGGAGCCACTTCTGAACGTGCGCAGCAGGTCATGTTCTCGCAGCCTTATACGGCGGTACAGCTGGGTGTCTTCGGTTCTCCTGATATCGGGGTTTCGGAAGATATTTCGGTTCTGGACGGTCATACGATCGCTGTGGCGCGTGGCACCACACTGGATCTGTGGTTGACTGACAATGTACCCTCTGGAGCCAAACTCGCACGTTTTGACGATGTGCCCGGGGCAATGGCCGCCTATCTTGCAGGGCAGGCCGATATGTTGGCTGAAAACAGCGCCATCATTAGTAATCTGCGTCGGGACCGTCCTGACACTAAGATTGAGCCGGTCTTTGAAATCCGCCAGTCACCGGCACATATCGGTGTCGCGATGGGCGAGCACAATCTTCTGCAATGGGTAAACACCTTCGTTTTTACCAATGTGATCAATGGAAAGTTGCCCGCTCTGCAGGAAAAGTGGTTCGGGACTAAACGCGAACCATTGCCAGCCCTGTAATAATAAACCGGGCGTCCAGACAGGTGGACGCCCGGATTAATCTTCGTTCCCTCGTGAGGAGAATAGCGCTGCGATGCCGCGCGCATTGTAAATGCCCTCACCACGCCCAAGGAAAATATCATGACCATCGTACGCCACGGAATTGGCACTGGTAAAGGCTCAGGTCAACGTTTGCTTCCATTTGCGAAGGCCACGGAAGCAGATGGATGGCTCTATGTTTCGGGGCAGACACCGATGCGTGATGGCGAGATTGTCGGCCACGGCATCGTTGAACAATCAAGCATTGCCATTGAAAATATGCTTCAGATTGTGCGTGACGCAGGTTACGGCGCAGAAGACATTATGCGCATCGGTGTCTGGCTAGACGATCCACGTGATTTCTGGAGCTTCAACAGTGTTTTTGAAACTTTTTTTGGAGACAATCCGCCTGCTCGTGCTTGTGTTCAGTCCAGTATGGTTGTCGACTGTAAAGTCGAGGTGGATTGCATAGCCTATAAACGCAAATAGTTGCGTTCTTAATTAGCACTTGTGAAAATCGTTTCACATTTTCACGAGTGCCCTGAGAACGCAACATTTCAAATGTCCTTTAACTGTTGCGAAAATCTACGACGTATTTGGCGCATTTGGAAAATAATTTACGTTGTATCGGAGTTCTTTCGTCAAAGCGTTAAGCGAAAAACAGCATTCGCAATGGCAGGTGTTTGTCCAGTTTGGGCTTCTGTCAGGCCATTGTCTCCATCCTGGGTGAGAAGAACGCCCACTTTATCAATGCCCAGATCGTCAAGCTGATCTGGCGTGCCGAAACCATATTCCATATGACCGCGCCCTATGATGCCGATGACAAGCGCTTCAGGATTTTGCGCAAGATAGGCTGCAATGTTGCAGGCAAAGGCGCGGTCCCATGTCTGTTGCGCGCGCACGAAGCGGTCAAACTCCGGCGCGTCGGCTGATTTGCCCTGCATATAGGCTGGGCCGCCATTCGTAAGTCTTAATAGATGTTCGCGATGGGCAAGGCTTGCGGGTCGTGGCGGAGTCAGGCCATCGCGATCTTCTTGTGCAATAGCCTCCCAGCCTTCCTTGCCAACCCGGCTCACGAGGTCACGGCGGCAATTGAGTGCCAGCATCTTGACGCGAAATTCACGGCAGAAATGAAATAGCGGCCAGTAAAGATCGGCAGAAAATCCCCACACTTTGCCCCATTCCACACGCTCCAGAAAGCTGTCTTCATCCAGCTTGCCGTCTACCCACTCGTCAAGCACGGGTTGAAGCCGTCTCGGGAACATTTCAAAACCGACAGCAAGATCATCGCGAAGTGCGAGTAGTGAAGCCGAAGCAGTCATCTGCCAGCGATGAATATCGTATCGGTCATGCTGTTCACCCAGCAAAACGACTCGCTTTTCTGCCATGTCGTTCATAACCGAGCGATGCGTACGAGAGGCTCCTGATTGCGGATCAATCCATCGGCTTTTTGCGTCACAACTCATTGGAAATCTTCTTTCTTACCGGAAATGACGAGCCCTGTTCGCGCTCCTGCCTTATCGATTGCGTAAAAAGCGACGTCATTTCCATCACAGGTCTCTTGCCATGATGCGACATGGCCTGCTTTCAAATGCAGATGAAAATCGGGCTTCATCACATTGATGAAACCATGTGAAAGGCGAAGATCCGGCATTTCACCGGTCCATTCCTGCCTGAATGCTGGCATGTTGAGCGCAATGCACACTTCCGCTTTATTGCGCTGTGCTGCTGCAAAAGGTTGCAAGCCGGGCTCATCGTCGCCGACTTCCAGCACATCCTTTGCCCGCTCCTCCTTTTGTTTGGGCGCAAGCGCGATGAAATCGAAGTTTTCGAGAGCCTTGTCGAACGGTTCAGCATCGTCAAATCCGATGACGCTGCCAATGACACTGTCATCGCCCGCAAGCAGATCAATGCGCGGATATACCTTTTCCTGCATGATGCTGCTGCGATCTGCAATCAATGTGGCAATTGCTGCCATGTTAATCCGTGCGTGATGTTCGGCACCGGAAAAGGAAATCCAGCCATCGTGAATGTCTACCTTTTCCACGATGCCGATACGTTCATGGGTTGCACCGCCATTTTTCGAATTGATCATGAGTTTTCCCATGGCGGGCAATGTCTTGAGAACAGCAACGGCATCTGCCAGAAGCTTAACGCGAATTGGATGTTGGTTCATTATTTCCTCACGCAGTTTGAAGGGCAGCTCTATCAGATGGCTTTTGGGCTACGCCAAAAGCTTCGAGATCGATCACATCGTCAATGCAAAGATTTCCGGGTTGGCGGTGTGACAGGATGACAATGGTTGTATCTGGCAATTCGCGTCGCAAGAGATCAAGCAGCTCTATCTCCGAGGCTTTGTCGAGCGCACTGGTCGCTTCATCGATGAACAGCCAGTCGGGCCGGATCAGGATTGCCCGGGCAAGCGCCAGCCTTTGCATCTCCCCACCGGAAAGCGTCGAGGCAAGCCTGCCATCCTCACAGCCTGTCTTGAGGAGGTGCTCGAGACCGACCTTTGTCAATGCTTCGATGATTAGGTTCCGTTCAAGCTTTTCCGCCGGGAGCGGATAGCAGGCCGCATCAAAAAGTCCGGTATGAGGCATATATGGCTTTTGCGGAAGCACGAGCATCGATGTATCAGGATGGTAAATTGATCCCGAAGCAAAATTCCACGCACCTGCCACCAGACGGAGCAGTGTGGTTTTTCCAAGACCTGAATGCCCGCGCAGCCACACGGTCTTTCCCGCGCCGATTTCAAGGTTGGGTATGTTCAGCAATGTCTGTGCGTCGGGTGTTTGCAACACCAAATTCTGGAGTTGCAACGATTGCTTCTTAGACGGAATGTGATGAATTTCGCTCGCGCCGGTAACGGCTTTGGCTGCTTGCATGAAACCCGATAATCGCGATATCGCGGATACCAGTTCAGCCAGCTTGTGATAGTTGAAGATAAACCACGAAAGGTTGGTGGTGACCTGTGTAAACGCTTGTCCCAACTGCATCAGACCACCGAGGGTCAATGCCCCGGCGAAATAGCCCGGCAAACCAAAGAAGGTCGAAATACGAAAAATACTGTGGCGATAAGGGAATGTGAACAAGCCCAGCTGCACTTGCCGCGCGACGAGGCGAAACCAGTTGTCACGTACGGCCGAAAACCTGTCCGTGAGGATTTTGTTCTCGCGTTCTTCTCCATTCATGATGGCGATATCCCCGGCATTCTGACGTATATGCGCCATTGCAAAGCGAAAATCGGCTTCTTTCTTTTGTTGCTCGACATAGGTTGCTTTGAGGCGACGCCCGAATAAATGAGCCGTGAACGAAGAAAGCAGGACATAAATAAATGCTGTCCAGACCATGTAGCGGGCAATGGTGATATCAAGCCCGAAAATATGGAAATTCAGAACATGGGTCGATAGTCCCCAAAGCACAGTGACATAAGAGAACAGGGCAATAATATTGGTTATAAGCCCTAAACCCTCTGCCAAGGTGTATTTGACGAATATCTCACAATCTTCGGCGATGCGCTGATCGGGGTTATCCGGTCTCGTGCCTTCTTTACCGATATTGAGATGCCAATAGGCTTTGTTGGACGTCCACGCATCTATGGTGATTTCGGTAAGCCGCTGACGCCAGCGAATGTGCAGCATGCCCTGAAGATACTGGCCCGTCAAAGTGAGGCCGGTATTGACGAGCACGATCAGCCCAAACACGCCAATTTGTGTGACGGCGACCGAAATATTGCGCTGCTCCAGCGCATTATAAAAATCCGCAGTCCATTTTATCATCCATAGACTTGTCAGGATGGTGCCGAGGTCCAGTGCAAAAACAGTTGCAAGCAAGACCCAGCTTACAATCTTTCCCGAACCCGAATTGCAATATTTAATCAACTGCCAGAACTGGCCAAGCACGATAAGCATAATCAACCGATACTGATATGAGAAAGCCGGAGCGGTGCAACAACCACTCCGGCAGATTAAAGCCCATAGGAATCAGAAACGCATCGTTGCGCCAAGCTTGAAAGTGCGCCCCGGTGCCACCTGCATTTCAAGCGGATTTATGTTCGCGACATTTGATGCAACCGGCCCGGTGGCATACCCTGTCAGGGTGTTGGGGAAGTAGCGCTTGTCGAAAATATTCTCGATGCCGAAATTGACATCGATATGCTTGGTCGGCGACCATTTGGCATAGGCATCGAATATGGCATAGCCTGACGGCTTGAAGGCGTCTTCATCAGCGCGGCGCTTCACGCCAGATGCAAAAGTGCCGACGAATTCGGTTTCAAGATTCCAGTCCGGGATGATGTAACGCAGTCCCAGAACCGTTGTCAGCGGGACAGCGCCATCAAATGGCGTTTTTTCAGATCCGGCATCCACGCGCTGATCGCCGTGCATGTATGAAAGAGCGGCATTGGCAAAAAGGTTATTATAAACCTCATATTCTCCGCCAAATTCGACGCCCCAGACCTCTACGCTCTCGACATTGTCGGAGGTATATTTGTCAGCGGTTCCGGGCACCTGTTGCAGGCCGCGGATGAAGTCTTTGTAATCGGAATAGAAAGCTGAAACGCTGAAATAACCGCGATCAAACTCGCCGCGTAAACCCGCCTCGTAACTGCGAACGAATTCGGGCTTCAGGTTCGGGTTGGGAACAAGTTCAATCATGCCTGTGGTGCCGATCGACGTCGATGACACGAACAGCTGCTGCGCTGTCGGCATTTTGAAGCCTTCGCCATAAGAGCCGAACACGGAATAGGTATCGTCAAGCTTATAGATGGCCCCCAGACGCTTGATCAGGCGGGTCTTGTCGATCTTTTCAGGCTCAAAACCTTCCAGCGGAACATAATCGTCGTCCTTGGTCGGGTCGATGGAATAGGTTGCAAGACGAAGCCCGGGGGTGATCGTCAAGCGGTCATCCAGAAGATTGATCTCATCCTGAATGTATAAATCAGCCCTTACGGTATCCACTTTGGGGAAATTAAAGCCCTGACGCTTTGCAATCGTGGTGACCCCCGTATTGAGATTAGTGGTGATATTCTCACCTTCATAATTGCTCTTGGTCACGTCGCCAGCGAAACCATAAATGAGCTTGTGGTTCGTCTGGCCAAGATCGAACGAGGATGTCAGCTGAACATCTGCCTGCAGGAAATCTTCACTATAATTACGCACCTGAATGCGCTTCTCACGACGCGGCGTTGTCAGGCGGGAGTAGCTTCTGATCTGATCGCTCGTCGTGTCGCGTTTTTGTGGCGAATAGGAAATGTTCCATTTCAATTCATCAAGCCACGACGCACCCACGTTCCAGCGGTGATCGAGAGCAAAACGTGCGCGCTGCATTTTCAACGAACGGTCCCAGCCCTCGTTTTCGTAATATGTGCTGGGCGTCATTGTGTTGGCGGCGCTGGAATCGTATTTTTGATCAATGTCGGTATTGCGCTCAAACCACTCGCCGGTGAGCTTGAATTCGTGATCATCGGATGGGTTCCATTGAAGCTTCATCAAGCCATTATAGGCGTCCGTATCCATGGGGAACGCCTTGTTGCACGACCAGATTGCCTCGCGCGGACAGCCCCATCTGCCGCCATCCGCGTAGGCTTTGCGCCTCTCGGGCTCAGAAGCGCTCAAATGTCCAAAACTGCCGAGAACCTTGAAGTCCCCGGCTTCTGCAGCGCCTGTGATCTGTTTGCGAAATGACTTGTCAAAGCTGTCATAGCCGAATTTGGTTTCAACGGCCCATGGCTTGGTTCCGTCCAGCAAATCATCGGGATCAAGCGTTCTGAAGAAAACAACGCCGCCCAGAGCATCCGCACCCCACAAGACTGAATTGGGACCACGTGTAATTTCGACTGACTTCATGTTGAACGGATCGACGAAATCGCGGCTACCATCGGTCGTGCGCTCTTGAACGCGCGCTCCATCGACCAGAATTTGCACGCGGTTGCCGCCCACGCCGCGAATATTGAAGCTGTTGAGCTGACCGAACGGGTTGGTCAGAGATGTCTGGCGATCAACGCTGACACCGGGTTCGTAGCGCACCATATCCTGAATATCGCGAACCTGATGGCGATCCAGCTTGTCGCGACCAATCACGCTGATCGTCATCGGTACATCAAGGAGGTTCTTTGCAGTCCGTTCTGCAGAAAGCGTGATCGTTTGGAGCTTGATCGCTTCAGCATCTTTACTGCTATTGTTCTGGCTCGGTTTGACCGCTTGCGAATTTGCTGTACCAGGAAAGGTCTGGGCGTTTGCCTGCGAAAAGGTGAAGAACACGACAGAGGCAGACAGCATGGTTAGCCAGTGGCGATTATAGGATAGGTTAAATGAAGTCCCCAGCATGATATTCCCGAGATAAGCATTGCATGATCGCTGGCTTTCCTGTCGGGACTCGCTGGCTAAAGTTGATAAAAGCCCTCATATATTGTTTGGAAGTTGTTTCAATCTTTCTAATATGAAAATGTGGGTAACGTGCGCAGTGATGCCTTTTTGCAACACTGCTATTTTGAGCAAAGATAGGGGTAGGACAATCGCTGGTAAGCGGAGCGAAGCGTCGCAGAATATGTCGCGCTACAATGTCTGCCCAAAATCTCAATCGAGCTTAGCAATGCCTCGAATGAGCTGATTTTTAATGAAAAGCTGACAGCGGGACGTCATCGTTTGCAATCACAACGGGTGTGCGGTCGATATTTTCGATGGTTGCCTTGCCCTGTAGTGCGGGCATTCTCAGCCAATCAGGCAGCGCTCATGATAGTATCCCAAAAAGCACAATACAATTTTATTATATAATACCCTAGCAAATAGGTCCCTAATTATTGTATTAGCAGGCAAGCATCGAACGATGGGCTTGTCAGTCGATGCAATGGTGGCGGGGGCTGCATACATCTCAAAGCGTCTCTGTCCCGGTTTAAATTGACTGATTTCACGGGGGCCTGATTTTCAGGCAAAAGCAGAGGGCATTTTATGTCATTATCATTTAGCATGTTCGGAGGAGCCCTTATGGATAACTCCGTCAAGACGAATAAATCGAGCTTGCGTCGATTGGTCGGAGGGTTGGCAAGCTCGACGGTTATATTCTCGGCACTCACTTTGCCTTCGCTTGCTGGTTCCGACAAATTAACCGTCTCAGACCCGCAGACAAAAACGTCTGAAGCTTATGCGGGTGTCGAAGTTATTCAAGGTGGAAATCTCACCGGTACCAACCTGACTATTACACAAAGCTCCAACAGTATCGGATTGCTCGTAACCGATGGCGCCGCAACACTCAATGGCAGTACCATAACGCAATCTGCAGATAAGGCTTGGGTAGGCGGCGTTTCAGTGATTAAGGGGACCGCGACAGTCACAGGCGTTAAAATTGATGTCACTGGCACGCGCGATGCATCAGGATTGCTCACACAAGGCGGTGGCTATATTGAAGCCCGCGGAATTGAGGTAATTCTCTCCACGCCAAGCAGCGTAACGGCAGATCCATCCGCAGCCGTATACGGCTATCTAGGTGGCACGATCTCCACTTCCGACAGTACGTTCACAATTTCAGGTACTCGTGCCTACGGCCTTCTCTCTTCGGGTAATCGCGGTGAAGTCACCCTTATAAGCCATAATGACACCATAACGACAAACGGTGATCGCGGCTATGGCGTTTTTGCCTATTCTGAGCCAGGGGGAAAAGGCGAGGTCAACATCACCGATGCTGACATCACAACGAAAGGTGATGATGCATTCGGCCTTACTGCTCAAGGGGCAGCCTCGGTGATCAATGCTTCGGGCCTTTCAATCGCAACGGAAGGAGACCGCGGGCATGGAGCTTATGCTTACCGCGGGGCACATATCAGCCTTTCCGATAGTGAAATCACGACGATTGGTGACAAAGCCTATGGCCTTCAAGCAAACGGCACCGAGAGCGTAATTAATGCTAAAGACGTCACCATCCATACCGATGCGGACTGGACATACGGTGCTTATGCGGCAAACAGCGGCAAGATTAATCTGGACGGCGGATTGATCGAGACCAAGGGTGCGCGCGCTTTTGGTTTGTTGAGCGAAACGGGCGCTACAATTTCTTCAAGTGCCACGATCATCACGCATGGCGAAAAAGCCCATGGTGTGCAGGCTGGTGCGAACGGCTCTACTGCCGACGGCAGCGATGGTTCCAGGATTACGCTTAATTCGGGATCGAGTGTCTCCACGGAAGGCACCGAGGCCTATGGTTTGCACGCGATCGATGGCGGAGCGATTGAAGGCACCGTCAATGTTTCGACGAAGGGTGTGAAGGGATTCGGTGCCTTTGCAGAATCCTATTCCACTGTTGAGCTTGCAGGCGGAGCGATCTCGACCGAAGGGGTATCTTCTCACGGCCTGCTGGCAAACAATGACCGCGCGAAACCCGTTGTCAAGAGTGCAGCGTTAATCCCCGTCGAAGCAGTCGGAGGAAAAATCTCCGCCACGAACACCACTGTTATCACCTCTGGCGATAATGCAGCGGGTGCTTCGGCCGAAAACGGCGGTGCAATCACGCTCGTAGGTGGCAGTATTGCAACGTCGGGGCAAAATGCTTCTGCCCTCCAGATCGTCAATTCCGGCACCATCGATGTGACCGGTACGACCCTTGCCTCCGCCAATGCCGCGACTGTCAACGTTGTCCTCGATACGGTTGGTGCTAATGCAAAGGTAACGCTCGGTAACGGAACCGTCGCTACGCAGAACAACGGCACGCTTTTGCGGGTCAACCGTTCGCAAGCAGGTGATGATGGTGTGGTTCAGTTCACTCTGGGCGCGGGCTCGACCAGTCAGGGCGATATTCTCGATGAAGGTGCCAAAACGACCGGCGGCACGGATGTGACGTTGGAAGAAGGGGCAAGCTGGACTGGTTTGCTCAGCGGCGTTCGTCACTTTTCCGGTTTTCAGGGTGGCAGTGTCGTTTTCGAAAATGCGGCAAATATCGTCGGCGATCTCAATGGCAAGGGTACCAGCTATAGTTTCAGCGATCTGGGTGGCACCATCGGCGGTGACGTCAATCTGACGAGCGGATCTTCTACCACCGGCGGCACGATCGACAATCGTATTGTTGTTGAACAAAATGTTTCGGTTGATCAGACATCGGTTTTGGGGGGCAACTGGGACATCAAGAAAAACCTCAACAATGACGGTATTCTTTCGCCGGGTAACTCGATTGGTCGGGTCACTGTTGGGGAAGATCTCAACCTGTCCTCTTCGTCGGTCTATCAGGTTGAGCTCGATCAGAACGGCGATGCCGATTTGGTGACGGTGGTTGGCACTGCCAATCTCGACGGTGTCGTTGTTGTTAGCACACTCAACGGTTTCCAGATTAACTCGCCCTATACGATCCTTACTGCTGGTGAAAGGAATGGCGAGTTCCAGTCCGCGGAATTTGCCAATTCCAGCGCCTTTCTCGACGCGCGTCTGGCTTATAGCCCGACGGATGTCACGCTTAGCGTTGAAAGAAACGCTACGAGCTTCGGATCGGTCGCACAAACGCGTAACCAGACGGCCGTCGCCGAGGCACTCGATCTGTTGCCGCTCTCCAATGCGGTGGCGAATTCGATCATCCTGTCTTCGGCGGAAGACGCGCGCAACGCTTTCACCCAGCTCTCGGGCGATACCCACGCTTCGATTAAGACGGGTCTTATCGATACGGCCAATCTGACGACCGATACCATCAACAACCGCCTACGTGCGGCATTTGAGGGTGTGGCAGCCAAGGATGCCCCGGTTCTTTCCTTCTCACAGTCGCCTAAGGGCAGTGCACCGCAACCATTCGACGCGGTCTCGCCGGCTTCTTCGGACTACTCCGTCTGGGCTTCGGGCTTTGGTTCGTGGGTCGACCGTGACGGAAATACGAATATGGGCGGCCTGAAAACCTCGACGGGCGGCTTCCTTTCGGGTGTCGATGTGGGTGTTGCTTCAGGATGGCGTCTTGGTGTCGTTGGCGGCTATAGCCAGACCGATCTCGATGCGAAAGGTCGTTTTGCTTCGGCTACGAGCGATAACTGGCATCTGGGTATCTATGGTGGCAACCAGTGGGGTCCTATCGGCCTGCGTGCCGGTCTTGTCCATACCTGGAACAACATCGACTCGTCGCGCTCGGTCGCTTATCCCGGCTTCAGCGACAGCCTTGATGCCGACTATGATGCCCGCACGCTGCAGGCCTTTGGTGAGCTGGGTTACCGGATCGATGCGGCATCGGCTTCTTTTGAGCCTTTCGCCAACCTGTCGCACGTGCGTCTTCGTACTGACGGGTTCAATGAAAACGGCGGCGCAGCAGCCCTTTCCGTTGATAGTGAAACCACAAACACTACCTTCACCACGGTGGGCTTGCGAGCTTCGGCACCGCTTACTCTGGGCACGACGACTGCCAATCTGAAGGGAACGCTGGGTTGGCGTCATGCTTATGGCGATATCACACCGGAATCGACGCAGTTCCTTGCAGGAAGCAATGCGTTTACGGTTGAAGGCGTTACGATTGCCAAGGATGCTGCATTGGTTGAAGCTGGCTTCGATCTTGCTATTACCGAAAGCGCGACATTCGGTGTCAGCTATATCGGCCAGTTTGGCGACGGCACCACGCAAAACGGCTTCAATGCATCGCTGAACGTCAAGTTCTAGAGCATTTAAGCCTCGACCATAAAGCTGCCCGGCTTCGCGCTCGGGCAGCTTTTTTTGTTGGGAAGTTGGTCATGTTTCTTGTAGGGCTGAAAGCATCCACTGAGCAGAAGTACGTAAAATTAGAAACAGCTGACAGTTTAACTCACTGATATTGTGTGCTTTCCATGAAAAATCTGGTGGTTGATGCTTTAAAAAAGAGTGGGGACTTTTGTTTGTTTCATCCGAAATCTCCCATGGATTTGGCTGTCCTAATCAAGAAAATATGGAGTCAAATGATAATGTAGATAAATTAATTCATGAATTATCTTGTTTGTGATTTATATTGTATTTTACATAAGACTATTAGCCAAAACTAAAATATAGATATTGATTATAAGGATATTAAATAGGCGGAAATATTAATTTCACTTGACCTGTAAAGTATATATTTCCTATCAATTGTCTTATGTGGAGAAAAGACGAGAGGAATGGGGTCATGATTATCAAAAGAAGAGATTTTGTTAAGGGCTGTGTTGCGATTTCTGCCCTATCTTTATCCGTTGGTTCGGCAACCGCTCGCCATGCGGTTGTATCGCAGGTAGATGCCGGTCTGAATATTGAAAAATCTATAAAGGCGAGCTTCGGCGGCGGTTTTTCCCTTCTGTCTTACAAGCAGGAAAAAGGGCTAACCCATGCCAATATTGCGCATTCCGGTAACCGTTTCGAGGTTGCTTCCAACGATTTGCTCAACTGGCAGATTATGCGCTCTTCTTTAAGCGGCTCGCATATCAGCGCCTGAGCGGCTTCTTTAAAAACCAATTCATTGCAAATATTTTCTAGGGGTCAGGCTAGTGGCTGAAAAAATCACGAGCATTCGTATTCATCCCGGTATCGGCATTGCGCGTCTGGGCGACAGCGACGAATTTTTCGTCGGTCCCGAGGCACCGGGGATCGTTGTCGATCCGGGTGGCAGCAACGGACCGGGCCCGAACGGCGGTACCTATCGCGATGGTGACGCGCGGCTAAAGCGTCAGGCGCAACGCTATCGCATCTATGGCTATGATGCCAACGGCAAGGTCGTAGCGGAACTCAATGCTGATTCTGATGACGTAAAATCCATTCGCTGGCGCGTTCATGTGCGTAACATGAAAGCAGCCAATTATGCATTTCAGGGCGCTTATCTTTTCGACCCGGATCAGTTGCGCAACCCGTCGATCCAGCCGGGCAAGAAGCCCGGCGAGCGCGACAAGCTGATCATCGATGCCGGTGTGCAGGTGATCGAATCTGGTCAGAACGGGCCGGTCGTCATGAAGGGCGACGTCTTCACCGATGTCGAACCGGGCACCCTGCCGGGCGAATTGCGCTACGAAGGCTTCACGCCGAAGGATGTTTCAAAGCCGGTCGAAGTCACTTACAAGGCCGCGAAGGATATCGAACTCGGACAGTTGCATCTCGATGACAAGGACCGTCTGCTGTTTGTTGCTGCGCCCGGAAAGGGCGAATGCGTGACGACGCCGAAGGTCGCCCTGTCCAATCCGAGTGCCGCGATCAACCCGCCGAACGGTCCGGATGGCGGCAAGAACCCGCTGACCAACCAGTTCGCCTATTTCAATATTCCCGGCTGGTGGGACGACACCTGCGGTGGTGAAATCGATGCGACGATTACGCTCAAGGACGGCACAGTGCTAAGCACCCGCGACGGCGTGAAGTCGGCTACGGACGATGGCACGAGAAACCCGCGTGCGGGTGCGTCCATCGTGACGGCGCCGCCGAAATTTGCGCCGCACATGTATCACGTCGTGTCCATTCTGGATCGCGTCTACGAAGCTTTTCCGGAAGCCTATCCCCATGCCGGGCAGAAGACGAATTTCTATCGCGACGTCTATCCGATCTTCCAGAAGGCGGTCAATTACGGCTGGGTCAGTGCGGAAGCGGCAGGCGTTACCGAAGACACTCAGGATGCCGCACACGGCCCCAACCAGCCGGGCAACCTGCTCAATGGCGATATGATGGCCTCGCTGATCGATCCGTCAAAAGACAGCCAACCGACGCGTCAGATGGTTTATGACCTGATGCGACATGCGGCAGGCAAGCGCGGAATGTTAGTCGATTCACTTCTGCCGGCACCGCCTGCGCGCCCCACGAGTTGGAAGAACGAAGAATTCAAGCGCGATGAAGACGATTCACAGATGCCCAAATTGTGGGGCACTGCCGGCAAGCCGTTGCAAAACCAGCAGCTCGGCAACAATTATCCGAACCAGTTTCTGAGCCTGACCAATATCCAGCTCAATCACATGAAGGAATGGGCGGCCGGAAATTTCGACGTCGGCACACCGCCGAAGCCTGTGGCCCTCGAAGCGTTGCCGCTGGCCGAACAGCCAAATGCGCTCGACAGTTCCGCACTGGAGCCGACCATCGGCGGCGGTTTCCATCCCGGCATCGAGTTCCCCTATCTCATCATCTATCGGGAGAACTTTGCCGAAGCGTTCCGCGTCAGCAAGGATATCGAACCGGGCGCGCTCGCCGCTTATATGTCGAGCCCATGGCACGGCGATTTCTGGTCCTGCAACACGGCCTGGTGGCCGACGCAGCGCCCGGACATCGTTTTCGAATATGATGCGCAGAAACAGACCCGCACCTATAAGGAATGGTTCCGCGGCTATGACGAGCACGGCGAGCCGCTCTCGGCTACCGATGGTTACAATCAGATGGCCTATGCCTGGTCGAAACTTGGTATGGTGTTGCCGGTCAAGAATGCCGACGGTAGCTATCTGAGAGCTGACGGCGAACTCGTCTTTGCCGAGCATGAGCGCAATCCAGTGCTCAATCAGCCGCCGAAGAAGAGCAACTAATTCGTGACGGCAAGGTTTTTGCCCGAAGGCGACGATCCGATATGGGACGTTGTGATCGTCGGCTCCGGACCTGCGGGATCGGCAACCGCCATAACGCTGGCCAGACTTGGCCAGCGTGTTCTTATAGTCGAAAAGCGTGTGGCGCTTGATTTTAAACTGGGCGAGACTTTGCCGCCCGGATCGATTGGGCTGGTCAAGCACCTTCTGGGGAAAGTTGGTGGCCGGGAGGGTGCTTTTGCGGGCGCGTTTCAAACGGCAGGCAATGTTTCGCTCTGGGCGAAAGAACAGCCGGATGGTGCCGACTTTTTCTTTACTTCGACAGGCCATGGTCTTTGCGTGGATCGGCTGGCTTTCGATGAAGCATTGCGGCAAAGCGCAGCCGCGGCCGGTGCAACCCTTATCAAGGGCTCCGGTCTTCAATCTTGCAGACGGATTGGCTATGACTCCGGCAACTGGGAAGTCGTTTTTGTATCTGATACGCAGAACCGGCAGGTGCGTGCGCGTTATATTGTCGATTGTACGGGACGACAGGCAGCAGTAGCGCGAACACTTGGGATATCGTTCATTCCAGATGAAGACCGGCTTTTTGCCTATGCGCAATGGTTTATCAGCGAGGGCCACGATGATGACCGGCACACGCGGATCGAAGCCGCTGCGCAGGGCTGGTGGTACAGCAGTCGTTTGCCGGGTTCTGATCATGGTCAGAGCCGGCGACTGGTCGTGTTCTTTTCCGACAAGGATCTGCCAGTTGCTAAGCTGGCGACGACACCGCAGGGTTTCGAGCAATTGCTGAGAGAAACGAAACATATAGCGCCACTGCTTTGGGAGCGAGGGTATGAGGCTTCTGGCGCGATCCGTGGTGCGCCCGCGCATAGCCAGCGCCTTGAAAGATTTTGCGGTGATGGCTGGCTGGCGGTTGGCGATGCGGCACAAGCCTATGATCCCCTATCGTCACAAGGCATCGACAAGGCGCTCAACACGGGAAGCCATGCCGGGCACATGATCCATTACGCCTTGACGGATGAACCGGGCTTACTTGATGCAAGCAATAGTTTTATCCGGCGCTATGACGAGGAGCAGCGCCGGCTCTGGGCCGATTATATTACGCAGCGGGATTATTATTACACCATCCAGCCGCGCTGGGCGGAGGAGCCGTTCTGGGAGCGCCGTCGTCAACACATCGGGACGGCGCAGGCTTTACCGAACAATCAGTAGACTAGACCGCTACGGTCCTTCGCAGATTTCCGCCTGCATCAGGCGGGCCTGTCCGACCTCGGCGCTATAGGCGCGAAGGCCCTGATCATCGAGCGTGATGATCCGGTAGCAGGGGTTGCCGGTCGTCCACCATGGGTTTGGGCTGTCCAGTTCGGTAATGAACCGATGCGAGCAGGCCTGCCCCGAACTATAGGCTATGCCCTCGCGGCTCGTGCCTGCAAGCGGCACATGGATATGACCGAAGACGATATGACGGATGCTGCCCGGGTGTGCGGCGAGGCGGCGCATGACGGCGCCATCGTCGTGCATACCGATATTGTCGAAATGTGCGATACCGGCATCGAAGGGCGGATGGTGGATGAAGACGGTAACCGGCAGGTCGCCAGCGTCTGCAAGTGCACGGTCGAGCCATTGCATCCTGTCCGCGCCATAAATGCCGCCAATCACGCCCGCTTCGTGGCTATCGAGAAACAACAGCCGCCCGAACGGTGTGTCCTCAAAAAACTGGATATAGCCGTTTTCATCGCGCGGGTGGTCTGGGAAGGCCTCGGTGAATTGCGGGCGGCGATCATGGTTGCCGAGCATCAGGCGCACCTTGAACGGCACCGGCTTTAGAATATCGCGCAAAAGCGCATAGGCTTCCGGCTCGCCGTGATTGCAGAGATCGCCCGTTATAACCAGCATATCCGCGTCACCATGATGTGCGACGATATCGTCGATTGCAGCGCGCAGCTGCTTTTCCGGATCGACACCGTTGACCACGATGCCCGGCGCCATCAGATGCGTGTCGGTGACTTGAATGATTTTCATCTGTTATCTCTCAATAAAAGATGCCGGGAATGCGGTCTGCACTCCCGGCATTGCATATATTCAGGCTTATTTCATCAGGGCGTTGGTCTGCTCGACGATCTGTTTGAGACCATCTTCCGGCGTGACTTCACCGCGCATCACGCTGCCGATGATGTCGCGCTGGGTGCGCCAGATGCGCACCGAATCGCCACCCGGATAACCGGCCCATGGCAGCGAACGGTCGGCCTGAAGCGAGGCGGTTTTAACATTCGGATGCTCCTTGTAATAGGGCTCCAGATAGTCGGGACCGGTGGCAAGCTTGTTGGTCGGCAGATAGCCGGTGATGCGCACGATCACATTCTGTGCCTCAGGACCTGTGACCCATTTGAGGTATTTCCACGCGGCCTGCTGCTTGTCCTTTTCCTGCGTCAGGATAACAGCCGAATTACCGCCCGTCGGAACGCCGCCGGTTTCAGGGTTGTCCAGCGGAAAGGTGGCTGTTGCAAGCTTGAAGCGGTCGCCGACAAGGCCTTCGATCGTCTGCACATGGGCGGGCGTCGAAAAGATGAAGCCGGTGAGACCTGCCCCAAACTGCTGGCGCGACTGGTCCCAGTCAAGGAGATTCTGCCCGCCTTCGGTCACGAACTGGCGCGTGAGCTTGAGCGCGTTGAGGCCGATTTCGTTATCGAAAGCGACTTTCTTGGTCTCTTCATCGACCAGCTTGCCGCCTTGCTGAAAAATCAGCGATTGCCACAGCCAGTCATCCGGCCAGCCATTGATGTCATAGCCCATGCCGGAAATCTTTGGATCGAGCGCATGGATTTTCTTGGCGAGATCGATCAGACCGGCAAAGGTTTTAGGCATGTTTTCCGGGTCGCCACCGGCTTTCTTGACTAGATCGGCATTGATGAACATGATCGGCGAGGAGGCATTGACCGGAAGGCCATATTGCTTGCCATCGACCTGACCAAGGGCCGCCATTTTCGGGCTGTAGTTCTTGTCGAGAAAAGCCTGTCCGCCTTCCGCTTCGATAAAGGGCGCGAGATCACTGATCTGGTTGCGGGGGGCAAGCGTGTGCACCAGTTCGCCGGTCAGATTATAGCCGGAAAAATAGACATCCGGCAGTTTGCCGGTGACGGCTGCGCGCAACACCTGCTGCTGACCTTCATTATAGCCGACGGCGGGCGCAAGGAAGTTGATCTTGATATCCGGATTGTTCTTCATGAATTCATCGGCCAGCGGCTGATGGAATTTGGTGAAGCCGGGAAGATTGTAAAGAATGTCGAGCGTTATATCTGCGGCGGATGCGATCCGCGGAGCGAAGCTCGTCAGAGCAACGCCGAGGAGCATGCCATTGATAAGGCTGCGGCGGTTGAGGGTCATTGTAGTCTCCGGTGAGGGTGGGAGGATGGAGAGGTGGAACGGGGTTACTTCACCCCGGTCATGGTGATGCCTGCGATGAAATGCCTGCGGGCGAGAAGGAAACAGACGACCATGGGTGCGGTGATGATGGTGGCACCAGCCATGAGCGCACCGTAATTGGCACCCGATTCAATATCGGCGAAGAACAACATGCCGAGCGGCGGCGGGGCCAGATTTGTGTCGGAGATGACGATCATCGGCCAATAGAGATCGTTCCAGTGCGCTACGAGCGAGAAGACGGAAAAAGCGGCAAGCGAGGGCAGAGAGCCGCGCAGCACCAGCCCCCAGCAGATTTCCATTTCCGAAAAGCCATCCATGCGCGCAGCCTCGATGATCTCATCGGGATAGCTGCGAAACGACTGGTGAAACAGGAAGATCGCGAAAACCGACAGGAAGAACGGCGCCATCATTGCAAAATAGCTGTTGAGCAGTTCCGCCTTGGCAAGGCCGACGAAAAGCGGCAAGGCCAGCGCCTGAATGGGTACGCAAAGAGCGGCAATCACCAGCGCCAGCATCAGCTTGCGGCCCGGAAAACGCAGTTTTGCCAGTGCATAGGCTGCAGGAACGGCGGTCACGACCTGAACAAACAGAATACCGAAGCAGACGATGACGCCGTTCAGCATGAAGCGGAGCATCGGTACTTGTCCGGTGGCACGGGCATAGTTTTCAACCGCGTCGAATTTTTCCGGGATAGGCCAGAGCGAGACGTTGAAGATTTCCGCTGGCGAGCGAATGGAAGTCAGCACCATCCAGTAAAACGGCAGCAGCATCACGAAAGCGCCGAGTGCCAGAACGAGATGCGGGCTATATTTGCGCAAGATGGACATCAGTAATGCACTTTCTTGTCGAGATGCAGCGTCTGACCGATGGAAAGAACCAGCACGATGGCAAGGAAAATCAGCGTCAGGGCTGCGGCATAGCCGGTGTTGGAATATTCAAAACCTTCGAGATAAAGGTTGAACAAAAGCGTTTCCGACCCGAAGCGTCCCTTGGTCAGAACCGCCACCGTTTCGAACACTTTAAAGGCCGAGATTGACGTGGTGACGACAACGAACATCGTCGTTGGTCCGAGCATCGGCCACGTCACGGTCAAAAAGCGGTCGATGGGGTTTTTTGCACCATCAAGATGGGCTGCTTCATGCAAATCTTTGGGAATGGCGGTTAATCCGGCCAGAAACAGGATCATGTTGAAGCCGAGTACCTGCCAGACACCCATCAGCGCCATGGTGGGGATGAGAAGGGAAGGGTTGGACAGAAAAGATACGGGCTCGAAGCCAAACCATTTAATCGCCGCATTGACCGGCCCGATGGAGGGATGCAGCAGAAACTGCCAGACGGTCGCCATGGCCACAAGCGTGGCTGTGACAGGTAGGAAATAAGCCACTTCCCAGAAAGCACGGCTCTTTTTGCGATTATAGACCAGAAGGGCCACGCCCAGCGCCAGAAACACGCCGAACGGAATGACGATCAGCGCATAGATGACGGTGTTTCTCAGCGCGCGCAGGAAAACCGGATCGGAAAAAGCGTTGATGAAGTTATCCAGGCCGATAAAGCGCGTCGACAATGCGCCGAGCTGGTAATCGGTCACAGAAAACCCGGCCAGAACGATCATCGGAATGATATAGGTTGCAAGAAGCAGCAAGCCTGCGGGTGCAGCAAACAAAAGGCCACGCAGGACGAGCCGTCTTGCCGCCTTCGACGGACGCGGCGGGGCCGCTACAGCATTCACTGTTGAAAAATCGGTTGCCGTCATGCCGCCACCCGTTCCCGCGCTGTTTGCAGGCGCTGGCCGTTTTCGCCGAACAGATGCGCTTTTTCAGACGAAAAGCCGATATGCAGCCGGTCATCGGCGTCCGCGCCGATTGTGCCGCCGGCACGCTGGCGCAAAGTGAGTTCGATATTGTCGTCATTGATGAGGCGGCAGGTAACGAAACGGTCGGCTCCGTGGGTTTCGCTGCGCGTGATGCGTGCGGCAAGTCCCGTGCTCGATGCGTGCAAGTCTTCTGCGCGCAGGCCCAGCATGGCCGGTCCCGATTGACCGGCTGCTACCGCCACACCAAGCTTTTCTCCGATAAAAGACACGCTTCCTTGTGCATCGATTTCGACAGGCAACAGGTTGATCGACGGCGTGCCGATGAAGCGGGCGACGGTCAGGGTCGCGGGGTGACTATAGAGTTCGTCGGGCGTGCCCAGTTGCTCGATGCGGCCTTCCGACATCAGCGCAATGCGGTCGGACATGGTCATCGCTTCGATCTGATCGTGGGTGACATAGATGAAGGTCGCGCCTAGACGGCGATGCAGGCGCGCTAGCTCGTCACGCATATGCGCGCGCAGCTTGGCATCAAGATTGGAAAGCGGCTCATCCATCAAGAAGGCTGCGGGCGAGCGAACCAGTGCGCGCGCCAATGCCACGCGCTGGCGTTGCCCACCGGAAAGCTGCGCCGGCTTACGTTCCAGCAGATGTTCGATCTGCAAGGTTTCGGCCGCTTCGACCACGGCAGCATCGATTTCCGCAAGTGCTGCCGCGCCTGCCATCATGCGGCCCACCACAGGAAGCCGTGCTGAAAGTGACAGGCGGCGCATACGAAGCGGCGTCGCAATGTTCTGGCCCACGCTCATATGCGGATAAAGCGCATAGGATTGAAACACCATCGCCAGATTGCGGTCGCTGGGATCGGTCTCGGTGACGTCCTTGTCGCCGATGGCAACGGTTCCGGTATCCGGCGTTTCAAGACCGGCGATGATGCGCAGCAAGGTCGATTTCCCGCAACCCGACATGCCCACGAGTGAAATGAACTCTCCGGGACGGATGGAAAGATCAATGCCCTTAAGCACGGCATTGCCTTCAAAGGCCTTTCCGATATTCGAGAGTTCAACTGACTGGCGCATATTTCGCACTCCTTATCCAAGGCGATGCCTATGCGTTTTGTCCGTGACAGATGGACGACGGTTTGATGAAAGTTCGGTGACAATCCAAAGGCGCAATGCCGACATTAATTTCCGACAGACACTGGTATTTTTCCAAGACCGTTATAAGGTCGGGCCAGCCGAACCGAGGTCTGACGGAAGGTGCCGAATGCATGATCGTCTGGTGACATTCAATGCGGGGTCTTCCACTGTGAAGATCGGTTCTTTCGTGCGCGAAGGCGATGAATTACGCCGGGTAACGAAAGGCGTCATCGACTTCAGCAAGGCTCCGTTGCGCTTTCATATGGATGGCGAGCAAGGAAAAGTTGATCTCACCCTTGCAAGCGCTCCTGATGCCGAGTTGATCGCGATCTTCGAGGAAATTTTCGATAAGCTTTCGTCTCACGGCAACAGCGGCAGCGTCGATGATATTGCAGGCTTCGGGCACCGGATTGTGCATGGCGGCGATGATTTTCACGAGGCCGTGCTGCTTGATGCGGAGAAGATTGCCGCCATCGACCGGCTGTCCAATTTTGCGCCGCTGCATCAGCCGAAAAGCGTGGCGCTGGTGCGCGCCATGGCCGGGCTTTTCCCGGATATCCCGCAAGTCGCTTCCTTCGATACGGCATTCCACCGCACCATGCCGGACGTGGTGCGCCGTTTCGCCATTCCCCGCGCGCTGCACGAACGCGGCATCAAGCGCTACGGCTTTCACGGCCTTTCCTATCAATCGATCATCGGCAATCTGCGCGGCCAAGCGCCGGAAATTGCGGACAGGAAGATCATTGCAGCCCACCTTGGCAGTGGTGCCAGCCTTTGCGCCATGGAACAGGGCCAAAGCGTCGATACCAGCATGAGTTTTTCCACACTGGACGGCATCCCGATGGCGACGCGCTGCGGTGCGCTTGATCCGGGTGTGATGCTGCATCTTCTGCAACAGGAGAATATGGGAGCGGATGCGCTCTCCGATCTTCTTTATCACAAATCCGGTCTGCTCGGCCTGTCCGACATCAGCGGCGATACACGCGATCTTCTGGCAAGTGATAAGCCGGAGGCGCGGCAAGCGCTCGATGTTTTCACCTTTCGCATTGCAGGAGAAATAAGCCGTCTTGCCGCAACGCTGGGCGGTGTCGATGCGCTGGTCTTTACGGCTGGCATTGGTGAAAACCAGCCCGCTATTCGCGCTGCGGTGTGCCAACGGCTGTCATGGCTCGGCCTTGAACTGGACGGGCAGGCCAATGATGCCAACAGCTTTTGCATCAGTTCCGCTTCCAGCAAAATCTCGGCCTTCGTATTGGCGACAGATGAAGAGCATATCATCGCCACGCAAACCTTCGACATCCTGAACGGCAAAGGAAATCCGGCATGACCTCGATAACCGGCTCCCCTCTCAATCCGGAACAGCTTTCCCTGATCGACCGCTACTGGCGGGCGGCGAATTATCTTTCGGTCGGCCAGATTTATCTGATGAAGAACCCGCTTTTGCGCGAGCCGCTTTTGCCCGAACATGTCAAGCCGCGCCTTCTCGGGCATTGGGGCACCACGCCGGGCCTCAATTTCATCTATGCGCACCTCAACCGCATCATCAAGGCGCGCGATGCCAATGTGATCTATATATGCGGCCCCGGCCATGGCGGGCCGGGCATGGTCGCCAGCACCTATCTGGAAGGTACCTATTCAGAAATCTATCCTGAAATCACCGAGGATGCGGTGGGCATGGAAAAGCTGTTCCGCCAGTTTTCCTTCCCCGGCGGCATCCCGAGCCACGCGGCACCTGAAACGCCGGGGTCGATCCATGAGGGCGGCGAGCTCGGCTATGCGCTGGTTCATGCTTATGGCGCGGCCTTCGATAATCCTGATCTGGTGGTGGCCTGCGTGGTTGGTGACGGAGAGGCGGAAACCGGCCCTCTTGCGACCGCATGGCATTCCAACAAGTTCCTCAATCCGGCGCGAGACGGCGCGGTCCTGCCGATCCTGCATCTCAATGGCTACAAGATCGCCAATCCGACGGTTCTGGCGCGTCTTTCCGATGAAGAACTGACGCATCTTTTCACGGGTTACGGCTATGAGCCATTCTTCGTGGAAGGCCACGAGCCGGACAAGATGCACCAGCAGATGGCCGCGACCTTCGATACGATTTTTGACCGTATCGCGGACATCAAGGCCAAGGCCGATCCCAAATCGCCCGAGCGCCCGCGCTGGCCGATGATCATCCTGCGCAGCCCCAAGGGCTGGACGGGGCCGAAAGTGGTCGATGGCAAGATGGTCGAAAACCATTGGCGCTCGCATCAGGTGCCGGTCGCCGCCTGCCGCGAGGATGACGGCCACCGCCGTATTCTGGAAGACTGGCTCAAAAGCTATAATCCCGCCGATCTTTTCGATGAAAACGGCACGTTAAAGCCGGAACTGAAGGCGCTTTCGCCCGAAGGCGAAAAACGCATGGGTGCAAATCCGCATGCCAATGGCGGGTTGCTGCGTGCCGAACTGCATGTTCCAGATTTCCGTCAATATGCGGTCAGTGTTAATGCACCCGGTGCGGTCGAGGCGCAATCGACCAAGATCCTCGGCGATTATCTGCGCGATGTCTTGCGGCTCAATGAGAGCGCGCAGAATTTCCGCGTCTTCGGTCCCGATGAAACAGCTTCCAACCGGCTAAGCAGCGTCTTTGAGGTGACGGACCGTGTCTGGATGGCCGAAACGCTCGACAGTGACGATCATCTCGCCTCCGACGGGCGCGTCATGGAAGTCTTGAGCGAGCATCTCTGTCAGGGCTGGCTGGAAGGCTATCTCCTGACCGGGCGGCACGGTTTCTTCTCCTGCTACGAAGCCTTCATCCACATCATCGATTCCATGTTCAGCCAGCACGCCAAATGGTTGCAGGTCTCGCGTGAACTGCCATGGCGCACGCCGGTTTCCTCGCTCAATTATCTTTTGACTTCGCATGTCTGGCGTCAGGATCATAACGGTTTCTCGCATCAGGATCCGGGCTTTGTCGACCTCGTTGCCAACAAGAGCGCGGACATCGTCCGTGTCTATTTCCCGCCTGACGCCAACACGCTGCTCTGGGTCGGCGATCATTGCCTCAAGACTTGGGACCGCGTGAATGTCATCGTCGCGGGCAAGCAACCCGAGCCGCAATGGCTGAGCATGGAAGAGGCCGAGAAACATTGCGAGGCGGGGCTTGGCATATGGGACTGGGCGGGCACCGAGGAGGGGCTTGAACCCGATATCGTGATGGCCTGCGCCGGTGACGTGCCGACGATGGAAGTGCTTGCAGCCGTCGATCTATTGCGTCAATCCTTGCCGCGATTGCGTATTCGCGTGGTCAATGTGGTGGATTTGATGGTCCTGCAATCGCCGCAGCATCATCCGCACGGAATTTCTGACGCAGAATTCGACCGGATATTCACCCGCAACCGCCCGGTGATCTTCGCCTATCACGGCTATCCCTATCTCATCCACCGGCTGGTCTATAAGCGCACCAACCATCCGAATTTCCATTTGCATGGCTTTATCGAGCAGGGCACGACCACGACGCCTTTCGACATGACAGTGATGAACGAGCTTGACCGTTTCCATCTTGCCATTGCGGCCATCGAGCGGTTGCCTCTATCTCCCGAAACGGCAGAGCCCCTCATCGCGTCGTTCCGCGACAAGCTTGCAGTGCACAAGGCTTATGTCTGTGAACACGGCGAGGACATGCCGGAAATCCTCAACTGGAAATGGTCTTACGACGGTTCTAACTAAAGCGTGTCGCGTGTTATTGCCTTCAGAAAACACGGTTTTAGCTTTTGTTTTGAAACATGCCTCTCAAAACCGGTTCCCGTTTTTGCGAGGCATGCTGTAGAAATGTTATGCCCAGTTTCGGTTGTTAAAGCCTGTTTAGAGCGCATCCGAAAAGTGTGAAACAAGGTTGCCGGATTGTTGTCTGCTTTGGAGAAGGACAATCAAGTGGGACAGTTTTAAAGTCTGCTGGAGGAGCATTGAGCGTGGGGATTGAATTATTCGCATAGGGAACATCTGTGGGTCGGTGATTGCGCCGATGTTGGCCTGCACTGATATCCACCTGGAACTGGTTGTCCAGACGATTGGTATTCACACTATCCCGATAATTTTGTCTTTTCATTTGGCCTGTGGTCACGAATTTTCAATTCGCAGCTTTGCGCTCTAACCAACAGCTTGTGTCCTTAGACTGAATGCGATCTCGGACGTTTGAGTGTTTCGCATTCGATGCGCACTTTCGCCGCGCGTTCGCTATTTTAGAGCATATTCAAATCTTTTTTCAATGGATTTTCTTATATTATACTGGCCATAAATTGGGGTTGTTATATTTGGGGTGGTTAATATTGTAGTAGATGATATTTCAGTCGATTGTATTTAGATATTTAATAAGATAAGGGGATGTTTTGAACAGATTTTTCTTTTGTATCATTTCTTTTTACTGCTCTTTTTCCGCGCAGGCCAGTGGCGTGAAAATCAAGATTATAGAGTGCAGCAAACAATTAATGACCGGGACAGGCATGCCGGGCGCCCCTTCATTTCCGAAGCCGGGGGATGCAAGTGATGCTTTTTCCATCGCGCCGCCACGCCTGGCGCCGTCGCCAAAGCTCTACCGCTATGTATGCCGCTCAGTGACGCCGAAAAAACAGGGGCCGACCGTTACTCCCCGAATTATTTCACCGTTGCGAAAGGGTCAATAAGGGCTTTCGACCTTGCCCATCTCCACATAAACGGTTTTGATCTGGCTGTAATGTTCAAGTGCCGCGATACCGTTTTCACGGCCGATGCCTGATTGCTTGTAGCCGCCGAAGGGGACTTCCACAGGCGTCAGATTATAGGCATTGATCCAGCAGGTTCCGGCCTTGATCTTGCCTATGACGCGATGGCCACGAGCGATGTCGGCGGTGAAGACGCCTGCCGCAAGACCGAATTCCGTATCGTTGGCGCGCGAAATCACTTCGTCCTCGTCCGAAAATTCAAGAATGCTCATGACTGGCCCGAAAATTTCCTCACGCGCAATCGTCATCTGGTCGGTGACGTCGGTGAAGATGGTCGGTTCGATGAAGAAACCCTTATCGAAGCCTTGCAGCTTTGGAACGCTGCCGCCGTGCACCAGCGTTGCACCTTCTTCCTTGCCTTTTTCGATATAGGACAGGACCTTGTCGCGCTGGCTGGCGCTGATCAGCGGTCCCATCTGGGTCGTCTCATCCAGCGGGTCGCCGATGCGGATTGCTGCTGTGCGTTCGATAAGTCGTTCCACGAACGCCTTGCGGATATTCTTATGGACAAAAACGCGGGTACCGTTGGAACAGACCTGTCCCGTCGAATAAAAATTGCCGAGCATCGCGCCGCCAATGGCACTTTCCAGATCGGCATCGTCAAAGACGATGATCGGTGATTTTCCGCCCAACTCCATGGTCGTGTGCTTCAGCTGTCCGCCGGCTTCGGCCATGATGCGTTTGCCGGTCGGCACCGAGCCGGTCAGCGAAACTTTTGCCGTCAGGCGATGGTTGACCAGCGCCGCCCCCACATCGCCAAATCCCTGCACGACATTAAAAAGCCCGTCGGGAAGCCCCGCTTCCTTATAGGCTTCGGCAAGGGCAAGGGCTGAAAGCGGGGTGTTTTCCGAGGGTTTGAAGATGAAGGCATTGCCCATGGCAAGTGCCGGGGCCGATTTCCATGCGGCGATCTGGATCGGATAATTCCACGCGCCGATGCCGACACAGATGCCAAGCGCTTCACGTCGCGTATAGGCGAAAGAACCGCCAAGCTCCACGAATTCACCGTTGAAGCTGGAAACCACGCCACCGAAAAATTCCAGCGCATCGGCGGCAGACGCCGCATCGGCCACCAGCGTTTCCTGTAGCGCCTTACCGGTATCGATTGTTTCGAGCTTGGAAAGTTTTTTGTTTTTCTCGCGCAGGATCTCCGCCGTGCGGCGCAAAATGCGCCCGCGTTCGACAGGCTTGAGCGCTGCCCATGCGTCCTGTGCCTTGAGAGCGGCTGCAAAAGCAGCTTCGATCACATCGGGCGTGGCGGAATAAAGCGTGGCGACTTCCTCGCCCGTTGCCGGATAGATGACGGGAAGCGGTTGCCCGGCCTTGTCTTCCACAAATGAGCCGCCGATGAAGTGCGAGGCTTTGGGTTGTGCTTTCATATCGTTATTCCTCAAAATTTCATCAGCGGTCGGAAGTCTGCCAACGAGGATTGATCCAAGGCTCCTGATTGGAACGCGGCAGCGGCGTGCGCCCCAGAATATGATCGGTGGCTTTCTCGCCGACCATAATCGATGGGCCATTGAGATTGCCGTTGGTGATGCGCGGAAAAATGGACGAATCCGCGACGCGCAGGTTTTCGATACCGATCACCCGGCATTCAGGATCGACTACCGCAAGCGGATCGTCAACCGCGCCCATTCTGGCTGTGCCGCAGGGGTGGAATGCACTTTCCACGTGAGCGCGGATAAAGTCGTCGATTTCCTCGTCCGACTGCACGCGTTCGCCGGGCTGGATTTCCGCACCGCGATAGGGATCGAAAGCGGCCTGATTGAAAATCTCGCGGGTCAGGCGCACGCAATGACGAAAATCGGCCCAGTCGTCTTCATGCGACATATAATTGAACTTGATGACAGGCTTTTCGCGCGGATTGGCCGAGCGTAGCGTCACGCTGCCCCGCGATTTGGACCGCATCGGTCCGACATGCGCCTGAAAGCCATGGGCGTTCGCCGCCGCCTTGCCATCGTATCGGATGGCGACGGGCAAAAAATGGTACTGAATATCGGGATATTCAACGCCGGGTTTTGAACGCAGGAAGGCAGCCGATTCAAAATGGTTGGTCGCGCCATCGCCTGTCTTGAAGAACAGCCATTGCGCGCCAATCCGGGCTTTGGAAAACAGGTTCAGCTTGGAATAGAGCGTGATGGGCTGCGTGCATTCCTGCTGGATATAGACTTCCAGATGGTCCTGAAGGTTCTGCCCGACGCCGGGGCGGTCCACCACCACATCAATGCCGTGCTCTTTGAGATGCGCTGCCGGACCGATGCCCGAAAGCATCAGGAGTTTTGGCGAATTGATCGATGAGGCGGCGATAATGACCTCGCGCCGCGCGCGTATGGTCGTGAAGCTGCGCCCGGCCTCGATTTCGACGCCGACAGCGCGTTTTCCGTCCAGCACGATCTTGCGCGCCAGCCCCTTGACCAGCTTGACATTGGGCCGTTTCAGCGCCGGTTTCAGATAGGCATTGGCCGCGGACCAGCGCCGACCCTCATGGATCGTCTGTTCCATCGGACCAAAGCCTTCCTGCTTTTCGCCATTATAATCCTGCGTCAGCTCAAAACCTGCCTCGCGGCCCGCTTCGATGAAGGCTTGAAACAGCGGGTTGTCGCGGCGGCCGCGCTGGATATGCAAGGGGCCGTCGCTGCCGCGCCAGCCTTCTTGCCCGCCATGGGAATTTTCCATCCGCTTGAAATAGGGCAGTACGTCTGCATAGGCCCAGCCTTGCGCGCCGCTTTCCGACCAATGGTCGAAATCGCGGGCATGGCCGCGCACATAGACCATGCCGTTGATGGAGGACGAGCCGCCCAGAACCTTGCCGCGCGGCGTGACGAGGCTGCGCCCGCCCAAATGTTCCTCCGGCTCGGTCGAAAAGCCCCAGTCATAGGTTGCCATGTTCATCGGAAAAGAGAGGGCGGCGGGCATCTGGATCAGTGGCCCGACATCGGGCACGCCATATTCGATGACGATGACCGAATGGCGTCCATCTTCCGACAAACGATAAGCCATGGCCGAGCCCGCGGAGCCGGAGCCGATGATGACGAAATCCGCTTCCATTTTCATGCCCCTGACGAAAGTTGAACGGCGATATAATCTTCCACCAGCGCAATGGCCGATGCCGCATCGGGTGCGTCGATGCCAAGCGCATGGCGGATATAAAGCCCGTCGATCAGCGCGCCAGCACCTTCCGCGATGCGGTTCGCCCGCTCGCGGCCGGTCATTTGCGATAGGGGTACGACCAGATTGGAATGGAGGCGGCGGGCATAGATCCGCAACAGGCGGCGCGTATCTTCCGATTGCTGCGCATGGACGTAGAAGGTCAGCCAGGCAGCAATGGTTTCCGGCGCAAATTGTGCAGCAGAAAAATTGACCGCAACAATCGCCGCAATGCGCGCTCGCGGTGTTTCGGTTTGGCTGATCGCCCTGTTGAGGTCGCCGCCCAGTTCGCGCAGCAGATGGCGCATGGTGGCAAGGATTAGCTTGTCTTTGCCGCCGAAATAATGATGCGCCAGTGCTGGCGACACACCGGCCTCATGGGCGATCTGCGCAACGGTTACGTCGAGCGAGCCGCGCTGGCCGATGGTGCGGATGGTGGCATCGATCAGTTCGCGCCGCCGCTGGGGTTCCATACCGATCTTGGGCATTGGTCCGGTCCTGAATCTCGCATCGAGATTAGTGTTTTATTTTGATTGACTGATCAATCAATAAAAAATACGCGGCAAAAAATCAATGGTGATGTTGAATCTTGCGCTGGTGATTTTGTTGGGCGTCGCTATGGTCGCGGACAGTTTGAAGCGAGAGCGCGGCGCCACAGGCGCGCGAGTAAAGTTGGATATGGAAAGCAATCCGGTTCTGGTGGAGGTGTTTCGCGGTGACGTGGTCGAAAGCCGCCATCGCGGTTCGCTTGCGGTTTTCGACGGCGACGGGACTTGCGTTTTTTCGCTGGGCGATGTCGAGCGTCCGACCTTTCCGCGTTCGGCTATCAAGTCCATTCAGGCTCTGCCGCTGGTCGAAAGCGGAGCGGCTGACGCTTTCGGCTTCGAGAATGCCGATCTTGCCATGGCTTGCGCCTCGCATTCGGGTGAGCCGGAGCATGTCGCGCGCGCCAGCTCCATGCTGCGCCGTGCCGGGCTTGAGGCGGAGGTGCTTGAATGCGGCAGTCACTGGCCGTTTCAGCAGCCGGTTGCAATCAAATTGGCGCAAAGCGGCAAGACACCGACACCGCTGCACAACAATTGCTCGGGCAAGCATTCGGGTTTTCTGGCGACCTGTGTTCATTGCGGCCTTGAGACGAAGGGCTATGTCGCGCTTGGCTCGCAAATTCAGGAGATGGTGCGTGACGTGATGGAAGAGGTGACGGGCGCGGTCCATGCCATCGATCACTGCGGCACGGATGGCTGTTCGATCCCGACTTATGCTATTCCGCTTTCGAAGCTGGCGCATGGCTTTGCCCGTATGACAACCGGAATGGGGCTTGGCGGCAAACGGGCTGCGGCGGCCCGCCGCCTCGTCACGGCCTGCATGGCAGAACCCTTTTATGTGGCGGGTACAAAGCGCGCCTGCACCGAACTGATGCGCATGGCGCCGGGGCGAATTTTCGTAAAGACGGGTGCCGAGGGTGTTTTCTGTGGTGCTGTGCCGGAAGTGGGGTTCGGCTTCGCACTCAAATGCGACGATGGCGCGACACGCGCTGCCGAAGCCATGGTTACAATGCTGCTTGCGCGGCTTTTCCGCAAGGATGAGGACTTGTCGGTGCGGCTAGCCACATTCGCCAATCCGTCCATGAAGAACTGGAACGGTATTTCATTCGGCAGGATCGCGCCGACGGAGCCGTTGCGTGATGCCATAATCGGCTGAGGTAATCGGACTTGCGACCCTTATGTCGGCTGCCTACATTGATTGAATGAGCAGAGCCTTTACCAAGGAACAGGACGACGCGCCGGATGATCTGGGCGAACGTCCGGTCAGTCCGCACCGCAATCTCGTCACGCAGAACGGTCTGCGGATGATCGACGATGAACTTGCGCAGCTGCACCGCGAACTGGCCGAGGCCAATGTCGCGGGCGAGCGCTCGATCATCGCGCGGCTTTCCCGCGATCTGCGATACTGGACGGCACGGCGCGAGACGGCGGAGCTTTCTGTGCCGGAAGCGGACGGCGATGTCGTTCGCTTTGGCATGACGGTGGTGCTGGAAAATCTTGATGATGGCGGTAAGCGTACATGGACCATTGTCGGCGAAGACGAGGCCGATCCTTCGAAGGGCAAGATTTCTCATGTAGCACCAGTTGCCATCATGCTGTTCGGCAAGCCTGTGGGCGATGTGATCAAGATCCAGGGAAAGGACTGGGAGATCGTGTCGGCAAAACTGAGCTAACATGCATCGTCAACCGCCACGCATTGGTCACGAAAAGCTTATCTCAGAGCCAGCCTTTGCGACGGAAATAATAAAGCGGCAGCAGGGCGGAGCCGACCATCAGACCAAGAGCCATAGGGTAGCCCCATGGCGAATGAAGTTCGGGCATGAAGGAAAAATTCATGCCGTAAATGGAGGCTACAAGGGTAGGCGGCATGAAGCCGACGGCTGCGACCGAAAATATCTTGATGATGGCGTTTTGCTCGACCGAGATGAGGCCGACAATGGTGTCCAGAAGAAAGGTGACCTTGTTGGAAAGAAAATCCACGTAAGCGGTCAGTGATTGCATGTCGCGTTCCAGCGATTTGATCCACGAGCGCGTTTCTTTTTTGCCGGTCGCCGGATTGCTGGTTGCTGAAAGATAGACCAGCATGCGGCTGATACCGGCGAGGCTTTCGCGCATGCGCGAAAGGAACGTTCCCTGTCCGCCGATCTGGGTCAATATATGCCGGAAGTCCTGCGTCGACATGGGGCGCGCTTTGGGCTGGCGGCGATAGATCGAATGCGAGGCTGCATCGATCTTGCCAGCCACGCCTTCCAGAATATCGGCGAGCCGGTTTGTGGTGGCCTCGATAAGGCCGAGCAGGATAGAAATGCCGGTGCAGCGGGGCGATGTGAGGCCATTACCGGGCTTGGTCGCGCGCATGATGTAGCTTGTAAAGGACTTCGGGTCAGCATAGCGCACTGTGATCAGGCGCTGGCCATGCAGGATGAAGGTCACCGGCGCCAGTTCCCGGTGATCGAGATCGACAGCATGAAGAATGGGGGCGGTCAGAAACTGCGCACCATTTTCCATATAAAAGCGGTTTGATTCCTCGATTTCCGTCATGTCTTCTCGGGTGGGGATCGATATGCCCGCCCATGCCTCGACTATACGGTCCTCATTGACGCCGGGTGCGAAAAGGTCGATCCAGATCACGTTCTCCGGCAAGGGCTGTCCCGGTTCGATTTCCACACGGTCAAGATGGTCACCGGAAAGACTGTAGAGCGTTATCATGGAGAAACCTGTCGTCTGCGGCGGGGAAGCCATTGTGCAACAATCATAACGGAAGGGTTTTGGCTTACGCCAATGCTCGGTTTTTTTAAAACGTTTGCGTGTTTATTGACAGAGGTAATCAGTGAGAATAATTCATCAAGTCATCCGATGAATTATAGGATTGCCAATGAAAAGCCTAGCGCGCCGTAGTCTGACTGAATCTGCATCGCAGTCCATGCGCGCCGAGATTACGGCGGGACACTGGGTGGTCGGATCAAGATTGCCCAACGAGGCAACGCTTTCAGCGCGTCTGGGAGTAAGCCGGGGTACGGTTCGTGAAGCGGTGAGGGCGCTGGTAGCCGAGGGCATGCTGGAGACGCGGCAGGGATCAGGCACCTATGTCCGCTCCGCAGCCGACACGTTCCGCAGTCTTGAGCGTATTCGCCATACCAGTTTGCGCGACCGCTTCGAAACAAGGGCTCTTCTGGAAACCGAAGCTGCACGGTTGGCCGCGCAGCGCGCAACGCCGGAAATGATCATGCATCTGCAAGACATGCTGGCGCGCCGTGTGGCGCGTGAGCACGCACAACGAGCCGATTTCATAGCACGGGATTTCGCCTTTCACGAGGCCGTCGTTGCAGCTTCCGGTAACAGCGCGCTCATCGAAATTTATGCATTTTTCTCCGTGTCGATCCGCGAATCCATCGCAGCAACTCTTGATGGCGCGGTGCCGGAGCCAAGTGACGAGGCGCATGGGCTGATCGTCGAGGCGATTGCGTCGCGCGATGCGGAAAAAGCAGGCGCAACGGTACGCCGGTTCATGGCACCACTGATTGAAGAACTGGAAAGGTTGCTGGCATTATGAGCCAAGAAATTAACGCGCAGGACGCAGCCTCACAGCCGCAGCCCAGTCGCGCTGTGCGGGTGCTTTTGGGGGTAAGTCTCGTGCTGATCGCCGCCAATCTGCGTCCGGTCTTTTCCAGTGTTTCAGTGCTTTTGCCGGAAATTACAGCAGCCACTGGCATGTCCGGCACCGCTGCCGGAATTCTTACGACGCTTCCGGTTGTTTGCCTGGGAGCCTTTGCGCCCTTTGCGCCGCGTCTTGCGCAGCGTTTTGGTGCCGAGCGCGTGCTCTTGTGCGTGCTTGCGGTTTTAACCTTCGGTACGGCGATCCGGGGAGTGGGTAGTCCTTCCTCGCTTTACATCGGCGCGACACTGGCTGGTGCGGCGATCGCGATGGGCAATGTGCTGCTGCCGGGCTTGGTCAAGCGCGATTTCCCGAAAATCGCTGCCATCATGACCGGGCTTTACACGATGGCACTGTGCGCGGGTGCCGCCATGGCTGCCGGATTTACCATCCCAATCGAGCATATGCTGGGTGGGGCGTGGAATCTGGCGCTGGCTTTCTGGGCCATTCCTGCAGCACTGATGTTTATGCTGTGGTTGCCGCAAGCACTTCGCACAAAGCACAATCCAACGCATGCGCGGGCAAATGTGATCGGTCTGTGGAAAGACAGGCTTGCATGGCAGGTGACACTGTTCATGGGGCTGCAATCATCGATGGCCTATGTCGTTTTCGGCTGGCTGGCATCGATCCTGCGTGAACAGGGGTTGAGTGCCACTGCTGCTGGAGGTCTTGTCTCCTTTTCCATCATGGTACAGGTCGTGACCTGTCTTGGTGTGCCGTCCATTGCCGTGCGGCAGAAGAGCCAGAGCTTGCTCAATGTCGTGCTTTGCGCCTGCGCGGCGTTGCCGCTGATCGGGTTTCTATATTTGCCGCAATGGTGTTTCTGGCCGCTGGCAGCAATACAGGGGATTGGGCAGGGCGGGCTGATCGCTGCTGCGATGATGGTGATCGTGCTGCGTGCGCCGGATTCCCACACCGCATCGCATTTGTCGGGCATGGCGCAATGCGTGGGCTATATTCTGGCAGCTATCGGGCCGCTGGTTGTTGGCATGATTTATAATGCGACGGGTAGTTTTGCCGCCTGCGGCGCGTTTTTCGCTTTGCTGGGGTTGGGGGCAGCGGTCAATGGCTGGCTGGCCGGACGCGCACACCATGTCGGCGTCGCCGCGCCCGATTAAGCTTACCGTGTCGTTGTGACGATCTTGCGCAGCAGGGCTACAAAATGGCTGGTTCTGATACTGCCGATCCTGACGTTCTCAACCGTTTGTACGACCACCAGTTTGTGGGAAGGGATAACGGCAATGCGCTGCCCGCCATAACCGGATGCGACAGCTGCGCCGGGGCCGAAATTATCGGGGTTCAGCGTCCACCACAGATAGCCATAACCGAACCGGCCGCGTCCCGTCGCCGAATGGGGCGTCAGCGATTCCTGCACCCATGCGACAGGCACGATCTGTTTGCCATCCCATTGACCGCCATTGAGATAGAGCGCGCCGAAACGGGCCATGTCGCGGGCGGACATCCTGAATGTATAAGCGGGATGGATCGAGAATTTTTCCAGCACATAGCGACCGTTGGCTGCTTTGTAATCTTCCATTCCGATGGGCGTGGCGATGCGACGGTCAAAGCTCGCGAAAATATCTTCGCCGGTCTTCTCGCGGTAAATCGTGCCGAGCGCGTTGAAATCCCAGTTGTTATAGAACCAGAAGGAACCTGGCGCGTGGCTGCCTCGTTCGGGGCGTCTGCGGCGCATATCGGCGGTTTCGTGGGCTGCGCGGTGATAAATACCGGATCGAGCCTTGAGGAGATCGCGCACCGTTGCAGCCTTTTCCGTCGATGTCAGCGGTGGCTTGTCGTCGATTTTCAATTGCGCAAGCGTGTTGTCGAGGTCGATTTTTCTTTCATCAACCGCAATTCCGTAAAGCGCACCGAGAAAACTTTTGCGCACCGAGGCCGCGTTTACCAGTTGCGCCGTATCACCATGGCTCACAACCACCTTGCCGTAGCTGATCACCATCAGCGCCGTGGGCTTGTAAGTCTCAACGTAAGTGTCGACGGCTTTCTTCGTTTCTGGCGGCAGCTTATCTGCGCTCTGCTCCTGCGCCGTGACTTCCTGACTTGCGCAGAAAACAACTGCAATCAAGGTGAACAGAAGGGAGACAGACTTGCGCATGGGGGCTCACAAAAACACTCGCTCATTTCTCTGATTGCGCGTGTAGAATAACGGTGCACAGCTCAAATTAAAAACCCCGGGATGACCGGGGTTTTGTGCCTCATTAAACGAACTGACCAAGGCCCGGAATGGCACCGATAACCGCGTCCACCGGCTCATCGCCTGCCTTTTCCTTGGCAAAGCGGATGGTTTCCTTGGACACACCGGAAATTTCACTCATGCCGAGACCTGCGCTCATGAGTTGTGAGCCAAGGCCCATGACGCCGCCCATCAGACCGGACAGAAAGCCACCTTTCTCGACCTGCGATACGGCCTCTTCCGCACCCGGAATGGCAGCAAGAAGCTTCTGCACTTCATTGGCCGGGCCTTCTTTCTGAAGAAACGCCAGAATCATGCCAACGGCTTTATGTGCGGTAGCTGCATCGATCCCGACATTAGAGGTGATACGTGCGATCAGTTCGTCCATAGGCTTTCTCCCAAAAATACTTACGTTTACGTAATATGCATCCTCGCCGAAACTTTGCAAGCGCTGCCTGCATTTTGAAAACAGAAAACGAGGTCTGAATTGTGACAGACGAGGGTTGGATGAAAAAGGTTCGGCAAGACGTGCGTTGCTTTATCGTTGTCGGACGATCCTCGTGCGGTTATATCATAGGGCATGTAACTCTTTACGGGAGCACACTGCCTGATGAATGCCGATGACGCTATTTTCCTTGGCGCAAGCCGCAAGCCCGACGATTCCTATCAGCAGCCGGAATATCTGGCGCTGAAATATGGCAACAGGCACGGTCTGGTTACAGGAGCGACAGGCACGGGCAAGACGGTGACGTTGCAGGTGCTGGCGGAAAGCTTTTCTGCGGCTGGTGTTCCGGTTTTCTGTGCCGATATCAAGGGCGATCTCTCTGGCATTGGGGCGGTTGGCGTCGCAAATGAGGGGCTTTCCAAGCGCGCAGGCGATATCAAGCTCGATCCCTACGAGATGCGGGCGTGTCCGGTTGTTTTCTGGGACATTTTCGGGGAGCAGGGCCATCCGGTGCGTGCAACCATTTCCGAAATGGGACCGCTGCTGCTCTCGCGGCTGATGAACCTCACCGACGCGCAGGAAGGCGTGCTCAACATCGCGTTCCGTCTTTCCGATGAGGAAGGGCTTTTGCTGCTCGACCTCAAGGACCTACAAGCCATCCTTTCCGAGATGGCCGAGCGTTCGGCGGAACTGTCCGCAAAATACGGAAACGTCAACAAGGCGTCGGTCGGGGCTGTACAGCGCTCGCTTTTGGTGCTCGACCAGCAGGGCGGCTCGAAATTCTTTGGCGAACCGGCTTTGAATATTTCGGACCTGATGCGCACCACCACCGATGGACGCGGTGTGGTGAGCGTTCTTGCTGCCGACAAGTTGATGATGAGCCCGCGTCTTTATGCGACTTTCCTGCTCTGGCTGATGTCGGAACTGTTCGAGGTGCTTCCAGAAGTTGGCGACCCCGAAAAGCCAAAACTGGTGTTCTTTTTCGACGAAGCGCATCTGCTGTTTGACGAGGCACCCAAAGCGCTGATCGACCGGGTGGAGCAGGTGGTGCGTCTGATCCGTTCCAAGGGCGTGGGCGTTTATTTTGTGACGCAGAACCCGCTCGATGTGCCCGAAACGGTTCTGGCGCAGCTTGGCAACCGCGTGCAGCATGCGCTGCGCGCCTACACGCCGCGCGAAACCAATGCGGTGAAAACCGCAGCTGATACGTTTCGTCCCAATCCTGATTTCAAGACCTATGATGCGATCACCAATCTTGGCACCGGCGAGGCGCTGGTTTCGACTTTGCAGGAAAAGGGTGTGCCGTCCATCGTGCAGCGCACGCTGATCCGTCCGCCATCCTCGCGCATCGGGCCACTGACTGTAGAAGAACGTGCCAAGATCATCGCTGCAAGTCCGGTTTCCGGCCAATATGATCAGCCGGTGGATCGGGATTCAGCTTTTGAGATGCTGGCCCGCAAGGCTCAGAATGCGGCAGCCGCACAGCAGAAGACCAAGGAAGACGAGGAAGGCAGCGGCGGTATGCTGGGCGATCTGGTCGGCACAGCACTAGGGGGAGGACGTCGTTCCGGTCGGCAAACAGTCGCGGAAGCTGCGATGAAATCCGTCGTGCGTTCTGTCGGGAGCTCAATCGGACGCGCCTTGGTGCGCGGTATTCTCGGTGGTTTCCGACGCTGATAAGCTCAAACGAAAAAGCCGCCCGTGAGGCGGCTTTTTTTTGATGGCTGCAATTCTTGGCAGCTACATGACCAGAATAGACGATTTGGGTGGCACACGATCATAAAGATCAATGATATCCTGATTGAGGAAACGCACACAGCCTGATGAAACGGCCTTGCCGATCGACCACCATTCCGGGTTGCCGTGCAGACGATAGATCGTATCCACGCCATTCTGGAAAATGTAGAGTGCACGCGCGCCGAGCGGGTTCTTGAGACCCGGTGCCATGCCGCCATTCTTGGCGCTGTATTGCGTCAGTTCCGGCTGGCGGGCAACCATTTCATCCGGCGGCGTCCAGCGTGGCCATTTGCGCTTGTACTGGATGACAGCGCGGCCTGACCATGAAAAACCATCGCGGCCGATACCGACGCCATAACGCACGGCCTGTCCATTATCGAGCACTAAATAGCAGAAGCGATTGGCGGTATCGATGACGATCGTGCCGGGCATTTCACCGGTCGGGTCCTGCACCACCTGACGCAGAAAACGCTTGTCCATTTTCTGGATCGGGATTGCGGGAAGCTGATAGCCTTCATCGTTGACAGCGGCATACATCTGCTGCCAGCCGCCATAGGACGCATCCACATTGGCCTGTGGTGTGCGATTGACAGGATTTCCTGATCCATCGCCATTAAGGATGGGAACGGCTTGTCCCAACTGCGCACAGCCGGCAAGACCGGTCGCCGCAGTTGCAGTCATTGCCGTCAGGAAGGAGCGGCGGGTGAGTGTCGTTTGCATGAGAGAACCAGATTAGTGACGGGGAAGGTTACGAATACAACAATTAAGGTTAACGAAGTGCAACCAATCGAAAATAGACCCGGTGTCCGAAGCGATCCGACTGGAAGGTGGCTGTTATTGTCGATTGCTAATCGCCCGATAATTGTGGCGGAGGGCCGGTTTGAATAGGGTCGAAACATGGCAAAGGCGCAGTCACCGTATTCGTGTTGCCGCAACGACACAATTTTATGGGCAATTTGTCTATTTTCTTGAACGATACCAATTCAAGAATCCGTGAAAAACGTCTGCTTGCAACCGAACAGGAGTTTTAATCGATGGTATCGGGAATCGAAAATGTGAAGCGCGGAAAACCGGCTTGGTTGCACGACGGGATGAGGAATGGAAATAATATTCCCTCATATTTGACGATTTAGGAACTAAATGCGTTGCGCAAGGTTTCTCTTTAGCCAGTCGGGATCAAATGGTTCCCGGGCGCACTCATCATGCTGTGATTTCACTATTAATCCATTGCCGCCCACGCGGTTGCAGCCTATGTAGAACTGGCATGCAAGTTTTCGGGCAAGCAAAGACCTTGCCCTTCACGCGCTGAACGTAAAGAGGAGAGTTTCCAATGGCTTTTGAATTGCCCGCACTTCCGTACGACTACGATGCCCTTGCGCCGTATATGTCGCGCGAAACGCTTGAACTTCATCATGATAAGCACCATCAGGCCTATGTAACCAACGGGAACAAGCTGCTGGAAGGTTCGGGCCTTGAGGGCAAGAGCCTCGAAGAGATTGTCAAGGAGAGCTTTGGCAAGAACCAGGGCCTCTTCAACAACGCAGGCCAGCATTACAACCACCTGCATTTCTGGAAATGGCTGAAGAAGGACGGCGGCGGCAAAAAGCTGCCTGGAAAGCTGGAAAAGGCTATTGAATCCGATCTCGGCGGTTATGATAAGTTCCGCGAGGATTTCATTGCTGCCGGTGTTGGCCAGTTTGGTTCCGGCTGGGCATGGTTGTCGGTCAAGAACGGAAAGCTTGAAATCTCCAAGACGCCCAATGGTGAAAATCCGCTGGTCCATGGCGCGACACCGATTCTTGGCGTCGATGTTTGGGAGCATTCCTATTATGTCGATTACCGCAATCTGCGTCCGAAATATTTGGAAGCCTTTGTCGATAATCTGATCAACTGGGATTATGTCCTGGAGCTTTACGAAAAAGCCTGATCTGTCCTGACGCATTATGAAAACCCCGCTTCGGCGGGGTTTTTTGATGTCTCGGAACGGCCATAGGGCAGAGGGAGGTGCAAGTAAACTTGAATAATATTATCTTGTTTTCTTATCTCACTTGAGAAATAGACATGTTAGTTTCTGCATAATGTGAAAAGAGTAGTATTTTTATCAGCTTTTTCACATCGTTGTGATGCTTCTATCAGATGTGTAGTGATGTATTCTTCTTGTTACACACAAGATATAGCCAGAAAATGGCTGATCTGTTTTAACGCGGAGGACTTCATGCGACTGTTTTTTCTAGGTGCGACGTCGGCTCTTGTTTTGGTGGCAGGTATTGCCCAGGCCGATGTAATTGCCGACCGGCAGGCAATCATGAAAGATATGGGACGCTCGGTTGGCACGATTGCGCCCATGGTCAAGGGAGAAAAGCCTTTCGATGCCGCTGTGGCGCTGACCGCTTTGGAAAAGATCAAGGCGGATACAACGAAGTTTGATGTCGATACTCTGTTTCCGGAAGGCTCTGATAAGGGGGATACCGAAGCTTCCCCGAAAATATGGGAAGATCAGGCCGCGTTCAAAAAGCACGTAGAAAAATTCCGTACCGATGCTGCTGCTGCCGCAGCGGCCAAGCCGCAGGATGTGGATGCATTGAAATTGGCTTTCCAGCAGGTTGCGCCCAATTGTGGGTCCTGCCATCAGGCTTTCCGTATCAAGAAAGACTAGCATGATACGTAAGCTCGTCTATTCTCTGGGCATTGCGCTTTTGATTGGCGCCTCGGCCTTTTGGGTTCTGACCATGCCGCAGACGGTTGACAGTGCAGTGCTGGCTAATCTGAAACCGGGCAATGCCGCAAAAGGTGAGCAGGTTTTCTGGGCCAGCGGCTGTGCTTCGTGCCATGCCGCTCCCGGTGCATCGGGTGAGCAGCGAAAAGTGCTGGCAGGTGGCCACGAGCTGGCCTCGGATTTCGGTACTTTCGTTGCGCCCAATATTTCACCGTCTCCGCAAGGGATCGGCGACTGGACGCTGGAAAATTTCGCCAATGCCATGCTGAAGGGCGTGGGTCGGACGGGCGAGCATCTTTATCCTTCTTTCCCCTACACGTCCTACACGCGCATGCTACCGCAGGACATGGCGGATTTGTTCGCCTATATGAAGACGCTGCCAGCATCGGACAATATTGCGCCCGCGCATAAGCTTGGCTTTCCATTCAATATCCGTCGCGGGCTTGGTCTGTGGAAGCAGCTTTATCTCACCCAAGAACCTGCTGTCGAACTGGCCGACGCATCCGATCAGTTAAAGCGTGGTCAATATCTGACAGAAGTGCTTGGTCATTGCGGGGAATGCCATACGCCGCGCAATGCCATTGGTGGTTTGGATAAAAGTCGTTGGCTCGCCGGTGCGCGATCACCGGAAATTGGCAGCAACGGCAGAAAGGGCACAATCCCCAACATTACCACGGGCGAGGGCGGCCTCGGTGACTGGAGCGCGAAGGACATTGCCTATGCGCTTGAGAGTGGATTTACGCCGGATTTCGATTCGCTCGGCGGCTCTATGGCTGATGTCGTAGCCAATATGGCGCATCTGAGCGACGATGATCGCAATGCCATTGCAGCCTATCTCAAGGCGGTCCCAGCGCATCCCGACGACTATTCGGCAAATTGATAGCGTGGGGGGACGCTATCCGTATTTCTTTTTAACGTAGTTTTTCCAGAGCATCGAGGCCAGAGACAGTGGAAATGCTGCCATGAAAAAGCCTATGAAAATACCGCCAACCGAAATGCGATCGTAATAATAGAGCAGCAGTCCGGCAAGGCCGAGCACAAAACCTGAAACAGCGATAGCGCAAATGATCCAAGGGGATTGGAAAGCTGTCTTTGTCCAGAGTTCCAGTGTCATGAATAGTGTCACTATCAGGAACACCAGCCCGAAGCCGCCTTTAAAGGCAATTGCATCATCGGTTCCTGTGGTCGTCAAAAGATGATGGATACTGTTTGCTATAAATGCAATCGCAACGACAAAGAAAGCTGCCAGCATAAGCAGAACGAATCGGAGTCCCGGGTCAATCCTGCGTTTTCTACTGCCGCGCTTGCGCTTCGTCTCAGCCATGTCCGTCAAGCCAGCTTTGTCGCAGAGAGGCGATCTGATCTTGTGTCAGGTAGCGCTTGGGTATGAGCCGGTAAAGCTGTTCGGATTCGTAAAACAGCATGATTTTGCTGTCCTCGCACATTTTAAGGAGCTCGTCCCAGGCAAGCCGCGCATTGCCAGCTTCACTTGTCGATTCCAGCCGATCGCCGTCCCATGTGAGGGTATATGGCTTGTGCAAGTTTTTCTGCTGTTTGAATATTTTGCGCATTTGTCTGGGAGCGCCAACATAAGCCAGTCCGTACAGGGTGAGTATGGCAGTCGCTATCCAAAGCGCACCTATCATCAAAACCACGCCGGGCGATGGGGTTTGATCGATGACATGATAATAAAATGTGCAGATGACAAGACTGGCTATAACGATGACGGTGACAAATTTGAACAGGAATTTAAGTGAAAAGAATGCCTGCCGCAGATTAAGCCGTGCAGCATGAGCGAGGTCTTCCGCCGTCAGTTGAATCGGACCGGCTGAGGAGAGGTTCGTGTTGTCTGCTGTTTTCATGCGTCAGCGTTTCACGCAGCGAACGACCCGCGCCGTTCCGGCATTGGTATATTTACTCTGCATCGTATAGAGCCAGCCCTTGCATTCGGACATCGAAGTGAAGCAGCGCATCCGGTCAACTGGCACCAACCCGCCGCCGCTGACAAAGGGTGAGTCATCGACGCCGCTGAACTGACCAAAGATCACGCCGCTGCCGCGCGGCGGCGTTGAACAACGCTGTCCCGCATATTCGCTCACATCCTTGCGCACCTGTGCCGAAACGCTGCCCGGCACGGCAAAGCCAATTGTTAATGCCAACGCGACTAAAAAACTGACGGATTTGAGTTTCATGTCCTGATCTCCACCCGATTTTTACTGTGCTGACAGTATAAAGTCTTTCTCTGCTGATGTCAGGAGGCTAAGGCTTAAAACCCCAGAGCCTTGCCGACAGCCTTTAATGCGAAAGCGTAAGTGTAGGCCACTTCTTCCAGTCGTGAAAAACGCCCGGATGCACCTGCATGGCCCGCATCCATGTTGATGCGAAACAAGACCGGATGATCGTCGGTTTTCAGTTCACGCAACCGCGCCACCCATTTTGCTGGCTCCCAATAGGTCACGCGCGGATCAGTCAGCCCCGCGACGGCAAGCGTCAGCGGATAGGCCTGCGCCTTGACGTTGTCATAAGGAGAGTAGCTGGCAATGGTGCTGTAATCAGCTTTAGAGGCGATTGGATTGCCCCATTCCGGCCATTCGGGCGGGGTGAGAGGCAGCGTGTCGTCGAGCATGGTGTTCAACACATCGACGAAGGGCACTTCGGCAATAATGGCACCAAAAGCCTCCGGTGCCATATTGGCAATTGCGCCCATCAACATGCCGCCTGCCGAACCGCCATGCGCGACGATGCGGTCGTGGCGGGTGAAGTTTTTGCCAACCAGATAGTGGGCGGTCGCGATGAAATCGGTAAAGGTGTTGGTTTTCTTGTTGCGCTTGCCACCTTCGTACCAGGCAAAGCCCTTGTCCTTGCCGCCGCGAATATGCGCGATGGCATAGATGAAGCCGCGATCGACCAGCGACAGGCGCGAGGTGCTGAAACTGGCGGGAATAGTGATGCCGTAGGAACCATAACCATAGAGCAGGCAGGGTGCACTGCCATCAAGTGGCGTATCCTTGCGATAGAGCAGCGAAACTGGAACCAGTTCGCCGTCATCGGCTGAGGCAAAGACGCGTCTGGTGACATAATCGTCGGGATCGTGGCCGGAAGGCACTTCCTGTGTTTTAAGAAGCGTGCGCTCACGGGTGCGCATATTGTAGTCGAAAAGCTGTTCCGGCGTCGTCATCGAGGAATAGGAAAAGCGGATGACGTCGGTGTCATATTCGGCGCTGCCGTGCAGGCCCAGTGAATAGGCTTCCTCGTCAAAAGCGATAGCGTGTTCGGCACCGCTTGTGCGATCATGAATGACGATGCGCGGCAGACCATTGTCGCGTTCCATCCAGACGAGATGATTTTTATAGGCTGAGTGCGACAGGATGAGCCTGCCCGGTTTTTCGGCTACGACCTCTTGCCAGTTTTCCGGCTGTGGTGCCGATGCCGGAGTGCGCATGATCTTGAAATCCTTGGCGCCATTGGCGTTGGTCAGAATGTAAAACGTCTCGCCGCCCGGCGCGATATCGTATTCCACGCCGGTCTGGCGTGCCATGACAAGCTGCGGTTGCGCCGCCGGATCATTGGCTGGCAGCACCCAGCATTCCGATGTTTCATGGTCGTGGATATCGATGAAAATATAATCGTCAAGTGACGATCCGCCAACGCCGAGGAAAAATCCAGGATCTTGCTCCTCATAGATCAGCCGGTCCTCGGACTGGTTTGTGCCGATGCGGTGATAGAAGAGTTTTGACGGACGATGGTTTTCATCGAGCCGCGTATAGAAGAAGCCTTCGCTTTTAGCGTCCCATGCGCCGCCACCATTGGTATCGGTGACGATATCGGCAAGGTCATGCATGTCATCAAGGTTTCTCACCTTCAGGTTGTAGAATTCTGAACCCTTGTCGTCATAGCCCCATATCAACGAAGTGTGATCGGGCGAATGATCCGCCGAGGCAAGGCGGAAATAGGGTTTGCCTTCGGCTTCCTTGTCGCCATCAAGCAGGATGGTTTGTGCACCGCCCTCGCGGGGGGTGCGAATAAAATAAGGCTGCTCTCCGCCGGTTCGATAGGAAGCGCCATAGGCGTAAGGGCCGTCTTTTGCCGGAATGGAGGAATCATCCTCCTTGATGCGCCCACGCATCTCCTCAAAAAGTGTTTTCTGGAGCTCTTTCGTATCCTGCATGAGCGCGCCCTGATAGGCGTTTTCCGCATCGAGATGTGCGCGTATTTGCGCTGAAAGAACCGAAGGATCTTTAAAGACTTCCTGCCAGTTGTTTGCGCGCAGCCAAGCATAATCATCCGTGCGCGTGATACCGTGCCGCGTATCACTATGGGGATGTTTCATGGCATAGGGAGGCTGAAGAGGAGATGCGGTATGAGACATGCGGAAATCCATTGAAGAATGTTTGAAATGCCAGACGAAAGCAGGGAAGCCGAGCGTATTTATATTGTCGGGCAGAGGAAAAAGCGAGTTTAATCCAATGAAATATAATTGAAGCATACCTTTTTTATGCCAAAATTAAGAGGCAGTGCTTTGATTGACGCATTATGTTTGCTTTGAACGTTATGCATATGCATTCTGACAGAGAATGAATTCTATGCGCAATATTGGCGAAGCGAAAACAACAGTTTATGCTTCCTCTATCGTCTATAAACGATCATTCTTTTAGGGGTCGCATGTGGAATGTAAAGGTCTAGCCTTTAGCGATGAATGAATATTGAATTGTCTATTTGTTGTGCCAAGAATAATGGAAAAAGAATAAATGTTTTATTCTAATAAAGCCATTGCCAAAGACGCAGGCAGTTGTTACATCCTGTCACAAATGGGGGCGGGAAGTTTTAGAACACGCGTAATGTGGCTCGTTAGTTGAATGGGGCCGAAAACGTGGGAAAAACAAGGCGATAAGAAATAAAAAAGGAAAATCAATGGAAAATCTTGAAATGCACGAAGAAAGCACCGAGCTGCTTCTGACTTTGACTGCAGATGTGGTCGCCGCTTATGTCGGCAATAACCAGATTCGCGCTGGCGAAGTGCCGCAGTTGATCGCAGAAATCCATGCCGCTTTCCAGCGCCATGTCGAACGCGAAGAAGTGCCGGTTGTCGTGGAAAAGCCCAAGCCTGCGGTCAACCCGAAGAAGTCGGTTCATGACGACTACATTATCTGCCTCGAAGACGGCAAGAAGTTCAAGTCGCTGAAGCGTCATCTGATGACACATTACAACCTGACGCCGGAACAGTATCGTGAAAAGTGGGATCTCGATTCCAACTATCCGATGGTAGCCCCGAACTATGCGGCTGCCCGCTCGCGTCTGGCGAAGAAGATGGGTCTCGGACGCAAGCCGAAAGACGCCTGATCTCGCATATGCCTGATCAAAGGACCGGAAACGCGAAAGTGTTTCCGGTCCTTTTCTTTTATACTCGGCGCGTTCGGCATTTCAGCCCAGCTTGTATTTTCGTGCATGACGGTGCCATCATCCGGTTGAGCGCTTGCTTCAGGGCAATATGCCGGTTGAGATCGTAGCTCCAGTGGCCGCTCAGTCCCTTTTGCCGCTCTCTTTCGATAAGACGCGCAAGTCGCTGCATTGTCCGCTCTTTTTCATCATCGGGCGCATCAACCATGCGGTCAATGTCCACACCCGCGATAATTTGTAGTGCAACGCGTTGCATGGCGCTGGTCTGCTGCTGCGATTTAAGGGCGAGAAAGGCTGATCGATCCTGTTTGAGTGCTGCTTCCATGGCTGCTATCCTTGCTATGATTGCAGCCAGCATGGTGGCTATTCGATAAGTGTGGATAATATTCCTATAAAAAGCCGATGTTTCCCTTCGCTGATCGGTGCAAAAAATGCCCTGCCGGAAAAGCGTTTGCTGTCGAAAGAACGACATCTGTCATCATTAATAATGATTAGAAACAACTGATTGCAATGAAAAATTGAACGTTTTTCCGCGTTTGGTTTTAATCGCCGAGCCGCGCGCATATTTTACTCTCCAAGACAAATTCGGCGGCACATTGTGAAAACTTATCCACCCTTGCATTTTTCTCCGTATAAGAAGATATTCCTATTTAGACGAGGGAAGATGAATGTCTTTGGAATTATCACATGTCATTCATACGCGGGTGGAAGCCTTCGAAGCCTTGAGGGCCATTGCAGCGCGGCATGGACGCACGCTCCACCTCGATTGCGATGAGCGCGGGACGGATCGAAAGCGCCAGGAGCAAAACGTCGAACTCTGCGATGCTCTTATCGATATTCTTGGCGCAGCGTTTGGTGTTGAGAGCAAGGAATTGCGTGCGCCCAATCGATGCCGACGCAACATCGCGCGGGTGAGACAAATCGGTATGTATGTTGCGCATACATCTTTCGGCATGGTGATGCGTGATGTAGCGGAAGGTTTTTCCCGTGATCGCACGACTGTGATGCATGCCTGTCATCTTGTCGAGGATATGCGTGACGACGCCGATTTCGATGCGGTGGTGTCGTCCTTTGAGAGGATTGTGAATTCGGTTTTCCCCAACTGGAGGATGGCGGCATGACCACAGGATTTTCTGCTTCCGAGACACGGGTAATGCGGTTTTTGAAAGCTGGCGGCTGTGAAATGCAGGATTGCGTGCAGGAAAGCCACCTTCTTCTGGTCGGAGAACAGGGATCGATAGCTGCCGCGCGCGCGCTCGTCGACGTGATGTGCGACAAAGGCCTTTTGCAGCGCGAGGGTGATAAGCTCGCTTTATCGGGCGATGGCCGTCAACGAAGCAAGCACGCTGTAAAGACGAAAAAACAAGTCAAAGCCACGGCAACCATACAAACAGAAACAGGAGACAGGGTTGAAATCAACCTGTCCGAATCGCCTTTGGCGACGCTTTACCGCCGCAAGGGACCGGACGGATGCGCTTTTCTAACCGATGATGAATTTCATGCCGGTGAACGGCTGCGTGCTGATTTCACACGCGGTTCACTGATGCCGTCGGTTACCATGCGCTGGGATTGCAGTGTGGGTTCCAGCCGGAACAGTGGAGCGGGTGGCATGACGGAACTGACGGATATTGCGCTTGCCAGCCGGATGCGTGTCGAGCGCGCACTTGATGCTGTCGGACCGGAACTAAGCAGCGTTCTGGTTGACGTCTGCTGTTTTCTCAAAGGGCTTGAAAGGGTGGAGCGCGAACGGCAATGGCCAGTGCGTTCGGCCAAGATGCTTCTGAAAACCGGGCTTGCCGTATTGCACCGGCATTATAATCCGCAGTCGAGCAGCATTGCGCGTCGTGGCGTGGTGCTGCATTGGGGCACAGAAGATTATCGCCCCGAAGTTAGGCCACAGATGGGATAGCGAATATTACGCCGTTTCTTGTGCTAGTTCAGCCTCTCGGCGGATGCGTGCCACCATGGCACGCAGACCGTTTGAGCGCTGCGGGGTCAAATGCTCATCGAGACCGAGCTTCTTCAGAATATCTTCCGGATCGACGGCGAGAATCTGCGAGGCTTTTTTGCCCGAATAGAGCGCCAGAACAATTGCCACGAGACCGCGCACGATATGTGCGTCGGAATCGCCTAAGAATTCTATCACCGGATCGACACCCGTCTGCGGCAGTGTCTTGAGCCAGACCTGGCTGACGCAGCCCTGCACCTTGTGTTCGGCGTCGCGTGCGTCGTCGGGATAGGGGGGGAGTTCCTTGCCTAGGTCGATGACATAGCGATAACGATCTTCCCAATCATCGAGAAACTCGAAGTCGGCGATGATGCTATCAATTGTGGTGGTCATGGTTTTTGCCCGAAATGCCGTCATTGCAGATATGACGCCTATATAGGGGTGATTGGCGGCAAGGTCACGAAAAACCTGTAACGCTATTGCGTTCCCGGCACATGGGAGCGCGTCCGCAGGGCTTCTGCGCGGGCGGTTGGAACCGGAATATCGCCTTTGGCAGATGAAAAGGGGGCTGCTGCTGTCGGTTGTTGTGGCAAGGCTGTATTTTTCTTGTTGCCAAAGCTTTCACTCAGAAAGTCCAGCAACTGACCACTGCCTTTTAAAACACTGCTGCCAGCGCTTGCGGCCAGCGAGGTACCCTGTTCGCAAAAGGATGGATTGTCGATACAGAGTTTACCGATTTCAACCGCCGTTCTGCCATGGGCGAGAATCTGATCGACAGACTGCGGATCGTTTCCCGATACGACCGGATTCTGCCCGGCCTTGTTGTCTTCTCTCGCGGGAAAGAAGTGCGGCATGGCAATAAATGCCAGCGACAGCCAGAAAACGGATTTGAGAAGAAAACGGATCATAGCTCGTTCTGTCGTAAACCTCAGGCAGTTGGCGTCGGGGTATTCTGCGCTGAAATCGAAAAGATTTCGTAACCGCTTTCAGGAATAACCGTCATTTACCGCTTTCCTACATGGCGATGGCTACGCTCTGTTTACCATAGGGTGAAAAGTCCGATGGCAAGGGCACTTAATGGCCTCCTGCACGCCAGCTTTATCGTTTTTTTAAAGCCTGTCCTCCAATTTAGCTCTGCCTGCAAAGGTCCGTAAAGGAGCCTTGGTCGGCATCGTGTAGTCTATTGAGTGAGTAGGGCGCGTTGAAAGCCATTGTTTTGAAACCAGTTAAGGCCATTGGCGCCGCAATGCGGATGCTGAACGGCTTTCTTGAGCGTTTCTGTCGGCGCGTTACCGGTGAAGCCGATGCAACGGCGCATCGTGTTGCTATTTCGCTGGTTGGCGTACCGCTTCTCCTCCTCTCTGCCGCTCTTGCTTGCGGCTTTGCTTCCGCGCCTGTCGAGTTTGCAATCCTCGCAGTAAGCCTTGCAGGCCTGGTAATGACTTTCTGCGCCCTTTCCATGCTGGGCGTACCTGTCACTGTTGTAAGCGCGCTCAATTTCGTCGCTTATTGCGCAGGTCTGGCTGCAGTGGGTTTTGCTACCAAGGGTAATGCCACATTGTGGCTGATGGTGGCGGCGCTGCCGCTTGAAATCTGGTTTGTTCTGCGCAAGCCTGCCGCTGCTCTGGTTGGCGGCCTTGGTGCACTACTGATATGCGCAGTTTTAATCAATGAAGGTGGCGCGCCGGTTGGCGGCTTTCTCGTTTCAGTGACTATACTGGTTCTTTATACGGCAAGCCTGGTTGCCCGTAGCGCCGGACTCTCTCAGCGTTCCAATCCCGAACAGATTGAAACACCGGCCGCCGTGCTCGTTGAAGGCGATGTACGGTTTGCTCTTGATGACGAAGGCATCGTGGTTGGTGTGGATGACGCAACAGCCCTGTGTCTTGGCGTCAAGCCGGTCATGCTTGAGGGCACCGCATTGCTCGACCGTGTCCATGTGGGTGACCGCGTGCATTATCTCTCGCTTCTGGCTGATTTGCGTGTCGGGAAGCGTTGTAAACCGAGCGATATACGCCTGCGTGCACTGGAAGAAGGGACGCCGATCTTTCATGCCTGGCGCATGGAAGGCAAAAGGCATGGTGCAGCCATCGCACTGATCGGTCGCTCTTTGGCGGGCGAACAGAAATTGCGCAATGAAATTGCTGCGCTCAAGGCTGAATTGAAGTCGGAGCGTGACGGCAAGGGGCGGGTGCTTGCAGCCGTCAGCCACGAATTGCGCACGCCGCTCAATTCCATTATCGGCTTTTCCGACATGCTGACACATGGGCTGGGCGGTGAGCTTGCCAATGACCGGCAGCGTGAATATGCCGGACTGATCCACCGTTCGGGCCATTATCTGCTGGAACTGGTGAATGCGGTTCTCGACAATTCACAGCTTGAAAGCGGCACCTATACGGTTTCGCCGCGGAATTTTGATTTTCGCGAGGCCGCTGATCTTTGCACTGCGGTGATGCTGCCGCAGGCGGAAAAGAAGGGCATCTCTTTTTGCCATCGCGTCGGACGCGATATCGGTGACCTCAATGCCGACCGCCGTGCCGTACAGCAGATATTGCTCAATCTTGCGGGAAATGCGGTCAAATTCACTGAGCCGGGCGGCTGCGTCACCATCGATGCATCACGTGTCATCGTGGAAGAACGCGCCATGCTGGAATTCAGCGTGTCGGATACCGGCATCGGCATTGCACGGCAAGATTTGCAGTGCCTCGGCGCGCCGTTCATGCGGGCGGATAACAGCTATACCCGCGCGCAGGAAGGCAGCGGTCTTGGCCTTAGCGTGGTCAAGGGACTGGTGGAACTGCATCAGGGTACGATGGTGCTCAAGAGCTGTCCCGGCGAAGGTACGGTGGTAACGATCCGCCTGCCGGTTGCCGGTCCACAATTTATTGTTGGAGAAGACGAAGAAAGTGAACTTGGCACGGTGATCGACATGCACCGTCACCAGGGAGAAAGACGCAATGACTGGCAGAACGAAGAAGAGTGCAGGCAAGGGCAAAGCGATGCGAAAACGCGCAAAACAGCCTAGCCTCGCGACCCGACTTCTCAAATTCTTTTTCACTTCGGCATCGTCTCTGGCGATTGCCGCAGGAGAATTCATCGTGCGCAACCCGGTCATGACTGGCGGCGCGACGGCTTTCCTGGTTGTTTTGAGTTTCGTTTCCGCCAATGCGCTGTGGTATCAGCCCGAAGCCCATAATGCGGTTTTCTTCCGTACGCGTTCTGATTTCGTGTTCCAGCCGACGCCGCGTCCTGTCTTGCCCGGCATTGCTGCAGCAAACCGCGCCGATGAGCCGAGGGCTCCCGAAAAGCCTGCGCCGAGGGAAGAAGCAGAGATTTCGACCGATCGTCTGGCGGCAGGCGTTACTGATGATATGCTTCCCGCGCTTGCGCCAAATGCTGATCTGGAGATTGCGCGTTTGCAGCAGCGGCTGTCCACACTTGGCATCTATAAAGGTCCGGTCGATGGCTTCACCGGGCCGCAGACCCGTGAGGCAATCGATCGCTGGCGTGCCCTGCAGGAAAAAGCAGGTATGGAACAGGCCGGTTCCGCTCCAGCAGTTCAAGCCGACGCCGCGCTGAAGGATGATGTCGCAAAAGCCATCGAGGTTGCCGTACCCAGCCCGCGCCCGCAATCGGCGGTTATGAAGGATGAGACAACGGCAAAGGTCAAGCCAGCACTTGCTTCTTATCAGAAACCCGCACGGCCAAAGGAACAGTCTAAACCAGCGACAAACGGTCCTGTCTCATCGCAGGATATCGTGCGCGTGCAGGCTGGTCTCAAAGCGTTCGGCAACGACATGGTGCCGGTCAACGGACAGACGGGCAAGGCAACGGAAACGGCCATCCGCGAGTTCCAGAAACTGTTCGGCATGCCGGTGACGGGTAAGATCGATGCCACGCTTATTGCCAAAATGCGCGAAATCGGGCTGATCAGTTGAGGTGGAGGCGACCATGCGACTGACCTCGGATTTCTGGGTCTCGGCATTGATCCGCAAGGTGCAGGGCGAGGGCGGTTTTGCCTATCTTTCAAGGCGTGGGGCGATGGAAGCCGGCGCGATTTTCATCAAGGTCAGTTCACGGCTCTCAGGCACTGACCTTTATGGACCTGCGCCCCAGACATCTTATGATGACGAGCATGATGGTGAGCGTATGTTTGCGCGTATTCTCAGCGCTGTCGATGACATGACGACAGAAGAGCGCATGCAGCGAGAAATCCGCTTTGATCCCGATCTCTGGCTGGTGGAACTGGAAGATGTCGTCGATGCATCGACGCTTTTTCAAATAGCCGATCTGGAAATTTAAGCATATCACGAAGAGTGAAACTGTCGGGCTACTGGGCCAGCCTGCTCAAGACAGGTGTATCGATATCTTTGCCGGATGTGGCATCGTTGGCCACCTGGGCCATTTCGCGTAGCTTGCTGCGCAGCATGGCCGACATATCCTCAGCCTTCCAGCGGCGGATGAGCGCCATGGATTTTTCATATCCGATGGAGCGATAAAACTGTACGAAGTCACGCAGGCTCTTGTGGTCGGACTGGACCGGACCCAGTACCGCCGTCATGACCAGAAAGCAGTCGGCAGCCGAAAGTCTGAGCGCCTTGAGCGCTACAGGCAGCGGTGAATTCGGCCATTGACCGATGATTGCGTCGGTCTGTTCGTCGGAAAGATCGAGCGCCTTGGCCAGAGCATCATGGAAAGACTGTTCGTCGATCTTGAGCGCGGTATCGATCAGATATTCAGGATCGATCAGTGTGTCTTCCGCCAGCCTGCCGGAAATCGGACCGTCTATGCTGGCAAGGCTCTCCTGCAAGGCCAAAGTGCGGTCGATTGCCGGATCGGAAAAGCTGCGCAAGACCGTTTCCAAGAGCTTGTCGCCGGATTGTCGGCGTGCGATGACGCGGGCGTGGCTCAACCCATGCTTGCTGATGAGGTTGATCAGGTCGCCGGAACGTAAAAGCCGGGAACGCAAAAGCAATGGCGCGGAAATCTCGACCGGTTCAGCGGCGAGCGCCAGAATGACACGACGCGGTGCATCTTCAAGCTGGGCAAGTGCGCCCGCCGCCTGTCGTCTGGCGCGCAAGCTTGCGCAACGAAGAAGCGGCATGACGAGGTCTTCAAGCTGCTGCATATCCTGACGACCGGGGCGCGTGATACCGGCGAACGCGGAAATAGCGGCGCCCAGAAGGTCATCCGCCCTGTTGTTTCCCGCTCTCGAATTTGCCGGGCTCCGGTGACCTGAAATTTCCTCCAGGGCGCGGAACTGATCCTTTGTCACGCAATTACTCCGGTACGCATCACCTTACTTGATCTGACATATAGAAAATCCGTCACGGCAGTGTTTTCACACCGCGCGATGGTCCCCACTATGGCCAGTAACCGGATCATAGGCATGAAGCCTTAGCAACTCATTAACCGTGAGCCTATTCGGGTTCAAATGTCTGGCACTGAGCCTGATCGAAAAAGGCATGGATCTGCGCCTTCCATGTTGCATCCGGCGCAAAGACGCGCAGGACAACGGCACCTTCACCGATATCCTGAGTGACCAGAAGCGACTGGCCATCGGCCTGTGTGCCTGCAACCCGCAGGCTTGCCATACCGAGAGGATCGGCAAGAATAAGATCGAGCCTGCGCTCGTTGGAAACAGTATCGTTGAAACTATAAAGATTCTCGCCATTTGGTGCATAGACCGACAGCGACCAGTAAGGCACATCGCCATCGGCCGTAATACGCACCGGTCCGTCCGCGAGATCGAAGCGGCAGAGTGCCTCCTCAATCAGCGGATCGCTATTGCTAATGGGGCCCGCTTTTGCGTCGAGATGATGCAAGCGATAGGGCTCAGTGATCGCCTCAATGCGTGACCAGGCATTCATGTCCGAATAGACGGGAACGAGAAGCAGAACGCAGATATGCACGATCGCCGCCCCAATCACCCCCAGAAGTACAAGCCGAAGAAAAGGCGCAATATGTCTAGCCATGGCAGGCCTGCGAACTGCGTGTCAGTTTCGGCATTGATTGGTCGGTGAGACCCGCCGAGGTGGCGATTGGCGTATCGTAAAGCGTCATCACCAGCACGAAAGGACCGTGGCCTTGCACGGGCAGCCAATTACCGGGAGCGGCATCCGGGCCGATCGTTATCAAAATGCTGCCGTCGTTTTCATAAAGCACCTCACGCGCGTGAAGCGCTGGCTGAAGTCCGGTCGGGGGTGTGATGGTTGCGAGATCCGGCGTTGCGGCATAAAGCGTCCAGAAGCGCGTCGGCGAGGTTGTGCCTTCAAGGCGATAGGTGCAGCCGCGCTGCAAGTCTTGTCCGTGTTGGTCCTTGCTTGCGTAGAAGGCAAGCCCTTCAGCCGTTCCAAGCGATAGGGATGCCTTGCGGGCGGCGCGGGCGCGCGAATAGGGATCGGCATTTGCGGTTCCGGCATCGGGAAAGGCCTGCCACGCGCCGAGCTGTATTTCGCCGAAGCCGCCGAAGCGGTCGAGAACCGCGTCGACGCTCCATATGCCACCACCAAGTGCAATTGCCAGAACAAGAGCTATTTGCAAAATTCTCGTGAGCATCTGCGGCCTAAAGTGTTGTCACATGACGCCGCGCGGCGGTGCCGGGCGGGGGACTTGCGTCCATGAAACGTTGATGCAGTTCTTTAAGCACCTGTGTCGTTGCTGGCGAAAGGATGCGTGGTGGCGGGGACATGGCATCTTCGCGCTTTGCACCTGCTGCTTCGGGTGCCGGCCCTTTTACGGGCTGCGGGAAGGGCGGATTGACACCCGGTATTGGTTTCAGCTCAATATTCTGATGCGCATAGGCCATCATGCGCTGCCACGCCATGGCGGGAAGAACCCCACCGGTCAGTTCTTTCATGGGCGAAAAATTATCATTTCCGAACCAGACTGCGGCGGTGAAGTTGCCGGTGAAGCCGACAAACCATGCATCGCGGTAACTCTGCGTGGTGCCGGTCTTGCCGCCGACACGCGTCATGGGCAGCGCCGCGCGCCGTCCTGTGCCGCGTTCGGGCACCTGAACCAGCATTGAATTCATCTGCAACGCGGCCTTTTCCGACAGCGCCCGGTGCGGTTTATCGCCATCGCGGCTGAAATCCCACATGATCTTACCGTCGCCCGCAATGATCTGCGTGAAGGCATGACGGTTTCCGGCCATGCCAGCATTGGGAAACACGTTGAAGCCGGTGGCCTGATCCATCACGGTCATTTCCGATGTGCCGAGCACCATGGTCTTATGCGAGGAAATCGCCGATTCCACTCCCATGGCCTTGGTAAGCTTTACGATGGGCGCTGTGGTCAGGTGATCCTTGGCGAGGCGCACGGGCACGCTGTTGAGCGAGTGGACGAGCGCCGTGGTGAGATCGACACGACCGGAAAACCGGCGTCCGTAATTGCGCGGGGCCCAGTTGCCCCAGCTTACCGGCGCGTCGGAGACGATGGTGTTGGGCGTCATGCCCTTTTCCATCGCGGCTGCATAGACATAGGGCTTGAAGGAAGATCCAGCCTGGCGCAAGGCGCGGGTGGCACGGTTGAACTGGCTTTCACCGTAATCACGTCCGCCGACCATGGCGCGCACCGAGCCATCGGTGGCGATCACGACGGTTGCGGCCTCGTTGACACCATATTGCTTACCGAACTGGCGCAGGTGATAGTCAAGTGCTTCTTCCGCAGCCTTCTGAATATTGCGGTCGAGCGTGGTGCGTACGGTCAATGTGTGGCGGGGCAGGTGGCTTGCGACTTTCTTGACCTCTTCGAACGCCCAGTCGAGAAAATAGTCGGGGCTTTCATTCTTGCCGCGGTCAATCACGCTGGCTGGCTGTCGATAGGCAGCGGCAACCTGTCCTTCGCTCATGAAACCGCTTTCGACCATGTTGGCGAGTACCACATTGGCGCGCGCCCGTGCAGCGGGCAGGTTGATATGCGGGGCGAATTTGGCCGGTGCCTTGAAGAGGCCAGCAAGCATCGCAGCTTCCGCAAGCGTCACATCCTTCACGCTCTTGCCGAAATAGAATTCGGATGCCGCCGCAATGCCAAAGGTACCGCCACCCATATAGGCACGGTCGAGATAGAGCTGGAGAATTTCCTTCTTGCTCAGATGGCATTCGAGCCACAGCGCCAGAAACGCTTCCCTGATCTTGCGGTCGATGGTGCGCTCGTTGGACAAGAACAGATTTTTGGCGAGCTGCTGGGTAATGGTGGAGCCGCCCTGAACCACGCCATTGGCGCGCACGTTCTGGCTAAGCGCGCGGCTCAGGCCCCAGAAATCAATGCCGTAGTGATCGAAGAAACGCCGGTCTTCCGTGCCGAGAACCGCCTTGATGACATGATCGGGCAGTTCATCGACGGGAACGGCCTGCCGATGCAGGATGCCGCGCCGCCCGATTTCATTGCCATAGCGGTCGAGAAAGGTGACGGCATAATCGTCCTGTGCGCGCCAATCCTTGTTTGTCTCCTCAAAGGCGGGAAGCGCCAGCATGGTCAGGATTATTGAAGCAGCAACGCCAAAAGTAAAGCATTCGTCCAGGATTTCGACCACGAAACGCCGAAAACCACGCACGCGAAAACGCCGCGAGAAGATGGTGACGCTCTCCCACCAGTCCGAAAGCCCGGCGCGCAGATTGTAAAGACCAGAGTCGATCAAGGCGTCGATACCGATCAGACGCGAAACCCTGAATGGTTTCCGCGCTTCACTTTCAGAACTGTTTTCAGTATCGGGCCGCATGGATTATGGGGTTTCCGGACGCTCGTTCAATCATCTTAGCAGATAAGTCATATCCTATATTACGCAAAAAGAATAAATGAATGCATATGGTAAAAATAGGAAAAATTTCAGATATAGGAAAATAGTCCTTGACGCCGTTACGGTGATTTGATAGAGATTAGATACAGTCAGAGAATTGTAGCTCGAAGGTCTCGGGCATTCCCTCTGATAGAAGCTACAGATTTTGAAACCCCGCATGACCTGTTGTTTCCGGCAGGTTTGCGGGGTTTTGTGCTGAAAGCGGGAGGAAATCCTGAGTGCAACCATGAATGCTCAAGCAACGCAAGACAGGGCTGAAACGCGTATCCGTCTTGGTCATCAATTGCAGATACTCCACAGCATCGATGTCGGCGATATGGCGGAAGTTCTCGGGCTTTCACTTAAAACGTATCAGACCCGGTTGTGCCGTCTTAAACTCGATACAGTGGAGAAATCAGTCAAACAGCGCAAGGTCGACCCGGCGCTGGAGCGGCTGCAGACAGAATTGAACCGGCTTCTCGATGCGGAGGAATTGCCCGACAAGAGCAAGGCGGAAGCGCTGATGGCGCTGGCACGCGCAGTCAAAACCGTCAATGAGCTTGCAGCGGAAACAGTGACCATCACACGCGAGACAGGTGAGACCGAGGCGGATGTCAATCAGACGCGGCAAGCCTTGATCCGCATAGACAGGAGAATCGACGAACTTGCAAAAACGCGCGCGCGACACATCATGGAGCGCGGGCTTGACGCGAAGACAACTGACAGCGGCGGGGGACGAATGGCTGATCCGGGCGCGTGACGCACAACTGCCACCCGCTGGCGACTGGCGCGTCTGGCTGATCATGGGCGGACGCGGTTCGGGCAAGACACGCGCCGGTGCCGAATGGGTGTCCGGCATGGCGTTGGGCCTGCCGCCCTTTGCGCAAAAGCCCTGCGGACATATCGCGCTGGTGGGCGAAACGTTCAACGATGCCCGCGAGGTCATGGTCGATGGACCGTCGGGTATTCTGGCTGTTTCAAGGCTTGAGCGTCCGCGCTATGAAGCGACGCGCCGTCGCCTGATCTGGGAGAATGGCGCCACCGCGACATTGTTTTCCTCGGAAGCCCCCGACAGTCTGCGCGGGCCGCAATTTGCGGCCGCGTGGTGCGATGAACTGGCAAAGTGGAAACATCCGCAGGAAACCTGGGACATGCTGCAATTTGGCTTAAGACTTGGCGATTTTCCGCGGCAGGTGGTGACCACCACGCCGCGTGCCGTGCCTTTGCTGAAAAACTTGATGAGCGATGACGGCGTTTCGATGACGCATATGCGCACCGAGGAAAACGCGGCCAATCTCGCGAAAGGTTTTATCGCAGCCGTAAACCGGCGCTATGCCGGAACGCGGCTTGGACGACAGGAGCTCGACGGCGAACTGATTGAGGAGCGCCCCGGCGCGCTTTGGTCGCGCGATCTGATCGAGCGCTGTTTCGAGAAAGATATTCCGCCTTTGTTGCGCATTGTGGTGGCAATCGATCCGCCTGCTTCATCGGGCAAGGCATCGGATGCCTGCGGTATCGTCGCTGCCGGTATCGATGCGGATGGTTTCGGCCATGTTCTGGCTGATGAAAGCCTCACTATGGCCAAGCCGCATGAATGGGCGCGCAAGGCGATCTCGCTTTATCATCGCCTAGAGGCGGATGCCATCGTCGCCGAGGTCAATCAGGGCGGCGAGATGGTGGCGGCGGTTTTAGGCGCGCAGGATGCGGATGTGCCGGTTTTGAAACGGCGCGCCTCACGTGGAAAATGGCTGCGGGCCGAACCGATTGCGGCTTTATATGAGCAGGGCCGGGTGCGCCATGCGGGCCGGTTTCCGGCATTGGAAGACGAAATGTGCGATTTCGCGCCCGAGGGACTTTCCAGCGGTAAATCGCCGGATCGTCTCGATGCGCTGGTCTGGGCGCTGGGGGAAATAATGCTGGGGCAGGATCTGAAACCACGCATTCGTCGCTTCGGTTAAACCGAATAATAGCAAACATACGGAGAGGCCAATCGATGGCTTGGAACTGGGCTTGGAAAAGGCCGGGGCGTAAATCTGCGTCTCAGGCATCTTCGCAAGCGGATCAAACCCGCGAAACGAAGATGACCAACGGCTTTGTCGCATTGCATGTCGAACGCAGTGCGTCATGGATTGCGCGTGATTATTCGACCTTGGCGCGTGAGGGTTTCATGCGCAATCCCGTTGCGCATCGCTGTGTGCGGCTGATTGCGGACGCTGCCAGCAGCGTGCCATGGCTGCTTTATGAAGGTGTGACCGAGCATGAAACCCATCCCTTGCTTGAACTGGTGGCGCAGCCGCAGGCGGGACTGGATGGCAGCAGTTTTCTAGAACGGCTTTATGGACACTTGCTCATTTCCGGCAATGCCTATGTCGAACGCGTCGATCTGCCGAGCGGCAAGGTCGAGTTGCATCTTTTAAAGCCCGAACGCGTCAGCGTTGAAACCGATGCTCATGGCTGGCCGGAGGTGCTTGTCTATCGTTCCGGCACATCGGTGCGGCGCATCAGGATCGGGGGACGGGATGCAGCCGGGCTGCATCTCAAACTGTTTCATCCGCTTGATGATCATTATGGTTTTGCGCCGCTCGAAGCCGCCCTCATGGCGCTCGACACCCACAATGCGGCAGGGGCCTGGAACAAGGCGCTTCTGGATAATTCGGCACGGCCTTCGGGCGCGCTGGTCTATGCGCCCAAAGACGGTGGCAACCTGACCGAAGAGCAATTCGAGCGGCTCAAAACCGAACTTGAAGAGGGCTATACCGGCGCATCGGGGGCGGGGCGTCCCTTGTTGCTGGAAGGCGGGCTCGACTGGAAGGCCATGGGCTACAGCCCGCATGACATGGATTTCATCGAGGCGAAAAATGGGGCCGCGCGTGACATAGCACTCGCCTTCGGGGTGCCGCCGATGCTGCTTGGGATTCCGGGCGACAATACCTATGCCAATTATGCCGAGGCCAATCGCGCCTTTTATCGCCTGACCGTGCTGCCGCTGATGGGGCGCACGGCTCGCGTTTTCAGCACCTGGCTGGGGCCGCTTTATGGCGACAATCTCAGGCTCGACTATGATGCCGATCGCATCGAGGGCCTGTCTGCCGAACGTGAGGCCCTGTGGCGGCGGGTCTCCAATGCCTCTTTCCTTTCGGATGAAGAAAAACGTGAGGCGGTTGGCTATCAGGCCAACCTGCGAGGGTAATTTTATGAGCAATCTCAACGATACGGTGCTGAGCTCGGAAGCGGTATGGATATGGGCGGCAAAAATTGCTGGGGCCGTTGCTGGTTCGGCAATCTCGCTGGCCTATATGCTGCCAAAGGGGCGGCGCGAGGCAGCGATCCGGCTCATGGTCGGCATCATCTGTGGTCTGATCTTCGGTGGTGCTGCGGGTGTCAAGATCGCGGATATGCTCGCACTCGACAAGGCGTTGGGAAGTGCTGAACTGATGCTGATCGGCTCCGCCTCCGCAAGCCTTGCCGCATGGTCGGCACTTGGCATTTTCAAGCGTTTTTCGGAACGGCTGAAACATGCAGCTTTGCCCGGAATTCTTCCAGCGGAGAGGAACATCTATGACGAAACGTGATTTCGCGCTTGAAACCAAGCGCGCAAGGCTGGCGCTCGACGATGTCGAGATCGATGGCAGCTTTTGCGGCTATGCTAGCGTGTTCGGGCTGCCGGATCTGGGCCATGACATCATCGAACGCGGCGCTTTTAACCGCGCCGTGACCGAGCGCGGCGCATCGGGCATCCGTATGCTCTGGCAGCATGATGCGGCTGAACCCATCGGCGTGTGGACGAAGATCAGCGAGGATGCGCGCGGTCTTTATGTTGAGGGCAGGCTCGCCAAGGGCGTGGCCCGCGCCCGCGAGGCACTGGAACTCATGCGCTCTGGCGGCCTTGACGGGCTTTCCATTGGCTTTCGCACCGTCAAAGCGCGCAAGGATGCGCGCTCGGGCCTGCGCCATATTCTCGAAGCCGATCTTTGGGAAATTTCAATCGTCACCTTTCCGATGCTGCCGCAGGCGCGCATCGCAAACGTCAAGGCGGAGTTGCCGACAATCCGGGAATTTGAACGCTGGCTCACGCGGGATGCGGGGCTAAGCCGTGCAAGTGCGCGCATTGTCATAGCCAAAGGCTATGCGGCGCTCAGTACAAAACGGACGCAGCCGGAGGTCGTCCGCAATGATGAAGCAGGCCTTGCGCAGCTGATGCGTGACGCTGCCCGATCCCTCTCCAGCTAACAGGACCATCATGAACAACCAAAATTCCATTCAGTCCGCAAATCTTGAAACCAAGAGTGCGGAAACGAAATCGCTTGTGCCCAATAATCACCAGAGTGGCGATGTCGTTGAGGCGTTCGAAGATTTCATGAGCGCCTTTTCCGCCTTTCGTGAAGCCAATGACGAGCGGCTGAAAAAGGTCGAAAAACATGCAGGCACCGACGTTCTCCTGACTGAAAAAGTCGAGCGCATCAATCGTGCGCTCGATGAGCAGAAGCAGGCGCTTGATGCCTATGCGGCAAAGCAGGCTCGCCCGCAGCTTGGCGGCGGAGTACCCGCAGTCAATGGCGAACATAAAAGCGCTTTCGACACTTATGTGCGCCGCGGCGACGAGCAGGCTTTGCGTGGCATTGAGCAAAAGGCGCATTCCTATGCATCCGGTCCCGATGGCGGTTATCTGGTCCCGGCAGAACTTGAAACCGAGATCGGTCGCAGGCTTGCTGTGCTTTCGCCCATTCGCGGCATTTCCAGCGTACGGCAGGTTTCCGGTGCCGTTTTGAAAAAGCCGTACTCCATCACAGGTCCGGCGACCGGTTGGGTTGGGGAAACCGATGCGCGTCCGCAGACTGCATCGGCAAAATTGGCCGAACTGCAGTTTCCGACCATGGAAATCTACGCCATGCCGGCTGCGACCGCCACGCTTCTCGACGATGCCGCCGTCAATGTCGAGCAGTGGATTGCCGAGGAAGTGAAAACCGCGTTCGCCGAGCAGGAGGGGGCAGCCTTCGTCAACGGCAACGGCGTCAACAAGCCGCGCGGTTTCCTGGATTATGACAGCGTCGACGAAAGCGCATGGGCGTGGGGCAAGATCGGTCATATCGCAACCGGCGTCGACGGCGCTTTGCCGGAAGATGCACCGTCCGACAAATTGATCGAGCTGATCTATGCGCTGAAAGCGGGTTATCGCCAGAACGCCAATTTCGTCATGAACCGCAAGACGCAGAGCACCTTGCGCAAATTGAAGGACGCCGACGGCAATTATCTCTGGCAACCGCCAGCGGCGATTGGTGAAAAGGCGTCGCTGATGAGCTTTGGTCTTGTTGAGGCCGAGCATATGCCTGATATCGAAGCAGACAGCGCGGCAATCGCCTTTGGCGACTTTGGACGCGGTTATCTGGTGGTCGACCGCATCGGCGTGCGTGTGTTGCGCGATCCTTATTCCGCAAAACCCTATGTGCTGTTTTACACCACCAAGCGCGTTGGCGGTGGCGTTCAGGATTTTGATGCCATCAAGCTTTTGAAATTCTCTGCCTGATCTTATTCGATCCAGCCTGTCATTTTTCGCAGGTCTTTTCAAACCTCCCTGCCGGTATTGGCAGCTGGTTTCCTGTCCGAAAGGGCGGGAGACTGGCTTGGGGAAACCATGTCTAACTGACTGATTTGAAAGTTAACATTTAGGGGAAAACCAATGACAATGTTTCTTGTCACGCCGCCGGAAATCGAGCCGGTGACGATCGAAGACGCACACGCTTTTCTGCGCCTTTCATCGAACAGCGAAGATGCCATTCTGGAACGCCTTATAAAGACCGCGCGTGAACTGGTGGAAGCTGAAACCGGTCTTGCGCTGATCGACCAGACATGGCGGCTGCGCGTGGACCGCTGGCCACGTTCGGGGCGACTGGCGCTGTTTAAATTTCCGGTCACGTCGATCACCATGGTGGTTGCCTACCGGCCTGATGGCACGGCAGTGAGTTTTCCGCCGGAAGATTTTTCCTTGCAGGATGGTCGCCGCCCGCAACGCCTTTACATGGCCTCTTACGCAGACGTTGCCAGATTGTGTGGCGTGGAGGTGGATTTCGTGGCGGGTTTTGGTGCAACCGCTGCAAGCGTGCCGGAGGCGCTCAAACAGGCGATCCTGAGCCTCACCGCGCATCTTTATGAATCGCGTGCCGGCGTCGATGCGGCATGCGTGCCGCTGACGATCCCGCCCATGGTCAACCAGCTTGTCGAAAGCTGGCGACGGATACCACTATGAACAACGTGCTTTTTATCGATCCCGGTCAGCTCAACGGCGAGCTGACCCTGGAGGAATTGCGCCCTGAGGCTGACGGTATGGGCGGCTATGTCGAGGCATGGGCCGAAATTGCCATGCTGTGGGGGCGCATCGAACCGGTTTCGGTGACGCAACGAAATTTCGGCACCCGTCCGCAACCCGAAGCCACACATCGCATCTTGCTGCGCTTTCACGATAATCTCTCAACCGCCATGCGGTTGCGCAAGGGCGCGCGCTTGTTTCGGCTCAACACAGTCCATGATCCCGATCAAACCGGGCGTTATCTTGTCTGCATGGCTGTCGAGGAGGGACGATGAATATTGCAATGAAGCTCACATTCGACGGTCTGGTGCGTGCTCTTCGTTTCAAGGCATTTGCTGCAGAAGAAACAGCCACTTTCACAAAACAGCGAGCGGCACAGAGCGATATGAAAATATCAGGCGGAGAAACCGATGACCCTTGGCGCGGCAGCATTGCAAAAGGCGCTGTTTGACGCGCTGAAGAACGACGGCGGTCTGGCTAAAACGCTGGGTGGCGCACGCATTTATGACCATGTGCCGCCCAAAACGCCTTTTCCTTATGTCACGCTTGGCGAAACCGCGAGCCGTGACTGGAGTACGGCCAGCGAAAAGGGGGCCGAGCATTTCCTCAACATCCAGATATGGGCCAAGGAAAACGGGCGTAAACGCGTGCTGGATATCGCCGCAAAAATTGCCGCCCGGCTCGACGAATGGCCGATTGCACTCAACGGGCATCGGCTCGTCAATCTCACCCTTTCAGAAATGGTCGCCCGCAACACCGATGGGCTCGGCAATTATCTCGGCACCATGCGTTATCGCGCCGTGACCGAACCGTTAAATTAATTTCAGGAGAAATCTATGTCGGCTCAAAGAGGCAAGGATATCTTGCTGAAAATCATGCGCGATGATGACACTTTTGAAACCTGTGCGGGCCTGCGCACCAAGCGCATCGCGTTCAATACGGAAACGGTTGATGTGACGGACGCCGATTCCGCCGGGCGCTGGCGGCAATTGCTGGCTGGAAGCGGCGTACAGCGCGTCTCGCTGAGTGGCTCGGGCATTTTCAGGGACGCGGCATCAGACGCTTTGATGTGCAGGCTGTTTTTCGATGGCGAAATCCGCGACTGGCAGATCGTGCTGCCGGATTTCGGCACGGTCAGCGGGCCATTGCAAATCGTAGCGCTCGAATATGGCGGCAATCACGATGGCGAGATGACGTTTGAGATCGCGCTTGAATCCGCGGGCTACACCACCTTTGGAGAAGCGTAATGATGGTCAATCGCCACCGCGGCGAGATTGCCGCAAAGCTCGACGGTCGCGAATGGACCCTTTGTTTGACGCTCGGTGCATTGGCTGAACTTGAAGCAGCTTTCGCGGCTGATGATTTGTCCGCGCTGATTGCCCGTTTTTCAAGCGGGCGTCTTTCGGCCCATGATATGCAACGCATCATCGCGGCGGGTCTGCGTGGCGGCGGCCATGTGGTGAGTGTCGCCGATGTTGCCGATATGCGCACCGATGGCGGGGCTGCGGGCTTTGCCCGCATCGTCACCGAGCTTCTCAGCGTCACATTTGGCACAGCAGAAAGTGAAGTGTCGCCAAACCCTTGAGAGCCGCAGTTGAATCAAAATCCGCACCGCATGCCTTTCCCTTGGATGAGGTCATGCGGGCGGGCTTTGGTCTGCTGCGGCTTTCCTCCCGTGATTTCTGGGCGATGACGCCGCGCGAACTGGCGGCGGCACTGGGGCCCTTTTCGCCCACGCACGATGCGCCTTCGCGCCATGCCCTTGATGCGCTGATGCACGCTTTTCCCGACAGGTGATTTGATGACAGACGAGACTGTAACCGTATCCGTCGACGCGGATACCAGCGCCTTCGACCGTGCTTTGACTGACCTTGAAAAGCGCTCTTCAAGCTTTGGCCGAAGCCTGACGACTTCGCTCAAAAGCGCCATTGTGTCTGGTCGTGGGCTGGAAGACGTGCTGCGTGGGCTTGCTTCCAGTCTGGCCGGAACGGCGCTCAACGCCGGTTTGCAGCCGCTACAAAATCTCGTCTCATCCGCGTTTGGCGGGGTTTTGGGCGGCATTGGCAGCATTGTGCCTTTTGCCAAGGGCGGGGTCGTATCAAGCCCAACCTATTTTGGCATGGGCGGCGGCGCTCTGGGGCTAACGGGTGAGGCGGGGGCCGAAGCCATTTTGCCGCTGGCGCGTGGGGCCGATGGACGCCTTGGCGTGGCATCTGGCGGCAACGGCGCCAAGCCGGTGCAGGTCGTCTTCAATATGACATCGCCCGATGCAGCATCGTTCCGAAAATCCGAAGCGCAGCTTTCCGCCATGCTGGCAGGCGCGGTGCGGCGTGGCGCGCGGAGGCTATGAGCATGATCGCAAAAAGTGGAAACCGGTTTTTGGGTAAAATCATGCGTGAGGGGAAAAGAGCATGATCGAAGCCTTTCACGATGTGCGCTTTCCGCTCGGCGTTTCGTTTGGTGCCACCGGTGGGCCGCAATGGCGCAACGAGATTGTCACGCTCACCTCCGGGCTTGAACAGCGCAATGCCCGCTGGGCGCATTCGCGCAGGCATTTTGATGCCGGAACCGGATTGCGCTCGCTCGATGATCTCAAAACCGTGCTGGCCTTTTTCGAGGCGCGGCGCGGCTCGCTCTACGCTTTTCGCATGCGCGATCCGTTCGATTATTCGTCTGTCTCTGGCAACAAATCGCCGTCGCATATCGATCAACCGCTTGGCACGGGCGATGGGGTGAGGACGCAATTCCAGCTGATAAAACATTACGAAACCTATCAGCGCCCGATCACGCGGCCGGTCGCGGGTTCGGTGCTCATTGCCATCAATGGCATTCCTGTGCCGGGAGACGAAGCCTATACGATTGATCTGACGACGGGCCGCATCACGTTTACGCCGGAATATAGACCGCAAACAGGCGACGTGCTGAGCGCCGGTTTCCTGTTTGATGTTGCCGTGCGCTTTGATACCGACCGCTTGACGGCCAGCATTGCCTCGTTTCAGGCCGGTGAAATTCCCTCCATTCCCATTGTCGAGGTCAAGACATGATCCCTGTTCCACCCGACCTTGAATCGCATTTGCAAGGCGAGGTCACAACCCATTGTTTTGCATGGATTGTTCGCCGCCTTGATGGCGTCGTCATGGGTTTTACCGACCATGATGCAAGCCTTCTTGTTGAGGGTGTCGTCTGCGATCCACTGACCGGCTTCAACGGCAGCGAAGCCTCGACCACGCTGGGGCTTTCCATTGCAGGCGGCGAGGTGGAGGGTGCCTTATCTTCCGCCAAAATCGGCGATAGCGACATTGAAAACGGGCGCTATGACGGCGCAGGCGTCGAGGTCTATCTCGTCAACTGGTCAGCCCCCGAACAGCACATGCTTTTGCGCCGCTGGACGGCGGCAAAGATCAGCCGGTCGGGCAGCAGTTTCGTCATGGAATTGAAAGGGGCTGCGGCAGCTTTCGATGCCGTGCGCGGGCGGCGCGTGATGCGGCTTTGCGATGCCATGCTGGGTGATGGTCGCTGTGGCGTCAACCTCAACGATCCGCGTTATTTTGCCGATGCAAGCGTTCTTAGTGCGCAACACGTTACAGTTACGGCCAATGGTCTGGATGGCTTTGCGCCGGGCTGGTTTGCCAATGGTGTTCTGACATGGACCAGTGGCGGCAATGCAGCCACGAAAATCCGCGTCATCGGGCATTCGGGCAACAGCTTGCAACTTGTCGAGCCGCCGGTCCTGCCGATTGCTGAAGGCGATCAGTTTCGCGTCGTTGCCGGTTGCGACAAGAGCTTTGCAAGCTGCAAGGCGAAATTCGGCAATGGTGCGAATTTTCGCGGGTTTCCGCATCTGCCGGGCAATGACGCAGCCTATGCCTATGTGAGCGGCGACAATGAATATGACGGGAGCGCATTGGTCCCATGACTATAGCCGATCATGTTCTCTGCGAAGCCGAAGGCTGGATCGGCACGCCCTATCGTCACGGCGCATCCACGCGTGGCGTCAGTTGCGATTGTCTGGGGCTGGTGCGCGGTATCTGGCGCGCGCTTTATGGCCGCGAGCCGGAAGATCCCGGCACTTATGCGCCCGACTGGGGCGAAGTCACCGCCCGCGACCGCCTGCTTGATGCCGCATCGCGGCATATGAACCGACGTGAAGGGGCCGAAGCGCAACCCGGCGACCTTCTGGTCTTTCGCTGGCGGGCCGATGTCGCGTCCAAGCATCTGGGCATCATGACGCGCGAAAACCGTTTCATCCATGCCTATGAGGGCAATGGAGTTCTTGCCTCCGCGCTGGTGCCGCAATGGCGCAATCGTATTGCGGGCATTTTCATTTTTCCTGAAAGGAAGAGCTGATCAATGGCGACGATCGTTCTGCAAGCGGTGGGTGCTGCCGTGGGTGGCATATTCGGCCCCGTGGGTGCTGCGATTGGCGCGGGGCTGGGGGCGATGGGTGGCTATGCCATCGACAATGCGCTGATCAATTCCACCCGCCATATCGAGGGTGCACGGCTCAATGGCGCTCGTGTGGTGACAGCCGAGGAAGGGGCGGCGCTGCCTTTCGTCTATGGAACGGCGCGGGTGAGCGGTACGCTGATCTGGGCCACACGCTTTGAGGAAAAGGCGACCACCGAGCGGCAGGGCGGCAAGGGTGGGCCGAAGGTTACGAGCTACAGCTATTTCGGCAATGCCGCTTATGCGATTGCGGAAGGGGAGATCGCCTTTATCCGTCGGGTCTGGGCCGATGGGCAGGAACTTGATCTGACCGAAATCGAAATGCGCGTCTATCGCGGCACCGCGACGCAACAACCCGATCCATTGATCGAAGCCAAACAGGGCAGCGGCAATGCGCCCGCCTATCGCGGTACGGCCTATGTGGTGTTTGAGCGTATTCCGCTGGATGGTTTTGGCAACCGCCTGCCGCAATTTCATTTCGAGGTGGTGCGCCCAGTCGGCAAGGTCGCACGCGATCTGCGTGCCATGGCGCTCATTCCGGGCTCGACCGAATTCGGCCTGCAACCCGATCCCGTGACCGACGAACCGGTGCCCGGAACAGGCCGTTCCATCAATCGTAATGCCGTGCGGGCGCGTAGCGACTGGACGGCAGCGCTTGATGAATTGCAGGCGCTTTGCCCGAACCTCAAACATATTGCTATCGTTGTGCCGTGGTTCGGCAATGATTTGCGCGCCAGCCATTGCCGCATTCGCCCCGGCGTAACGGCGCTTTCCGCACGAAAGCCAAGCCATGTCTGGCGCGTGGAAAATGTGACGCGTGGCAGCGCACATCTGATTTCCACAAGCGGCGAGGGTGCTGCTTATGGCGGCACCCCATCGGATGCCAGCGTGATTGCGGCCATCCGCGATGCGCGGGCGCGGGGGCTCAATGTCACGCTTTATCCCTTTATCATGATGGATATTCCGGCCAGCAATACGCTGCCGTCACCTTATGGCGGCGTGGGGCAGGCGCTTTATCCATGGCGCGGGCGCATCACCTGCCATCCGGCCATCGGGCAGGCAGGTTCTCCCGACAAGACGCCTTCGGCAGGCGAACAGGTGAGCGCTTTCGTGAACGGCGAATGGGGCTATGGCCGGTTTCTTCGTCATTGCGCCGATCTGGCGATGCGTGCTGGCGGTGTCGATTCCTTCCTGCTCGGCTCGGAACTGCGCGGATTGACCAGTATTCGCGACAACCGCGAAACCTTTCCTTTTGTCGTGAGCCTTTGTGCGCTTGCCGCTGAAATGCGTGAGCGTCTCGGCCCCATATGCCGTATCACCTATGGTGCGGACTGGTCGGAATATTTCGGCTATCAGGCACAGGACGGAACAGGCGATCTGTTCTTCAATCTCGATCCGCTGTGGTCACATCCGGCAATCAATGCCATCGGCATCGACAATTATATGCCGCTCGCAGACTGGCGCGATGGCGATTTCGAAGGCGGTAACCCCGATGGTTTTGCCGCAGCTTATGATCTCGACGGTCTTGCGGGGCAGGTCGAGGCGGGTGAAGGCTTTGAGTGGTATTATGCAAGCGACCAAGATCGCGATTCGCGTTTGCGCACGCCGATTACCGATGGGATGGCGGGCAAGCCATGGGTCTATCGCTTCAAGGATATCCGCTCGTGGTGGAGCAATCCGCATTTTAACCGCGTCAATGGCGCCGAACAGGCGCAACCAACGGACTGGGTGCCGCAATCCAAACCGATCTGGTTTACGGAACTGGGCTGTCCCGCTGTCGACAAGGGGCCAAACCAGCCCAACGTCTTTCCAGACCCAAAATCCTCGGAAAATGCGGTGCCTTATTTCTCGAATGGCTCACGCTCGGATATCGGTATGGATCGGTTTTTGCGTGCGCATTATCAGCATTGGGAACATGCCAATACGATCTCGCCGGTCTATGGCGGGCCGATGCTGGATATGGAACGCATCTATCTGTGGGCATGGGATACGCGGCCATTCCCGGAATTCCCCTTAAACAGCAGCACATGGGGCGACACCGCCAATTGGCGGCTCGGCCACTGGCTCAACGGACGCCTGAGCGGCGTTGCGCTGGATGAGTTGATTTCCGCCATCCTGACCGATTTTGGGCTTCCTGCGGCTGATTGTTCCGGTGCAGACGGGCATCTCTCCGGATTCATTGTCTCCGAACCATCGAGCACACGCGGCGTTCTGGAGCCGCTGTTCAACATTTTTGGCATTCATGGTTTCGAGCAGGCGGGGCAATTCGTGTTCAAAAGCATTGCACGGGCAGCATCGGCCATTGCGGTTCACGACCGGCTGGTTGACCCCGAAGAGGGTGACGTGTTCACCGCAGTACTCGAAGATCAGGGCACATTGCCAGCATCTGTCGAACTCTACTGCAACGATCCCTTGCGCGATTTCCAGGTGGTCGGCGTGTCTGCAAGCCGTGATCAGGGGCAGGGCAGCGAATCCCTGAGTCTTGCCGGTTCCATGGAAAAGGGACAGGCGAGTGCCCTGGCGCAGGCGTGGATTGCGCGCCGTCATGCCGAAAGGCGCACGGCGTCGTTTGCTTTGCCGTGGTCGCAGGCGGCTATTCATGCGGGCGACCGCTTGCGTCTTGATATGCTGGGCGGGGCGCGCGATTATGTCGTTACCAGTCTGGAGGACGGCACGGTGCGATCCGTGCGCGCCGTCGCACTTGCACCCAATATCACCTTTGCCGATCAGGGCGTAACGCCGCCTGCAACGCCGGGCGGAACCGTCATCGACATGAAGCCGCTCTTTCACTTGATCGACCTGCCCTTGTGGCCGGGAGCGGAAGAACCGGCCAACCAGTTCCGCATTGCCGCCCATGCGCGGCCATGGCGCGGGGTTGCGGTCTATGCGTCACCTGCCGAGGATGGTTTTGGCGAGCGGGCGCTGATCACCGAACGCGCCATCATGGGGCGAACTTGTTGCGCCGCTTGAAGGTGGTCGCAGTGGACGTTTGCAGGAAGGGCATGTGGTCGATGTCGTGCTTTATGCCGGTGAACTGCAATCACGACCGCTGGCGCAGGTTTTAAACGGTGCCAACACGGCGCTGATGCAGGCCCCGGATGGCGCGTGGGAAGTTTTCCAATTTCTCGAGGCCGAAGAAATCGGACTCAACCATTGGCGGTTGCAGCGTCTGCTGCGCGGCCAGCTTGGTACGGAAAGGGCCGCTCTCGTTGAAAAGCCGCAAGGCACACCCTTCATCCTGCTCGATGCTGCGGTGCGTGCCGCGGGTCTGACGGGATCTGAACTGGGGCTTGAACTCAACTGGCGTGCGGGTACGGCGGGCAAGGCATTTTCGGAGGCCTTTTTCGATACACGGTCTGCGATTGGCGGCTTGCGCGCGCTTAAACCGCTTAGCCCGGTTCACCTCAAATATGAACTTCAGCCGAATGGCGCTCTCGTCTTTCACTGGATCAGGCGTGGGCGTGTTGATGCCGATAGCTGGCTTGGCGAGGACATTCCGCTTGGTGAAGAACGCGAACTCTACCGGGTGGAAGTTTGGCAGAAAGGGCAATTGCTGCACAGTGATCAGGTTGCATCTCCCGTCTGGACTTATGCCGGTGCGGAGCGTCTGGCAGAAGCCGGGATCGGTTCTTTCGCGCTTCATGTTGCGATGGTGGGTGCAAAAACCGGCCCCGGCGACGTGGCCATTCTTGAAATTACCAAGGATGCATAATATTTCTGCGCTTCAATGCTCTGCATTTCCTAATTATACAAAGCGTGATAGCTAAGATAAAAATACCCGTTAGACTCGGCAGCATTACAGATTGTTCATGCATCGTTCAGCTGTCGGGCGCTATACAAGGCAGCATGATGAAACAAAACCTTGCACTGAAAGTTTTCGCGCTTCTTGCGGTCACTATTGGCTTGTTGCCGGTGAATGCCGGTGCCTTGCCGATCAGCGTTCCGCAGACATCCGGGCTGGTTGTCGCTGCCGCCGGGGACTGTACGGCTGTGGGCGAGCGGGTTGCTGCCTCGCAGGGCGGGCAACTGGCCAAGGCCACACCTTCCACGCAGAATGGAGCTCCCGTTTGTGTCGTTGTGGTACTTGTGCCGGGCCGCAACGGCGAGCGTCCGCGCCGCGTCGAAGTGGCGGTCCCCAATAATTAGATTTTGCATGGAAACTCAAGCCGTCCCAAGCCATTGCGCTGGGCGGCTTGAGTTTTTTGTTTTAGGGAGGCTGTCTCTTTGCGTATCCTGATTGTCGAAGACGACAAGGACCTTAATCGCCAGCTTTGCGATGCGTTGGTGGGGGCGGGCTATGTTGTCGATAGTGCGCATGACGGCGAAGAAGGCCATTTTCTCGGCGACACCGAACCCTATGACGCCGTTATTCTCGATATCGGCCTGCCGCTTATGGACGGCATCAGCGTGGTCGAGCGCTGGCGGCGCGACGGGCGCAGCATGCCGGTCTTGATGCTGACGGCGCGTGATCGCTGGAGCGACAAGGTGGCGGGTATCGATGCAGGCGCCGATGATTATGTCGCAAAACCGTTCCATATCGAGGAAGTGCTGGCGCGGTTGCGTGCGCTGATCCGCCGGGCAGCGGGGCACGCCTCGTCAGAACTCATCTGCGGTCCGCTGACGCTGGATACAAAGACATCCAAAGCCAGCGTCGATGGCGTGATGCTCAAACTCACATCGCATGAATTCCGCCTGCTCTCCTATCTGATGCACCATATGGATGAGGTAGTGTCGCGCACCGAACTGGTCGAGCATCTCTATGATCAGGATTTTGATCGCGATTCCAACACGATCGAGGTTTTTGTCGGTCGCTTGCGCAAGAAGATGGGCATTGATCTGATCGAAACCGTGCGCGGAATGGGCTATCGTATGCGCTCTGTTAATGGGGGTGAAGATAAGGAGCGTGCAAACTGAAGCTGTTTCGCCTTTTCCGCATCCGCTCCCTTGCGGCACGCGTCGTCACCCTCTCGACATTGTGGGTGATCGCAGCGCTTATTGTTGTCGCGACGCTGATCGGCACACTTTACGGCGATGCTGCGCGCAGCAATTTCGAGCGGCTTTTGACCGCACATCTGTTTAGTCTAGTTGGAGCGGTCAGCGTGTCACCGGAAGGCACATTGCAGGGCCGTCCCGAACTGGGTGAATTACGTTATTCAAGCCCGCTGTCGGGATGGTACTGGTCTGTCGATCCTCTGACCCACAATGTGACCGGTAAACTTCAATCTCCCTCTCTTCTGGGGCGTATTGTTCCGGAAATGCCGGCTTCTCAAGCCCCATTCGATAGTTCCTTTATGCGCAGCTATTCCTTGCCAGGTCTGAACGGCGAAGAATTGTTTATTGTGGAAACGGAGGTCGTCCTCGATAATCCGGCCCGTGTCGCGCGTTTTCGCGTCATGGGGAACCTCAGCGAAGTGCAGGCCGAAATTTCCGAATTCAGAACCCGTCTTGCGACTTATCTCGCTATATTCGGCATCGGCAGTATTCTGATCAATGCTGCCATCATTCTGTTCGGCTTGCGACCGCTGGACAAGGTACGACAGGCGCTTGCCGATATTCGGGAGGGGCGCTCGTCGAAACTGGAAGCCGAGCTTCCGGTTGAGATCGCGCCGCTTGCTCAGGAAATGAACGCGCTGATCGAGAATAATCGTCGCATTGTCGAACGCTCGCGCACTCAGGTTGGCAATCTCGCGCATTCGCTCAAAACCCCGCTTTCTGTACTCGTCAATGAAGGGCGTGCCATCGGCGGAGATCAGGGGCGCATCGTGCAGGAGCAAAGTGAATCCATGCAGGTGCAGATACAGCATTATCTGCAACGCGCCCGCATTGCAGCCCAGCGCGACAGCGTGGTGTTCCGCACGCCCGTTACGCCCGTTATTGAGCGGATGCAGCGTGTGAGCGCAAAACTCAATCCCGCCTTCAGTGTGGATTTGCGCAATGATTTTCCAGATGCAGTTTTTGCAGGCGAAAAGGAAGACCTTGAAGAAATCATCGGCAACCTTCTCGAAAATGCTGGCAAATGGGGCCGCAGCCGCATCGTTATCATCGTCGCACCCGTGAGCGGAAGTCAAAAACAGTTCGAGATTCTGATTGATGATGACGGCCCGGGGCTGGCTGCGGACAAGATAGAGGCGGCACTCAGGCGCGGCGGCCGGATTGATGAAACAAAGCCCGGAACAGGGCTGGGGCTTGCAATCGTTCAGGACGCGGTGCGTGAATATGGTGGCAGGCTCGATCTTGGAAAAAGTCCGCTCGGCGGGTTGAGGGCACGCGTTATTCTGCCGCTTGCGGGCGATTGACCCCGTCTTGCTGAAAAGCCACAGTCGACGAAGCTTTTCCTGCCCCCACTGGTAATGCTTGGGAAGGTGAAATAATAAGATCAGGCGATGCTATGATATGCATGCTGATTTATTCGTGAAGGCCGGTTTGTTATGATGCGTTTATCCAGCTTTTCTGGTTTGCCGTTTTCTCGTTCCCTGTTGGTCGTGCCAATGATGCTCGTCCTGTGCGTTGCTCTGTCAGCATGCGGAACATCGGGGAAAGGCCGAGTCCTGCCGTCTCTTGGCGGATCGTCGGACACGAAACCGCAGACAAGCCTTTTGACGCCGCTTGGCAACGGGCTTATCGGGAATGCTGCCGGCCAGTTGAGCCCGTCGGATCGCCGCAAGGCGCTTGAAGCGGAATATCGTGCACTTGAATATTCGCCGGCAGGAAAAGCAGTGTCGTGGAATAGTGGAGCCAATTCCGGCGATGTGACGGCAGCCCAACCATATCAGGTCGGTTCGCAGAACTGCCGCCAATATTCGCATAGTTACGATATTGATGGTACGCAGCAGACTTCACGTGGCACTGCCTGCCGCAATGCCGATGGAAGCTGGACGCCTCTTACCTGATGTGCTGCCGATTTGGCCTTTGCGGCGAATTGCCCTAGGTCACCACTTATTGCGGGGTATCAGTTGGTTTTTCCCATGGTCGGGATTAAGTCATGGCCATGGAATTCTGGTTGATTGCAGCTTTGTTGACTTTGCTGGCCACGCTGGCTGTCCTGCTGCCGCTGACGCGGCGCGGGCAGGTGACCTTGCCCGCCGAAAAAAATGATCTTGAAGTGTATCGTGACCAGTTGCGCGAGGTCGAAGCCGACGCCGCGCGCGGTATGATTGATACGCAGAGCGCGGATCAGGCGCGGATTGAAATCTCACGCCGCATCCTCAATGCAGAGAAAGCTAGTCACAGCATATCCACTACCGCAGTAAAAGCAGGTTCGGCACGCGTTCTGTCGCTAATCGCCGTCCTTTCCGTGCCGCTGATTGCCTGGGGCATTTATCCGCTTTTTGGTAAGCCCGACATGGAATCCATGCCGCTTACCGCGCGCCTTGAGGCCGGGCCTGAACGCGGCTCCGTTGATCAGTTGGTCGCGCGAGCCGAAGCGCATCTGGCGCAAAACCCGGACGATGTGCGTGGCTGGGACGTGCTGGCACCGATTTATATGCGCCTTGGCCGTTTCAACGAGGCGGTAAATGCCTATCGCTCTTCGATTCGTATTGCCGGTGAAGATTTTGTGCGCATTCAGGGGCTGGGAGAAGCATTGACGGCTGTGGCGGGTGGTACTGTCACGGCGGAAGCGGACAGCTTTTTCAAAAAGGCGGCAGCGTTGAAACCCGAAGATATCCGCCCGCAATTCTATCTCGCGCAGGGAGAGATGCAGGACGGGCATCCCGATGTGGCTGCTACGCGCCTTCGCAATTTTCTGGCAAAGGCTCCCGCCGATGCGCCGTGGCGAGGACAGATCGAACAGGCCATTGCGCGTTTGAGCGGTTCGGCGTCCGACGCGCAGGCTGAACCCAAGGGGCCGACATCCGGCGATATCGAAGCCGCTGCATCGCTTTCGACGGAAGACCGTCAGGCAATGGTTGAAGGCATGGTTTCGCGTCTGGACGCGAGCCTGCGTGAGAACGGTCAAAATCTCGATGGCTGGAAGCGTCTTGTGCGCTCCTATATGATTTTAAACCGTCGTGAAGCTGCGCTCGATGCCCTTAATCGTGGTCTTGATGCGCTGGCGGACAATGAGCGGGAAGACCTTCGCAGCTTTGCTGCCGGACTGAAACTGGAGGCGCAGGAATGAGCGCGACCGCACACGACAATATCCGTAAATCCCAGCCTTCTGGCAATATTGCCCGCACTGTGAGCCGCCGCAAGCGCAAGCGACTGATGCTAATCGGTGGCGCACTGGCGGTTCTTGCGGTCGCTGTCGGGTTGATGCTGATGGCTTTCAATCAGGATATCCGCTTTTTCCGTACGCCTGCCGATCTCACCGAACAGGAGATCACCTCAGGCGCCCGCTTCCGACTGGGTGGGCTGGTTGAAGAAGGCTCGGTCAGCCGTCAGGGAAGCGATCTGCATTTTACCATTACCGATACGATCAAGACCGCTAAAGTGGTCTTTGAAGGTATACCGCCGGATCTTTTCCGCGAAGGGCAGGGTGTCGTCGCCGAAGGCCGTTTCGGGCCGGACGGTGTTTTCCGCGCCGATAATGTGCTGGCCAAGCATGACGAGAATTACGTTCCCAAGGACCTTGCCACCAGCTTGAAGGAAAAGGGCGTATGGGAAGGAAAATAATATGAGCGTCGAAGTCGGTCATTTCGCGCTCGTTCTGGCGCTGGCGCTTTCTGTCATACAATCAATATTGCCTGTGATTGGCGCACACCGGCGCGATGCGCAGCTTATGGCAGTTGCGGTGCCCACCGCACTTGCGGTCTTCGCGCTGGTCGTTCTGGCGTCGGCGGTGCTCATTCACGCCTATATCGTGTCGGATTTCTCCGTCCTTAATGTCGTTGAGAATTCGCATTCGCAAAAGCCACTTCTCTACAAGATCACTGGCGTCTGGGGTAATCACGAAGGTTCCATGCTTTTGTGGGTGTTTATCCTCACCTTTTTCAGCGCGCTCGTTGCTGGTTTTTCCCGCAATCTTCCCGAAACGTTGCGCGCTAATGTTCTAGCCGTACAGGGCTGGATCGCGCTGGCCTTTCTGGCCTTCATCGTATTTACCTCCAATCCTTTCACGCGCATCGCTCCGGCACCTCTTGAAGGCGGTGATCTCAACCCCATCCTGCAGGATATCGGTCTCGCGATCCATCCGCCGCTGCTTTATCTGGGCTATGTTGGCTTTTCGGTCTGTTTTTCCTTTGCCGTTGCCGCTCTTCTTGAAGGCCGTCTTGATGCCGCATGGGCGCGCTGGGTGCGGCCATGGACGCTGGTTGCCTGGATGTTTTTGACTGGCGGCATCGCCATGGGCTCCTACTGGGCCTATTATGAACTTGGCTGGGGCGGCTGGTGGTTCTGGGATCCGGTCGAAAATGCGTCCTTCATGCCGTGGCTGGTCGGAACGGCGCTGCTTCATTCCGCCATTGTGATGGAAAAGCGTTCGGCGCTTAAAATCTGGACCGTGCTTCTGGCGATCCTCACTTTTTCGCTGTCGCTGCTGGGCACATTCCTTGTACGTTCCGGCGTGCTCACATCTGTGCACAGTTTCGCCACCGATCCCGGGCGCGGCCTGTTCATTCTCGCAATTCTTGCCATCTTCATCGGCGGTTCATTGTCACTGTTTGCGCTACGCGTGCAAAGTCTTTCGGCGGGCGGAATCTTTCATCCGATATCGCGCGAGGGCGCACTGGTCTTCAATAATCTGTTTCTGGCAACGGCCGCGGCAACCGTGCTGATCGGCACGCTCTATCCGCTTTTGCTGGAGGTGACGACCGGCGAGAAGATTTCTGTTGGCGCGCCATTTTTCAACATGACTTTCGGGCCACTGATGGTGCCGCTGCTGCTTGCTGTGCCTTTCGGACCGCTGCTGGCGTGGAAGCGCGGCGATCTTTATGGTGTTTCACAAAGGTTGATGACAGCTTTTGCGCTCTCACTCATCGCTGTTGGTATTGTACTGTGGAGCACGGCCGCAAGCTCTGTTCTCGCGGCCTTGGGTATAGGCCTTGCCGCATGGCTGATCTTTGGCAGTCTCTGCGATCTGGTTATGAAAGCCGGGATCGGTAAGGTTTCGGCTGCTAAGGCATGGGCGCGGTTCAAGGGATTGCCGCGTTCGGTGTTCGGTACCGCGCTGGCGCATCTGGGGCTTGGCATAACGCTTCTGGGCATCGTCAGTGTTACGACATTCGGTACCGAAACGGTTGCGGTCATGCGTCCGGGCGACACGGTGAAAGTGCAGAATTACAGCTTACGTTTCGAAGGGTTGCGCCCTTTGACTGGCCCCAATTTCACCGAAAATCGCGGCACATTTACGCTTCTCGATGCCAAAGACCGCGACCTTGGCCGCATCGAACCCTCAAAACGCTTTTTCCCGGCCCGCCAGATGCCGACTACGGAATCGGGCATTCGCACGCTATGGTTCAGTCAGGTCTATGTGGCGCTTGGCGATGAGCCGGGCGATGGTTCCGCTGTCGTGCGTGTCTGGTGGAAGCCGCAGGTCACGCTGATCTGGTATGGCGCGCTGGTGATGATGATAGGCGCACTGTTTTCGCTCGCTGACCGGCGTTTGCGAGTTGGCGCCCCGGCGAAAAAACGCAAAGCCGTATTGCATGAAGGCGAGGCTGCGGCATGAAAAAGCGCGGGCTCTTCGCTTTCGTTCTGCTCGCTGTGGCGCTTTTGTTCCAGACCATGGCGGCCTTCGCCGTCAATCCCGACGAAATCCTGCCCGATCCTGCATTGGAAAGCCGCGCGCGCGCCATTTCCGCTGAACTGCGCTGCATGGTCTGCCAGAACGAATCCATTGATGATTCGAACGCCGAACTTGCCCGCGATCTGCGGCTTCTGGTGCGTGACCGGCTGAAGGCTGGCGATACGGATATCGAGGTCAAGGATTTCGTGGTGGAGCGCTATGGTGAATTCGTGCTTCTAAAGCCACGGCTTTCGGCGCGCACGGCGTTGCTGTGGGGTTTTCCGGTGATCGTGCTTGTGTTCGGTGGTTTGGCCCTGCTTTTGGCTGCACGTAACAGGCGCGGTCAGGCAGCAGGAGCTGCGCCGCTTTCCGATAGCGAAAAGGCCGATCTGGCGCGGCTTTTGAAGGACAAGTAGTCCATTTTCTCTCCCGCAAACCTTACAAAACTTTCATGTTTTGGAAATTGAGCGGTAAGGTAGTCGTCACTATCTTGACCCTATAAGGTTTTACAGGACCATGGTATCTGCAGACGAGATGTGCAGGCTGATGGTTGCTCGCAAGGAGAGATGAATGTCCAGAGCCGTGTTTTCCAAATATCGCAAGGGTGTCGCAACGATTGCAATCTGCTCTGCGCTGGCCGGTGGGTTCGTTGCGACCGGCCCGCTTGGCGCTTTTAGCGAAGCGCGTGCGGAAGCCGTGCAGGTGACGCCCGCCGCCGTACCCGGTTTTGCCGATCTGATTGAAAAAGTGCGCCCGGCTGTCGTCAGCGTCCGTGTTAAAAAGGACGTGCAGGAAACAGCCGACCGCGGCGGTTCTCGCTCCTTCGGCGGTTCCGGTTTCGACCAGCTTCCCGATGGTCATCCGCTAAAGCGCTTCTTCCGTGATTTTGGCATGGAACCACGCGGCGATGCACGTCCTGAGGGACGCCGTGGCCCCGGCAAGCGTCCGGGTGGCCGTCCGGGCCATGAACGTCCCTTTGCGCAAGGCTCCGGTTTCTTCATTTCTGAAGACGGTTATGTCGTCACCAACAATCACGTTGTCTCCGACGGCGACGCCTACAGCGTCGTTCTCGATGATGGGACTGAATTCGATGCCAAGCTGATCGGCACTGATCCGCGCACCGATCTGGCGGTCCTGAAAGTCGATGATGCCAAGCGCAAGTTCACCTATGTGGCGCTGGGCGATGACAACAAGGTGCGCGTCGGCGACTGGGTTGTCGCTGTCGGCAATCCCTTCGGTCTCGGTGGCACCGTGACGTCGGGTATCGTCTCGGCGCGTGGCCGCGACATTGGTGCCGGTCCTTATGACGATTTCATCCAGATCGATGCTGCCGTCAATAAGGGCAATTCCGGTGGCCCGGCTTTCAATCTTTCGGGTGAAGTCATCGGTATCAATACCGCGATCTTCTCGCCGTCGGGCGGCAGCGTGGGTATTGCATTCGCCATACCCGCTTCGACTGCCAAGCAGGTCGTCGATCAGCTGATCAATAAGGGTTCCGTCGAGCGCGGCTGGATTGGTGTGCAGATACAGCCTGTGACCAAGGATATCGCCGCTTCGCTCGGTCTTGCCGAGGAAAAGGGCGCGATTGTCGCCTCGCCGCAAAAGGATGGTCCTGCCGCCAAGGCTGGCATCAAGTCCGGTGACGTGATCACTGCCGTCAATGGCGAGCCGGTACAGGACCCGCGCGATCTGGCGCGTAAGATTGCGGGCATCAATCCGGGTGAAAAGGTTGCCGTAACGCTATGGCGTAACAACAAGGCCGAAGAAGTCGACATGACGCTCGCCGCTATGCCGAACGACATGAAGCAGGCGGGCGCAAAGCCGGATGACGGCAAGGGCGGATCGAACGGCGAAACGCTTGATGATTATGGCCTGACCGTTGTTCCTTCGGAAGAAGGGGACGGCGTGGTTGTGACCGATGTCGATCCTGATAGTGATGCCGCCGATCGCGGTGTTCGTTCTGGCGACGTTATCGTCAGCGTCAACAACCAGACGGTCAAGTCGGCCAAGAATATCAACGATGCCATCAGCGAGGCCGCCAAGACGGGTCGCAAGGCCGTGCTGCTGCAATTGCAGAGCAATGATCAAAGCCGCTTTGTCGCCCTGCCCATCGATAAGGGATAGGCCGAGCTGGCATGATGATTGCGATGTCAGGCAGTCCTGCCTGACATCGCTTTATGTGCGAAGCTTATCTATAATGGTGTCATGAAGATTCTTGTTATCGAAGACGACCGCGAAGCGGCCCGCTATCTGGAAAAGGCTTTTACCGAGGCTGGCCATTCGGCCGACATTGCCGGTGATGGCGAAACCGGCTATGCGCTGGCGGAAAACGGCACCTATGACGTTCTGGTCGTGGACCGCATGTTGCCTAAGCGGGACGGGCTTTCCGTGGTGGCGGGATTGCGCGCCAAGGGCATGGAAACCCCGGTGCTGATCCTTTCAGCACTTGGCGAGGTCGATGATCGCGTGACAGGCCTTCGTGCAGGCGGTGACGATTATCTGACAAAGCCTTACGCTTTTTCTGAACTTCTGGCGCGTGTCGAGGTGTTGCAGCGCCGTTCCAGCCCGCGTGAGGCCGATACCATCTATCGCGTTGGCGATCTCGAACTCGACCGGCTTGCCCATACAGCGCGCCGTCAGGATGTCGATATCACGCTGCAACCGCGCGAGTTCCGGCTTCTCGAATATCTGATGCGTCATGCAGGCCAGGTCGTTACCCGCACCATGCTGCTTGAAAATGTATGGGATTATCATTTTGATCCGCAGACCAATGTAATCGACGTGCATATTTCGCGCCTGCGCTCAAAGATTGAAAAAGGTTTTGACGTCCCGCTTTTGCATACGGTGCGCGGCGCCGGTTACATGCTGAAGGCCGGGCGGGCCAAACAGGCCGCGGCCAAGGTGGAGTGATGAGCCGTTTTTCGGCGCTCATGCGTACCACGGCGGTGCGTCTTTCGGCTCTTTATCTGCTGCTTTTTGCGGTCGGTGCCGTGGCGCTGGTCTTTTATATGACCAATCTGTCGGCTTCCATGCTGACTGCACAGACGCAGGAAGCGCTGGGCGAGGAAGTGGCGAGCATCGGCAAGAGCTATGCGCGCGGCGGCATTCCCCAGCTTGTGCGCACCATCGATTACCGCTCACGTCAGCCCGGCGCCTATCTCTATCTGGTTGCCGATCCGACCGGCCGCATTCTGGCGGGCAATGTCGAGGGTGTTGAGCCCGGCGTGCTTGATACGGATGGCATTATCGAGCGGGCGTTTACCTATAAGCGTTATGGCGATCAGGGTGCGCAAACCGATCATCGCGCGGTTGCGGTGGTGATTGCGCTGCCAAACGGCATGCGGCTTCTGGTCGGGCGCGATCTTGGTGAACCGGAGCGTTTTCGCGATATCGTGCGGCAATCACTCATGCTGGCACTTGGCATAATGGGTGTCGGCGCGCTGCTGATCTGGTTCTTTGTCGGACGCCGCGCCCTGAAGCGCATTGATGCTGTCTCCCATGCCTCGCAGCGTTTGATGGAAGGCGACCTGACCGGTCGGCTGCCGGTCACTGGCTCGGGTGACGAGTTCGACCGCCTGTCGGGCAATCTCAATGTCATGCTGGGGCGCATTCTGGAACTCAACGAAGGTCTGAAACAGGTTTCTGACAACATCGCGCATGATCTGAAAACACCGCTGACGCGCTTGCGTAACCGTGCCGAAGAGGCGCTTTCGGGCAAGAAGGCCGGACCTGAATATCGCGCGGCGCTTGAGGATATCATTGGCGAGTCCGATCAATTGATCCGCACCTTCAACGCCATCCTGATGATCTCGCGGCTTGAATCCGGCTATTCTTCTGAAAATCTCGAAAACATGGCCGTGGCGCCCATTCTGCGCGATGTGGCGGAAATGTATGAGCCGGTGGCCGAAGACGCCGGTGTGACGCTGACGCTCGGCGCGCTCGATGACGTGGTGCTGCACATCAATCGCGAACTCATCGGCCAGACCGTTTCCAATCTCGTGGACAATGCCATCAAATATGCTGGCGAAGGCGACGATAAGGCAGTCACGCTTGCCATGGAGCGCGACAAGGACCGGGTGCGCATCGTCGTTGCCGATAACGGGCCGGGCATTCCCGAAGACAAGCGCGAGCAGGCGACCGAGCGTTTCGTGCGCCTTGAGGAAAGCCGTACACAACCGGGTTCCGGCCTTGGTTTAAGTCTTGCCAAGGCGGTTATGAAATTGCACGGTGGCGCACTTCGTCTGGAAAGCGCGGGAGACAATGCGCCGGGGCTGCGTGCGGTTCTGGAATTTCCGCTGCCGCAGGACGAGGGGAATACATAGCGACACGAGGGTACCATGATGGCGGACAAGGCAAAGGCACTGTTTTTTGAAAGAAACCTTTGCAATCTGACGCCGCTTGACCCGGTGCAGGCGCAAGCCGTGCTGGACGACCTCAAAGCGCGCGCGCTTGAAACGCAATTATCCGATGTCGCAGCCCTGCTGGACGATGACAAGGCCGTGGCTTTTCTCGCGGCGGTACTCGATCTGTCGCCCTTTATCCGTGAGGCGCTGCTTCATCATCCGCAAATTCTAAGCCGTATTGCAAAGACTGAGCCTGAAACGGCGCTTGGCGAGATTCTGGCGGCAATCGCTATCTGCGGCGAGGAGGAGGGGGCCAGCGAGGCTTCTCTGATGACGGGCTTGCGCAATCTCAAGCGTGAGGCGCATGTGCTGATTGCGCTTTGCGATCTGGCGCGTATTTTCGATGCGCAAGCGACCACCGGCTGGCTCACCGATCTTGCCGAAGCCTGCACGGGGGCTGCGGTGCGCTTTCTCCTGCGCGATGCGGATAGTGCGGGCAAAATCGCATTGCCCGACCGCAATGAACCGGAAAAGGAAAGCGGCTGGGTCGTGCTCGGCATGGGAAAGTTCGGCGCCCGCGAACTCAATTATTCCTCCGATATTGATCTCATTGTCTTTGTCGATGAAACGCGACCAGCCATCGGCGACCCATATGAATGTGTCGAAACCTTTTCGCGGCTGACGCGGCGGCTGGTGCGCATTCTTCAGGACCGCACCGCCGACGGTTATGTCTTTCGCGTCGATCTGCGTTTACGCCCCGATCCGGGATCGACGCCGCTGGCCATTCCGGTGGGCGCAGCACTTAATTATTATGAAGGCCGCGGGCAGAACTGGGAACGCGCCGCAATGATCAAGGCACGGCCCGTCGCGGGTGATCGCGCTTCGGGGCAGCAGGTTTTGGCGGAGCTTTCGCCTTATGTCTGGCGCAAATATCTCGACTATGCGGCCATTGCCGATGTCCATTCGATCAAGCGGCAGATCCACGCGCACAGGGGCCATGGCGACATCGCGGTGCGCGGGCACAATGTGAAGCTTGGGCGCGGCGGCATCCGTGAAATCGAATTTTTTGTGCAGACTCAGCAACTGATCGCCGGCGGACGGTTCCCGGAACTGCGCGGCAATCGTACCGTTCCGATGCTGACAAAACTTGCCGAACGCGGCTGGATCAGCGAACAGGCGCGCGATGCGCTGGCCGAAAAATACTGGTTCCTGCGCGATATCGAACACCGCATCCAGATGATTGCCGACGAGCAGACGCATATCCTGCCAGAAGATGATGAGGGCTTTGCCCGCATCGCACACATGATGGGCTATGATGACCCGGCAGAATTTTCGCAAAAATTCCTCGACGCATTGAAGGTCGTAGAAAAACATTATGCCGCCTTGTTCGAGCAGGCGCCGGAGCTTGGCAATGCATCGGGCAATCTGGTCTTTACCGGCGATGTCGACGATCCGGGCACGCTCGAAACGCTTGCCACCATGGGCTATGAGCGTCCGAGCGATATCTGCCGTGTCATTCGCACATGGCATTTCGGCCGCTATCGCGCCACGCAATCGGCAGAAGCACGCGAGCGCCTGACCGAATTGACGCCAGCCCTTTTGAAAGCTTTCGCCGAAACCAAACGCGCCGATGACGCGCTGCTGCGCTTTGACGGTTTCCTGCAAGGGCTTCCGGCGGGCATCCAGCTTTTCAGTCTGCTGCAATCCAATCCGCGCCTTCTCAATCTGCTTGTCATGATCATGAGCGCGGCCCCACGTCTGGCCGAAATCATCACGCGCAAGCCGCATGTCTTCGACGGGCTGCTTGATCCGGCTATTTTCTCCGAAATGCCGACCCGCGCCTATCTGGAAGAACGGCTGCGGGTGTTTCTCGGGCCTGCAAGCAATTACGAGGAAGTGCTGGACCGGCTGCGCATTTTTGCCGCTGAGCACCGCTTCCTAATCGGTATCCGCCTTCTGACGGGCGCAATTGACGGCGTGCGCGCCGGGCGCGCCTTTTCCGATCTGGCCGAATTGATGATCGCCAGAGCCTTTGATGCGGTGGAGGGCGAATTGCAGCGCCGCCACGGCAAGGTAAAGGGCGGCAAGGTAGCACTTCTCGCCATGGGCAAGCTCGGCAGTCGCGAGCTGACAGCCGGTTCCGATGTCGATCTGATCCTGCTCTACGACCACGATGCGGATGCGGAAGAGTCGGACGGTGACAAGAGGCTCGCGCCGTCGCAATATTATATCCGCCTGACGCAACGCCTGATCGCCGCCCTTTCAGCGCCGACCGCCGAGGGGGTTTTGTACGAGGTCGATATGCGGCTACGGCCTTCCGGCAATAAGGGCCCGGTCGCCACCCATATTTCATCCTTTGGCAAATATCAGCGTACCGAGGCGTGGACCTGGGAACATATGGCGCTGACCCGCGCCCGCGTCATTCATGCCGATAGCGATTTCAAGACAATCATAGAGCAGGAAATCGACGATATTATCGCCATGCCCCGCGACGAGGCCAAGATAGCAGCTGATGTGCGTGAAATGCGTGCTCTGATCGCCACGGAAAAGCCGCCGCGCGACGACTGGGATTTCAAGCTGAAACGCGGCGGTATCATCGACCTTGAATTCATAGCGCAGTTCGCCGTTCTTGCCGGAAAACTGAATGGAGCGCCGCGCCCGCTTGCAACGGAGGAGGTGCTGGCAGCACTTCACCCATCCTTTGCCGACCCGGCGAGCGTGGACGCGCTTGTCGAAGCACATCGCTTCTATACCAATCTGAGCCAGTGCATCCGCCTGTGTCTCGATGAAAGTGTCGCGGTGGAGCAATTTCCGCCCGGTCTTCGCGAGCTTTTATGTCGTGTCGTCAATGCGCCCGCGATCAGCCATATCGAATCACAGATCAAGGATTGCGAGACTGAGGTTTCGGGCGCATTCGACAGGCTGATTGCCTGATGTTTACTTTGGCCAGTCCTTGTAGATGTCGGCACGGGTTTGCGGCACGGCAGTTATGCCGCGCTTGCGCTTGGAAGCCAGCGTCTGGTTGATCTGCACCGTCCCGCGCTCGAAGGCGAGCGCGCATCCCGCCAGATAAAGTACCCATAAACGGGCCTTGCGATAGCCGACTTCGGCCACCGCCTTGTCGAAATTATCGATCAGCCTTGTCGCCCACAGGCGACAAGTGCGGCCATAATGCTCGCGCAGGTTTTCGACGTCATGCACCTCGAAGCCATGGCCTTCGAGGTTTTCCACGCTCATGCCCAGATGATCGAGCTCGCCGCCGGGAAAGATATATTTCACCAGAGCCAGATGTTCCGCACTCTTGCGGTTGAAGGCCTTTTTGTTCTTCTTCATGCGCCGGGTGATCGCATGATGCAGGTAAAGTCCGCCCGGGCGCAGCAGGCGATGCACGGCGCTGAAATAGGTGTCGTAATTATCGATGCCGACATGTTCGAACATGCCGATGGATGAAATCTTGTCGAACTTCTCATCGAGCTCGGTATAGGATTTCAGATGGATGGTGATCTTGTCCTCAAGACCTGCCGCCTTGATGCGTTCGCGCGCGAGTTCCGTCTGCGCCTGCGAAAGTGTTACGCCGGTGCCGATGACGCCGTAATTTTGCGCGGCGTAAATCAGCATCGCACCCCATCCGCAGCCGATATCAAGCAGGCGATCGCCGGGTTGAAGCCGCAGCTTGCGGCAGATCAGTTCCAGCTTGTCCTTCTGCGCCTGATCGATACTGTTGTCCCAGTTGGTGAAGTAACCACATGTATAGACCATGCGTTCATCGAGGAACAATTGATATAAGGCGTTCGAGACATCGTAATGATGGGTGATGGCTTCTTTATTGGAACCGCTGACGAAGGGCGTCTTGCCGTCCATACCGTCGCTCGCTTCCGGTTTGCCCGCAAAGAGCAATGCCGGAAAATCCTTGAGCAATTCCCACTTCGGCAGTTGCTTGAGCTTCTCCTTCAGCTTGCCGTCGATGCGCAGTTCGGCCAGATCGAAAATGGTGCCGTTGCTGACGTCAACACGACCCGATGTCCAGATGTCTATCAGCGAATCGTAATTGGGCTTGAGCAGCAATTGACGAACGATGGTCGGGTCCTTGAGCTGCAAGGCAGGGCCGTCGAAATTACCGATCTTTGTCCCGTCCCACAATTCGATATTGAACTGGGGCTTTAGGGTCTCGGCAACGGTTTTAATGATGCGCACGGTCTTGGATTGAGCAGTCATGAATCACCTCGCTGCAAGTATGTATAGGCTACTTGCGGAAAGCGGCAATCATAATAACTTTGAAATAACAGAGCATTTCCAGCAAAAGTGCGAAGCGGTTTTGCGTAGAATAATGCGATAAAAGAAATAGATAGAGCGGTTCAGGCGTTTCTGTTTAAACTTGAACCGTCCTATGCCGCGGCATCCGAGTGAGGATGATGTTGTATCCGGTTTGCTTGCGCGCGCGCATCGGGAACGCAGACTGAAACGACCGTCCCGACACCTTCGGTTGAGCGGATACGCAGCCAGCCGCCATGTAGTTCGGCTAGAGAGCGCGTAATGGCAAGACCGAGGCCAGAGCCACTATGCGATTTGGTGAACTGGTTTTCCACCTGCTCGAATGGCTGCCCTATTTTTTTCAGCGCGGATTTCGGAATGCCGACGCCGCTATCCTGAATGGTCATGAAAAGTGCTGATCCGGTCTTGCGCGCACGCACCGTGATATGGCCGTTATGCGAAGTGAATTTGACAGCATTGGATAGAAGATTGATCAGCACCTGTTTGACTGCCCGGCGGTCAGCATGAAGATGCATGCCATCCTCGATACGTGTTTCGACTGTAATATTCTTTTCATCCGCCTGTAGCGAGATCATGCGTACCGTCTCGCTGATCAGCGGGCAGAGATCGATCTGTTCGCGGTCGAGCGAGAAGTGACCGGCTTCGATCTTCGACATATCGAGAATGTCGTTGATCACGTTGAGCAGGAAGTTGCCGCTGGTGTGGATGTCGTTGATATATTCCTCATAGCGGTCCGAACCAAGCGGCCCGAATGTGCCGGCCTGTATCATTTCAGAGAAGCCGATGATCGCGTTGAGCGGTGTGCGCAATTCATGCGACATATTGGCGAGGAATTCGGACTTGGCGCGGTTTGCCGCCTCGGCGCGTTCCTTTTCCTGCGCATATTTGCGGGCCAGTTCCGAAAGCTCGCGAACCCGGTCGCGTTCACCCTTACGGGCAATCGACAGGTCGTGAATGGTCGCCATCAGGCGGCGCTCGCTATCCACCAGCCGTTCCTGATGCAATTTCAGCTGCGTAATGTCGGTGCCGATGGAGACAAGCCCGCCATCCTGCGTGCGCCGCTCGTTGACTTGCAGCCAGCGCCCGTCACTCAGTTGGCGCTCAAAAGTCTGACCACCGGCACGGTTATGCTCATTGGCCATGCGGCGCTCGAAGGTGAAGGGCCGGGTATGCGCATCGACTTCGTTGCGCGGCACGCCGGGTTTCAGCGTCCAGACAGGCAGGCCCGCATATTCGCTGAATTTGGAATTGGCCATCACGAGGCGGTTATTGGCATCCCAGAGAATGAAGGCTTCCGAAATATTTTCGATGGCCTCACGGATGCGCATGTCGGCTTCTGCCGTCTGTTGCGCAAAACGGTGTTGTTCGCTGACATCAAAGGCGATGCCGACAAGATGCAGGTCACCCTCGCGGGCAATATCGGCACGAACCCGCATCCACACCCATGAGCCATCGGCGTGGCGCATGCGAAACACGCGATCGACATGGGAAATATCGCCGGATGCCGCCTGCTCGGCGATGGAATAGAGATCGCCATCGTCAGGGTTGATGATCGCCGTAACATCGGCAAACGGCAGCACCGCGTCCTGCGCTTCATAGCCCAGCATCTCATACATCGAGCGCGACCAGTAGATGCGTCCGCGTGCCATATCCCAGTCCCATAGACCGCAACGTCCGCGCGCCAGCGCCAGATCGATACGGCGCTGGATCTGGCCGGAAAGATCGTCGGCCTCGCGTGCGCGGGCTGCCTGACTGAAATAGGCATAGAGAATGGCAAACATCACTGCGGTGGTGCCTGCAAACAAGGTGATGTTGAGCGAGACGGCGCGGTGCCATTCTGAAAAAATAGTTTTTTCCGGCTCCACCGCAATGACCGAATAGGGCAGCGACAGCGTCTTGGAAAGCGCGCCATAGGCGGCTTCGCCGTTGAGCGTCACATTGAGCACACCTGCGCGTTCAGCAAACAGAAACAGTGGCTGGGATTCTGCCAGCACAGTATCGATCTGCTTGCCCGTAATATCGGTTGCAGGACCGGACGCAGCAATGATTGCCGACTGGCTGTCGATGACGGCGACTGTCATGCCTTCGGAAGACAGGCCCCGCGTGCGAAACTCAGCAATCGTGTTGCGGATTGCATCGGGATCGATCTGCGTTCCCGTCTCGGTGCCATTGGCCGCACGCTCGATCATCTGTGCGAGATTGGCGGTCGCGGCTGCAAGCCCGGCCTTGTGCTGCTGCTCGATATCTTCGCGCCAGGCAAGCATGGAGAAGGTGCGCGCGACGCCGAGAATAATCAGGAATATGACGATGAGCGCCGGTACGAGACGGCGCAGGATGGGCTCCAGAGAGATGAACTTACCATAGGCCGGACCAGCAAGAAGGCTGACATGGCCAGAGACCTTGCCCTTCTTTTTTGTCCGTCCGGGCGCACGATGCGACCCTGCCGGCGCGCCATACGCGTCGGTACTTGCCATCTGATTGTCCCTCTTTATGCCTGAGTGTAAAGCTACTCGAATACGCCGCCTTCGAATGACTTCAATGAATCAAAAGTGATTCGCGCTGTCCAGTTATTTCCTTAACGAAGTGTAAAAAACATCATCGGCGATCTGGGATTCTCTTATGAATCTCAATCGCTTAACTGGAATCAATTCGTCAATCTCTGGCCCTAACACTATGAAAAGACTCTCATATTGCCTGCCCTTGCAAACAGGGGGCAGGCAAACACAGGACCCATGCATCTGATTGGCAAACCCTGCCCACAATCGCGCAATAATCGCATCAGAAGGCAAAAAGCCTGTCAAAAAACCATACGGCGCGAATCAGGCAAGAGTGCGATCCACGATGTCGCGCAGATCAGTCGAGAGTTTCGCAGCCCCCGCAATGCGTTCGAGAGCAGCTTTGGCCTTATCGCGGCGCTTGACTTCCAGAGAGCGCCATGTGCGCATCGCGGTCAAAAGGCGGGCGGCAAGCTGCGGATTTTCCGGGTCGATGGCAAGGATCGTATCCGCAAAAAATTCATAGCCTGCTCCGTCTTCACGGTGGAACCCGGTCGGATTGGCGGCTGAAAACGCACCGATCAGGGAGCGGACCCGATTGGGATTGTCGAGCGAGAAAAGCCTGTGCTTCGTCAGGCTTGTGATCGTCGCGAGCGTTTTTTCACCCGGACACGTTGCCTGCACCATGAACCATTTATCCATGACAAGACCGTCGGTGCCGAAACGCTGTTCGAAGGCGGAAAGCGCTTCTGCGGATTGTTTTGTGTCACCGAAACGGTGAACCAGAACGCCAAGCGCTGCGAAGCGGTCGGTCATGTTGTCGGCGTCAAGATATTGGCGTGCCGCGCGCTCGGCATTTTGTTCATGACGGCTCAGATAATCGAGCAGTACATTGCGCAACGCCCGTTTTCCGGCAGCTTGTGCGTCCGGCGAGAAGGGACCTTGCTGCGCAAGCGCATCGTATAGCTTTGCGAAATCACTGGCATAAGCTGTGGCGATGGCCGCCAGCAGATGATCGCGACTTGCAGAAATCGCTTCCGGGTCGACATTGTTGCCGATCTCGCGTGCAATATCGCCATCGCCCGGCAAAGCAAGGCAAAGCGCACGGAAGGCCGGATCAAGGCTTTCGTCGCTGGCAATGCGGCCTGCGAGTTCCAGAACGGTTTTCTGGGCTTCCGGTTTGCCGCCATCACGAAGGCGCACGGTGCCATCGATCAGCGTCTGCGTGAAGATGCCGGTCAGCGCCTGCCAGCGCGCAACGGGATCGCTGTCGTTGGTTGCCAGAAAAGCGCGGTCCTCGGCGCTGAGCGGCGCCTCGAGATTGACGGGCGCTGAAAAGCCGCGCAGCAACGAGGGCACCGGACGCGCCGCAATGCCATGAAAGGTGATCGTCTCTGCGTCTTTACGCAGATGAATGACACCATCGCGCACATCGCCGCCATCAACAGAGGTCGGCACAATATCCTGACCGTCCGGCCCAACAAGGCCGAAAGCGATGGGAATATGCATCGGCTTTTTGACCGGCTGGCCGGGTGTTGGGGCAAGCGATTGCGCAAGATCAAGCGTGAACGTCTTTGCATCCGCATCATAAGTGAACTCGGCCTTGACCTTCGGCGTGCCAGACTGGTCGTACCACAGGGCAAATTGCGCAAAATCCTGTCCAGACACATTGGCGAAGACTTTGATGAAATCCTCAATGGTCGCAGCGTCACCATCATGACGCTCGAAATAAAGGTCCATGCCTTTGCGGAAAAGCTCCGGGCCGATGATCGTGCGGATCATGCGCACCACTTCGGAGCCTTTTTCATAGACGGTCGCGGTGTAGAAATTGTTGATCTCGCGATATTCACGCGGGCGTACCGGATGGGCAAGCGGTCCACCATCTTCGGGAAATTGCTGGGCTTTCAGCGTCTTGACTTCGGCGATGCGCTTGACGGGACGCGAGCGCTGGTCGGCGGAAAATTCATGGTCGCGATAGACCGTCAGCCCTTCCTTCAGGCAAAGCTGGAACCAGTCGCGACAGGTGATGCGGTTGCCGGTCCAGTTATGGAAATATTCATGCGCGATCACGGTTTCTATGCCCGCGTAATCGCCATCGGTTGCGGTTTCGGGGTCGGCCAGCACATATTTGTCGTTAAAGACGTTGAGGCCCTTGTTCTCCATGGCGCCCATGTTGAAATCCGACACGGCAACGATGTTGAAAACATCGAGATCATATTCGCGTCCGAATGTATCCTCATCCCATGTCATCGAGCGCTTCAAGGCATCCATGGCATAAAGCGCGCGGTCTTCCTTGCCGTGCTCGACATAGATGGCGAGATCGATGGGACGACCCGATTGCGTGGTGAAGTGGTCTTTGATGACACCAAGCGAACCGGCAACGAGTGCAAAAAGATAAGACGGTTTGGGGTGCGGATCGTGCCAGAACGCGAAATGCCGCTCGGGCCTGTCTTCGACAACCCCGCTTTCAATCGGGTTGCCATTGGCAAGCAGCACTGGTGCTGCATCCCTTTCCGCATCGATGCGAACCGTGTACACCGACAGCACATCAGGGCGGTCATAGTAATAGGTGATGCGGCGAAAGCCTTCCGCCTCGCATTGCGTGCAATAGACACCGCTGGAACGGTAAAGGCCCGAAAGCTGACGATTGGTGGTCGGGTTGACTTCCGTTAAGATTTCAAGCGTGAAACGCGCCTCATCCGGCAGGTCATTGATTTCCAACCGGTCGGGTGTCGCAAGATAGCTGTTTCCGCTTAAAACCTTGCCATTGATGGAAAGGCTTACAAGCTTCAGGCCGTCGCCATCGAGAACAAGCGGTGTTCCGGCAGCCGTGTCGCTGCGGCGCTCGATGGTGAGTTCGGCGCGCACGATGGTCTTTTCCGGCTCAAGTGAAAAATCGAGTTTGGTTTCCGGGATGGCGTAAGGCGTTGGGCGGTAATCTTCGAGGCGGAATGTCTGGCCGGTTTCAGTACGCATCGGGAAATTCTTTCTTTGAAATGCACGGTGGGGATTCGTATCCCTCTTTTGGGTAAACGACAAGAAACGCAAAACTGCTAAATTATTTAATGGATACCGCGCCGGTGGCTGGTACTTCACGCCAAACGCGCCTATGGAAGAATAGACGGTAAAAAAATTCTAAGCTGAAAATTAGGGGATTGCGTCGTGAACGCTCATGCGAGCGCGCCTGTAGAGGCTGTTGGGCTTGAAGAAAAGCCAATGTTGGGCATTGGCCTTAAGGTTGCTTCGGTAGCCATTTTCGTTTGCATGTCGACCATGCTCAAGGCGGCAGAAGGTGTGCCGCTGGGCCAACTCATTTTCTTCCGATCGTTTTTCGCAGCTGTGGCCGTGCTGATTTATCTCAAAATTCGCGGGCAATTGGCCGGTGCATTCCGTACCCAGCATGGTTTCAGCCATTTATGGCGCGGATTGATCGGTGTCGGCGCAATGTCGATGAGCTTTTTTGCGCTCATGAAACTGCCGTTGCCTGAAGCGATTGCCATCAACTATGCCTCGCCGCTGATCACGGTCATTTTGGGGGCGGTGGTGCTGGGGGAAGTGGTGCGCCTCTACCGCTGGAGCGCGGTGCTGGTCGGGCTTTTCGGTGTGCTCGTCATCATCTGGCCGCGCCTGACGATCTTTTCAGAGGGTAATGTCGGTCAGGATGAGGCAATCGGCGCGCTTTCGGCGCTCGGTGCTGCGGTTATGGCGGCCGTCGCGATGCTTTTAGTGCGGCGCCTGGTACAGACCGAACGTACCGCGACCATCGTAATTTATTTTTCGCTGTCGGCAAGCGTCGTGGCGCTGTTCAGCCTGCCTTTTGGCTGGATCGTGCCCAACTGGACGCAGCTTGCGCTGCTGGTCGGCTCTGGTTTTGCGGGCGGGATCGCGCAGATTCTGCTCACCGAATGCTACCGTCACGCGCCTATGTCGACAATTGCGCCGTTCGAATATACGTCGATGCTGTTAGGATTGTTCATCGGCTTCATGCTTTTTGGCGATGTACCGACGTTTGAAATGCTGCTCGGCAGCGCCATTGTCATGGGGGCGGGCGGTTTTATCATCTATCGAGAGCACAAGCTGGCCATAGCGCCGCATAAGCTCAATGCGCCGCAAAGTCAGTGATCTTTACTGGGCTGTAAACGACCTTAGAGTGGTTCAGGTTTAAACGGAAACGCCTGAACCGCTCTATGTATTTGCTTTATCGCATTTGCCTTACGCAAACGGCTTCGCACTTTTGGCTTAAATGCTTTAGTCGTTCAATTCAGCCATTTTGAGTTTTACGGCCAAAAAATCGCGCCATGCAAAGCGCTTTTGCGCAGGCGTGCGCAGAAGATAGGCCGGATGCAAAGTCGGCATGACGGGCACTTCCATGCCCGAAGGCGTGCGGTGGACTTTCCAGTTGCCGCGCAGGCGTAAAATGCCTTCCGGCGCACCCGTCAAAGCTTTGCCCGCAGGGCCGCCGAGCGCCACAAGGATTTTGGGCGCTGCAAGCTCGATCTGCCGTTCGATGAAAGGACGGCAAAGCTCGGTTTCAAGGGGCGTTGGCGTACGATTGCCGGGCGGGCGCCACGGAATTGTATTGGCGATATAGACATTTTCGCGTTTGAAGCCGATTGCTTCAATCATCCGGTTGAGAAGCTGCCCCGAGCGTCCAACGAATGGCAAGCCTTCCATATCCTCGTCCCGTCCCGGCGCTTCGCCGATAAACATGATTTCCGAAGATGGATCGCCATCAGCAAAGCAAAGGTTCTTTGCGGTGAATTTCAACGCGCAGCCATCGAAGGCTGCGAGTTTCTCGCGCAGTTCTTCCAATGTGTTGGCTTGTGATGCCGCCTCGCGGGCCAGAGCGATCTGCGCGGTATCGGGCACATCGCTTGCTGCCCGCACGGCTTGTGTGACCGGCGTCGCGGCTGCACGCGGTTGTGCTTGTTGGTGTGAACGAGGCGTTTCGCGCTGCGTATTTTCCTGACGGACGGGTACTTGTGTCGGCGCTGGAGATTGCGGCTCGGCAAAACGATCAATGGGCGTTTCTGAGAGCGGCAGATCGACACCCGCTTCCGCATAAAAGCGGAGCAAGCCTTCCATATCCAACGTCTCGCGGCCATCAGTCATGTTCATACCTCGCTTGAGAGGTGGCGAATTTTGACCCATAATGCAATGGGGAAGGGCGCGCATTTTGCGTTTTCCGCATAAAAGCCCGCCGATGACAGCCTGAAAAACGTTGAGCCCTGATCCTGAACTTTACGGATTCATCTGCTTGGATAGAATTGACGTTTACGTCAAAGTAAATATTATAAGTGAGAAAATCTCTCTTACTTGGACAATTGGACGCATATGCGACAGTTCCCAACTTTGCGAGAGGGTAAAACGATAGGATGAAGCCTTGTCGGATCGACATTATATGCGGGCAGGGATGAAGGCGTACTGTTTCAAACTGGCCGCTTAAAAGGGAACAAGGACCGTTTCATGTTCATATCCGGGTATGAGATCGGTTCATGAAGAAAAACAATTGGATGCATCGTGTGCACTGGAATAGAGAATGCGCGGTGACATACCGGACGGAGGCATGAATGTCTGAAGCGCCAGAACTTGACGTCCAGGAACTTCCTGAGCGCGAAAGTATGGAATTTGATGTGGTGATTGTCGGCGCGGGACCAGCGGGGCTTGCGGCTGCCATTCGCTTCAAGCAGATCAATCCAGAGCTTTCGGTCGTTGTTCTTGAAAAGGGTGGCGAAGTCGGCGCGCACATTCTGTCCGGTGCGGTTGTCGACCCCAGCGGCATCGATACGCTTCTGCCCGGTTGGCGCGAGGAAGAGGGGCATCCGTTCAAGACGCCGGTGACGGCTGATCATTTTCTGCTGCTCGGGCCTGCGGGCTCGGTGCGCCTGCCCAATTTTGCCATGCCGCCGCTGATGAGCAATCACGGCAATTACATCGTTTCGCTTGGCAATGTCTGCCGCTGGCTTGGCACAAAGGCGGAAGAACTCGGTGTTGAAATCTATCCGGGCTTTGCTGCCACCGAAGTGCTTTATAACGACGATGATGCGGTCATTGGTGTTGCCACCGGCGATATGGGCGTCGAGCGCGACGGCACGCATGGCCCCAATTATACCCGCGGTATGGCCTTGCTTGGCAAATATGTGCTGATCGGTGAAGGCGCGCGTGGTTCGCTTGCCAAGCAGCTGATTGCAAAATTCAAGCTGGATGAAGGCCGCGAGCCGGGCAAATATGGCATCGGCCTGAAAGAGCTTTGGCAGGTCGACCCGTCAAAGCACAAGCCCGGTCTGGTCCAGCACTCTTTTGGCTGGCCGCTCGACATGAAAACCGGTGGTGGCTCGTTCCTCTATCATCTTGAAGACAATATGGTCGCGGTGGGTTTTGTGGTGCATTTGAACTACAAGAACCCCTATCTGGCACCGTTTGAGGAGTTCCAGCGCTTCAAGACGCATCCGGCCATCCGCGACACGTTCGAGGGTGGAAAACGCCTTTCCTATGGTGCGCGCGCCATCACCGAAGGCGGTTTCCAGTCGGTGCCGAAACTGTCATTTCCCGGTGGTGCGCTGATTGGTTGTTCGGCGGGACTTGTCAACGTGCCGCGTATCAAGGGCAGTCATAATGCGGTCCTTTCCGGCATTCTCGCCGCTGACAAGATCGCGGAGGCGCTCGCCGCCGGTCGCGCCAATGACGAGCCGGTCGAGATCGAGAACAGCTGGCGTGACAGCGCCATCGGCACGGATCTGAAACGGGTTCGCAACGTCAAGCCGCTGTGGTCGAAATTCGGTACCGCGATTGGTGTGGCGTTGGGCGGCCTCGATATGTGGACCAACCAGCTTTTTGGGTTCTCCGTCTTTGGCACGCTCAGCCACGGCAAGACCGATGCGCAAAGTCTTGAGCCAGCGCAAAAGCATAAGAAAATCGATTATCCCAAGGCTGACGGTGTGCTGACTTTTGATCGCCTGTCGTCGGTGTTTTTATCCAACACCAATCACGACGAGAATGAGCCTGTGCATTTGCAGGTGCGCGACATGGAGTTGCAGAAGGCATCCGAACATGATGTTTTCGCCGGGCCATCGACCCGCTATTGCCCGGCGGGTGTCTATGAATGGGTGGACAAGGATGGCAACGCCGCGGCTGATCCCAAGGCAAAGGATGTTCGCTTTGTGATCAACGCGCAGAACTGCGTGCATTGCAAGACCTGCGATATCAAAGACCCGAACCAGAACATCAACTGGGTTCCGCCACAAGGCGGCGAAGGACCGGTCTATGTGAATATGTGATGTCGGCGCAAACCCGTGCTGATTAAAAAGGGCGTTTTTATCCGCCTTTTTTATTATAGCATCACTGATTGCGTTTCCGGTTCGTCCTCATCGGGGCGGACTGGCGGCGGCACCGAAAAGTCGAGCCGCAGCGGCAGGTGATCGGAACCGACATCTGGTCGGGATGAGCCAACAGGCGTTTCAATTTCGGGACTGACCAGAAGCTGATCGATTGGCAGGCCGATCCACGCCGTAAAGTTTGCTGGTAGGCCAATCGGCAACCATGTGCCACCAATATTCGGGACTGTTGCCGTGCCCGATGCCTTGGCAATGCGGTTGACTGCATAGCTCCACGGCGTGGCGTTGAAATCACCGGCGATAATTTTTGGCCCGTCGAGCTTTCGCAGTTCCGGCACCATTGCGTCGATGCTTTTGCTCTGGCCATAAGGCCATGGCAGGGCGGAATGATAGGCTGCGACGTTGACGATTGTGCCGCCAAAATCGATAGGGGCCATCGCAAGGCGTCCACCCGCTGAACAGGCTTGAGCATCGCTTTCACCAATCGGGCGGCGGGACAGAATGCCAGTGCCGAAATTGAGCCCATCGATCCGGCATTCGACATGATGGGGATAGGTGCCTTTGAGGATGTCGAACCACATTGCCCAATCCGGTCCCGCTTCCTGATAGGTGATCACATCCGGCTTTTCCCGCGCAATCATCTGCAGAACGCGTTTGGGTTCGGAGTGATTATAGCGCAGATTGATCTGGATCAGACTGTAACGTGGGCCGGAAGTTTGTGCCGGAGCCTCTTCATCGGTGCTACCAAGAAAACGATGCGCCACTCCCGTGCTGCCGAAAGCCATGACAGCCAGGAGCACGACCATCGCCGCTTCACGTCGCATTTGCGTGAACAAAAGCGGCAAAGCGAGAATTCCCATCATTACGGCCAGATGCGCGCGAAAGTGCGAAAAGGAATCGAGTGCTGGATGCACCGCTCCCAAAAACCCCAGCACAAGCGGAACGGAGACCGCGACAGCGGCCAGGAGCATTATGAAGGGCAGTTTCGAGCGGGCTTTTGACATGGTGGCCACTATGCGAGCGATTACGGCACGAAGATGAAACGGAGCGCTTTCAACGCTCCGCTGTTACTGAAAGGCCGTTTCATAAAAACTTCGGAGTTTTCGTGAATGCAGCCGTTCCTCGGGCATGGCGGCAATTTTTTCGATGGCGCGAATACCGATGCGCAGATGTTGCGCCACCTGCCGCTTGTAGAATTCGGTCGCCATGCCTGGCAGTTTCAATTCGCCATGCAGCGGCTTGTCGGAAACGCACAAAAGCGTGCCATAAGGCACGCGGAAGCGGAAACCATTGGCGGCAATGGTGGCCGATTCCATGTCGAGGGCCACGGCGCGCGCCTGCGACAGCCTTTGCACCGGCCCGCGCTGGTCGCGCAGTTCCCAATTGCGATTGTCGATGGTGGCTACGGTTCCCGTGCGCATGATGCGCTTGAGTTCGGAGCCTTCAAGGCCGGTAATTTCCTCGACTGCTTCTTCAAGGGCCACCTGAATTTCAGCCAAGGCGGGCAGCGGCACCCAGACCGGCAGATCGTCATCGAGCACATGATCCTCGCGCATATAGGCATGCGCCAGCACATAATCGCCCAGTTCCTGAGAATTGCGCAGGCCCGCGCAATGGCCGAGCATCAGCCATGCATGCGGGCGCAGCACCGCGACATGATCGGTGATCGTCTTGGCGTTGGAGGGGCCGACGCCGATATTGACCATGGTAATGCCGCCATGGCCTTCTTTCTTGAGGTGATAGGCGGGCATTTGCGGCAACCGACCAAGCGGATTGCCCTGGCTTGGTGCAGTCTCGCCTGCGAGCGTTACGATATTGCCCGGCTCGACGAATTGCTCGTAACCGCCGCCGCCCGCCGCCATCAATTCACGCGCATAGGCGCAGAACTCGTCGATATAGAACTGGTAATTGGTGAAAAGCACGAAATTCTGGAAATGCGCCGGGCTGGTCGCGGTATAATGCGCAAGTCTTTGCAGCGAATAATCGATGCGCTGCGCCGTAAAGGGCGCAAGCGGCATGGGTTCTCCCGGCGAAGGGTCGAGATCGGCATTGACGATGCGGTCGTCGGTTGCGGCCAGATCCGGCACGTCGAAAAGATCGCGCAAGGGATGCTGAAATGCATTGGCGACCGAAGCTTCGACATAGGTGCCTTCCTTGAAGGCAAAATGCAGCGGGATTGGCGTCGCCGATTCGCGCACTGTGACCGCCACACCATGATTACGCATCAAAAGGCGGATTTGCTCATCGAGATAATGGCCAAACAGATCGGGCCGCGTGATGGTTGCCGCATAATCGCCGGGCGACGACACATGGCCATAGGCGAGGCGCGTATTCACATGGGCAAAGCTCGATGTGGAAAGGCAGATTTCCGGGTAGAAAGCGCGATAGCGCTGCGCCGGGGCGTCTTTATGCGCGACTTTTGCAAAAGCCTCGCGCAGGAAATCCACGTTGCGGTCATAGAGTTTTTGCAGTGCCGCAACCGCGCCAGCCGCATCATTAAACACCTGCGGCTCATAGGGCGGCGGTGTCTTGATTTCATGTGTAAATGGATGCTCGATTCGCTCTGTCATAGCCTAATATAGCAGGTTCCATGACTTTAAAATGACCAACTTTTTCGTCTGTCAGGTCGAGCGTTGCAGGCTCACATAAAGCACCAGCCCGATGCCGCTCATCTTGGTATGTTGCCCTATCTGCGTATAAGCAAAAGTGGCTGCGGGACCCGTGAAAATGGCTGTAAATATCAGCACGCGAAAGGCGATGGCCATGAATGTGCGAAAGGGCGGTTTCATGGCAATGTCTCCGGAGCTTTCGACGGTGTTTGCGATTGCCATGCGATGAGAGGATGACGCATGATCCCTTCGTTTGATCCTCCTTGCTGGCTGCCAGCAAAAACGCCCGCAACAATGGCCATTCCCGCAAACAACAAAGCGGTGATCGTCAGGCGTTTGAACAACATGGCTGGCTCCCTCATCTTTCTGGTAAGTTTGAGTTTAGCCAGCGCATCTGAACCCTCCCTGAGAGCGGCATTCATGTGCGGTTCAAAAATATTGATGACGGGTTAAATCCGCCGTTGCGGGCTTGCGCCTTTAAAAAGGGACCTTATGTTTCCAATCATTGGAATGTGTAATTTCACGCGATATTGAGGAGCAAGCCCATGGTTGAACAGACCAAGCCAATCGAGCTTTATTACTGGCCGACGCCGAATGGCTTTAAGATTAGCATCATGCTTGAGGAACTTGGTGTTCCTTACGATGTGAAATTTATCAATATCGGCAAGGGCGACCAGTTTCAGCCGGATTTTCTCAAAATCGCTCCGAATAACCGCATGCCTGCCATTATCGACCCCGAAGGGCCGGGCGGGAAGCCGATTTCGGTGTTTGAATCAGGTGCCATCCTGCAATATCTCGGACGTAAGTTCAGCAAGTTCTACCCGTCAGACGAGCGCAAGCGCGTCGCCGTTGATGAATGGCTGATGTGGCAGATGGGTGGTCTGGGGCCGATGTCGGGTCAGGCTGGCCACTTCCGCCACTATGCGCCAGAAAAAGTGCAATACGGCATCGAGCGTTATACCAATGAGGTCAACCGCCTTTATGGTGTGCTCGACCGCCAGCTTGCAGGGCGCGATTTTATTGCAGGCGATTATTCGATTGCCGATATGGCAAGCATTGGCTGGGTCAATGCCTATAAGAATTACGAGCAAAACCTTGATGATTTTCCCAATCTCAAGCGCTGGCACGAAGCGGTAAACGCTCGTCCGGCAGTCAAGCGCGGGCTCGTTGTGGGCAGGCAAGAACGCGAACGCGCTATGGCGTCAGCAAACAAGGAAGAAGAGCAGAAAATCCTGTTCGGTCAGAAGGCGCGCTGATCAGCCATGAGAAAGAAAGGCGGTTTTTAAGCCGCCTTTCCTTGAAGGAGAACTATTGACGGGCGAGGCTTTCGCTTTTGCAGATCAAGCCGCCAAGCACACAACCGGACAGGGACAGGTTATTGCCCTTGACCGTTGCCTTGCCATTATAGGTCTTGCCTTCATCGAGTTTGTTGACCTGGCCCTTGTAGCTGCCATCCTTGCCCGACATGGTGCCGATGGACTTGCCCTTATATTCTCCCGTCATAACCGTTCCGCAGAATTTATTGTCGCCGCAGGCCGCATAACGGATGATTGTGCCATTCGGGCGTTTCCAACTGCCGACAATGCCCTCATCGGCAAAAGCCGGGGCGCTGAAGCTTGCAGCCAGCGTCAATGCAATACAGAGAATACGGATCATTCATTCCTCCCACAGTTTTACCGCCGTAATCAGGCGGCATATCCTATTTGTTCCCAGATAGTGTTTTGGTCTTATGAGCTGTTTTATGAAGCGCTCGGCGTTGCGAACGACATTCTTTAAAATTTACGCAAACGTAAAGGTAAATGAGATTGGAGTTTTGATAAAGCGGAATCTTGCCGTCTTGGGTACCGCTGGAAAGAGCCTGTTTGATTGCACGAAGCTTCATGCGGTCATTCTATGGTTAGCATCCGGTTTCCATAAAAATTGAACGCGTTTGGTGGCTTTTGCGAAAAACCAAATGAAATTTGAGGCTTGGATGTTTAACGAATTATCAAATTTACCGCTTGTTCGGATTTTGTTGGCTTGCTGTTAAGCATCTGGTTTAACGCGCATTTTAAACATCTCCCTTATCTTGAAGAGCATGAACGGAACGACAGAGACGGCAGTTTCGCAGATGTGAAAAGCTGAAGCGAAAACAAAGACCGGACGGTTCTCGGGATTTAACAGGGACAGAGACAATGGCACAGTTTCAGAGCTTCACGAATAAAGAAAATATCGCCTCCCAGGACCGTATTCTTCTGGAGATGGGCATGAAATACGCAATTGGTCGTGATTGCGAAATCGATGTCGTCGAAGCGCATAAATGGCTCAACATCGCGGCCATCCGAGGCAACGAAAAAGCCGCACAATTGCGCAATCGCGTTGCCGCAACCATGAGCAAGAGCGAATTGGCGGCAGCCCTTCGCGGTGCGCGCGAGTGGATGACCGCCCACTGACACAAAGGCTGCGTTTGCCGCAGCCATTTTTTCATGTCAGTCCTGCTATTGGTTGGCAATTGTCATCATTTTTAAAAAGGCATCCACTTCACGCGGATGCCTGAGATGGTGCTTGATGAGATGATCGGGCATCATGTGTATGAGTTCAAGCGCCCGGACACGCCCGTTCTTGCGGTAGTTCGCAGTCCATTTTAAAAAATCCCAGTCAAAGCGTTCCGGGCAGCCATCAGCCATATCAGGACGGGTCCGGCCATGATATTTCAGTATTCTTGCGATGACCCGCGCAACACGCCTTGAGGTGGACAGATCGAGAAACACCAGCATATCGGCGCGTGAGGCACGATAATGCATGGTTTCGCCATGGTTTCCTTCAAAAATCCATTCTTCTTCATTCGCGACAGCGTTTGTCAGGCGGCTGACTTCCTCTCGCGGATGCATGACCCAGCCTGGTTTCCAGTAAAGTGTATCGATGTGAACCACGGGCAGGTCGATTATGTCGCCAAGCCGGCGCGCCAGCGTTGATTTTCCCGAACCGGGACCGCCGAAAATCATAATCCTTTTTATTTTTGAGCTTTTGGGCATGGAATGTCCGGCGTTTGGTCAGCCAAATAGAAAAAGGCCTGATTGATGGCTTTACTGTGTCTTTACTTTGAACATCTTCCAAATAACGGACAGGGAAAGCCCGTTAGAAAAATTGTATTTTATGAATTCGGAATATATCGTAATATATTGACAGTCAATCATCCTAAGCGCAATATTGACAAGGAAAAGGAATAGGCACAAAAGACGGGCGATAGCTTAGTTCTTGCCTGTTCCATAGAAAATCTGGTCACTACACATCAATGCGATGCCGTGACCGAAGAGGCAGAATCGACAGGGAGTGACGCAATGTCCATTCGAACCATTACAGCTCTGGCAGCCACTGCCATCATCATGGGCGCCGCAGCTTTTGCCTTTTCAACGCCAGCAAGCGCTTTGACAATGAAAGAATGCAGCGCCAAGTATCAGGCTGCAAAGGATGCCGGTACGCTTGGCGGTCTGAAGTGGAATGATTTCCGCAAGGCGCAATGTGGGGATGATGCGGCTGCGGCACCCGCTGCGACTCCTTCTGCTCCGGCCAAGAAAGCTGCCAAGGCACCGGCTGCGGCTGATGATGCGGCCAAAGGGCTGACCATGAAGCAGTGCAGTGCAAAATATCAGGCAGCCAAGGATGCCGGTATTGACGGTCTGAAGTGGAACGATTTCCGCAAAACCGAATGTGCCGCCGGTGCCGATCCGGTTGCGCTGAGCACGGACGGCAATCGCGAGCCTGCTGCGCCCACCGCCGCTGCTCCGCGCGGAATGAAATTCCCGACGGCCGTTTCATCGAAATTTTCCAATGAATCGGCTGGCAAGGCGCGTATGCACACCTGTCTCGAACAATATCATGCTTTGAAGGATGCCAATGCGCTTGGTGGCCTGAAGTGGATTCAGAAGGGCGGCGGTTATTATAGCCTTTGCAATGCACGCCTGAAGGGCAATTCATAAATCCTGTGACAAGCAGAAATAAAGGGGCCAAAAGGCCCCTTTATTATTTTTACCATTTCAACCTGTTCGAAAAAACCAGCCACTGATCGCAATACCGAGCCAGCCAGCGATCATGAGCGTTCCGCCAGTGGGAGCAGCAAACGGAAATAGCCGGTTGCCCGTGATATCGCGCAGGAACAGATCACCGCAAAAAAGCGTTAGCCCGGCAATCAGTAACGCACCGCCGATCTGGGTAACGCGGTTGCCTGGAGCCAATAGCGAGAGGATCAGCAGGGCAGGGGCATGGGCCAGAAGCAAGGGTGCAATCGTACTTAAATGACTGCCTTCGCTGTGAGCTGCTCCCGCATAGGCGGCAATAGCGAGCGCGCCGCATAATCCTGCAAGCGTGCTGAAAAGAAGGTTTTGCGGCAGGTTATGGCGTGGGCTGTGCATGCTGAAAACCTCGATTATACGGCTTGGTTGGTTGCAAAGGATTTGCGGGCGTCGTCGATTGCCAGCGGCAGTGCAGCTTCGAAAACATCAAGCTGCTCTTTGATGCCGACACTGACACGGATGCAGCGGTCAAGAACGGGAGCGCCCGGTTTGCGCACAAAAACATCACGTTCAATCAATCCATTGAGAATAGCCGTGGCAAAACCTGCATCGCGACCACAATCGATTGCGACAAAATTTGTGGCGGATGCAAGTGCGGTCAGGCCATTGGCAGATGCAATAGAAGCAATACGCTCACGTCCGGCCTTAATCTGTGAAACAACGTGTGCCAGATAGGACTGGTCTTTCAATGCGGCAATGGCCGCGGCCTGCGCTATGCGGCTGACCGCGAAATGATCGCGAATCTTGTTGAAGGATTGAATGGCATCCGGACAGCCAACGGCATAACCGCAGCGAATACCGGCAAGCCCGTAAGCCTTGGAAAAAGTTCGCATCCGCAAAATATTGGGACGGTCCGGCTCAAAAGCCGGGAAGGCCGAAGCCGGGCCAGTTTCGCAATAGGCTTCATCGAGAATGAGCATCGTCGATTCCGGGATCTGTTCGATGAATGCCTGAATGTCCGCGCCGTCATACCAGCTACCCATAGGATTATCGGGATTGGCGACATAAAGAAGCTTTGCATTCTCTTCACGTGCGGCAGCGACAAGTGCGTCGAGATCAGGTTTGTCGTGTCGATAGGGGGCTGTCACGAGCCGTCCGCCATAGCCCGAAACATGATAATTGAATGTCGGATAACCGCCCAGTGAGTTGATGACTGTGTCACCTTCACACACATACTGGCGTACGATTAGGCCGAGCAATGCATCGACGCCTGCGCCGGGCATGATGTTTTCTGCTTTAACGCGATGATGATCGGCTATCGCATGACGCAGTTCATAATTTTCGGGGTCGCCATATTTCCAGACTTCGCTCGCTTCGCGCTGCATGGCTTCGATGACGGATGGGGCTGGCCCAAAACTGCTCTCATTGGCACCAATTCGCGCCTTGAACAGTCTTCCGCGCTGCAATTCCAGCGTTTCCGGGCCGATGAATGGTACGGTCGACGGCAGCTGTTCCACAAGAGGCGTGAGGCGAGGGACGGTCATGGCTATATCCAGTCAGCTTTGATCAGATCATGCGTTCGAATGATGAAACATGGAAAATTGCATCGTGCTCGTGCTTGACAGCCATAACAATTTGCATCGTCGGGTTCCACCTCAATGATGTGATTTGGAACGGTGTAGATGAAGCAGAGTGGAAAAGATCAAGAGGCGGCTTGTCGGCAATCTGGACGTGCTATGCCAGCGTCAATAACGGCAAAGGAAATGCGCCAAAGCTTGCTTGATAGCGAGAACGAGTCGAAAAATATCTCGGATATGATAGGCCTTGCACGCCGATCATAGCAAAAATGCACAGAATAATGCATTGAATGCTTCGATTGACGTCATAGACTGCTCACGCCGATGAGAGCCATTTTAGAATTGGCATAGAACCCGGGTGTCGGTTTTAATGAAGCTCCAAGACCTTTACGCAGGAATCGAGATCGTTTGTCGCCAGATGCGCGTAACGCATGGTCATTTGTAAAGTCTGATGACCGAGCCACATTTGTACGCGGCGAATATCGATGCCACCGCGCACAAGCCGTGATGCACAGGTGTGACGCAGAATATGCGGAACGACCTGATCATCCTTACCAAGGCCGACTTCCATTTTTGCTTCGTTCCAGACCTGTCGGAAGCGGACCTGCGTCAGCATGGAAAACGGGCCCTTGTTCTGGGCGTGATCTATCTGCGCGGCCTTATTTGCACGGCGTGTCAAAGGAACGGTGCGGCTGCGGTTCGATTTTGTAAACCAGAATGTGACACGTTGATCCTGCAGGTCATTCCAGGTCAGCCCAATGGCCTCTCCCAGACGGCAGCCAGAGTCAACGAGGAAAACGGCAAGCCGGTAGCTGTCTTCGCAGCGTGTCTTGATCGCTGCGAAAAGACGCTTTTCTTCTTCGAGTTCAAGAAAGCGGATACGTCCAACGCGTTCTTTTTGCCGGATGAACTCGGGTAGGCTATAAATATCCCCCATTTTATGCGCCTTTCGTAGCAGCTTGCTCAGCGCAGCCATCTTGCGGTTGATGGTTGCATTGCTGTTGCCGCGCTCACGAAGTGTGCCAATAAGGGAGTCGAGCATGTGTTGATCGAAACCTGAAAACCTGTGGCCTTTCAGTATTTCATTTATTTCACCAAGAAACGATTTCACATTATACTTGTGCGAACCATCATCCCACAGAATGTTGACGTATTTTCCAGTCAGCTCTGCGACTGAATAAGCGTCAACAAGCCGATGGTTCGGGCTTCTGGCAGATGTGTATTTTACGCTGTAGTCGATAGCCGATCCGTATTTGTCGTCAGCTTCAACTCTCATTTCCCCTGTTATAATCATTTTATGCCCCCCGGCGATCTGTGGGATGCATTGCTAATGAAATAATTGGAGAAATACAAGATAAGTGAGCTAATTTTATCGAGGGGCATGTGTGAACCTTTGTTTAGATCCCCCATTTCCCCCAATTTTATCGTTTCTTAGGTAGCCTCCCCATTGCCGATGACATCTGAAATCCCCATTTCGACACCATCGTTTCACGTTCTTGTGAGCACTGATTCTGGAAATGCCAACGCCAACGGTTTTCCGTTGGCGTTGGTTAAAGCAAATGTCGATCTGATTAGAACGAGCGCTGGAATCGGATCATGCCGCCGATTGCGTCATCTTCAATTCCTTCAGCTTTCCATTCGCCACCGAACTTGGTGTAGGAAACTTCTGGCGTGATGGTGAAGCCAGGAACCAATTCGTAAGCAACGTTTGCTGTGACAGCGGTCTTGGACCAATCGTCATGCGCAGCCTGTAGGTTGAAGGTAGCCTTTTCGCTAGCCTTGAACTTCAGACCACCCCAGACAGCCCAATCGCCGCCCCACTGACCGTAGTTCTGGTCAGGCGATTCTTCGGAAGCGTATGCACCCTGCAACCAGACCGAGAAACGGTCGGTGATGTTGACGTCACCGCGAACCTTTGCAGCCCACTCTTCGATGACCGAGTCATAAGCAACGGCACCAGCGATCGAGCCCCAGCCGCCTGCGTACTTCAGGCCACCAACAACATGTGGCATGTAGCCGTCGATTGCATAGTCGTCGCCACCCTGTTCAAGAGCGATCACGCCTGAAAAGCCATTGCCGCCATTGAAGGTGTAGGAAATCTTGCCCGTGCGGTAGGAGCCACCAGAGATCACGTCATCGTTGATGACATCGCCGAGGTAACCGGTGAAGGTGAGGAATTCCGACTCATCGATACCGACCTTGAGGCCACCGAGTTCGATATAGGCGAACTGCATGACGACTTCGGAGTTCGTTCCACCAATGATGCTGGTGTCACCTTCGTCGTTGATGTCGGCCCAGCCGCCATACCAACCGTCACGGCGAGAGTTGGCCGAGCCGTAGTTGAAGCGCAGTTCGGTATAGGTCTTGAGGGTGCCGAGTTCGGTTTCCGAACCGGTCGAGACGCGCAGAGCGAAACGAGCAGACTTATCCCAACCTTCACGGTCTACACCGGTGTAGACGTCATCGCCGCCCTTTGCATCGTAACGGACATAGCCGTGGATGCGCAGGCAGGTTTCGGTGCCCGGGATGTAGAAGTAGCCGGCGCCGTATGCATCGCAAACGCGAACGTATTCAACGGCTTCGGGCTCTGGCGCGACGATTGCGTCGGCTGCCTGAGCGCCGGAAGCTGCAACCAGGGCTGCAGCGGAGCCAAGGAGAAGGCTCTTGATGTTCATTTCTGACCTCCAGTCAAGAATCGAGCTTGGGTCAGAAAATATATTTATTTCAGTGCCTTAGTTGCTTGCGGTATATTTCGAAAACGGAAAATGCAAATAACGGGCATCTGTTCACCTGCCTGTCATGGGGGCACTTGAGCCAAGAATGTCAGGATAAATAGATATGGCGGAGAGGATGGGACTAGACGCCATTTTGCTTTAACCTATTGAAGTCCTTATAAATCAAGCATATAGAGCCGCTAGATTTGGTCTAAATAAGTGGTCTAAACAGATGGCAGGGTTTCGGGGAAAGCTGGATAGGCACATCCAAATGAAGGGTGTGACCTACTGGTTTAAGATGGCGCTTCCGAAGGATGTTCAGCCACATTTTGACGGTAAGACGGCCTTTCTCCAAAGTCTCAAGACCGGCGATAAGAAGACCGCACGAGAGCGCCGGGATGCACTTGAACGCGACCTTAAGGACATATTCAGACAGTGCCGCGAAGGCGTCCGAGAAGTGCCTAAGCTGGAACTGGCGTTGAACCGTGGGGCTGCACTGCGCCAAGCAGTTAAGCAGGCTGAGGACCCGGACGAGCGATGGCTGCTGACATCCCTTGCTGAGGAGCAGGAAGAGCATCTTCGCACAGAGGAAGAGCGGCAGGCTTATAGTCAAGGCTGGCTTGGCCGTGACCCCGTTGATAAGCACGTCGATAAATGGATGGAGGCGGCGGACCTATCCGAGAAGACCACCAAAGAATGGAAGGGGCTTGTAAGGCGATTTGCCCGTTGGTGCAGCCCAAAAGGGTATCGGTTGCCAAATGACATCACGCGGAAGACTGCCGGTGAGTATGTTACCGAAGAGTTGGAACCAATGAACCGGAAGACGGCCCAGAAACATTTATCTGCAATCGTTGGATACTGGGACTATCTCATTAGCCGTGGGCTGGTCGATAGTGAGCTTTCGGGGAACCCTTGGAAGAACCAGCTACAGCCCCAGAGGCGAAAGCAGGGCGACCGGAAGAAGCAAGACGAGAAGGAACGGCCATTTACTGACGAGGAATTACGGCTCGTCCTTTACGAAGAAGCTCTCAGCGGAACACGCAAGAAGCGGCTGGACCACGATGAAATTCTGAAAGAAATAGCGCTAATCGGGGCATTGTCGGGGATGCGCCTTGGTGAAATTGTCACGTTGACCGTAGGCGGCACTAGGGGCGGACTGTTCGACCTTAGCAAGGCGAAGACGGAGGCGGGTGTTAGAACGTTCCCTATCCATTCGCAGTTACAAGCATTGATCGACCAACGCCGCGAAGGGAAGGAAGACGCCGAACTTCTGTTTCATGAGACAAGGCGTATGCCAAACGCGCCGGACACCCTCAGCAAAGCCTTTACGAGACGTAGGAAGGCCCTAGGGGTGACTGAGGTGGTTGAGGGCAAGCGCCGTAGTCTGGTCAATTTCCATTCATTCCGACGCACCTTTATCACCAAAGCGAGACACGCGGGTTTCCCTGAGGCTGATATTGCTGATGTTGTCGGCCATGATACGGACGCTAAAAAGACAATGACCTTTGGCACCTACACAGATGGTGCCGCTATGGAGCAGCGTAGGGCGGTTGTGGAAGCCGTAATGGTGCCGCTTAGCCGAATTGATACTTGACGAACCGCTGCTCAAGTTGAAAAGTCCCAACACCATTGGGGCGTATGACTGGGGGACAGTTTATGGTTAGTGTCAAGTTTTCATTATCATTTGAAGGCAATGAAGCAGACGACAACCAGCTAGATTTTTATGATGCAGCGGACGCTTTAACAGGTTTCCAACGATCACTCGCGCTCACTACACACCTGATCCTAAACGGTGAAATTATCACGCAAGCACCGGCGCTGAAAGGGGCGCGTATCCTTATTAAGTCCCCGGAGCGGGGCAGTTGGAAGGTTGTTACGACTGTTGGAATGATTATGGCCGGGGCGCACCAGCTCGGTACAGCCCCACGCGATACGGTGCTAGGAAATCTCGTCACCTCTGCCTATGATTACGTTGTTAATGAAACGCTAGGTTTTCACGTCGACTTTGATAGTACCTTGGGTCAACAATATGAACAACTTCAAAGGCAGCGCAAGCCTATTGCACCTAAAATTACGCAATCTCAAATGGACGCTCTAATTGAAAAGTGTGAAAGTTCAATTAAAGAGATGCATAGACCTATTTACGCTTCTAAGACAGCAGAAACAGCTATTCTCAATTCAAATTATCGTCGTGATGTTAATAATATTGCAACACTTGATGTCGACACATTTGATTACGTCAACCTTACGACACAAGTAGAGCGGCCTATTGAAAACGTAGGCAGAATTAGTAGCTACAATATTAATACATTTAAGGGACGTGTTTTTGTTGGGAATGAGCATCGTCCCATTCCCTTTGATCTAGCTGAAGGTTGCCGCGACATATTAAGCGTACAAGCTGTCACCCAAAGTCTTCAGCGGAACGCTCGTGACAGATTTGCTGCTGACGGTGAGATAAGATTTACGGCTTTTCGGTTTGAGAGCAGTACTGGGCGTTTGAAGCGACTTTTGATCACGAGAGTGCAGTCGGACGCTAATTAATAATGGCAAGCAGCCCGGCACATGTCGGGATAACCTTTGATGCGCCTTATTCTCTATCGAAAAGGTCTTCGGACGGTGGGTCCAAAGGTGTTTCCATGCTCGTCTCCCGCTTCGCAGTCGTTTCCGCCATTTCAGCGACGAGTATCCTCCGTGCCTCTTCACGGGCTTGAAGAAATATCTCGACAGCTTCATTCAGATCGCGATCAGGCAATAACGAGTAATCGCCACGGTTCCACACTTCTGCTTCGCGTTTTCGTTCGCCGTCTTGTTCTATCTTGGGGAAGAATAAGAATTCAGCAGGGGAGCTCAGAAAGTCTGTCAGCGATAAAAAGGCATCTTCGTAAATTGTCACCAGTAAACGCCGCTGAAAAATAGTGAGATTAAGGCTACTCCACCCGCAGACGAAAATAGGAACGAACTTTCCATTTTCGCGAATTACCGATAGCGGGACGATAGGAACTTCCACGTCACGGGATACAGCGAAACGTTCTTTTTCCACGCCTATTGAGGTATGCGGCGGGAAGCGGCGTCCTTTATCATACTCAAAAAAAGCTGCTACTAGCTCTTCGTTTGGTGTGTGTCCTGCAACAGCGCCCGTTTTCCGAGCAATTTTACGAGCCGTGTCTTCAGATATGCCCAGTTGAATGCGGTCCTGAATAGCGGCATATCCGGGCCTATAGGTGAAGCGAAGCTTCGCTTTAACAAGGGCGAGAATGGATTTAGTTGTTTTGGGGACATCACTATGCACAAGGCGAACCCAATTGTGCCCCGCTGGTGGCCTGTCGAGCTTAGCTAATAACTTTGTATAGTCCACGCTCTTCAATGTTTTACCGTCCTTCCGTACCAGTTCTCAATTAGTTCATCGGAAATTCTCATTGATGCATTTGATTTAGTCTCGTGGTTCCATGTTTTATCCCATGGTCCACCTTCGATATGCGATTGTGCAACTAAAGCGCTTGGCTTCATCGCCACATATTTCTTTGCCAATTCTACCAAAAATATTTCTTCTTCTCTGGTAAAAGAGCATTTGGCAACTTTTCTTTCCCCCGAAATCGGATCAAGAAAGGAAGCCTTACTGCTAATGGCATCACTTCCGTACTTTTTAAACTCGCGATATAATTCTCGAAATACTGGGCCATGTGTCCAAGCTTCAATCTTTGCACTAACAAGTGGTCTCGAATACGTAGCTAAGAAGTCTGCATGTAAAAAATATACAATTTTATTGATATGCAGATTTGATACCGACCGCATCTCACTGTCGGCAACATCAAGAACGAAATTAGCAACTGCACGAACATCATAAGACATACAGACAGTCTACCATATTCTCCTTTTGTTCACAATTGATAGGTTCCGCTATCCCCCAAAATGTTTGACAGAAATTTCTGCACGGTCAATCCGATATAAATGAAATCGCAATCACCCCCGTAGCCCCTTCCGTTTCGCCTATATACCGCCACAATGCGCATTCGGTAGACGACACAGCGCGTTCCGCTAGCTGACCGGCATAAAAGACCTAAGAGATACAAACGGCTGTCCTTGACCTAGTCCATGGCAGGGGGGTAGGTTTGATGTAATGATCGTTGCAAGGGACCATGTTGTGAACCGCGTAGCAACCAAAGATGACATAGAAGGCGCCGTAGAGCGTTCCGAATTGCGAATGACGATCCGCATGGGCGTCATGTTCATCGGTGCGGTCACCATCATCCTTGCCGCGATCCCGCTTCTTATCAAGTAGGCGTCCTTCATGTTCCTTCCGGGCAACTCTCGCGAAACCATTATCGACGCCTTGGAAGGTCTTACAGATCATCCTCAAATCATAGCCAGCCGGGTAACGAATGCGTTGTCTGATGCTGGCTTTCGGGTGGTCCACCTTGACGAACTTTCGGAAATCCTCCGGGGGCTTCTAGTCGCGATAGAGCACCACGACAGGCAGGGCGTTGACAGCATGAACCCCGCCGTAATCAAGGCGCAAGCGCTGCTGTTAATGCTTAGCGACTAATCACCTCAATCATCACAATTTGACGCCTTAGCAGTCCTCCGGGACGTTACTACCACAGGGGAAGCCTTGTATGCCCGTTCTGGGCGGCTTGGTGTCTCAGAAGTAAACTTTTTAGACAAAGCTATTGACGTGTCTCAAAAAAATCTCTAAACCAGTGTCTACAAACAGTTTAAGAGATATGGAGACATGCCAATGATCGTAGCCTATGCCCGTGTCAGTTCAATCGGACAGGATCACAGCAGCCAGATTGAGCGCTTACAGGCGGCTGGGGCTGAGAAGATATTCAGTGAGAAGCAATCAGGCTTAGACAAGCACAGGCAGGAACTGGAGGCAGCGCTTGAGTTTGTTCGAGAAGGGGACACGCTCATTATCACCAAGCTTGACCGTTTGGCACGATCAGCGGCACACCTTCACCAAATCCTCGAAAAGCTCGACAAGAAGGGCGTAGGTTTCCGAGTGCTGGATGACGCGGCGCTGGATACGACCACAAGAACCGGAAAGCTCATGTTCGGCATTCTTGCTTCCATGGCGGAGTTTGAGACAGCCTTGCGCAAGGAGCGGCAGCTTGAAGGAATAGCCAAGGCAAAGGCTAGAGGTGATACAGGGGGACGCCCTAAGACCGTCGATGAGGCCGCTATACGGGCTTTGAGAATGGACGGAAAATCAGTCCCGGAGATTATGAAATTGACCGGGGTGAGCCGTGCGGCGGTCTACAGGGCGCTTAAGCAATAGCTCTAGATCACATAATCCGCAGCTAATTTAAAATTATTTTACGGTATATGAGTACCTCAGTCTTAAGCTAACATTTTGATTTTATTAAGAGCACGGTTTAGCCACAACTTTCAGCATGATGCGGAGAACGCCAAGTCTTTGTTATGATAAGGTTTTATCCGGTTTCGTTGTGACTGATTGTTCTCTGGCTTTGTAGTGTTCGGCCAATTCTGGTCACAAGGTTTCCTCTAAGCAGTTGATACTATTGCGACCGTAAAGGATTTTCTGTCCGTTGCGTATACTTTTCTAACATATTGATATCATTATATAAATATTGACGAATTTGTTCCCGTGCTCCATCTTTAATCCAGTTCCGGGCCTTCTTAGGCTAGGAGCAGCGGTTCAGAAGGGCCGGGTTCTTTGAAAACTGAATATGGAAAAGGGAAGGCTTCACGCCATACCCGGGGACAAGCTCACCGTGTCCTTTAGCAAGCTATCTTGCGATGATGAAGAACGGGAGAAATCACTATCACGGGCCGCTGATTGCGATTTGCGGCCAACATCTAATATTTTTTTGGGAGGTGGAGCGCTCTGATTTTCAACTAGTGCATTGTTATCGATGCGGAAAATATTTCCCCCATGATTGCCCCACGAATTCCCCCAAGCGGTCAAGCAGGCTAACGTCTTATAAATTCTATCGAACGAACAGAATGTCGCACCCGAAGTAGTGGCGGAAGTTGTCTCATCTATGCGCCTTAAATTCCCCCATGGGTTTGGATTTAGCAACAAAATCAAGGGTTCGCATCAGATGTAGGCTCTGGTGTGTCTAGCATAAGCCATTGATATAAAAGAGAAAATTAACAATCAGGGCATTGACGTTTCTGTTCCCGCAACTCATTTTTCGGTCAGTTTCAGGCTAACACAGGCCCGGAATGGCGGATCGATAGAGCCGGGTTCTTTGACAACTGAATATGGATTTTTTCTGTGACAAATTTGGACTGCTTTTGTCACAAGCACATACCTAAGCCTTTGAAAAAGCAAATGTGCAGAATAATACAATTATTATTTTTATTAACAAAAACAAAGACTTAGATGATTTTTTCCGTTGACTATCCGGCCCCCGTGGACCATTCTTGGTCAGCTTAAGGCAGTCAAAGGGGTGACGGCTGATAAGCATTTCCCGCCGTGAGTGGGCAGAGGTCAGTTCCGTTAAAGACCGGGGCCGAGCGCTGGGGTTCAAATCCCGGAGGATCAATAAGACCCCATGACCGCCCTTTGCGCGGATGTCAGGCTGTCCGTGTCTATAGGTCTATGTACAAAGATTAAAGCTATCCAAACCAGACGAAGGAGAACAATGCGACCATGTAAACAGCAAGGATGCGGCCATGACGCAAAGGGCTTCAGCTCATATTGCGAATATCACAAACGCAACAAAGCAAGGCACGGCCATCCGCTTCAACGCGGGATCACCAAGGCCGATCTAAAGCCCTATGTGAAGGAGGTCCGGGCATTCCTCGCAAATAATCACCCAGACAAAGCTAAGGCCGTCCTAGAGGGCATCTGGGGGCGAACTGTAAAGGCTTCTCAGCGGTTCATCGATATGGCGAACAAGGGAAGTCCCTTTATCGGCTACGAAATGGAAGCCCATCAAGCCGTCTTATCGTTAGCCCGAGAACAAGACGCGGAAACAATAGGCGTGACGTTGATCGCTCTGGGCTTGTGGCTGGAGGAGGACCCTCGTTTCTGGAAACACCATGACGGGTTCCGTTACCAAGCAGTGAGAATGCTTCTCCGCCTTAACCCCCGTGAAGCTTCGTTCCAGTGGCGAAACGGGAAAATGGAGCGGTCATCTTATCGACAGGTGCCACCCAAAACCATTGAACACCTCTGGGCCATCATCCATTCAACTGGCTTGATTGCCTACGGGGTCGAGATAGCCAGACGCAAAGAGATAGCCAAGGAGAAGCGCTTAGCACGGCAAAAGGAAGAACGTGCAGCGTTCTTTGGCGAGGCACCCAGCAACAGCACCACTAATCACTTACCCAGTATGGAGAATAACAAGAATGAATACAGCACCATTTGAAGCGTTCATGGATATCATAGTTGAACTGGCTATGCGGTCCTGAGTTGAAAGAACTATCAAATACCGGCTGTGTCAGCGCTATTCTCGGTGAGATATGCGACAATGCCGGAACATGGCACACGGGGTTCCTGCCTTATGGGAAACTTGCCGAACTCATAGGGACCACTACAGCCGACCTTATGCGCCGCCTAAAGCTGCTTGGAATTGTTGAATACAAAGCTGGACGGCACCGACTGACCAGAACGGCCATTCTTAAGCGTTTCGGGATGGTTTACCGGAAAGGCCGTAAGGGCGATCTGGACATGAGCTTTGATGTCATCTTGCCGGAAGGCATGGTTGAGGTGGTAACGCACCTTAAAGCGACGAACCTACCTGAGACGGAAATAGAGCGTATGAACCGGCAAGGGTTGTCACAGCGAACTATCGCAACTCGGATCGGGATGACGCAGCAGGCAGTCAGTAAGCATCTTAAAAGCCTACCCCCAAGACTGGCAAACTGGCCGATAACGGGAACATGGAACATTGATGAAGAAAAGGAGCCCGAACAGAGCGACAACCAATCAGTCTTGGCTGCTTAAGACACAATCCCCTCAAAAAGCCGAGAAATGCGGGGTTAGGTGACAACCATTCCGCATATACTATAGGTAACCCTAGGAGGGCTCGCTTCGCTCACCTTAACATGCCGACACATCTTTAAAGAGGTAGCAGCAAGGTGAATTGATCCTCCGTACTCAAACGGAGATCAAAACAGATAGGTCATATCTAAGGCCAATCTCATGTAGACGCATAAGTCCATCTTATCATTTTCCATGAGGAATGCCTTAGGAAGGGCTGTCATTATTGGTCGCTTCGCTCCTCGTATGAGGAGTATCAAGTATGTGTCTTCCCTTAAAGGTGAACCATTAGGGCCCCATCAAGTTAACCTTAGGTGTCCACCCTCTGGGAAACCTAATCCTGTGTGACCAAGGTCCCATATTACATAACACAAGAAGTCCAATCCTCGAAAAATGACTTAGAAAGGAGATGTATCTTTATGAATGGTGTTATTGTGTCTTCAATGAGGTACTATGATACCTCTTTCCCTTGGTTCTGCTGATATGAGCGGTCATAAACAGCCAGAACGGCACCTGAGCGGAAACCCAGTCCACCATCAGGCCGACATTCTGAGGAACCTTTTGGAGAGCGGAAAGGTCTACAACTGGGACGATCTAGCCGAACAATCCGGTATCCCAAAGACGGAAATACAATGGACCTGTCGGCGGCTTTACCTTGATCAAAATTATAGCGCCCTCAGCACAGAGCGCATTCTAGAAGCCTTTGACTTCGCCGAGCGGCACAACCCAAGACCCGGACGCAATGCGGCCCCAAGGCCAACCTCAGGCGTGGCAAAGGGCCATTCCCAGAGCGACCATTCACCCGGACCCCGTGTCCAGAACCACCAACATGACAAGACAACCTACGGGTTTATGCATTCAGGCGTTCGCGCTTGAGCACCCGTCTATTTTCTCAAATCGAAAGGAACTCAATATGCATTTCATAGCTAACGGCACTAATGACGGTGCAGCGGCGCTTGCAGAAGCAGCGCGTAATGCCCCGACCTCAACAGAAGAAGCCATGGCGCGGGTGAGAGCAGAGAAGCAAGGCTCTTCGGAAGATACCATTCGGGCAAAAGAAGGCGAGACCATTGAGCAAGCGCGATACCGCCATTCTCGGGAGCAACATCTCCGTGATGAGCAAATATTACATACTCAGATTGAGAAGCAAACGCAGCTTTCTGCAAGTCGCTCGGAGGTGAACCAAGCTTTTCAATCTCAGACCAGCCGACATTATGCTGTGCCCCCCGTTGAGCAAATGGTTATCAAGATCGGCGGAACCACGGAAATTTCGGTTCCTGAAGCCCGTAACCTTGTTTTGCAGGGTTCCTTGTCTGAGGCTGAGGTGATCAAGGCTATCGAAGGAGAGGGGCGGTTCTACGATCCTAAATACAGGATGCCAAAGAACGCTCTGGGTTTTCGGTAAGCTCATCTTCCCTTGATCAGCCGGACGAAGCGGATAATGCTTCCGAGCCGGTGGTAGATGAGCAAGAAAATGAACAGGAAGAAGAGAAGACAACAGAGGAAATCTTTGAGGCTCACGGCGAGGCGCTCGACAAGTGGGAAAAAGACGTTCCCGACGAAGCCACACGAGAAGAGATTGTTGATCATATAACGCGAACTGGTGAGATACCGGAAGGCGCAAGCCTTTCTCCCGGGCAAATCGACGCCGTTTATGACGGATACATGCGCCACATCCAAAATGAGATTACCGGGCCTTTGGGGCTGGACATCAATACGTGGGTCGAGAACATAGCCGAGAGCGACATTCCACAGATTTACGGTCTCGTTTTGAAGGGTGACTGGGGTGCAGTCAGGGCACATGCATCCGCCGTCAAAGATCACATACGGCGGAACTCAGGTTCGTAGCTATGAGCAAGCCGGGTGAAATCGCTATGAATGACAGGCAGTTCTTTGCTGCTATCCAGAAAGCGCCACTCGACCGTGAAGGCGGTTTGCAGGAAGATGGATCGCCCCTGATTGTAGCAATTAACTGGGAATGTAAATCAACAGCCTCGACAATCATTCAGGGCGAGACATACCGCGTTAGTCGTCCTGATAGGCACCCTTTGCCGCCCCTTTGCCGTCTCCTTATCAGGCGGCTGGGTATCCATCCGAATGGGGTTGTCGTGGTCACCCGCAGAGGAACGCCCGTTTATGCGCAGAACGTGTGTCTTGGCATGTGGGCTAAGGTGGACCTGATAGCAGAGCCTAAGGGCGCATATCGTGAGGTTCCCTTCGTCGGCCATTCGTGGTCCCGAGGGCCGAAAAACTAGGATACTACGCCTATCATGCAGGGAAAGGGGGCTTCCTTAGCCGGACCCCCGGTTCTCCTCCATTGAAAAACTCGATACCGACACGCTCAAAGGCCAACGAAATCTTCTCGATATTCTCCAGTGAAGCCTTTGCAATGCCGCCGTTCTCAAGCCGCTTGATTGTTGAGACGGCAAGGCCGCTTTCGTCAGCTAGACGCTGCTGGTTCCAGCCCAGCAAACCCCGAGCGGCTCTCATATGTGCGTCTGTCAAATGCAAAAAAGCCATTATATCTTCCATGTAGGACAAAAAGTTCTTTACAGAGCTGTTTCTGTGACCTAAAGAGGCTTTATAGAGAACTAATAGTCCTATGTAAACTACGAAAGGAATTATCCATGAATGCCCATGTGTCAATCAGCAAGCCCAGCCCTCTTACAGAGGAGATTTTGAGTTCTCCACATCATTCGGGAATGTCCACCCGTGACGCTATCGCCTTGTCCCAAGCCGGTGGTCATCCTTATTCCAGCCCAAACGTCCCAAAGGGGTTCGACACCGTTCTGGGGTATTTCTTTGACACTTACGATTGGTATCCTGCGATGTATGACGAAGTAGACGGTAATGCCATGCTGGATAAAGAATTGGTGGGTTATGAACAATGGTGCGCAAAGTATGCCCGGAAGCTTGGCCTTGAAACCCGCATCGTGGAAGCCCCGGCAGCACTGAAGGCGCACGGTATCATGACCCTGAAAGCGTACCCGGAAGCACTGCTTGAAATCAGATGCATCGAAATACCGTGATCATCGAATAACCTTTCCAAAATAGGCAGAGGCTACGAGCATTCCCAAAGTGGATAATTGCTCGCGCAATATTCAGGCTTCTATGTCCTAAACCTACCAAACAATTTTACACAAAACCGGCTCTGGATGTCTTCGATATCTGGGAGTGGCGGGATTTTGTCTATCCAAACCAACAGGATATAAAATGGCACAACAAGGCCGTGTACAGGCCCCACAATTCAAGAACAACCTGAAGCTACAGCCAGCGGCGCGGCCCGTGGACACCTTTGAGGCCCCCGCTGTTGCTCCTCAGGATCGCAATGCAGCCCGACTTGTGGACGCACTAAGTGGCTTCTCTAGTCAGATAGGCGCACTCGCACCAGTCCTCGGGGCACAAGCTGGGGCTGGCCGAAAGGAAGCCAATCAGGCCGCTTTGGCTGAGCGTGAGAACTTCTTCATGAAGGCATCGCCTGAGGAGAAGAGAGCTTACATCGTCAACAAGCATGGGCTTGATCAGGACGACAAAATTCAGGCTGCTGCTATCGGTCGAATGGACGGCGGACAATATGCCGAGATGGTCCAGACTGAGCTACAGCAAGAAATGCAGACGTTCGACTGGGCCAATGGTGACCCTGAGGCATACGCTAAGCAGTTCCTTCAGAAGCGCCTTCAGGAGAGCGGACGGATGAACGAACCTACGTTCGTCACGGCTTACTCTCAGGCAGGTCAGAATTATGCCCTGAACGTGGTCAATCAGCGGGAGAAGATACTCGCTGAGAAGCGCAGCGATGACGCGACCCGGGCAGCAAGCTATTATGCCAAGAGCACCTTTGTGGACGGCATCAAGGCCGGTGAGGCTCCCGATCAGGTAGCCAAGAAGTTCCTCTCAACGGAACCCGGCATGGGGCCTAAGGGTCCTCTTATGCTGGATGATAATGCCGCCGCTAAGATACAGCTGGACGAGCTTGAACGGCAGGCATCAAACCCTCAGTCGGTGGATGCTGTCATGGCAGCTATCGCAATGCAGCGGCCCAGCAAGGGCGGCTCTCGGGCTTCGTTCCGTGATGATCCGCTTACGACTGATCGTGCTACGCAAATCTTCAATATCGCCGCCGCCACCAAACAGTCGGGCCTAAACGCTCAACAGAAGGACACCCTGCTTTCTCAGAACGTCAAACTTCTGGAAGACGGAACGGGGCTTTTGGGTGCCCGTGATCTGACCCAGACAAAGCTTGCCGTGAATGGTAGTACCTCGGAAGAGACCTACACCGTTGAGCAGCAGAAGAACGACGCTGTTCGTGTGTTTCTTCAGAAGGATGACCAGAGGGCGAAAGAGCTGGGCGAGACCCCCGTACAGACTTTGACGCGCCGAACACTCACCTTGGCCGCTGCCGGGATTGAGAACCCGGATGTCAAGATTGCTGCCGAAGGGTTATCTCAGGCCGCATCCCCGGAAACCCTTCAGAACCCTGAAGCCAAACAGAAGGTCATTCAACGCATCGACCTCGTGCGGAATATTCAGGGCACCAATAAGAACATCGCAGCGACTTACCTGAAGGGGCAGGACAAGGATTTCTATGACGGGTTCATATCGGCCCGTGAGGTTCTTGGCTGGGATGATGACCGTGCCCTTTCATTTGCCTATCAGGTGACCAATCCGCCTCCGGGTGCCTTACGGCGCGTGATGGCTGAGCGGGATACGATCCACAGTGAGGTCAGGGGTCTCCGGGATAGTGGCTGGATATACTCGTCGTCTATGAGCAATTCCGGGGCAGCTGAGGACAAACTCATCGACACCGCTGAGATGTATGCCAAGGCTGGCCTTGACGGCAAAACCGCAGTGAAGGCAGCAAAGGCCGCTCTGGAGCAATCTTCGGTCCACTATAACGGCACCTTGATTGACGTAGGGTCGAACCCTGCACGGGCTGAAATGCCTGCCGACTTCAAGGGTGCTGTGGACGCTCAGGTGGACGCATTCCTTGCCAACAGTCCGATCAAGGGCATCGACAGGGACAACGTTACGATCCAGCAATTCGGTGACCGTGATGGGCGCTTCTATCTGATCGATAAGGAAACTCACCAGCCCCTTACGGATGACGAAGGGATGATGCATGTGTTTACCTTGGGGAACCTGAGGGCGTGGGATAACGAGAACCGTAAGGCTCAGGTCAAGGAAAGAGAAACCTACAACGTCTTTGAACAGAGCGTCAAAGCAAAGGGCCTTTCGCTGGTGACCGACAAGACTGGCAAAGATGTATGGATCGATAAGAGCCGGACGATCTGGGAGAATGCCGCGCCTGAGGGACAAGCCCCATCGTGGAAGAACACAGGCAAGCGTGTGCGAGCACCGGCAATCGTAACTGACCCGAGAGGGCTGTTTCAGGGTGGCTTTGTGCTGCAACGGCCTGAGAAGGCAAATCAGAAGATAAAATCCGCAGTAGGTTTCTTCACCCGTTTAAGCCTAGAGCCGCTTTCTGCTGAACGGCTAGCCAATCCGAGCGACCCGAACTCAGAGTTCCTGAATAATTCCATGAGAAATTCAATAGGAAACCTCAAGGACACCATTAATCAGTCAGGCATCATTAAGGTCGGCAAGGAAGCTGAAGACGCAATCAACGAACGCAATCGGGGACGATAACCCCGTTCAGGAAAATTTATGCTGGCCTCGGGGTAACTCCCGGGGCTTTTTCTTTTGAGAAGATATCTGGGGATTAAGGTCTAATTTTTTGGTCTAAATAGTTGGTCTAAATACCCATAGACGTTTTTGCTAAAGCACTGTTTTTACTAGTAAAAAACCACTTTTAGTGTAGATGGCGGAGAGGGTGGGATTCGAACCCACGAGACCCTTTTGAGGTCTACTCCCTTAGCAGGGGAGCGCCTTCGACCACTCGGCCACCTCTCCGGTATCGCGATCTAACTGGTACGCTCAGCTATTTCAAGCGATTTACGCGACTATGTGCAAAATTCTTACGGATTTGCCTTCAATATATATAAAGTACAGCGCGATACACGCGCTTTCCTGTTTCTATTACTGCGCAGGCGACCGAATGAAGCGCACACTTCCGTTCCGAATTCCTACAGAGAATCGGTTCAGAAACATTAGGTGCCAGGGTGAGGATTCGGTCTTCTGATAGGCTCATTTCGCTAAAATATATGCGGTTTCAATCGTTAAGATTGGTTAACCTTCCTTACTTCAGGTTAACGAAGTCCACAAAACAAAGAGCAAAGCGGTCTATTTCGTGTCTTTTCTGCAACAACCACTCCGCATAGAGTGACATCAGGAAGGCATAGGCTGCATTCGTTGTTGAATCGAAATCAAGGGCGAGTATCTTCACATCCAGAAGAAGGAGCGCTTCGGGGCGACTTTTTCAGCAGGGGATGGGGACAGGTTGTCCTTCAGCCAAATCAGAATGCCCAGACCCATTTTTAACTTTGACTGGAGGTCAGAAATGAACATCAAGAGCCTTCTCCTTGGCTCCGCTGCAGCCCTGGTTGCAGCTTCCGGCGCTCAGGCAGCCGACGCAATCGTCGCGCCAGAGCCCGAAGCCGTTGAATACGTTCGCGTTTGCGATGCATACGGCGCCGGCTACTTCTACATCCCGGGCACCGAAACCTGCCTGCGCATCCACGGCTATGTCCGTTACGATGCAAAGGGCGGCGATGACGTCTACACCGGTGTAGACCGTGAAGGTTGGGATAAGTCTGCTCGTTTCGCTCTGCGCGTCTCGACCGGTTCGGAAACCGAACTCGGCACCCTCAAGACCTTCACCGAGCTGCGCTTTAACTATTCGTCGAACAATTCGGGCTTCGATGACGTTTATGGTAACAACAGCGATGGCGTTAACATGCGCTTCGCTTACATCGAACTCGGCGGCCTCAAGGTCGGTATCGACGAGTCGGAATTCCATAGCTTCACCGGTTACCTCGGCGATGTCATCAACGATGACGTGATCTCTGCTGGTACCTACCGCACTGGCAAGATCTCCTACACCTTCACTGGCGGCAACGGCTTCTCTGCTGTGATCGCTCTTGAACAGGGTGGTGACGATGATGGCGGCTTCAGCAACGGTCTTGGTGACTACGCAATCGACGGCTACATGCCGCACGTTGTTGGTGGTCTGAAATATGCTGGCGGCTGGGGTTCGATCGCTGGTGTCGTTGCTTATGACTCGGTCATCGAAGAATGGGCTGCCAAGGTTCGCGGTGACGTCAACATCACCGATCGTTTCTCGGTCTGGTTGCAGGGTGCATACGCTTCGGCAGAAACGCCTGATCAGAACTACGGTCAGTGGGGCGGCGACTGGGCTGTCTGGGGTGGTCTGAAGTTCAAGGCAACCGAAAAGGCTACCTTCAACCTGCAGGCTGCACATGACGATTGGTCCAAGACTGCCGTCACTGCAAACGTAGCTTACGAGCTGGTTCCTGGCTTCACCATCACGCCTGAAGTTTCCTACACCAAGTTCGGTGGCGAGTGGAAAAACTTCTACGGCAACGAAGACGACGCAATTGGCGGTATCATCCGCTTCCAGCGTTCGTTCTAATCCATACTGGATTGGTTACAGGAAACCCGGCAGCATCGCTGCCGGGTTTTTTGCTGCGTCGATTTGGTGGGAGGGGTTGCATTTGGCTAGTTGCCGGTCTTTCTACACAACAGAACGGACTGCGTTGCGGCAGTTCCTCTTGCTGTGAAGAAAGGTAACGCAAAATGAAAAGCTGGTTCTGGCCCGGTCTTACCTTGACCGCGGCGTTGACTTCGCTGGCTCTGTGGTTCGGGGTCGAGAAGGTCGAAGCGGATATCGCCAGCAGGGCATCACACGCGCTGGCTCCCTTTGTCTGGGCAGGGTTCGATATCGAGGGCCGCGATGTGACACTGAAGGGAATAGCTCCTGATCCGGCGGCACGAGAAGCAGCAGAAACAGCCTTGCAAAAGGTTCCGCAAATCAGCCAGATTTCCGATCTCACATCAATTCTGCCGTTGGCTTCCCCTTATCTTTTTCAGATTTCCCGTAATGGTGATCAGCTTGTATTGTCAGGCTTTATTCCTGAAAATTTCTTGCGCGATCAAATAATGGAAACAGCCGAAGAAATCGCGCCAGGCGCATCACTTGATGATCAAATGGCGATTGCGCGGGGAAGCTGGCCGCAATTTGCAGATTCGGCACTGTTCGCTCTTGATCTGATCAAGGCATTGAAGGAAGGCGAGATAAGGCTTTCAGATGGCTTGCTGTCTGTTAAGGGTATCGCGATGAGCGCCGAAACCTACCGCAAGATGACGAACATATTGGCTAAACCGCTCCCTTTCGGGTTGAAATTGCAGTCGTCGGATGTCGCGCAACCTTGATCCACGGGTATTTAACAATATTTTTCTGTTCGAAATTACCGGTTCGGCTATTTCATCACCTTCTTTGGCTTTATGAATAGCCACCATCGCAACGTCAGCGGAAAAGGGGTGACTTTCATGCTATACCTTGCGCAAACATTCTGGCCTGTCCTGTTGTTGGCACTTCTGCTGGGGGTGACGGTGGGATGGATGACCGGCAACAGATAAAACGGGGCACGCGTGATCTGGAATAGAGGAAAACCGACATGCCGTCGCTGATCATCCAACTGGCTATACTCATTGCGGTCGCTTTTGTGATTGGTTGTGTTCTGGGCCGGGTGTTCCGGCGCAGAAGTAAGAATATGAGCGATGCGGAAAGAACCATTGTGGCGGCAGCTCTTGCATCGCCAGCTGAGAACGGTGCATCTGAAAAAACACAACGGACCAACGAAAAAGAACAGGCGGTGCTTTCAGGCAAGCTGGATATGCCGGAGAAGCCGTCAGTGCCAGATGCTGAAGTTGTGGGAGGCGAACTGCCTCGCAAGGACCATGCAGAGAGCGCGTTTGCCGCGGTTGAACCTGTAGATAAGGGTCGTCCGCCTCATCTCGATGCACCACGGCGCGGCAAGCCCGATCATTTGACTGCAATCAACGGTATCGGCAAGGCGGTTGAAACCATGCTGAACGAGATCGGCATTTTTCATTATGCACAGATTGCCGACTGGTCTGGTGATGAATCGGCTTGGGTCGAACGCCATATAGGCTTTCCGCGCCGGGTTATGCGGGAAAACTGGATAGGGCAGGCGACGAAGCTTGCTGGAGCTTCTAAAAAAGCCGGTCCTGCGCGCAAGCCGCGAGCGAAAAAGTCGCCAGCGAAACCAAGGGCAAAATCTGCGAAAGCCGAACAATCCTGATTGGCTGGTTTGGGTGCGGTTCTAGCGCCGCCCGTAAACGAGATCGGTTGCAATATCGGCGCTGCCAGTTAGCCGCGCTTTATAAACTTCATAATTTTCCATGACGCGCTGCACATAATTGCGCGTTTCCGAATAGGGAATGCGTTCAATCCAATCCACCACCTCGTCAATGGATTTGCCACGCGGGTCGCCATATTTCTCGACCCATTGCGATGCACGCCGTGGTCCCGCATTGTACCCCGCAAAGGTCAGCACATAAGAGCCGTTGAAACGGTCAAGCTGTTCGCCAAGGAAATGCGCACCTAGCGTGGCATTGTAACCGGCGTCAGTGGTAAGCTTTGGTGTGGAAAAGCGCATGCCGTTGCGTGTTGCTACACTTTTTGCGGTCTCAGGCATGAGCTGCAACAGTCCGCGTGCTCCGGCTTTTGAAACGGCGCCGACATTGAATTCGCTTTCCTGCCGCGCAATGGCATAGGCCAGCGCCTTGCCGGAACCGCTGATATTGGCGTTGGCTGGAATGGCGCCGAGCGGGTGCGAGAGTGCGCCGACATCAAGCCCGCGAAAAGCCGCGAGTTTCCCCACACGCAAGGCGAGATAATGGTTTTCGTTGCGCTCGGCCATGACGGCAAGGAGCGTCAGTTCACCAACGCTGCTGATTTCCTGCGCAAGCTGAGCATAGAGCGGTGCTGCTTTGGGGCCATAACCGATCTGTTCCAGCCGCTTGATGGCCAGCACCGGAACGCGGGCATCAAAGCGGGTGCGTTCATGCGCACTTGGCTTGGGATAGATCAGCTCCGGCGCTTTTTCATTCAGCTTGGCCGCGGAAAGCTGGCCATAAAATGTTGTGCCGAAATGTGCGGAACGTCGATAGTAATCGCGCGCATTGCCGCCACTTCCCGCTTCTGCGGCACGACCAAGCCAGTAATAGGCACGTGAAGCAGAAATCGGCCGCGCTGAAATTTCCGCGATCTTTTCAAAATGCGGTGCTGCAAGCTTGGGTTTTTTCAAATAGCGAAGCGCATACCAACCGGCATGAAATTCGGCTTCGGCAGCATTAGCGGGCGATTCGGCGGCATGGGCTGCGGCAAGTCTATAGGCAAGCTGCGGCTTTCCCAGGTCGAGCAATTCGCGCGACAGGATGCGCCTCTCATCCCACCATGCATCGGGATCGACAAGGAAGGCAGCCTGTTGCGGGGCTTTCAACAGAAGGTCTGTTGCTTCATCGATGCGATCCGCGCGGCGCAGGTAACGGATCTTTAGAAACAGATAGGCCGGGTTAACCTGCCAGCTTCGATCCACTGCCAGAATTGCCTTTTCGGCATTGGGTGATTTTTGACTGACAGCAGCAAAAGCATTGTAAAGCGATTGTGCCTGGGCCGGGCCTGCCAGCAATTTGGCCGATTGAAGGCGGTTGTTGTAGAGGGCATGAAGAAAACGCCGTTGATGATCCTCACGCGTAAGGAGTGCGTTAAATTCCTTCAAGATTTTCTGTTCATCATCGGCTGAAAGCCGCTGCTTAGCCCACCATGGAGCGAGGAGCTTGCGTGCCTTGGCCGTCTCACCTTGCGCAACATAAGCGCGAGCGAGCACAACCATGCCCTCAGTGGTCAGCGGGTTTTTGTTGCCAAAATTGGCAAGGACGGTGGCAGCGGACGGGTTTTCCTTGAGAAGTGCTCTTTCGTTTGCGCGTTGAAGCGATGTCATGCCCGGCCAGTCGGGCAATTCGGCAGAAGCGCGGGCAATTTCGGCCGAAGTGACGCCACTTTGACCGGAGGTGACGATCGCCCATGTCAGGATTTGCCGGTCCACTGCACCGCGTGGCAGGCCGTTGCGATAGGCCAGTGCATTGGCGACATCGCCGGCATAAAGCGCATCAAGGCCAGATTTCAGCACGCCGCCAAGTGCGGCGGGATTTTCAACGCGACTGAAGGAAGACGTGATGACCGGATCGGGCGTTGCAGGCCGGGGCGTCGGCGTAACGAGATTCATCGGTGAATTTTGGGGCGAGTTTGCGGTAGCATCTGGCGCAAAGGGACGTGCAAGCGGTACAGGCGTATCGGTAGGCAGAGAGGACTGGGCCAATGAAGATGCAGGCTGCAAGGCAAGCGCAAACAGGCTGATGCCAAGCAGCGCCTTATGTCTGGTCATGATCAATGCAGCGGCTCTTTTCATACGCATCCTGAAGTATAATCTTCTTAACAAAGCCTGTGGTCGCGCCAATATGCTTTTGAAATCCGGCTTTTGTTAGCCTGACATTTATGGCGGTCGATCAGACTTTTATCATAAGTGTGAGACATGAAATTATGATTAACAAATACTTTATAAACGCATCAAAAAAGGCATATTGATTGCCTTGACAGGGTCCTTTAAGGAAGCTTTCAGCAAAGCTGGGATTATTGTCACAATACTCTGCTTTCGCCGCGCAATGTGCTTGCTCCATTTGGGAGGCAGGATTATTGTGCAGCCGCCTTACCCACCAGCCGTCACGAAAAACAGACGGGTGCGATGGCGTAGGTTATCTGTTTTTTCGGGAGTTAACGATGCTGAAGGGCTCAATTACCGCACTTGTCACGCCATTCGATCACGAAGGGGCGTTTGATGAGAAAGCTTTTCGTGCATTTGTTGAATGGCAGATAGCGGAAGGCAGCAATGGTCTGGTGCCGGTCGGCACCACGGGCGAAACACCGACCCTGTCGCATGACGAGCACAAGCGCGTCGTGGAAGTGTGTGTGGAGGTGGCAGCCGGTCGCGTGCCGGTGATTGCCGGTGCGGGATCCAACAACACCGTCGAATCGATTGAGCTGGCACAGCATGCTGAACAAGCCGGTGCCGATGCGGTGCTTGTTGTCACCCCTTACTATAACAAGCCGAACCAGCGCGGGCTCTATGAGCATTTTTCGCGAGTGGCGCGTTCGATTTCCATTCCATTGGTCATCTACAATATTCCGGGCCGTTCGATCATCGACATGACGCCAGAAACCATGGGCAACCTTGTTCGCAACCACAAGAATATCATTGCGGTCAAGGATGCGACCGGCAAGATCGAGCGTGTTTCCGAACAGCGCATCACTTGTGGCAAGGATTTCATCCAGCTTTCCGGTGAAGATGCAACAGCATTGGGCTTTAACGCGCATGGCGGGGTAGGGTGCATTTCGGTGACGTCCAATATCGCGCCGCGCCTGTGTTCGGAGTTCCAGAAGGCGTGCCAGGCTGGTGATTACGCCAAGGCGCTGGAATTGCAGGATCGCTTGTTGCCTCTGCACAAGGCGCTGTTCATTGAGCCTAACCCGTCGGGGCCGAAATATGCCCTTTCGCGTCTGGGTCGTATCGAAAACGTTTTGCGCTCGCCGATGGTCACGATTGAGGCCTCGACTGCTGATAAGATCGATCAGGCGATGAAACATGCGGGCCTGATCAACTAGCCTGCTCATCATGACAGGAATTTGCGCTCTCGCTCTCGCGGGAGCGTTTCCATTTTCGATCCGGCATATTATATAGTCCACTATGAACAAGCCAAAGAATTCGCCCGCGCGCAAAATGATTGCGGAAAACCGCAAGGCGCGCTTTAATTTTGAAATTCTGGATACGCTCGAAGCCGGTCTGGTTCTGACCGGAACCGAGGTTAAATCCTTGCGCGCCAACCAGTCGAATATTGCCGAAAGCTATGCCAGTTTTGAGAATGGCGAGTTTTGGCTGATCAATTCCTATATTCCTGAATATACGCAAGGTAACCGCTTCAATCACGAGCCGCGTCGCCTGCGCAAGCTGTTAGTCAGCCGTCGTGAAATGGCACGCCTGTTCCAGTCGACCACGCGCGATGGCATGACGGTTGTGCCGCTAAAGCTCTATTTCAATGATCGCGGACGCGCCAAACTCGAACTGGCTGTCGCGCGCGGTAAGAAAAACCATGACAAGCGCGAAACCGAAAAGCAGCGTGACTGGGGCCGTGAAAAGGCGCGTCTGTTGCGCGACCGAGGTTGAAATCTTTAAAGAGCGCCTTCAGGCGCTCTTTTCATTAAGATAAGCCCGGACACTTCGGAAAATATCGCGAAACATCGGATCTGTCAGTCGGCCCGTATTGGTATTGTAGCGCGAGCAATGGTAGCTCGAAAAAATCCGCAAGCGACCAATATCCGTCTCATGGCCATGCCCAAAAGGGTGGCGTGCCACCGGTTCGCGCAATGCGCGTATGGTCGATTGATGCGCGATGGTACCCAACGTGACCACAGCGCTGAGGTTCTTGAAATGGGTTAGCAGCGGGCTGAAAAACTGGCGACAATTGTTGATCTCGGCGCCGACAGGCTTGTTTTCCGGTGGCACGCAACGAACGGCATTGACGATGGCCGCATCAATAAGATGCAGGCTGTCATCGGGACGCGCCTCGAATTTGCCAGCGGCAAAGCCGAATTCACATAAGGTGCTGTAGAGAAGCTCACCGGCATAATCGCCGGTAAAAGGGCGCCCCGTGCGGTTGGCGCCGCGCAGACCGGGTGCGAGACCCACGATCAGCAGGCGCACATCATCATCATTGGCGGGGAGAAAAGGGCGGACAGGCGCATTGTGCCATTCAGGCTCCTTGCGCCGCCATTCCTGTATAAAATCATGCAGGCGCGGACAGATCGCGCAATCAGGAGAGGGTTCCAAAATCATGCCTCTCCATGAACCGCATCAACGGTGACGTCAATAGTCGTCGTCGTGCTCGTCATCCTGTCTGCGAACCGGACGTTCGGACGGATCGCGGCCGATTTCGTTCTTCAGCGAGACGAGATCGATGAAATGATCGGCCTGACGGCGCAACTCATCGGAAATCATGGCAGGCTGCGTGGTGAGCGTCGAGACGACGGAGACCTTGCGGCCCCGGCGTTGCAAGGCTTCCGCCAACGAACGGAAATCACCATCGCCGGAGAAAATCACAAAGTGATCAACCGTGTCGGTCAGTTGCATGGCATCGACGGTTAGCTCGATATCCATATTGCCCTTCACCTTGCGGCGTCCGGTGGAATCGGTGAATTCCTTGGCAGCCTTGGTGACGACCTTGTAGCCATTATAATCAAGCCAGTCGATCAAAGGGCGGATGGAGGAATATTCCTGATCTTCGACCAGCGCAGTATAATAATAGGCGCGCAACAGATAACCCCGCTTCTGAAAGGCTTTCAGAAGCTTGCGGTAATCAATATCAAACCCTAGGGTTTTGGAGGCTGCGTATAAATTGGCACCATCAATAAAAAGGGCAATCTTTTCGCGGGAATCGAACATCGGGTAATATATCCACTTACAGCCGGCGGAATTTCGTTGCCAACCGCGTATTCAGGTCTGTTGGGTAGCGAGCTATTTTTCTACCCCTGCTTGTTGTGTTTCTAAGGACATATTATAGAAAAACAAGCAACTATAGGTTGTTATTTTGTATCACTAAATTATTAATGATGGAAAATAAGGCTGGAGGTGGATCGCTCATATCGTCATTTTTATTTCGAGCGGTGCCGAAACGAAATTTTATGCGGAATATCCCTAAGAATTTGGAGCATCACGGCGTGTTTCGCTATTCTTGCGCTGTAATTCCGCTTTGGCTTGTAATTTGGCCCGACAAGCGTTATGTGCTGAAAAAATCCGTTAAAGTTCGAAAATGAAAGGGACCGTGTATGGCCCGCGTCACCGTTGAGGACTGCGTAGACAAGGTCGAGAACCGCTTCGAGCTGGTTCTTCTGGCTGGTCATCGTGCCCGCCAGATTTCCCAGGGCGCTGGGATTACCGTCGATCGCGACAATGACAAGAACCCGGTTGTTGCATTGCGTGAGATCGCCGACGAGACGCTTTCGCCGGACGATCTGAAGGAAGATCTGATTCATTCGCTGCAAAAGCACGTCGAGGTTGACGAGCCGGAACCGGCTGCACCTGCACAGATCACCTCTGCTTCTGACGAGTTTTCGGGTATCGTTGCCGAGGCTGCCGAAGACGATGTCGTCACTTTCGACAGCATGTCGGAAGAAGAACTGCTGGCCGGTATCGAAGGTTTGGTTGCACCGGAAAAGAACGACGATTTCTGATCATCGTCCGGTTTTCATGCTTTAATATACGCGCTACGGTTCTAAAGCCGTGGCGCGTATTTTTATGTGCGCTATCGGTGGTAAAAGTGTTTGAAGGAGTTTTCGTCGATGATGCGCCAGTATGAGCTTGTGGAGCGTGTACAGCGATACAAGCCGGATGTGAATGAGGCGCTTCTCAACAAGGCATATGTCTATGCCATGCAAAAACATGGCAGTCAGAAACGTGCTTCCGGCGATCCTTATTTCTCGCATCCTTTGGAAGTCGCGGCCATCCTCACCGATATGCATTTCGATGAGGCGACGATTGCCATTGCCCTTCTGCATGACACCATCGAAGACACGACAGCCACACGGCAGGAAATCGACCAGCTTTTCGGGCCGGAAATCGGCAAGCTCGTCGAAGGGCTGACCAAGCTCAAGAAACTCGATCTCGTTTCCAAGAAGGCGGTACAGGCGGAAAATCTGCGCAAGCTGCTGCTGGCTATTTCCGAAGATGTGCGCGTGCTGCTGGTCAAGCTTGCCGACCGTTTGCACAATATGCGCACATTGGGCGTCATGCGCGAAGACAAGCGCCTGCGCATTGCCGAGGAAACTATGGATATCTATGCGCCGCTTGCCGGTCGCATGGGTATGCAGGATATGCGCGAAGAGCTGGAAGAACTGGCCTTTCGCTATATCAATCCCGACGCATGGCGGGCGGTCACAGACCGTCTGGCCGAAATTCTGGAAAAAAACCGCGGTCTTTTGCAAAAGATCGAAAAAGACCTCTCGGAAATTTTTGAGAAAAACGGCATCAGGGCAAACGTCAAAAGCCGCCAGAAAAAGCCGTGGTCGGTGTTCCGCAAGATGGAAACCAAGGGCCTTTCCTTCGAGCAATTGTCGGATATATTTGGTTTCCGCGTGCTGGTGGATTCGGTGCAGGACTGCTACCGCGCGCTGGGGCTGATTCATACCACCTGGTCGATGGTTCCTGATCGCTTCAAGGATTATATTTCGACGCCCAAGCAGAATGATTATCGCTCGCTGCACACCACCATCATTGGCCCGTCGCGCCAGCGCATCGAGTTGCAAATCCGCACTCGCGCCATGGACGAGATTGCCGAATTCGGCGTCGCCGCTCATTCCGTTTATAAGGATCGCGGCAGCGACAACAATCCGCACAAGATTTCGACCGAAACCAATGCCTATGCCTGGCTGCGCCAGACCATCGAGCAGCTTTCGGAAGGCGACAACCCGGAAGAGTTTCTCGAACACACCAAGCTTGAGCTGTTTCAGGATCAGGTTTTCTGTTTCACGCCCAAGGGACGGCTGATCGCGCTGCCGCGTGGTGCGACGCCGATTGATTTCGCTTATGCGGTGCATACCGATATTGGTGACAGCTGCGTTGGTGCCAAGGTCAATGGACGCATCATGCCGCTGATGACCGAGCTTAAAAACGGCGATGAAGTCGATATCATCCGCTCCAAGGCGCAGGTGCCGCCTGCAGCATGGGAATCACTTGTGGCGACCGGCAAGGCGCGCGCCGCAATCCGTCGCGCCACCCGCTCCGCCGTGCGCAAGCAATATGGCGGCCTTGGCATCCGTATTCTCGAACGCGCATTCGAGCGCGCCGGAAAGAGCTTCACCAAGGATATTCTAAAGCCCAATCTGCCGCGTCTGGCGCGAAAGGATGTGGAAGATGTTCTGGCGGCGGTCGGGCGCGGTGAATTGCCGTCCACGGATGTGCTCAAAGCGGTCTATCCCGATTATCAGGATACGCGCGTCACCACGCAAAACAGTCCCGCCAAGACCGGCGAAAAAGGCTGGTTCAACATCCAGAATGCCGCCGGCATGATCTTCAAAGTGCCGGAAGGCAAGGCGGATGACAGCGAAGCCACGCTGAAAACCAAGGCGGAAATGAAACCCGGCAAACGTGCGCTGCCGATCCGCGGCAACAATTCCGACCTACCGGTGCGCTTTGCGCCCGAAGGGGCGGTGCCGGGTGACCGTATTGTCGGCATATTGCAGCCAGGTGCAGGCATGACGATTTATCCGATCCAGTCACCGGCACTCACCGCCTATGACGATCAGCCCGAGCGCTGGATCGACGTGCGCTGGGATATTGATGAAAGCATGCATGAGCGCTTTCCGGCGCGTGTCAGCGTGTCGGCGATCAACTCACCCGGTTCGCTTGCCGAGATTGCGCAGATCATTGCCGCCAATGACGCCAATATTCACAATCTGTCGATGGTGCGCACCGCGCCCGATTTTACCGAGATGATGGTGGATGTTGAGGTGTGGGATTTAAAGCATCTCACCCGCATCATCTCGCAATTGAAAGAAAGCGCCAGCGTCAGCGACGCGAAGCGCGTGAATGGATAGGACGACTATGAAGACCGAAGACGTGCTTGCCGTCTTCCGCGAAGCGGGAGCGATACTGGAAGGCCATTTTATTTTGACTTCTGGCCTGAGAAGCCCGGTTTTTCTGCAAAAGGCACGCGTTTTCATGCATGCCGACAAGACGGAAAAACTCTGCAAGGCACTGGCCGAAAAGATAAAGGCCGCCGATCTTGGTCCAATCGATTACGTGGTCGGACCTGCGATTGGCGGGCTTATTCCGTCTTATGAGACCTCGCGGCATCTGGGCGTACCATCGGTCTGGGTCGAACGCGAGAATGGCACCTTCCGCCTGCGCCGCTTCGATGTGCCGAAAGGTTCGCGTGTGGTGATCGTCGAAGATATCGTGACCACCGGTCTGTCGATCCGTGAAACCATCGATTGCATGAAGGATCTTGGCATCGAGGTCGTGGCTGCAGCCTGTATCGTTGATCGTTCGGCAGGCAAGGCGGATGTGGGCACGCGGCTTATTTCGCTGGCTGAATATGAAGTACCTGCCTATCCGGCAGATCAACTGCCGCCTGAACTGGCGGCAATTCCTGCCATCAAGCCCGGTAGCCGTAATATATAGAGCATAATCCGACCGGAGTGAAACGAGGATCGATAAGATTATGCTTAAAATAAAGAAGTTTAGAGCGCTGATCTGATTCCATCAGATCAAAATGCGCTCTAAAATCATTTCGCCGCAATGCCTGCGGCGAAATTGCTGTTTGCCGAATGCAAATTTCTTCCCTAATTAGTGGATTGGGGGAACTGAACCAATATCCATTCTCTGGCCGTAGGATTTCATTGTGGCAGTTGCACCACTCCTCTTCGACCCCAAGCCGTCTTACCGCACCGCGTGCAGCATTTGTGCCGATTGCGGCACGCGCAGCATGGCTGTTTGTGCGGCACTCGGCGATGAGGATATTGCCGCTCTCGAAGCCATAATGAGTTCGCGCAAGCTTGCAGCCAATGAAATGCTGGTCGAGGAGGGCGAGCCTAAAAAGCGGGTTTTCAGCCTGACTTCCGGCATGCTGCGCATTTACACATCCTTGCCGGATGGGCGCCGCCAGATTGCAGGCTTTTTGCTGCCGGGCGACTTTATCGGCCTCGCCGACGACGATACTTATTCGCAGACCGCAGAAGCTGTCGTTCCCTCCGTGCTTTGTGCTTTTTCGGCCAGGGAAATGGAAGGCTTGATGCAGCGTTTTCCCAAGCTCAATGAAAGGCTTTATCAGATGACGCGCGCGGCACTGCGTGCGGCGCGCGATAACCAGCTTGTGCTTGGTCGTCTTGCCCCGGTGGAAAAGCTTGCAAGTTTCCTGCTGGTGCTTTCGTCCCGTATTGCCAAGCATGGCGGGCAGCCCAACCCTGTGTTTCTCGCCATGAACCGCACCGATATTGCCGATTATCTGGGACTGACCATTGAAACGGTCAGCCGCAGCTTCACAAAGCTCAAAGCGCAGGGGCTGATCCGTCTTGTTGATGCCAATACGGTCGAAATTATTTCGCGACGCTCGCTGATTGCCGTGGCCGGTCTGGATCCCGAACATCTATAGAAATATAGCCAAAGTTGCGTGGCAATTCATAATCTTTATCCTTTCTGATCTGGCAGTGTTTTTGTTTGATCTAAATCAATGCCAGTATTTATGTCCCCCTGTATCAATGACCATAGATTGATACGGTCGCACTGGATGTTCCAGGGTGCGCGTCACGCAAGGTAGGGACGCTATGGATGAAGATGTGATGAAACGTTACGCAGCTTATGCCGTGCCGCGTTATACATCTTTCCCGACGGCTGCCGATTTCGTGCCTATGGAGGCCGATACGACAGCGCGCTGGCTGCGACAGATCGGGCCCGACGAAGGCGTGTCGCTCTATATCCATGTGCCTTACTGCAAGCAGATTTGCCATTATTGCGGTTGCCACTCCAAGCTTGCCGTTCGCGATACTGTCGTTGACAGTTTTCACCGCTCGCTTTTGAACGAGATTGCAACAGTCGGGCAGGTGGTTACCACGCATCCTAAACTCACGCATCTGCATTGGGGCGGCGGTACGCCATCGATCCTGAATTCAGAACAGTTTCTCGAAATACGCGACGCTTTGAGCGCCGTCTTCCAGTTCCCCGATACGATGGAACACGCCATTGAGCTTGATCCGCGTACGGTAACGCCGGAACTGGTCAAGACGCTTGCCGCCATTGGCGTCAACCGTGCAAGCCTTGGCGTGCAGGACATCAACGAGGATGTGCAGAAAGCCATTGGCCGTATCCAGCCGATTGAAATGGTGGTGGAATCAGCCGAACTCCTGCGTGCTGAAGGCATTGATCGTCTCAATTTCGATCTCATCTATGGCTTGCCGTTGCAGACGGTCGACAGCCTGCGGCGTACATGCGAAACGGTCTCAAAGCTTCAGCCAAGCCGCGTTGCCTGCTTTGGTTATGCGCATCTGCCGGAGCGCCGCGCCAACCAACGCCTGATTGACGAAAGCCTGCTGCCCGATTCCGAGGAGCGCTTTGCACAATCGCGCGTCGTCGCCGATTGTTTTACGGCACTGGGTTATGAAGCCATCGGCATCGACCATTATGCCTTGCCGGATGATCCGATGGCTATCGCTGCACAGAATAGAACGCTGAACCGCAATTTCCAGGGCTACACCACGGATCGCAGCCAGATATTGATCGGTCTGGGGCCGTCCTCGATCTCGCAATATCCGGGCGGTTACGCACAGAACATTGCGGATGTGACGCGCTATCGCAAATGCGTGGATGCGGGCCTTATTCCGACCGTACGCGGTTATACCATCCGCGACAGCGACCGGTTGCGTTCAGCGATCATCAACGCGCTGATGTGCAGTTTTGAAGTCGATCTGGACAAGGTCGCGCCGGGCGTGGAATTTGCCGATGAGCTAGCTCTGTTGCGCCCCCTGGTGGCCGATGGACTGGTTGAGGTGAAGGAGGGCGTCATCCGCTCGACGGAAGCTGGCAAGCCATTGATCCGGCTTGTGGCTGCGGCCTTCGATGAGTTTCGAAGAGATACGGTGCACAGCTTTAGTTTCGCCGTGTGAGTTTGTGTGAGAACAAAGACGAAAGTCGGGGTTGCTTGTTAGGAGCAACTGCAATCGTCTGAACAGTTCGGAATTGGATGTAAGACGCTGATTCCGTGCTTGCCGCTGTACCGGGCCGTCAATGGTCAGTGGCAATATGGGAGTGCTGCCGTTGGGGGACGTGCGGCACTCCCTTTTTATTTGAGCGTAAAAGTCATGTAAATCTAATTTTTTTCTTATTTGTACCATTTTTCAGTTTCACTTTTTACCTAGGAGAGGGTGTAAGAGGATTTTTATTATGTTTAATATTATAAGATTTTTTCTAATTTCTTTGGCAGGCCTGCTGGAAGTTACGAGTTATTCTCAGGCGTGCATGCATATATATGATGACAAGGAAAAGCAGGCAGCGTGTATTGCACAATGTCCGCCTATGAGTATGGACTGCGTTATCACATCTGTGAACCATTAGAGAATGGTGCGTCTGTTCAACCGTTCAAGCGTGTCGCATGTCTTTATCCTATCCAAGCAGGATCGGAAGTCAGCCCAGTGGACTGATTTCCCTGCGCAGATGGTTCCTACTTTTGGAAGACGTGCTGTAGACTTTGGCGGCGAGAGCCTCGTGTGTCCGAAAACGCACGAGGCATTTAGCGCATCCCAAAAAGTGTGAAACGGTTTTCGGATAAAATGCGTGTCAAAACAGTGAGATGGAGCGCCGATCTGATTCAATCAGATCGAAACGCGCTCTAAGCGGCTCACTTGTTACTTTTCCCCAGTTTGGGTAGCAAGATCGTCAAAAGCCCCAGAAACGGCAGATAAGAGCAGACGTTATAGACGAATTCGATGCTCTTATAGTCGGCGACAATGCCAAGGGCTGCGGCAGCAATGCCACCCATGCCGAAGGCGAAGCCGAAAAACAGCCCCGACACCATGCCGACACGTCCCGGCATCAGTTCCTGCGCGAAGACGATGATGGCCGGAAAGGCGGAAGCCAGAATAAAGCCGATAATCACGGTCAGCACGGCCGTCACTTCAAGGCTTGCATAAGGCAGCGCCAGCGTGAACGGCAGGACACCCAGAATAGACACCCAGATCACCGTGCGCGTGCCGATGCGGTCGCCGATCGGGCCACCGAAGATCGTGCCTGCAGCCACCGCGCCTAAAAACAGGAACAGCAGGATTTGCGAGGTCTTCACCGATACGCCGAAATGGCTCATGGTGTAAAACGTGTAATAGCTCGAAATGCTGGCCAGATAGATATATTTGGTGAAGATCAGCAAGGCGAGAATAACCACCGTCATGATCACCTTGTTTTTGGGCAAAGGCAGGGTCTTGTCGGCGCGTGGTCGGTTGGCATTCGCGAGGCGGTAGCGGTTATACCAGTTGCCGACATACCAAAGCAGGATCATGCCGATCAGGGCAACAGCCGAAAACCATGAGATGCTGATCTGTCCGAATGGCAGGACGATATAGGCTGCAAGCAGCGGTCCGATGGACGAGCCGAAATTGCCGCCGACCTGAAACAGCGATTGTGCAAAGCCGTGTTTGCCGCCCGATGCCATCCGCGCGACGCGCGATGCTTCGGGGTGAAACACCGATGAGCCAAAGCCGACGCAGGCAGCGCCTAAAACCAGCATCGGATAATGATGCGCTGTGGCGAGCAGCAAAAGGCCAATCAGCGTGCAGCCCATGCCGAAAGTCAGCGAATAGGGCAGTGGTTTTTTGTCGGTATAGATGCCGACAAGCGGTTGCAGGATTGATGCCGTCATCTGGAAGGCGAAGGTCAGAAAGCCGATCTGCCAGAAGGACAGGCTATAATTGTCTTTCAGGATCGGATAGATGGCAGGCAGCAGTGACTGCATCATGTCATTGAGGAAATGGCCAAGACTTGTGGCCAGTATGATGCTGAGAACCGTATTCTCGGCGCCGCTGTTTGACGGCTGTTGCGCCGTACTCATGCTCATTATGCTATCTCCCCGGATCTGGCCGTCATATTCGCGTTCAATCGGCATTCATATGATTATTGCCTGCCGCCCGCTTTCGTGATTTGGTCCAGTTCTTTCGCAAGTGGGCCATCGGTGTCTGCAAAGGAGCATCAGAAAGATGAGATTGCCCCCGCCGCAACGTCATTTCATGCAGGACCATGAAACGCTGCAACGCTTTCATGAAGAGCGTATCGCTCGCCTCGAAGCGATGGATGATCCACTGATCGCTTTGCCGACGGAATACCCGGACGGCTATTTCGTGCCGCGTCATAGCCATTCCCGCGCGCAGCTTTTGTGTGCCGCGCAGGGCGTGGTGCTGGTGACGACCGACGTCGGGCGCTGGATGATCCCCGGCGATCACGCCATATGGATACCGGCAGGGGTAGAGCACGCAGTTGAAATATCGGGTGATGTCTTCATGCGCTCGATTTATATCAGTCCCGATGTCGTCTCCGGTGTGCCGAACCATCTGCATGTGGTGGGGCTGACCGATCTCATGCGCTGCCTGATTGCCGATGCCACTGAGGCCGTCCGCAAGCCCGAACCGGGCAGTCGTGACGCGCTGGTCATCGAACTGATCCTGCAAGATCTGCACCGGCTGCCGCAAAGGCCGCTTGGCTTGCCATTTCCAGCCGATCAGCGTTTGCAAAAACTCTGCCGCGAATTTGTGAAAAATCCGTCATCGCGCGCAACTATCGATGATTGGGCGGATCGCATGGCGATGAGCAGGCGTTCTTTCACCCGCCATTTCCAGCGTGAAACCGGCGTCAGTCTTTCAGTCTGGCGGCAGCAGGCGTGTCTTTTTGCGGCCGTGCCGCGGTTGAGCGAAGGCGAGGCGGTGACCAGCGTGGCACTTGATCTGGGTTATGACAGTGTTTCGGCTTTTACGACAATGTTTCGCCGCATGCTGGGCGTATCGCCAAAGCATTATCAGCCGACACGGGAGATTCTCGTTTCAGGCTGACACATACAAATATTAGCAATTGTTTCTCCATGCGGAGCACAGTATTAAGAGCCCATGTTGTTTCAACGCCGAAATCCTCCGACCAGAGGCGAACGCCTACGGCTTCTTTTATGGCCGCGCCGGTCGTTTTCCCGCTCGCTTAAATATGGCGGTAAACGGATCGTGCGCATCAGTGCCTCGCCGCATGCGGTTGCAGCGGGGCTTGCGGTTGGAATTTTCGCGGCTTTCACACCATTTTTTGGTTTCCATCTGATCATTGCGATTGTACTGGCCTATTTTCTGGCCGGCAATATCGCCGCTGCAGCGCTTGGCACAACACTCGCCAATCCGCTCACACTTCCCCTGATCTGGGGCAGCACTTTCGAACTTGGCCGCATCATCATCAATGGCGGCGTGGACGGGGCGCCCCCTGTGCATCTGGCACGCGCCCTTGAAACCATGCGCTTTGAGGAAATCTGGACACCGGTGCTCAAGCCCATGCTGTTCGGTTCGATGGTTCTGGGCGCTGCTTTTGCGTTTCTGGTCTATTTTGCCACGCGCTTTGCGGTTTCCGCCTTTCGCCGCCGTCGGTTGCAACGACTTGCCGAAAAGCACCGGCAGCATCGCGAGCAGGAGTTTTTGCGCGCATGATTATTGGTATTGGTAGCGATTTGATCGATATCCGCCGCATTGAAAAAACACTTGAGCGGCACGGTGATCGTTTTCGCACCCGCGTTTTTACGGAAATCGAGCAGCGCAAGTCGGACGCGCGCAAACAGCGCGCCGCCTCCTATGCCAAACGCTTTGCCGCCAAGGAAGCCTGCGCCAAGGCGCTCGGCACCGGCCTTGCGCAGGGCGTTTTCTGGCGTGACATGGGCGTGGTCAATGCCCCTTCGGGCAAGCCGACCATGCATCTGACCGATGGTGCAGCAGATCAGTTGCAGAAGCTGTTGCCGCCCGGCATGCGTGCCGTCATACATCTGACAATTACCGATGATTTTCCTCTCGCGCAGGCTTTTGTGATTATCGAAGCCTTACCGGAGTAAGGCATGCCTGAATGATTGTTTGAGGAAAAACTGACAGTTCCCAACATGAAGTTGTTGGGATTGAGATCGTAAAACTCCTGCTGATAATGGTGCAGGAAAAGCGTGCGCGGATTGCCTCCTATCATGGTAGGGGGTATTAGGTCGCGTTATCGCAAGCGGAGAGACAATGAGCGTGTCCAGCAAGAGTAAAACCAAAAAGTCCGACGGCATCGGCGAGACCATGAGCGTTATCGTGCAGGCGCTGCTGTTGGCGCTGGTCATCCGCACCTTGTTGTTCCAGCCGTTCAGCATCCCGTCCGGTTCCATGCGCCCGACGCTTCTGGAAGGCGATTATCTCTTCGTTTCCAAATATGCCTATGGCTTTTCGCGTTATTCGCTGCCGTTTGGTCCCAATCTGTTTTCGGGCCGTATCTGGAGCGCCGAACCCAAGCGCGGCGATGTTGTGGTTTTCAAGCTGCCAAGCGATACGTCCATCGATTATATCAAGCGTGTGATCGGCTTGCCCGGCGACCGCGTGCAGATGCGTGGCGGTGTACTTTTTATCAATGACCAGCCCGTCAAGCGCGAGCGTATCGGTACCATCGATAACCCGGACGTGACCGAACAAAACCGTCCTGTCGAGGTCTATCGTGAAACCCTGCCGAACGGCGTGAGCTATGACACGCTTGATCTCGGTCCCAATTCCATTGGCGACGATACACGGGTCTTCGAGGTGCCTGAGGGGCATTATTTCATGATGGGCGATAATCGCGACAATTCGCTCGACAGTCGCTTCGGTGTTGGTTACGTGCCGTTTGAAAATCTGGTCGGGCGCGCCAATATCATCTTCTTCTCGATTGCAGGCAAGGCCAGCCCGCTCGAAATCTGGAAATGGAACGAAGTGCGTCTCGACCGCCTGTTCGATGCCGTGAACGGCAAGCCGCATACCGTCGTTACCGGAAACTGAGATGGTTTCCGTAAAACAGGCAGCCGGAATTCTCGAGGAGCATACCGGCCATCATTTTCTCGATCTCAAACGGCTGGAGCGGGCACTGACCCATTCCAGCGTTCAGACGCCAGCGCGCGAGAATTACGAACGGCTTGAATTTCTGGGCGATCGCGTATTGGGGCTGAGCGTTGCCGAAATGCTGTTCGATATCTTTCCCGATGCTTCCGAAGGCGAGTTGTCGGTGCGTCTCAACGCATTGGTCAATGCCGAAACCTGCGCGGAAATCGCTGATCAGATGGAGCTTGCGCGCTTCATTCATACCGGTTCCGACATCAAGTCGCTCAACGACAAGCGAATGCTAAATGTACGCGCGGATGTGGTGGAGGCGTTGATTGCCACCATTTATCTCGATGGTGGGCTTGAGGCCGTGCGTCCTTTCGTCAAGCGCTATTGGCAGAAGCGTTCGCTTGAAACTGGGGCGGGACGGCGCGACGCCAAGACGGAATTGCAGGAATGGGCGCATCAGCAGCGTAATGCGCATCCTGTTTACAGCATTTTAGACCGTACCGGTCCAGATCATGACCCATCCTTTACGGTGGAAGTAACGGTTCAGGGCTTTGCACCTGAAAAAGGCGAGGGGCGTTCCAAGCGTATTGCCGAGCAAAGCGCTGCCGAGGCCATGCTTTATCGCGAAGGTATATGGAAACGCGACGATCACGCATGATGCAATAATCGACGTATTTTTATGGGTTTTGAGCTATATTCTATAAAAGCGGAAAATCCGCTACACCGTCTGGCGTAAGGGGGACGTCTTGCGGGCAACATGCCTGAAGGAAAAAGCATGAATAATCTCACCACACAAGCCGATGGTGAAATGCAAGCTGGCCAGACCCGCTCGGGGTTCGTAGCCCTGATCGGCGCACCGAATGCTGGAAAATCTACGCTGGTCAACCAGCTTGTGGGCAGCAAGGTTTCCATCGTTACGCACAAGGTGCAGACCACGCGCGCGCTGGTGCGCGGTATCTTTATCGAGGGTGACGCACAGATCGTTCTGGTTGATACGCCGGGTATTTTTCGCCCCAAGCGCAGGCTTGACCGTGCCATGGTCACAACCGCATGGGGCGGGGCCAAGGATGCCGATATCATTCTCGTGCTGCTTGATGCGCAAGGCGGGTTAAACGAGAACGCCGAAGCGCTGCTGGAAAGCATGAAGAATGTGCGCCAGAAAAAAGTGCTGGTGCTCAACAAGGTCGATCGTGTCGATCCGCCGGTGCTGCTTGAACTGGCGCAAAAGGCCAATGAACTGGTCGCCTTTGACGAAACTTTCATGATTTCGGCACTGACCGGCTCGGGCTGCAAGCATCTGGCCAAATATCTCGCCAAAACAGTCGAGGCGGGGCCGTGGTTTTACCCGGAAGACCAGATTTCCGATATGCCGATGCGCCAGCTTGCCGCCGAAGTCACGCGCGAAAAGCTTTATCTGCGCCTGCATGAGGAGCTGCCTTATTCATCAACCGTCGAAACCGAGCGCTGGGAAGAGCGCAAGGACGGATCGGTCAGGATCGAACAGGTCATCTATGTCGAGCGCGAAAGCCAGAAGAAGATCGTGCTTGGCCATAAAGGCGAGACGATCAAGGCTATCGGACAGTCCGCACGCAAGGAAATCGGCGAAATTTTGGAACAGAACGTGCATCTGTTCCTGTTTGTCAAAGTACGTGAGAACTGGGGCAATGACCCTGAGCGTTATCGCGAAATGGGGCTTGATTTTCCAACCTGATCGGCAAGACTGACAGTCATGGAATGGCGCGATGAAGGCATCATTTTGGGCACGCGTCGTCATGGTGAAACCAGCGCCATCGTCGAGGTGATGACGCGCGAGCATGGCCGTCATATGGGCATGGTGCGCGGCGGGCGTTCGCGGCGCATGCAGCCTTTGCTGCAGGCGGGCAACCATGTCGATCTGACATGGTGGGCGCGGCTCGATGAGCATATGGGCTCGTTCACCATCGAACCGCTGGGCTTTGCCGCCGCACGCCTCATCGAGGCACCGGTGGCGCTCTATGGCATCCAGCTTGCAGCGGCGCATTTGCGGCTTTTGCCGGAACGCGATGCGCATCGCGGTCTTTATGAAACCCTGCGCCTCATCATCGAGCATTTTGACGACCCGCTGGCTTCGGGCGAATTGCTGTTGCGCTTTGAGGTGATGCTGCTCGAAGAACTGGGCTTTGGCCTCGATCTCAAGGAATGTGCCGCCACGGGCACGCGACAGGATCTGATCTATGTCTCGCCCAAATCGGGCCGCGCCGTTTGTCGCGAGGCGGGCGCACCGTGGGCGGACAAGCTCTTGTCGCTGCCAGCCTTCGTCAATGATACGGCTATTCGTGCTTCAAGCTATGAAGAACTTGACCGCGCTTTTAAAATGAGTGGCTATTTTTTCCTGCGCCATGTCTGGGAGCCGCGTGCACAGACGCCGCCTGATGCGCGTGGCGGTTTTCTCAACGCGATTTCAAAGGCGCTTAGTTTGCAACAGGCAGGCTGAAGCTTTCGCCCTCGAACGCATCCGCCCCTCGACCGATGGCCTGAATAGCCCGCACCATGCGGCCTTCGCGTTGGAGTATGGCGTCGGCCAGCGAGACAAGCCGAATATTGGGCGTCGCTGACGGCGAAAGGGCGCGTAGTTGCTTTGCAAGCGCCGTTTCGTCCGATGCCGGATCAAGGGCGTTGGCCAAAATATAGGCGGCGGCTGTCGAGCGCGAAATGCCCGCATAGCAATGAATGAGCAGCGACGCTTTTCTCGTCCACAAGCGTGCAAAATCTAGCAATTGCCGAACATGATTGGCATCGGGCATCACCAGCCCTTCACGAGGCTCGACAATATCGTTGAAGACAAGGTTCAACCGCTTCGCTCTAAAACCATCCGGGAGGGCTGGCACCGCACCGCTTGTCAGCGTCACCATATGGCTTGGTCTGTGCAGTTCAATCTGTTGCATGAGTTGCGAGAGCGGCGTGACGACGATGCGGCTCACGATAGAGCCTTACGTTTTTGTTCAAGCATCCTAAAGCGGCTCAGAAAATCATCCTGCACGTCCTGGGTCGGGCGCGGCGTCAGGTCCAGTCCGGTTGGATCAAATCCGCGTGGGCGTCCGAAATATTTGATGGCTTCTGGCTCTGAAAACCCGGCAAGTAGCGTAGCTTCAAAAAAGGCCGCCACCTGATCGGAGCGTTTGATCAGCTTTTTAAGCGCTGCCGGAATGTTTGCAGACAGCGCAAAGCGCAAATGAATGGCGCTTTCAAGCCTTGCCTCGATCAGCTTGTAATTGCCGCCCATCACGGCCTTGAAGGGCGAAATCATGTCGCCGATAACATATTCGGGGGCGTCATGCAGCAGCGCCAGCATCTGCCATTCCACGCTTGCATCGGGCTGCAAGCGATTGAATATCATTTCGACCAGCAGTGAATGCTGCGCTACCGAATAAGCGTGTGTGCCAAGGGTCTGGCCGTTCCAGCGTGCCACACGCGCAAGCCCGTGCGCAATATCTTGGATTTCCACGTCAAGTGGCGAGGGGTCGAGCAGGTCGAGCCTGCGCCCCGACAACATGCGCTGCCAGGCACGGACTTCGCCCGATGATTTATCTGCAACCGCCATCAAGCCTTGTCCGTGTCGGATTCAGGAAAACTAAAACGAACGGCAGGCGGCAGGCTCAACTCCAAGGGCGTATCGCCTGCAATAACGGGCTTGCCCGCATTGATAGCCTCCTTCACGCGGTCGATGCGCACGAGTGCCAGGCCGACACCCTCAGCGGAACTGCCAAGATTACCGATTTCGCGCCCGTCTGCGGTAATGGGAATGCCCGGCGCGGGCAGGGCGGTTTGAGCGCGCGCAACCAGCACACGCCTGCGTGGCGTGCCGCGATGCTGCATGCGCGAGACGACTTCCTGACCGACGAAACAGCCCTTTGGAAAGGAAACCCCACCGGTCTGGTCGAAATTGACGTCATGCGGAAACACTTCCGAATAGGCAAAATCGGCTCCGCCTTCGGCAATGCCATATTCGGCGCGAAGCTTTATCCATGGTGTTTGGTCATTGCTTTCGCCTTGCTGACCATAGACACGTAGTATATTCAGCTCGGGCGGAAACCGGCTGTCGCGCTTGATTGAATCGCTTTGTGAAGAAACAGAATCATTTTGCCAGCAAACACTGACAATGGATTCAGGCAATTGGATAATTTCGGCTTTGGCACGCAGGCGATAAAGCGCAATCCGCTTGCAAAAACTCTCAGTGATTTCTGCGGGCATGTCGAAACGCAAGCCGCCTTCGATGCGCGAGACGAGAAAGTCGAACAGGATTTTCCCCTGCGGCGTCAACAACGCGCCGGGTTTCAATTCATCCGCGCCCAGAAGGTCGAGATTGGTGGTGATCACCGCTTGCAGGAATTTTTCCGCATCCTCGCCCGTGATATGCACAAGCTCCCTGTTGGAAAGATTGATCGTTTTGGCCGTCATGGTCTTGCTTCTTTCTTGCCTTTCGCGCTCACGTTACGTAAGCCGCATTGCAGAGGCTCGCAAGTCCCATCCCATAACGCAGGAGACAATCATGGCCGAGACGTTCGACACGATCCTGAAAGGCGCCACCATCGTCAATCATGACGGGACCGGCCAGCGCGATATCGGTATTCGCGATGGACGGATCGCGGCGATAGGGTCTCTCGCGGAAAATTCTGCGGGTGAGGTGGTCGATTGCAAAGGCCTGCATATCCTGCCGGGCGTTGTCGACAGTCAGGTGCATTTTCGTGAGCCGGGACTGGAACACAAGGAAGATCTGGAAACCGGATCGAAAGCTGCCGTGCTGGGCGGCGTGACTTCTGTGTTCGAAATGCCCAACACCAAGCCACTGACCACCTCGGTCGAAACCTTTGAAGACAAGATCAGGCGCGGGCGTCACCGCATGCATTGCGATTTCGCCTTCTGGGTCGGCGGTACGCGCGACAATGCGAAAGATGTGGCCGAGCTTGAGCGCCTGCCGGGTGCCGCCGGCATCAAGGTTTTCATGGGTTCATCGACCGGCGATTTGCTGGTGGAAGACGACGAGGGCGTTCGCTCGATTCTCAAAAACACCCGCCGCCGAGCCGCGTTTCATTCCGAGGATGAATTTCGCCTTAAAGAGCGCGAAAGCTTGCGCATTGCAAACGATCCATCCAGCCACCCGGTCTGGCGCGACGAGATTGCAGCCTTGCAATGCACGGAGCGTCTGGTGCGCATTGCGCATGAAACCGGCGCGCGCATTCACGTGCTGCATATATCCACTGCGGAAGAGATCGATTTTCTGAAAAATCACAAGGATGTCGCCACCTGCGAAGCGACGCCGCATCACTTGACGCTTTCGGCCGACGATTACGCAACACTGGGCAACCTCATCCAGATGAACCCGCCGGTTCGTGACAAGCGTCATCGCGACGGTGTCTGGAAGGGCATCGATCAGGGTATTGTCGATGTGCTCGGTTCCGACCATGCGCCGCACACATTGGAAGAAAAGCAAAAACCCTATCCCGCGTCCCCTTCAGGCATGACCGGTGTGCAGACGCTGGTGCCGATTATGCTCGACCATGTCAACAAGGGAAAACTTTCGCTCGAACGCTTTGTCGATCTGTCGAGCCACGGCCCCAACCGTATTTTCGGCATGGCGCGCAAGGGCCGTATTGCGGTGGGTTACGATGCCGATCTGACCATTGTCGACATGAAGCGCGTCGAGACGATCACCCACGCGCAGGCCGGGTCCAAGGCTGGCTGGACGCCTTATGACGGCAAAAGCGTGCAGGGCTGGCCGGTCGGCACCTTTGTGCGCGGCATCAAGGTGATGTGGGAAGCCGAGATCACCAATCCGCACACGGGCGAGCCGGTTGAATTTATCGAAGCTCTGCCGCGCGTATAATAAGATCGTTTAGATATTGAAGCATGGAAGTGACGCTCATCGTTACTTCCATGCTTTTTATTTTAAAATAAGCTTATGTATTGCAAGAGAAAAATGAAGCCTTGTTCAATTGGTTTCATTCGCTAAAAATCGATGCGGAGAAATATATAATTACGAATAGATAGGCAGGCCATGTTTTTTTGTGAAAATGTCGGAGAAACCACCACAATACCGGGGTTTACATGTCTGTGTCACAGCCCGGCCTTTTCCCGCCTCAGCGCGATTGTCGAGAGGAAGCTTTCGCAACAACCTCTGTTTACCGGCATGGGATTTTCGTCTGGCACGGGTGGCCTGCGGCTCAAAAATACGTCGCCAAAGGTAAAGACCGATGAAGCCCGGCCTTTGGCATTTTCCAACATCCGGATTTTTGACGGTCAATCGAAACGACTGATTGAAGGCCATCGGGTTGTTGTCGAAGGCAATATGGTCAAAAGCGTGGAGCCGGTTTCTGTTGCGCTTGCGCCGCATACAGATGTCATTGATTGCGGCGGTCGCACCTTGATGCCGGGGCTGATTGATGCGCATTGGCATGTGATGCTGGCACCGCTGACCATGAAGGATTTCATGACCGCGGATGCAGCCTATATCACGCTTGCCTGTGCCAAAGAGGCCGAAGCGACGCTGATGCGTGGCTTTACCAGCGTGCGCGATCTGGCTGGCCCGACCTTTGGTATCAAGCGCGCAATCGACAGCGGTCTCACGTCCGGTCCACGCATATGGCCGTCTGGTGCCATTATTTCCCAGACTGGCGGCCATGGTGATTTCCGCCTGCCTTACGAAGTGCCTGCGGAATTTGACGCTGCTTTCAGCCGTGCCGAAAAGCTCGGCGCTGGCATGGTCGCCGATGGTATCGATCAGGTGCTCAAGCGCGCACGCGAACAGCTGATGCTTGGTGCCAGCCAGTTGAAACTGGCCGCAGGCGGCGGCGTTGCGTCGAATTACGACCCGATCGATGTCAGCCAATATACCGAAGCCGAGTTTCGTGCGGCGGTGGATTGCGCCGAGAACTGGGGCACTTACGTCACCGTGCATGCCTATACGCCACGCGCCATCCAGACCGCCATACGCGGTGGCGTGCGCTGCATCGAACATGGGCAGATGATGGATGAAGAGACGGCGCGGATGATCGCCGATAACGACATCTGGCTATCGGCACAGCCCTTTGTCGCCGATCTCTATCATGGCACTTTTCCAGAAGGTTCTGCGAACGACAGGAAAGAGAAGATCATGTTTGCCAGCACCGAAACCGCCTATGGGCTGGCGCAAAAACATAAGCTTAAAACGGCATGGGGCACCGATGTGATCTTTAATGCGGCGCTGGCCAAGGAACAGAATTCAATCCTGGCCAGAATGGCCAAATGGTATGCGCCCGAAGACGTTCTGATCATGGCAACCGGCAATAATGCCGAACTTCTGGCGATGTCGGGTCCGCGTAATCCCTATCCGGGCAAGGTCGGCGTCATCGAGGCTGGAGCCTATGCCGATATGCTGCTGATCGATGGTGATCCGCTTGCCGATATCAAACTGATTTCAGACACGGAAAAAAATCTCAAGATAATCATGAAAGACGGCCAGATTTATAAGAACACGCTTTTGACCTGATGGCGTGAACTTCCAGCCAAGTCATACAGACTGTAAAAATGTGCTGTGTCAAAAGAGCTTGAGAAGAGCTACTGCAGGGAGCGCTTTGGCAAAAATGCACCCGCGACGATCTGGTCGCGCATTTTTTCGATCAGCTCAAGTGCTGTATCTTCGCCGGATTCGCGAATAAGCTCAGTCAATGCGGTCGTAAAGGCAGCTTCGGCGAGAATTTCCGGCTCGATGCCTTCGGAAATGCCATCTGCCCAAGCCTCGTTATGATATTCGATAGCCACAAGCTTTTTTTCGCGCGCAATCATCTCATCGAGATCGGTCAGCGGATGTTCCATTGGTTTCATGCGGGCTTGCGCCTTTCTAACGCTGCATGACTGTCTCACCGGTTGGGAGCGCGATCATGTTGCGTTGGTCTGATTTCTTAAAACTCTATTAAAGAATATCACGGCTTTAAGCGAGAAAATTCCTCGCAATTCGCACAAGAGTGAAGGATTGGTTAATTTCCATAACGCGAAATGATCTCGTTGGACAAGCTCTCGCCTTCTTCCATATAGCGATTGATCGCCGCCTGCGCGGATGGTGTGCAGCGCGTGTAATTGTCGCTGAAAACGCGGTAGCCGTGGTTGAAACTGGATATCAGCCGTAACTTTTCGGCTTCGGGCGGCTTTTCAGCATTGATGATGGCATCCATCCGGTCACGCCATTCGCTGCCGGGCTTGCCGCACAGATTATTGAGATAGTGGAGCGAGCCCAGAATTTCCCCCAGCCGCAATATCTTGCCTTCATAGGGCGCTTGCTGAGACAGGGCAGGGCTTGCCACCATGAGACATGCAGCCGTCATGCATAGATATTTTGGTAAAAGCCGCACTTCGTCCAACTCTAACACTCCCCACACGGAAGAGTTGTCGCGTGAAATAGAGGCTGCTTCAAGGCAGGCTTTAGGATGATCTAATATTTATTTGGCGTCTTCACGCCTTGCAACATCGCGGGCAACATCCAGTGTGCTGTCGGTGACGTGCGCCTGCGCCATTTCCTCAATGCTCAGCCAGTGAATGGATGCCGCATCATCTCCCGCTTTTTCCTGTCCTGATAAATCAAATGCCCGAAACACCGACAGAAAATAGCTTTTTGCGTAAGCTTTGCGTTCAAGCGCCAGATCGACGGTGATCACATGCGCAAGCCGCTTGGCATCAAGCGCCGTCTCTTCCTTGAGTTCGCGCAGAGCTGCCTGTTCTGGTGTTTCGCCCGCCTCTATACTGCCACCCGGAAAAGCTAGCCAGCCCTTCCACGGTTCCTTGCCGCGTTCGACCAGCAGAAAACGCCCTTCACGGCGACAGATTAGCGAGACACCATGAATCTCAAGCGGGACGGGGATGACGGGAGGCGTTTTCATCGGCTAGAGCGCGTTTCGATCTGATGGAATCAGATCAAAACAGGCTCTAACTTCTTTTATTTCAAGCATAATCTTGTTGATCCTCGTTTCATTCCGGTCGGATTATGCTCCAGCTATGATCCTGTTATCAAGTTTTGGCAATTTACAACCAGCGCTTGACGCGTCGCGATAAAGCCTGAACATGCGACCCATGTGTGGACGTTTTTCATTAACAGCAAGCCGGGACGAGCTGGAAGCTTTTCTTGCGGCGATGATCCCCCCGGCGGATTTTCCGCCTCACTATAATGTGGATTTTCCGCCGCGCTACAATATTGCGCCAAGCCAGCCGATCCTTGCCATCCATAGAGCTGAAACGCCGCCTGCTGGCAGCAACAGGCCGAACCGCATCGGAACGCTGGTGCGCTGGGGGTTCGTTCCGTCATGGGTGAAAGATTTTAATGACTGGCCGCTGATGTTCAATATCCGCTCAGAGACTGCAGCGGAAAAGAATTCCTTCAAGGCAGCGCTCAATCATCGTCGGGCGCTCATTCCGGCATCGGGATTTTACGAATGGCGGCGTGAGGGGAAAAACAAGGCACAGCCCTATTGGGTGCGTCCGCGCGATGGTGGTGTGGTGGCTTTTGGTGCCTTGATGGAAACTTGGAGTACTGCCGAAGGCTCCGAGATCGATACGGGCGGCATTCTGACGACGAGCGCCAACGGCCTTTTAAAGCCGATCCATCAGCGTATGCCGGTGGTAGTCAAGCCGGAGGATTTCGAGCGCTGGCTCGATTGTAAAACGCTTCTGCCGCGTGACGTGGCGGATATTATGCGCCCGATACAGGATGATTTTTTTGAAGCGATCCCTGTTTCCGATAAAGTCAACAAGGTCAGCAATACCACGCCCGATTTGCAGGAACGGGTTGAAGAGCAGATACGGCAACAACTCGCGCCGAAAACGCGCAAAAAAGAGCCGGAAACGGATGGTTCCGACGGTCAGCTTTCCATGTTCTGACCGTTGTGCAAAACGCCTGACCGATAGGGGTCAGACTGGTTTCTTGACAGCAAGAATGGACGGACGCTGATTGTCCTTGCGCTTTTCATGGTTGCGACGTGCAGCATTCAACAGAGCTGCAGCAAGGGCTGCCGGACCGATTTCACGATACTTTTCAACCAGACTGTCTTGACGCGGTTGCTTTTCACTCTCGGACATTTCTCTTTCCTCTCTTGTCGGCCCTGATCCCGAAAAACGGCTTTGAGTTTTTCAGACGCGATCACGACCAGCTAGTCCATGATCACTATTTTGTGTGAGATTGAGACTGAATGAAGGCTGTTTGAAGCCGGTTTTGGGGAATTCCGGTTAACGCTCGCTAACACATGCATCGGTTGCAGAAATGCAACATTTTTAGCCGCCAAAAGCGAAACCGCTTGACGCAAGCTACGCGGACAGGGATAAGAGCAATCATGAAAACGCCGACCACGAACATTTGTATTTGTGCGATCATTATTGGCTAGCTGCCTGCTGGCCCGGCCGTTTTCGTCTCCCTTTTCAAAAACAGGATGATAACGCCCCGGCCAGCCGGCTGCGATGCTTTATGCTTTGATCTGACTGGTCTTTTTGGGGAATAGGATGATGGCTCACACGCCAAACTTGCGTCTTTACAATACGCTCACGCGCACGAAGGAGGATTTTTCCCCCATCGATGCCAAGAATGTGCGCATGTATGTCTGCGGCCCCACCGTCTATGATTTTGCCCATATCGGCAATGCGCGTCCGGTCATCGTGTTTGACGTGTTGTTCCGGCTGCTGCGCCACGTCTATGGCGCTGAAAACGTCACCTATGCCCGCAACATCACCGATGTTGATGACAAGATCAATGCGCGTGCGGCGCGGGATTATCCCGATTTGCCGTTCAATGAAGCCATCCGCCGCGTGACGGAGAGCACAAACGCGCAGTTTCAGGCCGATGTGAGCGCACTCGGCAATCTGGCACCATCGGTGCAGCCGCGTGCGACCGAACATATGGATGAGATGCGGGCGATGATCGAGCGTCTGGTTACGGTCGGCGTGGCTTATGTGGCGGAAGATCATGTGCTGTTTTCGCCCTCGGAAATGAACCGGCTCAAAGGCCCGCGCTATGGTGCGCTGGCAAAACGCTCGCTCGATGAAATGCTGGCAGGTGCACGCGTGGATGTCGCGTCCTACAAGCGCGACGAGATGGATTTCGTGCTCTGGAAACCGTCGAAGGAAGGCGAGCCGGGCTGGCCGTCACCGGCGGGGATCGAGGTACTCGGTCGTCCGGGCTGGCATATCGAATGCTCGGCCATGTCGATGGCCAAGCTTTTGGAGCCGTTCGGCGGTGGGTTGAAATGCGACGATCCCGAAAAGAACCGTTTTGATATTCATGGCGGCGGCATCGATCTGGTTTTCCCGCATCATGAAAACGAGATCGCGCAATCTTGCTGCGCCTTTGGCACCGAGCGCATGGCCAATCTGTGGATGCATAACGGCTTTCTACAAGTCGAAGGGCAGAAAATGTCGAAGTCGCTCGGCAATTTCATCACCATTCGCGACGTGCTCAACAATGGCCTGCCGCAACTGGGAGAATGGGACGACATTGCTGCCCGCGACCGCTGGGTGGGGTTCGCTGCACGCTTCTCCATGCTGCAAACCCATTATCGCGAGCCGATCAACTGGACCGCGCAGCGCTTGGCGGAATCGGCGGAAGAACTGCGCCGCTGGTACGGAATGCTGCGCGACGAGAACTTTGAAGCACCTGCATCGTTGACCCTGGCAGGGGCGGTGGCGGATGCTCTCTCGGATGATCTCAACACATGGGCGGCGATCACCGTTTTGCGCAAAGCTTTCAAGGAAAAGAATGCGGGTGCGCTGGGTGAGGGCCTTGTGCTGATGGGACTTTTCGACAAGCATTTTGTGACGCAAAAAGATGTGCCGGTTTTTGCAAAGGTCGAAGTCGATCATGCCGCGATTGAAAAGCGCGTTTCCGAACGCCTGCAATTGATTCAGGACAAGAACTGGGCGGAAGCAGACCGTATCCGCGACGAATTACTGGCCGAGGGCGTGCAGTTGAAGGACGGCAAGCATCCTGACACCGGCGAGCGCATCACTACATGGGATGTGGTAGGATAGCTTCTAAAAAAGGGGAGGATGTCATGACGCTCGATAACAGGCCGATCTATAGCGGCGGATGCCAGTGTGGCGCGGTGCGGTTTCGTATCGAAGGCGCGCTTGGCTCCGCATCGATCTGTCATTGTCGTATGTGCCAGAAGGCGTTCGGCAATTTCTATGCGCCGTTAGTTTCCATCGAGGATGCAAAACTGGAATGGACGCGCGATGAGCCAAAACGCTTTCAGTCGTCGAACCACGTCCGGCGCGGCTTCTGCCCGCAATGTGGAACACCACTTACTTACGAGGCACCGGACGGTATTGCGCTTGCGATTGCAACATTCGATGCGCCGGAGGAAATCGAGCCGACCATTCAATGGGGGATCGAGAACCGGCTTGCTTATGTGGATGGGCTTGCAAAGCTTCCCGGCTATACGACCGAGCGCGATCCTGAGAGCATCGAATTTGTGAAAACGATGGTGTCTTACCAGCACCCGGATCACGAGACAGAGAATTGGCCGCAACGCAAAGGTTGATTGGAGCATAATCCGACCGAGTGAAACGAGGATCGATAAGATTATGCTTAAATTAAAATGAGTTAGAGCGCCGATCTGTTTCTATCAGATCGAAACGCGCTCTAACGGCTGACCCACCGACAGGCAGGCAACATGGCACGCGAACGCATCTATATCTACGACACGACCCTGAGGGATGGACAACAAACGCCTGGCGTTGATTTTTCGGTTGAGGATAAAAAGTCGATTGTCGCGCTGCTGGAAGAACTGGGCGTCGATTATGTCGAGGGTGGCTATCCGGGTGCCAACCCGACCGATACGGCTTTTTTCAAGCAGCGGCAGACAACGCGGGCAAAGTTCGTGGCCTTCGGAATGACCAAGCGTGCGGGTGTATCCACTTCCAATGATCCGGGGCTTGCAAGCTTGTTGCAGGCCCATGCCGATGCGGTGTGTTTTGTCGCCAAAAGCTGGGATTACCATGTGCGGCTGGCGCTTGGCTGCACCAATGAGGAAAATCTGGAAGCCATCACCGCGTCGGTGACGGCAGCGCGCATGGCAGGGCGTGAGGCGCTGGTCGATTGCGAACATTTCTTCGATGGCTATAAGGCCAATCCCGCCTATGCGTTGAGCTGCGCCAAGGCGGCTTATGCGGCAGGCGCGCGCTGGGTGGTGCTGTGCGATACCAATGGCGGCACACAGCCATCCGAGATCGGGGAAATCATTCAGGCGGTCAAAACTGTGGTGCCCGGCGAAAGTCTTGGTATCCATGCCCATAATGACACAGAACAGGCGGTTGCCGTTTCGCTTGCAGCGATTGATGCCGGTGTGCGGCATGTGCAAGGCACGCTCAACGGCATTGGTGAGCGTTGCGGCAATGCCAATCTCATATCGATGATCCCGACGCTGGTTCTCAAACCCTATTGGTCGGAGCGTTTCGAGCTTGGCGTCAAACCGGCAGCCCTCAAAAGCATCACCCGTATTTCGCGCGCTTTCGATGACATCCTGAACCGACCGCCGACCGAGCAGGCGCCTTATGCAGGAACCTCGGCTTTTGCGACCAAGGCAGGCATCCATGCCTCGGCCCTTCTCAAAGAGCCGCAGACCTATGAGCATGTCCCGCCGGAGACGGTCGGCAACACGCGCCGCGTCATGGTTTCGGATCAGGGGGGCAAGTCGAATTTCATTGCCGAACTGGAGCGGCGCGGCATTCGCGTGGCGAAAAATGACGTTCGGCTCGATACATTGATCGCGCTGGTCAAGGAGCGTGAGGCTGAAGGCTATGCCTATGAAGGGGCGGACGCAAGTTTTGAACTGCTGGCACGCAATATGCTCAACCCGCAGCCCGAATTTTTCCGCGTTGATTCCTTCCGTTGTCTGGTCGAGCGGCGGTTTGACGCCAATGGAATGCTGAAAACTGTCTCCGAAGCGGTCGTCAAGATCGAAGTCGATGGCGAGATGCATATGTCGGTCGCCGAAGGTCACGGCCCTGTTAATGCGCTCGATATTGCACTGCGCAAGGATCTCGGACACTATCAGGCCGAGATCGAAGATCTCGAACTGGTCGATTTCAAGGTGCGTATTCTGAATGGCGGTACGGCGGCCATCACGCGCGTGCTGATCGAATCGGGTGACGCCACGGGCGCACGCTGGCGTACCCTTGGCGTGTCCGACAATATCATTGATGCATCCTTTCAGGCGCTGATGGATTCGGTCAATTTCAAACTGATGAAAAACCGATCTCTGGCGGGGCTTGTTGCCGCTGAATAGTTTTGATCCTTCATCATGATTGATGCTTCGATCATTTTATTTCAATGGATTTTATGAGTGCATGAGCGCATAGGACAGCAAGAGCCGCTGCCCTATGCGCGGCCTGTTTTTCTTTCGGAGACAAAAATGACCGATCAGCCCCTGTCCACGCCCCGCCTGTCCGATGGGGCGAAAGGTTTTCTGCTGGCGTTCGGGGCCTTTTTGCTCTGGGGTGGCGTGCTGCCATTCTATCTCAAGCTGGTCGGGCATCTTTCGGCGATGGAAGTGGTCGCACATCGTGTGGTCTGGTCGGTGCCGGTGGCTCTTGTGCTGCTTGTTTTAATGGGGCAGTGGCAGGCAATCGTGGATGCTTTCCGCCACCCGCGTCTTCTCGCTATGGCGGCACTGACGGCTGCGCTGATCACGGTCAACTGGTTGGTCTATGTCTGGGCTGTCGCGCACGATCAGGTCGTGGGTGCGGCACTCGGCTATTACATCAATCCCTTGTTCAACGTCATTCTGGGCGGCCTTTTTCTTGGCGAAAGGCTGAGCAAGGTGCAATATATCGCCGTTGGTTTTGCTGTTGCAGCAGTCCTGTTGCTGACATTCAACGCAGGCGGACTCCCGTGGGTGTCGCTGGTGCTGCCGATTACCTTTGGCCTTTATGGTTTTTTCCGCAAGTCGCTTCCCATGCAGCCCTTGCAGGGCTTTACGCTGGAAGTGCTTATCCTTTCGATCCCGGCAACCGCATATATCATCTGGCTGGTTGCAACCGGACAGGATCATTTTTTTGCAGGGCCGGTTTCCAATGTGGGACTGCTGGTGCTGGCTGGTCCATTTACCGCGGTTCCGCTCATTCTTTATGCGGGCGGCGCAAAGCTATTGCGCTACACAACCATTGGCCTCATGCAATATATGACGCCGACCATGTTGTTTTTGTTTGCGATTTTCATTTTCAATGAACCGTTCTCGCTCACGCAACTGATCGCCTTCCTGCTGATCTGGACGGGACTTGCGCTCTATACATGGTCAATGTTTTCAGAGCATCGCCGTAGTCGCGCGCACATCACGACGACTGCCGAGCTATGACCGGCAGTCACTTCAGGCGTTGGCGAGTGCCACAAATTCTTCGACGCTAAGCGTTTCAGCCCGGCGTGTGCCGTCAATGCCGGTCTTTTCCAGCAATTGCGCCCCGCCAACCGGTTTTAAACTCTGGCGCAGCATCTTGCGCCGCTGACCGAAGGCCGCCTGCGTGATCTGGCCGAGTTTTTTCGCGTCGCAAGCTAAAGGGGCATCGTTCGGTACGATATGCACCACCGACGACATGACCTTGGGCGGTGGTGTGAAGGCCTGCGGCGGCACATCGAAGGCTATTCTGGATTTGGTGCGCCAGCCCGCCAGCACGCCAAGACGCCCATAATGATCGCTGCCGGGGGCTGCAACGATCCGCTCGGCAACCTCGCGCTGGAACATCAGTGTCATGGAGGCATAAAACGGCGGCCATGGCTCGCTCAGAAGCCAGTTCACCAGCAATTGTGTTCCGACATTATAGGGCAGATTGGCGACGATTCGTGGCTTTGGACCGTCTGGGAACAGGGCCTTGAAATCCTGCTCAAGGGCGTCGCCTGAAATCACCCGCAGGCGACCGGGATAATGCGCCTCGATTTCCGCCAGCGCATCGAGACAGCGCTCGTCACGCTCGATGGCCGTGACGATGGCGTCCTGCGCCAGCAGCGCGCGCGTCAGGCCACCGGGGCCGGGGCCGACTTCGATGACCGGCTGATCCTGCAATTCGCCCGCCTGCCGCGCGATTTTGGATGTCAGGTTGAGATCGAACAGGAAATTCTGACCCAATGATTTTTTCGGCATGAGGTCATGGCGTTCCAGAACCTCGCGCAGCGGCGGCAGATTGTCGATGCTCATGTGTTTGCACCAGAAGAATTGCTGGCCAGTTCATGCGCCAGACGGATTGCGGCCATCAGGCTGTCGGGACGGGCAATGCCTTTGCCTGCAATGTCAAAAGCCGTGCCGTGATCAGGTGAGGTGCGGATGAAAGGCAGGCCGAGCGTGACATTGACTGTTTCGTCAAAGGCCAGCGCCTTGGCCGGGATCAGCGCCTGATCGTGATACATGCAGATGGCGACATCATAGGTTTCCCGCGCTTGCGGGTGAAACATCGTATCGGCGGGCAGGGGACCGCGTGCATCAATGCCTTCGCGCAAAAGCTGTTCGATTGCCGGGCGGATGATGGCATCGTCTTCAAGGCCGAGCGCTCCGCCTTCACCCGCATGCGGGTTGAGACCGGAAAGCGCCAGACGCGGTTTTGCGATACCGAAGCGTACCTTAAGATCATGCGCCGTGATGCGCGATACCTGCAATATGTCTTCGCTCGTGAGATGAAGCGGCACTTGTGCGAGCGGAATATGGATCGTCACCGGTACTGCACGCAATTGCGGTCCGGCCAGCATCATCACCGGTGTCAGCGTCTTGCCGGCATTCCGGCTGGCAAGCTCTGCCAGAAATTCCGTGTGACCGGGATGTTTGAAACCGGCTTCATAAAGCGGTTTTTTGGCAATCGGGCAGGTGACGACGGCAGAGGTTTCGCCCGCCAGTGTTAATGCCACAGCCCGCTCTATGGCCTCAATTGTCCCGGCGGCATTTTGCGCCAATGGTTTGCCGGGGCTTTCCTGATGCCTGTTGGTGAGTGCAAGAACAGGCAGTGCGTCAGCGAATATGTCTGTGGCATCATGGGCCGATGCAACAATCTTTACGGGGACATTGAGGCCAAGAGTGATTGCGCGTGCCTGCACCTGTTCCGCATCAGCAATCAGAACAAAGGGGGGCAGTTGATCTCTGTCGAGCCATGCTGCAAGCGCGATTTCCGCGCCGACACCAGAGGGGTCACCAATGCTGACGGCAAGTGGAGATGAAGAGGTTGCACACATTCTCGGAATTCCAGGCGTAAAGGCGGCTATTTATCGATTGACGATTTTTGCCTTCTCGCGCAATTCCCCAAGATACTTTGTGCTCAGCGCTTCAGCCTTCTTTTCCGCGTCTCCTCCGCCCGTTCCTTCCATGGAGAAGACAAGCTGCGCAACGCGGTCGTCTGAAACCTGACGCGTCGAGCAAACGGCAAGGAATTCGACGCCCTTTTCCGTGTCCTGTGGCGGGGTTACGCGGCCGGAGCCTGCTGCCTTGACGGACTTAGACCATTCCGGCGGCAATTGCTGCTCGATGATGCGGCCAAGATCGCGCACCGTTACGTCAAGAATGCCTTTTGCCTGCTGGCGGGTTGCGCCGCAATTCTGGAAACGCGAACGCAAAGCATTGGCTTCCTGCCGGCGTTTGGCAAGCAGCGCGGGAGAGCGTTTTGAATTTGGTACAACGAAAATCACCTGCTGGAGCTGATATTCGGTAGCGACGGGCTTCTTGCCGCCATCTTTGAGCATGCGCTGTACGGCTTCCTGCTCACTGACCATGCCAGTTGAACGGAAGCGTGCGCCGACCAGACGGCCCCAACCCATCTGGACCATGATGTATTTCTTGAAATGGTCAGGGGTAATACCAGCCTGATTCATGATCTGGTTAAGCTGGGGAACACTCATTTTGTTGCGGGTTGCAAAGCCCGCATAGGCCTGATCGACTTCCTGATCAGAGACGTTAATATTGCGGGTCTTCATCTCAATGCGCTTGAGCATTTCATCTGTGAGTTCAGTGCGTGCAAGCTGGTTGAGATTGCCACCTTTGCGCTGCAATTTCAGGAAAGCAACACGCTTGCTGATATCGCCACTGGTGATCGCATTGCCGGACACGATGATCTTGACCTCGGTTCCTCCGGCAGCGAAGGCTGCTGTGGGAAGCGCGACAGTGCCGAGCGCCGTAAAACATATGCCAGCGCTTAACAAAGAGGCAAAAAGAGGTCGTGCAAACATCATCTCGTTTTCCCGATTTCCTTCTGGTCGGTGAACGCAATCTCCACCGGATGTGATCAACCTTGACCACCATGCCTGATCGAACAAAAAGCATAGCAGAGATTAACTATACCCAGCCTGTATAACGGAGCCAGTAAGGCGAAACAATGTCCCTTGAATAATTTTATAAGTTGATAATATGTCGCTTACCGAATGAAATATAACAACTTCGTGGGGGCTGTCGGCTGGAAAATGACCGGGAGTGTTGTCCCGGTCCGCTGTTTAGAAACCACCGCTGCCGGTGCCGATGTCGCCGAGCGTGCGCAATGAAATCTGAAGGCCAAAACCATGTGAGGCCTTGTCCTCGCCCGGATTGCGCGTCTGCGTATAGGCCATCAGATAAGTGAAGCACTCATCATCATAAGCGAGCCCGGATGAAGCGCGAACAAGCGTATCGGAAACCAGATCGTAAGTGCCGGAACCGAAAGCCCGCCAGTTTTCATTCAGCCGCACAGTTGTGCTGCCGGTGATTTCCTGTCTTACCTCGGAATAGCCATAGGCAGGCTGCGGCGCGATATAAGCGTATTGAGCGCCCAGAGACAATTTGCTCCAGTTTTGTTGCGCTTCAACCTCGCCGCGCTTGACTTCAAACGAATTTTTGTCGAAGCGACCGCGTGCAGCTAGTGCGAAACCGCGCGCGTTCGAGGTGCCAATCATGGCAACATAGTCTGAACGCGCTTCTTCCAGACCGGATTCGCGCCCGACATTGACGAAATCACTCTGTGCATAGGAATTCAGGCCGCCAAGCTGGAACGATTGTCCTGCCGTGGCGTAGAGAGCCCAGTCGCTCCTGTCGAAATTGCCCGAATAGCGCAGGCCGAGATTGGCGCGTGTGCCGCCTTCGACACGGTCGTAACCCGAGAACTTGTCACGCGAAAAAAGGTTCGTTGCATCAAAGACAAAGCTTTGTGCATCTTCGTTTGGCAGTTCTCCGGCATAACGCTCATTGTTACGCATATAGATTTGCGCAATAGGCTCAAGAATATGTGTCGAACTCGTTGAAGAAAACAGAATCGGCCAGCGTACTTCCAATCCTGCGGTCGCCATGGCGCGCAGTGCTTCTGAGCGCACAATGGCATCCGCATAACCTGCACCAAGACTACGAGGATCGAGATTTGTATTCACACCAATTGCGTCAGCTCGCAACGCCAGCAGGGGCGTAATGACGAGACCTGAGGGCGTGATGAACGTGCGTTTCCACTCCGCCTCCGATGTCAGACGCGCATTGGTGCCACCAAAACCGGGAATGCGAGGGAATTGAGACGGGTTTCCAGATTGGTCGAAAAACCCAACATTATCTCTGTCGCGATATAGAACCTGCAAATTGGTATTGATATTCAGCTCGCCGCCATAGACCGGTTCCGGCAAGGTATAGGAATAATCAAGGCTTGGCAGAACCCAGGGCTGCTTCGAATGCATTTCATTTTCGCTATCCGGCAGAAGTGATTCCTGCACATTGAAGCGATAAAAATTCAGATCGAAATAGTTGCGATTATCAATACCGGTCAGATAGAATTTTGAAACCTGCGTCTCCGCGCTATAGCCTTCGATATTATAAGTTCTGCTGAAATTATGGTCGCTTTGCGCCATGACATCCCAGCCATAACGCCAGCGCGAATTGATTGCGAAATCACCTTTCGACGCCACCATTCCACGATTATCTTCGTAACGGTCGATGGTATCATCGTCGAACTCACCCGGCTTCATCTGATGAATGCCAGCGATGCGCAGATTATATTCACCGTTTTCAAGACGATGGCGCCATTCAGCCTCGCCCAGAAATCCCTGCTTATGATAGCCGGTGCCAGAAACTGTCAGGTCGTAATTGGGCGCAAGCGCCCAGAAATAGGAAGCCTTGGCATGGTAACCGAGTTCATCCTTGTAGCCGAACTGGGGAAACAGAAAACCGCTCTTGCGCTTGATGGTGGGGTCGGCCATTTCGAAAGCCGGAAACCATGCCAGCGGCACGCCCAGAAACTCGAAACGTGCGCGCTCGAAGCGCACTTTCTTGGTAGCGCTGTTCCAGATGATCTTGCGGGCCTTGATCTGCCAGAGCACAGGCTTGTCGGGATCGTTTTCGCAAGCCTCACAGGCAGTATAGACGCCGTTATTGAATGTAGTGATTTCGCCGTTGCTACGTTCAGCACTCTCGGCGGCAAACCGTGTATTGTCCGTTGTCTCGACGCGCAGGCCATTGACAAAGCCGTCGCGGAAACTGTCGGTCACATCCATGTGGTCAGAATAGATCTTGTTGCCGCTCTTTTCAATGACTTCAACATTACCGCTCGCGGTCATGCGGCGGGTTTGCTGGTTATAGGTCACCTTGTCCGCAACAAGACGGTTGCCATCATATTCGATGCGAACCTTGCCCTGTGCGGTAACGGTATTCACATCGCGATCATAGACAAGCTCGTCTGCCTGCAAGAGCATGCGGGCATTGGGATCGGTCTGAAAATTGGCAGCAAGAGGGTCCTGCTCCTGAGCCACGGCAGGCATGGTTGCGACTGAAATAAAAGGCAAAGCAAGGACGCACGCCAATGCAGTCCCGCGCGAAAGGCGCGAGAGAAATCGGGGCAATACCATGCGGGTATTACTCAAACCCACTAACCATCCTCCTTATGCAACAAAAAGGAGACACCAAAAAATGTCGCAATAACAACTGGAACCCAGGCAGCCACGAAGGGCGGAACGAATCCCGCATTTCCGAATGCCTTCACCAATACCGACACGACATAAAGCATGAACCCGGCGGCAACGCCACCCAGAATCATCGCGCCCGATTGTCCAAAACGCACAAATTTGAGCGATACTGTTGCAGCAATGAGCGTCATTGCCATCAAAAGTGCCGGCAAAGCCAGAAGTGACTGGTATTGCATGTCAAATTCATTGGCCGAATAGCCGAACGAACGCGCGACTTCGATCTTCTGGCGCAGTTGTGTAAAGGGAATCGTATCGGGTGATGCAAGCTTTTCTTCCACATATTCCGGACGCAGTTGCGTGGGTATCTGAAAGCTTTGAAGTTTGCGGGGTTCTTCACCGCGCGCGAATCGCGTCACGTCGCTCAGCTCCCAATATCCATCCCTGAGTGTCGCGACGCGGGCGTCATAGCGCTCCGAGATGTTCTTGGACGCATCAAACTGTATGAAGGTGGCATCGGCCAGTGTCGTGCCGCGGTTCAGGATGTTCTTGGCACCGATGATCGTTTCGCCTTCATCCGTCTTCTGGCGCAACCACGGATCGCGCAATGCGGAAACATCGGTCACCTTGCCGTTCTTCCACACCGCTGCAATTTCCTCGGCCTTGGCAAAACCATGCGCTGCAAGGGGATTAAGGATAAAAATCGTCGCCAGACCGAACATCAATGCACCGAAGCAGGCGGGCAGAAGGAATTGCCAGGCCGAAACGCCGACTGAACGTGCAATCACCAACTCGTATTTGCGGTTGAGCGAAATCAACGTCGCCATGGCGGAGAACAGCGCCACGAATGGAATCATCTGCTGCAGGATAAATGGTACGCGCATGCCCGATAAAGCCAGAGCGGCCCATACGCTATAGTCGGGCAGATTGGAAAGCTTGCTGGCGTTTTCAGTGAAATCCAGGAGCAGTGCCAGCGCAAAGATGCCGAGCAGAAAATAAAGCGTTGTCTGCACATAGCGAATGAAGAAATAGCGCCCGAGGGTCCAGCCGATCATGACCGTCCTCCCGCATTCCGACGAAGGCGCCCGGTCAGACGATCATAAAGTCCGACAGCACCATTACGCATCCGGTCGAAATTATCAAAAATACGGTCGTTCCATTTGGCGGGGAGTGCGATGCTGCGCCCTGTCGCCAGCGCGAAACCCGTAATCCCCATCACGGCGAGCGGCACAAGATACATGACGACCATATAGGTTTCGTCCTTGTCTGCGCGGTCGGACGAAAAATAGCCAGCCCAATAGACGAGAAGCGCTAGACTGATGGCTGAAAAGGAAGCGGAAATACGCGCTTCGCGATGGGAGCGTGAATCCCCGGCAAAAGCCAGAGCAATCAATGCAAAAACAACAGGATATAGCCATTGCGTGAGACGCCGATGCAGCTCTGCCTTATAGCGCAGCGGCCGGGTCTGCAGGATGGGATCATTGGGATCGGGATTGAGGAGATAAGACAGCGGTCGATCCTTGGCATAAATCACAAAACTGTCGCCAGCCGAAGCAAATTGGCTGAGATCGAAGGCGTAGGAATCGAACTTGATGATCGAAACCGTGCCGTCCGAGACGTCGCGGCGCTGTACTTCGCCGTTTTGCATCAAAAGCATGTCGCCGGAAGGTGTCGACGCGATGGCACCGTCGGCAGCATAATAGATGAGGTCGAGCGTCGGATCACGCGAATCGGCAATAAAAAGACCACCGATGCTGCCATCGCTACGCCGTTCGGCAACCTGAATATAGAGATTATCGGAAAGCTTGCGGAAACTGCCTTCCTGAATGACGGCATTCATCAGGTCGGCACTGGCCGTGGCTATCATCTCGCGCATGTTCATGCGCGCATAGGGATCGACGTAATTGGCGACCAGAAAGGATACGACCGAAATAACGCTGGCCAGAATCAGGATCGGACGCATGACGGCGCTGCGCGGTGCACCGGATGCATTGATGACGACGAGCTCGGAATCCTGGTTCATTGTTGAAAGCGTCTGGGTAATCGCAATGATCAGCGCAAAAGGCATGACTAGTGGAATGGCCGACGGAATAAGCAGCGAGCTGAATTGGACGATGGTCTGGAAAGTCTGGCCGCTGGTTGTCAGGAAATCGACGCGCTGAAGCACCTGAACCGTCCAGACAATGCCTACCGCAGCGCCCAGCACCGCCAAGAACATGATCGCCACTCGGCGCAGGATGTATAACTCTATCAATCGCATAGGTGGAGTTTACATCCCGATTAAGTTTCAGGGCGCGCTCTTTTGGTAAAGGAGCTACGCCAGCTTCGTGATTTAGCCTAATACTGTTTGGCTAAAATTACCCAAACAAATACGGTTAACAGAGTACTAAAAGCGCGGTGTGAACACCAGCGTCCGGTTACATTAAGAATCACCTGTTAAAAGGATAGGGCAGCATCAGGCAACAAATTTTTGCGTGAACTGGAACCGTACAAGGTTTTCGCATCGCTTTCCCGGGTTTGCTCGCGCTCATGTAAATTTGATAGAAACGGACCATTCGCCCTTGCCGTTTCGCCTTATTCGTCTCACATGGGTAAGGAAAAATCGCGACACAACCGTGTCATCCGTCCATCGATCATTGCTGTGGAGTTGTTATGTCCAAACGCCCTTCCATTTCTTTTTCAAAGTTTGAAACACCGGAAAAGGGAGCCGCCATCGTGCTGGTTGCTAAGGGCGGAGGCTTTGAGGATGTGGCGGCCGAGGCCGTAGGTGGAGCAGACAAGATCAAGCGCATTATTGAAGTCTCTGGCTTTGCCGGCGGTTTGGGCAAGACTGCCGAGGCGATTGAAACCTCTTCAAACGGAGTGGAAAAAATCATTCTGGTCGGTGTCGGCGAACCCAGCAAACTTGGCAATGACGACTGGCTTAAAATCGGCGGTGCGGCATTTTCGCGTATCGGCAAATCCGAACGCGCAACGCTGACGCTTGCGCTTCCGGAAACCTCGATTGCCGGTGATGAAGCAGCCGAGGCGGCGTTGGGCATGATTCTGCGCTCTTATAAATTTGATCGCTACAAGACGACCAAAAAAGACGACAATGGCGAGCCGAAACATGCCGCCAAGATCAATATCTGCGTGGCTGATCCGGCTTCGGCCAAAAAGGCTTTCGAAGTTGCGGAAGCGGTTGCCGACGGGGTGCTTCAGGCGCGTAACCTCGTCAACGAACCGTCCAATGTTCTGGGACCGGTTGAATTCGCACATGAGGCGGAAAAGCTGGAAAAGCTCGGCGTGAAAATCGAGATTCTTGGCGAAAAGGAATTGAAGAAACTCGGCATGGGTGCGCTTCTGGGTGTCGCGCAAGGCTCGGTGCGTCCGCCGCGCCTGGTCGTCATGGAATGGCAGGGCGGCAAAGCCAAGGATCAGCCGGTGGCTTTTGTCGGCAAGGGCGTTGTGTTCGACACCGGCGGCATTTCAATCAAGCCCGCCGCTGGCATGGAAGACATGAAGGGCGATATGGGCGGTGCCGCAGCCGTCACCGGCCTGATGCGTGCGCTTGCCGGGCGCAAGGCGAAAGCCAATGTGATCGGTGTGATCGGGCTTGTGGAAAACATGCCCGATGGCAATGCCCAGCGTCCGGGCGATATCGTCACCTCCATGTCGGGGCAGACCATCGAAGTTATCAATACCGATGCCGAAGGTCGTCTGGTGCTGGCCGATGCACTGCATTACACCAATGACCGCTTCAAGCCGCGCTTCATCATCAATCTGGCAACGCTGACCGGTGCTGTTCTGGTGGCGCTCGGCCAGCATCATGCCGGACTGTTTTCCAATGATGATGAGCTTGCGGACCAGCTTTATGATGCAGGGCAATCGAGCGGTGAAAAGCTCTGGCGTCTGCCGCTCGGCGACGAATACGACAAGATGATCGATTCGAAATTTGCCGATATGAAGAACAGTTCGGGCCGTTATGCGGGCTCGATCACCGCAGCACAGTTCCTCAAGCGTTTTGTCGGCGAAACGCCATGGGCGCATCTCGATGTGGCAGGAACCGCCATGGGTTCGCCTTCAAATGAATATAGCCAGAGCTGGGCCTCGGGTTACGGCGTGCGCTTGCTCGACCGTCTTGTGCGCGATAATTTTGAGGGCTAAAACCCATCATAACAATCAGATAGGGCGAGAACGTGAATCATTTTCTCCGCCCTGTCTTTGAAAATCAGGGCAGAGAAGTCTCAGGACGGCATGGCGGAAATCCTTTTCTATCACTTGACCGAATCGACCCTCGACGAGGCCCTGCCGGGGCTTGTCGAGCGCTCGCAGGGGCGTGGCTGGCGCGTGGTCGTGCAGAGTGTGAGCGAAGAGCGCCGTGATGCCATCGACAATCTGCTCTGGACCTTTTCCGACACATCCTTTGTCGCGCATGGCACCGACAAGGAGCCGCATCCCGAACACCAACCGGTGCTGCTGACGACTGGTTCGGACAATCCAAACTGTGCGACGGTGCGCTTTCTTGTCGAGGGGGCGGCGCTTGAAAATGCTGGTGATTATGAGCGGCTGGTCGTGATGTTTGACGGTCACGATCAGGAACAGCTCGATATTGCGCGCGCGCAATGGAAAGCGTTCAAGGCGGAAAGCCATGATCTCACCTACTGGCAGCAGACGCCGGATCGACGCTGGGAGCGTAAGGCCTGATGCGTGCGATCCTTGTTGCGATGATTGTTGCCGGTTTCGGGCTTGCGCTCGGCTATCCTTGGTATATGCGTCATTTTACCGGCGACGAGATTGGCCGCTGGACCATGCTGGAAAACCGCCAGAGCGGCTTCAGGGTGCAGGAAGTCCGGCTTGAGACGGGCGACGCACCAGTGCGGGTTTTCATCGATGCGACGCCGTTGAAGGGCTATATCCCGGCTGAGCGCCGTTCAGCACTGACGCTTGCCGTCAGTCGCGATGGTCATCCGGTTCTCTCGCAAGGGCTAGATTTTGCTTCCACCAGCGGCTCTATCAATTCGGACCGCCCGCAGGATGGCAGTCCGTTGCGCCAGAGTGCCGGTGATATCGATCCGGTTATTCCGGGCAATTATGCTTTCCGGCTCATTCAGGGCAACACAGATGGGCTGCAAATCGCCAAGGCTGATCTGGTGCTGCGTCGTGGCGCGCAGGAAGCGGACGAAACATATACCACCATTGGTCTCGTCCTTGGTGTTCTAGGCGTCTATGGCCTGATGCGCACACGGTTGCGCCGACCAAGGCCCTGATCAGCCAGCCATTGCCTCTTCATATTCGGTGGAAAGCTCAAGCCATTTGTCTTCGGCTTTTGCAAGGGCCGCTTTCGCATCGCTCATTTGTTTTTTGATGCGAAGGGCTTCCTGTGGCTCCTTGTCATAAAGAGCCGGGTCCTCGAGCGCCTCTGCGAAACCTTGAATCTGTTTCTGCAACTTCTGTACCAAGCTCTCGGTTTCCTTGACCTTTTTTTGCAAAGGCGCCAGCGCTTCGCGCTTTTTGACGGCCAGCTTGCGCTGTTCAGCCTTGTTGATTTTTGGTGCTTTCTCGCGCTCTGGTGCGGAATTGCCTTTGGCATCGGAAAGCACGATCTGACGATATTCGTCGAGATCGCCCTCGAATGCCTGTACGCGACCCTCGCGCACAATCCACAGACGCTCCATGGTGGCTTCGATCAGGTGACGGTCGTGGGCGATCAGGATCACTGCGCCGTTGAACGCATTGAGCGCGTGTACGAGCTCTTCACGGCTGTCGATATCGAGATGGTTGGTCGGCTCATCGAGGATCAAAAGGTTTGGTCCGTGGAATGTGGCAAGCCCCATCAAAAGCCGCGCCTTTTCACCACCCGAAAGATCCTTTGCAGGCGTGAGCATCTTTTCGGTCGAAAGACCCATTTGTGCCACGCGCGCGCGCACCTTGGGTTCGCTCTCGCCGGGCATCATCTTGCGCACATGCTCGATGGCGTTGTCTTCAGGCACCAGATCATCCATCTGGTGCTGGGCGAAGAACGCGACCTTTAAATTTGGCGACAAAGTGAGTGAGCCGCTTTCCGATTGCAAGCGTCCGCCAATAAGCTTGGCCAGCGTCGACTTGCCGTTGCCGTTGGAGCCGAGCAGCGCGATGCGGTCGTCATTGTCGATGCGCAGCGTCACGTCGCGCAGCACCGGCTTGCCCGGCACATAGCCGACATCGGCACCATCGAGCGCGATGATGGGAGAGGCGGCTTTCTTTTCCGCATCGACAAAGCGGAATGGCTGCACATTGCTTTCGATATAGAGATCGATGGGTTTGAGCTTTTCCAGCGCCTTCATGCGCGATTGCGCTTGGCGAGCCTTGCTCGCCTTGGCACGAAAACGGTCCACGAAAGCTTCCATATGCTTGCGATGGGCTTCCTGCTTGACGTGGGCCTTTTGCTGCAATTCCAGCATTTCATGGCGCTGGCGCTCGAACTGATCGTAATTGCCGCGCCAGAAGGAAATTTTCTTCTGGTCGAGATGCATGATCGAGGTGGTCGCGGAATTGAGCAGATCGCGATCATGGCTGATGATCAGCACCGTGTGTGGATAACGCCTGACATAATCGATCAGCCACAACACACCTTCGAGATCGAGATAGTTGGTCGGCTCGTCAAGCAGCAGCAGATCGGGTTCGGAAAACAGAACAGCTGCGAGCGCCACGCGCATGCGCCAGCCGCCGGAAAAAGCGGAAGCGGGTTGGCGTTGTGCCTGCGTGCTGAAGCCGAGACCCGACAGGATTGCGCCTGCGCGCGCTTCCGCCGAATGCGCATCGATATCGGCAAGCCGCATATGGATTTCGGCAATACGGTTGGGGTCGGTTGCGATTTCCGCTTCCGCCATCAGCGCCGTGCGCTCTTTATCCGCCTTCATGACGATTTCGATCAGCGGCTCTTCTGTGCCCGGCGCTTCCTGCGCCACCTGACCGATGCGCGTTTTTTTCGGCAGCGATATGCTGCCTGTTTCAGGCGCAAGATCGCCGGTAATCACACGAAACAGCGTGGATTTTCCGGTGCCGTTACGACCGACAAAGCCGGTCTTGGAACCGCCGGGCAGCGTTACGCTGGCGTGGTCGATCAGAAGGCGTCCGGCAATGCGGACCGAAATGTCATCGAGAATAAGCATGGACTGGCTTTTGCACGGCTTTGGGACGTTTCGCAAGCGGCAAGAAAAGTTTCAGGCAAAACGCCGTCCGTCTTCTGTGCGTTGAAAGCGAATGAGGTCGAGCGATGGCGCATCAGCGCCAAGGCGGGTGAGGGCGGCATGGATCTGGCCGCGATGGTGGGTCTGATGGTTGAAAAGATGTCCGAGGGCAGGTGACAGCCGCTGGCTGATGGTGCGCATGTCGGTGGCGGTAACATAGGTGAAGCGCCCGCTGAGCTTTTGTGCGTCAAGCCCCTCGATATAGGTGCAGATGCGCGCGTCTTCGGCCTTGCGCAAATCACGCAGTTCAATGAAATTATCGCTGATAATGGCATCGAGATTTTTGGGATGATCGCCTTCACCGGTAAATCGCTTCATCCAGATGCGGTCTGTGACGAGAAGATGGTTCAGCGTTGCGTGAATGGAGCCGAAGAACAGCCCCATATCGAGCCGGTATTCCGTGTCGCTGAGATCGGCCGCTGCCGCATAGACGAGGTTGTTGGCCCAGTGGTTATAATGCGCAAACATCTGAAAGTGTTGTTCCATGCGATGCCCCCGGAACTTTGATCCGCTTTGATCTGCTTTGGCTATCTATGCCTTCAATTTTCTGCCATCTCAAGCGGGTAAGCAGGCAGGAGAGGTCGTGCGCCTCTTGGCAATCGGGTCTATCAACGTTATAGAGCCTCACTTTTCTAAAAATCCACAATTCAACATAAGGTGTCACAATGGCAATCGAACGTACATTCTCCATGATCAAGCCCGATGCGACCCGCCGTAACCTGACTGGCGCGATCACCGCCAAGCTGGAAGAAGCCGGTCTGCGCGTGGTTGCTTCCAAGCGCGTCTGGATGAGCCTGCGTGAAGCTGAAGGTTTTTATGCCGTTCACAAAGAGCGTCCTTTCTTCGGCGAACTGACCGAATTCATGTCGTCGGGTCCGACCATCGTTCAGGTTCTCGAAGGCGAAAACGCTGTTCTCAAGAACCGTGAAATCATGGGCGCTACCAATCCGGCTGACGCTGCCGAAGGCACCATCCGCAAGGAATTCGCGCTGTCCATCGGTGAAAACTCCGTGCACGGTTCGGATGCGCCTGAAACTGCTGCCGAAGAAATCGCCTACTGGTTCTCGGGCACCGAAATCGTCGGCTGAGCCGGTTTCATTGACTAAAAAGCCGGGCGTCAGCCCGGCTTTTTTGTTACTGTTCATATTGTCAAAGATCAGGCGCCAGCGTCGCCATTTCATTGCTGTCCTGATCGACAAGAACCAGCTTGCCGCCTGGCTCGATTTTATACGAGCGGGTTTTGTTGAGCACATCGAGGAACTTGCGTTCCTGTGTCATCAGTGCGGGCGGGCATTGCATATAGGTCGACCCGATGTCCGCAAAAGACAGGTTCTCTTGCGTCACCGTTGCCTTGCTGAAATAGCGGTTGCAGCCACCCGAACCACTGACCGCGCCATCAGAGGCAATGGTCAGCGTGGTCTGGGCATTGTCGATGACACCATTGCCCTGAATGTCTTCAACCAGCCAGTCCTTGTTTTCAATACCGGCGACAACAGGTGTTGGTGAACTCTTGCGCACCATGACAACGCGTATTTCCACAGGTTCACCGGGATTGGCGGTATCCACCGTATAGTTCTGGTCATTGACGAACCACAGGCTGTCACCTGCCGTAATGCGTGCCTGCAAGGCGTATGTGTGACCCGGCTTGATTTCGCTGGTGTCGAAATTGATGGCGAATGGGATCGGCGAGCCTTGCGCGGATTCGGTCCGTGTCTCGGCGATTGTGCTGGATGGCGCGTCAGCCTTCGAGATATCAAGCAATTGCACGGTCAGTTTGGCTTCGGGCGGCAATGCAATGCGCTCGCGATAGATAACCCTGCCATTGACGGTCTTTTCCGCCGCGATGCTGCTCGTCGGCATGGATGTGGTCAGAAACAGCGTCGTCGTGCCAAGCACGCCAAGGCCGACGACCACAGCGGCTGCGATAGAAAGTGTGTTCCTAAGTTCGTTTCGCATTTTCAACGTCCGAAACTATCCCCCATAGAATTCCCGATATGTCTGTCCGGCGGTCAATCTCTGCCATCATTGCATGAGCGTTGCGCTGTCATGGATCAGATGCCCGATTGATTCCGGGCCGGTCCTCAACAATAGCTGAACCTTCATGTGGAAATTGTGGCAACCGCACACGCCCAGTCATTTCCTTCTAAATATTAGATGGTTAAATAGTTAATTCCACATGAAAAGATAAAAAACTAGCATTATGAAACTTAGCGCATCGTGCTTTACAAAAATCGGAATCGATTTTTGTAAAGCACGATGCGTCGCTAATATAGCTTGGAGCGACCTTTGTGCTTCCGAAAGGACGTGACGCGCGCTCTAAGCGGGTTGGTTTTTTTCCCATCGCGCCCGATTGCGATCATCTTCGTCCTTGGCAGCGATCCAGCCGCCTGTGTCACCGTCGCTGAGATGCTCACGTTTCCAGAAGGGGGCGCCAGTTTTCAGAAAATCCATCACAAAGGATGCAGCTTCAAATGCCGCCTGACGATGCGAGGAAGCGGTGATGACCAGAACGATGTTCTCGCCCGGTCTGATCAGGCCAAAACGATGAATGATGGAAATGCCAGACAGGGGCCAGCGTGTTTTGGCCTGCTCGCCGATGCGGGTGAGTTCCGCTTCTGCCATGCCGGGATAGTGTTCGAGTTCAAGTGCTGACAATCTGCCGTTTTCGTCGCGGCAAAGACCGGTAAAGCTGACGATTGCACCAATATCCTTGCGGCCCGCGCAAAGCTTGGCGGTTTCAAGCGCCGCGTCGAAATCGTCGCTACGCACACTGACAAGGAGAGGGCAGGAGAGGTTCACCTCAGCCCCCTGTCATAGGCGGGAAGAGCGCGACCTCGTCACCGTCTTTGACCAGTTCATCGAGCTCAACATGTTCCTGATTGATGGCGGCGCGGATGACGGTGTCATGCTCGAAAGCAAGCGCATATTCCTCGCCCAGATTTTTCAGATGCGTGATCAATGCGACAACCGTCATGCTGGATGAAGCGAGTGTAATACTCTCCTCATCCTTACCGATTTTCTCGCGCACCCACGCGAAATAGACGATTTTTACGCGCACCTTATCAATCCATAACGTGTTTGAGACCGGCCCGGAAATAATCCCAGCCGGTATAAAGCGTCAGCACCGCCGAAACCCAGAGCAGGCCGATGCCGATCTCCGTCGTATAGGGCAGGATTTTGTCGCCAGCGGGGCCAGCCAGCAAAAAGGCCAATGCAACCATCTGCGTCGCCGTCTTCCATTTGGCAAGGCGCGACACGGGCACACTGACTTTCAGATCGGCCAGATATTCGCGCAGGCCTGATACAAGAATTTCACGGCACAAAATGATGATGGCGGCCCACAGCGACCAGCCGGCGATTGTTTTGGCCGGATCGGCTGCCAGAAGCAGCAGGCAGGTCGAAACCAGAAGCTTGTCGGCAATCGGATCGAGCATGCGGCCGATGGTCGATGTTTGTTTCCATATCCGCGCAAGATAGCCGTCCAGAAAATCGGTGATGCTGGCCAGAATGAAGATGATCAGCGCGCTCCAGCGCGCAAAATCACTGGAATGCAGTCGGCCCTCAATAAAAAAGCACAAAGCGACCAGCGGTACGGCGATAATCCGTCCGTAGGTCAGGATATTGGGCAGTGAGAGGGTATGTTTGTTTTGCATAGCTCCGCCGTGTCCGTTATTCGCGCATCACGAAACCAATAAATAATTGATTTTTCTTTTCTTTTTTACCGGTCCCCTCGATTGCATTCAGGCAAGGGGAACTTATGTTCTCTATCTGGTCTGCGACGATTCTGCTAGTCTCAATAGCGAGAGGTTTTCTGTCGATCCCCCCGATATAGATATCGGTCAACCATCTGCCAACAAAAGGTTTTCTTTGGTTGGCGCTCAACTCGTACCATATTCACGAGGCGAAGTCCTGTAAGTCGTATTAATTCTATTATGTGGCGCTGTTGCGTACCAGCATGATGAATTTCCGCGTAGGGCAAGCTAAGGGCCTATCTGTAAAAATTGACAGCCAATGCTCAATAAAATGCAAGGGCAGCTTAAGCTGCCCTTGTTGTTTAATCCCAATATGGTGGCGGTGGCGGCGGGCGTCTGTCGCGCCAGTGTCTCGGTGGCCTATCCTGAAAACGTGGCGGTGGTCCATCCCGCCATTCGTGACGGTGCCGATGACGCCATCTGGGTGGATCCCGCCATTCCCGATCACGATAATGCTGCCGACGCTTGGCAACACAGACGCCGTCTCTCGCCATCCTCCAGCCAGGGCCGCAAGGATAGTCAATGGTCTGAACTATTCCTGCATTCCCTGATGGGATGGAAGGGATTGCGGGTGCGGCGTTTGCACCAAATGACAAAGCCGTAATGCAGGCGGCTAAAGAAAGCACGGACAGTTTCATGCTTCATCTCCTACTATTTGCATTGTCGATGATGATCCGGCAATATGAGCAGACAGGGGCAAGCGAAATCAATTTGGCTGACGGTGCGATATAATTTCTGTTGGAACCAGAAAGCAGTTCCTTGGTGGTAAAGCGCTATTCGGTTGCGTATAGATAGCGGCCTTCTTGTGCGGCTTTTGCACCGCGTTTCGGATTAATTCGGCAAAATCCGATTGATGGTATTGGTGACTTTGACCGAGATTTTAGCGGCACTTGGGCTCACGATTGATGCCAGAATGATTGCACAAGGCCAGACGAAGAGCCATGTTTGGAGCCAAGCCTTGAAGAAATGACTGGTCTCCGCGATATGGAGATAGGTCATTATTCCCGACATCATGAAGGACATTATCGTCGCCATGACAAGCGGCATCACACGCTGCACCTTGATCATATGTATTCCGAGAGTTGAGACGGTCTGAAGGAAGACACGTCTTAAATAGGGTTGGGTATGGCCCGGCAATGGGGCGAACTGTCGCCAATATAATTTACACGGACCAGTCCATCGGCAGCTGTGGCGGTTGCGTGGTTAGAACTTCGACACAAATATCATCACCGGCAACCACATAATGTTGAAACGAGTACACCTGAGCACTGATTGTGGCTCTGAACTCGCTGCGATACGGACTGTGATTAACCGTATAGAGCACGCCCACTGCGATGCCTTCTTTATCTCGAACTGACCAATAATGCAGGAGATCGCCCTCATCCTGAACGCGGTAAGCGAGCGGATTGCGAAATGTGAGTGTTCTCTCTTCGTCGGCGCACTGCATGGTGATGGCCAGCAAATAGTCTGTCTCGTAGCCGTAATTGATCCCGATGATCTGGCCAAGCCGACGATTGCTTTTATAACCGCCATCATTCAAAAGTGTGAAGCCGGACACTGAGTTGAGCATGGTTGCATAAACGCCTGTCAGCTTGCTACGCGATTATAGATTATCGACCGCACAAACAAACATATTCAAACTGTTGTTTCTCGTTTGAGTGATGTGCGTCGTCGTTCGTGAAACTATCCCGGACAAAATGATGTCAGCGTTCGTGAAAATGGTCATGAATGGTCCGCGCCATCGCTTCTGATATGCCGTCGATCTGCATCAGATCTTCAACTGCGGCGCGAGATACAGCCTTTGCCGTTCCGAAATGATGCAGAAGTGCGCGTTTGCGTGAAGGACCTATTCCCCCGATTTCATCGAGTGGGTTCTTGATCATTTCCTTCTTGCGTCGCGCACGGTGCGTGCCGATGGCGAAACGGTGCGCTTCGTCGCGCAGGCGCTGGATGAAATAAAGCACCGGATCGCGTGGCGGCAGCGTAAAGGCTTGCTTGCCTTCGACAAAGAAGCGTTCGCGACCGGCTTCGCGGTCCACGCCCTTGGCAATACCGATGGCATTCACCAGTTCGCTGATCCCCATTTCAGTTAGAATTTGGCGCACCGCACTCACTTGTCCCTGGCCGCCATCGATCAAAATGACATCGGGCCAAGCTGGAAAGCTGTCATTTTGCTCTTGTTCAGGTTGTTCAGGAACTTCTTGTGGTGCACCATGTTCCTTCACCAGTCGTGAGAAACGCCGTTCGATGACTTCGCGCATCATGCCGAAATCGTCGCCGGGTGTGATGTCGGTCGAACGGATATTGAACTTGCGATACTGGTTTTTCACAAAACCTTCGGGACCGGCCACGATCATGCCGCCGACTGCATTGGTGCCCATGATATGGGAATTGTCATAGACTTCGATGCGGCGCGGCGTTTTTGTAAGGCCAAAGGTTTCGGCTAGGCCCTGCAACAGGCGCCCCTGTGACGAGGTTTCAGCCAGTCTGCGCCCCAATGCCTCTCGGGCATTGGTCAGCGCGTGATCGACCAGTTCCTTCTTTTCGCCGCGCTGCGGCACGCTGACCTGCACCTTGTAACCGGCGCGGGTGGAGAGGGCTTCAGTTATGAGCGCCTGTTCTTCCACGCTTTCAGAAAGCAGCACGAGGCGCGGGCAGGGCTTGTCATCATAAAATTGCGACAGGAAAGCACCGAGAACCTCGGCTGCTCCAAGCGAACTGTCGGCCTTGGGATAATAGGCGCGATTGCCCCAGTTCTGCCCGGTGCGGAAGAAGAAGACTTGAATACAGGTCATGCCGCCTTCCTGATGGATGGCGAAGACATCAGCTTCCTCAACCGTCTGCGGGTTGATGCCCTGATGCGACTGCACATGGGAAAGCGCTGCGAGGCGGTCGCGATAGACGGCAGCGTGTTCGAAATCGAGATCGGCTGAAGCCGCCTGCATAGCCGCATTGAGATGCTCTTTTACAGACTGGCTTTTACCGGATAGGAAGGCTTTGGCTTCCGCGACAAGCCCGGCATAGTCCTCATCGCTGATTTCATAAGTGCAGGGCGCGGAGCAGCGCTTGATCTGATAAAGCAGGCACGGACGCGTGCGCGTCTCGAACACCGAATCGGTACAGGTGCGCAGCAGAAAGGCGCGTTGCAGCGCATTGATGGTGCGCGTGACCGCACCGGCAGAGGCAAAGGGGCCGAAATATTCGCCCTTTCGCGAGCGCGCGCCGCGATGCTTGAAAATGCCGGGTGCGCGATGATCCCCAGTCAGAAGGATATAAGGAAAGGATTTGTCGTCGCGCAGCAGTACGTTAAAGCGAGGGCGCAGACGCTTGATAAGATTGGCTTCAAGCAAAAGCGCTTCGGTTTCGGTGCGCGTGACGACAAATTCCATCATGGCCGTCTCGCCGATCATCCGCGTGATGCGGTTGGAATGACCGATGCCGCGCGCATAATTGGAAACGCGCTTTTTAAGACTGCGTGCCTTGCCGACATAAAGCACATCGCCTGCAGCGTTGAACATGCGATAGACGCCCGGATTATTCGGAAGCCGTTTGACGAATGCGTTGATAATGTCCTGACCGCTCAAGCCCGCCGTGTCCGGCAGGCCATCGGATGAATCCCATTGGATCGAATCGGTCACGGATACGGGAGCCGGAGTATCCTCGGCGGCATCATCATCCTCCGCGGCGTCCGTCTCACTCATGAGAAGCCCCGCAATATCCTGCCCTTCATTAAATGAAGTCGGAACAACAGGATCATCAGGATTGTCAGGTTTGCGGCTCATTCGGTAATTCCTGCTATATCGGGCGTCTCCCATGCCAGGTGCTGTCCGCCGTCAAGCGCAATCATCTGCCCGGTAATGGAACGATTCTCCCAGAAATAGCGCACTGTGCGGCCAAATTCCGGCAATTCTGGTGCCCGTTGCAAGGCAAGGCTTGCAATCTGCCTTTCAAAATCCTCCGATCTCTGGCGTTCGCTTGGCAATGTCGGTCCCGGTGCAATCGCATTGACCCGAATGCGCGGTGCAAGCGCTTGTGCAAGGGTGCGTGTGGCGTTCCAAAGGGCGGTCTTGGACAATGTATAAGAGAAGAAATGCGGATTGAGCTTCCAGACACGCTGGTCGATAATATTGACGATCAAGCCGTCTTCGCTATCCGGCAAGGCTTTTGCCATTTCTTCAGCGAGAAGAACCGGGGCCTTGAGATGCACCGCAAAATGCTTATCCCATAATCCCATATCGAGTTGACCGACCCGGTCGTCTTCAAACAGCGACGCATTGTTAACAAGTAGGCGGATGGGCCCGATCTGGCGTGTTGCTTGTGCAATGAGGCCGCGGACGTCGCTTTCCGATTCGAGGTCGGCTTCAACGATCACGGCTGTTCCGCCTCGGGCCTGGATTGCTTGCACCAGAGCCTCTCCTCTGGCCACCGAGCGATGGCAATGAACAGCGATTGCACAACCGTGAGCCGCTAAATCCTCGACAATCGCTTTTCCAATGCGCCGTGCGCCGCCCGTCACCAGAACGGGGCATTTTACAAGCGACTGCGAAGAGCGATTTTTCAACACGGTTAATGCTTTCTTATCGTGATCAGGTTGCCGATTCCATGCCATTTTCCGGGAGAAATTGCAGCCAAAAAGAAGTTGTTACTCGTTGATAGCTCGCAAAATAGCAATAAAATCATGCTGTTACAAAAATCCACATGAAACGCCTCCCTGTCTCATTCAGCTCAGGCTGTTCATATAGGTAGCAAAAACAGGCGTTGCGAGAATGCAACATCGCATTTTAGCCGTTTTCTCGACAGGGTTTCTTCACAGAAGCGGGCATTTCATGCCGCAATTACCCCCGATATCTCTCCCCATCGCCGCGGCATGGACAGCCACTCCCGATCTGTCCGCCCGATAAGGGACCGCGCCCGTAATTATTTAGAAGGAGAATGCTATGCGCACTCTTAAGTCTCTCGTAATCGCCTCGGCTGCGCTGCTGCCGTTCTCTGCAACTGCCTTTGCAGCTGACGCAATCGAAGAACAGCCCCCGGTTCCGGCTCCGGTTGAAATGGCTCCGCAGTATACCTGGGCTGGCGGTTATACCGGTCTTTATCTCGGCTACGGCTGGAACAAGGTCAAGACCAGCACTGATGGCAGCATCAAGCCTGACGACTGGAAGGCTGGCGCCTATGCCGGTTGGAACTTCCAGCAGGACCAGTTCGTCTATGGTGTTGAAGGTGACGCCGGTTATTCCTGGGCCAAGAAGTCCAAGAATGGTCTTGAAGCCAAGCAGGGTTTTGAAGGCTCTTTGCGTGCCCGTCTCGGCTACGACCTGAACCCGGTTCTGCCTTACATCACCGCTGGTGTTGCCGGTTCGCAGGTCAAGCTTGACAATGGCATCGACGATGAAAGCAAGTTCCGCGTTGGCTGGACTGCCGGTGCCGGTCTTGAAACTAAGCTGACCGAAAACATTCTGGGCCGTGTTGAATACCGTTACACCCAGTTCGGCAACAAGACCTACGACTTCGGCGGCGAATCGATCCGCAACAAGCTCGACACCCACGACATTCGCGTTGGCGTTGGCTACAAGTTCTAATCATTCGATTAGTTTATAGAAAAACCGGGCAGGAAACTGCCCGGTTTTTTGCTGCCTGAAAAATGCTATGTTTGAATTAAGCTTTCCAAAAAGGATCATTTGCCTGTGATGAGAAAAATCGCTTTTTGTTTGAGCGGTGTGATTGCCGCTGCCAGCCCGATATCCGCTAAAGCCGAAGGCGCAATCAAGGAAGACAAGCTGCACCAAATCGTCGATGAAACGATTGCGCCGATCATGACCGAGCACAAGATTCCGGGCATGGCTGTCGCAATCACGGTGAATGGCAAAAATTATTTCTTTCCCTATGGCATAGCCTCGCGGGAAAGCAGACAAAAGGTCAGCGAGAACACGCTTTTCGAGATCGGTTCGCTGAGCAAAACCTTTACCGCAACGCTTGGGGGTTTTGGTGTGGCGAAGGGAGATTTCAAGCTTTCCGATCCTGCAACGAACTATATGCCGGAACTTGCAAGCAGCAGCTTTGACAAAATCACCATGCTGGACCTTGCCACCTATAGCGCGGGCGGTCTGCCGCTCCAGTTTCCTGATAGCGTGACCGACGAGAAGTCGATGATCGCCTATTACAAGGGCTGGAAAGCCGACTATCCACGCGCGACAGAACGGCTTTATTCCAATCCGAGCATCGGCCTGTTTGGCTATTTAGCTGCTAAAAGCATGGGTAAGCCGTTCGAGATGCTCATGGAAAAGAAACTGTTGCCAGAGTTCGGGCTGAAAAACACCTTTATCCATGTGCCGGAAAGCCGTGCGTCCGATTATGCTTATGGTTATTCCAAAGCCGACAAGCCTGTGCGCGTATCGCCCGGTGCGCTCGATGCGCAGGCCTATGGAATCAAGACAACGGCACTTGATCTTATTCATTTCGTTCAGTTGAACATGAACAATGCAGCCCTTGATCGCAATTTACACAAGGCTATTGCGACCACGCAAACTGGCTATTATCGCGTCGGCGACATGATGCAAGGGCTGGGCTGGGAGCTTTACGATTATCCAGTCAACCTCAACACGCTTGTCAGTGGCAATAGTGCTGACATGGCCTTGAAACCGCAAAAAATCGAAAAGCTTGATCCGCCTTTGCAGTCACCCGATGTCTTCATCAACAAGACTGGATCGACGGGTGGATTTGGTGCTTATGCGGCTTTTATTCCGGCGCAGAAAATCGGCGTCGTTCTGCTTGCCAATCGCAATTATCCCAACGAGGATCGCGTGAAGGCGGGATATAAAATCTTGCAAGCCCTGACTACAAAGCAATGACTACAAAACGCTGAATTCAAAAAAGAAAACCCCGGTCATCGACCGGGGTTTTCTGCATTGTGCAAAACCGTTCAGGCTTGGGGAAGCAAACTGACAAGCTCAGGGTGAAGTTCCTGAAAACGCTTGATCCAGCGCTTGAGTTTTGGGCGACCGCGCTCCCATTTGCCATCGAAGCGAAGGGCCAGATAGCCGAGCACGGCTGCAACGGCGATGTGGCCGCCATTGAGCTTGCCTGCAAGACGCGGCGGAGCTTCGTTGAGAAGATCAAGCGCGCGTTCCGCCTTGCGCCATTGCAGATCGAGCCATGGCTGATGGACTTTTTCTTCCGGGCGCATGCGACGTTCATAGACGTGCGCGAGCAGCACATCTGAAAGTCCATCGGCAATGGCTTCGTAGCGCTCCGCATCGGTGCGCTTTTCAGCATTGCGCGGGAAAAGCTTGTTGCCCGAAACGCGGTTGAGATATTGCATGATGGCGCGGCTGTCGAATACCGCCTTGCCATCATCGGTCAGCAATGTTGGAATCTTGCCAAGCGGATTGGCGCTGATCAGAATTTCGGGTTCATCGCCCGTGTTGACGATCACGCTCTCAAAAGGGATGCCAGCATGATGTGCGGCCATGCGTACCTTGGCGCTGTAGGGTGAGGCGGGCGAATAGAGTATCTGCGTCATGTCGATCCTATCGGTTTGAGGGCAGCGCGACGGAACGGCTGCGGCAGGAACTTTTCTCGACCTGTTTGCAGGAGCGATATTGCAAATCCTTGGTCATGCAAATGCGCACTTCCTGAAGGTAGTTGCGCTGGCAGGTGATCGAGATGCCATCCGGCTTGAGGCCCGGATTGGCCGCAATAAACGCCTTTTCGACCAGCGTCGGGTCCACCCGGCGGTCGGCTGCCACATTGCGCAGGCTTGGCGGGATTGTGATCGCCTCATAAGCATCGCGCAGGGTCGAGAAATAATCATTTTGCGAAAGCCCGGAGCAGCTTCCATGCTTGCGCCATTGATGCGCGATGAGGCCCGTTGACGGCATGATGTCGGACAGGCTGGAAATGATCGGACGCGGCACGTATCCACCACGGCTGCGCCCGCCGTCCAATTGGCAATTGGCAGGATAGCCCCACTCATTTTGCGGCCAGAGTCCGTGTACGACAAAACCAAACGGTCGGTTCGTCGCGCATTGCTGGCGATTGGCGCGTGGGCCTTCCATTGCGCAATAGCTCGGCGACCATGATAGCGACAGAACATAGAAGTCGAAATCACCCGGTTCGTCGCGATCATCAGCCCATACTTGCCCTGCAAAGAGCACGAGCAGGCATGACAACAGGGCGCGTGGAATCGCCGTCACAAAGCGCTGCATTATCGAACTCAGCGCAGAACGCGGCAGCTTGGGGCGTCGTAGACATACCAGCGGTCAAAACCTTCGACGCAGAATTCTACATTGCGCCCGACGCCGGCAAAGCCCTGACCTTCTTCGACCAGATACCAGACCGAACGATACTGGCCATCGCTCATGACGGCGGTTGCCTTGCAATAGGTGCGCTCGATCTCGGCGGGATTGGTCTTGGGTTCATAGCGGTTGAGGCGCACATCGCTCATGGCGGTGATGCCAACCTGCGGCAATTCCGGCACATGGCGCACCTGATAGCCAAAGTCTGAGACAACGCTGCGCAACACGCTTTGCTGGCTGCAAACGGTGTTGTCCGTGACCGCAGGTGCGTTGGTGATGTAATCGGCAGCACTTGCAGGCACCGCAGCAAGGCCACAGGAGAGGGCTGCGGCGGCCACAAGGGCTTTGCGCGAAAACTGTGCGATGCGGTTTCGTGTGCCCGAATGTGTTTGCATTATTCTATCCTGTCCCAAATTTCCGGCGTCAACGCCTTGCTCATGTCTCATGATAGCCGAAGCCGATCTTGGGTGCAGTTTCTTTCAGCCTGCAAAAATCGTCAAGTGCGATCCGTCTCACCACGTATCCAGCGCACACTGAAATTTGCTCCCTCATCTTCGCCTAGCAGTTTGGTAAGGCAGGGGAGCAAGGTTTGCATCTCACTTTCCAGTGTATAGGGCGGATTGACGACGATCATTCCGGTGCCATCGAGGCGCGGCTCGGAGGAGGGCGCACGAATCGCAACATTGATCTGCATGATCTTTGCAATGCCCGATTCATAGAGCCGGTTTGCAAAGCGTTCCGTCTCGCGGCGATCCTTCAGCGGATACCACAAGGCATAGGTGCTGCCGGAAAAGCGCTTATGCGCCTTGATGAGACCATCGACCAGACGGTCGAATTCGCCATCTTTTTCAAAAGGTGGATCGACCAGAACCAGACCGCGCTTTTCCTTGGGCGGCAGATGCGCGCCAAGCGCCAGCCAGCCGTCGAGTTCAATCACCCGAACCTGATAGTCGCCCTCAAAACGTTTTGCCAGAGTAGCCGCATCTTTTGGGTGCAGTTCCAGTGCCGAAAGACGGTCCTGTTTGCGCAAAAGATGGCGCACCACAAAGGGCGAGCCGGGATAATGACGCAGTGTGTCTGGGCCATTCACCGCACGCACGGCGTCGAGGTAGGGGGAGAGCAGCTCAAGGGCGTCGGCTTCGATCCGGCCTTGATCGGCTGCCTCGATGATGCGTTCAATACCGCCGGTCCATTCACCCGTCTTGCCAGCTTCAACACCTTTGAGGTCATAAAGCCCGATGCCCGCATGGGTATCGATGACGCGAAAGGCTTGCTCCTTGCGCTTGAGATAGTCGACGATACGGGCAAGGATGACGTGCTTGACGACATCCGCAAAATTTCCGGCGTGATAGGCGTGACGATAATTCATAATCGCGCTTGTTTCATGTCATGTCGCTTTGGGCAATATACCCACGGATATAATTATGGCATAGACGAATTGTCCCTTCTCAAACGAGTCTCCCATGACGGTCCCCCATGTCCGGTAGTGTTTTGCTGATCGTGCTTTGCGGCGCATTTTTTCATGCGAGCTGGAACGCTATCGTCAAGGGAAGCGGTGACAAATTCTTTGGGGCTGCAAGCGTTACGGGTGCTGCCGGAGTGATCGCGCTTTTTGTGGTGCCGTTTCTGCCGTGGCCTAGCGCTGAAAGCTGGATTTACATCCTGCTATCGACCATTACCCAGATTTTTTATATGTCTCTGGTCGCTGCAGCCTATAAATCAGGCGACATGAGCGAGGCCTATCCGATCATGCGCGGTACACCGCCTTTGCTGGTGGCGCTGGTCAGCGCACCGCTCATCGGCGAAATCATGGGCTGGCACAGTTGGCTTGGTATCGCGCTGATCTGTGCGGGCGTTCTGGCCATGGCGCTGGAAGCGCGTCGGCGCAATCGCGGTACATCGAGCCGCACCACCTTGCTTGCGCTCACCAATGCCGGTTTTATCGCAGCCTACACCATTATCGATGGTCTGGGGGTGCGCGTGTCGGGCAATACGCTATCCTATACGCTGTGGCTGTTCGTGGTGAATGCTTTGCCGCTGACCAGCTGGGCGCTTTACCGCGAGCCTGATCGCTACATTCATTATATACGCAATCGTTGGCGTCCGGCGCTGATCGGTGGGTGCGGCACGCTTGCATCTTACGGTTTGGCTTTATGGGCAATGACCATGGCACCGATTGCTGTGGTGGCGGCACTGCGCGAGACGGCGATCCTGTTCGGCGTCATCATTTCGGCTGTGGTGCTGAAAGAAAAAGTGGGTTTGCCCCGCTTTGCTGCGGCCTCTATGATCGTGCTCGGTGCGGTCGTGCTTCGACTTGCTTAAACAATTCGCCGCAGATCAGGGGACATAAATTCGTTTCTGTACCAAGCCGCTTGCTATAAGAAAGACACATGACGCAGCAAACGCTTTCCAATATCAGGATCGGTCATTCCGCCTGTCCGCATGATTGCCCATCCACCTGTGCGCTCGATATAGAGTTGCTGGATGCGCGCACGATCGGACGCGTGCGTGGTGCCAAGGATAACAGCTATACCGCAGGCGTCATCTGCGCCAAGGTGGCGCGCTATGCCGAGCGCGTGCATCATCCAGACCGGCTCAAGCATCCGCTTATCCGTGCGGGTGCAAAGGGTGCGGGCGCTTGGAAACAGGCCTCGTGGGAAGCGGCGCTTGATCTGATCGCTGAACGGTTTCTGAAAGCCGAAGCGGAATATGGCAGCGAAAGCGTCTGGCCGTATTATTATGCAGGCACCATGGGGCTGGTGCAGCGCGATTCCATCAACCGGCTGCGCTTTGCCAAGCGCTATTCCAACCAGTTTGACAGCTTTTGCACCAATATGGCGTGGACCGGCTATTTTGCCGGAACCGGTAGCCTGACCGGCCCTGATCCGCGCGAAATGGCGAAATCCGATTGCGTGGTGATCTGGGGAACGAATGCTGCCGCAACGCAGGTCAATGTCATGACCCATGCCGTGCGCGCCCGAAAAGAGCGCGGCGCAAAAATCGTTGTCATCGATGTCTATGCCAATGCCACCGTGCGCCAGGCCGATATGGGCATTGTGCTGAAACCCGGCACAGATGGCGCTTTTGCCTGCGCGGTCATGCATGTGCTGTTTCGCGATGGCTTGGCGGATTGGGATTATCTCAACCGCTATACCGATGATCCAAAGGGGTTGGAGGCGCATCTGGCCACCCGCACGCCTGAATGGGCAGCGAGCATTACCGGGCTTTCGGTCGCGGAAATCGAGGCTTTTGCGCATCTGATCGGCAAGACCAAGCGCACGTTTTTCCGGCTTGGCTATGGCTTTACCCGTCAGCGCAATGGCGCGGTCAGCATGCATGCCGCAGCCTCGATTGCCTGCGTGACCGGCGCGTTCCAATATGAGGGCGGCGGCGCGTTTCATTCCAATTCCGGCATCTTCAAGATGGATAAGCGCGAGATTGAAGGTCGCGCGATGCAGGATAAAAGCATCCGCTTTCTCGACCAGTCGAAGATCGGGCGCGTTCTCACCGGCGACAAGCAAGCGCTTTATGGCGGCCCGCCCGTCACGGCCATGCTGATCCAGAACACCAATCCGATGAATGTGACGCCGGAACAGCGTCTTGTGCGGCAAGGCTTTGCGCGTGAGGATCTCTTTTGCGTCGTGCATGAGCAATTCATGACCGATACGGCCAAAATGGCCGATGTGGTCCTGCCTGCCACGACTTTTCTGGAGCATGACGATATTTATCGCGGTGGTGGGCAGCAGCACGTGGTGCTGGGACCAAAACTAATCGAAGCCTATGGTGAAGCGCGACCGAATATCTTTGTCATCAACGAACTCGCAGACCGGCTTGGTGTCGGTCATCTGCCCGGTTTCCATGTCGATGAACGCCGATTAATCGACAATATGAACGCCAACAGCAACCTGCCGGGCTTTGATGACTTGCAGGAAAAGCGCTTTGTCGACATTCAGCCGCCTTTTGAAAAAGCGCATTATCTTGACGGGTTTAACTGGCCGGATAAGAAATTCCGCTTCCGTCCCGACTGGACTGGCAGTCCTGCGCCGGATCGCCCGCCGGAGGTGATGGGCCTGCAAGGGCCGTTTGAGTCCATCCCGGAATTTCCCGATCATTGGGACGTGATTGAAGGCGCGGATAAAGAGCACCCGTTCCGGCTGGCGACGTCACCAGCGCATAATTTTCTCAATTCGACTTTTGCTGAAACGGCAGGTTCGCTTGCCAAGGAAATCCGCCCGCAATTGCTCATCCACCCTGAAGATGCGGCGGAACTGGGCATTGAAAACGGCGAGCGTATCGAGATCGGCAATCAGCGTGGCGAGGTGCTGCTGCACGCGGTCCTGCGGGACGGCCACAAACGCGGTGTGGTGATTTCCGAAGGGATATTTCCCAATTCGTCTTTTGAGCGCGGTGAGGGCATCAATACACTGGTCGGTGCGGAACCGGCTGCGCCCTATGGCGGGTTGGCGGTCCACGACACCAAAATCTGGATCAGAAAAATTGCAGAATAAAAAAACGCGCCGGGATAATCCGGCGCGTTTTTCAATCAAGACGCTGAAAATCAGCCTGCGTAGTTAAGTTTCAGCTTGGAAACGCCAACGGCTGCATTGAGGCCACGCTGGCCCTGCACCGAGATCGGCTGCAGCGAAATCGTCTTCCACGAACCACCCGTCAGCACATTGGTACCGATGCCAACGCCAATGGCTGCATTGGCGGATGCGCCGACATAACGGCCCTTGAGCGCGCCTTCAGGGCGAACGGTTGGAGCCCAGACGGCCCAGGCAACCTTGCCGCCATTGATGAAGCCAACGTCAACGCCGATCTTGGTGATCTTGCCGGTATAACGCTCGACCGGGCCGCGACCGCGTGACGGGCTGAAAACACAATCGACTTCCTGCTGGCTACCGATGATGACGCCGATTGCCGGAGAAATTTCACATGTCAGCATACCAACTTCCGAGCGCGGCTGTGTGCGACCCGAGCCGGGAGGTGCTACGTAGTCAGCAGCAATAGCTGGTGCGGTGACAGCAATGCCAGAAACAAGGGCCATTGCCGAAAGGAAGGAGGTCGAAAAACGGAGAGACATCACTTTGTCCTCTTCTAAAAATACATGTTGAAAGAGTCGTTGCTCCGACTCAGTAACGGTGAATGCCCAAGGCAGGTTCCGTTACGAGCTTCAATTAGGGCTTTTTGCTGAATTTTAAAGTTTTGTTAATAAAAAATTGGGTGCGTGGCGAAATTGTCGCTTTATACGGTTAAAACATAGGGTTAAGCGCATCCTGAAAAGTGTGAAGCGGTTTTCGGACAAGATGCGCTTCAAATCAAAGAGATAGAGCGCCGATCTGATAAAATCAGATCGAAACGGGCTCTAAGCGCTGAGGATGATCGCATCCGGCGCAAGCGGCTTCTTTTCGCCATCGACAAAACGGCGCAGGGCCAGCGGATAGAGCTTATGTTCGGCTTTCAGCACACGTGCTGCCAGCGTTTCCGCCGTATCGCCTTCACAGACAGGCACGGCTGCCTGTGCCAGAATGGGACCTTCATCCATGCCTTCCGTCACCAGATGCACGGTGCAGCCCGCAAGCTTCATCCCGGCATCAAGCGCACGTTGATGCGTATGAAGGCCGGCAAAGAGCGGCAGAAGGGAAGGGTGGATATTGAGAATGCGTCCCGCATAAGGGGCGATGAAGCGTCCCGACAAAAGCCGCATATAGCCCGCAAGGCAAAGAATATCCGGGTTCAATTCGCCAAGCGCTTCGAGGATCGCATCTTCATGCGCGTCTTTGGACTCAAAATCCTTGCGCGCGAAAACTCTGGTCGCAATGCCTGCGGCTTTCGCCTTCAACAATCCGCCCGCATTACCCTTGTCGGAAAAAACCGCGACAATTTCAGCCGGATAATCGGGCGCACTCGCAGCCCTGATCAGCGTCTCCATATTGGAGCCGCCGCCCGAAATGAAAATGACGACGCGTTTGCGGCTCATAATGCCAGTTTGCCCTTATAGACAACGCCGTCCTTCTGGCGCTCGATCATACGGCCCAGCGTCACGACCTTTTCGCCCTCGGCTTCGAGCGCTGCAATGACTTCGTCGGCCTTGTCCGGTGTGACAACGGCAATCATGCCAATGCCGCAGTTAAAGGTGCGCAGCATTTCTTCAGGCGCCACGCCGCCGGTTTTGGCAAGCCATGAGAAGACCGCAGGCACGGAAATCGCATCGAGATTAATTTCGGCAGCCAGTCCTTCCGGCAGCACGCGTGGAATATTGTCGGGAAAACCGCCGCCGGTAATATGCGCAAGCGCCTTGATACCGTCCGAGGCTTTGATCGCCGCAAGCAAGGGTTTGACATAGATGCGCGTTGGCGTCAGCAAAGCTTCACCCAGCGTCTTGCCCGATGCAAAAGGCGCGTCCGATTGCCAGCCAAGGCCCGACACTTCCACAATGCGGCGCACCAGCGAAAAACCGTTGGAATGCACGCCGGACGACGCAAGGCCCAGAATAATGTCGCCTTCGCTGATGTCACCGCGCGGCAACAGGCGGTCGCGTTCGGCGGCACCCACGGCAAAGCCCGCCAGATCATAATCGCCATCGCGATACATGCCGGGCATTTCCGCTGTCTCGCCGCCAATCAGCGCGGCACCTGCCTGACGGCAACCTTCGGCAATGCCGGAAACAATATCGACGCCCTGATCAGGAGAGAGTTTGCCGGTCGCATAATAGTCGAGGAAGAACAGCGGTTCTGCACCCTGCACGACGAGATCATTGACGCACATGGCCACCAGATCGATGCCCACCGTGTCGTGCCTGTCGGCATCGATGGCGATCTTGAGCTTGGTGCCAACGCCGTCATTGGCGGCAACCAGAACCGGATCGTTGAAGCCCGCAGCCTTGAGATCGAACAAACCGCCGAAACCACCGATTTCACCATCGGCACCCGGACGGCGTGTGGAACGCACCAAAGGCTTGATCTTTTCGACCATCAGGTTTCCGGCATCGATATCGACACCGGCCTGCGCATAGGTCAGGCCGTTTTTGCCTTCGGGGTTATTGTCCATGCTCATGGCCTGCTCCTGCAACTGGATGCTGATCCGCGCTTGCGTCAAAAGGGAAGGATGTGCGGGCAATGCCATGAGATGGGTTTCACTGCAAGGTCAACATGCAGGAAAAGCGCAGTTCTGTGCGCCTTTCCGCCAAAATTTCAAATCTTATTGGACCTGTGGGGCTTCAATAGCAATCCTTGGCAATTTTTGCAGACACGTTTAATCTCGTCATTAGCAATGATGCGATCGGCCATGCGATTCTTGATCGCCTGATCCTATCCCGCTTACAGAGCCCGTTTACAGAGAATGGAACCTTATGGTCAGAAAATCGCCACCCACGTCTTCGGCCAAAAAGAACGCTGCTTCAACCAAGACGCCTGTGTCTGCGACTGAAACAGATGCTGCGACGAAAACAAAAGTGGTACCGCAGTCCAAAGCCAAGGGCAGTGATGGCGATATCCACGTCAATGTGGCCGTGGGTGGTGGGCTGACCGGCTCCACGGTTCGCAAGCAGGCCGTGTTCTGGATGGCGACGGCTGCGGTTTTCGCGCTGTTTCTGGTGATGTTCAGCTCGGTTCTGCTGCCTTTCGTGGCAGGCCTGGCGCTCGCCTATTTTCTTGACCCCGTTGCCGACCGGCTGGAGCGTCTCGGCCTGTCTCGGCTTTCGGCAACCATCGCGATCCTGCTGGTATTCCTGCTGCTGCTCGTCATGGCGCTGATGGTTATCGTGCCGGTTCTGGCCACGCAGCTGACCGAGTTCATTTCCAAATTGCCCGGCTATATCACGCAATTGCAGTCGCTGCTTGCCAACGAAAATTCGCAATGGCTCAAGCGCTATATCGGCATGGACAGTTCCACCATTCGCGAGAATCTGAGTTCTCTGGTTCAGCAAGGCACCGGCTTCCTCACCACTTTGCTGCAATCGCTGTGGAATTCGGGGAAATCGCTGATCGATATTGCAGGGCTTTTCGTCGTAACGCCCGTTGTGGCTTTTTACATGCTGCTCGACTGGGATCGTATGGTCGCAAAGATCGATTCCTGGGTGCCGCGTTCTCAACTTTATACCGTGCGCCAGATCGCGCGAGAAATGGATGCCGCCGTTGCTGGCTTCATTCGCGGACAGGGTACGCTCTGCCTTGTGCTTGGCACTTATTATGCCATCGGCCTTACTTTAACGGGGCTTAATTTTGGCCTGCTGATCGGCTTTTTCGCGGGGCTTATCTCGTTCATTCCGTATATCGGCTCCTTTGTCGGTCTGGCTCTTGCCATCGGTGTTGCGCTGGTGCAGTTCTGGCCCGACTGGATCATGATCTGTGCGGTTGCTGCGGTGTTTTTCACCGGCCAGTTTCTGGAAGGCAATATTCTCCAGCCCAAGCTGGTGGGGTCGTCCGTTGGCCTGCATCCTGTATGGCTTATGTTCGCGCTGTTTGCCTTTGGTTCGCTGTTTGGCTTCACCGGCATGTTGGTGGCCGTCCCTGCCGCTGCTGCCGTAGGCGTGCTTGTGCGTTTTGCGCTGAACAGCTATCTGCAATCTCCCATGTATGATCACGCCCGTTACAGCACACAGCCATCCGGCCCGCTGATCGAGGCGGGCGATAATGCAAGTCTGGAAAAGTAGGCCCGGAAAGTGGGCCAAGAAATAGGCAAGGAGATATGACAGCGAACCGCCGCCAAAAACACCGATCAGGAGACCGCGATGCATGATGCGCCGCGCCAGATCCCGCTGAACCTTGAGCATCAGCCGGGCTATCAGCGTGAAGACCTGATTGTGACGACGAGCAATCGCGCGGCGGTCGATCTGATCGACCGCTGGCCGAACTGGCTCACGCCGGTGACGATTCTCGCCGGGCCGACCGGGGCGGGCAAGACGCATCTGGCGGAAATCTGGCGTTCTGGCACGGACGCGCTGCTGGTCGATCCCGCACATATCACAGATACACATATAAATGCTGCCGCCGAGCGGCCCGTTCTGATCGAGGCAATCGGTGCTTCGCCTTTTGATGAAACCGGGCTTTTTCATCTCATCAACAGCGTTCGCCAGAATGCAGCGCTTGGTCCCGGACCATCGCTTTTGATGACGTCGCATCTGCTGCCCGCCAACTGGAATGTGAAACTCCCCGATCTTGCATCGCGGCTCAAAGCGGCAACGGTGGTGGAGATATCAGCGCCTGATGATCTGTTGTTATCGGGCGTCATGCACAAGCTTTTCTCCGACCGGCAGGTCAGTGTCGAGCCGCATGTGGTGAGCTATCTGGTCAGCCGGATCGAGCGTTCGCTGCGCTCGGTGATTGAGATCGTCGATCGGCTGGATCGTGCGGCACTGGAACAAAAGACCCGCATCACGCGGGCGCTGGCCGCACAGGTGCTGGCGGCAAATGACGGCAAGGATGAAGGATGACCATCGCTGTCACCGGGGCAGGCGGCTTTGTCGGCAGCGCCGTTTTACGTCTTCTGGAAGAAACTGGCCAATCGGCTCTGCTCTTGTCGCGCGAAAATCTGGCACAGGCCAATTTCACCGGCATTGAAACTGTCATCCATTGCGCAGCACTGGCGCACAGAACCGGGGCAGAGCGTCCAGATCAGAAAACCTTTGACGCGGTCAACCATCGGCTGGCCGTGGAACTTGCCCATCGGGCGAGAGATGCGGGCGTAAAGCGCTTTGTCTTTGTCTCCACCATTTACACGGTCGCCGGAAATCCACAGCCGCTTGTCCCCGATATGCCACTTTTACCCAAAGCGGGCGACGCCTATGCGAGCGCCAAGACGCAAGCCGAAGCAGCACTTCGCACGATAGAGGGCATCGAAATGGTGATTGCGCGGCCGGTCCTGATTTATGGCCCGGGTGCGCGCGCCAATCTCAAAGCCTTGATGCGGCTTTGCGACAGCGCCGTGCCGCTGCCGTTTGGCAATGCCACCAACAGGCGCAGTTTTGTGTCACTACAAAACGTCGCGCGCGCACTCGTCTTTCTCGCGACCGCGCCAACCGAAAAAGTCGCGGGCCGGGTGTTTCATCTCGCCGAGCCCGAGCCGCGTTCAACGCTTGAACTCGTGAGCAAGGCGCGTGCCTCGATAGGCCGTCCGGCAAGGCTCTTGCCGGTGCCGCGCTGGGTTATGAAAGTGCTTTTGACGGCATTAGGTAAAGGCAGCCTTTATGATCAGCTTTTTGGCGATCTTGTTGCCGATGGCTCTGCCATAAACAAGGTCGGGTTCGACTATTTGCCCGGTGACGCGCAGATCGAAGCCATGGCGCACACTGCAATAAAAACTTAATGCCCAACGGCTTTGGGTGGCTTGATATGCGTCTTTGCAGGCGTGCTCTTGGCCATTTGTGGCTTTTGGGCAACCGATCCGGTCACCAGCGAGGCGCTGTCGGGCTTGTTCTTGCCGCCTATGAGTTGATCCTCATGCACCCAGCCGATCATATTGGTTTTGGGGACGATCACGCGATGCCAGCGCCCGGTCTTGCCATAGGAACGCATCTCGCGTCCCTTTTCGATCGTGCCGATGCCGGGTGATTTGTCCCACGCATTCTTGTGAATGGTGAGACGTGATTTTGCATGAACCACCGAGGGCGAATGGGCGGCGGTGTTGGTGCCGCGTGGCGGCAAGGTCGGTTGCTGCGCTATGCTTGTGCGGGCTGTCGTCAAAGGCGGCTTTACCGGTTCCACTGCGGCCTGCTGCACAGTTTTTTGTATAAACGGCGCAACGGGTGCCGAAGGCCGGGGCACAGGGGTTGTAACGGTGACCTCCTGTTTGGGCTGCACTTTTGGCGGCGTTGCGCGTTCCGTGACAACTGGCCTGTTTTCGCTGCGTTTTGGTACGGACGTCGCAGGTTTTGATGGGATTCGATCAAAAAGGGCAGCAATTGCAGCCTGCGGGCTTTTATGCTGCGATGTTGCCCACAGGCTGAAAGCACCAAGGCCTAAGATTGCTGCCAGCGTCAAGACCGGCGCAGACGAACCCGATCCACTTTTGCGTCTTGTGGAACGCTTAGGCGTGCGAGATGTCTTTTTGCGTGCGGCCATGTCCTAGATCCCCATCCGAATCGCGATAGGAAGACGCTAACAAGTCTTCCTTCGCATTTCGTTACCGGATGAGAATTAGACAGAACGCGTCAGGCCGCCATCGACGCGCAGGTTCTGCCCCGTAATATAGGCAGCACCTTCCGAGGCCAGAAAACTGATCGTTGCAGCGATTTCTTCCGATTTGCCATAGCGTCCCAGCGGTACGCTATCGCGGCGCTCATCCGTCTTGGGCAGACTGTCGATCCAGCCCGGTAGAACATTGTTCATGCGGATATTGTCGGGCGCATAGGTGTCGGCAAACAGTTTTGTGAAAGAGGCAAGACCGGCGCGAAACACCGCCGATGTCGGAAACATGGCGCTGGGCTCAAAAGTCCATGCGGAGGAAATATTGATGATGGTCCCGGATTTCTGCTTTTGCATGGTTGGCACCACAAGGCGGGCAGGGCGAACGACATTGAGGAAATAGGTATCCATTCCCTTGTGCCAGTCTTCATCGGTAATATCGAGGATCGGCGCACGCGGACCATGTCCGGCGCTGTTGACCAGCACATCAATACGGTCCCATTTCTCCAAAGTCAGATCGACAAGCTTTTTAAGATCATCATGGAACTGGTTTGAGCCGGTAACGCCGATGCCGCCAAGTTCTTTGGCCAGCGCTTCACCTTTGCCGGATGAGGAAAGGATGGAGACAGAAAAACCGTCCTCTGCGAGGCGCTTTGCGGATGCTGCTCCCATACCGCTGCCGCCTGCCGTTATGATCGCTACTTTTTGCGTCGTCATGGACGCCTCCTGTTATCATTTCGTCATGGTTGGTTCGTCACCGGCGATGTTAACGTAGCCGCATACAAAACATAGCAACCATAATGACGAAATAAAGCGGAAACCGATTTAAAATACCGATCAACAGGCTAGCTTGTTCTGTAACATAAATAGTCGCATTTCACTTCGAAATTTACGACTTACGCGACGTTTATTCTTCTGTTCCGACTCGGCGCAGAACTCTCGCTAGATCTTGGTTGTTCGTCTGCTGAGCCAATGAAAGCGCCGTTTGGTCATCAAAGTCTTTCGCGTTGGCATTAGCGCCACTTGCCAAGAGGGCCACAACAACATCGGTTCCATTTTGCTGATTATCGGCCTGTTCGATCAATGGCGTCCGGCCATTCGTATCGCGCGCTTCGATGTCGCCTCCGTTAGCTACGATTACTGAAACGGCTTCAGGGTCGGCGATAATGTGCAAGAGAGTGATGCCATCGTCGTTTTTCGCGTTGATATCGGCTCCATTGGACAGCAAAAGTTTTAAAATCTCTGGATCGAAATACATATCGAGAAGGTGAATTGGCTGAAATTTATGCTCGTCAGTGGATGTCGTAAATGCAGGCTCCTCAGAGAGCATTGCCTTCACTGTTTCAACATCTCCGATTTGTACGGCATCATGAAATTTTTTAATTGAATCCGCATCCAATGCAGCAGATTGGGTTGTCAGTCCCAAAAGCACGTAAAAGAGTAACAAATATCGAAGCATATTTATCTCTTGTTCTTGTTCACAAACCGCGAGATCATCTATCAATGGGAGAATAGCTAAATATTGAGCAAGATAAAGTTGCGGGCGATCAACTGTGTAAACCGGTAGCAGGAAAGCTGTAAACTGGCTTTCTTTAGGCTGATTGTTAGTTCGATGAAAAATATGGCGATCCCGACAGGATTCGAACCTGTGACCATCGGCTTAGAAGGCCAACATTGCTATAATTATTTCAATGCCTTCCGTGTAAAACTTAACCAAAACCTTGCTACAAGAATCAATAGCTTACAAGACTTTTGTAAACCGATTTGGCTACTTTTTATTCTCCAGCTTCAAAATGACGGCATCATTCGTTTGCTCGTCATGCGCGAGATAATGCGCCTCTAAAACCCGTGTCACATCTTTAATCGAATGACCAGATGCAGCGGCGATTTCTTCCACAGTCGCACCGCTGCGCCTTGCTTTGGTGATAAAAGTTCCACGCAGGTCGTGGAACGTGACGCCGGTTATGTTCGCTTTTTTAATTGCTTTTCCCCACGATGTTTTGAAGCCATCGCTCGTCCAGGGCTTTGCCTGCGTATTTGTCAGGATCGTCACAGCCTTACGAGGCATTCCGTCGAGCATTTCTTTTAGCTCTGAATAGACGCGAATAGTGACGCGCTTGCCGGTCTTGGACTGTCTGAGCCTTATATGCTGTCCGTCATAAGCTGCCCAAGTCAGGGCAAGCAAATCCCCTTGTCTCTGCCCTGTCCAAAGCGCCAACATCATCGCGTGTCTCAGGTTGTCGTTGATTGCCAATTTGGCAACGTCGATCTGCCCGTCCTGCCATATGATATCGGCCCGTGTTCCTTTCCAAAGCCGGCCACCGCCAGAGCAGGGGTTTCGGCTTATGATTTCCATATCAAATGCCCAAGAGAAGACACGCCTCGCCACTGACCATGCCCGGTCTGCTTTACGCGGGGTCTGAGCCATTGTGTCGCGCCATTCTTTGAAAACGGATCTTACCCCGTGCTCATTCAGCGCGATGATAGGCATGTCGCCAAATTCTTTTGAGATATCGGAAAGGAAGGGGTCATAATCCCTTTTGCTGACCCTTGAAAGATCGGTGTAGGCCGGGGATGATTTGTATTGGACAATCAGTCCGGCCAAAGTTTCCTTGTCCGGTTCACGCGCCGATTTATGCGCCTCGTGAAACTCGGCGGCAAAGCCGTTTGGATCCGACACCGGGTCTTTAATAAGGCGCGGTCCCCCACGCCAAGCATAGTAATAAATCTGCTCGCTTCCACCGGATAGCTTTTTTTTGACCTTGTGAAGCCCTTTAAGATGCACGCGCATTTCGTCTCGCCTTCCACGCCTCCAGCGCTGAAAGGTTGGAATAATCGACATTATGGTCGAGAGAGGCAAGCCATTCATCAAGCCTCTGGCGCAAAAAACGTTGCCCTTTGGTTGTACTGGTAAATGAAACAGGCTTGACCGGGCACACGTTCTTGAACGTTTCAGTTGAAAGTCCACAATAGGCAGCCGCTTGAGTAAGGGGCATTGCAGCCGGCCAAAATGGCATAGATTTGGTCATTCTATCCACGCCTCCAAAAAGTTATTTGTTTCCGTTTCGTTCCTGATGTAGGAGTCGCCGCCTGATCGGAGATGGCTATGGCGAGTTACAGCACAAATGGAACTCTGGGCGCGTGTCTGGAACACGGGGAGCTTATCCGAGCGTATTGCAATGATTGCCGTCATAATGCCGAGCTTGATATCCAAGCGCTGGCCGACAAGCTTGGCGCAGAACATGGCGCGCTTCACAGGCATCTTGCCCCACTTTTGAAATGCTCGAAATGCGGCAGCAAGAATATTAGCCTGATCTACTCTAACATCATCACAAGCACCATGTGCACTCCGACAAGAAGATACGTCGATGACGAGTAGCTTGCTCACTCTCTCCCCTCCAGTGCTGCGCGACCAGACACGTTGATGGCAAAAACCTCGACGGGTTCAGGACCAAAATGCTGGTGTGTGATGGTTTTTCGGACAAAGCCAAGCCATGGTCGTTCAAGGATTCGCTCATCATCGCCACGCTTAGGATAGCCTTTAGTGAGGACTATGCCGGTGAAATTGCGTGGGCCGATTGTTCTGTACCCCCTGACGAACAGTCGCCTTGTCCAATAATCATTGACCAGTCGGTATTCTTCCGTCTTCGTGCCGTTACGGATGGCGTCGAAATATTCAGCCTTCAAAGCGAGTTGCAGCTTACCCATTGTCCCCGCCTTTCAGGGCTTGGCGAGCGGAAGATCGGATGAAGCAATAAACAGTGTCGCCGGGTTCAAAGTATTCGGCGTTCATTACGTTCTTATGCTTCTTTATGTCGAAATCTTCCGTGCGTAGAACGCCATATTCGAGGCCGAGTTCTTGGATTGTGTCGCCTTCTGCGCCGCATCCATCGAAAGCACACTGGCATATAGCGAGCGCAAATCCTTCATAGTCTGGTTTCTTCATCCCTCTTTCTCCCCAAGCGGAGAGGCGGAGAGTATCGACTGCCAGCAAGCAATAGGTGTCACCGTATAAACATACCCGTTAACTTGCATCGCCTCATTCGGCTCCGCTATCTCGGCGCGGATGGTGTCGATGGCGGCTTGGGCGTGAGGAATGAAATTTTCCCATACGTGCCGATGACATTTGTATTTGGAAACAGGGCTTCCAAACTTTCCCGTTCCAAGCATTTCTGCTGAGCCGTATGCGCATTCATCGGGGTTGCGACCATGAGCTTTGGCAATCCGCCGCGCCACCTTCTCGATCAGATCATTCGCCATTGCCGACCCCATACTGTTCGTATTCTTTCCAAGTGGGTGTGACCCGTTGAAGGCGGGTTCGATGCGGCTCAGGGCAAATCTTCCAGCCGACCCACGATAGCGCCTTGAATATTTGCCAGCGGATTTCAGTGATCATGGCTGGCCTCGTTCGTGCTGGTGGAGAAAGTA
>DAMCEK010000002.1:0-1002831 GCA_032057925.1 Rhizobiaceae bacterium
ACTCCGTCCCATCCTTCGGAGCCGTCTCTATCGGCAACCAGCCATCGCCAGAGCCTGATAGGGCTACAGGTAGCGCCGATCCCGTTGGCTTTGCAGCCTGCTTTGCCCGTATCTTCTCGACCTTTGTCCAGATGCGAGCGAGTTCGTCTTCGCCAGCCTTTTCCATATCGAGGTTAGAAGCCAAGCATAGAGCGGCCAATGTGACCATAACGCCGCCGACTTCCTGATGCGGTTCGCCAATGTCTCGACAGAAAACATAATCGACAAGCGCATGGGCGCGATCTGGGCTGTATCCGATGGACTGGACAAGCTCTAAGGCTTCTTCAATGAAACGATCAGAGCGTTCCAGTTTGTCGTTCGATATTTCTTCACCGAAGCAAGCCAGCATCCAAGGCTTTACGCGAGACTGAAATGGCTCGACAGGCGCAGAGCCGGATAGGGCGCGGATGGCGGTGGCGGATTTCTGATAATAGAACTTTAGGCGCTCGTTATGGGTTTTCTCGCTGTTCCATCGTGCAGATTGCTTTCTACCCTTTAGCGGCCCTGACAGCTTTTCGGTAAAATAGACTGCGCGTTCATTGGCCTCTTGAGCTTTCGCATCGAGCATAGCCGCAGCCTCTTCCAACGCCGCCGCTCTGGTGTCGTTTCCCGTTATCGGATTTCCGATATCGCTTGCCTCAAGCATAGAGCTTGCACGGCGGGTGAAGTCGGCTTGGGCGGCAGACTTGGCGGCTTGCTCGTCCAAGGACTCTCCACATTTCCTTGTACAGCCATATTCCAATGACCAAAACCATTTGCCGTTAGCTTCATGGTGTGACCAGACACGATATGTGCCAAATTCCGTTTCTGCACGGGATAGAGTGTCTGCCATCGCCGGCTTGTGCCACTCCAACTCCTTCACGCGCCAGCCAAGGTGCGGGAGGGCTGCGGTGAGCATTCTCGTCACCAAATCGGCATAGGGTTCATCGCCGCAATCTTCGCCCCACGCTTCATTGTCATGCGCTCGGATAATGGATGTAGCCGCCTCTACCGCTGCGTCAGGTATCGTCATGGGGGTCATGGGCGGACACTCCCTATCAAGGAAAGCACACTCTCAGCGGCTTTCTCGTAGATATAGGCTGTGGTGGCGTCTTCTCTCTCCGCATTTGTAGGAGGATCTTCGCGGTATGTTTCCACGCGCTCCCACATTGCAGATGCAATTTCATTCAGGTGATCTGCCGCAGCTTGCAGCGTTATTGGACAGAGCGTCATGGCTGGACCTCGCGAGCGGAAAGCATGGCGTCGGCATATGCGTACCTCGCCTGTGCAGTGGTTCTGCCGTATTCAATAACGCCGTCATCAGCTAGATCAGCATCTCGATAATTTTCAATGTCCTGATTGGTTGCGTGAATTGCGATGTAATCACGCAGCGTCATGCCTTCATGCGCAAACTGGAAATCGACTGGAACTGCAACCGGAAACGCCGGTCCGCCTGTGTTGATCTTGGTCATGCTCGCGTCCTCGCAATCCCAGACTGCATGAGCCGGGTCAAAGGTAGTTGGGGAAGGGCGGATTTGTCGATGCGGGGCGTCTTGCCGGTCTTCTGGAAGCCTTGGCCTTTCAAGGTGCCTTTGGGACGCGAAATCCCATTGGCCTTGTCACTCAGGCGCTTTGTCTTCGCTGCGCGTGGTGTGTCGACGTTCCGGGTTTTCCAGCCGTGGCATGACATACAAACCGCTGCACAGTTCTCCAGCGTTGGTTCGCCGCCGATACTATCAGCAACGATATGATCATACTGGACGCCGACACTCAGGCTGACATTGCAACGCTGGCCGGGCTTGAAGCCATACATTTCGCCAACGGCCTCGCACTTCATGCCAGATCGGCGGAGAGCCTCGCGCTTTATCTCTTTGGTGAATTCACGCCGCGCCATATCACACCTCCACATCGGTCGGGTCTACGCCGATGATTCGGCAGGTATAAGAGACGGCCGCATCCAGATCGGCATCGCCTTCACAGACTGCTTTGAATGATCGAGTGATCGTGCCGGCCTTATCGCGGGCTATCTTGCGCGTCAGCTTGCCGGACGCGTCCAGTCCCTTCGATGAATTGACGATTACGGCAGGATCGAGATCGGTCTGGCCTTCGAGTGGGATAGAACCCATGGCGCACTCGATAATGAAATCCTTGAGAACCTGGCGTTCATCATTGGTCAGTTCCTCAGAAGCCGCTGCCTTTTCCTCGACTGGCTTCTCGTCATCGGAATGGTTGAGGGTGGAGTTATCAACCAGTTCTCCACCCTCTACGTTGCCGTTGGAGGTCAGGTCGGCAGACGTATCTTGTTCTTTGATTTGCTTGGCGATCTCATTTGATGCTTTTTCAGCATCTTCGGCCCGGTGCTTTATTGTGGGTTCATCGGAAAGCGGGTCTGCAATCTGCTGATGATCAGAAATAGCCTTCACGGTGCCGACAAACATTTCCTCGACGGTTGCTTCACCGTTCTTCAAAGCTGAATACATGCCGCGCAGCGTGGCGATATGATCGACTGTAATGTCTTCCTCGCCCTGAATGCCAAGGGCAGAGAAAACCTGTTCTGGTTTCACACCGAATGCGGCAAGAGCCTTGAAAGCCTTTTCCCGGTTTTCTGAAAGCGTGGTGATGTCGCCGGTGATCGTCGCCTGCACCATGTCATAGGCCTTACGCCACAGAGGCTTCGGGACGCCGGCAAGGATTGCATTACGCATGGCGATGGAACACGCCGCATTGCCAGTGACGATGATCATATCATCCTTGAACACGCGGCCAGACCGGTCAGTGATGCGGCGGCGGACACGAGCGGTTGACGCTGAATTGGTTTCCAGATCGTGGAACACGCCTTCGGCCTCTACATAGCCCTCGGTCTTATCGACATGGACAACACGGGCGGCAGCGCGGCAATTGCCATAGGACTGTTTCAGGATTTCCGCGAACCGGATAGACGGGCCACGGATAGGCTTGCCGCCACGGGGCAGGGCATAGATGCATTCTTCGGCGCTTTCCTCGTCCAAGGTCGCCATGCTGAGAATGTTCGACTGGACGCGCTTCAATGAGCGCGGGAAGGCATGGGCCGTGGAAACAAGCTGATCAATCTCGGCCTTTTGAAGTTGGACGGCCATACTCGATGCAGCAAGCGCTGTGGTTTCTTCCATGACTTCGCCGTCTTGTGTGATGATTTCGGTGTTCATTTCTGTGATCCTTTGGCGACGGTCACCGCGAATGCTTCAAGCTCGGCAAGTGCAAGCTCAAATCCGCGTTCTGCAATTGATGTGATTGTGGGGCGGTAAGGCATGTTTGCGCTGGCCGCGTCTATTCTGGATCGAAGATCATCAGTCAGACGTATTGTCAGCGTAGAGCCCTTTTTCGGCTTCATTTCACGCTCCAAAATTCTGCTTGTAGTGCCACCAGTTGGGAAGCTCTGTCTGGTCGAGTTCTTCCAGCGGCTCTTTCAAAATCCATGCGGTGTCGGTGCCGAACTCGCGCATGAAAGCCTCATAGATTTCGATTGATCTGGTGATTTCCGCTCTGGCGCTGGCAAACAGCGGGTTGCCCGGAGAGAGCTTGAAGCCGTGGGAAATCGGGCTTGCTTCGGCCTGCCAGAAGACGAGAACGAAAGCATATGCCTGGTTCTTGGCTACGCCTTTCAACCATTCGCTATCGTGATCGCCGTAGACGGCACCATCCGCGATCAATCGCGACATCTGCCTACGTCCTTCGCAATAATGCTCGGCGGACAGGAGATAATTCAGACTGGCAATTCGGTTCCGGCAAGCTGCCTTGAATTCGATCTCTCGCGAATTCCTGATAGATTTCAGGTCCGAAATCGCGTTCATCTTGAGATAATCGAGACGAGCCTTGAGCCGCACCCCGTTTTCTTCCCAGAATATCGAGACTTCCGGTATGCCGCCGGTGAAAGCGTTCGCAAGATTGTCATTGGCCTTGATGAAGGCGGATGCTGCCAAGATGCGATTGTAGTCTTCGCGCTTGAGAAGCGTTTTACCGCTGGCCGTCGCCACGTCTACGACATCATCGAAAACGACCGGGCAACCCGGAACAGTCTTGGCACGGGCGATCAATTCGGCCTTGCTACCCGATATCGCAAGACGGTTCTGTTTGAGGAACAGCTTCAAATCGTCCACAACGCGCAGGCAGCCGGGATAATCATTCGGTGCTGGTTGTGGTGCAAATTCCGCTTCGAACGCGTCACGGCCTTCCAGAACGCATTTATGCACGGCCCTGCCGAATACCTTGGCATCGGTTTCCTTTTCAGGCTCCCGCGCCGGGTTCATAGACGACTGCCACCAAAAATCCGGCGCCGACGCCAGAAGCTTTTTCAATCCTGTCGATCCAAGGGCTGGGTCGGCGTGATAAACGCTGTCTGGCATGCCGAAATAGATTCCCGGCGCGTGAAATGGCTTACCGATCTGGCGAGCGACATCAGCGACGACACTGTTTATGACGCTGCCGACACTCTGTATTCCGTCAATGTCGATGTCGATCTTAGACATTCAAATCTCCCGGAAATGCTTCTGTCAGCGCACCGGCAACGGCGAGAACATAATCGGCGTCAATCTCAGCCTTGAGTTGTCCGGCCTTGCTGGTGACTTCTGGTGAAAATCTTGGTGGTTTCGCTCTGGTATGCGGGGCTACAGATACCGATTTAGAGCGGCGCATATCGTCGTTGATTTGGAGAAGGGCGGACATAATCAGCGCTCCCACGGTGAAATGTGCTTGTCACCAAGACGCTTTGCCTCAAAATGTATCCGTCGCACCAAATCATCTGGGCCGATTGGCTTTGAGACGATGTATTTACGTGACGTCATGGCGGCGATCCTGCGGATGAATTTCATCATTTCTTGCGGGGATGCGTATTTTTCATCTTGTGCCATAACGAGCCTCACACTTTCTCGGCCAGAGACGCGTCCCAGAGATAAACAGTTGCGGTAAAGAGGGAGACGGCAATAAAGCCTCCGATGTCTTCGAGAAGGTCACGCATTTGAGCCACCTATCGGCGCTGCTGGCGGCTTAATGGTGCTAATATCCTGCCGCTTCAATTCTTCATCGCCTTGGCTTCGGACATAAAAAACCTGAGATAGAAGACCGTTGACGGTTTCATGAAGCTGCTTGCGAAGATGATCCTTGAGCGAGCCACCCAGATTGATGACATGCTGTTTCATCTCGCCTTGGAAGTCGGAAGCGACGAGTTGCGTCATCATCCATTCGGAACGGGTCATGTCGGCGCCATAGGCAGTTGACGGCTTGCCTTGACGATCAACCTTCGTGTTCCAGTATCCGCTGATCTGCTTTTCCAACTCGGCACGAATGGAGGTCTTCTCACCCTTCTGCTGGCCGAAGCTGTCAAGCTTGACGTATTCGCGCTCAAAGCCGTTTGTGATCGCCAGTTCGATTTCAGAGCGCAGTCGTGTCTCGGCTACTTCCGTCCAGAGCTTTTCGATGCGGGCATCAAAAGCACGTTTTGCACAGTCCCAGAGGCTTTCATCGGAAATCAGGTCAGATGCGACCTGCCGGATGATGGCGTCTTCAATTCTTTTCTTGTCGATTTCCATGTCATGCCCCCATAAGCGGCGCGATAAACGCGATTGATAGGTTGATGGTGATTATGGTTAGGACGGGATCGGGCATCACGAAGCCCTCGCCATTTTCCGGTTACGCATTTGGAAATGCTGCGTTCTACGGGCGTTCCTGACTTGCTCGTCTGTGATTTCGTCAAGCTGCTCGTCGGTCAGGAAATTCTCGGCGCCGAGGCGGCAAACCGCTTCTGAAATGGCTGCTTCCATCGCATAGAGCCCGAATGACTTGATGAACTTGATCTTGCGTTCGCGGGTGGATTTCATCACGCACCTGCCACATAGATCGATGGGGACTGGAACGACCGCTCGTGAGCAACGATCTGGCGAGAAGCGCGAACTTCTTCCGACCGGATGGCCTCGAAGCTGTCGGCATGGCGAACCCAAAGAGGCAAATCATCACCGGTCACATCAACATTCGACTTGAGAAAAACCGTATCGGTGATGTCCTCGACGTGACCGGCATTCTCGTCAAATCGACGGATTTCAGTCGCGCCGTATGCCGTGGCTTCGTCGGCAACGTCCTGATAGGTCGCCCCACGCATAAGCTGCGGGTCAAGCCATTCGTATCCGGTGCTATTCGGGACACGCAGGAGAATGCGTTCATTCGTATTCAGGGCAATCTTGGACATTTCAGACCCCATCAGTTGGACCAGATCGGCTTGCGCTTCTTCGTGGTCGCGTTCGGTTGATGGGTATAGTGATAGCGGTAGTTTTACCGCTCGTCAACAGAAAAACGGTAATGCTACCGCTTTTTTTTGTTGCAACGGATGGTGAGCTTGGTTTAAGGGTATCTCTACCGGAGCGGTATTTGTACCGGTTTTCATGGAATGCCGATCCTGAAAGGGACGGCCTCACGCCAGTTCGGAAGCCTCGACTTCACGTCGCCTTCTGGTCTGTTTGTGCAGTAGGGGTGTGGTTTGCCGATCCATGGAAATTGTCGAAGGCAAGGGACACAAGCGGCTCACCGGCGATCAGGTGAGAGGGAAGGCGTAACGACAAGGGCACCGTGATAAGCCCGCGCATGAGGCTCCTGAGCCAATAGAAACACGGCATGAACCGGGCAGGCAATGCGCCGTCATATGGCGAACCGGGGATGCATGGAAACCTCAAGGCTCGTCAGAGCTCCAAGTTTTTGATGCTGTCGTTCCTAGGGCTGGTTCGCTCCGGTCCCTAGGGATTACTGCGTCGTTTCCTAAGGTCTGAACAGGTTCCAAGTTAAGAAAGAGAACAAAAAAATAGATAGCGGATACGTTGAAAGGTAAGCGCTATGCATCCAAGGGAAGATAAAAACCTGACGATTTCAAGCTATCCACGATGCAAAGGTTATTTGGCCTCGATGTGGATAAAGCCGCCGTATCACGGGATGAATGATTATTGGTGTGCCGTCGCAATCGCCGAAAGCTTTGACGACAAGTATCTGGATAAGCTGGGAACTGTGAATTTCGACACTATGACCGGAGAACAACTTCTGGTCGCGTTCGAAAACATACTGGCGGGTAGGGCGAAGCCAAAGCAGTTCAAGCCAAAAGTTCATGCGAACAAGGCATCAAGTCGGAAGCGGACAAAACGAAAATCACCGCTGGCAAAGGCGGCATAAGTGCAATGGCTGCACTTATCGCCCAAAAAGAGATACCTCAAATGGAAGCTAATGAGCTAGGTTCACTAATTCAGATCAGGGTCTTCAAGGCAGCCAGCTCCAGTCATGGCGCATTTAGAGCCGATTTCAGTCTTGTGCTGTAAGCCGCTAATAGTTTCGCACCGCCACATGTTTTCTGAAAATGTGGTGTCGATGTCGCTGCCATCAATCATTATGATACCATCTCGTATCACGGGCTTTGCGGTGTCATTTGAGACTGTAATAGCGAAAGCTCTGATTACAAGATTTGCGTACTGGCATGGCGTGATAGAGAGAGCGATATCTTGGGGCAGGCCATCAGGGTAACCCGCAACATATTCAAGCATATCGCCGTCTTTTTCTTCAATCTGCGTTCCAAGTTTTGAAAGGCCAGCGCTATCGCCATTTTTGATCAGATCGGCAATTTTGATTGCTAATTTCTGGGCCTCGGCGCCGTCATTTAAACGCGCGAGTTCGGCTTTAAACTGCTCTCCATCCATAGCCGTAGCTGGAGAGGCAAGAAACATTAAGGCAAATATTACTCGTATCAACTTAGATTCCAATATGCGCATTTTTCGCCTTACATGAACCCAGCCATTGTGCAGAAGGCTCTCCTAAGCTCGATCCGCCCAAAAAGAAACCCCGCAGAACGGGGCTATTCAGTATCGCCCACTACCATCTGGTAACATTGGCTATCATCTGGTAACGTGCAGGTATGCAGAAAGCCAGCTTCGATGAAATCTTAAGAAGTGTGACGCCAGCAATGATCGAGGCTGGCGAACAGGTTTTTGATTATCCGTCAGATTATCTCGGCCCATCTGTTCTTAGAGAGAACCTTCCGTCTGTTTTCGCCGCCATGGTTCTCGCTTACCTGCAAAATAAACATCGCGAAGATTCATCACTAGTGGACCACATGCGATAATTTTAGCAGACAAGATATTTAGGTCCTCTTGGGACAGGTCTCTGACTGTGGCGTAGTCGGGTTTGCTTGTTTTCTTGTCTACAGTGGGCTTAAACCGAATAGACTGAGATATTTCAGATTCATTAAGCCACAGATCATGGGCGATCCTGTTACGCTCTTCCCTTAGTTCCCCGTTTATGAATTTTCGAAGTTCCAACAGATGCTGGTTCCATCGTGGGTCAGGGGAAGTGAGAGATGTTATAGAATATACAGCATCTATTTTTTGATAAATATCAAGTTGACCTACAGTAGCAAGAAAATGATCTGCTCTTAAGTCGATCAGTTCCCTTAGAAACATCTGAATAGTGTTTTCCAAGTGGCTCCATGAGATAATAATCCTTCCCAAGGATTTAGAAAGCTCTGGATTTCCGCACCCCTCCCATTCTCCAATCAATTTATCTGCTCTTTCAGAATCTATCTGTTCCCATGGCCTATACTCTCTTGCCATATCATCCCCCTATCCCTGTTTACCCGCGCAACTGCGCTTAGAATTTTATCATTTGGCACAGCAAAACGCTTAGGCAGTCCGTTAATTGGCGTTCTTGCAGTAATATTTTGCAGATGGAAATCGGGCATTCAAAGCTGAAGAAATGTCATTGCATGCTGCTATGTCGTCAGCATATCCAAATATCAGCCCGACGCGATCTTCAAAGCCAAACGAACCCTTTACGAGCCAAACATCTTGCGATGATCCGATCTGGACATTGCCCACGATCCAATCAAATATTGATCGTCCCGTATCTCCACCGAAACTGCACCCTGTCAGTGCCAGCGCGACCCCCGCCGCTATTAATCCCCGCATGATTGCCCCTGTTTCCTATTAAGCTATTCGTAAACGCCCTTGGATGCCGCCTTTGCGGTCGATGTGGCGGATTGATGATCTGGGAAGGACAGCGAAAATTTCACCAATCCATTCCAATTGAACATTCTCTATTGCGGCGGCATTCCAGGAGAAGAGATTTACCCCGTTTACGCCCCGCATAATCGTTTTGATAAATCGCTTCCCGTCTGATGTGCGCACTGCGGCTTCCTCTCCGTAGAAAGCTTCTATAGGTCGCTTCTGTTCACGGTAGACGATGACGATATGTCCGTCCTTGTAGACGGGCAGCATAGAATCGCCCCTGATCTGAAAAGCGATCATTTCAGCCGGTAGAGGGAAGGGTACTTGAACTTCCTCTAAGCCCTCAGGCGGCGTTTGTTCGAAATCTGGTTCTATCTCGGCGCCAGCTCCAACGTATCCCATAACCGCAACGATACCTCCCGATGGCGAAGCATCTTCTTCGCCTTCCCCCTCCAGAAGCCATGACAACGAAGTTTCAAGGACGGGGGCAAGGGCTATGATCGTACGTGTAGAAACACCCGCACGGCCTTTTTGCTGAACTGCGCGCTGCATGTTCCTTATCGCGTCTTTGCTAAGGCCAGCCCTAATTGATGCGGCTTGGGCTGATAACCCTACCGCTTTAAGACGTTTTTCAACTCTCTCAAGAACATCATCCAGCATGGCGGTAAAATGAACGCCTCATGTATTTTCGGAAAGCGGTAAGAAAACCGTTGACAAAAGCGGTAGTATTACCGCATAACAGATGCATGATGATGAACACCGAACACATTCTCACTCTTGCTGACGCATACAAGGCGGCTCTCGGTCTTGAGGATAAGACCGTTTCCAGCCGCGTTTTCGATGACAGCAAGAAGCTAACAGCGATCAGGACAGGTTCTGATCTTACGGTCTCGCGGTTCAATTCTGCGATCCGATGGTTTTCTGAAAACTGGCCGGAAGATGCTGCTTGGCCTGTGAATGTGCTTCGACCAATGCAAGCAGTCGCCTTGGATGGAGTGGAAAGCAAAAGCGGGGAAGCGGCATGATCAGGCCAAATTCCCGCGTCTACTTTGCTCGATGCTTCACGGCAGACGGAATTGATATGAATACGGTGAAAATCGGTCTTTCTCTTGATGCTGATTTTCGCCTTTCTGCACTCGCCTGCCTTCTCCCATTCGACTGTAAACTTATCTGCTCTGTCCCGGGCGATATGTTTATCGAATCCTTTCTTCACATGTGGCTGAGAAAGTCCCGTGTAGGTGGAGAATATTTCCGGAGCGACGATGAGGTTAATCGCCTCGTCAACGGAATCGAAAAAACAGGCAGGCTGCCGCTTCCTATCGAAATAACTGGTCCGGAGGGCGTATTCATTAAGCATGACTGCGTTTCTTACATGGCCGAACGCGGCATCACTCTCAAAGACATATCCAAGCACAGCGGCTTAATCGCCCAGAGATATGCGCCACTTCTGAAAAACAAACGATACGGCAATCGACGTTTTTTGGCTGCGTTGGCGGTCACTGCCGTTCGAATGGGCCACTCCATCAAATGGCCTTTGGATTTCAACCCAGTGGCGGAAGAAAAAGCTGCCGCCTGATCTGATTGCCTGCCGGGCAACCCAAGCCCCCGCCCAATGCCCGGCAGGCAAAGCCCGGTGCGACTTTCCTGACGCATCGGGCAACCTTTCAACATTGAGGACATCGAATTATGAAACCGGAGCCTAAGCTTTTACTCGCCTTGGAAAGCATCCCCCGTGTGATCGGGGAACGCCAGTTCAGAACTCTGTGTGAGGCTCTGGAGATCGATGAAGAAATCTTCGTAATCAAGGATTACGGTCCTTCTTCAAGTCGGGAAGATTACTTCGCCCGACAGGTCCAGATCAAAGCGTCAAGAGCTATTCAACGTCGAAAAGCTGAAATGGCTAAGCCTGATCGATTTTCCGTAGGTTCTTAGTCGATTGTTCCAAGAGGGATTGCAGGGCCTTGTGTGCCTTCTCCCTCAATCTTGCAGCAGCTTCTTCGGCAGAAATCGTCTGCCTGAATTCATCATTATCATCAACCTGACCTTGGCCTGAAATGAAAACTTTGATCTCAAATCGCGAACATTCGGGAGTTTTAGCAACAAACTCTCCCGTCCACGCGCCTGATGAGCGGTCATATGAAACGTTCTCAAGGTCAAACAGTACGTTCTCGGCCATTCTTATCGGTTCCTTCCCGGATTTGGTTTTTCGATTCTTGCAAAATCAGAATGCCGTTTCCGGGAGGGGCCGTCCATTAGCCCAAGGTCGGGCCAAGAAAACAAAGTCAGTTGGACGCCCGTTCCAGTTTTCCACGACTTCCGGGCTGTCCGTTTCATCTTCATCTCTAACTCCGTCTGACACTGGCGAGTATTTCGCCGTTCACTCTTCACGGTTCCAAAATAACCGTGGAGTGTTTCCGTGTCCGACAAAAGAATTTCCGCGTACGGAAAAAGTGTTTCCGAGGACAGTACAATGAGTATGGGTTTTAGCGCGATAGATGACGCCCGTTTTTGGGCCGAGGAATTGCAAAAGGCTGAATACAAAGGCCTTGGTGATACTCGCGAGGCTGCGCGTTATCGCGTTGCCAGACGCATCGGCGTCTCTGAAAGCTATCTCAAGCGTTTGCGTTACCGTGCAGCGGAAATGACTGATGTGGCCGGTTCTACCTACCGGTCACTCATGCTGGCCTATCGGGAGATGTGCCGGCGAAACGAGGAAGCGGCCAGTGCCTACAAGGCCGAGCGCCTGAACCTACGAGCCTCCAATGAAACTGTTAGCGAGCCTGTTGAAACGGGCATGGGAGAGGGCGCTTCTCGGAATTGAGCGCGTCCGGCACAGGAAAAGGAACCGGAAATGTCGAAGATAGGTGATAATTCGAAGCTGACCGAGAACGAACGCAAATCGCTGTTCTTCCATCACCTTCGCAAGCGCATGGCACACAACGCCGGTCTTGCCGAAGTCAATGCGGCCAAGAAAGCAGACGGCAAGACGGCACAGGCTGACGGCATCGTCCTTGGTGATCTGGACTATGCAATCAAGGCCATCAATGCCGACGACAAGGCTACCGTGACAGATCGTTTCCTTGCCCATGGGGAGGTGCTTTCATGGCTGAACCTGACGCCCGGTTTCCAGTCCGATCTACTCCGCGACCGTGCGCCAGCAATCGAACGTATCGAAGGCGAGGGCGAGCTTGCAGGTCTAGCAGGTAAAAACCCTGAAAGCTCCTATGAAAAAGGGTCTGATGAAGATCAGGCGTGGCTACGTGGCTGGAATAAAGGCCAGCAGATCATGCGGGACAATCTCCAGTCCGCCATGGAGAAGATCAACTCCACTTCCGACGATACCGGCGAACCCGACTTCCCAGATGAGGAGGCGGCGTGATGGCGAAGCAAGACGACTATGTCCGCATCACTTTGAGACTGCCGCCAGATTTGCATGAAGCTCTCGTAAGAAAGGCTGGCGCAAATAGCCTGAATGCCGAGATCGTTTCTCTGCTTTCAGCGCCGGAAAAGACCTTGCGGGATGAATTCGCAATGGCTGCGTTGACGGGAATGCTATCGAACGGTTTCCAGCCAAATGAAGCGATGATTAGTGTATTGTCGTCATATGACTATGACGATCAGGAAAAGTACAAAGAGGATATCGCTCAAAACAATTACACAGCTTTGTCCTATCGGATAGCCGACGCCATGCTCTCTGCCAGAGGGGTAGCGTGATGGAAACCTACGATCCAAAGAAAAACCGGGAACAATTTAAAGCCCGTGCGAAGTCGCTGCAATCGTCCGGCTTCACGGTTACAGAAATTGCCTCGGAGCTTGGCATACATCGCCAGACTGCCCGTTTCCTGATCGATGAAGAAGCGTATCAGATCAGCCTTAAGAAGGGCCGGGAATACAATGTTGGTGCGCGTATTCGCATAAAGGAAGCCACCAGCACTAATGCAGAATCCCGGATTAAGCCGGAAGTGTTTGCGGCCCGCATAGCTGAAATCCCAGCAGATACCAGATCAAAGACCGGGATTATCATGGGCGATCCACTTCCAGCTCGTAGCGCTCTGGCAATGCGCCAGCAGTCCGAGAAAGTCATTCCGCTTCGGAGGGCTTCATAATGATCTATGCACGATCAAGCGTTGTCGAAAGCAATCCACGCTATCAGGCCGCAGTCGCAGAACAGCGCCGCCGCGAACAGGCGCAGATTGAAGCCCGCCGTAAGGCCGAACAATTGGCTTCATCGCCAATTCTTGCCGCGGAAGAACTCGCAGAACAGCGCAGAGAGCGCGACAGGCGAATGTTTGAGGAAGCTGCAAGGAAGTTTCCATTTGTGGCAGAGATCGAACCAGAGACGATAATTGAAGCCGTTGCTGAACCAGTCATCCCGAAAATCACCATTTCCGAGATCATCAATGAGGTTGCAGCCAAACACCGAATTTCAGCCAAGGAATTATTGGGCCGGAACCGTCGGCGCCATGTCATCGAAGCCCGATTTGAAGCCATTCACCGTGTCTGGATCGAGAAAGCCCCGATCAGCATGTCAGAAATCGGCAGGAAATTCGGCGGTCTCGATCACACGACAATTCTCAACGCTTTGCGCAGAGGTGGGCTGAAATGAACGACCGTCTTTTATGGGCCATGATCTGCATCGTGTTCGCCATTGTCGGCTTCTTCGGCGGTATGTTTCCGCTGATTATGTGGTGGGTGAGGTGAGGGATGACAGTCGTAGCCTCAAACTATGCCCGCAAGGAAAACGATCTCTATCAGACTGAACCATGGGCCACGGAAGCGCTGTTGCGCCATTTCCCTGTAGGCGGCTTACTTGTCTGGGAACCTGCGGCGGGCAATCACCTTATGGCAGACGTTCTGAAAGAGAATGGCGCCAAGGTTGTCACCAGCGATATCGCCACCTACGACCGAGAACATGACCAATGGTTTGATTTCGTCAATTCAGGGGATTGTTGGCGAACGGGCGCGGATGCCATCATAACGAACCCACCATATGGCAAAAGCAACCGTGACGCCGTGAAATTCGCTCGTCTGGCGCTTGAGCTCTGTGACGGCCTTGTTGCCCTGCTTCTCACGGCAAAATTCGACTTCGGTAAAACACGCTCTGACCTGTTCCGCGACAATCCCCGGTTCTGGACAAAGATAGCCCTGGTTGATCGCATCCAGTGGTTCCCCGGCGATACGTCCGGCACCGAAGATCATGCCTGGTACGTCTGGGGGCCGAAGGACGGTGTTTATGCGCCTCGTATCCTATGGGAAGGCCGTGAACCAGCTTTGGGAGAAGCCGCATGACCCGCCACCTCCAATCCAAGAATATCGGCTCAGAACTGGAAAACCCGTTGGATAGGACGCTCAAGCAGTTCATGGAACGTCATATCGGCAAATGGATATGCCGGGATCGCGTCATGTACTGCTGCGGCTTTGAAAATCCAGAGAGGGAACCACACGGGGCTTATGTCGGCTTTGAATGCAGCCGGAACAGAGTGAACCAGGTGTTGGCCCGAAACGGTATGAAAATCATTATCCGAGGCAAAGTCGAGGAAACCGAAGTGTTTCTCGGAAGCGCAGAGGGGGATTCGGAATGATCATCCTCGGTTTGGATATCGCCACAACCACGGGCTTTGCTTGGTACGATCCGAATGCCTCCATGTCCACGATACGGACTGGCATAATCAATGCCGCCGGTGACAACGCCGAGCAAAAGGCCGCATCCATAGCCACTCAGCTTGTGACCATGCTCAAGGCTGACCGCCCTGATTTCGTCGCCATCGAACAGCCCATGCGAAATGTCGTCATGTTCAAGAAGAAGAAACAGGACATTGCCGGGGAGCATGAGGAATCCACTATCAATCCGAATGCCTTGCAACTTTCCAGCCTGTCCGGTGCTGCCGTTGCCATCATATCGGCGTATCGCATTCCGTGGCTGACGATCCCGTCATCGACATGGCGTTCTCAATTCCTTGGCTATGGCCGCAAACCCGGCTTCGCAAGCAAGGACTGGAAGAAAGCCGCCATGGAACGCTGCCAGATGCTGAAAATCCCGGTGAAGAAGCATGACGCCGCCGAAGCTGTCGGCATCGCCTTCGCCGCATCTGGCTCCCAGCAATTCAAGATGCTTCAAATGAGGGCAGCATGAGCTACGAAGCGCCGAACGTGGGTAAGGAACTCCCACACAATATCGAGGCCGAGCAAGCTATTCTGGGCGCTGTTTTCATCAACAATGCCGCCTATGACGTGGTGTCGAACTTTCTCAAGGCCGATCATTTTTTTGAGCCTGTTCATAAGCGTCTCTGGTCAGCAATCGGCCCGGTGATCGAGAGTGGGAAGAAAGCCAATCCGGTCACTTTGAAGCCGTATATCTCGCCTGATGAAAAAGTCACCGAAGGCATGACGGTGTTTCAATATGCCAATCGGCTGGCATCGGAAGCCGTCACGGTGATCAATGCCGCCGATTATGCCCATGCGGTTGTCGATATGGCACAGGACCGACAGTTGATTTCCCTCGGTTTGGATATGATCGATCAGGCTTACAATCCAACGCCTGATAAGTCCGCTGCCCAAATTGCCGCGGACACTGAGGAACGGCTTGCCGCACTCCGATCCGAAAGCCCCAAGGCAGAAGGGCCGGGGACTGCAAAGGCCGCCGTTGCGCGGATGATGAAGCGTGACCAGAGCAATGAACCGACGCCATCCATCACCTTGCCTCTGCCCCAGATTGAGGAAGTGCTGAATGGCCGAATGGAGGCTGGTAATCTCTATGGCCTGCTTTCATCATCGGGCGAGGGCAAGACAAGTCTTGTTCTCCAGATCGCAGACTATGCCGCATCCAACGGCTATCCGACGATCATTCTCAGCTATGACCAGTCTGCCGAACAGTGCATTGAACAGATCGCATCGCAGAGAACCGGATTTGACGGCACCCGCATCCGGCAGAAGCGCCTAACCGATAAAGAGGCCGAGCGCTATTACACGGAATTGCTCGATATCTCCAGATTGCCATTTGAAGTGAAGCGATGCACCCGTGAGGCTGTAGCCCAGCTTGGCGGCTATGCCCGTCAATTCTGCAAGCGGTATGCTGGCCGGGTTCCACTAATCATTCTCGATCACGTCCGCAAAGTTACGCCACGGGATCCGAAAGCCCATGAAGGCCGTATCGCTTCCGAGGTGAATGGCTTCTGCAAGGCCATGGCTGGGGAACTTGGCGCGGTCTGGCTGAACCTGAACCAGAGAAACAGCGCCGGAATGCAGCGCGATAATCCCCGGCCTATCTCCCGCGACATGTTCGGCGGCGAGCAGGCCAAGGAAGACTATGACGCGATCCTCTATCTCTACCGGCCCGACAAATACAAGGAAGATCAATTGCGCATTGCCAAGAACGAGAAGGAAAAGGATTCCATTGAAATGCGCTTTGCTGGCTGGCGCGATCAGGCGGAAATCGGGGCTTTGAAGGTTCGTTTCGGTGACAGCACAGTCCGGCGACGTCTTCGGTTTGAGAAGGAATGCACCCGGTATCTATCCATGCGCAGCGAAGGCGAAGCGGCATTCGAGGGATTCCTGCAATGAACTGTTTCTCAGCCTATACACGAGAAGTACCCGGTGGGTTTTGGGCGATGCTACGCTTTGCCCGTGATGGCAAGCCAAAGCCTGTAATGGGTGAGGGTGATAAGCCGATCATCTATCCGACCAAGCTGGAAGCTACAGAACAGGCCATGAAGCACCTTCTGGCCTATATGAACTCGGAATACCTGAGATGCGGAGAAACAGCGTCAGCGGCTCATTCTGCGGGTGACAACCTATTCCCGACGTTGAAGCCAATCCGAAAGAACGGAAGGGTTATCCAGGTATCGAGAAAGAGGGCGGCATGAAACAGCCAATGGTATATCTCGATCTGGATGGCGTCATGGCAGACTTTGACGCCTATTTCCCGGCCCTGTTCGGCGTCGATCATCGCGGCATGGCAGATGATGATATGTGGGCGACCATCAACGCTCACCCGTCCTATTTCCGTGACATGCCATTGTGTCCCGGCGCCAAGCAATTCTTTGACCGGATATCATGGATTGATCCCATCATTCTGACAGCATGCCCTCGGTCGAATTATGCCAACGTAGCGCGTCAGAAGCGGGAATGGGTGAGGGAACACTTGTCGAGCCGGTGTCATATCCTCCCGGTCATGGGCGGACGCAATAAGCCGCTATTCATGCATTCCCGTGGCGACATCCTGATTGACGATTTCGAGCGGAACACCGCGGCATGGAAGCTGGAAGGCGGGTTCGCGATACTGCACCGTGATTTCGAGACGACACGCGACGAGCTTGAGAATGAGATTGTCAGGCGAGGGAGGTCATCCATATGACAGTTGACCCTCGTGTTTATTCGATATGCGCTGAGTACGGCATCAAGATCGTGGATGCTCACAGATATCCGGATATTGGCGAAACACGAGCAGTCGCCACGTTGGACCGGATATTGCGCAATCATGGTGAAGGTCATTTCCGGCTGGTAATGACCACACTTGCCGAAACGGCCAATAACAAGGCATGTCTGGATGAATTTGGCCTATGGATGGCATCTGACATGGTGATTGCAAACCGTGGACTGATCGAGCGCGATACATCGGCTTGGCTTGAACTATGGGATGCAATACCGCTAGGACGTCTTCAATTCATTGCCAATGACCTTTCAGGCATCACCCCGCAGCGACACGCTATCAGCGGTATGGTATATGAAAGGATATTCCGCCGCTTCGGGCCGAATGCCAATCAACTCGATCTCTTAGATGACAGGAGGGCAATATGACCCCGGATCAAATCGCTGAACTGTTCATCCATGGCGCCGAGGTTGACCGGCGCTTGCCACAGACTGCCAAGCCGCAAGCATTGAAGGCGCAAAGCCTCGGCTATGTCCACACATGGGAAGAAATGCGTGAATGGGGCGATGAGCGGCACAAGGAACACCGCGCCGAGATGTTCGCAAAGACCAAGCTCACGACTGAGGATGTTTCCGATTGGGAACTGTGCAACCAGCTTATCCTATTGGTTCAAGATGAAACCCGGCGCCGCTGTCTCTGGGCTTGGGCCAATGCGCAGGCTGGAGGTACTTCATTTAGCAAGTGGTGCGTGAAGCAGGGCTTCAATAGAGAGACAGGAAGAAAGCGGAAAAACCGCGCAATACTAGAGATTTTTGGCGAGTTGGTCCGCATTAACGGCCAAAATACCCAAATCGGCCTTGAAGGGGTGTTGCAAGTTTGCGCTAAATCAGGGCAAATTCAGGTCACAATCGGAGATGATGCGCCAGAGAAACAACCGCTGAATTGGCGGCAAGATCGGGCGATCTCCAGTGAGGAAGATCGAAGCTTTGAATGGGCAGAAGCCCGAAACGAACGACGCCGCCAGAAATATGCTGAAAGGCAGAAGGCGGCTTGATGATCCCGAGCGAAAGCGTATCGTTGAAGCCGAAGGCAAGGCTGGAGGTGGAGAGCGTTAGTAGGTGGCACGGCACGGCCCCGTGATGACACGGCGGAAAGTTACGCTGACAGGTGGAAGACGGCGCAAGCCGGTGGCACAGGATGTCTTTGCGGAAGCCGATGTTTCGAGGCCAGTCCTCAACGGAATGCGAGCAGCAGGGCTATTGCAAGGCCTACCGTGGGAAATAGCAAACTGAGATACGCCCCACGGCTCGCACACAATCAGAATAATGCGAGCGGATGCAGACGTGCATCTAGACGGATTGGTGGTCCGGGCTTTTACCGGGTATCTGCTGATCTGGTGACGCCGCAGTAGCAATCCGCCCCCATGCAGTACCGCCCCACTTATCAGGGTAGCGCGAGACATGGGGGCTTGAAATCAGAACGCGGCGCTGAAAGCAGAAGCGCAGGGGATCATCGGTAGCTTGGTTGATTGCGATGCGCTGATGCTAGAAGCAATCACCCGCTAGCCAGTCGGGTTCGCGTCCGACCGTTCTGACCAAAGTTAGAAAATTTAACATTGCATCCAGCCCCGCCTAGTGCGGGGTTTTGTCATTTGGGAGCGGGCATCTCCAACCGAGACAACCGGTCGCTTGGAACAAGGCCACACTCGCGGTTGAAGAAACCCGCCGTCGCTCCGGGGAAAGTCACCCTCATAATGCGGCGTAAGTGGGCAAGACCGGTTCAGAATTTCAAAACAATCAGGGCCAAGCCCACTATGAAGCAAACGTAAGAAACGGACACCGACCCAAGAGTGAGCCAGTTGATAATGAAAGCCCACCGCTGGTTACGTTTAGATTTGGCGTTTTCGAAAAGGTAAGGGTGATGAAACTTCTTATCCAGATTAGCTGCTGCGCCAGCGTAGAGACTATTGCAAATGTAAGCTAACCCCGCTCCAAGAGCCGCAAAGAACGCTCCAGCAGCAAACCACCCCAGCCCAACCTTGGCCGGGGCTATTAATAGGAGCGATGTTCTGGAAGCCTCACGGCTAGCGATAGATGCGAGAAATCCTAAAAGAGCTATGCATGCCCCTCCATTCAAAAGCAGTGCGGCCTTTAAAGCTTCTCTGCCTGAATCGAGAGAGGCTTTTAAAAGCTCATCATGCATTTGATCGTTTCTGTCGAACGCTCTTCTAGCCCAGTAGTGCTGTTCTTCGCTCATACCGCCCTCGACATTTACCCATCAGGAATACAACCGTGAGTCTCACGCCGAAACAAGAGCGATTTGTCGCTGAGTACCTGATTGACCTGAATGCCACACAGGCGGCGATACGGGCAGGGTACAGCGAGAAGACGGCGGGACAAGTCGGGTTTGAAAACCTGAAAAAACCTGAAATAGCCGAAGCCATCGCGGCAAAGGCCGGAAAGACCGCCGAGAAGCTCGATTTAAGCGCCGAGAGAGTGCTCAAGGGATTATTTGAGGAAGCTACCCGTACCGGAGAAGGAAGCTCTCACGGGGCGCGTGTGAGCGCGTGGGGACTATTGGGCAAATACCATAAATTGTTCGTTGATCGCGTCGAGGCTGACGTGACAGGCGACTTAACGGTGACAGATGCAAGAACAAAGCTTCAATCTCTCATCGCTCGCCAGAATGTCGGAAAGCCAAAGAGCGGCAATACTGGCGGGGCTGACTGACGAGGAATGCAAAGCCCTTCTGCATGATTGGCGGTTTCTTGCCAGACCTGCACAAGTTGCCCCAGACGGTGACTGGCTCACATGGATGATCCTTGCCGGTCGCGGGTTCGGTAAAACCAGAACCGGGGCTGAGTGGACACGGGAACAGGTTAAAGCTGGTGCCATGCGTGTCGGCATGATTGCCCCGACAGCATCAGACGCCCGAGACGTTATGGTCGAGGGTGAGAGCGGATTGCTCGCTGTGTGCTGGGCAGGTGACAGGACAGTCAAGGGCGATGTTCTTGGCAAGCCGATGTATGAGCCATCCAAGCGCCGGGTAACATGGGCCAATGGTGCGGTAGCGACATTGTTTTCGGCAGAGGAGCCGGAACGTCTTCGCGGTCCTCAGCATGAAGCCATGTGGTGTGACGAGTTGGCAGCGTGGAAGTATCTGCGTGAAACCTGGGATATGGCTATGTTCGGCCTGCGCCTTGGCGATAAGCCGAGGGTGTGCATCACCACGACGCCGAAGCCGGTACCCTTGCTGAAAGAGATCATTGCCGATCCGAAAACAGTGGTGACGCGGGGGTCAACGTTCGACAATGCCGGTAATCTTGCCCCGACCTTCCTCAAGGCAGTTCGGGATAAGTATGAAGGCACTCGCCTTGGCCGACAGGAACTTGAAGCCGAGATCATTGATGATCTGCCCGGTGCACTGTGGACCCGTGCCGAACTGGATAAGTGCCGGGTGCGAGAAGCACCTGAAATGGCTCGTATCGTCGTGGCTGTTGACCCGTCCGGCACCAAGGGCGGTGAGGATGATGGCGACAGCATCGGCATAGTGGTGGCTGGGAAAGGTATCGACGGCAGGGCTTATGTTCTTGCCGATCGATCCTGCAAGCTATCACCGGCGGGCTGGGGCAGGCGCTCTGTTGAAGCTTATCACGAATACAAAGCTGATCGGGTTGTAGCTGAGCGAAACTTCGGCGGTGCCATGGTCGAGCATGTCATCCGCACGACGGATCAGAATGTTTCATACAAAGAGGTAACGGCAAGCCGGGGCAAGGTCGCACGGGCCGAGCCTGTGGCGGCACTCTATGAGCAGGGCAAGGTTTCCCATGTCGGTGGCTTTGCCGATCTGGAAGACCAGATGTGTCTTATCGCACCGGAAGGCTTTGCAGGCGAGGGATCGCCAGACCGTGCCGACGCCCTTGTCTGGGCAATCACTGAATTGATGCTGGGTGAGGAACACAAGGCAATGATGTTCCTGTCCAAGCGACATAGATAAAGGCTCCGGCATGAGCAATGTTCGATATCTGACGAACGCCGTCACGCGGCGGCTGTCGTCTATGTTCCCCGGCTATTTCGGAACGCCAAAACATGATCATTATGCCGACTTTGGCTATCCCCAGCAGCTTGCATTCGACAATCTCTATCGGATGTATCTGCGCAACGGGATCGGCGCGGCGGCAATTGACAAGACCATCCTGAAAACATGGCAGGATAATCCATTCCTACAGGAGAAGCAGCGCGACGGATCAGAGGGCGACAGTGCCGAGGAAACAACACTTGAGGGGGAAGTGCGCCAGCGGTTCGAAGATTTGCGCCTGTGGTCAAGAATGGCCGAAACAGACCGCAGATCAATGGTGGGCCGGTATGCCGGTCTGATCCTTCGTCTTGCCGATGGAAAGCCATTCTCAGAGCCTGTTGACCGTGTGCCGGGTGGGCTTATGGGCTTGGTTGAGGTCGTACCGGCATGGGAGGGGCAGCTTACTGTTTCTCAATGGGATACGAACGAGGCCAGCCCGACTTATGGGCAGCCGCTTCAATTCCAGTTCAACGAGGCGCAGGTTGGCGACAATCTTTCGTCATCCTCTCCGGCCCGGTCGTTCACGCTGCATCCTGATCGCGTCATTGTCTGGTCGCGGGATGGAACGCTTGATTGCAAGTCCGCACTTGAGCCTGGTTACAATGACCTGATCGACATGGAGAAGATCAAGGGCGCTGGCGGTGAGGGCTTCTGGAAGAATGCCAAGTCTGCCCCGGTTCTCGAATTGGATGCCGAAGCCAAGGTCGAGGAAATGGCAAAGATCATGGGTGTGCCGGTTACTGAACTGGTGGACCGCATGAATGAGCAGGTCGATGACTGGCAAAAGGGCTTTGACAAGCTCCTGATGATCCAAGGCATGCAGGCCAAGAGCCTGAGCATCACCTTGCCCAGCCCGGAACATTTCTTCTCCATTGCCCTGCAATCCTTCGCGGCATCGGTCAGCATTCCGGTGAAAATCCTTGTCGGTTCACAGACAGGTGAGCGGGCCAGCACCGAAGACGCCAATGAGTGGAACCAGACCAACATGTCGCGCCGGAATAATACCGTGCGCCCGAACATCATGGAACTGGTCAACCGTCTGGAACGATTCCGCATCTTGCCGGAGAAGGACTGGTATCTCGACTGGTCCGATCTGACCGAAGCATCGACCTCTGAGAAGATCGAACGCGTCGTCAAGATGGCCGACACAAACAGCAAGATGGCGAGTGAGGGTGAAATCATTTTCACCGGCGACGAGTTGCGCGCCGTCATGGGGCTGGAACCGCTCAGCGATGCCGAAAAGTACCGTGACACGCTGGATGACGAGACGGATCCGCCGCCTGATCCTGCTGAAAATCCCGAAGATGAGGACTTGGAAGAATGAAAACAGTCCGCGTGAACATCAAGGCGCTGGCAAACAGTGCTGCGATCCGCAAGGAAAAGCTCAACGGACGCGACGTGATCATCGTCCCATCCGCCACGCTGCCCGACAACGTCATCATGAACAACATCCGCTATCCGGCGGAAGAAATCGCCAAGAGCTTCAAGCAGCTTGAGCGCACCCCAGCGCCGCTTGGTCATCCCGTGGTGAATGGCAAGTTCGTCTCTGCCACCGATCCAGAGGGTATCAATCGCGGGTACATCGGGGCTTGGAACCAGAATGTTCGTCGTGAAGATGGCCGCGTGTTCCTCGACAAGGTTATCGACGTTGAGATCGCCAATCAGTCAGAGGGCGGCAGGAAGGTTCTGGAAGCCATCGAGAAGGGCGACCCGATCCATACCTCGACCGGCCTGCTGGCGATGCTTGAGAACTCCAACAGCGACGATTGCAAGCACATCGCCCGAAACATGATGTTCGATCATGACGCGATCCTCATTGGCGAGGAAGGAGCAGCCACACCTGATCAGGGCGTCGGCATCTTCGTCAATTCGTCTGGTGACGGGCAGGAGGTCGAAGTCATCAATTCCGATCTCACCGATCAAGCAGACCAAGAAATTGATTGGGCGGGTTCCCGTCTGATCGAGGCCCTCCAGCGCCGAAAGAACCTCGACGTCTGGGGGAAAGTAAAAACCGCGATTTTGGAAGCCGTTGGCATTTCCGAGCGGGAACCGACCACCAACCGAAAGGATGAACCCGTGACTGTTACCAAGGAACAGTTTGAGGCGTTTGAGGCGAAAGTCTCTGAAGGCTTCGCAAGCATCGGCAATTCCATCAAGGAAGCTGTTGAAGCCGCCGTCAAGCCGCTGACCGAGGCACATGCCGAAGTCGTGGCAAACCAGAAGGCCAAGGAAGAAACCGAAAAGGCCGAACTGGTCAACCAGGTTGTGAAAGCGAACCTTCTGACCGAAGCCGTCGCCAACACCCTCACCATAGAAGCACTCAAGGAACTGGCAGACAAAGCCAAGCCCGCACAGGCCGCCGCGCTTAATTCGCGCTTCAAGCCTGCATCGGGTGAGCCTGCCTTCAAGGCACCGGAAGGGGAGTAATCTACCATGGCGCGTTATAACTCCATTTTCGCGGGCCCGTTCACGGAAGCCCGCCCGCAGGTCCATGAAGCACTTGCTTCCGTGGCTATCCTGCCCGGCCTTGCCATTGTGCTTGATGCTGATGGTGAGTTCGCTCTTGCTGGTCCTGCCACGTCTGGCCGCATCTTCATCGCACAGGACAACTATCTGACGCTTTCGGGTGTGGATGTTGCCTGGGGTGTGGGTGAAACCACCATCGGTCTGATCTCGCTCGATGAGCAGCTTTTCAACGTTCGTGTTGCTGATGGCTTTGAAGTCATCAAGGGCGAACCTGTGGCGCTCGCAGCAAACGGCTACTTCGCCCCTGCGGCAACTGGCGATTATGTCGTCGGGTTTGCCGAGGAAAGCTTTACCAACGCTTCGGGCGCTGATGATCTTGTCCGCATTCGTGCGGCCAATGGCTTCGTGCTCGCAAACTCCGGCTCGTAAGGGGACCGCGCAATGCGTTACTTTTCTTCTGAACTGATTGCCAATTCCTCGCATCACCGTGAATGGTGGGGCGAGCTTTCGGCAGAACGTGAGGTTTTCCACCAGACGGAAACCGCACTCGCCACCGTCATGAACGCCGCTGCCATTCTTCCCCGTGATGCATGGCTGGAACTCGACGGTATCACCCGCCGCGTTATGCGCAACGACGAAGGTCAGGTCTATATGGCCGATCTGATGCCGCTCGCAAAGACCGTGCATATCGGAAAGCTGGCTGTTCTGAACCGTGTATCCGGTGATGCCGGTACGGTTCAGCGTTCGCTCTCCGGTCAGGTTCCTGATCCTGTCGATAAGGTCAACTATGACTATCGCGGAACTCCGGTGCCGATCTTCTCGACCGCTTACGGGCGTTCGTGGCGTGAATGGAATACCTTGCAGTCTGAAAACTTCGACGCTCTGTCGGATGATCAGGAAGCACATTCCGCCAAGCTTCGCCGCGATATGGCGCTCTATGCGCTCGACGGCGATGCCACGATCAACGTGGACGGCTATCAGGCCTATGGTATCCGTACCTCTCCGTTCTCCAAGGCTATCAACCTTGGCACTGCGGCGGGCGGCGCTGGTATCGACCTGACCACGGCCACGGCTGATGAGATCGACAATTTCATCACCCAGGTTCTGGGCAAGGTGCTGGATGACAATCTCGTCACCGGCAAGGTCAATCTCTATGTCTCGCCTGAGATCGGGCGCAGCCTCGACCGCTCCTATTCCGGTTCGTCCGGATATAAGGGCGGCACGATCCTTTCCTATTTGCTCACCAATCGCCGTATCAACAAGATCGCGGTGACCTATGAGCTTTCGGGAAATGAGTTCTTCGGCTTCGTCCCGAACGCGGATTACATCCGTCCTGTCGTCGGCATGGCGGTCAACACCGTCGCCAAGGTCCGCCTGAATGTTCGTGATGATTATCACTTCAACATCATGGGTGCGATGGGCCTTGAAATCCGGGCCGACATCAACGGGAAAACGGGTGTTTTCTACAGCACGGTCGTTAACTGATGATCATGGGGGCTTCGGCCCCCTTTTCATTTCAACGGGAAGGGAAACCCCATGAAAATCCGTATCACCGGGCGCGGTATCTATGGCGCCAAGGAAGAACTCGCCATCGGTACTATTGTCGAAGTCAAGAAAGAACCCAAGGGCTGGAAAGGCCGCTATGAGGTCATTTCCGGCGGCGATGATGGGAATGGCTTGATCGTCAATCCGCAGGACAGTGAAGAACTGATCGAACTGAAAAAGCAGGCCGACGAACTCGGTATCGAATATCGGGGCAATATCTCGGCGGCAACGCTGAAAGCTCGCATCGACACTAAACTGGCGGAGTAAGGCATATGGCTGGATACGGAACAGATCCGGGGTTCACAGACTGGCTTGCAAGCATGGGCTATTCTCTCCCTGCCGATGCGCCGGCTCCAGCCGTTCTCCGCCAGCGTGGTAGTGATTATATCGACGCCCTTTATGGTTCGCGTCTCTGTGGTCATCCTGTGTCATTCGATCAGGAACGGGCATGGCCGCGTGTTGGTGCAGTCGTGAATGGCCGCAAGATACCGAGTGACATCATCCCGAATGCTTTTGTCATCGCATCCTATTATGCCGCTTGGCAGGAAGCCACGAACCCCGGCAGCCTGACAGGCACAGGATCGGCCTCAAGCGCTGTGGTGCGTGAAAAGGTTGGTGAACTGGAAGTGCAATATGCCAATGCCCAGAGCGACGGCACAGCATCATTCCTCACCCCACTGATTTCGACTGTTGACGGCATGCTTGCTCCATATCTCTGCGACATGACCGGGATCACTCCAGTGATGATCCGATCCATTGGCCGGTGAACATGCGCGTTTTGATTGACGGTGTGGATTACTCCCCATCCATGTCGGGCGGCGGGTCTATCGGCATTGCGATCAGCACTCACAACCGGAATGATGTTCTTGCCAAGGCTCTGGCCCAGCATGAAAAACACCGGCCTGCCGGTTCGGTCTTTGTCGTGGTGGATGATGGCTCGAAAGAACCTGTCAGCGTCCCGGAATGGGTGAAGCTGATCCGGCATGATGTTTCACAGGGCATTGTATCGGCAAAGAATGCCTGCCTGCGCGCTCTTATGGAAGCTGGTTGTTCCGAGTTCTTCCTGTGGGATGACGATGCATGGCCGATAGCTGATGATTGGCACCGGCCCTATATCGAAAGCCCGGAACCACATCTGGCCTATCAGTTCCTTGATCTGGCTGGGCCGAGAAAGCTCAAGGATATAGCGGTTCTGCACTCTGATGCGCTCCATGTTGCCTACACCGGCCAGCGTGGCGTCATGCTCTATTACAATCGATCAGCCATCGAAAAGGTGGGCGGATTTGATTGGGTATATGGCCGGGGCATGTATGAGCATTCCGATCTGGCTTTGCGCATCTATCATGCAGGGCTGACGTCATGGGCTTTTGCCGATGTGGCCGGGTCGGAAAAGCTGATCCACAGCATGGACGAACATGAGGCCGTGACACGTTCGGTCCCGGCTCATGACCGGGATGCACTGGTCAAGCGCAATGCCGATATCCATAACCGGCGCCGTGATGCCGGCTATACCGCCTATGTCCCGCTGATCGAGCCGGTGAATGTGGTTCTGACATCGATGTTGACCGAAGCGGTGGACCCGCAGCGCGGCACGAGATTGCAGGCCACACCTGACATGCTGTCAGCTTGGGCCAAGAGCATCAAGGGTGGCAAAGCTGTCATTCTGGCCGATCATCTGGATGCGGCACCGGCTGGCGCTGAGGTTGCAGCAGTCGAGCCATCGAACCAGAACCCATATTTCCTGCGTTGGCTGCATATTTATGGCTGGCTGCGCGATCATCAAGAGGTGGAATGGGTCTGGACAACAGACGGTACAGACGTGGAAATGCTGGCCGAGCCTTGGGGGCATATGGAGCCGGGGCGGATCTATCTCGGTTCCGAGCATAAGACACTGACTGATCAGTGGATGCTTTCAAACCATCCGGCCAGTCATCTGCAAGCGTTCCTGAAAAAGAACGGCCATCGCCTTATGCTGAATGCCGGGCTGGTTGGCGGGGATCGTCAAACTGTTATGGCCTTCGCCCACGACATGGTGAAGGACTGGCATTCTCTGGCATCGCGCCGGTTCTGGAACATGGAGCGCGCAGGCACCGAAGTCGGAGACATGGCAACGTTCAATTTCGTCGCCTATTCCAAGTGGGCCGACAAGATCGAAACTGGCCCACGTATCAACACCGTGTTCAAGGGTGAGGGAATGGGCCGGGATTATGCCTTCTGGAAGCATAAATGACCCGGATAGTCATTGTTTCACACTATGCCAGACGGGACCGAGCAGAACGACTTGCTACCAGCCTGAACGCAAATCTGATCATTGATGAAGTTGGGCTTGGTGCGCTCTGGGGCCATAGGAAGGCGCTGGAGTGGTGCGCGCAACAGAATGAGCGTTGTGTCATAATGGAAGATGATGCGCTGCCTGTGACGGGGTTTGAGGCAAAGGCGGCACATTGGCTTGAGCGCTTCCCCGACGATTTGGTCAGTTTCTATTTGGGGACCGGGCGACCGCACTATGTGCAGGGACAAATTGCCTACAAGCTGCGCCGTGCAGATCAGTGGCGACAGGATCATATTGGCCTGTCCGAGCTTATCCACGGGGTTTGCTACTCGGTCCCGGTCGATCAAGTATCAAGCATTCTCGCGGCTTTGAATGACCGTCTTCCGGCTGATTTCGCCATCGGCAATGCATGGCGCGATCTGACGAACCGCAGGCCCATTATCTATCCGGTGAAATCTTTGGTCGATCACGACGACATTCCAAGTGTCGAAGCGCACCCAGACGGCCAGAAACGAACAGAACCGCGCCGCGCATGGCGTCTTGATCAATAGGGGCTGGATATGGCGACATTCGATTATTCCCGATCACAGGAGACGGTTAAGCGGCTTCTGATCAAGTTCGGCACCACGGGGATTCTGACACACTATGCGACTGGCAAAGGCTGGAACCCCGGACCGCCTGTCACCCACAAGTTTCAGGTCAGGGTGGCGATGCTGCCAGCGTCGAAGGGGACGATTGAGGCGTTCGATATCCGTCTGGATGAAAATCTAATCATGGACAACGTTCGGTACGGGATCATGGAAGCCCGGATGACCAAGATCGAAGGGCCATCTGATCCCGCCAGCGTCGTGCCAAACCCGACAGATCAATTCGAGGTCAATGGCGAACTACTGACCATTATCGGATCGACGCCGCTCAACCCGGCAGGCATCCCGGTTTATTTCCCGTTTGCAGGCAGAGTGTGAGCAATGGCCCGTCGTCCGACACGATCACAGCGTGCTCAGCTTGAGGCGCTGCTGAAACAGTATGAGCCGGCACTTGCCAAGGCTTTCCGTGACGCTGCGCAGTTCCTTGTCGATAGTGCTGACTTCGCTGCCCTGATCCGGGCGCTTGAGGCTGGCGACATCGATATGGCAGTCGCCGCGCTCAATATCCGGCCATCGTCATTCCGCGCCATTGATATTGCGCTGGCAACGACATTTGAAGCCGGTGGCGCGGCAGTCATTGCATCGCTGCCAAGGATGAAAACCCGAACCGGCGTTCGTATCGCCATGTCGTTTGATATGCGCAATCCGGTAGCAGAACAGCGTCTTGCACAGCAGGCAACCGGGCTTATTCAGGGCTTGACCGAGGAAGCGGAACAGATCGCCCGACAGTATCTTGCCGAAGGATTGGCCGCCGGTCAGAACCCGCGCAAGACCGCGCTTGAACTGCTTGGCCGTAAAGCAGCAAATGGGAGGCGACAGGGCGGCATTCTCGGTTTGACGGATGGTCAGGCCTCGTGGGTCTCCCGTGCGCGTCTGGAGCTTAAAAATGGGGATTATGGGCAGTATCTAACCCGCAAGGCACGAGACAAGCGGTTTGACGGCACCATTCGCCGCGCCATGACGAGCGGCAAGCCACTGACAGCCGAACAGATCAGCCGGATTACCGAACGCTATTCGGAAAAGCTCTTGCGATATCGGGCCGAGACTGTGGCGCGAACCGAAACGATGGAAGCACTCAATTCCTCGAAACGGGCCGCATATGAGCAGACCATAGCCGAAACCGGCGCGGACGCTGATCTATCGGTGAAACGCTGGATTGCCACCAAGGATAGCCGGACACGCGATCAGCATCGGGCCATGGATGGAATTGAGGTTATCGGTCTGGATGCGCCATTCACTTTGCCGGATGGATCGCAGATGATGCACCCATGTGATACGTCGATGGGCGCGCCTGCATCCCAGATCATCCAGTGCCGATGCACTTATTCGGTGCGTCTGGTCTATCGGGATATGCTGCAATGAGCTTCACCGGTGATATCGAGGCATGGGTTGCCAAAACCCAGCGGCGCATGATTGCTGTGTTTCAGACCAGTGCATCATTTCTGGCCGAAGAAATCATAGAGAGAACGCCGGTTGATACAGGATTTCTCCGGGCATCCTTTTCGACACAGCTTAACAGGCCCGTGCAGATCGGTGACAGCGGGCAAGACATGAGCGCGATAAGCCAAGCCGGGGTCGGTGACACGATCTATATGGGCTTTGGTGCGGTCTATGCCATGCGTATTGAATACGGCTTCGACGGTCCTGATAGTCTGGGCCGCGTCTACCACCAGGCCGGGGCCGCAATGGTTCGCCTGTCAGTCCAGAACTGGCCCCTGCATGTCAAGAAGGCAATTGCCTCGGTTCGATCCTCCGGCGGGACAAAAGCAGCATGAGTACACCAAATATCGATAGTGAAATCCTCAAGGCGCTCTATACCCGGCTTGATGAATGGACGCCGCCTGCGGGCATGAAAGTGGTTTATCCGCTGGAACGGTTCACCCCGACAGGCCAGCCATATATCCGGGTTTCCTTGCTCTACAACACCAAGGCACGGCAGACAATCAACCGGGGCGGCATTCATTCCCTGCCGGGGATATTGCAGGCCACGTTCATCTATCCGGTGCCGACATCGGTGCAAAACCAGATCAGCGAGCCTGTCATGCTGGAACGCATGGGCAGCCTGATCACGCATTTCACATCAGATACAAAAATTCCCCTGCCAAACGGGGGATACATCCGCGTCACCAGTGAGCCGTCGATAGGCGGGCAAATGATCACGGCTGACAAGGTGCAGATGTCAGTTTCGATAAACTGGCAGGTTTTCGACTAACAGAAAGGGCCTAGACATGGCACTATTTGCAGTTGCTGGTAGCCGGATTTACATCGGCCCGCAGAAAGACGATCAGGCCGTGGATTTCGTCCCGGCTGACTTTTCAACCATCGCAGAGGCCGATTGGACCGAAATCGACGGGTGGGAAACGTGCGGCACCATTGGCGACAATGCCGCTCTGATTACCACGGCGCTGATCAACCGTGGCCGTGATGTCAAACAGAAGGGTACCAAGAACGCCGGTTCGATGGAGAACAATTTCGCCATTGTGACCGACGATCCCGGCCAGTTGGCATTCCGTCAGGCTTCCGAGGATAACCGGAACTATGCTTTCCGCATTATCTGGGCGTCTGGTGAGATTGATGCATTCGTTGGCCTTCCGATGACCACACAGCGGCAGGGCGGTCAGGCGAACACCGTTGATCTGATGCAGGGGACGATTGAAGTCAATTCGAACGTTGTGCGCCTTTCCGGTTCATAATCCTCAACAATTCAGGTTTCAGGGCGGGGCGTTTGCCTCGCCTTTTTCTTTTCAGGAAGGGTATTGAATGTTTGATCTCGCGAATATCACCGTTGACCTAGATGCGCGTCCGCTGGAATTGCGCCACCCACAGACCGGCGAAGTCCTGAAGGGCAAGGACGGCAAGGCGTGGACCGTTCTTCTCCACGGTCACGACAGCGAGCAGTACAAGCGCCATGCGCGCAAGTTCCTCAATGAGCGGATGAACGCTGGCAAGAAAAACCTTAAGGTTGAACAGGTCGAGCGCGAAGCCGTTGAGCAGCTTGTCGGGCTTACTGCGGGCTGGAAAAACATCGTTCTGAATGGCGAGGAACTGGAATATTCCACGGATAAGGCGCGGGAAATCTATGCCGATCCTCGCTATAGCTGGCTGCGGGACCAGGTTGAAAGCTTCGCATCTGACCGTGCAAATTTTTTGCCACAGTCGCCAGAGAGCTAATCGAGTTCGCGGAAGCGGCATTTGCAAGGCCGGGGGCTGATCCTGATAAGCTCCCGCCGTTTCCTTCCGCGTTCTCCTATCTCTGGCGCTGGTATCTCGATCTAAGCGCTGCCCGTCCATCATCTGGCATGGGCATATCACCGATCCCATGGGATGACTTCGAATCCTATTCCCGGCTCATGGGCATAGATATGAACTCATGGGAAGCCCGGACACTTCGGGAAATCGATCTGGCAGTCGTTTCGTGGGCGAGGGGTGAGGCGAACAGGCGACAGCCCGGAAAGCCGCAGCCCCAGCAGGTTGTCAGCGAAAGCCAGCCGATGACGCCGAAGCTGTTTAATAGCCTGTTTGGGAAGGGGAAGAAGGAATGAAGAAGAACAAAAAGGCGGACCGAAGCCCGCCCTTCGATGTTGGTGTTATAAATTCAGAGCTTGGCAGCTTTCTTGATCGTATCAAGTCGAGAAGTGATGCGATTAGAAACTTCACCATCTCCCAATCCTTGGCCGATCTTGTAAAAGTGATCAAAGTCTGACGGAGAGAGGACGCCTCGTGCAAGCAAGGTGGCAATCAAAGCATCGATAAGGGCCCGATTGATGGCACCTTCCTTCGCTATCTCTCCACTATTCTCCGCTACTTTTCCGACAAGTTCCGATAATGATTTTGTGATTTCTTGCATTTCAAACCCCCGTTGGTTGTTAACGTGGGCATATGAGACCAGATCAGCGGGATTGGCGATTCAGACTAAAGTAGGAGGTCACTTGTCGGACTTGTCTTTAATCGCCTGCACGTCATCGCGTAGCTCTTTGATCTGGCCGAAAAGAAGGTCGAAAAGGGCTGGCGTCATTACCTCAGTTTCGGTGTCAGAGCCTGTCGTCGTATCAAGGCCATCCCCTTTGACGAGCGATGCCTCTAAACGGGATATGATCTCGGCGGACAAACTGCGCCTGTTCTCAACAGCGTGATGTTCCAACGTCTGCTTGAGGTCAATCGGAATGGCAATTTTAAAATGTACGCGCTCTTTTTCACTCATGGGTGACTTATGCCCATAAAATGGCCTTGACGCCATAACCATTTTATGGGTAAATGGTCATGTAATGGTTATAGAGGGAATTATGAGTAACGATAGAAAACAGTTCAAGATAGCCATTCCGCTTGAAATGAAGCAGTGGCTTGCGGTTGAGGCAGCAAAAAACATGAGGTCTCAATCGGCGGAAATATTGGTGGCAGTCCGGGAACGGATGGAGCGCCAAGAAAACGAAAAGGCCGAGGCGCTTCCAACGGCGTGATCCTCGACCTTTTCTAATTCCACCAAAAAGGAATATGTCATGCATGATAACACACATACCAATTTGATATCAACAGGTCTCAGCCAGTCGGCAGACGGTTCGCCAGTTACGATGACCAGCCGTGAGATTTCGGAACTGACTGGCAAACGCCACGACCACATTTTGCGCGACATCGAGAAGATGATACGAGATATTGACGCCCCCAATTTTGGGGCGGTTGATTTCGAGGCGAAGTATCAGGACGGCAAAGGCGAGTGGCGCAAAGAGTACCGCCTGCCGAAAGATCTGACGGTCACGCTCGTTACAGGCTATCGTGCCGATCTTCGTTACAAGGTCGTGAAGAAGCTGGAAGAACTTGAAGGGCGGCAGGTTGCGCTTGATTATTCCAACCCTGCTGTTGTTCTCGGTGTCATCGGTCATTTGCAAGAACAGGTTCAGGTTCTTGAGGGTAGATCCAATACGCTTACCAGATTGGAAAGCGCTAAAGGTTCAATGTGCATCAGCGATGCAGCCAAGACGCTCGGCGTCCAACGCAAATGGCTTTTCGACTTCATGTCGTCTCGCCGTTGGATTTTCAAACGCTCTGGCAACAAGAACTGGCTGGCCTACGATGACAAGCGTAAATCTCTGCTTCTTGAGCATGATGACCATCTTTATATGGATGATCTCGGCCAAGAGCGCGTTTCTACCCGTGTTCTGGTAACCGCGAAAGGTTTGGTCAAACTGGCCGAACTGATCGAACAACCGTTGCATTGAGGGGAGGGAACTATGTCTAAAACCACTGAGCTCCCCGTTGATAAGGTTGATCGTCTCGCAAAGGAGCTTTCCGCTGCTCTTGATGAGTGGATGGACGGCCAATTTATGGGTGTGATCCTTCCTGCTTCTCGCGGGGGCGATTTTCCGATCATGTTCGGGAATATCAAAAGCCAGAAGGAAGCTATGGAATATCAGGCGCGGAGGGCTGCTTGATGGATTTTCACGATTTAGAAGACCCGATCTGCAACGCTCACAGCATGGCTGCAATTTTATTGGATAGGTTGCACTCTCATTTTACCAAGAGCCACGAAGGCGTCACAGGGAATAGCAATTTTTACTATCTTTCTGATGAAGACGTGGATTGCATTCTGTTTGCAGCAGGCCAATTGAAAAGCACTGTGGGTAAGGTCAAAACAGACTTTTACAAGGCTGACAGTAACGAAAGATCGGCAAAACAGTTGCCAAAAGCAGCATAATAGAGCGCCCTACGGGGCGCTTTTCTATTTGAACAAAAAGGTTCCAACAATGACTGGAATACTTCGCTGTAAGACATGCGATTCAGACGAGATGATTTACACGACGCTACCACTGACTGAGGATACATTAATCAGTTGTGGTGGATGCCGCCGAGGTTTCGCTACTCTGAAAGTTATATGTAAAGCGATTGACGTATCGACAACAAAGATGATGGGACCAGAATACGGTAAGTCAGTTGGCGGCCTGAATTTGCGGTATTCCGGGTAGGCATAAGTTTCAGTCAAACGTTTCTTTTGTTCCGTCTTGGTAGACTATTGCCCATACACAGGTCCGGTAAGTTACATCATCCCGGTTCACCTTTATCATGCGATCTTTGACCGTCACTTGACCGTTCGCAAGAATGGTGTCTCCCGGCTTTACGTTTTCGTCTGTTTCTAAATTCACTTGTCCAAGCGACTTGCCGAGTACATCAGCAAATATAACGCCAGCGTGTATCATACGGTACGCCTTGTCCCCGTTATATTTAACATTTGCTTCCAACAGATAGGGCAGAACCCTACTTTTCTTGTTCTCGATTACTTTCCAATCGATGACGGTGAGTAAATCAGAGTTGCAAGCATTTGCCTGAGTGGCCCACAAGCCCGCAACCATCGCACCAATCAATATCAGTTTCATGCCCCGTCTCCTTTTAGGTGGCGAGGACGATAACTTTCGCCCGAAAGGAACGCAATATGGCCGATGATTTGGCAGCACTCACTATTGCGGTGAATTTTTCTGACGTTGAGGCTGCAAGCCGCGCTCTTGAATCCATGCCAGCCGCCGCATCACGGGCAGAAGGTGCTGTCAGAGGGATAGGAACAGCGTCGGCCAGCACGGGCCGCGAACTTGGATTATTGAGGACTGCGGCGGCATCATTGTTTGGTGCTTTGTCTGTCGGGCTTCTTTTTCAGGTAGCGGACGGCTTTTCCGATATGTCGTCACAGGTCAATCTGGCTGCCGGATCAGTTGAAAAAGGCAGCGCCGTTATGGACCGCCTCAACCAGATTGCGTTTAACACGTATTCCAGTCTGTCGCAGACGGCGAAAGCATTTACCGACAATTCAGCTTCCATGCGTGATCTTGGGTATTCAACGCAACAGGTGCTTGATTACACAAGCGCACTAAACTCTGCCCTTGTTGTTTCTGGCGCTAAGGCCGAGCGAGCCGCTCAAGTCCAGAACGCCTTGTCAAAAGCCATGTCTCTGGGAAAGCTCAGTGGTGAGAACCTAAATACCGTCATCCAGAATGGTGGCGAAGTTGCCGCGCTTCTGGCCGCACGATTCAACACTACGACTGGAGGACTTCTCAAACTCGGTCAGCAGGGAAAAATTACAAGTAAAGTCATATCTGACACACTCATCGGCAATCTTGGCAAGCTCGAAGAAAAGGCCGCTTCAATGCCTGCAACCATGCAGGATGCGGCGACTGGCTGGGCCAATGCAATAACGATCATCATTGGCGCTGTAGACCAAGCGACGGGAGCCAGCGGCGGCTTGGCGCAATCCTTATACGACATGTCGAAAACCGTAGCCGATCAGGCCGCAACCATTGCGCAAGCGTTTATCGTCATGAAGGAACTGGCAGGCGGTGCGATTGATGCAATTGGTAAGGCTCTGTCAGGTACTTTCGGTGACTTTGATAGTCAGTCCGCGTTGTTGATCGCTGGAGCCGGTGCGGCGAGTGCTGCGTTTATCAATCTTGCTTCTGTGGTATCTGGCGTTGTCGTTGCGTCATTCCGGGGATTGTTCGCCCTTCTGCTGTCGAACCCGCTTACCTTGATTGTCGCTGGGATAGGTGCAGCTATTGCAGCGCTCTATATTTTCCGCGATGAAATCAGCCAAATTCTCGGAGTGGATTTCATCGGAGAGGCGAAAAAATCAGCTAACCAGGTCATTGGTGTTTTCGTCGGTGCTTACAATATAATCGTAGAACACTGGAGGAACTTGCCAGCTGTATTCAACATTGTTGGAAAGCAGGCTTGGAATAAGTTCATAGAAGCGTTCGAAGGTGAAAGCCTCTGGATCGAGGCTTTCGGCGACCGTTTTACACTGTTTGATGGTTTGGATTTATCTAAGTTCAAAGCAACAATTGCCGAGGACCAAAAAGAAATTGCGGCAAATACATCTAAAATTATGGGCGATGCTTTATCCACAAATTACGTGGACAACATGGCAAATGGCTTAAAAACCGTTTGGGATAATGCTGGCGGTGCAGCGAAACGCATAGCGGACATTCAGAAGCTACTCGCTAACGACAATAAGAAAAGCCTTTTTTCCCCTGACGAAGATAAGAATGCCGCCAAACTTCGGAAAGCGTACGAGGACCTTCTCCGAACCGCTCAAGACCGTGTCGCCCAGATGGAGCTTGAAGCCCAGCTAGTCGGCAAGAACGCCATTGAGGCCGAAGTCCTACGGATGAAGCTTGAGGCCTTGCAACAGGCCGAGCAGAAGGGTCTTAAACTCAAGCCTGAACAGATTGCCCAGCTTGACGCTTTGGCTGAAAAGTATGGCGAAGTCGCCCGTAAGGTTGCTGAATTGCAGCTCATGGAAGAAGCCACCTTCGACCGCGAGCAAATGTTCCGCTCCCCGATTGATCAGCGGATTGCATCGGATCTGAAACAAGCCGGTATCGAAATGGATAGCGTGGCCGGGCAGGCTTACGCTTCCTATGTCCGCACAACGGAACAGATCGGCATTGCCAAGGATGCGGCGCGGGACTTCGCCGGAACGTTTGTCTCTGATCTTCTGGCCGGTAAATCGGCGCTGGAAGCCCTTACAAATGCCTTGGGCAGACTGGCCGACAAGCTTCTACAGATGGCCTTGGATCAGGCTATTAATTCGCTTTTCAGCAATCTGTTGGGTGTCACTGGCGGAGCTGGCGGCGGTCTATTTGGTGGCTTGTTTGGCGGTAGCGCACCTTTTGCCAATAGCGGACAGCTTGCCAACGGCTTTGCGAGTGGCGGCCTCGGACTTTATGCATCAGGCGGTATCAGCAACAAACCGGCGATCTTTGGTGAGGCTGGGCCGGAGGCAGCGGTTCCGCTGCCTGATGGCAGATCAATTCCGGTTACGCTTTTCGGGGCTGCAAACAGCAATCAGCCGTCTGGTTCAAATGTGAGCCGCACGGTTGTCGAGTTGCGTATGTCACCAGATGTGGAAGCACGGATACTTTCACAGTCCGCAGAACAGTCGGTTCAAATCGTGCAGAGCAATCAGAAAGCGCGTGATGACATCTACATGGCTGGCGGAATGCCACGGTAACGGGGAGAGATAAATGCCTGATCCTATTTCTATCCCGCTGGTCGATTTCGCTTCCTGCACCTTCGATCCGGTCCAGCCGCGCAGTCTGGATCGGATGGAGGGACGTTTCACGGAAGGCCAGACATTCGGAACGCCTTATTGGGTTGCCAGCTATACCACCGGTTGGCTTGAGCAAGACCAGTATGGCCTGATGGATGCATTCATGATGCAGGCGAGCGATAGCGGGCAGGCGTTTCTTGCCTATGATCCGTTTCGGCCCCGGCCTGTAACCTATAATAAGCAGTTCCAGCCCTTATCCGGTACCAAGGCAGCGGGAGGCGTTTTCAATGGCGACGCGGTCCTTTCCCAGATCGGCAGCCCGACATCGATAACTGTCAGCGGCCTACCAGCAGCGTTTCGCCTGTTGCCGGGTGATTATGTGGAAATCCGTAAGTCGCCAACGCTGCGCTCCCTGCATCGCATCATGGCCCCAGCAACGGCGAATGCATCGGGCGTGGTCACGCTGACTATTCGCTATCCGCTGGATATTGGCGTCTTCAAATTGCCCTGCACAGCCCATTTCGAGAAGCCGTCATGTCTGATGCAACTCGATCCGGGCAGCGTATCGGCCCCGAAGTCATGGGGAGACAGGGGCTTTAATTTCACGGCAACAGAGGTATTCTTTTCATGAGCCTTGATCCAGCCGTAGAGGCACAGCTTAATTCCGGTCACATCGCCCGTCTTGATATGATCCGGTTCGATCTTCCGGGGAAAGTCGTCGGCTATCATCGTGGCGGCAGGCCATACACCTATAACGGCCTGACCTATTTTCCGAACCGATACTTGAGCTTTGGCAGCGCCACGGCGGCAGTTGGCGTATCAGTGACCACGCGGACGCTGACATTCTCCAATGTGCCGACCGATAATCCCGATGACGCAATCGCTCATATCGAGAGCTACAATTACCTCAATGCGCCGGTGATTATCTCCCATCTGGCAGGGGTGCCGAATACAAGTGAAGTCCTCGGCGTCCTGTTCTCATCGATTTATGAGATTGACAGTGTGCGGTTTAAGAAAGGTGCCATGCAAAGCGATGGCTCCCGCAGTCTGACACTGGAAATCGATATCCAGCCGCCGGGGCGATCCGCACGAGGATCAACGCTTGCCCGTCGGTCCCAGACCGAACAGCAATATGACAATCTCGCCACTGATACGTGCCTTGAATACGCATCGGTGATTGCAACCGACACAATGGAATGGGGGCAGCGATGAGTCGTTTTGATACCGTTCAATCCGTCCTCAAGGATGAACTGGCAAAGCCCTACGTCTATGGCGAGGCAGATTGTTTCTTCCTTGGCTGCCGAATGGCCGATGCACTCAATCCAGAATTGGGTTTGGTCGATAAATACTGGCGCTCATACAAGACGCTGAGAGGCGCACAGAGAGCGTTGCGCAAGCGGGGACATAAATCCCTCACCACGTTCTTTGCCTCGCATCTGGATCCCAAATCGCCAGCAAGTGCCATGTTTGGCGATCTGGCTGTGGTTGTTGTCGATGGCGGCGAACACGTTGCCATTTGTCTTGGTGATCGCTTCACCAGCAAGACGGCACAAGGCGCTGTTCATTTCCGACTGGCTGACTGCATAGCCGCTTTCACGCTCTGACCTTCTGATCAGGATTAAATCATGATTTTCACTGCTATCGGCGCAGCCGTAGCGGGTGCGCTTTTTGGCGGCTCGCTTCTGGCTGCGTCTGTGATTGCTGCGGGTCTGGCCTATGGTGCGCAGATCGGCCTCAGCTACTTGATGGCGAAGAAGCAGCAGAAGCGCGCCTATGCAGCCGTACAAGGTGAAGTGCAGTATGGTGCCAACACGCCGGATAACACCATATTCGGAACCTGTAAGGTCAAAGGCCACCGCATCTATTATGCGAAATGGGGATCGGGCAACAAATACAATGCCGATGTGTATGTACTGGCAAACGGCTGGTGTGATGGGTTGGAGCCGTATGTCTATTTCTACGGCACAAAGCAGATGCTGGTTGATCGTCCGAAGATTGGCAATGAGGTTGCTCATTTTGGTGTTGCCGGTTTCGATGATCTGATTTCGATCCGTTTCTATGATGGCAGGCCGGGGCAGGGCGTTGATCAGAAGCTTGTCAACGATACAGTGGGCCTTGGTCGCCGGTGGAAGCCGACAAGCGTCTGTGCAGGCCTGACCTATGTCGTGTTTGAACGGAAATACGATGGCGACAAGTTCGAAAAGGGCGCACCTGATATTGATTGGGTGCTGCGCGGACTTCGCCTTTATGATCCTCGTTTTGACAGCACCATTGCAGGCGGTTCCGGTCCGCAAAGGCTGAATGATGAAGCGACATGGGTGTTTTCCGAAAACCCAGCCGTTCAACGTCTGAATTACCAAATCGGCCTGCGCGGTCGCCTGTCTGATCGAACCCTGATCGGTGAAGGAAAGAGCATCGGGCAACTCGATCTGTCTTCCTACATCGCGTCGATGAACTATTGCGACACAATGCGATTGGGAAAGCCGGTCTATCGTTGCTCGATCTATGTGACCGCCGATGATGACCATACGGAAGTTCTCAACCAGTTTGACGATGCCATGGCAGGCTTTGCGCTCAACAGGCGCGGCCTGTCTGGTGTCATCGCCGGTGCGCCACAGGTGCCTATCCTCACGATAACGAGCGATGACATTCCGGCTGATCGCGGTGCTGATATCCAATATAGGAAATCTGCATTCTCGCTCTACAATATGATGTCTGGTCAGTTCACCTCGCTTGACGCGATGTATAACCCGGAGAGCCTGAAACCGGTTCTGGTGAATGCGGATATTGCCGCTGATGGCCGCAAGCGCCAGATCGCTTATGACTTCCTCCAGGTAACGGATTCCGACCGGGCGCAATACCTTCTGAATATCCGCTATCGCCAGCAGCGCTTGGGTGGATCGGTGACGCTTCCAGTCAGTCGCCGTGTCGGTTTGCAGGTCATGGAAGGCGAATGGCTTATCTATGACAACCGCACATGGATGGTTTCGGAATGGCGCTGTGATGAACAGTTCCGCATAACGCTGGGTCTAACGGAAACCAGCTCCGACATCTATTCTGATGCTGGTATTGATCCCGGACCGATTGTCCCGCCTGCGCCGCCACTGATTAATCCCTCCCTGCTTTCGACGGTGCAGGGCTTCAATATCGAAGTCGGGACGATCAAGGGCGCAGACGGCTTTGAGCAGCCGGCGTTGCGCTTTACGTGGACGCCGCCAGAAGACCCGACAATCACGGCTGTCCGGTTCTTTTATCGTGTCGCTGATGAAAACGAGATTTTCGAGGATCAGTGCACCGAACCGGAAGCGGGCGTCTACATCACCGGCAAGAATGTTCAGTCTGGGCGCTTCTATCAGGGCAGGGCGACGATCACCACTGTGCCGGATCGTTTCAAGACGTTCACACCTTGGATGACGACCGTCACCGCGACAAGCATGCAAAGCGTCGTAATCGATCTGGAGCAGACAAGGGATTCGCTAAAGGACGTTCTCAAGAATATCCAGCGGATACATGATACTGCCGATGATCTTTTAGAGCGCCTTGCGGCTGCTACGGCAGTTGGGGCAGGGCAAAACTTCAATACCAGTGCGGTCGTCGTCAAAACGCAGAACGCCTTGGCTGCATCGTTTCTTGAGCAAAAAGCAACCATCACGGAGATCGATGGTGAAGTCACTGCCATTGCGGAAGCAATGCTCGGTGTTGAAGCCATGGTCAACAATGTCTCGGCGGGCGGCCTGATCTCATTCAAGGCGCAGGTTCCGCCACCGGCTGGCGTTCTATCCGAAATAGCCATCATGGCCCGTGCCACGGTGAATGATGACTTCATCCAGTCCGGCATGGTCATTCAGGTCTATCTCGAAAACGGCGTCCTCAAGAGCCGCATCGTCAATCTGGCAACTCAGTTTGTGATCTGGGACGGTTCAGCTCGTAACCTGCCATTCGTCTATGAGGATGGAACGCTGAAACTCAAAGATATCAGGCTCGCAACCCTGTTTTTCGATCAGCTTCAATCGACCAATGGCAAATTCGTTATGCGTGGTTACGGAAATTTTGCAGATATGAGGTTGTGGTCATGACGCAAACATTCATCGGTTACAAGCCGGGTGTAGGCCCTGTTTTGAAGTGCCTCAAACATGACGGCGACGATCCGCTGACGTTGGCGAACAATGCATATGACCGTTACATCTTCAACTCTGAAAACCAAGATCTGTCATACGTCTATACGCAAAACCCGTTCGAAATCAGCTGGAATTCATCGAACGCGCTACCGGCCTCTTTCGACTTCTATCCAACCTCGGCAGGACCAACAATATCAGGATCGTCCTCGACATCGAGCACAGCGTTCCACACTATTCATGCATTTTACCGGGCAACGAACATGCTGCCCGGTATTGGCTATCCGCCCTTAATGGAAGTGAGAAGCAAAAACCTGCAAACTGGAAGGTTTTCTGCTTCCTACTGGCGAAGAACGCAATGGGGGCAGAGCGGCGCGCCATATGAGGTGGAAGCTTACCAGTATGAATATCAAATTATGCGTGTTTCCAGTTACATCGGTGACACATCGCAGCAAACGCTACCGAATACATACAATGGGCAGCTCTACAACAGTTTTAGCAGAATACCCATTGGAGAATGGATTGTCCCCTCTCCGGGGAACTGGGTTTACAGTGATGGACGAGGCTGGAAGACAGACTTCTTCAATATATGGGATTTGCCAGCGAATAATGCGCCTATGCGTTCCTACTCATACGCTCCGGGCCTTCTTTCGTTGCAAGCTGATTCCTCCGGGTTTGTTCTCTCGAGACCTGGTTTCGATATTTACTCGACATCGCCTTTCTCAAAGATAATCGATAGCAACAAGGCGCCAAGTCTGTGCATCATGGCAGACGTGATCAACGGTTTGGCAAACGCTAATCAGGTAACGCTGACGCCACCACCGGGTATTATTCTTTCTGAGTCTGCCGTCCTCGATTTCATGGTGCGTGTTTCCGGTGCACAGTGGCAAGTGCCGGGCTTGATCACCGACACGTCAGCACTCGGTGTAAGGGGGCTGGAATACCAGATCGTCAATAATTCCATCGTGGTCTACAACAATGGCGGGGACACGCTGGATTTCCGCTATGTCGTGTTTAACACGGATAGCAGCGGCACATCGACCGGTGGTAGCCAAGTCATGTTTTCCGCGAATGATGGAACGCAGGATTATTTTCAGATTAAAAAACCTGGCACAAGCGACCCGGCATCACGTCCGAATGACATCCTGTTCGACACTCGGTTTCCATCGTTCCAGATCATCAATCAGGGCTTCATACCGCTTAGCAGCTTTTCAGAAGCTTCCGCGATGGAAAAACTGACACTGGGCAATGTGAAGGCGACAATCAATTTCGAAAATCATGGCTTCATACCATATCTAAAGTTTGCAATTGTTTTCCCGAATTGCTGCACAACGCCTTATTATAATCGAGGCACCTTTTCCGGCAATTCCGCATCCATGTCCAACAGGTCTGGAGTGGCAAGAATGGTGAACGACAATTCTGTTTCATTTTGGCTGTCACCGGGAAACTGGTCGTTCATGGATAGCGACGGAACGCGAGGTGGTGTGCCTGATCCGATAGGCATCCGCTATTACATTTTTGGAATTACCCCAAAGTAATCCAACACAACCGCAGAAAACTTTGCAATCCGCCTCAGCGCGGAAAGGAATAGTCATGGCCTATCAGGATCAATTCTACACGGTGGGGACGGCTTCGGTCACGAATGGCTCGCCATCAGTCACCGGCAGCGGAACGGGTTGGGAAACAGCTTTAATCAGCGGCGGCGTGTTTTATGCCGGTGGCGGTGCCTATCCCATCCTTACGGTCGAGAATGAAACATCGCTGACGCTGGCAATCCCATATACGGGCGCGACCGGCTCTGGACTTTCCTATGCCATCGACAGGCAACGTGCGGCGGCGATCTCAAATATCGCCATGAATGACCGGCTGGCTCAGATCATTCGGGAAATAAATGTCGGGAATATCGAGGAGATTAACGGCCTCGAAAACATCGATAATCTGATCGAGTTTGCGGCGCTTCAACTCGCCGCCCGCCAAATCCTCCAAACCGATCAGAACGGCGCGCTCAAGGCAATTGCGCTCGCGGCTAACAAGGCCCTTGTCACCGATGCCAACAAGGACGTGCAGCAGATCGACCTTGGCACACTTGGCCGTGCGTTGCTGGCGCTGGCAACCGGAACAAATGCTCAATATGTGCAGGGCGACGGTACATTGCAGGCAAAGGCGGCTTTGCCAGTCAGCACGCCGATGCAGACGGCGCTGAACGACAAACTTTCCAAAACAACGGACGATTTCATAGACAGTTCGAAAAACTTCAGAGGTCCGGCAAGTCGCCTGCGATTTGCTAATGGTGAATATTCCAACGCTTTTGAGATATTTGGCAATTTAGGTGCCGGAAACACAAATTTTGGCCTTGTGATACAAAGGACCGTTGGTGGCCCTATAATGACCATTGGTAGTGGTAACAGCTATGATGTCGCCGTTAGTGGAACCTTATCTAAGGGTGGAGGTACGGCTCTTTTTGATCATCCGCTTGATCCACTCAATAAAAACCTTCGTTATGGCTTCACCGAAGGTCCGCGCTATTATCTTGTTCATGTTGGCGCGGCTCAATTGGTCAATGGTCACGCTACCGTCGATCTGGATGCTGAATTCGGAACGTCTCCCGGCACCTTCGCAGCGGCTACGCAGAAGGCATTTGTTACCGGCCTCAACCATCAAGGCAGTACCGACCCGGTGTGCAATTCACCGATAGAGGACGGCATCTTCGAAATCACCGATCCAAAGGGCGGGAGCGGTCTTGTCGTATGGACAGTGATTGCCGAGCGTGGGGACGCTTTTGTCCGTAATCTCGATCCAAATTGCGAGCGCGGCACCGGTCGCTTCATTCCCGAATTCGATAAGCCCGACTACGTGGAGGCAGACAATGGCTAATGCGACAATGCAAGTGATCGATGAAGCACGGCGCGGCACAAAGGGCTTTCCCATGTATGCGGAAGCCCTTGGCATTGAGCCACCAATGAAAACGGTTCCGGTAGAAAACGATCAGCCACAGACTGATCATCCGGGTTTAACTTTGGCAGAGTATGCCGCTGCAAAGCGATGGGAGAAAGAAACCGGTGGTCTTTCAATTAGTGGCATGAACATCGCAACCGATGATCGATCAAAGGTGATGATTTCTGGTGCGCGCGTTGCTGCTATGGCTGATCCGAATTTCACCACCTCTTGGAAAGGTTCAGACGGAGAATTCGTTCCGATCGATGCTAATGCAGTTATTGCAATCAGCGATGCTGTTCTTGCCCATGTATCTGGATGCTTTGCTATTGAGGCAGAGGTTTTGGCTGGAATTGAAAGCGGTGCCTTAAAAACGATAGATGAGATCGACGCAGCGTTTTCCTGACCGTTTCCCCAACCTAACCGACGCGCCGCCCTTGAGGCGGTTTCTTTATTCCTAATAGAAAACCCCGGCACGTCTCCTAAACAATACCGGGGCTGCGCAGAGCCAGCAAGGGGCATTAGCTGGTTGCGCAATCACCCAAATAGTGCAGGTGATTTAATCGGAAAGCGGGATTAGACTAAAGGCTTATGCCCGTCACGGCGCTTGCCGGTAATGTGGTGGGTGTCGGCTTATGCGTCCTCTAGCAGTTCATCATATTCGCCAAGAGACAAGGCTTCTTCGTTATATTCTATGCCGAGTGCTTCAATCTTTTTACGCTTTTGGAATAGCGCAAATTCGATTTCAGCATGGTCCATTGCCTCTTTTTTGATGAAATCCTTGTAGCCATCGAAAACGGGATAATTGTTCAGTGTAAGAAGCCTGTCCAACTGATCATGAAGCGACTGCATAGTCATCTTCTTTTGGGCGAGTGCGGTTGATTCAGCGAACAGAAGGAATTGCTCGGATAGAAGATGAAGGCGGTATAGCTCTTCTTGCTTAAGATAATTCTTTCCGACCTGTGCATCTTTCAATGTCGGCTCGTCTCCCTCCATACTTAGGAGGCCAAGATTATCTTCGTAGTGATCAGCGCGGTCCAGAATGAGTTTTGAACTCGTAAGGCCAGTCACAGCGTGATGGAATTTATCCTGCAAAAGCGCATAAAACTTCCTCACTTCCTTGGCAGATGGGTCATAATCTGATGAGGAAACCTTGAAGCACTCACGAACCTTTGCATAGACCTGCTTTTCAGAGGCTCGCAATGCACGGATTTCGGCGGCAAGCTTATTCAGCTTCTCCGGGGAGTCCCGGAGAGCCTTTTCATTGATGACGTAGCCTTGCTCGAGATAGGTACGAATTATGTTCGTAGCCCATTTCCTGAAAGCTGTAGCTTTGGTCGAACTGACCCGATAACCAACTGAAATGATTACGTCCAGATTATAAAGGATGGCGGGTCTACCAGTAGTTGTTTGCACTTTTTGCAAAGAACCCTTTTCGTCCAGCTCGCCCTCATCAAACACATTAGCGATGTGCCGAGAAATCGTTGATACGTCTCTCTCAAATAACCTCGCTATATCGTCTTGAGTAGCCCAAATCCCTTGAGTGTCGACATCAAAGCCAAGGTCTATCAGGTTTTTATCTCCATCCTCATACTGGATGGTACTCAAATCGCTTTTCTTTGTGTCGCTCACAGAATCACCCCGTCCATAGATTGCTATGGATGATGCTACCAAAAGCATAGAACGTCCACGGCCCTGCAATCGCGGGGCCTTTTCTTTTACCTGAAAGGAACTGACCAATGGCCAAGGGAACCTTCGCCAAAGCGATGCCGCATGTCTTCTCGGAGGAAGGTGGTTACGTTGACCATCCAAAAGACCCCGGTGGCGCCACTAATCTTGGAATTACGATTGCCACACTATCGGCATGGGACGGCAAAAAAGCCTCAAAGGCTGATGTGAAGGCTCTCACCAAGAAGAAAGCCACCGATATTTATAAGGCGAATTATTGGGATAAGGTGGCTGGTGATGATCTGCCGGCCGGCGTCGATTATGCCGTGTTCGATTTCGCCATCAATTCCGGTCCAGCGCGCGCGGTGAAGATGCTGCAAAAAATCGTTGGCGTGGATCAGGACGGTGTTATCGGAGCGAAGACACTTGCAGCAGTTCAGAAAATGGCCTCTGACAAGATCGTCAATGCGCTTTGCGATTCGCGCCTTGCGTGGTTGAGAACTCTTTCCACGTTCAGGACCTTTGGTAAAGGCTGGACGTCTCGCGTGTCTCGTGTCAGGTCACGATCCCTCGCTTTCTCGCGTGACAGCAATCCAGCGCCCTCCAACATCCCGACCGCGCCAACAGGGAAAGCCGTTCAGGCTGATACCTCAATCACAGAAGTGTTGAAGAAGCCGGAGGCATGGGGACCCCTCGGAGGTCTCGTCACTGGCATTGGCGCGATGACAGACGGTACAGGCCCGATCCAGTGGGCGCTTGCTGTCGCTATGGTGGCGCTCGTCGGCATTGGTGTCTGGTTCTTCATCCATAGGGTGAGGAAAGAGGCATGATCTGGGCCGCTATTCCAACATGGCTGAAATACGCGCTCGCTGCCCTCGTGGTGGCGATTTTCATATCTGCCGGAGCTTATCACTTCGGCAAGCAGAACGGCTATCAGCGGGCCGTTTCTGAACAACTTCAAGAAAGCATCAAGGCGGAACGCGAAAGGGCGAAGGACGATGCGAAACTACGTGGCTTATCGGATTATGATTTTTGCGCTCTTGCCCTTCGCCGTCGCGGCTTGCCAGTCGAGCGGTGCGACGAGTTGCGCCGGGTGGCGACAGAATAATCTCAGCGCGGATGGATTGATCGCTCTGACAAGGGTCGATCGACCCGCAGCCGAGCGCGTTGAGGGTAATGACGAGAACGGCAAGCGCCAGGGATGCTGGAAATAATGATTGAAGAATCGCGGATGGCGAACCGCTTCAAAGAACTCGACCCCAATGTACAGGACATGCTTTCCAAGCTGGAGCCTTCAGAAGTCGAAACCCTGAAATATCTCGTCACCATTCCCCGTGATGAATTCCGGGGCGCGGTCAAGATGTATCGCGACTTCAAGGCTGTGAGCAGCTTCATGCGATGGCTGATCATTACAACCCTCGCGGTGTTCGTCGGCGCGGTCAGCCTGGGCGAGCAAATCATGAAGCTTCTTGGATGGATGAAAGGGCCACCGACACCATGAAAAGGTTATTGGCAGTTGTCATTCTCGGTCTGGCCGCACTCGGTGCCGCTTCGCTTGGTGTGACGATCAGCGATAGAAAGCCACCCATCGTTTTTGATGATGCGCGCGCTCTGGCTTCCAAAGCCGTCCAAGGCGGCGAACTGGAGGTGCAATTCACAGTGCATCGCTTGCGCGTGTGTGATCTCGAATCAAAAAGATGGCTCACCGATGCCCAAGGGAAAATCCACGCCATATCCACTTATACCCGTGGCGAACCCTCAGACGCATGGGCTGAAACTTATAAACGATCGATCACCATTCCAGAGGGCGCAGCACCGGGCCCGGCTTCCTACACGATCGACCTGTCCTATAGCTGCAATGTGTTTCATAGGCTTGGCTGGCCTATTCATGTGTCATCGCCGCCGATACGGTTTGAGATTTTGCGCAAAGATTGATAGTCGTAAGGTCTAATTATAGGTCGAAAAGGTGCGGGGCCCTGATTAAAAGACGCAATAAAATCAAAGGGGGCGTTTAGCACGGTGAGGGGCATATAAGGTGTTGTTATATATGAATCATTTTACAACCTCCGGGCCCACCATTGTCTTAACTGCGTAATTCTATAATAAATTCAAGCTTGTCGTCATGAGCTTGGTTGCATGTCGCTAACGTGTTGAAGGCTTGGAAAGAGCAAGCGACTTGTTTCGATAGCTTTTGTCTTCGGTGACTTCCGTCCCGAACCATGACGGCGGGATGAAGGCTCGCGCGGCATCTTCGGATTTGAATTCCACCTCGACCAGCATCAGCGGTGCCAACCGCCCGGAAAATACGTCGAGCTCGAACATATATCCATCCGCCAGCATGCCGGTATAGCGTGTTTTTTCAACGCGCCGCCCTTCGGTCATAGGCCACAGAATCGTAAACTGTGCCTCATCCAGCGGTATCTCATATTCCGCCCGGCTCAGTCCGCCCTCGGATTTCAGCGTCAGAAAATAATCAGCACCATATTGGCGAAGGCGTAGTTCGACCGAATCAGTTGCTGCGGTCAGGTAGCCTTGCTGGACAGGGGATCCATCAAATTCCCCTTCTGGGAGAGCCGTTACCAGAAACTTCCGCTCGATCTCGATCACTTTTCTATCCGTTTGAGAGTTTCATCGAACAGTGTTTGATAGGCCTTGCCGGCGGCACTGTTGGCAGCCGTGGCCAGAATAGGCGCACGCGTCACCCCCATTCGCTCAATGTCCGAGGAGAAAGGGATCTTTGCCACCATGATCTGCTCCGGGTGCTCGTCGCCAATTGCTTTCATAACTTCACCATGCAGGTTTTTCGTGCCCTGCACCATGGAGAAGAAAGCATGAATGCGCTTTATTGGCAGATTGTGTTCTTCGAAAAAGGCCAGCAATTGTTCAAATGTGCGCTGTGAAAGTGTTGTCGGGATGACCGGCACAACCACCGCATCGGCGGCGCGGAAAACATTTTCCGACAAGATTGAGATGTTGGGTGGGCAGTCGAGTACAACGATATCATAATCGCTTTTGACGGCCTTCAGCGCTTTTTTCAGACGTGAATCGCGTTTTTTCATCTGAGACAGGAAGATATCGAAATCACGAAAACTCGTATTCGCAGGCAGGATATCGAGGTTTTCATAGTCGCTGCCCTTGATCGCCTTGATGAAACGCTCGGAATCTTCAAAGAAACGGGCTTCGGTCAGCTTGCCGGAGGGTTTTACGCGAAAATAAAAGCTGGATGCGCCTTGCGGGTCGAGATCGCAAAGCAGAGTTCTGCGACCTGATGCTGCAAAGGCATAGGCGAGATTGACGGCGGTTGCGGTTTTCCCTACGCCGCCCTTGTTGGAATAACACGCGACAATCTGCATCAGAATTCCTTTCCACTGCGCAGGAGATCATGGAAAGACCGCTGCATGCGTTCGCTGTTGAAACGCGCAAAGGCTTCGGCGATCCTTTCGCGTTCGGCGCTTTGTTGTTGATGGAGAACCGTAATCAGCGCGCCAACACTTTGCGCGATATCAAGCTTATGCGGTTCGTCGCCAAGGCTTTCGACAAAGGAATGAAGACTGATTTGCTGCACAGCGCAGTCGTTGAAGAGGCCCAGCGAATCCTGCAAGCGTTTCAGCGGCTTCACTAATTCATCGAACGGGTCCTTGGGAAAGACAGGCCCGAAGAATTCCATCAGATAACGCAACTTCTTGCATTCGATCCGCAATTGATGGATTTCATCGTCGGGCGTATTCTCTGTTATGGATGCGGCAATGCGGCAGATTTTGCGATAGCGCTTCCATATCAGTTCGCAAGCAAGATCATAAGAGCCCCGGCTCGCATTCGGCCCCGGCGCGAGTTTGCGCTTTTTTGCGAAGAGTTTTGTGAGCGCCTTGATTTCCTTATTGTAGCTTTGGCTTGTCAGATGCGCGGCCAGACGGGACTGTTCTTGTGCGCGGCGCCTGCGAATTTCCTCAAACATAGCATCCAGCCCCTCGTGCAGCGTAGCAGGGACCAGAGACTTGAAACTCTGCTGATCGAGGAGATAGACATCACTATCGCGCAGAGGGCCGGTTGGGGCCATTAGAGCTGAAAAACGTTGTTTAAGGTCGAGTGTCTGATCGGTTTCGTAAACGCCCTTGAAAAGGCTCAGTACAGAGCGAATCTTGCGCAGGGCAACGCGGTAATCGTGCAAAAATTCTGTATCGAAGTCACGGATGATGCCATCTTCATTGGCTCTGGCGACCGGAAGATAGCTTTCGATCAGACTGGTGGCCGCGTCGAAAGCGGTCTCTGTCTTGCCAATTTCCACGGCAGGCTTCGCAACATAACTGACGCTGCTATGATCGATCATCCGGTAGAGATTTCCGGCGTTGAGTGGCGTTCCGCCATATGCGCGAAGGCTTGCTAGCAGTTCATCCAACGCTTCGTCATAGCCGCGTAGTCCCCGAGGCGAGACTACGACCACTGCCGCGCCTTCATTCGGTACAAGTTCGTACAATTCGGCCCGAACGAGCGTCTTGCCCTCGTCGTCGAGCAAGGTAAGCATACCCTTTCGCGACGTGCCGGACGCTATGGTCAAAAGGGCGCGCAATGCAGAAACATCGGCCAGCGCCTGCTTGACCGGGCCGTCGTGAAACTGTGCGACAAACCGGGTATCTGCATTTATCGGCTGCGTCAGGACCGTGTTCGTGGCTGTCAGCAGGACAAGCTGATCGTCAATCTCCATAAGCAATCTTCGGGATGCGCGCAGACTTTGCTCGAAGCAATCGAGAAGAGTAAAGCTGCTGCTGTCCTGATCCCAGACAAGCGCCGGAACCATATTCCTGATGTTGTTTCGTGCCAGTTCCTGCAGCCGTTCAGCCAATATATAGTAAGACATGGAATGCGCGCTCAATTGTCTGGTTCGTAGCGGCGATCAGGATAATCTTCAACCAACATCTCGGTAATTTTTTGCACGCTCTTTTCTTCCTCGATTGCTCTGATCCTGAGAGCTTTCAACATTTTTTCCGTAAAGCGCAGGGCGGTGTCGTTTTCGTCCGCCTCGTCCTTGGAATTCTTTGACTTTCCCATAGTGGCTCAAGCTATATGACATCATGATGTCACTCGATGATGAAATTGACAATCACAGGCGAGGGGACTGTCATGGGGGCGATTCACAGGGCGCTTATTTGCCGCTGTTTCAAATGGGTGGAACAAGCCTGTAATTGAAATTTCAAACTATCAGGCTAAAACGGTTGCGTTTTGGCATGTGCCTGCAATCGACATATTAGTGGAGCCTTCAATGTACGAGTACGACCTCATTGTGGTTGGCAGCGGGCCGGCCGGTCGCCGCGCCGCCATACAGGCAGCGAAACTCGATAAGAAGGTTCTCGTCATTGAGCAGGGCAAGCGTGTCGGTGGCGTATCAGTGCACACTGGCACCATTCCGTCAAAGACGCTTCGCGAGACAGCACTGAACCTGAGTGGATGGCGCGAGCGCGGATTCTACGGTCAGGCCTATCGCGTGAAGCAGGAAATCCATGCCGATGACCTGCGCCGCCGCCTTCTCATCACCCTCAACCACGAAGTAGAGGTTCTTGAACACCAGTTCGCGCGCAATCGCGTCAGCACCATTCGTGGCAGGGCAAGCTTTATCTCCGCAAACACGCTGCAAGTAATCAAGGACGAAGGCGAAATCTTGCAGGCCACGGGCAAGTCCATTCTGCTCGCAGTGGGCACCAAGCCGTACCGGCCCGATTATATTCCCTTCGACGGTAAGTCCGTTCTGGACAGTGACGAGCTTTTGGAAGTCACCGACCTGCCGCGTTCCATGGTGGTGATCGGTGCCGGGGTTATCGGGATTGAATATGCGACGATCTTTTCAGCGCTCGATACGGCAGTGGTGCTGATCGATCCCAAAACGACCATTCTCGATTTTATCGACAAGGAAATCGTCGAGGACTTTACCTATCAAATTCGTGATCGCAACATGAAGCTTCTGCTCGGGCAGAAGGTCGAAAAGGTTGAACACATTGCCGGTGGCAAGATCGCAGTCACTGTCGATACGGGGCGTAAGATCATCACCGATATGGTGCTTTTTGCAGCTGGTCGCATGGGGGCGACGGATGCGCTTAATCTGGGGGCTGCGGGGCTTGAGGCCGATAGTCGCGGGCGGCTCAAGGTCAATCCGGAAACATTTGAAACCGAGGTGCCGGGCATTTTTGCCGCTGGCGATGTGGTAGGCTTTCCAAGCCTTGCCTCGACATCAATGGAACAGGGCCGCATTGCCGCTCGTGTTGCGGTTGGTGCTATGACCAAGGAGCCGCAGAAATACTTCCCTTACGGAATTTATTCTGTGCCTGAGATATCCACCTGTGGGCTTACCGAAGAAGAGGTGAGGGAGCGCGGCATTCCCTATGAATGCGGTTTAGCCCGCTTCCGCGAGACATCGCGCGGCCATATCATGGGACTGGAATCCGGCCTGTTAAAGCTTATTTTCTCGTTGAAGACGCGCCGTTTGCTCGGGATTCATGTTATCGGCGAAGGGGCGACCGAGTTGGTGCATATCGGCCAGGCCGTGTTGAACCTCAAGGGAACGGTCGAATATTTTGTCGAGAATACATTCAACTATCCAACCCTTGCGGAAGCCTATAAAATTGCTGGCCTCGACGCGTGGAATCGTATGGGGGAAAAGCTTGAAGACGCCCCAACTGTGGATAGCTCATCCGCAGAAGACAAGAGGAAGGCAGCCAGTTGACGGGCCCGTTGCATAGCGCGCGCTGACCATGCGTTTCGATTTTACACTGTTTGAACTTTATCTGGCTCTTGGAATTATAGGCTGGCCCGGTGCGCTAGTGCTGAGCTTTATATTCCTTGCGCTTGGCCTCTTAGTCGCTAAAAGATGGCGCTGGCGGTTCTTGTGTTTTTTGCTCGCGCTGCTCTGCGCTTTTCCGATCGTTTACCTGAAGCTTTTGGAAATCGGATCATACGAACGCTTGATAGGTGGTTAGGCCGTTGTTGCGGATAAACATCTTCCAGGTGTTGTACGTTAGCGTTGGAGCCACTTGGTATAAGTGGCTAAATATCAATGTGTAAAAAGCATTTTCAGGCCTGATCAGTCGGCGTCAAGCGCGGCTCTTTGCGCTTGAATAGTCAGGTCACGTCTCATCTCGTTCTTTTGTTGCTGAACCATTCCGGGTATCAGGAACGCATCGATGATGAGCCATATGAACCCTATAGCGATAAAATAGCTCAAAATCTGCAAAATGGCTGTCTTAGGGCGACCTAAATAGAATCTGTGTGCAGATAAAAACCACAGAAAGAACCAGAACACATAGGCAGCGACGATGGATTTGGAATCGTTGGTGATACGCTGTTCAATGAGAATTTGCCGCTGTGTCGACAGAGCCATTTTATCTTTAGTCCTTTTTCAAGGGATATAATCGCGATTTCTAATATTTGCAATGATGATTTGGAGCAATGCCTGTGGCGGAGAGAGTTGTGGAATGCGCTAGGGCGGATTGCCTCTGCTGGGCAAATTTTAGATTTTGTTAAGAGAATAATAACGCACTGTAATGAATTTTTATGTTGTGTGATTTCATGATTTGGAGGTTTAGAGCGATGAGAAAAAGTGCAACCGCCATGGTACTGGGGCTGGCAGGGCTGGTGGCGAGTTCTCTCGTGGCAAACGCAAAGACGAATTATCTTGGGGAATTCAGGGATTGGGGCGTCTATCAGAACACCGATTTGCCCGGCAATAAATGTTATGCTTTGACGATCCCAGGCAAATCCCAACCAACGAGTGTGCGCCACGGAGATAATTTCGTTATCATCTCCAAGTCCGCGCAAGGTTATAGCCCGCAACTGGTCATGGGATATCCGCTCAAGTCGAACAGTGCTGTCGATGTGATGGTGGATGGCGCAAATTTCCCCTTCTTCAGCGAAGGCAATCGCGCATGGGCGGAAGATGTGGCTGACGAGGCACGGCTTGTGCGTGCTATGCGGTCAGGAAAGACCCTCAATGTGAAGGCTGTTTCCGCGCGCGGAACGCAGACACGTTACACGTTTTCGCTCATGGGGCTTTCGGCCTCTCTGCAACGCGTGGATGGGTGTCAGTAAGGCGCTGCACAGGCGTGCCAAGCCTCTGCCGAGAGAGGTTTCAGTGGTCGTCGGCTTCGTCGTGATGCGCAGCACCGGACCGAATGATTTCCGAAAGAAGCCATGGCTTTCTGCTTAAAATATCGCCTAAGCTTTTGGCATTGAGCGAAATTCCGGCGCTTTTGAGGAGCTCGTCCGCACTTGCCTGATCGCCATCCTGTGAAGTTTGAGACAGGCGATGAGCACGGCGCAGCAGCATTTCGCCTGGCGTGAAGCCGCCATCGGCCATGCTCTTTTCGATCCGGCGCTGGATGTCGTCTGCAAGCTGCATAGCACAAATGCCCCCATTGTGTTTTCAACGCGTTGAGATGCTCTCACACTTATTGCTATACGGGAATAGTTATTCCCACATGACAATTCGTGGCAAATAAATGTCCTTAATGAGAGAGAGGACAAAATTTTGCCTTTCTTTCTCTTGTTTGCGCATGGCGCGGTTCTTACATAGCCCCAAAGCCTTGGGAATAGCCGTATGGATGGCACTATACGGACCGGCAAGAGCTTTATTCGGGGCGCATCCCGTAAGTTTCGAACGGCTTGTGAGCAGATGCGTATAACAAACAATCCGTTGAGGTGACTGCGTTCCGAGGGGAACAGTCCCGGTCAACATAAACAAATGGTTTGCAATGACCACCCTGCGTTATTTTCTCTGGCCTTTGATTTTTACAGTTTTGGGTCTCGCTGCTGCTCTCTGGCTCGGATATGAGATGACAGGTACTTTCGGGGGAATGGTATCGGTTTTCATCATCTGTGCCGTTCTAAGCGTCCTTGAAATTTCCCTTTCTTTCGATAATGCCATTGTGAATGCGCGCATTCTGCGCGACATGACACCGGAATGGCAGCACCGCTTCCTGACATGGGGCATTATCATCGCGGTCTTCGGCATGCGCATTATCTTTCCGCTGGCGATTGTCGCGGTTGCGATGTGGACCGATCCGATTTCCGCTCTCAAGCTGGCGATCTGGCAACCCGATGAATATGCCCGCGTGATTGCTGAATCCCATACAGGCATCGCTGCTTTTGGCGGCACGTTCCTGTTGATGGTCGGCATGAAATACTTTTTCGATGTCGAAAAGGATGTGCATTGGGTCAAGGTGATCGAAAGCCGCATGTCAAAATTCGCGTCTGTTCAGGGCGTTGAAATCGGTGTCGCCATCGCGCTCATCCTGTTCTTTTCTTATCAGCTTGATGCGGTCCATTCGCATACGTTTCTCGTCGCCGCACTTTTCGGCCTGCTGACCTTCCTCGCGGTTGAAGGACTGGGCGAGGTGCTGGATGCCACGCAGGAACAGATGGATATGGTGCATCGCGGCGGCCTTGGCGCGTTCATTTATCTCGAAGTGCTCGACGCAAGCTTCTCGTTTGATGGTGTGATTGGTGCTTTTGCCCTGACGACCAATCTGTTCATCATCGCAATCGGCCTTGGTATCGGTGCGTTCTATGTGCGCTCGCTGACCATCATGATGGTGGAGCGCAAGACGCTGAGCCAGTACCGTTATCTCGAACATGGGGCTTTTTATGCTATCCTTGTTCTGGCGGTGATCATGTATGTCCAGACACTGTTTCATATCCCCGAAGTCATTACCGGCCTGATTGGTGCGGTGCTGATCGGTCTCTCCTTCATGTCGTCGCTACGCTATAACAAGCTCAATCCACATTGGCAGGATGAAGGCGAAGGAGCCGCTAGCCACTAGTTCTGGCAATGACGGATAATAAAAAAAGGGCGGCATATATGCCGCCCTTTGTCTGTTATGGCATTTCAACATTGAGAATTTAAAGCAGATAAGCAGTGCCTGCCGGTTCTTCGATCAGTTCCACGCCCGCTTGTTTCATTTGAGCGAGCATGATGTCCATGGAACCGTTAAGGTCGATGCCACGGCAGGCATCGAGCCGCACGCGAATCTGAAAACCATGAGCAACGGCATCAAGAGCGGAATAGGCAACACAGAAATCGGCGGCAAGACCGACAAGCGTCAAAGAGCTGATATTGCACTCCCGCAGATATCCCGCCAGTCCGGTCGGGGTTGTCCGGTCATTCTCGAAAAATGCCGAATAGCTGTCGATACCTGAATGAAAACCCTTACGGACGACCAGTTGCGCGCGCGTCCATTGCAGGGCGGGATGAAAATCCGCGCCATGGCTGCCTTGCACACAATGATCCGGCCACAAAGTTTGCGGCCCATAATTCATTTCGACTGTATCGAAAGGATTTTTGCCGGGGTGACTTGAGGCAAAGCTTGAATGGCCTGTCGGATGCCAGTCCTGTGTGAGGATGACATGCTCGCTTTCCTCGATCAGCCGGTTGACGGTCGGCAGGATTTGGTCGCCATTCTCCACTGCCAGCGCTCCACCGGGGCAGAAATCATTCTGGATGTCGACGACGATAAGGGCATGTCCGGTCATGAAATGCTGTGCTCCGTTTTTTGTGGCGTCATAATAGACGGAACCTGTCGCGAAACCAGCCTCTGCGCGCGTTCTGGTATAACATCGGAATCGGTGCTAGAGGCGATTTCAGATTATCAAACTTAACAGGAGCCATCATGTCAGACGAAATCGTCCGCGACAGCAACGGAACGCAATTAAACGACGGCGATTCCGTCACCCTTATCAAGGACCTCAAGGTCAAAGGCACCTCGACCACATTGAAGCGGGGCACTTTGGTCAAGGGCATCCGCCTGACGGGCAACCCTGATGAAGTCGATTGCAGCACCAAGCAGGTCAAGGGCCTTGTTTTAAGAACCGAGTTTCTGAAAAAGGCATAAGCCCAAGTGCTCAGGATGGGTAAGTTTATTGTGCGCTTTGCCCATCCGCAGCCGGTGCTTTGAGGGAAGCTGTCAGCACCTGAAAAAGCACGGCTGTCGACCATCCAAACAGCATGACGCCATTCATGGCCGTCATTGGCCCCATCAAATGCCAGCGAGAAAGTGGAACAATATCGCCATAACCAAGCGATGTGAAATTCACGAAAGCAAAATAAAACCCGTCCGCTCCTTCGGGAATGGCGTCGACAAGATCATATGATAAAGACCAGACCGCGATTTCGCAGACCTGTGTCGCCAGAAGAACGGATGCCGTCATTGTCATGGCGGCGATCAGGCGCAAGGATGGGCCTGAAAACCGCAGTTTCGATATGAAGCGCGCCACTTTTATCACAATGATTGTCGCCAGTGCGTGAATGACGATGCTGAGCAGTCCAACGGCACTTCCAAGTACCAATTGTATCAAGACCGATGGCATAAATAGATCGCGTTCCTCTCAGCCGTACTGGACCGAAAATGGTCGCTGATACTATGATTGCCAATAGGGGCGATAATCAATCGGTTTCGTACAAATTAGCTTAGAATTCCACCTCGACCCTGCCACGCGGACGGCTGCAACAGGCCAGAATATAGCCTTCGGCAATCTCGTCATCGCGGATGCCGCCATTATGGTTCATTTCCGTCTCGCCGCTCAGGCACTTGATCTTGCAGGTGCCGCAGATACCGAATTCGCAGGCGCTTGGTATTTTCAATCCGCCATTGCGTGCCGCAAGAAGGATCGTGTCGCTTTCGGTGCATTCGACCTCGATGTCCGAAAGGCTGAAGACGACATTCGCAGAGACCGGAAGAGGGGCAGCAACGGGGGCTGTAGACGGCAGCGCTTCAATGATGGTTTCCAGCCCTTCCATAGGCGAAATATCGCTCGCAGGCTGGAAACTCTCCTGATGATAATGGGCCATGTTGAAACCGGACTGTTCCAGCAGTCCGCGCACGCCATTCATGAAGGGCTCCGGCCCGCAGCAAAAAACCTCGCGGTGCATGAAGTCGTGGGCTAAAAGTTCGAGCCGTGCGCGGTCGATGCGGCCATGCAGGCCCGGCCAGACATGGCGTGCCGAGGATTCCTCCACGATGAAGGCGAGCCGCATGGTTTCCATGCGTCCGGCAAGTAACTCCAGTTCTTTGCGAAAAATAATGTCATCGGGCGAACGCGCACAGTTGATGAAGGCGACATCGGTGGAAGGTGCGCAATCAAACAGCCAGCGGGTCATGGAGATCATCGGCGTGATGCCGGAGCCCGCCGAGATGAAAAGATATTTGTCGCCCGGATGGTCTGCGAGCGAAAAACTGCCATTGGGACCATAGGCCTTGATCCGCATCGGCGGGCGCAGATTGTCCAGCATCCAGCGTGTTCCGATACTGTCCTTCTGCGCCTTGACCGTGACCGAGATGTGGTAGGGACGTGATGGGGTTGACGACAGGGTATAGGTGCGCAACACAAAGCCGAGGCCATCCGCCCGCTCGACCGGTAATTCCAGCGTGATGAACTGACCCGGCGTATAACGGAACCAGTTATCTTCCGTAGTCTTGAAGGAGAAGGTCATCACATCCGGCGCTTCTTCGATGGCCGAGATGCATTCCAGCATCTGTAGCCTGTCGTTCCACGGCAGCATCTCGTCCAGATATTTCAGAGGCTGCATGGCCTACTCGCTTCTTCAACTGTATTGCAATCACGCCACGCGGCTAAGTTTTTCTTCGCCGGAAAGGCGCGGCGTCACCGTGTTCTGATACCATTCCAGAAACTGCATCACGCCGCCTTCATGTTCGACCGAATAGGGTCCGGGCTGATAGGCGGGTGAGCGGATGCCAATCGCATTTTCCTCGACGATCTGCCGATCCTGATCGTTGGTCTGCACCCAGACATGCCTGAGTTCTTCCAGATCGTAATCCACACCCTCGACGGCATCCTTGTGAACAAGCCATTTGGTGGTCACCATGGTTTCTTCAGGCCCGATCGGCAGTACGCGGAAGGAAATGGCGTGATCGGCCATCAGATGGTTCCATGTCGATGGATAATTGAAGAGCAGCATGGCCCCGATATTGGTTTCGCCCGCAACTTTTTCATCAAGCGGCTTTTTGACGGCGGGTTTGCCCGACATCGTATAGCTGACGGCATCGCGCAAAAGCGGAATGCGGGTGATGCGGTAGCGTCCCTCTTCATCGATGTGGAATTTTGCTGGCAAGCCGATCTTGGCACAGTTATTCCACAATGTGTTGATTTCCGGGTCTTCCATCACGCCCTGCACGCCGGTGGCCGAGGGCGCTTCGGGATAGGTCCGACACAGTTCGGGGTGGTTGGCCGCGCAGTGATAGCATTCGCGGTTGTTTTCCCAGACGAGTTTCCAGTTGCCTTTTTCGATGATCGACATCTCGAAGGCGACCTTGGCGTCCTTGATATTGTGGGGGGCGAGATAGGGTTCGACCGTTGCACGGAAAGTCTTGAAGTCGGGTGCCGTATCGGCGAGGCAGATATAGATATAGCCTGCCACGCTTTCGCAATGCACCTGTTTCAACCCATATTCGGCGGGCTTGAAATCCGGCCCCACCTGACGGGCAAAGAGTAGGCGTCCGTCGAGCTCATAGGTCCACTGATGATAGGGGCAGACGAGTTTTGCGGTGGTGCCTTTTTCAGCCGCGCAGATACGCGAGCCGCGGTGGCGGCATGAATTATGAAAGGCGCGAATAGCACCCTGACTATCGCGCAGGATGATGACCGGATAGGCCCCGATCTGGACGGTCATGTAAGAGCCGGCTTTGGGGAGTTCGCAATCGTGGCCCACGAAAAGCCAGTCGCGATAAAAGATGGCTTCCAGATCGAGCTTGTAGAAGTCGGGATCGGTATAGAATTTCTGCTCCAGGCTGAAATTGGGGTCGCGCCCACTCAGTAATCCCAGCATTTCGTTGCGAGCGTCCATAGCTTCCACTCTGTCCTAAAATGGTCCGGCGCTGTTCTCTTGGCGACTTTTATCCGAACCGATGGTCCCAATACCCTCCGGAAACCTGCTTGTAGCGTTCTATCAATAGCTTGCCTGTTTCACAGACTGGCTTCCGTTGTCATGATTCAATCACCGAACTGTTCTAAACGCGCATTGGGATGCGACATGGATTTCGCGTAAAGACGACACGCGCAATACGCTTAAACACCAATGCGTGAGGCTATAAATGCGTTGCCGGGCATTTCCGGGATTGCCAAAGGGCGGAAAAGACAGTTACCACTCCAGCCGAACCGAAACAGTTTCATTTCTTGGGAGGTAAAGGCCATGAAACGCTCTGAAATCAACGAGATCATCCGCGAAAGCGATGCCTTCATCCGCTCCTTCGGCTATATCATGCCGCCATTTGCCTATTGGACGCCCGAACAGCTGAAAGAACGCGTTGCCACCGATACGGCGGCCATTCTTGAGGGGCGTCTAGGCTGGGACATCACCGATTATGGCCAGGGCAAGTTTGCCGATCTCGGCCTGTTTCTCTTTACCGTGCGCAATGGCAATGCCGAAGATTTGAAGCGCGGCACCGGCATGCTTTATGCCGAAAAGATCATGATCTCGCGCAAGAACCAGATTTCGCCTATGCATCGCCATGTGGTGAAGGCGGAAGACATCATCAATCGTGGCGGCGGCACGCTGGTGCTCGAACTGTTCAACTCTTTGCCTGATGGCAGTGTGGACGAGCAAAGCGATGTGACGGTTGCAACCGATGGCCGTCTGCGCACGCAGAAGGCGGGCGCGCATCTGGCGCTCAAGCCGGGTGAAAGCGTTACGCTTTTGCCGGGCAACTGGCACGCTTTCTGGGGTGAGGGCGGTGACGTGCTGATCGGCGAAGTTTCCACCGTCAATGACGATCTGACCGATAATATTTTCCGCGAACCCATCGGGCGCTTTTCCGATATCGAGGAAAACGAACAGCCATTGCATCTTCTGGTGTCTGATTACGATAAATGGCTCTGAGCATAAAAAGGAACTGAATTCATGAAACTGGCGATGATCGGAACGGGCTATGTGGGACTGGTCTCGGGCGTGTGTTTTGCCGAATTCGGCTTTCACGTCACCTGTGTCGACAAGAACCCGTCGATCATCGAAAGATTGAAGGCTGGCAAGGTCACGATTTTCGAGCCGGGACTGGATGAGTTGCTGGGCCGCAACATTCGTGACGGTCGATTGGATTTCAGCACCGATCTGGCGTCAAGCGTTGCGGATGCCGATGTGATTTTCATCGCGGTCGGCACGCCTTCGCGGCGCGGCGACGGCGAGGCCGATTTGCAATATATCGAAGCCGCCGCCGATGAAATCGCAGCCACCATGAAGCTGGGCGCGGTCGTTGTCATCAAGTCGACCGTCGTCGTCGGCACCAATGCGCGTATTCGCGACAGGATTGCCAAAGCCCGTCCCGATGTTGCGTTCTCGATGGTGTCGAACCCGGAGTTTTTACGCGAAGGCTCGGCCATCGAGGATTTCATGCGGCCGGATCGCGTGGTTGTCGGTGTCGAAGACGAGGCCGGAAAGGCTGCGATGCAGCGGCTTTATCGTCCGCTTTATCTGCGCGAGACGCCGATGGTGGTCACATCGCTCGAAAATGCCGAAATCATCAAATATGCCGCCAATGCCTTTCTGGCGATGAAAGTGACCTTCATCAATCAGGTGGCCGACCTTTGTGAAAAGACCGGCGGCAATGTGCAGGAGGTGGCGCGCGCCATCGGCATGGATAACCGCATCGGCTCCAAATTCCTGCATGCCGGACCGGGTTTTGGTGGCTCGTGCTTTCCAAAGGATACACGTGCGTTTGCAGCAACCGGCAAGCGTTACGATGCGCCGCAGTCGCTGATTGAGGAAGTGATTGCGGTCAACGAAGCACGCAAGCAGAGCATGGCTGAGCGCATTGTCGAGGCGGCGAAGGAGAGCGGCGCCCAGACGGTCGCGGTTCTTGGCATCGCATTCAAGCCCAACACCGACGATATTCGCGAATCGCCCGCGCTCGATATCGTGGCGGCAATCCAGAAGGCGGGATTTTTGGTGCGCGCGCATGACCCCGAAGCCATGGAAGCTGCAAAGCCGGTTCTGCCGGATGTGGTGTGGTGTGGATCGGCCTATGAGGCTGCGGAAGGGGCTGGCGTCGTGGCACTTCTCACTGAATGGAATGCCTATCGCGCGCTCAATCTTAAGCGCATCGCCGATGTCATGCGCGGCAATGTGCTGATCGATCTGCGCAATGTTTATAAAGCAGACGATATTGCCGGAACTGGCCTTGATTATCGTTCGGTGGGGCGTACGCTTAAAATCTGATTGAGGCAAGCGTTATGAGAGAGGGCTTATTCGCCACTTGCTCATTCGGCTTCTTTCAGGCGCTTTTTCTCATTGGCGATCAGCCAGAGATTGCGGATATAGACGAAAAGGCCGAGGCCCTGGCCTGCGATAAATACCGGGTCCTTGCGCTGGATGGCATAAAGCAGCAGCAATGCGCCGCCAAACAGCGAAAAGAACCAGAAGGCAACCGGCATTACGCTCTTTTTGGCTTTTTCAGACGCCAGCCATTGCACGACAAAGCGCATGGTAAAGCAGGCTTGTGCGACGAAACCGAGCACGATCCATCCGTCCCATTGCGCGACGAAAACCTCGTGCAGCCATTGCGACAAACTGTTTAAAATATCAGCCATGGGTGATCTCCGTCACCTGTGGGACGACCTTGCGGCGTTTGCGCAGCCACCAGACACCGTAAAGATCGAGAATACCGCGCAAGCCGCGATCAAGAATGCCATAATTGGATTTGCCGTGGCGGCGTTCGCGGTCCACCACATCGACATGCACGACATCAAAACCTTCACGCAATGCAAGGGCTGGCAGATAACGATGCCAGCCGTCGAAAAACGGCAATTGCTGGAACAGCTCGGTATGGAGCGCTTTCAGCCCACAGCCGGAATCGCGCGTCTTGTCCTTGAGGATCGCACCGCGCAGATTATTGGCAAAACGCGAAGAAAACTGTTTTAGTTTTGTGTCGGTGCGTTTGAGACGCTGACCTGCAGCAATGCCGAAAGCGGGGCCTGCTTTCACGAGTGCATCGACAAGCACCGGCAGATAGGCGGGATCGTTCTGGCCGTCACCATCCATGGTCACGACGATATTTCCGCGTGCGGCAAACACACCGGAACGTACCGCCGCACTTTGGCCGGATGAACGGTCATGGCGCAGATGGCGCAGGGGCTTGCCCGCCTGAATGCGGATGCTCAGAACGTCGCTGGTCGAATCTGTCGAACCGTCATCGACGACGATGACTTCATAGGCGCGGCCCTGCATGGCTGCATCGACTTCATCAAGAAGAAAAGCAAGATTGTCTGCTTCGTTGCGGCAGGGAATGACGACGGAAATTGACAATGTGTCCAAGCGAAGCGTTCCTTCATTCCTTACGCAGTCTGCCGGAGTAAGGCGCGCTCCATAGCATTGAATGGGCGCAAAAGCCAAGGCGGATCAAGCAATCGTGACGTGCTGTCTGAATTTGCGGTGTTTTAGCGCGAGAAAACAGCTTACGGAAGGTTTTTGCCGAGCCAATTGAGAAAAATCTGCATGGTCTTGTCACGATTGAGTTCATTCAGACTTTCATGACGTGTTTCCGGCAACATGACGCAGTCAATATGGGTCAATCCCATGCGCTGCATCCGCTCTGCCAGTCTCTTAACGGCCTTGCCGTTATGGGTGGCGGGGTCCGCGCCGCCGCCCAGCAGATGAAAGGGCGTGGTTTTGGGTATGTTTGCAAAATTGTCCCTGACCAGTCCACGCTGCATCATGCGGAAAATATCGATCCACAATGAGACACTGGCATTAAAACCGCATAAAGGGTCCGCGATATAGACGTCGACTTCTTGAGTATCACGTGACAGCCAGTCGAAATCGGTACGCCTGTCTGCAATGGCATTTGCCCATGTGCGGAAGGTGAGTTTGGGCAGTACGGCGCTCGGCACATCCGAGCCTTTCAGCATGCGCTCTATATAAAGAAGCGCAAGGGCTATTCTGTTCTCAAGCTTGCTACCGAAATTGGCGTTCCAGATTGCGGCCGCATCCACTGTTTCTGCATGATCGAGCATATAATTGAGCGTGATCTGTCCGCCCATCGAATGACCGAACAAAACGATTGGCAGGTTGGGGTGGGCCTGATGAATTTTAGCATTAAGCGCCAGCACATCGCTGATGACGGCCTTGTGGCCATCGCGCGAGGCGAACATACCCTTGGGCGCGTAGGCATCGATATGAACACCATGCCCACGATGATCGTGGGCATAAACATGATAGCCCGCATGTGCCAAGGCTTCGGCAAAGTGCTGGTAGCGTGCCGAATGCTCTGCAAGCCCGTGGCATATCTGCACAATGCCTTTTGCCTGTTTGGCCAGAAGGCTGCGGAAAGGCAGTTGTGAGCCGTCGGCGAGTGCCAGGCGATGGATGGTTTCAAATGACATTTGGGCATCAGATTTTATGGCGCTCAAATAGTCAATCCTTGGGTGTTTTACGTCTTTAAAAGAGGCATCGCGGTGTTTAATGCAGTAATTTTAGGCAATGGCGCTTTGCATGAAAATTCTGCTTGAAAAGCGACAAAACCTGCGCAAATCTACGTTCATCAGGGGCAAACGCGGGGCGTTAAAGGGGCTACGCTATCACTTGCAGGCCGTTCGATGAAAGAGAGGAACTTTCGCGAACGGTGGCCAGAGGGGAAACCGGGTGACGGAAATATCCGCGCCCGGTTTCATAATTTTGAACCTTGCCGATTTGTTTGCGTCTCATCGCTATTTAGCCTACATACGCGTCAGCAATTTCCCTGCGGTTCGGCACGTTTGTCGTTTGCCGCTTTTTAACTTGTGGAGATGACGCGCTTCATGGCTCGCCAGTTCATTTATCATATGTCCGGCCTCAACAAGGCCTATGGAAACAAGAAGATTCTGGAGAATATCCATCTCTCCTTCTATCCCGATGCCAAGATCGGTATTCTCGGCCCCAACGGTGCCGGTAAGTCGACCATTCTCAAGATCATGGCCGGTCTCGACAAGGAATATACCGGCGAGGCATGGCTGGCGGAAGGTGCCACTTGCGGATATCTGCCGCAGGAGCCGGAACTCGATCCATCCAAGGACGTGCTCGGCAATGCCATGGAAGGTGTTGCTGCAAAGCAGGCCATCGTCGACCGTTACAACGAATTGATGATGAATTATTCCGACGAAACGGCGGATGAAGGTGCAAGGCTTCAGGACATCATCGACAGCCAGAATCTGTGGGATCTGGAAAGCCAGGTCGAAATGGCTATGGAAGCATTGCGCTGCCCTCCGGGCGACGCGGATGTAACCAAGCTTTCGGGTGGTGAAAAACGCCGCGTGGCGCTGTGCAAGCTGCTGCTTTCCAAACCCGATCTGCTGCTGCTTGACGAACCGACCAACCATCTCGACGCCGAAACCACCGCATGGCTTGAAAAATACCTGCGCGAATATCCGGGTTCGGTTCTCATCATCACCCATGATCGTTACTTCCTCGACAATGTGACGGGCTGGATTCTCGAACTCGACCGTGGTCGCGGTATGCCTTACGAAGGCAATTATTCCGCTTATCTTGAATCCAAGGCCAAGCGCATGCAGCAGGAAGGCCGCGAGGAAGCCTCGCGCCAGAAGGCTCTGGAACGCGAACGCGAGTGGATTTCGGCAAGCCCGAAAGCACGTCAGGCAAAGTCCAAGGCGCGTATCAAGGCCTATGACGAACTGGTCAGAAGTGCCGAAGAACGCCGTCCGGGTGATGCGCAGATCATCATTCCGGTGGGTGAGCGTCTTGGTCAGGTGGTGATCGAGGTCGAGGGCGTATCCAAGGGCTATGGTGAGCGCTTGCTGATCGATGATCTGAGCTTCAAGCTGCCTGCGGGCGGTATCGTCGGTGTGATCGGTCCCAATGGTGCCGGTAAATCGACGCTGTTCAAGATGCTGACGGGTCAGGAACAGCCCGACAAGGGTTCGGTGCGCATCGGTGATACGGTGCAGATGTCCTATGTCGACCAAAGTCGCGATGCACTCGATGCCAACAAAACCGTGTGGGAAGAAATTTCCGGCGGCAACGACATTATAAAGCTCGGCAAGCACGAGATGAATTCCCGTGCCTATTGCGGTGCGTTCAACTTCAAGGGCGGCGACCAGCAGCAGAAGGTCGGCAATCTTTCCGGTGGCCAGCGCAACCGCGTGCATCTGGCCAAGATGCTAAAATCCGGCGGCAATGTTCTGCTGCTCGATGAACCGACCAACGATCTCGATACGGAAACGCTGGGCGCACTTGAAGACGCACTGGAAAATTTCGCCGGTTGCGCGGTTATCATCAGCCACGATCGTATGTTCCTTGATCGTCTGGCCACGCATATTCTGGCTTTCGAAGGCGACAGCCATGTCGAATGGTTCGAGGGCAATTTTGAGGATTACGAAGCTGACAAGGTGCGGCGCCTCGGTCCTGAAAGCGTCAATCCCAAGCGGGTGACGTATAAGCCTCTGACACGATAATGAAATTCAGGGCCGGTGCAATGCACCGGCCCTTTTTATCGAGGAGATCGCGATGAAAGACTGGTCCGCCAGACAATATTTGAAATTCGAGGATGAGCGCAGCCGTCCGGCCCGTGATCTTCTGGCGCAGGTCGGGCTTCAAAACCCACGCAAGGTTGTCGATATCGGGTGCGGACCGGGCAATTCGACCGAGCTTCTGGCCGAGCGCTGGCAGGACGCAAAAATCTCTGGCTTCGATCCTTCGCCCGATATGATCGCAAAGGCCAAAGAGCGTCTGCCGAATGTCGATTTTTTCATCGCTAATCTCGAACAGTTCGAGCCGGATGAGACGACTGATGTGCTGTTCTCCAATGCGGTCTTTCAATGGCTGCCGGATCACATCGTGGAACTGAAACGGCTTTTTGCAGGGCTTTCATCCGGCGCGGTTCTTGCCGTGCAGATGCCTGACAATATGGCGGAGCCAATCCACGTTGCGATGCGCGAGGTCGCAAACACTAAACCTTTTGCAGAAAAGATTGGAGGAAAAGGCCGAAAGCCATTGCCACCGGTCGCAACCTATTACGATGCCTTTGCGAGCGAGGCAGCACGTATCGAAATCTGGCACACGATCTATAATCATCCGTTGGGTGGTATCGACGCCATTGTGGAATGGGTGAAGGGGACCGGACTGCGGCCATTCCTTGATCCGCTGGATGACGCCGAGCAGGCGGCTTACCTTGAAGCTTACAAGAGCCATATCAAGGAGCATTATCCCTTGACGCAAGACGGCAAAGTCTTGTTGCGCTTCCCGCGACTTTTTATCGTCGCGCAAAAGAAGTAGTGGCCTCAGGCTTCCGCCGCTTCATCGTCTTCTGGCGTCAACAGCCGGGTGGCGCGCCACTCGGTCAGTTTGGTGTTGATGGCATCCAGAACGAAAAACCGCGCCGAATCCCTGTCATAGCCTTCATCGCGCAAGGCATCATAATCGGTGTGGGCATGGCGCACATGCGCGACGGTCGCAAGCCAGATGGCGGTCGATGGCGGCAAAGTCTTCATATGCGGGCTGAGCGCTGCCGCACGGATCGGTTCGGAATCCGAATAAGGCACCGCCGGAAGCAGCAGGGTCAGCGATTTGGCTATCGCCTTCTGGCGTGATGTGCTGGCACGCATTGAGCTTTCCCTTGCTATCAAACAACACGAATCTTTCCATGTTGAAGTTTGCACGAAAAAGCTTGCATAGGAACTCTCATTCACATAAACATATCTTTATATGTTTAGAGGTTGTCTTATGGCTGAATTGCAATTGCAGCTCGATTCTATGGTGGATGTTTTGAAAGCAGTGGCGGAACCAAGCCGCCTGCGCATTCTTGCGCTTTTGGCGCGGGGTGATTTGACCGTTTCCGATCTCACCACCATTCTGGGACAATCGCAGCCGCGTGTATCGCGCCACTTGAAACTTCTGGGCGAAGCCGACCTGATCGACCGGTATCAGGAGGGCGCATGGGCCTATTTCCGTCTTGCCGACAATGCGGTCAGCCTTGAGCTGACGCGTGGGCTTCTGGGGCGGCTTGATCGCTCGGACGCGCTGATTGAGCGTGATCTGGAACGGCTGTCGCATGTCAAATCCAGCCGGCAGGAAAAGGCTGCGGCCTATTTCAGTGCCAATGCGGGAAGCTGGGACCAGATCCGCAAGCTGCATGTTTCCGAAAACGCGGTCGAAAACGCGCTGTTGAAGATTGTTGGTGAAAAGCCGTTTCAGTCCATGCTCGATATTGGTACTGGCACGGGGCGGTTGCTTGAACTTTTCGCGCCGCTTTATGCGCGCGGGCTTGGCATCGACATCAATCGCGACATGCTGGCCGTGGCGCGTGCCAACCTTGATCTCGCAAACATCGATAATGCGCAGGTGCGCCAGGGCGATGTCTATGCGCTTCCCGTGGAGCGCGAAAATTTCGATCTGGTGACGATCCATCAGGTGCTGCATTTCCTTGACGACCCGCAGGCGGCAATTCGCGAAGGCGCGCGGGCCTTGCGCCCGAATGGACGGCTGCTGATCGTTGATTTCGCACCACACAGGTTGGAATTTTTGCGCGAGGAACATGCGCATTTGCGGCTTGGCTTCAGCGATGAGCAGATGCTCGGCTGGATGAAGGACGCGGGCCTTGAGCCTGAAAATACACTCGAATTGGGACCGAAGGCGGCAAATGGCGATGAGGGCCTGACCGTCAAGCTGTGGCTGGCGCGCGACCCGCGCCTGCTGATTGCCGATCCGGTCCAAAACATGACAAGCATGACGGAGACAGTGTGATGGGTATTTATGGTCTTTCCCGCCGATCGGATATCGGCCAGACCACCCGGGTATCGTTTGAGTTTTTTCCGCCGAAATCGGAAGAAATGGAACAACGTCTGTGGGAAACGGTCACGCGGCTTGCACCGCTTGAACCCGAATTCGTCTCTGTGACCTATGGCGCGGGTGGTTCGACCCGTGAACGCACCGTGCGCACGGTGGCGCGTATTTTGAAAGAAACGACGATCCAGCCTGCAGCGCATCTCACCTGTGTGGATGCAACGCGCGAAGAAGTCGACAATGTCGCGCGCGAATTTGCAGCCCTTGGCGTTAATCGCTTCGTGGCATTGCGTGGCGATCCGGCAGCGGGGATCGGTGCGAAATATGTGCCGACTCCGGGCGGATACCAGAATGGTGCCGAACTGGTTGGTGGTCTGCGCAATATTTCCGATTTTGATATTTCGGTTTCCGCTTACCCGGAAAAACATCCCGAAAGCCCGGATTTTGCCACCGATATCGATATGCTTAAGCGCAAGGTCGATAATGGTGCGACCCGTGCCATGACCCAGTTCTTCTTCGATAATGATCTTTATGAGCGTTATGTCGAGCGTGTGCGGCGTGCAGGTATTTACATCCCCATCGTTCCGGGCATTCTGCCGGTGCATAATTTCAAGCAGGTGAAGAATTTCTGCGCTCGTTCAGCAACCCATATTCCGGCCTGGCTCACAGAACGTTTTGATGGGCTGGACAATGATCCGCAGACCCATCAATTGGTGGCGGCGGCCATTGCCGCTGAACAGGTCATGGATCTGATCGAGCGCGGTGTGCAGGATTTCCATTTCTACACGATGAACAGGGCCGATCTACCCTTTGCGATCTGCCATATGATCGGCATTCGCCCGAAAGCTGATACACAGCTGGAAACAGCCTGAATAAAAAAGCCCGGCATTTTGGCCGGGCTTTTTTGTCCCCTGCGAGAGCGGTTTGTCCTCTAAAACCGGTCTCACCGTAATGGATTGCTGCATCAAATCAAGGAATGACGCCTGCTATCAACGCTGCAACAAATGCAAATGCCGCACAGATCATGAGGACATTCAAAGAACGTGTCAGTCCCATCGGTCTGTCTCCTTCATATGCGCCCGGACGACACCGGACGCGCGCTGGTAGAGTGCAGAATCTAAGCGCAAAAGGCGCTAAACAAAAGAACATTTCTTGCTGCAATTTGGCGTGATTGTGAAAAAAACCTTCTGTTTACTACCTAAGCCATTGAAAAATATTGCTGTAAAAATTTGTTCACATTTCATGAAAAAGCCACAGAGCGGCCCGTTTTTAACGGATCAAAGCCAGATAGGCCGAGACTGTCACCACCGAAATGATTGTCGAATAGAGGATGACGTTAGAGGTAATCGCAGCCTCGCGCCGGTAATGTTCGGCCAGCATAAAAGGACCCGTTCCGGTTGGAAGTGCTCCCATCAGCGCCGCACTTTCGGCGAGAAGCGGCGGAAGCTGAAAGACATAGACAGCCAGCAACCATGTTGCGAGCGGATGCAGGATCAGCTTGATCGAAACGAGAAAGCCGATTGTCTTCACGCTTTCGCGTTCGATCTTGCGCGGCTGGGCGAGGAACAGGCCGAGCGCCACAAGCGCACAGGGTGAGGCGGCGCCACCCAACATTTTGAGGAATGTTTCAGCAGGCGCGGGAATGGTGATGCCGAGAAATGAGACAAAGGCACCCAGTGCCGGGGCGACAAGCAGCGGATTACGGATGAGCGAGTGTGTGACTTTCCACGCCAGATGCAGGGGGTGACTGCGGGTTTGCAGATCAATCTCGATCAGCACGATCGTGAAGGCAAAGACGATGCAGACGGTAATGATGATGGCAATGGTCGTTGTCGCCAGAATGCCGGGGCCAAAGGCAATCAGTGCCAGCGGAATGCCCATATAGCCGCCGTTTGGATAAGCCGCATTCAACCCGTCGAGCGCCGTATCAGCCAGAGGCTGCCTGCCGCGTAGCCTTATGATGAAAGGCAATGCAAACACAAAGAAACTGCTGATCAGGAAGGTTGCGATATAGCCCGGCTGCCACAGATCGCTTCCATGCGTATTGGCCATGACATCGAACAAAAGTGCAGGCAGTGCCAGATAGACCACGAAGCGGTTGAGTTCGGTGATGGCATGCGAACCCAGTATTTTCAGCTTGAACGCGCCCCAGCCCGAAAAAATCAGGGCAAAGACCGGCAAGACGACAATCAGGGTTGAGAACATGACAGGCATTCACAGTTAGTTTTAGAGCGCATCCCGAAAAGTGTGAAACGGTTTTCGGAAGGCACGATGCGTAGATTCAATAGCTTAGAGCGTCCTTTATGCATCCGAAAGGACGCATGGCGCTCTAAGAAAAAGGCGCGGGTAGAATGCCGCGCCCCCAGAAAATTCAAAGCTTGTCGAGCAGTTCCTTGGTCGGCCAGGAATCGGCAGGCATACCAAGGCGCATCTGTTCGGCGCGCACGGCGTCACGAGTCAGAAGACCGAAAACACCGTCGATCTTCGGACCCATGTCATAGCCGCGTGCCTGAAGCTTGGTCTGGAGTTCCTTCAATTCGTCCTGCGTCAGACCGGGGACAGGATCGCCGGGATTGAAAGCGGGCGCACCGGCAAGCCGTGTCGCGAAATAGGCGGCGGTCGTCGCATAGACGATGGACTGGTTCCATTCGACGAAGACGTCGAAATTCGGATAGGATAGGAAGGCCGGACCCTTGCGGCCAAGCGGCAGCAACAGCGATGCATCGCCGTCATCGGGACCAAGCGGGCCGTTCAGGCCGGTCACGCCTTGCTCCGCCCACCACGAATGCGGCTTGCGGTTGGTGCGGATCGCTTCTTCCCATGGCAGATCCTTGGTCAGGCGCACTTCTTCCATCCACGGCTGGCCGCGTTTCCAGCCCAGTTCCGAAATCATGCGGCCTGCGGTCATCATGGCATCGGGAATGGAGTTTTTCAGATCGACCTTGCCATCGCCGTCGCCATCGACGCCGCGCTCCAGATAATCCTTCGGCAGAAGCTGCATCATACCGATTTCGCCTGCCCATGCGCCGGTTGTCGCGGCATCGACCACGCCCTGATCGAACAGCTTTAAAAGTGCGATGAGCTGCGGGCGAAACAGTTCCGGGCGGCGGCAATCATAGGACAGCGTGAGAAGTGCGTTCAGCGTGTCGAAATCGCCCTGAATGGCGCCATAATCGGTTTCCAGCCCCCAGAAGGCGGCCAAAACCGGGCCGGGCACGCCATAAGTGTCTTCGACCTTCTTGAAGATATCGGCATATTTGACCAGATTTTCACGGCCCTTTTTCAGGCGGGCCTCGGAAATCAGCCGTTTTGAGAACTCGGTGAAGGTGAGATTGAACACGGTCTGCTTGCGATCACGGTCGAGCACGCGTTGATCGAGCGAGGCCTTGTGCAACTCGCCAATCCCTTTGTCGCCGACACCGGCCTCGCGCGCCTCTTTGGTGAGGTTTTCGAGCCATTGGCCAAGATCGGTCTCGCATTCGGGTTTGGGTGCGCTCGCAACCTTGTCGGTCGAAGTTGCAGGGGAGGGCGTTTGCGCGCCAGACAGGCTTGTTGAAGCGAGCAGGGCGGCGGCTATGATGGAAGCAAGGAACTTCATCTCGGACTCACACTGGTTTGCACAGGAGCATTTCTCCTGACGTTGCTAAGCTATTGCCTCAGCCCGCCACGGAAATGAAGCAAAACTTGGCGTGAACGGTCAAACTTTGCCGGGTTAACGAACCTTGTTGCTTTCCAGCCACTTTTTCCAGGTGGCAGCACTGCCCGCAAAAACGTTGATATCGGCGTCACCCTTGATGCCCGGTACCTTTCCGGTGCCGGTATATTGCCAGAAAGTCCACGGATGTGGTCCGTATTTTTCATCCGGGTGTCCCGCAACCGAGCGCAGCCAGAACGGATATTCCGACAATTGCCGCAGGTCATTGTCGTCGAAGAAATCGACGGTGGTATAAATGATCGGGCGCTTGCCATAGTGTTTTTCGAGCGCATTGAGGAAAACGCGCATTTCCTTGCGCACGATTGCCCCATCCGGGCGCAGTTTGCAGGTCGGTGAATGGGCGTTCCATTCCATATCGAGAACCGGCGGCAGCGCGCCCGGATCGCGCGGAACATTGCGGATATACCAGCGCGCCTGTTCGATGGCCGGGCGGCAGAAATAATAGAAATGATAGCCGCTGCGTGGAATGCCCGCCTGACGCGCACCGTTCCAGTGTTCGGTAAAGCGTTCATCGAAACGGTCGCCGCCTTCGGTCGCCTTGATGAAGACGAATGAAATGCCACTGGCGCGCGCTGCCGCCCAATCGACACTGGTCTGGTATTTGGAAACATCGGTGCCGTGGATCGGATAATGCCACGGCGTCTTGCCCGTCCAGTCATGCGGGTCGCGGTCGCCGAAGCGCGGCGCCTTGACCGCACCGGATGGGGGAGCAATACGGGCAACCGTGCCGCCTTTTTTCACATCGGAAAAATCATAATCCGTTGTCGTGCAGGCGGATAGGAGAATAAGACCTAGGGTCAGGGCAAAGCGTCTGGCCAAACGGTTCATATGCGGTTCCGGTTTCGCGAATCAGTTCCTTAACGGTTACGCGATCCGAACCCCGCCGTCACCAGTTGTCTCGATATTCCTTGCCCCTAATTTTGCGCGCAGGCGCGAATAACGGCAATCCATGCAAAGCCGCGATACAAAATGCGCCGATCCACTGTCATGCCTTGTTGACGGGCAAGATCATCAGCGACAGCGAACATATCTTCGCGGGGGCTCACATGAAACCAGTCAAGCCATGTGAACAGTCCGCGCCTGAACCAGGCGGGCAAGCGGTTCTGGTCGCCGAAATCGACGATGTGCAGTTCCCCCTCCGGCGAAAGATGGCGCAGACATTCGCGAATGACCGATTGCCATTGCGGAATCATCGATACGGCATAGGAGATGAAAATGCGCTCGAACCCGCTTTCGCCAAACAGCGCCTTGGGGTCGAATTGTGCCGCATCTGCGCGTTCGAGACGCGTGCGGTTGGTGATTGCGGCGCGATGAGCGGCGGCACGCGCCGTATCAAGCATTTCCGCAGAAATATCGATGCCAAATAATTTTGCGTCGGGATAGGTTTTGGCTGTCTTGACGAGATTGCGGCCTGTGCCGCAGCCAATTTCCAGCACACGGCCCCCCTTCGGCACATCCAGGCTACGGATCATCTGGTCACGGCCCAGCAGGTAATATTTGCGCGTCGCGTCATAGAAATGACGCTGGCGCTTATAAACCCGGTCCATCAGGCTTGCGTGATCCAGTCCTTGCACCCCCCACGGACTGCGCCCCATGTCAGGCATCCTTCAGCACATAAAGATGAAAGCCGCCATAAATGGAAGATCGGTCGCGCTCGTGCAGGGCGCGCGATTCCTCTTCCCGGTAATCCCAACGGTCGAGAATGTCTGGTGCAACGCGACCGGGAAGCAGGCTTAGTTCGGCCGCGGTACGGAAAATGATGCGTGCGCCCGGTGATGCGGTGCGGGTAATTTCGCCCCAAAGAGCATTGAGCTGCTCGTCGTTCATCCAGTCCTGCGCGTCGAGCAGGATATAGCGGTCGACTGAAGCTTGCGGTTTTGCGGCGAGAAAATCAGTGTAATTGGCGTTCTCGACCGTCATGCGGTCGGCACGCGCGCGCACGGTTTCGAAATTGGCGCGCGAGAGGTAGGGCGGAAGCGGACCGGTTTCTTCATTGCCGCTATAACCGCGCCCGAACGCCTGCCAGGCGAAATAGTTTTCAGTTAGCGGAAAGCCGCAGGCGAGTTTTTCAAGGCGTGCGCGCAGGACATCGGCCATGCTGCCATTTCCTGCGGTCGCCAATGCATCGTATTGCTGCGGTGGAATGCCCAGGCCGAACAGGGACGATTTACGCGTGGTTGCCCAGCGCACCATGCGTTTTTCAAACAAAGGTGCAAGCGCTGTATCGAAGAATGTGCGCTGCTCTTCCATGCTGCGCGCCTTTAATATATCGCGCGGATCGATGCCATAAAGGCGTGCCACACGATGCCCCATGCCGATGAACACCCCGAGCAATCCGTGCCGGTAGAGATCGCGCCAGAAAATGGAAATGCGCTGGCGGCCATTCCATTTGCGCTTTTCCCAATAGGCGCGGCTTTGTGCATCCAGATGCGGCTGGATGAAGCGCTTGTAGGCGTTGAGATTGGTCTTGTCGTCGGCCTTGCCATAAAAACGGTAGAAGGCGGCATAATCAGGCAATTGCGTAAGTGCTGCCAGTTTAAGCCGATTGAAGGCGACATGGGCCTGATTGAGATCGACCGCTTCGACGCGCGCGGGATCGGCGGTCAGATAGGACAGCGCATTGCAGCCGCCCGATGCGATGGTGACGATGCGATGGCCCGGTTGAATGGCAAGAGCTGCCATGTCGACTTCAGGGTCTTCCCAAATTTGTGGGTAGACGAGGCCCTTGAAGAGCCATGCAAACAATCTTTCGGAAAAGCCCGCGCGCGACATTGCATGATTTTGCGTTACTGCGCGTTTAAGAATTGCACCGTTCGATGCATGTTCAGTCATGAAGTTCCCCTCTGCAGGACGAATCCCGAACTTGATTTAAGCAAGTTAAACATTGCGACGTGACAGGGGCGTGACGTATTAATTACGGCTTTCTGACAGCGGAATGCCCGGTTAAGTTACTGCAATACTGGCGTTTTATTACGGGCGTTAAGACTATTTGAGGAAACATTTTCACCACCTTGCCGTTTTCATCTGCGATGGTGGGAATAGGCAGGACGTTTTTGCCTGTCTCACCCGAAGACATGAGGAAACCGGATGAAGCCGGTTCTTCATGAAGAGCAGAGGGGTGTTCGCGTAATATTGCGTATGCTCAGACGGGCGTTCCCCCCGAACTTGCCCGTACAAGGCCAGACTTAGGGCCCAGACTTAGGAAGGAGAGCCAATATGAAGAAGATTCTCATCACATCGCTTGCCGCTGCATCGCTGATGGGGCTTGCCGCCTGTAACGACAACAGTAACAACAACACCGGCAATGCACCCGCGCCATCTGCGCCGACTGAAACAACGCCATCGACCCCGGCACCGGATCCCGCTCCCGCACCGGCTAATCCGGGTACGGGTTCTGCGCCTTCCAACTAATGTAATCGGGCGCATAACGTCTTTAGAAAATGATCGATGGCGGCTTGGTTTTCCGAGCCGCCATTTGCCCTCGAAGGAGTGGTTGAAATGAATGATACGGCAAGATTTCAAGGGAAAGACGGACGTTCGGCGTTTTCCGAGTTTAAACGCGGCCTTTCTTCGGCTATTGCTTTCGTCATGAACCGTAATTTCCTGTTTGCCGTATCTGCTATAGTTCTGGTTATCCTCGCTGCTTGCGGCAAGAATGACGATGAAACATCCGCTGCCCAGCCCCCTCAGGAAACCGGGGCTTCGCAACCTGTTGCATCAACGCCCGATAAAGCCACGCAAAAGGGTCCTGACCTTGTGCGCACCCTGCGCGATAATTCCGGTGTCATGACGCCGGAGGAGAAAGCGGAGGCAATCGAGCGAGCGCGCCAGAACGCGCAGTCCGCCGCCCGATCCGTCGGACAAGACGATCAACAAGCCGAGGCCGCGGGAGAAGCCGCCGCAATAGCCGCTCAGCGTTCTTTCGAGAGCCGCCAGCCGTAATTCAGCGGCAGGGCACTAACAGTTCGGACTGAATTGTTTTTTTGTGCAAGCGCTCATGAGCGGTTTTCAGTCTAGCTAAACTTCTGTAAACAAAGCCTCATGTCGATTTGGGTGCGCATTGGTGAGTTTGTAACGTCTGTGGCGACGAATGCCATTTCAGGCGTTATTGAGGCTGTGCGCACGGTTTTTGAAGGTGACGCCGACACGCGTAGGCGGGTGGCATTTTCGATTGCCATGATTGCGCTTTCCGCCAAAATGGCCAAGGCCGATGGTGTTGTAACACAGGACGAAATTCGCGCCTTTCAGGATATTTTCGCTGTTCCGAAAGAAGAATCAGGGCATGTTGCGCGCCTTTACGAACTTGCCAAAAAAGACGTGGCCGGGTTTGAAACCTATGCGCGTCAACTCGCGAGATTGTGTCAGGAAGATCAGCCCGACTGTCACTTGCTTGAAGATATTCTCGATGGGCTGTTCCATATTGCCAAGGCGGATGGATATGTCCATGAAAAGGAAATGGCTTTTCTAAAGGCAGTGGCAGGGATTTTCGGCTTCGACGAACAGGCTTTTGAGCGCATTGCCGTGCGCCATGTCGACGGCGGAGACAATGATCCTTATGCCATTCTCGGCCTTGATCGCGGCGTGAACTTTGATGAGGCGCGCAGGCGTTATCGCTCGTTGGTCAAGCAGCATCACCCTGACCGTCTCGTCGCCGAAGGTCTGCCATTGGAATTTATCGCTATTGCCAATGCGCGTCTTGCCGCCATAAACGCGGCATGGGCAAGCATATCGAAACGGCTGGAGGCTGCGGCATGAACGAAACAAACTGGAATGCCGCCAAGGCTGTGGCTGATCTCATCTTGAGCAAAGCAGATTTTGCCGACGCATCGCTCGATCCTTCGCCCAATTACGGGCCTCGTCGCGATGGCAAGAGGCCGGCTTATCTGATCCTGCATTATACCGGGCTTTCGACCGCGCAGGAAGCGATTGATATCCTGAAATCGCCCGAACGCGAAGTGTCCGCGCATTATCTCGTCCACGAAGACGGTCAGGTCGTGCAGATGGTCTCGGAAAAGGCACGCGCCTGGCATGCAGGAAAAAGCGTGTGGAAAGGCGAGGCGGACATTAATTCGGCATCCATCGGCATTGAGATCGTCAATCCGGGTGATCTGGAAAACTATCCACCGTTCAAGGAAGCCCAGATCGATGCGGTGATTGCGCTTTGCCGTGATATTTGCGCCCGACACGACATTCGCCCTGAAAATGTGCTTGCGCATTCCGACATAGCACCGGCGCGGAAAACCGATCCGGGGCATAATTTCCCTTGGGCAAAACTGCATCAGGCGGGGATAGGCCATTATATTGAAGCAGCCCCTGTGCAGGGTGGGCGCTTTCTGGCGCGTGGCGAGCAGGGGCAACCAGTCGAGGCGTTGCAATCGATGCTGGCACTTTATGGCTATGGAATCGAGATCAGTGGCGTGTTCGATGAGGACACGGAAATTGTCGTCAAAGCCTTCCAGCGCCATTTTCGCCCACAAAATGTAGATGGTGTGGCCGATTTTTCTACCATAGATACCCTCTACAGGCTTATTTTTTCGCTGCAGAATGTTACCGCATAAGCGGAATCGACGGCAGTAAGTTTCAATAAACGCTCATTAGAATTTATCTAAAAAATTCAAAAAATTACTTCATATGGCGCGTGTTCACTCGATCAGTGATATGTGTCTTGCTAACTATTCAATCTGGTCGGGTTTGTTACAACCTGTAATCCTATTTTACTTGTCCGATCAATCTTCGGCTGCAATTGGCCGTCAAATCCTCCCTCAATCCTTGGGGCATGTGGTGGGCATCAAACCCATACGGCTTAAGGGGCAGACAAGAATGGGCGGCCTTCCCCAAGACGGGCACGCTCGCAAAAAAAGTTTCAAGACGGTAGGGTTATGAAAGTAAAATTTGTTGTGTTGAGCGCCCTTGTTGGCGCCATTGTTTCGTTTGGTCTCAATCCTGCACTGAGTGCATCGGCCACCGAGCCAACCAATCTTGCAGCGCTTTTCAAGGCACGCCAGCAAAATAAGGCACATGAAGCTGAAAAGCCAAGAACATCGGTCAAGAAAGCATCGGTTGTCACCAAGCGGGCCGCGCCTGTGCGCAAGCGGGCAAAATCTTCTGCGCCGAAGTCTCCTTCTTCCAAGCAGGCAAAAGCGGGCAACGGCTACTCTGCCATCATCAATAAATATGCAGCCGCCTATGGCGTATCGTCATCGCTGGCCCATGCGGTAGTGCGTCATGAAAGCAATTTTCAGCCCAACGTCCGCGGACGTGCCGGTGAAATCGGCCTGATGCAAATCAAGCTCTCGACCGCACGCGGTCTTGGTTATACCGGCTCGGCCAAGGGGCTTTATAATCCTTCGACCAATATCCAGTTCGGTATGAAATATCTCGCCATGGCAAACAAGCTTGGCGGCGGCAGCACCTGCGGCACGATCCTCAAATACAATGCCGGTCATGGTGCCAAGCGCATGAACCCGACTTCTGCCAAATATTGCAGCTCGGTGAAGGCCTATATGCGTTCTTTATAAGTTTTACACTGGCGGTCGCGTAGCGTTTGAGGCCGTTTGATGTGAACGAAAAGCCGACAGCGGTTTTGCTGTCGGCTTTTTTGTTGCTTTTTGCTTGAGAAACGAATTTATACGCCCTGTCAGTCGGTCGGGCAGCCGCGCCTGTCATATGCCGAAAGGCGGCAGGTGAGGAAAGTCCGGGCTCCATGGAAATACGGTGCCGGGTAACGCCCGGCGGGGGCGACCCCAGGGAAAGTGCCACAGAAAGCAAACCGCCCCGTCTTCCGTACCGCCCTTGAAGGGGCGGCAGGGATGACGGGGTAAGGGTGAAAGGGTGGGGTAAGAGCCCACCGCGTGCGCAGCAATGCGGACGGCACGGTAAACCCCACCGGGAGCAAAACCGAATAGGGACGACGCGTTATCCTTTCGGGGATGACAACCAGTTTCCGGGTCAGTCGTTCGGGTGGGTTGCAAGAGGCGGGTGGCGACATCCGTCCCAGATGAATGGCTGCCGCGTCGGACGCAAGTCCGGCCATACAGAACCCGGCTTACAGACCGGCTGACATTTTTATTTTAGATTGCCGATCTGGTTGAATCAGATCGGCACGCCGGTGAAAAAGTCGTAGATGAGTTTTAAATTCAAAACGACGATGATGATGGCGGTGATGGCGGCGAGGATCGTGATCCAGCGCGGCGCGACCAGCGATCCCATCTTTTTCTTTTCAGCCGTGAAGATCACCAGCGGGATGACCGCAAAGGGCAGTTGCAGGCTCAACACCACCTGCGAGAGGATCAGCAATTCGGTCGTGCCTTGAGAGCCATAAAGAATGGTGACGACTGCCGCAGGCACAATGGCGATGAAGCGCGTGATGGCGCGGCGCAGCCATGGTTTTAGCCTTATATTGATAAAGCCTTCCATGACGATCTGTCCGGCCATGGTGGCGGTGATCGTTGAATTGAGGCCGCAGCACAAAAGGGCTATGGCAAAAAGTGTCGGCGCAAGAGCCGACCCGAGCAGGGGATTGAGCAGCGCATGCGCCTTGTCGAGGTCTTCGACCCCAGTGTTGCCGGTGGCATGAAAACTGGCGCCTGCCAGAATGAGGATCGAGGCGTTGACCAGCAGTGCAAAGGTCAGCGCTATCGTGGAATCAAGTGTGGCATAGCGGATGGCCTCGCGCTTTTCAGGCGTCGTATGTCCATAGTCGCGGGTCTGCACGATGCCCGAATGCAGATAGAGATTATGCGGCATGACGGTTGCACCGATAATGCCGAGCGCAATATAGAGCATGTCCGGGTTGCGGATGATGTCGACAGTCGGCGCAAAGCCGCGAATAACCGCGCCCCATTGCGGTTGAGCCATCAGAATCTGGATCAGGAAACAGAGCGCAATGACGCCGAGCAGCGTGATGATAAGCGCTTCGACGCGCCGGAAACCCTTGTTTTGCAAATAAAGCACCAACAGCACGTCGGCTGCGGTAATGATGACGCCGAGTTCTAGAGGGATACCGAACAGAAGATTAAGCCCGATGGCCGTGCCGATGACTTCGGCAAGGTCGGTCGCACAAATGGCGAGTTCTGCCAGAATCCACAACGGCCATGCGAGCACGGGGTGATAGGCATCGCGGCAGGCCTGCGCCAGATCGCGACCGGTAGCGATTGCCAGACGCGCGCAAAGTGCCTGCAACAGCACTGCCATCAGGTTGGAAATCAGCACCACCGATAAAAGCGTATAGCCAAAGCGCGATCCGCCCGCCAGCGATGTGGCCCAGTTGCCGGGGTCCATATAGCCGACGGCGACCAGATAGCCGGGGCCGAAAAATGCCATGGCACGACGAAAACGCGAGCCTGATCGGCTGACCCTTATGGAGCGATGCACGTCGGACATCGAGGCCTCGCCTCTGTCGCGTCGCCAGCCTTCAAATGTGGTCTCTGGCTCCGGGGAGGACTCTGATCCGTGTGGTGACATGCAAATTCTTTCACGTAATGCTCTTGCAAATTATTAGCATTTGATACGCCTGCCTGAAAGCAGCGTCAATCGCTTTCCAATCGATGAAAAAAGGATTGCCGGAAGAGAGGGCAATGGCGGCGATGTCCGGTTGATCCACCGATTTTTCTTGCCATCCTCGGCAAAGGCTAACGCTTCATTAAGCTTAATATCCGATAACGGATGGATGAATCCGTGCCTGGAATCCGTGCTTGCCGAAATGGCCGGAATCCACACGTCACATAGAAGATAACGGGCGCAGCCGCTCGGGAAAGGATCGGAATGATGGAGAACCCCGGCGGAGAAAAATCTCAAGCCGAAGGGGCTGAAATCCGTCATATCCCGGTGCTGATGGCTGAGGTGATCGATGCGCTCAAGCCTGCGGCAGACATGGTCATTGTCGATGGCACGTTCGGTGCGGGCGGCTATACGCGGCATATTCTGCAACATGGTGCCGAAGTGATCGCGATTGACCGCGACCCGACGGCGATTGTTGCTGGGCGTGCCATGGAACAGCAGTTTCCGGGCGGGCTTACTCTGGTGGAAGGCCGGTTTTCGGCACTTGATGAAGCGATTGCAAGGGTTAAGGGAGAGGGTCAGAAGGTGGATGGTATCGTGCTCGATATCGGTGTTTCCTCGATGCAGATCGATGAAGCCGAGCGCGGGTTCTCCTTCCAGAAGGACGGTCCGCTCGATATGCGCATGTCCTCACAAGGCCCAAGTGCTGCCGACGTCGTCAACCGTTTCAAGATGGGCGATCTGGCGCGCATCTTCAATTTTCTGGGCGAGGAACGGCAGGCGGGGCGCATTGCGCGCATGATCGAGAAGCGCCGTGAGGCACAGTCGTTTACGCGCACGCTTGATCTTGCCCAGGCAATCGAAGCGCTGGTCGGGCGCCACCCGAAGGATCGTATTCATCCGGCAACGCGAGTGTTTCAGGCCCTGCGCGTCTATGTGAATGATGAGTTGGGGGAACTCGCACGTGCGCTTCTTGCGGCTGAACGCATGTTAAAACCCGGTGGACGATTGGTTGTCGTCACCTTCCATTCGCTTGAAGACCGCATGGTCAAACGCTTCTTTGCTGATCGTGCAGGCGGGCAGGCAGGATCGCGACATTTGCCGCAAACCCATATTCGCCATGCAAGCTTTACGCCTGCGGTGAAGGGTGCCGTGGGACCGAGCGCCGAAGAAGAGAACCGTAATCCGCGTGCGCGTTCAGCAAAATTGCGTGCGGGTGTGCGAACGCAAAATCCGCCCCTTGAAGATGATTTGACGCTGTTCGGGTTGCCAAAGCTGCCCGACACGCATGACCTGACCCGGAGTTGAACGAGTGCTGCGTACTTTCGATCTCATCATGATTGCGGCGATGCTGATGGCGGCGACTGTCACCTACACCATCAAATATGATGCGGAAAAACAGATCGCCGTGATCTCGAAGTTGAAGCGCCAGATCAATTCCGAGCGCGATACGATCACGCTGTTGCGCGCCGACTGGGCACTGATGACCCAGCCGGGCCGTTTGCAGAGCCTTGCCGGTGTTTATGCGGATCAGCTCAAGCTGCAACCCATCGTTGCCGAGCAGCTTGTTCGCGGTGCGCAGGAAATCCCGGAACGTCAGCCCGACGATATCGAGAAGCTGATCTCCGGCAGCGATGAATTGCTGGCCAGCGGTGTGCTTGGAGAGGATTCCATCACCACGGGTAGCGTTAAGAAGAATGGGGCGAGGCACTGAAAATGCGGTGGATATTCGGACGCTCCAGTAAAGCAAAACAGGTCGCTGCGGCAGAGCCGGGCGACAAAATCGCTTTTGTGGGCCTGCGCAAGAAAAACGGCAACCGCGCACGCAACCGCCTGTGGATGGCGATTGTCTGCTTTGTCGGCATTTACGGTGTGATCGGCGGCAAGCTCGTCTATTTCGGCTGGATTGGTGGCGAGGGCGAGGAGGCATCCGGGCCTGCCGTGCAGCAACTTGCTTCGCGCCCCGATATTCTGGATCGCAATGGTGAAATCCTTGCGACCGACATCAACACGTCTTCGCTTTATGCCGAACCGCGCAAGATCGTCGATCCCGACGAAACCATCGAAATGCTTTCAACCGTGCTGCCCGATCTTGATTGGGAGGCAACCTACAGGCGTCTTAAAAGCGGCGCGGGTTTCGTATGGATCAAGCGTGGCCTGACGCCGCGCCAGCAAAGCCAGATCATGGCGCTCGGTGTGCCGGGCGTTGGCTTCCGCACTGAAAAGCGCCGCTTCTATCCCGGTGGTCCGACTGCCTCGCATATTCTCGGCCTCGTCAATGTCGATAATCAGGGCATTGCGGGCATGGAGAAATATATCGATTCTCTGGGCCTGACCGATCTGCGTTCCGTTGGCCTTGCCACCGGGCAATCGCTTGAACCCGTGCGGCTTTCGATCGACATTCGTGTGCAGCACATCATGCGCGATGTGCTGGTCAAGGCGATGGAGCGTTACCGGGCGATTGCTGCGGGTGCTGTCGTGCTGAATGTCAAGACCGGCGAAGTCGTTGCCATGGCTTCGGTGCCTGATTTCGATCCCAACAATCCGGTGCATGCACTCGACAAGGATCGTCTGAACCGCATGACGGCGGGCACCTATGAAATGGGCTCGACCATCAAGACATTTACCACCGCGATGGCGCTTGATTCCGGCAAGTTCGGCCTGCAATCGAAATTCGACGCTTCACGCCCGCTGGTGTTCGGTCGCCAGACCATTCGTGATTTTCACGGCAAGGGCCGTGTGCTGACATTGGCGGAAGTCTTTATCTATTCCTCCAATATTGGTTCAGGCCGCGAGGCCGATGCGGTCGGCATTGAAGGCCATCGCGCTTTCCTCAAAAAGATGGGGCTTCTCGACCGTATGCAAACCGAACTGCCGGAGGTGGCACGTCCTGTTGAGCCGCGCGTCTGGAAGAAGGTGCATTCCATGACCATTTCGTTTGGTCATGGCATGATGACGACGCCCTTGCAGACGGCGGTCGGTGCGGCTGCCCTTATGAATGGCGGCAAGCTCATTGATCCGACATTCCTTGCGCGCACACAAGCACAAGCGGCGCAAGTGGCAAAGCAGGTGGTTCATCCCCAGGTTTCGGCGGATATGCGCTATCTTTATCGCTTGAACGCGACCGTGCAGGGTGGCTCTGGCAAGCGTGCAACCGTTCCCGGTTACCGGGTCGGCGGCAAGACCGGAACGGCTGAAAAGGTGGTGCATGGCCGCTATTCCAAGGATGTCCGCTTTAACGCCTTCCTCGCATCCTTTCCGATTGACGATCCGACCTATGTGGTGCTGACCATCATCGATGAGCCCAAGCCCGAAGAGGGCAAGTTCAGCGCAACCGCTGGTCTCAATGCTGCCCCCATGGTTGCGGAGATCATCAGCCGTTCGGCGTCGTTCCTTGGTGTGAGGCCGGACTTTGAACTGGATGCCATGCCTGCAACTGTGGCAAATCTTGCAAAAATGCCCGATTTTAAACAGGAATCATCGCCAGCAATGGTTTCCAACGAATACGACTGATTCGTGACGAAATAAGCCTGGATACGCAACGGAATTTGGATTTGATTGCCATGAAACTGAAAGAAATCGCGCTTTTCAAGGAACTGGCCTCCGGCAATGATGGCGAGGTGGAAATCACCGGCGTGACTTCGGATTCCCGCAAGGTGGAGCGCGGTTTTCTTTTTGCAGCACTCAAAGGCGTCAAAGCCGACGGCGCGGCATTTGCCCTTGATGCGATCAAACGCGGCGCGAGTGCGATCATCGCAGCCAAGGATGCGACCATTGCTAATGCAGGCGTGCCCGTTCTGCATGTGGATGACCCGCGCCACGCACTGGCCACCGCCGCCGCACAATTCTACGGTAAGCAGCCCGAAATCATGGTGGCCGTGACTGGAACCAGCGGCAAGACTTCCGTCGCCTCCTTTACGCGTCAGATCTGGGCCTATGCCGGTTTTCCTGCGGCCAATATCGGCACGACGGGCGTGTTTTCACCGACCCGCAGCGATTATAATTCACTGACCACGCCCGATCCGGTCGAGTTGCATCGCCTTCTGGCCGAACTGGCTGAGGAGGGTGTCACGCATGCCGCAATGGAAGCCTCCTCGCACGGGCTTGACCAGCGCCGGCTTGATGGCGTGAAGCTGACTGCGGGCGCTTTCACCAATCTCGGCCGCGATCACATGGATTACCATGCGACGATCGAAGAATATCTGGGTGCGAAAATGCGCCTTTTCGACACTCTTCTGCCCAAGGGTGCGCCTGCGATCATTTTTGCCGACGACCAGTTTTCGCCGCAAACGATTGCGGCAGCTCAAGCCGCTGGTTGCGATGTGAAGACCGTGGGGCGAAAAGGCGAGTTCATAACCGTCAAGCGCATCGAGCATGAGCGTTTTCGCCAGCATGTCGAAGTGCGCATCGGCGACGAGATTTTCGAAATCGAATTGCCGCTGGCCGGTGATTTTCAGGTGGCCAACGCGCTTGTTTCGGCAGGGCTTGCCATGGTGACGGGCGTGCCTGCGGCAGCCGCCATGCGCGCGCTCGAACGTCTCAAGGGTGCGCCGGGACGGCTTGATCTTGTCGGTGCCACCGAAGAGGGGGCACCCGCTTATGTCGATTATGCGCATAAGCCCGAAGCGCTTGAAAATGTTCTGACATCCGTGCGCCCGTTTACCACGGGCCGGGTGATCGTGGTGTTCGGCTGCGGCGGTGACCGCGACAAGGGCAAGCGTCCGATTATGGGCGAGATTGCAGCGCGTCTCGCCGATGTTGCCATCGTCACCGATGACAATCCGCGCTCGGAAGTGCCTGCGCAAATCCGCTCTGAAATCATGGCGGCAGCGGCGGGTGCCACCGAAATCGGTGATCGCCGCGAAGCCATCTTCACCGCCGTTTCAATGATGATGCCGGGCGACACACTGGTGGTGGCAGGCAAGGGGCATGAGGAAGGCCAGATCGTCGGCGATCTGACATTGCCTTTCTCCGATCATGCCGAGGTCGCGGCTGCCCTTGCAGCGCGTCTTGAGGAGCATAAGGCATGAGCGACCAGACAATGAGCGACTGGCTCTGGACTTGCGATGATATGGTGGAAGCGATGGAGGGAAGGCCGGTCGGTACTTTCCCCAAAGGTATTACCGGCATTTCCATCGACAGCCGCACGCTAAAACCGGGCGAAGCGTTTTTTGCCATCAAGGGCGATCAGTTTGACGGCCATGATTTTGCAACCTCCGCAATGGCTGCGGGAGCAGCCCTTCTGGTCGTCGCCGAACACCGTCTGCCTGCCTTCGGCAATGTCAAAGTGCCGATGATCGTCGTCGATGATGTGCTCGAAGCCTTGACCAAACTGGGCGTGGCTGCGCGTGGGCGTTCAAAGGCGCAGATTATTGCGGTGACGGGTTCCGTCGGCAAGACGACGACCAAGGAAGCACTGCGTCATGTGTTGTCCGAAGAAGGCAAGGTGCATGCTTCGGTGGCCTCGTTCAACAATCACTGGGGCGTGCCGCTGACACTGGCCCGCATGCCTCAAGACACCGATTACGGCATTTTTGAAATCGGCATGAACCATGCCGATGAAATCAGGCCGCTGGTCAAGATGGTGCGCCCGCATATTGCGCTGATCACGCTGGTAGCACCTGCGCATCTCGGACATTTCGCCAATCTCGAGGAAATCGCCAGCGCCAAGGCGGAAATTTTTGAAGGCATTGTTCCGGGCGGTTATGCGTTGCTTAACCGTGATGACAAGCGTTTCAAGCAGCTTGAGGAACTGGCGACACAAGCCGGTGTCGAACATATTGTGACATTCGGTGAGAATGCGCGTTCCAATTATCGCCTGCGTGACGTCAAGCTGCATGCCGCTTGTTCCTGCATGACGGTGAAGATCGGCAATGATGAAGCGCTGGTCAAGGTCGGCATGCCGGGCCGTCATATCGTGCAGAACATGCTCGCCGTGCTGGGCGCAGCCGACCTTGCTGGCGCCGATGTCGCCAAGGTGGCGCTTGCCATGGCAACACTTTCGGCAGAAGGCGGGCGTGGTGCGCGCCATGTGCTGCAACATTCGGATGGCGGCACATTCACACTGATTGATGAGAGCTATAACGCCAATCCAACCTCGATGCGCGCGTCGCTTGCGCTTTTGCAGTCCACGCCACCTGAGGGCAAGGGGCGCCGCATTGCGGTGTTGGGCGACATGCTGGAACTCGGTCGCCAATCCGGCAAGCTGCATGCCGATCTGGCTCGTCCCATTGTGGACGCGGACGTGAACGCGCTTTTTATCGGGGGGCATGAAATGTCGGTGCTCAAAAATGCCTTGCCGGTTGAAATTCACACCGAATACAGGCACAGCACCGATGAATTATTGCCGCTTGTCGTCAAGGCGGTCCGTCCGGGCGATGTGATCATGGTGAAATCATCGCAAGGGGTCGGGTTTGCCAGGATCGTCAAGGCGCTGACCGCCAAATTCCCGCCTTTTGTTGCGGCGGAATAGCGGTTTTCGAGGGGTCTTTTCCATATGTTAATGATGCTTACCGCTTTCGCCGAACACATGACACCGTTGAATGTGTTTCGTTACATCACATTTCGGACCGGCGGAGCGTTGATTACTTCGGCTTTGATCGTGTTCCTGTTTGGCCCTGCGATCATCAATTCGCTGCGCACACGTCAGGGACGGGGCCAGCCGATCCGTGCCGATGGACCACAGACCCATTTCAAGAAGGCTGGCACGCCCACCATGGGTGGGCTGATGATCATGACCGGCATTCTGGTGTCGTGTTTTTTCTGGGCAAATCTTGCAAGCGTCTATGTCTGGGTTGTGCTGATGGTCACCGTCGGTTTTGGTGCAATCGGCTTTTATGACGATTACCTCAAAGTTACCAAACAGTCCGACAAGGGCTTTTCGGGCAAGGCGCGACTGGGAATCGAATTTCTGATTGCAGCCATTGCCGCCTTCATCATCATGCGGGCAGGGCAGGAGCCGTTTTCGTCGTCGCTGACCTTCCCCTTCGCCAAACAGTTCGTGATCAATTTGAGCTGGTTCTTCATTCCGTTTGCAGCCTTCGTCATGGTGGGCGCGGGCAATGCCGTCAACCTGACCGACGGACTTGACGGTCTGGCTATCGTTCCGGTGATGGTGGCCGCGGCGTCCTTCGGCTTCATCGCCTATCTTTCCGGTAATGCGATCTTTGCCGATTATCTGCAGATCCACTTTGTGCCGGGTACAGGTGAGCTTGCCGTGGTCTTGGGTGCCGTGATCGGCGCTGGCCTTGGCTTTTTGTGGTTCAATGCGCCACCTGCGGCGATCTTCATGGGTGATACCGGCTCGCTTGCGCTGGGCGGTATGCTCGGCACGGTTGCGGTTGCTACCAAGCACGAAATCGTTCTGGCGATCATTGGCGGATTGTTCGTGGTCGAGGCGCTGTCGGTCATCATTCAGGTCGCGTCCTTCAAGATGACGGGCAAGCGTGTCTTCCTGATGGCGCCGATCCATCACCATTTTGAAAAGAAGGGCTGGACGGAAAGTCAGGTCGTGATCCGGTTCTGGATCGTTGCGATCATTCTCGCCATGATCGGCCTTTCGACATTGAAGCTCAGATAACAGGCAACAGAAATGATCCCGATCACCGCTCTTGAACACAAGACTGTCGCGCTCTTCGGACTGGGCGGGTCGGGTATTGCCACGGCAAAGGCGATTGTCGCGGGCGGCGCAAGGATTATCGCATGGGATGACAATCCCGACAGTGTTGTGCGCGCACAAAGCGCTGGCATTGCTACCGGCGATTTGAAAAAAGCCGACTGGTCGCAGTTCGATTGCTTCGTGCTCTCACCCGGCGTGCCGCTGACGCATCCAAAGCCGCACTGGAGTGTCGATCTGGCACGGGCCGCTGATGTTGAAATCATCGGCGATGTCGAATTGTTCGTGCGCGAGCGCAACAAGGTTGCGCCCGATTGCCCGTTTATCGCCATTACCGGCACAAACGGAAAATCTACCACCACAGCGCTGATTGCCCATATCATCAAGGCGTCAGGTCGTGACATGCAGCTTGGCGGCAATATCGGCACCGCTATCCTGACGCTTGATCCGCCCGCGCCGGATCGTTTTTATGTGGTTGAATGCTCCTCCTATCAGGTTGATCTTGCACCTTCGCTCAACCCGACAGCAGGCATTCTTTTGAACCTGACGCCCGATCATCTCGACCGGCACGGTTCGATGGAAAACTATGCTGCCATCAAGGAGCGGCTGGTGGCGGCAAGCGGGACGGCCATTGTCGGCGTTGACGATCTTTATTGCATGGCGATTGCCGAAAAACTGGCAGAGAAGCGCATCAATGTCGCGCGGATTTCCAAGGAAAAGCGCCTCGAAAACGGTTCTTTCGCTGAAGGGCCAAATCTGTTCCATGCGGAGAATGGCGACGTTTCGGAGCTTGCAACGCTTGAAGGGATCGGTTCGCTGCGCGGTGCGCACAATGCGCAGAACGCGCTGGCCGCAATCGTTTCCTGCCTCGCCGTGGGCTTGAGCCTTGAAGAAATCCGTGCGGGTCTGAAAAGCTTTCCGGGTCTTGCGCATCGCATGGAACAGGTGGGCAAACGCGGCAAGGTGCTGTTCGTCAATGATTCCAAGGCGACAAATGCCGAAGCCACCGCTCCAGCGTTGTCTTCCTTTGAAAAGAACATCTACTGGATCGCCGGTGGCGTACCGAAATCAGGCGGCATCGCCTCGCTTGCAGGCTTTTTCCCGCGCATCGCAAAAGCCTATCTGATCGGGGAAGCTGCGGCACAATTTGCGGCAACGCTTGGTGAAGGGGTTGCGTTCGAGATTTCCGACACGCTGGCCGTTGCCGTTGAACATGCGGCGCGCGATGCGGGCAATGATGCAGCATCCGAGCCGGTGGTTTTGCTGTCGCCTGCCTGCGCGAGCTTTGATCAGTTTCAGAATTTTGAAAAGCGCGGCGATGCGTTCCGCACCGCCGTCTTGTCGCTGCCCGGCGTCGTCTCAATCGGAGGGGAAAGCTAATGGTAAGTCGTGTTGACCGTGGTCCCGTCGCCAATTGGTGGTGGACAATCGACCGTTTCTTTCTGGCTGCATGTCTTGCCCTGATGGGGCTTGGCATCCTCTTGTCCTTTGCTGCAAGCCCGGCGGTGGCGCAGCGCATCGGACTTGACGGCTTCCATTTCGTCGAGCGGCAGATTTTCTTCATGGTGCCAGCGGTCGCCGTCATGATCGGCGTGTCGTTTCTGTCCCAGCGTCAGGTGCGGCGCTTTGCACTGATATTGCTAGGCATTTCGCTGGTGCTGATGGCTAGTGCGCTGTTTTTTGGTATTGAGATCAAGGGCGCGCGGCGCTGGGTTTCAATTTTAGGCATTTCCATTCAGCCGTCCGAATTCATGAAACCGGCTTTCGTGGTGGTCTGCGCGTGGTTGTTTTCCGAGCGCGAGCGCGGCGGCGATATGCCGGGATATTTTCTCGCCATGCTTTTGTTCTGCGTGACAGTCGGGCTTCTGGTGCTCCAGCCTGATCTCGGTCAGACGATGCTCACCACCGGCACATGGGGGGCGATGTTCTTCCTCGCGGGATTGCCGCTGTTTTGGATATTGATACTGGGCGGATTGGCTGTGTTCGGTGCCTTTGGTGCCTATTTGATGTTTGATCACGTGGCAGGCCGTATCAACCGTTTCATGACCGGTGAGGGCGACACGTTTCAGGTCGATGCAGGGCGCGAAGCGATCCTGCGCGGTGGCTGGTTCGGGCAGGGACCGGGCGAAGGCACGATCAAACGCATCATTCCCGATAGCCATACCGATTTCATCTTCTCGGTGGCGGCGGAAGAATATGGCATTATCCTCTGCCTTCTCATTATGCTCCTGTTTGCTTTCATCGTGGTGCGCGGGCTTTCGATCGCGCTTCGTGAGCGCGATGCTTTTACGCGGCTTGCCGTGTCGGGTATCGTGATCCTGTTCGGGTTCCAGTCGATCATCAATATGGCGGTGAACCTGCATTTGATGCCCGCCAAGGGCATGACCTTACCATTCATTTCCTATGGCGGTTCATCGCTTGTGGCGATTGCCATCACCATGGGCATGCTGCTGGCCTTAACGCGCCGCAGGCCCGAAGCACGCATGACGCAGACTCTTGGTATCGGCGAACGCATTCCGGCTTTGTGAGGCAGATATGAGTAAAGGCACCATCGTTCTGGCGGCAGGCGGCACCGGGGGGCATTTGTTCCCGGCGGAGGCGCTGGCGCATGAACTCAAAACCCGTGGCTGGGATGTGCATCTGGCGACGGATGCCCGCGCGCAACGCTTTGCCGGTGCCTTTGATGAGGCCCACGTTCATGTCATCCGATCGGCAACGGTCACGGGTAAAAACCCGATTGCCCTTCTCAAGACCTTCTTATCGCTGTGGCAGGGCAATCTGGATTCGCGCAAGCTTTTTCGCCGTTTGAAGCCCAAACTCGTGGTGGGATTTGGTGGCTATCCGACGCTGCCACCGCTTTATGCGGCAAGCCGTATGAATATTCCCGCCATGGTGCATGAGCAAAACGCCGTCATGGGCCGCGCCAACAAGGGGCTGGCCGCGCGCGTAAATGCCATTGCAGGCGGTTTTCTGCCGGAAACCAAGGGGGCTTTTGCAGCGAAGACGGTCACGACCGGCAATCCGGTGCGTCCGCCGGTGCTGGTCGCTGCCGAGACAGCTTACACGCCCGCAAAAGCCGATCAGCGTTTTCGTCTGCTGATCTTTGGCGGCAGTCAGGGCGCACAGTTCTTTTCGCAAGCCATCCCTGCCGCAATAGCACTTTTGCCTGAAAAAGAACGTGCACGGCTGTTGATCACGCAGCAGGCGCGCAAGGAAGATGAGCTATCTGTGCGTGAAGCCTATGCCAAACTTGCTGTACCCGCCGATGTTGCGCCGTTCTTCAACGATATGCCAGCGCGGATTGCCGATGCGCATTTCGTCATTTCGCGATCCGGTGCATCGACGGTTTCGGAAATCACGGTGATCGGGCGTCCGGCCATTCTGGTGCCGTTTCCGCATGCGCTGGACCATGATCAGGCGGCCAATGCGGTAGCACTCGAATCTGCTGGCGGCGGTGAAGTGGTGCGGCAGGCGGATCTTTCACCGGAGCGTCTGGCGCGACTTATCCAGTCGGCCATGAACGAGCCCGAGCGACTTGATACGCAGGCAAAAGCTGCCAAAAGTGTCGGCAAACCGCACGCGGCACAGTTGCTTGCCGATCTGGCAGAGGCTATTGCAGCAGGCAAATCAGTTCAGGAATTCAAGAGAGGAAACCGGCCATGAAAATGCCGCTGAATATCGGGCTCGTCCATTTTGTGGGCATTGGCGGCATCGGCATGAGCGGTATTGCGGAAGTGCTGCACAATCTTGGCTACAAGGTGCAAGGCTCCGACCAGTCGGACAGCGCCAATGTGCAGCGCCTGCGCGAAAAAGGCATTGAGGTTTTCGTCGGCCATAAGGCTGAGAACCTTGGCGAGGCGGAAGTGCTCGTCGTTTCGACCGCCATCAGGAAGAATAATCCCGAACTGGTCGCAGCCCGCGAAAAACTGCTGCCCATCGTGCGCCGCGCCGAGATGCTGGCCGAACTGATGCGCTTTCGCCGTGCGGTCGCCATTGGCGGCACCCATGGCAAGACGACGACGACCTCGATGGTCGCAGCCCTTCTCGATGCGGGCCATCTTGATCCGACCGTGATCAATGGCGGCATCATCAATGCCTATGGCACCAATGCGCGCATGGGCGATGGCGACTGGATGGTTGTGGAAGCCGATGAAAGCGACGGTACGTTTTTGAAGCTGCCTGCCGATATTGCCGTCGTCACCAATATCGATCCCGAGCATCTCGATCATTATGGCAGTTTCGACAATGTGCGCGGTGCCTTCCGCCAGTTCGTCGAAAACGTACCGTTCTATGGTTTCGGCGTCATGTGCCTCGATCACCCGGAAGTGCAGGCGCTGGTCAGCCGTATCGAGGATCGCCGCATCATCACCTACGGCCAGAACCCGCAGGCCGATGTACGCTTCGTCAATCAGCGCATGGATGGCGCTACCAATCTGTTCGATGTGCTGATCCGTTCGCGCAAGGGCGAGACGGAGGAAATCAAGGATCTGCGTCTGCCGATGCCGGGATTACACAATGTATCGAATGCGACGGCGGCGATTGCTGTTGCGCACGAACTGGGCATGTCTGCCGACGATATTCGCAGAGGTCTTGGTTCGTTTGGTGGTGTGAAGCGGCGCTTTACCCATACGGGCACGTGGAACGGCGTGGAGGTCTTTGACGATTACGGCCATCATCCCGTTGAAATTCGCGCTGTGCTGAAAGCCGGGCGCGAAGCGACCAAGGGCCGGGTGATCGCCATTGCCCAGCCGCATCGTTATTCGCGTTTGCATGACCTGTTTGACGAGTTCGCCGCCTGCTTCAATGATGCCGACACGATCATTGTCACGCCGGTCTATACGGCAGGCGAGGAGCCGATCGAGGGCGTAAATTCCGAAGAATTGGTGTCGCGTATCAAGACCGCCGGTCATCGCGATGCACGCTACGCCAGTGGGCCGGAACAGCTTGCGCCACTGGTTGCTTCCATTGCAGAACCCGGCGATTTCGTCATCTGCCTTGGTGCGGGCAACATCACGCAATGGGCCTATGCTCTGCCCAATGAACTGGCTGAACAGGGTAAGAAGTGATGGCCGATCCGATGCAAAGCGGCGAAGCGCTTCTCAAGACGCTTGGAGGTCGACTTTCGGGCCTGCGCGGCAGGCTGATGCCCGATACCGGCATGGACAAGATCACATGGTTTCGCACCGGCGGTCCGGCACAGGTTCTGTTCCAGCCTGCTGATGAAGAAGACCTTTCGATGTTTCTCAAAGCTGTGCCGGAGGAAATTCCGATCCTTGTGGTCGGTATCGGCTCCAATCTTCTGGTGCGTGACGGCGGTATTCCGGGATTTGTAGTGCGCTTGTCGGCCAAAGGCTTTGGCGAGGTGACGCGCGTGTCCGACACGCAATTGCGTGCAGGCACGGCAACGCCCGACAAACGTCTGGCGGCAGCAGCGCTTGATGCGGGGCTTTCGGGCTTTCATTTCTATCACGGCATTCCCGGTGGTCTTGGCGGCGCGTTGCGTATGAATGCGGGCGCCAATGGCGTGGAAACACGCGAGCGCGTGGTCGAGGTGCGCGCACTGGATCGCAAGGGCGAGGTGCATATCCTCTCCAATGCGGATATGGGCTATGCCTATCGCCATTCCTCAGCTTCACCGGATCTGATTTTTACCTCAGCCCTTTTTGAAGGTGTTCCGGGGGAGCCGGAGGACATCAGAAAGGCCATGGACGAGGTCCAGCACCATCGCGAAACCGTGCAGCCGGTGCGCGAGAAGACAGGCGGCTCGACCTTCAAGAACCCCGAAGGCTCTTCCGCCTGGAAGGAAATCGACAAGGCCGGTTGCCGTGGCTTGCGCGTCGGCGGCGCGCAGATGTCGGAAATGCATTGCAACTTCATGATCAATACCGGTGATGCAACTGGTCTTGATCTGGAGGTTTTGGGCGAAACGGTTCGCGCTAAAGTTTTCGAGAATTCAGGGATTCGCCTTCATTGGGAGATAAAACGTCTCGGTTTGTTCCGCGAAGGCGAGCATGTCGAAGCGTTTCTTGGAAAAATCTGATAAATTTTTGCCCGGAATTTCGGCTTGAAATTCCGGGCTTTTTTGTCTTTGCGCCCGATTTGTGAGATCGCCCTTAAATGATAGGGCTGGACACGGAATCAATCCTCTGATTCTTTAGGGTTAACCACACAGTGATTTGATTCGGCTGGGTTTTCTGGCCAGCAGGTGTCTGCGGCTTCAGTGTCGTGATCTCGAAGTTTGCAAGACCCCGACGGAGAGCGGTTGCGGATTTCAAGGTTGGCGTCATCGGTTCGCCGGGCTGGTCGGACTCTGTTCTTGTTTTCACCGCGCGAGGGATGCGCAGAGGGGATGTTTGAAATGACGGGAAAGCACGTCGCCGTTTTGATGGGTGGGTTCTCCTCCGAGCGCCCCGTTAGCCTGTCGTCGGGTGCTGCCTGCGCTTCGACCCTCGAAGAGCTCGGTTATCGTGTTTCGCGCGTCGATGTCGATCGCAATGTTGCAAGCGTGCTTGCCGATTTGAAGCCCGATGTCGCTTTCAATGCTTTGCATGGCCCTTTCGGTGAAGATGGTGCCATTCAGGGTATTCTCGAATATCTCCAGATCCCTTATACGCATTCCGGCGTTCTGGCGTCAGCTCTTGCCATGGACAAGGATCGCGCCAAGAAGGTCGCGGCAGCGTCCGGTGTAAACGTCGCGCAATCGCGCATCATGGATCGTTTTGCGATTGGCTCCGAACATCCGATGGATCCGCCTTACGTGGTCAAGCCGGTGCGCGAAGGCTCAAGCTTCGGTGTGGTGATCGTCAAGGAAGATCAGGCGCATCCGCCACAGATTATCGGCTCTGCCGAGTGGAAATATGGCGCTGAAGTCATGGTTGAGCGCTATATCGCCGGACGTGAACTGACCTGTGCCGTGATCGGTGATCGCGCCATGGATGTGTGCGAGATCATTCCGGTCGGGCATCAGTTCTATGATTTCGATTCAAAATATGTTGCAGGCGCATCAACTCACGTGTGTCCGGCAAAAATTTTACCAAATATTTACCAAAAAATACAAACAATGGCCCTTATGGCGCATCAGGCGATTGGGTGTCGGGGCGTAAGCCGTTCAGACTTCCGTTTCGATGATCGTTTTTCCGAGGAAGGTGAAGTTGTCTGGCTGGAAGTGAATACGCAGCCCGGCATGACTCCAACCTCGCTTGTGCCTGATATCGCCAATGCGGCGGGTATCTCTTTTGGTGAATTGTTGCAGTGGATCGTGGAGGACGCGTCTTGTTTGCGTTGAACGGCAAATCTGGTGGATATAAGCGCTCGGGCGCGATGCGGGATGCATCGGGCACGGTGAATGCTGCTTTTGTTCTGCCGCGCTTTCTGCGCAAGCCGTTTCGCTTCGTTGTGCGCCTGTTTGAGGGCGGCGTTAGCATCCCGCGCCATGTTGGTACGATCGGCATGCTGGGCTTTTTCAGCGCGACCGGCCTTTATGGCATGGTTATCGGCGGTCATTCACAGGACGTGGTCAAGACCATGGCCTCGACCTTTGGCTTTGCCATCGAGGATGTCCGCGTCGTCGGCAATCGTGAAACATCCGATATCGATATTCTGGGGCAGCTTGGCCTTGACGGCGAAACATCGCTTGTCGGTCTGAGCGCTGAAACGGCGCGTGAATCGATTGCGCATCTGCCGTGGGTTCAAAGCGTTGATGTGCGTAAGGTTTACCCGCGCACCTTGCAGGTTTCGATGCAGGAGCGTCAGGCCTTCGCCATCTGGCAGAACGACAAGGAATTGTCGCTGATCGATGCCGATGGTGACGCAATCGTTCCGTTCCGCGCGGGCCGTTACGATGCTCTGCCGCTGGTGGTGGGGCATGGCGCTGAAAAGCGCGTCAAAGGTTTTGTCGAGGAAATCTCCAATTATCCGGCGGTGGCCGGCAAGGTGCGTGCCTATATCCGCGTCGCTGACCGTCGCTGGGATCTGCTTCTGGATAATGGTGTGCGCATCATGCTGCCGGAGAATGAACCTCTCAAGGCGCTGGCTGAAGTCGAGAAGATGGAACAAAAGCAGCGTCTGCTCTCTCGCGATATTCTGGCGGTGGATCTGCGGCTGGAGGACCGGGTGACGGTTCAGCTGACCGAGAGCGGAATGGAACAACGCCAGAAATTTCTGGCGGAGCGTAAAAAAGAACTGGCCCGGATGGGAAAGCGCGTATGAGTATTCTGGGCGGAAATGCATCTTCTCAAGGCGGTACTGCAGGGCGCAAGGTGCGCCTGTTGACGGTTCTGGACGTTGGCTCAAGCAAGGTTTCCTGCGTGATTGCGCGGTTGCGTCCGCATGAGGGCGGCGCGCTGCTTCCCGGTCGCACGCATCGCATGGAAGTGCTCGGCATCGGTCATCAGCGTTCGCGCGGCGTCAAATCGGGCGTGATCATCGATCTCGATGCAGCCGAACAGTCGATCCGCCTTGCAGTCGATGCCGCCGAGCGCATGGCGGGTCTGACCGTCGATAGCCTGATCGTCAATATTTCGGCGGGTCGTCTGCGCAGCGAGACCTTTACCGCAAGCGTCAACCTTGGCGGTCATGAGGTCGAGCAGACCGATATTCGTCGGGTTCTCGCCGCAGGCGCCAAGCAGGCGCTGGCTGCTGAGCGTCACCTCGTTCACTCGCTGCCTATTGGCTACACGCTCGACGGCGAGCGTGGCATTCGTGACCCGCAGGGCATGCTGGGCGACAGCCTTGGCGTCGATATGCATGTGTTGACCGCCGATAGCGCGCCGTTGCGCAATCTCGAACTGTGCATCAATCGCTGCCATCTTTCGGTGGAAGCCATCGTTGCCACCCCTTATGCAAGCGGGCTTGCAGCGCTTGTCGGTGATGAAGCCGAAATGGGCGCTGCCTGCATCGATATGGGCGGCGGCACGACCACGATTTCCGTGTTCTCCGAAGGCAAATTCATTCATGCCGATGCGGTGGCCATTGGCGGCAATCATGTCACCATGGATGTGGCGCGCGGGTTCTCCACACGGATGGAAGACGCCGAACGCATGAAGGTCATGTATGGTTCGGCGCTGCCAAGTGCAGCCGACGACCGCGACCTGATTTCCGTGTCGCCGATTGGTGATGACGAGCGTGACGTACCCAATCAATATCCGCGCTCGGTGCTGACGCGGATCATCCGGGCGCGCGTGGAAGAAACGCTTGAACTGGTGCGCGACAGGCTCAACCAGTCAGGACTTGGACATATTGTCGGTAAGCGTGTGGTGCTCACAGGTGGCGCAAGCCAGCTGCCGGGCATGCCGGAAGCAGCACGACGCATATTGGCAAGAAATGTACGTATCGGGCGTCCGCTGGGTATAGCGGGTCTGCCCGAGGCGGCTAAGGGGGCGGCTTTTTCCGCAACGGTCGGGCTTCTGATCTATCCGCAGGTTGCGGGGATCGAGGAACGTTCGGTGAAGGCAGCGTCCGCTGGTCTTATGACCGGCACCGGAGGACGCATTCAACGTGTCGGCCAATGGCTGCGAGAGAGTTTTTGAGTATTGCGTAAGTTTTGAAGTTTTCGGGGCGTGACCATCTGGGTAACCACCAATCTGCACCGCAGCGGCGAAGCGGTGACGAGGCTTAAGAGGAATAAGGACCAATGACTATCAATCTGCAAAAGCCGGATATCACCGAGCTCAAGCCCCGGATCACCGTATTTGGTGTTGGCGGCGGCGGCGGCAATGCCGTCAACAACATGATCAATGCCGGTCTTCGCGGCGTTGATTTTGTCGTGGCAAACACCGACGCACAGGCTTTGACCATGTCAAAGTCCGATCGCATCATTCAGCTTGGCGCTGCTGTCACCGAAGGTCTCGGTGCTGGCTCGCAGCCGGAAGTCGGTCGTGCGGCGGCTGAAGAATGCATCGACGAAATCGTCGATCACCTGAACGGCACCCATATGTGCTTCGTCACCGCCGGTATGGGTGGCGGCACCGGCACAGGGGCTGCTCCTGTTGTGGCGCGTGCTGCACGTGAACGCGGTATCCTCACCGTTGGCGTCGTCACCAAGCCTTTCCATTTTGAAGGCGGTCGCCGCATGAAGACGGCGGATCAGGGCATCGAGGATCTGCAGAAGAATGTCGATACGCTTATCGTCATTCCCAACCAGAACCTGTTCCGCATCGCCAATGACAAGACCACCTTTGCCGACGCTTTCGCGATGGCCGATCAGGTGCTCTATTCGGGCGTTGCCTGCATCACCGACCTGATGGTCAAGGAAGGCCTCATCAATCTCGACTTCGCCGACGTTCGTTCGGTGATGCGCGAAATGGGCAAGGCCATGATGGGTACGGGCGAAGCTTCGGGCGAAGGCCGCGCAATGGCTGCGGCAGAAGCCGCGATTGCCAATCCGCTGCTCGACGAAACCTCGATGCGCGGTGCAAAGGGTCTGTTGATCTCCATCACCGGCGGTCGCGACATGACGCTGTTTGAAGTCGATGAAGCTGCAACCCGTATCCGCGAAGAAGTCGATCCTGAAGCCAACATCATTCTTGGCGCGACGTTCGACGAAGGTCTTGAAGGCGTTATCCGTGTATCGGTCGTTGCCACCGGCATCGACAAGTTGCAAGGAGACGCGGCGCCTGCGCCGCTGGAATTTCGCCAGCCGGTAAAGCCCGTTACGCAGAACAAGCCAATGGCTCCGCATGGTGCACTGCGTCCGCCGCATATGGAACAGCAGCGTCAGGCAGCGCCTGCAGCCCAGACCGCTCCGGCTGCTGCGCCTGAAGCACCTGTCGCACCCGTTGCTTCTGCACAGCCGGATTTCCGTCCGCAGAGCCGCATCTTCCAGGCACCTGCTCCGGAAGCTTTCGAGCAGGCTCCGGTCGCTCGTGCGCCGATGCAGCAGGCCCAGCCTGTCCAGCCGCAGCCTTACCAGCAGCCGCAGATGCAGGCAGAACCCGCCCGCGATCCGCGTCCTGCACCGCGTATGCCTGCCGTTTCGGACTTCCCTCCGGTCGCACAGGCTGAAATTGCCGCGCGTCGCGCTCCACAGCAACCCGTTCAGGAAGAGCGTGGACCGAAGGGCCTGCTCAATCGCCTGATGGGTGGTCTGGCACGCCGTGAAGAAGAGCAGCCCGCAGCGCGTCTTGAGCCTGCGCAGCATCGCGAACCTTCCATGCGTCCGGCAGAGCGTCGCGCTCCGCAGCAGGAAAGCTCGATCTATGCACCGCGTCGCGGCCAGCTTGATGATCAGGGCCGTCCGCAGCCACGTAGCGCATCGGAAGAAGAGCAGCTAGAAATCCCGGCCTTCCTGCGCCGCCAGTCGAACTAAATTCTTCAATATGACAATAGAAAGCCCGTCTCTTTTGAGGCGGGCTTTCTGCTTTTATAAAGTCGAAAAGAGCAATTTAACCGGTGCTGCAGGGCAACGGAGCCTGCGCTGTCATCGCGTTCTTATAAGCTGATGCGCTTTTTCCTTGCTTGCAGAAAATTTCGTCATATCTAGAAAAGACTGTATGAAGCGGGATGCTGCATCAGGCTCTTTGCGACGAAAGATTGGAACTTCCTTGAGCGCATATCAGAAAACCATTGGCCATCCGATAACCCTTTCCAGCGTTGGCGTTCATGGTGGTCAACCGGCATCGGTGACTTTCCTTCCCGCTGAGGTGAATACAGGGATTGTCTTCCAGCGTTCTGACCTGAAAGGGAAGGCACCAGCAGTTCGTGCCCATGTTTCGCAGATCGGCGCAACGGATCTCTGCACCTCTCTTGGGCCAAAGGACGCCAAGATCGATACGATCGAACATCTGATGGCTGCGATTTCATCGCTTGGCATCGATAATCTGATTGTCGAAGTCGATGGATCGGAAATGCCGATCATGGACGGGACATCGGCCCGCTTTTTGCAGGCTTTTGATGAGGCTGGTCTGGTCAGCCAGTCGGCAAAGCGTCGTTTCATTCGTATTTTGAAGTCGGTTCGCGTTGAATCCGGCGCCTCATGGGGTGAATTCATTCCTTATGCGGGCACGCGTTTCGAGGTTGAGATCGATTTCGATATTCCACTCATCGGGCGACAGAAATTTGCAGCCGATATGGATGCAGCAATCTTTCGCACCGAATTGTCGAGTGCACGTACCTTCGGTTTCATGAAGGATGTTGAGCGGCTCTGGGCTGCGGGTCTGGCCCTTGGTTCCTCGCTCGACAATTCTCTGGTGATCGGCGACGATAACACAGTCGTAAACCCCGATGGGCTTCGTTTCCCGGACGAGTTCGTGCGTCACAAGGCATTGGATGCTGTGGGCGACGTCGCGCTTGCGGGCCTGCCTTTTATTGGCTGCTTCCGCTCTTATCGCGGCGGTCATCGGCTGAATTCGGAAGCCGTGAGAGCGCTTTTGGCGGATGAGACGGCATTCGATATCGTCGAAGCATCCTAAAGCGGCGTTGATTGTTTCAATTAATTAGCGCGTAACGTAATACGGCCATAATTGGGCCGTGTTCCGCAGTTCACCATCGCAGTTGAGTCGATTGTCCTGTGGGAATATCGATTGGGCCTGTTTTTGGGGTCGAGTAATTGCAAGGAAGCCGCCCGTTGACATTTTCCGGCTAAAATCTGTCGATTGAAGTGCTGGACGATTGTGCTCTCATATGGTTTATGGACGGCCAAAACAGGCGTGGTAATGGTTATTTCATTGCTGAAGCCATACGATTTGAATGGATGAAGCAGTTGAGCGATGCTAAAAGCGCGCATTGCTTCAAACGGATAAGACGCTGCCAAAAGGCTGGAGACCGCATGACGAGTTTCAAATTCACGGGTATGACGAAAACCGCGCTCCTGACAGGTGCTCTTGCCGTTCTGATCCCGCTCGCAGGCTGTGCCAGCAAGGACGACGATATCGATCTGACCAAATATGTGGATACGATCGAACCGGCCGACAAGCTTTATAATGAAGGTCTTGCCAATCTCGATGCGGGTCGTCTCGGAGAAGCGGCAAAGAAGTTCGCTGCCGTTGATCGCCAGCATCCCTATACGGAATGGGCGCGCAAGTCGCTCGTCATGGCCGCCTTCACCAACTACCGGCAGGGCAAGTACGAAGAAGCCGTCAGCATGGCCAAGCGTTATAACACGCTTTACCCGACATCGCCTGAATCGGCCTATGCCTATTACATTATCGGTCTTTCCTATTTCCGCCAGATTCCGGACGTAACGCGTGATCAGGCCGCTAGCCGCCGCGCCATTGCCGCCATGCAGGAAGTCGTCGATCGCTTCCCCGATTCCGAATATACCGAGGACGCCAAGGCAAAAATCCGCTTCGCCCGCGATCAGCTGGCAGGCAAGGAAATGCAGGTTGGCCGCTATTATCTTGAGCGCAAGGAATATCTGGCCGCCATCAAGCGTTTCCGTGGTGTGGTCGAAGAATATTCCAATACACGTCAGGTCGAGGAAGCCTTGGCGCGTCTGGTCGAAGCCTATTATGCGCTTGGCCTGACCTCGGAAGCGCAGATGGCTGCTTCCGTTCTCGGCAAGAATTTCCCGGACAGCCAGTGGTACAAGGATTCCTACAAGCTCTTGCAAAGCGGCGGTCTTGAGCCGCGTGAGAACGGCGGCTCATGGCTTTCCAAGGCCTCGTCGCTCATCACCGGCGGCAGCTCGTAAGCAGATCTCAATATGCTGTCGCACCTCTCGATCCGCGATATCGTTCTGATTGAAAGGCTCGACATCGAGTTCAAGACCGGTTTGTCCGTGCTTACAGGCGAGACGGGTGCTGGTAAATCCATCCTGCTTGATTCGCTTTCATTGGCGCTTGGTGCGCGTGGTGACGCCTCTCTTGTCCGCCATGGTGCGGATCAGGGGCAGGTAACAGCGGTGTTCGATGTGCCCGTTGGACATCCGGCCCGGCTTTTCCTGCGTGAAAACGGTTTTGACGATGATGGCGATGTCATTTTGCGCCGTCTCCAGATGGGGGACGGGCGTACGCGCGTTTTCATCAATGATCAGGCTGCAAGTGTCGCCCTTTTGCGTGAACTCGGTAAACGTCTGGTGGAAATCCACGGCCAGCATGATGACCGGGCGCTGATCGATACCGATCTGCACAGAACGCTGCTTGACGCTTTTGGTGGCCTTGATGGCGCGGCTGCTTTGGTGCGCGAACATCACAAGGCCTGGCGCGAGGCGGAAACTGCCCTTTCGCGGCACCGCGCCAAGGTAGAGGCGGCGGAACGCGAAGGTGATTATCTGCGCTCGTCCGTGGAAGAACTGACAAAGCTCGATCCACAGCCCGGTGAAGAGGAAGACCTCGCCGAGCGCCGCGCCACCATGATGAAATCGGAAAAGATTGCCGGTGATGTCAACGAGGCGGGCGAGCTCTTGTCGGGGCAGGGATCGCCCGTGCCGACATTGGCAAGTCTTGTGCGACGTCTGGAGCGCAAAATTCCCGAAGCACCGCATTTGCTCGAACCTGTTTGCAAGGCGATTGATGAGGCGTTGAACAGTCTTGCGCTGGCGCAGGACAGCATCGATCACGCCATGCGCGAAATCGATTTCGATCCGCGTATTCTCGAACAGGTGGAAGAGCGGCTGTTTGCGCTGCGGGCTGCGGCGCGCAAATATTCGGTAGCGGTCGAAGGCTTGCCTGCATTGCGCGACAGGATGGACGCCGATCTGGCTGATCTTGATGCGGGCGCCGAAAAGCTGGCTCAGCTTGAAAAGCAGGCTCACGACACACGCCTTGCCTATGACAAAGTGGCAAAAACCTTGTCCGACCAGCGCAAGGACACGGCTGAGCACCTAAAATCCGCCGTCATGGCCGAGCTTCCGGCGTTGAAGCTTGAACGCGCCGAATTCATCGTTGAAATGACGACCGACCCGCAAACGCGTGCTGCGGAAGGCATCGACACGGTCGAATACTGGGTGCGCACCAATCCCGGTACGCGCGCCGGGCCGATGATGAAGGTGGCCTCGGGCGGTGAACTTTCGCGCTTTTTGCTGGCCTTAAAAGTGGCGCTTGCCGATCGCGGGTCTGCGCCCACACTCGTTTTCGATGAAATCGACACCGGCGTGGGCGGGGCGGTTGCCGACGCCATCGGGCAACGGCTGGCGCGGTTGTCGGCGCGGGTGCAGGTGCTTTCCGTGACGCACGCGCCGCAGGTGGCCGCGCGCGCTTCGACGCATTTCCTCATCGCCAAATCGGCAAGCGGTGAAGACCGCATGGCGACCTCCATCCGTTCTATTGGCGTGGACGAGCGGCAGGAAGAAATTGCCCGTATGCTGGCAGGTGCCAGCATCACCGAAGAAGCACGAAAAGCCGCCGAACGTCTTTTGGCTGAAAACAGCGCCCTGCTTCTTTAAATTTTTGTTTTCATGCATGTCTTTATCCCAAAACCGGTTCCCACTTTTGGGAGACATGCTTAAACAGTTTCTGGCAATAGCTTTGTTCGTAACGCGGGCAAGCCATAGGCTTGGCCGAAATTCTTGGCTATGGTCGCAGACGATTCAATGATCAGGTTTTATCCCGTAATGTCCGAAATAGAAGTCGAGAAACTGACCGAGCTGGAAGCTGTTGCCGAATTGGAGCGGCTGGCGCAGGAAATCGCGCATCATGACGCGCTTTATCACACCAATGACCGGCCAGAAATTTCCGATGCCGACTATGATGCGCTGAAAAGGCGCAATGAGGCTATAGAGGTGCGGTTTCCGCAATTGCTGCGTAACGACAGTCCTTCGCAGCGAGTGGGGGCTGCTCCTGCTGCCGGTTTTTCGACGCTTACGCATAGCCGCCCGATGCTCTCGCTCGACAATGCCTTTTCGGACGAGGATGTGCGCGATTTCGTAGGTGGAATTTATCGCTTTCTCGGGCAATTTCCGGATAATTCCATCGCCTTTATCGCAGAGCCTAAGATCGACGGACTTTCGATGTCGATCCGCTATGAGAAGGGTGTGATGGTCAGTGCCGCTACGCGTGGCGATGGCACGACGGGCGAAAACGTGACCGCCAATATCCGCACCATCGCCGAAATCCCGGACCGGCTTCCGGCAGGCGCACCGGAGGTGGTTGAAGTGCGCGGCGAGGTCTATATGGCAAAAAGCGACTTTCTGGCGCTCAATGCGCAGATGGCGGCTGAAGGCAAGCAGACCTATGTCAATCCACGGAATACGGCAGCAGGATCGCTGCGCCAGCTTGACGCAAAAGTCACGGCCACGCGCAAGCTTAGATTCTTTGCCTATGCGTGGGGTGAAATGTCAAAAATGCCCGCCGATACGCAATCGGGCATGGTTGAAACTTTTCGCGAATGGGGTTTTCCGGTCAATCCGTTGATCAAACGTGTCGAGAGCGTCGAAGCACTGATCGAGCATTATCGCGCCATCGGCCTGGAACGTCCCAATCTCGATTATGACATTGACGGTGTGGTCTATAAGGTGGACCGGCTTGATCTGCAAACGCGGCTCGGTTTTCGCTCACGCAGCCCGCGCTGGGCCATTGCGCATAAATTTCCCGCCGAACAGGCGGTCACCATTCTGCGTGGCATCGATATCCAGATCGGTCGGACAGGAGCACTCACGCCGGTGGCGCGGCTGGAACCGGTCACGGTCGGCGGTGTGGTCGTCACCAATGCGACGCTGCATAATGAAGATTATATCAAGGGGCTTGGCCTCAAGGGCGAGCCGATCCGCGAAGGGCGCGATATTCGCATAAGTGATACGGTGATCGTGCAGCGGGCGGGCGATGTCATTCCGCAGATCGTCGATGTGGTGCTGGAAAAGCGCCCGGCCGATGCAACAGCTTACGAATTCCCACATATTTGCCCCGCCTGTGGCAGCCATGCCGTGCGCGAGGAAGGCGAAGCCGTGCGCCGCTGCACGGGCGGCCTGATCTGTCCCGCGCAAGCCGTGGAGCGTATCCGGCATTTCGTGTCGCGCAATGCGTTTGATATCGAGGGGCTTGGCGAAAAGCAGGTCGAATTTTTCTTCCATGCCGACGATCCATCGCTTTCGATCCGCTCGCCCGCCGATATTTTCACGCTGAAAAAGCGGCAGGCTGCATCGCCATTTAAAAAACTCGAAAATATCGACGGTTTTGGCGCGACTTCGGTCAAGAAACTCTATGACGCCATCGATGCGCGCCGCGAGATCGCACTAAGCCGCTTTCTGTTTGCGCTCGGTATCCGTCATGTCGGCGAGGTCAATGCCAAGCGGTTTGCCCGCGCCTATCTTTCCTATGAGGCTTTTGAAGAGGCAGCAAAGGCGGCGCAACCGCCGCAAAAAGAAGACCGCACCGACAAGGGCAACGAGGCATGGCAGGAGATGCTTGGCGTCGAGGGCATCGGCGCAATCGTTGCCGAAGCAGTCGTGGATTTCTATGGCGAGCCGCATAATCGCGCGGTGCTGGACGCTCTTCTCGCCGAGGTGACACCGCTTGACGAGGCGGCGCGGGTTGCCACCGGCTCGCCGGTGGAAGGCAAGACGGTTGTGTTTACGGGAAGTTTAGAGCGCATGTCTCGCGATGAAGCCAAGGCCATGGCCGAGCGATTCGGCGCCAAGACCGCAGGCTCGGTTTCCAAGAAGACCGATCTGGTGGTGGCAGGGCCGGGTGCGGGATCGAAGCTCAACAAGGCGAAGGAACTCGGGATCGAAGTGATCAGCGAAGATGACTGGTTTACGCTGGTCGGAGAAGGATGATGGCTTCCTTCAAGGGATTTGGCGACAAGGCAATCCCGTTTCTCAAGGCACTTGATTTTCACCAGAACCGCGAATGGTATCTGGAAAACAAGGACCTGTTCGAGGAACATCTGAAAAACCCGCTTGGGGCTCTCGTTGAGGAATTGACCGCGCGTTTCGAGGCTGCAGGCCTGCCGTTTCGCGGTGATCCGGTCAAATCGCAATTCCGCATCAAGCGCGATACGCGGTTTTCCAAGGACAAGGCACCCTATAACCGGCATTTGTCGGCATTGCTGTCGCAATCGGGCACCAAATGGGATGAGAGCGGCTGCTTTTATGTCTGTATCGGCCTGCCGGGAGTGCGCGATTGTTATGCCTGCGTGGCGTGGTGGGGGCCAAGGCCGGAACTGTTGCTAGCCTTGCGCAAGGCAATCGTGGACGAGCCGGACGTGTTTCGCGCCATGGTCAAAAAACTTGCGAAAAATGGTTTGCAGATCAGCGATCATGACCGGTTGAAGCGAAGCCCACGCGGTTTCGAGACTGTAAACGAGCCTGATCTGGCGGAAGCCATTCGCAACCGGCATTTTGCTGTGCGCATCGAGATCGATCCCGATAGCATCACCCGTGCCGATCTTGCCGACCGACTGGTTGATTTTGCCGAACGCGCCCGCCCGATGATTGAATGGGTGAAGAAGATTGAAATCAAGGTGCCGCCCAAAAGCGACACGATTTGAGTATGGGACAGAGCGTGGAGCAGGGTTTCAGAGTGGTCAAAGCCTCGGCGCGGGGTGACTTTTGGGCCGGTGTCAAACGGGGTGCGCCCATCGTTATGGCGAGTGCGCCTTTTGGCCTTTTATTCGGGGCGGTGGCGCTGGATAACGGCTTTAATATTGGCGAAGCCGTTTTGATGAGTGCCACGCTTTATGCCGGGGCCAGCCAGATGGTCGGGCTTGATCTTTTCGGCCAGGCAATCGCGCCATGGATGATCGTGCTGTCGATTTTTGCAGTAAATTTTCGACATGTGCTTTATTCGGCGACCGTTGGCCGCCGCATTGGTCATTTTACGTTTCTGCAAAAAGCCGTTGCATTCTTTCTGCTGGTCGATCCGCAATATGCGGAAGTCGAAATCCGTAGCGAGGCAGGCAAGAAAATCAGTTTCGCGTGGTATATGGGACTGGGGCTGACGATTTATACCTGCTGGCTCCTGGAAACGCTGCTTGGTGCGCTTTTCGGCAATCTGATCAGTGATCCCTACGCGCTGGGGCTGGATTTTCTGCTGCCGATCTATTTTCTGGGCATGGTCATGAGCTTTCGCCACCGCGAACATTGGTGGCCGGTGGTGGTTGCCAGTGCGATCGCAGCCATTGCCGCCTATCGCTTTGTCGGCTCGCCATGGCATGTGACGCTGGGTGCTATGGGCGGCGTTGTTCTCGCAGGCATTCTGGCCAAGCCGCAACAGAAAGAAGTGTAAGCCCATGTCCACAACGCTCTGGATCATCGCTGCGGGCGCGGTTTTGACCTATCTCACCCGCATCGGTGGCCATCTTGTGCTGTCGCGTTTCGACCGGCTGCATTTTCGGGTCGAGGCGGCATTGAATGCTGTTCCTGCCGCCGTATTGACAGCCATCGTTGCCGCCCCGGCTTCCGATCATGGCTGGCGCGAATTGATCGTCCTCATCTTCTGCGTGTTGTTGTCATTGCGCGTCGGCTTGATGACGATGTTTTTTGCGGGTGCAGCGCTGTTGATCGCGCTGCGCCATTTTTTCCCGGCTTGATTAAAGTGGTGTGGTGGCGGCTTCCAGCCATTGCTGTTCATCGCCCTTCAGATGGCCCGACAGTTTTTTCCGCACGCTTTCATGATAGGCATTGAGCCAGTCGATTTCTTCCGGCGTAAGAAGGCTCTTGTCGATCAGGCGGCGATCAATGGGGCAGAAGGTCAGCGTCTCGAAACCGAGCATCGGTAGATCACCACCGGCTGGTACTTCGGCTTCTTTCACAATGATCAGGTTTTCAATGCGGATGCCGAAAGCGCCGGGTTTGTAATAGCCGGGTTCGTTGGACAGAATCATGCCCGGCAAAAGCTCCTGCACGCCGTGTCTCGACAGGTTTTGCGGGCCTTCATGCACCGAGAGATAAGAGCCGACGCCGTGGCCGGTGCCATGCGCATAGTCAAAACCATTTTTCCACAATGCGATGCGGGCCAGCGCGTCGATGTCCTGCCCGCGGGTGCCTTTGGGAAAACGCGCGGTGGTGATGGCGATCATGCCCTTGAGCACAAGCGTGAAAGCCCGAACGGTTGCAGGCACAATCGTGCCGATGGCAACGGTGCGGGTGATGTCGGTGGTGCCGTCGCGATATTGCGCGCCTGAATCGACCAGATAAAGTTCGCCGTCCTCAAGCTTGCGATTGGTATCGGTGTTGACGCGGTAATGGATGATCGCACCATCGGGGCCGGCACCGGAAATCGTGTCGAAGGAGAGGTCTTCGAGCGGCATCTGGAAATCCTGCCCGATTTTGCTCCGGCAGGTTTCGAGCTTTTGTGCCGCCGCAATCTCATCGACCGTGCCGGGTTTTTGCGCATCAAGCCATGACAGGAAATGCACCATCGCCACGCCGTCACGCTCATGGGCGGCGCGCGAACCATCCAGTTCGGCCTTGTTCTTGATGGCGCGGGGCAGGCGGGCCGGGTCCTTGCCTGGGATCACACTGCCACCAGCTGCGTCGACTGCGAGACGCAGTTTTTCTGCCGTAAGCATAGGATCGAGCAGAATGGTCTCACCTTTTGCAGCGCGTGCGCTGAGGCTGCCTTCAAGATCGGCAGGGGGGGCAAGTTTTGCCAGTTGGGTGAGATAGGCGCGGGGTTCGATTGTGAGCTTGCGCTCATCGATGAAAAGCTCCGGCTCACCCTTTGCCGGTATAATCGCGAAGCTTAAGGGCAGCGGCGTGTTGGAGACGTCGCGCCCGCGAATGTTGAACACCCATGCCACCGATGACGGATCGGTCAGTACGGTCGCATCTGCGCCGCTTTCCGCCATCGCTGCCTGCATTTCGCGAATCTTGTCCATGGCCTCGTGGCCGGAGTAACGCGCAGGCTGGATGGTTACGGGCGCAAGCGGGGCTTCCGGCTGGTCGTCCCATATGGCATCAACCAGATTGGTTGCGACCGGCACCAGTTTGCCGCCCTGCTTATTCAGAGCGTCATGCAGGGATTGCGCTTCGGAAATGGTATGCAGCCATGGATCAAAGCCGATGGTCAGGCCCTTGCCATTGGTTGCAAGCCAGCTTGCGGGTGGATTGGTGACGAGGCTTTCATAGGAAAAGACTTTTGCATCTGTCTGCGTGCGAACCTGCAATTCATAGCGACCATCGACGAAGATGAAGGCGCGGTCCTTGAGGATGAGCGCGCTTCCTGCCGAGCCTGTGAAGCCGGTGAGCCATCCCAAACGCTGGGCGCGGGGCGGCACATATTCGCCCTGATGCTCATCGGCCCGCGGCACCAGAAAACCATCAAGGCGAAGCTCGGCCATTTTTTCGCGCAGCTTCGCCACGCGTGGTGCGCCATTGGCCGGATTGGTTGAAACGTCAAAAGTCTGAAAAGCCATGATGGTCACTCACAAGCAGGAAAATCTTATTTCAGATGGATTGTTACCCAGCCTTCGCGATGCAGGGTTTTCTGGTGGGTCAGACCCTGCGCCTGATAGGCAGCCAGCACCGCATCGTGCTGGCTGTCAAGAATACCGGAAAGAATGATAGAGCCGCCTTGTGCCAGATGCGCTTTGAGTGACGGTGCCAGTTCCATCAACGGATTAGCGAGGATATTGGCGACGATGAGATCAAAAGGCGTATAGGAGCGAAAGATCGGATGCTCGAAACCTTCTGCTGTAGCGGTAACGATATGCTCGCTAACACCGTTGATCACGGTGTTTTCAGCTGCGACCGTGACGGCAATCGGGTCGATATCTGTGGCAAGGACCGGAATGGGCGAAAGTTTTGCGATGGCGATGGCGAGAACCGCGCTGCCGGTGCCAAGATCAAGCGCATTGGTCGGGTGTTCATGCTCGACCACTTCCTCGATCATTTCCAGACAACCGGACGTGGTGCCATGATGGCCAGTGCCGAAAGCCTGACCGGCATCGATTTCGATGGCGATGTCACCGGCTTCGATCTTGTCGCGATCATGGGAGCCGAAAACGAAAAAACGCCCGGCGCGCACCGGCTTCAGGCCTTCGAGTGAATGCGTGACCCAGTCGATATCGGGAAGTTCTTCACTCTCGAATTTTCCGGCACCCGCAAGAGCGTCGATACGGGCTGCAACTGCGTCCAATCCGTCTTCGATATAGACGGAAACCTCAAAAATCTGGCGGTCCTCATCGATTTCCGTGATGGCGACGGGAAAGCCGTCCTCCTCAAACGCCTGTTCGAGAATGCCATAGATGCGTTCGGCTTCCGCCTTGTCGCTTGAGAAGAAAAATCGTGATTGTACCATGAGGGTAAAAGCGCTCCAGATGTTTTAGAGCTTCTGTTTACCCTCTGTCGCCCCTCGCGTCTATCTGGGCGTACGGTTTGCAAGCTAAAAACTATTGCGGTTTCTGCACCGAGGCGACAGAAGCGCCTTTGGCCAGATTCTTTAGCTTTTGCAGTGCTGTATCGGAGTTTTCCTGATAGGCAATGGTGCTGCGGAAGTGCCCACCCTTGTCGAGCAGGAAGACCGATGCCGTGTGATCCATGGTATAATCGCCGTCTTCGCCCGGCACTTTCTTGGCATAGACGTGATAGGATTTGACCATTGAAGCGATATTGTCCGGGGTGCCGGTGATGCCGATAATCCGCTTGGACACATTGCCGACATAGGTCTTCATGACCTCCTGCGTGTCACGCTCTGGATCCACGGTGACGAAATAGGCCTTGATGTTCTCACCGTCCGGGCCAAGCTGATCGAGCCAGCCGTCCAGCTCATAAAGCGTGGTGGGGCACACGTCGGGGCAGTGGGTGAAGCCGAAAAAGATGGCTGTTGGCGTGGCGCGAAGGTCTTCTTCGGTGAATTTCTGCCCATCCATGGTTACGAGATCAAGCGGTCCGCCAAAGGGCTCCTTGGCTGCCTCCTTGTCACGGATCATGTTGAAGCCAGCCGCACCGACGATGACGACGATGAAGGCTATGATGAAAATTGGCAGAAATTTTTTCATGTCCACACTACCATAATTTGTCTTATGCCTTATCGCACAGGATAAAACGCAATTGCATGGCACCCGGCTGGGGCAAGTCAGCGCAGAGGGTGCCATTTTGTGATTATTCTAACACAATACGGAAATTTCAGAAAGTTTTGAAATGAGTGAGAATGAAGACCTGCGTTTCCAGAACAGCGAACCACGCATTCATTCAACCGCGCAGCTCAAATCGGTCAAGCTGGGGCGCTATGCCGAAATTGGCGAGCGCGTCATTCTGCGTGACGTCACGGTGGGGGATTTCAGCTATTTCGAGCGTAATGGCGAAGGCATTTATGCGCAGATCGGCAAATTTTGCTCGATTGCCGCCAATGTGCGCATCAATGCGCTTGAACACCCGATGGAACGGCTGACTACGCATAAGATCAGCTATCGGCCCAATGAATATTTTCGCTATCTTGGCGTGGATGCCGATTTTCGCAGCCGCCGGCAGCAAAACAAGGTCATCATCGGCAATGATGTGTGGATTGGGCATGGGGCGGTGATTACCCCCGGTGTCAATATCGGCCATGGTGCGGTTATTGGTGCCAATGCGGTTGTGACAAAGGATGTCGCACCTTACAGCATTGTAGGGGGCGTTCCGGCGCAGATCATCCGCAAGCGCTTTGACGATGCCATCATTGAGCGGCTGCTTGCGCTTTGCTGGTGGGACTGGCCTGTGGAAAAGCTCTATGAGGTGATCCCGGATATTCAGGCGCTGTCCATCGATGCTTTTCTGGAAAAATGGCAAGGCTGAAACGCTCTCTTGAAAAGCTGTTTGAATACGCCCATTTCCCTCCCACGAACAGGAGAATGACTATGGCCGGATTGCGTAAAATTGCCCCGTTTGTTCTTGCACTGATGCTTGCCATGGGGGCTTCGATCCCCGGCTTTGCCGAGGAAGTGGGCAAGGTTGGCGTCGACTGGGTTGGCAATGATATTGTGATCGATGCGGTCGCGGACCCGAAGATCAAGGGCGTGACGTGTCATCTCGCATCGTTCTCGCGCAGCATGATCGACCGTTTGCAGAAGGGCAAATGGTTTGAAGACCCGTCCAATGCCTCGATTGCCTGTCAGCAGACTGGCCCGATCACCATTGGCGATATCAAGCTTGGCCCCAAGGGCGAGCGGGTATTTTCCGACCGCACAAGCCTGATCTGGAAAAAGCTCGTGATCACGCGCATTTATGACCAGAAGAACAATACGCTGCTTTATCTGGCCCATGCAGCACAGGTGCAGGACGGGTCCGCAAAAACGTCGCTGTCAACGGTCCCGCTCTATAAGGGTGATGTTAGCTGGGAAAAGGGCAAGCCGGAATAGGCTTGCCGGTCTTTTTATGCAGGCTTCACAAAACCATCGAGAACACGTTTCTGCCCGGCCTTGTCGAAATCGATGGTGAGCTTGTTGCCGTCGATCACGGTTACAGTGCCGTTGCCGAATTTCATATGAAAAACACGGTCGCCAATCTTGAAGGCCGAGGGCTTGTCAGACACCGATTTTGCCACCAGTTCACCGTCGATGGTGCGGCCCTTGACCGAACCACGACCGGCGCCAAAACCGGAATCGGTTTCGCCATAGCCGATGCGCTCAACATTGGCACCGGAGCGGGAACCCCAGTTGTTGCGCGTGGCTTCCGAGCGGTTTTGCTGCGCGCGCTGCCAGCCCGGCGTCGAATAGGTGTTCTGGAACGGATCGGCGCGATCAAAGCGCGATTGCCCGTAACCGCTATTGCCATAGCCGCCGTAATTGCCTTCCAGTTCCGCCACCTCGACATGGGCCTCGGGCAGTTCTTCGAGAAAACGCGACGGAATGGTCGATTGCCACATGCCATGGATGCGCCGGTTGGAAACGAACCACAGATGCAGGTTCTTCTTGGCGCGGGTGACGCCGACATAGGCGAGGCGGCGCTCTTCCTCAAGGCCGGAACGTCCGCCTTCATCAAGCGCGCGCTGGTGCGGAAACAGCCCTTCTTCCCAGCCGGGCAAAAAGACGGTTTCAAATTCCAGTCCCTTGGCCGAATGCAGCGTCATGATGTTGACGGCATCCATATCCTCATTTTTCTCGGCATCCATGACCAGTGCCACATGCTCAAGAAAACCGCGCAGGCTCTCATAGTCTTCCATGGAACGAATGAGTTCCTTGAGGTTTTCGAGCCGTCCCGGTGCTTCTGCGGACTTATCGTTCTGCCACATGGCGGTATAGCCGGATTCGTCCAGAATGGTTTCCGCCAGTTCGGTATGCGGCGTGTTGTCGAGAAGCGATTGCCAGCGGCGGAAATTATCGACCACTTCGCGCAGTGCCGAGCGCGGCTTGGGTTTGAGTTCTTCTGTTTCAACCAGATCGCAGGCGGCAGCAAACATCGAAAGATCACGCGCGCGGGCATAGTCATGCACCTGCCGGATCGCCGCCTCGCCAAGACCGCGCTTGGGCGTGTTGATGATGCGCTCCAATGCCAGATCGTCGGCGGATTGCGCAACGACGCGCAAATAGGCCATGGCGTCACGGATTTCGAGGCGCTCATAAAAGCGCGGGCCGCCAATGACACGGTAATTGAGGCCAAGCGTTACAAAACGGTCTTCGAATTCGCGCATCTGGAACGAGGCACGCACAAGGATCGCCATGTTGTTGAGAAGATGGCCCTGCCGCTGCGCCTGCTCGATGGCTTCGCCGACCGCGCGCGCTTCCTCTTCCGAATCCCAGGCCGCATGGACTTTGACACGCGGATCGTCGGGATTGGGCGCTTCGGTAAACAGCGTCTTGCCCAGACGCCCTTCATTATGCGCAATCAGATGCGCGGCAGTGCCGAGAATATGCGCAGTGGAGCGGTAATTGCGTTCCAGCTTGATGACGACGGCACCGGGAAAATCCTTGTCAAAGCGCAGGATATTATCCACCTCTGCGCCGCGCCAGCCATAGATCGACTGATCGTCATCGCCGACACAGCACAGGTTTACCTGTGCTGGTTTGTTTTCGCTCACGCCGGGGCCTCGCAACGGCTCGGACGCCCTATCGGGCTGTATGGGTGTGTGACCGGCTTGTGTCGGAGCTGGGGTGTTGCGTGTTTGAGGCCTTTGCGCAAGCAGGCGCAACCAGAGATATTGCGCGGTATTGGTGTCCTGATATTCGTCCACCAGAATATAGCGGAATTTTGCGTGATATTCGCGCAGGATGTCCGGGTGATTGCGGAAAATACGGATCGGATGCAGCAGCAGATCGCCGAAATCGCAGGCGTTGAGCGTGCGCAGGCGCTCCTGATAGGCTTGATAGAGTTCACGTCCCTTGCCGTTGCCAAAAGACCGTGCATCGCCTTCGGGAATATCGGCAGGCGAAAATCCCTTGTTCTTCCAGCCATCGATCATATTGGCGAATGTTCGGGCGGGCCAGCGCTTGTCGTCCAGACCCTCGGCCTGAATAAGCTGCTTGATCAGCCGGATCACATCGTCTGTATCGAGGATGGTGAAATCAGAGGTGAGATTGACCAGTTCCGCATGACGGCGCAAAAGCTTGACGCCGATGGAGTGGAACGTGCCAAGCCATGGCATGCCTTCCACAGCGCCGCCGACCAGATGGCCGATACGCTCTTTCATCTCGCGTGCCGCTTTGTTTGTGAAGGTCACGGCAAGAATCTGGCTTGGATAGGCAAGGCCGGTGGTCAAAATATGCGCGATGCGTGTGGTGAGCACACGGGTCTTGCCCGTACCCGCCCCCGCCAGCACCAGAACCGGGCCTTCAGTGGTTAGCACGGCTTGGCGTTGCTCGGGATTGAGGCCTTTGAGATAATCAGGCTCACCGCGCTGCTGGTTGCGTGCAGCCATGGCGCGCGCAGCTATCGAGCCGGAAGCGGGCGCACGGCCAGCCGGTGTTTCATCGCCGAAAAACGGCATATCATCGGGGAAATCGGACATTGGACCGAATGTAGTGATTCTCTTGCGAAAAACCAGCACTTATACCAAAGTGCCAGATGCCAACGCATCACGTCTTGAATTGTTCGAGTCCCAAAACCGATTTAACGCAATCGCAGGCAGCGGAATTAATCAGTGTGGCAGCAGATAATTTTAGCCGATCTTTAATTTATTTTGTGACGTTCAGTAGGAGGAAACAACCGTGAACAAGGCCCCATTTGATGAATTACAATTAAAAGGCGTTCGTTATGAGCGAGCTGATATGTCTGGTGCTAATTTCCATAGCGTAAACCTCGCTAATGCGCAGTTTTACGCTGTTTTGACTCAAGCAAAATTCAGTGACACTAATTTAAGCGAAGCAATTTTTGACGATGTTAATCTTAACGAAGCTCGTTTTAACAATGTCAATTTATCTGGAGCCTCAATTACGGATGCAAACCTGTCCCATCTAACAATAAGCGACGTCACATTGGCAAATTCAGATATCAAGAATGCTGATTTGACAGGGATGCGGATAAATGGGGTTCTCGTAACCGATCTATTCATTGCCTATGAACAAATGAAGACATCATAGATTTTCCGAACTTATAACCAAAACTCGATGGGCACGCCCATTCGGTTTCTGTATTACTCAAGTTGCGTAATGCGGCGGTCGGTAAAGTTCAGGCGATTGGCTGCAAGCCCTTCAACCACGTCCTTCAATTCCGGTTCGCGCTGCAACAATTCGTCGAGTTCCGTCATCTGGTTCATGGCAATCAGCCGCAGCACATCATCGCGAATGCTGCCATCGGCCCGGCGCGGCAGAATTGCTGTCGGCTGGATCAATTCGAGTTTCTGGCCCTTCAGGCGCGCGCGCAGGCTTTTTTCATCGGCGTCTTTTGTTTCGACGAAAGCGTAAAGCCCGACACCCTTGGCAGGAAGCGAATAAAGCGCCAGTGCCACGTCGTTTACACGCGGATCGGATTTGAGGGCAGCCATGATCGCTGGGCCTTCATTGTCGATACGGTCGCCCGTGCCTTCGCCGTCGGACCAGCTGAAAATGCCACGCGTGATAAAATTATAGACCTTCTTGCCGGTCGCGAGCCAGATACGCGATGGCAGCGAACGGCGTGCCAGAATACGCTTTTCGGTCGGCGTCATCAGGTGTTTGGCAAACGAGCGCTTCTGCTTGATGAGATGGCGGAAATCTTCATAGGCCATCAGGCGATAAAGCGCGCCGCGACGCCGATGCGTGCTTGCAAGCTGGAAATCGATGACGGCGGCTTCGCCTTCCGGCGTCATCAGCCAGTTCTGCGGCTTGGCAAGATCATTATGGGTCACACCCAGGCGGCGCATGTCGCGTAGGATACGGTGCGCGGTGCGATACCATTCGGGGTTCGATGGACGCGCAAGATGCAAGGGCGTGCCCTCCGTCCACGAGCGATATAGTCCGTCGCGGTCAGTATAAAGAAGCTGCGGCACGCCTTCGATGCCGCGTACCGTCTCAAGACCGCGAATTTCGCGCCGTGCCAAAATCCATGCCAGCGGCTTTGACCACCAGGGGGCTGCACTCACCACGCGGCGAATGATGCGTGTATCGGGGTCGCTCACGAAATAGCCCGCATGTGTCTCGGAAAACACGTCGCGCTTGAAAACGGCGGTTTCCACGAATTGCGGGACTTGTACACCGCTGGGCGGCACGTCAATAGGGGTGGGTTTGTGAACCATAAAGTCCCACTAACCATTTGCACACCATCAATCAAGGCTTAGCTTCATGGGCATGTTGCAATCTTGTAAATGAGGGGGCAAAAGAGAACTGTTATTTTTAAGGGAATTGGGTCAGTGATACAAAGCGACGACATCAAGCAGATACTGCGCCAGGAACAGGCGCTGGTTTTTCCGTCTTTTGATGAAAACGATGCTTTTGCCCTTGGGCAGAGAATTCGTGATATCGCCGTCAGAGAAAAGCTCTCTATTGCCATTGATATCTCACTTTGGGATCGCAGGCTGTTTTTCTCGTCAACCGAGGGCGCAACCGCTGACAATCTGGAATGGCTGCGCCGTAAATTCAATGTCGTGCGCCGGTTTCACGCCTCCACCTATCGAATGGTTCTTGAACAGCAGCGCGATGATCGCATGTTTGCGCCGCACAAGGCGATTGATGTCAATGACTATGCGCTGGCAGGCGGTGGGTTTCCGATCCGTGTCAAGGGGGCTGGCGTCATCGGTGCGGCCATTGTATCGGGTCTGCCGCAGCGCGAGGATCATAACCTCATGGTGCGTGCCATTGCCACCTATCTGCGGCAGGATTCAGCCGCACTGGCGCTTTCCAGAAAATAAGCATCATTATTGGAGATTGAAGAATGTCGCTTGAAAATGCTGTTGCATTGCCACGCAACGAAGAAGGAATCGCCGCCGTTGTGGGTATTCTCAAGCAGCGTTTCGGCGAGCGTGCCCAGACAGGGCAGGCCATTCGCGAGCAGCATGGCCACACCACGACCTATCTTCCCACACAGGCACCGGACATCGTCATCTTTGCGGATACGACGCAGGACGTGCAGGATGTGGTGCGGGTGTGCGCCGAGCATCGCGTGCCGGTCGTGGCTTTTGGTGCCGGATCGTCGCTTGAAGGTCAGGTCAATGCGCCTGCAGGCGGTGTCTCGCTTGATCTCACGCGCATGAACCGCATTCTGGCCGTTCATGCCGAAGATCTCGACTGCGTTATCGAACCCGGTGTCACCCGGCGCGAGCTCAATGAATACCTGCGCGATACGGGGCTGTTTTTTCCCATTGATCCGGGTGCTAATGCCTCGCTTGGCGGTATGGCCGCCACACGCGCCTCGGGCACCAACGCGGTGCGCTATGGCACAATGCGTGAGAACGTGCTGGCGCTCAAAGCCGTCATGCCGGACGGTCGTTTGATTGAAACCTCCAAACGCGTGAAGAAAACTGCCGCCGGATATGACCTGACCCGGCTCTTGATCGGGGCCGAAGGCACGCTCGGCATCATTACCGAGCTGACGCTCAAACTTCAGGGTATTCCACAGGCGATTTCGGGTGGCATCTGCCCGTTTCCCGATGTGGAATCGGCTTGCCGCACGGTAATCGAAACCATCCAGATGGGCGTTCCGGTCGCGCGTATCGAACTGGTCAACACGTTGCAGATGGAAGCGCTGATTTTGCATTCCAAGCTGCCCTATGAGCCGCAGCCTTATCTGTTCGTTGAGTTCCACGGCACCGATAGCGGCGTTGCCGAGCAGGCTGAAATATTTGGCGAGATCGCCGCCGCCAATGGCAGCGGTGAATTCCGCTGGACCAAGGATGCCGAGGAGCGTGAACGTCTGTGGCGCGCCCGTCATGATGCCTATTTCGCCTCTCTGCTTCTGCGCCCCGGTTGCAAGGGTGTTTCGACGGATGTCTGTGTGCCGATTTCGCGGCTTGCCGATTGTATCGCTGCGACGGAAAAGGATATTGCCGAAAGTGGCATTATCGCGCCCATTGTCGGCCATGTCGGTGACGGCAATTTCCATCTGCTTCTGTTGCTCGATACTGAGGATGCGGACGAGATGGAACGGGCCGAGGACTTCATGGACCGGCTGGTAAAACGTGCACTTGAGATGGAAGGCACCTGCACCGGCGAACACGGTATCGGGCAGGGTAAGATGAAATATCTGCCGCTCGAACTGGGTGAGGCCACGGATTATATGCAGATGGTCAAAAAGGCGCTCGACCCGGACAATATCATGAACCCCGGCAAAATTCTGGTATCCTAATTTTGTTCCAGCGGTAAATGAGCATATACTGAAAACGGTTTCGCACTTTTTTCTATCATGCTCTATGTTGCCACGATGAAAGCGGCGTGATTCACTTGGCGCTTCGCGTCGCTTTACACGTCGGCCTTACCGGGCACATCGGTCTTACTGGAGCTGTTTTTTGAGCCGCATTTTCGTCATCATCGGCGGGTTTCTCGTATTGCTGCTGACTGCTGCGCTTGTGGTGCCGCCTTTCATCGACTGGGGCGGCTATCGCGCTGATTTCGAGCGCGAGGCGAGCCGCGTTCTCGGGCGCCCGGTCAAGGTGGCAGGCAATGTCAGTGCGCGGCTTTTGCCTTTTCCCTCCGTCAGTTTCTCCGATGTGCGTGTCGGCGCGGATGAGGCCCGTCCGGTGATGAGCGTCGATACATTCTCGATGGACGCGGAGCTGATGCCGTTTCTGCGCGGGCAATTGCTGATTTTCGATATGCGGGTCGAGCGGCCACGCGCCACGATTTCGCTTGGAAAAGATGGCAAGGTCGATTGGGCCATTCGCCCTTCCACGCCGCTTGATCCGACGCAGATCAAGGTCGAGCGTCTCACGATCGAAGACGGTGCCATAGTGCTGCATGATCAGGCTAAAGGCCGGACGATTGAGGCGAATGCTCTCAATGCCGTCATGTCGGCCAACAGCCTTGCCGGACCATGGCAGGCCGATGCGGATTTCAAGCTTGAGGGCCGCGCTTTTGCGGCCAATCTTACAAGCGGGGAAGCAAAGCCGGATGGTTCACTCAGGCTCCGTGTCCGCCTGTCGCCGCAAGCCATTCCGGGCACTGTCGAGACGGACGGCGATGTGGTGCTGAACGAGGGCAGGCTGAGCTATGCCGGGGATTTCTCGCTCCGCTCCGCCGATATGGTGGCGCAGGGCGCAAAGGGGCCACAACAGCCCGCAGATAAGCCGTTTTTCAGCGATCTGCGCGTGAGCGGAAAATTCGACGCTGATGCCGATCGTTTCGAAGCAAGCGAATTTCGCATGGAACAGGGGCCGGTCGATAATCCCTATGTCGTTAACGGCAAGGCATTGCTCGATTATGGTCTGGTGCCGCGTTTTGAAGTCAGCGCCGATGGCCAGCAGATTTTCTGGGGACGCGCTGACGCACCCGAAGACGAAAAGGCCACGCCTGTTCCTTTGGCTGATCGTTTCGACACGCTGCATCGCATTCTCGAACAATTGCCGGTGCCGACCATGCCCGGACGCATTGATCTGCGTCTGCCAGCCGTTATTGCAGGCGGCACGACTATTCGCTCCGTGACAATCAATGCAGAGCCGGACGCTGGCGACTGGAACATTCGCCAGTTTTCCGCCGATCTGCCGGGGCGCACGAAGGTCGAGGCCAAGGGCAGGCTTTCGGTCGGGGATGAGTTCGGCTTTACAGGCGATATGCTCGTCGCCTCACGCCAGCCTTCCGGCCTTGCCGGCTGGCTCAATGAAAGAGTTGATGCTTCGATCCGCACGCTCGACCGCGCCGGTTTTTCCGGCAAGGTGAACTTGCGCGATCGCCTGCAGCGCATCGATGACCTTGAGATCGGTCTTGGCGCTACAACGCTCAAAGGCTCGTTGTCGCGTGAGACCAGAGACGGGGCCGAACCCGTCGTGGATATCAGTCTGACTGGCGAAACGGTCCAGAGCGAAGCCTTGCAGGCGACGCTTGCCTTTTTCTCGGGTGGCGAGGGGCTGACGCTTCTCAATACACAAGCGCTCAATCTCGCCTTCAAGGCAGGCCCCGTCAGCTATCAGGACATGGAAGCCCGCAATGTCGATCTGGCGGTGCGATTGCATGACGGGCGGTTTGATTTCGACCGGCTGATGATCAGCGATGTGGCAGGCACGACCCTGACCGCGACAGGAACCTACGAACCTTTCGCCAATATGCCGTCGGGATCGCTCGATGCGACCATTCTCTCCGAAGATCTTGGCCGCTTTGTTTCGCTGATGGCCAATCGCTATCCGCAACTGCCGCTGTTTCGGGCGCTTTCGGTGCGGGCGGTAGATTTTCCGGGCTTGTTTGAAGGCAGCGAAATTAACGTCATCGCCAATGCGACCGCTCCAAACCGACAATTGCCCCCGGAGGCAAACACAAAAAACAATGCGGAGCGAAACAAAACTGCACGTCCTTCGGAAAACAGCTCGAAGATGCCTGCGGGAAATGGCGAGCTTTCCTTCAGCGTCAATGGCAAGACCGGCACGATGACGCTTGAACTTTCGGGAACCGCCAGTGGCGGCGAGGCGGAGACTGATCCGTTGCAGATGCAGCTCAATGGCAGCGCAACCTCACCGCAAGGTGAAGCCGTGCTTGCACTGATCGGTCTGCCGGCGCTGCCGCTTGGCCTTGCAGGCGAACTCACCGCCGATCTCACCATGCAAGGTGCGCCGAGCGCTGGCATGCGCACGCTTTTAAAACTCACGGCTTCCGATGGCACGGCATCTGCGGACGGTGTCCTCTCACTGGTTGGCGAGGATATTGCCGCAAGCGGAAAGGCTGCGCTCAACGCCGCCGATCTGCAACCCTTTATTGCCACGGCCGGGTATACGCTGCCCGGCTATGGCGCCGGTCTTTCTGCCGATCTTTCCAGTGACTTCCAGTTTGCCAAAGGCATCCTTCGTTTTCCCAACCTCGCTGGAAAACTTGGCGGGGAAGATGTTTCGGCGCGGCTCGAGGCGAATTTTGCCGATAGTGGTCTGCCGCAAGTGAAGGGTGAGGCCAGGGTTGCATCGCTGGAAGCTGGCAGTCTCGCCGCGATCATGCTCGGCGAGGATGCTCTCGAGGCGGCACAGCCGAACGCCAAATCAATCTGGCCGCAAAATCCTTTTGCTGCCCGCCCTTCGCTGCCTGTGCTTTTCGACATGAAACTCAATGCGGCACAAATGCATATGGGTAGTTTTGGTGAAGTCAGCGAATTTGCGACCCGTCTTCAAAAGACCATGGACGGTCTTAGCCTGAACGAAATCACCGGAAACTGGGCAGGCGGCTATCTCACCGGCGGTCTGTCCTTGCGCAATAGTGACAAGAACGCGCTTTTGACCACCGACATGAAATGGAATGGTGCCAGTCTCGCTGATTTTTATCGGCTGGAGGACGGAAGTACGCCGCTTGGTGGTACGCTCAAGGCATCGCTTACGCTTAATGGCAGCGGTGAAAACGCGAGCGCGCTGATTGGTTCTCTTGCGGGGGCTGCGTCGGTGGATGTCGAGGGCCTGACGATAAACGGGCTTGATGCGGGTGCATTGCCTGCCATGATAGTAGCGTCTGATGCGATCAGCGATGAGCCTGCCAGTGCGGTCAAGATGGATACTGGCCGTTTTGCCGCCATTGCCGACAAGGCTGTGGGGCAGGGACGCTTCGCGCCCGGCAATACGCGTTTTGATTTTACGATTGCTGGCGGGATTGCGCGCCTGCCGATGGTGGAATTGACCGAGGGCACCACCCGTCTTCAAACCACTTTGCAGATGGATTTGGCGACGCTTGGTCTTGGCGGCGGTGGCGCTTTTGTCTTTGAAGACGCTGCTGCTGCGCAGAGCGGATTTTCCCCGGAAGTAGCCTTTACCCTTGGTGGCACTTATGTTGCGCCGAAGGTTGATATCGACCGCCAGCCGCTGACGCAGTTTCTGGTCCAGCGTGTCTTGAAACGTGAGCAGGAGCGCGTCGAAACCATGCAAGCGAGCCTGATGGAAAAACAGCGGCTGCGTCGTGAGCTTGGTCTGTTTGATGCGGAAGCTGCCGAACGCAGGCGTATGGAAGCGCAGCGGCGCAGGGTCGAACAGCAAAAAGCACAAAGGCCTGCTTCGGGCGAGGTTGGAGAACAATTGCCGTCAATGTCGCCAAACGGGCAGTCGGTCGACGACTTCATAAAGACCCTGAGGCCTGATCAATAATTGTGGATGGCTTATAGTCTGTTACAGCATCGTGCTTTAAAGCGTGTCGCATTTTATCATACCCACAAGACACTCTTTAAGTTTTTGTTTTTACGCATGTCTTGATCCCAAAACCGGTTCCCACTTTTGGGAGACATGCTTTAATGGCCGTCGGATATTTGCGATTTTAGCCATTCGAGAGCATGAAGACGTAATGCCGAGGAAAGATTGGTCCCGCGCTCGCGCTTGCCGTCGACCTCTGCGACAAGGGCGGCAACTGATATGCCACGCTCTGCGGCTATGTGTTCAATGATCTCAAAGAAGGCATCCTCAAGCGTATAGCTTGTGGCATGGCCGCGTATACTGACTGAATGCTTACGCAATCCCGTCTTTACACGGCGAGCCGTGACGCGGCTGCCTGTCATGAGGCGTCGCCTTTGTCAGCATCGTGTTCAAGCCGGTGTTGGTCGAGAAAACGGCTATCCTTTTGCACCGCTTTATTGGCAGCGTCTTTTTCCGCCTTGGTGCGCCCAAAATCAATGCGGTTCTGATCCGCCTGCTTTTGCTTGGCGTCACGAGCTTTTTTCTTTTTGAACTGTCGCAGGTTGACGATTTCGCTCATCGTTTCAGCCTTCTATCAGAAGCGCTGTCTAACGTCTGGGTTCTTTGGGGTTGGTGAACCACCAGATCGCCAGCGAAAGACCGACCAGCATCAGCAAGCCTATCGCCATCTGCCACAGGGCGAAGTTGGCTTCGTCGCGCGCCACAAAGAACGCCGCTATGATACCACTTATCCAGAGAACTGCCTGCGCTATCAAACGGAGCATTGAATCCCGCCTCAACATGGTTGCCGTCAGCGATCACCCTATCGCCGTATACTGTTCACGCCTTGATCGAAGTCAAAGGATGAATCTCTGAAAGAGCTTCAGTGTTACTTTTTACGAAAGGCGTCGAGCGAGACGACGTCGGCAGAAGGTTTGTCTTCACCGTCGGTTGCATCCTTGCCGGTATCATCCGCTTTTTCAGCGGAAGATTTGCGTGATTTCGTCTTTGATTTTTCGGGCTTTGCCACGGGCTCGTTGTCCACCGGGATCATTTCGACCGGTGCAATATTGCCGCCTTCATCATTGTCGCTTTCAGGCTGTGTTACCGCGACATCGAACTCCAGTTCGAAATTGACTGACGGATCGTAAAAGCCACGAATCGCCGAAAACGGAATGACCAGCTTTTCCGGTACATCGCCAAATGAAAGCCCGATCTCGAACAGTTGATCGGTGACATTCATGTCCCAGTACTGGTGCTGCAACACGATGGTCATCTGTTCGGGATATTTCTCCTTCAGTCGCGACGAAATGCGCACACCGGGCGCTTCGGTAAGGAAGGTGATGAAAAAATGATGATTGCCCGGCAGGCCAGACTTGGCCGCTTCCGCAAGAACCTTGCGGATGACGCCCCTCAGGGCTTCCTGGGCGAGAATATCATAACGGATAAGATCCTGTACCATGGTTCGCTTATCCCACGGATTCGCGGGTAGATGTCAAGTTAGTTCTTGCAGGAAAAGTTGATATATAATGCAAAAAATTGATCCAGCTTGCGCGCACAAGCCTTTAACGGCTTTTTTGAGCGTTTCCGGCAAAGGCGAGCAGGAAGGTGCGCACGCCATTGACGGCGCTGCGTTCAATGACCGCTTCGTCTATGCTGTGTCCGGCCAATGTGTGAAAATGCGTATCGGCACTGATGAGAGCAAGAAAATGCCGCGCCGCAATGTCGGGATCGTCGATCCGCAGATCTCCTGCCAGAGCGAGCCGTGACAGACAGGCGGCGATGGCCGGGACGGCCTGCGCTGGCCCCTTGTTGCTGCAAAGCTGCGTAGTGAAGGAACTGTCCATCTCGTCGGACTGCATCAGGTTGCGCAGAAATGCGGCGGACGAATCATAAATGCAGTTTCGGCTCATTCGGATCGCAAAGGCGACGAGGGACTGATCGAGATTTTCACCCGACCGGGGAAAGGTGGAAATAACCGCGAAGAGGCTCGCATTCATGCGCTCTAACGCGTCCTCCACCACCGCCGATAGCAACGCTTCCTTGTCGCGGTAATGATTATAGATGGTCTGGCGCGAAACACCGGCCTCACTCGCAATCACATCGATGCTGGCGCCCTGAAACCCGTCGCGCGCGAAGACGCGCGCCGCCGAGCACAGGATGAAGTCTCGCTTCATGCACTGTCCGGGCTTCGCGGCTGCGGTCGCACCGAAGCTTTGACCCTTGGCGATCAGCCCCGGCTTGCCGGAAGATGTCGATATCTCGATGATGTCAGCAGGTTTCATAGACCCAACATAAGATGGCTTGACGTTTTGGACAATGGTGTCTAATTTGACATTGCTGTCAAAACTGTTGTGACACATTGTATAGACGGTATCATGCCGTGGTCAATCGAGCTGCTTGATTTGTGAAGACAAAAGAGCTTACGCCGCGATTGTTCAACAAAAGATACTGAATATACAAGCATTTATTAGCGCTGCTTGCGGATTTCGAACCTGACGGATCCATCCTCCCGGGAAATGTCAGTGTTTCTGATCCGCGACAGTGGCCTCACGAAACATTGATGAAAGCGCGTCCTCCCATGGCTTCCGGTCTTGTGCGCAATGCTGTTGTTCTTGGCCTTCTTTCCGCTGTCGGCCCGTTTGCAATCGACATGTATCTTCCGGCCCTGCCGACGATTGCCGCTGATCTGCGCGCCGAAACGGGTGCCGTGCAGATGAGCCTGTTGGCATTTTTCGTCGCCTTGGCGATCGCGCAGCTTTTTTACGGTCCTTTATCCGATATGTTTGGGCGCAAAATCCCGCTTTATGGTGGACTGATGCTTTTTGCGGCGGGAAGTGTCGGTTCGGCCCTTGCCAGCAATATCGATATGCTTGTGCTGTTCCGCTTCGTTCAGGGGCTGGGTGCGGCTGCGGGGATGGTTATTCCACGTGCTGTGGTGCGTGATCTTCATCGCGGCGTCGAGGCGGCGCGGCTGATGTCGCTTTTGATGCTCGTTTTTTCAGTATCGCCTATTCTGGCGCCACTGACCGGATCGGTTATCATCGGCTTTTTCGGCTGGCGCGGTGTCTTTTGGGCAGTGCTGATTGCCGCAATGGCGGCAATCGTGCTTCTGACGGCTTTTCAAAGGGAAACCCGCACACGCGAGGCACGCCTTGAAAGCAATCTCGCCGGTGCCCTGCGCAGCTACCGCCTGCTCCTGAAGGACCGCCACTTTCTTGGGCTGGTTTTCATCGGTGGTTTGGGCATTTCATCCTTCTTTGTCTATCTGGCAAATTCGTCATTCGTGCTGATTGATCATTATGGTTTGACGCCCAATCAATATGCTCTGGCTTTTTCGGCCAATGCGGTGTCGTTCTTCGGTGTGTCGCAGCTGAACGGATGGCTGGGAGCGCGGTTCGGGCTGTGGCGCGTGATGCGTTTTGCGGCATCTGGATTTGCTGTGGCGATGCTCGCGATGTATGCCGCGGTGCTTATGGGTCATCAGTCACTGTGGCTGGTCGCAGGCTTCCTGTTTGTCGGATATGGGTTTCTCGGGCTCGTCATCCCCACAACGGCAGTTCTGGCGCTGGACGAGTATGGCACTATTGCTGGTACCGCTTCGGCCCTTATGGGAACATTTCATTTTGTCATAGGCGGAGCAGCGATTGCGCTTACCAGCGCATATTTTGATGGCACAGTTGTTCCCATGGCTGGGGGTATCGCCGGCTGTGCCGTGAGTGCATTCGTGCTGACGCAAATCGTTTTGCCGCGTAAAGCGGGTGAGTTCGATGTAGCTACAGCTTGAAAGAAAGTGGAGGCTTCTGTTGCCAGGTGCCTCCGAACCCCGCCTTGAGGGGCTAACCCCAAGGACTTTAGAGTGGGTTTCCCGCACCGCCATTAGGCAGCGAGAGCGTAACCCTGAGCTTTGTTGTCATTTGCAACTACTCAATTGACCCGATAACGGTGGTATCATGCCGAGTAAAAGAGCGATCTTTACACCCTTGTCGATCCTGTTTCGCCCCCGCCACAGCGCAAGCCCAACTCAGTTGCCTGCGTTCTGGTGGAGGCGCCGGGTACCGCCCCCGGGTCCAATAGGTTTATTACACCGTCCATTTATCACCATAGCTGGCTTGCGCCAGCACGACGTATATAGGCGCAGGCAAGACGGATTGAAAGGGGGAATACCGGTTTTAGCGTGTAGTTTCAGCATCATTTCCGATTGACAGTCCGCTTTCTGTGGTCAATCTTCGCAATTATTACGGGATAGACCGGCGTGATAATCATCGCGGGTTCCGCTCGCAAAGCTGAAACGGGACTGTTAGTCCCATTCGAAGGAGAATGATAGATGAGTGAATATCTCGCGGATGTCCGCCGTTACGATGCCGCAGCGGATGAAGCCGTTGTTGCAAAAATCGTTAGCCATCTGGGCATTGCATTGCGCAATCGCGATTCTTCGCTCGTTTCGGTAACCGATCCGGAAGAATTGAAGCGCGTGCGCGATAGCTGGGTTCACAAGAAGCTCGGTGTTACCGATGAAGCCAAGGCGGAAGAAGCCGTCAATCATGTCGCCGAAGTCATGAAGGGCGACCGTAACAAGAATCGCGTTACCTACTACTATCTGGTGGCCAAGCAGCTCGGAAAGCTCGGCGATCTCTGATCAATCCGGTTTTATCGGGGCCGCTTTGATTGTGGTCCGCTTTGATTGTGGAATGTGAGCCCGGTGCATCCCGCGCCGGGTTTTCTCGTTATAGTAAGGCCCACACGAATCGGTCTTGGAAAATCCTATGCGCACCTATCTCGATCTTCTCCAGCATGTGCTTGATACCGGCGTCGATCGTGGCGATCGCACCGGGACGGGAACGCGTTCGGTCTTCGGCTATCAGATGCGTTTCAATCTGGAGGAGGGTTTTCCGGTCCTGACCACCAAGAAGCTGCACCTGCGTTCGATCATTCATGAGCTGTTGTGGTTTCTCAAAGGTGATACGAATATCGCCTATCTGACGGACAACGGAGTTACGATCTGGGATGAATGGGCCGACGCGAACGGCGATCTCGGCCCCGTTTACGGCTATCAATGGCGCTCTTGGCCGACACCCGATGGGCGGCATATCGACCAGATTGCCAATCTCTTGAAAATGCTGCGTGACAATCCGCAATCGCGGCGCCTGATCGTGTCCGCGTGGAACCCGGCGCTGGTCGATGAAATGGCGCTGCCGCCCTGTCATTGCCTGTTCCAGTTCTATGTCGCCGATGGCAAATTGTCGTGCCAGCTTTATCAGCGTTCAGCGGATATTTTTCTTGGCGTGCCGTTCAATATCGCCTCTTATGCGCTGCTGACGATGATGATCGCGCAGGTTGTGGGGCTGAAGCCCGGCGATTTCGTGCATACGCTGGGCGATGCACATCTTTATTCCAATCATTTTGAGCAGGCGCGGGAGCAGTTGACCCGCAGCCCAAAGAAACTGCCGGTCATGCATATCAATCCTGATGTCAAAGATCTGTTTCAATTCCGCTTCGAGGATTTTGAATTGCAGAATTATGAAGCTGATCCCACGATCAAGGCTCCAATTGCGGTATGAATGATATGCAAGAGCCAACGCTTTTCATTGTTGTTGCGGCTGCCGAAAATGACGTCATCGGCCGTGACGGCGATATGCCGTGGAAGCTCTCGACGGATTTAAAGCGTTTCAAGGCGCTGACGCTGGGCAAGCCGGTGATCATGGGACGCAAGACGTGGGAATCGATTGGGCGGGCTTTGCCGGGACGCCCGAATATCGTGATCACGCGTGACGAAAATTTTGCGGCAGAAGGCGCGCATATCGTGCGGTCGGTGGATGAGGCCATAGCGCTCGGGCGCAAGCTTGCAAGCGAAATGGGTGCCGGTGACGTCTGCATCATGGGCGGCGGCACTATTTATGCGCAGGCATTGCCATTTGTTGATTATGTGCATTTTACGCGTGTCCTAGCCGCGATTGACGGAGACACTTATTTCCCCAAAATCGATTCGTCGGCATGGCAGCTTTCGTCCACAGAGGATGTGCCCGCGGGCGAAAAGGACAGCCACGCAACACGCTATATGGTTTACAAAAGGCGTGTTTCGTAAAGCATAGCGGCATAAATTTGCCGTCTTGCGTTGAAACCAGCCCTCGCGATGCCTATAAAACGGAAACATTAGTTGATGGCGGGGGCATTGTACCTCGCGTCGTGCGGACAAGAGGTGAGGATGCCCTGGAGTAATCAGAATGGCGGCGGCGGCCCATGGGGCGGTGGCGGCGATAATAATAATAATAATGGTGGTCCATGGGGACAGGGCCCGAAGGGGCCAAAGGGTGGCGGTCAGAACACGCCTCCTGATCTTGAAGATATTTTGCGTAAAGGCCAGGATCGTCTGAAAAAGGTGTTTCCGGGCGGTAATGGTGGCGGCGGTGGTAGTAATCGTGCGCTTTTTGCCCTTGTTGGCGTTGCTTTGGTCGGCTTCTGGATATTCCAGTCGGTTTATTTCGTGCAGCCTGGCGAAGTTGCGGTCGAGCTTCGTTTCGGTAAGCCAAAAGAAGGTGTTGCCACCCAGGGGCCACATTTTCATCTTTGGCCAATTGAGACTTACGAAAAAGCACCGATCGTTGAAAAGCAGATCAATATCGGCGGACAAGGGTCACGTACTGCCACACAGGGCATGATGCTGACCGGCGATCAGAACATCGTCAATGTTCAGTTTTCCGTCCTTTATCGTGTTGCCGATCCGCGTTCTTATCTTTTTGATGTGGATAGCCCGGACAATATGGTGCAGCGGGTTTCCGAAAGTGCGATGCGCGAAATCGTAGGACGCCGCCCGGCACAGGATATTTTCCGCGATAATCGCGAAGATATCGCCAAGAGTGTCCAGCACATCATTCAGACAACGCTCGACAATTACAAAGCCGGTATCCAGATCAATGCGGTTTCGATCGAAGATGCCGCCCCGCCACAGGAAGTGGCCGATGCCTTTGAAGAAGTCCAGCGTGCCGAGCAGGACGAAGACCGCTTCAAGGATGAAGCCAACAAATATGCCAATCAGGAGCTTGGCAAGGCGCGCGGTGAGGCATCGCAGATTCGCGAAGATGCGGCCGCTTACAAGAACCGCGTCGTCCAGGATGCCGAAGGTGAGGCGCAGCGGTTCAGTTCCGTCATGGCCGAATATGAAAAAGCACCTGAAGTCACACGCAACCGCCTGTTTCTGGAAACGATGGAAAGCGTTCTGAAAAGCACCAAAAAAGTCATTGTTGAACAGGGTAACGGGGTTGTTCCTTACTTGCCCCTGAATGAACTTATGCGACAACAGCCACGCACGGGTTCTGCAACGAACGCCGCTCCTGCTGCAACGGCACCGACGACATCAGCGCCAACGGCGACTCCCAGAACCGTGACCGGAGGTAACCAATAATGGCTCAGAACAGACTTCCGTTTATCGGTGGCATTGTCGCCGTCATTCTTTTTCTGATCTATTCGTCGCTTTACATCGTCAATGAACGCGAACAGGCCATTGTCATTCGTTTCGGCCAAATTATCGATGTGAAGAGCGAACCGGGTATTTATTTCAAGTTGCCACTCAGCATGTTCGATGCCGATCGGGTGCAGATTGTCGATAATCGCCTGTTGCGCTTTGATCTCGACGACATCCGTGTTCAGGTTTCCGGCGGCAAGTTCTACGATGTCGATGCGTTTCTGGTCTATCGTATTGCCGACCCGCGCAAATTCCGTGAAAGTGTTGACGGGGCGGAAAGAGCGCGCGCAGAAGAACTTCTGAGCACGCAGCTGAATGCGTCGCTGCGTAGCGTTTACGGTAAGCGTCAGTTCGAAGCGGCGCTTTCGGAAGAGCGCGGTGATATGATGCGTGAAGTGCGTGATCAAATGCGGGGTTATGCCACTTCGCTTGGTCTGGAAATTGCAGATGTTCGTATTCGTCGTACCGATTTGACAGCGGATGTTTCCCAGCAGACCTACAAGCGCATGAACGAAGGACGTCTTGCAGAGGCTGAGCGTCTGCGTGCGGGCGGTCGTGCGGAAGCGCAGCATATCCGCGCTGTTGCCGACCGTCAGGTTGTCGAACTGCTTGCGCAGGCACGTAAGGAGTCTGAAATTCTGCGCGGTGAAGGCGAAGCGCAGCGCAGTGAAATCTTTGCGCGTTCCGCATCGAAAGATCCGGGCTTCTTTGCTTTCTATCGTTCGATGGCCGCTTATCGTGAGGCCTTGAATACGCCGGATACCACGCTGGTCCTGTCACCGGATTCGGAGTTCTTCAAGTTCTTCCGTGATGCGGGTGGCCAATTGGCGACGCCTGCACAGTAAAGTCGGGAAAAGCGACTTATGGCCGATTTTCTAGCCGCCGTGGGACTGCTCTTCGTATTCGAGGGGCTGCTCTACGGCGGCTTTCCTTCTCTGGCGCGAAAACTTGCCAGGGAAGCCAGCGAAACGCCCGAAACCGCCCTGCGGATCGCAGGCATTGCAGCCCTTGCCATCGGCGTCGGGATCGTGTGGTTTGTCAGGGGATAATGCGTTTATCCGCTCCCTTCGGTTTAAAAATGCTCTATTTCTGTTGGTCGGACTAGGCGAGGCCGCAAACAGGCCTTATTTTGCGACGATCTAATCAGACATATGCCTGTTTCCATGCAGGCCCATCTTGATCGCGGACACACGAACGGAGCAGAGCTTTATGGCAGTTGCACCCAAGGCGGGATTTGCTCGCATCTTACTGGCAACCGTGGCTTTAGGGGCATTGGTCGTAACCAGTAATGTGCCAGCCATGGCGCAGCAAACTGTGACGACACGAGGGCCTGCATCCGTGGCGGATATCGCCGAGGGCCTGCTTGATTCGGTGGTCAACATCTCCACGTCCCAGACGGTGAAGGATGAAGGCGGAGAGGGCGATGACGGCCCAGTGCCGATGCCGAATGTGCCGGAAGGGTCTCCGTTTCAGGACTATTTCAAGGATTTCTTCGACAATAAGGGCGACGGAAAAGGCGACGATTCGCGCAAAGTGCAATCGCTTGGATCGGGCTTTGTGATCGATGCCGCGAAAGGCTTTATCGTCACCAATAATCACGTCATCGCCGATGCCGACGAGATCGAGGTCAATTTCACCGATGGCTCCAAGCTGAAAGCCGAACTGGTCGGCAAGGACACCAAGACCGATCTTGCGGTGCTCAAGGTCGATCCCACCAAGCGCAAGCTCACCGCTGTGCAATTCGGCAACTCCGAAAAGGCGCGTATCGGTGACTGGGTTCTGGCCATCGGCAATCCGTTCGGCCTTGGCGGTACGGTGACAACGGGCATCATTTCCGCACGCAAGCGCGATATCCAGTCCGGTCCCTACGATGATTTCATCCAGACCGATGCGGCTATCAATCGCGGCAATTCCGGTGGCCCACTTTTCGATATGGAAGGCAAGGTGATCGGCGTCAATACGGCCATCATTTCTCCGTCTGGCGGCTCAATCGGGATCGGTTTTGCCATTCCCTCCGAAATGGCGGTCGGCGTGATCGATCAGCTCAAGGAATTTGGTGAGGTCAAGCGCGGCTGGCTTGGTATCCGCATTCAGCCCGTCACGCAGGACATTGCTGACAGCCTTGGCTTGAAAGCTGCCAAGGGTGCGCTGATCGGCGGGCTGATTGAAAATTCGGGCGTCGACAACAAGGCGCTGAAAGCGGGTGACGTAATCATCCGTTTTGAGGGCAAGTCTGTCGAGACGGCGCGTGATCTGCCGCGACTTGTCGCTGAAAGCCCGGTCGGCAAGGAAGTCGAGATCGTCGTGATGCGTGACGGTGCCGAGCAGACGCTCAAGGTCAAGCTCGGGCGTCTTGTCGAAGACGACAAGAGTACACAGGCCGCGACCGAAGATCAGGCTCCGCCGCCCGAGGCGGACGAAGGCGAAGAGGAGGGGCAGGAACTGCCCGATGGTGTGCTGCCTGAAACCCCTCAAAACGAGCCTGACAAAAAGAACACAGATCATGACAGCGCCAAAAGCGAGGCGGCTGTATCCATCCTTGGCATGAAACTGGCGGAACTTAATGACGAGGTTCGCGGTGAATTCGGCATTGCCGAAGACGTTGAGGGTGTCGCCATTCTTTATGTCGCGCCCGGTTCGGCAGCAGGTGAAAAGCGCGTTGAAACCGGCGATGTCATTGTCGATGTGGGACAGGTGAATGTGAAGACACCGCAAGACGTCAAAAAGCGCATCGATGTGTTGCGTCGCGAAAACCGCAAGAATGCGCTTTTTATGCTGGCGTCGCGTTCGGGTGAACTGCGCTTTGTGACCGTACGGATCGACTGATATTGGAAAAAGTCGATGTTGTGGTGATCGGCGCGGGCGCGGCCGGTATGATGTGCGCGATTGAGGCGGGCAAGCGTGGACGCTCGGTGCTTGTTGTCGATCACGCCAAAACTGCGGGTGAAAAAATCCGCATTTCCGGTGGCGGTCGCTGCAATTTCACCAATCTCCATGCGAGTGCGAAAAACTACCTGTCGCAAAATCCGCATTTCTGTATTTCGGCGCTCAAGCGTTACACGCAGCGCGATTTTTTAGCGCTGATTGAGCGCCATCGCATTGCCTATCATGAAAAGACGCTGGGGCAGTTGTTCTGCGATGGTTCGGCCACACAAATCATCGACATGCTGGTGCAAGAAATGCGCCGCTATGGTGCGCGACTGAAACTTGCCTGTTCGGTAACGAAGATCGAAAAAAACGCGGATGGTTTTGATCTGGAATTGACAGATGGTTCGGTCCGTTGCCGTTCGCTGGTGGTGGCCTGTGGTGGCAAATCTATTCCTAAAATGGGCGCCACGGGGTTCGGTTACGAGATTGCTGCGCAATTCGGGCTGCGGCTTGTCGAAACGCGGCCAGCATTGGTGCCGCTCACCTTTGATCCCGCAACCCTGGAGCGCCTTAAACCGCTTGCGGGGATTGCGCTCGATGCCTCAGTGTCTTGCGGAAAAACCAGTTTTGGCGAGGCCATGCTGTTTACGCATCGCGGTATCAGCGGACCTGCCATCCTGCAAATCTCGTCCTTCTGGAAAGAGGGCGATGAAATCCGCATCGATATGCTGCCCGGAACCGATCTGTTCGAGGCGTTGCGAAAAGAGCGTTCGACAAATGGCAAACAGGCCTTGCAGACCGCACTTGGCTTTCACCTGCCCAAAAAACTGGCGCAGACATTGGCCGAGGAAAACGGGACCGGCACCCATCTGGCCGATATGTCTGACAAGGTCCTGCGGCGGGTTGAGGCCGCCATTCGTGACTGGCGCATAAAGCCTGCCGGTTCGGAAGGGTATCGCACGGCGGAAGTGACCTTAGGCGGCGTCGATACGCGCGATCTTGATCAGCGCAGCATGCAAGCCAAATCCGTCCCCGGTCTTTATTTCATTGGCGAGGTGGTCGACGTCACCGGCTGGCTTGGCGGCTATAATTTCCAGTGGGCTTGGTCATCGGGCTGGTGCGCCGGTCAGGTGGCGTGAGATCTGTTTGCGCGCCATAAAGCGATGAACCAGAACAGGCCCGCAACAATTGCACCATGCAGGGCAAGAAGCGAAACGCCGACAATGACCGGCACGATGCGCTCCTGAAGTCCGTCCATGGCCAGAACAAGTCCAACGAGAACGCCAAGCCCTGCACCGCCGAAAAGCACGGCCTTCAAGCCGAGCCATTTGAGATAACGGGCGCTGAAGAATGCCGGTACGCCAAACAGCAGAGCGATCGGGTAGCTAAGCACGATGATGGAAAAGGCCCCGGCACGACCCATTACAAGCATCTGCAACAGGCCGGAGCCGAGGGGCGCCAGTGCAAATCCCAAAACCATCCTGATTGTGCGTACTGCGTCGGGCGAAATTGAAAAACTCCTTCCAGGGCTCGCTTTCGACGAATCATTCCACGAAATCAGCTTTTCTAAAACCCTGAATATAGAGAAGTGCGGTCAGGTCGCCATGATCAACACGGACTTTGGCCTGTGCTGCGACAGCGGGTTTTGCGTGTAACGCCACGCCCGTTCCGGCCAACTGGATCATACCGAGATCATTGGCACCATCGCCCACCGCAATCGCGTCCTCAGGCGTGAGCCCCAGTCGGTCGGCGATGGCTTCGAGCCTTTCGACCTTGGCTTCGCGCCCGAGAATCGGCTCTGCGACCGTGCCGGTAAGGTTCGCCCCGTCATCGAGAAGCTGGTTGGCGCGGTTTTCGTTAAAGCCGATCATGTCAGCAATGCGCTGGGTGAAGGCGGTAAAACCGCCTGAGACGAGTGCCGTATAGGCGCCATGCTTGCGCATGGTGCGCACCAGTTCCACGCCGCCCGGCATCAAGGTGATGCGCGTCGCAACGACCTTGTCGATCACTTGAAGCGGCAGGCCTTTCAACAGCGCAACGCGTTCGCGAAGGGCAGGCTCAAATTCGATTTCGCCATTCATAGCGCGCGCCGTGATGGCTGCGACATGATCGCGAAGGCCTGCTTCCTCGGCAAGCTCGTCAATGCATTCCTGTTCGATCATGGTCGAATCCATATCGGCAATCAGGATTTTCTTGCGGCGGCTGTCCTGTTCCTGCACAACGACATCGATTGGCTCGCCATTCAGCGCATGATGCAGCAAACCGTGTGCCTCGTCGGCTTTCATGCCAGCGGGCAGTGGGATATCGCAGGCAATACCATCGGCAAGCCAGTAAAGTCCTGTTGCATTTGTGGCCGCTGACGCTTTAATCCCGAGCGCGGGTACGAGATTGGCCTTGGCCGGATTGGCAATCAGGGTGGCGACGAGAGGGTTAGATGCGGACATGAGGGACTATTTCCTGCGATGACAAGGGACGCGATCAACAACGCAATCCTGATAGCCGGACCGACGGCCAGCGGCAAGTCGGCTCTTGCACTTGCGTTCGCGCGGCAAACGGGTGGATTTATCGTCAATGCCGATTCCATGCAGGTCTATGATGTGCTCGACCGGCTCACGGCACGTCCGGGCGTTGATGATCTGAAAGCGGCCGAACACTATCTCTATGGCCATGTCTCGCCAAACATCACCTATTCGACCGGCAAGTGGTTTGCGGATGTTGCCTCCCTTTTAATGCGTCCTGAACTCGCAGGCCGGACCCCGGTTTTTGTCGGCGGAACCGGGCTATATTTTCGCGCCCTGCTGGGCGGGCTGTCGCAAATGCCACAAGTGCCGCAGAATGTGCGCGATCATTGGCGCGAGCGTATGCACGACGAGGGGCCGGAAAGCCTGCATCGCATCTTGTCGGAGCGCGACCCGCGCATCGCGGCCACGCTGCAACCGACTGACAGTCAGCGCATTGCGCGCGCACTCGAAGTGATTGAAGGCACCGGAAAGTCGCTTCTGGAATGGCATGGTGCCAAGGGTGCGGCTCTGGTGGATGATGCCTCTGCCCGCAAGATCGTCCTGCTGCCTGATCGCGGCTTGTTGTCGGCGCGCATCGCGCAGCGCTTTGAAACGATGTGGGCTGAAGGCGCGCTTGATGAGGTGAAAGAACTGCTCGCTTTGCGGCTTGATCCTCCTTTGCCCGCCATGAAGGCCATTGGTGTGCGGGAAATAGCGGCGTTTTTTGAAGGCGAGTTGAGCGAGCAGGAAGCAATCGAGCGTGCGGTGATTGCCACGCGGCAATATGCCAAGCGTCAGTCGACTTGGTTTCGCAACCAGCTTGACGAAAGCTGGAAATTTGTCGGAAGCGCCGAAGAAGCCTTGAAATAAAGTTATGTGATTGGCAGTCGATATTTAAGAAAATATCGCAGCGCACCTATTTATGCGTTGACGGCACCATTTTCGGCGATTACTGTCCGCGCATGAACAAATTTAGCATTCTTGTGGTACGAACGCGCATGGGCAGGATGGTGTAACCATCCGGCGAAAGCTCCCATGCGCGAAAGACAGGCTCCCTCGGGGGCCTTTTTTATTATCAAAATTAGCCATTTTTGGTTTAAACCGACACTGAAATGCAGACGAGACGGGAAGAGACTGATGAGCGCAGAGAAACAGGACGCGGAGAAAAACGCCAGCCAGACGCAGGATGCGAGCCATCCGCGTGAAATGACAGGGGCGGAAATGGTCATTCAGGCTCTGATCGATCAGGGCGTGGAAAGCATTTTCGGCTATCCGGGCGGTGCCGTGCTGCCGATCTATGACGAGTTGTTCCAGCAGGACAAGGTCCAGCATATTCTGGTGCGTCACGAGCAGGGTGCGGGGCATGCCGCCGAAGGTTATGCGCGTTCGACCGGCAAGGTTGGTGTGATGCTCGTGACCTCCGGTCCCGGTGCGACCAATGCCGTCACGCCGCTTCAGGACGCGTTGATGGATTCCATTCCGCTGGTCTGCATTTCCGGTCAGGTTCCGACCTCGCTGATCGGTTCGGACGGTTTTCAGGAAGCCGATACGGTCGGTATCACGCGCCCCTGCACCAAGCACAACTGGCTGGTCAAGGACGTCAACGACCTCGCACGCATTCTGCATGAAGCCTTTCATATCGCCTCCACCGGTCGTCCGGGGCCGGTTCTGGTCGATATCCCGAAGGATATCCAGTTTGCCACCGGCATCTATACGCCGCCCGAAACCAGCCCGCGCACCAGCTATCGCCCGATTGTCAGCGGTGACGCACAGGCGGTAACCGAAGCCGTGCGATTGCTCGCCAATGCTAAAAAGCCGGTCATCTATTCAGGCGGCGGTGTCATCAATTCCGGTCCCGCAGCCTCCCGTCTGCTGCGCGAACTGGTGGAATTGGGCAATTTCCCTATTACCTCGACCCTGATGGGGCTGGGTGCCTATCCGGCTTCGGGCAAGAACTGGCTCGGCATGCTTGGTATGCACGGAACTTATGAGGCCAACATGACCATGCATGACTGTGATGTCATGCTGTGCATCGGTGCGCGTTTTGATGACCGGATCACCGGCCGTCTCAATGCATTCTCGCCGCATTCCAAGAAAATCCACATCGATATCGATCCGTCCTCGATCAACAAGAATGTCCGCGTCGATGTGCCGATTATCGGCGATGTCGAGCATGTTCTGGAAGACATTATTCGTCAGTTCCGTGCCTCTGAAAAGAAGCCGGAGAAAAAAGCCATTGCCGCTTGGTGGGAGCAGATCGATCGTTGGCGGGCGCGCAATTCCTTGGCCTACACGTCCAACAAGGACGTGATCATGCCGCAATATGCGATACAGCGGCTTTATGAACTGACCAAGGACCGCGATACCTATATCACCACGGAAGTGGGGCAGCACCAGATGTGGGCGGCGCAATTCTTTGGCTTTGAAGAGCCAAACCGCTGGTTGACCTCTGGTGGGCTTGGCACCATGGGCTATGGATTGCCGGCAGCCCTTGGCGTGCAGATCGCGCATCCGCAATCCCTCGTCATCGACATTGCAGGCGATGCCTCGATCCAGATGTGCATTCAGGAAATGTCGGCGGCGATCCAGCACAATGCGCCGATCAAGATTTTCATTCTGAACAATCAATATATGGGCATGGTGCGCCAGTGGCAGCAATTGCTGCATGGCAACCGCCTGTCGCATTCCTACACCGAAGCCATGCCTGACTTCGTCAAGCTGGCGGAAGCCTATGGTGCGCATGGTATCCGCTGTGACAAGCCGGGCAATCTCGATGCAGCCATTCAGGAGATGATCGACATCGACAAGCCGGTGATCTTTGATTGCCGGGTTGCCAATCTCGCCAATTGCTTCCCGATGATCCCGTCAGGCAAGGCGCATAATGAAATGCTGCTGCCGGATGAAGCCACCGACGAAGCCGTTGCCAATGCCATCGACGCCAAAGGCCGTGCGCTGGTCTGAGCGGAAGGAACAAAATCATGAATGCACAAAATCTCGCTTCCGGCTCGGCATATTTCATCGCAGCCGAGACGCAAACGCCGGAAACCCACACGCTCGCCGTTCTCGTCGATAACGAGCCGGGCGTCCTAGCGCGTGTGATCGGTCTTTTTTCCGGGCGCGGCTATAATATCGAAAGCTTGACCGTTTCCGAAACCGAGCACGAGCAGCACCTGTCGCGCATCACCATCGTCACACGCGGCACCCCGCATGTGCTCGACCAGATCCGCCATCAGCTGGAGCGTATTGTTCCGGTTCATCGCGTGGTGGACCTGAGCCATCGCGCGGCAGAACTGGGCCACGACCGCCCCATCGAGCGCGAACTGGCGCTGGTGAAAGTCGCGGGCTCCGGCGAGTCTCGCGCCGAGACATTGCGTCTGGCGGATGCCTTCAAGGCCAAGGTGGTGGATGCGACGACCGAGCATTTCGTTCTGGAGATCACTGGCAAGCCAGCCAAGATCGACCAGTTCATCGCGATCATGAAGCCGCTGGGGCTGGTTGAAATCTGCCGCACCGGTGTTTCGGCGATGAACCGCGGCCCGCAGGGCATGTAACGGATTTCTTCTGTGAACACATAAAAAGGGAGCGTCTTTGCGGACGCTCCCTTTTTTATTGGTCTATTTCAACAGGGCATAGCCCATTGTGTGGCATTGGCCAAAGCCGCACTGTACGCCGACAGACGCAAAGTTAATGACGCCGATTGCAACGACATAAAGGCTCAAGACAGTTGCCAGCACGGCAAGCAGTGGAAACTGTTTGACCGGATGTTCGTGCTGGTGCCGGTTTTGGCCGAAAAGAATGAATTGCAGCGCAAAGCCGAAGAACAGAACCGCTGCTATGATCACGGACCACACCGGCATGTGGATGCCGAAGATTGCTGTGCCGATATATTCATGGCCGGGGCGCGGATAGATATCGAGAAGCGTCTGGCGCACCGACACGATGAGAAGAAATACGGTAAACAGCAGGCTTATGCCGGTATTCTGATAGGAAAAACCGGACCGGAACTGAAGGATCAGACCGAAGCAGACGCCGAACATGGCAAGTCTTTGCAAAAGGCAGAGCGGGCAGGGCAGTTCGCCATAGCCATACTGGAACACCATGGCTGCCGTCAGTATCGCCGCAAGCACCGCCAACATGCAGAGCATATAGGCATAATGCAAAGAAGTGAGCAGCGAGCCTCTGCTTTCATAGGCTGTTTCTTGAACTGTTTGCGTGGTCATGCCAGTTCTCCGTGGAAACCTTGTGAGGAGAGGAGAGCTGTTTGGCTGCCGTCATTAACAGTGGGGACGACGAGATGAGTCTGAATCCACGGCATGCGGTAGCCATATTCGTCACTGTGAATTTCCCAGAGAAATTCCTTTACGGCCAGAACCAGACATAGTCCCATGAAAATGAGCGCAAGCCTTCGCTTGCCGATCCATGAGAAAAGCAACGCTAATGCCAGCGCTGCAAAAATAGTAAACATCATAATTCTCTCCATCAGTCGATGCTTATATTGAGGCCGCGCTATCGTTATTATTACAGTTTTCATTTAAATTATATGATAATAAATATTGATCCGCATTTTATGTGATTATTTCTTGCTTTTTAAAGTAGAAGGATTCCAATATATAGTTGAACGCATGGGAGCTCGTTTGGTATTGAAAACTAGATTTGCATCATCGGGCTTGCTTCCGTAGGGCGAATCCTGTCTGACAGAGCCATGCAGTTTTCACCGGAACAGGATCAGGCGCTCAAAGCCGTCGGGCAATGGCTCAAAGATGGTCGCAGCCCTATTTTCAGGCTGTTCGGCTATGCCGGAACCGGCAAAACCACGCTTGCGCGTTACTTTGCCGAACATGTCGATGGCGATGTGCAGTTCGCAGCCTTCACCGGCAAGGCGGCGCAGGTTTTGCGCTCCAAGGGCGCAAGCAATGCGCGCACCTTGCATTCGCTGATTTATCGCCCGCGGGGCGAGGAAGCCATCGAGGACGAGACGACTGGCAAGACATCGATCGCCCCGACTTTCGCACTCAACCGGCAAAGCCCGGTCGCCAAGGCGGCGATGATCGTGGTCGATGAATGTTCGATGGTCGATGAGGCGCTGGGCCGCGATCTGATGAGCTTTGGCACGCCGATTTTGGTTCTCGGCGATCCGGGACAGTTGCCGCCGATTTCCGGCGGTGGTTTCTTTACCGAGCATGAGCCGGACTATCTCCTGACCGAAATTCATCGGCAAGCGCAGGATAATCCAATTATCCGCATGGCGCTCGATGTGCGCGAGGGGCGCGAACTCAGCTATGGCGATTACGGTCTTGCCAAGGTTATTGGCAAGAGCGAGGTCGACCGAGATATGGTGCTTGCCGCCGATCAGGTGCTGGTTGGCACCAACCGCACGCGCAAGCGCTATAATCAGCGGCTGCGTGAGTTGAAGGGCTTTACAGCCGACTATCCACAAGCCGGTGACAAGCTCGTCTGCCTGCGCAACGATCCGGCCAAGGGCTTGCTCAACGGCTCGCTTTGGAAAGTGATGACTTCGTCCAAGGAAACGGTGAAGCCCGGTATCAATCTGCTGGTGTCACCCGAAGATGATGATCGCGGCGTGTCTAAAATCAAGCTTTTGAAAGCGCAGTTTGAAGACCCAGACAGCGAAATTCCATGGCAGACCAAGAAGCGCTATGATGATTTCGACTATGGCTATGCGCTGACCGTTCACAAAGCGCAGGGTTCGCAATGGGACGAGGTGGTGCTGTTCGATGAAAGTTTTGCATTCCGCGATACACGCGAACGCTGGCTTTATACAGCCATCACCCGTGCAGCCGAGCGGCTGACGGTGGTGAAATAATCATTCCTCAACTGGTGCAGCATTCAGCCATTCCCATGCCTTTTCTTCGTCTTCCGGTTCGAAAGAGCGCATTTCGATGGATAAAAATGGCTGCATCAGCGTGATACTGGCCTGTATCCACAATGGTCCGCCGACGATTGCATAGCGGCGCAAATGTTTGAGCGACTTGGAGCGCATCGACAAGGTGCTTTCGGAAAAAGCCGCGCCCCAATCCATGCCCTCATAACCGGTCAGGCGGATCAGAAGATCAATCTCCTCATGCTGCTCATAGGCGCCATCAAGAAGCCCGTAAAGATTTTCAAGCGATGAGTCGTTCATATGGCCTTCAATGGCAAAGGCAAAAACGTCGCTGCGGTTGGTGGGAATGCGGCGGATAACCGGTATGTCTTCAGTGTGCATTGGCATCTCCTTCGCATTTGTCCGGGGTAATCCTTTGAGCAGAAAACGCGCATGCGCAGACAAAGGTTGCGCAAACATTTTTCGATTTTTGGGCGGCGCTGATACATCCATGCCCGAATGAGCGAGATAAAGAGTTCGGGGATGACGTTTACTCTGTGACGCGAAAACGCTCACATTTTTCAACGATGCGGAGTATAAGCGCTCTATCGGACGCTGGAGAATGCCTGCATGACTGCAAAATTGTCTGTAAATCTCAATGCGGTGGCTATGCTGCGTAACAGGCGAGATTTGCCTTGGCCAAGCGTGACCGGCATCGGGCGCGTGGCGCTTGAGGCGGGGGCGGCAGGGCTGACGGTGCACCCGCGTCCCGATCAGCGCCATATCCGGTTTTCCGATCTCGGCGATTTGCGCGCCTTGATCGATGATGAATTTCCGCATGCTGAATTCAATATTGAAGGCTTTCCCAGCGACGCCTTTCTCGATCTGGTCGAAAAGCATGAGCCTGAACAGGTGACGCTGGTACCTGATGATCCGATGCAATCGACTTCCGATCATGGCTGGGATTTTGTTCTCAAAGCCGATTATCTGGCGCCGATCGTCAAAAGGCTGAAGGCGCGTGGCATGCGCGTGTCACTTTTTGCCGATCCCGATCCACTGGGCTACGAAATCGCAAAAGGCATCGGTGCCGACCGGGTGGAGCTTTATACAGGTCCCTATGGTGCAACCTATGACGACTCTGCTGCCAGCGCCCGCGAGTTGGAGCGTCTTGGCAAGGCTGCTGATGCAGCGCGCGCGCTTGGTCTTGCGGTCAATGCCGGGCACGACCTGACGGTGGAGAATATTCCAGCGCTGGCAAAGCGTGTTCCGGATTTGCAAGAGGTTTCCATCGGACATGGATTGACCGCAGATGCCCTTGTCCATGGCATGCCCGCCACTGTAAAACGCTTTATGGCCGCTTTGGCCGGGGAGGCCAGTTAGGCCTCCCAGAGCGCCGTGCGTCCATTCGGACGCACAAAGGTCGCTCTGATTTATTGAATCTTCGCATCGTGCTTTCCAAAAATCGATTCCGATTTTTGGGCCGATGCTGTAGCAATGCACAGGGCGCATGGATTTTATATGAGCCCTGCTTAATACGCATTTGTATTTTTGTTTATGAACCTATTAACGTCCGCAGCCGTTTTATCGAAAAACGGTCTTTTGATTATGAGATTATTTGAACAGGACTGAACCCGAACAAAAGGAAAAGCCGCTCTTATTCGCAACTTTCAGACACGATCTGAGCGGGCTCTTTAACGGGATGTTTATCCAGCGAAATTGACTTCAACCAACCGCGAGGTACCTGCAAGTGAGCAGCGAACTGAATGGCGAGGGCGAACAAACGCGACCCCAGACGCAATCTAACGGGCAGGCAATTGCTCCCGATGCGGGAAACGGCGTTTTGTCAGACGAAAGCGATATTCCCCAGGACAGCATGAAAATGCTGGTTCTGGGGGCCTTGGGTGTCGTCTATGGCGATATCGGCACCAGCCCGATTTATGCTTTCCGCGAGGCACTTCATGCGGCAACGGCGGATGGCGTCCTGTCGCGTTCCGATATTCTGGGCGTGGTGTCGCTCATTGTCTGGGCGCTGACGCTGGTGGTTACGGTCAAATATGTGCTGTTCGTGCTGCGTGCGGACAATAACGGCGAGGGCGGTATCTTATCGCTGATGGCGCTGGTGCGCAGCGCGCTCAAGGGGAGGCCGAACCTCATTTTAGGCGTTGGCATTTGCGGGGCGGCGCTGTTTTTCGGCGATGCCGTCATCACGCCGGCGATTTCGGTTCTCTCCGCTATGGAGGGGCTGGAGATCGTCGCACCCGACCTGACCCCTTTCGTCGTGCCGGTGACGGTGGTCATTCTGGTGACGCTGTTTTCGGTGCAGCGCTTTGGCACCGGCAAGGTCGCCATCGTTTTCGGGCCGATCATGGCCATCTGGTTCCTGGCGCTTGGCGCCTCAGGTCTTTGGCATATTTTCGACGATCCGAGTGTTTTCGCCGCCCTCAATCCCTATTATGCGGTGCGTTTTCTCACACTAAGTCCGGGTGTCGCCTTCATTACGGTGGGTGCGGTTTTCCTTGCCATGACCGGGGCCGAGGCGCTTTATGCCGATCTCGGGCATTTCGGACGCAGGCCGATCGTGCGCGCCTGGCTGTGGATCGTTTTCCCCTGCCTGGTGCTTAATTATTTCGGGCAGGCAGCCTTCATTCTTGCCCATGGCGAGGCGGCAGCGCTGCCTTTCTTCCAGATGATACCGAAATTCGCGCTGTTGCCGATGGTGCTGCTGGCGACGGTTGCAACCGTCATTGCCAGTCAGGCGGTCATCAGCGGCGCCTTTTCCGTGGCGCGTCAGGCAGTCCAGCTCAACATCTTGCCGCGGCTTGAAATCCAGCACACATCGGAAAAACTGCACGGGCAGATCTATATTCCGCGCGTCAATCTGTTGCTTGGTCTTGCTGTCGTCATACTGGTTCTGGGCTTTGAAAAGTCCACCAACCTTGCCGCCGCTTACGGCATTGCGGTGACGGGAAACATGCTGGTGACGACGGTGCTTCTCTACATCGTCATGACGCATATCTGGAAATGGTCGGTGATGCGTGCACTGCCGCTCATGCTGTCCTTTCTGATCATCGACATCCTGTTTTTCAGTGCCAATATTATCAAGGTGCATGATGGCGGCTGGGCTTCCATCAGCATCGCGGCCATTCTTGTCATCATCATGTGGACGTGGGTGCGCGGTACGCGCCATCTCTTCATGAAAACGCGCAAGGCGGAGGTGCCGCTCGATCTTGTCGTCGAACAGATGGGCAAACGCCCACCCACCATTGTATCGGGTACGGCGGTGTTCCTGACGGGTGATCTCAAAAGTGCGCCAACCGCGCTGATGCACAGTCTCAAGCACTATAAGGTGCTGCACGAAAACAACGTCATCCTCACCGTGGTCACGGCTTCGCGGCCATGGGTGTCGAGCGAAGACCGCGCCCGCGTCTCGCAATTCAACGAGCGCTTCATGCAGGTCACGCTGACTTTCGGCTATATGCAGCAACCCAATATTCCGCGCGCGTTGGCTCTGTGCCGCAAGCTTGGCTGGAAGTTCGATATCATGACGACATCCTTCTTCCTGTCGCGCCGCTCGCTCAAGGCGTCCGCGCGTTCCGGTATGCCTTTATGGCAGAACAAGCTGTTTATTCTTCTGGCGCGCACGGCCTCGGATGCAACCGAATATTTTCAGATACCGACCGGACGCGTGGTGGAAATCGGAACGCAGGTCAATCTCTGAGGCTGTGCCTTGCGTGTAAAAACGAAACAGACGGCCCCGGTTTACTCCTTCAATGTGCTCCGGGGCCGTTGGTTTTTTGCGCCAATAAAGTAAAACCCGAAAAATCCGTCTTGACCGCGCATTTGCATCGCTCTATGAATTAGAACCGTACCGTACGGTACAAGGATGAGGAGGCAAACCCTTGAGCGATACAAGCGAGGAATTTCAGGCTGAAGACCGTCAGTCGCGTTCGCCGCGTCAGAACGAGGTTCTGAAGCAGGCGCTGCGCCTTCTGGTCGAGGGCGGGGATCGCGCTTTGACGACAGCAAGCATCGCGCGCGCCGCCAATTGCTCCAAGGAAAGCCTCTATAAATGGTTCGGTGATCGCGACGGTTTGCTGACGGCGATGGTGCGCTGGCAGGCCTCAAAAGTTCGCGTTGTTCCTGTGGCGCGCGAAAAGCTTGATGCGGAATCGCTTTTCTCAAGCCTCGAACATTTTGCCCGCGACTGGCTTCTGGTGCTTTCAAGCCCGACTTCTATTGCGCTCAACCGTCTGGCCGTGAGCCATGCCGCGTCCAGCAAGTCAGCTTTAGGCGAGATCGTTCTCGCCAACGGGCCGGTCGCCATGGCCAAGCGTCTGAAGCCGATCCTCGAAATGGGACAGGAAGCAAAGCTTCTGTCTTTCGACGACATCGATGAAGCATTTCGTGCATTTTTCGGGCTGGTTGTCCGGGACATGCAGATCCGGTTGCTGCTCGGCGACCGGCTGGAACTGACTGATGCGGAGGTCATCCGGGACGCCCGGCGGGCCACCAAGCAGTTTTTCGCTCTTTATGGGGCTTAATCTTCTGCGGATACGAGGACGCCGCAGAGCAATCTGACTGAAGGGAATAGAAAATGCGCGTTTATTACGATCGGGATGCCGATATTAACCTGATCAAGTCCAAGAACGTGGTCATTGTTGGCTATGGCAGCCAGGGCCGCGCCCATGCACTGAACCTCAAGGATTCAGGCGCCGCCAATGTGCGCATCGCGCTTCGTGAAGGTTCGGCAACTGTCAAGAAGGCCGAAGCTGACGGCTTTCAGGTGATGAATGTCGCCGATGCCGCCAAGTGGGGCGATCTTCTCATGATGGCGACGCCGGACGAATTGCAGGCCGACATCTACAAGGACCACATCCACGACAATCTGCGTGATGGTGCGGCGATTGCCTTTGCCCATGGCCTTAATGTTCATTTCGGCCTCATCGAGCCGAAGAAGACGGTCGACGTCGTCATGATCGCTCCCAAAGGTCCCGGCCACACGGTGCGCGGCGAATATCAGAAGGGCGGCGGCGTGCCTTGCCTGATCGCTATCGATCAGGATGCTTCCGGCAATGCCCATGATCTGGCTCTCTCCTACGCTTCGGGCGTTGGCGGCGGTCGCTCGGGCGTTATCGAAACCACGTTCAAGGAAGAATGCGAAACCGATCTGTTCGGTGAGCAAGTCGTTCTTTGCGGCGGCTTGGTCGAACTGATCCGTGCTGGCTTTGAAACGCTGGTCGAAGGTGGTTATGCGCCTGAAATGGCTTATTTCGAGTGCCTGCACGAAGTAAAGCTGATCGTGGACCTGATCTACGAAGGCGGCATCGCCAACATGAACTACTCGATCTCCAATACGGCTGAGTGGGGTGAATATGTGACGGGTCCGCGCATCATCACCGAAGAAACCAAGGCTGAAATGAAGCGCGTTCTCAAAGACATCCAGACCGGCAAGTTCACGTCTGACTGGATGCAGGAATGGAAGGGCGGCGCTGCCCGCTTCAAGGCCATCCGTCGCAACAATGACAGCCACCAGATCGAAGAAGTTGGTGAAAAGCTGCGCGGCATGATGCCGTGGATCGCATCCAACAAGCTTGTCGATAAGGCCCGCAACTAAAAATCCGGGATATTCCGGTTCTGCCCGTCTGCAAATGGTGTTTTGTTCCGCTTCCGGTACTCACAAAACACCATTTTCGCCAGTCCAGAGCCGGAATCTCAACGGATTTTGTGTTGCTTTCGATCAAATAAAAAAAGGGGCGTTTTGGATGCCCCTTTTGACCTTGCTAGCTTCATGCGGGGTGACCCGTATGATTGTGAATATCTTTATTCCATCAAAGCATGGAATGAGCTGTTCCAGTCTGGCTGGAATTGCGCTATCGCTTCTGTTTATCCGGCGAAGTTTAGGTTGAATTTAAGGAGATTTCCCGTGTTGGACTGGGAAAATGTTTTTGCAAAGCGCTCCAAACGTATGCGCGCATCAGAAATCCGTGAACTTCTAAAACTTCTGGAGCGGCCGGATATCATCTCTTTCGCCGGTGGTATTCCCGATCCGGCGCTGTTCCCCAATGAAGCCTTTCAGGCGGCCTATCAGGCGTCGCTCACCGGCAGTGAAGCCAATGCCGCGCTGCAATATTCGGTGTCGGAAGGCTATAAGCCGCTGCGGATATGGTTGGTCGCCGAACTTGCCAAGATCGGCATTCCCTGCACCGAGGATAATGTCTTCATCACATCGGGTTCGCAGCAAGCGCTCGATTATCTGGGTAAGCTGTTTTTGTCGCCAAACGATACCGCTCTGGTGACGGCACCGACCTATCTGGGCGCTCTTCAGGCGTTCAATGCTTATGAGCCGACCTATGACGCGCTGGCGCTCAACGGCAATCGCACGCCGGATTCTTACGCTGAAGCGGCGCAGAAGGCAGGCGGCAAGGCGAAATTCCTTTATCTCTCGGCGGACTTTTCCAATCCGACCGGCGAAACCGTTGATCGCGCCACCCGCGAAAAGCTGCTCGAACAGGCCGATGAACTGGACGCTGCCATCATCGAAGATGCAGCTTACCAGTATCTGCGTTATGACGGCGAAGCCATTCCGCCGATTCTCGCGCTCGACATTGCCCGCAACGGCGGTGACATCGAAAAGACCCGCACCATCTATTGCGGCTCCTTCTCCAAGACGCTGGCGCCGGGCTTGCGCGTTGGCTACGTGGTTGCCTCGCAGGCGGTCATCCGCAAACTGGTTTTGATGAAGCAGGCGGCTGATCTTCATTCCTCGACAATCAACCAGATTGCAATTCATCACGTCGCGACACACAGCTTTGATGCGCAGGTTGCAAAAATCGCCAAAGTCTACAAACACCGCCGCGACCGTATGCTGGAAGCGCTGCAAAAATATATGCCGAAGGGCACGCACTGGACCAAGCCGGAAGGCGGCATGTTCATCTGGGTGACGCTGCCGGAAGGCATGGACGGGGCGCAATTGCTTGCCGCTTCGATTGAAACCGAAAAAGTGGCTTTCGTGCCGGGCAAGGCTTTCTTTGCCGATGGCAGTGGCGCCAATACTTTGCGTCTGAGCTATTCCTGCGCCAATGACGAAATGATCGATGAAGGCATCAAGCGCCTTGGTCGACTGATCGAAACGCAGCGTAAATCGGCTGCAGCCTGATCAGCGCTGAAACGGTGAATTGCAGCTCGTACGCGGTCCGGCGAAGGGCTGATAGCTGTCGTCCGAGCTGCGGTAGCTGCGATAGCGGTTCGAGCACCATTGCATGTGATTGATGCTCGGACCGAAACGTTTTGGCTGTGGCCGTGTGGAGGGGCGCACTTCAAGCGGTTCGCCGTTACGGTAGATCAGGATGCCATTGCCGTTGATCGTCGTGTTGCTGTCACGGCATGTTGTCGAACCGTAGCAGCCGCGTGAGGCGGGGCCGGGCCGGTTGACGTTCGCATTTGGACCCGGCATCGGTGGCGTTGCCTGCCGTAGTGACGGCAGATAGGGCGTCTTGCGCAACTCGACAGCCTGAAGCGGACCCGAAAAGCCGATCACGCAGAGGCTGGCGATGATTGCCGCGCACAGGCTGGTTTTAAACATGAAGCCTCGCATTTTGATCCGTTGGCGGTGAGTAAACTGCGCCTATAGGAAATATAGGCCGTGCCGACCCGAATATCACCCCGGCGTGAATTTTTCTCTCGACCGTGAAGAAATCCTTGCCAATTTTGCATGGAGTGGCGAGATTGCTCATGCATGTTTACAATAGCCACCTTTAATGTCGAAAATCTGATGCGCCGGTTCGATTTTTCCGGCTTTCGCAATGAGTTGCGACAGGATCGCGCCCTGCAATTGTTCGAGATCGGCGATGAAGCACAATATCGTCTGCTGGAACAGGCGCGCATGATCGCCCATATCGACGATACGCGTCAGTTGACGGCTCTGGCGATTGCCGAGACCCGTGCCGATATTCTCTGCCTGCAGGAAGTCGATAACCTTGCAGCCCTCAATGCCTTTGAATATGGCTATCTCTTCAAGATGGTCGGTCATGGCTATCGCAACAAATATCTGGTCGATGGCAATGACAGCCGCGGCATCGATGTTGGTGTGATGATGCGTGAGAAGACCCGTGACGGTCAACCGATCGAGATGGTGAGCGTCACCAGTCATGCACATGTGACCTATAGCGATTTCGGCCTTTACGAACCCGTTCTGGCCGAACTTGGACTTGAACCGCATGATCGTATCTTCAAGCGCGATTGCCTCAATGTCGATCTTCGTATTGCTGGCAAACCGCTGTCGCTGTTCGTGACGCATCTCAAATCCATGACCGGGGCACGCAATGGTTTTGATGGGCGCACGGCCTCGCTTCCGGTGCGTCGCGCGGAGACGCGTGCGATCCGTCGCATCATCGAGGACAAGTTCGGTGCCGCGCGCGCTGCCGATATGCGGTGGCTCGTTTGCGGGGATTTCAATGATTATCGTGAGCGCATCGTCATTGGCGGCGACCAGTGGAATGGCTTCGAGTTTACGCCCGTAACCGAAAATGAAAGCGCCCTTGATGTGCTGCTTGAGGACGGCTTTGCCGTCAATCTGGCAGAGCGGCGTCCGGTCATGGACCGCTGGACGCTTTACCACACGCGCGGGCCTGACGAGCGGCATCTATGCCAGCTAGATTATATTCTGGCGTCGCCGTCCTTCGCTGAGAAGAACGAGAGCGCCGTGCCGCAGATCGTGCGCGGCGGGCAGCCCTATCGCACGATCTTTCCGCCTGATCAGCAGGTGGAGCGTTATCCGCGCATCGGCTGGGACAGGCCAAAGGCAAGTGACCATTGCCCGCTCGCCGTGACGCTCAACATCGTTTGATGGTGAGGAAGCAATGATGGAGCGAGTTAAGGAAAATACGGTTCATGCGATTGACCGTGCCGATGTGCGCGTTGTGCCGGGACCGCTTGCTTACAGGCAGGAAAACGCGGCGGAGATTGCTGCCAACTGGCAGCGCGAGCGCGTGGCCAAACCAGCGCTGTTTGACGGCGAAATCTTTCTTGCGCCACAGGCGAAACTGGAAAATGGCGTGGTTTGCGCAGGCTTCCAACGCACGAGCTTTGCAACGCTCATGTACTGGCGTCGCGATCCGCAAATCGAGCGGCCATGGCATATTTTTGGCGTCGGCGTGATCGTCTCTGCCGAGGGCCATCTGATTGCAGCACGCATGGGAATGCAAAGCGCGGTCGGCGGGCGGGTGTATTTTCCGGCTGGCTCGGTGGATGACAACGATATTGTTGCAAATCAGGTCGATTACGAAGGCAATATGCGGCGCGAAGTGCGCGAGGAAACCGGGCTCGATCTTGATGATGCGCGGGCGGAAGAGGGATTTAGTCTGGTGACGGCCAATCGCAGTATTGCCCTTTTTCGCCGCTACGGCTTTGCATCGTCATCGCGTGAACTGGTGGCGGATATCGAGCGTTTTGTGTCAAATCAGGTTGAGCCGGAATTGTCGGAGATCATCCCGGTGACGCGGGCCGGTGAAATGGGCGATGCAACGCCGTCATATGTACGTGCTTTCGCCGATTGGCATTTTAGCGCATAAACAGGCCGTGACGAACGGATGACAGCGCGCATAAATCCGTTATGCTCGTGTCGTCCGGCAATGCGTGTGCAAAACATCGTTGTAGGCAGAACGTGATCGAGGGGAGAATGAGGGATGAGCGAAACTGCTGTTTCCGGCCGTTTCTACGAGGTCTTCGATATTTTCGCCGATAAGGCGCTGGCTGGAAATCCGCTCGCTGTCGTCCATGATTGCGATGGGCTGAACGATGCCCGCATGCAGGCCATTGCGCGTGAATTCAACCTCTCCGAAACGGTCTTCATTCTGCCGCCTGAAAACCCCGCCCATGAGGCTGCAGTGCGCATTTTCACACCCGATTACGAATTGCCTTTCGCGGGCCATCCAACGGTTGGGGCCGCGGTTTCGCTGGCACGCCGCAGACGCATCGGCGATGATACGGACCGGTTGGTTGCGCTGGAAGAACAGGTCGGTGTCGTGCGCTGCGGGGTTATTCTCAGCGAAGATAGTGCCTTTGCCGAATTCGATTTGCCGCGCCTGCCCGAACAGTTGGATGTGCGGGTGGAAAAGGAAGAGGCTGCCGCAGCCATAGGACTTGGGACGCACGAAATCGGATTTGAAAACCACGTCCCCGCTGTCTGGAGTGCGGGAACGCCCTATCTGCTCGTGCCGGTTCATAATCTGATTGCTGCCGCCAAGGTTGCGATCGACCCGGTCTATGTCACCGAAAGCCTGCCGCATGTCGGTGATCGACCGCTGCCGATCTATGTCTATTGCCGCGATACTATTTTGTTCGACAGCAATTTTCATGCGCGTATGTTTGTAACAGGTTCTAATGTCTATGAAGATCCGGCAACGGGTTCGGCGGTCGCGGCTTTCGCAGGCTTGATCCGGCAGAACGACAAGCCGCTCGACGGCAGTTCGCAATGGTGGATCGAGCAGGGCATGGAAATGGGTCGCCCCTCACGCATTCGCCTTGAAATCGATGTGGAAAAGCAGAAACTCGTCAGTGCGCGCATCGGCGGCACGGCGATCAAGATCGCAGAAGGTCGGCTTTTCGTGTGATTGATCGCGGTCAAGGTGAAGCGACCCGGATAGTAATAGACTGATGATATTCAGGAGACGTGCCATGATCATCAAGGAAATGTCTGACTACGATATCAGAAATATGATTCAAAATACGCATGTCGGGCGTCTGGCCTATGTTCTGGATAATGCGCCGGTTATTGTCCCGATGGGATTTCGCTTCAGCGGCGGTTCGCTTTATTCCTTCACCACCGAAGGCCAGAAAATCGATGCGATGCGTCGCAATGATGCCGTCTGCATTCTGTTCGACGATATTGCCTCGCGCACCCAGTGGCGTTCCGTTGTCGTGCGCGGGCGTTATCGCGAGCTGGGGCTTGAGGAAGAAAAGGCGGCAATCGTGAAGCTTATGTCGACTGACGCGACATGGTGGGAACCAGCCTATACCAAGACAGTCACGAGGGAAGGGGCAGAACGCCCGCTTGAGCCGGTGTTTTTCCGGGTGGACATCGAGAGCACGACAGGGCATCAAACGGCTTGAGCCTGTTCATGCAATCGTCCTGATCATACGGAATGTGAATGCCTGTTGCCTGCGATGCCTTTCATGCGAGTTGGATTGCTACGGTTCTCAATCTCGATTGGCCGTCAAAAGCCTCGGCCAATATCGCGGATGACGAAAAGCGCGTCGAGCGGCAGAAACGCGAATTGTTGCGTCTTTTCGATGAGGCCAAAGAGCACGGTATCAATGCCATAATCTTTCAGGTGTCACCGGCAGCCGACGCGTTTTATGTTTCGTCCTATCTGCCGTGGTCGTCGTATCTGACCGGCAGGCTTGGAAAATATCCCGGTTTTGATCCGCTGCAATTTGCAATCGATGAGGCGCATAAGCGTGACATTGAGCTTCATGCATGGCTCAATCCCTACCGGATTTCGATGGATGTCAAACCATCGACCAGCAAGGCGCTGAAGAATGCAACGGGTGATTCCCCGCCGAGTATCTATCGAACGAAGCCCGAATGGGTCGGCGTTTCGGCAGATCGTTACGTGCTCGATCCGGGGATTCCAGCCGTTCGCAAATGGGTAAGCGACATCACGGCCGAAGTGGTGCAAAAATATAATGTCGATGGCATCCAGTTCGACGATTATTTCTATTATGAGACTACTGCCTCTCCGCTTGACGACAACGCGACCTATGCGCGCTTTGGCACGTCGTTTTCCACCCGTTACGACTGGCGGCGCCACAATACCTATATGCTGGTGCGCGAAGTTTCCGAGCGCATCAAATCGATCAGGCCGAATGTGCGGTTTGGCATCAGCCCGGGCGGCGTGTGGCGCAACCGTGCCGACGATCCGCTGGGTTCGGCAACGCGGGCGGGCAAGACCAATTATGACGGCGATTTCGCGGACACACGGCGCTGGGTCAAGGAAGGTCTGATCGATTATATCGCGCCGCAGGTCTATTGGTCATTTGCGCGCGATGACGTGCCTTACGATACCATCGTCAACTGGTGGGCCGATACAGTGCGCGACACGAAGACCGACCTTTATATCGGCATGGCACTTTATCGTGCCGGAACCCCCGCGGCTTTAGAACCCGACTGGCAGAAAGGCGAGGGCGTCAGCGAGTTAAAGCGCCAGTTGGAGTTCAACGAAAAATTGCCCGAAGTAAAGGGCAGCATTCTGTTCCGGCAGGGGTTTTTGTCCGATCCAAAACTGCGGTCGGTTTCAGATTATCTTCGCAAAACCTGGGGTAAATGCGTGCCGCGTCGATAAGATATCGGCTGAACGTGCTTTTCCATAAGTTAATCAGCATAAATTGCTTCCTCTTTGATTTCGATCAAAGAAAATGCCGCTCCACATTGCTAGGTATGGGGTTGTCGGCGGCGTCCACCAGCGCTGTCGTCCCGGGATGCCTTGGCCCTAATCGGCATCCCGGCTCCACCTATCTGTCGAGCGCACAAGCGCGATCTTTTAGTGACGTCGTTTTTTCGACAGCCAGCGGGTGCTGTCGGCGTTACCCCTCTGTTTCACCAAACCGGCACCCGCGACTTTCTCCACTGTTAGCTTGTCTCTTCACATCATTGTGTGCAAAGCAAAATTCTCCGGGCTTATCTGTTTTAGCCGGTTGCCAACAGCAATGGTTGTTTTCTATCGTGCTGAAATGAGGGTGATTGCAAAGGGGTACTTCGCATGAGTTCCAGCCGCAAGCAGTTGATATTGGCTGCGATTGTGATTGCGCTTGCCATAGGCGGCTATTACGCATGGACGAGCCTCAATAGCGATGGCCTGCCGGAGGGAATAGCCCACGGCAATGGCCGCATCGAAGCGGTCGAGATCGATATTTCCACCAAGACTGCCGGGCGCATCCGCGAAATTCTGGCGTCCGAGGGGGCTTTCGTCGAGGAAGGCGATATTCTGGCGCGTATGGATACCGAGCAGCTTGAAAGCAAGCGCAGGCAGGCCGAGGCGGAGTTGCGCCGGGCCGAGATCGGCATCGATACGGCCAAGAGCCTCGTGACGCAGCGCGAGGCGGAATTTGCCGCCAATCAGGCAACGATTGCGCAGCGCGAGGCGCAGCTTGATGCAGCGCGCCGCCGTCTTACCCGCTCGCAGACGCTGAGCCAGTCCCGTACTGTCTCCGAACAGGTTCTGGACGACGACCGTGCGAGCGCACAAGGGGCGGAGGCGGCAGTTAGTGCGGCCAAAGCGCAGCTTGCGGCAAGTGACGCCGCGATCAATGCCGCAAGGGCGCAGGTGATTGATGCCGAGGCGTCAGTCGAAGCGGCCAGAGCGGCCATTTCCAGCATCGAGGCCGACATCAGCGATGCGACGCTGAAGGCACCCAAACCCGGTCGTGTGCAATATCGCGTGGCGGAGCCGGGCGAGGTTCTGTCGGCAGGCGGGCGCGTTCTCAATCTGGTCGATCTGAGCGATGTCTATATGACCTTCTTCCTGCCGACCGCGCAGGCCGGACGCGTCGCTATCGGCGCGGAGGCGCGCATCGTTCTCGATGCTGCCCCGCAATATGTCATTCCGGCATCGATCAGCTTTGTTGCCGATGTGGCGCAGTTCACGCCCAAGACGGTCGAGACGGAGGAAGAACGCCAGAAACTGATGTTCCGCATCAAGGCGAAGGTACCGCAGGAATTGCTTCAGAAATATATCCAGCAGGTCAAGACCGGCTTGCCGGGCATGGTCTATGTCAAGCTCGATCCTGATGCCGAATGGCCGCAAAACCTTGCGGAAACAGTAAAATGAGTGGTGAGGGCGACAGCTTTGTCGTTCGCGCGAAGGGCGTCAGCCTGTCCTATGGCAAGACGCGGGCGCTTCGGGATATCGATCTTGATATTCCCGCAGGCCGTATGGTCGGTCTGATCGGACCGGACGGGGTCGGCAAATCGAGCCTTTTGTCGCTTGTGGCGGGTGCGCGCAAGATCCAGCAAGGACAAATCCATGTGCTCGACGGCGATATTGCCCACAAGCGCCATCGCCAGTCCGCCTATCCGCGTATCGCCTATATGCCGCAAGGGCTTGGCAAGAACCTTTATCCCACACTGTCGGTGTTTGAGAATATCGATTTCTTCGGCCGTCTTTTCGGGCATAATCGGCATGAACGCGAGCGGCGCATTGCCGACCTTCTGGCGCGCACCGGCATGTCCGGTTTCGCCGACCGCCCGGCAGGCAAGCTTTCGGGCGGCATGAAGCAGAAGACCAGTCTTTGCTGTTCGCTGATCCACGATCCTGACCTGCTAATCCTCGACGAGCCGACCACCGGTGTCGATCCCCTGTCGCGGCGTCAATTCTGGGAACTGATCGACGATATCCGCAAGGACCGCCCGGGCATGAGCGTCATCGTCGCCACCGCCTATATGGAGGAAGCGGAACGTTTCGACTGGCTGGTTGCCATGAATGACGGGCAGATTCTGGCAACCGGTACGCCGGAAGAACTGTTGAGCCGCACCAATACGCCCAATCTCGATGCGGCCTTTATCGCGCTTCTGCCGGAGGAACTGCGGCAGGGACACAGCGAGGTCGTCATTCCACCGCGCGCACGGACGAGCGATAGCGACATTGCCATCGAGGCGGAAAACGTCACCGTGCGCTTTGGCGATTTCACCGCTGTCGATAACGTGACTTTTCGCATTCCGCGCGGCGAGATTTTCGGTTTTCTGGGTTCCAACGGTTGCGGCAAGACCACGACCATGAAGGTGCTGACCGGGCTTCTGCCAGCAAGTGAAGGCACGGCGCGACTTTTCGGGCGCGAGGTCGATCCGAACGATATCGATATAAGGCAGCGTGTCGGCTACATGTCGCAGGCCTTTTCGCTTTATTCCGAATTAACAGTCATGCAGAATCTGGAACTGCATGCAAAGCTGTTCGGCATGGCGCCTGATGTAACCAAGCGGCGTATCGAGGAACTGACCAAACGCTTCGATCTCGCAGACGTCTTGCATGATCTGCCCGATTCTATGCCGCTTGGCATTCGCCAGCGCCTGTCGCTTGCGGTTGCGCTCATTCATTCGCCCGATATCCTCATTCTGGATGAGCCAACTTCCGGTGTTGATCCGGTGGCGCGCGATGCCTTCTGGCAAATCCTGGCCGATCTGTCGCGCAAGGATAATGTGACGATCTTCGTCTCGACCCATTTCATGAACGAGGCCGAGCTTTGCGACCGCATATCGCTCATGCATGCAGGCAAGGTGCTGGTGAGCGACAGGCCGCAGGCGATCACTGAAAGCCGCAATGCGGCAACGCTGGAAGACGCTTTCATCGCCTATCTCACCGAAGCGATCGGGGAGGGCGCGCCACAGCAGGCGACGGTAGATGCGCAACCGGCGGTACCAGAACCGGAATATCTTGCGCCGTCGCCGACAAGCTGGCTGCCAGATTTGCGGCGCATGTTCGCCTATACAAGGCGCGAGGCGCTGGAGTTGAAGCGCGATCCGATCCGCGCCACGCTTGCCATTCTGGGCAGCGTCATTTTGATGTTCGTGATCGGCTATGGCATCAACATGGATGTCGAGGATTTGCGGTTTGCCGTTCTTGACCGCGATGACACCACGGTCAGCCGCGATTATACGCAACAGATCGCCGGTTCGCGCTATTTCACGGAAATGGCGCCGCTCACCAATTATGACGACCTCGACCGGCGCATGCGCGATGGCGATATCAGCCTCGCCATCGAGATACCGCCCAATTTCGCGGCCAATATCGCCCATGGACGTCCGGTGGAAGTTGCTGCCTGGATAGACGGTGCCATGCCCTCGCGTGCCGAAACGGTGCGTGGCTATGTGCAGGGCATGCATGCGCATTGGCTGGCGCAAAAGGCGCGCGATCTTCAGGGCAGTGCGACGGGTGCGTTCAATCTCGAAATCCGTTACCGCTACAACCCGGATGTGCAAAGCCTTGTCGCCATGGTTCCGGCGGTCATTCCGCTGCTGCTGTTGATGATCCCTGCCATGCTGGCGGTCCTGAGCGTTGTGCGTGAAAAAGAACTGGGCTCGATCATTAATTTCTATGTGACGCCGGTGACGAAGTTCGAGTTCCTGCTCGGCAAGCAATTGCCTTATATCGGCCTTGCCTTCCTCAATTTTTTCATGCTGACCGCCTTTGCGATCTTCATTTTCCGCGTTCCATTCACCGGAAGTTTTCTGGCCTTTTCGGTGGCAGCACTCCTCTATGTGATCATCACGACTGGCATGGGACTGGTGCTTTCCACCTTCATGAACAGCCAGATCGCGGCGATCTTCGGCACCGCATTGCTGACGCTTATTCCAGCGGTGCAATATTCGGGCATCCTTGATCCGGTGTCCTCGCTGCAAGGTGCTGGTGCCCTAATCGGCAAGATTTATCCGACGACCTATTTGGTCACCATCTCACGCGGCACTTTTTCAAAGGCGCTTGATTTTGCCGATCTTGCCGGTTCGTTCCTGCCGCTTCTGATCGCCGTGCCGGTGCTGATGGTGCTTGGCACACTCCTTCTCAAGAAACAGGCTGGTTGATATGCGCATTGCCAATATAGTCCAGCTTGGGGTCAAGGAACTGCGCGGTCTGGCGCGCGATCCGATGCTGCTGATCCTGATCGTCTATGCTTTCACGCTGGCGATCTATACCGCTGCCAAGGCCATGCCGGAAAACCTCAACAATGCCGCCATCGCCATTGTCGACGAGGACCAGTCGCCAGTCTCGGGCCGCATTACCACGGCTTTTTATCCGCCCTATTTCGTGCCGCCGAAACTGATTTCGTCCTATGAGATGGATGACCGCATGGATGAAGGGCTCGATACTTTCGCGCTCAACATCCCACCTGATTTCCAGCGCGATCTTCTGGCCGGTCGCTCACCGACGATCCAGCTCAATATCGACGCCACGCGCATGAGTCAGGCCTTTACCGGCGGCGGCTATGTGCAGTCTATCGTTACCAGCGAGGTCGGCGAGTTCCTCGATCGTTATCGCGGCAACGAGACGGCCCCGGTCGATCTCAATCTGCGCGCGCGCTTCAATCCCGAACTTGATCAGGGATGGTTCGGTGCCATCAACAATGTCATTTCCTCGGTCACCATGCTGGCAATCGTGCTGACTGGCGCAGCACTTATCCGCGAGCGCGAGCATGGCACTATCGAGCATCTTCTGGTCATGCCGGTGACCCCGCTGGAAATTATGATCAGCAAGGTCTGGTCGATGGGGCTGGTGGTGCTTGTCGCCTCGGCTTTCGCACTCATCGTCGTGGTGCAGGGGCTGCTGGCGGTGCCGATCAGCGGGTCGATCCTGCTTTTCCTTGCCGGTGCCGCGTTGCAGCTTTTCGCGACCACCAGCCTTGGTATATTTCTGGCGACCGTGGCCGGTTCGATGCCGCAATTCGGCATGCTGCTGATACTGGTCCTGTTGCCTTTGCAGGTGCTTTCCGGCGGTATGACGCCGCGCGAAAGCATGCCGGATATCATCCAGTATATCATGCTCGCTGCCCCCAACACGCATTTCGTCATTCTGGCGCAGGCCGTTCTGTTCCGCGGCGCGGGTCTTGATGTCGTCTGGCCGCAACTGCTCGCGCTGATCGTCATCGGTTCTGTGCTGTTCGCTTTTGCCTTGAGACGCTTCCGGGCATTTCTGCGCTGAGCAGACAGTTTTGGCGGATTGCTAATCCTGTCTGCCCTTGCTATCGCTTTTTTCAGGAAACGGTTCCGCTATCTGGCGGATGAAAAGGGAACGTGGTGAAGTCAGTTGGCTATTCCACGACTGCCCCCGCAACTGTAACCGGAGAGCATTCTTCCAGGGTCGTGCAAGCGACCAAAACCACTGAAAGCGGCATGCCGCTTTCGGGAAGGCGGAAGAAAGGCGATGACCCGGAAGTCAGGAGACCTGCCGTATCCTGTCACCTATGTTCGGATACGGGGTGTGTCCGGGCGCGGCTTCCGTAGCGGTGACATTGAAAAATGTTGCCGCCGGATGCGAAACGGTTTTTCCGAATTTCCAACCTGCGGTCAGATCAGGCAACGGGCACAAGCCCGGCAGGAAGGAAAACATGTTCGCTCTCGGGTCAAGGCTCGCGCTTGCTTCACTGTTTGTGGCAGGACTGCCGTTTGCAAGCGCGGCGCAGACGTCGTCCGCAGCTTCGGATGGCATTTCGCTCGATACCATCGTCATCACGCCATTGCGTCGTGCAACCTCGCTGCAACGCTCGACCTCTTCGGTCACGGTGATCGACAAGGCCGAAATCGAGCGCTCGGCTGCACCCGATGTGCAGACTTTGCTCAAGAACTATAGCGGTGTTTCGATCACCACCAATGGCGGGCAGGGGGCGAGCTCCAACCTTTATGTGCGCGGGATGTCGTCGAAACAGGTGGTGGTGCTGGTCAATGGCGTGCGCACGGCCTCGGCCACAACCGGCGCTACCGCACTTTCCAACATTCCGCTGATGTCCATCGACCGCATCGAGATCGCCAAGGGCGCGCATTCCGCACAATATGGTGCCGATGCCATGGGCGGGGTCATCAACATCATTACCAAAGAGGGCGGTGCCTGCGGCGAGCGACCGTGGTGCGCTAGCCTTACCACCGGCGTCACGCATCCATGGGGCGGCTATGTGTCAGGTTCGCTTCAGGGCCGCAGCGAAAGTGGTATCGATTATGCCTTTGGCGCTGCTGTGACCGGCACGCAAGGCTATGATTTCACCGTGCTTGATTATTACGGTCATGAGAATGACCGCGACGGTTTTGTGCAAGGTTCGTTCAATTTCTCGCTTGGGAAAGATTTCGACTGGGGCCGGATCTATACCAACGGTTTGTTCAGCCGCGGGCGTAACCAGTATGATAGTTCCTATCCTTATTCCAACGAGGGCGACAGCACCGCATTCAGTGGTAAAGTGGGCGCGCGTTTCGATCATACCGAAGCATGGTCGACGACGCTGGAATTCAGCGCCGGCCTCGACAAAAGCCGCGATTTCCGTAAAGGCGTTCCCGGTTCCGATAGGTTCGAGACGGAACGCTACGGCATTTTTGCCTCGACTGAAAAGCTTTTCGAGACGGGCAAGGCTTCGCATGTGCTGACGGGCGGTGTCGAAGCCTATCGCGAAGAGATCAATTCCACCACCGCTTATGAAGTGAACTCGCGCGAACTTGCCGCCGTTTTTGGGCAATATTCGCTCGAATATGAAGCCCTGCGTTTTGATGGCGGTGTGCGTTACGATCACAATGAACAGTTTGGCGATGTGACCACGTATAATCTGGGCGCGAGCTACGAAATCATACCCGATCTGGTGCTGCGCTCCTCGTTCGGCACCGGGTTTCGCGCGCCAACCTTCAACGAGCTTTATTATCCGCCGACACCCGGTTATCCGCCCGCATCCAACCCGGATTTGCAGCCGGAACGATCGCGCTCCTATGAAGTGGGGCTCAACTGGCAGGCCAGCACGCAAACGAGCGTCGATCTCGCCTTCTACCAGGCATGGCTTGACGATGCGATTATTGCAAGCGCTCCAAGCTATACGCCGTTCAATGTGTCAAAGGCGCGGGTGACGGGTTTCGAGGCGACGCTTTCGCATCGCTTCAGTGACCGCTGGGGCGTGAAAGGCTCGCTTGATCTCAAGCGGGCCATTGATGAGGAAACCGACAACGACCTGCCTTATCGCGAGCGGGTGAAGGCTGCGGCGGAGGTGAATTTCTCACCCATCGAGAAACTCGATCTGACGGCGCGGGTGCTTTACGGCGGATCACGCTATAGCAATGCCGCCAATACGATCAAGCTCGGACAATATGTGACGGCGGATTTCGTGGCGCTTTATGCCATCGACAGCAAGTCGCAGCTGAAGTTCTCGGTCGAGAATATTTTTGACAAGCAATATCAGACGGTAAAGAACTATATTGCACCGGGCCGCACCTTTACTATCGGGCTGACCCGTCAATTCTGATTGCGAGCGTAGAGATGAAAAAGCAGACAGGAGCATGGAAAAGCGGGCTTTGGCTTGCCCTGTTCCTGCTCGTATCGTTTTCAGTGCGTGCCGCAGAAATTCCTGGACGCGTTGTTTCTATCAATGTCTGCACTGATCAGCTTGCAATGCTTCTGGCGGATAAGGGGCAATTGCAATCCGTCTCTTATTTTGCGCGTGATCCGTTGTTGTCGGTGATGAGCGGACAGGCGGCAAGCCTGCCGGTCAATCATGCACAGGCGGAAGAAGTGTTTCTGATGAAGCCTGATCTGGTGCTGGCGGGGACTTTTTCCTCGCGCGCCACCGTCGGGCTTTTGCGTGAACTGGGCGTACGCGTCGAGGAATTTGCGCCCGCCCGCTCTTTTGCGGATATTTTCGCGCATCTGGAGCGCATGGGCGCGCTTCTGGGACGCGAAGAGAAGGCGCGGGCAGAAATCTCGAGCATGAAGGCGCGACTGGCGGCAATCCAGACGCCGCAGCGCAAGCGCAGCATCGCGCTTTATTATGCCAACAGCTATACGGCGGGGCGCGGCACGCTGATCGACGATGCGGTACGCCTTGCCGGTCTCGACAATATGGCAAGCGCCATGGGTGTCGATGGTCCGGCATTCATCCCGCTGGAACTGCTGGTGATGGAAAAGCCCGATATTCTGGTGCGAAGCGAGCGGGATCGTGCGCCTTCGCTTGCCAAGCAGAATTTCGAGCATCCGGCCTTGCGCGCGCTCGAGCGCGAGACAGAGGCACTCTCCTTGGCAGACAATCTGACGGTGTGCGGCGGACCTTTCAGTGTCGAGGCGGTGGAAAAACTTGCGGAAGTTGCGCATGACTGAAAGCGGGCGCTTTTATCTCCTTTTGGCAATACTCGGCCTTCTGATCGCAGCGTTTTTTGCGCTGTCGTTGTTGATCGGTCCGGCAGCGCTCAGTCCCGGTGAGAGCATCCGCGCACTCGTCAGCGGCGAGGGTGACGCCGTGGTTCTGGTCATGCGCGAAATCCGCCTGCCGCGTGCGCTGCTGGCGCTGATGATCGGTGCGTCGCTTGGTCTGTCGGGAGCGGCCTTGCAAGGCTATCTGCGCAATCCGCTGGCCGAACCCGGCTTGCTTGGTGTCAGTGCGTCGGCATCGCTCGGCGCGGTGATTGCGATCTATAGCGGGCTGGCGCTCATGTTTCCGCTGGCGCTTCCATTGCTGGCACTGGTCGGGGCCTTCGCTTCCGTTTTTCTGGTCAAGCTGTTGAGCGGTCGCGATGCCAGCACGCTTGCGGTCATTCTGGCAGGCGTCGCCGTCACCAGCCTTGCGGGCGCGCTGACCGCGTTGGCGCTCAACCTCTCTCCCAATCCGTTTGCGGCGATGGAAATCGTTTTCTGGATGCTGGGATCGCTTTCCGACCGCTCCATGACGCATGTGATGCTGGCGGGACCGTTCATCCTCGTCGGCTGGGCCATGTTGCTGGCACTCGGTCGTTCGCTCGATAGCCTGACGCTTGGGAGCGATGCTGCGGCCAGTATGGGCGTCAATCTCACCCGCGTGCAGCTTTTCGCCGTGCTGGGAACTGCTGCCTGCGTCGGCGCTTCGACGGCGGTGGCTGGTTCCATCGGCTTCGTCGGGTTAGTCGTGCCGCATCTCTTGCGCCCCCTGGTCGGCGCAAAGCCGTCACGCCTGCTTATGGCAAGTGCGCTCGGCGGAGCGGTTCTGCTGCTGGCCGCAGATATTGCCGTGCGTGTGCTGATGCCCGGACGTGAGTTGAAACTCGGCGTTCTGACGGCCATCATCGGTGCACCTTTCTTCCTGTGGCTGGTCTTCAAATACAGGAGGCGGCTTCTATGAGTGTGCTTTCGGTCAAAAACCTCAGAGCTTCGCTGGCGCGTAAGCCTGTCTTGCACGATGTGCATTTTGAGGCAAAGCCGGGTGAGTTCATTGGCCTGATCGGGCCAAATGGTGCGGGCAAGACGACGCTGCTGCGCACCCTTTTGAACCTCATCGATGTGCAAGGCGTGCTGCAACTCGACGGGAATGATTTGCGCAAAATGAAAGCCGTGGAGCGGGCGCGCTCCATCGCCTATCTGCCGCAGGAGCGTGATGTGGCTTGGCCGGTCTCAGTGCAAATGCTGGTTTCGCTCGGACGCTCGGCTTTGAAACCTGCCTTCGCGGGACTAGATGCGCAAGACGAGGCACTGATCGAGGCTGCCATGCAGCGCATGGATGTTGCATCGTTTCGCGCCCGCCCGGTCAGTGAACTGTCCGGCGGCGAGCGGGCGCGGGTGCTGATTGCGCGCGTTCTGGCGCAGGATACCCCCCTCATTCTCGCCGATGAGCCGGTGGGAGGCCTTGACCCCGCGCATCAGCTTGGTCTCATGCAAACATTTGTCCGATTGGCGAAAGAGGGGCGAACCGTGATTGCTTCGCTTCATGACCTTGGCCTTGCCGCACAGCATTGCACGCGGTTGATCGTGCTGGATAAGGGCCGGATCGTCGCTGATGGTGAGCCGGAAGCGGTGCTGACGTCCGCATTGCTTGAGCGTGTCTATGGTATTGATGCCCATATCATCCGGCTTGACGGTGATCTTGTCGTGCAGCCGAAATCCCCCGTTGAAACATAACCGGCAGCGCGGAAGTTTCCTGATAAAATCGGACAATAAGTTGTATTCCTGCTTGCAAGCGCAAATCGGGCTGGATAGAGCTTTTGTGCCTGTTTTTCAGGCAATGTGACCAAGCCGTTGTTTTAGCCCTGTTCGTGCCATACTGCGACTTTCCGTCTGCCTGCACGGCGCTCTGATCCGATTGCTTGCACAAATGTGTAATTGCGCTGAAAGGAAGAATATCGTGGAGCAGGCAAACAACGCCACCCGTAAGGGCGGTCGCAAGGCGCTTTGGGCAGCGGTGGCAGTCATCGCGATAGCGGCTGCTGGGGCCACCGGATACAAGCTTACGCTCGAAAACACCATTGCATCGCAGCTTGAAAAGCGCGGCGGTAAAGCGGATTCGGTCACGGCTGATTTTCTGGGCCGCATTCATCTCACCAATGTGACGCTGCCGTTGAAAGACGGTTCCAATCTGGAGATCGGGTCTGTTCAGGGGCGTCCGAAATTTCTGTTTCTCACGGGCCAACTTGATGCATCGGGTATCAAGACAGAGGTTTCCAATTACAAGATCGCCATCCCGAACCTTAAAATCGACGATGCCGATTTCGACATTTCCAAGCTGCGCGAAACCTTTGGTAACAGCGATCTGACACTTGCTGAGCGCGTCAGCCGGTTCTCGGCGAAAAGCGTGACCGCGGCTGAAATCGATATTGCTCAGACCATTGCCGGCAACGAGCAGAAAGTCGCCTACAAGGATGTGCGCCTCAGCGACATCAAACAGGGGCATATCGCGCAATATGCATCTGCTGGTGCGTCTTTCGATGTGGCCGTCAATACGCTTGATGCGGATGGAAAGCCTGTCAACGATCAGATGACCGGCACAATCGGCGCGACGGAAGGCAAGGACATCGACGGTGTTTTCCTTGCGCGCCTTTACACGGAAAAAGCCGGACCGGACGATAAAGACGCAAAGCCGGTTTATGGTCCGTTTTCAGCAAAAAATATTGTTGTCAAAAGCAATCAGGTCAATCTGAGCTACGACGAAATTCGTAGTCAGGGCTTTAGCATGCGCATGCCTGAAGAGCCGTTTTCAGAGCTGATCGAACAGATTGCTGCAGTCGAGAATCCCGATGATCTGACGCCCGCCGAGCAGCGTGAATTTTTCCTGCGCCTGATTGCCCTTGTCGATACGATCGGCAAAGGTGACGTCGAAATCAATGGCGTCAAGATTGATCCGACGGACGGCGACAAGCAGAAGGGTGAAATCGCCAAGCTGACGATTGCCTTCGATAACAAGAGCATGGATGCATCTGTCAAAGGCATTTCCATCACCAAAGATGCGGATTACCTGAAAGTGGACGAAGCCTCGATGCAAGGCTTCTCCTGGGCCACCACCGCCGAGGCTTTGAAAAAGCTGAGCGCACTGAGCGAGGATGAAGCAGAAAACTTCCCCTTTACGACTCTGATGCCGGAATTTGGCACCACACGCGTGTCGGGGATCGATGCCGATCTGCCCAATAAGCAGCTTGGCGATGCAGGCAATGAGGAGCAGGCCACAGAGGATGATGCGAGCGCTGTTCCCGATCGGGTCAAGTTCTCGCTGAAGACTTACGAAGTTGCTCTGAAAAAGCCGAAGAATGGTATCCCGACTGACATGCGTGTCAGCTATGAAGATATGTCGTTCCCGGTTCCGCCTTCCAGCCAGCACGAGCTCTATGAGAAACTGCATAAGCTTGGTTATGACAAGGTTACGCTGTCTTCCAATGTCGCCGCGACTTGGGACGAGGAAAAACAGGATCTCGTCATTGAGGATATTTCTGTGAGCGGTCAGGATATGGGAAGCTTTTCATTCTCCGGTCTGCTGGGCGGCTTTACCAGTCAGATGTTCTCAGGCGACAAGGTGATGACGCAGGTTGCAGCGCTTGGCATCAGACCACGGGAAGCCAAGCTCAAGATTGAGGAAAAGGGGCTGATCGGCAAGGCGCTCAAGCTTTATGCGGAAGAAAACAATATGAGCGAAGAGGAGGCACGCAGTGCTTTGGCAATGGGTGCAACCGTCTTCATCCAGCAAATTGCCGCCGATCAGCCGAAGCTTGAGCAGGTTGCCACTGCCTTTTCAGCCTTTCTGGCCAAGCCGAACATTTTTGAGCTGACGGTCAAATCGAAAGCTGAAAAAGGGCTTGGCATGCTGGAAATGGTGAGCGCTTCGCAAAACCCGCTTCTACTGCTCGACAAGGTGGATATTGAAGCCAAGGCAGAATAGTGCTGGGTTTTTCCAATAAAGCGCATCCCGAAAATCGTTTCATACTTTTCGGGATGCGCTGTGGAGAAATGCACGCCGGTTTCCATGGAACCGGCGTTTGCATATTCTGGGTTTTCTAAATCAATTCGTCGCAATAAGCTTGCCTCTAATACGGAGATGGTAACGTAACATGCTGAAAAATATCAACCCTTTGCTGACGGGCTCCCTTTTATCGGTCCTTGCAGATATGGGCCATGGCGACGATCTGGTTATCGTTGATGCCAATTATCCCGCAGAGGCCTCCGGCGTGCTGGTTCTGGATTTTCCCGGTATCAGCGCGACAGCCATGACCGAAGCCGTGTTATCGCTTTTGCCGCTGGATGATTTTGTCGACAAGCCCGCAGCAGTCATGCAGGCTCCCAATGAAACCCCTGCCATTTTCAGTGAATTTGAAACCATCATCGAAACGGCTGAAGGACGCAGGATTGCGGTCGATCCGATCGAGCGCTTTGCATTCTATGAGCGCGCCCGGGAGGCTTTTGCCATCATTCGCACCGGCGAACGGCGGCTTTACGGCAATGTCATTTTGAAAAAAGGCGTGATCCGCTCATAGAGCATTTTAAGCCAAAAGCGCGAAGCGTCTACACAGGGAAATCAGTCCACCGGACTGATTTTATGTTCCTGCTTCGAGGCGTGAGGCAAATGCGGTAAAACAAAGAGATAAAACGGTTCAGACGTTTCCTTTGAAACCTGAACCGCTCTAAGTTGAAAGCCCGGGCGAGGGACCCGGGCTTCCGTTTGCGCTGCTCCTGAGGCTCTATAGGAGCGGTTACGGCCAATGGAAAAACCACCGCTCCAAAATGCTCCAGCCGGCCCCATGCCATCCGGCTGGAAATCATTCGTTATTGGGCTTTTGGTGCGCCACCCGTATGCTCACCACCTTCGTGGTGGCTCGCACGGTGATGATGCTTATGCCCAAAGCCCTTGCCGCCATGATGCTTATGTGCGGCGCGCAATTCCTTGCGGTCAACCTTACCGTCTTCATTACGGTCGAGCGCTGCAAATTCCTTCTTACGCTGGTTTTCCACTTCTGCGAGCGTCACCTTGCCATCGCCATTGACGTCGAGGCGGCGTTCCATGCGGTCGGCGGCGCGCTGGACCATGCGCTTTTGTACCAGTGCTTCGATCTCAGCGCGCGAGAGCACACCATCACCATCCGTATCGGCGGCTTTCAGATCATCCATACGTGAGAACTTTTCCAGATCGATGGGGCCGCGTTTGCCTTTGACGTCCTTGTCCTGTGTCGTGGCCGCTTCCGTTGCCGATTTGTCTGCGGTCGCATTGCTATTTTCCTGTGCCAATACTGGCGCTGAAAGTAAAGATGATGCGACGATAGCAAGAATTGCGGTTTTGTATTTCATGGTTATTCAACTCCATTACTTTTTACACGGTCGCCGTCAAATGGCGTGGGAGTAATTTCGTCTTTTTTAAATGAACCTTACATGAATACGCCAATTAATTATCTGTAATGTTGTGGTTGGGCGCTCCTATCATTGCTGGATCGATAGTGCAGCCTTATTCACGCTTTCTTTTTTAGCGCAGGCGGTTATAGGAACTTCAGCTTATGAGAATGCAGCGCAAGAGGAGAGAATATGCGCCCTTTTTCGACAATAATCGCCGGTTTGATAGGTTTGGTGCTGTTAAGCATCATACTGGGCTCATGGTATACCGTGGACGAGGGTGAGCGCGGTGTTATCCTGCGCTATGGCGCGGTCGCGGGTATTGCTCAGCCCGGTCTCGGGTTCAAGCTTCCGATCATAGATTCGGTGGTTCGCGTATCAGTGCAATCAAAAGCTGCGATCTATAACGGCATGGAGGCCTATAGTCGTGATCAGCAACCTGCGACGATGAACCTGTCGGTCAATTACCGCATTCCGCCGGACCGTGTTGAAGATGTCTACGCCAATTATGGCGGCGAAGACGGACTCTTGTCGCGTCTGGTCGAGCGGCGCGTGTTTGAAGAAAGCAAGACCGTGTTTGGCAGGTTCGCTGCCGTCACCGCCATTCAGGAACGTGGACGTCTCAATCAGGAAATTGCCGACGCCATACAGAAAAGCGTCAGCGGGCCGGTCATCATCGATAGCGTGCAGATCGAGAACATCGATTTTTCCGATGCCTATGAGGCCAGTATCGAGCAGCGTATGCTTGCGGAGGTGGAGGTCCAGCGTCTGAGGCAAAATGCGGAACGTGAAAAGGTGCAGGCCGAAATCACCGTAACGCAGGCACAGGCTCAGGCCGATGCAAGGCGCGCTCAGGCGCAAGCCCAGGCCGATTCCGTTCGTGTTCAGGCGCAAGCCGAATCGGAAGCTATTCGCCTGAGAGGCGAAGCTGAAGCATTGGCGATCAAGGCGCGTGGCGATGCGCTCAGGGATAATCCCGGGCTGGTCTCGCTGACACAGGCTGAAAGATGGAACGGGCAACTGCCCACCACCATGTTGCCGAACGGTTCCGTACCCATGCTGAACCTGACCAGTCAGGACAATCCAAACTGAGAACCTATATGGGCGGGGTATTCCCCGCCTGTTTTATAGAAAAATCTACTGCACAGGAACTTGCAAAAAAGCGTGTTAAGTTGATGAGGTGAACGTAGATACCAATATAAGATCGAATATATCTTAAGATCGTTGTTCAGCGGAATTAAAGCGCATCTTATTGAAAAGATTGGTGGGTGATGTAGGGATCGAACCTACGACCCGCTGATTAAGAGTCAGCTGCTCTACCAACTGAGCTAATCACCCACTCGCTTTGCCGAGGCAGCGGCCCCGGTGAAGTGAGCGGTTCTATAACGACCTCTTTTATCGCTGTCTAGCCTTCAACTGAATTATTTGCGAAAAATATGAAATTCAGGCAGAAAAAATCACAATCCTGCATCTGGACAATCGTTTATCCCCGGGTTTGGCAAACTCAGCTGAATGCTTGAAACGGCATTTGTGGACTTCACCCCACATCGGTCGAAAAGAGATTCGGGCATTGGCATCGCGTTTTTTAATGCTTCAGCGTTGTAAGCGGCTTTGGGTGATGCCATATGCGGCGCAAGGTTGGTTTCAGGCGAACCGGTATTAATTCTGGACAAGGAAAACGGTCGTAAAACCAGCGCTTTCCCGGAGGCTTTAAATAACGCAGCCATGTCATCAATTTTTGATGCTTATCTGGGAAGTTAGGCATATAAAGGCCGCGATTGGCGGGTAGTGGAATTTGGCCGATCGGGCAGAGATCGATTACGCAGGGTGTTTCGTGCATCGGATAAACCTTGCGGATTACACAAAGGCGGTTTGGGCGGCTTCCAAATCCGGTTTGCGGCATTTGAGGATGGCATGGAAAGCATTATCAGCGATATTGGACAGTTCATTTCCGATCATCGGGCGTGGGCCGGTCCTATTGTCGGAATAATCGCTTTTGGGGAATCGCTTGCGATTATCGGCATGTTCATTCCCGCAACGCCGATCATGATCGCCATCGGTGGTCTTGTCGGTGCCGGAATTGTCGAGCCGCTGCCTGTCATTATCGGTGCCATCATCGGCGCGGTGATTGGCGATATCATTTCCTATTTTCTGGGCTGGTGGCTTGGTCGTAACATCATCCATAAATGGCCGCTCAACAAACATCGTAGCGGTGTTGCGCGTGCGCGTCTGCTTTTCCGCCGTTATGGCTTTCTGGCTGTCTTCCTTGGCCGGTTTTTCGGGCCTGTCCGCTGTACCGTGCCAATGGTCGCGGGCATGATGTCGATGGACCAGACGCGTTTCCAGAGTGCTAACGTGCTTTCCGCCCTGGTCTGGGCACCGGTCATGTTCCTGCCGGGCTGGCTTGCGGGCCGGGGTGCGGGCTGGTTCTCGCGCATGGATGGCGACCACATGTTCTGGTTTGCGATCGGCATTACCGTTCTCACAATCATTGTAACCGTGATCGGCATCCGGTTTTTCAAGGCTCGCCCGCGTCGTCAGCGCAAATCCCGGGTTCAGGTAACGCCTGCCGAATAGATTTAAGCTATTGCCTGACAGCTATCCGTTTGCATAATAGAGCTGGCTGTTGCAAAATAATGTTGCCAGAAAGCTGCTGGCAATTATACAAGCAGCCTCTATTGCTTATGTTCATTGGCGTTGGACAAGGAGCCGAAAGCTCAACAACGCGCTGGAAAAGGTTCATCGCGCTTTATGCCCGACGACAGTTCTGACGATTCGTCATCCCGAAGTTCCGGCTCCCTTGTGGGAGCCCGAATCATATCAGGCCTTGGGCCTAATTTTTCCGCTTGTTCTTCAATGAGGCGCTTACGCACGAGTGATTTCGTCGGCGTAGACGGCGGGTTTTCTATTTTCTTTTTTTCTGAGCTTTAAAGGAGCCGAAATATCATGGACTGGTCCATGGACTGGATTGCCGACCCCAATGCCTGGATAGGATTGGTGACATTGGTAGTGCTGGAGATTGTACTCGGCATCGACAATCTCGTCTTTATCGCCATTCTGGCCGATAAATTACCCCCGCATCAGCGCAACCGCGCCCGTCTTCTGGGGCTTTCTCTGGCACTGTTGATGCGCCTTGCGCTGCTTGCGTCGATTTCCTGGATTGTCACGCTGCGCGAACCACTCATTTCTCTGCTGGGGCTGTCATTCTCCGGGCGCGACATCATCATGCTCATCGGCGGTCTGTTTTTGCTCGCCAAGGGAACGATGGAGCTGCACGAACGTCTTGAAGGCGCCCATGACACAAAAACCGCGCGTGTCGTGCACGCGGTTTTCTGGCAGGTCATCGTACAGATCGTGGTTCTCGATGCAGTGTTCTCGCTTGACAGCGTGATTACCGCCGTCGGCATGGTACAGCATCTACCGGTCATGATGATTGCCGTGGTGATTGCAATTGGCGTCATGATGCTCGCGTCGCGGCCGCTGATGGATTTTGTCAACAAGCATCCAACAGTGGTTATTCTCTGCCTCGGCTTCCTGATGATGATCGGTTTCAGCCTTGTTGTGGAAGGCTTTGGCTTCCATATTCCCAAGGGCTATCTCTATGCAGCCATCGGCTTTTCGGTGCTCATCGAGGCGGCAAACCAGATGTCGCGCCGCAATCGTGAAAAGCTGGTGACCACAAACGACTTGCGAGAGCGCACGGCGGGTGCGGTTCTGCGCCTGCTCGGCGGTAGTCGTGGCGAAAACCCGCTCTCTGATACGGTTGACGTGATTGCCCAGCAGACTGCGGCGAATGACGTCTTCCTGCCGGAAGAAAAGGAAATGATCCGTGGCGTTCTGGACCTCGCCGACCGTCCGGTCCGTTCTATCATGTCGCCGCGCAATGAAGTCGAATGGCTCGATCTCGATGAGGATGAGGCCGAACTTCACGAGGCAATCCGCAAGCTGTCGCATTCGCGTGTCGTGGTGGCACGCGATCAGGTCGATGAATTCATCGGCGTGGCGTCGGTGCGCGAACTTCTGCTCGACATGACCGACAAGAAGGTCATCGATTGGGATACGGTCGTCAAACAACCCCTTGTCGTGCATGAAAATGCCAATGTGCTGCGGGTGATGGAGCAGCTCCGCGTTTCTCCGGTTCAGCTGGCTGTCGTGGTCGATGAGCACGGTTCTTTTGAAGGCGTGGTAACGCCCACAGATGTCTTGGAAGCGATTGCTGGTGAGTTCCCTGATGAAGACGAGGAGGCATCAGTTGCCGAATCCGACGGTAAGGGCGGTTATATCGTTGATGGCTTCACCGATATTCGTCGACTGAGTGGACTTCTGGAACGCGACCTGGTCGATGATAGCGATCGTTACACCACTCTGGCTGGCTATGTGCTTTGGCATCTTGGCCATTTGCCGCTCGGCGGGGAAAGCTTCGTTTCCGACGGTTTTACGTTCCGCATCGAATCCATGAAGGGTCGGCATGTCGACAAGGTCGGTATAACGCCTGTTCAGGACTATGAAGTCTAACTGACATGATTTTGCGAGCGGGGCGTTACCGCTCGCAAATTATTTCCCTCTGTTAACTCCGATAAAAAAAGTAGGTTATTGACATTATCGCGTAAGCCTTCAAAATTAACGCATCGTTCATTGTTGTGGCGAGAGTGGTTCAGATTAAGAGAAAACGTCTCAATCGCTCTCTTTTGTTTGACGCATTATCCGATGCAAGATCGCTTCGCACTTTTGCTGGAAATGCATCACGACACGACATTTATGGATGCCATGAATGGATGGAGGCTTGGCTTGATGCAGAATTTGCAATTGCTTTTGAGGAAATGGCAGAGCGTTGTGCTGCGTGTTCCGGCAATGCTGGCGCAGCCCTGGCGTGATATGCGGCTCAATACCGAGGAAGTTGCAGCGCGGCGGCGTAGCCGTCTGGAGCGCGGCGAGCAGAACTTTCTGTGGTGCTGGCAGCATCGCGGGTTCTGGTAGGAATATCCGCTCGCAAGTTTGAAGGCCGGTGATAAACGCACCGGCCTTTGTTTATTCCAAATGACGGTGAGATTTGGGAATAATTTTCTGGCCAGTGAAAACGGTGTGGTTTTCCATTTTAACATGTTTGAATAAAGTAGTTTATATATTTAAATCAATGATTTAAGTTGATTTTGCGAATTGTTGCGATAGATTTTCCTTCCAAGATTAACGGTAATCTATGCGCTTGGCGAAAGCGAAGCGGCGGGGAAGGCAAATATGCGAAAAATTATTCTCACGGCTGCAGTGGCATTTGGTTTGGGGGCAATGCCCGCCAAGGCTGAAGGTCCGAGCGAAATTCTCAATGTTTCCTACGATATTGCGCGCGAACTTTATGAGCAGGTGAACAAGGCTTTTGTTGCCGACTGGAAAGCCAAGACCGGCGATGATCTCACCGTCAACCAGTCGCATGCAGGTTCTTCCAAACAGGCACGCTCCATTCTGGAAGGGCTTGAAGCCGATGTCGTGACCTTTAATCAGGTCACGGATGTGCAGGTTCTGCATGACAAGGGTAATCTGATCCCGGCGGACTGGCAGGCGCGTCTGCCCAACAATTCCTCGCCCTATTATTCGCTGCCGGCTTTTCTCGTGCGTGCTGGCAATCCCAAGAATATCAAGAACTGGGATGATCTCGCGCGTGATGATGTGAAGGTCATTTTCCCAAATCCGAAAACCTCCGGCAATGCGCGCTATACCTATCTGGCAGCGACCGCTTACGCCAAGGAAGCTTTCAAGGACGACGACGCAAAAGTGCGCGACTTCATCGGCAAGATTTTCAAAAATGTGCCGGTTTTTGACACCGGCGGACGCGGTGCGACCACGACCTTTGCCGAGCGCGGCATTGGCGATGTGCTGATCACTTTCGAGGCCGAAACACGCGGTACGCAAAAACAGCTTGGTGCCGACAAATATGATGTCGTGGTGCCGGAAGTGAGCTTGCTTGCGGAATTCCCGGTGACGGTGGTTGACAAAGTGGTCGACAAGCGTGGTTCGCGCAAGATCGCGGAAAGCTATCTCAACTATCTCTACACGCCTGAAGGGCAGGAAATTCTGGCGCAGAATTTCAATCGCGTCCACGACAAGGCTGTGATCGAAAAGCACAAGGATATTTATCCGGATGTGCGGCTTGTGACGGTTGAAGATGTATTCGGCGGTTGGGACAAGGTGCAGAAAGAGCATTTTGCCGAAGGCGCAATCCTTGATCAGCTCTTTACGGGCAAGTAAACAGAAGGGGTAAGCGGATATAATTGTATCCGCCTCCTCTTTCGGATTTTCCCAGTGCCAGTTCTCAGCCTGAAAAACAAATCGGTGTTGCCGGGGTTCGGTCTGACCCTCGGCTGCACTTTGCTTTATCTGACCATAATCGTTGCCCTGCCGCTACTTGCCATGATCCTGAAAACCGCAAGCCTCGGCTTCGCCGATTTCTGGTCGATCGTCACCTCGGAGCGCGCACTTGCCACCTATCGCATCACGCTGAGCGCTGCAGCTTTTGCAACCGTGCTCAATGGCTTGTTTGGTCTGCTGCTGGCATGGGTACTGACGCGCTACGAATTTCCCGGCAAGCGGCTGATCGATTCTGCTGTCGATTTGCCCTTTGCTTTGCCGACGGCGATTGCCGGTCTGGCGCTGGTGACATTGTTCGCGCCTAATGGCTGGATCGGGCAGTTTCTGGAGCCTTTGGGCATCAAGGTCGCTTATGCGCCGCTTGGCATTGTGATTGCGATGTTCTTCACCAGTATTCCCTTTGTCATCCGCAGCGTGCAGCCGGTGCTGGAAGATATGAGCGCGGATGTAGAAGAAGCCGCGCGCAGTCTTGGTGCAACGCCGTGGCAGATTTTTTCACATATCATCTGGCCAACAATTTTTCCCGCCTTTTTGGCTGGTGCATCGCTATCTTTTGCCCGCAGCCTTGGTGAATTTGGCTCCATTGTCTTCATTTCCGGCAATCTGCCGTTCCAGACCGAAGTGACCGCGCTTCTGGTCTTCATCCGGCTTGACGAATATGATTATCCGGCAGCGGCAGCACTCGCCTTCGTCATGCTGGTTGCGGCCTTCTTCATGCTGCTCATCACCAATCTCATTCAGGCAAGGCAGCTTCGTTATGCGGACCGCTAATCCAGGCGCCAGCCACAATGCGCGTAACGCACCAAGCGGCATCCGCATCCTGCTGATCGGGCTTGCGGCGGTTTCGTCCGTGCTCTGCCTCGGCGTGCCGCTGGCCTTCATCTTTTCCTATGCGTTCAGCAAGGGCGTGGGTGTTTTCTTCAGCGAAATCCTGAAGCCCGATACGCTGCATGCGATCTGGTTGACGGTGCTGACCGCGATTGTCGTTGTGCCGATCAATATGGCTTTTGGCGCCTGTGTCGCGTGGCTGGTGACAAAATTCCGCTTTCCGGGCCGCAGGCTTTTGATCACATTCGTGGAAATTCCCTTTTCCGTCTCGCCCATCGTGGCAGGCGTGACCTATCTGTTTCTTTACGGCTCGCAAGGGCTGCTGGGGCCGCTTCTCGAAAGCTATGATATCAAGATCATGTTCACGATTCCGGCGATTTTTCTGGTCAGCCTGTTCGTGACCTCGCCCTTTGTGGCGCGTGAATTGATTCCATTGATGGAAGTGCAGGGGAGCGACGAAGAAGAGGCGGCGCTGACGCTCGGTGCCAATGGCTGGCAGACATTTTTTTACGTCACACTGCCCAATATCAAATGGGCGCTGCTCTATGGTGCGGTGCTGTGTAATGCACGTGTTATGGGTGAATTTGGTGCGACATCGGTGGTTTCGGGTGCCATTCGCGGCAAGACCAACACATTGCCGCTACAGGTCGAGCTTCTGTTCAATGATTATAACGTCGCCGGGGCCTTCGCCGCAGCTTCAACACTGGCATTGATTGCGCTTTTGACGCTTGTGTTAAAATTCCTGCTGGAACGAAAGACAGATGTATAAAACCGCCCGTGTCTGAACACGGACGGTTTGGGGTCAAGCTGCTCGAGATAGTGTATGGGGCTGAGGCTCGCGTTGCAGTGAGGAGGCGAGGATCACGCCTTCCGGCCAGCGGCTGAAACCGCTTGCCACATTGATGTGACCGGAGTGGCCGAGATCAACTAAGCCGGAACCCCAGACGTGGGAAAGCGCTTCCGCCTTGGCAAAGCGCATATAGTCGTCATTGCGGCTGGCGACGACGATGGACGGAAAGCCCAGTTCGTGCCGTGGAAGCGGTGCGAAGCTTGCAAAGCGGCTGTCGCGTGCTGCCATGGTTTCGGTATCCGCGGGGGCAACGAGAAGGGCACCCGCCACATGGGCGGCGGCCGGACGGCTTGCCAGATGCGCGACCAGCACACAGCCGAGGCTGTGGGCCACCAGAACCGCACCGGGATTTTCGGCGAGTTTGGCTTCGAGCGCATGCATCCAGTCGGAAAGCACCGGATATTCCCAGTCGTCCTGTTCGACCAGTAATGCTGACGGATCGTCATGCAACCATTGGCGCTGCCAGTGGCCTGCTTCCGATCCCTTGTAACCGGGGATGAGTAATGTCGCAGGCATGCGTTGGGTCCTCTCGGAAAAAGCCTTGGGAGGGCAATTCAATCTCCAGAACGCCTCGACTGAAGCGCCCCATGAAATCTATTCCAAGATAGGCGGTTAAACTGGCCTTTTTAAGGAAGAAAAATTCAAAATATGGCTATATCGGGGAAATTTCCCCTATATAAGAGCACGCTATTCTTTCTGCTTTTCATTCCAGCGTAGCAGGAACTGCGATTTCTCAAAAACCAGAACCACCACCAGCGATATGCCGAACGGGATAAGCAGATACAGCAAGCGGAAAACAATCAGCGCCGCAAGCACGTCGGCCTGGTTCATATCCGGCAGGCCTGTCAGGAAAACCAGTTCCAGAACGCCAAGTCCGCCCGGCGCATGCGAGATGAGGGCTGCTGAAAAAGACACCAGAAAAATGCCGAGCACGATCAGAAAGCCGGGATTACCCGCTTCCGGCAGTGCAAAATAAATGATGCCCGCAGCACCGATCAGCTCCACGGGGGCTACGATCAATTGCTGGATAACCACGGTAAGGCGCGGATATTCCAGCCGGAATTTGCCGATCTGCAGCGGTCGCAATTGCAGCCAGCTTCCGAAAATATAAAGCAGCACCACGGCAAGCATGATCACGGCAATTATGATTGCAACGGTGGGCGTCAGTTCTTCATTGAAGCGCATCAGGATGTGCGGTTCCAGCAAAAGGACCAGGCTTGATGTTATGATAACGCCTAAAATGAAGGTGAATGAACAAAAGGCGATCAGCACTGCGATTTCACTGCCGGGCATGCCTTGCGATGAATAGGCGCGATAGCGCACCACGGCACCCGACACCACCGATGCGCCGATATTGTGCGACAGGGCGTAAGTCGTGAAAGAGCAAAGCGCTATGAAAAGCCAGGAAATCTTGCGCCGCAGGTGCAGAAGCGCGATGCGGTCATAGCCTGCCAGCGAACTGTAAGCGACGAGAGCGGCGACACTTGCCAGCACCCAGTGATGTGCACGAATGGCGTAAAGACTGTCCAGCACATCATCGAGCGAAATGCTGCGCAATTCACGATAAAGAAGCCAGGCCGAGACGCCGACTGCGCAAACACCGATAATTGGCCAGATATAGTCTTTCGCTTTCATCAGCCCGTCACTGCCCCCTGTGCTGTCATGTCGTCGTGCCCCTTGTTTTGTGTTTCTTTTCCGCTTTCCACTTCGGTCAGAAGCGGCGGTTCCGGCTCGGCTTCTATTGCGCCGGACTGTTCCGCACCGATTGCCTTGGCCATGGCATTGGCGATCTCCTCTTCACCAAGAATGACGGATGTCGCGCCAAGTTCCGTGAGATATTGCGCCTCGGCCTGCGAGGCCGCCTGTGCTACAATATGAATGGTCGGATTGGCGGCATGCGCCAGTGCGGTCGCACGCCCGGCTTCAAAAGCATTGGAAATGGTAATCACCATATTTTTCGCCAGCGCCGGACTGGCCGCATTCAATATCTCGGTATCCGAAGCATTGCCTGCAATGGCTTCCACGCCTTTTTCGCGCAAAGTGGCGCAGATTTTGGTTGAATCATCAATGACGAGGAAGGGCTTGCCTTGTGCCTGCAAGCCTTCAGCCAGTCTTTTGCCGATCTGGCTATAACCCAGAATGATGGTGTGGCCGCTCAATAATGTGTTGGGCAGCGGCTCCGGTTCGGACACATCAATATCGGTTACAGCAGTGTTGTCGACATTGCTTTCGGTTTTGCTCCATTTTTCGATCCATGGTCGCATGCGCTCGGCGGCGATGAAAATGAGCGGATTGAGGAAAATCGACAAAATGGCACCAGCCAGAATGAGATCGCGACCGGCGGGCGGGAGCAGATTGAGGCTGACACCCAACCCTGCCAGAATAAACGAGAACTCGCCGATCTGCGCCAGACTGGCCGAAATCGTCAGTGCCGTACTGACCGGACGGCGAAAGGCGCGCACGATGAAGAAGGCGGCAACTGACTTGCCAATGAGGATAATGGCAAGTGTCGCCAGCAGCGGCAGCGGGTCTTTTAACAGGCTCATCGGGTCGAACAACATGCCGACCGAGATGAAGAACAAAACCGCGAAAGCATCGCGTAGCGGCAATGATTCTTCGGCTGCGCGATGGCTCAACTCGGATTCGCTCATCACCATGCCGGCAAAGAACGCACCGAGCGCAAAGGAAACGCCAAAAAGATGCGCGGCACCGAAAGCAACCCCCAGCGCAATCGCCAGAACGCCGAGACGGAACAGTTCGCGCGAGCCGGTGAGCACCACGACATTGAGCAGCCACGGAATGACTTTTCTTCCCACCACCAGCATCAGCGTAACAAACAGCGCCACCTTGGCAACGGTAAGCAAGATGATGCCGCCAATGCCAAGCCCGAGCCATGTGGCGATGGGATCGCTTGCGGCTGTCGCATCGGCGCGTCCGGTGACGCTTGCCACAGCCGGAAGCAGAACCAGCGCCATGACCATCGCGAGATCTTCGACGATCAGCCAGCCGACAGCGATGCGTCCGCGTTCGGTATCGATCAGGCGGCGTTCCTGCATGGCGCGCAACAGAACGACGGTACTGGCCGTCGAAAGGGCAAGGCCGAAGACCAGCCCTGCCTCAATATCCCAGCCGAGCAAAAGGCCAAGTCCGGTGCCAAGCGCTGCGGCGGTTGCAATCTGCGCCAGCGCACCCGGCACGGCGATGGCTTTGACGGAAAGCAGGTCTTTTAGGGAAAAATGCAGCCCGACACCGAACATCAGCAGGATGACGCCGATTTCGGCCAGTTGCAGGATCAGGTCCTGATCGGCGACGAAGCCGGGCGTATGCGGACCGGCAATGACGCCTGCGAGAAGATAGCCGACCAGAGGCGAGATTTTCAGCCTTGTGGCAATCGCGCCAAAAATGAAGGCAAGGCATAACCCGATGACGATTGTCGCAATCAATGGCGTGTCATGGGGCATAGGTTGCCATCCCGTCTGTCAATGCTGTGATCTAAGGAAGGACCGGGCGGGAGAGTGACCCGCCCGGCATGGGATTATTTCTGCACGACAGAGCCGTCTTCGAGTGCAGCCTGATGTCTTGCCTTGTGCTGTTGCCACCAGTCACCGAGCAGAAGCAGGATCGGGGCTGCGATGAAGATCGACGACGATGTCGCAATGACGATACCGAACAGCATCGGCACGGCAAAATTGTGAACGGCGCTGCCGCCCCAGATCGCCATCGGGAACATACACAGGAATGTCACCACCGAAGTATAGATACAGCGCACGAGCACCTGATTGATACTCATATCGATGATCTCGCGCAGCGGCTTGGATTTATAAAGGCGCATGTTTTCACGCATGCGGTCATAAACCACGACTTTGTCGTTCACCGAATAGCCGATGATCGTCAAAAGGGCCGCAATCGCGGTGAGGTTGAAGTCGAGCTGGGTCAGCGCGAAGAAACCGACGATCTTGGTGGTATCGAGCACCAGCGTGATAATCGCACCGAGCGCAAAGAACCACTCGAACCGCCACCACAGATAGACCAGCATGCCGAGTGCGGAGAGCACGACGGCGATGAAGCCGGAACGCGCCAGCTCGCCCGAAACCTTCGGGCCGACGACTTCGGTCCGTTCAACCTTGACGCCTGGATCGAGTTCGGTGACGGCCGCGCGCATTTTGTTGACCGCAGCCGTTTGCGCTTCCTCGCCACCGTCCTGACGCTGGATGCGGATCAGCACGTCATTGGGGCTGCCCGCACTTTGAAGTGCGACTTCACCCAGTTCCAGCGAGCCGAGTTTCTCACGCAATTGCGCAAGATCGGCAGGCTTTGAGGTGGTGATTTCAGCCTGAATACCGCCCTTGAAGTCGATGCCGTAATTCAGTCCCGGTTTGAAGAACAGGAAGATCGAGGCAATGGAGAGCACGATGGATACGCCAATGCCAAGGAAACGCGCATTCATAAAGCGGTAATTGGTGTTTTCCGGCGCAAATTTGAGCCATGGTTCGATATGCAGAACCTTGAGCTTGCGCTTGCGCACATACCAGGCCATCGCCATGCGAACCAGCGTCACGTCAGTGAACATGGAAATGGCAATGCCGAGCATCATGGCAATGGCAAAGCCACGTACAGGGCCGGTGCCGAACATGAACAGAAGCAGCGTTGAAATCAGCGAGGTGACGTTGGAATCGACAATGGTTGCAAAAGCGTTGTGGAAGCCCTTGTCGAGGGCCGCCATGGCGCCCAAGCCTTTGCGCGTTTCCTCTCGAATACGTTCGTTGATGAGAATATTCGCGTCAACAGCAATACCGATACCCAGAATGATACCTGCAATACCGGGCAGCGTCAGCGTCGCCCCGATCAGGCTCAAGGCGGCGAAGGTCAGTAGCGTATGCAGCAGAAGCGCCACATTGGCGATCATGCCCCAGACGCCATAGAGCAGGAGAATGAACACCGCCACAAGCGCAAAGCCGATGATGCCGGTCACAAGGCCCATCTTGATGGCATCGCCGCCAAGATCGGGACCGACGGTACGTTCTTCGATCACCGTCAGCGGTGCGGGCAGGGCGCCTGCACGCAGGAGCGCCGAGAGAACAACCGTATCTTCGACCGAGAAGTTACCGGTAATCTGGCCCGAACCGCCGGTGATCGGCTCATTGATGCGCGGCGCGGTCAGAACCTTGCCGTCGAGAACGATGGCGAAGGGACGCCCGACATTCTTGGTGGTGATATCAGCGAACTGACGTGCGCCGAGACTGTCGAAACGGAACGAAACGATGGGTTCGTTGTTGCGCTGGTCGAAACCGGCGCGGGCATCGGTGAGGCGTTCGCCTGAAAGTGCGACCTGATCTTCAATCGGGTAACGCACGCCCGGCTCTTTTGAATCCGGCATGATGGTGACGCCGGGGGGCGGCGGTGCATTCGGGTCGGCATCGGCCACCATATGGAAGCTCATCTTGGCGGTGGAGCCGAGAAGCTGGCGAAGCTGGGCCGGATCCTGAAGGCCGGGAAGCTGAACCACGATACGGTCGGAGCCGACGCGCTGTATGGATGGCTCGGCCACGCCCACCTGATCGACGCGCTGGCGGATGATTTCAAGGCTCTGCTGAAGCGCTGCATCGAGACGGTAATTAAAGCCCGCTTCGGTCAGTGCTAGACGCACCTGATTATCGTTGGAGGTTACGTCGATATCGTTGATCGCCGTACCAAAGCCGCTGGTATTGACCTGAGAGATCAGCGTACGTAGCGCTGTCTGCGCTTTATTACGCTGTTCGGCATCGGGGATCGTCACGAGGACGGAATCGCCAACAGCGCGGATGGATTGCGGCTGGATGCGTTCGGCGCGCAGCTTGCTGCGTGCATCGTCGAGAAGCGCACGCAGACGATCCTTTTTCAGACCGGCTGAATCCACTTCCAGCACAAGGTAGGAGCCGCCGCGCAGATCGAGGCCGAGCGTTACCTGACGCTTTGGAAACCATGACGGCATTGCGTCGAGGTGTTGCTGGGTGAAGAAGTTGGGCAGGGCTATGATAACGCCGATCAGGACGATCACGCTGTAAAGCACCGCGACCCATTTAGAAGTCCGCATGGATTGATGTTCCAGTTTTGCACGCCAGCCAAATCAGACTGAAAATCACTCTTAAAGTGGGATTGGATGGCGCAATGTTCGTGACATATACGGGAGGAGAAAAATCTCCGGGAAATGCTTATGCGCTTAAGGGGGGCGCGCGGGCAGAGCCGAAGGAGCGCTGCTCTGTCTTGAGACGTTCTAAACGTGCCTGCATTTGCGCAGGCTTGCTTATGGGAAAAATATAAGAACCACTGATCGTCGCAAGGCCGACATTGCCGCCGATCAGATGGGCGGCCTTGGCCTTGGCGACAATTGCATCGATGAGAATGGCCCGCATCGGTTGCGGTGTGAGCGTCGATTGCTGACGAACCGGTGTGCCGGGGACTGTTTCAGCCTGTCTGCTGCCAACAATCTTGCCGTGAGGGCGAGCTGTATCCGCGTCAGGAAAGGAAAATTCGACAGCAAATAAAACCGCCAGAAAGGACAGAACACAGGCGGTCATCAGCATGAAACCATGCCGTTTCCATTGTCCTGTGCGGTTCATGCCCATCATAAAATTGTCCAGACTTTCCTTAAACTTATTGCCGGATATGCTGTCGCGCCTCACTTTTCCACGAATCCTCATTAACGATTTGTGCGGTTACGAACAAGGAAATACTGGTAAGCAGACGTCAATTCGGTCGTTGGAAAAGATTTTGAGGTGATGCGAAATCATACTCAAGCCATATTGCTTCCGTTTTACCGCGCTTTATGTTGAAACCGTGTTCTTGTTTATGGCAGTCGTGAATTGGCTTATTCATCCGCGTTACGCATTCTTGCCTTTTCGTTTTTAATCGGGGTGTTTTCGATTGGCGGCCCGCTTGTGGCCGCGTCGCAGGACATGCCCGAACCTGTTGCGCAGGAGGCCTCGCCTCAAAGCCAGCCGCAAGCTGCAACGGACAGTGATCAGTCACCGCAATCCACTTCAAGCGTGCTGCGCCAGCAAGGCCCCGTCGTCGAAGAGCTGAAGAAGCAGACCAAGAAAATTGGTGATCAACTGGGCAAGCCGCAAGGCAGTGACGAAGCGCTTGCCGATCTGAAGCTCCAATTGGGCACGCTTTCCAAGAAACTGCTCGATACTGGTGTCGCTTTCCGGCCCCGGCTGAGCGAAATCAACACGCGGCTGGAACAGCTTGGTCCAGCACCAGGTGGTGACCAGCCGGCCGAGCCCGCAATTGTCGCCGAAGAGCGCAAGCGGCTTGTGGCGGAAAAGGCAGAAATCAACGCGATCATCGGCGAGACGGAAGAGACATCACTGAGTGTCAATCGCATGTCGGCAGAGATCAGCGATATCAGGCGTGACCTTTTCGCCAAAACCCTGTCGCAGCGCATCGATCTTAACGCAGCCCTTGGATCGGAAGTGGTGTCGGCTGCCAATGATCAGGTCGTTTCGCTGGGGCGCATCATTCAATCCTGGTGGCGGTTTGTCGTTACCTTCAAACTCAAGTCTTTTCTTGCCGCAGCCTTCTTTGCCTTTGTCGCCGCACTGGTGATCCAGATTGGTGCGCGGCGTATTCTGGGTACGCTCTATGATCGCGACCCGACAAATGAAGCGCCATCCTATCTCAGCCGTCTTCTGGTCGCCTTCTGGTCCACGGTGATCCCATCGGCGGCTGTCGGTGCATTCCTGGCCACGACCTATTTCTTTTTGAATTATTTCAATGTCTTGCGAACGGATATTGGAGAGATTCTCGAATCGCTCTTTATCGTGCTTGGCATTGTGTTTTTCATCCATCGCCTGAGCTTTGCCTGTATCAGCCCGGACATGCCGCAATGGCGACTTCTGCCGGTTGCGCCCAGACCTGGACGCATTCTTGCGTGGCTGATTACCGCGACCGCGCTTACCAGCGGAATGGATTCCTTTGCCAATACGGTCAGCCGGATTCTGTCCTCGCCGCTGCCCATGACGATGGCCAAGAGCCTGCTTGCCGCCGTCATGGTCGGCATTCTCATTCTGGCCATTGCCTTCCTCAAACCCATCGAACGCGAGCAGGATGGCGGCGTGCGATCATGGCCGCGCGCCTTCAAGATATTTCTCGTCCTGCTTGGGCTTTTGCCCATTCTGACGGCCTGCTTTGGCTATATCGGTCTGGCGCGATTTATTTCGCAACAGATCGTCGTCACCGGTGCCTTTCTCGTCACCATGTATCTCGGTTTCCTGACAGGGCGGGCGATTACCGAGGAACAGGCCTTTGCGTCGAGCAAGCTCGGCAAAGTGATGCGCGACCGCTTTCACTTCGATGACGGCACGCTTGATCAGCTTGGCCTTGCTGCCGGTATTCTGATCACGTTTGTTGTGGCGCTGATCGGCATTCCATTGGTGCTGATGCAATTCGGCTTTCAATGGGCAGAGCTGAAAAGCCTATTCTACAGCCTGCTCACCGGCTTCCAGCTTGGTAATATTTCGGTCTCGCTGATGGGGCTGTTGACCGGCATTGTGCTGTTCGTGCTCGGCTATCTTTTGACGCGCTGGTTCCAGAACTGGATCGACAATTCCGTCATGGCGCGTGGGCGGGTTGATTCCGGCGTGCGCAATTCGATACGCACGGTGATCGGTTATGTCGGCCTCTGCCTTGCGGCGCTGGTTGGTATTTCGGCGGCGGGCTTCAATCTCGCCAATCTGGCGCTGATCGCCGGTGGTCTCTCGCTCGGTATCGGTTTCGGCTTGCAGAATATTGTCCAGAATTTCGTCTCGGGGCTTATTCTTCTGGCGGAACGCCCGTTCAAGGCCGGTGACTGGGTGGAAGCGGGGCCGGTGAGTGGTATCGTCAAAAAAATCAGCGTGCGTGCCACGGAAGTCGAAACCTTCGCAAAACAGTCGATCATCGTGCCCAATTCAACCCTGATCAACGGCAATGTCGGCAACTGGACGCATCGCAACAAGCTGGGCCGTATCGATATTAACATTCATGCCGCCTACACCAGCGAGCCACGGCGTGTGCATGAACTGCTTTACGATATCGTGCGCGGACACCCGTCCATTCTCAAGAACCCGGAGCCGTTCGTGGCTTTCCAGAGCATGGACGATTCCAGTCTGGTGTTTGATATCTATGCGCATGTGGCGGATATCACCTCGACGGGAGGCATCAAGAACGAGTTGCGGTTCCAGATTCTTGAGCGTTTCCATGAAGAAGGGCTGCATTTCGCATCATCCTCGACCGATCTGGTGTTGAGTGTGCCTGAAATCGAAAAACTCTCTGAAATTGTTCAGAAGGAAAAAAAGCCGCCGCGTGGGGAAAAACCCAAAACCCCAAGCGATGATGACAGCAAGTCCAAGGTTTGATGAATAGGTCATTCAGTTGTCGTTCAGCATTGTTTCTCTATAAGAGTATGAAGAAACTGTACGATTATCGGGAGCGACGGAAACGTCGGAACGCTATGAATAAAGCTCGGGTCACTTTGAAGAGCCAGATTGTTCTTGCTGCTGTTGCTGTTTTCAGCCTCCCCATGGCGGGTGCCTATGCGGCAGAACTAACCAATCAGGACAGTGGCGCGCAGACCATCGTGGTCACGGAAGGCGCATCCAAGCGCGAGATGATCGTAGCCCCCAATGAAACCGTGGATTTCTGCTCTGCGGGTTGTTTCGTGACTTTCCCCAATGGCGACCGGCAGGCACTGACCGGCGAAGAGACCATTACGATCAGTGGTGGGAAAATCTCAATTAAATAAGCATCTAAAGCCGGGCTATTTGCCCGGCTGTTTCATATCAACTACGAGGTTTGAGATTTTCAGGGTCATAAAGCGGTTTGTAGCCAATGGCTGCGACTTCGACCGGAAAAGTTTCCCCGAAATATTCGACCGATAGTTTGCGCCCTTCCTGACAATAGCGCCATGGCAGATAAGCAAGCGCTAAATTCTTGCCGATTGTCGGGCCATAGGCGACGGATGAGGTATAGGAACGCCGTCCCAGTTCATCAACGAGCGTTTCTCCGGTTTGAGGATCAATGACCGGCATGATGCCGACCGGATAGCGCTTGACGCCGTTCTTGTCGGTATTTTCTGTCATGATCAGCGTGCAGAGCATGGCGGGTTGATGATCACGGGCCTTATATTCAAGATGCTTTGCCTTGCCGCGAAAATCGGCTTCCTTGACTTTTGGGCGCGCCAGATCGGCTTCGAGCAGATTATATTCGGTGCGCAGGTCGGCATTTTGCAGACGCAGGCTTTTTTCCATGCGGCGCGTATTGGCATAGGTCTCGACGCCAACCGCAATCACGCCGGTCGAGCGCAATGCATCCCAGACAGCAAGCCCGTCCTCATAGCGCATGTGCAATTCCCAGCCCTGTTCTCCTACATAGGAGATTCGGAAAGCTGTCACATCCTTGCCCGCGATTTTCAGTGGTCTGATGGCGGCAAAGGGAAAATTCTCGAGGTCGAGCGATTGCGGGTCTTCCACGATTTTCTTGAGATGTTCGCGGGCATTCGGTCCCCATATACCGATGGTCACATATTTTTCGGTCACATCGGTGATGGTGACATCAAAGCCCTTATCCTCGGCCACGCGGCGCATATAATGAAAGTCACGCGGTCCCGCATCGGCGCCGTTGATCATGCGGATGCGGTCTTCCATGCGGATAATGGTGAAATCGGCGCGCACCATGCCCTCATCATCCAGAAAATGCGTATAGATGCCCTTGCCGATATTGGCGTCACCGCCGATTTTTGCAGCACAGAGCCATTCCATCAGCGCGACATGGTCAGGACCTTCGATGTCATAGAGTGCAAAATGCGAAAGATTGATGATGCCGCAATTTTCCGTCAATTCCAGATGCTCGGCATTGGAAACGCGCCAGAAATGGCGATTGTCCCATTCGTGTTCGCGCAGCGGCACGCGGTCGCCGTATTTGTCGAGCAAATGCTCGTTAGCGGCATAGCCATGCGCACGCTCCCAGCCGCCCAACTCCATGAAATAGCCGCCCAACTCCTTTTCGCGCTCATAAAACGGCGAGCGGCGGATGTTGCGCCCTTTGGAGAAAGGCTCGCGCGGGTGGACAGCCGGGTTATAGACTTTCATCGCCGTCTCACTGCAGCGATCCCAGATATATTGCTCGCTCATCTGATGCGGATAAAATCGCGCATAGTCGATTGCATTGTGATCGATGGATGTGCGCCCATCGGTCATCCAGTCGGCAATGAGCTTGCCCATGCCCGGCGCGTCCTTGACCCAGATCGCCACCGCATACCACAGGCCGCGCACCTTCTGGCTTTCGCCCATCGAAGGCCCGCCATCGGTGGTGACTTGCAGGAAACCGTTAAAAGAATGGCTTTCATTATAGCCCAGTTCGCCGAGGATAGGCGTCAGTTCGATGGCGCGTTCCAGCGGCTCAAGCACCTGCTCCATGTCGAGGTCGCGTTGCGATGGCGACAGGCGCGCCTCATGCTTTTCCAGAAGATCGCGCGGATGGCAGAGGCGTGGGTTTGTTTCTTCGTAATAGCCCCATTCGATCTGCCCACCTTCGGCAGTTTTAGGGTCGCCGGTATCGCGCATATAGGCCGAATTGCCCTGATCGCGCATCAGCGGCCAGCCGATTTCCTTGCCCGTTCCGGCAAACTCGTCATAGGGGCCGAAGAATGTGAGCGGATGGTCGATGGGCATGACGGGCAGGTCTTCGCCGACCATTTCGGCAATGAGCCGTCCCCAAAGCCCGGCGCAGACGATCACGTAATCGGCCTCAATTGTGCCGCGATGGGTGACAACACCCTTGATGCGGCCATTCTCGACAATCAGCGATTGCGCCGGGGTATTGGCGAAGCTTGTGAGCTTGCCAGCGGCTTCCGCCTGATCGATCAGCTTCCCGGCGACTGTTTGTGAGCGCGGGATGACGAGGCCTGCGTCGGGGTCCCAAAGCCCGCCTTGAACCATGCTTTCTTCAATCAGCGGGAATTTACTTTTGATTTCGGACGGGTCGATCAGATGAGCACGGGTGCCGAATGCCTTGCCGGATGTGACCTTGCGCCGGATCTCATCCATGCGGGGATCATCGCCGACACGCGCCACTTCAATGCCGCCAACGCGGGCGTAATGGCCCATTTTTTCATAGAAATCGATGGAATAAAGCGTGGTCCAGCAGGACAGGAAATCGTGGCTCGTCGCATAGCAGAAATCAGACGCATGCGCGGTAGAACCGATATCGGTCGGAATGCCTGATTTGTCGATGCCGACAATATCGTCCCAGCCGCGTTCGATCAGATGATGGGCGATGGAAGCGCCGACGATGCCGCCGAGCCCGACGATGACCACTTTCGCTTTTTTGGGAAATTCTGCCATTTGATTTAACCCCGATATTCTTTGGTCAAACCATAGTCGCAGCCGGGATTATGGATTGGCCTCTCTACGACATATTCGCAGCATCGGGCGACGGTTTTCATGATGGTTGAACGATAATCAAAAGGCGTTGTGAAAATGATTCCACAACGCCTTTTACATCTTTGAAAAGGCACTCTTTTCAAGCGGCGATCAGCATCTTGCGCTCGGCGCGTTCCTGCTGCGGCGAGCGTCCGTAAAGCTCGCGATAACATTTGGAAAAATGCGACGCGGAAACAAAGCCGCAGGCCACAGCCACCTCGACCACCGGCATGGAGGATTGCAAAAGCAGATGCCGCGCCCGGTCGAGACGCACTTCCAGATAATAGCGTGCCGGCGAGCGGCCCATTTCCTGCCGGAATAGCCGTTCCACCTGACGCCGCGAGAGACCGATCGTATGCGCGACATTGATCAGCGCCTGCGGCTCGGACAGGTTGGCTTCCATCATTTCGATGATGGTCAGGACTTTGGAATTCTGGATGCCGAGGCGCGCGCGCAGTGGCAGACGCTGCCGGTCCTGCGGGTTGCGTACGCGGTCGGTCAGCGCCTGTTCGCAGATTTTGTTGACGAGATCTGCGTCGAAATCATCGCCGATCAGTTTCAGCATCATGTCGAGCGAAGCGGTTCCGCCCGCGCAGGTATAGATATTTCCATCAACCTCAAAAAGATCGGCATAGACTTCGGCCTTGGGAAAGGCTTCGGCAAAGCCCGGCAAGTTTTCCCAATGGATTGCGCAGCGTTTACCGGAAAGAAGTCCGGCGGCCGCCAGAATATGCGAGCCGGTGCATAAGCCGCCGACCGCTACGCCGCGATTATATTCCTCGCGCAGCCAGGCAAAGACGGATTTGTTGCGGAAGTCCTCGACATAAACGCCTGAACAGACAAAAACCATCGAAGGGCGCTGCGCGCTATGCAAAAAGCGCCGTTCATCTTCCAGTGATGCATCGGCTGCACAGGATACACCATTGGAAGCTGTCACCGGATTGCCGTCAACCGAGGTCAGCCGCCAGCGATAGGCCTCGTAACCCAGCATGCGATTGGCAATGCGCAACGGCTCTATGGCCGTCGCAAAGGCAATCAGCGAGAAATTTGGAACCAGAAAAAATACGATTGATCTTTTTACCGATGAAGCCTGTTGCATAGCCTGATCGTTCCCATCTTTACTTAAGCACCATCGCGGTTCCCGACGTGATGATGCTCGCGTGTCCGTCAATATTATTCCGGGTATTTTGCCCGGTTTTAGCAGCCATTTTCTGACCTTCTATCCGGTCTGTTTTGTCCGTCATTGCACGGGGGCAGGCAATTGAGCAAATGGGACGCAAACAGGATAGTGCGCTTTATTGAGACACAGAAAGACGGGGTTGCACAGTGCGGCTAAATGCCTGTCGCCAAAGTGTAATTGTGCGGCGTGAAATTGCTGGCGGGCCCGATTTTTACCATGGCGAACCGAAAAGCAATGTCGATTTTGGAAAAGCACGATGCATAGGCTCAGGAATTGGGGTTCAGTGCTTTCGGTGCCTTTCTCTTTCCACAAAACGATCATTGATGTTCGGCCAGCCGATATCCTGCTGAATGTTCTCGGGCAAGGAACTAAGAACGCGCCAGCTGCGATACAAGCGCTGTTGGCGAACATAGGCTCGATAAAGCCTTGCTGCTACTGCATAAAGCGTGTGCAGGCGCGCGATGATCGGACGTAAAACGGATACGTCTCTCGCTGATATTGTATCGATGCGTTGTAAGGCCATGTCAGTCTCCCTTCGGGCTTTCATCAGGGTAGCATCCGGTTTTTCGAAGCCGCGTTGAATGTAAGACAAGCGTGCGACAGACTTGACGTTCAATCAAACGAAATATAAAAAGGTTAAAGATCAGAAATATTGAAGATAGAGGTCGCCATGACAGCGCCTGTTCAACATCCTCTTCCCATGCTCGATATTGATGTGCTGCGTACTTTCGTGGCGATTGCTGATACGGGCAGTTTTTCGTCTGCTGCCAATGCCGTGTTCCGCACACCTTCAGCCGTTTCCATGCAGATCAAGAAACTGGAGGAGCAGATTGGCGTCAGCGTGTTTGAGCGCGATGCCCGCTCCGTCACGCTGACGGGTGACGGCGAAGTCTTGCTGGGTTTTGCGCGCCGTTTGCTGGCGCTCAACCGGGAGGCGGTTTCCAAATTTGTAGCACCCACCGTCACCGGTGTGGTGCGGCTCGGCTCGCCCGACGATATTGGCGAATGCGTCCTGCCGCTGGTTCTTAAGCGCTTTGCTGAAACCCACCCCGGTGTCACGGTCGATGTCGTCATCGATCAGAGTGTCAACCTGCGCAAGCGCTTTGCCGAGGGCAGGCTCGATCTGACGCTGGTCAATCTCTCCTATGCGATGCCGGGCAAGTCGGATGTCGAGATATTGCTCGATGAGGAACTCGTCTGGGCGGGTGCGAAATGCGGCACGGCCTATCGGCGCGACCCGCTGCCGCTTTCCATCTGGGAAGAGGGGTGTGCGTGGCGCGGCAATGCTTTGCAGGCGCTGGATGAGGCCGGTCGTCCTTACCGCATCGCCTATATGAGTTCGCATTCCACAGGCCAGCGTGCGGCGATCATGGCGGATTTGGCCATAGCCCCCTTCGGCAAGACGTTGCTGGGTGATGGTATTGTCGCGCTCGGTCCGGAACACGATCTGCCACCCTTGAAGAACTATCAACTCGGTATGATCGTCAAGCCCGACGGGGGCGCGCATATTCAGGCTGTCGCCAATAACCTGCGCCATGTTTTCGAAACCTACCGCCGCAACGGTCGTTTCGAAACGATACGGGCATGTTGAGTGGTATTGACGGTTTTTTTTAAAGAAATGCATCTATTGTTAACGCATTTACTTGCCAGCGCAAAACCATGCGCTAGATTTCAAATGTGACAGCCGGGTGAATCGGCTTCACCGCCAGTCTGGGGATCTCGCTGGGGAAATCTCGAGTGACCGAAGACACCGGCTGGCGTGGTCTATGTAATGCGTTGCCCGCACAGGCGGGTGCCGTCCACATCCTATCGGAGAGACTGTCATGAAACTGTCCCGTATTGTCCCGGTTGCTATCATTCTCTGTGCATTCACTCTGGCTTCTTGTGCCAATACCGTTCGTGGTGTCGGACGTGACGTCAAGGGAACGGCCAATGCCGTTGAAGAGAGCGTTCAGTAAATATTTTCTGTCAAAAGGCCCGGATCATATCCGGGCCTTTTTCAAGCAGACCACGATGAACGCAGCCCTGTCTATTCTCTTCGAGCGTCGATCTGATTGAATTAGATCCGCTATCCATCCGCTTGATTTGACACGTGCCTGATCCGATAAGCATTTCACGCTGGTTGGGATGCCTCTAATTCACAAAGAAATAACTGACCGTCATATGTCTGTCTGGCCATGTGCGATAGGCAATGTCCGCTGTTTTGATGCCGTCTGCGGGCACAGCTATATGCGCGCGCTCTAAAAGTGCTGTCATCTCTTCATTCGGTGTTGGACCACCGAACCACATGACCAACATTGGCTGAGCAATATGCTCGGCGGTGTCGGGTGTTTCGGAATGGACCACGCGTAACGACGGATCGAACAGGCGGAAATTGCCAGGGATTTGCGGTTTGTCGGTCAGGATTGTCTTGAACGAACCCTGCGCTTCGATTTCCGTATAGAGCTGGCGATAATCGAGCTGCCCATAAGGCGGCGCGCTGGAGCCATAGACGAGATAATAGCTCAGAATCGGTGGCACGAGAAGCGATGTCACTGCACCGACAACGGCGAAATCGACCAAGGCGCGTTCACCGGTCCGGTAACGCGCCAGCCCGCAGGCAAGTGCTGCAGGGGCAAGAAACAGTACCGGTTGCAACCAGCGATCCTTGACGTCGTTTGCACCACTGACGATCACACCCAGACAGACCATAGCCAGGCCGACGATCAACAGGCGGCGCATGAAGGTTTCGCCGGTCGTAAAACCTGTGACCGGTGCGGTGCGCTTGCGCAAATGGATAAGCGCAATCATAGCCGCAACAACAAGGACCAGGATCGAGAACAGGAATGCGGCCTGGATAAATCCTCCGACACCATTAATGCGGTCGAAAATCAGGTTTCCGGTCGCTCCCATCTGAAGCTTGCCCGAGCGCGCGACAACACTTGAACTGTGATCGAGCATCCACAGCGCCGTTGGTGTGGTGCAGAGTGCAAACACAATGATGGTGACGCCTGAGAGCTTTGACAGCAGTACGGCCCGGTATTGTGCAACCGACAGTCCGGTTACAATGATCATGATAAGAAAGAAGGAGGCATTCAGTTTGCCGAGCAGAGCTGCAGCCATTGCGACGCCAAGGGCTGCAGCGGAAACGGCTCCGCGTTTGCGCATATGCCAGGCGAAAGCCAGAAAGGTCCAGCCGCAACCGGCGGTTCCAGCGACCGAATGGGTGAGGGCGCGCTGTGATTCCCAGCCGATTTGCGGAATAAGGAACAAACCCAGCATGCCCGCAGAAGCAACGGCTCGGGAAAAGCCTAAAAGGCGCATCCCGCCATAGACGCTCAGGAAAAGGCTCATCAATATGCCGAACTTGACGATTTGAAGCGTCAGCATGGACGTGCCGAGCACGGATGCGGCAAGATTGCTGATCCAAGTATAGAGCGGAGGCTGCGAACCGCCATAGCCCCAGTCGAGATATCCGATATTGGCCAGCTGTTCCGCGTCATCAAGCCCGGCGCCATTGGAAACGAAAGTGACCAGAATAGCCTGAAACACAAAATAGGCGAGAACGAAGGCGACTGCCCACGGCAGACCAAAATATTGCTTGTCAGCGGTGTCGCTGCTTGGTTCGATGGCAGTCAAGCTTGATTGTCCCGGGCAAGAAGAAATATCGTCAAAAAGACACAGGTGGTGCTACCTTTCACAGGCGGACCAAATTTTCAATTAAACTTGCAGCAATCCATGCAAATAAGCGGATGATTCCGGTAAATTTATGGTTATGGCAAAAACCGCGCGGCCTTTCGGTGCACGGTTTTACCAGATTACGCATGGTGTTCCTGCCGAAAGATACGCAGGCAGGAGATACATAAGCTCCGGTACGCAGTACCAGATCCGGAGCAGCGAGAAGGTTTGAAGCCGTCTCGTGCTTCTTTCTAGACCAACATCGTTACCGTAGAGTTAGCGAAGGATTAAGCAAATCTAAACAAGCCGAATTTTTTGACGAATACTGCAATCATTGGGCTTTTGATTTCGCCCTCAGATGGTTGATGATGCCGGAGAAGTCTTCGCCGCCATGTCCTTGTGCTTCGAACAGTGAATATATTTCTTCTGCATGGGCACCAAGTGGTGTTTGTGCTCCAGTGCTTTTTGCTGCTTCCTGCGAAAGTTTCAGATCCTTGAGCATGAGTGCCGCCGCAAAACCCGGCTGGTAGTCACGATTAGCGGGGGAGGTGGGGACCGGCCCCGGCACCGGGCAATAGGTGGTCAGCGACCAGCATTGGCCCGAAGAGGTTGATGCGACATCAAACAATGCCTGATGCGACAGGCCGAGTTTTTCAGCCAGTACGAATGCTTCGCTGACGCCGATCATCGATATGCCCAGGATCATATTGTTGCATATTTTTGCGGCCTGTCCGGCACCGTCGCCACCGCAATGCACGATCTTTCCGGCCATTGGTTTGAGAAAGGGTTCTGCAAGCGCGAAAGCTTTTTCGCTGCCGCCTGCCATGAAAGTGAGTGTCGCTGCGACAGCGCCGCCTGTGCCACCGGAGACAGGGGCGTCAATGGATAGATGCCCGTGGCTTTTAGCCAGTTCATGTGCTTTGCGCGCTGAGGCCACATCGATTGTCGAGCAATCGATAAAAAGCGAGTCTTTTTGGGCCTTCGGCGCAATATCCTCATAAACGGAGAGAACATGCTTGCCCGCAGGCAGCATGGTGATAACGGCTTCGACATTGGCGACCGCATCCGCGGCACTTTTGGCGATTTCCAGTCCGTTGGCTCTGGCTTCTTCCAGATGTTGCGGCAAGAGATCGAAGCCGCGCACGGTATGCCCGCTCTTCACCAGATTGGCGGCCATCGGACCTCCCATATTGCCAAGCCCGATGAATGCAAGTTTAGCCATGACAAAGTCCTCCCTTGTTGTTTTCAGCGTCCGATCATCTGCCTTGCGATAATCACCCGCATGATTTCATTGGTGCCTTCGAGAATCTGGTGCACACGCAGATCGCGCACCAGCTTTTCCACGCCGTAATCGTGCAAATAGCCGTAACCGCCGAGAAGCTGGAGCGCGTCATTTGCGGCATGAAAGCCGGTATCTGTGACGAAACGCTTGGCCATGGCCGACCATTTTCCCGCGTCATGCGCCTTGCGGGTCAGTTTGTTTGCTGCCGTATAAAGAAGCTGTCGGGCCGCGCAGAGTTCGGTTTCCATGTCAGCGAGACGGAATTGCAAGGCCTGAAACTGGTCGAGCGTCTGGCCGAATGCTTTGCGCTCGCTGCTATAGCTGAGCGCTTTATCAACGGCTGACTGTGCGCCACCGAGCGAACAGGCGGCAATATTCAGGCGACCGCCGTCAAGACCGGCCATGGCGATTTTAAAACCGGCGCCTTCGTCGCCCAAAAGGTTTTCGGCACTCACGCGGCAATTCTCGAATGTGACGCTGCGCGTGGGCTGCATATTCCAGCCCATCTTGTGTTCATTGACACCAAAAGAAACGCCCGGTGCGTCTTTTGGCACAAGAAGGGTCGAAATGCCTTTGGGGCCGTCCTCGCCGGTACGCACCATTGTTACATATAGATCGGTTGCGCCCGCGCCCGAAATAAACTGCTTGGTGCCGTTGATGACATACGCATCGCCATCGCGTACCGCACGGGTGCGAAGAGCGGCTGCATCGGAGCCTGAACCGGGTTCTGTCAGGCAATAGCTCGCAAGCCATTCCATCGAAGTGAGCTTGGGTAAAAATGTCTGGCGCTGGCTCTCATTGCCAAAATGATCGATCATCCAGGCTGCCATATTATGAATGGAGATGAAGGCTGAAAAAGCCGGGCAGACGTAAGCCAGCGCTTCAAAGATCAAGACGGCATCAAAACGGGTCAGTGCAGAGCCACCGATATCGTCGCGCACATAAATGCCGCCCATGCCAAGCGGACCGGTTTCGCGGATGGCATCAAGCGGAAAATGCTTGTCGCGATCCCATTGGAGCGCGTGCGGCGCAATGCGATCTTCGGCAAACTCCCGTGCCATATCCTGAATGGCGCGCTGATCTTCGTTTAATTCAAACTGGTTGTGGTGGGCCTCATCCATGGTTTCCTCCCTATGAACACCGCGCCTCCATATGCAAATAGATCACAGCTGCGCCCGCCTGCCAACGCGACATTGGAATAATGTTGCTCAATTCTGCAACAATCTGTTGTGCGTTTTTGCATATAAGATTTCATTTGCTGGCGTCATTGCAAGCAGCCAAGACTTCCGCTAGGCACGACGCATGGCACGCGCGATCATGTTTCAGGGGACGGGTTCGGATGTCGGCAAGAGTGTTCTTGTCGCGGGGCTTTGCCGTGTCGCGCGTAATCGCGGATTAAAGGTGCGTCCGTTCAAGCCGCAGAACATGTCGAATAACGCAGCCGTTAGTGACGATGGCGGCGAGATCGGTCGTGCGCAATGGTTGCAAGCTCTAGCATGTGGCGTGCCGTCATCGGTGCATATGAATCCGGTTCTGCTTAAACCGCAGACGGATATGGGCAGTCAGGTTGTCGTGCATGGAAAGGTGCATGGCGAGGCACGTGGGCGCTATTACCAGCAATTAAAACCGCAATTGATGCAAGCGGTCATGGAATCCTTTGCCTATGTGAGCGCAGATGCTGATCTGGTGCTGGTGGAAGGGGCTGGCTCGCCTGCAGAAATCAATCTGCGTGCAGGCGACATTGCCAATATGGGCTTTGCAACGCGCGCCAATGTGCCGGTCGTGCTTATCGGTGATATAGACAGGGGCGGGGTGATCGCCTCGCTGGTTGGAACCCACACGATCCTCACGCAGGAAGATCGCGCCATGGTGCGCGGGTTTCTCATCAACAAGTTTCGCGGCGATGTTTCGCTGTTCGATGACGGCCTTGCAGCGATCACACATTTTACCGGCTGGGGATCTTTTGGAGTAGTGCCGTGGCTCAAAGCCGTATCGCGGCTTCCGGCAGAAGATTCGGTTGTGCTGGAACGCACGATGCGCGGTGAAGAAAAAAGTTTCAAGGTGGCCGTGCCCATGCTGCCGCGCATCGCCAATTTCGATGATCTGGACCCTCTGAAGGCCGAACCGCAGGTCGAGGTGGTCATGGTGCTGCCGGGACAGTCATTCCCCAGCGATGCCGGTCTTGTGGTCCTGCCGGGGACCAAATCCACCATCGCCGATCTGATTGCTTTTCGCCACAACGGGTGGGATCGTGATTTGCAAGCGCATGTGCGGCGCGGCGGCCATGTTCTGGGTATTTGCGGCGGGTTTCAGATGCTGGGCAATCGTATCAGCGATCCAGATGGTATCGAAGGAGACGTGCCGGAGATCAAAGGATTGGGACTGCTCGACGTGGAAACCGTCATGGAGCCGGAAAAGATCGTGCGCAACGTTAAGGCAACGTCGCTTCTTCATGACGTGCCGCTTGAAGGATACGAAATCCACATTGGTCGCAGCACCGGTCCTGATGCAGCGCGCGCCTTTTCTCGCATTGGCAATCATGACGATGGCGCAGTCTCGTCGGATGGCCGGATTATGGGAACATATCTGCACGGCGCGTTCAGTTCTGATCAATTCCGGCACAAGTTTCTGGCGAGGCTGGGCGTGTGCGGCTCCGGAGAGAACTACCGCGCAAGCGTTGAGGCGGCGCTGGATGAACTGGCTCAAGAACTGGAATCCTGTCTCGATATCGATGCCTTATTTGATCTGGCATAGTTTTATGCGGTTTTAAAGATTCCGAAAAGAGTGGTCGGTACAAATAGGGTGGTATTATTCGCAATAATAAACGCCAATATTTTGACAATATAAATAATAATAATTTTTCTATTGTTGAATTAATTATTTGAGGCGGTTTTGCGTAGCTATTTTTTCATTTTGATTTTATAGGTCGTGATTTCGAGCGATCAAGACGGGATTATTTTTCTGTATTCATTTTAATAAACGGTTTTTTTATTATATTTCCACAGATAGATTTGTCCGTATCGCGCTATTTCTTTCGATATGGCGATTTTTTCCTGTCGCATGATGCCTTCTGGCTCGCGCTCAAGGATATGCATCGATCCAGCTTGTGCTATTTGCTGGCTTCAATCATTCCGCTCATTTTTCTTTACACATTGTGGCGCAGTCCGTTGCGGGTGATTGCGCCGCATAAGCTTCTTTATATCGGTTTGACCTTCATTCTCGGTCCAGGCGTGATCGTTCAGGTGCTGAAAGTGTTGATCGGGCGTGCCCGACCACGCCAACTGATAGAATTTGGCGGCACGCGGGATTTCACGCCCATATGGCAATGGACCGCGATGGGGGCAAAAAACTGCTCCTTTCCCTCCGGCGAAGCGGCTGCCGCAGCTGCGATGCTGTCGCTGCTGATTTTGTTGCCTTCACGCCTGCGTGTCCCTGCGGCAATCATTCTGGTGCCGCTTTTGATGCTGGTTTCGCTCAATCGTGTCTTCATGGGCGCCCATTTCTTATCCGACGTCGTCATTGCCTGGACGCTGGTGCTTGGCGTGATGCTCTGGCTGTGGCCGCGGATCGTCACACATGGTGATGCAATCGACTGTTGGGTTCGCGACAAAGGGGCGGTCGCGCTCGCAATGCTCTATCGCAGGGCCAATTGACGCCGCTCTGGCAGAAGCCTAATGTGTTGTCATGTGACAGGTTTTGCCGGGACGTTGAGTCCCGGCAATGCAAAAAGGGAATGCGACGGACGGACCCAAGCCGGGCGTCTTTATCGCAGCCGACCCCGCGACTGTAGAGCGGAGAGGGATGAGACGGGCCGGGCAACCGGCAACCACTGGAAAGCAGAATTTCCGGGAAGGTGTTTTACTCCTTACGACCCGTGAGCCAGGAGACCTGCCTGTTGCGTGAAGGGCATCATGTCCGCACCCGATGGGAGGTTTTCCCTGCTGCCTGCACGGAGGTTGTCATGGCTGCGCGTAACCAAAATTCACAAATCACTACACTCCATCTGCCCCTTGCCGCCCGTCTTGCGACGGCCACGGTGTCGCTTCTGCTCGGTGCCTTCCTGGTCTATGGCGTTGGTCTGGCGCATTCCGACGCGCTGCACGATTCAGCACATGATACGCGTCATGCCTATGGGTTTCCCTGCCACTAGGTTAGGCCAGTCTTGGCTGATTTTACAAACCGGGAATTGAACGACGCGCGATGGTGGACGGCCATCGGAGCGGGTTTGCTGTTGAGGGACAAAAATGTTGATCCGTTATTTATTGGCCACGCTCGCTGCGGGCCTGCTGGCAGGTTTGTTGGTGACACCTGTCATGTATCTAAAAACCGTGCCGCTGATCATCGAGGCGGAAACCTATGAAGATGCTGGTGGGGGCCATAGCCATGGCGAAGCAGAAGCTGCGCCGCACGACCACGATACGGCTGCCGCCGATGAGGAAGAAGGCTCGGAGCTGCCTTTCGGGCGCCTTGGCAATACGTTGCTCGCCAATCTGGTTGCAGGCGCAGGCTTTGCACTGTTGCTCGGCGGTGTGGCACTTCTCGCCGGCCGCCGCATCACAGCGCGTAATGGCATTTACTGGGGTGTTGCAGGCTTTTTTGCTGTGGCGTTCCTGCCCGCAATCGGTCTTTCGCCGGAACTGCCCGCAATGCCTGCTGCAGATCTCGCGACACGCCAACTCTGGTGGCTGGTAACGGTGCTGTTCAGCGGTATGGGCCTTTATCTGATCGTGTTGCGATCCGAAATCTGGGCGAAGATCGCAGGCCTTGTGCTGATCATTGCACCGCATCTTTATGGTGCGCCGCATCCGCATGACATTTCATCGCCCATTCCCGCGCTTCTTGCGTCGCAATATGCGGTTTCCTCGCTTGCAACCAATCTGTTTCTGTGGGCAGTGATTGGTCTTGCACTGGGTTGGTTCATCCAGACCTATGCGTCAACGGAAATCGAAGGCTGAAATCATGGCGCCGCCACGAACTGAATTTGCAAAAATTACTTTCGTTCTTGGCGGCGCGCGTTCCGGCAAATCGTCTTTTGCCGAAAAGCGGGTTGAAGCCACAGCGCTTCAACCCGTTTATCTCGCAACCGGACGGGCCTATGATGACGAAATGCAAAGCCGGATTGCCATACATCGCGACAGGCGTGGAACCCAATGGCAGACGGTGGAAGAGCCGCTTGATCTGGTGGGGGCGCTTGAGAAAAACACGGGTCACGACCGCTGTGTGCTGGTCGATTGTCTGACACTGTGGATCACCAATCTGATGATGGCCGAGCGTGATGTTTTAGCTGAAACGGAGAAACTGGTGGCAAGCTTGCCGAAGCTTACTGGCCTCGTGATTTTCGTTTCCAACGAAGTTGGGCTTGGCATTGTGCCGGAAAACCGCATGGCGCGGGAATTTCGCGATTTCGCTGGCTTTGCGCATCAGGCGGTCGCATCTGTTGCGGATGAAGTTTATTTTCTGGCGGCAGGTCTGCCGCTCAAAATGAAGGGTTAGTTTTATGCAGGGACAAAAAATTCCGGCAACAGTGATCACGGGCTTTCTGGGTTCCGGCAAGACGACAATGATCCGCAATCTGCTGGAAAACGCCAATGGCAAGCGTATTGCGCTGATCATCAACGAGTTCGGCGATCTGGGTGTCGATGGCGGTATTTTGAAAGGCTGTGGCATCGAAGCCTGCCGTGAGGAAGATGTGATCGAACTCAACAATGGCTGCATCTGCTGCACGGTTGCCGACGATTTCATCCCGACCATGACAAAGCTTCTCGATCGTGCGGATCGTCCCGATCATATCGTGATTGAAACCTCCGGCCTTGCACTGCCGCAGCCGCTGGTCGCCGCCTTCAACTGGCCGGAGATCAAGACGCAGGTGACGGTCGATGGCGTCGTCACGGTCATCGATGCCGCAGCCGTTGCCGAAGGGCGTTTTGCCGACGATCATGACAAGGTCGATGCGCAGCGTGCGGCCGACGAAAGTCTTGATCACGAAAGCCCTTTAGAGGAACTTTTTGAGGATCAGATTCATGCAGCCGACCTGATCGTGCTCAACAAGGCCGATCTCATCGACGCGGCCCGTCTCGATCATGTGAAGGCCGATGTCGCAGAGCGCTCGACACGACGCATCAACATGGTACCGGCAAGTTTCGGCAAGCTTGGCGCCGAGGTGTTGCTCGGGCTTGGTGTCGGCACGCAGGACGATATCGCCAATCGCAAGTCGCATCATGAAATCCATCACGCCGATGGTCATGAACATGATCACGACGAGTTTGAAAGCTTTGTCGTTGAGGCTGGCTCTGTTGCTGATCCCAAGGCTTTTACGGACAAGCTCAAGGGTATTATTGCCGATCACGATATTCTGCGGCTCAAGGGCTTTGTCGATGTGCCGGGCAAGCCGATGCGGCTTGTGGTGCAGGCGGTTGGTCAGCGTATCGAGCATTATTTCGACCGCCCTTGGGCCAAGGACGAGACGCGGGCCACGCGGCTTGTGGTGATCGGCCTGCATGACATCGATCAGGATGCAATCGCCAAGGCCGTTAAAGACGCTATTGTGTAATGCATCTTCTGCTTGCCCAAAAAGGAACGATCAGCGACGGCAATGAGGCCGTCGATCTCGGCCAGACGCCGGGCGATATTGTGTTCCTGTCCGCCGCCGACACCGAACTTGCATCCTTGGCAGAAGCGCATCGTCAGGCACCGGGGGCGGTGAAGCTCAGACTTGCCAATTTTCTGAGCCTCATGCACCCGATGTCGGTCGATGCCTATGTCGAGCGCACGGCGCGTCACGCAAAGCTGGTCGTGGTGCGCATTATCGGCGGTGAGACCTATTGGTCCTATGGGCTGCAAGCGCTGCATGCCGCAGCTCTTGCACACGACATCAAGCTTGTGGTGCTGCCGGGCGATGACAAACCGGATATGGCGCTTGAGCGTTATTGCACAGTGGCAGCGCAAGAACGCGATGCCCTTTGGCGCTATCTGATCGAGGGTGGGGCAATCAATGCGCGCAACTTCCTCGATTACTCCATAGCCCTGATTGAGGGCGGAGAAAGGCCAGCGGAAGCGGCGCCGCTGCTGAAAGCGGGACTTTGGTGGCCGGGCATGGCCACCCCTTCGCTCGACCGCATCCGGTCCGCGTGGCAGACGGCAGATGGTCCTGTTGCGGCTATCGTCTTTTATCGCGCGCTTGTACAAAGCGGACAGATGCAGCCTGTGGAAGCGCTGATCAACGCCTTGCGCGAACAAGGGCTGAACCCGCTGCCGATCTTTGTCTCAAGCCTCAAAGACCGATTGTCTGCGGCGGTTGTGGATGGCCTGTTTGACGATTGCACACCCGATATTGTGCTCAACGCCACCGGCTTTGCCATTTCATCACCGGGAGCCGAGCGTAAGCCGACCGTGCTCGATCAGCGCGGCAACATGGTTTTGCAGGTGATTTTTTCCGGCACGCCCAAGGCCACATGGCAAGCCTCGCAGCAGGGGCTTCTGGCGCGTGATCTCGCCATGAATGTCGCACTGCCGGAAGTGGACGGGCGCGTGCTCTCAAGGGCCGTGTCATTCAAGTCCGCGCAGCGCTATGATGCGGCAGTCGAGGCGGATATTGTCACCCACGAGCCAGAGCCAAGCCGCGTGGCTTTTGTGGCAAAACTTGCGGCAAACTGGGTGCGCCTCAAGCGGAAAAAACCGCATGAGCGCCGTGTGGCGCTGATCCTTGCCAATTACCCCAATCGCGATGGACGGCTTGGTAATGGCGTCGGGCTGGATACGCCTGCGGGAACGGTGGAAGTGCTGCGCGCCATGGCGGGCAAGGGCTATGCCGTGGGCGCTGTTCCAGCCAATGGAGATGCATTGATGCAGCTCTTGATGGCGGGCCCAACCAATGCCGCACGTGACGGACGTGCGGTTCGCGACGTCATTTCCTTGAATCAATACAATGCGTTTTTCAAAAAACTTCCCAATGCGATTCAGGATGAGATTTCGGGGCGCTGGGGCGAGCCGCAAAATGATCCGTTTTTTGATGCGGAGCTAAATAGTTTTGCACTGCCCCTGATGAAGAGCGGCGAAACATGGATCGGAATCCAGCCTGCACGCGGCTATAATATCGATCCCAAGGAAAGCTACCATTCGCCCGATCTGGTGCCGCCGCATGGCTATCTGGCGTTCTATGCCTATTTGCGCGACGTGGTGAAAGTCGATGCCGTGGCTCATATGGGCAAGCACGGCAATCTGGAATGGCTGCCGGGCAAGGCGCTGGCGCTGTCGGAAAACTGTTACCCGGAAGCCGTCTTCGGGCCGACGCCGCATATCTATCCGTTCATCGTCAATGATCCGGGCGAAGGTACGCAGGCCAAGCGTCGGGCTGCGGCTGTGATCATCGATCATCTGACACCGCCTTTGACGCGGGCGGAGAGCTATGGCCCGCTGAAAGATCTTGAAGCGCTGGTTGACGAGTATTACGAAGCTTCGGGCGTCGACCCACGCCGCCTTGTGCGGTTGAAAGCGCAAATCCTCGATCTGGTGCGCGATATTGGACTTGATCGCGATGCGGGCATTCATGCGCAGGACGACGAGGACATGGCGCTGCAAAAGCTCGATGCTTTTCTGTGCGATTTGAAAGAAATGCAGATCCGCGATGGGCTGCATATTTTTGGCCAAGCGCCGGAAGGGCGATTGCTGACTGATCTTCTGGTGGCGCTTGCGCGTGTGCCGCGTGGCATTCCGCTCTCGCTCGGCGGCGATCCCGGTGAGCAGAGTTTACAACGCGCCATCGCCGATGATTGCGGACTTGCTTTCGACCCGCTCGATTGCACCATGGCTGAGCCGTGGAAAGGGCCAAAACCGCTGGAACTCGAATCTGTGAGTGCTGAGCCGTGGCGGATTACCGGCGATACGGTCGAGCGCATCGAATTATATGCCGCGCAACTGGTCAATGGCGATGCGGAATGCCCGCAGAACTTCGTGCAGACAAAAGCGGTTCTGCAATCCATCCATGAGCATTTGCGGCCCATGGTGACGGCTTGCGGACCTTCTGAGATCGAAGGTTTTCTCGCAGCGCTTGCGGGGCGTTTCGTGCCGCCCGGACCATCCGGCGCGCCCACACGCGGTCGCCCGGATGTTTTGCCTACCGGACGCAATTTCTTTTCCACCGATAGCCGCGCCGTGCCCACACCGGCCGCATGGGAACTGGGGCGCAAATCAGCGGAACTGCTCATTACGCGCTTCACGCAGGATCACGGTGAATGGCCGACCTCGTTTGGCTTGTCTGCATGGGGCACATCCAACATGCGAACCGGCGGCGATGACATCGCGCAGGCGCTGGCGCTGATCGGCGTCAAGCCGGTCTGGGATATGGCGTCGCGCCGCGTCACCGGCTATGAAATCGTGCCTTTGGCAAAACTTGGTCGTCCGCGTGTCGATGTGACTTTGCGTATTTCCGGTTTTTTCCGCGATGCCTTCCCCGAACAGATCGCATTGTTCGACAAGGCCGTGCGCGCCGTGGGTGCGCTCGATGAAGATCACGAAGATAACCCGATTGCTGCACGTATGAAGGCTGAATGTGCCCATCTTGTGAGCGAGGGCATGGATGACGTGGCCGCAAAGCGCCGTTCCGGTTTCCGCGTCTTTGGTGCAAAACCCGGTGCCTATGGCGCGGGTTTGCAGGCGCTGATGGATGAAAAAGGCTGGCGCAACCGCGACGATCTTGCCGAAGCCTGGCTTGTGTGGGGCGGCTACGCCTATGGCGCAAGCGAGGAGGGTCACGCCGAACGCGGGCTTTTGGAAGAGCGGCTACGTTCTGTGCAGGCAGTGGTGCAAAATCAGGATAATCGCGAGCATGACCTGCTCGACAGCGATGATTATTACCAGTTCGAAGGCGGTATGGCGGCAAGCATCGAAAAGCTTTCGGGCGCGATGCCAGCCCTTTACCACAACGATCATTCGCGCCCCGAAAAACCGGTCATCCGAACACTGGAAGAAGAGCTGTCGCGGGTGGTGCGCGGGCGTGCTGCAAACCCCAAATGGATCGCCGGCGTGATGCGTCATGGCTATAAGGGCGCTGCGGAAATCGCTGCCACGGTCGATTATCTTTTTGCCTTTGCGGCTACGACCGGCAAGGTCGGCAATCATCATTTCGAGGCGGTCTATCAGGCCTATCTGGCCGATAAAGCCGTGCATGACTTTTTAGCCGCAAAGAACCCGGCGGCGCTTCGCGAGATTGCACAAAAATTCGATGAGGCAATTGAACGGAGCCTTTGGGTGCCGCGTTCCAATTCGGCGCGTTTTGAACTTGAAAAGCTTATGAAATTGAATCCGGGAGTGGATATAAATGGCTGAAAAATCAGAAAAACTTCTCTCTATGACAGAAGAGGAGCTGAATGCTCGCCACGCGGACAAGATGCGCAAGAAAAAGGCCGCACGCGATAAAATTCAGGCCACCAAGACGGACGAAAAGGGCCTTGTCATCGTGCATACCGGCAAGGGCAAAGGCAAATCCACAGCCGGTTTTGGCATGGTGTTTCGCGCCCTTGGCCATGGAATGAAAATCGGTGTCGTGCAATTCGTCAAAGGCTCATGGGATACCGGAGAGCGCTGGGTTCTGGAAAAATTCCCCGAACAGGTGACGATCTCGGCGCTGGGCGAAGGCTTTACATGGGAAACGCAGGATCGTGCGCGTGACATCGCCATGGCGCGTGACGCGTGGGAGCAGGCAAAAGCCATGATTCTCGACGAGCGTTTTGACATGGTGCTTTGCGATGAACTCAATATCGTGCTGCGCTATGATTATCTGCCCGTTGCTGAAATCATCGAGGTGTTGCAAGCCAAGCCCACGATGAAGCATGTTATCATTACGGGCCGCAATGCCAAGGAAGAACTGATCGAGGCTGCCGATCTGGTGACCGAAATGGAAATGCTCAAGCATCCTTTCCGCTCCGGCGTGAAGGCGCAGAAGGGTATAGAATTCTGATGGTCGATAGCTGGCAGTTCTGGGCCTTGATGGCGGCAATTTTTGCCGCACTGACTGCAATCTTTGCCAAGGTCGGCATTCAGGGCATTAACTCGGATTTTGCCACGCTTGTCCGCACGCTCGTCATCATCGGCGCCTTGTGCCTGTTTCTCACCGTGACAGGCCAATGGCAGAAGCCGGGCGATATTTCGGGAAGATCGTGGATTTTCCTTGTTCTGTCCGGCCTTGCCACCGGCGCGTCATGGCTTGCCTATTTTCGCGCCTTGCAGATCGGCGATGCGGCGCGTGTTGCACCGGTCGACAAATTGTCGGTCGTGCTGGTTGCACTTTTCGGCGCGTTGTTTCTGGGCGAACGCATGTCGGTGGTCAACTGGCTCGGCATTGTGCTGATCGGCTGTGGCGTGGTTCTGGTGGCCTTGCGGGTTTAGAACCCCAGCCATTGACGAATCGGATTGGCAGACTCCATCAGAAGCCGGATGGCCAGCGCAAGGCTGACGACGATCAGCAGCGGTTTGATCATGCGCGCGCCGATCTTCATGGCAAGGCTCGCGCCGATCTGTGCGCCGATGAACTGCGCGACGCCCATGCAGACGCCAAGCTTCCAGTTGATGACGCCGACAGCGGCGAAAGCGACGAACCCGCCAAAATTGGAAGAAAAGTTCAAAAGCTTAGTATGGGCGGTGGCTTTCAAGACGCCGTAGCCCGCAAGTGCTACAAAGGCCAGCATGAAGAACGATCCCGTGCCGGGCCCGAAAAGACCGTCATAAAAACCGATCAGCGGAACCATAGTGACACCGAACAGAAATGGACCTATGCGGCGGGTTCGGTCCAGATCACCGAGGCTCGGTTTGAGCGCAAAGTAAAGTGCGATCGCAATCAGCAGTAAGGGCAATGCCGCACGCATGATGTCGACCGGTAGTACGGTTGCCAGAACCGCACCCAGAACAGCGCCCACAAAGGCGGCTATGGCTTCGGGCCATTGCGTGGCGATGTTTACATAGCCTTTGCGCGCATAGGCGATTGTGGCCGAAGACGATCCGAACAGGCCTTGCAGCTTGTTTGTGCCGAGTGCTTCAACAGGAGGGACGCCTGCAAGCAAAAGAGCGGGAATGGTGATCATGCCGCCACCACCAGCGATGGAATCGATAATTCCGGCAATAAAGGCGGCAGCGGTGAGAAGCAGCGTAATCGTATCAAAAAATTCAAGCATGGGAAGCGTCCGCAAAGAGTTGGCGCAACATAACGTTGTTTTCCGTTTCCGCCAGCATTATTGATGCAATATGTCTTATCAAAGCAAAGGGACGCACATGAGCGAGAGTATCTTTGACCGCATTACCAGTTTTCTGAGCAAGAAGAGCGCTGTGCAGCGCGTGGCCGACGATCCCGCCCTTGCATCGGAACTGTTGCTTCTGCTGCATGTGATCTTTGCCGATGGGCATCAGCACCCGGCAGAGATGGTGGCTTTTAAGGAAATCGCCTTCAAGAATTTCGGTATCCCGTCGGAGGAAATTCCAGAAGTTGCGGAATATCTCAAGGACTTTGCCTATGAGACCACGACGAAGCAGGCCGCAAACATGTTGGCAGAAATGGCACCTGAGCGCCGTGTTTCGTTGCTGCGCGATTTGATGCAGGTTGCCTGCGCCGACAAGCGGCTGCATGAAGCAGAAACCTCGATGATCCAGCGTGTAGCCAAGCTGCTCGGCATTACGCCGGAAGAGTTGCAAGAGGCCCGCAAGTCGGTCCCCGGTGCCTGAGCCGTTTTATCGTGTTCTGGGCATGGGTAGTTCCTCCAACGCGACGCTTGGCGAACTGATCACGGTTGCTGATCTCGTGTTGGCATCAGCACATGTCAGCCGACCGGATGTCATCGCCACGCTTGTTCGCAAGCGTGGCGATCGGGTTTGGGAAAAACTCGCGGCCCATTATCAATGCAGACTTGTATTTTTCGACGCGGCGCGTCTGGAGATGGAAACGCCCCGGATCAGTCATTCCTCCGAGGCTGTTTTCAAGTCTGTCGGTTGTCACAGCGTGGCGGAAGCCGCAGCCCTTGCTGCTGCGGGTCCAAATGCCATACTGCGCGTTGAAAAAACCACCCATGGGCATGTTACCGCTGCATTGGCGGTGCGACAGGGCGAAAATTTTTAGACCAGCCTTGCTTTGCGTGCTTGCCGCCTCTGGATGCTGTGGATGGCAAGCACTGCGGCAAGCAAAATTGCGGCAGCACTGATTACCACGACCACATAGGCACTTTCAAAGGCTTGCGATGCCATGGCGATCAGATTTGTCGCCTCTTGCGATGGCAGGTTTTGGGCTGCAAGCAGGGCTTCGTCGAGACTGTCACGGGCGGATGCCGGAACATGCGCCGGTAGCGACAGATGGGCCGTATAGAACACCGACAAAATGCTGCCGAAGATGGTGACGCCAACCGCATTGCCGAGCTCATAGGAGACTTCTTCGACAGATGCCGCCATGCCGGATTTTTCAGCCGGTGCATTGGTCATGATCGCCGATGAGGCACCCGTCATGGATACGCCGACGCCAAAGCCCATGATGGCCAGTCCCGCAAGATAATAGAGGCCGGAATAGCGATAGGTCAAAATATAGAGCATGATTCCGACAGCCGTGATGATGAGCGAGCCGGATAAAAGCCTTTTCGTGCCGATGCGCGGCAGGTAAATGCCTGCAAGCGGCCCGGCTATGAAGGCTGCGATCGGAATAGGCAGGATAACCAGACCGGCATGAAGCGGAGAAAAACCTTCGATCAGCTGCATGCGCTGGCTGAAGACCAGTTCCATGCCGGTCATTGATGCCGAAGCGATCAGTGCTGCGAGAACGCCCATGGAAAACAGCGGCGCACGAAACAGCGAAAAATCGATCAGCGGTTCAGCGCTTTTGTTCTGGCGGCGCACGAACGCGAAAGTCGCTGCAAGTCCGATGATCATTGCTGCGGCAAAGATCGGCATGGATGCATCACGCTTTGCCAGCTCCTTGAGCGCATAGGTCAGCGCGATCAGGCCGACCATGATCTGGACCGAGCCTATCAGATCCCATTTGCGTGACGATGCCAAAGCGCGATTTTCAAGATTGCCGTATGACAGCAGAAGTGCAACCAGCACCACCGGAACATTGATGAGAAACACCGATCCCCACCAGAAATATTCAAGCAGAACTCCGCCCGCAACGGGGCCGATAGCGGCACCGCCTGAAGCAATCGACGCCCAGATACCGATGGCAAGCGAGCGCTCTTTGTCATCGGTGAAGGTCAGGCGGATGATCGAGAGCGTTGCCGGCATCATCATGGCAGCACCGACGGCCAAAAGCGCACGCGCTCCAATCAGCACTTCCGGGTTGGGGGAATAGGCCGCACAAAGTGACGCCATGCCGAAGACCGCAAGCCCGCTCATGAAAATGTGCTTGTGCCCGAACTTGTCGCCAAGTGTTCCTAGTCCCGGCAGAAGGCCCGCGACGATCAGCGGGTAGATATTCATGATCCATAGCTTTTCCGAAGCACTTGCCTCAAGATCATGGGTGAGCCGCGGCAGCGCCGTATAGAGCACCGTCATGTCAACGACGATCAGAAACAGCGCGCTGGAAACGATGGTCAGAACCAGCCAGCGGTTTTTCGGCAACATGGAATTCACCTTTTCAATACGGACGTATTCAAACTTGTCAGGGTGGCTCTCTTAATATAAATCCATCCGTATGGAAAGTCATAAATCACTCAAAACGGGACGACCGCGCAGCATCGACCGCGATCATGTGCTCGACATGGCGGAAAAAATCGTCTCGGAGGGCGGGATTGTTGCGCTCACCATGGATGCCGTGGCAATTGCGGCAGGTGTCACCAAGGGCGGCGTTCAATATTGTTTTGGCAACAAGGACGGTCTGCTCAAGGCGATGATCACGCGCTGGAGCGATGATTTTGACCGGGAGGTCGCGCGCGAGCAGAACGGGCGAAGCGGGGCCATTGCCCATATTGCCGCGCATATCCGCGTTTCGCGCAACAAAGATGCCGATGAAGATGCGCGTTTTGCTGCGATGATGTCGAGTCTCATTCCCAATTCCGATTACATGGCGGACACGCGGCGCTGGTATCGCAAGCAATGGGAGGGGCTTGACGTATCAACATCTGAGGGGCGAAAAGCCCGCCTTGCCTTCATTGCCAATGAGGGCGCGTTTTTGCTGCGCAGTTTCAATTTCTTTGAGCTGACGCAGGAGGAATGGCAGGGGATTTTTGACGATATTGAAAGCCTGATTGAGGGCGAAGAGGGAAATGCGGGATGACGGTTCATTTTATCGGCGCGGGGCCGGGGGCGGCGGATCTCATCACCGTACGCGGGCTGCGATTGATCGAAAAATGTTCCGTGTGCATCTATGCCGGATCGCTGGTGCCGAAAGAACTGGTTGCCTCTGCGCCAAAGGGTGCGCGTGTTATCGACAGTTCCGTGCTGACGCTTGATGACATCATTGCCGAGATGAAGCTTGCGCATGATGCGGGGTACGATGTGGCGCGCGTGCATTCGGGCGATCCGTCGATTTATGGTGCGGTTGCCGAGCAGATGCGCAGGCTCGATGCGCTCGGCATCGACTATGATGTGACGCCGGGCGTTCCGGCCTTTGCCGCCGCCGCTGCCGCAATCAAGCAGGAATTGACGATCCCGGAAGTCAACCAGACGATCATCCTTACACGCACATCCATGCGCTCATCCGCCATGCCGCAAGGGGAAGACCTCGTAACGCTCGGCCAATCGCGTGCAACGCTGGTGATCCATCTCTCCATTCGCAATCTGGAAAAAATCGAACGCAACCTGACACCGCTTTATGGCGCGGATTGCCCCGTGGTGGTTGCCTATCGGGTCGGCTGGCCGGATGAGATAATCCTGCGCGGCACGCTTGGCGATATCGCAGGAAAAATCGAAGCGGCCAATCTCACGCGAACGGCGATGATCTTTGTCGGCAAGGGACTTGATCCCGCAGGCTTTCGCAATTCAGCACTCTATGATGAAAGCCACAGCCATGTGGCGCGCTCAAAGCGCGAAGAGTGATCGTATAAACGCAACCGCCTCATCTACGCTGTCCACCGTTTTCGCCCCCTGATAAAGCGGACGCGCGATCATGATGACTGGTAGTGCGAGATCGCGTGCGGCCCTGATTTTTTCATAGGACCGATCGCCGCCGGAATTGCGACAGATGATCAGCCCAATGCACTTGTCGATGAGGAAGTGCTTTTCCGCGTCATAATCACCGGGCTTTGCCAGAATGATTTCGTGGGCTTGGGGCAGCGAGACTTGCGGCGGATCGATCATGCGCAGGATGAAATGCACGTCATTCCGGTTTGCAAACGGCGCGATATGTTGCCGCCCCAAAGCCAGCAAAACCCGCTCCCCCGATGGAATGCGCAGAGCGGCATCCGTTTCGTCGTGAACGTCGATCCAGTTGTCGCCTGGTTCGCACAGCCATTGCGGGCGCTCAAGACGAAGATGCGCAATGCCTGCCGCCTTGGCCGCTGCAATGGCATTTTGCGAAATGTTGAATGCATAGGGGTGGGTGGCATCGATCAGGAGATCGATCTGTCCCTGCTCAAGATAGGTGATCAATCCATCTATGCCACCAAAGCCACCGATCCGAACTTGGCCTTTGGGAAGGACAGGGTTTTGCGTGCGCCCGGCAAGCGAGGTAATGGCTGTGACCGGCAGGCCGGATAAGGCATCGGCAAGGCTTGATGCTTCTGCTGTACCACCCAGAATAAGAATTTTGGGGTCAGACGCGCGCAAGGATGTTTCCCTTGCGGTCGGTGATGATGATTTCAATGTCGACCGGCGCGCCGCGCAGGGTTTCCAGCGCCACATCTTTGGCTTTCAAGGCGATCAGCGTGGCAAGGTCAAGGTTTAAAGGCCTTGTCAATTCAAGCACTTCAAGTGCTGTGTTGGCAGATAGAATCGGCTCTTTCAGATCGTTCGTTGCACCAGCGCTTTTTGCGATCTCCCAGAGAAAATTCTTATCGACCTGAGAGCGCGATGAATGCAGATCAAGCGCGCCTTGCGCCAGTTTTGTAAGCTTTGCAAAACCGCCCGCAATGGTCAGCCGGTCGATGGGGTGATTGCGCAGATATTTGAGCACCCCGCCTGCAAAATCACCCATGTCGAGAATGGCATAATCCGGCAGATTATAAAGCGCTTGTGCCGCATCTTCCGAGGTTGAACCGGTGGCACCGAGCACATGTTTTTGGCCCTCGGCACGCGCCACATCGATGCCGCGATGAATGGAATGAATCCATGCCGAACACGAGAACGGGTGCACCACGCCGGTGGTGCCGAGAATGGAAATGCCGCCCATGATGCCAAGCCGCGGGTTCCATGTCTTTTGCGCGATTTCCTCGCCGCCCGGCACTGAAATGGTAATCACCAGATCGGCAGGCAGGCCATATTTCGTGCAGATTTCCTGACAGACCTCTGTCATCAGACGGCGCGGCACCGGATTGATTGCGGCTTCTCCCGGAGGTATGGTGAGGCCGGGGCGGGTAACGGTGCCTACCCCTTCGCCCGCCTGAAAGACGATGCCGGTTCCAGGTGGTGCCGGAAACACGGTTGAAATGATGGTTACACCATGGGTGACGTCCGGGTCGTCGCCACCATCCTTGACAATGCCTGCCATGGCATAGCCTTCGCCCAAACCTTCATAGGCCAACTGGAAATAGGGCACATCGCCCTTGGGCAGGATGATTCCCACCGGATCGGGAAACTCACCGGTGATCAGCGCCGTCAATGCCGCCTTGGTCGCAGCGGTTGCACAGGCACCCGTCGTCCAGCCACGGCGCAATTCCGGTTTTTCAAGGCTTTTATCGGTGGTGTCGCTTTCGTCATTCATGGACGCCTTATAATGTATCTGATAGCTGTGCCGCCAGATGTAATAATGGTTTGACGATATGAGCGGATTTGAAACGGATAACTTTTCCGTAAACGCAATGGCCCTGATCGAAATGGAACCGGGACATGTCTGGCTGGTTGGTGCCGGTCCCGGCGATCCGGGTCTGCTCACGCTTCATGCCGCCAATGCGCTGCGTGAAGCCGATGTGATCGTTTATGATGCGCTGGTCGATGAATCCTGCCTTTCGCTGAAAAAGTCATCGGCAATCCTTGAATATGCGGGAAAACGCGGCGGCAAGCCATCGCCGAAACAGCGCGACATTTCGCTGCGTCTGGTGGAACTGGCAAGGCAAGGCAAAAAGGTTTTACGGCTCAAAGGCGGCGATCCGTTTGTTTTCGGGCGCGGGGCCGAGGAAGCGCTGACGCTGGTCGAGCATCATGTGCCGTTCCGTATTGTTCCGGGCATAACAGCTGGCATTGGCGGGCTTGCCTATGCGGGTATTGCCGCAACCCACCGCGATATCAACCAGTCAGTGACTTTTTTGACAGGCCATGACGCAACGGGGCTTGTGCCGGACGGCGTTGATTGGGAAGGTATCGCCAGATCGTCGCCTGTCATCATCATGTATATGGCGATGAAGCATATAGAACTGATCACGGGACGGCTGATGGCAGCAGGGCGTTCGGGCGATGAACTGGTTGCCTTTGTCTCCAATGCCAGCCTGCCGAACCAGAGGGTGCTGGAGACGACACTGGCGCGTGCGGCAGGCGATGTGGCAGCGTCCGGCATGGAGCCGCCAGCCATCGTTGTGGTGGGCGATGTGGTGAAATTGCGGGCCGGTCTTGACTGGCTTGGTGCGAAACAGGGCAAACAACTGGTCGATGATCCGCTGGCAACGCGGCAGAAAGGGCAGAGCGCATGAAGGGGTTTATGATCGCGGCACCGCAATCGGGCTCGGGCAAGACCACGGTGACACTCGGCCTGCTCCGCGCATTGGCGCTCAAGGGCGTGGCACTTGCACCTGTCAAGGCCGGGCCCGATTATATCGATCCCGCCTATCATAAGGCCGCAAGCGGTGCGGATTGCTTCAACCTCGATCCATGGGCCATGCGGCCAGAACTCATCAGCGCCTTGTCGTCGCGCATGACCGAAGGTGGCAAACTGCTGGTGGCTGAGGCCATGATGGGGCTTTTCGACGGTGCACAGGATGGCAACGGATCGTCCGCGGATCTCGCGCACATGCTCGATCTCCCCGTGGTGCTGGTGATCGATTGCGCAAAACAATCGCATTCCATTGCCGCATTGGTGCAAGGCTTCAGCCGCTTTCGCAAGGATATCATGGTGTCTGGCGTCATCCTCAACCGTGTCGGCAGCGCTCGCCATGAAACCATGTTGCGCGACGCACTCACGCCACTTGGTGTTACGGTTCTGGGTGCTGTGCCGCATGATTTGGAACTTGCTTTGCCAGAGCGGCATCTTGGCCTCGTTCAGGCCCGCGAGCATCCTGCTCTCGAACGCTTTCTCGATCATGCAGCCGATGTCATACAGGCACAGATCGACTGGTCGGCGCTGGAGCACCTATGGTCTGCGCCCACGCGTTATGAACCCATGGCCAATGTGCCGAGACTGGCACCGCTCGGCAGTCGCATTGCCGTGGCGCGTGACGATGCTTTCGCCTTTGTCTATACCCATCTTTTCGAGGGTTGGCAGAGACGCGGCACCGAGATCAGCTTCTTTTCGCCGCTGGCCGATGAAGCACCGGCAACGGATGCCGATGCGATCTATCTGCCCGGCGGTTATCCCGAACTCTATGCAGCCCAGCTTGCACAGGCCCACAATTTCCGTGCGAGCCTGAAAGCTGCGGCTTCACGCGGTGTTACGATTTATGGCGAATGTGGCGGCTATATGGTTCTCGGCGAGACGCTTGAAGACGCGGTAGGTGCAAGCCACGCCATGCTGGGGCTTTTGCCGCTTGCAACCAGTTTTGCCAATCGCAAGCGCCAGCTTGGCTATCGCGTGATGCAACCGCTTGCCGCTTCGCCATGGCAGGTGCCGCTTAAAGGGCATGAGTTTCATTATGCCAGCATCGTGCGCGAAGGTGCGGGGGAGAGGCTGTTTCGCGTGGCCGATACGCTGGGCGAAGATCGCGGCGAGGCGGGCTTGCGTGTTGGATCGGTCGCAGGCTCCTTCCTGCATGTCATCGACTTTGCCGGAGAGGATGCGTGAGTCTCATCGAGCATGGCGGGGCGCTGGACAAGGCCATCGCGGCCTATGGTGGCGCAGCAGACGGCTGGCTTGATCTCTCCACGGGCATCAACCCGGAGCATTTTTCGCTGCCGCCTCTGCCATCCGCACTCTGGAACCGTCTGCCCGATGAAGGATTGCTGGAGCAAACGCTCAATCATGCACGCCGATTTTATGGCGTTGCGGAGGGGGCCGCTATTGTTGCCGCACCCGGCACGCAGGCGCTCATTCAACTTATCCCGACATTGATAAAGCCTGCGACGGTAGCCGTGCTGGCGCCGACCTATCAGGAACATGCACGATCTTTTGCAGCCTCGGGCTGGGACGTGGTGGAATGTGCAAGCCTTGACGCAATTCCTGAAAATGCCAGCGTGGCGGTAATCGTCAATCCCAACAATCCCGATGGACGGGTGATTGCGCGTGCGGATTTGCTGACTCTTGCACAAAGGCTTGAATCAAGGGGCGGCTTTCTGGTCGTCGACGAGGCTTTTGCCGATCCGCATCCGCAAAACAGCGTTGCCGCAGAGGCGATGGATGCGCCGCTGATCGTGCTGAAATCTTTTGGCAAGTTTTTCGGCCTTGCCGGTATCCGGCTGGGCTTTGCCATCGCATCGCAAAATTTCACGCTTAAGATCGCGCAGCGTTTGGGACCGTGGGCTGTGCCCGGTCCCACCCTTGCCATTGCCGCACATGCGTTTTCAGACGAGCCCGAACTGCAAAGGTTTCGCGCGCGATTGAAAACGCGGCGCGACGCTCTCACGTCTGTACTTGAACGCACGCGATTAAAAGAGATTGGCGGCACAGAACTCTTTACCCTGGTGGAAACGCCACAGGCGGAGGCCTTGTATGAGCGCTTGTGCCAAAGGCATATTCTGGTCAGAAAATTTGCCTATGCGCCGCATTGGTTGCGGATCGGACTGGCGCTGGATGAGGCTGGGCTAAAGCAGCTTGAACAGGCTTTAGCCCATTGAGCATCTTGAAAAATGGTTCAGGAATTCTGGTCAAGTTTATGGAAATAAAGCTGATAATCCTGTCGCTTGCGCTGGTTTTTGACCGCTTGATCGGTGATCCGCCCAAACTATGGCAGAACCTGCCGCATCCGGTGGTGGTGTTCGGAAAAGCGATCGCATGGGGTGAAAAGCGCTTCAACGATTCAGTACTTCCTGCCACGACCTTGCGCCGTAATGGCATGGCATTGACGGCGGCACTGGTTGCCGCCTGCATTGCTTTGGGAGTGGTGATCGAAGCGCTTTTGCCATTACTAGGCACGGCAGGCGCAGTTCTGGAAATCCTGATTGTGGCGGTGTTTTTGGCGCAAAAAAGCCTCGCCGATCATGTGCGCGCCGTCCTCAATGGCTTGCGGGAAGATGGCATCGAAGGCGGGCGCAAGGCGGTTTCGATGATCGTCGGACGTAATCCCGATCAGTTGGACGAAGGCGGTGTCAGTCGTGCGGCCATTGAAAGTCTGGCCGAGAATGCTTCCGACGGTATCGTCGCGCCTGCCTTCTGGTTTCTGATTGGCGGTCTGCCGGGATTGTTCGCCTATAAGCTGATCAATACGGCCGATTCGATGATCGGCCATCTCAATGATCGTTATCGCGATTTCGGGCGCTTTGCCGCCCGTCTCGACGATGTGGTCAATTATCTGCCCGCCCGCCTCACCGGCTTGCTCGCCGTGATGGCTGCGGCGATTACGCACGGCAGAAGCGTTGGCACGAGGGCTTTTACGGTCATGCGCCGCGATGCTCGCCTGCATCGTTCACCCAATGCAGGCTGGCCGGAATCGGCTTTTGCCGGTGCGCTTGATCTGGCGCTGGCGGGACCACGTCAATATGGCACCGAAAAAGCTGAAGGCCCGATGCTCAATGCATCCGGCAAGCGCGATGCCGATGCGGGCGACGTTGAGGCGGCACTCGAACTTTTCTGGGCGACGATGAGCCTGATGACAGGCCTTGTGATGAGCGCAAGCCTGATCGGGCTTATCTGTCGGCTGGTATGAACCCCTTGCCGTCAAAGCGTTGCAGCCGGTTGGGATTGTCTGTCCGCATACCTTTTGCATCGAATTTGATGGTGCCGAGAGCGGTCTCAAACGAAATATTGCGCAACACATCCGCTAGCGGTTGCTTGCTCTCTTGCGCCTGGGTGAGTGCTCTGGCTGCAATTTCAATCGTCGCATAGCCGGTGATGGCAAAGCCATCGACCAGATCGCCGGCCTGACTCAAGGCGTCGATGGCGGGTTTTGCTGTCGGCAGCTTCTGCGGTTTAAGCGGTGCCGTCATCAATGTGCCTTCGGCAAGTGGTAGCGCGCCGGGGGCGGCATCGAGCAGACTGCCGCCTGCGATCACCAGTGGATAATTCATTCTTGCCGCGCTGGCGGCGATTGCCGCACTATCGTCGCGCTCACCGCCAACATAGACGTGCGTGGCCCCGGCGCGTTTCAGCCTTGTGATAAGCGCATTCTGGTTTTCAAGGCCGGGGCGGTAGGTGTCGGTGAAGACTGGCTGCAACTGCTGCGTCTTGAAACCCGCCAGCACTCGGCCTGCACGCTCGCGGCCCTCGATGGTGCCGTCATCGATAATGGCAAAGGGCTGGGCGCGCCACAGGCTTGCCAGAAAACTGGCTGTCGCCTCGGTTTCCTTATTGAGACCTGTTGTTAGCCGGAATGTCGGTAGTGCAGGCGAGGCACGTCTTTCGGTGAGCGTCGGTTCGCTGATGCCGGAAATGATGATGGGAATATTATGTTTGCCAAGCACGGGAAGGGCTGCTTCAAGCGCTTCCGAGCAAAGAAAGCCGCCCACGATCTGCACATTTTGCTGCACAAAGCGTTCTGCGGCATCTTTGCCGCCCTCTGCCGTGCAATGATCGTCGGAAACAACCAGTTCCGCGCCCTTCGCCAAAGCGCCCACGCGTGCGCCCTGTGCAAGCTGGTTGCCGAGCGGCGTGAAAGTGCCGGATAAGGGGGCGGCAAATCCGATACGCATGTTTTCAGCGTAAGCGGGAATGCTTCCTGCCATTAAAACAATGGCAAGACTCATCAGGGCAGCGGCGGGGTGCTTTCCCGAAACAATCACGTTATTGGTCTTCTTTAAACAAATCGTGGTAATGTGAACGGAATGTGGGTAGCGGTTTCCGTGCCTTTGTGCAATGCCCGTAATATATGTGACGTTGGTTGCTGAGGAACGGATCATTTCAAACGTGCAGACGATAAACAACATCATTTCCAGTGCGGTATCGGTCGAATCTGCGGCTTACCGTGATGCAATGAGCCATTATGCGGGCGCGGTGCAGATCGTAACGACGGATGGCGGTGCTGGACGGCGCGGACTGACGCTGACAGCGTCCTGTTCCGTGTCTGATAATCCAGCCAGTGTTCTTGTTTGTCTTCAGAAATCCCATGAAGAAAACCGTCTGTTTCTTGAAAACGGTGTCTTTGCCGTCAACACGCTTGCGGGAACGCACCAGCAGCTTGCCGATGCTTTTTCGGGCCGCATAGGGCTTACGCAGGACGAGCGTTTTGAGCTGGCAAAATGGGTGCGACTGGCCACGGGAGCGCCGGTTCTGGGCGATGCGCTGGCTGCATTCGATTGCCGTGTCACGAGCGTTGAGGATCACAAGACCCATTATGTGGTCTTTGGTGAGGTGATCGCGCTCCACGCCAATCAATCGGCCTCGGCGCTGATCTATCTCAACCGGCGCTATCACGTTCTGGAAATCTGACGGTTTATGCGGGGAGACGGGATGAAAAGCTGCATGCGCGCGATCATCGGGGCCATAGTCCTGTGGTTCTCGGCTCAAGCCTCGCTTGCGCAAGGCCCGTTGCCAGCGTTCAAGGATGATTATTTTAACTATCCCGGTGTGTTGAAAGAAGCCGATGGCGGTGACTACAAGATCATCGACTATAACGAGATGCGTGATATCAACGGGCGCGATGCCGTGCCGGAAAAACGCGTCAAGGATGCCTATGTCTCATTGCGTGCCCGCGCTTTCCAGAAGGACATGACCTTTCAGACCGCTGCGGGCCCCGTCAAGGCCATGGTGGCGGGAAAGCGCGAAGGGGCCTCTTTCATCGTCATCTATCTGCATGGGCGCGGCGGTAATCGCCATCAGGGCATGAATGATTTTACCTTCGGCGGCAATTTCAATCGCGTCAAAAACCTCGCTACCCGTAACAACGGTCTTTACGTGACGCCCGATTTCAAAAATTTTGAGGCAAGTGGCGAGGCACAGATTGCCGGACTGATCGATGCCTTGAAGGCGTCTTCGCAATCGGCCCGGCTGATCCTGTCCTGCGGTTCACAGGGTGGTGCATTGTGCTGGCGTGTGGCATCCAATGCTAAAGCCGGTTCTCAACTTTCCGGCCTCATTCTGCTTGGATCGCTGTGGGATGACGGTTTTTTCGCGTCTGCTGCCTTCAAGCGGCGGGTGCCGGTATTTTTTGCGCATGGCAGCCGTGATCCGGTTTTTGCCATTGACCGGCAAGAGGCTTTCTATCGCGAAATCCGCAAGCGTGCGCCCGGCTATCCGGTACAGTTCCGCCGCTTTGAAAGCGGTAATCATGGTACGCCGATCCGTATGGCCGACTGGCGCGAAATGCTCAACTGGGTACTGGCAAGGAAAAGTTAGCAGTTTTGCAGATACGAAATTCTGGCTCTGTGGCCTTCCTGCCACTCGACAATTGGCCAAAAGCGAATAGTTATCAGAACTAAATTTTGCCAGATATTATGAGGTAGATCATCATGTACGGTCGTGTCCGCATCGGAGCCCGTTTTTTCGCAATTGCTCTTTTGGCCCCGCTTGCCGCCGCCTGTACGACGACTGCACCCGTCGCGACATCACCGGGTATCAAAACCGACTCTCCGGTGTCTGGCGCAAGTTCCTCGTTTTCAAACTTCATTCCGGCTCCTGTCAGAAGCGTTGACTATGCTCTGGCACAGCCTTGCATCACCGCTGCTGCCAACAAGTATTTTCTGCCAGAACGCGTCATCAGCGCCACCGGTACACGTCCGGGCGCTAATGGCGGTACGGATGTCGATCTGAAGGTTGATCTGCGCACCGCTGTCTGCTCACTGACAGCCAATGGCGGTGTGCGCTCGGTTGTCGATACTTCGCCTAAGAGTGCGGATCAGGCTGCAGCGGAAGCTGCCGCCGCCAGAGCCACGCCTGTTGCGGCATCGGCACCGAAGAAGGTCCGGGCCAAGAAGAAGTGATTCAAAAATCTCAGATAAGTTATTACAAAGGCGGGAGAATCCCGCCTTTTTATTTATCCGGTTTTTCGCCGTACCAGCGCGGTGTATAGACCCATTCGCCGCCATCACAGCGCTCAAAACGTTGCGTGTGGGATGAGCCGATAAGGACGACAGTGCGCATGTCGACATCCTCCGGCGTCAAGGCGCCAAATGTTGTGACGCGTGAACTCTCGGCGGGTCTGCCGATGTCACGCCCCAGAACCACCGGCGTGTCGGGCGTGCGATGCTGGCGCAAGATTTCCAGCGCGCGGGCAAGCTGATGCGGGCGGGCCTTGGAAATGGGATTGTAAAAGGCCATGGCGAAATCGGCCTGCGCTGCGAGCGCCAGACGGTTTTCAATGACCGCCCAAGGCTTTAGATTATCGGACAACGAAATCAGGCAGAAATCGTGGCCGAGTGGCGCGCCGCTGCGCGATGCAGCGGCCATGGCAGCCGTAATGCCGGGTTCGATGGTGAGGTCCACGCCATGCCAGGCCGTATTATCACTCTCATGCAGTGCTTCAACGACGGCTGCAGCCATGGCAAACACGCCCGGATCGCCCGAGGAGACCATCACCACCGAGCGCCCTTCGGCTGCAAGGGCAAAGGCATGGCGCGCACGCTGCATTTCCTCGCGGTTGTCGGTCATGTGAAGGCTTTGTCCGGCATGGAACGGACCCGCCATGCGGATATAGGTTTCATAGCCGAGAATATCGTCGGCCTGCTCGATTGCGCGTTGTACGGCAGGCGTCATCAGATCGCGTGAACCGGGGCCAAGGCCGATGACGGCAAGCCGTCCACGCTTGTGCCCGATAAGCAGCACATCTGCGGGAGTGGCGGCAACAGCCAGTGTAAGATTTTTTGCTTCGATCAGGCGAACAGGGCCTTCGACGGAAAGGCGGGCGAGGGCGGTCGCATCTTCTGCATCGTTGACGAAGCGCAAATCTACCGCTAGCGCCTTGGCCGCTGCGTGGATGTGTGGCGCGGCACAATGGCGTTCATGGGCAAGAAGCAGAGCGAGACTGTCTCGTGCCAATCCTGCATCATCCAATGCGTGTGTGATCGCATCTGCCAGATTATCGACAGGCTGTTCTATTGCCACGGCCACGACTTTTGCGTGATAGATCAGCTCATTGGGGGCGGCGGGGCGGTTATCCGGCGTGATGGTGATCGCAAGCCTGCCATCATCGGCAAAGGGCAGTCTGGAGTTTTGCAGCCAGCGCGACTGGCCGTTAAGCCGGACCGTATTTCCGGCCAAAAGATCGGACGTGAAAGTTTTCGCCGCGTCCGGGTTGGCAAGGATCAATTCGGCTGGCGGGTGCAAAAGATTGATGCTAAAGCGCAATTCGCCGGAGGTTGTGATCGCGGGCGCAACCCCAAGCGCCTTGGCAATCCGCCGCGCTATGTCATTGACGCCTGAAAGACCGCCCAGAAGCGGCACAACCGCGCTGCCATCCTCGGCTACGGCCAGGACCGGCGGCTCTATACGCTTGTTTTGCAGAAGGGGTGCCAGCGCACGAATGATAATGCCTGAAGCACACAGTGCGATGATGGGACGGCCTTCTTCATAGGCTGCACGTATGGTGTCGCCAAAATGGACAAAACTTTTATCTGCACCCTGCACCCGGTTTTGCAGGCCCAGAATGTCAGCGCCATCAAATGCGGCTGCAATGCGCTGCGCAGCCGGCAGTGCTGATTGCGCAAGCGTGAGGATAGCGGGCTTCATGCGCCGTTCCACTTGGCGCCCGGGACGAGGATCAGCGAGAAATAGGGACAATCCCCGCTATCGACGTCAGAAAGCGGTAGGATGCGCTGATTTTCCATGGTGGCGCGTTCGATATAAAGCGCACGCTCGATCAATCCCAGTTCGGAAAGGGCGGCGCGCACCTTGTCGATATTCTTGCCAAGTTTCATGATGGCTGCGGCCTCGCAACTGGCAAGTCTTTGCTTGAGTTCTTCCTTTTCCATGACACCAGAGAGAACCGACAGCGTCTGGTTGCGATAGACCAGCGGCGCGCCAAGCACTGCCGCTGCCCCAAGAATAGCGCAGACACCCGGCACCACGGTTGTTTCATAGGTCTGTGCCAGCCGGTCATGAATATACATGAAAGAGCCGTAGAAGAACGGATCGCCCTCGGCAATCACGGCCACATCCTGTCCCTGGTCGAGATGCTGGGCAATGGTCGCGGTGATTTCGCCGTAAAAATCGCTGACAATGACTTCATAATCAAGATGCGCGGGTAGTTTTTCGGTCGTGACCGGATAGATGAGCGGCAGCAATATCTGTTCGGGCTTGAGATAGTTTTCGACAATGGTCAGCGCATTGCCCTTCTTGCCCTTGGCGGCATGATAGGCGACGACAGGGGCTGCCTGCAAAAGCCTTAACGCCTTTACGGTGATGAGTTCGGGATCGCCGGGACCAACGCCCAGCCCGAAAAGCCTGCCTTTCGCCGCCATTATTCGCGCTCCGAGGCCAGCGCATTGACGGCTGCTGCCGTCATGGCGCTGCCGCCGCGCCGTCCGCGCACCACCACATAAGGCACACCACGGCTGTTGGCGATGAGTTCGTCTTTTGATTCTGCTGCGCCGACAAAGCCCACCGGCATGCCGATGATCAGCGCTGGCTTTGGTGCACCCTGATCGAGCAGTTCAAACAGCCGAAACAGTGCAGTCGGCGCATTGCCAATGGCGACCACGCTGCCTTCAAGATGCGGAAGCCATAAATCGAGCGCCGCCGCCGAACGGGTGTTGCCGATCGCCTTTGCCAGTTCCGGCACCGAAGGTTCATTGAGCGTGCATATGACTGCATTATTGGCGGGAAGGCGCGAGCGGGTGATGCCCTCGGCCACCATGCGCGCATCGCAGAGGATCGGCGCAGCATTGGCAAGTGCGCGCCGCCCGGCGTTGCCGGCATTTTGCGAGAAAGCAATGTCATCGACCACATCCACCATGCCGCAGGCGTGGATGACGCGAACGGCCAGTTTTTCAAGATCGGCTGGTATGCGCGATAGGTCCGCTTCGGCGCGGATAGTGGCGAAGGACCGGTCATAAATGGCCTGTCCGTCGCGAATATAGTCGATCATGGTTTCCGCTCGTGTGAATTAAGAAGGCGTATGGCGTTATCGATAGCCATATCGGACGCCAATAGCTGCCCAAAGCGGGATGGTCCAGTCTTGTTGGCAAAAAAGACATCATAGCGCCCCGGCGCGGTGGCCAAAAGCGTATAGGGCAGGGGCGAGAGGGCCGCGCAGGATTTGGCGCAACCGGTCAGATGAACGGCGCTCATGTCGTCATTGAGCTGGGCTGCGACGCGTTTTGCATCGCCGTTCGTATCCGCCAGCGCCGAAGCGCAGCCAGCCGTTCCGGTGCAGGCGCGCAGCCGCGCTTGCGGGCTGGTGGCTGCGGTGGCAAGGTCCAGATCATGCAATCGAGAGATCAGCGTATCGCATTGACCGGCTTCGATATGGGGCAGCAGGATGCCTTGCCAAGGCGTGAGGCGGATTTCGCCGCCATTCGCATCTCTGGCGATTGTTGCGATGCTTTTCAATTGGGTGACGTCAAGCTTGCCCAACAGCGGCATTGCGCCGATGTAAGATTTCCCATCCGCTTGCCGATGCGAGCCCAGATGCGCAAACGGGTCTGGCGTGGATCGTTTCCAGTCTGTCAGCGGTTCAATAGCAAAGCGAGATGCCAGTTCGCGCATGAATTCTGCAACCGGTATTGTCTGGAACAGATACTTCATACGCGCTGCCGGACCCTGCGCCATGAAAAGCTGCAACAGCACCTTCACGAACGGGAGGAGGTTTTGTGCTTCGATCTTGCCGAGTGCTGCCCCGTCCGGTGCTGACGCCAGCCCGAAAGCGAAATACTTGCCGCCCTTAATCGCTGAAAACCAGACATCGCCGGGATGCGAAATCATTGCGCAATTTTCACTGCCATCAATCTGAAACGAGAATTTGGGTGACAGCGCATGGAAGGCTGTTTCACGCTCCAGCATGGCGAGCAGATCGTGCGCCAGCGTTGACACGTCCAGAATCTGCCCTGCATCGATGCCTGCCGTCGGACTGACCATGACATTGCGGATGTCATCGGCGGCGGGAACATTGGCGCCAAGCCCGGCCTCATGCAGTGCGCCGACTGCCTGATCCCAGTATTGAGGCGCAATGGCGCGAAGCTGGATATTGCTGCGGATAGATAATTCGACTGCGCCGGCTGCAAATTCTGCTGCAATATCGGCGAGCTGCAATGCCTGATCAGCTGTCAATCGCCCAAGCGGCAGTTTTATGCGCGCAATGGCGCCGTCTCGCGCCATGACCATGCGCGACAGGCCGGGACAGGCATTGCGCCGGTCGCTGATATTTTCCGCGCTTGTTTGCACTGGCTGACGATTCAACATGCGTGTCTTATACGCCCTGAAATTGCGGGCGCAAAGTGGGTGCACTTGCGCTTCTTGTTGCCACACTCTACCACCGCAGCAAAGGAGCAAAAGCATGACGTGCTGGCTTAAGGTCATCGGTATCGGCGAAGACGGTCTTAACGGATTAGATGCGAAGGCGCGGGACGCGATTGGTGCAGCCGAAGTCATCTTTGGCGGCAATCGGCATCTGACGCTTGTCGGCGATACGCCGCATGCACGGCGCGTTGCATGGCCTTCGCCCTTCGATGAGGCCTTTGCGATGATTGCCGCCGAGCGTGGTAAACCTGTCGTGGTTCTGGCCAGCGGCGATCCGATGTTTTACGGCATGGGCGCTTCTCTCGCGCGGCATTTTTCGCCCGATGAAATGGAAATCATTCCGCATCCTTCCTCGTTTTCGCTGGCGGCCGCACGCATGGGCTGGTCCTTGCAGCATGTGCGCTGCGTGAGCGTGCATGGACGGCCGTTCGAGCTGCTTGTCCCGCATATTTTGCCCGGCGAACGAATGCTGGTTCTGAGCAATGACGGCACGACGCCGCAAACAATCGCCGAGCTTCTCAAATCGCGTGGTTTTGAACAAAGCCGTATCGACGTGCTGGAACATCTGGGCGGACCCGAAGAGCGGCATTTTTATGCCATTGCACGTGACTGGACGCAAAAGTGCTGTGCGGCGCTCAATGTCGTGGCCATCGAATGTATCGCAGGCACGGATGCCAAAATTCTCTCGCCGGTGGCGGGATTGCCGGATGAAGCTTTTGAAAATGACGGGCAACTGACCAAGCGCGATATTCGCGCCGTGACACTGTCGCGTCTTGCACCGTTGCCCGGCCAATTGCTCTGGGATGTGGGGGCAGGCTGCGGTTCCATCGGCATTGAATGGATGCGTTCGCATCCGTCTTGCCGCGCCATCGCCATCGAGGCGCATGACCGGCGGCAGGCCATGATCACGCGCAATTGCATGAGCCTGGGTGTGCCGGGACTGGAACTGGTCAAGGGTGAAGCGCCTGCGGCACTGACGGGACTGGAACCACCCGATGCGATTTTCATCGGTGGCGGCGTCACCGACGTGGGCGTGCTGGAAGCCTGCTGGAAGGCACTCAAGCCCGGTGGGCGACTGGTTGCCAATGCCGTGACGCTGCAAAGCGAAATGCGGATTTTTGAGTGGCGGCAGCATTTTGGTGGGGAACTGGTGCGGCTTGCGGTGGCACAGGCCGGACCACTTGGATCATTCGATGCCTGGCGTCAGGCACTGCCGGTCACGCTTTATTGTGGCATCAAAAATAAAAAGATGACTTGAAGCGTCATATTATAATCGGGTAAGGCTTGCGGATAATTTGTCCGAACGGAGGACGGCTATGCCCGCACTCAACGCAAATACCCGGTTTGAACTGACCAATGCCAGTCATGTCGTCAATCAGTTGCTCGATCATTTTGTCGAACATGCCGATGTGCGGCGCGCAGACGATAATGCGCAACTCGTTTTGAGCTTCGGTCAGGCCGAGGTCAAATGGGATGGCGGCAATGTCAGTGTCGATGTCGGCAGCGAAGACGAGGTCGGTCTCGCCTATATGAAGTATTCCATTGCCGAACATGTGCTGGAATTTCTCGACAAGGGCAGCGCCAAGCCAAAAATCGTCTGGAAAGGCGATGGCGCGTCGGCTGGGCCGCTTCCCTATTTCCGTGAAATGCAGGTTGTTTCCGTCTCCAATGTCACGCCGCATATGCGTCGTGTGCGCCTGAAGGGTGATAATCTCCTGCGCTTTTCCCAAGGTGGGTTGCATATCCGTCTTCTGTTTCCGCCCAAGGGCTTGGCAAAACCCGAATGGCCGCTGATGGGCGAGGATGGACGCCCTGTTTGGCCGGAAGGGGAGGCCAAGCTTGCCACGCGCGTCTATACGATCCGCAAGATCGATCCCGCAGCCGGGTGGGTGGATATCGACATGGTCGTTCACGGTGAGGATTGCGATGCACCGGGGTCCGGCTGGGCGATGAGCACCAAACCCGGCGATATTGTTGGTATGACAGGCCCCGGCGGCGGTGGCAGCGGTATCACGGCGAAATGGTGCCTGCTGGCCGGTGATGAAACGGCATTGCCCGCCATAGGCCGTATTCTGGAAAATCTTGCCGAGGGCGTAAAGGCAGTGGTGCGGATTGAGATCGCCGATGCATCGGAAGAGCAGGAGCTCGTTTCACGCGCCGATGTTGATCTGCAATGGCTGCATCGCAGCGGTGCGGAAGCGGGGACGACCACGCTTTTGCAGGATGCTGTTCGCGCTGTGGAACTGCCTGAGGGCGAAGATGATATTTACGTCTGGGCGGCTTGTGAGTTCAAAGCCTTTCGCACTATTCGCACCTATATGCGAAAAGAGCGCAACATCCCCAAGGAGCGGCAACTGGTCGTTGCCTATTGGCGGCACGGATTTGACGGCGACAATGCACGCCGCGAAGCAAAGGACTGATAAAAAGGGGACCTCGCGGTCCCCTTATCTTTTTCAAACAGGTATTTTTAGAACTTGTAGTTCACACCGGCCTTGATGGCGTGGTTCTTGAGATCATTGCTCTGCGACTGGCCGTTGACCTTGGACTTCACATCGTTAAAGCGCTGGAAATCATATTCTGCCTTCAACGAAAGTGGGCCGGAAATTGCCTGCTCTACGCCTGCACCGACCAAAAGACCGCCTTCCCAGCCGGGAGATGAGGTGGTGTTGTCCTTGGCTTTAAAGCGTGTCACGCCATAGCCAGCCGTGCCGTAAACGAGCGTTTTATCGAAAGCGTAACCCGCCTTAGCCTTGGCGTTGAGGTTCCATGATTGTTGCAGGCTGCCACCACGGCCAATACGATGTTCGGCTTCGGCGAAATTGCCTTCGCCTTCCACACCCATGACGAAATTGCCGCTTTGCAGGTTCTTGCCTGCCACAACGCCGCCGAGTACGCCGGTACGGTTCGTGAAAGGCCCAGGAATTTTTGACGAGGACGCACCGATCTGCGCACCGATATAATTGCCGGACCAGTCGTGCGGGCCTTCGGCGACCGGTTCATTATAGGAATAGTCGCCCGAATTATCCATCATATCGGCGGCGAATGCCGGGCCTGTCAGGCCTGCGACCGCGACGGTCAGCGTCGCTGCAAGATAAGAACGCTTCAACATCATTTACTCAACTCCTGAGCATTTCCAGCAAAAGTGTTTTGCGTTGGAGACTGCTTGATACACACTACCGCGCCCTGGATGCAGGCTGCGTTGTGTGCTTGTGATGATGCGTGAATGTGTCCAAAACCGGAAAATTTGAAGCAAATTCGTCCAATTGCCCATGCCGTTTGGTTTTACCGTTAACAGGCGGTAAATAAATGACTTTGTCTGAATGCTGTGCATTCAAATCAGCTTCAGCCCGCGAAAGCTGGTGCAGCCGTCCCGGCCAACAATGACATGGTCGTGCACGGCGATATTGAGCGCCTTTGCAGCCTCGACCAGTACACGGGTCATGTCGATATCGGCGCGTGATGGTGTCGGGTCGCCGGAAGGGTGGTTGTGGACGAGAATGATTGCGGTGGACGAGAGTTCAAGCGCCCTTCGCACCACTTCGCGCGGATAGACCGGGGTGTGATCGACGGTGCCCTGCTGCTGTACTTCGTCGGCGATCAGGCGGTTCTTCTTATCGAGAAAAAGGATGCGGAACTGCTCGCGTGTCTCATAGGCCATGGCAGCGGTGCAATATTCGATGACCTTGCTCCACGACCCGAGAATCTCGCGCTGCATAACGCGGCTTCTGGCGCTACGCTTTGTGACGGCTTCGGCGATTTTCAGTTCGAGTGCCACCGAAGCACCCGCACCCGGCACTTCCGCGATCAGCTTTTCGGGTGCACCCAGCACCTCGGCAAATGATCCGAACCGGGTGAGAAGCGATTTTGCAAGCGGCTTGGTGTCTGCGCGCGGGATGACGCGGAAAAGCAGAAGCTCGAGCAACTCATAATCGGCAAGCGTATCGGGTGCAGCCCGAAAGCGTTGCTTCAGACGGTCGCGGTGGCCAAGATGATGTGGCTTATCCAGCTTCGGCACAAGCTGCATCGTATCGTTGAAACCGGGATATTTAAAATCTCCCGATTTGCGCGGTTTCTTCGTCATTCTGTTCACACCCCGCAAAACAGATCAGACAGATATGGTCTTATCAGCGCATCGAAATCGGGCCAAAGATATTGGCTGGCGACAGCGTGAAAATTTCACAACCGTCTTTGGTGACGCCGACCGTATGCTCGTATTGCGCCGTTAACGAACGGTCACGCGTGACCGCGGTCCAGCCATCGGACAAAACCTTTACCTGCGGCTTGCCCAGATTGATCATCGGCTCGATGGTGAAGATCATGCCTTCCCTGATTTCCACGCCGTCATTGGGCGAGCCGTAATGGAGAATATTGGGCGTATCGTGGAAAAGCTGACCGACGCCATGGCCACAGAAATCACGCACGACAGAGCAACGCTCGCCTTCGGCATAGCTCTGGATCGCCGCACCGATAGCGCCGGTCTTCGCACCGGGCTTGACGGCGGCGATACCGCGCAGCAGGCTTTCATAGGTCACTTCCAGCAGACGTTCGCTGGCACGCTTGATTTCGCCGACCGCATACATGCGGCTCGAATCACCATGCCAGCCATCCAGCAGATAGGTGACGTCCACATTGACGATATCGCCCTCACGCAACGGCTTGTCATTGGGAATCCCATGGCAGACGACGTGATTGATTGATGTGCAGGACGATTTTGTATAGCCACGGTAATTGAGCGTTGCCGCAAAAGCGTGGTGATCCATGCCGAATTCAAAAACGAAACGATCAATTTCATTGGTGGTAACACCCGGCTTGATGATGTCGTTGAGGGCGTCAAGGCAACGAGCGGTCAGGTTGCACACCTTGCGCATCGCCTCAAAGCCTTCCGGGCCATAAAGCTTGATCTGGCCGGTATATTTCACGGGCGCGCTTGTTGCGTCGATATAGGTTACCATCACTCGATCCGTCTCTGTCTATTCAATCGGCACCAGTTGCGTGGCGTCGATGCTATTATGCGTTATTTGGCATCGAATGGCCCAGGCCTCAACCCCTGCCGTGCGTGCGCGTTCGAAAGCGCGTGCATAGGTGGGGTCGAGATCGCCACAAATGCTGAATTTTTGGCAATCGTTTCGCTGAATAATAAACAGCATCACGCCGCGATAGCCAGCGCTAACCACGTCAACCAGTTCATTGAGGTGCTTGGTGCCGCGCGCGGTGACCGTATCGGGAAATTCGGCCAGCCCCTTCGTGCGGATGAAATGCACATTTTTGACCTCGACATAGGCGCGCGGAAGCGGTCCATCGTCGAGCAGAATATCGATACGGGAACTGATACCGTATTTCTGTTCGCGTCGCAGACTGCCATAGCCATCGAGACCGGGGATGAGACCGCTTCGAATGGCCTCTTCGGCGATGCGGTTGGGAAAGCCGGTATTGACGCCGACCAGTGTGCCGTCGGCTTCAACGATCTGCAATGTATGGGCATATTTACGGTGCGGCGCATCCGAAGTGCTGAGCCACACCCGCGAGCCCGGTTCGCTTAAGCCCAGCATCGAGCCGGTATTGGGTACGGAAGCGGTGATGAAACGACCGTCATCGAGTGTGACATCGGCTAAAAAGCGTTTGTAACGGCGTTCCAGCCGACCGGAAACAAGAGGCGATTGAAAAAACATGCGTCTTTAGAGCATTTTAAGCCGAAAATGTGAAACGTCCAGACCGGGAAATCAGTGTAGATTTCTGATCAGAACGCTTTTGTGATTCTACAGGTTCGCGGAAAGATTAAGCCGCTTCGTGGGTAAAGGGAATTGGCTTCGCGTGTTAGGATAGAAGAAAGCGCAGGCTGAGGCCTTAGAAAAATGCTTTGACGAGGTCGGCCCAGTTCAGATCGGCACCAAGAACCATAGCGGTTGCGACAAGCCCGGCGCTGAGAAAGGTGAGGGTGGTTCTGGTTTCGCTGGTCATCATCGCATCCATCTTGCGCATGTAATTCGTGGATGGGAATTTCGCGGTCGAATGAGCCGGGATTGTGATGCGAAAATGGTTATTCAGGGAAGTTTTCTGTCGAGCTCGCAAAAGGGTAAATGAATGGCAAATGTCTTTGCTGGATAGATAGCCGCGAGGACAAAGATAAAGTGCCGCAAAACACCCGGTCGACCGTTAGAATGATTGATTTCAGTGGGGGTAAAACCAGCGAATGGTACGCCCAAGGGGAATCGAACCCCTGTCTGCGCCGTGAAAGGGCGCTGTCCTAACCGCTAGACGATGGGCGCATCTTGCTTCAAAGGCGCAATTGCAAGAGCGAAGCGTCGCCCGCATGTACTAATGAAGCAAAGTGTGGGGCGCTTATAGTCAGCGAAAAATTGTTATGCAAGCGGGTTTTTTGTTCTCGACACAATAAAATGACGTGCGGAAAACGATAAACAAGACGTTTTTTAACAGGCTGAATTTTCAGGAAAAATACCAGCAAATGGTACGCCCAAGGGGAATCGAACCCCTGTCTGCGCCGTGAAAGGGCGCTGTCCTAACCGCTAGACGATGGGCGCCTGTAGCTGGTGTGAGTGGGCTTATATTCAGGAAGGTTCGGCTGCGCAACCCCCTAAAATCACTTTTCGGAAAAAAATGCCGGGATTGAAACAATTATTCGCCAAACGAGATGATTTTTCAAACTATGCCATTGATTAAAATAATAAAAAAGCCGGATCGCTGCGATCCGGCTTTTGTCGTATATTGATAAAGTGACAAGCTCAGCGCTTGCAACGCCAGTTCCAGTCGCGATCCGGTCCGACATCAACATGCACGGATTTCGTATGGCAATAGGTGCCAACGCCGCCACGTCCCGGCATGGAGCGGGCGTAGCGGGCCAGTTCCCATTTGGAGACGCCTTCGACCTGAATATCGGCAGCAGCACAAATCATATGCAGCGATTTGCGCGCACCGTTGACCTTACGGTTATAGTTGGGACTGCGATAGCCCGAGGTAACGACCACAGGGCGGCGGAAGTGACGCTCGATGGTTCGAAGCATGGTGACAAGCTGTGGCTTGAGGCAGGCGACGTCGACCGTTTCGCGTTGCACTTTCAGGCCATTGGGTGCCAATCGGGCGAGGCCGGGAGCGGAGGCGAGCGTCACGCCCGGAAATTCGTCGTCCTCGTTCGCATCGACATCGCTATCATCGGCCAGGCTGTTGCGGTGCTTGATTTCAAACCCGGCATTCGCACGCACACCGGGAAGCGTATAACTATAGTTGTGTTTCGTCGCAGGGGAGACTGCCTTGACCACAGCAAGTTTCTTGTTCTCGGTGCGGTCAGAACGGCCATTGCCGGAGTCTTCGGAGAACAGGCGGGCAATGCTGCCCTGTGAGGCGGTCGGTCGCTGCGGTGTGGCAAAAGCACTTGCCGTCTTCGGCGTGCCGAAAAGCGACGTTGCCTGAGCGGGCTTTTCGGGCTGTTTTAGCTGAGCCACGGTCTGAGCCTGCTCCGTTGGCTTTGTTTCATTGGCTGACGCCACTGCTTCGGAGGCTTGAGCCGTCTGGTTTGTTTCGATTTTGGCTGCGACGGGTGCGGCTGTTGGCTGGACTGCCTCGGACTGCTCCGGTTTTGCAGAACCGCCCAGAAAGCCCATCAAGGACGTTGTCTTCTTTTCCGGTGCAGGTGCTGCAGCAACCTGCGTGGCTTCTACGCCCGGCTGTGTTGCGCCGGTTCCGGCAACGCTGTTTGAAACGGGATTGGCTGCGGCAGCTGCCTGCTGGGCGTTGCCCGTCTTGGCTTCAATCTGTTTACCCTCAGCCAGCTTGTCTTCGGCTTTGGGGGACTGCCCGGCTTCCGCTGCGGTCTGATCGGCAGCGCTTTGCAGCGTATCTGTCAGCATCGACCCATTCGTATTGGCCGACATTTGCATGGTCTGGCCGTTGCTGCCGGTTCCTGTGGAGTTACACGATGCCAGCACCAGGGCCATCAGAGCTACGCTGCCTGAAAGAAATCTGCCGGCTGACCGGTGTGTGGAAGATATTAATTTCAATAGTCTGCTCCGACTCGATTTCCCTGGCCAATGGCGCAAACAGGACCCGTCCCGTCTGCATGGTTTCGGGAGATCGATTCTCCCCCATGAGATCAAACCACCGTTAAATATGGTTTTTCTCACAGATCCCGATATCGATATCGGGAAATATAATGTATAATATCAATGCTTTGCAGAATGATTGCCTATGTTCGTCCAGCAATCCCGGCATTGCCCCAGATGACCCGGCTGGTAACTGGTAGGCAATTTTTAAGTTTTTTATGCGCGCGGCGCAACTATTGAAGTGCATTTTCATGCTTTATTATCAAAGAACGCGTTATTTGCTTATCGGATATGCGTGAGTAACGAAATGTTACTTATTGCAATTTTCATTTATATTGCATCTTGAGGGGGCGGTGCTGAACCTAAATGCGCTGGTTGGAGCATTCGCTTGTTGACATGAAGGCGCCACTTGATGCTATCCCTTCACAATTGAATTTTGTCGCGGTTTTCGCGGCACCAGAGGCAGAACCGGGATCAAGATTATGACGAAGCGCGCGCGGCAGATCGCTCATCTCACGCTGGCAGTTGCAGCGGCTGCGATGCTCACTGCGTGCGCCGGTGGTAGCGAATTTCAGGGAACGCCGCAGGAAGGTGCCTTGCGCACGGATACCTATCCGACATTCGGGCGCATGCCGAAGGCTGCGACCGACCAGATCACGCCGGAAGAAAAACAAAATCTGACTGAGCGACTTGATTCGGATCGCACGCGTCTTGCCGCTACACGAAGCTCTGGCGCAGGGCTTACGCCTGCACAGGCTGCGGCCTTGCGCAAACAGGCGCAGGATGAGGCGGACGCAACGCTGCGCCAGATTGAAGCTGGCGAAGAATAGAGCCGCTTTTCCATTTTTACGATAAAATTAGCCCGAAAAAGAAAAAGCCTGTCTTTCGCACGGTTCAGAACACTCGACCCGATTCGATAACAGGTGTATAGCTCCTCAACCCGGCGCATAAGCGCCAATGTTCAACCCTCCACTGGAACAGGATCATGTCGGAAGAATTCCATAAAGTCCGTCGCTTGCCCCCTTATGTCTTTGAACAGGTCAACCGCCTGAAGGCATCGGCACGAGCGGCGGGAGCCGACATCATCGACCTTGGTATGGGCAATCCCGATCTGCCGACCCCGCAGAACATCGTCGACAAGCTCTGTGAGGCCGTGCAGGACCCGCGTGCGCATCGCTATTCGGCCTCGAAAGGCATTCCGGGACTAAGACGCGCGCAGGCGCAATATTATGCGCGCCGGTTCGGTGTGAAACTCAACCCTGATACACAGGTCGTGGCAACGCTCGGCTCCAAGGAAGGCTTCGCCAATATGGCGCAGGCGATCACCGCGCCGGGTGACGTGGTGCTGTGTCCTGATCCGACTTATCCCATTCACTCCTTCGGCTTTATCATGTCGGGCGGCGTAATCCGCTCCATTCCAGCTAAGCCGGATGAAGATTTCATCCGCGCACTGGAACGGGCGGTCAAACATTCGATCCCTAGCCCCATCGCGCTGATCCTCAATTTCCCGTCCAATCCGACGGCTTATGTAGCGGGTCTTGATTTCTACAAGGATGTGGTGGCGTTTGCGCGCAAGAATAATCTGATCATCCTGTCTGATCTCGCCTATTCGGAGATTTACTTCGACGGTAATCCACCGCCCTCGGTGCTGGAAGTGCCGGGCGCCATGGATGTGACGGTCGAATTCACATCCATGTCGAAGACTTTTTCCATGCCCGGTTGGCGCATGGGCTTTGCGGTCGGCAACGAACGGCTGATCGCAGCTCTGACACGCGTAAAATCCTATCTCGATTATGGTGCGTTCACGCCCATTCAGGTGGCGGCGACTGCGGCACTCAATGGCGATGGTTCAGACATCACCTATGTGCGCAATGTCTATAAGCAGCGCCGTGATGTGCTGGTCGAAAGCTTTGGCCGTGCGGGCTGGGATGTTCCGGCACCGGCGGCCACCATGTTTGCATGGGTTCCGATCCCCGAACGCTTCAAGGCGCTCGGTTCGCTCGAATTTTCCAAGCTGCTGGTCGAAATGGCCGATGTGGCCGTGGCCCCCGGTATCGGCTTTGGTGAGCATGGTGACGACTATGTGCGCATTGCTCTGGTCGAAAACGAGCATCGCATTCGTCAGGCGGCGCGCAACATCAAGCGCTTTCTCGCCACCAAGGACGAGAACCTGCATAATGTGATTCCTCTGGAAACCCGTCGCTAAGGCGGTTTTCCCGGTTCTATGCCGGGCGTTCTCGCGCCCGGCCTTTTCCCAAAATCAATCTATCAGAAGGTCTAAACTATGAGTGATGCATTGCGGATCGGCGTCGCGGGGCTTGGCACCGTCGGCGCTTCAGTGTTGCGTATCCTGCGTGACAAGTCCGAAATGCTCACCCGTCAGTGCGGCAAGCAGGTGACCGTCACCGCTGTCAGCGCCCGTGACCGGAGCCGTGATCGTGGCGTTGATCTTGGCAATATTGCCTGGTTCGATGATCCTATCGAGCTTGCGAAATCAGCCGACATCGACGTGTTCGTGGAACTGATCGGCGGCGACAATGGTCCGGCCAAATCAGCTGTTGAAGCAGCCCTTCGTGCCGGTCGCCATGTGGTGACGGCCAATAAGGCGCTGCTTGCGCGCCATGGCGTGGCCTTGGCAAAAATCGCCGAGGAAAAGGGCGTGCTTCTTAATTTTGAAGCGGCTGTCGCGGGCGGCATTCCGGTCATCAAGGCGATGCGTGAATCGCTTACCGGTAACACCGTGTCGCGCATTTATGGCATCATGAACGGCACCTGCAATTACATCCTGACACGGATGTGGGAAGAGGGGATTTCGTTCAAGAAATGCCTGAAGGAGGCGCAGCGTCTGGGCTACGCCGAAGCTGATCCGACCTTCGACATCGAAGGCAATGACACCGCACATAAGCTGGCGCTTTTGACCAGCCTTGCCTTTGGCACGCAGATTGCAGCCGATGATATTTATCTTGAAGGCATCAGCAATATTTCGCTGGCCGATATCCGCGCCGCCGACGAACTGGGCTATCGCATCAAGCTTTTGGGCGTGGCGCAAAAAACCGATACGGGCATCGAGCAGCGCGTGCATCCGACCATGGTGCCGACCTCATCGGTCATTGCACAGGTGCATGGTGTGACCAATGCGGTAGCGATTGAAACCGATCTTCTGGGTGAATTGCTGCTGTCGGGTCCGGGTGCTGGCGGCAATGCCACCGCATCCGCCGTCATTGGTGATATTGCTGATATCGCCAAAAGCCGTCCGGGCTTCCAGCACGGCCCGGTGTTCGGAACCCCTGCAAAGGCCTTGCAGCCCTATACCCGCGCCAAGATGCGCAAACATGCGGGTGGTTATTTCATTCGCCTGACCGTGCATGACCGGATCGGCGCTTTTGCCGGTATCGCCAAACGCATGGCCGACAACGATATTTCGCTGGAATCGATCGTGCAGCGCCCGCCGATGGGCGACATGCAGGCAGAAGGTGTCAAAACCGTTATTCTCGTGACTCATGAAACCACGGAAGCCGCCGTCAAGAAGGCGCTGGACGCGATCCTGAAAGATGATCATCTTATCGACAAGCCACAGATGATCCGCATCGAACGTGCTGGCTAAGGGGCGCGCCTGATCACGACGATTCGGATCGTGCAACGAAGCGTGTAGGTCTTAAATCGATTAAGTATTTGAGACTACATGGTTTTTGGATTTATGCCTCTTGCGGCGTGCGTGCGACTTTGACAAAAGGTCTACACACTATCGCGTTAGATAGACTATGCATAAACGGGTAGGCGCATCCGCGCCGCATCAACGCAATTCGAATTCAGGACTTGTTTCAATGGCCAAGATCGCAGAACAGCACCCCCACGGACTGGATCGCATTCTCACACTGGAACTGGTTCGTGTGGCCGAGCGTGCGGCAGTGGCGGCCGCGCGTTTGCGCGGACGTGGCGATGAAATGGCCGCCGATCAGGCCGCCGTTGACGCCATGCGTCAGGAATTGAACCGCCTGCCGATTTCAGGCACGGTGGTGATTGGCGAAGGCGAGCGCGATGAAGCGCCGATGCTTTATATCGGTGAAGAAGTCGGCACCAAACAGGGACCGGATGTCGATATCGCGCTTGATCCGCTGGAAGGCACGACGATCTGCGCCAAAAACCTGCCCAATTCGCTGGCCGTCATCGCCATTGCCGAAAAGGGCAACCTGCTTTACGCGCCCGATGTCTATATGGAAAAAATCGCAGTCGGGCCGGGCTATCCCAAGGGCGTGGTCGATATCGACGCGACGCCGACCGACAATATCATGGCGATTGCCAAGGCCAAGGGCGTGAAAGTCAACGAAATCACCGCCTGCATCATGGATCGTCCGCGCCATGCGCGCCTGATTGAGGAAGTCCGCGCCACGGGTGCCGCAATCCGCCTGATCGGCGACGGCGATGTGGCAGGCGTCATGCACACCACCGACCCGGATGAAACCGGGATCGACATCTATATCGGCATCGGCGGCGCACCGGAAGGTGTTCTGGCAGCAGCAGCGCTTCGCTGCATCGGTGGCCAGATGCAGGGCCGTTTGCAGCTCAACACGGACGAGAAGATCGCACGTGCCGCCAAGATGGGTATTTCTGACCCCAAAAAGGTCTACACCATGGAAGAAATGGCCAAGGGTGACGTGCTGTTTGCAGCAACGGGCGTGACGGATGGCAATATGCTGTCGGGTGTTAAATTCGCCCGCGACTATATCCAGACGCATACCATCGTCATGCGCGCCAGCTCGCAGACGGTGCGTGAGATCAAGGCCCGGCATCAGGATATGTCAAAATTCCTGTAAGCGCTCGTCAGCGTTTATAGCCGGTGAATATCAAAGCGCGTTTTGCGAAGGCAAAACGCGCTTTATTCTTTATTTTCGGGATTGAAGTGTGTTCGCCAAGGCCTGCTGCACCAGCGTTGCAATGTCTTGCTGAATTTCTGCGCGTGGACGCTTTGCCTCGTCACAAATTGGGTCGAACTCACCGACTGATTTTAGAAATGCCGAGGCACCGTCCTTACACACAGGCAGGAAGCTGAAATGGTCGGCGCCCGCAACCGTTGCATAGGTTCCATGTGGTGTCAGGGTTGCAAGCCTGTCGGCAATCACCGCAGGGGGAATTTTTCCGGCATCGCCCAGATTGATGAAGCTCATAGGGATCGCGATGCTGCGCAGGCTTTTCTCGTCGAAGGCAACGGCAAATCCGGGATCAATGAGAACGGCAGATTTTATGCGGGAATCAAGATTTGACTGCTCGAAACGATCCTTGTCCACCGCGCGTAGATCAACCTTTTCGACCTTTATGCGCTCACCGTTTTTGTAGCCCACGCCGCCTGCAAGCCATGCGCAGCCCCATTGGTTATGATCATCGCAAAAGCGCGCAAAGGCCTCGAGATTAGCCTGTGCCCCGGCCAGTTCCATGGCCGTTGCACCGCCCAGCGAGAACCCGACAATGCCAATTCTTTCTTTGTCGACTGATTTTGCCCATTGCTTATTGCTGTCGAGATAATCGATCAGCGCCGAAATATCGCCTGTGCGCTGCCAGATTTTTGAGGTGCTTTCTGGCGTGGAATCGCCGCTTGTCGTGCCGGGATGGTTGGGACCTGCGACAACAAACCCGGCCTTGACCAGTTTTGTCGCCAGCCAGCCTGCGGCCTGCACATTCCCGCCTGATCCGTGCGAGAGAAGCACCAGCGGAAAACGTCCTTTTGTCGGTGTGGCGTTAAGGCTGGAGGGCGTTCCGGTAAAAACGCTGTTGTCGCCAACATTCACGCTTTTGCCATCGGGAAGTGCCGGATACCAGATCGCGATCTGAAGATTGCGGCCAGATTCGGTTGAATCGATATTGAATGTGCTGAAACCAACTTCCTGTGCGTGAGCTGCTGTAAGCGAGAGGCCGAAAACCAGCGTTGTCATACGAAAAAGAGCCATGATGCTTTCCTATGGATATGGAGACCTCAAAATCGTGGCTGACTTTTTGCGAAAACACGTCCTTGATCGCGATTTAGGTCGTCCTCAAACGTGAATTGGGACATGATCGGCTTCCAGTCCCTTTTGCGTGTGTTCTTGATGCTTTTCGTTCCTTTACCCTTTGTGGTCGCTCTTCTTCTGGTTCTCCTTCTGGGTGGATTACTGCATCGCTCCGGCTGGAATGGGCAGAAACGTCCGTTTCTTGTGCTCATTGCCTGTGCTGCGCTGCAATCGGTGATTCTGGGTCTGCGCTGGGGCTATGGCATTGCCGAATTGCGTTACGCATTACCGGTTATCGCCAGTTACCTCCCGCCGCTGGTACTGGCGAGTTTCAAAAGCCTCATTGCCAGAGGTGATACAGAAGACAGGGCGCTGCGCATGTTGCATGTCTTGCCGCCTCTCTTCATGGGAGCGCTTGTATATCTGGCGCCGCAATTTATCGATTTCGCGCTCAGTGCTTTGTTCATCGGCTACGCATTTGCCTTGCTGCGGCTGGCGCGCTCCGGCCCCGATGCTCTCGATGAAGCGCGTTTTGATGGTGCCGTCGCAGCCCATCGTGCCATGCTGATTGCAGCTGCATCTCTGGCACTGTCTGCCGTGTTCGATGTCTTGATCCTGCTGGATTTCGAATGGAGCAAAGGCGTCAATACCGCCTTTTTCGTTGCCAATGCGAATTTGCTTGGCCTGCTTCTTTTCGGGATGACAGCGATGATTGCCGCGCGTGCCAAGGCGCAGCCCGAACCAGCGATCGAACAGGCATCGTCCCCGCTGACGGAAGATCAGGACCGCGATGTTCTGATGCGAATACAGCGGCTCATGCAGGAACGTAAGCTTTTCCTCAATGAGAACCTGACCCTTTCGCGTCTGGCCCGGCAGGCAGGGATTCCGGCGCGGCAAATCTCGGGCGCGATCAATCGGCTGGCGCAGAAAAATGTCTCACAATTCATCAATGATTACAGAATTGCGGAAGCATGCGAACGGCTTGAAACTACGGACGTTTCGGTAACCGTTGCCATGTTCGAATCGGGTTTTCAGACCAAATCCAATTTTAATCGTGAGTTCCGCCGCGTAACCGGACTTAGTCCCGCTGACTGGCGTGCTCGAAATCGCTGATCCCTGAGCGTTCAACGATAAGAAGGCGACATGCCACAACATGGCATTGCAAAAATGCCGCCTTTTGTGTCTTTAAGGGATATGACGACAGAGCGCCTTTTCCTTGGAATAAAAAATTCGGCAACCGGCCAGAAATGGATCGACCGGCTTGGCCTGCGTGAAGCCAATACGGCACTGGCCATTGCGCAGCATCACGGCATTTCCGATCTGGTGGCGCGTGTACTGGCTGGTCGCGGCGTGACGTTGGAAGGCGCACCGCAATTCATCGACCCGACCTTGCGCAATCTCATGCCCGATCCAGCCTCACTCACCGATATGGAGAAGGCCGCAAGCCGCATCGCCGATGCCATTCTGCGCCGCGAAACGGTGGCGATCTTTGGTGATTATGATGTCGATGGCGCCTGTTCCTCGGCGCTGATGGCACGCTTTCTCAAGCATTATGGCATTCAGCATTCGATCTATATCCCGGACCGGATTTTTGAAGGCTATGGGCCGAACCCCGATGCCATGCGCGAACTGGTTGCCAAGGGCGCCAATCTCATCGTGACGGTCGATTGCGGCACCAACAGTGCGCCGTCGATTATAGCTGCAAAAGAGGCCGGGGCCGATGTCGTGGTGCTCGATCACCATCAGGTCGGCGGTGACCTGTCCGAGGATGCAATCGCAATCGTCAACCCGAACCGCGAGGACGATATTTCGGGGCAGGGCCATCTTTGCGCTGCCGGTGTGGTGTTTTTGACGCTCGTTCAGGTGACAAAGGTTTTACGCGAAAGAGGCAAAGGTACCGTGCCTGATTTGTTGTCGCTGCTCGATCTGGTGGCGCTTGCAACCGTCTGTGATGTCGTGCCGCTTACTGGCGTCAATCGGGCGTTCGTGGTCAAGGGGCTTATGGTGGCGCGTAGCCAAAGCAATGTCGGTCTTGCGGCATTGGCGCGTGTCTCACGCATTGGCGAGCCGCTCAATGTGTTTCATCTGGGCTATCTCATTGGCCCGCGCATCAATGCGGGCGGACGCATTGGTGACGCAGGGCTCGGCGCGCGCTTGCTGACGCTGGATGACCCAAGCATGGCCGACCCGATTGCCGTTGAGCTTGATCGGCTCAATCAGGAGCGCCAAGCCATGGAAGCCGAAATGCTGATGGAGGCGGAAGCCGAAGCCTCGCTGGAAATTACGGGCGGGGCGGGCGCATCGGTTATTGTGACCGCAAGCGAGCGCTGGCATCCGGGGATTGTGGGGCTTCTGGCTTCGCGCCTCAAGGACAAGGCGCGGCGTCCGGCTTTTGCCATTGCGTTCAAACCCAATGGCGTGGGGTCCGGCTCCGGGCGCTCTATCTCGGGGCTTGATCTCGGTAAACTCGTGCGCGGTGCCGTCGACAAGGGATTGCTTGTGAAGGGCGGCGGGCACGCCATGGCAGCAGGCATCACCATCGAGCGGGCAAAACTGGGTGCATTCCGCGCTTATCTCGAAGAAGAATCGGCGCATATCGTTGCGCGGCTGAATGAAAATCGCAGCCTGTCGATTGATGGCGCCCTGGCGGCATCGGGTGCGACCGTGCCGCTTTACGAATCCTTGCAGAAGGCAGGCCCCTATGGCTCCGGCCATCCGCAACCCACCCTGGTGCTGCCGCACCATGTGCTGGCGGATGTGCGCACGGTTGGGCGCGATCATGTGCGCGTTGCGTTGCGTGGGGCTGACGGCAAACGCGTTAATGCCATCGCGTTTCGGGTTGCAGAAGGTGATTTGGGGCGATTTCTGTTCAACAATATCGGCCAAAGCGTGCATATAGCGGGTAATCTTTCGCTCAATCATTGGAACGGATCAGTCTCGACACAGATCCAGATTTTGGATGCGGCACTTCCAGTCTGAAAAACAGCACAAAAATTACTGTTTTTTGCCTTCACGCTCTTGTGAGGCAGGGGGACGAATGCCCATATGCGCACGGAATTAAACATAGATTATAATCGGGAGTATCGAATGCCGGGTTCTGCAAACCGCCTGACCAAACTGACAGCCGCACTGGTATTGGGGCTTGTAGCCTCGTTTGCCGCTGTCGATTTCGCCGAGGCTCGCCGTGCAGGCGGTGGCGGTTTCGGCAGCCGTGGCGCTCGTACCTATCAGGCGCCAGCGCCGACGCGTACCGCGCCCAACAATGCCGCCCCCATCGAACGCTCAATGACGCCCAATACCGGCACCAATCAGGCAGCCCGTCCTGCAGCCGGTGCGCAGACAGCCGCACAGGGTCAGCGTGCCGGTGGCATGTTCGGTAATTTTGGCCGCTCCATGCTCGGTGGCCTTCTGGTTGGCGGCCTGATCGGCATGCTGCTTGGTAACGGTCTTGGCGGTTTGGCTGGCATGTTCGGCCTGCTGCTGCAGGTGGCTGTTATCGCGCTGATCGCCATGTTCGTCATACGCATGTTCGCCAATCGTCGTCAGACGGCGACGGCAGGCGCAGGCAATGCCGGTTCTGCATCTTTCGGCGCTGCCCAGCCGTTCGGTTCTGCGAAGGAAGCTACCCCGCAGAGCGGTTTGGGGAGCAATTTTGGCGGACGAACACCGTCCGTCAATCCGTTTGGCGGCCAGCAATCTGCCCCGAGCGCAGCGCCAGCGGTTGAAGAAGAGCCGATGGATGTCGGGCAGGAAGAACTTGACCGTTTTGAACAGATGCTGTCTGAAATCCAGAGCGCCTATGGCCGCGAGGACTATGCGGCTTTGCGCAAGCTGACCACGCCGGAAGCCATGTCCTATCTGGCTGAAGAGCTTGGCGAAATCGCCTCAAGCGGCATGCGCAATGAAGTGAAGGACGTAAAACTCTTGCAGGGCGACGTTTCCGAAGCCTGGCGCGAAGGCAATGTCGACTATGCAACGGTTGCCATCCGCTATTCGGCCATCGACGTCATGCGCGACCGCAACAGCGATGCCGTGGTTGAAGGCAATCTTGACGAGCCGGTGGAAAGCACAGAAGTCTGGACCTTTACCCGCACCGATAACGGCGACTGGTTGCTCGCAGCCATCCAAGGCACCGAGTAAGTCTTTGCAATAAAAAGCCCCGCAGCGATGCGGGGCTTTTTTTGTGCTACCAGCTGCCGATATTTTCAGCCGAGGCCCACGGCTCCTGCGGTGCCAGCCGCTCGCCCTTCTGGATCAGTTCGATGGAAATGCCGTCCGGCGACTTGATGAAGGCCATATGACCGTCACGCGGCGGGCGATTGATGGTGACGCCTTTATCCAGCAATTTCTGGCATTCGGCATAGATATCATCAACCTCATAGGCGAGATGGCCGAAATTGCGCCCTCCCGTATAGGTTTCCGGGTCCCAGTTATAGGTCAGTTCCAATTCTGGAGCGCGCTCTGCCTTGGCCGTATCCTTATCGGAAGGAGCCGCCAGAAAAATCAGCGTGAAGCGGCCTTTTTCATTTTCGGTGCGGCGGATTTCTTCAAGACCGAATTTGTTCACGTAGAAATCCAGCGATTCGTCGATGTCGCGAACACGAACCATGGTGTGTAGATAACGCATATTAATCTCCTCAATCCTTGCCCGTAAATTGCAAGGTGATTTGCACCTCAAAAGCCATATAGCAAAGACCAGCCCTTTTTCCACGCTTACGCTTGCTTAGATACAGGTGAGGGCCAAAAATAACCATGAAATCAAATTCCATGCATTCTTCATGGGGACGAATAAAAGTTAGGGCTTGCCGTCTGTGGTTAAGGAAGTGTTATTCTCTCCCCAAGAATCAAGTCTGAATCGCAACGCAAGAACAGAGGAGGGGCGAACGCATGGCGGACAAGTCTGTGTCAAATGACCAGTTTCACAGCCAGCACGCCTCGGAAGAGCTGGGCGATATTATTGAAGTTTCCGGCCATATCAAATGGTTCGATGTGGCCAAGGGCTACGGCTTCATTGTGCCGGATCAGCCGGACCTGAACGATATTCTGCTGCATGTCACGTCGCTGCGTCGCGATGGTTTTCAGACCGCACTCGAAGGCGCACGCATCGTCTGCGAGGTTCGTCAGGGCGAGCGCGGCATGCAATGCTTTCGTGTCCTCTCCATGGATACATCGACCGCCGTCCATCCCGCGCAAATGCCGCCACAACGCACCCATGTCACGGTGACGCCATCGAGCGGATTGGAACGCGTGATCGTCAAGTGGTTCAACCGCACCAAGGGCTTTGGCTTTTTGACGCGCGGCGAGGGGACCGAGGATATTTTTATCCATATGGAAACGCTGCGTCGCTTCGGCATGATGGAACTGCGTCCCGGTCAGGTCGTGCTCATCCGCTTCGGCACCGGTGACAAGGGCCTCATGGCCGCCGAAATCCACCCGGATATAGGCACCGCCATTCCCGTCTCCCACTAACAAGCATTTCCAGCAAAAGTGCGAAGCGGTTTTGCGTAGGATAATGCGACAAAAAATGGGTATATTTGCGTTCTGACGGTCTGCAAATGGCTCTCTTTTGCGCTTCCGGTGCTCGCGTAGACTTTGTTTTTCGCATAGTCTTATCCGAAAAGTCTGCAACTTTTCGGAAATATGCGCGAAGTACGCTGCGCTCCGGTTCTCAAAGATCACCATTTTCGCCGCGTCATAAACCAAATCTTTCCCGATTTCCGGTGACCTACGATCACTGAATTCTGACGCCGCTGCATCTTGATTTGATGTGCATCTTGTTCCAAACCCTTTGCATGGGATGCCCCTTAATCCGACTGGAAATTCTATGCGCGGTTTTTTTGTTGCCCTGATGTTTGTATTATTGGCTGTCGGTGCTCAGGCGCAAGCGGCAGAGCCGATGCATTTGCCGGTTGACAAGGAGCCACTGACCTTCGTCACCGACAATGGCAACAAGCTCCCCTTTGCGCTGGAAGTGGCAAGTTCGGACGAGGCGCGCGTGCGTGGGCTGATGTGGCGCAAGGATTTTCCCAAAGGCCGCGCGATGATTTTTGTTTTTGGCGAAATGCGCCGCATCATGATGTGGATGCAGAATACACCGTCGCCGCTCGATATGGTTTTTCTTGACGACAAGGGCAGGGTCACGGCAATCCATGAAAATGCCGTGCCATTTTCGGAAAATATCATTTCGTCCGAAGTGCCTGCGGCTTTCGTCGTCGAGCTTTTGGCCGGAACTGTGAAGCGTAGCGGCATCAAGCGCGGCGACCGCGCCTTTCATCGGGTGATTTGCGGCGACTGCCGTCCCTGATCATGCATGAATAATCAAAAGGAATATGCAGTGAGTGCCCTCGATATCGACTATTTTGACCATGACGGACTGCGTCTTGCCTATCGTCAGGATGGAGAGGGCGACCCGATCCTGCTGATCCACGGCTTTGCGTCCTCGAGTCTCGTTAACTGGGTCTCTCCGGGTTGGTTTCGCACCTTGACAGAGGCGGGTTATCGCGTCATCGCGATTGATAATCGCGGACATGGCCTGTCTGCAAAGCCGCATGAGGCGGAAGCCTATACGCCCACTAAAATGGCGGGCGATGCAGCAGCTCTGCTCGATCATCTGGGGATCGAAAAAGCCCATGTCATGGGCTATTCCATGGGCGCACGCATTTCAGCCTTTCTGGCGCTTGAACATCCCGAGCGGGTGCATAGTGCGGTTTTTGGCGGGCTTGGCATCGGCATGGTCACAGGTGCCGGCGATTGGGAGCCGATCGGTGAGGCGCTTCTGGCGCAGGATCCAGGCACCATCACCAATCCGCGTGGGCAGATGTTCCGCAAATTTGCCGATCAGACCAAGAGTGACCGGATCGCGCTGGCAGCCTGTGTGATCACATCCAAGGAACTGGTGCCCGCTGCGGGGATTGCACGCATCATGCAGCCAGTTCTGGTGGCCGTTGGCACCACCGACGATATTGCTGGCAATCCGCAGGAACTGGCGGACCTCATGCCCAATGCCCACGCCCTTGATATTCCAGACCGTGATCACATGCTTGCCGTGGGAGACAAGGTTTATAAAAAAGCGGTTCTTGAATTTCTGCGCGATAACCCGATTTAGAGCATGTCTCCCAAAAGTAGGAACCGTCTTCGCAGGGAAATCAGTCCACTGGACTGATTTCTGGTCCTGCTTCGATGGGATAAAGACATGCGTAAAAACAAAACTAAAAGTAACATCTTCGTTTTTAAAACAGGTGTGTCAAATTCCACGGTGTCAAGGCAGTGCATTTTAAGTTATGCTCTGTCCCGAAATCGTGTTGCGATGCGCAACAGGGCCGGAAAGTTACGTTTTCCAGCCAGCTTGCGTGATGCAAATCTGGAGTATGCATATGTCAGTTCGTGCGTCTGCGAAGGAAAAGGCCGGTCTGGGTCAGGTTGATCCGATCTGGCATTCCATTCGTGCCGAGGCGGAAGAAGCAGCCAAGTCCGATCCGGTTCTGGGCGCATTTCTTTATACGACGATCCTCAATCAGCCGAGCCTTGAAGCGGCTGTGATGCATCGTATTGCCGAGCGCCTGGGCCATGCTGATCTCAGCGCCGATGTTCTGCGCCATGCCTTTGATTCTATGCTGGAAGCAACGCCCGCATGGTCGCAGGTCGTGCGTGTGGACATTCAGGCCGTCTATGACCGCGATCCGGCCTATAATCGTTTCATGGACCCGATCCTGTATCTCAAGGGCTTTCATGCCATCCAGACGCATAGGCTTGCGCATTGGCTTTATCATGAGGGCCGCAAGGATTTTGCCTATTATCTGCAAAGCCGTTCCTCCTCGATTTTCCAGACCGACATTCACCCTGCGTCAAAGCTTGGAAGCGGGCTGTTTCTCGATCACGCCACTGGCGTTGTGATTGGCGAGACGGCAGTGGTTGAGGATAATGTTTCGATACTGCATGCCGTCACACTTGGCGGGACCGGCAAGGCGAGCGGCGACCGTCACCCAAAAATTCGTTCCGGCGTGCTGATCGGCGCGGGCGCAAAAATTCTCGGCAATATCGAGGTTGGCCATTGCACGAAAGTGGCGGCAGGCTCGGTGGTGCTGAAATCCGTCCCTAATAATGTGACGGTCGCGGGTATTCCCGCCAAGATTATCGGTGGCTCGGGATGCACCGAACCATCACGCGCTATGGATCAGATGCTGGGAGATGCCGGAAACGGGGTTTTCGGCGAAGGAATCTGACCTTTATTGATTAAACGTGAAAATGGGGCCGTCTGCTGGTTTTTCGCCGCACGCGGCCTATATTTTGCCGAGAGCAGCGGATGTCCCTAGCTGCCGGGCTTTACATTGCCGAGAGCCGGATGCAATAAACCGGCCTCAATTCAAATCAGGAGAAGCCGGTTGAATCCCGAAGAACTCAAGAAACTGGACGCTTATTTCAAAAAGACCTTCAACAATCCGGGTCTTCAGGTAAAGGCGCGTCCGCGTAAGAACGATTCTGCCGAACTTTATCTCAATGACGAGTTCCTGGGGCTTGTTTACAAAGATGAGGACGAAGGCGAATTGTCCTATAATTTCTCGATGGCCATTCTGGACGTCGATCTTTAAGGTCTGTTTTAAAAGCATCAGGACGACGAGCGCCGCGTTTGCTATTGCAGATGCGGCGTTTTGATTTGAGGAGGAGCCTATGCCGATCTATGCCTATAACGGTAACAAGCCGGAATTTGCCGACCGCAGCAGCAACTGGGTCGCGCCGGATGCGACATTGATCGGCAAGGTCAGGGTAGGCGAAAATGCAGGCTTCTGGTTTGGCTGTGTGCTGCGCGGCGATAACGACCCGATTACCATCGGCGCCGACACCAATGTGCAAGAACATTGCATCATGCATACCGATATTGGTTTTCCACTGACGATTGGGAAAGGATGCACGCTTGGTCATCGCGCGATCCTGCATGGCTGCACAATTGGCGACAATACGCTGATCGGCATGGGGGCGATTGTGCTCAATGGTGCGAAAATCGGCAATAATTGTCTGGTCGGCGCAGGGGCGCTGGTGACTGAAGGCAAGGAATTCCCCGATAATTCGCTGATTGTGGGGTCACCTGCACGCGTGGTGCGCGAACTCGATGCGGCGGCAATCGAAAAACTCAAGAGTTCAGCACGCCACTATGTCGAGAAGGGGCAGTCCTTCATGCATGGCCTGGAGCCCGCGTAAATTAAACCTTGCCGCCTTTAATCAGCTGCAGGCGCGGCTTGCTGGCGATCCTGTGATCGAGCGCTTGCGGTTCAGTCCATATGCGCTGATAAGGTCGGGCATTGACGGCGCGACTGGCTCTGGCCGGGCTTTCATCCGCAACGCTGGTGTGATCGAGGGCAAAATCGGGTGCCAGCGGCGTAATGGATTCCAGATGCCCGAAAACCAGTGGATCGGCTCCAAGCCATGAAACGGAATCAAGCACGGCAATGCTGCCGATAAAGTTGGACTGTCCGTCATGGCTTTCAAGTGGTGCTACCAGCATTTCAAAATGCAGACGCCGCCCCGTCACGCTGACACCATCATGAAGGCTCGTTGCCGGAATGCCGGTGCCAGCGATTTCTTGCGTTAGTTCATTGAGGACGCGGTGATCATGTTCCGGCCATAACGAAGTGAATGGCAAGCCCTTCACTTCGCGTCCGTAAAGCGTGCAGATGCGGGTGCCACCAAGACGAAAGACGAGATCACCCGCAGCGTCGGTTTCGAGAAAAAACAGGTCTGGCAAATACTGGCCAAGCTGGCGCGGCCTGATTTCCTTGCGTGGCGGTGCACGAAACCGACCGTCCTGATCAAAGGCCAGTCGCTGCCATTCGCTGAATATGGCGATGGTGCTGCGGTGTTTCATCATGCGCCGTTCTTTAACTACAGAATACCGGAATAAGCAGAAAGACTGCTGGGCTTGATGCATTAAAATAGTATGAACGGCCATGTTACCAGCCAAACCGCTGCTTCGTCCCCGACGCTCGCTTGTTAAGGTTAATACCAGCTAATTCTTGCAAAAATCCAAACTGTGATCCTAGATGGCCTTATCAGGGAAAGTGATTGAATTTTCTTTTCTTTTTCTGATCTCCAGATATGATTTTTAAATGAGCCTGATTTATAGAAAGGTCGGTCCGGGAAACCGGGGCGGCCTTTATCTTTGACGTATTCTGCCTTATCTAACGGCTACGGTGTTTCATTGCGTCGCTTGCCGTAATTGCCCTGGACTTTTCAGGCAATTTTCTCATCCTTATCTGGAACGCCAAATTCATGGATAATCCTCCTGATATGTATAACGAGAAAAACCGCTCAGGCAGGGGCGAGCCGATTTTCAACATTCCCGGCGTGGTCATCGGCCTGATTGGGCTTTGCGTTGCGGTCTATGTTTATCAAAACTTTCTGATCAGCGAAGAACAGAACTACGATTTCATCCGTGATTATGCGCTGATTCCGGCGCGGTTTCTGCTGACGGATGGGTTCTCTGATCCGGCGGCGCTGTTCACGCTGGTGAGCTATTCCTTCATGCATGGCGGGATTGAGCATATCGTCGTCAACATGATCTGGCTTGCTGCCTTTGGCTCCCCGCTTGCCGGTCGCATCGGAACTGGCCGCATGCTGTTGTTCTGGGTCGTGACATCGGTTTTGGCAGGGCTGACGCATTACGCGCTTTATCCAGAGAGCGTGTCGCCGCTTGTCGGTGCTTCGGGCGCCATTTCCGGCATGATGGGTGCATCCGCCCGCTATGGTTTCAGACGTGTGAATTTTGGACGGCGAGCCGAGTTTGCCGGGCCACTCTTGCCTATTGGGTTGACACTGACCTTGAAGCCGGTGCTGACTTTTGTCGGCGTGTGGTTTTTCATCAATATCGTGACCGGCCTTTATACGACCGGTGGGGCGGGTCTTTCAGGGATTGCGTGGGAAGCGCATATTGGCGGCTTTATCGCCGGTTTCTTCGGCATTGCGCTCTTCGACCAGCCGCGCAGTTATGATGCGGTCCTCAAACGCTAAGACCAATTTCGTCACACTTGCCAATTGTGCCTGCAAAGCGCACCATGATGGAACGCGGTTGGAGGAGCTGCGTTCTGCATTGAGACGTTTTGCGTCTGGATAAGCGCCGACTGAGGAGGAACCCGACATGACTGTAAAATCGATTCTGGAAGGAAAAGGGCGCGATGTCGTCGTGATAGCGCCTTCGGACACCCTGTCTCATGCTGTTGATATTTTAGCAAAATATAAAATAGGTGCCGTGGTGGTCTGCGATGAAACCCGGCATATCAAAGGCATTCTTTCCGAACGCGATGTCGTGCGCGCCCTGTCGATCCGTCAGACTGAGGCACTCAATATGCCGGTTTCCGAGGTTATGACCGCGAAAGTGCAGATGTGCCGTGAACACCATACGGTAACGCAGGTGATGGAAATCATGACGCAGAGCCGCTTTCGTCACATGCCTGTGGAGGAGCACGGCAAGCTGGTCGGCATTATTTCCATCGGTGACGTGGTGAAACGTCGTATTGGTGATGTCGAGCGTGAGGCCGAAGAGATTCTCAGCTATATCGCCACGGCCTGACGGTCACTTGTTGCGCAGATAACGCTCCGCTGCGTAAAGCGAAATCGCCGCCGCATTGGAAACATTGAGCGACTTGATCGCGCCCGGCATGTCGAGCCGCGCCAGCGCATGGACCGTTTCGCGGGTTTTCTGGCGCAGGCCTTTGCCTTCGGCACCGAGCACCAGTGCGATTCGTCCGCCTGAAAGCGTTGCTTCCATCTCGGCGCCGCCTTCCGAATCAAGCCCGATGGTCTGAAAGCCCACTTCGTGCAGTTCTCCGATTGCCTCAGCGAGGTTTCTGACCTCGATATGCGGGATGAGTTCGAGCGCACCGGAGGCGGCTTTCGCCAGAACGCCGCTTTCCTGCGGGCTGTGACGACTTGTGGTGATCAGCGCACCTGCGCCAAACGCCACGGCCGAGCGCATGATGGCGCCGACATTATGTGGGTCTGTGACCTGATCGAGCACCAGAATGAGCGCGCTATCCTTTAATTCGGAGAGTTTTTTCGCCTGAAGCGGCTCGGCTTCGATCATCACGCCCTGATGAACTGCATCCGTTCCGGTTTCCTTGTCGATCTCTTTCGGCTCGACGATTTCGACCGGGAAGGGAAGGGAATCAGCCTCGCCGATTTCAAGTCGCGCAAAGCCATTGCGCGTGGCGCGCATACGCAGAATTTTGCGGGCCGGGTTTTCGACTGCCGCATGCACCGTATGCAGGCCATAAAGGCGCACGGTGCCGTCAGTAACCGCACTTGCGGGCAGGGAAGGGCGCTGGGGCTTGCGCAGCGGTTTTCCCTCGGCGATCGCTTTCTGGTCGCGGTGCTGGCGGCGCAGCGTTGCATAATGCTTGTCTTTTGCGCTGCGGTCAGGATTCTTGTCGTTCATGGTCTTTTCGCTTTTCACAAAAGATATAATTGCTCCCATCCTGTAAAGCATATCTGGATTGCGGCAAGAGGGAGCGGCGAAAAGCGGGTTTTTTTAACAAAGGCATTTGCATCAAAAGCCCTGTTTTCGGGAAGCTGTGGAAATTGATGTATTCTTTTCGCTTTTACCCTGTTGACAGGCAATACGCTTATCGTCATAAGGCCCCTCGCGGAACGGTGGACAACCCGCTGCTTCGCAAAAATGCCTAGTCGCTCGACTCTGCTGATAGTGATATTAGGAGGGATGCCCGAGTGGTTAAAGGGGACGGACTGTAAATCCGTTGGCTATGCCTACGTTGGTTCAAATCCAACTCCCTCCACCACTGTCGGATCAGAGTATGAGTGCGCGGGTATAGCTCAATGGTAGAGCAGCAGCCTTCCAAGCTGAATACGCGGGTTCGATTCCCGCTACCCGCTCCAGATTTTTCAGGGCGGTTTGGCGTGTAAGGAATCATCGACGGGCGGTTCGCCGTTCCGTTTTGGCATAAATGCTGGTCCGAAAGTCCAAGGGGCTTTTGTGCCGGCGCTCGAGCGGTTCTAGAACAAAGAGAACAACGGCGATGGCAAAGAGCAAGTTTGAACGTAACAAACCCCACGTTAACATTGGCACGATTGGTCACGTTGACCATGGCAAGACGTCGCTGACTGCGGCGATCACGAAGTTCTTCGGTGACTTCAAGGCCTATGATCAGATTGACGCAGCGCCTGAAGAAAAGGCCCGCGGCATCACCATTTCGACCTCGCACGTCGAATACGAAACGGCAAACCGCCACTACGCACACGTCGACTGCCCCGGCCACGCTGACTATGTCAAGAACATGATCACCGGTGCCGCACAGATGGACGGCGCGATCCTGGTTGTGTCTGCTGCTGACGGCCCGATGCCCCAGACCCGCGAGCACATCCTGCTTGCCCGTCAGGTCGGCGTTCCGGCAATCGTCGTGTTCCTGAACAAGTGCGATCAGGTCGACGATGCAGAATTGCTCGAACTGGTTGAACTCGAAGTGCGTGAACTTCTGTCCAAGTACGACTTCCCGGGCGATGAAACCCCGATCGTCAAGGGCTCGGCTCTTGCTGCTCTGGAAGATTCTTCCAAGGAACTTGGTGAAGACGCTATCCGTTCGCTGATGGAAGCTGTTGACAGCTACATCCCGACCCCTGAGCGTCCTGTTGACCAGCCGTTCCTGATGCCGATCGAAGACGTGTTCTCGATTTCGGGCCGTGGTACGGTTGTGACGGGTCGCGTTGAGCGCGGTATCGTCAAGGTTGGCGAAGAAGTTGAAATCGTCGGCATCAAGGCAACTGCCAAGACCACGGTTACCGGCGTTGAAATGTTCCGCAAGCTGCTCGATCAGGGCCAGGCTGGCGACAACATCGGTGCGCTGATCCGCGGCGTTGGCCGTGAAGACGTTGAGCGCGGTCAGGTTCTTTGCAAGCCGGGTTCGGTTAAGCCGCACACCAAGTTCATGGCAGAAGCTTACATTCTGACCAAGGACGAAGGTGGTCGTCATACGCCGTTCTTCACGAACTACCGTCCGCAGTTCTATTTCCGCACGACCGACGTTACCGGTATCGTGACGCTGCCGGAAGGCACGGAAATGGTTATGCCTGGCGATAACGTCACTGTTGACGTGACGCTGATCGTGCCGATCGCCATGGAAGAGAAGCTCCGCTTCGCTATCCGTGAAGGTGGCCGCACCGTCGGTGCCGGCATCGTCGCTTCGATCGTCGAGTAATAATTCGGCTGGCGGTTCTGCCGCCAGTCATGCATTCTAAGTCCGGCATACTTATAGTGTGCCAAATAGGGGTATAGCTCAGTTGGTAGAGCGACGGTCTCCAAAACCGTAGGTCGCGGGTTCGAACCCTGCTGCCCCTGCCAGATTGAAACGGGTGTCTGCGGCTTGACTGCGGGCACCCGTTTTCTATATGATGGTTACAGCGCATTGAAGTGCTGCTTTTCTGTTCGTCTGTGATCGGTTTGCCGATCTGTGATGAGGGGAGGGTGTATTCCTGCCAAGGTTGACTGGGCAGGGTGATTTGCCGCCGAACGATTGAATGGTTCTGGCAGGGCAGAAGTGCAAGGGTCGGATTTCCGATAAGCCTGTATGGTATTCTTTTACCTTTGGGCTTGTGTTTTGTGGGAATCGATTCTATGTAACGTCAACAGACACGCGGTGCGTGGGGCTGAAAATTCAGCTTTACGTGCCGTATACGCGTGGGTTCTGGGTTCCGATTCGTTGGCCGTGTGCTTGTGCAAGGTTGTCGAGAAGGTCTGGAAAACGCGCTGGAGCAATGACAGAGCGGCAGATGGCATCCAAAACGAATCCGATCACCTTTTTTCAGCAGGTTCGCGCCGAAACAGCGAAGGTAACCTGGCCGACCCGGCGTGAAACGGTCATCTCCACCATTATGGTGGTGATCATGGCGTTTCTGGCTGCTGCGTTCTTTTTTCTTGCCGACCAGCTTATGGCCTATGGCGTGGAATTGATTCTCGGCCTTGGTCGATAAGTAGGATTGGGGAGTTTTGAGATGACGGCGCGCTGGTACATCGTTCACGCCTATTCCAATTTTGAAAAGAAAGTGGCCGAAGATATTCAGGCCAAGGCGGCCCAGAAGGGCTTGTCCGAACTGATTGAGCAGATCGTTGTTCCGACCGAGAAGGTTGTGGAAGTGCGCCGCGGCCGCAAGGTTGACGCAGAGCGCAAGTTCTTCCCCGGTTATGTGCTGGTTCGCGCCACGCTGACGGATGCGGTTTTCTCGCTGATCAAGAATACGCCGCGCGTCACCGGATTCCTTGGCGATTCAAAGCCGGTTCCTGTTTCGCAGAAGGAAGTCGACCAGATTCTGAGCCAGGTTCAGGATGGTGTCGAGCGTCCAAAAGCTTCGGTATCGTTCGAAATTGGCGAAAATGTTCGCGTTTCCGATGGTCCGTTTGCTTCGTTCAGCGGTATTGTTCAGGAAGTCGACGAAGAGCGCGCGCGCTTGAAGGTCGAGGTTTCCATCTTCGGGCGTGCGACGCCTGTTGATCTTGAATACGGTCAGGTCGACAAGGTCTGATTGTTGCCCGCAAGGGTGTTCAATTCGGGGGCAGGGTTTTCATGCAATCGAACTGGACGGGTGGAAGGGAAGGCGGCTTAGCCGGTCGCTTAACTCGCACCACCAAACTGCCCGCCGGTTTCCGGCGTCAGTCGAGGCCGGGTTTCCGGCATTAATTGAAAAGCCGGTTCTCCGGCAAAGTTAAAAGGCAGAAAGCAATGGCTAAGAAAGTTGCAGGCCAGCTGAAGCTCCAGGTTCCGGCAGGTGCGGCCAATCCGTCGCCCCCGATCGGTCCGGCTCTGGGTCAGCGCGGCATTAACATCATGGAATTCTGCAAGGCGTTCAACGCTGCCTCGCAGGAAATGGAAAAGGGTTCTCCGATTCCGGTCGTGATCACCTATTATCAGGACAAGTCTTTCACTTTTGTGATGAAGACGCCTCCGGTAACCTATTTCCTCAAGAAGGCTGCAAACCTCAAGTCCGGTTCCAAGACTCCGGGCAAGGCGAGCGCCGGTACGATTGCGCGTGACAAGGTTCGCGAAATCGCCGAAGCCAAGATGAAGGATCTGAATGCGGCTGATATTGAAGCAGCTATGCGCATGATCGAAGGTTCTGCCCGTTCGATGGGCCTGGAAGTGGTGGGCTGAGACGATGGCAAAAATTTCCAAGCGCATTAACAAGATTCGTGAAGGCGTTGATCGCAACAAGCTTTACGACCTGACGGCAGCCATTGGCCTCGTCAAGGAGCGTGCTGTTGCCAAGTTCGACGAGACCATCGAAATCGCTATGAACCTCGGCGTCGATCCGCGTCATGCCGACCAGATGGTTCGTGGCGTTGTCAATTTGCCCAATGGTACTGGCCGTACCGTCCGTGTTGCTGTTTTTGCACGTGGCGACAAGGCTGAAGAAGCCAAGAAGGCTGGCGCTGACATCGTTGGTGCGGAAGAGCTGTTCGAGATCGTCAATGGCGGCAAGATCGAATTCGATCGCTGCATTGCAACGCCGGACATGATGCCGCTCGTCGGTCGTCTCGGCAAGGTTCTTGGGCCCCGCGGCATGATGCCGAACCCGAAGGTCGGAACCGTGACCGTTGATGTTGCAGCAGCCGTTGCAGCTTCCAAGGGCGGTGCCGTTGAATTCCGCGTCGAGAAGGCTGGCATTATCCATGCCGGTATCGGCAAGGTGTCCTTTGACGACAAGAAGCTTGAAGAAAACATCAAGGCTTTCGCTGACGCAGTGCTTAAGGCCAAGCCGTCGGCTGCCAAGGGTGAATATCTGAAGCGCGTTTCGCTGTCCTCGACCATGGGCGTTGGCGTCAAGGTTGATCCGGCTACCGTTAAGGAAGTCGCTTAATTAATTTAGGGCTCCGGTTTTCCGGGGCCTGATGCTTTCGCGAAAGAAAGCATCAAGGGTGGCACACCCGCTCTACCGAAGGTGACTGAAGTGGAGCCAACTGCAAAAATTCCGGGTCGCATGACCCGGATAGCCGGATGAAAATCCGGTTATCCTGTCCGAGACTGCAGGCGGCAAACATCCCCGGATGTGCGTCTTAAACCCAAAGCCTGCATGAGACGTGGAATAACCTGGTTTCGCGCGAAAGCGCATGCGAGGTTTGAACCGTAGTTGCCTTGGGCGAGGACTTTCGGGTTCGCGCTGAAGGGGACAGGATCCTCGAACGTCGGTTATCTCGCAAGAGGTGATCGGCAAAGGCAACCCGGCAGGGCCACGTTGGTCCTGTCAACTGGAGAGACACAGTGGATAGAGCGGAAAAACGCGAATTTGTCGCGTGGCTGAACGGCGCTTTCAAAGAGTCCGGTTCGGTCGTCGTGGCCCACTATACCGGTCTCACCGTTGCGCAGATGAGCGATCTTCGTTCCAAGATGCGTGATGCTGGTGGGTCCGTTAAAGTCGCGAAAAACCGCCTTGCCAAAATCGCTCTTCAGGGCACGGAAGCGGAAGAAATCGGTGGCCTGTTTACAGGTCAGACGGTCGTTGCTTATGCAAACGATCCGATTACCGCTCCGAAAATAGCAGTCGAATTCGCCAAGACCAACGACAAGCTCGTTGTTCTCGGTGGTGCGATGGGTGCAACGATTCTGGATGCCGATGGCATCAAGTCGCTTGCTTCGCTCCCGTCGCTCGACGAACTGCGCGCAAAGCTGGTTGGTATGATCCAGACCCCGGCTCAGCGTCTTGCAGTGCTTACAAGCGCTCCAGCGGGCCAGATCGCCCGCGTTATCGGCGCGCATGCCCGGAAGAACGAGGCGGCTTAAGGCCGTTTCTCACTAACAACAGTTCAAACCTTAACGTAAGGAAATACAAAAATGGCTGATCTCGCAAAGATCGTTGAAGACCTTTCGGCCCTGACCGTTCTGGAAGCCGCTGAGCTTTCCAAGCTTCTCGAAGAGAAGTGGGGCGTTTCGGCTGCTGCTCCTGTTGCTGTTGCTGCTGCTGGCGGCGCTGCCGGCGGTGCTGCTGCTGCAGAAGAAAAGACTGAATTCGACGTCATCCTGGCCGATGGCGGCGCAAACAAGATCAACGTGATCAAGGAAGTTCGCGCAATCACCGGTCTTGGCCTGAAAGAAGCCAAGGACCTGGTCGAAGCAGCTCCTAAGGCTGTCAAGGAAGGCGCTTCCAAGGACGAAGCTGAAAAGCTCAAGGCACAGCTCGAAGCAGCTGGCGCCAAGGTCGAACTCAAGTAAGTTCGGACTTTTCTGGCGGATGGGTTACCATCCGCCAGTTTCCATCCTTTCGGGTGGATCAATCGACTGGAACCCTTTTTCTGAGGGTCGCAAAGCGGCTTTCAGAAAACGGGTTTTAGACCGTTAAGAACATTGCACATGTTGTTTTTCCGAATTCGGGCCGATTTCTGGAAAAAAGCATGGGCTGGAATGACCGCAGCAATGCGGGGCATGATAAAGGCCGCAAGGCGTGAGCAAGCCGTAAGGCTATAGAACGAGGAGCGACGATGGCTCAGACCCATTCATTCAATGGTCGCAAGCGCGTACGCAAATTTTTCGGAAAGATCCCTGAGGTCGCCGAGATGCCGAACCTTATCGAGGTTCAAAAGGCATCTTACGACCAGTTCCTCATGGTTGAGGAACCAGCGGGTGGGCGTTCTGACGAAGGTTTGCAGGCGGTTTTCAAGTCTGTTTTCCCGATCCAGGATTTCTCCGGCGCTTCCATGCTCGAATTCGTGCGTTACGAATTCGAACTCCCGAAATTCGACGTTGACGAATGCCGTCAGCGCGGTCTGACCTATTCGGCACCGCTCAAGGTGACGCTGCGTCTGATCGTGTTCGATATCGACGAGGATACGGGCGCGAAGTCCATCAAGGACATCAAGGAGCAGGACGTCTACATGGGCGATATGCCGCTCATGACCGACAACGGCACCTTCATCGTCAATGGCACCGAGCGCGTGATCGTTTCGCAGATGCACCGTTCGCCGGGCGTCTTCTTCGATCATGACAAGGGCAAGACGCATTCCTCGGGCAAGCTTTTGTTCGCAGCGCGCGTCATTCCTTACCGCGGTTCATGGCTTGACATCGAATTCGATGCCAAGGACGTGGTCTATGCGCGTATCGACCGCCGTCGCAAGCTGCCTGCTACAACGCTTCTGATGGCGCTTGGCATGGATGGCGAGGAAATTCTCTCGACCTTCTATAACACTGTCACGTTCAGCCGTGATGGTGACAACTGGCGCATCCCTTATTCCGCAGACCGCTTCAAGGGCATGAAGATCATTTCCGATCTCGTGGACGCGGACACGGGTGAAGTCGTTCTCGAAGCTGGCAAGAAGCTGACTGCACGCTCGGCTCGCCAGCTTGCCGAAAAGGGCCTCAAGGCCATCAAGGCAACCGAAGACGACCTGTTCGGCAATTATTTGTCCGAGGATATCGTCAACTTCGAGACCGGTGAGATTTATCTCGAAGCCGGTGACGAAATTGATGAGAAGGTACTGAAATCCCTGCTCGATACCGGCGTTGAAGAAATCAACGTTCTCGATATCGACCATGTGAATATTGGTGCCTATATCCGCAACACGCTGGCTGTGGACAAGAACGAAAGCCGTCAGGACGCGCTGTTTGACATTTATCGTGTCATGCGTCCGGGTGAACCGCCGACAATGGATTCGGCGGAAAACATGTTCAACTCGCTGTTCTTTGATGCGGAACGCTACGACCTTTCGGCCGTCGGTCGCGTCAAGATGAACATGCGCCTTGATCTCGACGCCGAAGACACCGTGCGCGTTCTGCGCAAGGAAGACATTCTGGCCGTGGTTAAGATGCTGGTTGAACTGCGCGACGGTCGCGGTGAAATCGACGACATCGACAATCTCGGCAACCGCCGTGTGCGTTCGGTCGGCGAATTGATGGAAAACCAGTACCGCGTCGGCCTGCTTCGCATGGAGCGCGCGATCAAGGAACGCATGTCCTCGATCGAAATCGACACGGTGATGCCGCAGGACCTGATCAACGCCAAGCCGGCAGCCGCTGCCGTGCGTGAGTTCTTCGGTTCCTCGCAGCTGTCGCAGTTCATGGATCAGACCAACCCGCTTTCGGAAATCACCCACAAGCGCCGTCTTTCGGCTCTTGGACCGGGCGGTTTGACCCGCGAGCGTGCAGGCTTCGAAGTCCGCGACGTGCATCCGACCCATTATGGCCGTATCTGCCCGATTGAAACGCCGGAAGGCCCGAATATCGGTCTGATCAACTCGCTTGCAACTTTTGCCCGCGTCAACAAATACGGCTTCATCGAAAGCCCTTATCGCAAGGTTGTCGATGGCAAGGTGACGAACGATGTCGTCTATCTGTCGGCCATGGAAGAAGCCAAGCATTCGGTCGCACAGGCCAATGTCGAGCTCGATGCTAATGGCGGTTTTGTTGACGAATTCGTCATCTGCCGTCATGCCGGTGAAGTGATGATGGCGCCGCGTGAAAACGTGGACCTGATGGACGTGTCGCCCAAGCAGCTCGTTTCGGTTGCCGCAGCGCTCATTCCGTTCCTTGAAAACGACGATGCGAACCGCGCTCTCATGGGCTCGAACATGCAGCGTCAGGCCGTTCCGCTCGTACGCGCTGAAGCGCCGTTCGTTGGAACCGGCATGGAAGCGGTTGTTGCGCGTGACTCGGGCGCTGCCATTGGTGCGCGTCGTGCCGGTATCGTTGATCAGGTCGATGCGACCCGTATCGTGATCCGTGCAACGGAAGAACTCGATGCCTCCAAGTCTGGCGTCGATATCTACCGTCTGCAGAAGTACCAGCGTTCGAACCAGTCGACCTGTATCAATCAGCGTCCGCTCGTTCGCGTTGGTGATCGCATCGGTAAGGGTGACATTATTGCTGACGGTCCGTCGACCGATCTCGGCGATCTGGCACTTGGCCGTAACGTGCTCGTCGCGTTCATGCCGTGGAATGGCTACAACTACGAAGATTCGATCCTTCTTTCCGAGAAGATCGTCTCTGATGACGTGTTCACCTCGATCCATATCGAGGAATTCGAAGTAGCGGCCCGTGACACCAAGCTTGGACCAGAGGAAATCACCCGCGATATTCCGAATGTTTCGGAAGAAGCGCTGAAAAACCTCGACGAAGCCGGTATCGTCTATATTGGTGCCGAAGTGCATCCTGGCGACATTCTTGTCGGCAAGATCACGCCGAAGGGCGAAAGCCCGATGACGCCGGAAGAAAAGCTTCTGCGCGCCATCTTCGGTGAAAAGGCATCGGATGTGCGTGACACCTCCATGCGCATGCCGCCCGGAACCTACGGCACGATCGTGGAAGTTCGCGTTTTCAACCGCCACGGCGTTGAGAAGGACGAACGCGCCATGGCCATCGAGCGCGAGGAAATCGAGCGTCTCGCCAAGGACCGTGACGACGAACAGTCGATCCTTGACCGCAACACCTATGGCCGTCTTGCTGATATGCTTGATGGTAAGGCTGCTGTTGCTGGACCGAAGGGCTTCAAGAAGGGCACCACGGTCAGCGAAGAAATTCGCGCCGAGTATCCGCGTTCGCAATGGTGGCAGTTTGCCGTCGAAGACGAAAAGCTGCAGAGCGAACTCGAAGCCCTGCGTAGCCAGTACGACGATTCCAAGAAGCTGCTCGAAGCCCGCTTCATGGACAAGGTCGAAAAGGTACAGCGCGGCGACGAGATGCCTCCGGGCGTCATGAAGATGGTCAAGGTCTTTGTCGCTGTGAAGCGCAAGATCCAACCGGGCGACAAGATGGCTGGCCGTCACGGCAACAAGGGTGTGGTTTCGCGCATCCTGCCGGTCGAGGATATGCCATTCCTCGAAGACGGTACGCATGCCGATATCGTGCTCAACCCGCTTGGCGTGCCAAGCCGAATGAATGTGGGCCAGATTCTGGAAACCCACCTCGGCTGGGCCTGTGCAGGCATGGGCAAGAAGATCGGGCAGCTGATCGATGTCTATCGTGAGACGGCGAATATTCAGCCGTTGCGCGATACGCTCGAGCACATCTACCCGGATAATGACCGCAACGAGCCGATCCGCTCTTATGACGACGATAGCGTTGTCATGCTGGCCAATCAGGTCAAGCGCGGCGTGTCGATTGCAACGCCGGTCTTTGACGGTGCGGTGGAAGCGGACATCAATGCGATGCTGGAGAGTGCCGGTCTTGCGACCTCTGGTCAGTCGACGCTTTATGATGGCCGTACGGGTGAGCCGTTCGACCGTCAGGTGACCATGGGCTACATCTATATGTTGAAGCTCCACCACCTGGTCGACGACAAGATCCACGCGCGTTCGATCGGACCTTACAGCCTTGTTACGCAGCAGCCACTGGGCGGTAAGGCTCAGTTCGGCGGACAGCGTTTCGGCGAAATGGAGGTCTGGGCGCTGGAAGCATATGGTGCAGCTTATACGCTGCAGGAAATGCTTACGGTGAAGTCGGACGACGTGGCAGGCCGTACCAAGGTCTACGAAGCGATTGTTCGCGGCGACGACACGTTCGAGGCAGGCATTCCCGAGAGCTTCAACGTTCTCGTCAAGGAAATGCGTTCGCTCGGTCTCAATGTCGAACTCGACGATACGCGTGACGCCGAACAGCCGGCCCTGCCGGACGCGGCGGAATAAAACATCAAAGGCGCGCCATGGTCTTGCCGTGGTGCGCCTCTATATTCATTTCCAGTGTAGGCAGAACGCCCGCTTTGTCTGAAAATGAATTATTGCATACCAGTTTATAACTGATAGCACCGCGATTTCTTTTCTGGATGGCAGGACTGACCTGTCATCGACGACACACAGGGCGACGGATCGCCCTCAAGGAGAACGGCATGAACCAAGAGGTCATGAATCTTTTCAATCCTCAGGCTCCGGCGCAAACGTTCGATTCCATCAGAATCTCGATCGCCAGCCCTGAGAAGATTCTGTCCTGGTCATACGGCGAGATCAAGAAGCCGGAGACGATCAACTACCGCACGTTCAAGCCAGAACGCGATGGTCTCTTCTGCGCGCGCATCTTCGGCCCGATCAAGGATTATGAATGCTTGTGCGGCAAGTACAAGCGTATGAAATACAAGGGCATCATCTGCGAAAAGTGTGGTGTTGAAGTCACGCTGTCGCGCGTTCGCCGCGAGCGCATGGGCCATATCGAACTGGCCGCACCCGTTGCCCATATCTGGTTCCTGAAGTCGCTGCCATCGCGCATCGGCACGCTTCTCGATATGACGCTCAAGGATATTGAGCGCGTTCTGTATTTTGAGAACTACATCGTCACCGAGCCGGGTCTGACTTCGCTGAAGGAGCATCAGCTTCTTTCGGAAGAAGAATACATGATCGCCGTCGATGAATTCGGCGAAGATCAGTTCACGGCGCTGATCGGCGCGGAAGCAATCTTTGAGCTTCTCGCTTCGATGGAACTCGAAAAGATCGCAGCCGACCTGCGCGTCGATCTGGCTGAAACGTCTTCGGAACTGAAGACGAAGAAGCTGATGAAGCGTCTGAAGATCGTCGAAAACTTCATCGAATCCGGCAATCGCCCGGAATGGATGATCATGAAGATCGTTCCGGTCATCCCGCCGGATCTGCGTCCGCTTGTGCCGCTGGATGGCGGTCGTTTCGCGACGTCCGATCTGAACGACCTTTATCGTCGCGTCATCAACCGTAACAACCGTTTGAAGCGCCTGATCGAGCTTCGTGCGCCCGGCATCATCATCCGCAATGAAAAGCGTATGTTGCAGGAAGCCGTCGACGCGCTGTTCGACAATGGCCGTCGCGGTCGCACGATCACGGGCGCCAACAAGCGTCCGCTGAAGTCGCTCTCCGACATGCTCAAGGGCAAGCAGGGCCGTTTCCGTCAGAACCTGCTTGGCAAGCGCGTCGACTATTCGGGCCGTTCGGTTATCGTGACCGGACCGGAACTGAAATTGCACCAGTGCGGCCTGCCGAAGAAGATGGCGCTCGAACTCTTCAAGCCGTTCATCTATGCCCGTCTTGACGCCAAGGGTTATTCTTCGACCGTCAAGCAGGCCAAGAAGCTGGTTGAAAAGGAACGTCCGGAAGTCTGGGATATCCTTGACGAAGTGATCCGTGAGCATCCGGTTCTTCTGAACCGCGCGCCGACGCTGCACCGTCTTGGCATTCAGGCTTTCGAACCCACGCTGATTGAAGGCAAGGCCATCCAGCTGCATCCGCTCGTCTGTACGGCTTTTAACGCTGACTTCGACGGTGACCAGATGGCTGTTCACGTGCCGCTGTCGCTTGAAGCTCAGCTTGAAGCCCGCGTGCTGATGATGTCGACCAACAACATCCTGCACCCGGCCAACGGCGCACCGATCATCGTTCCGTCGCAGGACATGGTTCTCGGCCTCTATTATCTGTCGATCGTGGCAGACAAAGAGCCGGGCGAGGGCATGGCATTCGCCGATATGGGCGAGTTGCAGCATGCGCTTGAAAACAAGGTCGTCACGTTGCACACCAAGATCAAGGGTCGTTTCAAGACCGTTGATGAAGAAGGCAAGCCCGTGTCGAAGGTTTACGACACGACGCCGGGCCGTCTGATCCTTGGTGAATTGCTGCCGAAGAGCGCGAAAGTGTCGTTCGAGATCTGCAATCAGGAGATGACCAAGAAGAACATCTCCAAGATGATCGACCACGTCTATCGTCACTGCGGCCAGAAAGAGACGGTCATTTTCTGTGACCGCATCATGCAGTTGGGCTTTGCCCATGCCTGCCGCGCCGGCATTTCGTTCGGCAAGGACGACATGGTCATTCCGGACTCAAAGGCGAAGATCGTTGCCGATACCGAAGCGCTGACGACCGAATACGAACAGCAGTACAATGACGGCCTGATCACTCAGGGCGAAAAGTACAACAAGGTCGTTGATGCCTGGGGTAAGGCTACCGACAAGATCACCGAAGAAATGATGGCGCGCATCAAGGCCGTTGAGTTCGATCCGGTGACCGGTCGCCAGAAGCAGATGAACTCGGTCTACATGATGTCGCATTCGGGTGCCCGTGGTTCGGTCAACCAGATGCGTCAGCTTGGCGGCATGCGCGGCCTTATGGCCAAGCCGTCGGGTGAAATCATCGAAACTCCGATCATCTCGAACTTTAAAGAAGGCCTGACCGTTAACGAGTACTTCAACTCGACCCACGGTGCCCGTAAGGGTCTGGCTGATACCGCTCTCAAGACCGCTAACTCCGGTTACCTGACGCGTCGTCTCGTTGACGTTGCACAGGATGCGATCATTTCGGAGGTCGATTGCGGCGCCGAAATCGGTCTCACCATGCAGCCCATCGTTGATGCGGGTCAGATCGTGGCCCCGATTGGCCAGCGCGTTCTCGGCCGTACGGCGCTCGATCCGGTCATCAATCCGGCAACCGGCGAAGTTATCGTCGAAGCTGGTCGCCTGATTGACGAAAAAGACGTCGAGATCATTGAGAAGGCTGGTATCCAGTCGATCCGCATCCGTTCGGCGCTGACCTGTCAGACCCGTAACGGCGTTTGCGCCACGTGCTATGGTCGTGACCTCGCACGCGGTACCCCGGTCAACCAGGGTGAAGCTGTCGGCGTTATCGCCGCACAGTCGATTGGTGAGCCGGGCACGCAGCTGACCATGCGTACCTTCCACCTGGGCGGTACTGCACAGGTTGTGGATAGCTCCTACCTCGAAGCCTCCTATGAAGGCACCGTCAAGCTGCGTAACCGCAATGTGGTTCGCAACTCCGATGGCAATCTCGTGGTCATGGGCCGTAACATGGCGGTTCTCATCGTTGATGAAACCGGCAAGGAACGTGCGGTTCACCGCGTCACCTACGGTTCGCGCCTGTTCGTGGACGAAGGCGATGCAGTCAAGCGCGGCCAGCGTGTGGCGGAATGGGATCCCTATACCCGTCCGATCCTCACTGAAGTCGAAGGCACGATCGAGTTTGAAGATCTGGTCGACGGTCTGTCGGTGCAGGAAACGGCGGACGAATCCACCGGTATCACCAAGCGCGTTGTCATCGACTGGCGCTCGACCCCGCGTGGTTCGGACCTCAAGCCTGCTCTCGTCATCAAGGACAAGAGCGGCAAGATCGCCAAGCTCTCGAAGGGTGGCGAAGCCCGCTTCCTGCTCTCGGTTGAAACGATCCTGTCGTTCGAGCCGGGTGCACAGGTCAAGGCCGGTGACGTTATCGCGCGTCTTCCGATGGAAAGCGCGAAGACCAAGGACATCACCGGTGGTCTGCCGCGTGTTGCCGAACTCTTCGAAGCACGTCGTCCCAAGGATCACGCCGTCATCGCCGAGATCGATGGTACCATCCGCTTCGGTCGCGATTACAAGAACAAGCGCCGCATTGTCATTGAACCCAATGACGATACGGTCGAGCCGGTCGAATATCTGATCCCAAAGGGCAAGCCGTTCCATCTTCAGGATGGCGACGCCATTGAAAAGGGTGATTATATCCTCGACGGCAACCCGGCACCGCATGACATTCTGGCAATCAAGGGCGTGGAAGCTCTCGCTTCCTACCTCGTCAATGAAATCCAGGAAGTCTATCGCTTGCAGGGCGTTCTGATCAACGACAAGCACATCGAAGTGATTGTCCGTCAGATGCTTCAGAAGATCGAGATCGTTGAATCCGGTGATACCGGTTATATTCCGGGTGATCATGTTGACCGCATCGAACTCGATGAGATCAATGATCGTCTGATCGAGGAAGGCAAGAAGCCGGGTTCCGGCAATCCTGTCCTGCTCGGCATCACCAAGGCCTCGTTGCAGACGCCTTCGTTCATCTCGGCCGCTTCCTTCCAGGAAACGACCCGTGTTCTGACCGAAGCAGCTGTTGCAGGCAAGATGGATACGCTGCAGGGTCTGAAGGAAAACGTCATCGTTGGTCGTCTGATCCCGGCTGGTACGGGCGGCATGACCAACCAGATCCGTCGCATTGCAACCGCACGCGACGATCTGATCATCGACGAGCGCCGCAAGTCTTCTGGCTCGAACGAAGCCAATGCGATGCTGACCGATATGACCAACAACGCTGCCGAGTAATCGGCAGTCAGGACATGAAAAAGGCCGCCTTTCGGGGCGGCCTTTTTGTTTGTGCTTTGCTAAAAATTTTAAAAAGCGTCTTTATTCGCCAAGCTGGTTGGTGCGCCAGCGCATAAGATCGATCTCGCAGCCGCGTGCGAAATCACCCGCACCGCTTCCGCCCGTGGCGGCATCGGTCACGCGCTGGCATTCGGCAGTTTTGAAAGTCTCGAACGCTTCTTGCGACCCATCAAGCGATTTGACGGCGGCTTCACTTGCGGACGAGCCGGTGTCTTCGATTTCCTTCTTCACGGCCGCGAACTTCGCATCGAGTGCGGCTTTGGCTTCTTCGGCCTTTTTATCGAGGCAGCCTGCCAGTTCCGTACGCGGCTTGTCGCCAATTTCGGCGTAGCACTGGGAGAGGGCATCTTCTTTCTGCTCGGCCTCTTCTGCGGCAAAAGCCGCATTGCCAAGGCATGTGCTCAAAAGAGCGGTTGCGACAATATATTTGAATTTATGCATTAGGTTCCTCACACAATGGACGACTTAACATGCGTCGGTAATGATTACTCGTCTTCTTCGTCGCCATCGAACTCAATCAATGCGACCTGACCGGTAATTGCGGTTTCCCACGCACTTTTATGCGGTTCTTCATCCGGTTGCTCGGTGATGGTTCCCATCTCCAGAAGTTCGGCTTCATTATAGCCTTCATCAGCGAGAATGCTTAGAACCGTCTGGACCAGATCGTCGTTCTCACTCTCCTTGAGCAACAGATGAACTTCCAACGGCGATTCCTCGCCGTCGTTCCAGACATGCGCGATGATCAGGTGGATGGTCGGCGAATCGTTGTCTGTGGATGGAGTGGTGGACGGCATAAGAAACCCTTAAAGTTTGGTTGAAATTCGACTCATATGTGCTTCAATAGCGGTTGCGTATCACCGATACCATGCTGTCACACGATAATGACGGTTTTAATGGCGAAATAATAGCCAATCGCTGATGGCCGGAACGCAATATGCTTTCCCAGGCTCGCGGGAGCATCGAAAACCGGCGCTGTTGCGAAGAAACTTGCCGCCCCTCCCTTGACGAAACGCCCGGAAAGACGTATCAGCAGCCCATCTGAGCCGATGTGAGACTGGCCTTTTCGGGACGACGCGTCCTGGAGTTCGTCTCAAACAGGGTTCGTTTTACGATCGAAATGCAACTTGCCGTTCGCATGAAGCGTCATGCTTCCTCTGCTTTTGTTCGGAGTGGTCACCGGTTGAGGTCGGCTGGCTCCGAATTTGCGCATTAGCATGTCGGTGAAACGGCCCGTTTGGGCGTAGATACGAGATTTTTTGAAGAGGAAGGTTGTATGCCAACCGTAAATCAGCTGATCCGCAAGCCGCGCACTGCGCCGGTGAAGCGTAATAAGGTTCCTGCTCTGCAGGCAAACCCACAGAAGCGCGGCGTTTGCACCCGCGTTTATACCACGACCCCGAAGAAGCCGAACTCGGCTCTGCGTAAGGTTGCCAAGATCCGTCTGACCAATGGCTTTGAAGTCATCGGTTATATTCCGGGTGAAGGTCACAACCTGCAGGAACACTCCGTGGTTATGATCCGCGGCGGTCGCGTCAAGGATTTGCCGGGTGTGCGTTATCACATCATCCGCGGCGTTCTCGATACGCAGGGTGTCAAGAACCGTAAGCAGCGTCGTTCGCTGTATGGTGCGAAGCGTCCGAAGTAAGAATTTTCCGGGGCTACCAGGCGCTCAGCTGCGTGCTGGCCCGATGTAATTGAAAGAAGAGACGAAATGTCCAGACGCCATAAGGCAGAAAAGCGTGAGATCAACCCGGATCCGAAGTTCGGCGATCTCGTTATCACAAAGTTCATGAATGCAGTCATGCTTCATGGCAAGAAGTCGGTTGCTGAAACCATCGTTTACGGTGCGCTCGATGCAATCGAAGCTAAGGCAAAGTCAGAGCCGGTCGCGCTGTTTCATCAGGCGCTCGACAATGTTGCTCCGCACGTTGAAGTCCGTTCGCGCCGCGTTGGTGGTGCAACCTATCAGGTTCCGGTCGATGTGCGTCCAGACCGTCGTCAGGCACTTGCCATTCGCTGGCTGATCAATGCTGCTCGTGGCCGTAACGAAACGACGATGGTCGATCGTCTTTCCGGCGAGTTGCTTGATGCTGCAAACAACCGTGGTTCTGCTGTGAAGAAGCGTGAAGACACGCACCGCATGGCGGAAGCCAACCGCGCCTTCTCGCATTACCGCTGGTAATCGTCGAAACCTATTCAAAGAGCAACTATCATGGCCCGTGAATATAAAATCGAAGACTACCGCAATTTCGGTATCATGGCTCACATCGACGCCGGTAAGACGACGACGACTGAGCGCATCCTTTTCTACACCGGTAAGAACCATAAGATCGGCGAAACCCACGATGGTGCGTCGACCATGGACTGGATGGAGCAGGAGCAGGAACGCGGTATCACGATCACTTCCGCTGCTACGACCACGTTCTGGCAGGGCCGTGATGGTAAGAAGCGTCGTTTCAACATCATCGACACTCCCGGCCACGTTGACTTCACGATTGAAGTTGAGCGTTCGCTGCGTGTGCTTGATGGTGCTATCGCTCTTCTCGATGCCAATGCCGGCGTAGAGCCGCAGACTGAAACCGTCTGGCGTCAGGCTGAGAAGTATCATGTTCCGCGCATGGTCTTCGTCAACAAGATGGACAAGATCGGTGCAGACTTCTATCGCTGCGTCGATATGATCAAGACCCGTCTTGGAGCAACCGCTCTCGTCGTTCAGCTGCCGATTGGTGCTGAAACCGAATTCCAGGGCGTTATCGATCTGATCGAAATGAAGTCCTACACCTGGGATGGCTCCATCGGTGGTGAAACCATTGTTGGCGAAATTCCGGCTGACATGCAGGCCAAGGCTGAAGAATATCGCGAAAAGCTGATTGAAACGGCTGTCGAAGTCGAAGAATCGGCCATGGAAGCTTACCTCGAAGGCAACATGCCATCGAATGACGAGCTTCGTGCGCTGATCCGCAAGGGCACCATTGCTGTTCAGTTCCATCCGGTTCTGTGCGGCACCGCGTTCAAGAACCGTGGCGTTCAGCCGCTTCTCGACGCTGTGGTTGACTTCCTGCCGGCTCCGAACGAAGTGCCTGCGATCAAGGGCATCGACGTCAAGACCGAAGCCGAGACCACCCGTGAATCTTCGGATGAAGCGCCGCTTTCGCTGCTCGCATTCAAGATCATGAACGATCCGTTCGTGGGTTCCCTGACCTTCGCCCGCATCTATTCGGGCAAGCTCACCAAGGGCATCTCGCTGGAAAACACCGTCAAGGGCAAGCGTGAGCGTATCGGCCGTATGTTGCAGATGCACTCTAACAGCCGTGAAGACATCGAAGAAGCCTTTGCAGGCGACATCGTTGCTCTGGCTGGCCTCAAGGAAACCACCACTGGCGATACGCTCTGCGATCCGCTGAAGCCGGTTATCCTTGAACGCATGGAATTCCCTGATCCGGTTATCGAAATCGCGATTGAACCGAAGACCAAGGCTGATCAGGAAAAGATGGGCATCGCGCTCAACCGTCTGGCTGCCGAAGATCCTTCGTTCCGCGTCAAGTCGGATGAAGAATCCGGTCAGACGATCATCGCGGGCATGGGCGAGCTTCACCTCGACATTCTCGTCGATCGTATGAAGCGCGAATTCAAGGTTGAAGCAAATGTCGGCGCGCCGCAGGTTGCTTACCGTGAATCGATCACCCGTCAGGCTGAAATCGATTACACCCACAAGAAGCAGTCGGGTGGTTCGGGTCAGTTCGCTCGCGTCAAGATCATCTTCGAGCCGCATGAAGGCGACGATTTCATCTTCGAATCGAAGATCGTCGGTGGTGCTGTTCCGAAGGAATACATTCCGGGCGTTCAGAAGGGTATCGAAAGCGTCATGGGTGCGGGTCCGCTTGCCGGCTTCCCGATGCTCGGTGTGAAAGCAACCCTGATCGACGGCGCATACCACGATGTTGACTCTTCGGTTCTCGCCTTCGAAATCGCAGCCCGCGCTGCGTTCCGCGAAGGTGCACAGAAGGCTGGTGCACAGCTTCTCGAGCCGATCATGAAGGTCGAGGTTGTGACCCCTGAAGACTACGTTGGTGACGTTATCGGCGATCTGAACTCGCGTCGCGGTCAGATTTCCGGCACCGAAGCCCGCGGCATTGCCACGGTCGTCAACGCAAACGTTCCGCTGGCCAACATGTTTGGCTACGTGAACAACCTGCGTTCGATGTCTCAGGGCCGTGCACAGTACACGATGCAGTTCGACCATTATGAGCCGGTCCCGACTGCGGTCGCACAGGAAATCCAAAAGAAGTTCGCGTAACCCCACCGGGTTACGCTCCCAATTAAAGAATGCCTGAGCAGGCTAAAAATACGGAGAAGCTCAAATGGCAAAGAGCAAGTTTGAACGTAACAAACCCCACGTTAACATTGGCACGATTGGTCACGTTGACCATGGCAAGACGTCGCTGACTGCGGCGATCACGAAGTTCTTCGGTGACTTCAAGGCCTATGATCAGATTGACGCAGCGCCTGAAGAAAAGGCCCGCGGCATCACCATTTCGACCTCGCACGTCGAATACGAAACGGCAAACCGCCACTACGCACACGTCGACTGCCCCGGCCACGCTGACTATGTCAAGAACATGATCACCGGTGCCGCACAGATGGACGGCGCGATCCTGGTTGTGTCTGCTGCTGACGGCCCGATGCCCCAGACCCGCGAGCACATCCTGCTTGCCCGTCAGGTCGGCGTTCCGGCAATCGTCGTGTTCCTGAACAAGTGCGATCAGGTCGACGATGCAGAATTGCTCGAACTGGTTGAACTCGAAGTGCGTGAACTTCTGTCCAAGTACGACTTCCCGGGCGATGAAACCCCGATCGTCAAGGGCTCGGCTCTTGCTGCTCTGGAAGATTCTTCCAAGGAACTTGGTGAAGACGCTATCCGTTCGCTGATGGAAGCTGTTGACAGCTACATCCCGACCCCTGAGCGTCCTGTTGACCAGCCGTTCCTGATGCCGATCGAAGACGTGTTCTCGATTTCGGGCCGTGGTACGGTTGTGACGGGTCGCGTTGAGCGCGGTATCGTCAAGGTTGGCGAAGAAGTTGAAATCGTCGGCATCAAGGCAACTGCCAAGACCACGGTTACCGGCGTTGAAATGTTCCGCAAGCTGCTCGATCAGGGCCAGGCTGGCGACAACATCGGTGCGCTGATCCGCGGCGTTGGCCGTGAAGACGTTGAGCGCGGTCAGGTTCTTTGCAAGCCGGGTTCGGTTAAGCCGCACACCAAGTTCATGGCAGAAGCTTACATTCTGACCAAGGACGAAGGTGGTCGTCATACGCCGTTCTTCACGAACTACCGTCCGCAGTTCTATTTCCGCACGACCGACGTTACCGGTATCGTGACGCTGCCGGAAGGCACGGAAATGGTTATGCCTGGCGATAACGTCACTGTTGACGTGACGCTGATCGTGCCGATCGCCATGGAAGAGAAGCTCCGCTTCGCTATCCGTGAAGGTGGCCGCACCGTCGGTGCCGGCATCGTCGCTTCGATCGTCGAGTAATTAAGGTTAGTGCGTGGACGTCTGCCAGTCAGGCGTCCCGCGTAACAAGGAACAGATGAAATGAACGGTCAAAACATCCGCATTCGCCTCAAGGCGTTTGATCATCGGATCCTTGACGCTTCGACGCGGGAAATCGTGTCGACTGCCAAGCGTACCGGTGCCAATGTGCGCGGACCGATCCCGCTTCCTACGCGGATCGAAAAGTTCACAGTTAACCGGTCGCCGCACATCGACAAGAAGAGCCGCGAGCAGTTCGAGATGCGCACACATAAGCGTCTTCTCGATATCGTTGACCCGACTCCGCAAACGGTGGACGCGCTGATGAAGCTCGACCTCTCCGCCGGTGTGGATGTCGAGATCAAGCTTTAATCGGCTTGCGGACGGAAGGAACGAACCCGATGCGTTCAGGTGTTATTGCACAAAAGCTGGGCATGACCCGCGTCTATAACGACGCCGGCGAGCATGTGCCGGTGACGGTTCTCCGCATGGAGAGCTGCCACGTGGTTGCTCAGCGTACAGTTGAAAAGAACGGTTACACGGCTGTTCAGCTTGGCGTTGGTATCGCCAAGGTAAAGAACACAACCAAGGCTCTGCGCGGTCATTTCGCGAAGGCCGAGGTTGAGCCGAAGGCGAAACTTGCGGAATTCCGCGTTTCTCCGGACAACCTCCTCGAAGTCGGCGTGGAAATCACTGCCGAACATTTCGTCGCCGGCCAGAAGGTCGATGTGACGGGTACTTCGATCGGTAAAGGTTTTGCCGGTGTTATGAAGCGCCATAATTTTGCTGGTCATCGTGCTTCGCATGGTAACTCCATTACCCACCGCGCTCACGGCTCGACCGGTCAGCGTCAGGATCCGGGTAAGGTGTTCAAGGGCAAGAAGATGGCAGGTCATATGGGTCAGACCCGCGTGACCACGCAGAACATCGAAGTTGTCTCCACGGATAGCGATCGCGGCCTTATTCTGGTTCGCGGTGCGGTTCCCGGCTCCAAGGGTGCCTGGATCCTCGTTCGCGATGCTGTGAAGGTTGCGCTGCCTGAGAATGCACCGAAGCCGGCTGCCCTGCGCAACAGCGCAAACAATGCAGCAGCTGAAGCTGTCGCGACTGAGGGAGCCGAATAATGGATCTCACGATTACAACTCTTGAAGGCAAGGATGCCGGCAAGGTCAAGCTCAACGAAGATATCTTCGGTCTTGATCCGCGCGACGACATTCTTCAGCGCGTCATTCGCTGGCAGCTTGCACGCCGCCAGCAGGGCACGCATCAGAGCCTGACGCGCGGCGAAGTCGCCCGCACCGGTTCGAAGATGTACAAGCAGAAGGGTACGGGCCGCGCTCGTCACCATTCGGCTCGTGCGCCGCAGTTCCGCGGTGGTGGTAAGGCTCATGGTCCGGTTACCCGCAGCCATGAACATGATCTGCCGAAGAAGGTTCGCGCTCTTGGCCTGCGTCATGCGCTTTCGGCCAAGGCCAAGGCTTCCGACATCATCATTATCGATGATCTGGTAGCCAAGGAAGCAAAGACGAAGAACCTCGTTTCGCAGTTCGCAAAGCTCGGTCTTGAAAATGCACTGCTGATTGGCGGCGCAGAGATTGACACGAACTTTAAGCGCGCCGCTTCGAACATTCCGCACATCGACGTTCTGCCTGTGCAGGGCATCAATGTTTACGACATCCTGCGTCGCGGCAAGCTCGTGCTTTCCAAGTCGGCCGTCGAGGCACTTGAGGAGCGTTTCAAATGACTGATCTTCGCCACTACGACGTGATCGTCAGCCCGGTCATCACTGAGAAGTCGACCCTTGTTTCTGAAAACAATCAGGTCGTCTTCAATGTTGCTCCCAAGGCAACGAAGCCGGAAATCAAGGCTGCAGTCGAAGCGCTTTTCGGCGTCAAGGTTACCGCAGTCAACACTGCAGTGCGCAAGGGTAAGGTCAAGCGGTTCCGCGGCATTACCGGGCGCCAGAGCGACGTCAAGAAAGCGATCGTAACTTTGGCCGAAGGCCAGAGCATCGACGTTTCGACCGGTCTCTGAGAGGCCATGGAGTAAGAGACAATGGCACTCAAGCATTATAACCCGATCACCCCGAGCCAGCGTCAGCTGGTCATCGTGGACCGCTCGGAACTCTACAAGGGCAAGCCGGTCAAGGCATTGACCGAAGGTCTGTCCAAGAAGGGTGGCCGTAACAACACTGGTCGTATCACCGTCCGTTTCCAGGGTGGTGGTCACAAGCGTTCGTACCGCTTCATCGACTTCAAGCGTCGCAAGCTTGACGTCGTCGGCACGGTCGAGCGTCTGGAATACGATCCGAACCGCACCGCGTTCATCGCGCTGATCCGTTATGAAGATGGCGAACTGGCTTACATCCTTGCTCCGCAGCGTCTGGCTGTTGGCGACAAGGTTATCGCTTCGCTTTCGGCTGACGTGAAGCCGGGCAATGCGATGCCGCTTTCGGCGATGCCTGTCGGCACCATCATCCACAATGTGGAAATGAAGCCGGAAAAGGGCGGTCAGATTGCCCGCTCGGCTGGCGCTTACGCACAGCTCGTTGGTCGCGATCAGGGCATGGCGATCCTTCGCCTGAACTCTGGTGAACAGCGTTTGGTTCCCGGTGCCTGCTTTGCAACGGTTGGAGCTGTCTCCAATCCTGAGCACAGCAACATCAACGACGGTAAAGCTGGTCGTTCGGTGTGGCGCGGCAAGCGTCCGCATGTTCGCGGCGTCGTCATGAACCCGGTCGATCACCCGCATGGTGGTGGTGAAGGTCGTACGTCAGGTGGCCGTCATCCGGTGACACCTTGGGGTAAGCCGACGAAGGGCAAGAAGACCCGTTCGAACAAGGCGACCGACAAGTTCATCATGCGCTCGCGTCATCAGCGCAAGAAATAAGAGAGGGTAGTCTGAAATGGCTCGTTCAGTATGGAAAGGTCCGTTCATCGATGGCTATCTTCTCAAGAAAGCTGAGAAGGTACGCGAGGGCGGTCGTAATGAAGTGATCAAGATGTGGAGCCGCCGCTCCACCATCTTGCCGCAGTTCGTCGGCCTGACGTTCGGTGTCTATAACGGCAACAAGCATGTGCCGGTATCGATCTCCGAAGAAATGGTCGGACACAAGTTCGGTGAATTCGCGCCGACCCGTACCTATTATGGTCACGGTGCGGACAAGAAGGCAAAGAGGAAGTAAGATGGGCAAGGCCAAGGCTCCCCGCCAGCTTAAGGATAACGAGGCGCAAGCCGTCGCCCGTACGCTTCGCGTCAGCCCGCAGAAGCTGAACCTTGTAGCGAGCATGATTCGCGGCAAGAAGGTGAATGCGGCGCTTGCCGATCTGACGTTCTCGCGCAAGCGGATCGCAGAGACGGTCAAGAAGACGCTTCAGTCGGCGATCGCAAACGCAGAAAACAACCATGATCTGGATGTTGATGCGCTGATCGTTGCCGAAGCATACGTTGGCAAATCGATTGTCATGAAGCGTTTCCACGTTCGTGGCCGCGGCAAGGCAAGCCGTATTGAAAAGCCGTTTTCGCATCTCACCATCGTCGTCCGCGAAGTTGCGGAAAAAGGGGAGGCCGCATAATGGGTCAGAAGATTAATCCAATCGGTCTTCGTCTTGGCATCAACCGTACCTGGGATTCGCGTTGGTACGCGAATACCGGCGAATACGGCAAGCTTCTGCACGAGGACGTCAAGATTCGTGAATACCTCACGAAGGAACTCAAGCAGGCAGCGATCTCCAAGATCGTTATCGAGCGTCCGCACAAGAAGTGCCGCGTGACGATCCACTCGGCACGTCCGGGTATCATCATCGGCAAGAAGGGTGCAGACATCGAAAAGCTCCGCAAGAAGCTTTCCGAGATGACCAACGCCGATACGTCGCTCAACATCGTTGAAGTGCGCAAGCCGGAAATCGACGCAACGCTCGTTGCTCAGTCGATCACCCAGCAGCTTGAACGCCGTGTGGCATTCCGTCGCGCCATGAAGCGTGCGGTTCAGTCGGCCATGCGTCTGGGCGCCGAAGGTATCCGTATCAACTGTGCCGGTCGTCTGGGCGGTGCTGAAATCGCACGTATGGAATGGTACCGCGAAGGTCGCGTTCCGCTTCACACGCTGCGCGCCGATATCGATTACGGTACGGCAGAAGCACAGACCGCTTATGGCATCTGCGGCGTGAAGGTCTGGGTCTTCAAGGGCGAAATCCTTGAACATGATCCACAGGCTTCCGAACGTCGTGCGGTTGAGGGTGACAATCAGGGTTCCCAGCAGAACCGCCGCCGCGAAAACGCTTGATAAAGCGGGCCGCGGGCGAGAAAATTGGAGTAGAGAACAATGATGCAGCCAAAGCGCACCAAGTTCCGCAAGCAGTTCAAGGGCCGTATTCACGGCAACTCGAAAGGCGGCACGGATCTTAATTTCGGTGCATTCGGTCTGAAGGCAACCGAGCCTGAACGCGTCACCGCACGTCAGATCGAAGCGGCCCGCCGCGCGATCACCCGTCACATGAAACGTGCCGGTCGCGTGTGGATCCGTATCTTCCCGGACCTGCCGGTCACGTCGAAGCCAACCGAAGTCCGTATGGGTAAAGGTAAGGGTTCGGTGGACTACTGGGCATGTCGTGTGGCACCGGGTCGCGTGATGTTTGAGCTTGACGGCGTACCCGAAGATGTGGCACGCGAAGCTCTCCGACTCGGAGCTGCGAAGTTGCCGGTCAAGACGCGCTTTATCCAGCGCATTGCTGAATAAGAGAGGCAACAATGAAAGCCGCAGACGTTCGGGCGAAAAGCCTCGACCAACTGACTGAAGAGCTCGGCAGCCTGAAGAAAGAGCAGTTCAACCTGCGCTTCCAGAAGGCTACCGGCCAACTCGAAAAGACCGCGCGCGTGAAAGAGGTTCGCCGTGACATCGCGCGTATTAAGACCATTGCCCGCCAGAAGGCGGCCGAAAGCAAGGCATAAGGAAAAATATCATGCCTAAACGCGTTCTGCAGGGCGTTGTCGTCAGCGACAAGAATGACAAGACTGTTGTGGTAAAGGTTGAGCGTCGCTATTCGCACCCGCTCCTCCAGAAGACCATTCGCCAGTCGAAGAAGTACAAGGCGCATGACGAGAACAATCAGTTCAAGACCGGTGACCGGGTTTCCATTCAGGAATCGGCCCCGATCTCGAAAGACAAGCGCTGGGTCGTTCTGACGAACGAAGCAGCAAGCTGAAGCATTGGAGCTGCTGAAACTTGTGTTCGGCGCCTCATTAATGCGACAAACTGACATTTGAGCTGCCGGATGTCTCATCCGGCAGCATCAAAATGTTATAAATAATGCATTTTTGCAGTCAGATGCTTTATTTGGCCTTGCATTCATGCACTAAAACGAACAGATAGGGCGGATCCCGCATCAATGTGGATGAGGGAACTGTTCTAGGTGGCTAACACGCAGCTTAGGTAGGGCAGGAGCCCTTAACCAGCTGAGAGGAAAGAAGGCGGCCAGTCATGATTCAGATGCAAACAAACCTCGACGTGGCGGATAACTCCGGCGCACGTCGTGTCATGTGCATCAAGGTGCTGGGCGGTTCCAAGCGGCGTTACGCTTCTGTGGGCGACATCATTGTGGTGTCGGTCAAGGAAGCCATTCCGCGTGGCCGCGTCAAAAAGGGTGATGTGATGAAGGCGGTTGTTGTACGCACCGCCAAGGACATCCGTCGTCCGGACGGCAGCGTTATTCGTTTCGATAACAATGCAGCCGTTCTTATCGATAATAAGAAAGAGCCTATCGGCACGCGTATCTTCGGACCGGTTCCGCGCGAGCTTCGCGCCAAGAGCCACATGAAGATCATTTCGCTGGCTCCTGAAGTTCTGTAAGGAAAGCAAGACGATGCAAAAGATTCGCAAAGGCGACAGCGTTGTCGTGCTGTCCGGTAAGGACAAGGGCCGTAAGGGCGAAGTTCTCAAGGTCATGCCGAAGGATGAGCAGGCGCTCGTTCGCGGCGTCAATATTGTGAAGCGTCATCAGCGCCAGACCCAGACCCAGGAAGCCGGCATCATTTCGAAAGAAGCGCCGATTCACCTGTCCAACCTGGCAATTGTCGATCCCAAGGACGGCAAGCCGACCCGCGTCGGTTTCCGTGTGGAAGACGGCAAGAAGGTTCGTGTCGCAAAACGTTCTGGAGCGCTGATCGATGGCTGAAGCTAAGGCACTTCCACGCTTCAAGAAGCTTTATCAGGATAATATCCGTAAAGCGCTGCTTGAAGAATTCAAATACGACAACGAGATGCAGATTCCCCGCATCACCAAAGTTGTTCTCAATATGGGCGTTGGCGAAGCCACCGCTGATTCCAAGAAGCCGGCTTCGGCTGCTGCGGATCTCGGTCAGATTGCCGGCCAGAAGGCCGTCATCACCCGCGCCCGTAATTCGATCGCAACCTTCAAGTTGCGTGAAGACATGCCGATCGGCACGAAGGTTACCCTTCGTTCGGATCGTATGTATGAATTCCTTGATCGTCTGATCACCATTGCTCTTCCCCGCGTCCGCGATTTTCGCGGCCTCAACCCGAAGAGCTTTGACGGTCGTGGCAACTTCGCCATGGGTATCAAGGAGCACATCGTGTTTCCGGAGATCAATTACGATAAAGTTGATCAGATCTGGGGCATGGACATCATCGTTTGCACGACCGCCCAGACGGATGCTGAAGCGCGCTCTCTTCTGCGTGCATTCAACTTCCCATTCCGGCAGTAACGGCAAGCGTAGCGAGGTATATTAATATGGCCAAGACTAGCGCAGTCGAAAAAAACAAGCGCCGCGAAAAGTTGGTTAAGCGTCATGCTGAAAAGCGTGCACGTCTGAAGGCGATCGTTATGGATCAGAGCCTTCCGCTGGATGAGCGTTTCCGCGCCACGATCCGGCTTGCCGAACTGCCGCGCAATTCTGCAAAGGTTCGTATTCGCAATCGTTGTGAAGTATCGGGCCGTCCGCGTGGTTATTACCGTAAACTGAAGATGTCGCGTATTGCGCTTCGTCAGTTGGGTTCGTTCGGGCAGGTCCCGGGCATCGTCAAGTCGAGCTGGTAAGGAGTAGCATATGTCTGTGTCAGATCCTATCGGCGATATGCTGACCCGTATTCGTAACGCAGTCGGCCGCAAGAAGACCAAGGTTTCGACCCCGGCTTCCAAGCTGCGCGCCCGCGTTCTGGATGTTCTTCAGTCTGAAGGTTACATCCGCGGATACACGCAGAGTGAATTCGTGAACGGCAAGGCCGAGATCGAAATCGAGCTGAAGTATTATGAAGGTGTTCCGGTCATCCGTGAGCTTACCCGCGTATCCAAGCCTGGCCGTCGCGTTTACGTGTCGGTCAAGTCGATCCCGCAGGTCGCAAACGGTCTTGGCATCTCGATCCTGTCCACGCCCAAGGGTGTGATGGCGGATCATGAAGCCCGTGAACAAAACGTTGGTGGTGAGCTGCTCTGCCGCATCTTCTGATGCGGTTGACAGCGAACAGATAAAAGACAGGTATTAAAATGTCTCGTATCGGTAAAAAACCCGTGCCGGTCCCGGCAGGTGTGACCGCCAGTGTTGAAGGTCAGACCGTCAAGGCCAAGGGCGCGAAAGGCGAATTGTCTTTCGTGGTGCACGATGAAGTTCTGGTCAAGATGGAAGACGGCGCAATCGCTGTCGATCCGCGCGATCAGTCGAAGAATGCGCGTTCAAAGTGGGGCATGTCCCGCACGATGATCTCGAACATCTTTGCAGGTGTTAAAGATGGCTTCGAAAAGAAGCTTGAGATCAGCGGCGTTGGTTATCGTGCCGCGATGCAGGGCAAGAACCTGCAGCTCTCGCTCGGTTTCTCTCACGAAGTGATCTACGATGTGCCAGCTGGCATCACCGTAGCCGTGCCGAAGCCTACGGAAATCGTTGTTTCTGGTATCGACAAGCAGGTTGTCGGCCAGGTTGCAGCTGAGATCCGTGAATATCGCGGCCCCGAGCCTTACAAGGGCAAGGGCGTCAAGTATGCTGGCGAGAAAATCGTCCGCAAAGAAGGCAAGAAGAAGTAAGGGAAGCGCGTCATGGCATCGCCAAAAGAAACTTTGCAGCGTCGCGCTGCTCGTGTACGCCGTCAGGTCAAGAAGGTCGCAAACGGCCGTCCGCGCCTCAGCGTGCACCGTTCTTCCAAGAACATCTACGCCCAGGTCATCGACGACGTGCGCGGCATCACTGTTGCCGCCGCTTCGACGCTCGATGGCGACCTCAAGGGTTCGCTCAAGACCGGTGCCGATTCCGCAGCAGCCGCTGCTGTCGGCAAGCTGGTTGCTGAGCGCGCCGTGAAGGCCGGTATCAAGGACGTTGTGTTTGATCGTGGTGCATTCATCTACCACGGTCGTGTGAAGGCTCTCGCCGAAGCAGCTCGCGAAAGCGGTCTTAGCTTCTAATCAGCATTTTGTGCTTCCGGAAAAGAAAAAGGAACTAAGGATATGGCACAGAGAGAACGTAAGCGCGAAGATCGCGGTCGTGAAGAGCACGACAGCGAATTCGTCGACAAGCTCGTTCACATCAACCGCGTTGCCAAGGTCGTCAAGGGTGGCCGTCGCTTCGGTTTCGCAGCCCTCGTCGTCGTTGGCGATCAGAAGGGTCGCGTTGGCTTTGGTCATGGCAAGGCACGTGAAGTGCCGGAAGCGATCCGCAAGGCAACTGAATCGGCCAAGCGCGACATGATTTTCGTGCCGCTGCGCTCGGGTCGTACACTGCATCACGACGTCGAAGGTCGTCACGGTGCTGGCAAGGTTCTGCTTCGTGCAGCTCCTGCTGGTAAGGGTATCATTGCCGGTGGTCCGATGCGTGCGGTTTTTGAAACGCTCGGTGTACAGGACGTTGTTGCCAAATCGCTTGGCTCGTCGAACCCTTACAACATGGTTCGTGCAACCTTTGACGCTCTGAAGCATCAGATGCATCCGAAGGACATCGCAGCACAGCGCGGCATCAAGTACTCGACCCTCCAGGCGCGTCGCCAGGATGTGGTTGGTTCGGAAGAATAGCCGATAGTTTGTGTTAGTCCGGTTTGCGATCAAGTATCGGAACCGGATACGCCATAGACAAGGATTTGAGTGATGGCTGAGAAGAAGGGCAAGACGGTTACGGTCGAGCAGATCGGAAGCCCAATCCGTCGTCCAGCCGAGCAGCGTGCAACGCTGGTTGGTCTGGGACTTAATAAAATGCACCGCCGTCGTACGCTGGAGGATACTCCTTCCGTGCGTGGCATGATCGCCAAGGTTCAGCATCTCGTCCGTATCGTGGACGAGGCCTGATAACGCGGGGAGATAGAGATATGAAACTCAACGATCTGCGTGACAAGCCCGGTGCCGTCAAGGCACGCAAGCGCGTTGCCCGCGGTATTGGTTCGGGCACAGGCAAGACCGGTGGTCGTGGCGTCAAGGGTCAGAAGTCCCGTTCGGGCGTGGCAATCAACGGTTTTGAAGGCGGTCAGATGCCAATCTACCGTCGTCTGCCGAAGCGCGGCTTCACGAACATCTTTGCAAAAAGCTTCAACGTTGTGTCGCTTGGTCGTATTCAGACCGCGATCGACGCAGGAAAGCTTGATGCCAAGGCTGTCGTGAACATTGAATCGCTCAAGGCTGCCGGCGTTATTCGTCGCGCCAAGGACGGCGTTCGCATTCTTTCCGATGGCGAGTTGAAGGCAAAGGTAACCTTTGAGGTTGCTGGTGCGTCAAAACTGGCTGTTGAAAAGATCGAAAAGGCTGGCGGCAGCATCAAGCTTCCCGAAGCCAAAGCTGAATAAGCTTTTGAGCTGAAAATCTGAGCGGCGGCCCGGAGCGGTTTTTCGATAATACCGAAAGGTTTATCAAGAAGCTGCGAAAAAACCGGGCCGCCGCTTGCACCTTTATGCCAATGCGCATATCTGGGTAAGGTCTTCTTGTCTGGAGGCACGCCTTGAACGGGATCGTGTCATACGGGGGGAGGGCCGGAGACTTTTCACCGGAGAAATTTAATGGCATCGGCTGCTGAACAGCTAGTTTCCAATCTCAATTTTTCGGCCTTCTCCAAGGCGGAAGAACTTAAAAAGCGCATCTGGTTCACACTGGGCGCGTTGCTCGTGTACCGATTCGGCACCTATATTCCGCTGCCCGGTATCAATCTTGATGCGTTCGCGCAGGCTTTCCAGTCGCACAGTCAGGGTGTTCTGGGGCTTTTCAATATGTTTGCCGGCGGCGCGGTTGAGCGCATGGCCATCTTTTCGCTCGGCATCATGCCCTATATTTCGGCTTCCATTATCGTGCAGCTCATGACGTCGGTGGTGCCGACGCTTGAAGCGCTGAAGAAGGAAGGCGAGGCAGGCCGCAAGATCATCAATCAGTATACGCGTTACGGAACTGTGCTTCTGGCGCTCGTTCAGGCTTACGCCATCGCTGCTGGTCTTCAAAGCGGCGCGGGGATCGTACTTAACCCTGGCCCGTTCTTCATGGTGTCAGCGGTTATTACGCTCGTTGGCGGCACCATGTTCCTGATGTGGCTCGGTGAGCAGATTACGGCGCGCGGCATCGGCAACGGCATTTCGCTGATCATCTTCTCCGGTATTGTCGCAAATCTCCCGCATGCCATTTCCAGTACCCTGGAATTCGGACGCACGGGCGCGCTGTCCACGGGACTTATTCTCGGCATTATCATTCTTGCTGTGGCGTTGATCGCGATCATTGTTTTTGTCGAGCGCGCGCAGCGTCGCCTTCTGATCCAGTATCCCAAGCGCCAGGTCGGCAACCGCATGTTCCAGGGGGATACATCGCATCTGCCGCTCAAGCTCAATACGGCGGGCGTTATTCCGCCGATCTTTGCATCGTCGCTGCTGTTGTTGCCAGCTACCGTCGCAGGCTTTGCCAATACGACGGAAATGCCAGCCTGGGCGACCACTATCCTAGCCGCACTCGGTCATGGTCAGCCGCTCTATATGCTGCTCTATGCTTCGTTGATGGCGTTCTTCTGCTTCTTTTATACGGCCATTGTGTTCAATCCCAAGGATACCGCTGACCAGCTCAAGAAGCATTCCGGCTTCATTCCCGGCATTCGTCCGGGTGAGCGGACGGCTGAATATATAGACTATGTGTTGACACGCATCACGGTTGTCGGCGCCATCTATATTGTGCTTGTCTGTCTTCTGCCGGAATTCCTGATTTCCGCAACCGGTGTGCCATTCTATCTTGGCGGTACATCGCTGCTCATCGTGGTGAGCGTGACACTCGACACGGTTGCGCAAATTCAGGGGCATCTTGTCGCCCATCAATATGAAGGGTTGATCAAGAAGTCCAAACTCAGAGGTGGGAAACGTAGTAAATGAGACTGATACTTCTTGGGCCGCCCGGAGCAGGTAAGGGGACGCAGGCTGGACTTCTTACCAAGAAGCATGGAATACCACAGCTTTCTACGGGCGATATGCTGCGCTCCGCAGTCGCCCAGCAAAGCGAGATTGGCAAGCGTGCCAAAGCCGTGATGGATGCAGGTCAGCTGGTTTCAGACGAAATCGTCAACCAGATTGTATCCGAACGGATCGATGCGCCGGATTGTGCCAACGGGTTTATTCTCGATGGCTATCCGCGTACGGTTCCGCAGGCCGAGGCTTTGGCCGAGATGCTGACGGCGAAGGGCAAGAAGCTCGATGCCGTCATCGAGTTGAAGGTTGACGAGAATGCTCTCGTCAAGCGTATGGAAAATCGTGTGGCTGAAACGATCGCCAAGGGTGGTCAGGTTCGTTCTGACGATAATCCGGAAGCTTTCCGCAAGCGTCTGATCGAATATCGCGAGAAGACCGCACCGCTTTCCAGCCACTATGCGGGAACCGGTGAACTGCGCGTCATCAACGGCATGTCGCCGGTTGAGGAAGTTACTGCCGAGATCGAAAGAATTCTCGTTCCGGCATGAAGCTGCAGCTTGGTCGGGCAGAGAAGATTTCGTGCTTTTCTGCCCGGTTTTGCTTCCAGAAGTTGCTTTGATGATCTGTAAGGCTGGTTTGACGGCTTTACGGATGTTTAAGAGTTGACTTTTTGTGATGATTCCGTCAAAGACTGCGCCACTTCAACTGGTTTTGAATGGCGGGTAGCGGCGGAAATCGTAAAGAGGCCGTTACCGGTCATTTTATGCTGTCTGGAGAGAGATTCTTCAGGCGGAAGTGATTAACATTAAGGAGAACAGACGTGGCACGTATCGCTGGCGTCAATATCCCGACGAACAAGCGTGTTGTTATCGCGCTTCAGTACATCCATGGGATTGGACCGAAATTTGCTCGTGAGATCGTAACGAAGGTCGGTATTACCGATGATCGTCGCGTAAATCAGCTCACCGACGCTGAAGTGCTTCAGATTCGTGAAGCCATCGACGCTGACTATCAGGTCGAAGGCGATCTGCGCCGTGAAGTATCGATGAACATCAAGCGTTTGATGGATCTGGGCTGCTACCGCGGTCTGCGTCATCGTCGTTCGCTGCCGGTTCGCGGTCAGCGCACGCACACCAATGCACGCACCCGCAAGGGTCCTGCAAAGGCTATCGCAGGCAAGAAGAAGTAATTTCGACGAAACCTTTGTGTTTCGTCGAGCTTGACCGGTCAGCCGGTCGGGTTTGATGCTGGTCCTTTCGTGAGGACCGGTGGAGCCGCTGGAATTACGGCGGTGTAGAGATCGATTTGAAAGGACTACCATGGCCAAGGAAGCCACGCGCGTTCGCCGTCGCGAGCGTAAAAACATCTCGTCGGGCGTTGCCCACGTTAATTCGACGTTCAACAACACCATGATCACCATCACGGATGCACAGGGCAATGCAATTGCCTGGTCGTCTGCAGGTGCTCAGGGTTTCAAGGGTTCGCGTAAGTCGACCCCGTTTGCCGCACAGATCGCTGCCGAAGATTGCGCCAAGAAGGCACAGGAACATGGCATGCGCTCCCTCGAAGTTGAGGTTTGCGGACCGGGTTCTGGCCGTGAATCCGCGCTGCGCGCCCTGCAGGCTGCCGGCTTTGTGATCACGTCGATCCGCGATGTTACGCCGATCCCGCACAACGGTTGCCGTCCGCGCAAGAAGCGCCGGGTCTAATTTCTTTTATACGCTGCATGAACCTCGAGGTCCGCTTCGGGGTTCCTCTGCGGTTCTTCACATGATCACTACGATTGGATGGTAGTGGCAGTTGATAGAGGAAAAATACATGATCCAGAAAAACTGGCAGGAACTGATCAAGCCGAACAAGGTGGAGTTCATCACCAAGGGTTCGCGCACGCATGCAACGGTTGTTGCAGAGCCGCTCGAACGCGGTTTCGGCCTGACGCTCGGCAATGCGCTGCGTCGCGTTCTGTTGTCGTCGCTGCGCGGCGCTGCCGTGACCGCGATCCAGATCGATGGCGTCCTGCACGAGTTCTCGTCCATTCCGGGCGTGCGTGAAGACGTGACCGACATCGTGCTCAACGTCAAGGAAATCGCCATCCGTATGGAAGGCGAAGGCCCGAAGCGCATGGTCGTTCGTAAGGAAGGCCCGGGCGTTGTGACGGCTGGCGATATCCAGACTGTTGGCGATGTTGAGGTTCTTAACCCCGATCACGTCATCTGCACGCTGGATGAAGGCGCTGAAATCCGCATGGAATTCACCGTCAACACCGGCAAGGGCTATGTGCCTGCCGACCGTAACCGTGCGGAAGATGCGCCCATCGGCCTTATCCCGGTCGACAGCCTTTATTCGCCGGTGCGCAAGGTTTCGTACAAGATCGAGAACACCCGTGAAGGTCAGGTTCTCGACTATGACAAGCTGACGCTGAACATCGAAACCAATGGTTCGGTCAGCGGTGAAGATGCGGTTGCCTATGCAGCGCGTATTCTTCAGGACCAGCTGGCAGTCTTCGTCAACTTCGAAGAGCCGCAGAAGGAAGCCCCGCAGGAAACTGTTGCGGAATTGGCTTTCAACCCGGCGCTGCTCAAGAAGGTGGACGAGCTGGAACTGTCAGTGCGTTCGGCAAACTGCTTGAAGAACGACAACATCGTTTATATCGGCGACCTGATCCAGAAGACGGAAGCCGAGATGCTGCGGACTCCGAATTTCGGCCGCAAGTCGCTCAACGAGATCAAGGAAGTTCTGGCATCCATGGGCCTCCATCTTGGTATGGAAATCCCTGCCTGGCCGCCGGAAAACATCGAAGATCTCGCAAAGCGCTACGAAGATCAATATTAAGCCTGGAACGAATATAGTCCGGCTAGAACGAACCAAGGAGAAGGCTCATGCGTCACGGTAATGGGTACCGTAAGCTGAACCGCACTGCCTCGCACCGCAAGGCGATGTTTGCCAACATGGCTGCTTCGCTGATCGAACACGAGCAGATTGTGACGACGCTTCCGAAAGCAAAAGAAATTCGTCCGATCGTTGAAAAGCTTGTCACACTCGGCAAGCGCGGCGATCTGCATGCACGTCGCCAGGCAATTTCGGCCATTCGCGATGTCAAGCTTGTTGCAAAGCTGTTTGATACGCTTGCAACTCGCTATGCAACGCGTAACGGCGGCTACATCCGCATCATGAAGGCAGGCTTCCGCACCGGTGACAATGCACCGCTCGCAGTTGTCGAATTCGTGGAACGCGATGTCGATGCCAAGGGCAAGGCTGACCGCGCCCGCGTCGAAGCCGAACAGGCTGCCGAAGCAGACGCAGCATAAGCAGCGTTTGAATATTTTGAAAAGCCCGCCTCGTGCGGGCTTTTTTATTTGGTGAAGTGGTATTCTCCACGTTTTCGTGACGGCCATATTCTGGCCCTTTATGCTTGTCCTCACTAAACTACATACAAGACTTGAGTCTGAAAAAATGGAACGCGGAGTTTTTGCATGAAGTGGCAACGGTTCGGGATTGTTAGCGCCTTTGTGGCAGCGATCAGCATGGCAGTTTTGCCTGCGCAGGCGCAAGACGCGCCAGCGGTTAAGCAGATACCGCTTGCACGCTCGGATATGCAGCTTTCCTTTGCGCCGCTGGTCAAGGAAACCACGCCCGCCGTCGTGAACGTCTACGCGGCGCGTCAGGTGCAGGCCCGTTCGCCTTTTGCAGGTGATCCGTTTTTCGAGCAATTCTTTGGCCAGCGCTTTCAGAACAGCAAGCCACGCATCCAGCAGTCGCTGGGTTCTGGTGTCATTGTCGATAGTTCAGGCATTGTCGTGACCAACAATCACGTCATCAAGGATGCAGACGAGATCAAGATTGCGCTTGCTGATGGACGTGAGTTCGAAAGCAAGTTGCTTTTGCGCGATGAAACCACGGATCTCGCGGTTCTGAAAATTGAAGCCAAGGAAAAATTCCCGGTTCTGGGACTGGGTGATTCCGATGCCGTCGAGGTTGGCGATCTGGTGCTGGCCATTGGTAACCCGTTTGGCGTGGGTCAGACTGTGACGAGCGGTATCGTCTCGGCGCAATCGCGCACACAGGTCGGCATTTCCGATTTCGACTTCTTCATCCAGACGGATGCAGCAATCAACCCCGGCAATTCCGGTGGCGCGCTGATTGATATGCGCGGACGCCTGATCGGTATCAACACGGCGATCTACTCACGCTCCGGCGGCTCGGTCGGTATCGGTTTTGCCATTCCGTCGAACATGGTGCGAGCCGTGGTCGAGGCCGCGCAAAGCGGCAGCAAGAGTTTTGAGCGCCCTTATATCGGCGCAACCTTTCAAGGTGTAACGGCAGAGCTTGCCGAAAGCCTCGGCATGAAGCAGCCCTATGGCGCGTTCATCACAGCACTTGCGAAAGATGGGCCTGCTGAAAAGGCAGGCCTGAAGGTTGGCGATGTGGTGCTTGGTATTCAGGGCGCGCGCGTTGATAATCAGGATGTGCTCGGCTATCGCCTGTCGACTGCCGGTATCGACAAGACCGTTTCGGTCGAAATTCTGCGCAATGGCAAGAATGAGACCATTCCGGTCAAACTGACCAAGGCACCGGAAGTCAAGCAGGTCGCACCACAGTTGATCAAGGGCGACAGCCCATTTTCAGGCGCTGCCGTGCAGGAACTGACGCCGGAAACGGCCAAGAAACTGCGTTTGCGCGGCGATGCGCAGGGCGTTGTCATTATCGAGGTCTATGCCAATTCGCCTGCCGCGCGGATGGGCTTGCGTCCGGGCGATATTATCCGCAATCTCAATGGCAATGCGATCCGCAGCGTCAATGATCTGACTGCCGTGCTCGATGCTGGACGTGGGCTTGCATGGCGCATGGAGATCGAGCGCAATGGCGCACTGTTGCGTCAGTTTATCCGCTGACCCTAAAATCGGGCGAATGATATGAGCGATCTGTTTTCTGCATCTGTTGATCCCAATGCGGACCGTAACCGGCCATTGGCGGATCGCCTTCGCCCGAAAACTCTTGACGATGTCACCGGTCAGGAACACCTGACCGGCCCGGAAGGCGTGCTGACACGCATGATTGCATCGGGTTCGCTCGGTTCAATGATTTTCTGGGGGCCACCCGGCACCGGCAAGACCACGGTGGCGCGGTTACTCGCTGGCGAGACGGAGCTTGCTTTCGAGCAGATTTCAGCGATCTTTTCCGGTGTGGCCGATCTCAAAAAAGTGTTTGAAATGGCTCGCGCCCGGCGCATGTCGGGACGTCAGACGCTTCTGTTCGTGGACGAAATCCATCGCTTCAACCGCGCGCAGCAGGACAGTTTTCTGCCTGTCATGGAGGATGGTACGGTTATCCTGATCGGTGCCACCACCGAAAACCCGTCCTTTGAACTCAATGCCGCTTTGTTGTCGCGTGCCCGCGTGCTGACCTTTCATCCGCATGATGCGGAAAGTATCGCAACGCTGCTCACCCGCGCCGAAGAGCAGGAAGAGCGACCGCTTCCGCTTGATGAAGAGGCGAGGGCGAGCCTTATCCGTATGGCCGACGGCGATGGCCGCGCAGCCCTGACGCTTGCCGAGGAAGTCTGGCGCGCGGCGCGCCCCGACGAGATTTTTGACGCGGAAAAACTGCAGGATGTCGTGCAACGCCGTGCGCCCGTTTACGATAAAAGTCAGGACGGGCATTACAATCTGATTTCGGCGCTGCATAAATCCGTGCGTGGCTCCGACCCTGATGCCGCGCTTTACTATCTTTGCCGCATGTTCGATGCAGGCGAAGATCCGCTTTATCTGGGACGCCGTCTGGTGCGCATGGCGGTGGAGGATATCGGGCTTGCCGATCCGCAGGCGCTCGTCATCTGCAATGCCGCCAAGGACGCCTATGATTATCTGGGTTCGCCCGAGGGCGAACTGGCATTGGCTGAGGCCTGCGTTTATCTTGCCACCGCGCCCAAATCGAACGGCGTCTATATGGCCTATAAGGCGGCGATGCGGGCCGCCAAGGAGCACGGCTCTCTGGTGCCGCCGCGCCATATCCTCAATGCGCCGACAAAACTCATGAAAAACGAGGGTTATGGCGAGGGCTATGCCTATGACCATGACCAGCCCGACGCTTTTTCAGGCCAGGATTATTTCCCGGAAAGCATGGGGCGGCAGAAATTCTATGATCCGCCCGAGCGCGGTTTTGAGCGCGAAATCCGCAAGCGGCTCGACTACTGGGCGCGGTTGCGTCAGGAAAGACAGCGCTGAAGCCGCACGTCAACGCTTTGTAAACCATAATAGATTCAACCGAATAAGTTAATTTCGCTTTTACTTTTCGCTTTTAAAAATAAGTAAAAGACGAGGTTTCCCATGATGCGTGTTTTGTGTCTCGTCGCGCTCATGATCCTTGGAGGTTGTGCGACTGCCCCGCGGCAAGTAAACAATGTCTGCGCAGTCTTCGATCAGCGCGATGGTTGGATCAATAATTGGCAGAGTGCGGCCAAGCGTGTTTCACGCGAGTTCGGTGTGCCTGTTCCGGTGCTGATGGCGACGATCTATACGGAATCGGGTTTTCAGCCCTATGCGCGCCCGCCGCGCAAGAAAATCCTCTGGATTATTCCGTGGAAGCGGGCGTCCAGCGCCTATGGTTATTCGCAGGCGCTGAATGGCACCTGGGATCGCTACAAGCGCGAGACCGGTCGCTGGTCTGCATCCCGCAGCAATTTTTCCGACGCCATCCATTTTATCGGCTGGTATCACTATCAAAGCTATCGCAAAAACGGCATCAGCCGCTCGGATGCCTATAGCCTTTATCTTGCCTATTACAGCGGGCATGGCGGCTATTCACGCGGTGTCTGGCGTGGCAATGCCACAGCTTTGAACGGCGCAAAGCGCACACAGGCAATGGCCAACCGTTATGCGGCGCAGTTGCGCTCCTGTGGTGGCATTGGTTAAACAGAAGCAGGGGCGATTCTGAACAATATCCGGCCTTGAAGCGCCATTATAAACGGCGCGATTCGCAAATTGAGGATGACCATTCCATGTTGAAAAAAATCACTGTAGCCCTGATCGGCGTTACATTTCTCGCAGGCTGCACGACCGACCCTTATACGGGCGAGCAAAAGCTGTCGAACACGGCTGGCGGCGCGGGCATTGGTGCGGCTGTTGGCGCACTCGGTGGTCTCATGGTCGGCGGCTCCAGCCGTGCACAGCGCAATGCCGTGCTGATTGGTGCTGGTATCGGAGCATTGGGCGGCGGCGCCATCGGTAATTATATGGACCGTCAGGAAAACGAACTGCGTGCGCAGTTGCAGGGAACCGGCGTGTCGGTGACGCGTAACGGCGACCAGATCATCCTCAACATGCCGTCCAGCATCACTTTTGATACCGATCAGGATCAGGTGAAGAGCCAGTTCTATGCGACGCTGAATTCGGTCGCCATCGTGCTGCGCAAGTTCAACCAGACGCTGGTGGATGTGAACGGTCATACCGATTCGACCGGTAGCGCCAACCACAATCAGGGCCTCTCGCAACGCCGCGCCGCCTCGGTCGCCAATTATCTTGGTTCGCAGGGTATCGATCCGCGCCGTTTTGCCATCATCGGCTATGGTGCAACCCAGCCTGTGGCCACCAATGCGACCCCGGATGGGCGCGCACAGAACCGTCGCGTCGAAATCCAGATTTCGCCACTGCGCGCTGCAAGCTAAACCGCGCATATTTTCGGTCTGAAATCGAGTGCAGCCTTTCGTCGGAAAGGCTGCATTTTTTCAATTGGGCCGAATCGGATTTTGATAAAATGCGCCCATTTGATTTTATCGCCGAATATTTTTGTATATTATGTAGAATAAATATTCGGGAACAATAAAAGAACAAAAAATTAATATATAAATAAATCAATAGCTTGACCGTATTGCCAAATGAGAACAAAACAGATACAACTAGTTCTTGTCGATGAGCCTGCCGGGCTTCAAGCGAGACAAGAGGATGGTGTAAGATGTCTCAGAAATCGTTGCGACTTGTTGAGGATAATTCAGTGGACAAGACTAAGGCTCTGGATGCGGCGCTGTCGCAAATCGAAAGGGCGTTCGGCAAAGGCTCGATCATGCGGCTTGGCCAGAACGAGGTGGTGGATATCGAGACCGTGCCGACAGGCTCGCTTTCTCTCGATATTGCATTGGGCGTTGGCGGCTTGCCCAAAGGGCGTATCGTTGAAATTTATGGACCGGAAAGCTCCGGTAAAACCACGCTGGCGCTGCATACAATTGCCGAAGCCCAGAAGAAGGGTGGCATCTGCGCCTTTGTCGATGCGGAACACGCGCTTGATCCCGTCTATGCCCGCAAGCTCGGTGTAGATCTCGAAAACCTGCTGATTTCCCAGCCCGATACCGGCGAACAGGCGCTTGAGATTACCGATACGCTGGTGCGTTCGGGTGCCATTGATGTTCTGGTGGTGGACTCGGTTGCCGCTTTGACACCGCGCGCGGAAATCGAAGGCGAAATGGGCGATTCTCTGCCCGGTCTTCAGGCGCGTCTGATGAGCCAGGCCTTGCGCAAGCTCACCGCATCGATTTCGCGCTCCAACTGCATGGTTATCTTCATCAACCAGATCCGTATGAAGATCGGTGTGATGTTCGGTTCGCCCGAAACCACAACGGGCGGTAATGCGCTTAAATTCTATGCCTCGGTTCGCCTCGATATCCGCCGTATCGGCGCTATCAAAGAGCGTGACGAAGTGGTCGGCAATCAGACCCGCGTCAAGGTGGTCAAGAACAAGCTGGCACCGCCCTTCAAGCAGGTCGAGTTCGACATCATGTATGGTGCCGGTGTTTCCAAGACCGGCGAATTGGTCGATCTTGGCGTCAAGGCCGGTATCGTGGAAAAATCCGGCGCGTGGTTCTCTTATAATTCGCAGCGTCTGGGGCAGGGGCGTGAAAACGCCAAGACCTATCTCAGGGAAAACCCGGAAGTAGCGCTGGAGATCGAAACAACTCTGCGTCAGAACGCAGGCCTGATTGCCGAGCAACTGCTTGATGATGGTGGCCCGGAAGATGCGGGCGATGAAGCCGCGGAAGCGTGATCGTCTGCAACTGACTTACAACAAAACCCCGTGCTATCAGCGCGGGGTTTTGTTTTTTCTACGCCGCATAATCGTATAATTGCCTTTATAGCGCACATTGCTTGTCTGGACAGGAAAGCAGCGCATCGTTAAAAGCGGTCAACCGAAAAATCCATCCGGCCTTGTCAAAGTGATCTGATGGACAAGTCTTGCGAATATCGGCTTTTTGCCGCTGCTGCAGGACCCAAAATAAGACAATCGATGCAGCTTGAAGCTTGCATCCATGCAGGGCGGGGAAGCCCAAAGGTGAATTATGGCTGGCGTCAACGAGATCAGATCGACATTTCTCGATTATTTCCGCAAGAACGGGCATGAGGTTGTCTCATCAAGCCCGCTGGTTCCGCGCAATGACCCGACGCTGATGTTCACCAATGCGGGCATGGTGCAGTTTAAGAATGTTTTTACCGGTCTGGAGCAGCGCCCTTATAGCCGTGCAACGACTTCGCAGAAATGCGTGCGCGCCGGTGGCAAGCACAACGATCTCGATAATGTCGGCTACACGGCTCGCCACCACACGTTCTTTGAGATGCTGGGGAATTTTTCCTTTGGCGATTATTTCAAAGAAGAGGCGATCCATCACGCCTGGAACCTGATCGCCAAAGAATTTGGTCTGCCCAAGGACAAGCTGCTCGTCACTGTCTATCATACCGACGAGGATGCCGCGAATTTCTGGAAAAAGATCGCAGGTCTTTCGGATGATCGCATCATCCGCATTGCGACGAGTGATAATTTCTGGGCCATGGGCGACACCGGGCCTTGCGGTCCTTGTTCGGAAATTTTCTTTGATCATGGCGATCACATCTGGGGCGGACCTCCCGGATCGGCGGATGAAGACGGTGACCGTTTCATCGAGATTTGGAACCTCGTCTTCATGCAGTTCGAGCAACTCACCAAGGACGAGCGGGTCGACCTGCCGCGTCCTTCAATCGATACCGGCATGGGGCTGGAGCGCGTTGCTGCCGTGTTGCAAGGCGTGCATGACAATTACGATATCGATCTGTTCAAGGCACTGATCCGTGCGTCGGAAGATGCAACCGGCATCAAGGCGGAAGGTGATTTCCGCGCCAGCCACCGCGTGATCGCCGATCACCTGCGCGCGTCAAGCTTCCTGATTGCCGATGGCGTGCTGCCATCCAATGAAGGCCGCGGTTATGTGCTGCGCCGCATCATGCGTCGCGCCATGCGCCATGCACAATTGCTGGGCGCCAAAGAGCCGCTGATGTGGCGTCTTTTGCCTGCACTTACCCGCGAAATGGGGCAGGCTTATCCAGAACTGCTGCGCGCCGAAGCGCTGATTTCCGAAACACTGAAACTTGAAGAAACGCGTTTCCGTAAGACGCTGGAGCGTGGCCTCGGTCTTTTGTCGGATGCGTCAAGCACGCTGGGTGAAGGGGACCGCCTCGACGGTGAAACCGCCTTCAAGCTCTACGACACCTATGGTTTTCCGCTTGATCTCACGCAGGATGCGTTGCGTCAGCGTGGTGTGAGCGTGGATACCGATGGTTTCAATGCTGCCATGGAACGCCAGAAAGCTGAAGCCCGCGCCAACTGGTCGGGTTCGGGTGAAGCCGCAACCGAAACCATCTGGTTCGGCATCAAGGACAAGGTCGGCGCGACCGAGTTTCTGGGTTACGAGACCGAAAGTGCCGAAGGCGTGATTACGGCGCTTGTGCATGATGGTGCGGAAGTGGAGTCAGCGAATGAAGGCGAGGCTGTTCTGGTCGTGGTCAACCAGACGCCATTTTATGGCGAATCCGGTGGCCAGCAGGGCGATACCGGCGTCATTTCCGGCGAAGGTTTTGCCATCACCATCAAGGACACACAGAAAAAGGGCGAGGGCGTCTTCATTCATATTGGTGAAGTCACCAAGGGCACGGTCAAGACGGGCGAAGCTGTCGAATTGAAAGTCGATAGCGACCGCCGCACCCGCATCCGTTCCAACCATTCCGCAACCCATCTGCTGCATGAAGCGCTGCGCGAAACGCTCGGCACGCATGTGGCGCAGAAGGGTTCGCTGGTGGCACCTGATCGCCTGCGTTTCGATTTCTCGCATCCCAAGCCCATCTCGGCGGAAGAACTGACGACAATCGAAAACATCGCCAATGAGATTATCCTGCAGAACGCGCCAGTGAGCACGCGTCTGATGGCCGTCGATGACGCCATTGCCGAAGGGGCTATGGCGCTGTTTGGTGAAAAATACGGCGATGAAGTGCGCGTCGTTTCCATGGGAACGGCAAAGCATGGCGAGAAGGCAAACCGGCCTTATTCGGTCGAACTTTGCGGCGGCACGCATGTGCGCCAGACGGGCGACATCGGGCTTGTGCGCATTGTTTCGGAAGGGGCAGTCGCTGCCGGTGTTCGCCGCATGGAAGCGCTGACAGGCGAGGCCGCGCGCCTTTATCTCGAAGAGCAGGATGAGCGCGTCAAGGCGATTGCCGGAGCGCTCAAAACCACGCCCGGTGAGGCACTGGAGCGCGTCAATGCGCTGATCGACGAGCGCCGCAAGCTCGAGCGTGAACTCTCGGAAGCCCGCAGACAACTGGCGCTTGGCGGCGGCTCCGCTGAGGGCGGCAATGCGGTTGAAAGCGTCAACGGCGTCAATTTCCTTGGCAAGACTGTCACAGGCGTCTCGCCGCGTGATTTGAAGCCGCTGGCTGATGAAGGCAAGAAGCAGGTTGGCTCGGGCGTTGTATTGTTCATTGGCGTGAGCGAAGACGGCAAGGCAAGTGCAGTTGCAGCCGTGACCGATGATTTGACGGCGCGGTTCAGCGCTGTCGATCTGGTGCGTGCGGCGTCGAGTGCGCTGGGCGGTGCCGGTGGCGGTGGACGCCCCGACATGGCGCAGGCCGGTGGCCCGGATGGTACAAAAGCCGATGCGGCCATTGCTGCGGTAAAGGCACTTTTGACGGAGTAGGCCATGCGCTGGGGGTCGATTTGGGTTCTGCTCATGTGGGCGTTGCTGACGATGGTCTCACCAGCGCGCGCGCAGGAAGGGGATATGACGTTGAAACAGTTGCAGCAAATTCACGCTGTCGTCATGGATCCAAAACAGACTTTCAGCATCAGCGGGATGTTGTCTGAGCTCGACAATCTGGAAGCGGACGTCAAGAAAACGCCAGAGAACTCGCAAGCGCGTGGTGAACTGGCCTATCTGCGCGGCTATATCCAGTATCGTGCCGGACGTCCGCAGGAAAGCATCGGCCCGATGCAGGATGCAAGCCGGATCGATGAAGCCGCACCCTTTCTGAAACCTGCCGAGCGGTGGCGTAATTATTACAATATCGCCACGCAGGCGCAGGATTTGCAGGACTGGACGCTTGCCATTCAAAATTACGAAAAGGCGATGCCGCTTCTGGATAAAGATCCGGAACTCTCCGCTGATCAGAAGCTTGGTGCGCGTCAGGACTGGGCCTATGTCCTGCATGAAGCGCAGCGCTATGAGGATGCGCTCAAACTCAATCAATATCTGCTGGTTGAAGGCGAGAAACTGCACGGAACCGACAGCTATAAGCTGATTACCGTAGTGATCAATCTGGCGCAAAACTGCTACGATCTGAAGGATTTCGCAGCCGCACGTTCATATCTCGACAAATATTTGCACATGGCCACGGCCAATGATGATGCGGAAAAGACGGAAGACGCGCTGTTCCAGCTTGGCGTGCTGGCCTTTGAGACCGGTAACAAGGATGAAGCAGAAGGCTTCATGAAGCGGCGGCTGGAACTTGCCAAGGCATCCGGCGATTCGAGCCGCATTTCCGAGGCGCAGGAAGCGCTGGACGTTCTCTACGAGAAAGCCGGAGAAAAGCCGAATTAGAGCAGGTCTCCTATCGAGCCAGCGATGTCGGCTTAATTCAGCTGAAAGGCACAAATAAAAACGGCGGGAAATTTCCCGCCGTTTTTTTGTTTGGTAAGGTGAGGCAGATCAGGCGGCCATGGCCTTCTGAAGGTTCTCGTCGATCTTGTCGAGGAAGCCGGTGGTGGAGAGCCATGGCTGATCGGGACCGATGAGCAGTGCCAGATCCTTGGTCATGAAACCGCTTTCGACGGTATCGACACAGACCTTTTCCAGCGTTTCAGCAAACTTCTTGAGGTCCGCATTGTCATCGAGCTTGGCGCGATGGGCAAGGCCACGCGTCCATGCAAAGATCGAAGCGATCGAGTTGGTCGAGGTTTCCTCGCCCTTCTGATGCTGGCGATAGTGACGCGTCACGGTGCCGTGGGCGGCTTCCGCTTCCACCGTCTTGCCATCCGGCGTCATCAGAACGGACGTCATCAGACCCAGCGAACCAAAGCCCTGTGCCACGATGTCGGACTGCACGTCACCGTCATAGTTCTTACAGGCCCAGACATAACCGCCCGACCATTTCAACGCCGAAGCGACCATGTCGTCGATCAGGCGATGCTCGTACCAGATCTTGGCTTCCTTGAATTTTTCCGCAAATTCAGCGTCGAACACTTCCTGGAAAATATCCTTGAAGCGGCCGTCATAGGCTTTCAGAATGGTATTCTTGGTCGACAGATACACCGGATAGCCGCGCTGCAAGCCGTAATTCAGCGAAGCGCGGGCAAACTCGCGAATGGATTCGTCGAGATTGTACATGGCAAGCGCCACACCCGAACCCGGAGCCTGATAGACTTCATGCTCGATGGTCTGGCCATCTTCACCGACGAACTTGATCGACAGCGTGCCCTTGCCGGGGAATTTGAAATCGGTCGCGCGATACTGGTCGCCAAAAGCATGACGGCCAACGATGATTGGCTGCGTCCAGCCCGGCACAAGGCGCGGTACGTTCTTGGCGATGATAGGCTCGCGGAAAATCACGCCGCCCAGAATGTTGCGGATGGTGCCGTTTGGCGACTTCCACATCTTCTTGAGCTTGAATTCCTCAACGCGGGCTTCATCGGGGGTGATGGTTGCGCATTTAACGCCGACGCCATGTTCCTTGATGGCATTGGCGGCATCCACGGTGACCTGATCTTCGGTCGCATCGCGGTTTTCAACCGACAGATCGTAATATTTCAGATCGATATCGAGATAGGGATGGATCAGCTTGTCCTTGATGAACTGCCAGATGATCCGGGTCATCTCGTCGCCATCGAGTTCAACAACCGGGTTCGCAACCTTGATTTTTGCCATAGATGAAGCCTCTCTTTGAATGCGTCGCGACCCTATAGCATCCATGGCGAATAAGGCAAAGCATTCGCGGCTTATTCTTTGGCCTAAAGCCCAGTTCAGCCCTCAAAAAAATGCGATTGGTAAATTGTTAAGCCGCGCTATGTGCCGGATAAGCACGCTCACCCGCTTCTTTGTCGTGCCGCCGCTGGTGAAGGACTTTACGCTCTTGCAGCAAAATCGCGTCAGCGTCGAGTGTCGAGATCGCTGCCGTTTTCTCGGTGGGGACGAGGCCATCGAGTTGCAACGCCAGATAGCGACCGCAACATACCCTGAGAAAGGACGCGAAATTATCGAGATCGTGGCCCGCATCGCGGGCCTCGCCATAAAGCCTGGCGATGAGGCGGGGTGCCGTCAGGTCGTCGCGTGCAGCTATGTCCTCAAGCGTCGACCAGAAGAAATTTTCGAGCCGAACGCTGGTCACCGCGCCATCGATGCGTAATGAGCGCGTCACGCTTTGCCAGAGTTCAGGATCGGCGCCGATGAAAAGCCTGCACATGATTTCCTCCCGAAACGTGCCCGAACGGATCGAAAGTCTCTCCCCAGAGACTTTTCCCGCAGATTTCCCAAAATAGTTTTGCGCAGTTTATCCCGTCCTGCAACATCCCTAAGAAGAATGTTTTGCAACAGGCAAACCTCATTGCAAGCGCTGAACCCTGTAGGTGATGCTTCCGGATGTGACTTCGTCGATATTGATAACAAGATCGCGGATTTCCACACGCTTCAGGCTGGACGGAAATTCTATCGTCTGGCCGGTTTCCGGATATTGCAGATCGGCAATTCCATAGCCGCGGATTTCGAATTGCATCTGATCTGCCGCAAGGCCAAGGAAAACAACATCATAGATGCACCCGCTCTCATTGGACTGATAGTCCTTAGGCGATGGCATCATGATGCCTTTGCTATAATCGCGGGGCGGAACAACCGGATTGCCGGACAAGACAAACTGTGCCGTGCCGAATGTCTCCGGCGAAGGTGCGGGATACTGCTGCGAAACCGGAGCTGCTTCAGCCCCTTCGGCTTCTTGCGCGTGAGCGAAATTCGGTGCTCCCATGAGAAAAATACTCGAAAAAGCCAAACGGGTCAGAATAGCAATTTTAAGCATTTTTAGTTTTCATCCGTCGGTTGAGCATGTGTCGGTGTGATGGCTGCGTTATTTGCGCATTTCGCTCATACTGAATTGCCCGATCAGATGATAGACAGAACTTCACGCGCTCCTGATGGATTGGTCCTGTCAGTTTGTTATGGGATGTTTGCGGGAGGCCCCGATGCACGAGGCCTCTCTATACAGTTCAATGGGTGATTTTCGTGCCGAGAACGGCCAGAAACTGCTTGAGCCACGCCGGATGGGCAGGCCATGCGGGGGCCGTTACGAGATTGCCGTCGGTGACGGCCTGATCCACGGGGATATCGGCATAGGTGCCACCGGCAAGCTCGACTTCCGGGCGGCAGGCCGGGTAGGCCGATGCGGTGCGCCCTTCAAGCACGCGGGCAGCAGCCAGCAATTGTGCGCCGTGGCAGACAGCTGCAACGGGTTTTCCCACTTCAAAGAAATGTTTGACGATGGCGATTACCTTGTCGTCAAGGCGCAGATATTCCGGTGCGCGACCGCCGGGAACGACCAGCGCATCATAACTCTCAGCTTTGACATCATCGAATGTCGCATTGAGCGCAAAATTATGGCCAGGCTTTTCAGAATAGGTCTGATGGCCTTCAAAATCATGGATGGCCGTTGCAATATGATCGCCTGCCTTCTTGCCGGGGCAGACGGCGTGAACGGTATGGCCGACCGCAAGTAAGGTCTGGAACGGGACCATGGTTTCATAGTCTTCACCAAAATCGCCGCACAACATGAGAATTTTCTTGGACATGGTTTCCTCCCTTGTTTCTGACCGAGCAGTTCCCAGTCTGGCACGAATGCACAATGGGCAGGTGTTATTGGGCTACTACATCTTCCGACCCGTCTTATGATCGCGCCAAAATGTTGGAAACAAAAAGACTTTACGGGCAAATAATGGGCGTTTGTGAAAGCGTTTAAATATGATTTTCTGGAATGGTTTTCTAATAGGAGGTACTTATGAAAAAATTTATATTGATTATACCTGTATTTTCCACTCTCGGGCTCACTCTGGCGGGCCCGGTTTGGGCACAGCCTGCCAAAGCATCGACGATACAATCGTCATCCCAGCCGTGGTATCCGATCTGCTTCCCGCATCTTTATTGTTCTCGTTAGTAAGTTTCTCGATCCTTGGTTCTCTATGATGAAAAGGCTTCGCCATGCGGAGCCTTTTTTGCGCTGATTAACGCGCATCCAGAATTGCGTATTCCCAACAACAATGTCGCCCCATTCTGATATTCACTTTGAGATTTGCTCGTATTTATGTCAGGGAAACGCGACAATCTGATTTAAAGACATTTTCGGTGACGTTGCAGCCTGAAACGACTGCAATAACGGATATAAGCGGAAGACATCATGGCAGGAACCGACAAACAGCGCCCTATCCTCGCGGAAGGACCGGCTATCATTCTGGTCAATCCGCAGTTGCCGGAGAATATCGGCATGGTGGCGCGTGCCATGGCTAATTTCGGTTTGGCAGAACTGCGTCTCGTCAATCCGCGTGAGGAATTTCCAAGCGACAAGGCGAGGGCGGCTGCGAGCAAGGCCGATCATGTCATCGACAATGCAATTGTTTATGACGATCTGCCTTCAGCGATTGCCGATCTCAATTTCGTCTATGCCACAACGGCGCGTGAAAGAGATGGTTTCAAGCAGGTCCGCAGTGCTGTTGAAGCCAATACCCAATTGCGCAGCCGTTTTCGCGCAGGAGAGAAGACCGGTATTCTGTTTGGCCGTGAACGCTTCGGGCTTTCCAATGAGGAAGTGGCGCTCGCCGACGAAATGGTGACTTTTCCGGTCAATCCGGCTTTTGCCTCGCTCAACATTGCGCAGGCCGTGCTGCTGATGTCCTATGAGTGGATGAAGTCGGGGCTAGAAAGCGAAACTGAAACGGTGTTTCGTGGTCCTGAACTGGAAGCTGCCCCCAAGAACGAATTGCAGGGCTTGTTTGATCACATCGAGGAAGCGCTTGATGTCAGAGGCTATTTCCGGCCCGAAGCGCGCAAAAGCACCATGGTCAATAATCTGCGCGCCGTGTTAACACGCGCTGGGTTTGCATCGGCTGAGATCAAACTTTTGCGCGGTGTTGTAACTTCGCTCGATCTCTTCAGTCCGAAAAAGCCGCGCGGCTCCGGTGCGCCGGAAGGGCGGGCGCGCAAGCCCGCCGATGCGGAACCGGCCAAAGAGGACAAGTCGATATGAAGGACACACCCGCTTGCCGCTCTCAAAACGCGGTTTCCACCCATGATGAACGTCCCGTTCTGGTGTTTGACAGTGGGATCGGTGGGTTGACGGTTTTGCGTGAGGCGCGGGTGTTGATGCCCGACCGGCGGTTTGTTTATGTCGCGGATGATGCCGGTTTCCCCTATGGCGGCTGGGAAGAAGACGCGCTGCGCGATCGCATCGTTACCTTGTTTGGCGCGTTGATCGCCACACATGACCCGGAAATCGCAGTCATCGCCTGCAATACGGCCTCGACACTGGTTCTGGACGATTTGCGCCGTGCTTATCCATCGGTGCCTTTCGTCGGCACGGTTCCGGCAATCAAGCCAGCCGCCGAGCGCACTTCATCGGGACTGGTTTCTGTTTTGGCAACGCCCGGAACGGTCAAGCGCGCCTATACGCGTGATCTGATCCAGTCTTTTGCCTCACAGTGCCATGTGAGGCTCGTGGGGGCGGACAGGCTTGCGGCGATTGCCGAGGCGCATATTCGCGGTGAGACTATTGATGAAGCGCTGGTCGCCGAACAGATCGCGCCGTGTTTTGTGGAAAAAGACGGCAGGCGCAGCGATATCGTCGTGCTTGCCTGCACGCATTATCCGTTTCTGGCCAATGTGTTTCGTCGCCTGGCACCTTGGCCGGTGGACTGGCTCGACCCGGCGGAAGCGATTGCGCGGCGTACCATCTCGCTTCTGCCTTCGCGCAGCATCGGCGAGGGAATCCATGCCAATGATGACTTGGCAATCTTTACATCGCAAAATCCTGATTATGCCATTCGTCGTTTGATGCAGGGTTTTGGGTTGCATTTTTCCTGAGGCATTTTTCGGCAAGGCGGAAGGGGAACTTTTCCTCCGTCACGCCCGTTGTTCCTTCAACATGCAACGTGGAGGACCAGCAATGGCTATTGTCGAAACACGCATCAGTTCGATCGGTGGTTTCAATCTTTATAGCGTCGAATTCATCACCGAAAATGAGGAGCGAATTACCGTAAAAGTCGAAAATGATACGCAAAATGAGCTGAAACGCGATGAAGTTGTCAAAAAAGCTGCCCTCAAATTGGGCGAAGCTCTGTCTGTTGCGTGTCAGGAATGTGACCTTGAGCCGGAATCCGTACTCACTCGGCCAAGTGCGAGGCGGGCGGGCGACAAAACAGAGCTGGAGCGTCAGCTCGATACGGGCCTTGAAGACAGTTTTCCGGCAAGCGATCCCGTCGCTGTGACGCACTCCACCATTCCCGCTTCCGCAGATCCAAAATCATAAGTATTGTCTATATTTTCAAATCCTTATCGTAATCCGATAAGGATTTGATTCCTTCTGCTACAAGTTGCGGCGTTTTCCTTCGAGAAGATCGAGCACGGCCCGGGCGCAGTCGAGCACATTGGTGCCCGGGCCGAAAACTGCGGCGACGCCATGGTCGAAAAGATACTGATAATCCTGCCGTGGCACCACACCGCCGCAGATGACGATGATGTTTTCAGCGCCTTTTTTCTTCAATGTTTCGACGAGTTGCGGCAACAGCGTCTTATGGCCTGCTGCCAATGACGAGACGCCCAGCACCTGAATATCGGCCTTGACCGCCATATCGGCGGCTTCTTCCGGAGTTTGGAACAGCGGTCCTGCCAGCACATCAAAACCGATATCACCAAAGGCCGAAGCGATGATCTTTGCGCCGCGGTCATGTCCGTCCTGACCGAGTTTGGCGACCATGATTTTTGGCTTGTGTCCGGCTTTCTGGCTGAATTCATCAAGCCGCGACACCAGGGTCTGGTACTCCGGCTCGTCGTGATAGGCGTCGCCATACACCTTCTTGATCACCTTTGGCGTGGCGGCGTGATCGCCAAAAACCTTGCGCAGGGCATCGGAAATTTCGCCGACTGTCGCGCGTGCGCGGGAGGCTTCGACGGCTGCGGCAAGGATGTTTCCTTCGCCGGTTCTGGCGACATTTTCTAATGCAAGAAGAGTAGATTCCACTTTCGCTTCGTCGCGCAAGTCCTTGATCTGTTTAAGGCGAACGATCTGCGATTGGCACACCGCACTATTGTCGATTTCAAGAATGTCGATTTCGTCTTCGTCTTCGAGACGGAACTTGTTGACGCCGACGATGACTTCCTCGCCCTTGTCCACGGCTGCCTGCCTGCGGGTTGCGGCTTCCTCGATAAGGCGCTTTGGCAGACCGCTTTCGACGGCCTTGGTCATGCCGCCGAGGCCTTCCACGTTCTCGATCAGCGCCCATGCTTTTTCAGCCAGTTCCGCCGTCAGGTTTTCAATGTAATAGGAACCGGCAAGTGGATCGACCACTTTGGTTACGCCGGTTTCGTTTTGCAGGATCAACTGCGTGTTGCGCGCAATGCGGGCGGAAAATTCGGTCGGCAAGGCAATGGCTTCGTCAAAAGCGTTGGTGTGCAGCGACTGCGTGCCGCCAAGCGCCGCCGACATGGCCTCGAATGCCGTGCGCACGATGTTGTTGTAGGGGTCCTGCTCCTGCAAGGAAACGCCGGACGTCTGGCAATGGGTGCGCAGCATCAGCGAACCCGGCTTTTTCGGCTCGAACTCCTGCATGATGCGCGACCACAACAGGCGTGCCGCACGCAGTTTGGCGATTTCCATGAAGAAATTCATGCCGATGGCGAAGAAGAACGACAGGCGGCCCGCGAAATCATCGACATTGAGGCCCTTGTTGAGGGCCGCGCGGACATATTCCCGCCCGTCGGCCAGCGTGAAGGCCAGTTCCTGCACCAGCGTCGCGCCAGCTTCCTGCATGTGATAGCCGGAAATGGAAATCGAATTGAATTTCGGCATTTCCGTTGCTGTATAGGCGATGATGTCCGCAATGATCCGCATAGAGGGCTCGGGCGGATAGATATAGGTATTGCGGACCATGAACTCCTTCAGAATATCGTTCTGAATGGTGCCGGAAAGCTGCTCCCGCGGCACACCCTGTTCCTCGCCTGCCACGATGAAATTGGCAAGCGTCGGAATGACCGCGCCGTTCATGGTCATGGAAACGGAAACTTTTTCAAGCGGAATGCCGTCGAAGAGGATTTTCATATCCTCGACGCTGTCGATTGCCACGCCCGCCTTGCCGACATCGCCTTCGACGCGCGGATGGTCGCTGTCATAACCGCGATGGGTGGCAAGATCGAAAGCCACCGAAACGCCCTGCTGACCGGCGGCAAGCGCCTTGCGATAAAAGGCGTTGGAGGCTTCGGCGGTGGAAAAGCCCGCATATTGGCGGATGGTCCACGGACGCCCGGCATACATGGTAGCCCGAGGTCCACGCAAAAACGGCTCGAAACCGGGCAAGGTGCCCAGATGATCGACCTCAGCCAGATCGTCTGCCGTGTAAAGCGGCTTCACGTCGATCCCTTCGGGCGTGTGCCAGACGATATCCTCGACCGGGCGGTTCAGTTCTTTCTCGGCCAGTTTCGACCAGTCCTGACGGGTGGGACGTTCGCTCATATCGACCTCACTCGAATTCCATGATCAATTCATCGACGGCAAGGCTTGCGCCTTCATTTGCTGCGATGCGCTTGACGGTGGCGCGGCGCTCGGCGCGCAGCACGTTTTCCATTTTCATGGCCTCGACGGTTGCAAGCGGCTGACCGGCCTCCACCGTGTCGTGGTCCTTGACGAGGATCGAGGTTATCACACCCGGCATCGGGCAGAGCAGCATTTTGGACGTGTCGGGCGGGAGCTTGACCGGCATCAGCCTTGCCAGTTCCGCGACACGCGGACGCCTCACATGGGCCTTCACATCCATGCCGCGCCAGCGCAAACGCCAGCAGGTAGCAGCGCGCGACACCTTGATGCTGACCGGCCTGCCGCCAACCGTAAATGTCGCAAGTTCGCGTCCGGGATGCCAGTTGCTGGCAATGGCAAGGCTTTTTCCATCCTCGAAATCAATGCTGGTTCCGCTTTCGTCCTTGACGATCCTGACCGGCAGGGTGTGGTCGCCAAGCGTCACCACCCAATCATTGCCCTCATTGCTGGACTGTGCCGAAAGCCTGCCTGTAAACTGCCCGTTGCGGGTTATGACCGCATTGTTGATTTCGGCTGCAACTGCCGCAAGCAGGCGCGCATCCTCAGGCGAAGGTGTGACGCCGGAAAACCCGTCCGGATATTCTTCGGCGATGAAGGCCGTTGTAAGTGCGCCTTCGCGAAAGCGCGGATGATCCATGACGGCTGACAGGAACGGCAGGTTGTGGCCGATCCCTTCGACCTCGAAGGCATCGAGCGCGCCAGCCATGGCGTCAACCGCCTTGGCGCGGTCTTCGCCCCATGCGCAGAGTTTTGCGATCATTGGATCGTAATACATTGAGATTTCGCCGCCCTCGAAGACGCCGGTATCGTTGCGCACGATGGTGCCATCCGCCTTTCTGCCTTCCACCGGCGGGCGATAGCGCGTCAGTCTCCCAATGGAGGGCAGGAAATTGCGATAGGGGTCTTCGGCATAAAGGCGGCTTTCGATGGCCCAACCGTTGAGTTTTACATCGCTCTGACCGAAGCGGAGTTTTTCGCCCGCGGCAACGCGGATCATCTCTTCGACGAGATCAATGCCGGTGATGAGTTCCGTCACCGGATGCTCGACCTGCAAACGCGTGTTCATTTCAAGGAAATAGAAATTGCGTTCGCCATCGACGATGAATTCGACGGTGCCTGCGGAATAATAGCCCGCGGCCGTGGCCAGCGCGACAGCTTGCTCACCCATGGCTTGACGGGTTGCTTCATCGAGAAAAGGCGAGGGCGCTTCCTCGATCACCTTCTGATTGCGGCGCTGGATGGAGCATTCGCGCTCGCCCAGATAAAGCACAGTGCCGTGTTGATCGCCCAGAACCTGAATTTCGATATGGCGCGGCTGGGTGACAAATTTTTCAATGAAAATGCGGTCGTCACCAAAGGAGGCTTTGGCTTCGTTTCGCGAAAGCTGGAAACCTTCGCGCGCTTCCGCGTCGTTCCACGCAATACGCATACCTTTGCCGCCGCCGCCCGCAGACGCCTTGATCATCACCGGGTAGCCGATTGCCATCGAGATACGAACAGCCTCGTCGGCATCTTCGATCAGCCCCATATGGCCGGGAACGGTGGAAACGCCCGCGTCGGCCGCGAGTTTCTTGGAGGTGATCTTGTCGCCCATGGCTTCAATCGCGTTCACCGGCGGACCGATGAAGGTGATGTTCTCGGCTTTCAGCGCCTCGGCAAAACGCGGGTTTTCTGACAGAAAGCCATAGCCCGGATGCACGGCATCCGCGCCGGTCTGCCGGATTGCATCGAGAATTTTATCGATGACGATGTAGGACTGGTTCGAGGGCGCCGGTCCGATATGCACCGCTTCGTCGGCCAGTTTGACATGCAGCGCATTGCGGTCGGCGTCTGAGTAGACGGCAACCGTTGCAATGCCCATTTTCTTTGCCGTTTTGATAACCCGGCAGGCGATTTCGCCGCGATTGGCAATGAGGATTTTCTTGATCATCTCTTAGAACTCCACGGGTGAAGCTTCCTGTTTAACGCTCTACACAGTAGCACTTTGTGGTGAAGTCATTGATTCCAATATTATTTTTTACCCAATTCAAAATATCGTCTTGTGACATGGAGCAAATTTTTCGATAGTCGCGCTCCGTGAATGCGCCAGATTGATAGATGGAATTTGAAATTCTTTTGCATTTTGCCGAATGTAGAACGGCATATTTTTTTGAAAAACCCTGAGTTGTATTCAACACGTATCCATTTGGATTCTCCATTAGCCATTGCTCGTAATCAGTGTCATTTAAAAAAAGATCGGCCATTTTTTCCTCAAAGCGGTATCGTGTCGTGTTTTTTCCACGGCGTATTCTGGTTCTTGTTGCGAAGGCTGGCAAAGGCGCGCGCGATACGCCTGCGAGAGGAATGCGGCATGATCACCTCGTCGATGAAACCGCGCTCGGCGGCAACAAACGGATTGGCGAAGCGCTCTTCATATTCCTTTGTGCGCGCGGCGATCTTTTCCGGGTCGTCCAGTTCCGAGCGATAGAGAATTTCGGTCGCCCCCTTGGCACCCATCACGGCGATTTCTGCCGTCGGCCAGGCATAATTGATATCCGCGCCGATATGTTTTGAGGCCATCACGTCATAAGCGCCGCCATAGGCCTTGCGGGTAATCAGCGTCACCATCGGGACGGTGGCCTGCGCATAGGCAAACAGCAGTTTTGCGCCGTGCTTGATCACCCCGCCATATTCCTGCGCCGTGCCCGGCAAAAAGCCCGGCACATCGACAAGGGTCAGCAGCGGAATGTTGAAGGCATCGCAGAAGCGCACGAAGCGCGCCGCCTTGCGCGACGAGTCAATGTCGAGACAACCGGCAAGAACCATCGGCTGGTTTGCCACCACGCCGATGGTCTGCCCCTCCATACGGATGAAGCCGGTTATGATGTTGCGGGCAAAGGCTTCCTGTATCTCGAAGAAATCGCCTTCGTCGGCGAGTGCCAAGATCAGTTCCTTCATGTCGTAAGGCTTGTTGGCGCTGTCCGGGATCAGCGTGTCAAGCCGCATTTCAAGCCGCGCCGCATCGTCGAAGACGGGGCGGGTAGGGGGCTTCTGACGATTGTTGAGCGGCAGGAAATCGAACAGGATACGCACCTGTTCCAGTGTCTCGATGTCGTTTTCATAAGCGCCATCGGCAACGGAAGATTTTTTCGTGTGGGTCGAGGCGCCGCCCAGTTCCTCCGCCGTTACCTTTTCATTGGTGACGGTTTTCACCACATCCGGGCCGGTCACGAACATATAGGATGAATCGCGCACCATGAAGATGAAGTCGGTCATGGCGGGCGAATAGACCGCACCGCCGGCGCAGGGGCCCATGATGACCGAAATCTGCGGCACCACGCCAGAGGCATCGACATTGCGCTTGAAGACATCGGCATAGCCCGCCAGCGAAGCCACGCCTTCCTGAATGCGCGCGCCGCCGGAATCGTTGAGCCCGATCACCGGCGCACCGTTCTTCACCGCCATATCCATAATCTTGCAGATTTTCTGCGCATGCGTTTCCGACAGCGAGCCGCCGAGCACGGTGAAATCCTGACTGAACACATAGACCTGACGCCCGTTGATGGTGCCCCAGCCGGTCACTACGCCGTCACCCGCCACCTTCTGGCCCGCCATGCCGAAATCGGTGCAGCGATGGGTGACATACATGTCAAACTCTTCGAACGAGCCTTCGTCAAGAAGCACATCCAGCCTTTCGCGGGCGGTCAGCTTGCCCTTGGCATGTTGAGCATCAATGCGGCGTTGGCCACCACCAAGTCGCGCCTCGTTACGGCGTGCCTCAAGCTGTTCGAGAAGTTCCTGCATTATTCGGCCTTCAAAAGCTTTAAACGTTGGATGTGACTTCCTGCTTAGAGCCAGTATGCCGCATTCTGGAAGCTTGAAAAGGTGCTGATGTGTAATTTATTAATTTGCAAATAGCGAAATGCAAATTTGCAAATAGGCACCCCTAAAACAGGCACCCAACGTGGCACCCAAAAAACTCTATGTCGGTAGAAAAATCCGCGAAATTCGCGAACAGCACAAAGCAACCCAGTCGGGCTTTGCCGAACGCCTCGGTATTTCAACGAGTTATCTTAACCAGATCGAGAACAACCAGCGGCCCGTCTCTGCCGCCGTTCTGCTGGCTCTGGCCGAAAATTTCCAGATCGATATCGGGGCCATTTCGCTGGGCGATAATGACCGGCTGCTTTCAGCGGTATCGGAAGCTCTGGCCGATCCGGTGTTTGATAATTACAAGCCCAACTTGCAGGAACTAAAACTCATCACGCAAAATGCACCGGGACTGGCGCATGCGCTGATTGCCTGCCATCAGGCTTACCGGCGCAACAGTGAACAGCTTGCAAGTCTCGACAATCAGCTTGGGCGTGCCCCGTCGATGGCCGAACTTGCTCCTTATGAGGAAGTGCGCGACTTCTTTCATTTTATTGATAATTACGTGCATGAAATTGATATTGCAGCGGAAAATCTTGCAAAAAAGCTCGATGTTCCGGCGCGTGATGTGGGTGTGGCCTTGAGCCAGTATATGGAAGAAAAGCACAAGGTACGGATTGCCCGCGCCGATCCTGATGAAGCGATCCTGCGCCGTTTTGATCCGCAGGCGCGGGTACTTTATCTAAACCCCTATTCGGCTTCCTCGACACGGCATTTCCAGATCGCCTTCCAGATTGCTGAGCTTGAAATGGAAGAACTGGTCTCGACCATTGCCAGGCGTGCCGATTTTCGCTCGCCGGAAGCAATTGAAATTGCCAAGATCGGATTGCGCAATTATTTCGCCGGGGCTTTGATGCTGCCCTATCAGACTTTTCTTGAAACCGCGAAAGAACTGCGCCACGATCTGGAGCTTCTGGCGGCGCGTTTCGGCGCAAGTCTTGAGCAGGTTGCGCATCGGTTGAGTACCTTGCAGCGCTCTGGCCTGCGCGGTGTGCCGGTGTTTTTTGCACGTATCGACCGTGCCGGAAACATCACCAAGCGCCACAGTGCCGCAAAACTGCAATTCGCGCGTTATGGTGCGGCGTGCCCGCTTTGGAACGTACATCAAGCTTTCGAGACGCCGGGGCAGATCATCCGCCAATTGGCCGAGACGCCGGACGGAGCGCGTTATCTCTGCGTAGCAACGGAACTCAGCAAACGCGATGGCGGCTTTCACGCGCCGCAGCGCCGTTATGCCATTGCACTGGGCTGTGAGATCACCCATGCCGCCGATTTCGTCTATGCCGACGGTCTGGATATTGCCGCCCGTTCCGCTTTCGATGCGATCGGGGTTTCATGCCGGATTTGCGAACGCGCCGAATGTGTGCAGCGCGCGGTGCCGCCTTTGAAAAGCCGCCTATCGGTCAATCATGACCGGCGCGGGATATTGCCCTATCAGTTGCTCTGATCAAAAGCCGGAATGGGTTTTCAGAAATTCGGCTTCCTCACCCGTGGTGTCTCGTCCAAGCACCGGGTTGCGATGCGGAAAGCGGCCAAAGCGCGCGATAATGTCATGGTGTTGATGCGCAAAATCGAGGGCTTTTGTGTCGCCGAGCTTTTCATAGAGGTCCAGTGCACGCTTCTGGTCTTGAAGATTTTCGCTGTGCATGAACGGCAGATAGAAGAACTGGCGCTGGTCTGCCGTAAGCTCGCGGTCGAAATCATGGTCAAGTGCCTGCAACGCCACATCGCGCGCCAGCCCGTCGCTCTCAAACGAGCGCGGCGAGCCGCGAAACAGATTGCGCGGAAACTGGTCGAAAACAATGGTCAGGGCCAGCGCGCTTTCCGCCTGCTGTTTCCAGTCTTCCAACCTGTCTGCCCGGGCATCTTGATAAAGCGAGAGGAATCTTTCACGGATTTCTGTGTCGATGGCTTCGCTTTTTTCAAACCATTTTTCCCGCATTTTGGTTGAAAACCAGAAATCGAGAACCGTTTTGGACAAGTTGGTCATGATTGAGCCTTCACGTCACGGGGTTGGGCTATGGGGCTGTGCGCAGGGCGTTTCGCCTTTGAAATTGCGCGAAGCGCATTCAAAACGCTCAAAGCCCTTGCCTGCATTCATCGCCGCCTTGCCTGCGCCGCCACACCCGGCAAGAACCGAAAGCGTGAGCAGCAACACAACGGTTTTCATCATGGTCAGCCTTCTTTTCCGTTTATGAGGTCAGGATAAGGGGGATGCCTTGTGGCAGCAAGAGAGGATTAGCCACGCCCGCGATAATTGGGAACATCCTGCGCTGGTATCCAGACGTCCTTTGGGGCTTCGCCGGTCTGATAGAAAACGTCAATCGGTATGCCGCCGCGCGGATACCAGTAGCCGCCGATGCGCAGCCATTTGGGATCGAGTAAGCCGACCAGCCGCTTGCCAATTGTCACCGTGCAATCTTCATGGAAAGCACCGTGATTGCGGAAGGAAAACAGGAATAGCTTGAGCGATTTGCTCTCCACCAACCATTCGCCCGGCACGTAGTCGATCACCAGATGCGCGAAATCCGGCTGACCGGTCATCGGGCAAAGCGAGGTGAATTCGGGCGCGGTAAAGCGCACGCAATAGGGTGTTCCGGCTTGCGGGTTCTGGACCTTTTCCAGCACCGCATCTTCGGGCGAGGTGGGAATGCGGCTCTCCGAGCCAAGCTGTTTGAGATCGGAATAAATAGTCTTTTCTGACATTTAAGCGCCTTTTAAAAAATCATGGCGCAGCCAGTGCAAAGCACAACAAAAAGTGCTCTTGTCCTTGTTTTATCCGGGTAGGCTGCGACCGGTGGCATGATTGCCGTGGCCTCGACCTAGCAGCCTTGCAACAAGGCGTAAAGATAAAAAAGAAAGCCCGCGCAGGGGGCGTTGCGCGAGCTTTCTCCAGGTGACCATGAAATCAGTTAGCGACGATCAGAAATCGCGCAACCGATGGCCACCCCGATGAGAATACCGAGAATACCTGCCGTTCCGAACAATGTCGTCGCGGTGCCGGGATTTTCCCGAATGGTTTCAGCCACGACCTGTCCATGGTCGCGCACAGCCTGTGCGGTATGCCGCAGGCGGCCCTGCGCATCATCATAAGCGTCTTCGGCGCGACCGCGCAAATCACTGGCCAAATCACCCGATTGGGAGGAGAGGGATTTGGTGATGCGCTTTAATTCGCCGCGTAATTCTGCGACCTGCTGCTCAAGAGCCTTCTGAATGTCATTGTCGGCCATGTGTCGTCTCCGTTAATTAACACCACAACAACGCCGGAATGGCTGTTTGGTTCCCGGAAATCATTCCAGCAACTCAAACATAGCAAAAACACATCCGATGAGAAGGACTGATCGTCGATTTTGAAGGTTGAATGATCTGAACATCATTCAGGCGAAATCTCGTCTTCATTCTCACCTGAGGATGCATCGCCGCAACGTTGATACATGCGATCTGTTATGGACTTTTTCACGCTGTTGCCGAAGGGTAATTCATAATGGGCAATCGCATCGACACCCATGCACCATTTAACATCGTGCGGGGAGAGGCCATAATTGGTTTCAAGAAAAGCTACCGCATAATCCATGCCTTCGTCGCAATTATCCGTCTTGCAGAAATTGCCATCGCGGGCGAGCTGGCGAATCGAGCTTTCACCAATTTTGACGACGACCGGTTCGACAGCAAACGGGACCGCGCCACCAATGGCAATAATGCCCAGACCTAGCAATGTGTATTTAATCGACCGCCGCATGAGCACCTGTCACTCTTCATTTTGATCCGGCTATAACGCATAATTGGCGATGTGATGGCAAGGCGGGTCAAAGCTTCGGCCTGTGTTTGAAAAAGCGGTTATATGTTGACTTTTACGTAAAAGCGGTTGCAAAACAATCAACAACTTGCTGCGAAGCGATATCCGGGATTAAATTGGTGACGCGCGAATATTATACGATTACCGAACTGACACGTGAATTCGGGATATCCACCCGGACGTTGCGGTTTTATGAAGATGAGGGCCTCATTGCGCCGGTACGCCGGGGGCGGACGCGGCTTTTCCGGCCTTCGGATCGTCAGCTTCTCAAGCAGATTTTGCGCGGCAAGCGGCTTGGCTTTTCCATTGCCGAAATTCATGAGATCATTCAGATGTATCGCGAGCCGCCCGGTGAAACGGGCCAGCTGACGCTGCTTATGAAGCGCGTGGAGGAAAAACGCGCCGACTTGCGCCAGAAGCGCCGCGACATCGACGAGACGGTCGGCGAACTCGACCAGATCGAAGAGGCCTGCATCGAGCGTCTGGCGGAACTGGGTGTTACGACCTGAGCTATTGTTGTTGCGTGTCGGGTACCGGCGAGCACATTTGCGTGATGGCCTGTACACTCATGTTGTTGTCCTGATCTGCCTTGCCGTGCAGGACATCCTCAAACAGATTGGCTTTGTCGAGTTCGCTCACCACGCAGCCGCAGAACTGCTGGCAAAGCGCTTCGCTTCCGGTCGGCAGGCAACTGGCGACACAGGATTGCGTGAACGGGCCGCGCTGGTCTGGCGGTGACACAAGCGAGAAGACATAGACCAGCGAAAGCAGCACTGGCTGGTGGATCAGGTAGAAGGCCAGACTGTGGCGGCCAATGAAGCTGAGCGGCTTTTGCAGAAAACGGGGTTTGACCCCGCCTGAAAGCAGGTTGAGCCAACCATAACGCTCAACAAAACCAGCGGCTGTGATGCCTGCCAGTACCGCACCAAACCATGGAAACAACGGCACATAATCGTTTGAGCGGAAAGTCAGTGTCGAAAGCCCGACGAAACGCAAAGCCGGATCATTGAAGAGATCGGCACGCGCATAGAGCGGTGCTGAAATAACCAGAGCGGCTATGATCAGCGTCAGAAGCGGCGGCAGGCGCAGAAATAAAAGCCCCAGCACGCTTGCCAGTGCGATCTGATGCAGGATGCCGAAGAAAATAAAGCTTTCTGGCGACATGTAATAGGTAATGGCGGAAATGGCCGCCGCAGCCGCCACGATCTGCAACAGGCGCTTGCCCATCGGTTGCCATCTTATGCCACGGCCATGGGCCAGGACGAGGCTGAAACCGACCAGAAACAGAAAACTCGATGCGATGCCGCGGGCAAAAATTTTCCAGCCGCCTTGCGCAGTTGTTGCTGGTTCCAGATAGCCGAAAAACTCCAGATCCCAGCCAAAATGATAGATGGCCATCGCGATCAACGCCACACCTCGCGCGATATCCAAACGCCCAAGACGCGGGCTTTTTGGCGTTTGCGCAACGAGCGGGGTGGCCTTGGGGGCTGTCTGCGCCATTGTGTTTCCTGTTCTCGAATCGTGCGTTTGGGCTGACGTTTCTAACACAGGCGTTTGCAAGCCTGTAGTCTGTGCGGTTTCGCACCGGCTTATGCTTGTGCCGCAACCCTGATGCCACATTTTTGCCGTCACTATAAAGCTTTTGTTAAGAATTCCTGATTTCAACACATTGAAAAACAAAGGATTTTATAAATTGTCCGTATATTCTGCACCATGCTCGCCGCAATCTCGCCTTTTTTCACCGTTGCGTTCGATGCATCACGGAACTATATGAAGGGTAACAGCGATGCGATGAAAAACGGTGTCGCTGAACAGGCACAATAAGGGTGTTAAAAAAATCCATGGATGAAACCGTTGAAAAATCCTGCTGGATCGTGACGATTCGCGCAGTTATCGGCCTTTCTGCTGTCATTCTAGTAGCCTATCTTTTTCTCATCTGATCATTGATTTCTTTATTTTGATGCCGGAGCAACCAGCTTGATCCGGCTCGCGGCGCGTTTTAGCGCATTGCGGTGATTTGATGCCGCATTTCGGCAATCACTTGGTGTTCGTCGTTTCTTACATTATCTGCTATAAGGCTGGCTGTTTCCCTATGAAGGGAGACATATCAGATATATGGATCGCAGGCTGGTGACGGTGTAAGATGTTTCTTTCGGTTTTCGATCTTTTCAAGATTGGGATTGGTCCTTCCAGTTCGCACACGATGGGCCCAATGACGGCTGCCCATATGTTTCTGGACGAGATTGCTGGCGGCAACTGGCCGCGTCCGGCCAACTCAAAAATCACTCGTCTGAAAGCCAGCCTGCATGGATCGCTTGCTTATACGGGCGTCGGTCATGCCACCGACCGTGCGGTTATTCTTGGCCTTTGCGGCTATCTGCCCGATACGGTCGATCCCGACATCATGGATGCGGCGGTCGAAAAGGTTTTTTCGACCAAGAAAATTACCCCAAAGGGGCATCCTCCCTATCATTTCGATCCCAAAACCGATCTCGTTCTGGATCGCAAGACCCCGTTGCCCGGTCATGCAAACGGCATGGCTTTTTCAGCCTATGATCGCGACGATAATCTGCTTTTGCGCCGCGCCTATTTCTCCATTGGTGGCGGCTTTGTCGTCACGGAAGAAGAATTGAGCCGCGTGCAACGCAGTGGTGCGAAAGCTGATGACAAGGCAGATGTGCCTTATCCCTTCCGCAATGCCGCTGAAATGCTTGCAATGGCTGAGACGAGCGGCCTTACAATTGCCGAGATGAAGCGCGCCAATGAAGAAAAGCACATGGCGCGTGCTGAACTCGATGCCGGACTGGACCGCGTCTGGGGCGCGATGCGCGGCTGTATCGAGCGCGGATTGAACCGCGAAGGCATCATGCCGGGTGGTCTGAATGTGCGTCGGCGTGCGCGGCAATTGCACGACAAGCTTCAGGATGACTGGCGCAACAATCGCAGCAATCCGCTGCTCGCCAATGATTGGCTTTCGGTCTATGCCATGGCGGTTAACGAAGAAAACGCTTCCGGGGGCAGGGTGGTGACAGCGCCCACAAACGGGGCTGCGGGTGTGGTTCCGGCGGTGCTGCGCTATTATCTGCATTTTCATGACGATGCCGACGAAAAAGGTATTCGGGATTTTTTGCTGACGTCGGCGGCAATCGGCGGCGTGATCAAGCACAACGCCTCGATTTCCGGGGCCGAGGTCGGCTGTCAGGGCGAGGTTGGTTCGGCCTCGGCAATGGCAGCGGCGGGGCTTGCAGCGGTTCTGGGCGGCTCGCCCGCGCAGATCGAGAATGCTGCCGAGATCGCGCTCGAACATCATCTGGGCATGACCTGCGATCCGGTTGCGGGCCTTGTGCAGGTGCCATGTATCGAGCGTAACGCGCTGGGTGCGGTCAAGGCAGTGACGGCGGCGTCATTGGCGGTTAAGGGCGACGGCAATCATTTCGTACCGCTCGACGCCTGTATCGAAACCATGCGCCAGACGGGGCATGATATGAGCGAGCGCTACAAGGAAACCAGTCAGGCGGGATTGGCCGTCAATGTGGTGGCCTGCTGATATTGGGTGCCCTCTGATATTGGGTGATTGTTGCTCTTCTTGCTTGAAGACGGCAATACTCCGGTTTAAACCGCCTGCATGGCTCTCAATCTCGTCAAGCTTTGTGTCGGCTGCGATAGTATCGAAGATCTCGCTGCCTGGATCGATTTCCGCCTCGCCGAACAGCGGGGCGCTGGTCTCGTGCCGGAACAGACCCATACCACGCGCATGGTGCCAAAACGCGTTGACGAGTTGCTCGATGGCGGCTCGCTTTATTGGGTGATCAAGGGCAATGTGCAGTGCCGCCAGCGTCTTATCGACATCCGGCCCTTTACCGATGCTGCGGGCATCAATCGCTGCCACTTCGTGCTGGAACCCAAAATAGTGCCGACGCACTGGCAACCGCGCCGCGCCTTTCAGGGCTGGCGTTATCTCGGCGACAATGAAGTGCCACAGGACGAGGCTGCAGGCAAATCGGGCAGGGCAGCGCTTCCTGCCGCACTGCGTCAGGAATTGGCGGCCCTCGGCCTTCTTTAAAAATTAACTGCCTATGAAAAAGCCCGCCGGAAAGGCGGACTTTGAATGCTGGGGTAAAGTTTCAGCGCGGAATGGTGAGGCGCACAGTGATTTTGTTGGCATTCACCGGCAGGCGCATGCGCATTAAGGCGCGGGGCTGCGAAAGGCGCCTGTTGCGCGCAGCATGGCCCATCAAAAGCCCGACCAGATCGCCGGTATTAAACCCTTTGCCGCGCCGCACATCGGCAATTTTCAATGCGGCTTGCTTGAGCGTCTGCACCGAAAACAGGCTGCTTAACGCCGAAGGGCGGCTGGTCTGTAAAGGCCAGACCTCGTTTGTGAAAGGCGTTTGCGCCAGATTGTCTTTCATATTCGACATCTTGAAACCCTCTACACTACTCATTCGGGTTTGAAGCTCTGTGCGAAAAATCTTCCGCACGACGATCAGTTTGCGACGGCGTAGCAGCCAAAGCTTTGTTTTTTCAGCGAGGCGCAGGCATCCCATGCAGCTTGCTTGGAGGCGAAGCCTGTGAAGCGTGCACGATGATAGGTTGCTCTCCCCTTGCTGAAAGTCTCCGTATAGGGCGAGGCGCTGGCGAGTGCGTCGCCTGCCGAGGCGGAAGCCCTGTTGAGCATTTCAAGCGCCTTTCCCTGGCTTGGCAGCGAGCCGATCTGGATGGCCCAATTGCCTGATGAGGGAGCGGAAGCAGTCGTCACCGGATCAACATTGCCTGCATTGGCAGACGGGACAGCGGCTTTGGGTGTCGGGCGCAGCGCCTTTTGCGCGGCGAATGCGGCCGGGCGCGGGGTCGGTGCTGCCAGAGCCAGAACCTGCGGCTGCTCGACATCGCCTTCGCCGGTCTCATTGTTGATGGCGTCTTCAATGGATACGCTTTGACGCGCAACGGGGACGGGCGCATTTTTTGCAGTAGGCAGATCGATGGAAGCCATGACCTGCGGTGCGCTGCCACCGGCGGCAATAAGGGCATCCGAATTGCGACCGCGCTTGGCCTGCGGCAGATATTTCGCAATCAGCTGCGTCATGTGCGCATCGCGGCTGGCGGCTGTATTGCCACCCATGACGACGGCGACGATGCGGCGACCGCCGGAATTGACCGACGAGACGAGATTGAAGCCGGAGGCATTGGTGTAGCCGGTCTTGATGCCGTCGACCCCTGCAACGCGTCCGAGAAGCTTGTTATGGCCACGGATGGTCTGGCCGCGATAGACGAAACTGCGTTGCGAGAAATAGGCAAATTCACGCGGAAAATGCTGACGCAGGGCCATGCCGAGGATCGCCATATCACGCGCGGTCGAACGCTGCGAGGCGTTTGGCAGGCCGGATGCGTTGCGGAAAGTGGTGCTGCGCATGCCAAGACGGCGCGCTTTGGCAGTCATCATCTGCGCAAAACGTTCTTCGGAGCCGCCGAGATACTCACCGGTGGCTGCGGCAACGTCGTTCGCGGACTTGGTGATCAGGGCCAGAATGGCGTCTTCAACGCGAATGCTTTGTCCCGGACGGAAGCCGATTTTTGTCGGCGGACGCGAACGGGCATAGGCGGAAACGGGGATCAGCGTGTCTTTATTGACGCGACCGGACTGCATGGCTTCGAACAGCATGTAGAGGGTCATCATCTTGGTGAGAGACGCCGGAAAGCGTTGCGCGTCGGCACTTGAGGCAAACAGCGTCTTGCCGGTGTTGGCGTCGACGACGATGGCCGCATATTTATCGGGGGCCGCAATCGCCGGGATCGTGGTGGAAGCTGTCGAGCACCCTGTCACAGTGGCGAGAAGCAAGGTGGCTTGCGCCGCTTTTTTCAGGGCATATGCGACTTTACTGAATGCGCTACGCACGATGATAACCTACCTGTATTCCGGTTTTTCTCGCTGCGGCACAAGGGCACGCAACGTCCTAATTCAGGCAGAATACGATCAACAGCGTTACCAATCCGTTTATGGCCGGCGCTTTGTTCATGATTTTCTAAAAAATGGGGGGCTTGGTGTGATCACGCACTTATGAAGCGCTGCCCGGTTCATCCGATACGCGCCACGCCTATATAAATTAAGGTCATAAAGCATTCTTGCATTAACTCTTAGTTGCAAGTGGCGATGAAGGGCTTAAAATCAGTTTATCGGGACCTACATATCAAGGCATGTAGGCAAGCATTCGGGTTTGCGGATAAGGGTTTCATGCGGCAATTCAATACAATCATGCAAAGCAAGACCGATGGCGGGAACGGACCGGACAACGGTACCGTCGTGGTCACGCGGACCGAGCCTAAAGTCAAAAAGCCCAGCCTCTATCGTGTCCTGCTTCTTAACGACGACTACACCCCCATGGAGTTCGTCATTCATGTCCTGCAGCGGTTTTTTCAAAAAAACATGGATGACGCCACGCGCATCATGCTGCATGTTCACAATCACGGTGTCGGCGAATGTGGTATCTTTACATATGAGGTCGCCGAGACCAAAGTGAGTCAGGTCATGGATTTCGCCCGCCAGAACCAGCATCCGCTGCAATGCGTGATGGAGAAAAAGTGAGGTCATATGCCATCGTTCTCTCCCAGCCTTGAAAGGGTTCTGCATCAGGCCCTCACCATCGCAAACGAGCGGCACCACGAATATGCCACGCTCGAACATCTTCTTCTTGCCCTGATCGACGATCAGGATGCAGGCGCCGTGATGCGCGCCTGCAATGTCGATCTCGACCATCTCAGACGTATCGTGACCGATTACATCGACCGAGAACTGGATAATCTCGTCACCGGCTATGACGAGGATTCCAAGCCGACGGCGGCTTTCCAGCGCGTGATCCAGCGCGCTGTCATTCACGTTCAGTCCTCGAACCGCGAGGAAGTGACAGGCGCAAACGTGCTCGTCGCCATTTTTGCCGAACGCGAAAGCCATGCTGCTTATTTCCTTCAGGAACAGCAGATGACCCGCTACGACGCGGTCAATTATATTTCGCATGGCATTTCCAAACGCGCGTCCGGCAGCGAGCCGCGCACGCCGCGCGGTGCCGAAAGCCCGGCTGAGGAACGCACCGCCAGCGATCAGGAAGAGGCGCCCAAGAAAAAGCAGGATGCGCTGACCGCTTATTGCGTCAATCTCAACGACAAGGCCAAATCGGGGCGTATTGATCCACTGATCGGCCGCGACAGCGAAATCAGCCGCACCATTCAGGTGCTCTGCCGCCGTTCCAAGAACAATCCGCTTTATGTGGGTGATCCCGGCGTCGGCAAGACGGCGATTGCAGAAGGGCTCGCCAAGCGCATCGTTGAAGGCGAGGTGCCTGAAGCGCTCGCCGATGCTACGATCTTTTCGCTCGACATGGGCACGCTTCTCGCCGGAACCCGCTATCGCGGCGATTTCGAGGAACGGCTGAAACAGATCGTCAAGGAACTGGAAGATTTTCCGGGCGCGGTGCTGTTCATCGATGAAATCCATACGGTGATCGGGGCCGGTGCGACTTCCGGCGGCGCGATGGATGCATCGAACCTGCTCAAGCCCGCTCTTTCGTCGGGTGCCATCCGCTGTATCGGTTCCACGACCTATAAGGAATATCGCCAGTTCTTCGAAAAGGACCGGGCGCTGGTGCGCCGTTTCCAGAAGATCGACGTCAATGAACCATCGATCCCCGACACCATCGAAATCATGAAGGGGCTCAAACCCTATTTCGAGGATTTCCATAAGGTCAAATATACGGTTGATGCGATCAAATCGGCGGTCGAACTCTCCGCGCGCTATATTTCGGACCGTAAATTGCCGGATAAAGCTATCGACGTAATCGATGAAACCGGTGCCAGCCAGATGCTGTTGCCGCAAAACAAGCGCAAGAAGACCATTGGTGTCAAGGAAATCGAGGCAACCATCGCTACGATGGCGCGCATTCCACCCAAATCCGTGTCCAAGGACGACGAACAGGTGCTGTCGCGTCTTGATGCGGAATTAAAGCGCGTGGTTTATGGTCAGGATCTGGCGATTGAAGCCCTTTCGGCCTCGATCAAACTGGCGCGGGCAGGTCTGCGCGAGCCGGACAAACCAATCGGCTCCTACCTGTTCTCCGGTCCGACTGGCGTGGGTAAGACCGAAGTCGCTAAGCAGCTCGCATCGTCGCTCGGCGTCGAGCTTTTGCGCTTCGACATGTCGGAATATATGGAGCGTCATACCGTTTCGCGGTTGATCGGCGCACCTCCCGGCTATGTCGGTTTTGATCAGGGCGGTCTTCTGACCGATGGCGTCGACCAGCATCCGCATTGCGTGTTGCTGCTCGACGAAATCGAGAAGGCGCATCCAGACCTCTACAACATCCTGTTGCAGGTCATGGATCACGGTTCGCTGACTGACCATAACGGCAAGAAGATCGATTTCCGCAACGTGATCCTGATCATGACCACCAATGCCGGTGCGTCCGACATGGCGAAGGCGGCGATTGGCTTTGGTTCGACGCGGCGCGAAGGCGACGATATGGAGGCGATCAACCGGCTGTTCACGCCGGAATTCCGCAACCGTCTCGATGCGATCATTCCGTTCGGACCACTTCCGGTTCCGGTCATTCATCAGGTCGTGCAGAAATTCGTCATCCAGCTCGAAGCGCAGCTTGCAGAGCGTGGCGTAACGTTTGAGCTGACCGAGGCTGCCATTGCCTGGCTTGCCGACAAGGGTTACGACGAACGCATGGGCGCGCGCCCGCTTGGCCGTGTCATTCAGGAGCACATCAAGAAGCCGCTCGCCGACGAGGTTCTGTTCGGCAAGCTCAAGAATGGCGGTACGGTGCGGGTTGATGTGGTAACCAAACCTGATGGCAAGAGTGATTTGTCTCTGGAGAGCGTTTCCGACAAGCCGGTCAAGCCCAAGGCGGATATTCCGCCCGAAAAGAAGGTTGCACCCAAACGCAAGGCGCCGCCGAAAAAACTCGAAAAGGCGCTGGCTTCCGGCAAGGAAGATGTGGAGCCAAAGCCGCAGGCAAAGTCTCCAGCCACTAAATCATCGGTGCCAAAAGTACCGCGCAAGAAATAAGACAATAAACGGCCCTTCTTCGGAAGGGCCGTTTTTTATGGGGTGTTTCATCAAACCTCCAATAAACCGACTGCCTTTTATGGCACGCATGAATTATCCTGAGCCATGTCTTCGAGTCTCTCTTCTACTCACGTTGGTCGTTTGCAATGGTTCTTGCGCGGTGCGCGGCGTATCGTCAGCGTTCCGGCTGTGCTGCTGATGTGTTCTTTCATAGGCTTTGCAGGGCTTGCTATTGAAAGCGGCATATCCATGGGGCAAAGCGTCTTCATGACGCTGACCATCTGGGCGCTGCCTGCCAAAGTGGTGCTGATTGGTGCCATCAGTGCCGGTGCGTCGATCCCCGCCGCCGCACTTGCGGTTGGGCTTTCGTCGGTGCGTTTAATGCCAATGGTTGTTTCCCTGCTGCCCGAACTGCGCGGACCACGCACAAGCAAGCTCACGCTGGCAGCGCTGTGCCATTTTGTGGCTGTGACCGCCTGGGTCATGGCGATGGAGGAATTGCGCAAAATTCCGCGCGACATGCGCACCAGCTATTTCTTCGGAGTGGGGAGCGTTCTGGTCTTGACCAATGCGCTGGTGGTGGTGGTCGTCTATCTTCTTTCGGCATCATTTCCCCCGGTGGTTTTCGCAGCGCTTTTTATGCTGACGCCAATGTATTTTTTAACTTCGCTCTGGCGCTCGGCACGCGAACGGGCAGGGCAGATCGCCATGGTGTCCGGGCTGTTGCTGTTTCCTTTGTTTCATTTTGTTGCCCCCGGCTATGATCTTTTGATGACCGGAATTGTCGGCGGGGCACTCGCCTTCGGCTATCATCGTCTGCACCATGGCGTGAAGGAGAACACGCAATGACGTGGGAGAGCTATTCCGACTGGTGGTGGCCGTTCGTGTTCATTCTGCTGGCAGGTGCTGTGCCGACCTATTTCTTTCGCGTCATGGGCGTGGTGGTCGGCGCAAGGGTGCGCGAGGATTCGCAAGCGCTGGTGCTGGTGCGCTGTATCGCGACAGCACTTGTGGCGGGCGTCATCGCCCAGCTTATCTTATACCCCAATGGGGCACTGGCCGATTCTCCGCTCTGGTTGCGGGTGGGGTCGGCCAGCGCGGGATTTGCCGCCTATCTGGTTGCAGGAAAGCGGCTGGTCGTCGGCATTCTGGTGGCGGAAACTCTGCTGATATCCGGCCTGCTTTATCTTTGATACCTCTATAATATCAAAGTTCTGCGCGAATTTTTTCCGCATTTGATTCAAGAATGGCAGCGTCTTCCATTTGTCCGCTATGCGGTTGTAGCTCCACGCCTTCAAAACGTGGAATGACATGAAAATGCAGATGAAATACGCTTTGGCCTGCAGGGGCCTCGTTGAATTGAATGATGGTGATGCCATCGGCGTCGAAGGCTTTTTTCACGGCCTTTGCAACCGTCTGTACGGCTTGAATGGTTTCGGCCAACGCCTCCGGCTTTGCATCGAGCAGATTTCGCGACGGCGCTTTGGGTACGACGAGCGTGTGTCCCTTGCCCTGTGGCATGACATCCATGAAGGCGACAACGTGTTCGTTCTCATAAACGCGGCTCGACGGAATTTCACCGCGCAGGATTTTGGCAAAGATGTTGTTGTCGTCATAGGTGGCGGACATGAAATTTCTCCAGTTTAGTCGTGTCTGAACGGTATATGGTCTGCAAGAGCGGCTTGAATCTCTTCGACCTCACGACGCTCATGGTCGAGATAGTCGCGCACCGCATTGCGAAAACCTTCATGCGCTATGTAATGGGCTGAATGGGTGGTGACAGGCATATAGCCACGCGCCAGCTTGTGCTCACCCTGTGCACCCGCTTCAACAACGCGCAACTGATGTGCTATCGCAAATTCTATCGCCTGATGATAGCAGACCTCGAAATGCAGGAACGGGTGCTCTTCGATACAGCCCCAATGACGCCCGAAAAGCCTGTCGCCGCCGATAAAATTGATGGCACCCGCAATATAGCGGCCTTCGCGCCGTGCCATGACCAGCAGAATATTTTCGGCCATGCTTTCGCCGATCAGCGAATAGAACTTTCGGTTGAGATAAGGACGCCCCCATTTGCGACTCCCAGTCTCCATGTAGAAGGTGTAAAAGTCATCCCATACCGTTTCGGTAAGGTCGCTGCCGGTCAGCCAGTCGATTTCAATGCCTTCGGACAAGGCTTCGCGACGTTCTTTTTTGAGCGCTTTGCGTTTGCGCGATTGAAGCTCGTTCAAGAAATCATCATATGATGAAAAGCCATTGTTTATAAAATGAAATTGTTGATCTGTTCTGTGTAAAAATCCGGCTTTTTTCAAAGCTGGAATCTCTTCCGCTAAAGCAAAAGTTACGTGCGCAGATGAAGCATGGCTCTCATCAGTCAATTGCCTGAGGCCGCTGGCGAGCGCCAGCCGCACGGCCTGCGGATCAAAGTCGATATGGTTCAAAAGGCGTGGGCCGGTGGCAGGTGTAAAGGGCACTGCCGCCTGAAATTTGGGATAATAACGACCGCCTGCGCGCTCGAATGCATCTGCCCAGCCATGATCGAAGACATATTCGCCCTGGCTGTGGCTTTTGAGATAATTGGGGACCGCGCCTACCAGATTGCCATCGTTGTCTTCAAGGCGCAGATGCTGCGGCAGCCAGCCCGACTGGCGCGAGACGGAGCCGGATTGTTCCAGTGCCGACAGGAAGGCATGCGAGATAAAGGGATTATAGGTGCTATCTTGCCGGGATGCTCCGGCAAGAGTTATCCATTCTTCTTTGGTGAAGTCGTCGATGCTTTCGACGACACGGAGAACGAAACTCTGTTCTTCTTCCCGATCTTCGTCGCTCACCGATTGTCCTCTCCTCAGGCTGTCAGACTGCGCGGATCAAAACCCTCGAAGGTGATCTGATCCACATTGAGATCGCTGTGCCTTTGCATTTCCTTATCGCGCACCGTCCAGCTAATCACCGGCATATGCAGTTTTTGCTGTACGAAACTTATAAAGCGGTTCGGCAGATGATGCACATTATAGGACACGAAGGAAATGCCGTGGGCGAGCATGGAAAAATGCGCTTCCATGTCTTTGTCACTGGTGCCTTCCGCCGTAAGTCCACCCGCAATGCCGGGCGCATCGCTTGAAAAGCGGCGGATCAGGTGATGATCGAACGACATGATCGCGGCGTCACCCTTATAGGCCGAAAGCTCACGGGCGACGGTTGCGACCAGCCCATCGTCGCGACCTTCGATGCCTTTGAGTTCGATCACGATGGGAACTTGCCCCGCTACCAGATCGAGCATTTGACGCAAGGTCGGTACATGGTCTGCGGTGCCGCCAATCGAAAGTTCTGTGGCCTCTTTGAGCGTCAAGTCACTGATACGGCCTTCTCGCGCTGCCAGGCGCTGGAGGTCGTCATCGTGAAAGACGACCACCTGGCCGTCTTTTGTCAGATGCACATCACATTCGATGGCGAAATCGGCGCTGATGGCAGCTTTAAAAGCCGAAAGCGTGTTTTCCCAACACGCTTTGTTGCCGTCATGCAGCCCGCGATGGGCGATAGGGCGCTTTTTGAGCCAGTCGATGCCGCTCATCTCAGGCAACCTCGATGATCGCTTCCACTTCAACCGGCGCATTGAGCGGCAGGCTTGCCACGCCGACGGCAGAACGCGCATGCTTGCCCGCGTCGCCAAGAACCGCGACGAGAAGATCCGATGCGCCGTTGGCCACCAGATGCTGCTCTACAAAACCCGGTGTCGAGGCAACAAAAACGGTGATCTTGACGATACGTTCGATGCGGGTGAGGTCGCCCAATGCGGCCTTTGCCTGTGCAAGAACGTTGATGGCGCAAGCGCGGGCGGCTGCCTGCCCGTGTGAGACGGTGAGTGCGTCGCCGATCTGTCCGGTATGAATGAGCTTGCCATTTTCAAGCGGCAATTGGCCCGAGGTCAGCAGCAGCTTGTCGGATTGCGCGAAAGGTACATAGTTGGCGGCGGGGGCTGCGGCTTCCGGCAGAACGATACCCAGATTGTTCAATCGGCTTTCAATCGTCTCGGTCATTGCATTAATCCTTGCTTATAAAAGGTCTTGATCGTCCAACTATAGACAGAATCGGTGGAGCTTTTGAGAAAGGTGCGATTTTTGCCTCGCTTCCGCCACGAGTTTTTTTATCATGCGCCTCAATTCATCGGGAGATTCATATATGCGTTTATTCAGGCCAGCTTTCGCAATGGCAACAGCAGCAAGTGTCTGGGCCGGGCTTTCGGGCGTTGCACATGCTGCGTCAACCGTATCGCTGGTGCCGCATCGCGCCGTTTATGACCTCACACTTGATCGAGCCGATGAAAAATCGGGCATAACCGGCCTAACTGGTCGCATGGTCTATGAGTTCAACGGCTCGGCCTGCGAAGGCTATACGACGAATTTCCGTTTTGTGACGCGCATCGATATGGAAGAACAGCCCCAGCGTGTAACCGATCAGCAGACCACGACATTTGAAGGTGGCAATGGCAAGGACTTCCGCTTCGTCAACAAGACCTTTGTCGACAAGGAACTGATCAAGGAAGTGCGTGGCGATGCAAAGCTTGATGGCGGCAAGACCGTTGTCGAAATCAACAAGCCCAAGGAAAACAAGCTCGATCTGCGCGGCACGCAATTTCCCACCAAACATATGGAAGAATTGATCCGCAAAGCGGAAGCGGGCGATAAATTTTACGAGACAACGCTTTACGACGCATCCGAGGATGCTGATCGGGTGGTTGCGACCACAGTCGTGGTCGGAAAAGAGCAGAATGGGAGCGATGACGAAACCCGGGCCATGGGCAAGCTTGCCAAGGATCCTGCGTGGCCGGTGACGATTGCCTATTATGACGACAAGGAAAAGCAGGACGGCCTGCCGATCTATCGCATCAATTTCAAGCTCTACCGCAACGGCATTACCCGCGCTCTGAATATGGACTATGGCGATTTTTCCGTGAATGGAAAGCTGGTGAAGCTCGATATGTTCGATGCATCTGCAAAGAACGCGCCTTGCAAGTAAACCGAACGGCTTGCAATTGATGGCGCGATAGGGTAACAGCGCGCCTATTCCACACACGGGATTGGGCTTTTGCCGGGAGAAATCCGGCAAGCGCCTCCGGTGGCGAGTAATCGCCTCAGCCCGTGGAGGTTAAACCGGAAAAGGAAAATACAGATGGCATTGCCTGAATTCAGCATGCGCCAGCTTCTGGAAGCTGGTGTTCACTTCGGCCACCAGACCCACCGCTGGAACCCGAAGATGGCGCCTTTCATCTATGGCGCTCGTAACAACATCCACATCATGGACCTGTCGCAGAGCGTTCCGCTGCTGCACAACGCGCTGAAGGTTGTCTCCGACACCGTTGCTCGCGGCGGTCGTGTTCTGTTCGTCGGCACCAAGCGTCAGGCTTCGGACATCATTGCCGATGCAGCCACGCGTTCGGCCCAGTACTTCGTCAATGCCCGCTGGCTCGGCGGCATGATGACCAACTGGAAGACGATCTCCAATTCGATCCAGCGTCTGCGCAAGCTCGACGAAATCCTGTCCGGCGACGCACAGGGCTATTCGAAGAAGGAACGCCTGACCCTTGAGCGCGAGCGTGAAAAGCTCGATCGCGCACTCGGCGGCATCAAGGACATGGGTTCGGTTCCCGACCTCATCTTCATCATCGACACCAACAAGGAAGCAATCGCTATCCAGGAAGCCAAGCGTCTTGGCATTCCGGTTGTTGCTGTGATCGATTCGAACTGCGATCCAGACCAGATCGACTATCCAATCCCGGGCAATGATGACGCCGCACGCGCTATCGCTCTTTATTGCGACCTGATTGCACGCGCTGCCATTGACGGTATCGCTCGTCAGCAGGGCGCTATGGGCATCGACATCGGTGCACAGGCTGATGCTCCGGTCGAGCCTGCTCTCGAAGCACCTGCCGAAGGCGCTTGATAGCTGCATGATTTCATCCATCCGTCATATCGTTGATAGGGCGGGTGGGTAATCTCGTTTCATCCCGGTGCGAGAGTGTGATTCTGAAGTGATCCTTATTTTGGAATGACCTCGCTGTTTTGTTGAACACGCGCCGGTTCAAAGTTGGCACACCCTTTGGTGTGCCTTCGCTTTCATGAAAGGCGATACAATGAGCATTACCGCATCTCAGGTTAAAGAACTCCGCGAACTGACCGGCGCTGGCATGATGGACTGCAAGGCAGCCCTTGCCGAAACCAATGGTGACATTGAAGCCGCTGTCGACTGGCTGCGTGCCAAGGGCATGGCCAAGGCCGACAAGAAGGCTGGCCGTACGGCTGCCGAAGGTCTGGTTGGCGTTGCAGCTTCCGGCAACAAGGCTGTTGTCGTTGAAGTCAACTCCGAAACCGACTTCGTTGCCCGTAACGAAGCTTTTCAGGAACTGGTCCGCAAGATCGCCGACGCAGCGCTGACGACCGATGGTTCGACCGACGCTGTTGCTGGCGCCAATGTCGATGGCAAGTCCGTGACCGAAGCCGCAAAAGACGCTGTTGCAACCATTGGCGAAAACATCAGCTTCCGTCGCGCTGCAGCCCTTGAAGTGTCGCAGGGCGCTGTTGCCACTTACGTTCACAACGGCGTTGCCGATGGTCTTGGCAAGCTCGGCGTTCTGGTCGCTATCGAAACCGCTGGTGACGCAGAAGCAGCCCGTGCATTTGGTCGTCAGGTTGCCATGCATGTTGCAGCAATCAACCCACTCGCTCTGACCGCTGACGATGTCGACCCGGCTGCTGCCGAGCGTGAAAAGTCGATCTTCATCGAGCAGGCTCGCGAATCCGGCAAGCCGGACAACATCATCGAAAAGATGATCGAAGGCCGTATGCGCAAGTTCTACGAAGAAGTCGTGCTTCTTTCGCAGTCTTTCGTTATCAATCCGGACCTCACGGTTGCCGCAGCCCTCAAGGATGCTGAAAAGGCAATCGGCGCTCCGGCCAAGATCACGGCATTTGCCCGTATCGCTCTGGGCGAAGGCATTGAAAAGGAAGAAAGCGATTTCGCTGCTGAAGTGGCTGCTGCTGCAAAGAGCTAATGCTTTCTGACATGATATTTGCCTGAAAAGGCTTTTGATTATGAAGGGCATCGCGTGACAACGCGGTGCCCTTCGTGTATCGGAACCCAGCATCCTGTTTTGATCTTAGCGTTGGAGAGATTTTCATGTCCGGCAAGTCCGCCTATAAGCGCGTCCTTTTGAAAGCCTCCGGTGAAGCGTTGATGGGTAGTCAGGGTTTTGGCATCGATGTTTCGGTTGCCGACCGCATTGCCGGTGATATCAAACAGGCTCGCGCACTTGGCGTTGAAGTTGGCGTGGTAATCGGCGGCGGAAATATTTTCCGCGGCGTGGCGGTTGCTTCCAAGGGTGGCGACCGGGTAACGGGCGACCATATGGGAATGCTTGCGACCGTCATCAATTCGCTGGCGCTGCGCACTTCATTGCATAAGATCGGCGTTGAGGCCGTTGTCCTTTCTGCCATAGCAATGCCTGAAATTTGCGAGAGCTTTTCGCAGCTCAAAGCGACAGCGCATATGAATGAAGGCAAGGTGGTGATTTTTGCAGGCGGTACGGGCAATCCGTTCTTTACGACCGATACGGCAGCAGCGTTGCGCGCAGCCGAAATCGGTGCGGATGCGCTTTTGAAAGGTACGCAGGTGGACGGTATTTATTCCGCCGATCCCAAGAAGGACCCGAGCGCGACCCGTTTTGAGCGGTTGACGCATGTCGAGGTGCTGGAGCGCGGGCTTGCGGTGATGGATACTGCGGCGGTGGCTCTTGCGCGTGAGAACAACATTCCGATAATAGTCTATTCCATTCATGAAGACGGCGGCTTGGCCGACATTCTGCAAGGCAAGGGGCGCTGCACGGTCGTTTCCGACACGTGATCCCGGAAATGAATTTATAGCAGTCGCACGTCCCTGTTACGCACCCAAGGAGAAGATGCATGAGCGATGTTTTTGACATCAACGACCTGAAGCGACGCATGGAAGGCGCGGTCAATGCGTTGAAGCATGATCTGGGCGGTCTTCGCACCGGACGCGCTTCGGCAAGCCTGCTCGAACCGATCACCATCGAAGCTTATGGTTCGACGATGCCGATCAACCAGGTCGCCAATATTACCGTGCCGGAATCACGTATGCTGTCGGTCTCGGTTTGGGACAAGACAATGGTTGGTGCCGTCGAGCGCGCGATCCGCGATTCCGGTCTGGGTCTCAACCCGATCACCGATGGCATGACGCTGCGTATTCCGCTGCCAGAACTCAACGAACAGCGCCGCAAGGAACTGGTCAAGATCGCCCATCAATATGCCGAGCAGGGCCGTATTGCTGCCCGCCATGTACGCCGCGACGGTATGGATACGCTGAAAAAGCTGGAGAAAGACAGCGAGATCAGTCAGGATGACAGCCGTATTCAGTCGGAAAAAGTCCAGAAGTTGACCGACGACACCATTGCCGAGATGGACAAGATCGTGGCTGTGAAAGAGGGGGAGATCATGCAGGTTTAAGCCTGCATGGTTTCAATGAGGAGAGCCGCTTGATGTCGGATCCGCGCCATATCGCCATCATTATGGATGGCAACGGCCGTTGGGCGAAGGCGCGTGGTCTTGCGCGCAGTGCGGGGCATCGCGCCGGCGTCGAGGCTTTGCGCGAGACGGTCAGGGCGGCGGGCGAGCGCGGTCTTGGTTATTTGACGCTTTTTGCGTTCTCCTCCGAAAACTGGTCGCGCCCCAGTGGCGAGGTCAGCGATCTTCTGGGTTTGCTCAAACTTTTCATTCGTCGCGATCTGGCCGAGTTGCACCGCAATAATGTCAAGGTGAAGGTGATTGGCGAGCGGGAAGGGCTGGCGCATGATATCCGAAGCCTTCTTGTCGAGGCGGAAGTGCTGACCCGTCACAACAGTGGCCTCAACCTGGTGATCGCCTTCAATTACGGTTCGCGTGACGAGATCGTTCGCGCGGTGAAAAGCCTTGCGCGCGACGTTGCGGCAGGGCGTCTTGATCCCACATCGATTTCCGACACGCTGATTTCGGCCAATCTCGATACTGCGGGTATTCCCGATCCGGATCTCATCATTCGCACCAGTGGTGAAATGCGGCTTTCCAATTTCCTGCTCTGGCAGGCGGCCTATGCGGAATTCCTGTTTCTGTCCGGACATTGGCCGGATTTTCGTGCGAGTGATCTTGACGCTGCCTATGAAGTCTTTCGCCAGCGCGAGCGCCGTTTCGGCGGTGTCGAGACGCGCACCAGTCTGGAAGACTGCGCAGAAGGTGATCGGGCAATTGGACAATAATGTGCGCAGATTGCTTCCCTGTTTCCTTTGCTTGCCTGTTTGTTCAACGGCCTCATACCTCATGATGCGCGCCAAGTTGAAAGGTCGCAATGTCTAATCTGCAAATCCGTATCATCACGGCCATTGTACTCGGGATTGCCGCTTTATGGCTGACCTGGGTCGGCGGATTAGGCTTTACGCTTTTTTCCATCGCGATCGGTTTTGCGATGTTTTACGAGTGGCTTGGCCTGACGGCTTCGCGTCAAACCCAGTTCTCGCGCCTTTTCGGCTGGATATGGCTGATTGCTGTCAGTGTGCTGCTGATTGTCGACAATGGTGCGCTGTTGACGATCGGTGTTCTGGTGCTGGGAAGTGTGATCCTGCTTGCTACACAGTGGCAGACAGGGCGGGCATGGCCTGCGGCAGGGATGTTTTATGCAGGCTTTTCGGCGGTTTCGCTGTCGCTTTTGCGTGGTGATGAGCCGTTTGGCTTTACCGCCATCATCTTTTTGTTCGCCGTCGTCTGGTCTACCGATATCGGGGCCTATTTCAACGGTCGCGCATTGGGCGGGCCAAAGCTTGCGCCGCGCTTTTCGCCCAACAAGACATGGTCTGGTGCCATCGGTGGTGCTGCGGCAGCCGTTGCGGGCGGCATTTTGGTCGCGTCTCTGGTCGCGCCTGCCGGTAGCCTGATCGTGCCCCTGCTGGCGCTTTTGCTGTCGGTCGTCTCGCAGATTGGTGATCTGGGCGAATCATGGGTCAAGCGACGGTTCGGTGCCAAGGATTCAGGCAAGCTTCTGCCCGGACATGGTGGCGTTCTGGATCGCGTCGACGGTCTTGTTGCGGCAGCCGCACTTCTTTATCTTTTCGGGGCGGTCCTTGCCGAACCGGATGTTCCATCTGCAATTTTCTTCAGTTTTTGAACGAGCAGGGAGTTAGTATTTTGCAGGAGGCTCTGGCCTTTTTATTCGGCAGCAACAGTCTGCTCGTTGGCACCCTTATCCCGTTTTTCTTTGTGTTGCTGGTTGTCGTGTTCGTGCACGAAATGGGGCATTACCTCGTTGCGCGTTGGTGCGGAATTGGTGCACAGGCTTTTTCCATCGGTTTTGGACCGGAGCTTTTCGGCTTTACCGACCGGCATGGAACGCGCTGGAAGCTCTCGGCCATTCCTTTGGGCGGCTATGTGAAATTCATCGGCGATGAGAGTGAAACCAGTTCTCCCGTTGGCGTCGATAACAGCGCGCTCAGCGAAGAAGACCGCAAACGCGCGTTCCATACCCAGTCGGTCTGGAAACGCGCCGCTACCGTTTTTGCAGGCCCCGCTTTCAACATCATCCTGACGGTTGCCATTTTTAGCGTGTTCTTCGCGCTGTATGGGCGGCAGATCGCCGATCCGCTGATCGCGGCGGTGCAACCGGGTGGTCCGGCGGCTGAGGCGGGGTTTGCGCCGGGTGACCGCTTTGTTAGCGTAGAAGGCCAGAAGATCACTACCTTTGCCGACGTGCAGCGCATCGTTTCCGGTCGCGCTGGAGATAATCTGCATTTTACCGTCGAGCGTAATGGTAAGATGGTTGAGCTTGAGGCCACACCGTCTATCCGCGAAATGGAAGACGCGCTCGGTAACAAGGTCAAATTCGGTGCTATCGGCGTGGAAACCACGCAGGCAGTCGGCAATTTCCGCCGCATTGAATATGGCCCGCTCGAATCGGTCGGGCAGGCGGTGCGCGAAACTGGCCACATTATTGTGCGCACGGGCGAGTTCTTCAAACGCTTTGCCTTTGGTCGCGAGGATAAATGCCAGTTGGGCGGTCCGGTGAAAATCGCCAATATGGCAAGTCAGGCTGCCAAACAGGGCTTTGACTGGCTGATCCAGTTGACGGCCATGTTGTCGATTGGCATCGGCTTGCTCAATCTGTTTCCGCTGCCGCCGCTCGATGGCGGGCATCTGGTGTTTTATGCCGTGGAGGCAGTCAAAGGCAGCCCGGTGTCGGTTACGGCACAGAACATTTTTTATCGTGTCGGTTTTCTGTTTGTCATGGGATTTATGGGGTTCGTGCTTTTCAACGACCTCTTTGCCTGCTAGACAAATGACCAACTGTTGACGGCAACGAACTTGAAAGTGAGCCGGGCTGGGTTTTTAAGGCTGACGGCTGCAATGAGTCGGCGTCTTGCCCCCGATTGAGGGGCAGATGTTAAACAGAAGTGAAGTTTGGGAGTGAGAACCGGAAAAGTGAAACGGTTTGTTTACCATAATGCATAATTCGCGTGGCACGGATGCCACGCTTGTTATCGAAGTAAACAGAATTTAACCGTGACGCTTGCTTGTATGGAAAAACCGGCTAATACGGTTTTATCTATATGTGCATTTCTGGGTTGATTGCCCCGGGGACAGAAAGAAACGAAGGTTCGGAAAGCCTATGACGGCAAGTTCTAAATTCTTTGGTGCAGCTTCCGCGCTCGCCATGTCGGTGGCTCTGGTAGCTTCAGGTACTGCTGCGCTTTCTCTGGCGTCTGTCGATGTTGCGCAAGCTGCCGTGGTCAGTCGCATTGATGTGCGTGGCAATTCGCGTGTCGATGCGCAGACGGTCCGTGACAATATCGATATCCGTCCCGGTAAGGCCTTCTCCAGCGCTGATATCGATGCTGCGGTGAAGCGTCTTTTTGCGATGGGTGTCTTCTCCGATGTGCGCATCAATCAGTCCGGTAGCACGCTTGTCGTAACCGTCAGCGAGCGCTCCGTGGTCAACAATGTCCTGTTCCAGGGCAACAAGAAGATCAAGGACCCGGATCTGGAGCGCGCTGTTCAGTTGAAGCCGCGCGCGCCCTTTGATGCGGCGACGATGGAATCCGATAAGGAAGCGATCAAGGCCGCCTATTCGCATACAGGGCGCAGTGATGCGACCGTGAATGCGCGTACGGTCGATCTGGGTCAGGGTCGCGTGAATGTGGTTTATGAAATCACCGAAGGCACGCGTACCAAGATCGATAATATCGAGTTTGTTGGCAATCAGGCCTATAGCGGTCGTCGTCTGCGCGATGTCATTTCGACCAAGCGTTCCAATCCGCTGTCATGGCTGACCCGTAACGACGTTTACGATGAAGGTCGCCTGCAGGCTGACGAAGAGGCATTGCGCCGCTTCTATTACAACCGTGGTTATGCCGATTTCCGCGTCGTATCTTCGAATGCGGTTCTTGATCCGGCGACAAACAAATATACGATCACCATCAGTGTAGATGAAGGTCAACGCTATACATTTGGCGATGTCAGCGTCGAAAGCACCGTTGAGGGTGTCGATACGGAAGCGTTGAGCCGTGTGGTTAAAACGCGTTCAGGCAAGAATTACAGTGCCAAGGAAGTCGAAGATTCCGTTCTGGCTGTGACCGAGAATGTTGCAGGCAGCGGCTACGCGTTTGCGAAAGTCGAGCCCCGCGGCGACCGTGATTTTGAGAATCATACGATTTCGGTGGTTTACAGTGTTGATCAGGGCCCGCGCGCTTATGTTCAGCGCATCGAAATTCGCGGCAACGACAAGACCCGCGATTATGTGATTCGTCGTGAGTTCGACATGAATGAAGGCGATGCCTTCAATCAGGTCATGGTGCAGCGCGCCAAGCGTCGTCTCGAGGCGCTGGATTTCTTCCAGACCGTCAATATCTCAACGGCTCCGGGCTCCGAGCCTGATCAGGTTGTTCTGGTTGTGGACGTGGTTGAAAAGTCGACGGGTGAGTTCTCCATTGGTGGCGGTTACTCCACAGGCGGTGAAACGCCGGGCGCATCCGTCGAAGGTGCGATTACCGAGCGTAACTTCCTGGGCCGTGGCCAGTTTGTCCGTATCAGCGCGGGTGCTGGTCAGGACGATATGCGTAATTACGGTCTGTCGTTCACTGAGCCTTATTTCCTCGGCTATCGCATGTCGGCTGGTTTCGATGTGTTCCGTCGCAGCTATCGCGTAGACAGCGGTGGCCGTTACGATGTCGAGCAAACCGGTGGTACGATCCGATTTGGTCTGCCAATCACCGATAATTTCTCTGCGGGTATTGCTTATAACCTCGTTCAGGAAAAATATGATCTGACAGAGGATGGTGTGGGCTATTATGCTCCTGCTCTGGTCGAGGCAGGGGAACATAGTCCTTGGCTGCGTTCGTCGATCAGCTATTCGCTGACCTATAATTCCATTGATGACATGAAGGATCCGCATGACGGTATTTATGCCAAGTTCAATCAGGAATTTGCTGGTCTTGGTGGCGATGCGAAGTACATAAAGACGACGTTCAAGGCGAACTATTATAAGACCCTTGCGCAGGAAGCGGATATCGTTGGTATGCTGGGTGTTGGTGCCGGTTATATTTACGAATATGACGACGAAGGCGCACGCATCTTTGATATGTTCAAGAATAATTCGGACATTATTCGCGGGTTCAAGTTCAATGGTATCGGTCCTTACCAGGATTCAGGCGACGGCAAGCGTTACTGGGTAGGTGGTACGACCTATTTCAACGGAACGGCTGAAGTGCAGTTCCCAATTCCGGCTGTACCTGAAAGCCTTGGTATTCGCGGAGCGCTGTTCGCCGATGCGGCTATGCTCTACGGCAATGAATCCTCTTTGGGTGGTGCGCCGGTACTTGGCGACGAAAAAAAGCTTCGCGCTTCGGCTGGTGTCAGCTTGATGTGGGCATCGCCATTTGGTCCGTTGCGGTTTGACTATGCATTCCCGATCGCGAAGGCTGATACCGACAAGGTTCAGAACTTCAACTTCGGTGTCTCGACCAAGTTCTAACCGATTTGCCTTTCTCCGGGGCGATCACGCCCCGGGGCGGAAAGTGTTTTGATGGCAGATCCTGTCTTTTTCGCGCCTTCCCGTGATCTCACGATAGGCGATGTTGCTGATTTTACCGGTGCAAGCCTTCGTGACCCGAAGCTTGCACCGATTCGCGTTGAGCGTCTGGCTTCCATGAAGGATGCCGGCGAAAATGCGCTTATCTTTGTTGAAGGAAAAAAGAACGCTGAAGGTCTGGTCGGTATTCGTGCCGCGGGCGTTCTTTGTACCGAGGCGGTCGCGCCTAGTGTTCCTTCCCATATTGCAGCACTGATCACCCGTAACCCGCATCGTGATTTTGCAGCCGTCGGTCGCATGCTGTTCCCCACATCCGCAAAGCCCGTGACGTGGCTGGGTGAAATCGGTGTTTCTCCACAAGCGATGATCCATCCATCGGCGGAAATCGAGGACGGAGCGACGATCGAAGCGGGTGCCGTTATCGGCAAGGGCGTGCGTGTCGGTTCCGGTACGTTGATTGCCGCAACAGCGGTAATTGGCGAAAACTGCCAGATCGGTCGTGACAGCTATATTGCACCCGGTGTTTCCGTTCAGTGTGCCTTCATTGGCAACAACGTTCAGCTTCATCCCGGAGTTCGGGTAGGCCAGGACGGTTTTGGTTATGTGCCGGGTCCGGCAGGGCTTGAGAAAGTCCCGCAAATTGGCCGCGTCATCATTCAGGATCATGTCGAAATCGGTGCCAACACGACAATCGACCGCGGCTCACTCGGTGACACTATCATTGGTGAGGGCAGCAAGGTCGATAATCTGGTGCAGATCGCACACAATGTGCGCATTGGACGGTTTTGTCTCATTGCCGCGCATTGCGGCGTTTCCGGCAGTTGCGTTATTGGCGACCAGACCATGCTCGGCGGGCGTGTCGGCCTTGCCGATCATCTGATTATTGGCTCGCGCGTGCAGATTGCAGCGGCGAGCGGCGTTATGAATGACATACCCGATGGGGAACGCTGGGGTGGGCTTCCCGCGCGCCCAATCAAACAGTGGTTCCGCGATATTGCGAATATTCGCAGCATCGGGCAATCGAGAAAGGAGCAATCCTCTGATGAGTGATACAGATCAGACCAAGCTGGAAGCCGCAGACATTCAAGACCTTCTGGCAGTGCTCCCGCATCGCTATCCGTTTTTGCTGATCGATCGCATCGTCGATATCGACGGTGATCGCTCCGCGACGGGTGTTAAGAATGTCAGCATCAACGAGCCGCATTTTACCGGGCATTTTCCGGAAAAGCCGATTATGCCGGGTGTGTTGATCATTGAGGCCATGGCGCAGACCGCAGGCGCGATTTCGCTGCTGCAGCGCCGCACGGGCCGTCCCGGTGTCGTCTATTTCATGACCATCGACAATGCGAAATTCCGCCGCCCGGTGATACCGGGAGATCGTCTGCTTCTGCATGTCAAAAAGACCAAGCAGCGCGCGAATATTTCCAAATATGAATGCATTGCTGAAGTTGATGGTGTAAAAGTTGCCGAAGCTGAAGTGGCGGCCATGATCGACACTGCCGACGAAAAACAGTGAGCATTTTGAAGTGAACAATTCTGTAAAAGAAACATTCGTTCATCCCACGGCCCTTGTCGAGGATGGGGTGCAACTGGGGCAGGGCGTATCTGTCGGCCCTTTTTGCCATATCCAGTCCGGCGCTGTTATTGGTGATAATTCGGTTCTGATGAGCCATGTCGTTGTGACCGACGCGACGACGCTTGGTGCTGGCGCGAAAGTCTATCCGCATGCGGTGCTGGGTTGTGATCCGCAGAACAATAAGCATAAGGGTGGCCCGACCACGCTTTTGATCGGCGAGAACTGTGTTATCCGTGAAGGCGTGACCATGCATCGCGGTTCGGACGGCGCGCGCGGCTTCACACAAATTGGCGACAATTGCTCGTTTCTCGCCTATGCGCATGTGGCGCATGATTGCGATATCGGCGATCACGTTACCTTCTCCAACAATGTGATGATTGGTGGCCACACGACCATCGGCCACCACGCCATTCTGGGTGGCGGTGCCGCCGTGCACCAGTTCGTGCGTATCGGCCATCATGCATTCGTGGGCGGTATGGCTGCGGTTGTCAGTGATCTCATTCCTTATGGCATGGCGATTGGCGTTCATGCGCATCTGGGTGGGCTTAACATCATCGGCATGAAGCGTTCGGGCATGGAGCGCAAGGAAATCCACAATCTGCGTCATGCCGTGCGCATGTTGTTCGACCGTACCAAGCCGGTGCGTGATCGGGCGCAGGATGTTCTGGCTCAGATCCCCGACAGTGCGGCTGTGGCCGACATGATCTCCTTCATTACCGTTGATACCAAGCGCGCCTATTGCACGCCGCCGCTTGACGCGGTTCATGGCGGAACAGGCGATGACAGCGACGAAAGCTGAAAATAGCACGCGCCCTTCCATCAAGGATGGGCGCGTCGCCATTATCGCCGGCAACGGGCTTTTGCCGATCAAGGTCGCTGAAGCGCTCGAATCCGCTGGCCACGCTCCATTTCTCGTTCCTCTGCGCGATGAAGCCGATCCTGTGCTCTATGACTATGAGCATCAGGAAATTTCAGTCGTCGAATTTGCAAAACTCGTCCGCTCGATGAAGGCAGCAGGCGTTTCGCGCGTTGTGCTGGCGGGCGGCGTTCGCTCCAGGCCGCATGTCAGCGATCTGCGCTTTGACTGGCCGACGCTGCGTGCCGTGCCTTTCGTTTTGCGGGCACTCGGGCAGGGTGATGATGCTTTGCTGCGTGCCTTTATCGGCCTGCTTGAATCGTTTGGTTTCAAGGTGGTCGGTGCACATGAGGTCGTTCCTGATCTGCTCGCACCTTTTCCGGCTCGTATTCTGACCAGCACAAATGCCGACAATCGCGAAAAGCGCAATATCGACATTGCAATGCAGGCAGCTCTTCAGCTTGGCGATCTCGATGTCGGGCAGGGGGCAATTGCCATCGGTGGGCGAGTGGTGGCGCTGGAAGGGGCTGAAGGCACTGATTTGATGATCGAGCGGATTGTTGAACTGCGTGCGGCAGGCCGGATCCCCAGACGCGGCGGCGTGTTGGTCAAAATGGCAAAGCCCAGACAGGACGAACGCGCTGATTTGCCAGCGATTGGTGTTTCCACGATTGAAAACGCCAAGCGTGCCGGATTGGCAGGAATAGCGCTTGAGGCGGGGCGCACATTTATTCTAGGCTTTGGCGAAACTGTTGCCAGCGCAAATGCACACGGTCTTTTCATCGAAACGATCAGCCGGGAAACGATCCGTCGCGACAAGAAGGAAAGCCAAGGGTGAGCACCGAAAGCCGGCCATTGAAAATAGCAATCGTGGCCGGAGAGGAATCCGGTGATCTGCTTGGCGCGGACCTGATTGATGCATTGCGCGGCGAGACCGAACGGCTTGTTGATCTGATTGGGGTAGGGGGAGAGCATCTCAGTCAGCGCGGATTGAAGAGTTTTTTCGATCCGCACGAAATCGCCCTTATGGGCCTTGGCGCCATTTTAAAAAATCTGCCGGGTCTTATCCTGCGCATTCGGGAGACGGCGCACAAGATCGTCGATCAAAAGCCGGATTGTGTTCTCCTGATCGACAGTCCGGAATTTACCCATAGGGTGGCAAAAAAGATCAGGGCGGCAGCGCCATCCATCCCAATCATCAAATATATTGCACCCAGCGTCTGGGCATGGCGTCCGCAACGTGCGCGTGCCATGCGCGCCTCTTTTGATCATGTGCTGACTGTGCTGCCGTTCGAAGTTGATGTGATGCAGCGCCTGAGTGGCCCGCCCGCAACCTATGTCGGCCATCGTCTTTCCAGTTACGCGCCGATCCTGAGTGCACGCGAAGCACAGCTCGCGCTGGAGCCGCAGCGTGTGGAAACAGGCCAAAAGACGCTGCTTCTTCTGCCTGGCTCCCGGCGCAGCGAGATCGAGATGCTGATGGAGCCTTTTGGGCAAACCATTGCAGAACTCGCGACGCGAGTGGAAAAACTCGAAGTCGTTCTGCCGACCCTGCCGCGTATCGAAAATATGGTGCATGATTTGTCACGCGACTGGGTGGTGAAGCCGCTGGTCGTTGTCGGCGAGGCAGAAAAGTGGAAGGCATTTTCGCGCGCCGATGCGGCCCTTGCCGCGTCCGGTACCGTATCGCTGGAACTGGCGCTGTCGCGGATTCCGTCTGTGCTTTCCTACAAGGCCGACTGGTTCGCCAAGAAATTCTTGATGCCAAAGATTACCATCTGGAGTGCGGCACTCCCCAATATTATTGCCGATGAGCCGGTCGTACCGGAATATTTCAATGAATTCGTGCGGCCCGGCATGCTCGCCCGCAATCTGGAACGGCTGATGCACCCTGGTTCTGCACGTCAATCGCAACTGGGTGGTTTTGACGCTGTGGCTGAAATCATGGCCACCGAACGCTCATCTGGCGAGATCGGAGCCCGTGTTCTTCTCGATATTATCAGGGAAAAACCCAGAAAATAGAGCGCTTTACGGGCTTTCGCACATGTCAATAGAGTTTCCGTAGCGTGTTTTCCAGCGCATCCACAGCCGAGGCATGTGGCCGTCATCATGAATATCAAACGGAAGCGCCCCGGCGACCACATGAAATAATCGCCTTATTTGTTGCAATTCATTTGCAATAGCGTTTTTGAAATGCTAGGACTAGGCACAACTTGCAAATAATTCTCAATTGCATTGTCTTCTGGAAATTCAAGATGCAAATAGATATCAATTGCGGAAAGGCGGTGATTTATGTTCGATAGGGTAAGACGGTCATTTCTTGTGGCGCTTGCAGGAGCAGGGCTGTCGGCATTGCTTATGGCAGCACCAGCTGTTGCGCAGGAAAAATTCAAGGCAGTCACGACCTTTACCGTCATTGCGGATATTGCGCGCAATGTGGCGGGCGATGCGGCAATTGTTGAATCGATCACCAAGCCGGGCGCTGAAATTCATAATTACCAGCCGACGCCGGGCGATATAAAGCGCGCACAGGGGGCGCAACTTATCCTGTGGAACGGGCTTAATCTCGAATTGTGGTTTGAGAAGTTCTTCCACAATCTCAAGAATGTTCCAAGCGTGACCGTCTCGGATGGGATCGAGCCGATGGGCATCACGGAAGGGCCTTATGAGGGCAAACCCAATCCGCATGCATGGATGTCGCCGACGGCGGCGCTGATCTATACCGATAATATCCGTGACGCTTTTGTCAAATATGACCCGGCCAATGCCGAGACCTACAAGGCCAATGCGGAAAGCTATAAGGAAAAGATCAAGGCGGCCATTGATCCGATCAGGGAGAAACTCGCGAGCGTTCCCGAAGACAAGCGCTGGCTGGTGTCGAGCGAAGGCGCGTTTTCCTATCTGGCGCGCGATTTCGGCTTAAAGGAACTCTATCTGTGGCCCATCAATGCCGATCAGCAGGGCACGCCGCAACAGGTGCGTAAGGTGATTGATGCCGTGCGCAAGAATGGCATCACGGTGGTTTTTTCCGAAAGCACGATTTCAGCCAACCCCGCTCAACAGGTAGCGCGTGAAACCGGGGCCAAATATGGCGGCGTGCTTTACGTGGATTCGCTTACCGATGCTGACGGGCCGGTGCCGACCTATATTGATCTATTGAGCGTGACGTCCGACACCATCGTCAAGGGTCTGACGGGTTCGTAAGGCGTGTTACGGATTGTCCGCCAACCGGCGGGCAGTCCCTGCATTGTGATGAAGGGGAAAAACGATGAATGCCCAGCCCGACTGGCATCTTCATGCCAAGGCCGATTTGACAGATGGAATTTTCGTCGATGGCGCGACCGTAACCTACCGTAACGGACATACGGCGCTGCGCGATGCGAGCTTCCAAATACCGACTGGAACCATAGCCGCACTTGTGGGCGTCAACGGCTCGGGAAAATCGACCCTGTTCAAGGCGATCATGGGGTTTGTGCGTCTCGCCAAAGGCACGATCCGCGTGCTCGGTATGCCGGTCGAGGACGCCTTGCGCAAGAACCTTGTTGCCTATGTTCCGCAGGCCGAAGAAGTGGACTGGAACTTTCCGGTGCTGGTGGAAGACGTGGTGATGATGGGGCGTTATGGCCATATGGGCATGATGCGCAGGCCGAAAGCTGCTGATCATGAAGCGGTCGCGTCAGCCCTTGAGCGCGTCAATATGAGCGCCTTTCGCAAGCGCCAGATTGGTGAACTCTCCGGGGGGCAGAAGAAGCGTGTGTTCCTTGCCCGTGCGCTGGCGCAGGATGGTCGTGTCATTCTGCTCGACGAACCCTTTACCGGCGTCGATGTCAAAACCGAAGATCAGATCATTACCCTTTTGCGCGAATTGCGTGACGAGGGGCGCGTCATGCTGGTTTCTACGCATAATCTTGGCTCCGTGCCGGAGTTTTGCGATCGCACCATCCTGATTAAGGGCACCGTGCTTGCGTATGGATTGACGGGCGAGACTTTCACGCAGGAAAATCTCGAAAAAACCTTTGGCGGCGTCTTGCGCCATTTCGTGCTCAACGAAACCCATCATGGCACGCCCACATCCATCGGCGTGATCAGCGATGACGAGCGCCCCTTGATCATGCAGAGCGGAAGGGCAACTGCACGCAAGCCCGACGCTCAAGAGGGGCAGGGATGATGGATTTCATTCCTCCGGTGCTCGTCGAGCCCTTCACTTACAGCTATATGCTGGATGCCATGTGGGTGTCGGCTCTGGTCGGTGGTGTCTGCGCATTCCTGTCCTGCTATCTGATGCTGAAAGGCTGGTCGCTGATTGGCGACGCGCTCTCGCATTCCATCGTCCCCGGCGTGGCGGGCGCCTATATGCTTGGGCTGCCATTTTCCATAGGCGCGTTTTTTTCTGGCGGACTGGCCGCGGCGGCGATGCTGTTTTTGAACCAGCGCACGAAACTCAAGGAAGACGCGATTATCGGGCTGATCTTCTCGGGCTTTTTTGGCCTCGGTCTGTTCATGGTTTCGATCTCGCCCACTTCGGTCAATATCCAGACCATCGTGCTTGGCAATATTCTGGCGATCACTCCGGGTGACAAATTGCAGCTTGGCATTATCGGTTTCGTGTCGCTGGCGATCCTGCTCGTCAAATGGAAAGACCTGATGGTGACTTTCTTCGATGAGAGCCATGCCCGTTCCATTGGTCTCAATCCGACAGCGCTCAAAATCATGTTCTTCACGCTGCTTTCGGCTTCCACCGTTGCAGCCCTTCAGACGGTGGGCGCGTTTCTCGTCATCTGCATGGTGGTGACACCGGGGGCGACCGCTTATCTGCTGACAGACCGCTTTTCGCGTCTTCTGGTCATTGCCGTTGCCATCGGCGCTGTGACAAGTTTTGTCGGTGCTTATGCGAGCTATTTTCTCGATGGCGCGACGGGTGGCATCATCGTTGTGCTGCAAACAGCCATCTTTCTGAACGCTTTCTTCTTTGCGCCCAAACACGGCATGATCGCCGCGCGCAGACGGGCGCTCAGGACGCAAGGCGTGGAGGTGGAGCCATGAGCATGGTCGAGACATTGCTGTCACCCTTTACCTTTGAATTTATGATCAACGCCTTTGTGATTTCGGTTATCGTTGCAATCCCGATGGCGCTTTTATCCTGCTTTCTCGTGCTCAAAGGCTGGTCGCTGATGGGCGATGCCGTCAGTCACGCGGTTTTTCCCGGTGTGGTGATTGCCTATGTGGTGGGTTTTCCCTATGCCATCGGCGCCTTTGTGGCGGGCATGTTTTGCGCGGTGAGCAGCGGCTTTCTCAAGGATAACAGCCGCATCAAGCAGGACACCGTCATGGGCGTGGTGTTTTCGGGAATGTTCGGACTGGGGCTGGTGCTTTATGTGAAAATCCGTCCCGATGTGCATCTCGATCACATCCTGTTTGGCGATATGCTGGGTGTCTCGCTCTATGATATCGCGCAGGCCGGGCTGATTGCTGCCGTTACCGCAGGCATCATTGCGATCAAATGGAAAGATTTTCTACTGCACGCTTTCGATCCGGCACAGGCGCGTGCGGTCGGCCTTCGCGTGAACTGGCTTCATTATGGTCTCTTGAGCCTGATCTCGCTGACCATTGTCGGGGCTTTGCAGGCCGTGGGTATTATTCTGGCCATTGCCATGCTGATTGCGCCGGGAGCGATTGCCTTTCTCCTGACGCGGAAATTCTCCACCATGCTGCTGCTGTCCGCAAGCATTTCAGCGGTCGCGTCATTTTTGGGCGTTTATGCGTCATTCTTCATCGATAGCGCGCCAGCACCCACCATCGTGCTGCTCCTGTCCATCACTTTCGTGGCGGCATTTCTTTATGCCACGCGCAAGGCGGCGCGCATTGAAGCTAATGCCTCGCTGCAAGATGGCTGATGAGATCGCGGGCCGGGGCGGAGAGGTCTTCGCCTTCACGCACGCAAAGTGAAAGATGGCGTGTCGTCCATGGATCGCTCAATCGGATGACCGTGATTTTCATGGTGCGTTTGAGACGGCGTGCTGCCGTTTCGGGAAGGATGGCGACGCCAACCCCTGCCGCAACCATCTCACCAAGACCTTCGAAAGTGCGCAGGCGCGTGCGGATTTTCAATCTCGTTCCAAGACGCACGGCCTGCGCCTCGATATGATCGTAAAGCGCGCCGGCACTCAAAGCCACGAATTGTTCAGCCAGAACATCGCTGAAAGAAAGCTGGCGGGCCGATGCAAGCGCGTGTTGCGCTGATGTGATCAACACCAGCTGGTCGGTGGCGAAGGGGATGAGGTGCAACCCTTCCGTCTCGACTGCGTCCGACAGAATGCCAATATCGGCAAAGCCGCCTTTAACGGCGCGGGCGATTTCGGCGCTCTGGCGTTCTTTCAACTCGATATCGATTTGGTGGTTATCCGCCATCCATTGGGCAAGCGGGGCGGGCAGGTGTTCGGTGATCGCCGCCGTATTGGCCAGAAGCCGGATCGAACTGCGCATGGCTTTCGCATGGGTGATGAGTTCGGCCTGCATGTTGGACATTTGGGCGAGTACAATGCGCGCATGATGGGCGAGAGCTTCGCCGGCTTGTGTGAGGGTGACGCCGCGCCGTCCGCGCTCCAGAAGCCCGACCTGACCGGACAACTCCATGTCGCGCAGCCGCTCGCTTGCCGCAGGCAGCGACAGGCCCACTTCTGCCGCGCCATGGGTGATGCTGCCCGCATCGGCAACCGCCATAAAAAGGCGCAAATCCGTCAGGTCAAAGCGCATCATTATCCTTTCTGCCTTCGGCTGAACCGAAGGTAGAATACGGATATTGCGCATTTTACCAAGTGATTATTCGGTTATAGCAAGTCTATGACCTATTCTGCCGCACTCATCATCATGATCGCCTTTACCTTTTTAGGCGCCGGTTTCGTCAAGGGGCTGACGGGCATGGGCCTGCCGACCGTCGCCATGGGCCTGTTGGGTGCGCTGATTTCGCCAATGACGGCGGCAAGCCTGCTGATCGTTCCTTCCTTCATCACCAATGTCTGGCAATTGTTTGCGGGACCCGATTTCCGGGCGCTGGCAAGACGTTTGTGGAGCATGATGCTCACAATCGTCATCGGCACGGTGGCGGGCGGTTCGGTTCTGGTTCATGGCAATAGCAGCCTGACGAGCATGCTGCTCGGACTCTGTCTGGTGCTTTATGCGGCCTATAGCCTGTTTGCCAAGCAATTGAGCGTGGCCGCGCGCCACGAAGTCTGGCTGTCGCCGCTGATCGGTCTTTTGACCGGACTGGTGACGGGTGCGACGGGGGTGTTCGTCATCCCTGCGGTTCCCTATCTGCAAGCGCTGGGGCTTAAGAAGGACGATTTGGTGCAGGCGCTTGGACTATCCTTTACAGTCTCGACAGTGGCGCTTGCCTTGGCTCTTACATCACGGCAGGCCTATGGCGGCGATGCTTTTCTCATGTCTTTTCTGGCCGTCGTTCCGGCATTGGCTGGGATGGGGCTGGGGCAGGTAGTGCGCAACAAAATGAGCGCGAGCGCCTTTCGCAAATGGTTTCTCTTTGGCCTGATGCTGCTGGGAACCGAAATGCTTTTGAGACCCGTATTCTCATTTGTAGGATGAATAGGGAATAATATTCCTATTTTCTGCAAGGCGGGCTGTTCCTGTTGCTTGTTTGAAACGGTCTTGAGCAGGATATTGGCAGGTCTTCGGCTGATCCGCACCGGACAGCCACGGCCCGATCGAGACAATGAAACCCAATCCCCCTGAACTTCGGCAGAACCGAACGGTAAAGCCATGGCTTGGCTTTTTTAAGCCGATGCTGGCTGGAGCCACCTTGCGCGAGCGCTCGATTGCCTGCCTCGGCGCATTAATCGGCATTGCGCTCACCAGCCTCGTGTCAGCGCTGCTGCTTGGCGCGGGACCGGCGCTGCCGTTGATCGTAGCCCCCATGGGTGCTTCGGCGGTGTTGCTTTTCGCTGTGCCGACCAGCCCGCTGGCGCAGCCTTGGTCGATCATCGGCGGTAATGTGATTTCCGCCTTTGTCGGTCTCACAGTCGCTCATTTTGTCAGCGATCCGCAGCTTGCCGTCGGGCTAAGTGTCGCGCTTGCCATTGCCGCCATGTCGGCAACCCGCAGCCTGCATCCCCCGGGCGGTGCTGCAGCACTGACCGCAGCGCTTGGTGGAACGGCGGTGAATGACTGGGGGCTTCTGTTTCCACTGGTGCCGGTTGGGCTTAATTCCTGCCTTCTGGTCGGGCTTGGCATTGCCTTTCATCGGCTATCACGCCGCCAATATCCGCACCGGGTTGCCGCGCCGCAAAGTGCGCATTCCACGCAGGACATGCCGCCTTCGGTGCGCATGGGCTTTCGCGAGGAGGATATTGACCGGGCGCTCGATGCGCTGGATGAGAGCTTCGATATCGACCGCAACGATCTTGGTCGTCTGCTACGTCAGGTCGAATTGCAGGCCACCGTGCGTGCGCATGGCGATCTGACCTGTGCCGATGTCATGTCGCGCGATGTCGTGACGATTGGCGAAAACGATACCACTGAGCAGGCACGCGATCTGCTTTTGCGCCACCGCATCCTGACCCTGCCGGTCATCGATCCTGACGGAAAACTCGTCGGTGTGGTGGGGTTACGGCGGCTGATGCGCGCCGGTGTTCATCTTCGTGATCATATGGCAAAGGCCGTCACGGCAAGGCCGGGCGATGCCGCGCTTGCGCTTCTGCCTGCTCTCACTGACGGATTGACGCCCGCGGCAATCATTGTGGACGAGGGCGAGAACGTGGTTGGCGTTGTAACCAAAAGCGATCTTTTAAGCGCACTTGCTCATGTATTGCCCTCGACTACGCCGAAAACCATACGAGCCGTCGCCTGATTTGATCATGACATGTTTGTGGCACGCAGCTAAAATAGACTATTGAATAACAAGCGCGATTTGGGCAGGGTCGTCGCCTGCAACAATGTCCCTATGAAGAGTGAATATGTCGGTCCAGCGCGTAAGCTTCTATATTCTTCTGGCGCTTGTCACGATTGCCTTCGCGTGGCTGCTCATTCCTTATTATACGGCCGTGCTCTGGGCGGTCATTCTGGCGGTGATCTTTTTCCCCGTGCAACAATATCTGGTTCGTATACTCAACGGACGCTATAATCTCGCGGCCTTCCTTTCGGTTTTGATGTGCGTCTGTCTGGTCATCATCCCGATGCTGGTCATTTTCAGCTCGCTGGTGCAGGAAGGCAATTCGCTCTATCAGCGGCTTAGCACAAGGCAATTCGACCTCAACGCCTATCTCAACTCGATCATATCCATTCTGCCCGACACGCTGGAAGACTGGCTGAAACGCTTTGAGCTGGGCGATTTCGCTGAGTGGCGCTCGCGTATTTCCTCCGGCATCTTGCAGGGAAGCCAGCTTTTTGCCGGAAGGCTTGTGAGCTTTGGGCAGAACACGGTGCAGTTCCTCATCGGCTTCGGCATCATGCTTTATCTCTTGTTCTTCCTGTTTCGCGACGGTGCCGATCTCGGACGCCGGATCAGGCAGGCCATTCCGCTGAGCGACGATTATACGCGCCAGTTTCTGGAGAAATTCACGGCTGTGGTGCGTGCCACCGTCAAGGGTAATATCATCATTGCGATCATTCAGGGCACCATCGGCGGCACGGCCTTCTGGTTCCTAGGGATAGAGGCAGCGCTTTTGTGGGGCGTGATGATGACCTTCTTTTCCATGCTTCCTGCCGTTGGTGCAGCCCTTGTCTGGGTGCCTGCCGCCGTTTGGTTTTTTGTGAGCGGCGCCTGGGGCAAGGGGATTATCCTCGTTCTGATCGGCACGCTGGTCATCGGTTTGGTCGATAATCTTCTGCGCCCGCCGCTGGTCGGCAAAGGCACGCGCTTGCCGGATTATGTGGTGCTGATTTCGACGGTGGGCGGCATTTCGCTGGTCGGCATCAACGGTTTTGTTGTCGGGCCGCTGATTGCTGCCATGTTCATCGCCGCGTGGTCATTGCTCGCCGAAGAACAGAAACACGAGCCGGACGAAAGCCTGCCAGTAAAAACGGCGGCTCCGAAAGCCGCCGTCAAACGCCGGACTCTGCCGAAATCAAAACGGTCTGAGGCAGGCAGGAATATGGAGATATGACGATTGCCGCCCTTGTCGCAGGTTATGCTGGCGATGACGCTTGGTCAAAATTTGCAAAAGCAAACGGTGCGCCAACTGAAGCAATTGAGGATGTTGCACAATCGGTACTCGGTGATCAAAGCATATGTTGGATGCGAACACCTATTCCCGCGCTCGGAGGACTAAGTCCCAAGCAAGTATTGAGCGAAGAGCAGCAAGGGGAATGTGCTCTTCGCAGCCTCATTATGCGACTACCTTGATCGGGGTGCCCACTTTGGTGCGCTGCTTTACATCATTGCAGTCAGGCGACCTTGAGCGCTTCCACGGGAATACCTGTTTCGGTCATCTTGTTGTCGACGCCGTTCTCATCGAGAAACTGCTTCATCTCGGCATAGGTCTCGAACCATGCGCGGTTATATTTGTCGAACAGCGACTGGTACCAATAATCCTCAAGCTGGAACGGCTTGTCGCTGAAAACGTCATAGCTCGGGATTTTGTAGGTTTCGGCGAATTCCGCCGTGCGGCTGTCATAAGTGAAATAGATCGAGGGCACGCCATTGGCGAGCGCCATCAGATTGCCGTGCAGGCGATAGCCGAGCACCAGTTGCTGCTGTTTGACCAGTTCCTCATAATCGGCAACGACATCGGAATAGAACATCTTGTTGCGATAGAGATTTTCGATCTCGTCGTCAAAATACCAGTCCGCCGTCCAGCGATGGGCTTTAAGCGCCGCAATCGCCTCTTCCTTCTGCTCATCGGTGCCGAATACCATCTTTTTCTCATCGACTTCGCCCTGCGCCATCAAGGTAACATCGAAGCGACTGGCCATGGCTTTGATAAGGTCGCGGTGACGGGTCAGATATTGCTCGATGTCTTTGGCGTAAGCGGGCGAGACTTCGCGGCGCACCGTCACGCCAACATTGCGCACGCTATCAAGCTCTGGCAGCTTGATGCGCAGATGCTGGTTGTTGCGGCGAAAGGCGGTCGGGCAGCCAATGATGCGCACATTTTTGATGCCGATATCGTTCATCACCTGCGCGGTATAGGCACCCCGCACGCCAATGGAGGTGGTGGAATCGGCAATGATGCGCAGCACGGCCTTGGTTTCTTCGGAGAGTTCGATCGTCCCCTTGGAAGGAGCCTGCGCACCGATGCCGAAGGCGATAACCGGCAGTTTCAATCGTTGTAGCACGGGGATCGTGTCGCGCCAGTTCATGTCCTTGTTGACGTAATTCGACCCACGCAGGATCACGTAGTCGAATGCCTCACGCAACTGGTCGATACGCTCCGGCGTATAATTGGTGATCGGCAGTTCTGAGGCTTTTTCAAAGTTCATCAGCTTGAGCGATGACTCGAACACGAAAGCGTCGCCGATATTGTGGTAATGATTGATACTGCCCTGAACGTCGGTATGACGATACCAGCGGACATTGTCGTGATCGTACACTTCTCCGGCGGGAATCATGACGAGAGCACGGGCCATACGGTCTTCCTTTATATGCAATTTCAGCTTGCCTGAGAGAGGACAGTCTCGCTGACTGCCGGTGTTGCCTTGCGCGGTCTTGCGCCACGTAAGGCATTATAGAGTTCAAGATGTTGTTTTGCACAGTCCACATAGTTCACGGGATTGCGGATCGTGCGATGCAGCCGCTCCCATATGGCGGGTTGGCTTAACACTTCGGTAAAGCGGTCGGCCAGATCTTCGGCACTGCGCACACGAAAATGCAGGCCATCCTCGCCGTCGCGGATTTTCTCGGCCATGCCGCCAATATTGGAGCAGATGACCGGGCGGCGATGATGCAGCGCTTCCTGAATGACGATGGGCGAATTTTCCCACCAGATCGAGGGCATCACCACCCAGTCGACCGATTGTATGAGGCGCGGCATCTCGGCATTCTGGTAAGCGCCGTAAAAGCGTACGCGCGAGCCTGCTTCCTCGATCAGCTTCTTCATGCGCTCCTGAAAAGCGGGCGGCTGTTTTTCAAGATTGCCGCCAAAGATCATCATGCGCGAATCCTCGCCCCAGACTTGTTCAGGCACACGCGAGACGGCATCGATCAGAACGTCGATGCCCTTGAACGGATTGACCTGACCAAAGAAGGCAAAGCGGCTGCGGCGTGGATCGGGGCCGGTCAGTTCACGCGGCGGCGTCACCTCGCGAATGGCGATGCCGTTTTCGATCACCGCAAGCTTGTCGGCGCTGATACCCCATTCGCGATAGCGCTGCGCCAAAAATTCGCTTGGCGAAATGAAGGCGTCGGCCAGTTCCAGCATGCCGCGCACGAAGCGTTCGCGTTTCAAGAAACGTGCGGGCGGAATGTTGGGGAAACAGGCGTGGCAATCAATCGGCGAGGCTTCATTGCAAAGCTTGGCCGTGCCCGCCTTCACCATCTGCCCGTCATTGTTGCAGATCGACAGGAATTCGTGAAACGTCACCAGAATGATGCGGTCGGGCAGCGCCTCGCGGATCGCGTAAAGCGTTTCAAGGCCCAGTCCCATGACATGATGGAAATGCACGATATCCGGGTTGAAATCCCGCACGAAGCGCAAAAGATCGCGGCGGATTTCGTCGGTATTCTTGTTGGACAGATAGAAATGGTCGTATTCGTCGGCGTGAAACAGGATTTCATCGCTGGCGCGGCGCAGACTCATCAGCGCGGTGGTGCCATGGCGCGGGGTGGGGTGACCGGCACGCGCCAGATAGACCGATTGCACGCCGGGAATGCTGTTTAACCCCTTGTGCAGATTATAGGATGCGATTTCACCGCCGCCGAGCGAGATCGACGGATGGGCATGGGAAATCACCAGAACGCGCAGTTCGTCGCTCATGCACGTTCCTCCATGGGGGCACTGCGTCTGCCTGCCAGAATGTTTGACCAGCGGTTGTCGAAAACCTGACGGTCGATGCGCTCGATCAGCGCGATTGTCGATGAATTGTCACTCATGGATGTGTCGTCTGCACCCAGCATCTGCGCCTGCGGCAGCCAATAGGAGCGCAGGCCCTTTTGTTTCAGCTTCAGGCCAAGATCGAGGCCTTTCTCATGGGTGCCGAGATAGCCACGCGTAAAGCCACCAACCGAAAACAGCGCGTCCCGCGGCAGGATGCAGCATTCAAAGGTTGCGGTTGCGACTTCGGTCAGGTGCATGGCGGAAACGGTCGCCATCGGATAACCGGCATAGCGGCTGATCAATGCCCGGTCGCTGGCGCTTGATTGCGGTTCGGCAACCCATGTCCCGGCCCAGCGGATGGAATCATCCTCATAGACCAGCGTTGGCGACAGCACGCAGTCCTTATGCGCGTCATAGGCGCTGACCAGCTTGTTGAGCCAACCGGCGCGACGCGGCAAAAGCGAACCTGCCAGAAAAACAATGCGATCGCTGGTGACAGCGCGTGCGCCGACTTCCAGCGCATCATAAAGGTCTTCGGAACCGCTGGCCGAAACAAGGCGGATGCGCAGGCGATAAAAATCGGCAAGCCGTCGCACCTGCATGCCGATGCGGTCGATAATTTCAGTGGCGGCCGACACCACGATGGGCGCAATGCGGGTTTCGGGATCAAGCGCCATCAGAGCGAGCAAGGGTTCGATTTCCTCGACGCGCTCATCTACACCGATGATGATGGCGGGGCCTATGGCATCCTCGAAAGGCCCAAGGTCTTCGACACCGAACACTTCCGGTGCCGGGCGGTTGACACCCCGCAAAAGCGGCACCAGTTGCTGATCGACGATATGGCGCAGCGCCCATGCATTGGGGTCGATGGCACGCAATTGCCGGATGATCGCATCACGCGAGGTCACACGCGTCGGTGTCAGCGGAAAGAACGCACGTCTGCCATCGCTGATGGCAAGCTCGATATAAAAGGGTGCGGTGCTGTCACCGGATAGTTCCGGCGCAAAGGCCACAAATCCATGCGCATGGCGATTGGGATCAAGGCCCGCATTGAACGGCGGCTTGTTGTCGAATTCAGACGTCACATCGGGGCGGTCAATACGCGTCCATGTGGTGTCGATCTGGATTTGACCGCGATGTCGGCGCAGATTGACGCTTTCGACATGACTGTCGGGGTCGAGCAGCCAGCCGGAAACCAGCACACCGCTACCTTCGACGCGAAACACATTGTCGATGCCCATGCGCACCGGAAAGGGTAGACCGGAAACCGTATCTTCGCCGTCAAACCGGTTGGCGGCGGAGCGAAGCCGCAGCAGAATATCGGTCGAACTGCGTACACGCGGCAGGATGGCGCGGATATGGCCCGGCGTCTCACGCGCGCCCGACAACAGGCGGCGGTCATAGACTTCCGTAAACCGCCAGCCGCGGCGTCCGCGAAACAAAAGCCGTTCAATCTCGTTGGGTTCAACCGGCTCATTGGCCAGAAGAAGACCCGCAAAGCCGGAAGCCTGATCATCGAGATCGGAACGGGCAAAGGTGCTGACCGCGCATTCGGCGAGTGAGGAATTCTTGCCGCTGATGACAAGACGGGTCACGGCGGGCGTCAGGTCCTGCGCCCAGCCCTGAACGAAAATCTCGCCTTCATCACTGCCGCCGATCAGCTCGATACAGCCATCGGAGCGTGCGCCCGCCTGCAACAAAACCGTGATGGCGGCAAGTTTCTTGCGCCCGATGGGGCCGGAAATCAGCCCCTCCACCAGTTCATCGATAACATTTGGCAGGCTTGGGCCTGCGAGATCGGCGGTCATGGCGACGAAATCGGCGATGGACGCGGCACGCGAGGCGAAATTATACCGCGCGACCTTGGCGCGATGCTGGAACATGATGGTTTTGAGCACGCCGCGCCGCAACACGCCGGTCGGAACGATGGCGACAAAGCCATGTGTTCCGGCGGGAGAGGGTTCTTTCAGCGGCCATGTGACGAGGCTCGTCTTCACACTCATCGCCGGATCGCCGTTCAGAAACGCGCTCACTTGTTCGCTTGCCGCATTGCCAATGCCAAGCACGAGGATCAGCGTTTCCTCGATCATGCAGCCGACGACCGTCTCGCCCTGCATCATCATCGGCGGGCGATCTATGTTGCGGGCTGGCTGTCGTTGCGGCGGGCGTTCATCCTGCATGATGCAACCTTAGGGTCAGGACCTATTAATTAGACGGGAATGGTGTGAGGCCATCCGTTCGGATACGAGGAAGAAAGGTGAAGGAAATGTGGTTCATTTTCGAGACTTTCTGACGAAGTAGGCGGGCGGATGGACCACATCCTTCGGACATTGAAATGACTTGGCGATCTACGTCGTCGAGCCGCTCAACCGGGGGAACCACCCCGGTCCTCGCGTCTCTCCTAGTATATCTGGTCATTTCAGATGCCATTCCCATCAAATTAATAGGTCCTGACCCTAAGGCATAACTGCGAGCGTCAGGAGCGCACCGGCAACAAACCCCGCCATCACAGCGGCCAGTAGAAACAGCGGTTTGACATCGCCGCCCGAGCGTTTGCGTGCGTCTTCCATGCGCTGTTCAAGACCTGCCACCACACCATCCATGCGCATGACATGCACGTCGAGTTCGCTCATGCGCTGGTGCAGATCGCTGCGCAGACCTTCGACGGAAGCCGCAATATCCAGCATTTCAGCGGGTGCCGCATTGCCGGTGGCGTCCAATGTCGGGGCCACGCGCTGAAGCGAGCGCTGGTTGACCTGCAATTGGCGCTGTGCCGCCATCAGCATGTCGAGTTTGTCGAGAATGCGCGTCATGGGCGCTGCAATCAGCGCTTCGGCGGCCTGCTCGTCGGGGCGCGGCACGCGCAGCTTGTGTTCGGTTCCGGCCTGATTGGCGGCAACCACAACCAGATCACCGGCACGCGCTGCTGCAAATTGCGGCAACATCACTTCAAAGGCGTGCTTGCCGTCACCAATGCCATTGCGCTTGAGGTCGGGACGATCCTTGTCGGCAGGCGCTTCGGCAATTGGCTTGTCATCAAGCAGAACGCGGATCAAAAGGCGCTCTGTCGGCGCTGAAGGATCAAAGGCCCAGCCAAACAGGCGGCCTTCCTCGATGGCGTCAACGCGTCCTTTCATGGGCTCGGTCCTTGGGTTTTCTGGCCTCGGATTCTGTGGCCTTTGGGGCGCAGCGGCTGCGGTCTTTGGTTGCCCCTCGGCTGGAACTTTGGTCGCGATATTCATACTAAAACCTCTTATGCTGCCTCGACACGCGGCGTGCGCAACGTCGCGATCAGGTCGAGATAGCGCTCTGCCGTAGTGTCGATTGTATCGGGGTGACGCGCATTGGCGCTGAGCCTTGCGCGTAAATCCGGGTTTTCCGCCATACGTCGCATGGCATGGGCCAATGCCTGTGGATCGTTTGGCGGCACGTTCAGACCGTTGATGCCGTCCTCGATCATTTCGGCCATGCCACCCATATCCGAGCAGATGACCGGGCAATCCTGTCCTTGCGCTTCCTGAATGACGAGCGGCGCGTTTTCCCACCAGATCGAGGGCATGATGGCGCAATCGACCGCCGCGATAAATTTGCCGATATCCTCGCGCCGATAAGCGCCGCGCCGCTGCACCTGCGGCGATGTTCTGGCAAACAGATCGTCGATTTGGGTGACGAAACTTTCGCTCTGGAAGGGGGCCGCACCATGCACACGCAGTTCGAAATCGAAATCCTCGCGGATCAATTGCTCTGCTGCCTGTAACAGCACCGTGGTGCCTTTCCACGGATTGAGATTGCCGAAATAGCCGAAGACCGGTTTTGTGCGTTCAATCGCCGGGGCTTCAATTCTTGGGCGTTCCGGCTGGCCATTGGCAATCACGCTGATGAGTTGCTCATCAAGTCCCCAATCGACATAGCGGGATTTGAGAAATTCACTCGGCGACACGAATGCGTCGACCGCAGTCAGCAGCGATTTGATATGGCGTTCGCGCAGCACGAATTTATCAAGCGCGATATCCTTGAAACAGGCATGGCAGCGGTCGGGGCTTGCGCCATGGCACAACTCGCGTCCGGTGGTGCGCACCATCAATCCGTCGTGATGGCAGATCGGGTAATAATCATGCAAAGTCAAAACGATACGGCAATCGGGTAAAGTTCTGCGCACGATATGCGGGAACTCTGCACCCAACAGCAGCAGATGGTGGAGATGCACCACATCGGGACGGAAATCGCGCAGCAATTCGACAATATCCGGCACGATGCCGTAAAGGTCGATCTGGCTCATATTGAAGCGGTCAAAATGGCCGGACCAAAGAAGAATCTCGTCGCCGCCCTTGCCGATGCTCTGAAAACTCGTGCCGGGACGCTCCTCACGATGCACTTTGTTGGTGGCGCCTAGAAACAGCGCTTCGCATCCCGCGCGCTGATAGGCGCGGAAGAGATCATGCGCAAAAATTTCGGTGCCGCCGGGATGCAGCGACGGATGATTATGCGCAGCAACGAGCACGCGTTGAGCCATCAGGCGACGCCTCCGCGTGTGGCGATGAACAGATCCTGATAATGATCGGATTCGACACCGCGCCAGTGACCAAAGGATTTGAGCGCAATCGTGAGACCCGCACCCGCCAGTGCGCGGTCGAGAAAGCCGTTCTCGAAACCAACAGCCGCCAGCGGCGGAAGTTCGGGAACGAACCAGCACGGGCCGGAGCCGCCGCGCTCAAAGCCCAGACGCTTGTCACGCTTGCCGGTGCGATCGCGCGCGGCAATGTCATCGACGACGAAAGCCGTCATGAACAGCTTGCCGCCGGGTGCCAGAATGCGGGCGATCTCGCGCAGATAGACCTTTACTTCGTCGGCCTCCAGATGCGTCACCACTGAGGTCATGATGACGAAATCCGCACTTTTGTCCTTGAACGGCAAAGTGAGGTGGCGCCCATCGACCGCGCCGCGCGGATTATAGAGCGCGTGCGCGATATCGATGTGCTGGAAGCGGAAATTCGGATAATAAGCGCTGATGTTCTGGCGGCACCAGTTGGTTCCGCCCGCCACCGGATCAATACCCGCATAGCTGCCCTTGGCCGGGTCGAGATATTGCGTGAGCGGCACGGCCATGCGCCCGATGCCGGAGCCGATATCGAGCACGCGCGCATCGGGTCTCAAGCCGCCCTTGCGGATGAAATGGCCAAGAAACTCCGAACCCACGGCGCGAAAATCACCATCGCCCACGAACACGCTGTCAGGTGCAGGCGAGGGCAAAAAGCGATTTTTAAGCACAGCTTCGGTCAGCCAGCTGATTTGCTCTTCTGGAATTGGCAAAGTGTTTTCCGGTTGTTTCAGCGCTACGACGTCGGTCAAGCGGCGCTCCTTTCAGATTTGGCCACAATCACATTGGAGAGGTCCGCAGTGGGCCTTTCCTCTTCAGGCGGGGCCATCAGTTCCATGATGTCTTCATCCCAGCGTTGCGTGTGCAGCCAGGAGTTATATTGACTGGCGAGACCGCGCATATAGTCGGTGCTGCGGCGGATTGAGCGGCGCTCGAAGTGATAAAGCGCAACGCCCGGTTCGTAATGAATGTCAAAGCCAATCTGGCGTATTTTGAGGCAAAGATCGCTGTCTTCGTAATCGCCGATGATATAATCCTCGGTAAATCCGCCAACCAGATCGTAAATATCCTTGCGCGTGATCAGGCAGGCGCCCGTCACACCGGGAACCGCACGTGTCTGCAAGGCGGGCCGGTAATTGCCGGGCATGCCCTTGTAATAATGATGATTGAGCCAGACGCCATGACGATCACGGGCAAAATAAAGCCCCGCATGCTGGAGCGAGCCGTCTTCGAACAAAAGCCTTGGGCCAATAGCACCGAGCCGCTTGTTCTCGAAAAGCGGCTTTAAAAGTGTTTGCAACCAGCCATGTTTTTCCGGCACCACATCGGAATTGAGCATGACGATGGCCGTGCCGGAAGCTTTGCTTGCGCCCGCATTGCAGGCGCGGGCATAACCGCCATTGCGGTTCATGGTGACAAGGCGGAACGGCATGTCGTGCAACACATGCAGGCCGCCCAGCATATGCTCGGTGTCATCGTGAATTTCTGGCGAATCAAGCACAAAAATCAATTCGGCATTGGCGACCAGCCATGGATCGGTTGCCATGGCGGAAAACTGGAAGCGCAGAAAATCGAGATTGCGATAAAGCGGAATGACGATGGAGGCGATCGGCTTTGCGGGCAGCGTTCCGAAATCCTTGACGTCGGCGATTGAGACCTTCGCGCCAAAACGCGTCTCGACTTCGGTTAAGGCAGGCCCGAGAATATGCTTGAAAACATGCGGCCGTGCATGCTGCGGCGGTACGGCGCGCAGGATGCGCTTGCGTTGCTCGGCAGGTTCAAAGGGTTGTGGCGCTGGCACCAGTGGGACGGTTGCACCGGAAATGAGTCGCAACTGAAACCGTGGCTGCAACAGTGGGCCTAAGTTTTTGACGCTTGGGAGCCAGGCGACAAAACCCGTGACATCGCTTTGGGGCCTATCTTTGCGTTTGGCGATCTTGCCGGGAAACTTGTGAAAATTCTCCTTGATCGAAAGCGCGCCGCCATTGGCCGGCAAATATTCGATATCCTCAAGCAAGGCGGCTGGATCATGCAGCCAGCCACCGACGATCAGCCCGCCATTGAGCGCAATCGCCAGATCGATTTCAGCTGCCGGTTGCGTGGGCGACTGTGCAATCTGGCGAACGGGAAGGGGTGTTCGGCTTTGCAAGCCGATGGCGACCGCATGACCGGCAGCTCCAAGACGCGCAAGCTCACCCACCAGAAATTCACGCAGATCACTATTGCCCTGCCACTTGGCCCACCATTTGGAAAAATTTGCTGTTTCGGACGCATTGTCGGAAAGTTTGCGGACGGCCACGCCTTTTTTGCCGACCAGCACGAACAGAAAAGACGAGGGCAGGTTCTGCGGTGCTTCCAGCAGCAGATGGCAGGGCTGCCAGTTCTTGCGGGTCTTCTGACTGATGGAAAAACGCGGCGGAATGACCACGACGCTGGTGTTTCCAATGCCGTAAATGGCAGAAACATCACCCAGCATCGGATCAACAGCCGTCTCGAACAGATGATGCCCTTCGACCGGTTGGCCGCAATTTTGGATTTCACGCGGCTCTGGCGTCAGCGTCAATGTGAGCGTGCGGGCGAGGGCCGCAAATTCTGTATTGCGCGTGAGGCGGAAAGCGCTGCGCCATGTGGTGAGAACGGTCGTCAGAAGCTTTATATGACCGGGAACGGTCAGGTCGGACAGAATGCGCTCAGCATCAAAAGGTGCAAGCTCTTCAACAGGATAGAGGATAGATTTGACGTTCGGACCGAGCGGCCCCGCAGAAAGAGAAAATTCGACCGGTTCATTTGCTGTGCGCATGGCCCAGAACATACGCATACCGCCCTGTTCCAGCGGGATACCGACGCTTAACAGCGGCACTGGTGTAACGGGCATTTCCAGCGTGCATTTGACCGAAAGGCGCGTCGGGCTTGGAATATCCCAGACGATGACGGCAACATCAGCGCAAAGACGGCAAATGGACAGATTTTCGGGTTTGCTATCAATCTCTGCCGAAGGGTCGAGGTTCAATGCAAATACCCTTTCATTCTAACCGGACTTCTCGTTTTAATGGGTGGATTAAAAAGCACGGGAATCAAAAAACGTGCCCGACGGGAGGATGCCGGGCACGTCCTTAATTGTTCAATCAGTGAACAGTGAAATACTGGTCGGGATTGGCCTGTATATCGTCTGCACTGGTGTTTACGAGGGTAACGGTATCGCCGTTGCCGAGATCGACAACCACGTTGCCACCAACCTGCGTAACACGACCGGCAAGATCGTCCGCCGAAGATACGTCGAGGCCATTGATGCCTGACTGAATCTGGAGGATGTCTTCACCCGGTGTGAAGTCCAGAATGACGTCGTTGCCGCCGCCACCATTGAACAGGAATGTATCGCTGCCGGCACCGCCGATCAACGTGTCATTACCGGCGCCGCCATCCAGGATGTCGTTGCCGTCGCCGCCGAGAAGAACGTCATTTCCTTCGCCGCCGAAGAGAAGATCGTTGCCGCTGCCGCCCTGAAGAATGTCATCTCCAGCACCGCCAAACAGCACGTCATTTCCTTCGCCGCCGTTGAGAATGTCATTTCCCTCGTCGCCGAAAAGGATGTCATCGCCTGCACCGCCGAAAAGGTTATCGTCACCTTCTCCGCCGTAAAGCGTGTCATTGCCTTCTTCACCAAAAATGGTGTCGTTGCCTTCACCTCCGAAAACGAGATCATCCCCGCCATGGGCGCGAATGAAATCGTCAAAGCGGGAGCCGAACAACACGTCGTCGTAGGCGCCGCCTTCCAAAGTGGCCATCTGCTTCTCCTTGTGTTCCATTTGTGTGGGTGTCACAAGCCGGAATGCTCCGACCATTATGCTCGTAGTAGTGTGATACGTATTTGAGAGAATTACAACATGGTAAAATATTATAATTGGGCAACATGTAAGTAACAATTTATTACGAAAGGTTTATATTTTAGTTTTGTAAACCTTTTTTGGAATTATATTTAGACGAATTATAATTTATATTTATGATATATTTATCTTCAATTTGATTCAAAATTTGAAATTTCATAAAAATGCCAAGAAAATGACGTATTTTCAAAGTGATACCGCCGCACATAAAATGATGTGCGGCGGCTGTTGTTCATGAAATTTATTTCTTCAGTGACTGGATATAGTGCAAGTGGATTATCCAATGTGCAGCACTGTTATCAATGTTGCCTCAAAGTTAATCTTCGCGGAAGGCACGGTTTAGACTGTCGGTTATTGGTGAGACCAGATAATCGATTGCCTTGCGTTCCTTGTGTACGATGATGATCTCTGCAGGCATGCCGGGGTATAGTCTTGCGGTCGGATTAGCGGCCAGCGATTGCGCATTGATTTCGGCGCGTGCCACGAAATAGGCGGTATCGGTTTTCTCATCCAGCGACTGGTCGGCGGCGATATAGGTGAGCTTGCCGTCGAGCGGTGCCATCGAGCGCTGGTTATAGGCCGTCAGCTTGATCTGGGCGTTGGAGCCGACGGTCACGCTGTCGACATCGCGTGGGCTGATCTTCATTTCCACCACAAGCGGTTCGTTTTCGGGAACGATGTCCATGATCGGTTCGCCCGGTGCAATGACGCCGCCCGGCGTACGCAGCCGGATATTGGCGACGATGCCTTCCTGTGGTGAGCGCACTTCGACACGGCGCATCACGTCCTTGGCAGCGACGATCCGTTCCTGTGTGTCGGCAAGCTCGACCTGAGACGAGGTGATTTCGCCAGCGATTTCCGACTGGAGATCACTTTCGATGCCGCTTAGAGAAAATTCGGCACCCGCCTTTGCCTGTTCGGCTTTGGCCTTGTCGCCGGAAAATTCGCCGCGGTCACCCGCAAGCTGGCTTAGCCGCGTGTCGATTTCGGTGAGCTTGGATTTTTGCGCATAGCCCTTGTCGACCAGACCGGCAATGGCTTTGCGCTGTTCGCTGATCAGTTCGATCTGGCGATCGGTGGCCGCAATCTGGGCGTTCGACGCCTTGGCCTGCTCGGTATATTGTTCGATGGTTTTTTGCTGGATGTCGATGCGGCTCAGTTTCTGCGCCTGACGTTTCTGGAAAAAGATTTGCTCGGCACGAATGGCATTGGTGGCGTTTTCACCTTCGTCTGCGAATTTGTCGGGGAAGGTGATTTCCTTGTCGCCTGCCTGTTCGGCGCGCAAGCGTGCAAGCTTGGCGATCAGTCCGATGCGACGGCTTTCCAGCGATTGCAGTTCCGAGCGGGCCTTTGTGGCATCGAGCAACAGTAGTGGCTGGCCGACCTTGACCACATCGCCTTCCTGCACCAGCAGACGGTCGAGGATGCCGCCTTCCAGATGGCTGATGGTCTTGCGTTTGGAATCGACAATCACCGTCCCCATGGCGACCGCTGCACTGCCGAGATTAGCGGAATAGGCCCAGGCGAAAAAACCGCCAAAAGCCACGCCGATGGTAGCAAGGCCCGCAATGATGAGACCGCGCAATGGCGATTTTGCATCTTCGCTTTCAAGATCGTTCACCCATTCAGGCTTCACGCTGCCAAAGCGGGTGAGGGCCGTATGGTCGGAGGCTTCTGCACGCGGGGCGAGCAGATTGGATACACGGCGGGGGATGATGGATTTTGCACTCATGCGTTCACGGCTCCCGCAGGCGGTGTTTTGTTCTCAGGGGCGAGCGAGGCCACCACATCGGTACGCGGGCCGAACTGGCTGATACGGCCATTTTCGAGCACCAGCAGCTTGTCGGCAACCTGCATGATAGACGGGCGATGTGCAATCATGATGACAATGGCGCCATCGTCGCGGGCATGTTCGATAGAGCGCATAAGGGCGCGTTCGCCGATTGCGTCGAGATTGGAGTTGGGCTCATCCAGCACGATAAGGCGCGGGCGGTTGTAAAGGCAGCGGGCAAGGCCGATGCGCTGGCGCTGGCCGCCCGAAAGCGTCAGACGTCCGTCACCGACCGGGGTGTCGTAGCCAAGCGGCATGCGCCCGATCATTTCATGCACATCGGCAAGGCGGGCGGCTTCGAGCACGCGATGCGGATCGCTGTCGCCCATGCGTGCGATATTGTCCTTGATGGTGCCATCGAGCAGCGACACCGATTGCGGCAGGTAGCCCGCAATTTCGCCAAACGAACCACGCTCCCACAGATAGACATTGTTGCCATCGAGGAACACGCCGCCCGAAGTCGGCTTGGTAATGCCTATCAAAAGACGGGCAAGGGTTGATTTACCGGCGGCGGACGGTCCGACGATGCCCAGCACTTCGCCCGGCGAAAGCGAAAACGAAATGCCCTTGATGATCGGAACATCGACGCCGGGTGCCGCATAGATCAGCTTGTCGATAACGAGATCGCCATTGGGGCGCGGGGTCGGCATGGTCTGGCGTACGGCAAGGTTTTCCGACAACAGCGACTGCACGCGTTGCCAGCTTGCGATGGCGCTGACCCATTGCCGCCAGTTTTCAACAATGCGGTCGAATGGCATCAGAAGGCGGCCGATGATGATGGTGGTGGCGATCATCGAACCGGGCGTGATTTCCTGCTGCATGGCTAAAAGCGTGCCAGCCCCCAGCGCGCAGATCTGGATGATGAAGCGTGCGGTACGGGCGATCGAGGTCATGGCGCGGGCGCGTGTGCCGCCAAGGTCAAGCGCTTCAAGCGCGTGCAATTGCAATGTGCGCCAGCGCCGCGCAAGGGCGGGCAGCATGCCCATCGCTTCGATGACTTCGGCATGGCGCAGGCTGCTGCCGATCTTTGCCACCGCCTCGACATTGGCCTGATTGGCTTCCTGCACCAGATTGCGCGTTAGAATATCGGTAAGCACGCCACAGGCAACGAGGATCACCACCGCAACCAGCCCGATAACACCGAGCATCGGATGCACCAGAAACAAGACACCGAGGAAGATCGGCGACCATGCTGCATCGAGCGGCGCGTTGATGGCGGGCGAGGTGAGGAAGCTGCGCAGTTCGGTCAGATCACGCAAGGTCTGGGTGGCCTTTGGCAGACCCTGATTGACGGATGCCTGAACGGCTGCGGTCAGCACTGCGAGATTAAGCCGACGCACCAGGGCGGTGCCCATGGCCTGAAACGACAGCGAGCGGATGAATTCCAGAACACCGAAGACCAGCATGGCGCCGATTGCGAGAATCGTCAGCATGGTCAGCGTGTCCATGCTTCGGCTGTTTAACACCCTATCATGTACCTGCAACATATAGAGGGGTACTGTGAGTTGTAGAAGGTTGATGCAGAAGCTTAAGAGAACCGCATAAAGTAGGCCGGACAGAAACACCCGCCGCGCCTTGTGAATCAGGCTTTTCGGCGTGGTCACATTTTCTTGTGAGCTTTTTTTATGGATGGCGCTCTTGCCATTTTGATCGTTTTGGCCAGTATCATTCATACGCTATCTGCCTCGGAATGGTCACAGGTCGCGGTTATCCCTAATGCGAGTCATGCGCCTATCAGTATTATTAAAGTAATACAGGATAGATTGTGACATAAAAGAGTCTTTACGGCGGGGAAATGCAAAAGGAGCTAAGAAATCGCAATTGGAAATTTCTTCAAAATTTGAAGTAAAATTGAAAATGGAGAGTAAATAGATGCAAAAACTTCTGCACGAGGGAGTGGAAGTCGAGACATCAATTGACGGCTTGTCTGCCGTTGATTTTCCTGAAGTTACCGCCGAAAAACAGGAACACAGAAATCCGGTTCATACAGTCGTTATTACCCATTTCGAGCTGGCCCGGATGATTGAACGCGTAAATCGTCGCTTTGTCAGCCTCCTGAAAACGGAACTGACCAAAATCGGCGTGGAAGATATCGGCCCGGCACAGACGCTTGTTCTGATGGCGATTGGCGATGTCGAGCTCACTGTGGGTGAATTGCTGGATCGTGGGCACTATGTTGGGTCCAATATTTCCTATTATTTAAAACAGCTTACCGATGGCGGTTATGTCGATCGTGTGGCGTCGCAAAGAGACAAGCGTTCCGCACGGATCAGGCTGACGGAGAAGGGTGAGCGCCTGTGCGCCAACCTCAGAAATGCCAGCAAGAGCTACCACCATATCCTTGCTCGCGACGATGATGATCTGCGCAATCTCGAGATCGCATATCAGACCCTGCACAAGCTGGAACTGGTCTGGGGTAACGCTGCGCGCTATGGCATTTGATGATCTGAGACGATTATTTGCTAAAATCCGGACACGTTTTGTGACATGCATATAAGTTTTGTGCACAGACGCGGATTTGGTCAGTTTGCCGCTTTGGCGCACCACCTTGCGCAAAGCGGACATGATGTCAGTCTGATCTGCGAGACGGTGGACCGTCGCCTCCCAGCGGTCCGCGTTCTTCGCCATAGGGTTGAAACGGGGCCACGCACCAATGGTGCCATGGCCCGGTATCTTGAAGTGCCGGATCTCCACACGCGGATCGGTTATCGTGTTGCCGAAACGTTTGAATCGATGGCACGGCAAGGCCAAAAGCCGGATATAATCGTCGGCCATATCGGGTGGGGCAGCATGATGTTCGTCAAGGACGTGCTGCCCGCAACACCTGCACTCGGCTATTGCGAGTTCTTTTATCGTGCGCAGGGTGCGGATGTCGGCTTCGCGCCCGGTGATCAGCCGAGCAGTGAAACACGCAAGCGCCTGCGTTTGCGCAACATGGCGCAACTCCTGACCTTTGACAGTCTGGATGGCGGCATCAGTCCGACCCATTGGCAGAAAAGCCTTTATCCCAAAACCATGCAGAAGCGCATTGCCGTGGTGCATGAGGGCGTGGATACAAAAATCTTCTACCCGGACCGCCATGCGACACTCACATTGCCCGATGGGCGAGTGCTCAAGGCGGGAGAACAAAAGGTCATTACCTTCGTCTCGCGTGATCTCGAACCCTATCGCGGCTTTCCGCAAGCACTGGAAGCGGCGGCAAAAGTTATCCGGCAAAATAACGAGGCGATTTTTGTCTTTGTCGGGGGGGATGGCGTGAGCTACGGCACACCGCCGCCGGGCGGTGGCTCATGGCGTGAGCATCTGCTTAAAGATATGGAATTGCCTGCCGGGCGTGTGGTGTTTACTGGGCCAATACCGCACGCGGATTTGCGCAAACTCTATCAGATTTCCACAGCACATATCTATCTCACCTATCCATTTGTGCTGTCGTGGTCGGTGGTGGAAGCCATGGCCTGCGGGGCGTTGATCATCGGCTCCGATACACCGCCAGTGCGTGAGGTGATCCGGTCGGGCCAGAACGGTCTTTTGGTGCCCTTTTTTGACAGCGATGCGCTGGCGCAAACCGTGCTCAATGTTCTCAAATCACCCGAGGCCTACCTGCCCATGCGCGCGGCGGGGCGTCGAACCGTGGAAAAACGCTTCAAGATGACGGAATGTTTAAGGCAGCAAAAAACCTTGATCGAAGCAGTGCTGCATGGTCGATAACAGGCACTGTGGCGATAATTTGGCGCTTGAAACATAAATCATGAATATAAAATGCCGCTTTTCTGCGCAGTTGCGCATATAATTGAATATAGTGGCATATTGTTTCAAATTTTGAATTAATAACTGTGCAAATATTCGCAATATTATCATATAGTTGGTGTTATATGGCTGTTGACAATACATGGTCTGTATTTTCTGATTGTCACATAGGCCGAACCTCCCAATCGGCCCCCACATAATGGACGGCTATGTTGAGCACACCACTTCCTGCGATCTCGGGGCGGAAAACCCGCCGCTATGCCATCGCTTCGTTGCGTGATCGTGAAGCGCTGGAAACCACGCCTCTGGGCAATGCGACGACCTATCTTGAAGGCGACAGCAAGCGGCTGCGTCTGGCGAATTCCTTTCCACTTGTAGCGGTCGCCGCCTCCGATGAAGGCGCAGCTGACCTTGATGTGATTTTGCAGCAGCTTTACCGTATGCGCACCATCCCCAAATTGCCGGTCATCAGGGTCGATCAGGCCGGACCCGATACGGTGTCAGCCCTTCTGGCGCAGCTTATGGAAACCAGCCTCGACCGTCTGGCGTCGCATACGAGCCGGATGCATGCGGAACTTGCCATGCTGCGTCGCGAACGCGAGACGATGTTTGAAAACTATCGCGCTATCGAAGACGCATTCCATGCCCGCAACTGGGATTCGGCAACCGAAATCTTCGGCCATGCACCGCTGGTCGATCCCAAGGACGAGGGCTTTGCGCGTCTGCTGCGCGAATCGGAAATCGAGCAGCTTTTCCCGGTATCGAGTTACGCCGTTTCGGGCTTTGCGCTGCATTTCCGCGATCTGCCCGCCAATCGCAACGGGCAGTTGATCGTCACGCTTGATTACCTCGAAAATGGCGAGGGCATTGCCGAATGGCTGGTGCCTTATGGTGATCTCAAAGCGGAATGGAATTTCTTCTCGCTGCCAAAAGGCTGTGACGGAAGCCACCGCACGCTGCGTCTGCGCATTTCCGCAACCGGCGGCGTGCCGCCCGAACTCTCGCTCGGCAATGTGATTGCCAACGAGCGTTACGCAGCGCGTGCGCGCATTCCGCATGGCGATCTCGACATGCGCCCGCTGGCCTTGCGCATTTTCACCGGCCTTCCGGGCGTACGTCCCGCTTCTCTTCCCAATACGATTGTTCCGACATCGCTCATCAATGGCCGCAAGGTCGATGACTACCGCCTGCCGGTCGAACTCTTGCGCAATGTCGCCAATGTGTCGGTCACGCCTTTGACGCCCGATTTCCCAACCGTGCGCTTTCTCGAACATGAAGATGCCATCGGTTGCCATCCGCTCGAAGAGGGGATTACCGCAGGCGCCATTCGCCGCGTGGTTGCTCCTGGCACGGTGCGTATTTCCGCCCGCTCTGTCATCGATCACCCCGAGGGCCAGCCCTGTGCCGTTGGTCTGCTGGCGGTCAATCTCGGTGCCAATATCGAGGAAGAAATCGCAGCCATCGCCAATCTCGACCGCCGCCGCCCGCAGGCTTTGTTCAGCGGCTGGTCGGAGGTGGGGCCGGGACGCGCCGTCGATATCAACTTCATGTTCGAAGAACCCGTCAAGCGGACTATGGACCTGATCGTGCTCAGCAAGGCAGCAGCCGACTCCGTCGATTTCTCATGGCTGAAAGTCTTCAACTTCCGCCTCGTCAAGCATATCGAGGCCAGTGCCGCCCCTATCGATGCGCCTATGGCCGCTAAAGAGGCTGCGAATGTACGATAGATCGCAGGATTTGATCGTCGTCGCCATGCCGCTTTATGGCCATGCGGCGCTGGCGCTCGAAGCGCTGGAGACGATCCTTTCATCACAGACGGTGTTTCGCACCGAGATCGTGATTTCCGTCGATGGCGATCCGCGCCACGAGGTTTTCGACAGTCTGACACTTTATGCGGCGGCGCATGACAATATCCATGTCCTGTTCGGCGAGAATGCCGGACCGGGTGGCGCGCGCAACCGTGCCATCGATTATATTCTCGAAGAAATGCCGGATGTCAGTGCGGTCTATTTCGTTGATGCCGACAACCGCGTGCAACCGCACACCATCGATACGCTCTACCGCAAGCTTCTGTCGAGCAATGCCGGCTGGGTATATACCAATATCGATACGTTTTCGGTCAACTGGCGCTCGCATTATGGCGACAGCTATTCGCGGCTGATCCACTGCATCACCGACAATATCTGCGATACCGGATCGATGATCTCGGCGGATGTGTTTCGCTGCGGTGTGCGCTTTGACGATGACCGTCAGAACGGCTTTGAGGACTGGGAATTCTGGCTCTCGGCGATTGAGGCAGGCTTTGTCGGCACACCCTGCCACGATACCGGCTTTGAATATCGGCTGCGTGCCGAAAGCCGCTTCAAGGAAGCCAACCGCGACCGTTCCGGCTCGATCAGCTTCTTGCGCAAGCGCCATAAGGCGCTGTTCCGTAGGCCAACACTGGTCGGCTTTGAGCATGAGGAAGCCCCGCGCTTTGGCGTGATCCGCGCGGGCGAGGGGACGGTCAGCTTCTTTACCGATCCAAGCCTTCCTTCAAAAGATCTCAAATTCGACGATACCATCCGGGCCTTCTGGGGTTCGGTTTCGGAACCGGATAATTTCCATTTCCCACCGTTTCTGGCCGCCTCCAATAGCGAGACGCTCAAGCTTCTGGCGCGCTCGAAACTCTACCCCAACATCCTGTCGCGTCTCGAAAGACTAGCCGATCAGGCCAATATCGTTTTCGTTGAGCTGATCAATGTTGAAGCCGAGCGCCGCATCGATACCGAGATCATGCCTTCGGGGGCCGAGCAGAAGCCCGCCGACCTGATCTTCGTTTCAACGCGGCTCATCCGCGACATCATCCAGAATGATGCGCTGGACTGGTTTTCCTCGCTTGGCTCGCAGCAATTATGGCCGACATCGGCGCGCATGAAAGTGCGCTTTCCGTTCCCGCGTGTGCGTCAGCGCCGCGCGTTGTCGCGCCCCGAACAGTCGATGCTCAATCTGGTGACATCGATTGCCACAAGCCCGCTCAAGCAGAGTGCGGCGACGCGCTGGACATGGCGTCCAAGCCGTCTGCCGGCACTGTCGCAAATGTATCAGGTGCTGCGTGATGAGATGGGTGGCGGGCCTGTGTTGCCGCTGGCGCATAATGCGGCAAAGAAGAAGACGGCTGCCGTTCTGGTTCCCAATGCCTCGTTTGGCGGCGCTGAAAAGGTCGCCTATGCCGCCGGTCGCGAGTTGAAGAATCAGGGTTTTGAAACCCATCTTTTCGTGCTCGGCAATGAGCGCATGGATGTGCTCGACGAATTCGACCAGTCGTTTGATTACCTGCATCTGTGGAAAGACGGCATTCCCGCCTGGGGCGACACCAACCGTTTTCTGGGGCAGGATTTCATCACCGATGATCACCCGCTCGACTGGGGTATTTTGCGCGGGCAATTGTCGGGCTTTGATCTGGTGGTCAACAACCACGTCATGGCCGCGCACCCGTTGATGGGCAAGCTGCGCTCGGAAGGCACCCGCACCGTGTGTTATCTGCATGTGGTCGATGAAACCGTGTTCCGGCGTCCGGCAGGCCAGCCCTATGCGGGTATCGCTTTCGAGCACGCCTATGATGCGTTTCTGACCTGTTCGGACCAGCTGAAAATCTATCTGCACAGTTTTGGCGTGCCATTCGAGAAGGTTTTTTCGGTGCGCAATGGTGCGAGCTTCTCCATCGACGACAAATTGCGTGAAGAAGTGACGCGCGCACGGAAAGCCCGCGCTGTAAGCGATGAGCGTGCGCCGCTGCGGCTTCTCTATATGGGCCGTCTCGACCGCCAGAAGGGCATCGACCGGCTGCATGATGCCATCGTGAAACTGAAAGAGCAGGGCATTCCCTTTGATGCGCAGGCGATTGGCGGCGAGATTCTGTCGGACGATCCCAGCGCCTCGTGGATGACCAAGCTGAAGGCTGTGGGCGTAAAAGTTTCGCCGCCGGTTTTTGATGGGCGCGATATCGCCATGCAACTGGCATGGGCCGACGTTCTCCTGATGCCGTCGCGCTGGGAAGGCGCACCGCTGATGATCGCGGAAGCCCAACAGCTTGGCTGTGTGCCGGTGGCAACCGCAGTCGGTGCCGTTGATGAACTCATCAATCATGGTCGTGACGGTATTCTGATCCGCAACGGCAATGATGCGCAGATCGTGGCTGACACCACGCGCATTCTCACGATTCTGGCCGAGGATCGCGAGGCGCTGGCAAAGACCGCCGCAGGAGCACTGGCTGCTGCCGCATCCCGGTCGTGGAGTTCTGCTTTCTCCGAATTTACCGATTGGGCCAACGAGATCAGCCCCGCCTATCCCAAATCCCGGCCCGATCTGCCGGAAGATACAGATGATACCAACGCCGCTGCCGTCCTCCCCGGTCGCGCTGTTGCCTGAAATTCAGTTTGGAAAGACCGCTTATGAGCAAAAGCCCCCGTATTCTCGTCACTGGAATCCCGAGCTATCTGACGCGCCTGATCGAGCGCGCCGACAAGGCGCAGGTCTTTTATTCCGAAAAACAGCCCAATTCGGAGCCGAAGGAAAAATTCATTCAGGAGCTGAAAAATATCAGCAATACGGGCAATTACCTGATCGGCGAGGGCGCTATGGCGGCCCTTTTGCCGTCGGCCAAGCATGTTCCCTTCTGGCATTTGTTCAATTGCATCAACAATGGAACGGGTCTGGAAGAGATCAAACGCGAATTTGATATCTGCGTCTTCACCTGTGCCAATCTGTTGCGCAAGGGCCTGTCGGCGGATGCGGAAGCAGCCGTTCTGGCACAACTCAACATGCCGGTGGTGATGCTCGGTATCGGCATCCAGAACCGCCCCGATATCGAGCGCGAAGACGGTCTGCCTGCTGGCACCAAAAAGCTTCTGGAAGTGCTGAAAAATCGCGAGCATTATTTCCTCACCCGTGGCGAGGATGCGGCAGGCTATCTGCGTGATCAGGGCTTTTCCTATGTGCGCCCGGTCGGCTGTCCGTCGCTCTATTTCCGCCCCGACAATATGCGCAAATCCATTCGCCGTCTGGCTGACGTGAAGGTCGGTGAGGGCCCGACGGTCTTCACCGGCTATATGGGGGCGGAATTTGAAACCATCACCGACATGAATGCGCTTGGCTCCGATGATGGACGTTCGGCCTATGTGGTGCAGGACGAGTTGTTGCATTTCGACATGCATGTCGAGGATGACGCCAATGGCCGCGCTTATGATTCGACCACTGGCGAGATCGTCGGCCCGCTCACCTACAAGGCCTCGGACACGTTGAAGAAAAAGATAACCGTGCATGCCTTCATCGACACCAACCAGTGGCGCGCATGGTGCTCGCGGATGGATTTCTCGTTCGGACGCCGGTTCCACGGCAATGTCATTTCCATGCAGGCCGGTGTGCCGAGCCTGATGGTGGCCGTTGATGATCGTATGCGCGAAATGCTCAATTTTTCCGGCCTGCCGAAAATCGACGCCAATGATCTGAACGTCGCTCCTGATCGCCGCGCCTTTGTGACCGATCATATCAGGTCGATGAACATTGCGGACGTGGTCGAGAAATATTCCGCCCGCGAGAAGAATTTCCGCAGCGCGCTTTCAGAAATCGGCGTCGGCTGACGCCCGAATCTGACCGCTGTTTTACAACTCAAGACAAGATGGATCATCCATGCGCATAATGATCACCGGCATTCCGTCCTACCTGATGCGGACTGTTGACAGTGTTTCCGGGGCAAGTGTCAAGCATCGCCCTTATTTCGAGCCGATCCGCACCAAGAAGAACGTGATCGATCAGGTCAAGAAGATCGCCAATACCGGCAATTATCTGATCGGCGAGGGCGCTGCCAACGCGGTGCGCGGCCATGACGTCACCTATATTCCGTTCTGGCATCTGGCCAATAGCCTCAATTCTCCTGAAACCTATGCCAAGTTGAACGAAAGCTTTGATCTCTGCCTGTTTGCCTCGGCCAATCTGTTGCGCCCCGGCTATGCGGCGACGACCGAATCCTTCGTGTTTGAAAAGCTCAACATGCCGATCGTCGTGATGGGCATCGGCATTCAGAAGAAGGAAAATCTCAAAGAGGAATTGCCGGAAGGCACGCGCCGCTTTCTCGAAATCCTGCGCCGCAAGGAAAGCTTCTTCCTCACGCGTGGGCATTTCACGGCTGAATTCCTGCGTGATGCGGGTATGAAATATGTCCTCCCGACCGGCTGTCCTTCGCTTTATTACCGGCCCGAGGAAATGAAGCGCTCGCTGAGCAAGCTTGCCGATCCAGGCCTTGCCGACGCGCAAAAGATTTCCTTCGGCGGCTATCTCGGCAGCGTTGCCGACACGCTTGTCGATGCGCATGCGCTGCTCGAAAAGGACAGTGTGGCAAGCTACGTCATTCAGGATGAGGTCATCGTCTATAACCTCAACATGACCGTCGATGACAATGCCGATGCCTATGACGAGGCAGCAAGCCGCATCACGGCTCCTGTCGAATACAAGCATATGGAAAAATGGCAGCGCAAGAACGAGTTGCTGGTGTTCTTCGACACGCATAAATGGCGCAGCTGGATTTCCACGCAGGATTTTGGCCTGAGCCGTCGTTTCCACGGTACCATCATCGGCATGCAGTCGGGCGTCCCCGGTCTGATGATCGCCGTCGATGACCGCATGCGCGAAATGCTCGGCTTTGTTGGCTTCCCGCATATCGATGCCAGCGTGTGGAACCGTCAGACGCAGAAGAAGGCTTTCCTGCGCGATTTCCTGTCAAAAATCGACGTGCCGGGTGCCATCAACCGCTATTCGGAATGCGAGGCCAATTTCTATGGCGCATTGAAGGATATCGGGCTGAGATGACCATAAAAGCCAGAAGCAGCGGGGGTAGAAAGCGGGTATTGGCGGCACTGATTGGTGCCGCGCTCCTTGCCGTCACACCCGGCATTGCTTCTGGCGATACGCGCTTTGGCGTCAACCGGGTCAATATGGCTTGGCTCAAGGCGGATGAGCGCACCAAAATCTTTGACCAGATGGTGAAGAACGGCGTGGTTGCCGTGCGCCTGTCGCTGTCGCGCCCGCTTGATAAAAGCATAGAGGCGGTCAGGGAAGCGCATACGAAAAATCTCGCCGTGCTGCTCGAAGTCTCGCTCAACAATGCTGATTTTTACCCGCAAGGCACCAAGCCACGTTCAGGGCGTGGGCGCGTCTGGGACATGTATAGGCTCTCGGATATCGACCCGGAACGCTATCGCGTGGTACTTAGCGATGCGTTACAGAAAATCGATGCGCTCGGTGTGCCTTTGGTCGGCGTCGAACCGGGCAACGAGATCAACTGGGCGCCCTATAATGGCGATCTGGCGATCCTGCCGCGCGAAAAGATGAAGACGGCGCGTTCTCTCGATGAAATGGAAGAGCGTCCTCAAATCGAGAAGGGGGCGCAGAAATATGTCGAATTGCTGCGCGTGACCCGTGCGGAACTGGCAAAGACAAAACTGAGCACCAAGGCCAAGGTCGTCTCCGCCGGTTTGTCCGATATTCCTTTCATCGATGCCGACCGGCGCGGTGTGGACAGTATCGACCCGGCCGTCTTTACCGATCTGTTGAAAAAACATGGTCTCAATGACGTGGCCGATGGTTACGGCATCCATATTTATCCGGGCAGCAGCGGCACGCGTGCGGCACGCACAAAACACATCGCAAAGTCGCTGTCTTTTTGTGGTGGTGCGGACGGAAAACCGTGCTGGATCACCGAATGGGGCTTTGCCAACACGCAGAAAACCTGCCCGGCAGATGATAACAAACGCCAGCAACTGGTTGAAAAGGCACGCGAACGCTTTGCCCAGATGATGGACAAGGGCCAGATCGCAGCCGCCTATTATTTCGATTGGGACGAGGGCACTTACGGGGTGTGGCGCTGCGGTGGGCTGACGCCTGCCGGACGTGCAGCAACGGTGACGCAATGAAACTCAAAACTGTAATCATCGGCGGTTCCAATACCGTCATGCTGCCCGGCTATCTGCCGACGCTGCTTTCCACCATGGCGAAACGCGGGGTGGAACTCGACATCATGGCCGATCTGGCCGTTGGCGGCACAACGAGCGCGCTCGGCCTTTATCAGCTCAAGATTTTCGAACAGCTTGAAGATTGCGAATTGCTCGTGATCGAATATGCCATCAACGACGCTTTCGTTTATGGCGACGAGCGCAGGCCGTTCCGCCACTGGGCGCGGTTTTATGAGGGCATCATCCGCTATGCGCTGGAGCGTAATCCGAACCTGCGCATCGCGACACTGGTGTTTGGTGCACGCAACGGTTCGTTCCTCAATTCCGTGCCGTCGATCGATGCGGGCATTAATTACATTTCGCAATGGTATGACACGATTTGCGTCGATGTTTCGCGCATGCTGATGAAGCAATATGGCCGCGATGTCGTCGCAAGTCCCACCTTCTATCTCGATCAGGGCCATTATGCGCGGCCCATCTCCACCACTATCGTCGCCAATCTGATTGCCGATGTGCTGGAGCCCGCCTTGCATGCGCCGCATCGCCCAAAAGCGCTGCCTTTTGCCATCGATCCCGATCATTTTGCCAATGCGAAAGCCTTGAGCGGCGAGCAACTTTGCAAGCGGCTGGGGCGCGTGCCGGTGGAATACAGCAATCGCCGCTTCTCGATTAAAGCACTCGATCTCGGTCAGGACCGCATGCATTTTGCGGTCGATAACGGGCAATTGCTCTCACTCGGCTATGTCTGCGATCCGCGCATTCCTCCGCTTGACCTGGTCACAGACGACGAAGTGCACCGCGCCGCGATGATGAAGGGCGGGGTGCGCGATGGCACCTACAGGTTCCTCGTCTCGATGTTGAGTTTCGAGTTTCTCTATGGTGCCAATCTGCTGGATGCCAAAGGCAATGTTTCGCTGACCCTTACGGGTGCAGATTCCGATATTCCACACAAGCTCCATGTGCCAAAGGACAGTGCCCGGCACGAGACGTTGCCAGAGGAGCCGGTCCTGCCGATCACCGGCATTCTGTTTTCCGGTAATCTCAAGACCATGACGCTGGAAAAGAAGCAGCCTGCGCCGGTTTCAGAAGCCGCGCAGTAATCTTTATTCGACGAAAATCTTGACGCTTGCCGCTCGCCCGCTGGCATCGATCACAGTGAGGGTCGAATAGCCGGTTCCGTCTGGCTGCCATGTGGCGGTGCGCCGCCGCTCCAGCTCGGAAACCGGTTTGCCATTGGCAAGCCAGCGGAAGGGTGCGCGTCCGCCCTGAAGTTTCAGGGTCAGCGGTGAGGCGGTCTCTTGCATCGCCTTCAATTCGACATGCGCGCCATCCGGCGGAAACACGATGCGCGGGGCGGGTTCTGTCGCAGCTTTCAGAACGGGCAGGGGATCGTTTGCCGATGAAAAGCGCACCTGTGTTACCGGCAGATCGGCACGCGCGGTGCGAAACGCGCCAGCGGGGGCTGGCGGCAACGGCACGGAAACCACGCCGGATTTGACGAAGGCATCGAATAATATGGGCGCTGCGGAAACATAGCCCGAAAGCCCCGGCACCGGGCCGCCATCGGCGCGCCCGACCCAGACGCCAAGCACGTAGCGCCCGTCATAGCCCACCGACCATGCATCGCGATAGCCATAGGATGTACCGGTCTTGTATGCGAGGCCGCGGCGCGGAGCGCCCTGCGGCGGCATGACGCCAGCCAGAATATCGCCGATCTGCCATGTGGCCTGTTCGCTGAGAATAGGGCCGCTCGGCTGTTTAGGCTCGCTTCGTTCCGTGCCGTCACGAAGAGCGGCACTCCGCCCGCCATTGGCAAGGCCGGTATAAAGCTGCACCAGATCGCGCAGGCTGATCCCGGCGCCACCAAGGCCTATGGCCAGCCCCGGCGGCTCATTTTTCGGCAATTGCAGCGAAACGCCCGCCTGCCGAAACCGCGTGGTGAGGCGCGCCGGGCCGACTGCCTCCAACAGACTGATGGTTGGCACGTTGAGCGAGAGTTGCAGCGCCTGACGAATGCTGACATCGCCCTGATAGCGCATGTCGAAATTGCGCGGGCGATAGCCTGCAAAATCCGCCGGACGATCCTCGATAATGGTTTCCTGCGCGATCATGCCTTCTTCAAAGGCAAGACCATAGATGAAGGGCTTTAATGTCGAGCCGGGCGAGCGCACGGCGCGGGTCATATCGATCCAGCCCTGTCTTTTCGCATCGAAATAATCCGCCGAGCCGACCTCGCCCAGAGTAGTGCCGTTGCGACTGTCGGCCAGCACCATGGCGATGGAGACTTTGCTGCCAAGCTTTGAGGCGGCCTCGCGAGCAGCGGCTTCCAGTCCGCGCTGCACGGATTTTTTAAGCGTGAGTGTGTGGCGGGCTTCGGTGGGGGCGTTGATGAGCGCCAGATCGGCGAAATGCGCCGCCAAGGCCGGAAGCGCATGGCGCGTTGCGGAAATCTTTTCGCGCAGCCCGCGCTCCGCTTCGTCCTTACTCAAAACTTGCGCTTCCACCATACGATTGAGCACGCGGTCACGGGCGGCAATGGCATTGTTCATTTCACGGTCGGGGCGGCGGCGTTCGGGCAATTGCGGCAGGGCGACGAGAAGGGCCGCTTCAGAGGTTGAAAGGCGCAAAGGTTCCTTGTTGAAATAGGCAAGCGAGGCCGAACGAACCCCTTCGAGATTACCGCCATAGGGCGCAAGCGTCAGATAGCGCTCAAGAATCTGCTCTTTGCTAAGCCGCCGTTCGATCTGCACGGCGCGGGCAAGCTGGCGGAATTTGGAACCAAAACTGCGGCTTTCGCGTGGTTCGATCAGGCGGGCAAGCTGCATGGAAAGCGTCGAGCCGCCCGACACGATCCGCCCATTACCGGCAAGTTGCACGGCGGCGCGTGCAAGCGCGCGCCAGTCGATACCGCCATGCTCGTAAAAACGCTTGTCCTCATAGGCGATCAGCATTTTGATGAGTTTGGGATCAACGTCTTCAATGCGCGTATTGAGCCGCCAATAACCGTCGGGTGTCGCATAGGCGCGCAAGAGTTCGCCGTCGCGATCCATGACTTCGGTCGAAATGGTCAAGCGTTCGGGCAAAGGCGGCGGGTAGGCGTGGTCGAGCCAGTTTAGTCCCGTCACGCCGACAAGGGTTGCAATGCCCAAAAAGGCACTGCAACCAATGACTATCTTCCATCGCCTTTTCATGGGGTTACGTGCCTTACTTCGCAAGCACCTCCATCATGCCGGTCGCGGTACGTGCCGAATATTGCGGACGATACATGTCCTCAACCGTTGCCGCCGGATGGGTATAGATACCCGGCGTCACGGCCCGCACCACATAGGCGAGCGTGATTTGTTTCTTGTCACCAGCCGACTGATCGAACGCCGCCACAAAGCGATCATTGCGGAATTCGAGATGGGCGGCCTGCGTATTCTCAAGCCACGGGAAGTTGCCCAGATCAGCACTGGAAACAAGCTTTGGATTGTCGGGTTCAAGACCCGCGGGCAAAAGATCGGTCACAAGCAGGCGCGATTGCCATTTTTGCAACTCGTCGACTTTGAGAACAACGACGAAACGCTGGTTCTGGTTCGCTCCGGTAATATCGGCGGGCTGACCGTCGAGCGTATAATAGCTGCGCTCGATCCTGAAACCATCGCCACCGGCGGGCAGCGATTGCGCGGGCGGTGCCACTGCCGTCACCACCGCGTCGATGGCTTCGCTGCCCTTGTTGGTGAGCACAAGCGGCTTTGTTTCAAGCGCATTGCCATTGACGCGTTCGGAGAAGGCACCGTCATGCGTTTGGCCGTTAATATCGAGCTTGATTGCTGCATTGTTTTCGTTAAGCCCGCGTGCGGCGAGCAGCATCCATGCCTGATCCTGGGTGCTGAGATATTTCGCCCGTTCCCGCTCATGGCTGACGAGGCTGATCAGCGATGGCAGCACTTTCGGTGCAGGCTTGCTTTCAGCCGCCAGCGCCAGAACGGCAGAGCCATCGCGCAGGCGTGAGCCATAATCGGAGCGGTTGAAATCAAACCCGCTCGTGGCGGTTGCGCGTTCCAATGCTGCCTTGAACACGCGGTCCGAGCGTTGCTGGTCGCCATAAAGCGCAAGGCTTGCCGCCAGTTGTCCGATGGCCATCGGGCTTGCGAAATTATCAAGCTGCGTGTCGGCATAATAGCGCAGATCGCCGACAGACGCCTTCTTGTTGCGGGAAAGCACATAAAGCGCATAGGCAATTTCATTGCCATTGTCGCGGGCGTCCGTTTTGTAGCCGAGCGCATTTTGCAGATTGGCGAGTGCCGAAACAAGCCCCTGCTGCGGCACGTCATAACCTTTTTCGCGCGCGCGGGTCAGGAAGTCAGTGACATAGGCGTCGAGCCACAAATCGCCGGAACCCGGACCCCAAAGGCCGAAGGAACCGCTTGAGGATTGCGCATTGAGCACGCGATAGATTGCGTCCTGCACGCGTTTTTTGAGTGCATCCGCATCATCAAGGCCGGCACTCATCTCAGACCCTGCCGCCATTTCGCTCAAATAAAGCAGCGGCAGCGCACGGCTTGTCGTCTGTTCGGTGCAGCCATAGGGATAGCGGTCGAGCGCCATCAGAAGTGAAGGCACATCGAAGGCGGCACTGCGCGTCACGCCGACACTGACATAGGCACCATCAAGCAGGCTTTCAGACAAAAGACCGCCATCGACTTTGAGGCTACCGCCATTGGCGGCAAGCTCGACCACATGGCGCGTGGTGATCGGCAGATCGATCGGGCGCACGGGAAGCGAAAGGTTTTGCTCCACCGAAAGCCCGTTGTCACTGGCAAGCCGGATGGTCACTTGACCCGCCCCGGTCGACGTCGCGCTGAGCGGCACGGCAATGGATTGCCGCTTGCCGCCAACGAGTTTCAGCGTATCGGGATAGCCGCCGATCTCGGTGCCGAGATTGTCGCTGGTCTCCACCGTGAGGCGATAATCGCCATCCGGCGCATCCGTATTGGCAATATCAAGACGCAGCGTTGCCTGATCGCCCGGCGCCATGAAGCGCGGCAGACCGGCGGTGATGACCACTGGATCACGCACGATGACGTCGCTTGTTGCATGACCGACAGCTTTCTTGGTCCATGCCACGGCCATGACACGCACTGTGCCGTTGAATTGCGGAATGTCGAAATCGATCGTCGCCTTGCCGTCGCTGTCGAGTTCGACAGGACCGGAGAACAGCGAGACGAGTTTTTCGGTTGGCGGTGTTCCTTCGGACGCCATATTGGCGCCGTCGCCGCCGGTGCGCAGCTTACCCGTGGCACCGAGCGAGCCGTCAATCAGGCGGCCATACATATCGCGCAGCTCAAGGCCGAGCTGGCGCTGACCGAAATACCAGTTGTCGGGGTTGGGCGGCTGATAGCGGGTGAGGTTCAAAATGCCTACATCGACAGCGGCGACCATGACATAGGCCTGCTCATTGCCTGCATTTTCGACCGCAACCGGAATGGACAGCTGTCCGCGTGGCGTGATCTTTTCCGGCGGTGTCAGCTTGACGGCAAGCTTCCTGTCTTCCGGGTCAATTTTCAGCCATTTGAGGCCGATGGCGCGCGCTGGCATGCGGCTTTCCTCGGCACTTCCGGGCTTATAAAGCGTGGCAGTGACATAAGCACCCGCACCCCAGTCTTCGCTCACCGGAATATCGATGGTCGCACCCTCGGCAGGCACACTTTCGGTGATGGTCGCAAGAAGTTTTTCAGCGCCCACCGTGATCAGCAACTCGCCCGCAAAGCGCGGGCTGACTTTGAGTTTTGCTGTTTCGCCTGCCTTGTAATGATCCTTGTCGAGCGCAATTTCGAGCCCGTCCGGCGTCTCGGTGGTCGAAGCCTCAACATACCAGCCGGCATCGAATTCATAGCTTGTCGCAGGTCCCGCCGGATCGTCGGTCTCGATTTCCAGACGATAACGACCCCAATCGACGGGTGTGGTGATTTCGGCTTCAGCACCCGTCGTCAGATCGATTTTGCCATTGGCAACGGCCTTGGTCGCGGTAATCGGCTCGTAATTCCAGCTATTGCCATTGCGATACCATTGATAGCGGCGCTCGACCTTGACCAGCGACCATGCGGCACCCTCAAGCGTGGTGCGCTCGCCATTCGCGTCGGCGGCAATGATTTTGAACTTTGCGGTGCCGCCTTGCGGGACTTCATCACCGGAAAATTCCGGGCGAATGCCGATCATGTTGCCTTGCGGTCGAATGGCAAGATCAAGCGCGCGCTCGACCGCACGCCCGCCGCTTTCGCGCATGCGCACCGTTACAGCCGCTTTGAGCAGGCGTGTGGTCGAGGGGGCTGCGTCAATCGCAACGGGGAAGGTGGCCTTGCCGTCATCGCCGACATTGGGCAAGCCGTCGAGCGGCAGGCGCGTGGCATTGTCGTCGTCCTCATCGGCCAGACCGAAGGAATAGCCCTTGAAACGATCCCAGTCGCGCTTGGTGGTGAGCGTCACTTCGCCTTCGAGCGCAAGGCCTGCTGCGGGCGCACCATACAGGAAACGGCCATCGACGGTGACATTGGCGGCTTCACCCATGGCGATTTCCGGCTTGTCGGTCGTTAGATCGAATTCGATGCGGTCGGGGACAAAATCCTCGACCAGAAACATCTGCGAAGCAACGGCAGGCTGTTTCGGGTCGGTATAGATATTGAGTGTCCAGGTGCCGCGCATGGCATTGGTCGGGATGGTCAGGTCCACCGAATGGCCACCGGCCTTGGCGCTGTCGGAGACCAGTCGCCGGTCTTCGACGCCATCAGGACGGGTGAAGACGAAAGTCAGCGGCAGGTTATCGACGGCGATTGCGGCGTCGTCACGGGCAAGCGCTGCGGCATGCACCACTTCACCGGCGCGATAGATGCCGCGTTCCGTCCATGCATAAACGTCGAGCGCCTTGGGCGCGGCCCGTCCCGTGACACCGCGATCCGACAGGTCGAACCCGGCGCGGGTCATGTCGAGGAATACAAAATCCTCGTCATCCTTGCTCGCCATCAAGACGGCTGGCACCGAGCTGCCCGAACCGCGCGTGAGGCCAGGCGCGAAAACCGCGCGGCCATCGCGATCGGTGGTCGCTTCGCCCAGCACTTCATTATTGCGCGCCAGAAGCGTGAGTTTCACACCAGAAAGCGGTTCAGCACTTTCGAGCGAACGCGCAAAGACATTGATGCCATCCTGTCCGGTATAGGTGGAAAGGCCAATGTCCGACACCACGAACCATTGCGTGGCGCGGGTGTCGTAATCATCACCGACCTTGACCGGCTGCGCGGTCAGCACATAGACGCCGGGCTTGCGCTCAGGCAGGGCTTCATCAATGGGGAAACTGGTGGTGGTTTCCTTGTTGAGTTCACCCTTGGCAAGTTCGATCTCGCCTTCCCAGACGGGTTCACCCATCTGGCCTTCGACGGTGCTGATATCATAGCCGTCGAGCTGGCGCAGGAACTGATAGCCGGAAAGAAGCTGGGTCAGGGAACGGTCGCCGATGCGATAGAGTTTTACCTTTGCAACATCCATATTGACGCTGACCAGCGGAATGCCACGCCGTGCCTTGGCAGGCAGAACGAAACTGTCGCCTGTAAAGCGTGCCGAGGCAGCACGGTCCTGCACATAAATGGAAAGCGTGACGGCATCGGTAAGTGTCTCGCCGATGGCCGCAGGCAGACCTTTGCGGAACGTGACGCTGTAATTGCGGCCATGTTGCAGGCCTTCGACGCAAATCTGGCGGTCCTTGGCTTCGATTGCCTGCGGGGTCTTGCCGTCAAGCGTGACAAAACTTGCATAATCAACGCCGCTCTTGACCAGTTCTTCCGAAAACTGCGCGCAAATGCGCGGTGACGCGCTATCATTATCGACGCTGTTGTCGAGAATACGAAACCCTTTTCGGGCTTTCAGGTCTTCATAGGCGGCACGAACGGAAGCATCGTTTTCAAGCGCAAGGCTTGCTTCATAGGCCTGAAGTGCCGGGCGGGAAAGCGAGCGGCGCTCCAGCGCCTGCGCAAGAACGGCAAGTGCTGTCGCGCGGTCGCGCTTGGTGCGCGAGGTCTGATAGGCGTTCCATGCAGCCCCTGTTGCGTCGCGCTCGAATTTGGCCTTTTCCTGCGCGTTGGATGGCGAGGTGCTCAGCGCGGACAGCGCAAAGCCGCTCCACAATTCGCTTTCGTCGGGCGAAGCGCCGGAAGCCGCCGAAAACGCCTGCATGGCGCGGCGCGGATCGCCATTGGCAACGGCTGTGGCAGCCCCCGCTTTCAATGTTTGCAGGCCGTCTGCGCTTTGTTCGGCGGTCAGGGTCGCACGTAGGCGACGGGCTTCAGCAACGAGATTATCGGCAAAGAATTTAACGGCAGGTGCAGCACCAATATCCTCTGCCGATTGACCGGTCACGACCTTGCCGGCAATCGAACCTACGACCGGATTAAGTCGGTTGAAGTCCGACTTCAAAAAACACCACTTAACCTTTGGATTATATGTAAAAGCGCGGCAGGAATTATCGCCAAGACAGGTGTTTTTGCACTGGTCCAGCGTGAGGTTCTTTTCGGTGCGGAGATCAAACCCGAAATAATCGGCATCCTGAGAGATTTCGATGCGTCGGGTTTCAGCGCCAAGAGACGGCACGGTTACGGTTGCAAGAATACCAAGCGTTGCAAGCGTGGAGAAAACCGGTCGCCAAAGTCTGCGTCCCTGCAACAGGTTAAAGCCGATCCGCATTTGCCTCTCCTTGATTGCCGCCCTGTCCGGTTGCAAAATTCCCGGAATGAGAGGCATCAGAAGCTTGCGCTTTGGCCTAAGTCAAGAAGCTTTGTATCACTATGTACAGGGAACAGGCACTTTCGACAGGAAACACTAATCTAAAGCCAGCCCGCCTTGGCGGCAAATACCCCGCCATAATGGCATTGATAGCAAAGCCGAACAGGTTTTTTAAAAGCCGTGTATGGGTATCTTCGGGAGAAGGCGGTTTGAGTGTTCCTGCTTCTGCTGTGCTTTCTGAATTGGCATGAAGTGGATTTTTGTGGCGCTCTTTCTGGGCGCTGTCCAGAAATGCAGACCAAAGGATTAGCGCGGCTGTAACAGAGATAAAAACGCCACCTGTCCGATACCACTCGGTAAAATAGAAAAACAGAAATATCGGCGGGTATGCAAGAAATCCAAACATAAAAATTTCCTGGGAAGTGAACAGTTGCCCCATAACATGAAGTTGAGCGCGTTACCAAGACGTTCATATTGAATGAGACGTGTCGCGATTGGGACTGAATAGAGCGCCTGCCAAGGTTACACTTTTGCCATCGGCTTATCATTGTCCACTGAGGAGGAGACAGACATGAGCAAGAACCGTGGCGTCGTTTATTTGCGGCCCGGCAAAGTCGAAGTGCGTGATATTGAAGACCCGGTACTGGCAGCGCCCGACGGCAGAAAACTCGACCATGCCGTCATCCTGAAAGTTATTTCGACCAATATATGCGGCTCTGATCAGCACATGGTGCGTGGCCGCACCACCGCCATGCCGGGACTGGTGCTGGGGCATGAAATCACCGGCGAAATCATCGAAAAGGGCAGCGACGTTGAAATGCTCGATGTCGGTGATATTGTTTCGGTGCCGTTCAATGTCGCCTGCGGACGTTGCCGCTGCTGCAAGTCGCAGGACACTGGAGTCTGCCTCACCGTCAATCCATCGCGCGCAGGCGGTGCCTATGGCTATGTCGATATGGGTGGATGGATCGGCGGGCAGGCGCGCTATGTCACGGTGCCCTATGCCGATTTCAATCTGCTGAAATTTCCCGACCGCGACCGTGCCATGGAAAAGATACGCGACCTGACCATGCTCTCCGATATTCTGCCAACCGGCTTTCATGGTGCGGTGAGGGCCGGCGTGGGCGTCGGCTCGGTGGTTTATGTGGCCGGTGCCGGTCCGGTCGGCTTGGCTGCGGCAGCCTCGGCCCGTATTCTTGGGGCTGCTGTTGTCATGGTCGGCGATTTCAACAAGGAGCGGCTTGATCATGCGCGCAAGGTCGGTTTTGAGCCGATCGATCTGTCGGCAAGCGACCGTCTTGGCGATATGATTGCCGAAGTCACCGGCAGCAACGAGGTTGATAGCGCTATCGATGCGGTGGGTTTTGAGGCCAGAGGCCATAGCGGCGGTGAGCAGCCGGCCATTGTCTTGAACCAGATGATGGAAATCACCCGGCCAGCCGGTGCCATCGGTATTCCGGGGCTTTACGTGACGGAAGATCCGGGCGCGGTCGATAATGCGGCCAAACAGGGCAGCCTGTCGCTGCGGTTTGGACTGGGCTGGGCCAAGGCGCAGTCCTTCCATACCGGCCAGACGCCGGTGCTCAAATATAATCGGCAATTGATGCAGGCAATTCTGCATGACCGCCTGCCGATTGCCGATATCGTCAATGCCGAGATCATTTCGCTGGAAGAGGCGGCACAGGGCTATGAAAGCTTTGATCAGGGGGTGGCGAAGAAATTCGTGCTTGATCCGCACGGTCTCATCGGCACAGCAGCCTGATTGCAGATAAGGCAGATAAGGCCGGGCGCCACCGTTGTGTGGCGCTCGGTTCTCTTTCATCTATGATCTTCTGATGCCTTGCCCTGCGTGATCAGCCGCGCGCTGTGCTGGCCGGACAGATAGGTCCACAGCCAGCTCCATGCCACTGCCGCACGGCTGCGGGTGCCGATCAGGAAAAAGATATGGGTGATACCCCAGAACCACCAGGCAATGGTGCCTTTGAGCTTGATGCGGCCCATATCGACGACAGCAGCATTCTTACCGATGGTGGCAAGGTTGCCCTGATGGCGATAACGAAACGGCGCTGGCGCGCTCTTTGCTTCGATACGGCTGCGCAACACCTTGGCCACATAGGCGCCTTGCTGTTTGGCAGCCGGAGCAACGCCGGGAACAGGTTTTCCGTCGACGCCTTCAACGCTCGCCGTATCGCCAATGACGAAGATGTCGTTATGTCCGGGTACGGCCAGATTGGGCAGAACCTTGAGGCGTCCGGCGCGGTCGCTTTCAGCCCCTAGCCAGCGCGCAGCCGGTGATGCGGCGACACCCGCAGCCCATACGGCGGTATGGCAGGCGATAAACTCGTCACCCAGCGTCAAGCCTTCGGCGGAAATATCGTTGACCGGCACGCCGAGACGAACCTCCACGCCAAGCTTTTCCAGTTCCTTTTGCGCATAGTCCGAAAGATCCTGCGGAAAGGCTGCCAATATACGTGAGCCTGCCTCCAGCAGAAGAACGCGCGTCTGTCGCGTGTCTATATTGCGGAATTCCGGCCACATGGTGCGTTTGGCCAGTTCGGAAATGATGCCAGCCAGTTCGACGCCGGTCGGACCGCCGCCAACAATGCCGAAAGTCAATAATGCCTGTCTTTTGGCCGGATCAGTTTCGCGTTCGGCGCGCTCGAAAGCCAGAAGCAGGCGGCGGCGGATTGTGGTCGCATCTTCGAGCGCTTTCAGGCCCGGTGCATCTTTTTCCCACTCATCATGGCCGAAATAGGCGTGTCTGGCCCCTGTGGCGAGTACGAGGACATCGAACGGGATTTCGTCGCCGTTTTCGAGCTTTACGTGTTTGCTTGCCGTATCAACGCCGGACACCGTGCCAAGCAGCGTCGTGACATCCTTGCGGTCCCGGAAAAGATGGCGGATCGGCCATGCGATCTCCGATGTCGCCAATATTGTGGTTGCGACCTGATAAAGAAGTGGCTGGAAGAGATGATGATTGCGCTGGTCGATCAGTGTAATTCTGACGCCGGAGCCTTTTAGCCCATGGATGAGTTGCAGACCTGCGAAGCCAGCCCCGACGACGACAATATGCTCGACTTTGGGTTCCATCATTTTTTTGTCCCTGCTGTTGGGACGAATTAGTGTCATAGCCTGCAACAGGAAGCCAGCGTCATATTACGAATAAGAGATATGCCAATTTGCAAGGCTAGCCCATCGGTCCGGCTGAAATGTCTTCGCGATGATGCAAATTACGCAGTAAAGCAAATAGCGTCCCCAGCAATACGGGCGCGATAACCAGCGCGGTCCAGAACAGAATATTGCTCATTTCGGCCTCCCTGACGGTCTGTTCGTCTGATTTCAGACCTTTTCGACTTAACGCGGATCACGCATATTTGTTCCGCCATCAGGGGTATTCGCGCAAATCTGTTGCCATTGCTTCAGCATTTGAGTATGAAGTGCCGCATTACATCAAGAGTTGGGGAGACGCCCAACGCCAACCTGCCGTTCCGGGCAAGGTGGTACTCTCGCAAGAGAGGATGTGGCCGACCCGGCAAATAAACGGATGAAGCCACGCAGCGTCTTTCCCGGCAATGAAGAATAGGGACTGACGCGAAATGCCGATAAAAATTCCTGACGATCTGCCCGCAACCGCCGTTCTCGAAGCTGAGGGCGTCATGGTCATGCGCGAGGCCGATGCCGTGCGTCAGGACATTCGTCCGCTAAGGATCGGTCTGCTCAATCTGATGCCCAACAAGGTGACGACCGAAACGCAGATCGCGCGCCTTCTGGGAGCAACCCCGCTTCAACTTGAACTCACACTGGTGCGTATCACCAATCATGTGGCGCGGCACACGCCTGCCGATCATATGCTGTCGTTTTATCGTCCATGGGAAGATGTGCGTGAAGAGCGTTTCGACGGTTTTGTCATCACTGGTGCGCCGGTCGAGCGCTTTGATTTTGAGGATGTGACCTATTGGGATGAATTGCAGCGGGTTTTCGATTGGACACAGACCAATGTGCATCGTACGCTGAATATTTGCTGGTCGGCGCAGGCGGCCGTGCACCATTTTCACGGCATGAAAAAATATGAGCTGCCGGCAAAAATTTCCGGTGTCTATCGTCAGCGTAATCGTGTGCCCGCTTCGCCTTATCTGCGTGGTTTCAATGATGATTTTGCCATTCCTGTTTCGCGCTGGACGGAAGTGCGCAGTGAAGATATTCCGCAACAAAGTGGCATGAAGGTGCTGGTTGATAGTCCCGATTCGGGCCTGTGCCTGCTCGAAGATCCGAAGCACCGGGCGCTACATATGTTCAACCATGTCGAATATGACACGACGTCGCTGGCGGATGAGTATTTTCGTGATATTCAGGCCGAACCGGAAACGCAGGTGCCAGCGCATTATTTCCCTGAAAACGATCCGACCAAAAAGCCGGAAAATCGCTGGCGCAGCCATGCGCATCTGTTGTTCGGCAACTGGATCAACGAAATGTACCAGTCGACCCCTTATGCCATTGAGGACATAGGGAAGGCGGCGGCGTGATTGCCGGGGGCTTGCGTTGCCGCGACATTTGCGCAACAGAAACCGACAACCGGCATTTTCGGGGGCAGGCGACGCCTGTGACGTCTGTACCCGTCGGTTCTCTGGTGCTAAAGCAGCCGCGAATGAAAACTAGCAGCTTCTGCACCGCAATGCCTTCATCTGAACTATCGCGGTGACGACAAATTCGCCTCATGTCGATGTCGTTACCGATCTTTCTGTTCCAGCCCGGAAACCTACAATGACCGAACGTCTTTCTTTCGCCCGTGATCGCATCAATGTTCTTCTTCTGGAAGGCATCAACCAGAGCGCTGTCGATTACTTCAAATCCACCGGCTATACCAACGTCCGCCATCTGCCTAAGGCGCTCGACAAGGCCGAGCTGATCGAGGCGATCGCCTCGGCGCATATCGTCGGCATTCGCTCGCGCACGCAGCTCACCGAAGAGATTTTTGCCGCCGCCAACAGGCTGATCGCCGTCGGCTGCTTTTCGGTCGGCACCAATCAGGTCGATCTCAAGGCCGCACGCAAACGCGGTATTCCGGTTTTCAATGCGCCGTTCTCCAACACGCGTTCGGTGGCCGAACTGGTGATCGGTGAAATCATCATGTTGATGCGCCGCATTTTTCCACGTTCGGTTTCGGCGCATGAAGGCGGCTGGGACAAGTCGGCGACCGGCAGCCGCGAAGTGCGCGGCAAGACGCTCGGCATCGTCGGTTACGGCAATATCGGCTCACAGGTCGGCAACCTTGCCGAAAGCCTCGGCATGACGGTGCGTTACTTCGACACCTCCGACAAGCTGCAATATGGTAATGTGAAGCCGGCATCGAGCCTCGATGATCTTCTCAAGACGTCTGATGTCGTCAGCCTGCATGTGCCTTCGAACAAGTCTACTTCCAAACTCATCACCGAAGCCAAATTGCGCAAGATGAAGAAGGGTGCTTTCCTTCTCAACAATGCGCGCGGCAATGTGGTCGATCTCGACGCGCTGGCCAAGGTTTTGAGCGAAGGGCATCTGGCAGGCGCTGCCATCGACGTTTTCCCGGTCGAACCCGCATCCAACAGCGAAAAGTTCGTCACCCCGTTGCAGGGGCTGGAAAATGTCATCCTGACCCCGCATATCGGTGGTTCCACCGAAGAGGCGCAGGAGCGTATCGGCACCGAAGTCACGCGCAAGCTGATTGAATATTCCGATGTCGGCTCGACGGTGGGGGCTGTCAATTTCCCGCAGGTGCAATTGCCGCCGCGCCCGACCGGTACGCGCTTCATGCATGTGCATGAAAACCGCCCGGGCATTCTCAACAGCCTGATGACGATTTTCTCTAGCCATGGCATCAACATCGCCAGCCAGTTTCTCCAGACCGATGGTGAAGTGGGTTATCTGGTCATGGAGGCCGATGGTGTCGGCGAGGCGAGCGACGATATTTTGAACGAGATCCGCGAAATTCCGGGTACGATCCGCGCGCGTCTTCTTTATTGATCTGTTGAGGCTGCCCGGTCGTAATCCGGGCAGCCTGTCATTTTTTATTTGTCATTATAGATTAAAATATTTCTTTATACCTTTGGCGAAAAAGGATTTTTGCCATGCAGTTTTTCAAGACGTTTGAATTTTTTCCTTTTCTCGATACGGTCATTAGCCTGACGGCAGCCTTCATTTTCGGAACAATGATCGGTGCGGAGCGACAATATCGCCAGCGCACGGCGGGCTTGCGCACCAATGCACTGGTGGCGATCGGGGCGGCTTCCTTTGTCGATCTGGCAAGCCGGATCGCAGGCAACGTGGAAGCAGTGCGGGTCATTGCTTATGTGGTCTCCGGCGTTGGTTTTCTCGGCGCTGGCGTGATCATGAAAGAGAGCATGAACGTGCGCGGCCTCAATACGGCGGCAACGCTCTGGTGTTCGGCGGCGGTGGGGGCGTGTGCGGGAACCGACATGCTGGCGGAAGCCGCACTTCTGACGGGATTTGTCCTTTTGGGGAATACGCTTTTGCGCCCGCTCGTCAATCTCATCAACCGCATTCCCATCGACGAGCAGAGGTCCGAGCAGACCTATGAGGTGCGGGTGATCGCAGCGCATGATGACGGCGAGGAATTGCGCGAATTGCTTGTCGAGAAGCTTGAGTCCGCAAATTATCCTGTCAGCGATGTGCGCATCACGCACCGCAATGCGCAGACGGTGGAGGTGCTCGCCACACTGGTCAGTACGGCCATCGATCCGGCGGAAATCGAGACGGTCACCGCGTTCATGGAAAAGCAGCCCGGTGCCTTTTATGCCGGTTGGGAAGGCAGTTCAGCGGACTGAAAGCCTGATCAACGTTCGATGCGTGTGGACAGGATGATCGACGACATGGTGCGTTCCACGCCTTCGAGCGCCCCGATCCGGTCGAGAATGGCGTCCAGTTCCTGTATGGACGGCGCTTCCACGACGACGATCATGTCGAAATTTCCGCTGACCGAATGCAATGTCCTGACCGTCATCATGTGGCGAAGGGCTGCTTCCACTTTCGGCGCGAGTTTCGGGAGTGCGGTCACCAGCACATGCGCACGCACCAGATCGCGTTCGAAGGCGGGGGCTATGCGCACGGTATAGCCCTGAATAATGCCTTGTCTTTCCAGCTTTTCGAGGCGGCTTTGCACGGTCGTGCGCGAGACGCCGAGCCTTCTCGCCAGTTCGGCTGTGGAGGCGCGGGCGTTTTCACGCAAAAGGGCAATCAGACTGAGATCGGCTTTTGTCGGCATAATGCATATTGATTACGTCATTTTGCGCAAAGTTACAACGGCATATCGTCAATTCATATCCTTCCTTTTGCAAGGCTTTGTGCGATTCTTGTCGTACCAAAACAGCTTTCAGAGGGATAAAAAAATGAAAGAGATCGTTGTCGTCGGGGCAGGGAAAATTGGTGCGACCATTGCCGATCTTCTGGGTTCCAGCGGAGATTATGCCGTCACCGTTATCGACCGGGCGCAGACGCAGCTTGATGTACTGGAAACCGTCGCAAAGGTTAAAACTGAAGCCGTCGAGATTGAGAATTCCACCGCTCTCGAAACAGTGCTGGCGGACAAGTTCGCCGTTTTGAGCGCCGCCCCGTTTCATCTGACCACGCGGATTGCCGAAGCAGCCGCCAAAACCGGCGTCCATTATCTCGACCTGACCGAAGATGTGGCGAGCACGCGCCGCGTCAAGGAACTGGCAAAGAGCGCGCAAACCGCTTTCATTCCGCAATGTGGGCTTGCGCCGGGTTTTATCTCGATCGTTGCCTATGATCTCGCAAAGCGCTTCGACACGCTCGACAGCGTGCGCATGCGCGTTGGTGCACTGCCGCAATATCCCTCCAATGCCCTGAATTATAACCTCACATGGAGCACGGATGGCGTCATCAACGAATATATCGAGCCTTGCGAGGCCATCGTTAATGGCGAACTCACCGAAGTTCCAGCGCTGGAAGAACGTGAGGAATTTTCGCTCGACGGCGTGACCTATGAAGCTTTCAACACATCGGGCGGGCTTGGAACGCTCTGCGAGACGTTGCAAGGCAAGGTACGCACACTCAACTATCGCACCATTCGTTATCCCGGCCATGTCGCGCTGATGAAGGCGCTTCTGAACGATCTTGGTCTGCGCCATCGCCGCGAAGTGCTCAAGGATATTTTTGAACATGCGCTGCCCACCACATTGCAGGATGTCGTGGTGATTTTCGTGACCGTATCGGGGACCCGTAACGGGCGGCTGGTGCAGGAAACCTATGCCAACAAGGTCTATGCGCGCCAGATCGGCACGATGATGCGCTCCGGTATCCAGATTACCACCGCGTCCGCAATCTGCGCCGTGCTCGACATGCTGGCAAAAGGCGATCTTCCGCAAAGGGGTTTTGTCCGTCAGGAAGATATTGCGCTCACCGCCTTTCTGGCGAACCGTTTCGGCAAGGCCTATGCGCAGGACGATCATTGCGCGCGCATGGTCGCCTGAATTATGAATAATTATCGGCGGGTCTTAAAATATTCCTGCCACCGACTTGCGAAAGAGGATGAAACGAAATCATGTTGAAATCACTATTGCTGGCCGCTCTTTCCTCCGCGGTTCTTGTGTTGCCGATGCAGGCTCCGGTTCAGGCCAAGGAGTGGAAGGAAATCCGCATCGCAAGCGAGGGCGCTTATCCTCCGTTCAACTACATGTCCCCGGATGGCAGACTGATCGGTTTTGACATCGATATCGCCAATGCGCTGTGCGAGGCGATGCAGGCCAAATGCACCATTGTTGCCAATGACTGGGACGGAATGATTCCGGGCTTGCAGGCCAATAAGTTCGACGCGGTGATCGCCTCGATGGCCATCACCGACGAGCGCGAAAAACAGGTCGCCTTCAGCGAGCGTTATTACACCACGCCGCTTGCCGTGGTCGTGCCGAAGGACAGCGACATCACGTCGCTCGAGCCTTCCGCATTCGACGGCAAGACCATCGGTGCGCAGGCCGGCACCACGCAGGGCAATTACGCCGACGATGTTTATGGCAAGGCGGGAGCGGACGTGAAGCTTTACCCGACTGCCGATGAAGCCAATGCTGATCTTGAAAGCGGTCGTATCGATGCGATTGCCGCAGACAAGTTTCTGGCTGCCGACTGGCTGAAAAAGGATGGGGCCGATTGCTGCAAGTTTTTGGGCGATATTCCGGGTTCCGACACTTTGATTTCAGTGGCGCTTCGTAAGGGGGATGATGATCTGCGTGAGCAGTTCAATGCTGCGATCAAGAAAATCCGCGAGAACGGTACTTACGACACGATCCAGAAGAAATATTTTGATTTCGACATTTATTGATCGCATTACGCTATGAAGAATAAAAACGCGCCGATGTCTCATCGGCGCGTTTTTTCTATTCATCAAAGGCAATATTTTATAATTGAATATTCCGTGACAGGCTTGTCAGGAGCGGCTGCTCAGGGCTATGATTTTGTTCCCCCTTTCAATTCCGCGCTCTCGCGGAGCAATCAATCCGGAAAAACCTCGTGAAGAAAAACAAGCTTGGCCGCACAGGCCTGTCCGTGACCGAAATTTGCCTTGGAACCATGACCTGGGGTGTACAGAATACCGAGGCCGACGCACATCAGCAGCTCGATATCGCCCTTGATGCGGGTATCAATTTCATTGATACGGCTGAAGCTTATGCGGTGCCGATGAGTGCGGAAAGCTATGGCAAGACCGAGACGTACATTGGTAACTGGTTCAAAAAATCAGGCAATCGCGATAAGCTTATTCTGGCCAGCAAGATCGCCGGTGGCGGACGTCAGGAATGGATACGCGGCGGCGCACGTCCTGACCGCGCCAGCGTGCGTGTGGCTGTCGAAGGCAGCTTGAAGCGGCTCCAGACCGATTATATCGATCTCTACCAGCTCCATTGGCCGCAGCGACCACATTATCATTTCGGTCAGGGCTGGGATTTCGACTACACCAAGACCGATGCGAAATCCGAACTTGAGCATATGCATGACGTTCTGCTCGGTCTCGACGATATGGTTTGCGAAGGCAAGATCCGTCATGTGGGCCTTTCCAATGAAACGGCGTGGGGCACGATGCAATGGCTGCGTCTGGCCGAAGCCCATGGATTGCCGCGCATGGCATCGATCCAGAACGAATACGGGCTTTTGCAGCGCCAGTTCGATCTTGATCTTGCAGAAATCTCGCTGTGCGAGGATATAGGGCTTTTGCCTTATTCAACGCTTGCTGCGGGCGTGCTGACTGGCAAATATCTTGATGGCAAGGTGCCAGCCGGATCGCGTGCCACGGTGCAGAATGGCGGTCTCTGGCGCGATAACGCCTATTCCGAGCCGGTTGTGCGCGCTTATCTCGATGTAGCCGCCAAGCATGGTTTCGATATAGCGCAGATGGCGATTGCCTTTTCGCTTAGCCGTCCCTTTGTGACGTCGGTCATTATCGGTGCCACCACGTCCGAGCAGTTGCAGACGGATATCCGCTCGCATGAGGTGACGCTTTCAAGCGATGTTCTGGCCGATATTGCAAATGTCTACCGCAGATATCCACGCCCGCTCTGAAGCAATCTGCTTGTCCCGGCTCCAAAGCCCGTCTCATGCATGAGGCGGGTTTTTTCTTTGCGCAAGATCGCTTCCATATCACGGTGGGACACTGCTTCAAAAAAATGGTTGCGAAATAGTTAATTTCGCGTAAAGGTTGTAATTGTTCTTCTGTAATTCACATGAGGGGCAAACATATCCATGAGGGAGAGGAATACGATCTTAGCAGCATATTATTCCGGGCCTGATCTGACCGAACGAAACAAGTTTGTACGGTGAGGCTTTCGGTAAAAAAGTAAGGACACTCGTCTCAACTACATGAGATCAAGATGTGCTTCGACGAATGACGCTCCCGATATTTATTCTTTTTTCCGGTTTCAGATTGAGGATAAAATGAGCATTGTCATGAAAAGCAATTTTAGCAGTTTTACCGATTCATCGCGCAATTCTATATTGAATTCCCTTTCATTGATGTCGCAAAACGATGATGAAAGGCAGTATATCGACTATGAACTGTCGGGGACGGATGAAAAGAATTATCTTTCATCCGAGACGAAAGCGATCGTCATTTTGGAAATGGTGCGCGGGGTGCGGTGGAAGCCGTCCGGGGGTTCGGAGGAAATCATCAATTGTCCCGCAGGCATGGTTTTCGTCATACCGGCTGGTTCTGCGTGCAGTATTGTCTGGCCAAAAAATACACCCTACCTGATCGTCACGCTGGACGAAGAGTCTTTCCCCGAAAGCAAGAGTGCTGCGGAAGACAATTCTCTGGTCCCGATCTATTTTACCAATCGCCAATGTCTGCAAATCGCTCAGATTCTTTGGGGCGAGATTCAGGCCACATCAAAGGTCAATACGGTCTATATCCATGCCTTCCGTACGGTTTTGACGGGAATTCTGGCGCGGAATGCTCTTGCGGCCAACGGGGGCAACAGACATCAGTTCGGTCTGAGCAATTATGCCAGTCGTCAGGTCGAGGCTTATCTGAAGGAAAATTTTCGGCAGCCGGTGTCTGTCCCGGATATGGCCGCGCTCATTGGTATCTCTGCGGGACACTTCGCGACCTGCTTTCGTGCGAGTTTCGGTTCGACCCCGCACCAGTATCTGATGCGTCTTCGCCTTGATGAGGTGGAACGCTGTCTGCGTGAGACGGATATGCCGTTGAGTGAAATCGCAGCTTCTCTGGGCTTTTCCAGCCAGAGCCACATGACCACGGCACTACGCAAGTACCGGCATCTGACGCCGGGTGAGTTGCGACGGCGCAGTCATGCGCAAAGACACCGCAAAGACTTTTAAGAGCGCCACGCTCCTTTCAGGAGCAAGGTCGCTTTACTCTTGAAGCTAAGCTTTGCGCTTTCAAAAAGCCGGCTCCGATTTTCGGAGCGATTCTGCCAGATTCGGAGCGGAGGGGCCGAATATTCGTAACGTCAGTACCTTTGGATCGATTACCTGCTGATAACGTCGGACCGCGATCGCAGACCGGCGTTATCAAAACGATGAAGCGAACTGCTATTTGCTGATGGTGGCAGAAGCGTTACGGCGCACCCATTTGCGCCAGATATAAATCTCGCTTTTGCGGCGCCAGCGTCTCACACGATGCGAATCGTGGGACAGAACCACCAGACCGAGCGGTAGCATCCAAAACCCCAGAATGGGAAGAAAACCGAGCGCGCCGCCTGCTACAAGCGAGCCGCCGAGAACGCGCCGCATCCTGACAGATTGGGGAATCGGAATCCTGCGTCCGAGAATCGAAATGGCTTTATGGGGTGGCTTTTGCGGATTGTGATCGTTCACGGGCCTTTTTCTCTTTGTGGACGGGCTGATTGAAGGACTAATATCATAGGGAATATAGGGTTTCGTGTGACAAATTCAAAAAGTTGGCAAAAAAGTCATTTTGCCCTTTGCAAAGGCGAAATCCTTTTGCTATACGCCACCTCGCTGACACAACGAGCACCTGTTCCCCGGTAGCTCAGTGGTAGAGCAACCGGCTGTTAACCGGTTGGTCGCTGGTTCGAATCCGGCCCGGGGAGCCACTTCTTTTCAGAAGTTGCTTATTTCTCAATATTTTAATCAAATAGCTTTCTCTGTGATGTGTTGCGTCATGGGATGGGATTTGCGCTTTTTATATCGAGTTGCTCGACTGACAGGCTGATTGCAAACATATGCAGTTTTCGGTGAAGGATTTTTCCATATTCTGGCGCTAATGGCTTGACGAAGCGGGTGGGGATCAATAATGGGACTGGCAGAGCTGTTCCTGTCATTGGACAGTTCTGAGGATGGCCTTGTGGCGGAGTGGTTACGCAGAGGACTGCAAATCCTTGCACCCCGGTTCGATTCCGGGCAAGGCCTCCATCCTCTCCCCTAATCAATAAAACTATTATCGGTTTTGCTTATTGTGCCAGGACAGCTACAAACTGATGTGGATTTCGCATCAGTTGTTAAACCCTTGAATTCAAAGTGGTACCACAACCTGATTCCCATGGGTGGTGGCTGTTGATGCAGGGAAACCAACCCACAGGGCTGATTTCTGATCCTGATTCGATGAGGCAAAGATTTTGTTTTAGGGATGCGCCGGCTTAGAGCGCATCCTGAAAAGTTTGAAACGGTTTTCGGACAAGATGCGCTTTAAAACAAACATTGAGAGCGCCGATCTGATCCTGTCAGATCAAAACGCGTTTTAAAGCGTGCGTGCGGCTTCAAGAACCGCTTCAGCGTGACCCGCGACCTTTACCTTGTTCCATGTCTGGACGATGTGGCCATCGGCCCCGATCAGGAACGTTGTGCGCTCTACGCCCATATATTTGCGGCCATACATGCTTTTTTCGACCCAGACGCCGTAGGCTTCAAGCGCGGTGCGTTCTTCATCAGCGACCAGATCAATGGTAAGCGCGTGCTTGCTACGAAATTTTTCGTGTTTTGTGACGCTATCGGGTGAAATGCCGATTACTTTCACGCCAAGCTTGTCAAATTCGGGTTTGAGCTGTGAAAAGGCGATGGCTTCCTTGGTGCAGCCCGACGTATCATCCTTTGGGTAAAAATAGACGACGACCGGCTTGCCTTTCAGGGATGAGAGGGTAACTTGTCCATTATCCGCCGGTAACGTGAAATCCGGCGCAATTTCACCGGTTTTCGGATGAGCCATTTGAATGCCTTTCCATTTTAAGAGAAATAAGCGATTGATTTAAATTACTATATTTTGCTTCAAAGCATTATAATCAGCCCAACTTCTGTCTTGCAAGGCGTTGCTCGACGTCAGGGCGCAAACGTACCGCACAAGCTTGAGCAGTCAATTCGGGTGCTTGCGCGTTGAAAATCTGCCTGCCATTCCTTTCCAAAGGAGATCACCAGTTCCGATGACGAAAACGCTTGAGGATTTCTTCATCAGCTATCCGTGGATTTATACCCCGATGGCCTTGCTTCTCCTGCTGATCGCGGCGGTTTTTGCAAATTTTATTGTCAAAAGAATATTGTTGCGGCTCATTAACCGCTTTCTGGGGCGCACTGTTTATGGACGCGATGAGGAGCTTCGCCGTCACGGTGTGATCGAGCGTCTGGCCAATATCACGCCCGCATTCGTGATCGCTTCGGGCATTGTTCTGGTTCCGCACCTGCCGCAGGCCGCTGTCACGGTCGTACGCAACGTTGCCAATGCTTCCATCATCCTGACGCTGGCCATGGCTCTGTCCGCCGCCTTGAATGTGGTGGATACGGTTTATCACCGGCGTCCTGAAGCGCGGCTCAAGCCAATCCGAAGCTATATTCAGATCGTCAAGATCGCGGTTTACGTGATCGCTGCAATTTTGATGATCGCCACGCTTGTTGATCAATCGCCGCTGATCCTGCTGTCCGGTCTTGGTGCCATGGCGGCAGTGCTCATTCTGGTGTTTCAGGACACGCTTCTGTCGCTCGTCGCGGGCATCCAGATATCCTCGACCGATATGGTGCGTATGGGCGACTGGATCGAAATGCCGGCGCTCAATGCCAATGGCGACGTGATTGAAATCGCGCTGCATACGGTGCGCGTCCAGAATTTTGACAAGACCATCACCACCATTCCGATCCGCAAACTGGTGACGGAATCGTTCAAGAACTATCGCGGTATGCAGGAATCGGGCGGACGGCGCATTAAGCGTTCCATCTATCTCGATCAGACCAGCATCCGGTTTCTCACACAGGAAGAAATTGACCAGTTGAGCCGTTTCAGGCTTCTAGAAAATTATCTGAAACAAAAGCAGGACGAAATTCGCGAATGGAATGATAAGCTTGGAGAGAGTGGTGGCATAAGCGCGAATACGCGGCGTATAACCAATATCGGTACATTCAGGGCCTATATCGAGGCCTATCTGCGCCACCATCCGCAGATTCATCAGAATATGACGCTGATTGCAAGGCAGTTGCAACCTGGGTCCGATGGGCTGCCGGTTGAAGTCTATTGTTTCAGCAAAACTACCGTATGGGCTTCTTATGAAGCGATTCAGTCGGATATTTTCGACCATCTTTTTGCTCTGCTACCCGAATTCGGTCTTGCGATATTCCAAAATCCGAGCGGACGAGATTTCAAATACGCGCTTGTGGGCGGGGAGAAACGCGAAATTCAGATGAACGCAAATGAATTCAGTGCGTTGGCTTCAAAATAGCAAAGGGCGGTTACGCGTCGTCATCAGTATCTTGTTGGAACTGTCACATCAGCGCCTTTCTTTTATGGATTAGCAGGCAAAGCGCTGGTTTAAACAGTGCTTCATCCATTTGCCAAACGTGTGGATTCGTTGAAATATAAGCGTCGCTCCAGGTCCGGAATCTGACCGCAGGACATGATTTCGACTAGGCTCAGGGGTAGGGAAGCAGTAAGCTGATCGCGAAGCATTTCCAGCCGGGTGCCCGAGTGCGTTGTGTTTATGGGTTGGATAATATGTTTAGATAAAAAGACCGAGCTGCTCCCTTAATTGAATTTCATGAGAGGCGCTCGACACACCCGGCCTTCGCATAATGGAAGGCTCCGCGTAGCACTAGAAATCCGGTCTGGATTATTGACAGAGAAACCGCACCAGATCCGCTTAAGCCGGCGGGAAATAAAGCAGATAGAGCGTCTTGCCAGCGAAGGCATGGACGATGATGGCTTGGGTGCTGCTGATCTTGGCCACGTTCCACCATTACGCCGCCGCCGCTCGTTATGGTCGCGTTGTTCTCATGCGTTGATTTCAATCTGTATCCTGCTGGCTTTTTTAGGTGGAGCAGGCTTCATCGTGCTGCGCAATGGCGTTGACAGCGAGCTCTTACGCAATGAGGCGCAGACGGCGCTTGGCAAAATATTGGGCGAAGGTGCATCGACATCGATTGCCAGTGCCGCACTGTCGCTTGATCAGAACAACCATGTGGCGATGGAAGCGCGCGATGTTTCGATAATCGATCCCGGCCAAGGGGTGAAGATAGAAGGCATCAGGTCGGTGCGTCTCGGGTTGGCACCGCTTCCGCTTTTAACTGGAAAACTGCGTGTGGCGCAGCTTGAGGTTGAAGGCTTTGCCTATGATATGCCGGAGGCGAAAGGGGACGGTTTCTGGAAATCGCTGCCCTATGCCGATGACGGAACTGTCGATTTTGACGCGGTTTCCGGTGAGATCTTCGCTGTCATGCGCCGCAGTCTTGAACTGTTACGCCAGCAGGATACGCGCTCGATCAGCATTTTCAACAGCACCATTCGCTTCAAGGCCGGCAATGAGCAGGAATCGGTTGAAATCCGCAAGGCGCAACTGATTGAGGATCACGGTCAAATCGTGATAACAGGAACTGTCGTCTGGCATGGAAAGACCGTTGCTCTTGATGGCCGGATAGAGCGAGCCGTGACGGATGACAGCCTCAAGGGGTTTGTATTGAATGTCAATCACATCCCGGTCACCGTCGATCCCCCGCCTCAGGTCGCACCAGTCATCGGTGAAAACCGCGTTAATCCGGCGCATTTCGAGTTGCAGGGATTGGCGCGCCTGTCTCTTTCAGGCAAGGCGTCGACTGCGGGTGATCCTGAAACGCTGGGGGCAGAATTTTCCGTTGACGGGATAGACCTTCAGTTGGGTCGGGTGGATGATGTGCTGGGCAATCTGCGCCTCAATCTTGAACATCAGGTTGGCAGTCGAAAGCTCGAAGTCAAAGAATCTGAGATTAAACTCGGCGGCTTTCAAGCGCGTTTTAACGGCGCTTTCGGGCCGGATGCGCAAGCAACCGGGATGGGTGAGGGGCCAAATTACCGCTTCGAGCTGCTTACCAGTTCTGCAACCAGTATGCCTGCCGAATCCAGCGATCCGCCGCTTTCCTTTGCAACGCGAATTTCGGGTCACTTTTTGGCTGACCGCCAGCGGATCGAGTTTTCCAATCTTGATGTGAAGACGGATAAGGGCGAACTGAACGGACAGGGCAGCATGACGTTTGGGGATGGCTCTCCGGAAATGATCTTCATGCTGCGCATTCCGCAAATGCCGGTTGCTGATGCCAAGCATCTTTGGCCGATCGACGTGGCGGACGGCGCGCGCGAATGGGTTCTGAAAAATCTGTTCGGCGGGACCATGAAGGACAGTCGCATTGATATTTCTCTGCCAGCAGGGAAGTTTAACGGTCCCGGCTTGCCGCCGCCATTGACCGGGGATGAAATCAAGGCTGATTTCAAAGTGGTGAATACACGCTTCGATGTGGTGGGTGATTTGCCGCCGGTGCGTGATGCGGACGGTGATATTAGCGTGCGTGGCGCCCATACTACGATCAAGCTCTTGAAAGGGGTGGCTTATACCGCCAATAACCGCAAGGCGGATGTGACCGACGGCACGCTGGTTATCCCATGGGGTCCCCAGCGTCCGGTCATCGCCGATCTCGATCTTGGCCTTACGGGTGAAGCTGCAGCCATTGCCGAGATCGCAGGGCAAAAGCCGATCGATATTCTGAAAAATGTGCCGTTTCGTCCTCAGGAGGTAACGGGCGATATTAAATCACGTGTTAAAGTGGCTTTTTCCGTGACCAAGGGCGCGCCGCCCGGCACGCTGAAATGGAGCGCTGATATCGGTTTTTCGGATCTCGACATTTCCAAGCCCGTTGGCGGTTCGGTGGTGAGCGATGCGAACGGTACGATCAAGGTCGACCAGACGGCCGCGCTGATAACGGCTGATGCGAAACTCGATGGCGTACCGGGTACGATCACCATGACCGAGCCGGTCAATCTGTCGGGGCCTGCAAAGCGTGATCAGAAAATCCGGCTTCAGCTTGATGACAAGACGCGCAATGCCGTTTTCCCGGGATTGAATGCGATCTTCTCCGGCCCCATGACAGTGGAACTTGGCATGGTGCAGGGCGGCACAAGGCCGGTGACGGCAGATCTCAGCAAAACGCAGATTGATCTGTCTTGGATTGGCTGGCGCAAGGGGGCGGGTATTCCCGCGAAAGCCACCTTCGATCTGACACAAAAGGCCGACGACAAGAGCAATGTCGATATCGGTAATCTGGTGGTCAAGGGTGAGGCCTTTAGCGTCAAGGGCGATCTTGCCATTGCCAAGGGCGATCTCCAGTCCGCTGATTTCAGTGACATTCGTCTCAACCGCAATGACAGACTTGCGGTCAAGGCGACCCGAAATGCCAATGGCTATCGGGTGAATGTGCGCGGTTCGCAATTCGACGCGCGAGCGCTCATCAAGCAGATTTCAGGACTCGACGATAAGAAGAAAAGCGGCGGTGGAAAAAAAGGCACGCGTGTCGTGGTCAGCGCCGAGGTGGATGCGGTGGGTGGCTTCAATGGCGAGGCGATGCGCAAGGTCAACGTTTCCTATGAAAGTGCCGGAACCCGGGTATCCGGCGTGTCTATCAATGCTACGACATCGTCTGGTCAACGCTTTGTCGCAACCAACAATGATCAAGGCAATGCACGTTCCATTTCGCTGCAATCGAACGATGCGGGAGCCGTGCTGCGCTTTTTTGATTTTTACGACAAGATGCAGGGCGGGCAGATTACGGTGGGGCTTGCCTCTCAAGGGAGCGGTCCGCTTCGCGGTCAGATCGATGCGCGTAATTTCTCAATCGTCAACGAGCCCCGGCTGGCCAAGATTGTATCCAGTCCGCCACAGAGCGGTGGTACGAGCCTCAATCAGGCGGTGAAACGTGATATCGATGTGTCGCGCGTTAACGTCGAGCGCGGCTTTTCGCTGATCGAAAAAGGCGATAGCTATCTGACGCTTGCCAAAGGCGTGGTACGTGGTCCATCGGTCGGCACCACCTTTCAGGGAACGCTTTATGACAAGAAGGGCAATATGTCGATTACCGGCACCTTTATGCCCGCTTATGGCGTCAACCGACTGTTCGGAGAGCTTCCTCTGGTTGGGGTGCTTCTGGGCAACGGGCGTGACCGTGGCCTGATCGGTATTACCTATAAATTGACCGGAAGCGCAAAGCAGCCGCAGGTCATCGTCAATCCGATTTCAGTTATTGCGCCGGGTATTTTCCGCTCGATCTTTGAGTTTTAGGTGCGTCAGAGCAGTCTGAATTCCGCGAGATAAATACAGCCTAAAGCCAGCGCCGAACCAATGACGGCAAGGATAATGCCGAGCCAGTCCAGATCAGCCATATGACAGATGACTATGGCGAGCAAGGTCAAAAGCCCCAGCGCTTTGGCAAGGAAATAAAGGCTCTCATATGTGACAATGCCAAGTATAAACTTTATCATCGCAATCGGTGTTGAGTTTCTCGGAAGAGAGATTGTTTCGAGCACGAGAAAGGGGCATCATGGACTATCTGGCAGAACCTGCAAACCGCCTTGCGAGGTAAATGGATATGCCGATTGCTACAAGCGGGCTTGCGACGAACGCGATATCATCGATTGTGCGGCTCAATCGTAATATGCCTGTAAGTTTCCATAACAGCACAGTCAGAATGATCGATAGAAAAACCCCAAAGACAATTTTTTCAACATATTGCGCTTTCCCACGATGTATTCATATCCAATCAGATTGAGACGATCTGCCGATTGCTGGAACTGGATACCATGTAAATGACGGTAACTTCAAATACGACCTCTCAAAAGGTTTTTTGAAGCGTCCGTTGTATCGCTGACGGCCCAGTATGATGATACCTACAATGGTTCAGCCTGCTGCGCTGTAATAAAAAAGCGGACCCGAAGGTCCGCTTTTCTGTAATTGCATAAGCGACAAATATTAGCGCTTGGAGAACTGGAACGAACGGCGGGCCTTGGCCTTGCCGTACTTCTTACGTTCAACGACACGGCTGTCGCGGGTCAGGAAGCCACCACGCTTGAGAACCGTGCGCAGGCCCGGCTCATAGTAGGTGAGGGCTTTGGAGATGCCGTGACGAACGGCACCGGCCTGACCGGAAAGACCACCACCGGCAACGGTGGCAACGATGTCGAACTGACCAGCGCGGTTGGAAGCAACCAGCGGCTGCTGCAGGATCATCTGCAGAACCGGACGTGCGAAATACTTTTCGAATTCCTTGTCGTTGACGGCGATCTTGCCGGAACCCGGCTTAACCCATACGCGTGCAACGGCGTCTTTACGCTTGCCAGTGGCATAGGCGCGGCCCTGTGCGTCCAGCTTCTGGACGTGAACGGGAGCGGCCTGTTCGGTGGAAGCGGTTGCAACCGTGCCGAGTTCTTCGAGCGAATTGAGCTGCTCAGCCATGATTATGCATTCCCTTTGTTCTTGCGGTTCAGCGCTGCGACGTCCAGGACTTCGGGCTGCTGAGCTTCATGCTGATGATCGGTGCCTGCATAAACGCGCAGGTTCTTCATCTGGCGACGGCCGAGCGGACCACGCGGGATCATGCGCTCAATAGCCTTTTCAATGACGCGTTCCGGGAAACGGCCTTCGAGAATCTGGCGAGCGGTGCGCTCCTTGATGCCGCCGGGATGACCGGTGTGCCAGTAGTACTTCTTGTCGGTGTATTTTTTGCCGGTCAGAACAACCTTTTCGGCATTGACGATGATGACATTGTCGCCGTCATCAACATGCGGAGTAAAAGTTGCTTTGTGCTTGCCACGCAGGCGATTGGCGACGATGGATGCCAGACGGCCCAGAACAACGCCTTCAGCGTCGATCAGGATCCATTTCTTCACCACTTCAGCCGGCTTCTGAGAAAAAGTTGCCATTGAAGTCTTCCTTGACTTGATCCCTTCTCTTGCGATCAGGGCTTTTTTTGTTGCTTGTGTTGGAAATCCAACCCTAAAAGAGGGATAAGAGAACCTCTCATCGCACTCATTGGCGGGTCGATATAGAAGTTTTACGCCACCGTCAAGTCTTCTATTTATTGGATTTTTTAAAAAATATAATAAAAACAATACGTTGTGATATTGGTATTATAGTACCTTATATTTTTGAATGTTTTCTTCCGTCACTATCCGGCTCCACATTCGTCTAAGGTCTGTTGCAGCTTGATATCCTTCTGCCGGTTTCCATTTCTATAGCTATAAGGTTCTTATATAGCTCCGGAAGTGAGAGAAACAGAATGCAAAATCCATCCGATCACGAAATCCGGTCAATTCTTCAATCTGTCAAAACCATCGCACTGTTGGGTGCATCGCCCAAGCCAGAACGCCCAAGCAATGGCGTGATGCGGTTTCTGCTTGCCAAGGGATATCATGTGATCCCCGTCAATCCGGGCCAGGCGGGTAAGACAATCCATGGTGAGACAGTTGTGGCGCGTCTGGCGGATATTACAGGCCCCATCGATATGGTCGATGTTTTTCGGGAGCCGCAGGCTTTGGCTTCCATTGTCGAAGAGATACTTGCCATGGAAAACCGGCCGTCTGTCCTGTGGACCCAATTGGGTGTGGTTGACGATGCGGCAGGAGAGCGTGCGGCTAGGGCTGGCCTCAAGGTCGTTATGGACCGCTGCCCGGCGATAGAATATCCGCGCCTGATTGGGTAGATTGACGGTATTGAAAATATTTTCCGAACGCTGATTGGAGCGGCGAAATTCCTGCTTTGCTTTCTGCGTGGTGGGGCCTAACTGTTGTTCTGGAAAGTGGGACTATCAGGAGGAAAACATGACAAGACGCTCACCCGCGATTGAAACGCTCGCCGTCCATGCCGGCGCCAAGCCCGACCCAGCCACAGGCGCACGCGCCACGCCGATCTATCAGACCACGTCTTTTGTGTTCGAAGATGCGGATCATGCGGCGGCACTTTTCGGTCTTGAAGCGTTCGGCAATATCTATACGCGCATTACCAATCCCACGACAGCGGTGTTGGAAGAGCGTATCGCTGCTCTGGAAGGCGGCACGGCGGCGGTTGCCACCGCTTCGGGACATGCCGCGCAATTGCTGGTCTTTCATGCACTGATGCAGCCGGGCGATAATTTCGTCGCCGCGCGCCAGCTCTACGGCGGCTCGATCAACCAGTTCGGGCAATCATTCAAATCCTTCAACTGGAATGTTCGCTGGGCGGACGCCACGGACCCGACTGATTTTTCCCGCCAGATCGATGAACGCACGCGCGCCGTCTTCATCGAAAGTTTCGCCAATCCGGGCGGTATCGTGATCGATATCGAAGCTATCGCTGAAATCGCCCATAAGCACGGCTTGCCGCTGATCGTCGATAATACGCTGGCTTCGCCCTATCTGGTGCGCCCTATAGAGCACGGTGCCGATATCGTCGTGCACTCGTTGACTAAATTCATTGGCGGTCATGGTAACTCCATGGGCGGCATTCTTGTCGACGGAGGCACCTTTGATTGGGAGAAATCCGGCAATTATCCGCTTTTGACAGAACCGCGCCCCGATTATGCCGGGCTTGAGTTGCACAAGACATTCGGCAATATTTCCTTTGCCATTGCGGCGCGCGTGCTGGGACTGCGCGATTTTGGGCCGGCCATTTCGCCCTTCAATTCTTTCCTCATCCTCAACGGCGTCGAGACATTGGCGCTTCGCATGCAGCGCCACTGCGATAATGCGCTCAAGGTTGCGTCATGGCTGCGCGAGCATGATAAGGTGTCATGGGTAAACTATGCCGGTCTGCCAAACGACCGCTATCATGCACTTCAGCAAAAATATGCTCCAAAAGGGGCGGGGGCAGTTTTCACTTTCGGCCTCAAAGGTGGCTATGAAGCGGGTGTGAAGTTCGTCAACAATCTGGAATTATTTTCTCTGCTGGCCAATATCGGCGATACGCGCTCTCTGGTCATCCATCCCGCATCAACTACACATCGTCAGTTGAATGATGAGCAGAAAGTGGCTGCGGGGGCAGGGCCTGATGTGGTTCGCCTTTCAATCGGCATCGAGGATGCAGATGATATCATCGCCGATATAGATCAGGCGCTGGCCCTGATTTGATTACGATTATATCAATCTGATACCCAAAAAAGCAGCCCGAAATCGATGCTGATTTCGGGCTGCTGCTGTAGCAAATTGATGTGGCGAAAGCCGCTATCTGTTCGTCCTGATATAGGCGCGTGGATTGTGGTTACCCGCTGGGCCGCGGATTTCGCGGGATTGACGTGGACGTTCTGTATGGGGGGATGGCCGCGGGCGCTCTGCCTGACGCGGTGGCCGAGGGCGATCCGCCTGACGCGGTGGGCGCGAACGGTCCGGCCTCTGGTAATCGGGGCGACGCTGCCTGTAGCGGTCGTTGCGATAACGGTGATCGCGATAACGATAATCCCGATATTGACGCGGATAGCGGCGGTAATTGCCATAGGAACCACTATCATAAACGACGCCGGTGCCGATATAGCCGCCACGCACATAATAGGGGTCGTAATAGCCGCTACCGTAAGAAGATTCTGAAACGCAGCCGCTGACAGCCAAGCCTGATACGGCAATGGTTATTGCGACAAAAAGTGATTTTAACGACATGGCCGTTACTCCCTTAAGCCGAATGAAGTGTGTTCGGCCAAACACGATCACGTGCAATTATGCCTGCTTAATATCGGTGGGTATAATCAACAATGATTACGGCATAAAAGCGAACCTTGATAAAGAAGGGGCACGACTTTTAAGTTCGCTGTTCAATTAAGTTGCGCTGTTTATACAGCGTGCGATTGTATTCAGACTTCACGCGGCGGCATGATCTGCCCCGGAATAACAGGTTCGATATTCCGGTTGGCAAGATCATCATGAATAGCATCCGTTTCATTCTCCTTCTCTTTATCAGTAAAGAGCGCCTTTGGTTCTCGTTCGGGGAACTTGATAAGAGTGCTGTAAGCGTTGCAATCTATGATTTTAGCAGCTGTCAGATGATAGGAAATATTTTTGCATAGTGTATCTCCTGATGGTCAAAATCATATTGCATCGTTCACAAGCACGAAAAGGTGTCCATCACGAAGGCGTAGCAGATGAACGCTGACATATCATGTATAAAAGCGATTAGATAACTATATTTAAGACAAGGAAAGACTTATGAATATTTCTGCATACATAACATTAAACAGGTGGAGGCACGCTTCGCTCAATATTTCTCACGATGAGAAGGGAGCATTCTTCGTGTTGAAATCCGGCGCCAGTTCCACTGCGGCAACGACATCGTTACTTGACGGAGTCTTGATATAGCTTGACCCGTCGAGCAAGGGCAGGATCGTTGCGAAAGCCTTTGACAGGGCATTGACCACGTAATGACGATTGATCCGAACGCATTTGATTTGGTCCACCTCAAAGGTTTCTAAGATAATCACAGAAAAGTGTTCCAGTCAGTGCGGTGAGCACAAGAAAAGGTGTCGAGGAAGGGGAGATTATTTATCGATCTTCAATCCACCAAAGGCATATGTTCATTATACAGTAATTTAAAAATATTAATAAATATAAATTATTTATTAATTAATATACTATGTATTTTATTAATCTATATTTTCCGTGCAGAGGAGTATAGATTATTTGGTGAAAAAATGCCGGTTTGCGAGAACTGTTCCTGCACATAACGTGCAAAAATCTGAACCGCAGGACGAGTATTGTGGCGCTTTAAAGTAAGGCATGTCACATCGGCCGTAGGCAGCGCTTCTTCAATCGCCAGAACGACAGTGCGACTGCCATCGTAAGCATAACTAGTTCCGGGAATTGCATTGTGAATAGTATAGCCATGGCCATGCCCAACGAGGCCACGAATAAGTTCATAAGAGCTGGATCGATAGATGATTTTGGGCTCAATCTGGCAGCTATGAAAAAGCCGCAAGAAATAATCGCGCGATAGCGGTAGGTCGAGTAAAATCAGGGGCTCATGCTGAAACTCGTAGATGCTGACTTTATCGCGGTGGGCAAGAGGATGATGCTCAGAAACAACAATATAAGGTCGCAAACTGGTTAAGGGCGTTGAATGTATTTCTTCGGGTAGAGCGTATGTGTAAGCAATGGCTATTTCTATCTCACCGGAAAACAATCCTTCGGTTAATTCTTTCTGATTGCCTTCTTCCATCCGAACTGAGATGCCCGGATATCGTTTGCTGAAATCCGCCAAAAGGCTTGGCATGAAGCGGGTAGCCAGGGTCAAAAAACATCCCACTGTTATTTCTCCCGCAAGTTCTTGCGACAGGCTTTGAGTCGTTAAATTAAAATCATAGGCATGCTTCAATAATTGGCGGGCTTCGTTGACAAATTTACGCCCTGCAACAGTTAAGGAAATCCCTCTGGCGTGATGGCGTAGGAATATTTCCATCCCAATTTTCTGTTCAGCTTGTGAAATAGCTGCTGATATCGAGGGTTGCGAGACATTCAGATGTTTTGCGGCCTCAGTAATACTGAGCGCGTCTGCAGCTGTAACGATATACTGAAGAGTTCGCAGAGAAAGCAGCATGTTCAAATCACCGACATCATTATTCGAAGTGCTTTCAATGAAGCCTATAATTTTCCGTGATGGAAGATAAATATTGCATAGGAAAAACCTGTTTAAAAGAAAGTTTAAAAATATTTTACAAATGTAGTTTTATACTCCATGGTGGGTATGTGATCTAAATTAGTGGGAACTGAATGCAAAAATCAGATCACGATGAAATCCTCGTAAAACAGGAACGCAGATTTGAAGAGCGTATGTAAATACCGCTCAATATCCTGTTTTTATTATTTTTTCTTGAAAGATCCATCTTTCACCCTTCAGGGAGGACTGTAAATGTCTGAATCCGCATTGACGAAATTTACGCCTTATATAGTCGCATTAAGCTTGAGTTTCGTAACATATTCTGCATCTGCACAAGAAAAGCTAATCTTGGGGAATGAGGGGGCTTATCCTCCTTTTAGCATGGTTGATTCCGGCGGCACGCTGACAGGTGTCGAGCCCGAACTTGCTCGTGAAATGTGCAAGCGCATGAATGTCGAATGCGAATTCGTTGTCATGGACTTTAAAGCACTCATACCGGCGCTTTTGCAAAAAAAGCTGGATCTGGTTGCCAGTCAGACCAAACCGCTGCCTGAAAGAGTAGACAAGGTATTATTCGGACGCCCAATTCTCTTTAACCCAGATAGTTATGTCATTCCTTCTGCTAAAGATTATGAATTTACGCCAGAAGGATTGAAGGGGTTGAAAATCGGATTGCAGCGCGGCTCTGCACAAGCAAAATATGTTCAGGAAACGTTCGGGAACGCTGTCGAGATCGTTTATTTCGACAATCCCGATCAGATCCGTCTCGATCTTACCAGCGGGCGACTGGATTTGAGCCTCGGACCCAAAATCAGTTGGACAAATGAATTCTTAAGCAAGCCTGAAGGCAAAGATTGGAAATTCGCTGGCGGTGATCTTTGGACCGGTGGTGGTGAGAAAGGCTCAAGCTGGTTGGCGCGTAAAGACAGTCAGGAACTGCTTGATCGTGTCAACGCGACGCTTGATGAAATTATCAAGGACTGCACTTTTACCGAAATTCGCAAAAAATTCATGCCGGTTGAATTGCTTCCAGAAGAAGCAGCCTGCCGATAGTGCGTGGTGATTGGGCCAGAGACGTCAAGATTTTCTCGTCTCTGGCGCGCCACGTTCATTAAAGCCGGTTTTGATCCGATTAAACCGAGTTGTTGATCTAAGTATCTGTTTTAAAACGAATCTTTTCAGAGGGCTGTTTCGCAGCTTTTGGATTCGCTTTAATTCCGACGAAGACCAGTAATTGGGTGAGGCATGAAAAGGATTGCTTTATGCAGGTTTTAGGTTTCAGCCAGCAAATGCTCATGGGGGCGATGGTTTCGCTACAGGTAGCGGTTTGTGCTTTCCTTATGGCGATGACGATTGGTACAATTGCTTCTGTCCTGACGTTGAAGAAAAAGACGGTATTCGGCGCATTCTGGCTGGTCTATGCCTCGATTTTCACCGGCGTTCCTTCACTTCTAGTGGCTTTTTTCTTCTATTATGCCGGTTCGGACATTATTGCAGGTATAACCGGCCTGTTCGGGACGGAAAAGCGCATCGATCTGACACCGTTTCTTGCAGCCATTCTGGCGTTGGGTATGGTTTATGGGGCCTATATCGCCGATCTCTTGCGTTCTGCTATCCGCAATGTGCCGAAAGGACAGTTTGAAGCGGCAACCGTATTGCAGGTAAAACGACGTTTTTTTGTGCCGCTTATCATCGTTCCACAGGTAATCCGTATCGCCCTGCCAGCTCTGACCAATATGTGGATTGTCGTTCTCAAAGATACGGCACTGATTTCTCTGATCGGGCTTAAAGAAATTATGGCTTATGCAAAAATTGCATCCGGTGTGACCAAGGAACCTTTTATTTTTTACCTCATCGCCTCGCTGTTCTTCCTGCTGATGACCAGCCTGACTTATTATGTCTCAAAGCATATGCAGCACTGGTCTGATCGTGGTGCCGCCGTCTACGGGAAGGAATGAAGTCATGTATTTTGATCCCGTTCTCGCCTGGAACAGTTTGCCTTTACTGCTGACAGCTACAGCGCGCACACTTTCAGTTTTAATTCCCGTCCTGATCTTCGGGGCTGTGATCGCAGTTTATCTGGCGGTCATCCGCGTGGAAAACCGCAAGGGGGCGGGCTTTGTAGCAGCTTACGTGAACTTTTTTCGTGGTGTGCCAAGCCTTGTGGTTTTGTATATGATTTATAGCGGCTTACCGCAGTTTTCGATCATTCGCGACACATGGTTGTGGTCAATTTTTTCGCAAGCTTATTTGTGTGCTTTGATCGGACTGACATTGACCCATTCTGCCTACATGACGGAGATTGTGCGCGGCGGCTTGGCGGTTATTCCAAAAGGTATGATAGAGGCATCGGCTGTTTTGGGTTTAACCGAACGTCAGACATTCTTTCGTCTGCGCCTGCCTGTAGCTATTCGCTATGCTTTGCGCGCTTATCAAAATGAAATCATGATCATGATTAAAAGTACGGCAGCTTTAAGCGCAATCACTATTGTCGACCTGACCGCAGCGGCAAATTCTATATTTGATTATACATATGATCCGTTCACACCGTTGTTAACTGCTGCTGCGATTTATTGGTGTCTGATCAATGGGGTAAGATTCATATTCAGTACAGCTGATAGAAATCTTAATCGGCATCTCATCGCTAATAGCTATTCATGATGCAGGAGATCGTTGTGCAACATATTCAATCCAGGGAGTTCAGCATGCAACGATCGGGTAGTCGCGATGATTTTACATCCGACATGACGCATAAGCCAGCCTCTCATCGGGTTGCGATCAACATGAATGATGTCAATAAATATTATGGCGCATTTCACGCGCTTAAAGACATCAGTTTAAGCATTCAATCCGGTGACACGGTTGTGCTGTGTGGCCCCTCCGGGTCGGGAAAATCAACACTCATCCGTACGATCAATTATCTCGAAAAGCACAATTCCGGGACAATTACTGTCAACGGGATAGAGCTTACACACGATCCCAAAACTGTGCAGGCTGTGCGTGCGCAATTAGGCATGGTTTTTCAGAGCTTCAATCTGTTTCCGCATTTAACCGTTTTGCAGAATTGCACCTTTGCTTTGCGTCTGGCGCAAAAAATGTCCAGGCAAGAAGCCACCGAATTGGCAATGGAAAAGCTGGCTCAGGTCAACATAAGCGCACAGGCGGATAAATACCCCGCTGCACTTTCAGGTGGACAGCAACAGCGTGTAGCGATTGCGCGTGCGCTATGTCTAAAACCGCCAATCTTGCTGTTCGATGAACCGACCTCAGCCCTTGATCCAGAATCGGTAGGGTCGGTTTTAAAAATTATGGAGCAACTGGCTGAAACCGGCATCACCATGGTGTGTGTGACACATGAGCTAGGCTTTGCCCGGAACGTGGCTGATCGCTGTGTGTTCATGGAACATGGTGAAATTGTCGAGCAAGCGCCAACGGAGCAGTTTTTCGCAGCACCTGAAAGTACGCGTTTAAAGCACTTTCTTGGGCAAATCATTCATTAGCGGTGTGTCGATCCGATTGCATCAGGTTGGTGCTCTATCTGATTGATTTAACAAGAATCTTATCTGGAAACCATTTCACGTTTCTGGAATGCGCTTCAAAACTAAACCCGTTTTGTGGTGGTGAGATCAATGGGAGGGATTTTTATGGATATGAATCTGAAAGAGGCAGAGACGGACGACTTTATGCCGGATGGAGACGGCTATAAGGCACGCATTGGTTTGATCTATATGGCGTCGAGCATCGTGATGGATGCGGAGATGGCGGCGATGGCGGCAGATGGCGTTTCAACGCATACGACCCGCATTAAATTGCCCAAGGTGACTGTCGAAGGCATTGAGGCGATGATGAATGCACCGGAACTGGAGCAGGCTGCACGATTGCTGGCTTCCGCGCCCATAGATGTCTTATGTTTTGGTGGTACTAGTGCGTCTTTTTTGCATGGCACAGCTTATGATCGCGGACTTATCGCCAAGATGAAAACCTGGGCACCGGGGGTGAAAATAACGACGGCATCAACTGCAACGCTTGCAGCGTTGAAGGCTGTAAATGCGGGACCGGTTGCCTTGGCGACCCCTTACGTGGATGAGGTCCATAGCAGAGCAATCCGGTTTCTGGAAGAAAACGGCCATCAGGTTGTCTCGCATAAGAACTTACGTATCGATACGGATCAGGCTTTGGCGGAAGTGCCGCTGGAAGAGGTCTACCGTTTGGTCCGGTCAGTCGATCACGCAGATGCGACGGCTATATTTATAAGTTGCACCAATTTCCGCAGTGTTGGCGCGATCAAGGCACTTGAAGCTGCTTTGGGAAAACCCGTTATTTCGGCTATTCAGGCGTCCTTCTGGCACAGTGTTGGCCTCGTAATCAAAGACGGATGCAAGCCCGGTTATGGTTCACTCATGCAATTGCCGGTGCCGGAATAACAACAAGGTTTAACGAGGCTTGATGCAACATCGGCTCGCAGCGTTTCGCTGAACTGAAAATCAAATCAATCGAAATGGGTTTATCAACGTTCTCACCCGTGAGCGACGTCGCGATAAAACTTGCTTTAAAGGTGCTTTATGATGGGAGATACTGAATTAAAGGCCAACACAATGCCAGAAGATGAGCAGAATATTGGTGCTTTGCTTTTCTATAGTGAATTCGATAGTCCCGATGAATGGCAGGAGGTGATCAAAGCCGAATTGCCTGAACTGGATTTTAGGGTCTATCCAGATGTGGGGGATCCGTCCGAGGTTAAATATATACTGGCCTGGAAACCTTATGACGGGTTTTTTGATGAATTTAAAAATCTCAAGCTGGTGATAAATCTGGGGGCAGGCGTGGACGCACTTTTGCAGCGAACTGACCTGCCTCAAGTCCCCATTGCTCGTCTGTCTGACAAGGGAATGGTACAATTGATGAAGAGCTACGTGCTCTTCGCAGTCTTGCGATATGCGCGTGATATCCCAAGCTTTGAAGCGGCAAAACGCACGAAGACCTGGACCTATATCCATCCACGGCCTTTGCATCGCATCAAAGTCGGTGTGATCGGCCTTGGCCAGTTGGGCAGTTCGGTTGCTGATGCGCTGGCAAGCCTGAGTTTCGATGTGCGTGGCTGGGATGCCTATCCAAAAAGTATTGAAGGTGTCAAAATCTTTGAAAAAGAAGCGTTTTCACAGTTTGTCGAAGATTTGGACATCTGCGTGAATATGTTGCCTTTAACACCTGAAACAAGCGGTCTGCTGGATCGTGAATTTTTCAAAACTCTGCCTTCCAGCAGCCATTTCATCAATGCATCGCGTGGTGCGGTTGTCGAGGAAGATGCGCTGCTTGATGCTCTGGAAAGCGGTCATATTGCCGGTGCAACGCTGGATGCTTTTTGTGTTGAACCTTTACCCGAAAATCATCCTTTCTGGGAGATGGATAACGTCCTCATCACACCACATCTAGCCAGCATTACAGTGCCTGAGACGGCGGCACTGGATGTGGTTGAAAATATTCGTCGCATTAATCGCGGCGAAATGCCGAAACATCAGATCAGCTTCGCCAAAGGCTATTAATCTGAATTTTCGGTGGTTTTCCTGATATCCTCCAAAAGCAGTCCTTCCCCGGCAAAATGCGGTTTTTAATGAGCTGTGCTTTGTCGGGGGCAGTCATTTATGTGTTTGATCCGCTGCCCCGTCTGGCTCATGTCATCCAGATAAAAAGCCCCGGTCAATTTGACCGGGGCTTTTTACTATCAGCTCTTTAGTGCGCAAAAATTTGTTTAATTGATTGGGTGGTGGACGCAGATATTTTTGATTTGCTGATAAGCAGCCAAAGCTTCCAAACCTTTTTCCCGCCCATAACCTGACAGCTTATAGCCGCCAAACGGAAACTCCACGTCCAGTCCTACGCCAAAAGCATTCACCCATACCTGACCGGCACGCAGATGCTGGCCGATGCCTAAAGCGCGGTTGATGTTCGTTGTATGCACGCCTGCAACCAGTCCGAAATCGGAATCATTGGCGATCTCGATTGCTTCTTGTTCTGTATCGAAAGGAATGATTGTCAAAACGGGACCAAAAATTTCTTCGCGCGCGATACGGGTTATGTTGCTGGCGCCAACGACAAGAGCAGGGCGCACAAAGGCGCCATCGGACAATTCAGGCGCCTGCGGCAGATCTGCACCCCACAAGACTTCACCATCCTTCGCGGCGACATCATAATAGGTATGGATTGAATCGCGATGCGACTGGCTGATGACCGGCCCCATATCAGGGTCTTCCACTGCGCTGCCAATGGTCATGGAACGAATATGCGCGTGTAGCCTTTCAACGACGCGGTCATGTGCTGTTCGCTCAACCAGCAACCGCGTACCAGCATTGCAAACCTGTCCGGCATGGGTGAGAAAGCCTCCCGCGATAAGAGGAACAGACTTATCCAGATCAGCATCGCCGAACAGAATTTGCGGAGACTTGCCACCAAGTTCCATATTACATGGAATGGCGTGTGAAGCGGCTGCTTTTAACACGCGTGTGCCCGTTGGAATCGAGCCTGTGAAGGTAATCTGGTCGACACCGCGATGACTTGCCAGTGAATCGCCAATCAGTGAGCCCCGGCCATTGATGAGGTTGACCTGCCCATCCGGCAAGCCTGCCTCCTGACAAATCCTGATGAATTCATAAGCCGATAAAGGCGTTTCAGTAGCTGGTTTGATGATAACCGAACAGCCAGCGGTCAATGCCGGCGCCACACCGCGGGCAATAAGCTGGAACGGATAGTTCCAAGGAATGATATGCAGTGAGACGCCAATTGCTTCTTTAACTGTCCAGTCTGACCAATCGGGACCTAACGGAATTGATGAGCCGTGCTGCTTATCGGCTACGCCAGCGTAATATTCAAAGAACCGCGCTGCGCAATCCACTTCCCAATAGGCATCGCGCAATGGTTTGCCGCTATCCTGACTTTCCAGTCTGGCAATCGCATCACGGCGCTCCAGAATCAAAGTACCGATTTTATGCAAAATCCGTCCGCGCTCAAAAGGTCGCATACCGGCCCACGGGCCCTTGTCAAAAGCGTAACGTGCAGCTTCAACCGCCGCATTCACTTCTCTCTCACCAGCACGCGCAAAATTGCCGATGACTTTTCCGGTTGAAGGGTCACGGCTTTCTCCGATGCTGTCTGAACCTTCCCAAATTTCTTTTCCCCCAATGAATAACGGAATAGTTCGCAACTCTACCTCCCAAAGCTCGATTTCGCAGTGTTTTCTATACACGATAAATCATAATGTATACAACTTATAAAATATTGTCGACATTAAAACCATAAATGTGTATGGATCGTGTGAGGACAGTCCGGGAGGTGGAGAATGGACCTGGGAATTCAGGGCAAAAGAGCTTTGATAACGGCGGCATCACGCGGTCTTGGCCGTGCAGCGGCGTTTGCCTTGGCACGTGAAGGCGCGGCCCTTGCCGTTGCAGGGCGTAATCTGGCGGCGATGGAAAGTTTTGTCGAAGAGCTTACGGCAGTTGGAGCAGCACAAGTCGCTGCTGTAGAAATCGATCTTTCCAAGCGTGATACTTTGCATAGTGGTGTTCAGGCGGCGGTTGATGCGCTGGGTGGCATTGATGTTTTTGTAGCCAACACTGGCGGACCGGAATCGGCTCCCTTTCTGGGCGTAAAACGGGAAGGCTGGGAAGGTGCGCTGAATGAAAGCCTGCTTCCGATGGTGGATCTCTGCCACGAAGTTTTGCCCCATATGCAGAAGAACAAATTCGGTCGCATCATTTTTGTCACCACTGTTGGGGTCAAAATTGTTCAGCCGAATATGGTTCTGTCGGATTCTATCCGCCTTGCTGTGGTGGGGATGGCAAAATCCTTGTCAATTGAATTCGCGCATGAGGGCATAACGGTCAATTGCTTGTGCCCAGGCCCATTTGCGACTGATCGAATGGAATATCTCGTCACATCCAGCATGGAACGTGATCAGCTCAGTCGCGCTGAGGCAGAAAAATTATGGCTGGAAGAAGTGCCCACCGGCAAATTCGGTGATCCGGATGATTTCGGTGCGATGGTCGCATTCCTGTCCTCGCGGCATGGCGGCTTTATTACGGGCACTGCAATTGCACTCGATGGCGGAAAATCACGCGCATATTAAGGGAGAGAGTTTATGCTGACCAAGCAACGACAGCTTGATGGCGGTGGTGCTATTGTTAAATGGCTTCACGGAGCAGGGGTTAAGAATATTTTCTCCGTTTCAGGCGGGCCGATCAATCCGGTTTATAGGGCTTGCGCTAAAATCGGCGTCCAGTTGGTACATGCGCGTCATGAGGCGGCAGCGTGCTATATGGCTGAAGCCAACGCCCGTGTGAATGCTACAGTCGGCGTGGCAATGGTAACACTTGGCCCGGGCGTAACCAATGCTGTAACGCCAGCCATGGTTTCTCATCTTGGCGGCACTCCGCTGCTTATCATTGGCGCGCAATCAGCGACGACAAGCGCTGATAAAGGTGCCGGAATGACCTATAATGTGCTTCCGGCGATGCAGGCAGTTACAAAATGGGCAGCGCGCTGCACAGAAGCCAAACGCCTGCCAGAATATCTCGACATGGCGTGGCGTCATATCTGGGCAGGTCGCCCCGGACCCGTATTCCTGGAGGTGCCGACCGATATCTTGCATCAGATGATCGATGCAGACCCAGCAACAATAGCCACGCAACCGCCAGTCATGCCGGGACGCCCGGGAAATTGCGCAGGCGATATCGCGGCCTTTCAAAAAATATTTGCTGAAGCCAAACGCCCTGTTTTGATTCTTGGTGATGATGTATTTTTTAATCCAAGTGATCGCTTGCTTGAAGCGATTGAAAAGCATCAATTACCCTTTTTCACCATGCGGCTGGCCCGTGGGGCGGTTGACGAAAATCATGCTCTTTGGTCTGGTCCGGCCTATACGCCATGCAACAGTGCGGTGCGTCACGCCCTTGCTGCATCTGATTGCGTGATGCTCGTCGGCCACCATTTCGAGTTTGATCTCGAATTCGGCTCCGGCCTGGGGCAAAATACCAAAGTCATTCAGGTGGCCGGTGATCAGGCCATTTTGCACCGAAACCGACGGGCAGATCTGGCGATCAATGCCTCCGCCTTTCATTTCATCTATGCTTTGGCAGAAACCCCCACAGGTGCATTCGATGCGGGTTGGCGCGATGCTTTGATTGCCAAGTGGAACGATGAGTTCAAAGCGCAGGCCGGTGAAGATGATGAACATGGGCTGCATCCGATCAACGCCATTGATGCAGTTACCGCAGCCGCACCCGATAACGCGATCTACACGACCTCGCACGGTAATGTGGATTTCTGGGCAGATGCGCGTTTGAAGGTCAGGGCACCCGGTCGTTACCTACGTGCCGGGCAATCAGGCACATTGGGCGCAGAAGTCCCATATGGTGCTGGCGCTAATTTTGCAGATCCAGATGCACCGTCGATTGTATTTGTCGGTGACGGTGGCGTTGGATTCCATGTCACCGAACTCGATACTGCCGAGCGCTATGGTCGTGCCTTCATCATTGTTGTTCTCGACGACGAATTATGGGCGGCAATCGCTCTGCCTCAGCAAATGTCATACGGCGAAACATATGAGATGGCTTTGCCTCGGCGCGACTGGGCAAAGCTGGCGGAGGCTTTGGGCGGGAAAGGCTATCAGGCCCGAACGCGTGACGAGATTGATAAGGCTGTGAAACAAGCGATTGCGAGTGGAAAACCGGCGATTATTCAGGTTCCGGTACGCAGTATCATCAGCCCGTACATGGAATATATTTCGTAATTCTCAGTTCAAGACTGCGCTTTGATCTCGTCAAAGGACGTCGTTTGGCCTGAACCTTGCCGATTACGATATGATTGATAAACTGGAGGAATAAATGAAAATCTGGAAAGATGGCGACAAACATGGCATTACGCCGCCCAATCATTTTGGTGGCCTGAACGTATTGGACATTGTACCTTTTGAAGGTTCAAATTTCTGTATACAAGTATCGAAGGCCCCCAAAGGAGGCGGAGGAGAATTGCATCATCATGATGACGTGTCGCAAGTCTTTTATATTGCGTCAGGCGCTCTAACATTTGATACGGGTAAGGAGCGCTTTACTTTAACTAAAGGGCAGGCCGTTCTTTTTGAACCATTTGACCCGCATTATACAATCAATGAGCAAGATGAAGAATGCGTCAGCATTGTCATCACGGTAAAACAGTAACAATATTTTTGTTGGAAATGGCAGCATAATCCGACCGGAGTGAAGCGAGGATGGATGGGATTATGCTTGGAGCAAGAGCTTCAGAATGCGCCGTTTTGATTAATTCAGATCAAAACAAGCGCTCATGCTAGCCTTGATTTCCTTTGACGAAAATCGACAAGCGCAGATGGCAAAAGAATGAACGCAACTTTGGATCAAACTTCTTCACCAGCCAATTTAGTCCAGATACTGGAAGACGACATTTTGAGTGGTCGTCTGCATCCGGGCACGAGGCTTGATGAACAAGCACTGGCCAAAAGGTTTGAAGTTTCACGTACCCCTGTACGTGAGGCGCTGCGCCATCTCGCTTCCAGCGGTTTGGTCGATATCAAACGCAATCAGGGTGCGACCGTGATGGAACTCACGACACGCAAGGTTGTGGAAATGTTTCAGGTGCTTGCGGAACTGGAAGGACTGGCTGCCCGTTTATGCGCGCGTCGTATGACCAGAGCCGACATTGAAGCTCTGCGTATTGAAAATGACATTTGTTGCAAGAAGGCTGATCAGGATGATCAGACCGGCTTTATTCAAGCCAATAATGCATTCCATGATGTTATTTTGCGTTGTGCGCAAAACCAGTATCTCTATGAGGAAGCCTTGAAACTGGGCAAACGCCTCAATCCTTATCGTCGTTATGTTACCCATCCGAGACGAATGCGCGATAGCTGCGACGATCACGGTCGGCTGCTTCAGGCTATCGAATCCGGTGACGGAGAACTGGCTGACAAGATGATGCGCGAGCATGTGGCATTGATTGCAGAGGGGGCAGCCGATGTTGTTGTCGCACTGGAAGGCAGTGCTCACAACAATACGGACTGACGCATTCGGGTTTCTTCCGCCCTATTCTTTTCATCAACGGCAATCCGCATCTCATGGATGTGGTCGCAGTCTGCTGAAACCAATAGCCGTTTCAAAACTATCATGTGGGAGTGAGCGAGATGACAGACACTGGTCTGGTGCAGAATAAATCAGTTCAATCGGGTAAAAAGCTTGATCATACGCAATCCCTTATTGCGGGTATTGCCGGTGTCGAGGAGGTCCAGTCTTTCCTGAGCGCTTTTCCCGATTATCAGACGACACCGTTGGTCGAACTGAAAGATCTGGCCAGGAGTCTCGGCCTCACAACGATCATGATCAAGGATGAAAGCGGGCGTTATGGCCTCTCCAGTTTCAAGGCGCTGGGGGGCGCTTATGCAGTGGCGCGTGTTGTGCATCGCTATGTGGAAGAAAAGCTGGGACGTAAAGTTACACCTTCGGAACTGACCAGCGATGAGTGCAAAGCCGTTGCGGCACAGCTGACAATTTGTTGTGCGACCGATGGCAATCATGGCCGCTCTGTTGCTTCTGGTGCTGAGAAATATGGCTGTCGCTGCGTCATTTTCCTGCATGAAAATGTAACACAGGGGCGTGAAGACGCCATCGCTCGCTTTGGTGCAGAAATTATTCGTACCAAAGGGAATTATGACGATTCAGTCGCTCAATCCTTTAAAATGGCGGAAGAAAACGGCTGGACGGTTATCTCGGATTTTTCACGGGCCGGTTATACGGAAATTCCGGGATTGGTGATGCAGGGGTATACGCTTATGCTCAATGAAATCTGGGAGCAATCCAGCCAGGATTACTCTCATATTTTCATTCAAGCCGGTGTAGGCGGACTGGCGGCTGTTGTTGCCGGCTTTTATCTCGAAAAAATGGGTGATAAACGCCCCAAACTCGTAGTCGTCGAACCGGAGCGCGCCAATTGTCTCCAGCGAAGTGCGCAGGCCGGACGCGCAATAGCAATGGAGCCGGGTGAAGAAACGATTATGGCAATGCTTGAATGCTATGAACCTTCGCTCTCGGCTTGGGAAGTGCTGGAAAAAGCGGCTGATTATTTTCTGACCGTGCGCGAAGACATGGCTGTAACGGCGCTGAAACAATTGGCGCATCCGCTAGGTAGCGATCCTACACTCAAAATCGGTGAATCCGGTGCGTCAGGTCTGGCCGGACTTTTGACCGCAGCCGCTAATCCGACCTTTGTCAAAGAACTTGGTCTTAACGAGGCTTCGCGCGTGCTGCTGGTTGGTACGGAAGGTGCGACCGATGAGGCGCTTTATCAAAAATTGCTGGCCAGCTAGTGGTTTAAGAAACCAGCATTTGCTCTCAAAAGTTGAGTAGCCGGCTTTAAATGTTGTAACCAAACCATTAAGCCGCGGCAAAATGCCAAGATGTTTCGCTGTCAATAAAGCCTAAAACATGAAAACCCCGACGATATGTCGGGGTTTTATTATTATGATATTTATTGAAAGCGCGTTTCGTTCTGATTTAAACAGATCGAAATGTATTCTAGCGTAAATGTGCGGATAATTCCCAAATATCACTGGCATTGAGTGGCACCATCGGTACACCCACATCAAGCGCATCGGCCACCGCATTGGCAATTGCAGCGGGAGGTCCGATAGCTCCGCCTTCACCAAGGCCTTTGGCACCAAGGGGCGTCAGCGGCGTCGGCGTTTCAATATGATGCACCTCAATATTGGGTATTTCCGGTGCAATCGGCATCAGATAATCGGCAAAGCTGGTTGTTAAGGGCTGGGCCTCCTCATCATAGACGAAATGCTCGAACATGGCCGAACCAATCCCTTGTACCACGCCGCCGCGAACCTGACCGTCAACGACGAGCGGATTGAGAATCGTCCCGCAATCTTCCACGACGATAAAACGTTTCAGTTTCATCTTGCCGGTGGGAACATCAATTTCAACGACGGCTGCATGGGTTGCATTGGCATAAGTGCCGTCTGTCGGTCCATCAAGCGCATATTCGGCTTCAAGCCCCGGCAAAACGCCAGCCGGTAATTGATCAACATTGCGTAATGCTGCGCGAGCTATCGATTTCAACGCAACATTGCGTCCGGGATCACTGCGCAAAAAGGCGACATTATCGCGCAATTCGATGTCATCACTACTCGCTTGCAGAAAATGCGCGGCAATTGCTTTGAGTTTTTTTGCAATTTGCAACGATGCCATATGAACGGCACCGCCGCCCAAAGGACCACCACGACTGCCCCACGTACCAACCGAGTAAGGGGTTCCCATGGTATCGCCATGTTTAACAAAGACGTCTTGTGGTCGCACGCCCAATGCATCGGCGGCAACCTGCGCCATGGTTGTTTCCAGCCCCTGTCCATGACTTTGCAGTCCCAGATTGATCGTCACAGTGCCGTCCGGTGCCATTTGCACATGTGCGCCGATATAGCCGGTTTCAATCGGTGTGCGACGACGGGCAAAATCGGGCGTTCCATGGGCCGTTTGCTCGATAAAGCAAGCTATGCCCACCCCTAGACGGGTCGTTTTAGAGCTTTTTGACTGTTCGGCTGCAGCAATGTCGTCTTTGAGCAGCTCTCGTATGCGGATGATGGATTCTTCATATGAACCGGGGTCATAGGTAAAACCGAGCACGTTTTTATAGGGGAACTCGCGGATGATATTCTTCAGGCGGAACTCGAACGGATCCATACCGATTTCTTTGGCAATATCGTTCATCAGACGTTCCTGCGAGAAAACCGCAGAAGGGCGTGCAACGCCGCGATACGTGCCAAGCGGACATTTATTGCTGGCAAGTGCGCGAAATGTTGCTTCATAGGCTTGAAAATCATAGGGACCCGGCATGACCTTTGCGGCCATGCCGGGATCACCCGCAGCAGTGAAAGGAAATGTCGAATAAGCACCGACATCCACGCTGATATCGGCCTGTAATCCGAGCAAACGGCCATCCTTGGAAACGTAAGCCTCCAATGTATGGTCGTGATCACGTGCGTGGATGCTGGAAATGAGATGCTCACGGCGATCTTCAATCCATTTTACCGGGCGGCCCACCTGCATGGCTATCCAGGCAATAAGCACCTCGTCTGGAAAAACCTGTCCCTTGACCCCGAAACCGCCTCCGACATCGGGAGCGACCACACGAATGCGCGATTCCGGTAAACCAAGCTCTTCGGAAATATAAGTGCGCACAAGATGCGGCATCTGTGTGGAGGACCAAACGGTTAAAAACCGTGTTGCCGGGTCCATATGAGCGACGACACCGCGGCCCTCCATCGGAACACCGGCCTGCCTTTTATTTATGTATCGACGCCGGATTGTATAATGTGCGGCAGCACGCGCGGCTTCTAGGTCGCCGCCTTTCATCTGCCTTTCGACAAAGGTATTTTTTGTCCAATTGTCAAAAATCGGTGGAATAGACGAATCGAGCGCATCTTTCATTGAGGCAACAACCGGCAACGGTTCATAATCAATAAAGAGCTGTTCGGCTGCATCTTCTGCGTTATACGGATCTTCCGCCAGTACTGCGGCAACGGGCTCTCCGACATAGCGCACCTTGCCGAGAGCCAGCAAAGGTTGTTCGGAATATTGCATTTCAGGATAATCCTGATGCGCTTTCATCGCTAAATGACGCGTATCCTCGCCGGTGAAGACCCAGGTTTTAAAGCCGATATCTTCCAGTGCGAACTGGTCGATTTCCAGAATTTTGGCATGGGCCGATTGCGCGCGGGCAAAGCGCAAATGCAGCATGTCCGGCATTTTAATATCATCGATATATCGCGCAGTGCCCGATAATAATCTTGTATCTTCAAAGCGTTGAATGCGCGCACCGATGTGGCGGGGGCTTTCTGGTCTCATGTCTCAAGCCCCTTGTGTCAATTGCGATGTTATTGCTTTTTTTACCGCAGCGACAATTCCGTGATATCCCGTGCATCGGCAGATATTGCCGCTCATAGCTTCTCTGATGTCAGCGTCATCGGGTACTTCACCGCGTTCAATCTGCCTGCTGACATAAGGGGCGAGCGTCATTAAAAAACCCGGCGTGCAATATCCGCATTGCAGACCATGCTCACTTTTGAAAGCCTGCTGCAAAATATGCGTCGCATCAATGCCGCCAAGGCTTTCCACGGTTTTTATATCACGACCATCGCATTGAACCGCAAAGGTCAGGCAGGAGAGGCGTGGCACGCCATCGAGATGCACCGTGCAGCATCCACAAGCACCGTGCGCGCAACCGATATGCACGCCGGATAAATTGAACTCATGGCGCAAAATATCAGCCAGCAGATGGCGTGGTTCAACGTAAACTGTTCGCGTGTTGCCGTTGACGGTGAGTGTTATTTGAGCTTTTGCTGATTGTGTCATGCTGCTTCCAATGCCTTGCTGCAAGCACGTTGCAATGTGCGCTTGGTCAACTCATTGATCAGGTTTTTGCGATAAGCCGTTGTTGCGCTAAAATCCTCTGCCGGGTTGAACCCAGCCGAAAATTGTGCAGCTATATCCGCAAAATTCACCTGATCCAGTCGTTCTCCGATTAAGGCGTTTTCGATCTCGGGACCGCGGGTCGGAACCATTTCGGCACCACCGCACACTATCGCTGCCGTTGCGATAGTGCCGGCTTTATGCGTGAGAGCTACGCCGATTGATGCGATTGCGAAATCTCCAAGGCGCTCCCCTAATTCGCTGAAAGCGCCTACAGGCTGTTGTTTGGGCAGCGGAAATTCAACAGCTATCACCATTTCCCCTGGTTCTACCGCTGTCATGTAAGCACCAAGGAAAAAATCTTGCGCCTTGACGCGACGTTCTCCCTTTAGCGAGCCCAAAATGATTTCTGCATCGTAAAGTACGCACATGGCAGGAAGCTCAGCAGTCGGGTCGGCATGGGAAATGCTTCCGCCCAATGACCCATGCAGTCGGATTGTGGGATGGGCAATCCAATGCACAGCCTCCTGAAAGGCCGGAAAATAAGCTTCAATATGCGGATTGTGGAAATATTCGTGATGACGAACCAGCGCGCCAATGGACAATGTATCCGCTTTCAGTTCGAACTGATTAAGCGGCAAACGGTTGATGTCGACAAGATGACTGGGGCGCGCCAAACGCAAATTCATCATGGGCACCAGACTCTGTCCGCCCGATAGCGGTCTGCCGTCTTCACCAAATTCCGCCAGTAGCTGATAGGCGTGCTGAAGATCCTCAGCCCGGTGATAGTTGAAACCCGAAGGGCGCATGTCACTCCTCCCAAAGTGATGAAAACCAGTAGGCTGGAACGCACCTATATATCCATATTTATCTGTAAGCTACGTCACGATTGTATGCAATGCAAAAAACTTTGTAGACAACTTTGATATAAACGCATTACGATGTGAGCTGCTCTCATTGGAGGATTTGAGAGCAGGCCCGCACTTTTGGCGAAGTGCGACGGGGAAAACCAAGGGAGGTGATATCGTGATGTCAATCATGAAGAAGTTTATGACTCCTGTTACATCCATAGCGATTGCTGGTGCTGTCTTGGCCGGTACAGCGTGGGTGACACAGGCGCATGCAGCAACTGTAACACTGAGGATGGTTGGCGCCTGGGCGCATGGCTTTTCCCCGACTGCCGATATCGGCAAAAACTTTATGGAAAACGTCAACCGTATTGGTGATGGTAAAGTACGGATTCAATATATGGGCGCGGATGACGTTCTGCCGCCCTTTGATCAGCCTGAAGCCTTGATAAACGGCGTTTTCGATGTGTGGTACGGTGCACCTAACTATTGGGCAGGTGTTGTACCTGGTGGAGATATTACTGAACTCTCACCATTTAAAACGCCCGATAACGGGCCCGGAAGCAAACTTCACGCCTACATCGTTGACCTTTATGCCGCCAAAGGCGCGCGATATATCGGCCATGCCAGTGGTGATCTCGGTGTCGGGGTGCATTATATCAGCACCAATTTTCCGGTAAAATCTATTGATGATATTAAATCCAGAAAGCTTCGCTCGGCACCGCTTACCCGCCATTTTCTGAAAGAAGCAGGCGCTGAATCCGTGACATTGCCTCCCAGTGAAATCTATCTGGCGATGGATCGTGGGACGGTCGATGGATTTAGTTGGCCAGTCGCTGACGGCTTTACCCGCTATGGCTGGCAGAGCGTCACAAAATATATGATCGATCAACCGATGTATCGCAGCGGCGCAAACATCGTGATGAACCTCGACAAATACGAAACGCTTTCCCCCGAAATCAAAGCCATTCTTGACCAGGCAATGACTGAAACACAGGAATGGACACGCGGCTGGTTCCAGCAGAATCTGGATGAACAAACAGCCCTGATGCAAAAAGCGGGGATGGAAATTGTTAAGCTTTCGCCTCAGGAGGCTGAACGCTGGAACAAGGTCGCGGTCGATTCATTGTGGGGGTATTACGCTTCCATTCTCAGTGAAAAGCAAATCTCTGAAGTCAAAGAGCTCTTCGAACAATAATTTCTCAGGTTCTCCTCGTCAGAGGAAATAAGCCGAAAAGAAAGCTCCATTCGAACAGATGCAGGTTTGTTATGAAAAAGATTGAAAAAATCTATGACTTTATTCTGAACTTCTTCGCGTTTCTCGCGTGCTTGACCTTGATTGCTATGATGCTGGCAACCGTCCTCAAAGTCGGGATGCGTGTGTTCTTTAACCATGGCATCCATGGCATTGACCAGATCAGCGGTATCATGATGGTCTATCTTACCTTCCTGGGGGCAGCCTGGGTTCTGCGTAAGGACGGCCATGTGACCGTTGACATTGTCACCACGATCGTCTCGGCACCAGTGCGCCGCTATATGCTGATCACTGCGTCCATACTGAGTGCCATAGTTTGCCTGATTATGGCCTATTACGGCTATCACTCCGTTGTCCGCTCGGTTCAGCGCGGCATTATGGTTGCAGCCGAGCTTGAAATTCCCCGTGCTATTAACCTGGCGGTTATTCCTGTTGGATGTTCCCTGCTGTGCGTGGAGTTTGTCCTGCGCACCTTACGTTTTATCCGCGCGGATCACATTCAAGCACCCAAACCGGCGGAGCACTGAAATGGAGTGGTGGGTTTTCCTTTTATATTTCTTCGCAGGTCTCACCGGTTTGATGATGCTGGGCGTTCCGGTCGCCTTCGCGTTCATGATCGTCAATATGCTGGGCGTGTTTTACTTATGGGGAGGCTTAAGCGGATTTAATCAGCTGGTCTTGAGTATAGACAGTTCGATCTCGACATTCATGCTGGTGCCGGTGCCGATGTTTATTCTGATGGGCTCGGTAATGTTTCATTCAGGCATTGCGCCGCGCATGATCGAGGTACTCGACCAGTGGCTCGGTTTCATTGCCGGGCGTCTGGCGGTGCTGACCATCGGTGCGGGAACTGTGTTGGCTACCCTGACCGGTGTGGCAATGGGGTCGGTCGCCATGCTCGGCTCGACCTTGACCCCGGAAATGGAACGGCGCGGCTATGCGCGCTCCCTTGCCATCGGTCCGGTGCTTGGCAGCGGTGCTCTTGCCATTCTTATTCCGCCCAGCACATTAGCGATTGTGCTTGCCAGTGTCGGTGGTTTTTCGATTGCCAAAACGCTGGTTGCAATCATCGTACCGGGTATTTTGCTGGCAATTGCTTATGTGCTTTACATTGTCATTCGTGCAACGTTGCGCCCGCAAGACGCCCCGGCCTATGAAATAGAGCCCGTGCCTTTTCGCGTAAAAGTGAAAAACACACTGCTCTATCTCGTCCCACCGGTTTCGATTGTGGTGGTGACGATCTCGCTCATTTTCACCGGTATTGCGACGCCGACTGAATCGGCTGCAATCGGTACATTTCTGACCTTCATCCTGTCTTTCATGTATGGAAAGCTGAACTGGCAGACCATCCGTCAGTCGGTATCTTCGGCGTTGCAGCTTTCGGTTATGATCCTGATCATCCTGACGGGGTCGGCCGCTTTCAGCCAGTTGCTGAGCTTCTCCGGCGCAACAACGGCCATCACTGAATGGGCGACAAATCTGCCGGTTGCACCTCTCGTGCTCATGCTGATCATGATGCTGATTGTAATGCTGATCGGTATGTTTATTGAGCAAACATCTATTGTTCTCGTAACAATGCCAATCTTCCTGCCGATCATTCATGCCATGGGCTGGGAGCCGATCTGGTTTGCCGTGGTGATGATGGTCAATCTGGAGTTGGCAACGATTACACCGCCTGCCGGGCTATCCCTTTTCGTCATGAAAGGTGTGGCACCCGAAGGGACTACCATGGGCGAAATCTACATGGCGGCGGTTCCCTTCATTCTCATCAATATCAGTCTGATGGCCTTGCTGATTTTCGTGCCCGACATTGCGCTCTGGCTACCGAACCAGATGAACTGACTGATGATCGTCCAACTGTAATTCAACGTCAGGAAAAGGCGTAAACGCTAAAAAATCGGAGAATAAAATGAGTTCCGCGACCCGCCAGAAAATTCTGGAAACAATTGAAAACAACCAGGAAGCTTCAATCGAATTTCTGCAACAGATGATCGCCATTCCTTCCGTTACCGGTGATGAGGCTGCCATTCAGGCGTTTGTGGCCGATTATACGAAGAGGATCGGCCTTGATGTGGATATGTGGGAGACTGATTGGGACGAACTGAAAAAACACCCCGGTTATCGTCCTGTCGCAATGGGATATGAAGGCCGCCCGAATATCGTGGCGACATTAAAAGGTACAGGCGGAGGACGCTCTCTGCTGCTTAACGGGCATACGGATGTCATTCCCGTTGGAAATGGTGAAGGTTGGTCCGACAATCCGTGGTCGGCCAAGATTGAAAACGGTCGCATTTATGGTCGCGGTTCTGCCGATATGAAAAGCGGTGTTGCAAGCCATATTCTGGCTGTCGAATATCTTAAAAAAGCCGGCGTGAAACTGAAAGGCGACGTCTATATCAACGTGGTGATCGATGAAGAGGTCTCCGGTCATGGTACACTTGATACGGTCATGCGCGGTTACAAAGCGGATGCCGGTATTTCCGGGGAAACCAGCGATCTCGCCGTTCAGCCTGCCTGTATCGGTCGCATCTGGTTCGAAATCGCCGTACAAGGCAAGCCAGCGGGCATTCAAAAGCGTTATGAAGGTATTTCAGGTATAGATCTTGGCAACAAGGTTGTTCAGGCTGTGAAAGAACTGGAAGACCAGCGTGTGGCAACAGTACGTCATCCGCTTTATCCGAATGCTCTGGATTCATTGCCATGTATCATCGGTAGTTTTCAGGCAGGCAATTATCCAAGTGCTTTTCCAGACACCGCTCTGTTAAAAGGCAGCATCGGTACGGTTCCGGGCGAAAATCACGAAGGTGTCAAGCAAAGCCTCGTTGATAAAATCAGCGAAATGGCGGCCAAGGATCCTTGGATGAAGGATCATCCCCCTGTCGTGCGTTTTGTGGGCTATGACGCGCAGGCATCAGAAATTGCTGTTGATCATCCCATCGTTGATCTCGTCAGCAAGAATTACACCGAACTCACTGGCAAGAAACCGGTTATCAGCGGTCGTCAGGGCGCTGCCGATACGCGTTTTCTCAACCTTTATGCTGATACGCCAACGGTCATATTCGGACCGGGCTCAACAGCGGTAATGCATGCCAATGACGAATATGTATCGATCGAGGATTACATAACGTCGATCAAAGTCATGGCACTTTGCATCTATGACTGGTGCGGCGCAGAAAACTGAGGGGAAAATTATGGCTGAGATTAAACAGGTTTTCAAAGTCAATCATAACCGAAAGGTTGTGTGGGAAAAGTTTCAGGACTTGGCAGCTGTCGTTGCTTGCATCCCCGGCGCGCAATTAACCGAGCCACCGGTTGATGGTGTTGCCAAGGGACGCATTACGGTCAAGCTTGGGCCCGTCAAGGCGGATTTTGGCGGTGAAGCCAAAGTCGTACCGGATGAAACGAATTATACCGGTGTCATCACCGGTGTGGGTATTGATAAGAACCATGCCTCGCGTGCGAAAGGTGAGGTGACTTATGCGCTTACCGAGGAAAGTGAAACTACAACCGTCGTTTCGGTGGATGTGAACTATTCTCTCTCCGGCTCCTTGGCGCAAGTGGCAAGAGGTGGCATCGTGGAAGCGGTTGCGGGCCAGATTTGCAAGGAATTTGCCACTAATCTGGAAGCTGAACTTTCTGCCGGTGCGCAGCCTGTCTCTATACTCTCTCCAGATAGTGAAGAAGGAGCGTCTTCCCAACCTGCGGCTGAGGTGCCGCGTGCGGCAGCACCGGCTAAAGAGCTGAACATGCTTGCTGTTCTATGGGCAGTGTTTAAAAGCAAGCTCGGCTCGATTTTCAGGACACGCGACTGAGAATGATCGGGGCAGGGCGCTTGTGCTAAAGGAGAAGGGGCCAGTGGCTATCAAAACGTCGCATCAGGATTTTTTAGTCCAGCCCCTTCTGATTGCTTCGCAATGGCTGAAGGAAAAGCGGCCTGCATCGGTTGCGACTGTCATCGAAACATGGGGGTCTGCGCCATGCCCTGTCGGTAGTCATCTACTGGTCGACAGTGAGGCAAATTTCTACGGATCGGTTTCTGGTGGCTGTGTGGAAGCTGATGTCATTACGCAGGCCATAGAGGTGATTACCAGCGGTGCCGCGCGTGTCGTGGAATACGGGATTGCAGATGAAACCGCCTGGAGGCAGGGACTTTCATGTGGTGGACGCATTAAAATACTCATCACGCCTTTGACCGGGCATTACGGCAAGATTAATCAGGCCCTCGAACAACGCTGCCGCTCTTGCCTTGTCACCCATGCTGAAACTGGTGCGCAACACTTGTTTTTTGAAGGGGATGAATGGCCACGAAGTTTTTCGATACGCCTCAAAAGCGCCCTGCAAGCAGGAAAAACAGGGCTGATAACGCAAGAAGGTGAAAACGTCTTCCTCAACTTCTATTCCCCGCGTCCGCGCCTGATTTTGATCGGTGCGGTTCATATCAGCCAAAACCTGTTGCTTGCAGCAAAACTAACCAGCTTTGATGTCACGATCATCGATCCCAGAACTGCCTTCGCCACCAAAGACCGTTTTGGTGATGCGGACTTACACGTGATGTGGCCGCAGGATTATTTTGCAGATAATCCAATCGATAGTCACATGGCTGTTGCGGCTTTAACGCATGATCCAAAGATTGATGATTATGCATTGATGGAAGCCATAAGAAAAAAAGCATTTTATATCGGTGCGTTGGGAAGTCGCAAAACCCATGCCAAGCGGATTGACCGGCTTCACCAAGCCGGTTTCTCGCAAGCCGATTGTGACCTGATTCACGCGCCTATCGGTCTGGATATCAAGGCGCAGGGCCCCGCAGATATTTCCATTGCAGTTCTGGCGCAAATCATTGCCGCCTATCGCAACCGTTCCTCAGTGTAATTTCATGCAGTTCGGTCGTTATCTTTTAAAAGACGCTCTGGGAACCATTCTTGCCCATATGATCGTGACGCAAAGTCGGGTGATTAAGAAAGGAAGGATATTAAGTCGAGATGACCTTGAGGATATCAAGGCGGCAGGATACCATGAGGTTTTGGCGGCAAAACTGGATGATTTTGATATTAAAGAAGATGATGCCGCCAAACGCATTGCGGATTGCATATCTTCCGAGCACATCCGTGCAGGGCCAGCAACGACGGGTCGGGTTAATTTCTATGCCGAAAAATCCGGCCTGTTTTGCGTCTCTCGCGAGCTGATCAATGCGATCAACCGTGTCGATAGTTCAATCACTGTATCAACGCTTGCACCTTTCACGCGTACAGCCCCGGATATGCTGGTGGCGACGATTAAAATCATTCCCTTTGCCGTCGATGAAAAGCATATGGAGACAGTGCAAGCTTTAGCCACCAGTCAGCAGGCTTTTACCGTCAAGCCATTTATGCCTAAAAAAGCGGGGCTGATCCAAACCGTTTTGCCCAACACCAAAACCAGCGTTCTCGCCAAAACGGTCAAAGTAACCGCCAATAGAATTGCGCATAATGGGGGCTCTTTAATCAATGACGTTCAGGTCAAGCATAACGCGCACATAATTGCGCAGGCCATTGATTACACATTAAAACAAGCGGATATGGCAGTTATTTTCGGGGCTTCTGTCGTTTGTGATCCCGACGATATCGTGCCGCAGGCCATAAGGCTTTCCGGGGGAACTATTGAACGTATTGGTATGCCGGTAGATCCAGGAAACTTACTTATTCTGGCCAGCCGAGATAATAAACCTATTCTGGGCGCGCCTGGTTGCTCACGAAGCCCGAAAGAAAATGGCTTTGACTGGATCTTAGACCGTCTAATGGCCGATATAAAAGTAGATCATCGCATGATGGCGGATATGGGAGTGGGCGGTATCCTCTCAGAAATTCCAAGCCGCCCATCGCCGCGCGACGCCGTTAAAGCCGAATAAATATTCAATAAAATATGAAGAATAATCATCTGTACATAGTTTAAAAGAACAGAATTTATGCTTGGGAGGTATACTTTAAATTAAGGCCCTTTTATTCCTTTTTTAACCCCGATCATGACGCTAGTGCTGGATTCCCCCAATTTAGGGTTGTGTTGCCATATTACTACAGACTTTTTTGGAAACTACGGTATTTCATATGTTCAAGATTAATCGTGGCTCACTGAAAGAGCGGGAGATTATAGATGAATATGAAATCAATCCTTCTTGCTTCAACCGTTGTTTTTACTGGTGTTTACGGCGCGCATGCTGCCGATGCTATTCAGTATGAAGAGCCGGTTCCTGTTGTGGCTGCGCCGGTGTTCTCGTGGACTGGCGGATACATCGGTATTCACGCCGGCTACGGTTGGGGCGACACCGAGGATAGGAATAATCCATCTGCTTCCAAGCAAGACATTGATGGATTTCTGGGCGGTGTTCAGGCTGGTTATAACTGGCAGTTTAATAATAATGTCGTTTTGGGCGTTGAAGCTGACGTATCGTTTGGCGACGTAAAAGAAAAATGGCACGACCGCGAGAACAACGAATTCAGCCCATATTATGGAGAAGACAAAGTTCGTGTCTCCGGTTCGGTCCGTGCGCGACTTGGTTATGCAGCTGACCGTTTCCTTCCTTATTTGACGGGTGGTCTTGCTTGGGCAAACCAGAAACATACACTCGGTTGCGATGCTGATACGGTGCCGTTGACAAACGGATGTGAAAATCGCGTAGGCGGTCAGCAGTTTGAAACGTCCAAGTCCAAGACGTCTGTCGGTTGGGTTGTCGGTGCGGGTGCCGAATACGCCCTGACGGACAACTGGGTTCTGCGTGGCGAATATCTCTATACAGATCTGGGCAAGAACAAGGTCACGCTGACCGATCCTAACTATCCCAACGCTCTTCATGACCGCGAATTTGAAACCAAATTCTCGACTGTTCGTCTCGGTATCAGCTATAAGTTCTGATCCAGGAAATTCCATCGTGAAAATTAACCGCCCTGAGAAATCGGGGCGGTTTTTTTATTGATTATTGTGAGCATTCTCAACGAATAAGAGGCGAATTTCTGAATAGTGGGGGAAGCATGAAGCAAGCGAACAGTAATAAACACCATGCCTTCGCATACAATCAGAATACGGTGCTGAAAGCAGAAGCCTGAAGTTCGCTATCCAAAACCGGATTTCCCCAAAGTGATAGCGCCAATGAAGAATGGCATAGTATCTATCGTGGCTATTCCGTAGCCCAGAATTGTAAAGCAGCTTTGCACAGGCATTTAATGACTTGCGTCAACATTTTCATGGCTGATGCACCAGCATGGTATAGCTTTGTTTGTCAATAGCCCGCTTCTTTTGGCTCTTAATATAATTCAAGCGCACTTTGTCGCGTTACTGGTCTTTGGTTGATGCATTTGGATCAACAATACGTGCGCCCTCCAGAGGGTAATCTTCAATTTGCACAATGGTAAATGTGAGGATTGTAGACAAGGTTATAAACGCGAATGCCGAGATCAAAATGCGTGTGCATGGGTTCAAACGCCCGGTAATCACATAAATGATTGCGATAACCACACTGGTTAAAACATATGCATAAACCATAACGCCACTCCAATCTGGTCCAGATTAGCATCTCAAAGGCAGATTGGTTACGATGGTGAATCTCAGCCGCTTCACCACTGGGCGGACTGATTGTCACCTGAAAGAAGAGTTTGGCACTGACTACGGGATTAATCCTCGTAATCCTTGAGACCAGATATCGAAGATCCAGAAGAAATTGTTCAAAATGGCTTCTGTAAACCGAAACGCAATAGGCGGTAGCTAGCCTATTGTTTTTTAATGGTCGGAGCGGCGGGATTCGAACCCACGACCCCTTGACCCCCAGTCAAGTGCGCTACCGGGCTGCGCTACGCTCCGAGCCGGGGAAAGCCTTAGAATGCAAAGGCTTTTTCCGCAAGCCCTAAAAACGAGAAATGAGAATAAAATGCACACAGATGCACGAAGTTGAATGGTTCGGCACCAAAAGTCACACGGAAATCTCCATGGGTTTTCATATTCTGTTCTGTCATTCTGCCTTTTTTACTTTCTTTGTTCCGGCACGGTCCATATTCATTGCCTGCATGGCGGATCTGATATCCTCGACCATTGCATGAGCATATTTCGTCGTCGTTTTTATATCCAGCTTCTGCTCGGCACGAAGATTGCTTGCCGTTACGGCGCGTGTCGCTGCTGTGTGTCGGGTACACGAGAACGTTTTCACACAGGCTCATTTTGGTAAGGCAATCAGCTTCCTCGAACTGTATGGGGATTATCAGGAAGTAATCGAGGCTGGGCGCGTCCACTCACCATCAGACCTCAATCGCATGGGCGGCAAAGACAGCTGTGATCCATTCGAGCGTAGGGGAGAGCAAAGGCACAAGGCGATTGAAAGCTTGTATCGAGACTGCCGTAAAGCAATCCTTTAAAGCTGACCTCTCAGTATGATGGTAATAGAACGGTGGTCATCGCAAACAAGCACATGATCAACATGCTCCCTGAGTTGCGATGCGCGCTTAATTCGCTCGTCAAGGTGTTGAGAATTCAAAGGGCCGCTTGACACTAAAAGCAAATCATCGCATGAATCTTTACGCTAATGCGTAAAGCGTGTGAAATTGAGCGGCCAAATGGTCGCTTTTATTTGATTGATATATAAATCCTAATTGTATGAGAAGTCGTAGCATGACGCTGTTGAAAAAGCAGGGGCATAAAATAGAAACTATTGTCGCTGTCGGCGCTATTCTGACGTTTTTGGCAGGGTGTAATTCTGCGACAAGAAGCATCAATATCTATGATTTGGGGCTGGAAAAGAAGCTTGAAAAAGATTGGAAAGGAACATCTGTTTCAATCTTTGAACAACGATTTGGAAAGTCCGAACAGAAGAAAAATCAAGACGGCGTTACTCAGATGACCTGGACCACATCCAAAGTACATTGGGTTCCATCTCGGCTTTATAGTAAGCCGATCGGACCAGTTGTATCTATGAATGTTCGTGAGCCAGCGCATTATGGGCTTGCGAAGTGTGAAATCGTTATTTCAAGTAAGAATGGGATTATAAGCGACGTTACAATTATTGAAGATAAGCGAGTCGACAATGTATCACTTTGCCGGTCATCTTTTAGTCGGTGACATATTGAGGTTTGCCCACCTGTCGCATGTCGGATGGCTCAAGGTGTGAATGCCTTGCTTGTTTAAGACGAGGAGTAAGTGAGGTAGCAGGATTTGAACCTGCGAGGACATATGATTGTAAAATCACTGTCCGGGCAAAATCCTTTCGGAGAAGTTGCCCACCTTCGGCCAAGCTCAGTCATACCTCACTCGTGCTCCAGATAGCATATCGGTTGGGGTTGTAAAAATAACAAGACCTGCCACGCCTCTCCACGATGCGTACCAGAAGGGGTGTTTATATGGCTGTCGCCTCTATCCCGTTATGTGGTGCCAAGCGACGGTTTTCTATCGAGGCCACTCCTCAACGCAATGCGAGGCGGCGCAAGTCGGTGAAGGTTGCGGTTAGTTGGTGGCCGTTTCTCGCACATATGAGATGGCCGCCACCTCTGCCTTTGCACCTGATCGCGCAAGGGTACGTGGCAGTTTTCCAATCAGAACGGGTTAACAGCGAGCATTCGAATGACGTTGTTTACTACAACCAAGCCGATGCCGCTAATGGCTAAAGTGGAAATCAACTGGTCCATGACGCCCTCCCTGCCTAATGGAAACAGTGTACTACTTTAGTATAATATTGCAAACGGCTGACAAGGTCCGCCACGCCCCTTATGCAAACGCACCCCGGCTGATTACCAATCAGAACGCGGCGCTGAAAGCAGAAGCGCTAACTCGCGTGGGATCCTGACATTTCAAGGTTACCGGGGAGACATAAGGCCCGGATTGGTAGCGGCAAGGTTGCCACAACACGACACGGAGAAGCTGTAAGCGGGAGTAGCGCCCCGCCGTTCTGATCTAAAGTCCTGTTGCAATCCTAAGTGTATGGGAGGGTGCAGGCACATTTTCAGTCGTCGCCTTCGGGTGGCGGCTTTTTCACTAGACGATCAGAAATCCCAAAGAAAAAAAGCATAAGTGCCAAGCCAACAGCGATCATCAGGACAGCTATAATATCAAAGCCTGATCCTCCGATGATGAAAATGCCGATCATGACGGGGATAGAGAATATACCGGCCATTGCGTATGCCAAGAATGCGCCGGAAACCCTGAGTGATCGTTTTAAAATTTTCATCAACATGTCCGACGAACGAGCATGCAATAACTCGATATGTCAATAGTCAAGCCCCGCCATTGAGCGGGCTTTTTCATTTCATAGGAAGCGTATCTCAATGTTGTGCCTTTGCCCGGCAAAACATGATGAAAACAGGTACGCCCATGAAGATAATGCTAAATGGAAATAGCACGATAAATAAGCCTATTGCAGAAATAGCTAACAGAACTACCGAGACTATTCGGAGAGCGATATAGGTATACAAGCGCACCAAACGTTCATCCCCTCAGAATTTGGAAAGTGCTTATGCTGATTGTATGGCGCAGACTGGCAGCTATCAAGAGCATCATCCATTAATAGGGAGCAGCCATCTCCAACCGAGACAGCCGTTCGCTTGGAACAACGCCACACTCGCTGTTGAAGAAAACTGCCGTCGCTCCGAGGTTTACTACCCTCATTTGGGGGGCGTAAGTGGGCAATACCGGCACTATCGCCTCACGAATGCCGATTTTAATGACTGGACGAACTTGTAGATAAGTGCGAGCAACTTGCCGTCGAATAACATCAACGGCTCGGGACAGGCGAGGTGAGCAAGGAAGACACTACCACGTAATTTAGTATTTCAACATCCTCTAAATAAATCGCTTGAACTGCCGAAAAACTCCGTCCTGGAGGCGTTTTTTTATTCCTTGAAAGGGGAAACCTTTGTCACAAGCTATCGAAACGACTTATGGCAGCTGCATCCGATTCGAGCTTGCGTTCACGGATGAGGCAGGTGCCCCGAAGATATCAGCGATGATGATTTGGAATTCTGTCCGCATCAAATGGAGCTTTCCAAGACTCCGTTTTTAGCAAAACAAGCTCCAGTCAGACAGTACCAGCCGAATGGAGCTGATCCTACCCAATTAAGCAGGACGTGACGCGGTGAGTGCGACAACTATCATTCAAACATCAATTCTGAAATTTGAGCATCTGCAATTTGGGTACTTTTCAGGCTCCTAATGACTTTTGCTGGAACCCCGCCAATCACACTGTAAGGAGCGAACTCACCTCTTACCACCGCACCTGAGGCGACGATAGAATGTGCACCAATTATTGTTCCTCCGAGTAATGTGGCACCTGAACAAATCCAGCACCCGTCACCTACCGTAATGGGAAGAGAATATCCCTCGCCAGCAGCTTTGGGACCTGTAGCATCAATTTTATGCGTCCCGGTGATAAATGATACACGTGGAGCTATGTCACAGTTTGCACCAATATCGATTGCCGCGCTTCCTCCAACAAAGAGCGCTTCATGGCCTACCCAAGTATTTGCGCCAATTGCAAGGTGACCGCTTATAAATGTCCTAACGCTGGATGTGCAGCGAACGTTCTCACCAATGCGCGCACCAGCAAGTCGCAGGAGATATCGCTTGAATGGAAAACATCTTGTAATCGGTAAAATGGGCCAAATAAGACTATTGAAGTAGGATATCATAGACTTCATCAGAAACTCCATTGCCACATAGGTCACGGTCACTAATTGCTTGGTACTATATTTCACCCGTACAGCACCAGCCGAATAACATTGTTAATAAAAAGTGGTCCTGGCATCAGCTAGCCGGACAGCGGTAGCCTCAAGCAAATAACCAGGTTGGCCTGAAGCCATTAGCGATCGTCTCACTAAAGAGTGCTCGATGCAGCCCCAAATTTCGCAGCCTGCTTAAAATAAACACTCACACACGAAGGTGGCTGGGCTGACAATCCGAAGGATCAGGGGTGTGTCACGCCGCCATACGCCATCCACTTGTACTTTGTGCTGTGCACCGATTGGATTGGGGATTTTTCCGGAGGGGCATCGGGAGATAGGGCTGGAGTATTGTGATGGGAAGTCTTTTAATTTCACTCTGAGTACTATAAGTGCTGGAAAACCTAAGCTTCGGTCTTAAATTTATAATAAATCGGACTAACTATTTTTATTGCGAATCCAACAATGATGGAACCAAGCAAGAATCCGAAAATACCGTCAGCAAATGCTGTTGTGAACCAGTTTACAGTGCTAGCGAGTTTTTCTGTCACATAGCCTTCAAAGCTAGCAGCGATTTTCGTAATCCATTCAAATGGCTGATGAATACCTAGTTCGTGCAAACCATGTATAAATATGTTGCCACCAACCCACAGCATTGCAGCGGTTCCGATTACTGTAAGTACTAACAGCAGCTTTGGAACAGTTTTAACAATCCATCGTCCCAGCGAGCGAGTCATAGAGAAGTTGCCGCTACGAGCCATTAACATGCCAAAATCGTCTAGCTTTACAATAATGGCCACCACGCCGTAGACCAAAAATGTAATCATAATACCTACGAGTATAAGTGTCGTAAGCTCGATCCAGATTGAATTTGTCTCAATCATTGATAGGGCTAATGTCATGATTTCAGCAGAAAGAATGAAGTCAGTCTTAATAGCGCCTGAAACGCGCTGTTCTTCAAGAGATGTGGGATCGTTTGCCTCTTGAGCTCCATCTTCATCATGACCTTGGTCAGGAAATAGTTTGTGCCACACCTTTTCTGCGCCCTCAAAGCAGAGATATGCACCGCCAATCATTAGAAGTGCTGTGATAGCTATCGGTAAGAAATAATCAAGTGCGAGCAGAACTGGGACAAGCAGAGCCTTATTTCTAAGGCTTCCTATCGCGATTTTGCCGATCATTGGCAATTCACGTGCGGCAGTGATGCCAATCACATAATTCGGAGTAACTGCCGCGTCGTCAATTAAAACGCCGATAGTTTTGCTACTAGCCTTCGCGGCATTCGCTGTAATATCATCGACTGATGCCGCTGCAATTTTAGCTATTGCTGCGACATCATCCAGGAGTGCAAGAAATCCACTCAATCAGTGTTACTCCTTATTTAAGGTATCACCGGGCGAAAGTTGTCATCGATATGGCTTTCCGTTGCGATGATCTAGAATAGCCAGACCAGACACAAAAGAAACCCCGGCACGTCTCCTAACAATACCGGGGCTGCGCACTGGTGGGGCTTGGGGGCTAAAAGAGTGCGCAATCGCTAAATTAGCGCATCGTATCTTTTAGGAAAGCAGGCTTAGACTAATTGCCTATCCCCGTCACGGCACGTGCCGGTAGTATGGTGGGGTTGGAGCGAACTAGGCGATTTGATAAAGCCATACAGTAGGCATGAGAAGGGCAACTGCCAAGATAGACCAGAACAGCCTCCAGCCGATGCGCTTGGTTCCCATGAACGCTGTTGCGATTATTGCTATCGAAACCAATGCTGTGATCGGCCAATAGATCGCCATGACAATGATGATGGCTTCCCACCAGGTGAATGTAATCATGCGGTGGTTTTAGACAGGCAATCGCTTTCCCACAAGTACCGGTGAAACAAGATTGTTTCATCAATCAAATAGGCTCTGCAAATGCGGGGCTTTTTTACCTCAAAGGAAACCCCACCATGAATAAGCATCTTGGCAATACCCGCCTCTTGATTGAGGCGCGAAAGAAGCATGACGTTCGTTAGAAGACATAGCCTGCTTAGTTTCGATTCCTCATATCCAAAAACATAAGAATTACAGCAGGTGCAACAACAGCTAGCGTTAAAGACGTTAGCCCGACATTAAACCAAAACATAACGACCCCATATCGCCCACTTAATAAAACATGTCTGGAACAGTCATGTTTTAATTTCAAGCAGGAGCGTCGTCATTTGAGGAAAGGAAACGCAATGGCACGACGCATCAACGCGGCGGGGTTTCGCCCGTCAAACAGTGGGAAGGATTAAAGACCACGGCTTATCGAGATGTGGCCGGGGTTTTGACCATCGGTTACGGCTATATCAGTGCGGCCGGAGCGCCGAAAGTCACTCCGGGTATCGCAATTGGTGACAAGAAAGCCGAGCCCATTCTGAAAGCAGATCTGGCAAAGTTTGAGGCGTGGGTTGAACGGCTGGTGAAGGTTCCGCTCACGGATAACCAGTTCGTGGCGCTCGTTTCGTTCGATTTTAATATCGGCGCTTTGCATAAATCTACACTTCTCAAAAAGCTCAACAAGGGCGATTACGCTGCGGTTCCCGGCGAACTCATGAAATGGGTAAATGCTGGGTGGAAAGAAGGTGAAGGGCCTCGTCAATCGCCGTTCTGCCGAGGCCGGGCTTTGGCTAAGGGCGAGTTTGCATCTTCCAACTATGTGCCTGCCACCACCGCGGCGAACAAGACTGACGTCACCACGATTGGCGGGGCTGGTGCAGCCGCTGCGGCCGTAACGGTCGGTTCTGTCATTCCTGAGCTTGTCAGCACGATCTCAAACCAACACGACGAGCTTTCAAGCGGCCAGTGGGTTCGCGTGGCAATTGCGGCGGTCATTATCGGCCTGACGCTTTGGGGCGTCTATTGGAAGATCAAGTCATGATCTGGTCGCTCATTTCCAACTGGTTGAAACTCTCAATCGCTGCCGTTCTGGCGGCATTTTTGTTTCTGGGTGCCAGATACACTTACGGCACGTTGAAAGAAGTCCAGCGGGCCACATTGGCGGCTGCTGAGGCCACAGCAAAGGCAATCGAAAGAAGGGTGGATATCGATGACAAAATTATCAACATGGACGCTGTTGCTCTTTGCAAGCAGCTTGGTGGTGGGGTGCAATGCGACGACCTCAAACTGCGCAGGGTGGAAGCAAATCGGCGTTAAGCCGGATACAGCTGCCTATCTTGCTGGAAACGACATGACTGCGGGGCAGGGCATTGCCGCCCATAATGCATATGGGCGCAAATCGGCATGCTTGAAGTGACGAGTGATATGCCTGAAGCTGATAACGATCTTCGCGCCCGTGTCGTCGCGCTGGAACATTCAGCGCAGTCCACAAGTCATCGCCTGTCCGCTCTGGAAGCATGGCAACGGCAGAGAGAAATCGACAGCGCGCGCCATGATGAGAAGTGGGCGGCAATGGAAATCCGCATCGACACGCATTTCTCTGGATTGGAAAACTCGAATAAAGGTATTCAATCCACGCTGTCACGTATCAACTGGTTGATCATCGGGGGCATTGTCGCGGCCTTTGTCACTTTCATCGTCAGCGGGGGGGCTGAAGGCGATTTAAGCATCAGCCCTCTCGTGAATGTCAGAAATGTGTAAGAATTGCGACAATCCGCCACCTTCGATGATCTGTGCGTCTTTCCTAATAAAAGATTGGGAGGACTTGGGAGATGAGAGTTAGCCACCTTTTTCACACATTCGATTTTTGGAGAGCTCATCTTGCGGTTAATCGAGAGCAGAGGTGGGAAAAGATACTGCCGCTGTTTTTCTTTCACCGCGATGGAGTTTTGGCAATCCAAAGACTGGCGCGAGATTGGACAAGAATTTTGGGATTGCGTTCAATCAATGTTTTCCGCGGGCATATTTCGCTGGAACAGTGGTCAAGCTGTCAAATAGGCGATCTGCTTGATGACATGCAAAAAAAGAGCGACCTGAGGTCTGCCGGAAAATCTGTATGCACCAATGAACCGCCTCGCTACGTTGAAGGAAGCCTTGTCGTGGTTCGCACTCAGCGTGAAGATATTCTTATAGATGGGCGGCGTCGGGCAAACGTGTGGCGAGGCGTTGACGGTGAATATACTGTATGGGTTATTCATGTTGATCCGCCTAAACCCTTCTTGACTAGATTACTAAAGATAAATTGATACCCGTCATAATCAGGTGTCTGGAGAAGATTTGGGCGCCTGCGACGGGGTAGAATCCCACAATACAAAAAATCCCACGGAAATCCCTGTGAGATTAAATATCAAAACTGTAACAAATTATTTTTACGGTGATTTCAGTCTCCAGAGACTTTTTCCCAGTTAAGTGCGCTATCGGGCTGCGCCACGCTCCGAGCCGGGGAAGCCCGCAGAATGCAAAGGGCTTTTCTGTAACCCTTATAAACACGAAATAAGAATAGAATGAAGGATTGCTCAAGGGGGCCGATTTACTCCTTCACAAGCATAATATTTGGATGGCCGGCAATTATCTCGAGAATAATGTCAAAATAGGTCGGGCCGGTTCCGCGTTCCAGCTCGTAGAGCTCACGACGAACACGCTTGGCATCATAAACTGCGGGTTGCGCAAGCTTCGAGAGATAGAATGTGCGCGTGGTTTCTTGACCGAGTGCAGCTCTGCTTCGCTCAAAATCTTTCCAGATGATTGTCACGGTTTTCGCGCCGTTCAATGCTCCATAGCCGCCATAAAGAAGATCGTCCAGAGCATCGAGACTCTTGCCAAGCTGCCAATTTTCCCCACGCATGAAGACACGATTGATCTCTTCGTAAAATGAGGAGATGTCGTGAATCCGGCTTCCATCAAGGGTGAGGTTTTGGTTTAAAATATCCATATTTTTTGACACGTGCTGCGGTCTAATGGCGCATATTTTTGGTCATCATCTCGCAAAAGCCTTTGTCTCTGGTGCGGCTGTTTCTGGGCTGGGACTCGACTGCTTCTATCAGTTTGGCAGCTTCTTTCTGGCCAAGCAGACGGGCAGCTTTGCGCTTGGCTGTCCGATAGGGTCTTTTGTCCTTCAAAACCTTTTCGCACTGATAGCCTACCGTCAGTTCGAAAGCCGTATCCTTGAGCACTTTTGAACTGACTGCGCCAGCTGGCGCAGTCACCAATAACGCGGCGACCGCTGCCGGTGTGATCGTGAACCAATATCGGATCATCATTCACCTCACTTATCTGGCTGCTGAGCTTACTGCAAACTCAGAATGACCGATAGAAGCATCATTTTCCGATATGCGCCAGCTTTTGGATCGCTGTTTTCATTTACCGGTGTTCCTCATCGTTTTTATTATCTGACAGATCTCCTGCGGCTTCGTTATCAAGCGCTCCCTGTACCATTTCATCGGTTACGCGCAGTTCAGCACCGATTGGCGACATGGGCGTTGCTGGCGCAAAGGGGGCGGCTGGCACTGAATCGGGCTTCGCACCGCGTCTCCACATGAAAAGCAGCACCATGAGACCGTTGAGCACGCAAAGTGCCCAGAAAAGGCCGGTTTCCCCCATCTGTGCCATGATGGGTGCAATAATGGGCGGGCTGATGGTCGAGCCGATCGAATTGATGAGAAGCAGGCCCTGTATCATGCGCACGAGTGCATCGGCCGGGGCGCTGTCGGCGGAATAGCTGACTGAAACCGGATAGACAGCAAATATGCCACCGCCCAGTAGAAAGAAAGCGACATAGAGCAAGGGCGATGATGGGGGAATGATCGTTATCGCACCCGAAATGATCATGCATGCCGCGCTCAACGTGATGAGAACAATACGTCTGTCTTGAAGGTCGGACCATCTGCCGACTGGATATTGCAGCACCATCGCACCAAATATAACACTTGCCATCAGCCTGCCGATATCCTCGACGCTGAGGCCAATGCGCTGCAGATAAAGTGGAAAAAGCGCATATACAGCGGCGATGGTGATACCCGATCCGAAGCATCCGATCACACCGCTCGGTGTCATCCGCAGGAGCTGGGCAGGTTTCAGCGGTTCGACGCGATCCACGACAGGCGTGACACGCGGCAGGATCACGATAGGCAGCACCGAAAGCGAGGCGAGGATTGCTGCGACCATGAAAGGCGCCACGCTGCCCCAGGAATCGATCATGCCAAGCTGCAACTGGCCAATCATGCCAGACCCGTAAAGAGCAATCATGTAAAGCGCCAGAATGCGTCCACGAAATTTCGTGTCTGTCGCAAGCAAGAGCCAGCTCTCGATGACCAGAAACACGCCGATTGCTGCCCAGCCGTAAAGCAGTCGTAAAGCGAACCACGACCAGAGATCGAAATACATGCCCTGCAGCAGCACGCTGATGGCAATGAGCGACGCAAAACTCGCATAGGCGCGGATATGACCGATGCGCACGATCAGCCGGTCGTGGAACAGGGCACCAAGCGTCAGTCCGACAAAATAGGCTGAAGAAACAAGGCCGATGGCCGTATCGGATGCGCCGGCTGTGCCAAGCCGCAGAGCGGTCAATGAAGATAGAAACCCATTGCCGATGCTGACGATAAACAGCCCGAGAATAGGTGCCAGCACCATTGCTAACAACTGGGGGGACATAACGACCTCTAATCAACACAGATTTTGGGCGGTTTTGTCTACGGGAGTGATAGGTCAGAGCATCTCTGGTGCTATTGCCGAGGGCAGGCCGCTTGGCGATGTCTCTACTGCGACAATCGACTTTGCGCTATAAAAATTTTCGACACGCGAGTAATTTCACAAAAATATCGAATGGCGATCAGCCGGTTGGCGCTTCGAAATTGATTGTCACCTTTCCGGCGGGCACATCGCGATAGGGTGCACATTTGCGCACGGCGCGTATTGTGGAATCCACGAAGGCCTTGCTTTGTGGGCCGGAAGGGGCCTTTGTCACTTTCAGATCCTCGATTTCTCCGGCAGGCGAAAGATGGACTTCAAGCGTGGCCTTCATGTGCCGGGTTTCTTCGTTCAATGGAGCGAGCCAGCAGATCGCAATTGCATGCGTGAGTTTTTCTTTATCCACGGCTGAAGCCGTTGTGGATAAAACCGATAGCAATACGGCAATGAGCCAGCGCATGACGCCTCCGTTTCATCAAAGAAAACCCCGCCGAAGCGGGGCTTTTTTCATGGTAGCCATTGCTGGCGTCCGTACCAATCATCGATTTCTGATTTTGCACGGTCTTTTTCGATGCCGTAGCGCTCCTGAATTTTGCCTTCAAGCTGGTCACGGCGACCATTGATCTGATCGAGGTCGTCGTCGGTCAGCTTGCCCCATTGTTCTTTGATATTGCCTTTGAGCTGTTTCCAATTGCCTTCAACACGGTTCCAGTCCATTGCCATTTCCTCCGTTTTGTTTGGGACAGGGAAGTAACGCATCAGAGGCGGGATGGTTCAAAGTTTTCTGCAGATTTCAGGTGCGGGGCGCAAAAAGAATGATGCAGGCACCGGCCAGAGCCACAGATGCGCCGCTCACGTCCCAGCGGTCGGGTTTTGCACCTTCCGCGACCCAAATCCAGACAATGGAGGCGATGATGTAAATGCCGCCATAAGCGGCATAGGCACGACCTGCCGTATCGCTTTCAACAAGCGTCAGCAGATAGGCAAACAGCGCCAGCGAGCCCATACCGGGAATAAGCCATAGCGGCGATTTGTCGAGCTTCAACCAAGCCCAAAAGGCAAAGCAGCCGGCGATTTCGCAAATCGCTGCGCCTATATAGGCGAAGAATGGCAAATGAATTCCTTTTCAACGTTCTCAACAGGCTTGTAAAAATCGCCATAAGCGATTTTCTGGCAATAAAGTACGGGCTACGCGAGACTTTAAAACCCGTATAACAGAGCCGGACAATTGGGCATCGCCATCTGGCGTTGCATCATTTTGTCCAACCGCAATTTCGATGCCCGACTTATTGATCACTTATGGTTAAGAGGCAGTAAAGAAGCGTGGCCGTTCGAAAAAAAATGGCAATTGGGGGGTAAATTGCAGATTTAACCCTATGGTTACCTCGAAGCCTTATTTTGCAGCTCGAAGGGCCTCCTTGCTAAAAGTTAAAGATTGCTGATCGGTGGACGCCTGCGGAGTGATGGAATGGCGAAGGTCGATTCGGCGCCGACAGACGCGCAGATCGATAGCAGTGCGCTTGCAAAAGGTTTGCGCTGCAACTGGCTTCTGATTTTAGGTGGCGCTTCGATCACAGCGGCGCTGGTTTGGGTTGTCTGCTTTTTCCTTGTGCCGGTTCATGGCACGAATGCCGTCGCCCCCATGTCAAACCACAGAATCGCGGCGGACAATCTCGATATTGATGCGTTGCGTAATCAGGTTCGGGCAGCCGAAAGTGCTGCATTGGATTATCGCGCGTCACGTCAATTTCTCACAAGCCAGAACAATGGCGAAATAGCTGCACGTCAGCTTGGCGAAATTTCCAATGATGCGCGGCAGATACGCACCGCACGACTGGCGCTTGAGGCAAAAGCGGACAGCATCCGTCAGGCGCTTGCAAGCGGCGAACCGGTCGAGATGCTGCCGGATATTCTGGCCGCGGGTGCCATGCAGCAACTGGCCGACTACCGGCTCCAGCTCAACACCTTGCTGGCCGAACTGACCGCACGGCTTCGCCCCAATGATCCGCGTATCAGGGCGTTGCGTGCGCAATATGCCGATCTGGAGCGACAGGCTCGCACAGCTGGGCACTTGTTGCTTTCAGGTCTTGAAAAGGAAATTGCTGCAGCGAAACAGCGTGAGGATGAGCTTGCGGATGATCTGAAACGTGAACAAGCGAAGCTTGCTGTTGCGGATGATGCGGAAGCTCAATTGCGTAGTCTGGAAGGTGAGGCGGCTTCGCTGCGTCACTTGCTTGCTGATCGACTGTACGCAGAGCGAAAACCGGCAGAAGCGCCACACGTACCTGTTGCCGCAAACGTGGCGGATTTCCCGCATCTTTTGTGGTGGGTGCCGATCATCGGCTTTATCCTGTCAGCGCTACTGTTGGCTGCGCTCGCCTTGCTGCGCGAAATGTTTCGCGGTCAAACGAGTGCTGCGGCTCCGGTGCGTTTGCCTGCTGCAAACGAAATCGCCATGCCGCAGCAATATGTTGCTGCCAATGTTCCGCTGGAATCAACATTCCAAACCGTGGCGGAAAATCCGCATGGCGTGAAGGCCATTGCAGACCGTTTGTACGAAGGCGACAAGAAGAGGATAGTCGTGGTTTCGCCGGAGGGAGACGAGGCGTCTGCTACGACGGTTCGATTGCTGCGTGAGCTGGCTGATCGTGGCAAGCGCTGCATTCTGGTGGATATGAGCGCCTATGGCGCGTTGGCGCTGGCCATGCTCGATGGTCATCGCCATGCAGGTCTCACCGAGCTTCTTCTTGGGCGCAAACGTTTCAATGAAGTCATTCATAGCGACCGTTTCTCGCAGGCTCATGTCATGCCGCTGGGCGAGGCTGATCCTGTTCATGCCATGCGCTCAGCCGATCACCTGCCGTTCATTCTCGACGCACTCGAAACGGTCTATGATTTTGTGCTTGTGGAGTGTGGGCCGACTTCGGCAACGCAGTTGAAATGGGTGACGGAAGGCGATGTCACGCTCGTAATGAGCATCGTTGACGAGGACAGCCAAGCGGTCGTGGATGCAGCACTTGATCTCGACCGTGGTGATTATGAGGACATGATGATCCTGATGGAGAACCATCCAAAGGCTTAACTATCTATCGTGGCTGCTTTTTACGTGGTGGTTGCGCCATCCACCAGATGATGCCCATGGCAGGCAGAACCCACAAAATGCCGGTAAAGAAAAAATAAAGTAGATGCACCAGAGCGCTGGATTGCGCCAGATGCGCCACCGCGATGATCGTGGCAAATATCGCATAGATGATGACCAGCAACACCAGAAGCACGGTGCCGATCAGTTTTTTCAGTCTTACGGGCATGCTTGTCTCTCCGCTCTCGCATCCATCCCTAAACCCTGGCGTCTGGCAAAGGAAGGACTAAAAACGCGGCGGCATGTCGCGTGAGGCCGCCTTGTAACCGCTCACCCTATGCGTCATGTATCCGGGATGAAATTTTGAAGGATCAGACGGCATGACGGCAATATCGGTCGGACAGGAAAGCGGCGCGCTCAAAAGCGATCGCGACCGGCAACTGGTGCGCTGGTGGCTTTATGCTGTCTTTCTGGTCCTGATCGCCATCGTCATGGTGGGCGGCGCGACCCGCATGACCGGCTCCGGCCTGTCGATTACCGAATGGAAGCCGATCCATGGTGTCATCCCACCGCTGAACCATACCGAATGGATGGAGGAATTCGACAAATATCGTCAGATTCCGCAATATCAGCAGATCAACAAGGGCATGTCGCTGGGTGAATTCCAGTCGATTTTCTGGTGGGAATGGGCGCACCGTATACTGGCGCGCTTCGTGGGTTTTCTCGTTGCCATTCCGCTTGCCTTCTTCTGGCTGACCGGGCGGCTGACGACGGGTTTGAAGTACCGCATGCTCGGCCTTCTGGTGCTTGGCGGGCTTCAAGGGGCCATCGGCTGGTGGATGGTTGCATCGGGACTGAGTGTTCTGACCAGCGTCAGCCAATACCGCCTTGCGATCCATCTGACCACAGCCTGTGTCATAATCACCGCGGTGTTCTACATTGCGCGCGGCCTTGCCACCTATACGGAGCGCCCGGCTGAGCACGGCGTTCAGCGTTTCGCGGGCTGGCTGGTTTTTGCGGTTCTGGTGCAGATTTATCTGGGCGGCCTTGTCGCAGGGCTACATGCAGGCCTCACCTATAATAGCTGGCCGCTGATGGACGGGGCCATTATCCCGTCCGATCTGTTCATCCAGTCGCCGTGGTGGAAAAACCTGTTCGAGAACCCGAAGACGGTGCAGTTCGTCCACCGTATGTTTGCCTATACGGTGCTGGTGCTGAGCCTCCTGCACGTATTTCAGGCCTTCAAAAGTGCTCCCGGCACCACCCATGCACGACGCACCGTGCTGTTGCTGGGGCTTGTGTTGGTGCAGGCAGCAATCGGTATCGCAACGCTTTTGATGAGCGTGCCGCTGCATCTGGGCCTGACACATCAGTTCATGGCGCTGATCGTGCTGGCCTTCGCAGTCGCCCACTGGCGGGCAACCAAAGGTGCCTATGCCAAATAAAAAAACCCGGCAGCCTTATGCTACCGGGCTTTTAAACATGCTGAATTGCGTTCTAGCTGCCGAGCATCAGGTTCATGTTCTGCACGGCGGCACCGGACGCGCCCTTGCCGAGATTGTCGAGAAGCGCCACAAGATTGACCTGTCCATCGCCTTGGGTGCCGAAGACGAACAATTTCATGCCGTCCTTGCCCGCCAATTCCTCTGCATCGATACGTGACAATTTCGCGCTTTCGTCAAGCGCGACGACCTCGACAATGTCCTGCCCGGCATAATGCGCACTTAGGGTCTGATGCGCGGTTTCAAGTGAGGGTGAACCCTTCAGATCATTCAGAAACAGCGGCACCTGCACGATCATGCCTTGCGGAAAACGTCCGACGCTCGGGCTGAAGATCGGGCGACGGTCTAGACGTCCGTGCAATTGCAGTTCCGCCACATGCTTGTGACGCAGCGGCAGGCCGTAGAGGAAATTGTTGGAAGCCAGATAATCGGGATTATCCTTGTCCTCCATCTGCGCAATCATCTGTTTACCACCGCCCGTATAACCGGAAACGGCATTGACGCTGACGGGATGGTCGGCGGACAAAAGACCAGCATCGCGCAACGGGCGCACCAGCGCGATTGCGCCGGTCGGATAGCAGCCGGGATTGGCGACGAGGCGCGCCTCAGCAATGCGTTCGCGCTGGCCTTTTGCCAGTTCTGCGAAACCATAGGCCCAGTCCGGGTTCACACGATGCGCGGTCGAGGTGTCGATAACACGCGTCGAGTGATGATCGGCCAGAAGCGTGACCGCTTCCTTTGAGGCTTCATCGGGCAGGCAGAGAATGGCAATATCGGCAGCACGCAGATAATCGGCGCGCAGGTCACGGTTGCGCCGGTCAGCTTCCGGTATGGACATGACTTCAAGATCGTTGCGTGTCGCCAGTCGGCTGCGGATCTGCAAGCCGGTGGTGCCGTGTTCACCGTCGATGAAGATTTTCGGTTTCATGCGTTTTCCTGCCTGCCGATAAAGTTACGCCGGACGAATGAGGACGTGTCGTTTCTTGCCAAGCGATAGTTTGATCACGCCTTGATCGTTCAATGAAGAACCATCGATGGTCATGCGCGGATCGCTGACCGGCTCGTCATTGATACGCACCGCACCACCTTCGATGTGGCGCCGCGCTTCACCATTGGTGGTGCAAAGCTCGGCCAGAACCATAAGCGCCAGAATACCGATGCCGCTGTTCAGCGTTGCCTTGTGCACACCAACGGTGGGCAGGTTTGCGGATAGTTCACCATCTTCGAACGTCTTGCGTGCCGTCTCGGCAGCTTCTTCAGCTGCATCGCGGCCATGTAATATGGCGGTAATCTCGGTGGCGAGGATTTTCTTGGCTTCGTTGATTTCCGAGCCTTCAAGCGCTGCCAGCTTTGCGATTTCGTCGAGCGGCAGCGTGGTATAAAGTTTCAGGAAACGCTCGACATCGGCGTCTTCTGTGTTGCGCCAATACTGCCAGAAGTCATAGCTGCTCAGCATATCGGCATTGAGCCAGATGGCACCGCCCAGCGACTTGCCCATTTTCTGGCCCGAAGCGGTCGTCAGAAGCGGCGATGTCAGGGCATAGAGCTGCGGTGTGCCCATGCGATGGCCAAGGTCGATGCCGTTTATGATGTTGCCCCACTGATCGGAACCACCCATCTGCAAACGCACGCCATGGCGCTTGTTCAACTCCACGAAGTCATAGGCTTGCAGGATCATATAGTTGAATTCGAGGAACGAAAGCGACTGTTCACGATCAAGGCGCAGCTTCACCGAATCAAACGACAGCATGCGGTTGACTGAAAAGTGACGGCCAACGTCGCGCAAAAATTCCAGATAATTGATGTTGCGCAGCCAGTCGGCATTGTTGACCATCAGTGCGTCGGTTTTGCCGTCACCAAAGGTGAGGTAATTGGCGAAAACGCGCTTGATGCCCGCAATATTCTCGCCAATCGTGTCCTCGGTCATCAGCTTGCGCGCTTCGTCCTTGAATGAAGGATCGCCGACAAGGCCGGTACCGCCGCCCATGAGTGCCACGGGCTTGTGACCGGTCTGCTGGAACCAGTGCAGCATCATGATCTGGATCAGGCCACCCGCATGCAGGCTGGAGGCGGTTGGATCGAAGCCGATATAGGCCGTCACGGTTTCCTTGGCGAGCAATTCGTCGAGGCCGGCTTCATCGGAAATCTGATGAATGAAGCCGCGCTCGGAAAGTGTGCGAAGAAAATCGGATTTGAAACCGGACATGCCCTTTTCCTGACTGATAAGGCTGGATTGATAATGTTGGCAGGCTTCGCCTGCCACAGGACGTTTGTTTTGGCGTTTACCACCAATTCACCAGCAATAACAAGGCATTCATCCCTGTATCAAGCCGGTGAGGGCCGATATCAGCGCAGGCGCTTGGGGCGGACTTCGACCAGTTCGCCCATCAGGCGGCGGTCGAGATATTCCGAGCAATGCTCGATCAGTTCGTCACCCTGTCCGGTAAAGAAGTGATTGGCGCCTTCCATAGTGTTCTGGGTGATGGTGATGCCCTTTTGTGTCTTGAGCTTGTCGACCAGAACCTGAACATCCTTGGGCGGTGCAACCTTGTCCTGATCGCCATGAATGATCAGGCCCGAGGAGGGGCAGGGCGCCAGAAACGAGAAATCATAGGTGTTGGGCTGCGGTGCGATCGACATGAAACCTTCGATTTCGGGGCGGCGCATCAAAAGCTGCATGCCGATCCATGCGCCAAACGAATAGCCCGCGACCCAGCAATTCTTGGAATCGGGATGCAGTGCCTGCACCCAGTCGAGCGCGCTTGCCGCGTCCGACAATTCGCCCGCGCCATGATCGAATTCGCCCTGGCTGCGGCCGATGCCGCGGAAGTTGAAGCGAAGCGTGGTAAAGCCGCGCTGCTGGAACATGTAGAACAGATCATAGACGATCTTGTTGTTCATGGTGCCGCCAAATTGCGGATGCGGATGCAGGATCAGCGCAATGGGTGCATTCTTTTCGCGCGATGGCTGATAACGGCCTTCAAGGCGTCCGGCGGGTCCGTTAAAAATGACTTCTGGCATGTGTACTCCGTTGGTAACGGGATGACCGGACCGGAAGCTGCGACCTTGACGTTGAAGAACGCCGCTTCTAGAACCGATTTGAATTTTGACTGGTCGAACGCATATGTTCGGCACTTAGACTGGCTTAATAGGCTTTTCCTGATTGAAAATTCAAGGAAATTGCGCTCGAAGCCGGTTCACACCGCATTTTAGGAGATAAGAACGGTGAGCGAACGCGGCAAGAGGCTCTATCTGGACTATAATGCCAGTGCGCCATTGCTCGATGCGGCGCGTGATGCGGTGGTTGCAGCGCTTGCGATCACGGGCAATCCATCCTCGGTACATCAGGAAGGTCGTGCGGCGCGTGCGCTGATCGAGGCCGCGCGTCGAAGCGTTGCAGCCTTGGTCAATGCGCGACCCGATCATGTCTTCTTCACATCCGGTGCTACCGAGGCCGCATCGATGCTGCTCACACCCACCTATATGATGGGGCGCTCGCCGGTGCGCCTGTCGCATCTTTATGTGAGTGCGACCGAACATCCGTGCATGCTGGCAGGCGGGCAGTTTTCGCCAGAAGACATCACCGTCCTGCCCGTCGATGAAAACGGCATTCTGCGTCTTGATGTTCTGACAGAAAAACTGGCTGCACATGACAAGAGCAAGGGCTTGCCATTGGTCGCTGTTCAGGCTGCCAATAATGAGACCGGCGTCATCCAACCGATTGCCGGGATTGCCAAGATTATCAAGGATGCAGGCGGGATTTATATCGTTGATGCAGTTCAGGCCGCGGGAAGAATTCCTCTCGATATTACAGATAATTGCGGTGATTACTTAATCATATCCTCGCACAAGATCGGTGGCCCGAAGGGTGTTGGCGCGATCATTGCTATATCGGACCTGATGATGCCGCGCGCATTGGTGCGCGGTGGCGGTCAGGAAAAAGGTCATCGCGCCGGTACTGAGGCTTTGCCGCTGATTGCAGGTTTTGGCAAAGCTGCGGATATTGCCCGTTTGCGGCTTGAAAATGGAGGCTGGTCGCCGCAAATGCGTGATCTCATGGAGGCAGGCATTGGAAAAATCGCTCCTGATGCCGTTATTCATGGTCAGGCGGTGAAGCGTCTGCCCAATACGAGTTTTGTGTCGCTTGAAGGCCAGAAAGCGGAAACGGTGCAGATTGCCTTTGATCTTGGCGGTGTAGCGCTTTCCGCTGGCTCAGCCTGTTCGTCGGGCAAAGTTGGACCAAGCCATGTTCTGACCGCCATGGGACAGGAAAGCGGTCCCGGTGCCATTCGGATCTCGCTTGGACCCGATACGGATCAAGAGATTGTGGAACGGTTTTTGACGGTCTTGCAGGGAATCGTTGATCGTCACAAGCGCAGTCGCTGAGTGAGAGAGCCTTATTAAAGCTGATTAAGCAGGCGTCTTCACTGGCTGCCCCCAAATAATTCTTGAATTTTTCAGACAATTTTACGTGTGACGCTTGAAATCCACTTTAGAGAGGTTTTAAAGAAGCACCAAGCACACTATATTGTGGCGAGGATAGTGACTATCATCGCCCTGACGTTTGCAACTGTCGGACCTTTAACCCGACGAGGATGGAGAACGCCAATGCCTGCAGTGCAGGAGACCATTGATCAGGTCCGCGGCCTTGACGTGGATCAGTACAAATACGGCTTCGAAACGGCCATCGAATCCGAAAAAGCCCCCAAGGGGCTGAACGAAGATGTTATTCGCTTCATTTCCGCCAAGAAAAACGAGCCGGAATGGATGCTGGAATGGCGTCTGAAAGCCTATGAACGCTGGCTGACCATGGAAGAGCCGGAATGGGCGCGCGTCGATTATCCGAAAATCAATTTTCAGGACGCCTATTATTATGCGGCGCCGAAAAATCAGTCTGGTCCGAAATCGCTTGATGAAGTCGATCCCGAGCTTCTCAAGACCTATGAAAAGCTCGGCATTCCCTTGCGCGAGCAGGAAATCCTTGCAGGCGTTCGCAAACAGGGCGAGACGAGCGAGATCGACGGCAATCCCGCCGACACGATCTATGCATCCGGTCGTGTGGCTGTTGATGCCGTCTTCGACAGTGTTTCGGTCGTCACCACGTTTAAGGCGGAACTGGCGAAAGCGGGCGTGATCTTCTGCTCGATTTCGGAAGCCATCCGCGAACATCCCGAACTGGTGCAGAAATATCTGGCCTCGGTGGTGCCTGTTTCCGACAATTATTATGCGACGCTCAATTCTGCGGTCTTTACCGATGGTTCATTCGTGTTCGTTCCCAAGGGCGTTCGCTGCCCGATGGAGCTTTCGACCTATTTCCGTATCAATGAAAAGAATACGGGCCAGTTCGAGCGCACGCTGATCATCGCCGAAGAAGGCGCTTACGTCTCCTATCTTGAAGGCTGCACCGCACCGCAGCGCGACGAAAACCAGCTTCATGCAGCCGTCGTCGAATTGGTGGCGCTGGATGATGCCGAAATCAAATATTCCACCGTCCAGAACTGGTTTCCGGGCGACAGCGAAGGCAAGGGCGGCATCTATAATTTCGTCACCAAACGTGGCGATTGCCGTGGTGCCAATTCCAAGATTTCGTGGACGCAGGTCGAAACCGGCTCGGCGATCACCTGGAAATACCCCTCCTGCATCCTGCGGGGCGATAATTCACGCGGTGAGTTCTATTCGATTGCCGTCTCCAACGGCTATCAACAGATCGATTCTGGCACCAAGATGATCCATCTCGGCAAAAACACGTCGAGCCGCATCATCTCCAAGGGTATTTCGGCAGGTAAGTCGAACAATACCTATCGCGGACAGGTTTCAGCGCATCGCAAGGCGGAAAACGCCCGCAACTTTACCCAGTGTGACAGTCTGCTGATTGGCAATGATTGCGGCGCGCATACGGTGCCCTATATCGAAGCCAAGAACGCCACGGCGCAGTTCGAGCATGAGGCGACAACCTCGAAAATTTCCGAAGACCAGCTGTTTTATGTCATGCAGCGCGGCATCCCGGAAGAAGAGGCGATTGCGCTTATCGTCAATGGCTTTGTCAAGGAAGTCATTCAGGAACTGCCGATGGAATTCGCGGTCGAGGCACAAAAGCTGATCGGCATTTCGCTGGAGGGCAGTGTCGGCTGATTTGGCCCCTGCTTGCTTACAAAAGATTTTCTGACCAGCCTTTAACTGGTCCATGAACAAGGTTGATACCCATGCTTGAGATCAAGAACCTCCATGCAAAGATTGCCGACACGGATACTGAAATCATCCGCGGCCTGAACCTGACCGTCAACAAGGGCGAAGTCGCCGCGATCATGGGGCCGAACGGTTCCGGCAAATCGACACTGTCCTATATTCTCGCTGGTCGCGACGATTACGAAGTGACCGAAGGCGACATTCTTTATAACGGCGAATCGATCCTTGAACTGGACCCGGCCGAACGCGCCGCCAAGGGTATTTTCCTTGCCTTCCAGTATCCGATGGAAATTCCCGGCGTTGCTACCATGGAATTTTTGAAGGTCGCCATGAACAGCCAGCGCAAGGCGCGCGGCGAGGCGGAGCTGAAAATCCCGGAATTCATCAAGCGCGTGAAGGATGCCGCAGGCGGCTTGAGCATTGACATGGACATGCTCAAGCGCCCGCTCAATGTCGGCTTTTCGGGCGGCGAAAAGAAGCGCGCCGAAATTCTCCAGATGCAGCTTCTGGAGCCAAGCCTCTGCGTGCTCGATGAGACCGATTCGGGCCTTGATATCGACGCGCTTAAAATCGTTTCCGATGGCGTGAATGCGCTGCGTTCGCCTGACCGCGCCGTGATCGTCATCACCCACTATCAGCGCCTGCTGGAGCACATTGTGCCCGATAGCGTACATGTGCTCTACAAGGGCCGGGTGATCAAGTCCGGTGACAAGAACCTTGCCTTGCATCTGGAAGAAAACGGTTACGCCGACGTCATCGGCGAAGCAGCCTGAGGAGGGTTGGATCATGAATATCCAGACCGCCCAGACTACAAGGCCGCGAACGGCCTCCGAAAGCGCGCTGATCGACAGCTTTGGCGAGCGCATGGGTGAATTGCCCGGCAATGGCGATGTCGTCATTGCCCGTGACAATGCACTCGAAGCCTTGAAAGAGAATGGCCTTCCATCTCGCCGCATCGAAAGCTGGCATTACACGGATTTCCACACGCTTTTGAAAAACGTAGCGCCCTTCGATAGTGCAGCCGGAACGCAAGCCATATCTGCATTGCTTGCCGGCACTCCTATTGCGGCCACCAGCAATGGTTGGTCGCTGGATACAAAGGCCCCGGAAGGTGTGTCCTTGACGCCGGTGCGTGATGCGCTGGCCGATGGCTCGCTGGCGCTCCAGCTCAAAACACGAGAGTTCGACGATACGATCGGGCAGATCAACGCGGCCTATGTCAGCGATGGTTTTGTGGTTTCGATTGATGATGGTACCGAGCTTGAAGGGCCGTTCGAACTCCAGAATATCCAGAAATCCGGTCAGGGCCATACGCGCTTTCCGGTCCGCATTGGTTCCGATGTCAAAGCGACGTTCATCGAACGCCAGAATGGCGGCGAGGGCGATGCTTTCTCCACATCGGTCAGCCATGTGAGTGTTGGCGATGGCGCGGAAATTCTCTGGGTCATCCTGCGTGATTTCGGCCAGGCGACACAACTGGCGCAGTTCAATGCGACCATCGGCAAAGGCTCAAAACTGACGCTTTATATCGTCAATGCGGGCGGCAAGCTCATCCGGCAGGAAGTGCATGTCAATGTCACCGGCGAGGATTCGGATTTCGAACTGCGCGGGCTCAATCTTCTGGCCGATGACAGCCATACCGACATCACCATGACGGTCGGCCATCTGGTGGAAAACACGCGTTCGACGCAGATCATCCGCAACGTGGTCAAGGATCGCGCGCGCGGCGTCTTTCAGGGCATGATCCGCGTGGCGCAGATCGCCCAGAAGACCGACGCCCGCATGGCCTGCAACACGCTTCTGCTTTCGGATGAAGGCGAGTTCGATGCCAAGCCGGAACTGGAAATCTTTGCCGACGATGTTGCCTGTGGCCATGGCGCGACGGTGACGGAACTCTCCAAGGATTACTTGTTTTATCTGATGGCACGTGGTGTGCCTGAAAATGAAGCGCGGGGCCTGCTGATCAAGGCATTCATTGCCGAAATCATTGAGGAACTGGAAGACGAAAAGCTGGTCGAGGCACTCGAAGAGGTGCTGTCGAACTGGCTCGCCGTTCATGCCTGATTATAATGGGCGTGATTGAATGGGCGGGGTGCTCTGGTGCCGCCCCGTCCTACCTGCCGTAACGGCCAAAGGAATGACCATGGACCAGAAGACCCCGCCGCTAACCGCTTATGACGTGGAAGCCATCCGTCGCGATTTCCCGATTCTGTCGCGTGAAATCCATGGCAAGCCACTCGTCTATCTCGATAATGGTGCCTCCGCACAGAAGCCGCAAAGCGTCATCGATGCCGTGACGCACGCCTATTCGAACGAATACGCAAATGTGCATCGTGGACTGCATTTTCTCTCCAATGCGGCAACCGATGCCTATGAAAAATCGCGTGAGACGGTGCGCCGGTTTTTGAATGCGGGTTCGGTCGATGAAATCGTCTTCACCAAGAATGCCACCGAGGCGATCAATACGGTTGCTTATGGCTATGGCATGCCCAATATTGGTGAGGATGACGAAATCCTCATCTCGATCATGGAGCATCATTCCAACATCGTGCCATGGCATTTCATCCGCGAAAGGCAGGGCGCAAAGCTTGTTTTCGCACCGGTCGATGATGACGGTATTTTTCATATCGAGGAATTTGAAAAGCGGCTTACGGAGCGCACCAAGCTCGTCGCCATTACCCATATGTCGAACGCGCTTGGCACAGTGACGCCGGTCAAGAAAATCGTCGAACTGGCGCATGCGCGCGGCATTCCGGTACTCATCGATGGCAGTCAGGGTGCGGTGCATCTTAGCGTCGATGTGCGCGATATCGGTTGCGATTGGTATGTCTTTACCGGCCACAAGACCTATGGGCCGTCGGGCATCGGCGTTCTTTACGGGCGCGCTGAAATGCTCGAAAAGATGCGTCCCTTTCAGGGCGGCGGCGAAATGATCGAGGATGTGAGTGAGGAAAACGTCACTTACAATCACCCGCCGCATCGTTTTGAAGCCGGAACGCCGCCCATCGTGCAGGCAATCGGTCTGGGTGCAGCGCTTGAATATATGGAAAAGATCGGACGCTCTTCCATTCAGGCCCATGAGGAAGATTTGCGCAACTATGCGCATGAGCGTCTAAGCGCGATCAATTCGCTCAAAATATACGGGAATGCGCCGGACAAGGGCGCGATCATCTCTTTTGCGCTTGAAGGTATTCATGCCCATGATGTGTCCATGGTCATCGACCGGGCAGGGGTTGCGGTCCGCGCTGGCACGCATTGCGCACAACCGCTCTTGAAACGCTTTGGCGTCACCTCCACATGCCGCGCATCCTTTGGCCTCTATAATACGCGTTCGGAAGTGGACGCGCTGGCGGATGCTCTGGAAAAGGCAAGGAAATTTTTCGGATGAGTGATATGGAACACAAAGATCAGGGTGCTGCCGGTGAAGTAGCCGAAGCTGAGGGCAATACAGCCTTTTCGGCATCAACAATACCGCAGGATGAGCTCCTGCGCATGACGGATGATATTATTGCGGCGCTGAAAACGGTTTATGATCCTGAAATTCCCGCCGATATTTACGAGCTTGGCCTCATTTACAAGATCGATATCGAAGATGACCGCACGGTCAAGATCGAAATGACCCTGACAGCCCCGGGCTGCCCGGTTGCTGGCGAAATGCCGGGCTGGGTGGAAAATGCCGTGGGTGCGGTCGAAGGTGTCTCTATGGTCGAGGTCACGATGACGTTTGATCCGCCATGGACGGCGGATCGTATGTCCGAAGAAGCACAGGTCGCTGTCGGCTGGTATTGATAGCCAGTCGATACTGGTTATTCAGTGACCGGTCGTGTGTTTGTAATGGGCTGATTGTTTTCCGATGAGACCCTGTATCTGGCCAACAAATCCGCCCAAGGCCATTGTTGCACAGATGGCTGCCGGTGCGCCTTTGATCGATAGCGACAGAACCGAAACAGTCAGCTTCCAAATGCGACTGGCAAGCTTGCCGGGCACTCCCGTTATTGCCCGGCGCCGATTTGCCTTATAGGCAAGCAGGAATTTCGTAGTCTCATGGTCGCGGTTGCGCCGGAAATGATAGCTTAGTGTCAAACGACACAGCGGAACAGTTTCATATACTGTCGCGTCGGGAGCCCATCCGGTTCTGGCTCCCTTTTCTTTTGCTTGCGCCCATAAATGCCAGTCTTCCCCCCCTGTCAGATTCAAGCCCGGATCGAAGTTCAGGCCAGTCTGCTTGAAGAAGGCCAGCTTGCCCATCCAGCTGCCGGTTGCGACTTTGATCGTATCTGCTGCCCCGCATTCGCATTTTCTGCGCGTCTTGCGTTCGCCGTGTTCGGAAAGCTGGCGAATGCCTGACCAGACAAATCTTTGCCAGCGGGTAAGTTCGCATTCCTGCGGTTTGGGCCAGACGGGTGAACCGACAATATCCAGATTGCCACGCTGCTGTTCAGAAAACAGTTCCACCAGCCAATCCGCCTCTGCGCGTTCATCATCGTCGATGAATACGAGAAAATCATAGTGATTGTCGAGAGCGTAGGACAGCGCGCAGTTACGCGCAAATGATATGCCAATCCTGTCCTCCAGCAGATAAATGACAGTAGCGTTTGGCATATGAGCCGTAAACTCTTCCACACATCCATACAGAGTTTTGGAATCATGGTTTTCGACAACTAAAAAGTCGACTTTGGTAGAGTCTGGTAGAGCAATATTTTTTAGTGAATGAAGGAGTTCTCTGAGCATTATTGGACGATTTCGCGTCACGGTAGACACCAAAATTGTGGTGTTCTTCATGATTTCCTCATTTTAAATAAAACTTATATAAGTATTAGTTTTTTATATTATATTCTCTTTTTCGGAAGTATTTGTATTTTGAATATAAGCCTGTAAACTATTTTATAGGAAGAATATAGGGGTAATAAATTTGATTTAAATAGAAAGCATTTGGAATACGCTTACATATCCATGCCGGGAATTTCAGTGGTTTTAAAAGCTTTGAAGATGGAGCGGGTAGCGGGAATCGAACCCGCGCGTTCAGCTTGGGAAGCTGACAGGCTACCATTACATCATACCCGCATTTTATTAATTATTTCAGATTCTTATACCAATAATCAAAAGTAGAGTTTTCTAAAGCTTTACAGTACGTTTTGCAAACTATGTTCTCTTTTGGGCTTCGTCAATCTGTTTCAGGTTCAATGCTTTATAGGAGCCTGAAGTTGTGACATGAATTCGGCAAAAACCATCGAGCCTTCCGGCCAGGGGCCATGGCCCGATTCCGAATTGATGTGGCCTGCTTCGCCTGCATCGATCAGCATGGCACCCCAATCATTGATGACGGATTCTGCTGCTTCAAAGCTTGAAAAGGGATCATTACGGCTGACAATCGCAATGGTCGGGAAGGGCAGACGCTCGCGCGGATAGGGGCCAAAGGTCATCAGATGTTTTGGCCGGATGTCGGGGTTGGCAACATCGGGCGGGGCGACGAAAAAAGCACCCGCCACCTTGTGCTGGATATGCTCCATGGCATGCAGTGCCGTCGCCACACCGAGCGAATGCGCCACCAGAACAACCGGTTTTGTAGCTTCGTTGACGGCCTTGACCAGTTCGTTCACCCAGACATCGCGCACCGGCTTCGACCATTCGGCTTGCTCGACACGCCGCGCCGTGGAGAGCTTGCTCTCCCAGCGGGTCTGCCAGTGATCGGGACCGGAATTTGTATAGCCGGGAATAATCAGAATATCTGCGTCTTTGACTTTCATGCGCCCCATTTAGAGGGGCTTTGCCGCGACTTCAAGCCTGTGGGGTATTTGTCGGCATGCAAAATGATGAACAGCCTGTTCGTTGATTGCGATCTTGTGAACGATGCCGCAAAACGCGATGTTTAGCGACAAGAAAGGCGCACGTGAGAAGGGTCGCAGGGCGCGACGGGCCACACAATGGCAACTCCTTCCTATTGGCGCTGTTGCTCAGGCAGGAGATTAAAATGACCGTTGAGTTGAAGAAGGCTGGTAATGAAGCAGATCACAGCACCGTGGCAGCGCTTCCCTTCGCCATGACGACGCCGGTCCGTGTGGCGCGCATCGCGCTTAAAGCCCGTGATGCGGAAACCTTGGTCGAATATTATCGCGATGTGGTCGGTTTGAAGGAAATGGCGCGGCGCGGCACGTCTATCGTGCTGGGCGCGGGCGACCGCGAATTGATGGAAATCGAGCAGTGCTCGCAGGCCAAGCCAGACGATCCGCGTAGCGCCGGGCTTTATCACACGGCATTTCTTTTGCCGACGCGCGGCGATCTGGCACGCTGGTCGCGTCGTGCCATCGACAGGCAATTGCCCGTCAGCGGTGCTTCCGATCATAAGGTCAGCGAGGCGGTCTATCTGACCGATCCCGAAGGCAACGGCATCGAAATCTATGCCGACCGCCCGCACGAAAACTGGATATGGAATGGTGACCGTGTTGCCATGAGCACCGATCCGCTTGATATGGCTGATCTGCTCGGTGTCATCGAGCGCGAGGGTGGCGAATGGGACGGCGCACCGCAGAATACCGTCATCGGCCATGTGCACTTACGTGTCGGCAATGCGCAGGATTCCGAAACATTCTGGCATGAAAATCTCGGGCTGGAAACCGTGGCGGCTTATGGCAACAAGGCGGTGTTCATGTCCACCGGCGGCTATCATCACCACATTGCAGCCAATGCATGGCAAAGTGCGGGTGCGGGGAAACGTGACGCTGATCGCACAGGGCTTTTATGGGTTGAACTGGAAGACACACGCGGCGGAGACGGGCGCGAATTTGTCGACCCATGGGGCAATGTAATCAGGACGATCAAGTCTGCCGCTTAATAAAAAAACCCCATCTTTTCAGAAAGATGGGGTTTTTTATTGACACAATTTATTCGGCTCTGATCAGAGCCGAAATCTCTCTTAGCCAAAGACGCGCTTGAAGATGGTATCGACATGCTTGGTGTGATAGCCGAGATCGAATTTCTCGCGGATTTGGTCTTCTGAGAGCGCCTTGCGCACGTCCTCATCGGCCAGCAGTTCTTCGAGGAAATCCTTGCCCTGTTCCCAGACCTTCATGGCGTTGCGCTGGACGAGGCGGTAGGAATCTTCGCGCGAAACACCGGCTTGCGTGAGTGCCAAAAGCACGCGCTGCGAATGTACCAGACCACGGAACTTGTTCATGTTGGCAAGCATGTTTTCTGGATAGATCACTAGCTTTTCAATCACGCCCGCCAGACGGTTCAGCGCGAAATCAAGCGTGATGGTGGTGTCGGGGCCGATGGCGCGTTCGACACTGGAATGCGAAATATCGCGTTCGTGCCACAGCGCGACGTTTTCCATGGCAGGCGTTACCGACATGCGCACCAGACGGGCGAGGCCGGTCAGGTTTTCGGTCAAAACCGGATTGCGCTTGTGCGGCATAGCGGACGAACCTTTTTGTCCCGGCGAGAAGAATTCTTCCGCTTCCAGAACTTCCGTGCGCTGCATATGGCGGATTTCGATGGCGATGTTTTCCATCGAAGACGCAATCACGCCAAGGGTAGCAAAGAACATCGCGTGACGGTCACGTGGGATGACCTGCGTGGAGACGGGTTCTGCTTCAAGGCCAAGCTTGGCGCAGACATATTCCTCGACGCGCGGGTCGATATTGGCAAATGTGCCGACCGCACCCGAAATCGCACCCGTGGCGATTTCCGCACGTGCTGCGACCAGACGCGCACGTCCGCGAGCCATTTCGGCATAAAAACGCGCGAATGTAATGCCCATGGTGGTGGGTTCGGCATGAATGCCATGGCTGCGCCCGATGCGAACGGTATCCTTGTGCTCAAAAGCGCGTTTTTTGAGCGCTTCCAGCACGCGGTCCATGCCAGCCAGCAGCAGGTCGGTGGCGCGCACAAGCTGCACATTGAGCGTGGTGTCGAGCACGTCCGAGGACGTCATGCCCTGATGCACGAAACGGCTGTCGGGGCCGATGAACTCGGCCAGATGCGTGAGGAACGCAATCACGTCATGCTTGGTGACGGCTTCGATTTCGTCGATGCGCGCTACATCGAATTTTGCAGCATCGCCCTTTTCCCAGATGGTTTTCGCGGCTTCCTTCGGGATAACGCCCAATTGTGCCAGCGCTTCGCAGGCAAAAGCTTCGATCTCGAACCAGATGCGGAATTTGGTTTCGGGCGACCAGATGGCGACCATTTCAGGCCGGGAATAGCGCGGGATCATGGGGTATTTCCTGTAGAGCGAGTGAAAATAATCTCGAGATTAGCGGGCGGCTTCAGCAGCCTGACGAATGGCAGCAATATTGGCGCGATAGGTTTCTACCGAATTGCCCTTATAGACGGCAGAACCAGCCACAAGGATATTGGCACCGGCGGCAACGACGGCGCCTGCGGTTTCCGGCGTGATACCGCCATCGACTTCGATGTCAATTTCGCGGTTCCCCACCATTTCACGCACACGCGCGATCTTGTCGAGCATGGCGGGGATGAATTTCTGGCCGCCAAAGCCCGGATTGACCGTCATGACGAGGATCAGATCGACGTCATCAAGCACGTGGGCGATTGCCTCAATGGGGGTGGCGGGATTGAGCGCCAGACCGGCCTTTTTGCCAAGCGCGCGGATGGATTGCAGCGAGCGGTGGGTGTGAACGCCAGCCTCGGCATGAACGGTGATGAGATCGCAACCCGCATCGGCAAACGGTTCGAGATAGGGATCGCAAGGCGTGATCATCAAATGCGTGTCGAACAAGGCCTTTGTGCGCGGACGGATTGCCTTGACCACCTGCGGGCCAAAGGTGATGTTGGGCACGAAATGCCCGTCCATGACGTCGATATGAATCCAGTCGGCACCCGCTTCCAGCACGGCATCGACTTCCTCGCCAAGGCGCGCGAAATCGGCGGACAGGATGGACGGGGCAATGGCGATCGGGCGCATATCTGTTCTCCGTGGGAAGTTAACTTGCCCCTAGCATAGGGGGCACAAGAATCATAGAGCGGTTCAGGTCGGGATTAATCGAAGGAACCGCTCTATCTTTTTGTTTTCACGCATTCCCTAACGCAAAACCGCTTCACACTTTTGCGGGAAATGCTCAGCCCCAGCGCTTATGGAACCACATCCACTGGCCGGGATATTCGCGCACCCATTGCTCGACCGTGTCGTTGAGCAATTGCGCGGTGGCGTTGATATCGATCTGGCCCTTGTCGTCGCGTGGCAGTTCCATGCGCTCGTGCAGTTCCAGCCGATAACGCCCGCCGGGCAGGCGGATGGAGCGCGCCGGATAGACATCGCAATCATATTGGCGCGCGAGCTTTGCCAGAAGCGGATTAGTTTTGACGGGGCGGTTGAAAAAGGTCGAGGGTACGCCGCGGGCAAATTTCTGGTCCACCAGCATGCCGACATTGCCGCCATCGCCCAAAATGCCTGCCAAAGACCACGCGGCCCCAGCCTTGGACGGCACGAGATGCCCCATATTGGTGCGGCGCGCTTTTAGAACCTTCTTGGCAATGTATGGATTGTTCGGCGGACGAAACAGCGCTGTGACGTCGAGGCCGAAAGTTCCAGCGCAGATCGGCAGCAGCTCAAAATTGCCGGTATGGGCGGTGAAGAAAATATGCGGCTTCTTCTCATCGCGCAGGCGCTCGAAAATCGGAATGCCATCCACTTCGACTAGCCCCACCTTGTCGGAATAGGGGTCGAAATCGAAAATCGCATCAAGAAAAATATATTCGGCGAAAAGCCGCGCCATCGAATCCCACATTTCAACGGCGATGGTCTCTATTTCCTGTTCGTTTTTCTCGGGATAAGCCTGACGCAGATTAATGGTGGCAACCTTGTGACGCGGCGTCAAAGGCCCGATGATCCGGGCAATCTTTGCCGAAAAGCGGATGGCTGCTTTCGCCGGAAACAGGCGCAAAAGCCCGAGCAGAACAAAGACGGCCTGCGCCCAGAGCCAGTAATTGAACTGCTTGAGCTTGCGCGTCCAGCGAAAGAGCAGAAGTTTGAGTTTGAACATCATGGAACTGAAGCGTCAGTCGATCTGCAAGATGATCTTGCCGAAGACGTCGCGGCCTTCCATGCGCTTCAAGGCGGTGTCGATCTCATCAAAACCGACAACCGTGTCGATGACCGGATGCACGATGCCGCGTGCCATTTTCTGCATGGCGTCCGCCATGTTTTCCATGCGGCAACCAAACGAACCCAGAATTTTTAGCTGCTGCTGGAAAAGTTGCATGAGGTTCATGTTGGTTGAAACACCCGAGGTCGAACCGCAGGTAACAAGACGTGCGCCGCGCTTCATGCAGAGCATCGAACCGGCCCATGTGTCCGCACCGACGTGTTCAAACACCACATCGACGCCCTTTTTCTTGGTGAGCTTGCGCACCACGCCCTCAAAACGGTCTTCGCGGTAATTGATGACATGATCGGCGCCCAGCGCCTTGGCTTTTTCGATCTTGTCGTCGGAGCCGACCGTGGTGATGACCGTGCAGCCCATTTTCTTGGCCAACTGGATGGCTGCCGAACCAATGCCCGAGCCACCCGCCTGAACCAGAACCGTTTCGCCGGGCTCTAACTTGGCATTGTCGAACAGCATATGCTCGACGGTGCCAAACGTGACGGGGGCAACGGCTGCACCAATCGCATCCACACCGGGAGGGGCGGGGACGAGCAGGCGGGCTGGCAGGTTGACCGCCTCGCAGGCAAAGCCATCGAGATGAAAACCATGCACGCCGCCGACATGTTCGCAAAGATTATCGCGGCCTTCGCGGCAGGCGCGGCAAAGCCCGCAGGTGCGTGCGCCATAGATGGAAACGAGCTGGCCGGGCAGGAGGTTCGATACACCCGGACCGACCGCGTCGACGACACCGGAGGCTTCCGCACCAATTACCAACGGCATCTTGCGCTTGGCGAACGCCATGCCGCGCCAGCCCCACACATCGATATGGTTGAGCGCGACGGCCTTGATCTTCACCGTCACTTCGCCAAGGCCGGGGGGCGGTGGTGCGTCGATATCGGTGATTTCAAGACGGCGGTCATCGAGAAGCTGCAGGGCGCGCATAGGCTGTTCCTTGTCGTGGCATGATCCCAAATAGCCATCCGCTTTCCGGGATCTTGCGGAAATTCGTGATTGCCGAACGAATTAGTTCGGTTCCGTCGCCAAGACAAGGCTTGATTTCGTCTCCGCGGCTTGCATGTATCCTGCTTCATCGGCGTTTATGTGCACATTCGAACGATCTGTTTCGGCTTTGAGGGTGTAAATTGGTTGCCAAATAAGTCAGGATTGACCACATATTCCTTATGTAAACTCCTGATGTTGAGAATTGGGCCCAATCTTGAAACGTATAAAATATGGTTTTCTGTGTCTTTTTCTGGTGATTGCGTCTTCCGCATCCGCTTTGGAAACCAATTCGCCATCGCTTCTGGAGCCGCTGCCGCAGCAATTGCAGGCTGCGCATCTGACGACGGAATTTCTCGAGCGTTTTCACTACAAACCCGTGCCGCTGGACGACAAATTGTCGGCAAGGATCATGGATCGCTATATCGAATCGCTCGATCCCGACCGTCTTATCTTTCTGCAAGCGGATGTGGATGCCTTCAAGACGAATAGCACGGAAATCGATGATGCCATCGAGCAGGAAGATCTGAGCATACCTTTTGCGATTTTCAACACTTATGTCGAACGCATTACCGAACGCACGGCTTTTGCGCGTTCGCTGCTCAAGCAGAGTTTCGATTTCAACGTCGAGGAAACCTATTCCGTCATCCGGAACAAGGCCCCTTGGCCCAAGACCGATGCAGAGCGCGATGACCTCTGGCGCAAGCGCGTCAAGAACGACTGGCTGCGTCTGAAGCTGGCGGGAAAGAATGATGCCGATATTCGCGAAACGCTCGACAAGCGCTACAAGAACGCGCTTGAACGCGCCACAAAATACAACAGCGATGACGTCTTCCAGATTTTCATGGCCGCCTATACGACGTCGGTCGATCCGCATACCGACTATATGGGCGCCAATGCCTCGGATGAATTTGACATCGCCATGAAGCTTTCTCTTGTCGGCATCGGCGCGGTGCTGCAGGAAAGGGACGATTACGCAACCATCCGCGAACTCGTTGCCGGTGGCCCGGCACAGGTTTCAGGCAAGCTTGCCGTTGGTGACCGTATCGTTGGCGTGGGGCAGGACAAGGATGGCCCCATCAAGGATGCTGTTGGACTGCGCCTTGATGAGACCGTGAAAATGATCCGTGGCGAAAAAGGTTCTGTCGTACGTCTCGAAATCCTGCCAGCCGATGCAGGCCCGGATGATCCGCATCGCATCATCTCGCTTGTTCGCGACAAGATCAGTCTGGAAAAGCAGGCCGCCCAGAAGACCGTGCTGCCGGTCAAGGATGGCGACACCACCCGCCAGATCGGCATCATTACATTACCGGCCTTCTATGAAGATATCGAGGCGCGCCAGAAGGGCGAGAAGGATTATCGCAGTGCCAGCCGCGATGTTGCAAAGCTGCTGGAGGAGCTGAAGCAGGACAAGGTTGACGGCGTTTTGATCGATCTGCGCAACAATGGCGGCGGTTCGCTGTCCGAGGCCATCGACCTGACCGGCCTTTTCGTCGGCAAGGGTCCGGTGGTGCAGCAACGCAATTCGAGCGGCGAGATCAAGGTGGAAAGCGATGATCTGCCTGAACCCGCCTGGAAAGGTCCGTTGGGCGTGTTGATCAATCGCGCCTCGGCCTCGGCCTCGGAGATTTTTGCAGCCGCCATTCAGGATTATGGTCGCGGCGTGGTGATCGGCGAACCCAGTTTCGGCAAGGGAACCGTGCAAACACTGGTCAACCTTGATGAGGTGACCCGCAATACGGGCCCCAAATTTGGTGATCTGAAGTTTACTGTCGCTGAATTCTTCAGGATCAATGGCGGCTCAACGCAATTGCGCGGTGTGACACCGGATATCAGCCTGCCAGGGTTGTTTGATCCCAAGACGGTGGGCGAGGCGAGTTTCGACAATGCCCTGCCGTGGACGCAGATCAAACCGGCAAAGTATAAATCCGCTGGCGATGTCAAAGCATTGCTGCCGCAACTGCAGAGCTGGTTCGACACGCGCGCGGAAAATGATGCGGAATTTCAGCGCTTTGTCGAGGATCTGACAACGCTGAAAGCGCAGCGTGACAAGGCGAGTGTTTCGCTCAACGAAAAGGAGCGACGCGATGAGATGGCTGCGCGTGCCAAGCTTATGAAGGAACGCGGAGAAGGCAATGACGGTGCCGAGAGCGACGACGGTTTGCTTTCCAATGAACGCAGTCTGAGTGCTGATATGAACCTTGAGAAGGCGCGCAAAGGCAACAAAGATGTGTTGCAGGGAGCCGCCGCCGCTATTGTTGCCCGTCTTTCCGAGTTGCAACCTGGTGGACAAAAAGCCAGTGCAGAATAAATCTGGCGCACATGTTCAAAGAAAAGGCCCGCACAGATTGTGCGGGCCTTTTTAATTGTGAGGTTATACCAAAGACTTATTGGTATCTTTTAACAACGAGGCTTGTGTTTTGCCCGCCAAAGCCAAAGGAGTTTGAAAGCACAGCGGAAACCTCTGCCTGACGCTTTACATTCGGTACCACATCAAGCTCAATCGCCGGATCAGGATTGTCGTAATTGATGGTCGGCGGCAGCGTTCCGGTCTCAATTGTCAGAAGCGAGAACACAGCCTCGATGGCGCCCGCCGCTGTCAGCGTGTGGCCGATCATCGACTTGTTGGATGAAACCGGGATTGAGCCGAGCGTATCGCCAAATACGGTGGAAAGTGCAAGATGTTCCATCTTGTCGTTTTCCGGTGTCGAGGTGCCATGCGCATTGATGTAGGAGATCTGGTCTTCGGCAAGCCCCGCGTCGGCAAGAGCTGCGCGTACCGTGCCAATGGCAGGTGAGGCGTCAGGCTTGGAGCGGGTGCGGTGAAAATCATCGGCCTTTTCGCCGCAACCGGCGAGAATCCCCAGCACTTTCGCACCGCGTGCGATGGCACTTTCGAGCGATTCCATGACCAGAGCGCCCGAACCTTCGGCCATGACAAAGCCGTTACGGTCTTTCGAGAAGGGCTTGGATGCTTTTTCAGGCGCTTCATTTTGTGTGGAAAGGGCAGAAAGCAGCGAGAAGCGGATCAGCGCTTCCGCCGAAACCGAACCATCGGTGCCGATGGAAAGCACGCGCTCGCTTTCACCGCGCCGGATGGCTTCGACGCCAAGCTGGATTGCGGTTGCACCCGAAGCGCAAGCCGTGGACAGCGTTACAGGCAGGCCGCGCGTGCCAAAGATTTCAGACAGACGTTCAGCGATATAGCCGAATTGCGTGGTGTTGAAGAGCGTGTCCTGACGCGCACGGCGGCAGGCCTCTAACAGAAGCTGATAGCTGGCAGGGCCTTCATCCTCCACACTTGCGTCAAGCGCAAAGCGGCTTTTCCAGTCGAGTTCAACGGGCGGCGCCGCCAGAAACAGCGGCCCGCCGAAATCGGTGGTCGAAAGGCCGGACTGCGCCAGAGCTTCTTCGCCAGCCAGACGTGCGAGCGCTTCCGATAGGGCGGATGCGCCGATTTCGCTTTCGGGCAGGAAATCGACGGTTCCTGCAAAACGCGTATTGAGGCCTTCGGTTGGAAAGCGGGTGATCGAATGCAGGCCGGACCGACCGCTGGTCAAGGCGTCCCAATTATCCTGTTTGCCCTGTCCAAGGGCTGAAACAACACCGGCCCCGGTAATGGCGACGATGGGACGGCCGAGATGGTCTTGATATTTGCTCATCTTATGCTCTCACCAGCTTGGCGGCGCCTTCGGCGCGTGTTGCTCCGATCGTGGTGACAATGGCTTCACCAACAGCGCCCTGCACAGGCTTTTCCGACGTGTCGAGAGGCGCGAATGCTTCACCTTTGGCAACTGAAATCGCAGCCAGTGCAAGTGCGAGCGGAAACTGTGCTTCGCGCAAATGACCGGTCAGGCCCGATACATTGCGATAAGCGGCAGACAGACCGTCAAGGGCGGTCTTTTCAGCGCCCGTTGCTTCATGCGCACCTGAAGCACCCGAAACCACATAGGCGGGTTGCTTGCCGCTATTGGCTGCAAGGATGAGATCGCGAATGGCGGTTGCAAGATCATGATCGCTACGGCGGATTTGCGATGTCTCGATCTGTGCGATCTCTGCATAGGCGCGTGCGCCGCGTTTTTTTGCGTGCTCGGCATCTTCAAGCACGAGGAACACGCCGCCGGAACCCGAAATCATGCCGCCGCCCGCAGAGCCGTCACGCGCCCACAGCGGTGCCCAGCCATCATGCTTGAGCAGCCCGCCCAGTTCATGACCGAGAATCATGTCGAAATGTTCGGCATTATAAGAACCACCGACCAGTACATGCGTGCTTTGGCCCGCGCGAATGCGCGCGCTTGCGGTCTCAATCGCTGAAATCCCGGAACCTTCCTCGCCCATGAAGGTGCGCGATGAGCCGGTCACCTTGTGGACGATGGAAATATTGCCAGCGAGCAGATTGGAAAGCTGGGCCAGAAACAGGGTCGGGCGCAACTCGGTAGAAAGCTTCTCGTTGAGCATGACGCCGCGATTATTATTGGTGCGGCCTTCTTCCAGGATCTGCATGTCAACGGCTATATCGCGTTCACCGCCGCCGGCACCAACCACCATGTCCATGCTGGCGCAGAGCGCCTCATCATCCTTGATACCCGCATCGGCAAGGGCGAGACCTGCGGCATAGGTGCCGAGCCGCTGCCATGTTTCCATCTGGCGCTGATCGCCGCGCTTGGGGATTTGCAGGCTCCAGTCAACTTCGCCAAGCGCATGGACGGTATAGGGCGCAAAGGCCTCTTTTTCGAGCTGCGGTTCAGTGCCGGGCTTTGAAAAAGCGTTCCAATGCGCATCCGTGCCTTCGCCGAGCGAAGAAAGAATGCCGATGCCGGTGATAACGACTTTATTGTTCTGCATGAGTTCGGTTCTGCCCGTGCTGCTGAAACTGCTTGCTATAAACGGAATTAGGGCGAACACGGATGTTCACCCTCAAATGCCGTCAGACTGGCGCCCGTTTCAGGCCTTCTTGGCTGCGACCAGTTCGTCGATCTTGGCGCAGAGGTTTTTCAGGACGAAATATTCTTCCGTCGGAACCTTGCCCTCATTGACTTCCTGCGTCCACTGTTCCAGCGGAATCTTGATGCCGAATGCCTTGTCGATGGCGAAAACGATGTCGAGGAAATCGAGGCTGTCGATACCCAGATCATCGATGGTGTGGCTTTCCGGCGTGATCGTATCACGGTCGATTTCACTGGTTTCGGCGATGATGTCGGCGACTTTGTCAAAAGTAGAGGACAAATTTCGATTCCTTTATTCCTGCGATGCCGCAAATGGCGGACATCTGATTATTTGCGCGTATCTAGCGTTTTTCTGCGCCAAGGGAAAGTCATATTGCTTTCATGCGGCGTGATTTGGATAAGCGCATATAAGATGTGCAGGCGCAAAAGTGCAATATAAAGGCTATCGCAATTTTTTGAATGTGACACCCTCTCGTGCCGACGAAAGGCATTTTACAGAAAATGAGCCTTTAGGTTATGCTGGTTTCTTCTGGATGTTTTTGCGATGGAGTCTTGTATAATACCAGTATCCCGCAACGGAACCGAGCATCACGGTGACGGCCAGCCCGGTTTCCAGATAGCCGTCCTCAAGCAGGATCGCGACAAGGCTGGAAAACACGCTTCCCATCGTTCCGACTGCGCCCGGATGACGCAGAACGGGGTGAACCGCTAATTGCGGCACTTGTGCGTCGGCCAGCGCTTCTACAACCGGCTCAAGGGGGCTTTGGGATTGGGCTTGTGGAGCAGATTGCGGCCGTGGTTGAGCTTCAATTGTTGCCTGGGGCTGAGGTGCCTGGTCCGGAACCTTGGCGGCGAGTGCCAGCGCACGTGTGCGCACGCGTTTTACCCGCGCCAGCCAGCCCTTGCCGAAAGTGGCTGCAGCGGCCAGTTTCTTGAGCCATTCGGCGCGGGCGTCGCATAGCGCATTGATGGTATCTTGTATCGGGCGCTCCGCAAGCCCTGCCATGGTTCTTGGGTCAATCATGCTGCTCGCAGGCACATCCAGAATATGTTGCAGCATTTTTATGGCGTGCGCCGGGCCGGAATTGACGGCAAAATCTAGCATCGCGTAATCGATGCCGGAAGGCAGGTGGTCCCCGTCAATCTTATCCCAATATTGCTTGCGATAGATTTCCATGGCGGTGGCTTTGGAAAGGTTTTTCACATCTTCGCGCGTGGCAGCACGGCCCATCCAGCCCGACAACGTGCCTTGGGTAACACCCATATTGGTGGCGCCACCGGGGTCTTTGGGATTGTCCACATAGCCGCCTTCTTCCCGAAAAATATACGGCATCACTTCGATGAAGTTTGAATCCATGGCTATCTTAAAACCCATTTTTCAAAATAAACGATCAAAAATATGCTTAAATTTTAACCCGGTGAGGATATATGTATACTGTTGTTTCTCCAAGGGCGGAGGCTGCAAATAATAACGCGAAAGAACTGAAAACAACCGAAGCTCTTGCCTCGAGAGCATCAATGCTGCTTCATGAGGCTCTCTGAGACATATCTATTGATGGGGCGGTAAAGTGACATCAGAAATTTTCGGGCATACGCCGGATGCACAGGTCGTTCATCGGCTGACGATCTCCAACGGACCGCTAACGGCTAAAATCATGACTTGGGGTGCAGCCATTCAGGATCTACGCATGTCTGGCCATGATGCGCCGCTGGTGATCGGTTATCGCAACTTTGACGATTATCCGGCGCACTCACCGCATCTGGGGGCCATAGCCGGTCGCTCCGCCAACCGTATTCGCGATGCGCGGTTTGTGCTTGATGGTAAGACCTATGAAGTCGAGGCGAATTATCTTGGGCGACATAATCTGCATGGCGGCAGCAAGGGCCTTGGCAATCGGGTGTGGAATGTGATTGGCGATGGTCCCGATTTCGTCACCCTCGGGACTGTAGCCGCAGACGGTGAAATGGGATTTCCGGGCAATCTCAAGGTAAGCTGCACCTATATGCTCAACGATAGCGGAGCGCTGATTGTGCGGCTGGAAGCGGTGACCGACAAGCCGACGGTCTGCAATCTGTTGCACCACAGCTATTTCAATCTGGATGACGGGGGCAGGGGCGATATTCTCGATCACCAGCTTAAAATCATGGCCGATGCCTATATGCCGGTGGATGATGCGCTCATTCCTGATGGACGTATTCTGCCGGTGCGCGATACGGTTTATGATTTTCGGGATTACCGACTGATCCGCTGTCAGGACAATGGTCAGCAGGTTGAGTATGACAGTAATTTCTGCCTGTCCGCAAAACGGGGGGCGATACGGTCCTGCGCATCGGTGAAAGCTGCGCGTTCAGGCATCCGGCTCGATGTTGCAACGACCGAACCCGGGCTTCAGTTCTATGCCGGTAACACCATGGCCAATGACTGTATCGGCCTCACCGGAAAACCCTATGGCAAACATGCGGGCTTTTGTCTGGAACCGCAGATATGGCCAGGATCGCTGGAATATCCCTATTTCCCGCAAGCCATCCTGCGCCCCGGTGAAATCTATGCGCAGGAAAGCCGTTTCGCCTTTTCCAAAGGATAATTATTGGCTGAACGCGCTGCGTGCCGTCTCCATCGGCGTCAGCGCACCGCGCGTTTCAACCACGCGAGCGGCGACCGAATGCGCCTTTTTTGCTGCTTCAACCGGCGAAAGCCCGGCTATGCGCGCGGCTAGGTAGCTGCCATTAAAACTGTCGCCCGCGCCCGTGGTGTCTATGGCCTGCGCCGCAACAGAGGGAACCTCTGTGCGTTTGCCATCGGCGAGCACCAATGCAGGCTCGGTCCCGTCCTTGACGATGATTTCTTTTACGCCAAGTCCCGTCAGACGTTCGGCACAAGCCGCAGCATTCTTGTCGCCAAACAGTGCCTGTTCGTCAGGGAATGTCGGCAAGGCAATATCAGAAAGCCGCATGGCTTCGCTGATAAGCTCCTGTGCTGCCTTGCGATCCGGCCAGAGCTGATGGCGGAAATTCGGATCGAAAGCGATCCGCGATCCATCAGCTCGGCATTGCTTTAATATTTCGAAAAATGAGGCGCGGTGTTCCGGCAAGATGATCCCAAGCGAGATGCCGGAAAAATAGATGATATCGCGTCCGGCTAGGCTCTTTTCCAGTGCTGCGCGATCACTCGCGAGATGGCGAGCGGCGGCTTCGCTGCGCCAATAGGTAAAGGAGCGTTCAGCGCCGTCAAGCGTGATCGCATAAAGCCCCGGATGAAGCCCGGCAATGATCGGGCTATGTGCAATGCCAATACCGTTCGAGGTCAGAAAAATACGCTGCTTTTGCGAAAAATGGTCTTCGCCAAAGGCGCTCACATAATCGACCGGCATTGCTTTATCGGTCAGCGCGCGCACATACCATGCCGTATTCAGTGTATCGCCGGCAAAGCCCATGCGCCATTGATCGCCATCTTCGCCCGAAAGCTCGATCATGCATTCCCCGATGGATGCAAAGCCGCTCATATTGATCTCCTCACTTGAACTATCCGAGGCCTATACCAATTTGCTGCGATGTAAAATTGCTTTGTTGGTTGGGGAATGTCATCAACTCTTTATCGACTTGCCACAATCCTGCTGTAACGGTCCGCCAGCCGCATCGAACCGGAGATTTTGGGCGGTGCGAAGGCTTTCATAGCAAGGAATTTAATATGCGTTATGCGATTTATTACACGCCGCCCTCCAGTGATGCGCTTTTGAAAGTTGCCGCAAACTGGCTGGGACGCAGTGCGTTTAGCGGGGAAGCGATCAAAGCTCCGGCGATTCGCTCGTTTGCGCCGGAAGAAATCGCAAATCTTACCGAAGAACCGCGCCGCTACGGTTTTCACGCGACGATGAAAGCGCCTTTCCGTCTCAATGAAGGGTTTACGGAAAGCGATCTGCTGTCAGCGCTGATGCATTTCACTTCTGCGGCTTTGCCCGTGACGATCCCGCGCCTTGTGCTTAAGGGCATCGGCCCTTTTTTCGCGCTGGTGCCGCAAGAGCCTGTGGCTGAACTCAATCAACTGGCCAATGATGTCGTAGTGACGTTTGATCGCTTTCGTGCGCCATTGAGCGATGCCGAAATCGCCAAGCGGCGTCCCGAACGCTTGAGCGAAGCGCAACGTCATAATCTGGAACGCTGGGGCTATCCCTATGTGTTTGAAGAATTCCGTTTTCACATGACCTTGACCGGACCGGTCGATGAACAGGATCGCCCGCGCATCGAACGCAGGCTGGACGCGTTTTTCTCACCCTTGCTTGACGATCCGGTGGAGATCGCCAATCTTGCTTTGTTCGTGGAGCCGGAAAAAGGCGCGCCTTTTGAAATCCACTCGCTGCATCCTCTGACTGGCGGCGAAAAGAAGCTGCGTGCACAGCGCCCCGTGGGAAGGCCGTAATCGATGACGACTGAAACCATTTTGCGCAACGCGCGCATTGTTCTCGGCCGTGAGGTGATTGAGGGCGCAATTCGGATCGTTGACGGCAAGATTGCAGATATTGCCAGCGGAACTTCCGCTATTGGCGATGATATGGACGGTAATTTTCTGACGCCGGGACTGGTCGAACTGCATACCGATCATCTTGAAGGTCATTATACGCCGCGACCCAAGGTGCGCTGGAACCCGATTGCGAGCGTACAGGCGCATGATGCGCAGATCGCCGCCTCCGGCATCACCACGGTTTTCGATGCCCTGCGTATCGGGCTTGATGACGATGCGCCGACCGATATCGAGGACATGCTGAAATTGTCTACAGCCATTACGCAGGGGCGCGAGGCAGGTCGGTTGCGCGCCGATCATTTTCTGCACATGCGCTGCGAGGTTTCGGCACCCGATTGTCTGGACGCGTTCGAGCGTTTCGGTATGCAGCCGCTGGTCAAGCTGGTGTCGCTGATGGATCATGCGCCCGGCCAGCGCCAGTTCACCAATCTGGATGCCTACAAGGTCTATTTTCTGGGCAAGAACAAGCTTTCAGAAGAAGAGTTCCGCCTTTATTGCGAACGCCGCATCGGCCAGTCAAAGCAATATGCGGATAAAAACCGCAAAGCCATTGCTGATCTTTGCCATGCGCGCGGCATTATTCTGGCAAGCCATGATGATGCGACCGCCGATCACGTTGCCGAGGCCCATGCGCAGGGCATTCGCGTGGCCGAGTTTCCCACGACGCACGCGGCTGCCAAGGCGTCAAGAGAGGCAGGCATGTCGGTTTTGATGGGCGCGCCGAATGTGGTGCGTGGCGGGTCGCATTCCGGCAATGTTTCCGCACGCGAACTGGTAGAGGCGGGACATCTCGATATTATCTCGTCCGATTACATCCCGGCCAGCATGATGCAATCGGCGTTTTTTCTGGCCGATGTGCTGGATCATGTCTCGCTGCCCGATGCCATTCGGCTGGTGTCTTCCAATCCGGCAAAAGCGGTCGGGCTGGATGATCGTGGCGAGATTGCTGTCGGCAAACGCGCCGATCTGGTGCGGGTGCAGATGGCCGACCACGTGCCGATCATCCGCACCGTTTGGCGCGAAGGGCAGCGGGTGATCTGATCAGGCCACCATGGCAAGGCCGAGCCGACCATCGTCCTCGACGACGAGTTGAAGTTCGCGATAGCTTTTGATGCTTGAGTGCGATGTCTGTGGTGAATGGGGATGGGTTGCGGTCACGACGACGACAGAAGCCCCTGCCGTCTCGCCCGCAAGAATTCCGGCCGGGGCGTCCTCGAATACCAGACAATCATGCGGATCAAAGCCAAGCCGTTTGGCGCCAAGCTCGAAACATTCGGGGCTTGGTTTGCCGCGCGTGACGTCTTCTGCCGAGACGATTGTTTTCGCCATGGGGAGACCAGCCGCTGCAATACGGCGTTTTGCAAGCTCTAGCGGCGCGGAGGTGACGATTGCCCAGCGGTTGTGTGGCAGAGCATCAAGAAACGCGGCAACGCCATCTATGGGTTTGATGCCATCAAGATCCTGCATTTCCGCTTCCAGCAGGACTTTTGCTTCATGTTCGGGGTCCAGCCCCATATCGAGGCGGCGCACCGTATCGGATGCGCGCACGCCATGAATGGTTGGCAGAAACGTTTCCGGGTCGATGCCATGCCGTATGGCCCATGCGCCCCAGACGCGTTCTGTGGCAGCGATAGAGCTTAAAATCGTGCCATCCATATCGAACAGAAAAGCATCAAAAGATTTGCCAAAGGGGGAAAGTGTCACGCCGATGTCCTTGCAGGGGGGATGAGAATCGCGAAGAGGTTGCCGCATTCCACCATATTGTGCCAATAAGTCCAGAATTGCGGCGCTTGCTTCGGCGCAATGTGCCGGACTGGCGAAAATAGCTGGCAAGTCCTATTATATGGGTAATGTGTTGAGTGTTCTCTGGTTAAATATCAGGAAATTGCGATAAATGACTGATAAAAATACAAATTATCCTGATATAAAGTTTGCCGTTGCGCCCATGATCGACTGGTCGGATAGACATTGTCGGTTTTTTCACCGGCTGTTTTCGAACCGTGCTCTTCTCTATACCGAAATGGTTGTGGCCGATGCAGCAATTCATGGTCCGCGTGAAAGACTGCTTGGTTTTGATGCAACGCAACATCCGGTGGCTTTGCAGCTTGGTGGTTCTGATCCACAAAAACTTGCCGAGGCCGCCAAAATTGGTGCCGATTTCTGCTATGACGAGATCAATCTCAATGTCGGCTGCCCATCTGACCGCGTCCAGTCTGGGACGTTTGGCGCGTGCCTGATGCTGACGCCCGATGTCGTTGCGCGCTGCATCGCAGCAATAAAGGCTGCCGTGTCGGTACCGGTTACGGTCAAATGCCGTATCGGGGTCGATGATCAGGACACGGAAACGGCGCTTGATGATCTGGCGGATCAGGTGCTGAATGACGGGGCCGATGCCTTATGGGTTCATGCCCGCAAGGCATGGCTGAAAGGCCTGTCGCCCAAGGAAAACCGAGAGGTGCCGCCGCTTGATTATGAGCGTGTCTATCGTCTCAAACAGCGTCTGGGATCGGTTTTCGTCGGCATCAATGGCGGCATTACCACACTGGATGCGGCGGAAGACCATTTGAACCATGTCGATGCGGTGATGCTGGGGCGCGCTGCCTATCATAACCCCGAACTGCTGGCCGAGGTGGACGCGCGTCTTTATGGCGAGCCGACTAGGGGGCTCGATATGGCGCAGATAATCGATGCCATGTGCGATTATGTCGATGCGCATATAGCATCCGGCGGCAGGCTATCGCATATCAGCCGCCATATGGTCGGGCTTTTCAGCGGTCAGCCGGGTGCACGGCGCTGGCGACAGATACTTTCGACCGATGCCACAAAGCCCGGTGCTGACAGTGCGGTTCTGCGTGAGGCCTATGCGCGCGTCATGGCAGCCTGCGACGAAGCTGCTTGATAGTCAATCGATCAGGATCAATTGATCGCCGCGTACTGTAAAACCGTCGAGCGTTTGCAGAAAATTCATGCCGAGCAGGCTTCCGGTCATAAGGCCTTGCTTTGTGACCATGGCGCGAATGTTATGGCGCTCGATATCGCCGATCTGCAATTTGGCAATCGTGATGCTGGCAGCAGTTGCCGACCCATTGGCGGTCATGATGGGGACGGTGTAGCTGAGCGCATCTGTATTAAGCCCTGCGTTTTCGGCGTCTTCCTTGGAGAGGACGACGGAAGATGCGCCTGTATCGACCAGAAAATGCACGCGTGCGTCGTTGACGCGGCCATTAACCTCGAAATGGCCATTGGCTGATTTGGCGAGCGTTACTGTGAGCGAGCCTTCCGCATTGCGACCTGAAATGGGACTGCCGGGAATAAGGCCAGCGGTCATGCGACTGCCCACGTCCTGTAGTTCATAGCGGTACTGGTAGCCTGCGACGAGGGCTAGAATGATCACTGCCCAGACGGCCATGTTTCGCGCAAAATCCGTCAGCTTGATACCGGATGCAAGAATGCCGGACGCCAGAACAACGCCCCAAATGCCCATATAGGCGGCACGGGCAAAGCTGTCATTGGCAAGGCCAAGCGTCGTGCCGCCGTCGCTATTGGACATAAGCAGCAGAATGACGATTGCGATTGCCGCGATGATAAACCAGAAAATCCGCCCCATCAGTCCACTCTCTTTGATCCAATTTTCATGTCGCCAAAATCTTATGGCGTTTGGGCAGAAGCGCCAGCACAGATTTTCGCTCTTGTATGGTCATGCCCGACCATCGTGTAATTTCATCGAGCGTACGCGCACAGCCCAGACAAAAACCGGTTCGCGTGTCCATAGTGCATACCAAGATGCACGGTGATTCGATTATCGGCACTGTCATACACGCAATGTGGTTGCCTCAGAGCGCCATGACAAGACTGATAAGAACCGCTAACGATGCGATCTGCTGCGCGGCCCCCAGTGTGTCGCCTGTCTGTCCGCCGATTTTGGCCATGCACAGTTTTGAAAACCCGAATATAAGTGCGCTCACAAGCACCAAAGCATAAATAAGCGCTGCAACGCCGCCCGTTGATAACAGTCCAATGGCGAGCAGCACAAAACCTAGACCCGCACCATAGACCACGGTTTCCCAGTCGGGCTGTCCGATGCTGTCGGCAAGCCCTCCGGGACGGGCAGAGGGCAAGCCATGCCACAACGCTAGCATGGCCGCCCGGCTTGCGGCTTCCGAGGCAATGAGGGAAAGAACGGCGTGGCCGGGACCATGCCGTTCAAGGATGGTTGCCAGAAGGGACGCTTTGATGCCGATCCAGACCACAAGGGTTATGGCTGCGAATGTGCCGATGCGCGAATCCTTCATGATTTCAAGTCGACGTTCGCGGTTTGAGGCGCCAAAAAAACCGTCCACGGTGTCGCCAAGCCCATCTTCGTGCAGAGCGCCGGTCATGGCTGCAAGCGCACCAACCGCGATCAGGCCGCAGGTGAGGGCCGGGAGATGCAAAGCGTTGGCGATGAAAAGTGCCACGCCGCCCAGAAAGCCCAAAACGCCGCCTGCAAGCGGAAAGGCGCGTGTGCTTAGCGGCCACGAATCGTGGGAATGGGCCTTATCGTCGCTCAACCACTTGGCTGGCACAGGAAGACGGCTCAGAAAACCCAGCGCACGGATCGTGTCGCCAATCAGGCTGTTTTGCTGCAACTCTTTGCTCCGCAACAATTTATCCTCCATATTGCCATGCTATTGCCCCCGCTCAAACCATGGCTCGAAGAGGTGATTTGAAAAATCACGTCAGTGCTTATAGGACGAGCCGAAAAGATTTGCATCCTTCCTTGATCGATTGGACTGAATGATATGAGCGCTAGTGGCCTGCCTTTTGATGATTTTCGTGAACTGATCCGCAATCTTCCCGGTCCTGACCTTGGCGCGGAGAGGGCTGTGCGCGAGCGCGAACTGACACTCACCAAACCTGCGGGCTCGCTGGGGCAACTGGAGGAGATCGCGGCATGGCTCGCTACCTGGACTGGCAAGCGTACGCCGCAGATCACGCGCCCGCTGGTTGCCATTTTTGCCGGTAATCATGGCGTGACAGCCAAAAACATTACCCCTTATCCTTCAAGTGTGACGGCGCAGATGGTTGAAAATTTTGCAGCCGGGGGCGCTGCGATCAACCAGCTTTGCATTGCCAATGACCTTGGCCTAAAGGTGTTCGATCTGGCGCTGGAGCATCCGACCGCCGATATCACCGAGGAAGCGGCCATGGATGAGCGCACCTGTGCTGCCACCATGGCTTTTGGTATGGAAGCCATTGCCGGCGGCACCGATCTTTTGTGCATCGGCGAGATGGGCATCGGTAATACCACAATTGCATCGGCCATTTCGCTCGCCCTTTTTGGCGGCACGGCTGAAGACTGGGTTGGGCCGGGTACTGGCTCCACGGGTGACCTGTTGGCGCGCAAGCTTGATGCCGTCAAACAGGCCGTGAGCCTGCATCAGGCGCATCTTGGCGATCCGCTGGAAGTGCTGCGCCGTCTCGGTGGGCGTGAAATCGCCGCCATGGCGGGTGCTATTCTCGCCGCGCGCATGGAAAAAATTCCGGTCATCATTGATGGTTTTGTGGCGAGTAGTGCCGCAACCATCCTCTATGCCGCCAACCCGGAAGCCATCGATCATTGCCTGTTTGGCCATGTGTCCGCTGAACCCGGCCATGCGCGGTTGCTCGAAAAGCTCGGCAAGGAGCCTTTACTGTCACTTGGTATGCGGCTTGGTGAGGGTACGGGAGCAGCGATCGCCGCAAGCATCGTTAAGGCGGCGGCGCTCTGCCATAGCGGTATGGCAACCTTCGATCAGGCCGGTGTTACATCTGCCAAGAACTAACAAAAAAGCCCCGCATTGCGGGGCTTTTTCCTGATATCATGATGATCAGTTATTGTCCTTATCCAGAACCATATAGTCGAGCGGCAGCTCAGTCGTGTATTTGATCTGCTCCATGGCGAAGGAGGACGACACGTCCCGAATCTCGATCTTGCTGATCAGTCGCTTGTAGAAAGCATCATAGGCGGCAATATCGGGGACTGCGACGCGCAGCAGATAATCGACGTCACCGCTCATGCGGTAGAATTCGATCACCTCGGGGAATTCCTGCACCACTTCCGAAAAGCGCTTGAGCCATTCATGACTGTGCGAACCGGTGCGAACCGACACGAACACCGTGACGCGTGCATTGACGCGAACTGGATCGAGAATGGCCACACGGCGCTTGATGACACCGTCTTCTTCCAGTTTCTGGATACGGCGCCAGCACGGGGTTGTGGACAGCCCAACCTTCTTGGCCACGTCAGCCACGGCCAATGTTGCATCTTCCTGCAATAAACGCAGTATTTTTCTGTCGAGCCTATCCATGCGTTTCCGTTCCCGTTTTTGGAAATCGTTTCCCGAACTTAACTAAAGTGCGAAACGTCATACCTTATGCGGTTCTCCAATGCGAAATTACAGGAAAAATATTCTTATGAGAATTGGTTCTGTAAAATTTATTTGCCCATATCAATAAGGCTGCGGATTTTCGCGCGCAGGGCAGGCACGGTTTCAGCGTCAAACCATGGATTGCGCTTCAGCCAGCCACTGTTGCGCCAGGATGGATGCGGCAAAGGCAGCACGATGCGTCCGGCCTCATTGGGTGTTTCCACGAAATGCCGCCAGTTTTTGACTGTTTCAGTCAGATTGCGTCCGCGATGTCCGGGCAGATGATAGGCGAGCGCATATTGACCAATGACGAGGATGAGCTCCAATTGTGGCATCGCGGCAAAAACCTGATCATGCCACGTCTTGCGGCATTCGCGGCGCGGCGGCAGATCGCCGCCGTGCTTGTCATAGCCGGGAAAGCAGAAACCCATCGGTATGATGGCGAAATGTGCGGGATTGTAAAACTCTTCGCGTGTGGTGCCGAGCCACTGCCGAAGGCGGTCGCCGGATGGATCGTTGAATGGCAATGACGTGTTGTGAACGCGAATGCCCGGTGCCTGCCCACAGATTGCGATGCGAGCCTTATCCGAGATGACGCATACGGGATTGGGTTCGTGCGGCAGGGATGGCGGAAACAGCGGTTCGTCACGACAGATACGGCATTCCTTTATCGAGCGGCGAAGCGTTTCCAGATTGTGCATAGATTTTGCTCCTGTCCGCTACAGGACAAAACTTTGAACGGACATATCAAAACAGATCAATGAAAGCGTCGATTCGCCCCCTGATATAGTGCGACAGCCGGTCGATTGCATCGGGCGTGGTTTCCTGTGCTTGGCTCTTACGCCATGATGACGGCTGTTCAAACCGGCCAGCCCAAACACCGCGCCTGTCTGCGCGGGCCCCGGCTTGTTCTTGCCTGTAATCGCCATAAGCGATGGCCCAGCCCTGTTGTACCATCCAGCCGTTCAGATCCGTGTCTCCAAGATAACAGCGCGCCAGCACGCGGCCATACATATCCCTTTCGTGGCCGTCACAGCGAATCGGCTCCCCCCCGATTCTCTTTCGCAACATGTTGCGAGCCTCTTTGCCACATTCATAAGCCGCGCCGCCGCGCTCGCAGCTTTGTGTCATTTCTGGCGCATCAATACCTGCAAGACGAACACGAACGTCCTCTATGATGACGGTGTCACCATCGATCACACGTGGTCTGCCTTGAAAAGACATGGCAGGCGATGTTTCCTTTTGAAGATGACCGATGACTAAAATCAGCAACGAGAAAATTAGTAAAGTCAAAAGGATATCGAGTATTCTTCTCAAAAACCTTTTGCCTTTGGAAGAATGGCCGTATCGGTATGGGCGTCTTTTGCCTCGCATGGGGTCAGGCTTTGCCTTTAGGGTTTTTCACGACCTGTAAGCCGGAAGCGGGATAATTCAAAGCGGCAAAGGATGGAGTTGCAATCGTTCTGCCCGGCACAACTACAATCCGTTTGTTGTCAAACGGCAACAGTCTTTACTGTTACTTTAGGTTACAACGAGTGCAATAAATTTTTGCCTATTTCCCGCCACAAAGGGACATCATTCGTGATGACAGGCAGATGCCAATCGTTATTCAAGCCGGCAGGAACGGACAGAATGATCTGGAGCGCGTGGTTACACAACACTGCATTTGCAGGCGGGAGAAATCCTGTTGCAGCGCTCAGGATTCCAACCCGTAACAGTCAGGCTTTTTTCGGCCAAGATCGCGACGCAGTCTTGACGAAAAGCCGAGCTATTGTGCGTTTAGTTAAAGTTTATCCCTTGGAATTGGGTGTCTTTGTGCGAAAGACAGTCCTCATGGTGAAAGACCGGCATTGTGATGCGTAGTCGCAGTTTTTCATATTCCCTTGTTGCTATGGCCGTTGGTTTTACCATTGCCTGCGGTAGCGCCTTTGCTTTCGACCTGAACGACGATTCCGAAAAGTCCCGTAGTCCTTTCGAACTCTTCAAGTTTGGTTTTTCTGCTTACAAAAGTGGTCACAAGGACGAAGCCGTCAAGGCATTGCGCTATGCGGCAGAGCGTGGCCATCAGGGTGCAAAGTGGAAACTGGCGCGCATGTATGCCGACGGCGATGGCGTGGCAGAAAACGACTACGAAGCCTATCAGATTTTTGAAAAGATCGTCCGTGAGGGCTCAGAACCCGGTTCCGAGAACGATTCTTATGTCGCGGATGCGCTTGTAGCGCTTGCGGGTTACGCAAAACGCGGCATTCCCGGCACACCTGTGCAGGCGGATCTCGGTGTCGCGCGTGATCTCTATGTGCAGGCGGCTGCAAATTTCGGCGACCCGGATGCGCAATATCAGCTTGGTATGATGCTTCTGAATGGTGAAGGCGGCGAGCAGAATTCCGTGCAGGCGGCACGCTGGTTGCAGCTGGCAGCCAAAAAAGGCAACGCCAGCGCGCAGGCCGAATTCGGCAATATGTTGTTTCAGGCCGGTAAGACGGTTCGTGGCCTTGCGCTTATGACGGCGGCCTTCGAGCGTTGTCCGGTGGAAGAGTGCGCACGCATCCGCGAAATGCAGGAGCAGGCCTTCTCCATCGCCGGTGAAGCGGATCGTCGCAATGCGGTTGCGCTCTCCAGCAATTATATTGCAAAGGGTGATTTCTGATTATTGTTAAATTAATCAGAAACTTGAAATGATTATTTCAGACTTTAATTAAGATTATAGAGAAAGTGTGACCGTCACTGGCACATGATCTGACGGTTTTTCCCAGCCACGTGTGTGTTTTTCCACCTCAATAGACACAAAACGATCGGCTGCTTCCGGTGACAGCATCAGATGATCAATGCGGATGCCATTGTTTTTCTGCCAGGCACCAGCCTGATAATCCCAGAATGAATAGATGCCGTCATCGTCACTCGCCGCACGGAGCGCGTCGGTGAAACCGAGATTTTCGAGCTTGCGGAATGCCTGTCGCGATTGCGGCTGAAACAACGCGTCTCCCAGCCAGTTTTGAGGATGTCTTGCGTCCTGGGGTTCGGGAATGACGTTATAGTCACCGGCCAGAACCAGCGGTTCTTCCAACACGAGGCGTTCCCTGGCCCATGCTTGCAGACGTTGCATCCACGAAAGCTTGTAGGGGAATTTCTCGGTATCAATTGGATTACCGTTGGGCAGATAGAGCGAGACGACCCGGATAACGCCCTTATCGGTCGAATAGACGCCTTCGATAAAGCGCGACTGCTCATCGTTATCATCACCGGGCAGGCCACGATTGATCTCGTCGGGCGATTTTTTCGACAAAAGGGCGACGCCGTTAAAGCCTTTCTGGCCATGGGTTTCGACGTGATATCCGAGCGCCTCGATCTCAAGACGCGGGAACAGTTCATCCACCGACTTAATTTCCTGCAGGCAGGCAATATCCGGCTCGGACTCTTTCAGCCAATGCTGGAGATTGTCGATGCGCGCTTTGACGCCGTTGATGTTCCATGTCGAAATTTTCATGGTCTATGATTAGGCGCTCACGCAAGTGAGGGCAAGCGGTGCTTGGCGCACATCACAGCAATCATCTTTTTTGAAAAAATGCGTTGAGGGGATTTGTATTGCCGGATTTGCCTTCCTATTTCCTGCCTATCGAAGCCAGACAGGAGACTTGAATGTTCGACGCCAAAAAACTTCTCGACCAGTTTCTGGGCGCGCAGATGCCGGGTGGTGCGGGGAGCGTCCGTGACCGGGCAGGGCAGGCCGCCGATCTTGCAAAGAAAAACCCGCTGGCAACAGGAGCCATTGCCGCCGCCGTGCTTGGCACCAAAACAGGCCGCAAGCTGGCCGGGAATGTCGCAACCGTGGGTGGCATCGCAGCCATCGCGGGGCTTGGTTATCTGGCCTACAAGAATTACAAATCCGGCCAGTCGCCGGAAAGCGCCGCCCAACCGGCAGCGACAGAGCCGCAGCTTTTGCCGCCGCCACCCGCCGATTCGCCCTTTAGCCCGCAATCACCCACTATGAGCAACAGTTTCGCACTCACACTGGTGCAGGCGATGATTGCCGCGGCGAAGGCAGATGGTCACATCGATGATGCCGAGCGTGCGCGCATCATGGAAAAGGTGCAGATTTCAGGACTGGATGAAGAGGCGGAAGCCTTCATTGAAAAGGAATTGGCCGACCCGGTCGATATTGATGCACTCGTCGCGGCAGCCGTGACGGAAGAGCAGAAGGTCGAACTCTATACCGCTTCGCGCATCGCTATCGACCCCGACAATCGCGCCGAGCGCGGTTATCTCGATATGCTGGCTGGTCGTCTGGGACTTGACGATGCGCTTGTCGATCACATCGATGCCACGGTGTCATCGGTCAAGGTTTAAACAAAAAAGGCGGCCTCAAAGCCGCCTTTTCAATATATATCGTTGGCAATCAGATCGCGAAACTGGTGCCGCAACCGCATGAAGCGGTAGCGTTGGGATTGCGGATCTGGAACGATTGTCCCATCAGATCGTCCACGAAGTCGATTTCCGAACCATCTATATAGGGAACGGAGATCGAATCGATCAGCACTTTGGCGCCGAGCTTCTCAATTACGATATCGTCTTCCGCCTCGTCATTGACGAGATCGTATTTATAGGAAAAACCGGAGCAGCCGCCGCCTTCGACAGAAACGCGAAGGGCGGTTTTGTCCGGTTCGGTGCTCAGAATTTTGGCGATCCGCTTGGCGGCGGAATCGGAAACGGTAATGCCTGTCATCGGTCTCATCCGCTTTCAAAGGCGATAATCGGAATAATTTCCGCAATCGCCGACTTGCCTTCATCTTCCCCTGATAGCTATGAACGCAATCAGTGGAAGTCAATATTTCAGCGTAATCATATTACAGTGAAGGGTCTATCGCAATGTCGCAAGATAAGCCGAAACCGCTTGAAGGAATAGGCTTCGGCTATCGTGAACGCGCAGCTTACGCGTGCGATCCAGCATTGAGTAGGGGGCGTCTGGTTGATGAGCCGGAAAGCCAGACGCGCACGCCCTTCCAGCGCGACCGCGACCGCATCATTCATTCGACTGCTTTTCGGCGCCTCAAGCACAAGACACAGGTGTTTATCGCCCATGAAGGCGATCATTACCGCACGCGCCTGACCCATACGATCGAGGTGGCGCAGATTGCGCGTGCTCTTGCACGTGCCTTGCGGCTAGACGAGGATCTCGCTGAAGCGGTCGCTTTGGTGCATGATTTCGGACATACGCCTTTTGGTCATACCGGCGAGGAAGCGCTGAACGCGCGGATGAAGGATTATGGCGGGTTCGATCATAATGCCCAGTCGCTGCGCATCGTCACCAAGCTTGAACATCGCTATGCCGAATTTGACGGTCTGAATCTGACTTGGGAAACGCTGGAAGGACTGGTCAAGCATAACGGCCCTTTGCTTGGTCCCTTTGCGCCGCACCCCGACGATCCCGTGCCGCAACCGGTCCTCGATTACAATACGCGTCATGATCTTGAACTCACGCGCTTTGCCAGCCTTGAAGCGCAATGTGCGGCGATTGCCGACGATATTGCCTATAATGCCCATGATATCGATGATGGTCTTCGCTCGGGCCTGTTGACACTGGAAGCACTGGACGCCGTGCCGCTGACCCGGCGTCTTCTCGATGTCGTGCGTACACGCTACCCGACGCTTGATGCTGTGCGCACCGGCCATGAGCTGGTACGCCGACAAATCACGATCATGGTGGAAGATGTGATAGGCGAGGCACAGCGTCGTCTGGCTGAGGCCAAGCCTTTGAGTGTCGAGGATGTGCGCGGCTATAGTCGTGCACTGGTCGGCTTTTCGACCGCCATGGCTGAGGATGAAAAGACGCTCAAGCGCTTTTTATTCAAGAACCTTTATTTCCATGAAAGCGTCATGACACGCAGGCAATCGGCGGACAGGATCGTTCTGGACCTGTTCGATGCCTGTTTTGCCGATGCTTCTGTCATGCCTGCCGAGTGGCGGCTGGATTACGAGACCCTCGACAGGGCCGGGCAGGCGCGTCGTATCGCGGACTATCTTGCAGGCATGACCGATAATTATGCCGTGCGTGAACACAGACGATTGTTTGACCATACACCCGATTTAGCTTAATCGGGGCAAAACAAAGCGCGTTTCGTGGTCTCAATGTCACGAGATGCTTGCTATTCTTACCATGAGCTGAAGCCGGAAAATGCTAAAAAGCACCGGTCGAAAGCCTGACAGGACAGACAATGAATATCTTTGCGGATTTCGACGCACGTATCAAAAAAACGTTGCAAGATATTGATCTGAAAACGAAAGATGGTGGTGATGTCGATCTTTCGCGCGTGAGCGTGGAGCCGCCGCGCGATGCGACGCATGGTGATATCGCGACCAATGCGGCGATGGTTTTATCCAAATCCGTCGGACAGAACCCGCGCGAACTGGCGACGCGCATTGCTGACGCGCTGAAAAATGATAGCGATGTGGAATCGGTCGATGTTGCTGGTCCCGGCTTTATCAATCTGCGCCTCAAGGCCGGATACTGGCAGCGCGAGCTTGCTTCTATGCTTGACGCAGGGCTTGATTTCGGACGCTCGACACTGGGTGCCGGAAACAAGGTCAATGTCGAATATGTCTCGGCCAATCCGACCGGTCCCATGCATGTCGGCCATTGCCGCGGTGCGGTTGTCGGCGATGTGCTGGCCAACCTTCTGAAATTTGCGGGCTATGACGTCGTCAAGGAATATTACATCAATGACGCCGGCGCGCAGATCGATGTTTTGGCGCGTTCGGTCATGCTTCGTTACAATGAGGCGCTTGGTGAGGAGATCGGTGAAATTCCGGCAGGCCTCTATCCGGGCGACTATCTGGTGCCGGTAGGAAAGGCACTGGCCGAGGAATTTGGTCCGAGGCTCAATCAGATGCCGGAAGATGAAGCGCTGGCTCTGGTCAAGGATCGCACCATCGACGCCATGATGGCGATGATTCGTGCTGATCTGGAAGCGCTTAACGTGCATCATGACGTGTTTTATTCCGAGCGCACGCTGCATGCGGATCGGGCGCGCGCCATTCGCAATGCGATCAACGATCTGACGCTGAAAGGCCATGTCTACAAGGGCAAGCTGCCGCCGCCGAAGGGTCAATTGCCGGAGGAATGGGAAGACCGCGAACAGACGCTCTTCCGCTCGACCGAAGTGGGTGACGATATCGACCGCCCGCTGATGAAATCGGATGGTTCCTTCACCTATTTCGCTGCCGATGTTGCCTATTTCAAGGACAAGTACGACCGCGGCTTCAATGAGATGATCTATGTGCTGGGGGCCGATCACGGTGGCTATGTGAAGCGCCTTGAGGCCGTTGCGCGCGCTGTTTCCGACGGCAAGGCGAAGCTCACGGTTCTTCTGTGCCAGCTGGTCAAACTGTTTCGCGATGGCGAGCCGGTGCGTATGTCGAAGCGTTCGGGTGAATTCATCACGCTTCGCGATGTGGTCGACGAAGTGGGCCGCGATCCGGTGCGTTTCATGATGCTTTACCGGAAGAATGATGCGCCGCTTGATTTCGATTTTGCCAAAGTAACGGAACAGTCCAAGGACAATCCGGTTTTCTACGTGCAATATGCTTCTGCCCGGTGCCACTCGGTTTTCCGTCAGGCGCTCGAACAGCTTGGAGTTGCCGAACTTGACCGGAAATCCATGGGTGCACAGTTTGCAAAACTGACCGATGAGAGCGAAATTGCACTGGTGCGCAAGCTTGCCGAATATCCGCGTCTCATTGAAACGGCAGCGCAGCATCAGGAGCCGCACAGGCTCGCTTTTTACCTCTATGACCTTGCCAGTGCACTGCATTCGCAATGGAATAAGGGTACAGAAAACCCGGACTTACGTTTTATTAAGGTTAACGATCCAGAATTGTCGTTAGCCAGGCTAGGGCTGGTACAGGTTGTTTCCGATGTGCTGACGTCCGGGTTGACGATAATCGGTGCGGATGCTCCAACGGAAATGCGCTGAGATCGATCACTCTGCAAACGTTCGATATCGGCGCAGGAACTACCGTCAACTTTTGCCCATATTGCCTCGCTAAAAAGCAATGTAGGAGACGTCTTGCGGCGTCCAGGGTTTGAGTTAGGAACACGCCATGACGGACAGCAGTGCAAATTCCCGTAGTTACGGCGAGCGTCCGCTGCACGATGACGATCCGCTGATGGAGCTTTCGCGCATCGTCGATTTCGGCACGCCTGTTGGAGACAATCAGGCGTGGAGCGCGCGCGAAACGCAGAATGCCTATGATCTCAATGCCCATGACCTCAATGAGGGTCATCATGGGCAATCCGGGTTCGATTCGCTTGCCCTGGATCTCGAAAACGAGCTTCTGGGTAATTTCGACTATAATCCCGAGCCTGTCGCTGACGCGGGGCGACACCATGCTGGACCTGTCGAAACTGCTCGTGAAGAACACAATCGTTTCGCAGAGCCGTTTATCCACGAAGATGAGTTTTCGTCTGCGCTGGATGAAGCGTTTGATCTCGAACCTGAAGCATCGGCGCTTCCCGCATTCGAGGATGTGTCGCCGTTCGAGCCGGTTTCGCAGTTCGATTATGCTGATGATTCGGCTTTGCGCGATTCCTATGCACAACAGCCTGCCGCTGGTGACGATCGGTCTTATCGGCGCGATTATGAGGCCGATGAGGTTTCTTACGCTGCACCTGTTTCTTATGAGAGTGTGACGGAAACCGCGCCAGCGCGTTCAGAAACTGTTCGACCGACGCTTTCTCTCGAAGACGAGCTGGAAAACCTTCTTTTCAACGACGATTCGTCCGGCGACGACACGCAGTCGGCGCTCGATGAATATGCAGTTCCTGATACTTATGTTTCCAGAGACGATTATAAGCCCGTCAGTGTACCGGAAAACGCCACTTTCGGCCGCAGGGATTATGATCCCTTTTCCAATCAGCAGGAAATAGCGCAGCAGGCAAGTGAGCCTGCTTTCGACGAGCAGATTCTCGATAATTTCAATCTTGACGATCTGACTTTCGACGAACCCGATGAGCAAATCGTAGCTGCGCCTGCATATGAACCGGCAGTGCGTTCGCAAGCTGCGGATTATCCCTATTATGTGCGCGGTAATTTTCTTCCCGGCACAGCCGCGCAGATGCCGCCTGCTCCCGTCGCATCGCATACGCCTGCCGACGTGCAGGGGGGAACCGATCCGAAACGCGATGATTTCTCCTTTGATGAGGCGTTTTCGTTCGATGCGGATGATTTGGCGCTGGCCACTGATGCGGATGGAACTGAGGACGACGCGGCTGGGCTGGCCGATATCAGCCTGAGCGAAGACGATTTCTTCGACGAAACCGATCTTGATCTTAGCGATGACAATCTCGGTCAACGTGCGGTGGAAACTTTCGCCCATGCCGTGCGTGAAGATGAGGATAATCACGCATCTCCCGATTTTTCGCAATTCACCGCTCCACGGGTGGCCAGCACGCCAGCCCCGGAAGTCGAAACGCTCGGCGTTGCGGAAAACAAGGTAGAGCAGACCATTTCGCTTGATCTGCCGGAAGTCAATTACGACAATGAAGACGAGGCGACCACAGGTCTTGACGATCTGGAAGCCGAATTTGCCGAGGTGTTCAATACAGTTGGCTTGGACGACAGTCTTGCTGCGTCGAGCGCCCAGAGTGAGGCGGACAAGGCGTTCGAAGATATTTTCCGGGAAAATGCTTCAAATTATTATCCGGCCGAAAGCAAAACGGAAAACACCTCCATCGGCAGTTCAGCCGCCGGTGCCGCTCTTGGAATTGGTGCTGCGGTAGCCGCCAGTGCGACCGCGGCTGGTGCCTATGTGCGCTCACAGCTCTCGGCGCGGGGACAGGCGCGCAACGACGCTGTAGAAGCCACCGGCAGTGAGGATGATTTCTACAATCATTGGGCTGCACCGGGCGCACAGAATATGGCAGATGGGCGATTGGGTGCACGTGCAGCCATGCAGCCCGAGGACGAGCTTGGTGAAGCCGCCGCGGCCTATCGCGAGCGCCCGGTTCGGGGACGCCGCGGGCTTATTCTGGCAAGTGTGGCGGGTGCACTGGTGCTGATTGCGGGCATTGGTTATCATTTCATCGGCGGCGGTTCTGATGAGCCGGTTGTCATTCAAGCCGATAATCAGCCGATCAAGAAACAGCCGGAAAATCCGGGTGGTGCGACCGTGCCCAATCAGGACAAGGCTGTTTATGACCGCGTAGCGGGAACCTTGCCCAATAATCCTGAACAAAAAGCCCTGATCAGTTCGGGCGAGGAACCGGTTGACCTTTCTATGGCTAATGTCGGAAACGACGAAGCGCCAGCCAACGCTGATGACAATGCGCCGCTTGTCCAGCCGCGCGAAGTTGAAACCATGATCGTTCGCTCGGACGGTACAATCGTGCCTTCGCAGTCATCGCAGCCGCAGGCGGCAAGTAACGATGCAACGCCTGCTGTTGCCTCCGGTGATGATGAGATTGGTGCGATTGCGGCAGCAGATGGCGGTCAGGCACCCGTTGCCGCAAGTCGGCCTGCAACATCTGCACCGGCTCCGCGCGCGCCGATCATTCCGTCGCGTCCGGCAGATCAGCCGGTCAATGTGGTGGGCTCCGTTGCGCAGCGTACCCAGAATCCGGCGCCAGCGCCGCAACAGACCGCGTCGGCTGCAGGTGCGGGTGGATATTTCATCCAGATCGCTTCGCAGCCTTCGGCTGAACTCGCACAGAAGTCCTATGCCAATATGGCGCAAAAATATGGCAGCGTGATCGGTGGCCGCAGCGTCGACATCAAGCGCGCTGAAATTGCCGGTAAAGGCACCTATTATCGCGTGCGTGTGCAGGCTGGCTCAAGGGAAGATGCCAATGCATTATGCGGACGTCTCAAATCGGCTGGCGGGTCCTGTCTTGTGACCCGCTAGAAATAGCAAGCGAAACATAGGAGAAAGGCGGCGCAAGCCGCCTTTTTCTTATGCACTACCAAGCCGCTGTTTTTTGCGATAAACCCTATTCAATCTTATCAGATGACCAAGGGTTTTTGTATGAAACAGCGCAAGGCATGGATTGCCGGTGTATCGGGAACAAAGCTTTCAGCCGATGAGGTGGCTTTCTTTCGTGATGAAACGCCATGGGGCTTTATTCTCTTTGCGCGCAATGTCGAAAGTCTTGAACAGGTCGCGGAACTGACCGCGCATTTGCGCGAATTGACGGGTTATGACGGAACCCCGGTCTTTATCGATCAGGAGGGGGGGCGCGTACAGCGCCTGCGCCCGCCACTGGTTCCCAATTATCCCGCTGCCGCTGAAATCGGCGCAATCTTTTCCCGGGATCGCGAAGCGGGATTGCGCGCAGCCTGGCTTCACGCCCGCCTGCATGCCTTTGATCTGTTGAAAGTCGGGGTTACTGCGGACTGCCTGCCGGTGCTCGATGTGCCGATTGAAGGCGCTCATGATGTGATCGGCAATCGGGCCTATTCAAAAAATCCGCATGAAGTGGCTGAGATGGGCCGTGCCGCTGCCGAGGGTTTACTCGCTGGCGGCGTGCTGCCGGTCATAAAACACATGCCGGGTCATGGCCGCGCATATGCGGACACGCATAAGGAACTAGCGCGTGTGAATGTGCCACTTGATGAATTGCTTGCGCATGATTTCGTGCCGTTCAAGACGCTCAATGACCTGCCGATGGCGATGACGGCCCATGTCGTGTTCGACTGTCTTGACCCAAATCGCCCATCCACCTTGTCGCCGACTGTGATCGACGCGATCATTCGCGATGTGATCGGTTTTGACGGGCTTGTGATGAGCGATGATATTTCGATGAAAGCATTGTCGGGCAGTCTTGGGGATATTTCCGAGGGCATTATCGAAGCTGGTTGCGATATCGTGCTTTATTGCGCAGGCGTCATGCAAGAGCTCAAAGAAGTTGCGGCCCGTGTTCCGCTCCTTGAAGGTAAGGCACTGCGTCGCGCAGAACTTGCAGAAGTCTATGCGGGCGATCCCGATCTTTCGGACGAGGACGAATTGCGGGTGGAATTCAATGCCATGTTTGAAGCGATAGCGTAATTGTCGAGAATCGGTACACTGTGAGACATTTGCTAAAGAGGCACAGGGAAAACGGGATTGACGGGATCGGGCATCAACACAGGCGCAAATGACGGCCCGCCCGCGCCGATGGACCCGCTGTGGCAAGGCGATGCAGAACGTGCTGCGGGCGAACCCTTGCTTCAAATCGGTGTCGAGGGCTTTGAGGGGCCGCTTGATCTTCTGCTGCATCTGGCCCGCAATCAGCGTGTCGATATGGCGCGGGTTTCCGTGCTTTCGCTGGCCGAACAATATCTGGAGTTCGTGGAACGGGCACGCGCCCTTCGGCTTGAGCTTGCCGCCGATTATCTGGTCATGGCGGCATGGCTTGCCTATCTGAAATCGAAACTGTTGATTCCAAAGCAGAAAGGCGATGACGAGGCCACGGGTGAAGAACTGGCCGCATCGCTGCAATTTCGTCTGAAAAGGCTTGAAGCCATGCGCGATGCAGCCGCAGCCCTCGTTAACCGCAACAGGCTTGGCCGTGAGGTTTTTGCTCGGGGAATGCCCGAAACCATGGTCATCGACCGCAATAGCCACTTTTCCGCGACGCTTTACGATCTTTTGACGGCTTATGCCTCGCAACGCCAGCGTCAGGCGGTGTCGCATGTGGAGATTGCCAAACGCGCGGTCTGGTCGCTCAAAGAGGCGCGCAGCGCGCTCGTGCGGCTTTTGGGTGCAAAGATCGATGACTGGATATCGCTCGACCGCTTTCTGATCGGCTATGCTTTATCGCCGCAGGAAAGGGCTTCAGCGCTGGCGAGTTCTTTTGCGGCAAGCCTGGAACTTGTGCGCGAAGGCAAACTCGAAGTACGTCAGAATGCACCCTTTGAGCCGATCTATATGCGCGCCATGACTGATTTAAGCGAACTGGACGAGGGCGGGGATGTCTGAATTGCCGTATTATGGGGCAAAAATCGAAACCGATGAGGAGAGCCACGATAGGGCGGATGCTTCATCGACAACATTTACCGAGATGGCGCGTATGGTTGAGGCGTTGGTTTTCGCGTCCGCTGATCCGGTTTCCGAGCGCGTTCTCGCTGAACGTCTGCCGGCCAATGCCGATCTGAACGCGATATTGCTGCATCTGCAAAAGGACTATGAGCCGCGTGGGGTGCATTTCGTAAAGGCTGGCTCAGCCTGGGCCTTTCGCACGGCCCCTGATCTTGGCTTTTTGATGAGCCGTGAAACCGTCCAGCAGCGCAAGCTGTCGCGGGCGGCGATGGAAGTTCTGGCGATCATCGCCTATCACCAGCCGGTAACCCGCGCCGAGCTCGAAGATATTCGCGGTGTCGAAACCTCCAAGGGCACGCTGGATGTGCTGATGGAAACCGGCTGGATCAAATTGCGCGGTCGCCGCCGCACGCCGGGGCGTCCGGTGACCTATGGCACGACGGAAGCTTTTCTCGATCATTTCGGTCTGCCGGAAATCCGCGATCTGCCGGGACTGGATGAATTGCGCGGGGCGGGGCTTTTGTCCGGGCGCATGCCGTCGGGCTTTGCCGTGCCGGTTCCCAATATCGGTTCGGATGAATTGACCGAGGAAGAAGAGCCGCTGGAAGACATTGACCTTGAAAGCCTTGGCCTTCTGGCACCACGCGGAGACTGATTGCTTGTTGCATCGCAAGGACACATGCGACGAATTAATTCATTATATTGGTGTCGATCAGCGTAGTTCTGTTTGAAAGATCGGCTTAAAGCGCTTAAATCATTATGAGCGTTGCAGGTTACACGCCGCAAAGGCGGCGATGAGAGGAATGAAATGGGTAGCTTATCTGTCTGGCACTGGTTGATCGTTCTTGCGGTCGTGCTTCTTCTTTTTGGTCGCGGCAAAATCCCCGAACTGATGGGCGATGTTGCCAAGGGCATCAAGAATTTCAAGCAGGGCATGAATGACGACGATGCCAAGGATGACGTGAACGACGATGGTCGTACGATTGATGCCAAGGCGAACGAAACCGTCAAGCCCGTCAAGAAAACCGCCAAGTCCTGATCTGTTGGTTTAGAATATCTGCGTATCCATATGGATGCGCAGGGTGTTTTTGTTTATAATTTACTGTTTTCCGCCGAGAGTCGGGACGTGCGCACCTTGTGCGTGATAGAATATGTGCGCGGAGTAGAATATGCTTGATGTCGGTTGGTCTGAATTGCTCGTCATAGCGATTGTGATGATCGTTGTTGTCGGGCCGAAGGATTTGCCGAAAATGCTGCGTGCTTTCGGCAAGGCTACGGCCCGTATGCGCTCGACGGCCAATGAGTTTCGCCAGCAATTCAACGAGGCCTTGAAAGAGGCCGAGCTTGAGGACGTCAAGAATATCATCGACGAAACCCGCAAGCTTGATCCGCGCTCGAAGCTGACACAGGTTTTTGATCCGATTCGCAGTGCGGGCGAAGATTTGAAGTCGACCATGCAGTCCTCGACCTCCATGTCGCCTGCTACACCGGAAAAGGTTGCGGAAGTAACCACGCCGGTCGATCTTTCCGGTGCGCCGGTTGTATCGACAGAGCCCGTAAAGGTAGCTGAAAAAGAGCCGGTCCCGGTAAAGGCTCCTGCCAAAGCAAAATCTGCAACGCGGGCCAAGCGCACGGCATCTGCGGAAAAGCCAGCTAGTCCTGTAAAACCTAGCCCAGCCAAGGCGAAAGCCACGGTTAAACCGGCTCCAGCAAAAGCACCAACGGCGAAGGCAACGCCTGCCAAGGCTGCACCTGCAAGCGACAAGAAGCCTGCGGTGAAAGCTGCGGCGGCTGCCAAAAAGCCTGCCAACAAAAAGACAAGCCCGAAAACAGGCCCTAAAACAGGAATTAAAGCGTGAAACGGGACGAGGAAGACATCGAACAGAGCGCGGCACCTTTGCTCGAGCATCTGATCGAACTGCGCCGCCGCCTGATCTGGGCAATCCTTGCGTTTTTCATCGCATTTGTTTTCTGTTTTGCCTTTGCCAAGCAGCTTTTCAACCTGCTCGTCGTTCCCTACCAATGGGCCATCGACTGGGCGGGTATGGACCGTTCCAAAGCGGAACTCATCTATACCGCGCCGCAGGAGTTTTTCTTCACGCAGGTGAAAGTTGCGATGTTCGGCGGCGTGGTGCTGGCTTTTCCGATTATCGCCGCGCAGATTTATAAATTCGTGGCTCCGGGCCTCTACAAGCATGAGCGCATGGCATTTCTGCCATTTCTGATCGCATCGCCGCTTCTGTTTCTGCTTGGTGGCGCGCTCGTTTATTTCTTCTTCACGCCGATGGTGATGTGGTTCTTCCTTGCCATGCAGCAATCAGGCGGTGGCAGTGAAGTGCAGATTTCACTTCTGCCAAAAGTTTCGGAATATTTGAGCCTGATCATGACGCTGATCTTTGCCTTCGGTCTGGTTTTCCAGTTGCCGGTGGTCACAAGCCTGATGGCGCGTGTCGGGCTGTTGACCTCGGCAGGGCTCAAGGACAAGCGCAAATATGCCATTGTTATCGCTTTTGTGGTCGCAGCCGTTCTGACCCCGCCCGATCCTGCCAGCCAGATCGGCCTTGCCTTGCCGACGATCCTTCTCTACGAGGTTTCCATCATTCTGGCGCGTATGATCGAGAAGAAGCGGGATGCGGATCAGGCATCGTCTGACGCTGAAAGCGACGCTTCCGCCTCCTGATTACGTATTATCATAAATGCTGGTCGCGGTTCGCGTCCGGCACTGGTTCAAAATCACGAAACGGCTTTTTCCATGCTCGATATCAAATGGATTCGCGAAAACCCCGAAACGCTCGACAAGGCGCTCGAAAAGCGCGGGGCAGGGCCGCTTTCGTCCGAGCTGATCGCGCTTGATGAGAAACGCCGCGAGCATGTTGGCAAGGTTCAGGCCGCGCAGGAGCGCCGCAATGCCGCCTCCAAGGATATCGGCAAAGCCATGGCCGCAAAAGACGCGGAAACCGCTGACAAGCTCAAGGTGGAAGTGGCGGAACTCAAGAATTTTCTCAGTGCCGCAGAAGATGAAGAGCGTCGTCTGGTCAAGGAACTGACCGATGCGCTGTCTTCGCTTCCCAATATTCCGCTCGATGATGTGCCGCTTGGCAAGGACGAGGCGGACAATGTCGAAATCCGTCAGGTTGGCGAAAAGCCGGTATTCTCTTTTGAGCCCAAAGAACATTATGAGTTGGGTGAAGCACTTGGCCTTATGGATTTCGAGCGTGCGGCAAAGCTTTCCGGTGCCCGCTTCACGGTTTTGAAGGGTGCGCTTGCGCGTCTTGAACGCGCACTTGGGCAGTTCATGCTCGATCTGCACACCGGGGAGCATGGCTATACAGAAACCATGCCGCCGTTGATGGTGCGCGATGAAGCCGTTTACGGCACCGGGCAATTGCCCAAATTCTCCGAAGACCTGTTTCGCACCACCGATGGGCGCTGGCTCATTCCGACAGCCGAAGTGCCGCTCACCAATCTGGTGGCCGATGAGATCGTCGATGTGAAAAGCCTGCCGCAGCGCTATACGGCATTGACCCCGTGCTTCCGCTCGGAAGCGGGCTCTGCCGGGCGCGACACACGCGGCATGTTGCGCCAGCACCAGTTTTTGAAAGTGGAAATGGTATCGATCACCGATGCCGACAGCGCTCTCGCTGAGCATGAACGCATGACGGCTTGTGCTGAAGAAGTGTTGAAGCGTCTCGGTTTGCCGTTCCGTACCGTGGTGCTCTGCACCGGCGATATGGGCTTCGGTGCCCAGAAAACCTATGATATCGAAGTCTGGGTGCCGGGCCAGAATACCTATCGCGAAATTTCGAGTTGCTCGGTCTGCGGTGATTTTCAGGGACGCCGCATGAATGCGCGTTATCGCCCTGAAGGCGAGAAATCGACGCGTTTCGTGCACACATTGAACGGTTCGGGTGTGGCCGTCGGACGCGCCTTGGTTGCGGTGATGGAAAATTATCAGGAAGAGGATGGCAGCATTCGCATTCCTGAAGCACTTCAGCCTTATATGGGTGGCCTTACGCGGATCGAAAAATCCGCGTGATTCGGATAATGATTTTGTGAAGGAGTGAAACGTGCGCATTCTGCTGACGAACGATGATGGTATTCACGCCGAAGGCCTCGCAGTTCTGGAGCGGATTGCCCGAAAACTTTCTGATGATGTGTGGGTGGTCGCACCCGAAACAGATCAGAGCGGGCTTGCGCATTCACTGACCCTTTCCGAGCCTCTGCGTCTGCGCCAGATTGACGAGCGTCATTTTGCGCTGCGCGGCACGCCAACCGATTGCGTGATTATGGGCGTGCGCCATGTGCTGCCGGAAGCGCCCGACCTTATCCTGTCAGGCGTTAATGCAGGGGCCAATCTGGCCGATGACGTGACCTATTCCGGCACCGTGGCTGGTGCCATGGAAGGCACGCTTCTCGGTGTTCGGGCCATCGCGCTGTCGCAGGAATACGACTATGAAGGCGACCGCCGTATTATACCGTGGGAAACCGCTGAAACTCATGCGCCGGACTTGATCCGCAAACTTGTCGATGCGGGCTGGCCGCGGGGTGTTTTGCTCAATCTCAATTTCCCCAATTGCGCAGCCGATGAAGTCAAGGGCACACGCGTGACGGCGCAGGGCAAGTTGAGCCATGATGCGCGTCTGGATGAGCGTCGCGACGGGCGTGGTTTTCCTTACTTCTGGCTGCAATTTGGTCGCTCCAAAGCAGAAGTGGCAGATGACAGCGACATTGCCGCCGTTCGCGCCGACTGCATTTCGGTAACGCCGCTGCATCTTGATCTCACAGCGCATAAGGTGCGTGCAGAATTGAGCCAATCGCTTGGAGTGGATGCATGAAACAGGCAGGATCACAACGCCCGCTGCTTTCAGACAAGGAAAGTTTTGCGTTCTTCGTTCTGAGGATGCGCGCGTGCGGCATTGACGATCCAAAACTTTTTGCGGCGATCGAGGCGACGCCGCGCCAGAATTTTCTCAATTCAACATGGTCGGATCTGGCTTACAGCTCACGCACGCTGCCGCTCGATTGCGGTGAATATATCGAAGGCATTGATGATCAGACGCGTATTCTTTCAGCGCTCAAACTCGAACCCGGCCATCGTGTTCTGGAGATCGGCACGGGTTCCGGTTTTACCGCAGCCGTGATGTCGATGCTGGCAGGACGCGTGACGACGATGGAGCGCTATCGCAAGCTTTGCGATCATGCCTTGCAACAATTCGTGGCGCTCAAGCGCGAAAATGTCGTGGTCAAACATGCCGATGGACGCCATGGTATCGGCGGTGGTCCTTTCGACCGCATTCTGCTTTGGCTGGCCTGTGAGGACATACCGCATCATCTGGTTGACATGCTGGCAACGCATGGCGTGTTGATTGCACCGATTGGCCCGGCGGAAGGCACACAGACGATCACGCGTATCGCCAAAGTCGGCAGCCGTTTCGAGCAGGAAGACTTGATGCAGGTGCGTTACCAACCTTTTATCGAAGGCGTATCCGCCATTCTCTGATACCATTTCCGGCAATGTAAAATCTGCAATTGCGTGGTTATGGTATTCAATTGGTGAATCTTTTTTCCAAAATTGCGCATTCTTAACCAGAGAGTAATATTAACGCGATTTAATCAGTCCCAGTGAGTTTCGAGTATGGACGGGTTGAAGATGCGTTTTCCAATTTTGCAGCATACGTCCGAACGTCTTTTGCGTAATGTCGCAGTCGTTCTGATTGCCGGTTTCGGGGCCGGGTGCAGTGCCGATACGATGCGGTTCACCGACGGCCTCTACACCGGTTCGACGCCGAGCCAGCCTGTTGCGCAATCGTCTGCCAATAATGTTTATGCCGCAGCACCTGTTGCTGCCGCCCCGCGGACGAGCGGCACTGTTCAGCGCGGTTCGTCGCTGCCTGCCGTTTCATCCGCGCCGATGCCAGCCCCAGTTGCGGCTGCTTCCCAGCAAGCGCAGGATCAGGTCAATCAGGCACGCACTGCCGCGTCAGACCGGGTAAACAATGCTGTTGTCGGCGCCGAGACCAAGGTGGCAAGTGCGGCTGGTTCCGCCCGTGACACGGTGAATGGTGCTAAAGAGAACGTTCTTGGCCAGCTTCCAGTAACGCCGGGGCAGGGCGCCGGTGTCGTTGCTGCCGCTCCGCAGGCTGCATCCAGCGGTGGCTACACCGTGCAGAGCGGTGATTCGCTTTATTCGATTGCACAAAAGCATAATGTGCCGGTCGATCAGCTGAAAAAGGCAAACGGTCTGTCGAATGGCGCCATCCGCGTTGGTCAGGCTCTGGTTATCCCGGCAGCGGGCGCCGCCGTGCCGACGCAGGTCGCAGCCGTAACCCCGCAACCTGCCAATCCGGCAAAGGCTGCGGCAACACCCGCACAGCCTGAAAACAATGCCAACGTAAAACCATATACGCCGCCGCAGGCCAGCAACAAAGTGATCGAGGAAGCCGAGAAGGATCAGGCCGCAGCGCCATCCTCGACCGGCATCTCACAGATGCGCTGGCCGGTTCGTGGCCGTATTCTTGCAAGCTTTGGCCAACGTGAAGGTGCATCGACCAGTGACGGTATCGACATCATGGTGCCGGAAGGCACGTCCGTGAAGGCTGCCGAAAACGGTGTCGTGATCTATGCCGGTGACGGTCTTAAGGAATTCGGCCAGACGGTTCTGGTCCGCCATGACAATGGCCTCGTTACGGTTTATGGCCATAACAGCCAGATCATGGTCAAGCGTGGCCAAAAAGTGCGTCGTGGCGAGGAACTGGCCAAGTCCGGCATGAGCGGCAATGCCAAGTCGCCAAAGCTGCATTTTGAAGTGCGCAAGGATTCAGCACCGGTTAATCCGGCGAAATATCTGGAAAGCTGATAATATCAGAAGAATGATTAAAAAGGCGGGTTTCAAACCCGCCTTTTTGTTTACATTGCAGTTCCAAGACGCCCTGCAAGGTCTTGAATATATTGCCATGCCACGCGTCCGGAACGATTTCCCCGTGTCGTCGACCATTCCAGCGCTTCCGCATGCATTTTTGTCAGATCGTAATCGAGTTTGAAATGCGCGGCATAGCCATCCACCATGGCGAGATAATCGTCCTGGCTGCATTTATGAAAGCCGAGCCATAGCCCGAAACGGTCTGACAGCGACACCTTTTCCTCGATGGCTTCGGAAGGGTTAACCGCTGTGGAGCGCTCATTGTCGATCATGTCACGCGGCATGAGATGACGACGATTGGATGTCGCATAGAAAATGACGTTGTCGGGCCGACCCTCGACACCGCCTTCAAGGGCGGCTTTCAGCGATTTATAGGACGTGTCGTCATGATCAAATGAAAGATCATCGCAGAAAAGGATAAACCGATGTGTGGTGTTCTTGATGAGGTTCATCAGCGTTGGCAGGCTGTCGATATCCTCGCGGTGGATTTCGATCAGTTTTAACGGTGTAGCATCGCGGGTTTCAGCATTGATGCTGGCCTGTGCTGCCTTCACAAGCGAAGATTTTCCCATGCCACGTGCGCCCCACAAAAGCACATTATTGGCAGGATACCCATTTGCAAAACGGCGGGTGTTTTCGACAAGCTGATCGCGCACCAGGTCGACACCGCGAATGAGTGCGATATCCACACGGTTCACGCGGCTGACAGGTTCGAGCGTCAGACGCTCGGGCGCCCAGACAAAACAGTCTGCAGCATCAAGATCGGGTGTTTCGGGCTTTGGCGGTGCAATGCGTTCGAGCGCATTGATCAGGCGGTCGAGCTTCTGGCTGAGTATATCTTCGGTCGTCATGTCATGTCCCTATGCTGAGACACAGCACTTAACATGCCACAGCGATGCCGAAAAGTGTGTGACCTTGGCACAGAGCGCGGATCGTCGGTTGCATTTGGGCACTCAACCATTGTAATGCCGTTGATAATTGTCTTCGAGACTTCAGAGGAGTTCTAAATGTTTGTAACACCGGCTTTCGCCCAAAGCACCGGCGGCGCAGTTGGCCCGGATATGCTGATGAGCATTCTGCCATTCGTGCTGATTTTCGTGATCATGTATTTCCTGATCATCCGCCCGCAGCGCACGCAGATGAAAAAGCGTCAGGAAATGCTGACTGCCGTTCGTCGCGGCGATACGGTTGTGACCGGCGGCGGCATTGTCGGCAAGGTGCAGAAGGTCATAGACGACAATGAACTTGAAGTCGAAATCGCCGAAGGCGTTCGCATCCGCGTTCTGCGCAGCACGCTTATCGATGTGCGCGTGAAGGGCGAACCCGTTGCGGACAACAAGAACAAGTAGTCTCTTTTTGAGATGATGAAGGCTTGGTTAAGATTTTTCTAACGCAAGCCTGAGCATTATCGGACAGGCGCTATTCTTAAGCGCCTGGACACCGCCCAAATGCATGAAACAGGCATTTGGGCAAAACTCATCCAGACGAAAACGGAATTGCTGCTCGATGCTCTATTTTTCACGCTGGAAATCGGCCCTGATATGGTTGGCAATTCTCGTCAGCTTCATTATCGCTTCCCCCAATTTTTTCTCGCGTGAAACGCTGGCGAGCCTGCCCGGCTTTCTGCCCAAGCAGCAGGTGGCACTAGGACTTGATCTTTCCGGTGGTTCAAGACTTGTCCTGCGCGCACCCAATGCGAGCAAAGGCAATCTCGAGCGCACCGCTGAAATCATGCATCAGCGTCTGGAAGAGCTTGGCTATGGTACGCCCAATGTCGAGGCGGAAGCGCGCAACCAGATCCGCGTCGAGGTTCCGGGACTGTTCGATGCGCAGCTTCTTAAAGACATTCTGAGCATTCGCGGTGAATTGTCGTTCCGCGCCGTGGATGACACCATGTCGCCCGACGACGCCATTCAAGGCACGGCACCTGCGGACAGCGAAATCATCTATTCCTATGATGATCCGCCGGTGGGCTATGTAGTCAAGAAACAGCCGATTCTGACCGGTGCCAATATTACCGACGCCAAGGCGTCGCTGTCGCAGGATGACGAAGAGCCGGTCATCACACTGACACTTGATGAGACTGGCCGTAAGAACCTTGCTGCGTTCACGGCAAACGCCGCTGGCAAAAGCTTTGCCATCGTGGTCGATAATCAGGTGGTTTCAGCCCCTGAAATCAGCGAACCGCTCGATACCAATGAATTGCAGATTTCGGGTGCCTTCGATTTGCAGGCCGCCAATAATATGGCGGTAGTGCTGCGTTCGGGTGCCTTGCCGCAGGCGGTCAGCGTTCTGGAAGAACGCACAATCGCATCAGCTCTTGGCGAGGATTACGCGAGCGCTGCCGTCACAGCAGCGTTGCTTGCAGCGCTTCTTGTTGGCCTGTTCATGGTGCTGTCCTACGGCATTCTCGGCGTCATCGCGATGGTGGCGCTTGTGGTCAATATCATCATTCTGACCGCCATCATGTCACTTATCGGCGCATCGATCAGTCTGGCGAGTATCGCGGGCCTTGTGCTGACCATCGGCATGGCGGTGGATGCCAATATCCTGATTTATGAGCGCGTGCGCGAAGATCGTCGCAAGGGCTATTCTGTCGTCCAAGCTATGGAATCAGGCTTTTACCGTGCATTGTCCACGATCGTTGACGCCAATCTTACGACCCTGATTGCGGCTCTCGTCCTGTTTCTGCTTGGATCGGGTGCTGTGCATGGCTTTGCGCTGACGGTTGCGGTCGGTATCGGCACGACGCTGTTTACGACGCTTACCTTCACGCGGCTTTTGATTGCGCAATGGGTGCGCGTGGCCAGGCCCAAGGAAGTGCCAAAGCGCCGTCTCAAGCTGGTCCCGACCACGACGCATATTCCGTTCATGCGCCTGCAATTCGTCACCCTAGGCATTTCGGTTCTGGCCTGCGCGGTCGTGGTGGCGCTCTTCGTCAATATCGGTTTCAACTACGGCATCGATTTCCGTGGCGGTTCCATGGTCGAGATGCAAGCTCTTGAAGGCGATGCCAATCTAGATGATATCAACGAGCGCCTTGCCGAACTCAATATCGACAGCGCCCGTGTCATGCCTGCCAAATCACCGAGCTCTGCACTGGTGATGATCGGCTCTCAGGAAGTCGGCGACGATGCCGAACAGACCGTTGCAGTCAAACTGCGGGGTGAATTCGAGCCGGATTATTCGTTCCAGCGCGTCGAGGTCGTGGGACCGACAGTATCCGAGCAGCTTTCAAGAGCGGGCATCATCGCTGTCATCCTGTCGCTGATCGGTATTTTTGTCTATGTCTGGATACGTTTCCGCTGGCAATTGGCGCTCGGTGCTGTTCTTTCCACATTGCATGACGTGATCATTCTTGCGGGCATGTTCATCGTCTTCCGCATGGAATTCAACCTGTGGAGTGTCGCGGCGATCCTGACCATTATCGGCTATTCGCTCAATGATACGATCGTCATCTATGACCGCGTGCGCGAAAATCTGCGCCGTTACAAGAGCGCGCCATTGCCCGCAATCATCGATGCATCGATCAACCAGACGCTATCGCGAACGCTGCTGACCTCGTTTGTCACCTTCCTTGCGCATATTCCGCTTTATGCTTTTGGTGGTACGGAAATCCGCATGTTTGCGCTGGCGTTGAGCGTTGGCATCATCGTTGCCAGCTATTCCTCGATCTTTATCGCGGCACCGCTTCTGGTGCAGTTCGGTTTGAAGCCGCGCGGTCCCGAAGAAGGCGATGATGGCAAGATGGGCGACGATCTTGCGCAATCGCTTAATCTGGAAAGCTGAGCATGGCCAAGGGCATTGAAATCCGCGAAGCGCATTTTCCAGGACGTGCACCGATTGATGCCTATGGCGATGGAGGTTTTCGCTTTGCGGAGATGTCGCATCGCGGTTCAATCCTCTGCTTGCCATCCGGTATTCACGGCTGGGCACCGCTAACGCCGCCGGTGCTGTCGCGCGGCGATCTCGAAGCCATTCTGGCGCAGGCAAGCGATATTGAAATATTGCTGGTCGGCACCGGCATGGATTTGCGCCGTATCCCTGAAGATGTCCGCGCGCTGTTGCGCGAACATAACATCTCTTCCGATCCGATGAGTACGGGAGCGGCCGTGCGCACCTATAATGTGCTGCTTGCCGAAGATCGGGCAGTGGCTGCGGCATTAATTGCTGTAGACTGACACCATGAAAGACAACGACGCTCATTGTCTGGCCCTTCTGCGTGAAGCGGACCCGGATCGCTATCTGTCGGTGCTTTATGCGCCTGCGGAAAAGCGCGGCGCTTTGGCCGCACTCTATGCTTTCAATGCTGAAATCGCGCGTATTCGTGCTCTCGTGCATGAGCCTTTGCCAGGCGAGGTGCGGCTGCAATGGTGGCGTGATTTGATCAATGGCGAAGCGAGGGGAAGTGCGGAAGCCCATCCGTTAGCTGCCGCCCTCATCGAGACGATTGAAACATACGCACTGCCGCGCAGCGCATTCGACAATTATTGCGAAGCGCGCATTTTCGATCTTTATGACGATCCGATGCCAAGCCGTAACGATCTTGAAGGCTATTGCGGCGAAACAGCATCCGCCATCATCCAGCTTGCCTGTCTCATTCTGGACAGCAATGCAGCGCAGGCGCACACCGAGACTGCCGGTCATGCGGGTGTGGCACAGGCAATTGTCGGCTTGATGCGGCTTTTGCCGATCCACCGTCGTCGTGGCCAGCTTTATGTGCCTGCGGATATGCTGGCATCGGTGGGTGTGAGCGGCGAGGCGTTTTTAAGCGGCGAAGACAAGGCGGCTTTTAAAAGGGTCATTGACGTCATGCTGGCGCTCGCACGCGAGCATCTGGCCAAGTTTGAGGCGGGGCGGGTACAGGCACCCAAAAGTCTTGCTCCGGCATTCCTGCCGCTGGCGCTCGTACCTGCTTATCTCGGTGCCCTTGAACGGTTGAGCGAAAAGGCCGGTGAAAAAGTGGCCGATATTTCCGCCCTGCGCAAACATTGGCTGATGCTGCGCAGAGCGATGAAATAAGACTTATATCAAGGGGCTCCGATGCTGACGGATTACACCTTGAAAATGTTCAATCGCCACACAGGCTTAACCAAATCGCGATGGGGCATGTTCATCGAGATTTGGTATTAAAGTCCAAGCCATGCCTTACAGTCGGCCAGCGCACGCACTGACAATGCGCGTTTTTTGGCAAGGGTCTTTTCCTTGCCACGCAGCCGCACGCCTTCCTGCTTTGGCACTTCGACCGGAGGAAACAGCCCGAAATTGACATTCATCGGCTGGAACGAGCGTTTGCCAGGTTCCTCGTCGCTCACAATATGGCCACCGGTGATATGGCCCAAAAGCGCACCAAAAGCCGTGGTGAGCGGCGGGGCAACGGCTGTTTCGCCGCGCTTTTCCGCAACCGTGAAACGACCAGCCAGAAGACCAATAGCCGAAGATTCGACATAGCCTTCGCAACCGGTGATCTGGCCTGCAAAACGTAAAGTCGGTCGGGATTTCAGCCGCAACACATCATCAAGCAGCACGGGCGAGTTGAGGTAAGTGTTGCGATGCAGACCGCCCAACCGGGCGAATTCCGCATTTTCCAGACCGGGAATCATTTTAAAAATGCTGCTTTGCGAGCCGTATTTCAGCTTGGTCTGGAAGCCGACCATATTATAGAGCGTGCCGAGCGCATTATCCTGACGCAATTGCACAACCGCATAGGCTTTGACGGTCGGGTTATGCGCATTGGTTAGCCCCATCGGTTTCATCGGGCCATGACGCAGCGTTTCAGGTCCGCGTTCGGCCATGACCTCAATTGGCAGGCAGCCGTCGAAATAGGGCGTGCCTTCCCATTCCTTGAAATCTGTCTTGTCGCCTTCAATCAGCGCTGCAACGAATGCCTCATATTGCGCCTTGTCGAGGGGGCAGTTGATATAATCCTTGCCGGTGCCGCCGGGGCCAACCTTGTCGTAGCGCGACTGGAACCAGCACACGTCCATATTGATCGAATCAAAATGCACGATCGGTGCAATCGCATCGAAAAAGGCCAGCGCACTGGCATCGGTCTGTTCGGCAATAGCCTCTGCCAGCGACGGCGCTGTCAGCGGGCCGGTGGCGACGATTGTCCTGCCCCATTCTTCCGGCGGCAGGCCGGTGATTTCTTCGCGCTCGATAGTGATCAACGGATGGGCTTCGAGCTTTTGTGTGACGGCCTGAGCAAAGCCTTCGCGATCAACGGCCAGTGCGCCGCCTGCGGGCACCTGATGCGCATCCGCGCAGGCCATAATAACCGAGCCCGCCAGACGCATTTCGGCATGCAGCACGCCAACGGCATTGGTTTCAGCATCATCCGAGCGAAAGGAATTTGAGCAGACCAGTTCGGCCAGTTGCTCGGTCTTGTGTGCGTCTGTGCCACGCACGGGGCGCATTTCATGCAGGATGACGGGAATGCCTGCCTGAGCAATCTGCCACGCAGCTTCAGAACCGGCGAGACCGCCGCCAACGACATGAACGGGAGTAAGATCGGGAGTGTTTGACATGCGCACTCCCTTATCGCCTTTAAACGCACGCGGCAATGGAGATGAAGACGTGAAAGGCATACAAAAACAAATGGCATCCGTCGCATTGCGAGGGATGCCATTCTGGTAAGACCGGTCTGGGAGGAGGAGTACCGGTCTTGTTATATCGCAAAGCCTGGGAGGAGGATTGCCTTGCGATGGCCGGGGCTGGTGGGAGGAGGATCCAGACCCGGAGAATTCTTCAAAAACAGGCTGCGAAAGCGACCTGTTAGAACTGGCTGTTAGCGAGCCTTGGACTGACGGGCGACATAAGGAATGTCGGCGCGGGAAATGCCCAGATCGTTCAGTTCACGCGTCGAGAGCATGTTCAGCTCGTTGACGGTTTCGCGGTAACGGCGCCAGTTGCTGTAAGAGCGGATGAGGTTCATTTTGATATTCCCTACAGTTTGCGAGGAATTCGTCCTCGTTCAATTCATCTTGTCTGTTACCCATGATATAAGCTATTGTTTTTCCAAGTTGCAGAGCCGAGTTTGCATAGCTGCAATGCGGCCGTTGCAGGACACCTTAAATCGATTGAACTGGCCAGGCAGAAAAATGCCACAAAGTGGTTGTCTGCGCCCAGTGAAGGCAGAGAAAGCGCGCGGGAGTTATCGTGTCATTTTCTATATCCGTTGAGCGCCAGATCGCGCGCTGGCAGCAACAGGCGCTTATCGATGCTGAAACGGCATCGCTTCTCAAAGCCGATCTCGAAGAGCAGTCGTCGCGTTTCAGTCTGGGCTCTGTGCTGGCTACGCTCGGTGGGCTGTTGCTTGGTGCAGCCGTTATCATGCTTGTTGCTGCCAACTGGCAGGATATGCCGCGATTGATGCGTATCGGGCTGGTCTTCGCCCTCATCTGGATCGGTTATCTCGGCGGCGCGTGGCGGCAGTCACGCGGTGATGCCGTTTTCTCGTCCGTGCTTTACGTGGTTGGTGCCGCGTCTTTTGGTGCGGGAATCGCCCTTGTTGGTCAGATGTACCATCTCTCAGGTGATGTTCATGCCGCAGCGCTTTACTGGGCGTTTGGCGTCCTTGCGGCTGCGTTTCTCATGCGGGCGCCGGTTCTGGCAGCTTTCGCCGCAGGCGTGGGTTGCTTTTATCTGATGAGCTTTATTTTCACCGATACAAGGCTGGGTGACGGCGCTGACCTCTACCGCTGGTTTGGATTGTTGCTTCTCATCGTGGGTGCGGGAGCAGCCCTTTTCACCCGCTCGCGCCATTCGGCGCATCTTTGGGCACTCTATGCCATAGGCTGGGCGCTTTTTCTTTATTTCGAAGGCGAAAGCGGATTTGTTCTGGCGGGCATGATCATTCTTGGCCTTGCCTTGATGCTTGCTGATGCTTTTGCTTATGAGACTTTGCAACGTCTGACCCGTTTTGCCCGCCCGCTTGCCGCTTATGGATTGCTGCTTGCGCTGCTGGCATTGGCGATGTTGCAGGTTGACGATATGTTCTCCTATACGGTCGATCAGACCGGGCTGAAGCATGACATATTTTATGGCATCGTGATTCTGGTGCTTTCCATAGCCGCTATCGCGCTGTGCGGGCGCGACAATGGCAGTCTGCGGTCGATTGCCTATACGGCCTTTTCGGTCGAACTACTTTATCTTGCGTTCGAAACCGTGGGCACGATGATCGGGACTTCTGGCTTCTTCCTGACAGCCGGTGTTCTTGTACTGTTGCTGGCAGCCTTTGTGCGCCGCATGGAACGGCGGTTTGGCAGCAGAAAGAGTGAGGAGATGCCGGCATGAAAAAGAAATGGCTTTTCATCGGTGCAGCGATAGCCTCCTTGCTGCAAACCGGCTTTCTTTATGCCAGCATAGAGACGCGGGCGTCCATTCTGCGCTCGGGCAGGGAGCTTGTGCTGCAAACCCGCCCCGTCGATCCGCGCGATCTGATGCGCGGGGATTATGTTATCTTGGGCTATGATATATCCTCTGTCCGTATCAAGGATATTAGAGGTCAACAGCAGGCAAATGACCGGCGTACGGTCTATGTCGCGCTCAAGCCCGATGCCGATGGAAACTGGCATTTTTCACGCGCGTCCTTCACGCCATTTACCGACCTTGACGTTCAGGAAGTGCAATTGCGCGGGCAGAGCCATTATGTCATTTCGCCTGATGCGGATCATTCTATTCCGCTCGTCTATGGCATAGAGCGCTATTACGTGCCGGAAGGTGAGGGGCGTGCCATTGAGAAAGGTCAGCAGGAAAAGCGTATTACGGTTGTTCTGGCCGTGAACGCGAGCGGAACTGCGGTCATCAAGGCCCTGCGCGACAATGGGCGGCAACTCCACAAAGAGCCGCTTTATTAAACGCTTCTGATTTTGGTGGTGACAATTGGGGAAAGCGGTATTTTTCCTTTGAACCCTGAAAATAGAATGATATAGACACGCCACTTTCGAGATGCTTCTCGGAAGCGAGCACGAATTTTATTCTTTTGAATAGGGTTCAGTTCGGCGCGGATATGGCGAAATTGGTAGACGCACCAGATTTAGGTTCTGGCGGGAGACCGTGGGGGTTCGAGTCCCTCTATCCGCACCACTTTATGCACACTCATCATCTGTTTTATTGAGCGTAATGCTGCCTCTCTCACAAGGTTGCAGGGTTGCTTGCCTATGGAACCGCAGCCAGGCGCATTCGTTTCACTCTCCCATAAGGAGAATTATATGCGCAAATCAGTGTTATTCTTTGTTCTGGCTGTTGTCCTCATTCTCGGTTTCATTGTGGCCACACCTTATTACTATGCGGTGACGCCGGAGAACCGGGGCACCGAAACGCAAACCAATACGCAGTAACCTATGGCCTGAGCCTGCTGGTGAGGTCCGGATTTGGTTTTTCGTCGCCTATGCGCTCAAACGAGGGCATTTCCAGTCTGGTAATTGTGCATTCGGTTCTTGTCTTTTGCCGGCACTGATTGTAGTAGGTGCGCAAAAGTGTCACTATGCACCGAAGGGTTTTTGGGCATAACAACACATTTTGGGATACGGGTCGGGACACGGAGCCGTCTTTTTGACGAAGTTCTGCTGGACACGCTTGGAACGTGAGGTGGGAACTACATTGTTCTCATTGTCCGGCTCCGGTAAGCAAAGAATTCTTTCCCGCATTTGAGGCATGGATGCCGCGGACAGCGGGATAATGGCAAGAAGTGAAGGTTCAAACATGCAGGTTACCGAAACGCTCAATGAAGGGCTGAAGCGCGAGATTAAAGTCGTGGTTCCGGCCGGAGATCTCGAAGCCAAGCTCGCTGAGCGGCTCGATAATGCGCGCGGGCGTGCCCGCATCAACGGTTTCCGTCCTGGCAAGGTGCCGACGGCTCACCTGCGCAAGATGTACGGCAAGTCCTTCATGGCCGAAATCGTCAACGAAATCCTCAATGATTCGTCGCGCTCTATCCTTGCTGACCGCAAGGAAAAGTCGGCTACCCAGCCGGAAGTCATCATGTCGGAAGACGAAAAAGAGGCCGAAAAGGTTCTCGACGGCAAGGCCGATTTCGTTTTCTCGCTGAATTACGAAGTTCTGCCTGCCATCGAAGTCAAGGATTTCTCCAAGATCGCCGTGACCCGTGAAGTCGTCGACATTTCCGATGAGGAAGTCGATGAACAGGTCAAGCGCGTGGCGTCCTCGACCCGCACTTTTGAAACCAAGAAGGGCAAGGCCGAAAACGAAGATCGCGTGACGATCGACTATCTCGGCAAGATCGATGGCGAGCCTTTTGAAGGCGGCGCAGACAATGATGCGCAGCTTGTTCTGGGTTCGGGTCAGTTCATCCCGGGCTTTGAAGAGCAACTCGTTGGCGTGAAAGCCGGCGATGAAAAGGTCATCACCGTCAACTTCCCCGAAGATTACGGCGCCGCGCATCTTGCAGGCAAGGAAGCGACCTTCGACATCACCGTCAAGGAAGTTGCCAAGGCAGGTGAGCTTGAGCTTAACGACGAAACCGCCAAGAAGCTTGGCATCGAGACGCTGGAACGCCTGCGTCAGGTGGTGCGTGAGCAGATCGAAAGCCAGTATGGCCAGATTACCCGCCAGAAGGTGAAGCGTCAGATTCTGGATTCGCTCGATGGCGATTACCAGTTTGAAACACCGCAGAAGCTGGTCGATGCGGAATTCAACAATATCTGGCAGCAGATCAATTTCGATCTTCAGCAGGCTGGACGCACGTTTGAAGACGAAGAAACAACCGAAGAAGCAGCCCGCGAAGAATATCGCAAGCTTGCTGAACGCCGCGTGCGCCTCGGTCTGGTTCTGTCGGAAATCGGTGAAAAGGCTGGTGTTGAAGTTTCGGAAGAAGAACTGCAGCGCGCCGTTTACGATCAGGTTCGCCGCTATCCGGGTCAGGAAAAGGAAATCTACGAATTCCTGCGCAAGACGCCGGATGCTGTTGCCAACCTTCGCGCCCCGATTTTCGAGGAAAAGGTCGTTGACCATCTGCTCGCCAACATCAACGTAACCGACAAGAAGGTTACGAAGGAAGAATTGACGGCAGAAGAAGAAGACGCAAGCGAAGCAAAGCCTGCCAAGAAGGCTGCGACCAAGAAAGCCGCTGCCAAGAAGGACGACGCCGCCAAGGACGAGCCGAAGAAAAAGGCTGCTCCGAAGAAGAAGGCGGAAGACAAGTCCGAAGAGGCTTGATCCTGCTTGCATGATTTCGGATTGGCCGCGCATTGCGCGGCCTTTTCGTTTTCAGCGGCCTGAAAAGCTTGCATCGCAAGGACCTTTGTTCTAGCCAGTAAGCAATCAATTTTTACAGCATTGACGAGCGAAAATGTCCCTTATTGATACGCGCACACCTGAGCCAAAACGTTTCATTTCCGGCGCTACCGGCGACTGGGAAGTGGTGATCGGCATGGAAGTCCATGCGCAGGTCACCTCCCAGTCAAAACTGTTTTCCGGTGCTTCGACATCGTTCGGTGCGGAACCCAATGCCAATGTGTCTCTGGTGGATGCCGCAATGCCGGGTATGCTGCCGGTGATTAATCAGGAGTGCGTGGCACAGGCCGTGCGCACGGGATTGGGGCTTAAGGCGCAGATCAACCTGAAATCGGTTTTTGACCGCAAGAACTATTTTTATCCGGATCTGCCGCAGGGCTATCAGATTTCGCAGTTCAAGCAGCCGATCGTCGGTGAAGGCAAGATCATGATCTCGGTCGGCCCCGACAATAAGGGCCAGTTCGAGGACGTGGAAATTGGCATCGAGCGGTTGCATCTGGAGCAGGATGCAGGCAAGTCCATGCACGACCAGCATCCGACCATGTCCTATGTCGATCTCAACCGTTCCGGCGTGGCGCTGATGGAAATCGTCTCCAAGCCTGATCTGCGCTCATCCGATGAGGCACGCGCCTATCTCACCAAGCTGCGCACCATCGTGCGTTATCTTGGCACCTGTGACGGCAATATGGATGAAGGCTCGATGCGCGCGGACGTCAATGTTTCCGTTCGCAAGCCCGGCGGTGCATTCGGCACGCGCTGCGAGATCAAGAACGTCAATTCGATCCGCTTTGTTGGCCAGGCCATCGAATATGAGGCGCGTCGCCAGATCGCCATTCTGGAAGATGGCGGTGCGATCGATCAGGAAACGCGTCTGTTCGATCCGGTCAAAGGCGAGACGCGCTCCATGCGTTCCAAGGAAGAAGCGCATGATTACCGCTATTTCCCCGATCCTGACCTTCTGCCGCTCGAATTCGATCAGGCTTTTGTCGATGCACTGGCAGCCGATCTGCCGGAATTGCCGGATGAGAAGAAAAACCGTCTCGTCGAAAAGCAGGGCATTTCGGTTTATGACGCCTCGATCCTTGTGACTGAAAAAGCGATTGCCGATTATTATGAATCTGTGGCTTCGGGTCGCGATGGCAAGGCTTCGGCCAACTGGGTCATCAACGATTTGCTGGGCGCTCTCAACAAGGCGGGCAAGAGCATTGAGGAATCGCCGGTTAACCCGGATCAGCTGGGCGCGATTATCGATCTCATCAAGGAAGGCACGATTTCCGGCAAGATCGCCAAGGATCTGTTCGAAATCGTCTGGAACGAAGGCGGCGACCCAAAGAAGCTCGTTGAAGAACGCGGCATGAAGCAGGTCACCGACACCGGCGCCATCGAGAAAGCCGTGGACGAGATTATTGCGGCCAACCCCGACAAAGTCGAGCAGGCCAAGGCCAAGCCGACACTGGCTGGCTGGTTCGTGGGGCAGGTGATGCGCGCAACCGGCGGCAAGGCCAATCCGCAGGCTGTCAACGATCTGGTCAAGGCCAAGCTCGGGATTGAAGAATAATGTGGGTCAGGAGTGCCACCGAGGCGGACCTCAAAGCCGTACATGAACTGCTCGTTTCGACCTGGCATGCGAGTTTTGACGATATTCTGGGTCGTGAGATGGTGAACGCCGTCACCGCGCAATGGCACTCTCTGGCGGCGCTCAAAGCCAATCTGAAAAAGCCTTATTCGGAATTTGTTGTGGCGGATAACGGCGAGGGCGGCATTGACGGCATGGCTTTCGCAAGCCAGAGCGAACAGGGCAAGGCCTCGCTGCATCAGCTTTATGTGAGGCCAGAAGTGCAGGTTCAGGGCATAGGCACTATGCTTCTTGCTGAAATCGAGATGGCTTTTCCCGATGTCAGTGCGATCAGGCTTGAGGTGATCGAGAAGAATGCCAAGGCCGTGCAGTTTTATGAACGCAAAGGCTATCAGCGCGTTGGACGCAATGAGGACTGGGGCGACCCCAATTGCAAAGAACCCGTTCTCATCATGGAAAAGAGGCTTGAAGGCTGGAGCATGTAGGTCTTCATAGTCTTGTGACAGCGGCAACTTGACCCTTGCCTTGACCTCTCGATAGGGTCATAAGCAGGAAAACCCGGTGGTTAATGACTGCCCGTGGAAATAACGAATCTGGATCGATCATGAAGAAATTCATCACGCAAGTCTTCACCTGGTGGAACGGCCAGACGCTCGGCACCCGCTTTCATACTTGGCGCAAGGGTGAAAAGGTCGGCGAAGACGAGTTCGGCAATGTCTATTATCAGGGCGGCAAGGATTCGGAAGGCCGTACGCGCCGCTGGGTCGTTTTTAATGGCTATGCGGAAGCAAGCGCCATTCCTCCGGGCTGGCATGGCTGGATGCATCACCGCGTCGATACACCGCCAAGTCAGGAAGACTACAAGCCGCGTGACTGGCAGAAGAATCACCATGCCAACCAGACCGGCACACCACTGGCCTATCGCCCCAAGGGGGCCATTCCGCGTCCGGGCGCACCTGTTGCGGAACGCCCGCGCGTAACCGGAGAATATGATGCCTGGACACCGGGCAACTAATAAAAAATATTCATCCGGCGGTTCATCGCCGGATGCGCATCTTGCGATGCTATAATTATAGGGAATTATGGGCGTGGGGAGCCATTTGGCCTGATGCAACTTGCAGCAGGACCACGAATCGTCACATTTGGTGCCTAGAAATTTTCTGGGGTTCACGAACAATTTATACAGGTCTCTGTTTTGACGAAGCATTTCCCTTATGCGGTCGGTAGCGGAAAAAACATAATCGGAAAGACAGCGCAGCTAGCGCTCATTTCCATTATGGCCGTTGGCGTCAGTTTTCATGCCGCAAGGGCGGAGCGTATTTCCAATCCGGTTGCCGAATTTTCTGGTCTCGACAAGATCACCGGACGTATCACGACTTTCGATGTCTACATCAATGAAACAGTACAGTTCGGCGCGCTTCAGGTGACGCCGAAGGTCTGCTATTCGCGCACCGAAGACGAAGCCCCCCGCACCGACAGTTTTGTCGAAGTGGAAGAGATCACGCTGGATCGCAAAATCCGCCGCATCTTTACCGGCTGGATGTTTGCCGATAGCCCCGGCCTCAATGCCGTCGAGCATCCGATTTACGACGTATGGCTTAAAGACTGCAAACAGGCCTCAAAAGTGCCTGCACCGCAGAACTGATTATCCGTCAAAAAATTAGAAAAGAGCGGAGCCTTCAAGGGCTTGCGCGAGAATCTTCTCGTAGTCTCTGCGCGGGACTTCGATGGCGCCAAAGCGTTCCAGATGCGCTGTGGTGAATTGCGTGTCGAGCAGCACAAAACCTTGATTGATCAGGTGCTCCACCAGAAAAGCGAGGCAGACCTTTGAGGCGTCGCGCATACGCGTAAACATGCTTTCACCGAAAAAAGCCCGGCCAAGTGTTACGCCATAAAGCCCGCCGACCAGTTTGCCGTCATGCCAGGCCTCGACCGTATGGCAATGGCCGATTTCAAACAGTTTTTGATAGGAGTCGCGGATTGGACGATTGATCCATGTGCGCGCCCGTTCACCGGAACCGCTGGCGCAGCCATCGATGACGCCGGAAAAATCGCTGTCGAGCCGGATTTCAAAAATGTTCTGACGGATGGTTTTTTGCAGACTGCGCGGAATATGAAAATCATCCAGCGGAATAATGCCGCGCTCTTCAGGCCGGACCCAGAACACTTCCGGGTCGTCGGCCTCTTCCGCCATCGGGAAAACCCCGGTGGAATAAGCGCGTAGGAGCAATTCCGGGTCGATTGAATGCTCGTCCGGTGCTGCTCCCACGCTCACGCTTTATGCGCCTTCGCTTTCGCTTGCCAGATATTTTTCCAGCCAATGGATGTCATAGTCGCCATTGGCAATGTCCTGATTGGAAATCAGGTCCTGGAACAAGGGAAGGGTAGTCTTGACGCCATCAACGACAAACTCGTCGAGCGCACGGCGCAGACGCATCATGCATTCGACACGGTTGCGTCCATGCACGATCAGCTTGCCGATCAGGCTGTCGTAGTAAGGCGGAATCTTATAGCCCGAATAAACGCCCGAATCGACGCGGATGCCAAGGCCACCCGGCGTATGGTAATGCGTGATGAGACCTGGAGACGGCGTAAAATTGCGCGGATCTTCGGCATTGATGCGGCATTCGATGGCATGACCGGAAAAGCGCACATCCTTCTGCGTTACAGACAGGCCAAGCCCTGCGGCAACGCGGATTTGTTCATGCACCAGATCGATGCCGGTAATGGCTTCGGTGATCGGATGCTCGACCTGCAACCGGGTGTTCATTTCGATGAAATAGAACTCGCCATTTTCGTAAAGGAACTCGATGGTTCCCGCACCGCGATAACCGAGATCGGCTATAGCATTGGCGCAGATCATGCCGATCTTGTCGCGTGCTTCCGCATTGAGTGCCGGAGAATTGGCTTCTTCCCAGACTTTTTGGTGACGGCGCTGCAACGAGCAGTCGCGTTCGCCCAAGTGAATGGCGTTACCCGCACCGTCGCCCATGACCTGAACTTCGATGTGACGCGGCTTTTCGAGATATTTCTCGATATAGACGGCATCATCACCAAAAGCGGCGCCGGCTTCGGTTCGCGCCGTTGAAAGCGCAACCGACAAGTCTTCTTCGGTCCGCGCCACCTTCATGCCGCGACCGCCGCCTCCGGCGGATGCCTTGATGATTACCGGATAGCCGATTTCCTTGGCCACGCGCGCGGCTTCGACGTCATCGGTGACACCGCCGTCCGAACCCGGAACGACCGGAATGCCAAGGCGCTTTGCAGTGCGCTTGGCTTCGATCTTGTCGCCCATGATGCGGATATGCGAAGCGGTGGGGCCGATGAAGGTAATGTCGTGCGCTTCGAGGATTTCCGCGAATTTTGCGTTTTCGGACAGAAAACCATAGCCCGGATGGATGGCGTCCGCGCCGGTGATTTCGCAGGCGGCGACGATCTGATGAATGTTCAGATAGCTGTCGCGCGAAGGCGGCGGTCCAATGCAGACGCTTTCATCCGCAAGGCGGACATGCATGGCATCCGCATCTGCCGTTGAATGGACGGCGACGGTCTTGATGCCCAGTTCCTTACAGGCCCTGAGCACACGAAGAGCGATTTCACCACGGTTGGCTATGAGTATCTTTTGAAACATTGCGTTTTGCTGCCCGTTCATGGAATAAGCCGGATTTATTCGAATATACGGTTTATTCGATCACGACGAGCGGTTCGCCGAATTCAACCGGCTGCGCATCTTCGACCAGAATTGCCTTGACCGTACCGCTGCGCGGCGAAGCGATCTGGTTCATGGTCTTCATGGCTTCTATGATCAGAAGCGTCTGGCCTTCCTTCACCTGCGTGCCGACTTCGATGAAGTTGCGTGCGCCCGGTGCCGGAGCGAGATAGGCGGTGCCGACCATCGGTGAAGGAACGGCATTCTTCGACACATCGGCCTTGGTGGCTTCAGCGGGAGCTGCGACAGGGGCCGCAACGGCGGGGGCTGCTGCCGGAAGGACCGTTGCTGCTGCCTGAACCGTGACCTTGCGGGAAACGCGAATGCGCAGATCGCCATGCTCGACTTCGATGTCGGTCAGGTCGGTGTCGTTGAGGATATCCGCGAGGTCACGGATGATTTCCTTGTCGATGACGGAGTTTTTGCTGGACATATCAGGCCCCTTTTACGCTTTGCCCGTTGTGTTCTTCTTGTTTGGCAATTGCCGCGAGTGCGCGCAGACCAAGCAGGTATCCTTCCGGGCCAAAACCGCAGATTACGCCTTTGGCAACGGCGGATACATGGGAGTGATGCCGGAAGGCCTCACGCGCATGAATATTGCTGAGATGCACCTCGACAACCGTAACCTTGGCCGCACGGATGGCATCGTGAATGGCAACCGAAGTATGGCTGTAGGCGGCCGGATTGATCAGGACATAGGCGTCGTTTTCGCCTGCTTCCTGAATCCAGTCGACCAGTTCGCCCTCGTGGTTGGACTGACGAAAATCGATGTTAAAATCGAATGATGCCGCCTCACGCTTGCAATCTGCTTCGATATCGGCAAGCGTCGCCGCACCATATATGCCCGGCTCACGCCTCCCCAGGAGGTTGAGATTGGGGCCGTTGAGAATATAAACTCTTTTCGCCATATCCGTCCGCAGTCGATACGCGTTACCACGAAATTTCAGTCACACTTCGCTTTCCATATAGAGCGCCTTGATGCAAGTCGAAACCCTCTAATTCAGTGGAGATATTCCGCCAAAGTGGTTTTTCCCAATCTTCTTTGGACTATTTCGACTGCTGAGGGTTTTAAATTGACCATCCTTGCTCAGTTTTTTGCCGCGCCCCGCGCTTGAGCTATCTTTTCAATCAGACCATCCGCACCGATGGCACCGGGAACCAGTTCGTCGCCGATAATATAGGACGGCGTGCCGGTGATATTGAGCTGGGTGGCCAGTTTATAAGTCGCCTGAAAGGCACTCGTAATGGCGGGGTCTTTCATCTTTTCACGCAGGGCTTTCTCGTCTGCGCCGAGCTTGACCGCATCGGCAATCGCTGACTCTTCTGTGGCACGTTCCTGTGCACCCAGCAGAACCGCATGAAATTCAGGATATTTTTCCGGCATCAAGGCTTTGAATGCCTGTGCCACCAAATGCGCATGCAGCGAATCGGGACCGAGAATCGGAAATTCCTTCATCACGAAGCGAACATTCGGATCGTTTTTCAGGATTGCCTGCATGTCGGGCAAAGCGCGCTTGCAGTAACCGCAATTATAATCGAAGAACTCATAAACAGTGATATCGCCCTTGGGGTTGCCAAACACCGCATCGTGCTTTTCATCATAAAGCGCACTCTTGTTGGCTGCGAGCACCTGTTTGACCTGCGCCTGCGCTTCGGCATTCTGTTTCGTTTCCAGAGCGCTCTGCATTTCAACGAGAATTTCGGGGTTTTTCAGAAGATAATCGCGAACGATTTTTTCGACTTCCGGGCGATCTAAAGAGGAAGAATCCGCTTGGGCGGATGCTGGGGTGACTGCTGCCAGGCTAACGCTCATCGCGAGTGCTGCAATGCCGCCTGCAAGAGCGATGGAAACTGATTTTTTCATTTTGAATTCCAATCCGTATGCTTATTCGTTCAGGCACTCGGTCCGACGTTATTTTTTCGACTTCTTGGTGCTGATAATGTCCTGCGCGCGCAACCAGTCCGGGCTTCCCGGCTTCATCTGCTTTTGCGCACGAATGGCGAAAATCTGGGCCTGCTGCAGCTTGCCTGCGTAAAAGTTCATATCTGCGCTCGCAAGATCGGAAAGTGCGGTATCGCCCTGCTGACCATAGGCCTGCGCCAGATAGCCATAACCACCCGGAAACTCAGGGTCGGAAGCAATACCTGCCTTGATCTCCTTGATGGCGGTGGGCATGTTGGCCTTGGCGCCTGTCAGCATTAAGGCGCGACCGTAATTCATGCGCAAAAGCGGCGATTTGCGCGGATCAAGCGAAACCGCCCTCTGGAAAGCCTTGGCAGCGCCCGCGGCATCATTGGCCTTGATCAGAACCTCGCCGCGGATTTCATGGAAATACGGGTTCTTGGGTTGCTCTTTGATCAGGGCATCGATTTTCGGCAAAGCGGAACGCGCCGAACCATTGAGATAGCTGGAGATGGCATTACCATAACGTGCGGGAAGCCCGCCGGGATTGCTGCGGAACATACGTTGCAGCGCCCCCATACTGCCCGAATAAGCCGCAATCTTGGCGCGCGCCATATCATGACGCAATTGCAGGGCAGCTGAATCCGTCTTGTTGAAGTAGGGGCTTTTTTTGGCAAGCGTTTCGAGATTGGCGATGCGCTCACGCGGCAAGGGATGGCTGATGCGGTATTGGTCGATCTGGGTGCCGGAAAGCGACAGGGCGGAGGCAAAACGCTGGAACGTATCCAGCATACCCTTTGTCGATTGTCCGGTGGCGTTGAGATAATTGACCGCCATACGGTCGGCGGTGATTTCCTCGGTGCGCTGATAGCTTAAAAGTGTACGCATGGCCATTTCGGTGCTGCCGAGCGCAATGCCGCCACCGGCACTTGCAGCCGAGCCGCTGCCGGCTGCTGCTCCCGCCACACCGGCACCGACGCCCAGAAGTGTGCCGATCACCGCCATGGTGCGGGCACGGCTTAATTGTTCACGCAAGCGATCCTGATGCCCACCCGCCAGATGACCGGCTTCATGCGCAATGACGCCAATGATTTCATTGGGCGTTTCCGCCTGCATGATCGCGCCGGTATTGATGAAAATACGCCGCCCATCGACAAAGGCGTTGAAACTTTGCGAATTGACGAGAATCACCCGAACACCGCGGCGGTTTAGTTTTGCAGCTTTGAGGATCGGGGTCGCATAATCGGAAACCAGAGCCTCGATTTCGGCATCGCGTACAATGGGGACGCCACGCGATTGCGCGGAGGCAGGCGCGACAGTCGTGGCAGCAATTGTCATGGCGGAAAATGCCGCCAAAGTATGGCGCGCGAATTGACCGATGCAAAAGCGCTTTGCCGGAAACGGCGTCATCGATGCTGCCATGGTGCTCGTCGTCCTTGTTCTGCCAAAAATGTTCTGCCTGACGGGCTGGTCGAAATATCTTGCGAATCTTATACCCTGCCACACAAGCGGCTTCAAACCATCAAATCCGCTCGTAAATGGCAGATGAGGGATAAAGTCGCTGTTGCTTTAGTAATCCGGCGTTTATACGGCAGACAGGAATGATCCTGTTTCGCCGTGTTGTGGAGGTAATGTTGATCACTCTTTCTGGTCGTAGTCGAGTTGAACCCTTTCATGCCATGGATGTGCTGGCGGAGGCAAACCGGCGTCGTGCTGCGGGGCACCCCATGATCTCCATGGCTGTGGGCCAACCTGCCGATCCGGCACCACAGATCGTGCGTGACGCTGCCGAGCGTGTGCTCAAAGACGGACGCATCGGTTATACGGATGCACTGGGGCTGATTGAACTGCGCGAAGCCATCGCGGCCCATTATGCCGATCATTATGGCGTCTCTGTCTCACCCGCACGCATTGCCATCACGACCGGTTCGTCTGCGGCCTTCAATCTGGCGTTTATCGTCTATTTCGACCCCGGCGACCGCGTGGCGATTACGCGTCCCGGCTATCCAGCTTATCGCAACATCCTGACGGCGCTTGGGCTTGAAGTGGTGGAGATCGCGACCGGAAACGACAGTTCTCCGGCGCTGACCGCCGAGGCATTGGCAGCCGCGCACAAAGAAAAACCTTTGAAGGGTGTGTTGTTTGCAAGCCCCGCCAATCCGACGGGGGCGGAAATTCCCAAGCCTGAATTGAAGGCTATTATTGAAACCGCGCAGAAACTCGGTATCCGGGTCATTTCCGATGAAATCTATCACCGCCTGTCTTATGCGGCGGAGGATGTGACGGCGCTGGAGTTTTCCAGCGATATCACCGTCATCAATTCCTTTTCCAAATATTATTGCATGACCGGCTGGCGTATCGGCTGGATGGTGCTGCCCGAAAATGATGTGCGCGCCGTCGAACGTCTGGGCCAAAGCCTTTATATTTCCGCTCCTGAACTCTCGCAGCGTGCGGCAATCGAGGCTTTTCACGCGACCGCCGAACTGGAGCGCGTCAAAGATCGTTATCGGCAAAACCGCGAAATCCTGCTGGAAAGTCTGCCGCAAATGGGGCTGACACTGGCCGCCCCGATGGATGGAGCATTTTACGCCTATTGCGATGTATCGCGCTTTACCAATGACAGCATGGACTTTGCCTGGCGAATGATCGCTGAAACCAATATCGCCGCCACACCGGGCCGTGATTTCGATCCGCTCGACGGGCACCGCACGATGCGCTTTTCCTATGCAGGCAAGGTCGAAGATATGCACGAAGCCATGCGTAGGCTGGAAGAATGGCTTCCGGGTCAAAAATCCTGATTTCAAAACAAAAACCGGCGTTTCCGCCGGTTTTTTTATTTTCTATCAAAAGAAGATTTTAGAAGAAACCCTTCTTCTGCCACCAGCCGCCACGCTTGGGCTTTTGTTCTTCCTTATCGCTGGACGTTACAACCGGCGCCACGGGCTTGGCAGGCTCTGGAGCGACCTCGGATTCCGGTGTCGCTTCCGGTTCAACTTGCGGAGCAGGTGCTTCCTGTGTCGGTTCTGCCGCAACGTCCTCAACAGCAGGCTTTGCAGCCGCTTTGCGGGTGCGTCGCTTGGGCTTTTCAGCTTCGGCAGGCGCTGCTTCTTCTAAAGGCGTCTCTTCCAGCTTCTTGCGGGCGCGCGTCTTGCGTTGAGGCTTGGCAGGCTCTTCCTGCACATCAGCGGTAACAACTTCCTGTTCAGCCTCTTCCGTTTTAGCCGATTTGCGCGCACGCGGCTTACGGGCCGGTTTTGCGGGCTTTGCGTCTTCAACCGGCGTTTCTACGGCCTCGGTCACCGAAACAGCTTCAACGATCTCGACGATCTTGACTTCGGGTGCCGCCACTTCTTCCGTACGGGCCGCAATTTCGGTCTTGACCGGAACAACGGGCGTATAGCCGACGAATTCAGGCTCTGGAACACGTGCCGCATTGATCTCATCTTCGCGACGGTTCTTGCGACCCCCCCGACGACCGCGGCGACGCTTGCGACGACGGTCTTCTTCACTCGATGAAGCGTCTGAACGGGTTTCAGAAGCGCTGTCATCGTCGGTTTCAGCACTGTCTTCGGATGTTTCAGCTTGTTGCTCGCGATTATCGCGATCGCGTCCGCCACGGCGACGACGACGACGGCGCTTGTTGCGATCGCCATCTTCTTCGCGCTCTTCACTGGGCTGTGCGTCGACCTTGATGTCGTCTTCGGCTTCATCATCCTCAAGCGGGATTTCAGGGTCGTCGATATCGTCTTCATAGATCATCGGCTGCACTGGCTGAATAGTGACCGGGCGGGTCGAAGGTGCACCCTTGTCGATGACGAATTGCTGATGGCCGACGCTTTCATCGGCATCGATCCTGATCTCGGCACCAAAACGGCCTTCAAGATCGGCCAGAAGCTGGCGCTTGTTATTGAGCACATAAAGGGCCGATGCGGCAGGCGTGCGTACCACGATGTCGTAGCCCGAATGACGCAGCAGAAAATCCTCGATGCCGCGAATGATATGCAGCGCCATGGACGAATCCGAGCGGATATGGCCGGTGCCGCCGCAATGCGGGCAGACCTGCATCGTGCTTTCGAGCACGGACGCACGGATACGCTGGCGCGACATTTCCAGAAGGCCGAAATGCGAGATGCGGCCAACCTGGATGCGCGCACGGTCATCCTTGAGGCAATCCTTCATCTTCTTTTCGACGGCGCGATTGTTGCGCTTTTCTTCCATGTCGATGAAGTCGACGACGATGAGGCCTGCCAGATCGCGCAGGCGCAATTGCCGCGCCACTTCTTCGGCGGCTTCCAGATTGGTCTGGAGTGCCGTGTCTTCGATGGAATGTTCGCGCGTCGAGCGGCCCGAATTCACGTCGATGGCAACCAGCGCTTCGGTCTGATTGATGATCAGATAGCCACCTGATTTGAGCGTGACCTGCGGCAGCAGCATACGGTCGAGCTGCGCTTCCACGCCGTTGCGGGTAAAGATCGGCACCTGTTCGCGATAAGGCTGGACGACCTTGGCATGGCTCGGCATGAGCATGCGCATGAAATCCTTGGCTTCGCGATAACCGTTTTCGCCAGAAACCAGAATCTCTGAAATGTCCCGATTATAAAGATCGCGGATCGAGCGCTTGATCAGGCTGCCTTCCTCATAGACGAGCGTGGGGGCTGTCGATTGCAGCGTCAGCGTGCGCACATTTTCCCAAAGACGCATCAGATATTCATAGTCGCGGCGCACTTCGGCCTTGGTGCGATTGGCACCCGCCGTGCGCAGGATCACGCCCATGCCCTGCGGCACTTCGAGTTCCTTGACGATTTCTTTCAGACGCTTACGGTCCTGCGGATTGACGATCTTGCGCGAAATGCCACCGCCGCGTGCCGTATTGGGCATCAGCACCGAATAGCGACCGGCAAGCGAGAGATAGGTGGTGAGTGCCGCGCCCTTGTTGCCGCGCTCTTCCTTGACCACCTGCACCAGAAGGATCTGGCGGCGCTTGATCACTTCCTGAATATTATACTGACGGCGATTGGTGCGGACATGCGAGGGGAGTTCCTCCAGCGCATCTTCCGACCCCACCGATTCGACCATGTCTTCTTCGTTTTCGACATCGTCGTCATCGCCATTGGAGATGGCTTCCGATATCACATCATCATTCGTGGCAAGAGCGCTTGCCGTGTCCTTGCGCGCAAGAGCACTCGCAGGTGTGCCGGGGATGTAATTTTCAAAATCCGGGCCGACAGGCTCTGCTGCAGGCACATTGCTGCTGGAGCCGTTTGCCTGCACATCGCCATTGCGGCCACCACGACGGCGGCGTCCGCGTGAGCGGTCATTGCGGTTGCCAGAGTTCTGGCTCGGGCGCGGTTCGTCTTCATCGTCTTCCGCGCGTGCGGCCTTGGCTTCGGCTTCAAGCAGCGCCAGACGGTCAGCAACGGGAATCTGATAATAGTCGGGATGAATTTCGGAAAAGGCGAGGAACCCATGACGGTTGCCGCCATATTCCACGAATGCAGCCTGAAGCGACGGTTCGACACGGGTTACCCGTGCCAGATAAATGTTGCCTTTCAGCTGTTTCTTATGTTCCGACTCGAAGTCGAATTCTTCAATCTTGTTACCACGCGTGACAATGACGCGGGTTTCCTCCGGGTGGGAGGCGTCGATAAGCATTTTGTTGGACATTATTGTCTTTCCTGCCGGCGCGAAGACGCAAGACATCAGCGCCGGACGAAGCCCTGAAGGCTTGCGACCTGAGCGTTGTGCTGCATCTGCCGGATGGTTTTGGGTTCGCCGGAATAAAAGCCGCTGCCTTCACGCGCGACGGCCTCACGGCGATCACGGTCTTCAGGCTTGCAATGGTCAGTCTTTCTAGACCCATAGCTGTTCCGAGCGAACGACCTCAATATATGACCCGGAAACCGGGCCGACCTCTTTGCTCTTTTCGAGCATTAGAACGCCGCGCGTCCAATAGGGCGTACAAGGCATTCTAAATTCTCAATCGCGCATCTAAAACCGCATACCGATCTGGCTTTGCGGTCGATGCTGTGGCGATAACGCGTAACGATGCGTCATCAGCCAATGACTAAGCGGAGGGCGGGGAAGCCACATCTCCGCTGAATTCTGTTCCCGGTTGACTGGTCATTTAAGCGAGCAAAGCGCTGTTTTTGCTCTCATTTCTTTCCGATTATTGAAAACCGGCAAATGATTCTGAAAGCTAACCTGTAACCTATCTTTGCTTTTATGGTGTCCAATGAAGGAAGACAAGCACGAATATCAGTTGACATGTGCATCGCAATTTCGCCGAAACCCGATTATAGATCGTGATGGGGGACGCGATTGCCGCTGGCAATTATTCGTTAACCGTAATTTTATACGCTTGATTATCCCCGGATTCACAAAGGCATACAGTGCCTGTAAGCCGGAACATCGAGAATTTGAAGCTGTTGAACAATAATTAGTCGATAGTGGTGGCAATGCATTTTCATAGTGCTGAAACGGCAAAAACGGTAAGAACAGGACTGCTCGGATCAATTGCTCTTCTGGCATTGTTCCTGAGCGTCGTATTCAATGCCGTTTCTGCCATGGCAGCCGCAACCGAACCGCTGAGCGCGTTGACCTTTCGCATGGCGGGGGACGATCTGCGCACGCGCATTGTCGTTATGTTCGATCGCGAGCCGCAGATTACCACACGACTTTTCAATAATCCTCACCGCTTCGTTATAGAGTTGCCGGAGACGCGTTTCGGTTTCGATGAGAAAAGCCTTGCTGCACGTGGTCTGGTCGCCAATGTGCGCTATGGTCTGGCCGGAAAAGGGCGCTCACGTCTTATTTTGACTTTGAACGGTCCATTCAAGGTTGAAGATTTGCGTGTCCTCAAGAATGAAAGCGCGTCCGGCTATCGGCTGGTTGCCGATATCGTGGCTACATCGGACCGCGAATTTGCGCACGAACTTCAAAGTCGGTCTGAAATTACGGGTTCCACCACGACCCCGTCGCCGGCGCGTGGCGGCAGAATTGGCGCTTCGCAGGACAATGATGGTTCGCGGCCTTTCACGGTGATGATCGATCCCGGACATGGCGGCATCGATGCCGGTGCCGAAAGCTTGAGTGGTATCAAGGAAAAAGAGCTTACACTCGCCTTCGGTTTTGAGTTGCGTGACCGTCTGCAACAGGAAAAAAACATCAAGGTTTTGATGACGCGCGAAGATGATCGGTTTTTGCGCCTCTCGGAACGGGTCCGCATCGGACGTCAGCATGAGGCGGATCTATTTATCTCCATTCATGCCGATACGATCAATCAGCACGATATTCGCGGCGCAACCGTCTATACGATTTCCGACAAGGCGTCGGATGCGGTAGCGCGCGCCATGGCGGAACGGGAGAATAAATCCGACAATCTGGCAGGCGGTGTTGCCGAAGAAGTGCCGGAGGTGGCCGATATTCTGCTCGATCTGACGCGGCGAGAAACCCATACATTTTCGTTGAGCTTTGCAGAAAAGGTCATTCAGAATTTGAAGGGCGAGGTTGGTTTGATCAATAATCCGCATCGCTTTGCAGGATTTCAGGTGCTGCGCGCGCCCGATGTTCCCTCCGTTCTGATCGAAATCGGCTATCTCTCCAATGCCGAGGACGAAAAGCTCATCAGCAATCCGCAATGGCGCAGAAAACTTGCTGATCGAATTGCGCTGGCCGTAAAATCCTATGAGTCGCAACGCCGCCCGGAAATTCTGACCAAAGGCTGATCAGTCAGCTTCACTTGGTGCAACGGTGCGTATGTGCAACAGTGGTGTCGATTTGCACATAGCCTCTGGATGTATGGGCGCTAAAGCGATAAAAATACGAAAATAACCTTGCGTTTGACGCATTTGGTGGTCACTACACCACCAGTGCCATGCAATTACGTGGTATTTAAGAATTAGCATTAGCGCTTTAATGCGGATCATTGGACTAATCTGACGGCAGGATTCCGGCAATATGGTAAGGCTCATCGGGTATTTCTTTGGAATCGGAACGGTACTGGCGCTTCTGGCGGCTGGCGGCGTTGCTATTTACATTGGAACCATCAGCAAGGATTTGCCCGATTATGAGTTGCTGGCGAAGTATGAACCGCCGGTCATGACCCGTGTGCATGCTTCAGATGGCAGTCTTATGGCCGAATTTGCCCGCGAACGGCGGTTGTATCTGCCGATACAGGCCGTGCCCAATGGTGTGCGGGCGGCGTTTATTTCTGCCGAGGACAAGACCTTTTATGAGCATCACGGCCTTGATTTTGGCGGTCTGCTGCGAGCAGTCGTCACCAATGTCAAAAATATGGGCTCCGGCCGCCGTCCCGTTGGCGCTTCCACCATCACGCAGCAGGTGGCAAAGAACTTTCTTCTGTCCTCGACCCAGACCTATGATCGCAAAATCCGCGAAGCCATTCTGGCCATGCGCATCGAGCAGGCCTATTCGAAAGATCGTATTCTCGAACTTTACCTCAACGAGATTTTCTTCGGTCTGGGGTCTTATGGCATTGCCAGTGCGGCTCTGACATATTTCGACAAGCCCGTTGGCGAGCTGAGCATCGCCGAAAGCGCTTATCTTGCTGCTCTTCCCAAAGGTCCGAACAATTATCACCCGTTTCGCCAGCAGGCGCGTGCCATCGAACGCCGTAACTGGGTGATCGACCGTATGGCCGAAAACGGCTATATTTCGACTGCGGAAGCCGAAGAAGCCAAGAGCCAGCCGCTTGGTGTTACGCCGCGCACCGATACGCATTATCTGTTTGCCTCAGAATATTTCACCGAGGAAGTGCGCCGTCAGATCATCCAGAAATATGGCGTCGACGCACTCTATGAAGGTGGCCTCTCGGTACGATCCACCGTCAATCCGACCTTGCAGGTTGAAGCGCGCAAGACGCTGCAAACAGCCTTGCTGCGGTTTGACGAGGCGCGCGGCTGGCGTGGACCCATGAAGCACGTCGAGCTTGGCAACGACTGGGGTGCGGCTTTCGGTGATATGAAGGCTTTTTCGGATGTTCCTGAATGGCAGCTTGCCATCGTCCTCAATGTCTCTGCTGCCGGAGCCGATATTGGTATGCAGCCGCAGCTTGAAGCATCCGGGTCGCGCAGCAGGGAGCGTGTACGCGCCTTTATCGCTGCGGACGATATGAAATGGGCCATGCGCGTCATGAATATCGATGGCAAGCGCAGCAGCGCCAAATCGCCAGAAGGTGTTTTGAAGCCGGGCGACATTATCTATGTCTCCAAAAAGGATGAAAATTCTTTCCGGCTGCAACAGCCTCCGAAACTGGAAGGCGCAATGGTTGCCATGGATCCGCATACGGGGCGTGTCCTTGCCATGGTGGGCGGATTTTCCTTTGCGGAATCAGAATTCAATCGTGCGACACAGGCCTATCGCCAGCCCGGATCGTCGTTCAAGCCATTCGTTTATGCGGCAGCGCTCGACAATGGATATACACCGGCATCCGTTGTTCTCGACGGTCCGCTTGAGGTCAATCAGGGCGGTACGCTCGGTATCTGGGCCCCGAAAAACTATTCGGGAAAATTCGCAGGTCCCTCGACGCTCCGCTACGGTATCGAACAGTCACGTAACGTCATGACCGTGCGCCTCGCGCAGGATATGGGCATGAAAGTGGTCGCCGAATATGCTGAGCGTTTCGGCATCTACGACAAGATGCTGCCGGTGCTTTCCATGTCGCTTGGTGCTGGCGAAACCACGGTTTTGCGTATGGTGACCGCCTATTCGATCATCGCCAATGGTGGGCAGAGCATTACACCGTCGATGATTGACCGTATTCAGGACCGTTACGGCAAGACAGTCTTCAAGCATGATGGTCGTCTTTGCGAGGGTTGTAATGCACAGGATTGGTCCAATCAAGACGAACCGACGCTGATCGACAACCGCGATCAGGTTCTCGACCCGATGACCGCCTACCAGATCACCTCGATGATGGAAGGCGTCGTGCAGCGCGGTACGGCACAGATACTGAAAAGCCTCGAGCGTCCGGTTGCCGGCAAAACCGGCACGACCAATGATGAAAAAGATGCCTGGTTCGTTGGCTTCACGCCCGATCTGGTGGTCGGCGTCTTCATGGGCTACGACACGCCAACGCCACTTGGACGCGGCGGTACGGGCGGCGGTCTGGCAGCGCCGGTATTCAAATCCTTCATGCAGGAAGCTTTGGCCGGAACGCCGAAAGTTGATTTTCGTGTGCCGGAAGGCATGACGCTGATTGCGATCAATCGCAAGACCGGCATGCGCACCAGTAAATCCGACCCGAACCGCATCATGGAAGCCTTCAAGCCCGGCACTGGCCCATCAGACAGCTATTCGGTGATTGGCATGGGCGATTACCGTGAAGGTTCTCCTGTGTCTCCAAAATCACCACAGGCGACCCGGGCGATTAATTCAGGCTCTGGCGGCCTTTACTGACGCTCGACGCAGTAGTTCAAGTGATCACGTTTAAACGGGAACCGCTTTACGTGGCTTTTCCCTTTACACTCTGGCGCACCGTCACTATGGTCCGCGGCGCTCGGGTCAAAGATCCGGTATTTGAAACTGTGTGGCCGCTTTCGCTGCCCCGTTTCTTAAATCAATTTCAATAAGAGGACGATTTACCCATGCGCGCGGAAATCGAGTCGCTGGTCGACGAAATCAAGCAGGCCATAAGCCTGCTGAGGAGGCATCTTTGACTGGGATCAGGCAATCAAACGTCTGGGCTATCTGAACCAGAAAGCCGAAGATCCGACCCTGTGGAATGATGCAGCCGAAGCCCAGAAGCTGATGCGTGAACGCCAGCAGTTGGAAGACAGTATCAATGGCATCAATCATCTGACGCAGACGCTCACTGACAGCATCGAACTTATCGCCATGGGCGAAGAGGAAGACGACAAGTCGATCATCGTTGACGCGGAAAATACCATCCGCGAACTGAAAACAGAAATCGACCGTCGCCAGATCGACATGCTGCTGTCCGGTGAAGCGGACGCCAACGATACCTATGTCGAGGTGCATGCCGGTGCTGGCGGTACAGAAAGCCAGGACTGGGCATCGATGCTTCTGCGTATGTATACGCGCTGGGCCGAGCGCAATGGGCGCAAGGTCGATGTCATGGAAGTGCATGATGGGGAAGAGGCGGGTATCAAATCCGCAACCATTCTCATCAAGGGACATAATTCCTACGGCATGATGAAGACCGAATCGGGTGTGCATCGTCTGGTGCGTATATCGCCCTATGATTCCAATGCCCGCCGCCACACATCCTTTGCCAGTATCTGGGTGTATCCGGTCATCGACGATAATATCGATGTTCAGGTAACCGAAGCCGATGTGCGCATTGATACCTATCGGGCCTCCGGTGCCGGTGGCCAGCACGTCAACACGACCGATTCGGCCGTGCGTATCACGCATATGGCGACTGGTATCGTTGTGCAGTGTCAGGCCGAGCGCTCGCAGCACAAAAACCGTGAAAAAGCCTGGTCGATGCTGCGTGCCCGTTTATATGAACACGAGCTGAAAAAGCGTGAGGAAGCGACCGACGCGGCCAATGCCTCCAAGACCGATATTGGCTGGGGACATCAGATCCGCTCCTATGTGCTTCAACCCTATCAGCTGGTGAAGGATTTGCGCACCGGCGTTGAAAGCACCAATCCGCAGGAAGTGCTGGATGGGACGGTAACACCTTTCATGGAAGCGGCACTGGCGCATCGCATCCATGGCGGTACAGAACTCATCGAAGATATCGACTAAATCATTTTATAAGAAAACACCTATATTTATTTGTTTTCTTATAATTTTATGAAAATTGAAAAGCCGACCGGAAGGTCGGCTTTTTTATTCATTGTCACGATCAGACGGCGTCTGCGTGCGGGCGAGATTACCCTTTGAAAACGTATAGCCGGTTTCAACGGCATGGAGACCGAACTTGTCGCGAAGCCGGTCTATGGCGCCTTCGGCAACGGCGCGTTTGGTGGCCTGCACATCGACAAGGTCGGGCTGATCAGCGCGTTCGTTGGAAGAAAGGTCGCTGACGCCGATGCCAAGCAGGCGAAAGCGTGTACCGTCCAGTTCCTTTTCCAGAAGTTGCAGACCGTGGCGAAAAATGCGGTCGGCCAGTTGTGTCGGGTCGGAAAGCTGGCGGTTACGGGTACGCAGCTTGAAATCATTGGTCTTGAGCTTGAGAACAACGGTTTGCCCGGCGATCTCGCCAGCCTTCAGTCGCCGTGAGACTTTTTCACATAGTGCCCTCAGCACCGGTACCAGATCGTCAGCTCGCGACAGGTCGCTGTTGAAGGTGGTTTCTGCCGAAATGCTCTTCATTTCATGTTCAGGCTCGACGCGACGGCTATCCTGTCCGCGTGACAGGCGATAAAGCCGCTGCCCCATCGTGCCATAGGCTTTCATCAGCGCGCCTTCTTCCATGGTCTGCAACTGGCCGATGCTGCGGATGCCATCGCTTTGCAGCTTTGCGACAAAGGCCTTGCCAACGCCCCATATCATGCCAACAGGCTTGTCACGCAGGAAAGTCAATGCTTCGGCTTCGCCGATCAGCGAAAACCCGCGCGGTTTTTCTAGGTCCGAGGCGACCTTGGCGAGATATTTACAATAGGAAAGCCCAACGGAAGCCGAAATGCCGACCTCGTCCTCGATTCGTTTAGCAAAACGCGCCAAAACCACAGCTGGTGGAGCCTTGTGCAGGCGCTCGGTGCCCGCGAGGTCCAGAAAGGCCTCATCAATGCTCAGCGGTTCCACCAGCGGCGTCAGGTCGCGCATCATCTGGCGTATTTCGCGTCCCACGCGGGCGTATTTTTCCATGTCGGGTTTCAACACAACTGCGTCGGGGCAGGCTTCCAGCGCCTTGAACATTGGCATAGCCGAGCGCACGCCGTGAATACGCGCTATATAACAGGCGGTTGAGACCACGCCGCGCTTGCCGCCGCCAATGATCAGCGGCTTGTCGCGCAGGTCTGGATTGTCGCGTTTTTCAACGGACGCATAAAAAGCATCGCAGTCGATATGGGCGAGCGACAAGCGGTAGAGTTCTGGATGACGGATAAGGCGCGGGCTGCCGCAAATATTGCATCGACGCATGGAGGCGCTCTTTTGCGGCGACAGGCAATCGCGGCAAAAGCCGTGTTCTGGATCGTTTTCAGCGAAGCTTTCGGCCATCATATTGAAAATCATATCGGCGGCGGGCCGTCACAACTGAAGAACGACCTGACGAACATAAAAGGAACAGGCTGTTTATAACATTAATCTGATTTTACGCCACTGCCGAAGACAAGCCCGATGTAATGCTGCTGCAATGCTCTTGACAATTGCGACGATATCACCAAGTCTAGCAGCATGAACAACCGTTTCGTCACCATGCTTCATCGGGTCCAACCGATCACGGGACACAATCCCTCGCAGCCTGCCTAGCGCAGGAGGCTTCGGGGGACGGTTCGTCGCTTGCCATAAGCGATTTCGCGAAGCGCTTTTACAAGAACTCCCAAATCAACGGCTTCGCACCAATCCGGTTCGAAGTTTCTTTATCTTTTATAACAGTGAGCCATCGCCATGAGCGTAAAGAATCGTAAGAAGCCCAATATTGTCGTCAGTGATATCGATCACGAGCGTCTGCTTGGACTGGCCGATAGTGTGCCCGAACAGCTGGAAGAGATTGCTGACGAGTTGATGGCAGAACTTGATCGCGCCAAGGTAGTTCCGGTCAAAAAACTGCCGGAAAACGTTGTGCGCATGGGATCTGTGGTGGAATTTCGCTCCAACGATGGACATGAGCGTCGTGTGACACTGGTCTATCCGGGCGAGGCGGATATTGCGCAGGGCAAGATTTCGATTCTGACGCCCATCGGTACGGCGCTGATCGGGCTGGCCCCCGGCCAGTCGATGTCGTGGACAGCGCGTGATGGACGCCCGCACGAATTGCATGTGCTGAGCGTAAGCGTGGCCGAGGAGGCCGTGCCAGGACCAAGTGCTGCCTGAATTATATATCACTATTATAAAAATGCCGGTCTTATGAGACCGGCATTTTTATTTTATAGCGCATTCCGAAACGTGTAGAGCGGTTTTCGGATAAAATGCGTGGCAATTCAAATAATGAGAGCGCTAAAAATGCTGCTCGGCTCCACCGGGCAGTAGTACCGCTGCACGTTGTAGGGAGGCCGGGTCTTTTCCCGTTTCCTCGCAAAACCGCATCAAAGTCGGTTCATGACCCAGAAAGAATTGCAGGACGCCTGCCAGAAAGCCAGGTTCGCGCGCAGCCTGTCGTATGGATGAGGCTTCAAGGCCGGTGAGCGCGAGAAAGCGTGGCAGCAAGTCCTTGTCCTGCGCCAGCCACGCCAGCGCCTCAATGGCAAGGGCTTGCGCTTCGGTCTCGTTTATCGGCGTTTTTATCATGCTCTCCGCTCGCTGCTCTTTTTGATTTCGATTTAAGACAGGGCATATATGTCCGGCAATACAATCATTTGCCTTTCGTCAATGAAATCCGTCTAATTTGAGAAGATTCGTGAGGCTGCCTGCGAGGACAGCGAAAGACCGAGGATGCATTCATGACCAAAAGCGTAATGATCGTCGAAGATAACGAACTCAACATGAAGTTATTTCGCGATCTGATCGAATCGTGCGGATATGAGACGGTGCGCACTCGTAATGGCCTTGAAGCACTCGATCTGGCGCGTGAGCATCGCCCAGACCTTATTTTGATGGATATTCAGCTCCCGGAAGTGTCTGGGCTTGAGGTCACCAAATGGCTGAAAGACGACGAGGGCCTGCGCCATATTCCGGTAATTGCCGTGACGGCCTTTGCCATGAAGGGCGATGAGGAGCGCATCCGGCAAGGCGGCTGCGAGGCTTATATTTCAAAGCCGATTTCCGTGCCGCGCTTTATCGAGACCATAAAGTCCTATCTGGGCGATATTTAAAAAATCTGGACATAAAAAAAGCCGCCTGCGAGAGGCGGCTTTTTTTATAATCTACACCCTCAAGGCGTAGGGAAATCAGATCACTTGATCTTGGTTTCCTTGAACTCGACGTGCTTGCGCGCAATCGGGTCGTACTTGGTTTTTGCCATTTTTTCCGTCATCGTACGGCTGTTCTTCTTCGTAACGTAGAAGAAGCCGGTGTCAGCGGTCGACAAAAGCTTGATCTTGATCGTCGTAGCCTTGGCCATATCGAAATACCTGCTCTTTCATGATTAAACCGCTGTGAGTCCGATATGTCTGCCGGAAGCGGAAATTCGGCGCGACACTACGGATCGGCAGCGAAAAGTCAAGACCGCTTCTTGCCCAAAAGCAGTCTTCCTGCCGCAAAGAGTGCATATGCGGCAAAAAATATGCCAAGCGTCATCGAAAAACCCGATGGTCCCATAGCATCCATGCCCACGCCGACCGCCTGCGGGCCTGCCAGCATGCCGATGGCATAGCAGAAAACGAATGCCGCATTGGCGGAAGCCAGCTCACGCCCGGTAAGCTCAGACCCCAGATGCGCAAGCCCAACTGTATAAAGTCCTGCAACGACACCGCCCCATAAAAACAAGACGGCAGCCATCAGATACCAGTGCTGCATGAGATAGGGCAGGGCCAGCATACCCAGAAGGCCGATCACCGAACAAACCAGCAGCAGCTTGCGGCGATCCGAAATGCGGTCACTGATAATGCCGAGCGGTATCTGCATCAGCACATTGCCAAGACCGATCATGGTCAGGAGAAGGGCTGCATCGGCCTCAGGATAGCCAATCCGGGCGCCGAAGACCGGGAACAGCGCGAAACCACCGGTTTCAACCGCGCCAAACACGAACACCGCCATGGTTGCCGTGGGGACCGCGAAAATGAAAGGCAGGAAAGGCACGTGCTCGCCTTCCTCGAAATCAGGGCTGTCACGCCAGGCAATGATGACTGGAATAAGTGCGATCAGGATGATCGCAAAACCGACATAGAAGGGCAGGCCGCCTGTACTGCCGATCTTTGAAAACAGCCAAGGCCCAAGTGCGAAGCCAAGCGAAAGCGAGGTCGAATAGATACCCAGCACCAGACCGCGTTTTTCCGGTGGTGCTGAGGCGTTGATCCAGTATTCAGACAAGACGAACAGAACGGTCAGTGCGAAATGCAGTACGATGCGCAGTGCAAACCATGCCCAGAGCGGTTGCAGGAAATGAAAGCCGAGAAAGGCAACGCTGCCGATGATGAGCATCAGGAAGATGGCCTTCACCACGCCAAGGCGCGCAGCAATGGGAGCAGCAAGGGGAGCTGCAACAATCGACGCAAGGCCTGCGACAGCCGTGTTGGCGCCGATAAGGCTCGCTGAATAACCGCGTGTTTCCAGAAGAACGCTGAGCAGCGGGATACCAAGACCGATAGCGGCGCCCACGGCACTGATCGTCGCAATTGCTGCGGCGAGCGAACGCCAGTGCATTCCACCTTGCGGCGGACCATCGTTTGGCTGCGTAGCCTTCTCCGAAGAAGGGCGTTCGGCAGATTGAATGGGTGTATTCATAAGGCTCAGATCACATCACGGGCATAACGGCCATGCCGCATGCTATATTGGACGACGGGAAGGGTGGCGGGAAGATCGAAGCGGGTGTCCGCTAACAGGTTTTGCGCATCCTTCAAAATTGTGCGGGTGATACGGGCAGTATCGAGTTTTGCCACATTTTCGAGAAATACCCAATCGAGATTTTCGAGTTCTCCACCCGCCATTTGCGCTCCCGATTGTAGCTGCTGCGGGTCGAGTTGCGGCACGCTATCGCAGAAGGTGATGAAAAAACGCGCATCGAAACGACGAATGTTGCCGGGTGGTGTAATGGCACGCGCGAAGTAACGCAGGCTCCCTAGTGCGGGCAAATGGCCGGTTTTGACAAAGGCCTGCCAGTCGCCATGGAGAGGCTCGTAGCGGGGGCTGGCTGCGTCTTGCGCGCTTCGCACAGGCATTGCGACACGCAAGCCTGTTTCCTCAAAGGTCTCGCGAATGGCGCAAAGCCCCAATGCGCGTGCTCGGCGTGTGGACGCGCGTGCGCCCATGCCGAGCAGCAGTTTTTGCGTATCTTCAAGGGTAAGCTCACCGGCTGAAACAACCGACCCATCCACAAGATCGGTACTGCCACCGGGAAATACGAATTTTCCGGGCATGAAAGCGAGATTCTTGTTGCGCTGTCCCATCAGGATGCGAGTCTTATACGACGAGCGGTCGATCAGCAGTAGCGATGCCGCATCGCGGGGACGCAGCACCTGTCTGGTGGCTGATCGTATTTTGAGCGAGCAGGGGGTAACTGTCACGACAATGCGGGTCCGATCAGGTCACATCGCCGTAGTCGCCTTCGCCCTTACCCCCGAAACCATGCATATAAAGCGCCCATTGCAGGCCGATGGTTGCCCCCTTGATCGGCTGTAGCAGCAATAATGACAGAATAACCGTCAGCGGTCCCCAGATCGCCATATGCGCCCAGAGCGGCAGATCGACGGTTGCTTCCACGCCCATGAAAGCACCGACCACGATGTGACCGACAATCAGAATGGTGAGATAGGCCGGAAGATCATCGGCGCGCTGTTCGGTAAAGTCCTCGTCGCAGACCGAGCATTTTGCAACCGGCTTGACAAACGCGCGGAAGAGCTTGCCTTCGCCGCAATGCGGGCAGCGGCCGCGAAAACCGCGTCCCATAGCCTCACCAAGCGGACGTTTGGGATGCGCCTCTTTTGCATCACCACCAAAAACTTCGACATTCTGCGCGGAATTGGCTTCAAGCGCACTCATTATCGACCTCTCTTTTTGGAACGGGGAATGCCTGCCGGCTTTCCTGCTCGTCCACGCATGGTCCTTTGGGACCGGCTGGCCTTGTGATGCGAACGCGTCGACATCGGAAGCGCCCGCGGCTCTGATACCATTTCGAAACGAAGCGCGCCTGCAACAGGCAGCGCTTCCACCAGCCTTACCGTGACATTATCGCCAAGACGGAAGCCTTTGCCACTGCGTTCGCCTGCAATGGCATGGTTGGCTTCGTCATATAGATAGTATTCATGACCTAAAGTTGAAATGGGCACCAGTCCGTCTGCGCCATATGTCGCAAGGTTCACGAAAAGACCGGCGCGTGTCACACCCGTGACCCGCGCTTCATATTCGTCTCCCAAATGGGCTGCGAGAAAATGTGCGATCAGCCGGTCCACAGTCTCGCGCTCCGCCAGCATGGCCCGGCGTTCAGTCGCGGAAATCAGCGCTGCGGTTTCCTCTAGCTGGGCTTCCTCATCCGGCGTGATGCCGTCTGACCCAAGTCCCAGCGCCTTGATCAGCGCGCGATGCACGGTCAAATCGGCATAGCGGCGGATGGGCGAGGTGAAATGCGCATATTTGCTCAAATGCAGGCCGAAATGGCCGATGTTATCGGGGCTGTAAACGGCCTGGCTCTGCGTGCGTAGCACGACCTGATTGACCAGTTCCTGATGGTCGGTGTCTTCAACCGCTTCAAGAATGCGGTTGAATTGGCCGGGTTTGAGTTCAGCACCTTTTGCAAGGCTCAGATCAAGTGTGCGCAAAAATTCGCGTAAACTCTCCTGCTTGGCGAGGGCCGGTGCATCGTGAATGCGGAAAATCAGCGGCTGACGACGGGCTTCCAGCGTTTCTGCGGCGGCGACATTGGCCTGAATCATAAATTCTTCGATGAGCTTATGCGCGTCGAGCCGCTCCGGCACAATAACCTTGTCGACCTTGCCATCGGGGGCCAGAATGATCTTCTTTTCCGGCAGATCGAGTTCCAGCGGCTCGCGGGCATCGCGTCCGCGCTTCAATGCCCCATAAGCAGCCCAGAGCGGCTTTAAGATCGTCTCGAGGATCGGCGCGGTCTTCTCGTCCAAAGCGCCATCAATCGCCGCCTGTGCCTGCCCATAGGCCAGTTTGGCAGACGAGCGCATCAGGATGCGGTGAAACTTGTGCGATTTCTTGCGCCCATTGGCGTCGAAAACCATACGAACCGCGAGAGCCGGGCGATCTTCGAGTTCACGCAGCGAGCAGAGATCGTTGGAAATGCGTTCGGGCAGCATCGGCACGACGCGGTCGGGGAAATAGACTGAATTGCCGCGCTTGAGCGCCTCGCGGTCCAGCGCCGAGCCGGGACGGATATAGGAGCTAACATCGGCAATCGCCACGACGACGATATATCCGCCTGCATTATCCGGGTTGGTGTCGAGTTCAGCATAAACCGCGTCATCGTGGTCCTTGGCATCGGCCGGATCGATGGTGACAAGCGGCATATCGCGCCAGTCTTCACGCCCATCAAGCGTTGCATGTTTCGCGCTTTCCGCCTCGCGCAGCACGGCGTCGGGGAAAATATGCGGGATTTCATGTTCGTGGATCGCAATCATCGACAGCGCTTTTTCGCTGTCGATTGAGCCGATCACCTGCCGTACTTTGCCGTTGGGCAGGCCATGGCGGCGCGAGGAGGTGAGTTCGACCTCGACCAGATCGCCGCTTTCGGCATCGCTGAGTGCGCTCACATCAATCTGCACTTCTGGCTGCTTGCGATTGACCGGATCAAGCCGCCATTCGCCATTGCTCAATTTGCGCAGCACGCCCAGAACCGCATTGCTGCTCTGGTCGATCTTCTTGATGACGCGGGCGGAATATTCCGGGCCACCTTCTTCCTTGTTACGGAAAATTTTTGCCAGAACCCGGTCGCCGACGCCAACCGTTGGACCGTCGGAAGCCTTGTTGAGACGGGTGCGGCGGATCATGACCACGGGTGGGCGGCCAAAACTTTCCTCATCCCATTCAGAAGGACGCGCGACTAGCCCGCCATCATTGTCACGACCGATAATGCTCAGAACGCTGACGGGCGGCAATGCGCCGGGGCGCGTGAGACGACGCGCACGCTTTTCAAGCAAGCCCTCATCGCCCAGCTCACGCAACAGGTTTTTGAGGTAGATGCGATCATCGCCCTTGATGTTGAAAGCCTTTGCCAGTTCGCGCTTGCCAGCACGATCCGGGTTTTCCTCGATGTATTTGAGCACAGCCTCACGGGTCGGCAGAAAGGCCGTCGCATCGCCCGCTTTTGCGGCTTCGGACTTGGCTTCATTGGCACGCCGCTCGCTCCGTGCGGAACGTCCGGTATCGGCTTTGGGAAAACGGCGTGCCAATTTTTACTCCTCTGCCGCCTTCGGCTTTGCTTTGCTCTTTGCGGGCGCTTTTTTCGCCGCTGGTTTCTTAGCTGTAGCCTTTTTTGGGGCAGCTTTACGGGCAGGGGCTTTCTTGCTTTTGGTGCTGCCAGCCTTTTCGGTGATCAGCGCCAATGCCTCTTCCATTGTCACGCTGGCCGGGTCCTTGCCCTTGGGTAATGTCGCATTGACCTTGCCCCAATTGACATAAGGACCGTAACGGCCATCGCGCACGGTAATTGATCCACCTTCCGGGTGATCGCCAAGCGTTGCAAGGGCTGCTGGCGTTGACCGTCCTCGACCACCCTTGGATTGCTTGTCGGCAAGAACGGAAACGGCACGGTTGATGCCGACCGAGAACACTTCCTCGGCATTTTCCAGATTGGCAAAGGTGCCGTCATGCGCGACATAGGGGCCGTAGCGCCCGATGCTGGCCGTAATCATCTTGCCGGTTTCCGGGTGCTGACCGACATCGCGCGGCAGCGACAAAAGTGCCATGGCCTTTTCATGATCAATCGTATCGGGTGTCCAGCCCTTGGGCAGGCTTGCGCGTTTGGCTTCCTTGCCTTCGCCGCGCTGCACATAGGGACCGAAACGGCCCGTGCGCAGGGTAATTTCTTCGCCGGTGAACGGGTCCTTGCCAAGCTCTTTTGGCTCGTCAGAAGCGGCTGCTTCACCGTTTGCTTCACCGCCAAGCTGGCGGGTGAACTTGCATTCGGGATAGTTGGAGCAGCCAACGAAAGCGCCGTATTTGCCAAGTTTCAGCGAAAGCTGTCCTGTGCCGCAGACCGGGCAGGAGCGCGGATCGCTGCCGTCGCCACGATCAGGGAAAGCAAGCGGGGCCAGTTCTTCATTGAGTGCATCAAGAACATTGGTGACGCGCAATTCCTTGATATCATCGACAGAGCCGGAAAAATCGCGCCAGAAATCACGCAGCACATCTTTCCATGACAATTTGCCATCGGAAATCAGGTCGAGCTTTTCTTCAAGGTCAGCCGTGAAATCATATTCCACATAGCGTTTGAAGAAGCTTTCAAGGAACGAGGTGACGAGACGCCCCTTTGGATCGGGCGTAAGCTTGCGCTTGTCTATGGTGATATAGTCCCGGTCGCGCAGCGTGGCGAGCGTCGCGGCATAAGTCGAGGGGCGACCGATTCCCAGCTCTTCCATCCTTTTGATAAGAGAGGCTTCCGAATAGCGCGGCGGCGGCTCGGTCGAATGCTGCGTAGCGTCGATTTTTTCGCGCGCAATTGCCTCGCCGGAGCGGATTTCAGGCAGCTTTGCGCTGTCTTCATCCTCGTCTTCTTCCTCGCGATGATCCACATAGGCGGCGAGAAATCCGTCGAACTTTGTCACAGAGCCATTGGCACGCAACAACGCTGACTTGGAGCCATTGACAGCTTCGATGTCTGCGGTCGTGCGTTCGATGTCGGCTGCCTGCATCTGACTTGCGATGGTGCGCTTCCAGATCAGTTCATAAAGCCGTGCCTGATCCGCATCGAGAAAACCACGCACATCTTTCGGGTGGCGTGAGAAATCGGTCGGGCGGATGGCTTCGTGCGCTTCCTGCGCATTCTTGGCCTTGCTCGAATAATAACGTGGCTTTTCCGGCACGTAATGGGCACCGAAATTTTTACCAATGGCGTCACGTGCAGCATTGATGGCTTCGGGAGCGATCTGCACGCCATCGGTACGCATATAGGTGATCAGACCTGCCGTCTCGCCGCCGATATCGACACCTTCATAAAGCTTCTGCGCCACCTGCATGGTGCGCGAGGCCGAAAAACCGAGCTGTCCCGATGCCGCCTGTTGCAGCGTCGAGGTGGTGAAGGGCGGGCCGGGATTGCGCTTGGTTGGCTTGGCCTCAACCGAAACGGCCTTGAAACTGGCACCTTCCAGCATGGTGCGAATGGCGCTGGCTTGTTCTTCATTCTTGATATCGAGCTTGCCGAGCCTTTTGCCGTCGAGCGCAGTCAAACGTGCCGTAAAGGTATCGTTGCGCGGGGTTTTCAGATTTGCTGCAACATTCCAGTATTCTTCACGAATGAAGCGCTCAATCTCGGATTCGCGGTCGCAAACGAGGCGCAGCGCCACCGATTGCACACGACCTGCCGAACGTGCACCGGGCAGCTTGCGCCACAAGACCGGCGACAACGTGAAGCCGACGAGATAATCCAGCGCACGGCGCGCCAGATAGGCATCCACCAGCGGCTCATCGATATCGCGCGGATTGGCGATAGCATCCAGCACGGCTTTCTTGGTGATGGCGTTGAATGCCACGCGCTTGACCGTCTTGCCCTTGAGCGCCTTTTTCTGGTTGAGCACTTCGAGCACATGCCAGGAAATGGCTTCGCCTTCGCGATCAGGGTCAGTTGCAAGAAACAGTCCGTCGCTGTCCTTCAGCGCTTTGACAATATCCGCCAGGCGCTTGGAAGAATTGCCGTCGACTTCCCATGACATGGCGAAATCTTCGTCAGGCCGCACGGAACCGTCCTTGGCTGGCAGATCTCGCACATGACCGAACGAGGCTAAAACCTTATAGTTCGAGCCAAGATATTTATTGATTGTTTTGGCCTTTGCAGGCGATTCGACAACGACGACATTCATATAAACAGCCCAGATTCGCGCATAAAGGAAACCGTTTGCCTCCACATCACGCCATATTCATTTTCTTCCACATGAACAGAGGGCGGCGTTAGGTCAAGAGTGGGAGGTAAAAAATCGCGAAATACAACCATAAAGTGTTATTGATTGGAGTGTAACTTTTGGTAGAGTTCAGCTGCGACTTCTACTACTATGAGTGTAATGAGAGTTTAAATAAATAAGAGATTACTAAAGTTGCAATATCTTAATTAATCGAACGCTTATGCGTTAATTCGCAAAATGAAATATTCAAGCATAAACAAATTGATAAAAACTTTTCTTGTTGTTGGGGGCAGCATGAAGCATCAAAGTGAAAACGATCCCGAAATATTGATTTATATCGGAAAATGCTCACTGAATTGGGAAAGCTTGCCAAAAGAACTGATAATCCCTTGTTAGCCTAATGATCGAAATGGCATCGCAGGAAGCGAAGGACCGGCTTGAAGAAGAGCATAAACATTGATCGGACATGCCGGGATCTAAATATCGGGGAAAAGCGCTATCCGGTTGCCCGGATAGCGGATGAGACGACCAGCTAAATCCAGTTCAAGCAGAATAAGCTGGATTTGACTGGCACCAATCCCGGTCTGACGCACCAGACTATCGATGTCGACGGGCGTTGGTCCCAGCGCATCAACCAGCCGATCGCGTTCGTTTTCGCTGGTTAGAACTAACGGTTCCTCATCTGCTTCTTCCAGCCATGCGTGCGCGCTATCATCCACGGCATTTTCTGAAAACAGGTCTTGCGGGCGGATCAGCGGGGACAGGGCCTCAATGATATCGTCAATGCCGGTGACCAGCGTCGCACCCTGTTTGAGTAACGCATTGGTGCCGCTGGCACGCGGGTCGAGCGGCGAGCCGGGAACGGCAAATACGGTGCGGCCCATTTCACCTGCCATGCGCGCACTGATCAGTGAGCCGGAACGCGTGGCTGCTTCAACCACCACAAGGCCAAGCGAAAGTCCGGCAATGATGCGGTTACGGCGCGGAAAATCACGCGAACGCGGCTCGGATCCCATCGGCATTTCGGTGATCAAAGCGCCACCATGCTCGGGTATCGCGCGATAAAGCGGCAGGTTTTCGGGTGGATAGGGCCTGTCGAGACCGCCTGCGAGAACGGCCACGGTTCCGCTTTCCATGCTCGCTTTGTGGGCGCTGGCATCGATGCCGCGCGCTAATCCTGAAATGACGGCAAAACCCGCATCGCCCAGATCCCGCGCCAGCCGTTCGGTAAAGCGCGCGCCGATGACGGATGCGTTGCGCGAACCGACAATGGCCACGGGCGGCTTTTGGAAAACCGCTGTGTCGCCTTTGATAATCACCAGAGGCGGTGGCGCTTCGCAGTTTTTAAGTTGCGTGGGATAGTCCGGCTCGCCCATGCCCACAAGACGTGCGCCGATGCGTTCGATGGCTTCGATCTCGCGTTCGGCATCGTCACGCGGCATGACACGCACCACGCGTGTGCCGCCGCCGCGAATATTGAGGTCGGGCAGGCGTTCAATCGCATTGGCGGCAGAACCGCAAAACAGGATCAGATCGCGAAATGTGACGGCCCCGATATGCTCGGTACGGATAAGACGCAGCCAGTTGAGCCGCTGCTGATCGGAGAGGCGAATTCCTGATTTCGAATTCGCGCTTTCCTTCATCCCTTTGATCCGATCCGGCTTTCCGTGCCATTCAAAAGCCGGGTAATATTGGCGCGATGCTTGATGAAGATCAGAACCGTCAAAAGGGCAAACAAAGCTCCGATTATCGGATAGTTTTGAAAATAAAGTGCAATCGGAACGATGATGCTTGCAATAAGCGCTGCAAGCGACGAGTAGCGCGTAACAAGTGCCGTCAGAATCCAGACGGCTGCGAAAATCAGCGCGGCCGGCCATGCAAGGCCTATGAGGATGCCAAGATAGGTTGCAACGCCTTTGCCACCTTTAAAGCCGATCCAGATCGGAAACAGATGCCCGAGAAAAGCGCCGAGACCCGCAGCAATGGCAGCACTTTCCCCGTAGCGCGAAGCAATGAGGACGGCAGCCGTGCCTTTCAACATATCGAGAATAAGCGTTGCTGCCGCAAGCTTCTTATTACCTGTGCGCAGCACATTGGTCGCGCCGATATTGCCCGAGCCAATTGCCCGCACGTCGCCAAGGCCTGCAAAGCGTGTCAGGAGAAGGCCAAAGGGAACGGAGCCGAGCAGATAGCCGAAAAGCAGTGCCGCAATCTGGCTGAGATTGAAAAAATTCTCCGCGCCCACTCAGGAAACCCCTCTTTTTAATCTGCCGTATAAACGGTTTTGCCCGCGACTATAGTGCGAACAACGCGTCCCTGAAACCGTGCACTTTCAAAGCAGCTGTTTTTCGAGCGCGAATGCAACCTGTCTTCATGCACCACCCATGGTTCATCCAGATCGACAATGGCGACATCGGCAGCAGCACCAGGCTTGAGCGTACCCGCATTGAGGCCGAAAATTCTGGCAGGCGCGGTTGAGAGCACTTCGGCGAGCCTGAGCAGCGGAATGCTGTCATTGTGATGCAAGCGCAGTGCTGCAGCCAGCAGCGTTTCAAGACCGATGGCACCGGCTTCCGCGTCCGAGAACGGCAGGCGCTTGGTATCGACATCCTGCGGATCATGGGCCGAGACGACGATATCAATGGTGCCGTTCTTGACCGCTTCAACCATGGCAAGCCGGTCTTCCTCAGCGCGCAGCGGCGGCGACAGCCGGAAGAAAGTGCGGAATTCGCCAATGTCGTTTTCATTCAGCGACAGGTGATTGATTGAAACACCCGCCGTCACCTTGTGCCCGAAATCCTTGGCACGGCGCATGGCGTCCGCAGACATGGCGCAGGAAAGCTGGGCGGCATGATAGCGGCTCTGGGTGAGGGCGGCGAGCCGCAGATCACGTTCAAGCGGAATGACTTCCGCTTCCCGCGGGCTGCCCGAAAGACCAAGCCAGCTTGCAAACAGGCCCTCATTCATCACGCCACCAGCGCCCAGATGCGGGTCGCGGGTTTCGCAGGCAATGACCGCATCGAAATCGCGAGCATAGGTCAGTGCGCGGCGCATCACTTGCGCATTGGCGATCGTATGGCGACCATCGGTGAAGGCGACTGCACCGGCATTGCTGAGCAAGCCGAATTCAGTCATTTCCTCGCCCTTTAGGCCCTTGGTGATGGCCGCTGCCGGATGGACATTGACGATGGCCGTGTCGCGTGCCGTGCGCTTGACGAACTCCACCAGCGCCACATCGTCGATCACCGGATCAGTGTCGGGCATCATGATGATGGAGGTGACGCCGCCTGCCGCCGCGGCGCGGCTGGCAGACGCAATGGTTTCGCGGTGTTCTGCACCGGGTTCACCGACAAAAACCCGCGCATCGACCAGTCCAGGCATCACCGTCTTGCCGCCAAGATCGATGATTTCAGTACCTTCCGGTGCGCCCTGATTGCGGGAATCGCTTCCGGCGGCAACAATTTTACCGTGATCGATCAGCAGGCTTCCGGTTTCATCCAAGCCGCGTGACGGATCAATGATACGGGCGTTTTCAAACAGGAGCGCGCTCATGCTGGCTCTCCATTGCTGGGATTGCGTCGCGGATCAAGCAGGGCTTCCATCACCGCCATACGCACGGCAACCCCCATCTCGACCTGTTGCTGGATCATGCTTTGCGGGCCATCGGCGACATCGGAGGCGATTTCAACGCCGCGGTTCATCGGCCCCGGATGCATGACCAGCGCATCAGGCTTGGCATATTTCAGTTTTTCCCGATCAAGCCCATGGAAGTGGAAATATTCACGCACCGAAGGCACGAAGGAACCGGCCATGCGCTCGCGCTGCAACCGCAGCATCATCACGACATCGGCGTCTTTCAGCCCTTCTTCCATGGTGTTGAAAACTTCGACACTCATATCGGCGATGCCTGAAGGCAAAAGGGTTGATGGCGACACGACGCGCACGCGTGCGCCAAGCGCATTGAGCAGCAGGATATTGGAGCGTGCGACGCGCGAATGCAGCACGTCACCGCAGATGGCGACAATCAGATTGTCGATATGACCTTTGGCGCGGCGAATGGTCAGCGCGTCGAGCAGCGCTTGTGTCGGGTGTTCATGCGCGCCGTCACCGGCATTGACCACCGAGCAGCCGACCTTTTGCGCGAGCAGCGCCGCGGCACCGGCTGATGCATGACGAATGACCAGAATGTCGGGCTGCATGGCGTTGAGCGTCATCGCCGTATCGATCAGCGTTTCGCCTTTTTTGACCGATGAATTGCCGACCGACATGTTCATCACATCGGCACCGAGGCGTTTTCCGGCCAGTTCGAACGAGGATTGCGTTCGCGTCGAGGCTTCAAAAAACAGGTTGATTTGCGTGCGGCCGCGCAGCACGGACTTTTTCTTTTCCGATTGCCGGGAGACGGCAATTTCCTGATCGGCAAGATCGAGCAGGCAAAGAATGTCCAGGGGCGACAGCCCCTTGATGCCGAGAAGATGGCGGTGAGGGAAGATCGGAGAGACTGATTGTTTTGTCATGGCAAGTCATCCGTATAGGGCCGGGAAAGCTGAGCCGCAACCGTCCTTATAATGGCACGAGCCGATTCCCAACGAAAAACTGTGCGGTTCACGCTATAAACTGAAGACAGCATGGCAAATTCTTAGCAAATTGGCGGCAAGACGGTTAAGCTACCGCAATCAAAAACACGGAATGAGCCTTTGAAAACGCACGAAGTTACCAACCAGACGCCGCCTGCCACGGGAACCAATGCATATCTGGGCGATCCTCTTCTAATACAGATTACGGCTCAATTTTCCAAAGACCTGCATGAGGAACTCGAACAGACCGGGCGATTCGTGCTGTCTGCCGAAGCGCAGGACCTCGCACGGCTCGCCAATACCGAATTGCCAAAACTGCGCAGCCATGACCGGCAGGGAAACCGCGTCGATCTCGTAGACTATCATCCAGCCTATCATGCGCTGATGCGCCGCTCGATTGCGCAGGGGCTGCATTGCTCGATCTGGGAAGGCAATCCATCGGAAAGCGGTCGTCGCCATCAGGCGCGTGCCGCGCGTTTTTACCTGACCGCACAACTGGAATCCGGTCACCTCTGCCCCCTGACCATGACCAATGCATCGCTTGCGGCACTGATGTCCAATCCCGAACTTTACAAGGAATGGTCGCCGCGCATTCTCACGCGCAAATATGATTTTTCGCAAAAGCCGTTTGCCGCCAAGCCCGGCCTGACGCTCGGCATGGGCATGACCGAGAAACAGGGCGGCACCGATGTGCGCGCCAACACGACGCGTGCTGTGCGCAATGATGATGGAACCTATTCCATCACCGGCCATAAATGGTTCATGTCAGCCCCCATGTCGGATGCGTTTCTGGTGCTGGCGCAGGCGGAAGAGGGGCTTTCGTGTTTTCTGCTGCCGCGCTTGAACAAGGATGGCACCGGCAACGGCTTTGCGTTCCAGCGTTTGAAGGACAAGCTCGGCAATTGCTCCAATGCCTCTGCCGAAGTCGAATTTGAGGAAGCCATTGGCTATCTGGTCGGGGAAGCAGGTGAGGGCGTCAAAACCATTATGGATATGGTGACGCTGACACGGCTTGATTGCGCGGTGGCCTCCGCCGGATTGATGCGCTCCGGTCTTGCCGAGGCAATTCATCATGCCCGCCATCGTCAAGTCTTTGGCAAGCCCTTGATCGAACAGCCTTTGATGAGCCGGGTTCTTGCCGACATGGCGCTTGATGTAGCAGGCGCGACCGCTCTTTCCATGCGCCTGGCGCGCGCTTTTGACATGGCGGCAAGCGACCGTGCTGAAGCAGCCTTCGCCCGCGCCATGACACCGGTGGTCAAATATTGGGTCTGCAAGATTGCGCCGGGTCTGCTTTATGAAGCCATGGAATGCCTTGGCGGCAATGGCTATATCGAAGACGGCAATCTGGCGCGTGCCTATCGTGAGGCGCCAGTCAATGCGATCTGGGAAGGTTCCGGCAATGTCATGGCGCTCGATGTGGCGCGGGTTCTCTCCCGCGCGCCGGGGCTATTCGATGAAGTGTTGGAATGGATCAGCGGCCAGCTTGGCGCACGCGGGCAGGGCACCATTGATGTTTTGCGTGCCGCGCTGCAATTGACCGAAACCGATCAGGGCGTGGCGCGGCTTTTAACCGAGCAGCTTGCTTTTGCCGCCGCTGCTGCAGAATTGCGCCAGCTTGGTGCGGATGCCGTGGCCGAAGCCTTCATCGATACCCGTCTTGGCGGTCAGTGGCGCACGACCTATGGCATGCTCGATGCCCGCCATGATTCGATGCAGATCATTGATCAGCTTTATCCGGCCTCCTGATCGCGCCGGATCGTGTGCAGGCGGTCGAGCGCACCTTGAAGAATAAAAGCAGCCGCTGCCGAATCAATGCGTTCGGCGCGCTTGCCGCGCGAGACATCCATGCCGATCAAGGCGCGTTCTGCGGCGACCGTCGAAAGCCTCTCGTCCCAGAAGATGAAGGGCAAATCGGTGAGAGGCTGCATGGTGCGCACGAAGGCGCGGGTTGCCTGCACACGCGGCCCCGCACTTCCGTCCATGTTCATCGGCAGGCCGATGATGATAGCGCCGACGTGATCGATTTCCAGCGCCTTGATAAGCACCCGCGCATCGATGGTGAATTTGACCCGTTTGATGACGGGGCGCGGATTAGCAAAAGAATATCCGAGATCCGAAACGGCAAGGCCGATGGTTTTTGTGCCAAGATCCAGCCCTGCAATCGTCTGACCTGACTTCAGCAGCGCCGGGATTTCTTCAATTTCAACAACAGCCATGGGTTCTCATCTGATTTTAGAGCGGTCCAACCTTGCTTGAAACGCATACTGCGTCATATCTGTTGGGACAGCGAAAATCGAGATGCCAAAATAGAGATGCAAGGAGTATCATCATGAAAATCAGCTGGCTTGGTCAGTCCGCATTCCGCGTTGAAACGAACAAGGCCATCATTCTCATCGATCCTTTCATCAACGGCAATCCCGGCGCCAAAAATATTGATTTTGCAGAAGTCACCAAGGGCGTCACACATATTGCTCTGACCCATGGTCACGCCGATCATGTCGGCGATACGATTGCAATTGCCAAAGCGAGCGGGGCCACCGTGATCGCCAATGCCGATCTTGCCGCATGGCTTGAGCGGCAGGGTGTGGAAAATGTCGATGCGGGCAATACCGGCGGCACGATCACCCATGATGGTTTTAGCGTGACTTTTGTTAACGCGCTGCATTCATCGGCTATGCTGACCGAAAACGGCGTTTCGCAGGCGCTGGGCAATCCCAACGGGCTGGTTTTCCATTTTGAGGATGCGCCAACGCTTTATCATATGGGCGATACCGATATTTTCTCCGATATGGCGCTGATCAATGAATTGCATCAGCCGGAAATCGGTCTGGTACCGATTGGTGATCGTTTCACCATGGGAGGCGCTGTGGCGGCCCTTGCCTGCCAGCGTTATTTCAAGTTCAAGGCCGTGCTGCCCTGCCATTATGGGTCGTTCCCGGTTCTGGATCAGACCGCAGAAAAATTTGTCGCGGCCATGGCCGACCATCCGCAAACCAGGGTTCTGGCTGATCCGGCGGGCACTGTGCACGCGTTTTAAGCCTAAATTCTTGCGCTTTACCGAGTCCACGGCTATAGCCGGATGAAGATTTTAAAGGGCGGCGACCAGCCGCCCGCAAGAATTTGCGGAGAACAGGATGTCCGTCGATATTTCCACCGTCAAGCGCGTCGCGCATCTGGCGCGTATTGCCGTCAGCGAAGACGATGCCGAACGCATGAGCGGAGAACTCAATGCAATTCTGGGCTTTGTCGAGCAATTGAACGAAGTCGATGTGGATGGCGTGGAGCCGATGACCTCGGTGACGCCGATGAAAATGCGTGTGCGTGAAGATGCGGTAAGCGACGGCAATATGGCCGCAGCGATCGTCGCCAATGCGCCGGTAACCGAAGACAATTTCTTCGTCGTACCGAAGGTTGTTGAATAAACCTTTTGATATTGCGACGAAAAGCGCCTTGTAGCGGCGCACTGACAGGATTTGACGATGAGCGAACTGACCGCACTGAGCATTGCCGAAGCACGCGACAAGCTGAAGGCAAAAACCATCACCGCGAGCGAATTGACGGATGCCTATCTTGCGGCAATCGATGCTGCCAATGAAACCATCAATGCCTATGTGAGCGTTACCCAAGATCAGGCGCGGACCATGGCAAAGGCGTCTGATGAACGTCTTGCCAAGGGCGAGGCGGGAGCGCTTGAAGGCATTCCGCTCGGTATCAAGGATTTGTTTGCGACAAAGGGTGTGCACACACAGGCCTGCTCGCATATTCTCGATGGTTTCAAGCCCGAATATGAATCGACCGTCACTGCCAATCTCTGGGCCGACGGTGCGGTCATGCTGGGCAAGCTCAACATGGACGAATTCGCAATGGGTTCGTCCAATGAAACATCTTTTTACGGTCCGGTGAAAAACCCGTGGCGTGCCAACGGCTCCAATACCGATCTGGTGCCGGGCGGATCATCTGGCGGCTCGGCTGCGGCCGTTGCAGCGCATCTTTGCGCCGGTGCCACCGCAACCGATACCGGCGGTTCGATCCGGCAGCCCGCAGCCTTCACCGGCACGGTCGGCATCAAGCCGACCTATGGCCGTGTTTCGCGCTGGGGGACGGTGGCCTTTGCCTCCTCGCTCGATCAGGCCGGCCCTATTGCCCGCGATGTTCGTGATGCCGCTATCCTTTTGAAGTCGATGGCCTCGCTTGATCTTAAGGATACAACGTCAGTCGATCTGCCGGTGCCGGATTACGAAGCGGCCATTGGTCGTTCGGTCAAGGGCATGAAGATCGGTATTCCAAAGGAATATCGTGTCGATGGCATGCCCGATGAAATCGAAAAGCTCTGGCAGCAGGGCATCCAGTATCTGAAAGATGCCGGTGCTGAAATCGTCGATATTTCGCTCCCGCACACCAAATATGCGCTGCCTGCCTATTATATCGTGGCACCGGCTGAGGCCTCGTCCAATCTAGCGCGTTATGACGGCGTGCGCTATGGATTGCGCGTGCCGGGCAAGGATATTGCCGACATGTATGAACAGACCCGTGCCGCAGGCTTTGGCGCGGAAGTCAAGCGCCGCATCATGATCGGCACCTATGTGCTTTCGGCTGGCTATTACGATGCCTATTATCTGCGCGCGCAAAAGGTTCGCACGCTGATCAAGAAGGACTTTGAGGATGTGTTTGCGCAAGGCGTGCAGGCAATCCTGACGCCTGCGACCCCATCCGCTGCCTTCGGTCTTGCCGATGAGGAACTCGCCAATGATCCGGTGAAAATGTACCTCAATGACATCTTTACCGTCACCGTTAATATGGCCGGTCTTCCGGGCATCGCGGTGCCTGCCGGTGTCAACGGACAAGGCCTGCCGCTCGGTCTGCAACTGATCGGACGTCCCTTTGAAGAGGAAACGCTGTTTCAGGCAGCCCACGCCATCGAACAGGCCGCCGGGCGATTTACCCCGGCAAAATGGTGGTAACAAATATTGAATTTAACATTCGCCGGGGTCTTCCCGGCGAATTTGCTTTCATGGCAGCCCTTGCGGTGAGAGCATGGCAATTGCCTGCGAAAATCGCGGTGATGGCGGATGAAAAGCGCCAGAGACTGGAAGCGAAATTCCTGCAAGATCTGCATGAAAATGGGTATGGTGTTGTGGTCGCGGAAGCGAATGGCACATTGTTGGGCTGGGGTGCGCGGGTTCCCCAAAGCAATTATATTTCCGATCTCTGGATCGATCCGCCGTTCCATGGGCAGGGGACGGGCGGGCGCATTCTCGATGCTTTAACAGTGCAAATCATGCTGGACGGTTTCAGTGAAGCCGTGATCGGCACCCATGCCGACAATCTGCCTGCGCTCGGCCTTTATCAAAAGTTCGGTTTTGCAATCGAATGGCGCGGTGAGGAATGGTCTGAAAGTTTTGGGAATTTAGTCGAAAAAGTACGTTTGCGACGCCCGCTCTGATTCCACATTGCCATTTTTCCTGCTGCCTCTATCCTGTATGGAAACGATTTGGAGGAGGGAAAACCGATGTGGATCATGCTGACCGAGGTGAACGGGGAAAAACTCGCGGTCAATTTCAATCACGTTCTGTCCTATAACGCCTATGGTACCGGAACGCGTATCGTGACGCTGAGCACGGATCAGACGTTTTTCGTCAAGGAATCCATTGAGGAAATCACCACCAAACTGGGCATTGAAGTGAAAGAATAATATTGGTTCATGGATGGTCTGGATGCTTGACCTTCCAACGCTGGCAAGCTTTATCTTGCGCTGCATGAGACAAAACCAATGGAGGTTCTCATGCAGATTTTTCGCCCGATTTTATTGGCTGGAGCGATAATCGTCAGTGCCGGGATGGCATTTGCGCAATCGGACACAAACGGTGCTCACAAGGGGCATGGCGAACATGCTGCCAGTACGCAATCATTTGCTGATAGCCCTGCTGTGGCCGCTTACAAAGCAGCCAATGATCGCATGCACAAGGATATGAGCGTCGAGTTTTCCGGTAATGCCGATGTGGACTTCATGCGTGGCATGATCCCCCATCATCAGGGCGCAATCGATATGGCGCGTGTCGAGCTTGAACATGGTTCCGATCCGCAAGTTCGGGCATTGGCCGAAAAGGTAATTTCTGCGCAGGAAGCGGAAATCAAGATGATGCAGGAATGGCTTGCCAAACATGCAAAATAAGCAATGAGGGGCGGTTTCAACCGCCCCTCAACGCAATGGCAAAAGCACAGACAATATCAATGTCCATGGGACTGATCAGATATCCAGCTCTTCCACGAAAGCCGCACGATCCTGAATGAAGCGGAAGCGGGCTTCCGGTCTGGTTCCCATCAGGTCATCGATGGTGTTGCGGGTTTCATCGATATAGTCCTCATCGACCTGAACGCGCAAAAGCGTGCGCTTTTTCGGGTCCATCGTGGTTTCCTTGAGCTGGTCTGCACGCATTTCACCAAGCCCTTTGAAACGACCGATTTCGACCTTGCCACGTCCGGTAAACATGGTCCGTAAAAGTTCGTCCTTATGCGCATCGTCGCGGGCATAGGCGATCTTTCCGCCCTGGCTCAGGCGATAAAGCGGCGGCACGGCCAGATAAAGATGCCCGTTGCGGATCAGTTCCGGCATTTCCTGATAGAAAAAGGTAATCAGCAGCGAGGCGATATGCGCACCATCGACGTCGGCATCGGTCATGACGACCACGCGATCATAGCGCAGATCGTCTTCGCGGTAATTCTTGCGCGTACCGCAGCCAAGCGCCTGAATGAGATCGGCAATCTGCTGGTTGGCGGTGAGTTTTTCGCGTCCCGCACTGGCCACGTTCAAAATCTTGCCGCGCAGCGGCAGAATGGCTTGTGTGGCACGATTGCGCGCCTGCTTGGCGGAGCCACCAGCCGAATCGCCCTCGACGATGAAGAGTTCGGCACCCGCAGCCGCATTTTGCGTGCAGTCTGCAAGCTTGCCGGGCAGGCGCAATTTGCGCGTCGCACTCTTGCGAACGGTTTCCTTTTCCTGACGCCGCCGCAGGCGTTCTTCAGCGCGATCCACCACCCATTCAAGCAGTCGCGAGGCTTCCTGAGGCGAGGCGGCAAGCCACAGATCGAAGGGATCGCGTATGGCGTTTTCCACGATGCGCTGCGCTTCGACGGTCGCAAGCTTGTCCTTGGTCTGGCCGACGAATTCCGGCTCGCGGATGAAGACAGACAACATGCCCGCAGCCGACACCATCACGTCATCGGTGTTGATGATCGAGGCGCGCTTGTTGTTGGTCAGTTCCGCATAGGCTTTCAGGCCGCGTGTCAACGCGATGCGAAAACCTGCTTCGTGTGTGCCGCCATCGCCTGTGGGAATCGTGTTGCAATAGGAATTGACGAAGCCATCGCCGCCATACCAGGACACAGCCCATTCAACAGCACCGTGGCCGCCTTGCTTCTCGGTCTTACCGGCAAAAATCTCGCGTGTGACCTGATGCTCCTTGCCGAGCGATGAGGCGAGATAATCCTTCAAGCCACCAGGGAAATGGAACACGGCCTTATCGGGCGTTTCCTTCTTGGGATCAAGGAGTTCTGGATCGCAACTCCAGCGAATTTCCACGCCACCGAACAGGTAGGCTTTTGAACGCGCCATACGATAGAGCCGGTGCGGATCGAAACGCGCGCTTTTGCCGAAAATATCAGGATCAGGATGAAAACGGACGCGGGTGCCGCGGCGATTATGAACTTCGCCGGCATCTTGCAGCCCGCCTTGCGGAATGCCGCGCGAAAAACGCTGCCGGTAAAGGCGGCGATTGCGTGCTACTTCCACTTCCATTTCATCGGAAAGCGCATTGACCACCGAAACACCGACACCGTGCAGGCCGCCGGAGGTTTCATAGGCCTTGCCGTCAAACTTTCCGCCCGCATGCAGCTTGGTCATGATGACTTCAAGTGTGGATTTGCCCGGCACCTGCGGATGCTCGTCCACCGGAATGCCGCGACCATTATCGGAAACGGTGATGAACCCGTCCGCATCGAGACTGACTTCGATGAAATTGGCGTGACCGGCGACGGCCTCATCCATCGAATTGTCGATGACTTCTGCAAAAAGATGGTGCAGCGCCTTTTCGTCGGTGCCGCCAATATACATGCCCGGACGCAGGCGCACCGGCTCCAGACCCTCGAGTACACGGATCGAGGACGCATTGTAATCGTCGCCACCGGACGGTGAGGAGGGCACTTTTGCCGTTACGGGCCTGGGCGCAGGTTGCAACGCTGCGGGTGCAGGCTGAATGACAGGCTTTGGCGCGACGGGGCTTTCCGTCTGCCGCTCCACCTGTCGTTCGCGGGCATTGTTCACCACTCTTGAAAAGAGATCGTTGCTGTCGTCCATCTTCGTCCGATAAGCTTTCTGTCAGAATTTCAGGGTGGCCCCACCACACGACACAGGCCGCACGCCGCAGGCTGAAAATAAACTGTCTGCGAATCACCGCAATAATGTCACGCGCTGCACCGAAAGGCGAATGAAGTTCGCTTTACGTTCCAGTTTCACACGGCTTTATGACAGGTTTTGCGGCAATTTTACGAGGTTTTGCGTGCAAATTGCGCCGACAACAGACGCAGACAGAACCTGATGCGAATTCGATGGAAAGAATTTTACGGCTGGCGTAGAGCCTCTTGATGAACATCGCCGGTAAAAGTGAGCGCAATATGCAGGGCAGGGTCGCAACAGATACGCAATCGCATGTGAAGGCCATGGCGATCATGGTGCTTTCGGTGTTGCTGCTGCCGTTGATGGATGCCACCGGCAAATGGCTGGCCATGATGGATAATGTTCCTCCGGCAACCATCACCTTCATGCGGTTTTTCCTGCAATGCTGGCTGATGCTGGCAATCCTGCTGGTTACAGGGCGGGGCAGCGTGCAGGCGCTTCGCACACAGCATCTCATTGGCAATCTTGTTCGCGGCGCATTGATGGGGCTGGGTGGGCTTTGTTTTTTCACGGCGGTCAAATATATGCCGCTGGCCGATGCCATGGCGGTCTTTTTCGCCGAACCGCTGATTCTCACGCTGTTTTCTGCAATATTCCTCAAGGAAAAAGTTGGCTGGCGGCGCTTTAGCGCCGTGGCGATTGGTCTGATCGGGACGATAATCGTTATTCAGCCAAGCTTTGAGATTTTTGGTGCGGTGTCTCTGTTGCCGCTGGCAACAGCCGTCACTTTTGCAGCCTATCTGATCCTCAATCGCAAATATGGCGCCAAGGAAAACCCCCTTGCCATGCAGTTTTATGCCGGACTGGGCGGGTGGGCGTTTGTCGGGCTCGCGATGCTTATGGGGCCTGTCACAGGACTGGAAGACCTGCATTTCAGCCTGCCGTCCGGTTTTCAGCCTTGGCTTTTGCTGACGCTGATGGGTGTTATCGGAACCGTAAGCCATCTCATGGTCGTGCATGCCTTCAAGCTTGCTCCGGCGTCACTGCTGGCACCGTTCCAATATCTGGAAATCGTCAATGCGGTTCTGGTGGGTCTGCTGATTTTTGGTGATTTCCCCACGCCGTCCAAATGGTTCGGCATCGCGATTATCATCGGCTCCGGCTTTTATGTCTTCATGCGCGAACGCACGATAAAAACCCATTCCGATGATTGAATGCTTGTGATCGTCAGGATTGGCGAGGACCGAAAATCGTTTCAAAACAGCGCCCCAGCGCGATGTCGAGATCGCCCATCGTCACCGGAAGACCGAGGTCGACGAGGCTGGTAACGCCATGTTCCGAGATTCCGCATGGGACAATGCCGCTGTAATTGCCAAGCTCCGGCTCGACATTGATGGCAATGCCGTGAAAACTGACCCAACGGCGCAGGCGAATGCCGATGGCGGCAATCTTGTCTTCGCACATGGAGCCATCGCCAAGACGCGGCTTTTCCGGTCGCGCAACCCAGACGCCAACCCGATCCTCGCGACGTTCGCCTTTGACATTGAATTCGGCGAGACTGTCAATAATCCATTGTTCAAGGGCAGCCACGAAGGCGCGTACATCTTCGCGTCGGCGTTTGAGATCCAGCATGACATAGGCCACGCGCTGGCCGGGACCGTGATAGGTATATTCGCCACCGCGCCCTGTATTGAAGACCGGCAGGCTGTCGGGCGTCAAAAGATCTTCCACACGTGCACTTGTGCCCGCTGTGTAAAGGGGAGGGTGCTCGACCAGCCAGATGAGTTCGTTGGCGGTTCCTTCGCGTATGGCCTGCACACGCGCTTCCATGAAAGAAAGTGCGTCTTCATATTGGGTCAAACCTTCGGCGACAAGCCAGTCAACGGGCGGAACGCCGTCGATGGTCGGCAGAAACCGGACATCGAGATTATTGCGTTCGCGTGGCCGTTTATTGTGTAAATCACCGAAAGGGAGTGGCTTGGTCATGATGGCAGCATATGGTGGGTTTGATTTGAGTTTTCCAGAGGTCAAATTGCCTCTATCACCAAGACTTGAAATTAATTAGCGATTTTCAGGGATCATATTATAGGGCATGATCGTTCTCTATGTTCAGCTCGCATTCATGTCATTAACGTCATGATGCAGGGACCTGAAGAGGAGAAGCATATGAAGAGCAGCTTCAGAAAGATGTTTGTAGGACTGATTGGAGCCAGTTTTCTGGTTAGTGCCGTAGTTCCTGTAACTGCTGCGCCAATAGCTCCATCCGCCCAACTCGCCAGCAATGAAAACGTGCAGCAGGTGCGTGATGATCGTTGGCGGCGCGGCGGCGGTGGTCATTGGCGTGGTGACAGAAACCGTCATCGCTGGGACGGTCCTCGCCGCGGTCCGCGTCATGGCTGGAACGGGCCGCGTTATCGCAACGGTTATTGGAACGGCCACCGCGGCTATCGTGATTATCGTCGCGGCTATCGCCGTCATAATGACGGGTGGTGGTATCCGTTGGCCGCATTCGGTGCTGGTGCCATAATTGGTGGTGCAATCACTGCGCCTCAGCCGCAGCGTGTCTATCGTGCACCTGCCTATAACAATTCCCACGTTCAGTGGTGTTATAGTCGCTATAGGTCTTATCGGGCTTCCGATAACACGTTCCAGCCCTATAACGGCCCGCGCCAGCAGTGCTATTCGCCTTATCGCTAAGCAAAGTTTAGCTGAGGAAAAAAGCAAGACGCTGTAAAGCCGCCCCAAAAGGGCGGCTTTTAAAATTTCAAACAGACTTGCAATAGACAAAACGTCTCACAATGGCGCTTTGGGAGCTTTAAAGAGTTGATATTGTGGTCAGATTTATTTTTTGAATTATATTGTAGAAACATGTTTTCCGGTGTTGACCATTTCCAAACTCCCCCTTATGTTCCGCCCCACTTCCGGGGGTGATTTTCCCCTCCACGGGAGCGCGTAGCTCAGCCGGTAGAGCAACTGACTTTTAATCAGTAGGTCCAGGGTTCGAATCCCTGCGCGCTCACCAAAATCAATGACTTCGAAAAATTTTTAATCTGCGAATTTCTCTGTCATATTACTATTGATTGCGATTGGTTTCCCGCTTGGGTCCGTCCTTCGGGTAAGGCGACGCATCACTCATAGCTTTTTAGTTGGTTTAAAGCGTAGATGCGGAGCGATCAAAATTGACGTCCGGCTCTTCGGATAAGAAGAAATTTAGCGTTGAAAATAACTATCGCACACCGTTGGCGCACCACATTTGGAAAAAATGTGATGCGCAATATTGCTGTTGTTAATACCGTCGCGAGGTCAAAGAAATGAGCTACGAAACGGGCTCTTTGTTGAACTGTCGATTTTGCCAGTATCTGTTGCGGAGCCGTGGCGCAATAAACCAGGCGATGAATGGGCTGACCACAATGCTGATACCCACAGCAACAGGAAGCAGAAAAGCAGCATTTTCTGCCAAGCTTGGAACTGACAAAACAGTTATGGCTCCCACGCCGAATACGACCGCATTGACCATCAAGCTGAGCAGGGCAGTAATCTGAAAACGAACCGACATGATGTTTACCTCCTGCTGCTTTAACGTTGTTGCTGCGCTAGGAGTTCCGAAAACTGATTAAAGGAAATTGATGGTAAGCTCCACAGCATTGGTACCGCTTTGTTGTTGACCGATGGGATGAGATATACCAATCTTGTTCACAACGGAGGGCGTTATGAAAACCAACACTTTATCCATTATTGTTCTGGCTCTTGGATTAAGCGGCTGCGGCGTGAGCGCATCCAACTATGCAGCGGGACAACAGGTACTGCAAGGCAGTCCGGCTGTTCGCAACAATTTCATCAATTCCTGTGTAGAACGCATTCGCAATAAACCGCTCAAAAGTCGGCAAACCATAGCTATGGTCGCCAACACGTCGGTTTCGGCAATACCGCGAGTCTATTGTTCCAGAATGATCCGTGGAATAGCGTCGGGACGGCTCACTTACGGTGATATGAATGCGGCATCGCGAGGGAAGGTTACGCCGAATGTGATCAAGGTTCTTCAGGGACGTTAGATCGCGATTCACGTCCATTCGGACGCACAAAGGTCACTCTAACATATTGAAACTACGCATCATGCTTCCCAAAAATCGATTTCGATTTTTGGGTCGATGCTTTAGAGCGTGTTTCGATCTAATCTTATCGATCCTTGTTCACTTCGACAGGACTTATACTGTAGGAGAGGGCACCTGAAATGAATAAAACAGGGCTTCGAGATTCTGCCTTGAGGCTCTCATTGTATCCTATTTCTTTGATGGCTTATTTTAGCTTGGTAAACATATCGTCACGCCTTCAATGAAATTAGAACAATACAATAATCTTGGGAACAAATAGCGCGCAGCACCGTTTATGAGAGACAGAAATTCCAAGGAGGAACATATGTTTAAAGGCGGTCTCTTATGGCTTATCGGCATTCCCATTCCGGTAATATTGATCCTGTGGCTTTTAGGATATCTCTCATAAATAAAACAGGATGACCTAATTTGAACACAATGCCACATTAACCATAGATTTATAGGCATTGCTTATGAGCGCTGGAAGTTATCTGTCGCTCGCAAGGTCTGCATCGTTTTATCTTTTGACCACGGATGTACTGGCACGGGAATAAATCGATGATGAGGAAGGTCGGTGCATTTTGCCCCGGCCTTTTTTATTGTAATAAATTCTGACGGGAAAGCGCAGTAGGGTGCTTATGTGAAAGAATAATCACCTCATCTGACGAAATACCTGTGCTTAGCCTGAACGACATTTGCGCCAGAGAAGCTTTGGAAATCTAAACAACCACAGAGCAGACTATCTGCGGATTTCGCCGGTTTTCGGGTCGATCTTGGTTTCCACTTTTGAGCCGTTTTTCAAAAAATATTCGACCTCATAATAACCACGGTCATTCCAGTCGATTTCGTCAATATAATCGAAGTCCGCTGATTGCTCGATGCCTGCCACGATTTCAGACAGTTTCTTTCCATCAGGTGCCGCTGCCATAGCAAAGCTTGTGGAGGTGATGATTGCTACAGCTATCAAAATCGTGCGCATGTTCGTTCTCCTTTATGCAATGCCGATATAATATAGCTTGGTTTTCAGCGAAGGGAACCGGGGCGTTCTTACTACAAAGGATCGCATAACATAGATTATGGAACTAATGTATGTATACAAAAAGGCTTTTGCAGGGCTCACGACTATCAAAGCACATATTACGCAAACGACTTATGTGGTCATAGTCCCGAATCTTTATCGTTTGCGCGCAACATAGAGATGGCCGGGCACCGGTGCTCCTTGTTCGCTACGCACAGTAATATTTTCGCAGCGCAGGCATTCCATGCCATATGATTCGAGTTGGGCTTTTACATAGGCCTGTGCGTGTGCAAAGCGCTGATAATTGCCGACCATGAAGGCGCGACCGGCAAGCCAGTCATCATCCAAAGTTTCGCTCGAAAAGCCGAAATAACCGCCATGCTCCAGGTGCGCTGCCACACCGGCAAAGAAACGGTTCAGTTCACCCATATAGGGCAACACGTCGGTTGCGACGATCAGGTCCCATGCATCTTCCGCAGTGGTTTCCAGAAACCGCACCGCCTCGCCCACGAAAAGCGCGTCGTAATCGCCTTTCTCGAAGGCGACTTCGATCATATTTTCGGAGATATCGACGCCCGTTTTGTGCGCCGCCATATCATCGAGCGCATCAGCGGATAGTCCGGTGCCACAGCCAAGATCGAGCATACGCTGGCGGTGAAATTTCTCATCGATTTCCAGCAAGATTTCACGCAATTGCAGCGGCACATCATAGCCAAGCTGGTCAACGAGGATCGTGTCGAACATTTCCGCGTGCTGGTCGAAAAGCGTTGCCACATAAGCATCGGGCGCTTTTAAAGGTACTGCGCCGCGTCCCATGCTGGCAAGACGTACGGCCGCGCCGCCGTGATCGTCAGGATCAATGGCAAGAACTTCTTCATAGGCCTTTGCGGCAGCATCGAAATCGCCAGATTTTTCCAGTACCAGTGCCCGGTCATAAGCCTCGGCAAGAGCCTCTTCATCAAATTGGTTATTATCATTATGCGTCATAGACTTAATCCGGTTCTTTAAAGCTGCCAAGTTTTTTGGCGATAACCGCGCAGGCCATCAATTGTATCTGATGAAACAGCATCAGTGGCAAAACGATGCTACCGACACTGGCGCCTGCAAATATGGCATTGGCCATTGGAGCGCCGCTGGCGAGGCTCTTTTTCGAGCCGCAAAACAGGATAGTGATGCGGTCGGGGCGATTAAAGCCCAGCCATTTGCTACCATACCATGTTGCCAGAAGCACGATAATCAGAAGCAGGACGTCAATGCAGATCATCATGGCGAGGTCTTCCCATGACACGCTGCGCCACAGACCTTCAACGACAGCTTCGCTGAACGCCAGATAGACGACCATGAGGATCGATCCACGATCGACGAAACTGAGCGGCTTGCCGTTTCGGCGCATGAAATCGCCGATCCATGGCTGCAAAATTTGCCCCAGAACGAAGGGAGCCAGCAATTGCAGCAGGATCGATTCAAGCGCATCGAGCGAGATGCCCCCTCCTCCGGTATTAACCGCCAGAAGCAGACCAACCAGAATGGGTGTCAGAAACATACCGAAAATATTGGAGGCCGAAGCTGAAACGATAGCCGCCGACACATTGCCGCGCGCCATCGAGGTGAAGGCGATGGAGGACTGGACAGTGGAGGGTAAAACACAAAGATAGAGAATGCCGGTATAAAACGCCGATTTTGCAAGGCCCGGAATAGCCCATCCGGCGAGCAGTCCCAGTAAGGGAAACAGCACGAAAGTCGATGCGAGCACCGCCAGATGCAGCCGCCAATGCGTGACGCCGGCAATGACTGCCTCACGCGATAGCCGTGCGCCATGCAGGAAGAACAAAAGTCCGACCGCGATCTTGGTTGCGAGCGCGAACCACGTGGCGAAGTCTCCCTGCACCGGCAATATGGATGCCAGCAGGATGGTTACGATCAGCATGGAAGTGAATTTATCCGGCAGAAATCGCATTCTCTCATTCCATTGCGTTCGGCACGCAACCAGAATCGCGTGCTGTGTCGTCCCGGTAGATCATATTGAAAGAAGCTGCGATAGCATCATGTCGCGCGAACAGCTTGCGTGAGCTGCGCGCGCGACCTCTGCTCACTCGTAGCCGTTCGGATTTTTCGACTGCCAGTTCCACATATCCTGGCACATTTCGCGTAAGTTCTTTTCCGCAGACCAGCCAAGGAACTGCCTGGCGAAGGTCGGGTCGGCATAGCATTCGGCCACATCGCCGGGACGGCGCGGCGCGATCTCATAATTGATCTGACGGTTCGAGACGTGCTCGAAGGCCTTGACGACATCCAAAACGCTATAGCCCTGCCCTGTTCCGAGATTAACCGAAAAGCATTGCGGATCATCGAGTTTTTTCAATGCCTTGAGGTGACCTGCCGCGAGATCCACGACATGGATGTAATCGCGCACGCCCGTACCGTCCGGCGTCGCATAATCATTGCCCCAGATGTTGAGCTTTTCGCGCCTTCCGGTCGCCACCTGCGCGATGATGGGCATGAGATTGTTGGGAATGCCCTTCGGGTCTTCGCCTATCAGCCCGCTTTCATGCGCGCCAACGGGGTTGAAATAGCGCAGGATCGCAATGGCCCAGCTCTTGTCGCTGTTATGAAGATCGCGCAGCATGTCCTCGATAACGAGCTTGGTGCGCCCGTAAGGATTGGTGGCGCTAAGCTGCTGATCCTCGGTGATCGGCAGTTTCTGCGGGTCGCCATAGACGGTGGCGGAGGAGCTGAAAACGAGCTTTTTAACCCCGGTTGCTTCCATGGCCTGCAAAAGCCGGAGTGTGCCCAAAACATTGCAATCATAATAATGCAGCGGCTTTTCACTTGATTCGCCCACAGCCTTTAGACCCGCGAAATGAATGACGCCGGTGCATTTATGGTGCGTGATAACCTGTTCGAGAAAGGTGCGGTCACGAATATCGCCCGGCTCACGGATAGGTGCGCGACCGGCGATCTTTTCGATGCGATGCAGAGCTTCCGGGTTGGAATTGTCGAAATTATCGACCACCACCACATCATGGCCCGCCTCGATCAGCTGGACGCAGGTGTGGGAGCCGATATAGCCGGCGCCGCCGGTCACAAGAATTGTCATCGTTGAGATATCCGCTTGTTGAACATGCCGCCCCGATGTGCGATCCCGAACTGACTATGCAAAATCGGTAACAGACTGCAAGCCGCACGGGTGATTTCTTCGAAGCCGCCCACCGGATTAACGAAGTCTGATGGAGCGCAGATGAAACCTTCCCGCAATATTGACCGTCTTCTTGAAATAATGATGGCACTTCGTGATCCCGAGACGGGTTGTCCGTGGGATGTGGAACAGGATTTCCGTTCTATCGTGCCCTATACGCTTGAAGAAACCTATGAAGTGCTCGACGCCATCGAGCGCGACGACATGGACGATTTATGCGAGGAACTGGGCGATTTGCTTCTGCAGGTGGTCTTTCATGCCCGTATGGCGGAAGAACAGGGCAGTTTCAATTTCGGCGATGTGGTGCAGGCGATCACGCACAAGATGATCCGCAGGCACCCGCATGTGTTCGGTGATGAAGAAGCCCGAAATGCGGGCATGGCCAAGGGGGCATGGGGCCGCATAAAAGCGCAGGAAAAGGCCGAGCGGGCCGAACGACGCGCAAAACTTGGTCTGGATGCGAATGAGAATACTGGTTTTCTCGACGACGTTCCACGCGCCTTCCCTGCCCTGCTTCGCGCTTTGAAATTGCAGCAGAAAGCAGCGAAAGTCGGGTTCGACTGGAGCGAGGCAGCACCGATCTTGGACAAGATTGCCGAAGAAACGGTTGAATTGAAGGAAGCAATGGCCAGGGGAAAGAAAGCCGAAATCCAGGAGGAATATGGCGATCTTCTGTTTGCCATGGTCAATCTCGGTCGACATCTGGAACTGGATCCGGAAATCGCTTTGATCGCGGCAAATGATAAATTCCGGCGTCGGTTTCACTTCATCGAAAAAGCGCTCGATGAGACCGGCAGCAGCTTTGAGGCGGCAAGCCTCGATGAAATGGAAGCTATCTGGATCAAGGCCAAGCAAAACGGCCTATGAGCCATCCTGTATTGCGAGCGTTGGAGACCGCCAATCGGGCGAAAGCTCGAATAGACGTAAAAACCCTGTCTCGCCGCTTCGTGTGAGGCGCAACGCGCGATTTTCGCTCATACGGCTGACCCAGCCAAGAGCGAGAGAGCGATCAAGCAAAGCCGCCCCCAGCCATCCCGCCAGATGCGGCCGTCGCTCGCTCCAATCAAGGCAGGTCCGGCACAGCGGTCGTTTGCCGCGTGTCGCTTTCTCCAGTTCAAGACCAAAATCGCAGAAAAACCGGCGTCCTTCCTCCGTGACAAGCCCCGCTCCATCGCAGAGCACAACATAGCGTTTTTCCACAAGCGCATCGGCAAGCGCTACAGCCAGACGTCCTGCCATGTGATCGTAGCAGGTGCGGGCCAACCGCAAGGCTTTGTCCTTTGGCCCAACCGGATGATAACGTTTGGGCCCTGTTGCGGCCAAGCTCATAAGCGCATGAACCGCTTGTGCAACCTCAGGCGAAGCAAGGCGATAGTAGCGATGCCGCCCCTGTTTTTCGACGCTGATGAGGTTTGCTTGCATAAGCTTGCCAAGATGTCCGCTCGTCGTCTGCGGCGTCACACCAGCATAGCGCGCCAGTTCTCCCGCCGTTAGAGCCTGTCCGCTCATCAGTGCTGAGAGCATGTTTGCGCGTGCTGCATCACCGATAAGGTTTGCAACCTCGGCAATGGTGTTTCCAGAAACGGTGTTTGCCATGGCTAAAATCTAGCAGCCTGTTCTGACGCTGTCTGCAAGCAATAGTTCGCTCGGCACCGAAGCATTCCGTTCTTCATTTCAATTAAGCAATGGCAGGAAAGACGTGATGAGAATGGATGCGAAATGACTGGCAAGACGAGAATGGCGAAGGAACTATCGTTGCTTCTGCTCCTTTCGGGGCTTTGGGGCGCATCGTACAGTTTCATTAAAATCGGCGTGGAGACCATCCCGCCGATCACGCTGATCGCCGCCAGAACCCTTATTGCATCGGCTATCCTTGTTTTATTCCTTTATCTGCGTGGTTTGAAATTGCCGCGAGACGCATTGATCTGGAAGCGTTTTGCGTTTCAGGCCTGTCTCAACAGTGTGCTGCCTTTCACCTTAATCGCCTGGGCTGAGCGCACGGTCGATGCGGGGCTTGCGACTATTTTGAACGCAGCCTCTCCGATCTTCACGTTTTTGCTTACGCTTCTGCTGACACGGCATGAGGCGGTCACGAGCCGCAAACTGTTTGGTGTGGTTGTGGGCGCGATGGGCATATGCCTCATCGTCGGCATGGAAGCGTTTACGGGCGTCGGACAGGATGCATGGGCACAGCTTGCCATTCTTGTGGCGACCGTTTGTTATGCGGGAGCGGCTATCTTCGGCAGGAATTTCGCTGGCATGGACCCGATGATTCCAGCCGCCGGGTCTCTGGTCTGTGGAACGATGATTCTCATTCCAGCCAGTATTGTTTTCGACCACCCGTGGGCGCTGACTCCGAGCACGCACTCGCTTTCGGCTCTTCTTGCCCTGTCCGTTTTTTCAACGGCGCTGGCGATGGTCATCTATTTCCGGCTTGTACAGACACTGGGCGCGATCGGCACAACGGCGCAAGCCTATCTTCGGGTGCCGATCGGTGTAGCTATCGGTGCCTTGTTTCTGGGGGAAACGCTGACTTTGACCGCGTGGATTGGACTGGCCTGCGTGGTTGCGGGTGTTATCGCCATGACGCTAAAGCCTTTAAAATTATGATTTTTCGTCTGTCCACTTCGGGCGTGCCATCTGGTAAACGCTCTCCGTGGTGGCATAATCGAGATAACCAAGGCGCGATACCGGTTTGACCTTCGTTATATCGACCAGCCCGTCCGTCAGAATACGCTCATCGAGATGCACACCGACGACTTCACCGATCACCATGTAATTATTGGTTGGGCGCGCCTGCCTGTCCTGCAAGCGCTTGATCTCGACTGCCACGCATTCAAGCGTGGCGTAGGCCTGCCTTACCCGCGGTGATGCGATCAGTTTCGACGGCGCTGCCTCAAGCCCGGCATAGCCGAACTCGCTGACACCGCGCGGGGCGTTGACCGAGGAGGCATTCATCTGGTCCTTGAGATCATCGCTGACAAGATTTGCGGTGAATTCGCCGGTTTCTTCAATGGCTGTCAAACTGTCCTTGATGCCGCTTGACGAAAACATCACCATCGGCGGTGTGTCGCAGATGGCGTTGAAAAAGGAATAGGGTGCCAGATTGACAAAGCCGTCCTTCGAGCGCGTCCCGATCCAGCCGATCGGGCGCGGAGCGACGATCGCCTTGAACGGATTATGCGGCAGCGGATGGCCCTTCTCCGGTTCATAAAACATCGGCTTAATCCTCGCTTTTGCTCTGCCAGGGACCGGAATAATCGGAAACAATCTTGTCCATTTCAGCGCGCGGACGCTCTGGCATCGTGTTCTCGGCACTGCCGATATGAACAAAGCCCGCCACGCGCTCATGCGGCGCCAGCCCCAGAAACGCACGTGATTGCGCATCGTCGGAATACCAGTTGGTGATCCAGTTGGTGGCATAGCCGAGCGCATTGGCAGCAATGCAGAGGTTCATGGCAACAGCACCCGCCGACAAAAACTGCTCCCACTCTGGGATGCGCTCATGTGCAACCGGCGACGACACGATGCCAATCACCAGCGGCGCACGCGAAAAGCGGTTTTTTTCCTGCTCTTTTCGCCCATCCGGCAACGGTCCTTCGCGTTCTTCGGCGCGTTTTGCCAGAAACTCCCCTACCCGATGGCGCGCATCGCCGCGGTAAAGAATGAACCGCCACGGCGTCAGGCGTCCGTGATCGGGAACACGTGCTGCGACCTTGAGAAGTGCGGCAAGCTCGTCGCCCTGCGGAGCGGGCTCCTTGATTGCTGTAATGGGAGTGGAGCTGCGCTTTGCAAGAAAATCGAACACAGGGTGCGTCACGGCAAACCTCATCGCTGAATTTCAGAACTGCCTTTGCCTGTCACAGCGCCGCACCATTGTCAAAGTCTGCAAAGCATTAAGTGGTGAAAGGACAAAAATGCTTGCCTGCTGGACGATTTGGCCTTGAATTTGCCACCGGCTTAGGCTCAAAAAAGCCATGCTGGTTTTGATTGATCCCTTTTGTGCAAGGTTCCCCCGTCTTCGTGTCGGCGCAAGACTTGCGATTGTCTTGACGGCTGCAATGATTGTTGCGCCAGCAAGTGCCCAGATTGTCGATCCCGCGACCGGAACCAGTTCGCCTGATCCAACCCTCGCGCTTCCGCCACTTACACCCTATGCATCGCCGTCGAGCCCGGCAAACAATCCGCTTGTTCAAACGCGCGAACTCGATTTGAAGGCGCGGCTGACGGAAAACGGCAACGATATTCCGGCCGGATTGGTCTGGCGTGTGTTTTCTCCGACCGTCGGCCCGGACGGGCAATTGCCGCTGGTGGCCAGCGCACAGGGCGGTAGTGCGGTCTTTGAATTGCCAGAAGGCAGTTATCTTGTTCACGTTGCCTATGGCCGCGCTGGAGCCACCAAGCGCATAACGCTCGGCACCGGCGTACGCCGCGAAGTCATGACACTCGATGCGGGTGGCATGAAGCTCAGCGCCGTGCTTCCCGATGGCGGCAAGATCAAAGATGATCTGCTGCGCTTTTCCATTTATGCCGATGAAGACAACAACGAGCGCTCTCTGATCGTTCCTGATGTCAAACCGAACGCCATTGTCCGTCTGAACAGCGGCACCTATCACGTCGTATCTAATTACGGCTCTGCCAACGCGACCATCCGCGCTGACATCCGTGTTGAAGCTGGTAAGCTTACTGAGGCGACTGTGCAGCACCGCGCTGCAGACGTCACATTGAAGCTCGTGCGTGAACAGGGCGGCGAGGCATTGGCTGATACGTCATGGTCCATTCTCAACACATCCGGCGATGTGGTGCGCGAAAGTGTCGGCGCCTATTCGTCTGTGGTGCTGATCGAGGGGGACTATGTCGCTGTCGCCAAAAACCGCGATCATATCTACCAGCGCGATTTCAAGGTCTCGTCCGGCAAAAACGAAGAAGTCGAAGTGATCGCCAGCAGCGAATTCGAAGCGCCAGACGATAGCGTCGATTAAAAAAACAAGCAGTTTCTATTGAAAAGGCCGCGCTTTTAGCGCGGCCTTTTGGTTTGATACGTTCAGCTGCCGTTTTTGAGCCGAACAAGATCAGGCGGCGTTGCTTCTTCGACAAGGCGGGTAATAGCATCCTCAAGCGTCAGCGATTCCTGATCGCGCGAACCAAGGCGACGCATGTTCACCGTCTTTTCCTCGGCCTCGCGATTGCCGCAGACGAGAATGACCGGCACCTTCTGAAGCGAATGTTCGCGCACCTTGTAATTGATCTTCTCGTTGCGGAGATCGGTCACCACTTGAAGACCGGCGGCCTTCAGCTTGGCAGCTGCTTCCTGCGCATAGGCGTCAGCATCCGAGGTGATCGTTGCAACGACTACTTGCACCGGTGCAAACCAGAGCGGCATATGGCCAGCAAAGTTCTCGATCAGGATGCCGAGAAAACGCTCCATCGAGCCACAGATGGCCCGGTGGATCATCACCGGCTGGCGCTTTTCCGATTCGTTGTCGATATAGAAGGCACCAAAACGTTCCGGCAGGTTGAAATCGACCTGTGTCGTTCCGCACTGCCACTCGCGACCGATGGCGTCTTTGAGTGTATATTCGAATTTTGGACCGTAGAAAGCGCCCTCGCCCGGCAGAATGCCGGTCTTGATGTCGTCCGACTGCTGCTGGATCTGTTCCAGCACCTGCATCATGACGCTTTCGGCACGATCCCATAATTCATCCGAGCCGACGCGCTTTTCCGGGCGCGTAGAGAGCTTGATCGTGATGCCCTCAAAGCCAAAATCCTTATAGACGGAAAGGATCAGGTCGTTGATGCGCAGGCATTCTGCGGCCATCTGCTCGTCGGTGCAGAAGATGTGCGCATCGTCCTGCGTAAAACCGCGCACGCGCATCAGGCCATGCAAGGCGCCCGAGGGTTCATAGCGATGAACATTACCAAATTCTGCAAGCTTTATAGGAAGATCGCGGTAAGATTTAAGGCCATGCTTGAAGATTTGAACATGTCCGGGACAGTTCATCGGCTTCAACGCAAAGACGCGTTCGTCTTCGGTTTCGTCGCCAGCAACGGTCACCTTGAACATATTGTCGCGATACCAGCCCCAGTGGCCAGACGTTTCCCAAAGCGATTTGTCGAGCACCTGCGGCGCGTTGACTTCCTGATAGCCGTGGCTGTCGAGACGGCGACGCATATAGCTGACCAGCGTCTGGAACATCTTCCAGCCCTTGGCATGCCAGAAGACCACGCCCGGCCCTTCTTCCTGAAAATGGAACAGGTCCATTTCACGGCCCAGGCGGCGGTGATCGCGCTTTTCGGCCTCTTCAAGCATATGCAGATAGGCTTGAAGGTCGTTGTCATTGGCAAAGGCGGTGCCATAGATACGCGTCAGCATGGGATTGTTGGAATCGCCGCGCCAATAAGCGCCCGCCACTTTCATCAGCTTGAAAGCGTTGCCGATCTGGCCGGTGGAGGCCATATGCGGACCACGGCAAAGGTCAAACCAGTCGCCCTGATAATAGATTTTCAGGTCCTGCCCTTCGGGGATGGCATCGATCAGTTCGACCTTGTAGCTCTCGCCCTTGTCGGCAAAAACCTGCTTGGCCTTCTCGCGCGTCCACACCTGCTTGGCGAAAGACTTGTTGCGTTTAATGATCTCACGCATTTTCTTTTCGATTACCGGCAGATCGTCGGGCGTGAACGGCTCGTTGCGCGCAAAATCGTAATAAAAACCGTTTTCGATCACCGGACCGATGGTGACCTGCGTTCCCGGAAACAATTCCTGCACGGCTTCAGCCAGAACGTGGGCGCAGTCGTGGCGGATGAGTTCCAGCGCGCGCGGGTCGTCGCGGGTCAGAATTTCGATCTTGCCGGAAGCGCCCAGCGGATCGGAGAGATCACGCACGGTGCCATCAACGGCATAGGCCACAGCCTTTTTGGCAAGTGATTTGGAGATGGATTCGGCAAGTGCTGCGCCGGTCATTTCGGCGTCATAATCCCGCGATGAACCGTCGGGAAATTGCATGGAAACGATATTCGACATTCTATTCGTCCTTATCCAGTCCCGCCAACGATTGCGGGTGGTTGTTATTCCGATTTTTATGAAACGGGCTTCTAGTCGCTTTTACCGGTGCAGTAAAGCGCGACCAAAAGCCCAGCCCTAAACGTCAAACATTATCCCTTGATTGCAAGACAGGCGATATTCTGACGCTGCAAATGCTGGCAGGCTCGACCAGCCGTCGCCTGATCTTTAAACGAGCCGAAGCGTATGCGATAGATCGTGCGGCGCTTGCCATCGGGGGAAATCTCCCCTTCCAGTCCATGCACAACCTTGTCGACGGCTGGACGCAGCTTTTCCTGCAGCGCTGCTGCCCCTTTGCGATCCGGCGTGGCGGCAAGCTGGATTTTCCATGGCGCGCCAGCCGAGGCAATCAGGTCGCCACCGTCACCCTGTTCGATATGCGCATCGTCAATCAGTCGCGCGACCGTGTCCTTTTTGATTTTGGTGACCGTCACAGTTTCAGCGGGCTTAGCCATGGCGACAAGCGTGTCCTTATCAGCCTTGCCATATCGTGTCAGCAATTTGGCCATCTGGCCATCACGTTCGACGGAAGAGCCGGCGCCTAAAACAACGCCGACCAGATGCTTGCCGTCGATGATTGCCGATGAAACGAGATTGTAACCAGAGACATTGGTATAGCCGGTCTTGATCCCGTCAACGCCGCCATAACGATACATGAGATTGTTATGACCGTTGCGGACCCGCCCGTTATAGGTGAAGGAGCGTTGTGAAAACAGCGCATATTCCTGCGGAAAATCACGGCGCAAGCTCATGCCCAGAACGGCCATATCGCGCGCCGTCGTCAATTGCGTCATATCGGCGGTCAAACCCGAGGGATTTGCGAAGAATGTGCTTTTCATGCCGATCTGGCGCGCACGCTGCGTCATAAGGCGTCCGAAACCCGCTTCCGATCCACCCAAATACTCACCCATGACCGTTGCTGCATCATTGGCGGAGACGATGATCATGGCATTGACCGCATCGCGCACTGAAATCGTCTGGCCTTCCTTGAGCCATAGCTTCATACGCACTTTTGCCGCTGCATTCTTGGAGACAGGCATTTCATCATCCCAATGAATGCGCCCGGTCTTCAAGGCTTCAAAGGTGAGATACAGCGTCATCATCTTGGCAAGCGAAGCCGGAGCACGCTGAACATGCGCATCGTCCTGCCCAAGAATTTGGTTGCTGTCAGCGTTAAAAACCACCCAGGACGTCTTTGCAGTCGCAGCGCATGAATAAAGAACACTGGTTCCAAGGGCCGCTGCGGCAACAAAACGTGTAAGACGGGATGGCGATTTGGGCATGATGGCTCGCGAAATGTGGGCTGAATTGCATGTGATGTGCAGGCAAATTGCGGCCTGAAAAAGACCATTTGGCTGCCTTATTTTACGGATCACTATCAAACCGGTTTATCGTTAATGAAGTCTCAATTGTCGCAAAAAATTGCGATGATTATTTCTGCGATCCCGAAATGCGCCAAAAACGCCAGGGCAGATACCATCTGAACCGGCTGGAGAGTTCACGCGGCACCGGGTCGAAGCCGTGGGTGCCAAATGGTCCGCAGCGTATGACCCTGAAAAGCCCCATCCAGCCACCGCTCCACAAACCATGGCGGGCAATTGCCTCATAGGCATATTCGGAGCAGGTCGGCAGGTGGCGGCAGGAATTACCGATCAATGATGACAATGTCAGTTGATAAAACCGCACGATGGCAGTGCCGACCACCCTGCCCGGCGTCTTGCGCCATCTATCTGTGAAATTGCGGCTGTAGCGCGGCTTTTCCGGTGCCTTTTTGGGCAGAGGTTCTTTGCCGCACGATCGACACATTGCGATTACGCAGCTTCGCTTTTTGCTTCGATCTGGCTGATACAATCAACCACGGCATCGAAAGTCAGAAGCGTCGAGGCATGACGCGCGCGGTATTCGCGAACCGGCTCGAAGTACTTCAAATCCGCAAATCGCCCCTCGGGTGCGGCTCCTTCTTCTTTCAACATGGCGTACATGGTTTGGCGAACCTTCTTCAACTCGTCCGCTGTAGCCCCAATGATATTGCGCGCCATCACGGAAGATGATGCCTGCCCCAACGCACAGGCCCTCACTTCATGGGCGAAGTCACTTACCACACCATCGGCCATTTTCAGATACACGGTGACGGTCGATCCGCATAATTTGGAGTGAGCCTTTGCCGTGGCATCGGGATCGGCTAATTGCCCAAGACGTTCTATATTGCCGGCAAACTCCAGAATGCGTTTGTTATAAATATCATCGATCATGAGGCGACCTTTCCGCTTTGCCGGATAAAAACAAAAAATTGTCGCGCGGCTACCGTTTGAAGTTGCAATTTAGTCTCTATATAATAGGCAAGCATAGGCTACGCCAAGGGCATTGTATCACATTGCCGCGACGTACCTGCAAAACCTGTCCGGTGCTGGAGCACCGGTTCAATACATCGCCCGCTCGCAAAGCGTATCGTTGTGTTGTCCGTTTAACTCGTCTCCTCCCCGAAGGAGACTACTGGAGAATACCGATGGACGCGTGCATCCTCAAAGAAGATGACGAATCCCGCCTGCCTTCCGATAAGCAGGCTAATGTGACACTTGTACATGCCAAGCCCAGTCAGGCAGATGTCGAAGCGGCCATCCGCACGCTTCTGCTGTGGGCGGGAGATGATCCGGAGCGCGAAGGACTTTTGGAAACGCCAAAGCGCGTTGCAAAATCTTATAGTGAGCTTTTTTCCGGTTATGCGGAAAAACCGGAAGATGTTCTCGGCACCGTGTTCGAGGAAGTGTCCGGCTATGACGATCTGGTTCTGGTCAAGGATATTTCGTTTTTCTCGCATTGCGAGCACCATATGGTACCGATTATCGGCAAGGCGCATGTGGCCTATCTGCCCGATGGCAAGGTGCTCGGCCTTTCCAAGATTGCGCGCGTGGTCGATATTTTTGCCCGCCGCCTCCAGACACAGGAAAGCATCACCGCGCAAATCGCTGACAGTATTCAGCGCATTCTAAAACCGCGTGGCGTTGCCGTGATGATCGAGGCCGAACATATGTGCATGGCCATGCGCGGTATCCGCAAGCAGGGCGCGACCACCATCACCACCACATTTACCGGCGAATTGAAGAGCAAGGCGGATGAACAGGTTCGTTTCATGACACTGGTTCGTGGGTAAGATAATGAACATTTTTCCATCTCAACCCTCCGACAAGAAGACGATAGAAGAAGGAGCGGCTTTCATGCCGCGCTTCGGCTCATCGGGTCTTATCACGGCCATCGTCACCGATGCGCGCGATGGTGAATTGCTGATGGTTGCGCATATGAACGATGAAGCGCTGCGCCTGACGCTTGCAACCGGCATAGCGCATTACTGGTCGCGTTCGCGCAACACGCTTTGGAAGAAGGGCGAGACATCTGGTAATCTGCAAAGCGTCGTCGAAATGCGCACGGATTGCGATCAGGATGCCTTGTGGCTCAAGGTTCGCGTCGCGGGCGATGGACCGACCTGTCATACTGGCAGACGTTCCTGTTTCTATCGTCAGGTCATTTCTGAAAACGGCGAAGCATCGCTTAAAATGGAAACCGGTTGCGACCACGATCATTGACCTCTTTCAAGCCGATGTGATTGCCCAATACGTTCCCTGCCATTAATTTGCAGTATTTTTTGTCTGGATATCGTGTTTGATTGATTTAGAGCGCATCCCGAAAAATTTGAAACGGTTTTCGGGATGCGCGTTAAAGCAAATGGTTAAAGCGCCAGTCTGATTCAATGAGATCAAAACGTGCTCTGATCGAAATAACGAGGTGTCTATGGTGGTGCTTTATTGGGGACGTAAGGCCGTCGATATCGACGCAGAAGCGCCTTCATCTGAAATTATCAAGAAGCCCGAAAAGACGCGTCAACCACGCAAGATAACGCTGGCGCTTGGCGGCGGGGCAGCACGGGGCTGGTCGCATATTGGTGTGCTGCGTGCACTTGACGAAGCCGATATTAAAATCGAAATGATTGCCGGAACCTCCATCGGGGCGCTCGTCGGCGGCTGTTATCTCGCGGGTAAGCTTGACGAACTGGAAGAATTCGCCCGCAGCCTTACCCGGCGACGCATGTTCAACCTTCTCGATATCACATTTCGCGGCAGCGGACTTTTCGGTGGTATGAAGCTCGACGGGCGCCTGCGCGAGCATCTCGATGGCCTGCGCATAGAAGACCTGTCCAGTCCGTTTGTCGCGGTCTGCACCGAACTCCATACCGGTCACGAAATCTGGCTGTCGTCTGGTCCGCTTATCGACGCCATGCGCGCCTCCTATGCCCTGCCTGGCGTCTTTGAGCCGGTGCGCTGGGACGAGCGGATGCTGGTTGATGGTGCTCTCGTCAATCCGGTGCCGGTTTCGGTCTGTCGTGCCTATGAGCAACGCCTCGTTCTGGCGGTTAATCTTCATTACGACCAATATGGTCGGGCTGCCGTCATCAAACACGCTCAGGCTCAACAGGACGGACTGAAAGCCGCAATACGAGGCGAGAAGGAAGCACGGCTCGGTATTACCGGTGTGATGATGGAAGCCTTCAACATTATTCAGGACCGGATTTCGCGCGCACGCATGGCAGGTGATCCGCCGGATGTGTCGCTTATGCCTGTGGTCGGCCAAATCGGTCTTGCCGATTTTCATCGCGCATCCGAGGCAATAGATGCCGGCTACGCCGAAACCATCAAACGGCTGGAGGATATAAGGCGGCTTCAGGATTTGCCAGACTGATTTACATGTCGCTATCGATTCCACCATTGTGATTCAAGGATGGTGTTTTCCACAACAGACTGAAGGCAGCCGCAGGATTTCGCTTAAGAAATTGCCCTGATTACTTCTCTTAAAAAGCCCTGAAAATAGGGATGTTACCGGTCTTTTTCAGAGGTATTTGAATTTCTTTTCGAAAAAGATCATTCGATCATGTCTATAGGGCTTGTGCATGCCCAATCGATTTGCTAAATGCCCCTCGCCGACGATGTTCGGCTCCTACCACGGGCGGTCGTGGCGGAATTGGTAGACGCGCAGCGTTGAGGTCGCTGTGGGGCAACCCGTGGAAGTTCGAGTCTTCTCGACCGCACCATTTTTATCACTAGGCATAATTGCTAAGTGATTGTTTTTAAAGAGAAATTCTCCTCATTGATTGTTGATCGTTTACAAGATCGTTAAAACTTGTGATACATAGCGTGCTACAGGGTGAGTTATTTCACCCTCTTTTGAGGTGCGTTTATGGGGCGGATTTCCAACAAAAAAGACCCGGATCGTTTTCTTTTTTTACGTTCGGGAAATTATTATTATCACCGCCGCGTACCCGGCAACCTTGCCCACATCGACAAGCGCGGACCTACGATTCGCATCAGTCTGAAAACCGATGATCTTGCCCTTGCACGGTCAAAGCGCGACCTCATGGAGGAAGCCGACAACATCTTGTGGGCATCAATGCTGCTGGATGAGCCAAGCGATCCGGCGCGAGCGCGTTATGAGATTGCAATGCGCAGGGTTGAAGCGCTCGGCCTCACCTATCGATCTGTTCAAGCGTTAATTAATCAACCGACATCAGCGCTCGAAGACGTGGTTGCACGGCTCGAACTTGTCGCCAGCCAACGCATGCCGCAGGAACTGGCGCAAAGTGTCACAGGCGGCGTGCCAGTGCCCGCAACGACCGTCAGCAAAGCATTCGAGATCTATTGCGATGAAATCGTGCCAGACGAGCTTGTCAACAAAAGCGCCGTTCAAAAAGCGCAATGGAAGAAGGTCAAGCTGCGCGCCGTGAATAACTTCATTGCCCTGATATCGGACAAGGCCATGTCAGACATCACACGCGATGACGCAATGAAGCTCTATCGGCACTGGCTGGAACGCATCGCGCCCAAGGAAGGCAAATCCACCCATTCGGCATCGTCTGGCAACCGCGACATAGGAAACATGCGCGTCCTGTATGATGCATATTTCAACTATATTGGCGAGGAAGGCCGGCAAAACCCGTTTGCCCGGCTGAATTTCTCGACCAAGAAAAAGCGTTCCCGGCCACCCTTCCCTCGCGAATGGCTGACCGGCACCATCATGAAGGTTGGTAACCTTGCTACCCTCAATGAGGAAGCGCGAGGAATTGTTCTGGCGCTGATCGAGACAGGAGCACGCCCCAGCGAATTGGCGAACCTCTCCCCATCATCGATCCGTCTCACAAACAAGGTGCCGCATATTGCCATAGAGCCGCGAGACGATCCCGACGATCCCCGCGAGATTAAAACATCATCCTCAGAGCGCCTTGTTCCGCTCGTAGGTGTCGCGCTTGAGGTGTTCAAACGCCACAAGCAGGGTTTTCCTCGCTATCGCAATCGGGAGAATGAACTGTCAGCAACTTTGAATAAATATTTCAAAGAGAAAAAGCTGTTTCCTACACCACAACATAAGATATATTCATTCCGCCATTCCTTTGAAGATAGGATGAAAGAGGCGAACATCGACGACGAATTGCGCCGTATATTGATGGGCCACACCATTGAGCGTCCCCGCTATGGCTCTGGTGGTTCGCTTGAATGGCGCAGGGATGAGTTGCAGAAGATCGCTCTGCCTTTCAACTGTTGTATCGTATGAAACTCTCTCAGTTTACATACAATCATCTTCGATATTAAAATAGCCTTGATTAAGGGGGATCGGGGGGGGGGATGAAACAGCAAGTTTATCGCCGTATACGCGATCCATTGCACGATCTCATTCAGTTTAATGTATCAGATGATAGATTGCTGTGACCGCCACTCCTATGGGGCTATCTATTTATAATTACGCACTAATATTTCCAATTCCTATCTCAAATATACTTAACAATATACACATAATAACTATGCACATGCCTTCGCGATTTGCGCTCAAAGCTATATGGCTAGGCATGAGCAGCCGCCGGATTAGCGATATCAGTTAGATCAACAACGCTCTGCATTTGATCAATTACACACCTGGCCATCGATGAATATGGCGCAGAAGGGGCTGTCTCGACATTTATGAGGTCGTCCAAGATTGCCTTACGAACAACCGGTGGCAGCGCCCTGTCTGTTACTTTTTGAAAAATTGCAACAAGCTTTTCCACACGGTCGCTACGAACCTCCCTTAAATCGGGACGGTTTAATTCAAGAAGAGCAATGGTTGATATCCCTGCTACCGAACCTGTCGAAAAAGCAAGGCTTCCAATAAAGCAAATATGGTCAGCAGGATTCGCCAGATACGGATCGATAATGTTCTCAAGCAATGGATCGTTATCGCTCTTATTCTGATTACAAACTTCACATGAAAGTGTCAGATTCTCCCATTCGAAAGATCGCTCCACAGCAAGAGATTTAGGGTAAATGTGCTCGACATCTCCATGATGGATATGCCTTAAGAAGCTTTCACAATAAGCGCACTTTTTATGCGTTTCTTGAATTAGGGCTTGTTTAATCTCAGGATCTCTATACCTTGTACGCTCCGTAGCGGTGGGTTCTTGCCCGGAGTTGACTTTATCCATTAAGGAATCTGTCCATTTTGTAAAATTCTTAACCAGCTTCTGCGGCGCCGGCCCTTTCTCCAATTTTATCATTGACGCCCCGCAATTTTAGCCAAGGCGTCTGAATAAAACTCGCCTAAACCAAGCTGTTCTAGATCTTTTCGAAGTTGCGATATTCTTTCGGCATTAAGATCATTTATATTAAAATTACTTACTACACTTTCTATTTTATCTTCCGCCCAAAGCGGCATTGTCACGGGGACGCCAAGAACATTTCTTAATATCTCGCTCGCAGTACCTGCTTTATTCACGTTATCAAGTAGCTGAGACGTAACGCTACGTTTAAGTCCTTCTGTATTTCGGCTTTCAACATATCCCAATACATAAACTGACGAATCCTGCACACTCGATACGACAAAAGGACTATGCGTTGCCACGATCAGCTGCATATCTGGGAAAGCTTTAAGGAGATTAGCTATTATGACACGCTGCATAGAAGGATGAAGATGGTTTTCTGGCTCATCTATGACAGCGACAAATTCCTTTCTACCGCGCGAATACAAGAAAATTTGCCAAGCTATATCAATTATAGCCATCAACCCGCCCGAAGACGCGTCAATCAAAAACTCTCCCGTTTCTGTTACCAAAACCACATCTGGCATGCGAATTTCTATATTCTGGAAACCAATACTTTGAGGTAAGACTCGGGCCAATACCTGCTTAAAATCCCGATAGTATTTTTCAATGACAGAGTTGCGCCGGACGTTCTCGTTTCCAGGACCAAATGTTGCCATCGATATGATGGCTTCCTTTATGCGATATGTTGGGCTGAAATTCGTATAAGAGTTAGAATAACGATTTAATACCTCTTGATGATACAGCTGATAGGCCTGCTGCGCATCAATTGGATTTGCTGGAATATTTGTTATCTGCTGGTAGTCGCTTATAGGGCGATGCGATTGTATAAACAGTCCATCGACCATAATCTGGTTCTCAATAAATATGTTATAGGTAACTGAATTACTATCAGGAACCTTTATTTTTGCGCTTTCATTGTTGCTATATATTACACTCCCAATCTCATCATAATTTCCATTTAGGGCCGGATTTAATGGTGGCCTTGAAAAACCTTTCGCCGACTGCAGTTTTCTTAAAACCCCTGAGAAATACCGGACTACGCCAACGTTGCTTTGCCTTGGCGTTGCAATAAGATTAAACTGAAAACCAAAACTTTGGGATAGAGCTCTAAGAATCGTGCTCTTTCCAGCGCCATTTGCGCCGGCTAGAATAGTTAGACGAGGATGGAAATTGATATCAATTTCCTTAAACTGCCGCCAATCATTGATTGTTAGCTTCTTAAATTTCATCCCCCCCCCCCAAACCAACACTATGAAAAGTTATGCAATTTTTGCAAATATTTTACCGTAGCGCAATGCATTGTATTCCAAATGAGATTGGTATTTCACCCGCCATCATAACCATTTTTACCATTGCCCTTTGAAGCCCGGAGGTTCTACAGATTTCTGGCCATTTTCAATGGCTTGCAAAAAAGTGGGACAGAAAAGCATGCGCTATAAACATTATGTTTTTTCATGCGCCTGCCCCACATTTCAATGACCGGCGCCCCAACTTCAACACCGTCTTTCCACAGCCCTAAAATGCAGATTGACTCTTTTTCAAAATGAGAACATTTTAGGAACATATCCCCACTGAGCGGAATATGTTCCTGAGCGCGCATGCGCTCGGCCCGGTTTCGCTCGTCCTGAGTTTGGAGCGTGTTGTGCGTCAGCCTGAAAACATAGAGCGGCTATATCTGGATTTTGACGGCTTCTTTGCATCCGTCGAACAGCAGTGCGACAAGCGGCTGCGCGGTCGGCCTATAGGCGTAGTGCCGTTTGCTGGCACGGACAGGACGGCGGTGATTGCATGCTCGAAAGAAGCGAAGGATCACGGCGTTAAAAACGTCATGCCGATCAAGGAAGCCAAGCGCCTATGCCCCGATCTTATCCTTGTCCCGCAAAAGCCCGACCTTTACCGGCGTGCGCACAATGCCCTACTCTGCGAGATTGAGCGGGTAATTCCTATCGACACGGCCAAGAGCATCGATGAACTCACCTGCGTGCTGGACGAGCGTGCCAGACATGACCCGGAATTGCTGGCCGAGCGGATCCGCTCTGCGATCAACGACAACATCGGCCCGTTCATTACCTGCTCAATTGGCTTTGCGGCAAACCGGCAATTGGCGAAGATCGCCTGCAAGGCTGGCAAGGAAGAAACGAAGCGCCGAGGCTCATATGGCAATGGGGTGGCCATTTGGTGGCCGAAGATCATGCCCGATCCGCTGTTGCGTGTTGAACTGGAGGATATCCCCGGTATCGGTTGCAGCATGGCCAAGCGCCTTTACCGCAACGGCATATTCACGACGCCCCAGCTTTACGCGATCCAGCCCAAGCACATGCGCAAGATTTGGAATAGCGTCAACGGTGAGCGTCTTTGGTATGCTCTGCATGGCTACGACATTCAGGCACCAGCCCAGCAGCGCGGCATGTTTGGCCACGGGCGCGTGCTGCCACCCGAAGCGCGATCTATTGATGGCGCTTATGAAATCTCCCGTCTCTTGCTCACCAAGGCCGCACGCCGCCTGCGCCGCGAGAATTACTATGCCGCTGGCCTCTGGCTTTGGTTGTCAGTCCGCGACGGATCATGGTTCGGCAAGCATCATCTGCCAGTCGTCAATGATGATCAGGCGATTCTCGCAGCGCTTCGCATGCTCTGGGATCGCGTGAGGCTCGACAATCCACACGGCACAACCATCTTTCGTGTCGGCGTCACGCTGTACGACCTGTTCCCAGCCACCGAACGACAGATGGACATGCTCAATAATGACGATATCGCCCGCCAGAAATGGGAGAAGGCAAACAACGCCGTCGACAATATCAACACCAAATATGCAGGTACGATTGTCAGCATGGGAGAATGGAAGCCACCGGCAGGCGGCCATGTCGGCGGAAAGATCAGCTATGTCCGCATTCCATCAGCTGAGGACTTCTGGTGATGGGAAACTGGAAAACATCCGTCCAGGTGCGAGATCTTGCCGAAGATCAAAAGCTTGAAATGATCTGCAAGGCATGCGGACGTCTGACTTATATCGACAAGGCGATCATCTGCGAGAAGGCTGATCGCTCGCAATTGTATCTGGATGAGATCGAAGCCAAGGCCCGCTGCAAGGCGCGTGGCTGCAAGGGCAAAATGCGTATGGCTATGGTCCGATTGAAGGAACTGAGCGGATTTGTAGGGGGATTGGCATGAGCGACAGCGACAACAAAGAACACCGTCCGAAATCAGGAAAGCTTTTCACGCATTACTGTGACGCCAAAGGCTGCGAAGCGTGGGGAACATTCGGCTATAAGACCGCCTACGGCCAGCTTTGGTTCTGCCGGGATCATAAGCAGGAAGGCGAAGACGCCCTAGCTGGACGCAAAAAATAATTGCGCTACCTTCCTTGCAGGAGGTGCGCATGTGCAATCTGTATAATATCACAACGGCGCACGAAGCCATGCGCCGCTTATTCCCGAAATTCTCAGATATGACGAACCGGGTTGATCCCGAGCTTGACGTTTACCCGGACTACCCTGCCCCAGTCCTGCGCAATGTCATGAACGATGAGCCAGAGCTTGCAATGCTTCGCTGGGGAATGCCGACACCGCCGGTGTACGTGAAGGGCGAGGCTGATATCGGTGTGACCAATGTGCGCAATCTCACCTCGCCCCATTGGCGCCGATGGCAGGGCGTTGAAAGTCGGTGTGTTGTGCCAGCGACGTCGTTCTCAGAATATGGACAGGCGCCCGATCCTGTGACCAAGAGAAAGCCGCTTCACTGGTTTTCCTTGAATGAAGACAAGCCGTTGTTTGCTTTTGCGGGCATCTGGACAAGTTGGAAGGGTGTTCGCAAAAAGAAAGAAGGCCCGGTGGAGGTTGACATATTCGCCTTCCTCACAACCGAGCCTAATAGCATTGTCAAACCCGTTCACCCGAAGGCGATGCCGGTCATTCTGCGAACATCAGAAGAAATCGAGACGTGGCTGCGCGCACCGTGGGATGAGGCCAAAGAAATGCAGAAGCCCCTGCCCGACGATGCGCTGATCGATCTCAATAAAATCTGACAAGGAGCTTTTTGGAAACTTGCACGTTTATGCCTCACAAGTGGGAGAACGCGCATGCTGAAACCAAAACATCCCGGCGATTATCCTGATCGTGACATCGATTGTCAGGAAGCTGTATCAGACGAAATTGTGAGCCTGATAGAGGCCGCGAAGAATGCCAAATGGAGCGAATTGGAAGCAGCCGAAGCTATTGCGCAGGTGGCGCGTGGGATAGTGCGCGGATATCTCAACAATGATCCGAACGAATAGGAGGCGAGACATGAACAAGAAAAAAAGCCCTTGGTCTGATCCAAGTCTTGATCGCAAGAGCCACGCAATCGATCCCGATCCAGTTGAGCCTAAGGACCATAACGAAAAGCCGACACACGAACAATCTAACGCGCCGGGCAACCCGAAAACGAAGCTTCCGAAAGAGCCATATCCCGACAGATCGAAAGATTAAGTGGTTAGCCCGTAATCAGCGCCCAAATCTTCTTTCCGAATGTGGCGATCAGTCCACCGAATGAAGCAGCAGCAAACGATATGAGCATGATGGCCCCGACGCCGCGTTCCCGCCAGCGGTTGAAGTCGGCCACCGGTTCCTCGATATTGCTCAGCCGAGAATCAACGCTTCGAAGCTGGCGCATGACCTCATCCAAGGTTCGATCGGTCTTTTCCTGTTTGTCATATTGCTGCTTCCGATCATCCCGCGCCCGATCCATATCCTTAATGATTTGGTCAAGCTTGCCCTCGACACGGCCAATCGCTCTATCCTGTCCCGCCTCAGTCATGTTCGGTACCCTTCTTTATTTCTTATCATGCTTTGCGCATTCATCTTTTGACCAGACGCCACCGGCGCAGCCGCGAACGATGGTTCGGTCAATCTTGCGCTGATCCGCTTCTGTGGCCCCACGAGCGCCCATCAGGTCAGAACCAAGCACGTTACGGACGCCGCTCACATTTGCCGGTCCTGAATGTCCACACCCCGCCAGCATCAACGCACTGATCATAATCGCGCACACCGCCAAGGGCTTTATCGGTCGCTTCATTGTTTTGCCTTTCGATTTTGGTTTCGACACTGGAACGGCCATCACGCTTGCCAGCCACATATCCGGCTGCCAGCAACAAAAATGCCGCCAGAACGGCAGCGAATGAGAGTTTCAGCCAGTTGGGAATGAGTGACCAGATTACGCTCATATCGCATCAACCAGCTTTTCAAGCTTGGCCCTTGCTTGCGGCATAGTGAAGATCGCATAGCCTGCAAGTACCAGCAGGAACACGACAAGCACCATCTGCACACGCCAATCAACAAACGGAATTGCAGCCCCTGCACTACCGCTGCTGATCCATGTCCAGAAGCGCGATGATTTAGAGAGCGGCTTTTCCTCAACCGGTACAGGAATGACTTCCATTGCTGGAGCCGTCACGACCTGCTCAACGCCATACCCTTCGGCCAGCAATGCCTTGTCATAGTCCTTGGCATAGCCTGCAATCAGATCGGCCCGGTCGGTACCATTAACGATCCGGCGCGCATTCTTGAAATCTGACTTTTGCAGCGTGATGTAATCGGAGAGCCTTTTGCCTGTGAACCAGCCTTCAATCATGCCGACAATCAGGATGGGCGCGGCATATTCGGGCTTGAGTAATAGTTCCGGCTTTTTGACGAAGTCGACGCCAAGCGCCTTGCCAGCCTTCACATAGTTCTCGCGCCAGGTGATCTGCACATAGCCGCGGCCAAAGAACGGGTAATATTTCTTCGAGCGCAAATATTTATCGCTACCCTTCTCATTGATCGGCTTCATCGTATGCGCCGTCTCGTGATAAGCGGTCGCCAGCACATAAGCCATTTGATTGCGCAATAGTCCGCGCTCTCGACCTGCCTCAATCAAGAGGCGGGTATCGCCAAGATGCATATTCATGGTGGGTTTTCCTTTTAGGTAAAATAAATCCGCCTCACGGGCGGAGTTTTTCGGCAATTCAAGCCGTTATTTAGAGACTGTTGAAATACCAAATTACATGATAGGGTTCGGTCTGCGCGCCTCGCCTGTCCCGACCCAATCCCGACATCGAGAACGTGCATAACCCCGGTACGCGCCCCCCGCTGCCGGGGTTTTTCCTTTTATTTAACCCATGCTATCGTTGTACGTGTATTCGGGCGAGGCCCGCCCACCAGTGCGTAGCTCCGGCACCAGCCCCCCCCCACCCACTATCGGGGGTTTATTAGTTTTGGAAATTTGGAGTATTTATACGATACGGTTGGTTTGGCAACGTTTCACTACGGTTAGCTTCATTCAGATTCAAAGGTAAAAATAATGCAGAAAAATAGCCCTTCATCAGAAATTGGAGCGAAGGCTGATACTTGGAACAGAGTGGCCGCATCTTATCCTCTAGAGATAGCGCCAGCGGAACGCGGTCTTGCTGCAGAAATTATTAGCATTTTTAAAAAAATTGGTATTGATGCTGGATCCCGCGTGCTCGAAGTCGGTTCAGGCTCGGGTCATTTATCGCTTGCTATCAACCAAGCCGGCTATAAGACTGATATGTTGGATTTTGCAGAAGATGCGTTGAGCCACGCCAAAAGCATTTTCGATAAGTTTGGTGGATCACCTGACACCCGTTTCCATCTTTTAGACGCTCTTAACTTTGATACAACCACACTGCCCACATACGACATAGCTTGGAACAGCGGCGTTTGTGAACATTTTAGCAATGAATCCCTCGTCGCCATGCTACGCAATATGTCAAATGTCAGCCGTAATGTTTGCATCGTTATTCCAAACCCAACTTCTGTCTTTTATCTCGCCGGTAAGCGAGCCTTTTTGGATAGAGGCAGCTGGCCATACGGAACGGAATTGCAACGCGATAACTATGAAAAGTTAATTGAGGCAGCCGGACTCATGGTGACCCATCACGGGTACATCGGAAAGGAACTAACCGCTGATTGGATATCGAACGCATTAGGCCACTCCGGCACCAGTACCTTCCACAGACTTCTAGAAGAAGGACAAATTCCAAAGAGGGAATATTACTTACAGTTTTTTTGGGCCCAGAAAGACAACGAAACTGTGCCAAAAGTAGAAATAGATGACACACCAACTTTGGATAAGACATTCTATTTAGATGCAATGGGCACAGCGACAGCAATGGTGTCTCATTTAAACCAAGCAAACGCTACTCTAGAGAAAAAGCTGACCGAACACGAACAAAGAGAGACTAAGCTTTTAGAACTATCAAAATTAATGGAGTGCAAAGATAACGTAATTATTCATAAAGATACATTAATTTCGAATATGGAATACTCGATACGTGAGAAAGATGCAAATTTAAATCTTTTGCAAGAAGAAGTTCTTGATAAGAATAACGAGATTAAAAAATTAAAGATCCATATCGCTGAGTTGACCGAAAGCACCAGCTGGCGACTTACGAAGCCTATAAGATATATAGTCAACAAGATCAGAAAATAACGTGAATACACAAAAAAATGCTTGGCCCCACACCGGCGGGGCCAAGCTGACAAATTACCAAATGGCCGATTTCAGTAATTTTTGCCACCTTTTCTGCCACATAGAAAAATCATATATTTTGACAGTTTGCAGAGCCGTTGCTGCGAGTTGCGCTGCCCATTCTCTGTCATCCGCCAATCGAATTATAGCGTCTTCCATGTCTTTTGCTATTGGACGTATCATCAGACCGTTGTACTGATCTTGCATCAAATTAGGCAGGCCTCCTACATTCGTTGAGATTACTGCGCAGTTAGAAGCAAATGCCTCGACACATGAGAGAGAAGTACCTTCCGAAGCCAAGGTCGGTATAAGAACGATGTCATGATCGCGGTACACCTCGCCCATTTCGTCCATATCACGCTCGATCCATTCCACCTTGCCTTCGTGCCGGGCCATAAAGCTTTTTACTGAAGCAACATCGTCACCTGTCGCTTGGCCACACAACGTAAGATGCAGGTCATCTCGCTTTCTGAATAAGCTATCAAAAGCCTCTATCGCCATGTACAGTCCGCGCGGCTCATAAAGCCTGCGAGGCATCAGCACGCGAAGTTTTCCTGCAGAAAAATTCTTTTCCTTGGGGTAGAAGGTATCACTCTTCAAATAGTTCGGGACATAGTGGAGATTTCTCCCCAAACTCCAGTCAATCGTTCTTACCCAATTGATGAAGTTTGTATCCACACAAACCGTGTGTCTGCACCGCTGTATAGCATCAACGATGATATTGGTATCAAAGCTTCTATATTGGTGTTTATTTTGAATGCTATCCCAGTAAACACCGTGATTAATTCCAATCGTCGGCTGTCGTTGATTAACGCCACAAGCCAGATCCAGCGGGGACGCGATAACTAATCCCGCACCAGCCGTCGCGTCTGATAAGATTGGTGAAAGCTGCCGCGTGTCCCAAGCTATATCCGTCCGTACACCGATCACCGGAATCCCTCTGAATGTCCGCTGAAAATCTCTCCTGCCGTTTTGTATAATTCTTGGCTGCAAGCCCAACGACTGGGCGATAACACTTAGATCATAGACATACCGTTCGGCGCCACCACGATAGAGAACTTCTCCATCCCAGTCGAAAAAATTCACATTGATGATATCCACTCTTTTCGAGTTAGAAACAGGTACCGCCGGATGAGTCTTTACCACCGATGATAAATGCTCGATTAGTGTCGCGGTTAAGTAAGGCCATTCATGCTGGGTCAAGCACTGTTTATATCCCGCGCTCTCTGGGCTAGTCCATGACCGAGAACGGATTTTGTGCAGTATTTTCTCGGATGAGCAAACGTCAATAATATTTGAATATTCATTCACTGTTTTTGTTGGGAGTGCCAATATCGGCTTCCCTGCAGCCATAAACTCGAACAACTTTAGCGGTGACACACCATCAGTGCCCTTGCTGGCCACAAAAGGTACAATGCCAATATCAATTTTGCTTAAATATTCCTTTACCTCGTCATATGGAATTTTTCCGAGGTACTCTACACTTTCGCATTTGATTAACTCACCATACTTTTCCTCAACTTCGCTTAGGTGCAGTGGGTCAAACGCCGCTATTGGACCGACCAATACAAGTTCGACATTCGGAGTCTTGGCTATTTCGAATAGTAATTCAATATCGAGAAGCTCAGATAAAACACCATGATATCCAACACGTATAACGTCCAGATTACCGCCAGAACTGCATTTAGTTCGAAAATCCTCAGCCCAGACGCCATTTTCTACCAAGACGGGATTGCGCGCAAACTTCGCATTGGCTTCTAATAGAGGCCTAGAAGAGAAAAGGGAAATATCTGCGGTTTTGAGGAGTTCGTTGTGCCTTCGGGACAGCTCCTCCTGGTCTCCTGAAAATATAGAAAAATCATCTAAAACATCGTAGATAACATAAGGCCTGTCTATTATTTCGGAAAAATAGCTAAAGAATGGGTAGTGCAAGTATAGTATTGGGTTTTCCTTCATAAAATAAGAAAAAACACCATTCCATATATTTGTTACGTATACACCATTTGCATTGCCAACAATCGTACTTGCCTTATCGTTCCTCTCTACCATTATGCATAAATAGCCTTCATCAGCTAGGCATTGCATAAGATGATCAGGCCTCTGCTTCAGACTTAAGTCATATGCAACAGGAGCAATAACAACTCCTTTATAATCTCTCCAATTGCCAAATGCTTCCTGGATAAGTTGTTGCAGGCTCTGATTGGGGAATTTATGGTAATTGATTATTTCATTTTTGCTATCTTCGATTATTTGCTTCGTGCTGGCTGGAGTATGCCCACTGCCAATTTCCGCCAATGCATTAGATGAGCCGAATAAACGCCCCAGCTCTAATTGTGCAAGCTTGCGACCTTTATCAAATCCATACTTTCGAATGTACCAGATGTAAATCTGTGCTGCTTTTTTGTAACTTATTTTATCCATATCCGCCGAACCGTCCACGCTAGCTATACTTAAACCTAGAAGCCTTGTACTGATACTTTAAAAAATCTTTAGCAGATTAATCATCAATCAGCCTCTGCAATCGGTCGCACTATCGAACAATAGTGAGAATAGTGCGGGAATTTTGGGTCTGACTTTTAATGGCAGGGGCCTATATATACAACATCTAAAATTGCTTATGGGATACACGAAACAAGGTTAGAGGTCTGACGCAAGGTACCCTGCTTTGAAAATATTTGATGCCGCATGTTCGTTTGCTTTATTAATTTGCAACGACCAATCGTCGAAACCCCGTTCCGCCGGTATCGACGTCACCTACAGCGATAGCTTTAAGGCCTATGCCCGGCATACGAATGGACGGGGTGCCGTCGGCGGCCAATGAAAAATAGGAAACCCAGTCATTAGATGTCGATGACCACTTCTGAATAAGAACCCCACCGTCAAAAGACGCTGTCGAGTTGTTAATCATACGATAGCGCTTTGATCCATCGCGTGTTTTCAGCTCGACATTGGCCCCATCGCGGTTCACTACCAAGTGACTGAAAAACTCGCCCATGTCAGTAAAGCCATGCAGTTTGGGATGCGTAGGGATTGGCTCTCCATCCCTTGTTGTAAAGTTCACAAAGAAATGGTCGCCAATTTCACCATTAACGCCAATCTCGGACTGACCAAAGGAGCAACCATAGAAAAAATTATTCTGCGGGAACGGATGCCCTGGTGTAGAATTGTTGAGCATCAGCGAAAAGCCAATGCCCGTTCCCACAACATTGAAATCACATTCAATGAAGGTATTGCTGTCGCACATGTTGAAAAGCGCGGCGTAAGAGGGATTTTGGGGCGTTCGGTTGACCTGTACGACAAGATTAATAAACGTATTTCTGTGTGGATCTCTGTTACTTTCAATATCACCATCTAGATATAATCCATTGCCGTAACCAACATTTACCGTTGATGATATACTGACGTTTTTAAATGTATTATTAGCTGCCCAATTTGGCTGACTATAAGATGCAGAATTTTTCCTGCCGAGCAACGAAAGACCTGATGTCTTGAATTCCTTTATAGTTATCCTTTCGAAATCAGAATGAGAAACGCCATTAAGATATAAGCCACGACTAGCCACGTCTGCGCAATCAATTGCAAACCCAGACATTGAAATACCGCCCATACCCCCATTGGCAGTCAGCATATTTCCCGACGATCCAGCGCGCGCCCGAAGCATAGTTCCTGAAATTATTCCACTTTCAGGCGCGCCCGGGTTCATATAAGCGTTTTCGCCAGCTCCAAAAATTGCCTGTCCATTTTTTGTTGAATAGGAACTGTCGCTACCATCACCGATTATTAGCGCACCTGCATCAACCATTATGATGCCCGCTGGCAGAAACAAAGGACGCCCTGTTTCTTCCATCGCCTCGAAAGCCGCGACCATAGCGGCTGTATCATTCGTGACCCCATCAGCTTTCACACCGAAATCTGCCGCATCCAGACGCTCTGAAAGCTTGAGGTTTACGGGGCGCTGAATAGCTCCAGCAAGCACACCTGCCGCGCTGGACGCCTGAAAACGCATCTTAGCAGTCGAAGGCGATGAGGTGGGGCTGAATTCGGGAAGCTTAGAATCTGTAACAGCGCCATCGGCTACTGTTGCATAGGGAAAGGCCTGCCAACTATTTCCATCCCAATATTTCCAAACTTTATCGGTTGTGTTGAAATAGATAGTGCCCTCACCTGCGGCTAAGGAACGATCTGCAAGATATTGCTCAGCGTCAGCATCTGATGGGAATGCGCCAACAGATCGCGCAATGAGATCATCCAAAACCCCTTCAGCTGCAGTTAATATGGCCTCAGCATCCCCATAAGAGAGCAGACGCAATTCCGTTCCTGTATCAATGCATAGTAACGCCATGCCGGGCTGCAGATATCCCGCAATGACAGGCTGATTGGTATTCGTCACCAGATCACGATTGATCGCTCCTGTGACCTTTACCGGCCCGGTGTTTTCCTGCGTCACGTTGAGGATATAGAGCACCTGATAGGCCGCTGCCGGAATATCGACCGATGCGGTGACGATGATTTCATTCGGCGTGCCTTCATTGGCATTGTTCAAGCGAATGATGCGGTTATCCGGGAAGTTTCCCCCCTCAAAGAGAGCCTTCAATGTATCGCGAATATCCGGCTTGAATGGGTGAAACAGCCCGGATAGAGGCACGCCATCAATATTGAAGTCACGGAAAATCTCGTCAATCGTGCGAACAGTCATGTGCTTTGCTCCATGGCAAAATGCCCCGCCAAGGCAGGGGTAAGTTTTCAAACTGTGAGGGGATCAGGGTGTTGTTTTGATCGTGCTGGCCGAGTAGCCGCCGATACGGCCCTTTTGCGTACGCACGGCCATCTGGAATTCATATTGTGTTGCAGCGCTCAACGGTGGCGTCTCATAGCTTTCGGCATCATTTTCCAGTGGCCCAGCCACCCGCCATTCGGTATCCGCAGTTTTCTTCCAGCGGACGAGATAATTCAGAAGGAGATTGCCAGTTGGCGGAAAGCTCAATTCTGCGGCAAGATTGCCGTGAATGATCACCTCTGGTGCATCAGGAACCGGCAGATCGTCATCAACATCAGTATGATCGGAAACCGGAGCCGTGCCTTCCTGTGTCGTATCCCACTGATAGGCTGTCTGTGGCATGGACTGCACCTGAATGGTTGCCCCTTGAAGTAGACCACCCTCTCCCAAGATGAACTTGAAATCCAGAACCTCGAACACGCTGTTGACTTCAAAGAGCGGATATTGGATACGCACAAAGCGCTCACCGAAGGCAGCAAGCCCCATCAGATTGGTATTGAAGGTTCCGACCCAGCTTGGATTAGCCCGAAACCATTCCAATTTCATCAGTCGCCGCGCCTGACTGTGAGACGGCGCCATGTTGAACTGCATATCCTTCGCTTCTTCGCCATGATCGTCCACATCATCCAAATCAGCCCACGGATCAGCATCGGTTGCCTGATAATCCTGCCCCGGATCAAGAAAGGTGGCACGGATCGTATTGGCCGTGGTCATCACATCGCGACCACGCCCGACATCTGAAAAGCCTGTAATTGCATCGGAACCGATGATGACAGTAGGCTCTGCCCATGCGCCGATGTCGAGCGTAAGACCGCCATCAGGTGTCGGAACAAGCCTGCCATCGCAACAGGCAAGCATACGCCCCAGAACATCGGCTGGGCGCTCATTCAACTGATACGAACCCCAGAGACGATAGCGCGGCTCTGTGCCGCCCGCTGCAATAGCTATTGCCTCATCAGAACGATAGTATGCGGAAACCCAACCGGCCTGCGCCAATGGCGTTGTGAACAGGCTTTCAGGAAGGCGCATGCCATCGCGATGCGTCATGTAATCCCGGATTACAGAAGCGGCATTATCGCTCCAGGCTATAACACCCGTGACCGGATTTTTGATCTTGGACGCTCTGGCTACAACGCGGTAATTGGTGTTGATGCCGTTTGAGAATAGCGTGAGATAGTATTCATCCCCAACCGGATACTGGCAGGCCAGAAGCGATGCCACACCATCGCCGCGATGCGCTGCAGTCCATTGGGGAAACTTTGACATCAGTTCTGCATAGGGCGTCTCGATTTGATTACCGAGCCGAGCTTCTAGCCGTAGAAGTGATGATCCGGTCGTTCCATTGCGGTACATGCTTGGTGGAACCGGTGTGCCATCTGGAAGGAGATCGATTTTCTTGTCATCGATCCAATATTCCTCAATGGCATCAAACGGCCCCTGCCCCAAAGCGAGAACCTTATAGAAACCACCACTCTTGGTTTCTGCGAAGGCCCACGCGCCAGAAGTCTTTACGCGGCCATAATGCCGTATGCGCGGCGCGGTCGGCTGGCGAACCTGTTGCTGCACATCTTCCGGCTTTGGCTGCGGTGGACGAAAAAGCGACGAGGCCAAATAGGAAATACCAAGACCGATTGCGAGGCTGCCGAGCGTGGTACCCGCCGCCAAGGTGATCAGTGCAAGCCCGGTCTGAAGTGCAGCACCAATAGCACCGGCACCGACAACCGAGGCAATGATGCCGGAAAGAGCTACCGCCATTCTATCCTCCAAGCTTTCCAGGAAGCATCGAGCGGCGCGCCGACAAGGCCGCGGTCATCGTGCGAAAACCAATAATCACCGGCATGGATTGCCATGCAGAGCTTGCCGTCATGGACGACAAGTCCGACATCGCCAGCCTGCGGAACATCTGTCTTTACGATGCCGACGCCCCGCATGGCGCGATTGACCAGCACAGCCAGTCCACCACGATCTGCGAGGATGCGCTCAGCTTCATCGGCAGACACATAGTCACGCTCGACCCATGCAAGCGGTGAAAGACCGGTGCGCAGCCTGATCCAGCGATCCGTTGTTGATACGCAATCGGTTTCACCCCACCGAAAAGGCTTTTGCGCCTCGGCAGCTATGAAGTCAGCAATGTTCATGGGATCAGTAGTCCGGATACTTAAAGCTTTTAAACAAAAGCGAGCCGACGAACTGGAAGAGCTTGTCACCATCGGAACGCGCCTGCTGATCGCGGTCGGTATAGCGACCATAGGAAGGACGAGACCGATTGAAAAAGGCATTTTCCGCCGTCATCGAGATTGATTGGATGGCACCTTCGCGCCCCAGCATTTCGGTGCGGCTGATGCGGGGTGGCTGCATAAAGCCCCACCAGATCGGCGCGGGATTACCAAGCGGTTGCCATTCTTCATCGAAAAGCTGGATGGAAATCACCACGATGCGCTGATCAACCTCATCCGTGGAATCAAGCGCCATGGCGAGGAAATTCAAAGTCGCATCCGGCAGGCCGCTCAGCTGGAAGGTTACGTTCTGCGCAGCGGTGGTAGATGCCATGCCGATCCCGTCCATAGACCCGTAGCCATACATAGGGTCATAGCGGTTGCCACCCGTTTCCAGCGCTGTATTTCCGTTCCAGACGCGCATGGTTTCGGACGCAAAGCGGAACTCGACCAGAAAATCGAGCCGGACCTGTCGCTTGGAAAACTCGGCCAGCTGCTGTGTGGTGAAAAATGCCATCACACGTCCTCGATAAAATTCACGGTCGGATAAGACCACGGCGCAACCAGATCGACATCAAGGTCCATTTCGCCGTCACTTGCCAGACGCATGCGACAGACAGGCCGGTCGAATTCCATTTCCGTTCCGGCAGCGACAGCTTCACGGGCTGGCGGGCGGAATGTGATGGTCGCTGTGTTCGTGCCGGTCATCTGCACCGTGCGGATGCGATACATGCGCTCGCCAATGGAAAAGTCCTGCCCCGGCTGTAACTGCCCCGCTGCGATAATCGCTATATTCGCTGTGGTGCCGCGCAGCGGAATGTTGCTGGTCAGGCGAATGTCGATGGCACGCGAACGATAAAGCCCGCCATCGCTAAACGGACTGGTATCGGAATGCGGCACCTTGCGAAGCAAATCCTTCAAGTCTGGATCGAATGGCTGATAGGCGCAGCATCGAGGCACGAGGATCGGATGCAACCGGCCCTCGAGCAGATTGGCGATGGCCCGAAACAACAACACCGAGGGCGAGCCGCGGCGGATGATGATATCGGCAAATGTGGCCACCCAGATACCGGCGTCGGATGCGGTGACCTGTGTAACGCCAGAAACGCTTGAAGGCCCTGCAAGTGTACGCGGTGCAATATTGAAAGGATCGCGCTTGGGCTTGAGGATGGAACGCGGCCAGAGAATGGTTGCCATTACATTTTTCTCGCTTGAGCATCGGCCAGCATGGTCGGGAAATTCTGTTGCGCGGCTTTGACACTTTGCTGCACTGAGACCTGCACGATTGCACCCGATGCGGTCTGGATGCGCTGATCTGCAATCGACGCCATGCGTCCGCTATCATCCTGAAGAACGACATTGATGGTTTCGGTACTGCCCCCACGCCTTGCGTTGGTGCGAAGATCGACGGGGATGCGCCGACCATCCGGCAACGGTACCGCGGCTTCCGGCCCGGCTTCGCCAAAGATGGCAGCAGTCCGCGAAACACCGCCGCGTGCAAATGCCTTGATCGGCTGTGGACGGCCATGCGCAGCCACACCGCCATTGGCGAAACCGAAGAGCTTGCCGATGCCACCAAGAAACCCACCTGCCCCGCCGCCAAACAGACCGGCCAGAGGCCCCTTGCCCAACAGTGTCGCCTGCATGACCGCCTCAATCAAGGTATTCAGGAATTTATCGAGCGCGGAGTTTCCCGTTTCAATTGTCGGCACCATGGACTGGAAAGCGTCCATCATGCTGTCCTTGAAGAAATCCGCCGCTTCGCGTGCCCGCTCCTGACTTTCGGTCAGCTTGTTTGCCTGCACCGTCGCTTGTGCGTAGCCTTCCGCCAGGCCTTCTATCTGCTCGCGTAGCGCGGGTGTGACCTCAATCCCGGCCTTTTTGGCAGCGTTCAAAAGTTCCTGTGTGGCACGCGCCTTGGTGATTGCGTAATCGTAATCATCGATCAGCGGATTGACGCTGGCCTGCGCGGCAGTTTCCGCCTGTAGCGCTGCCGTACGTTCCTTGATCTGCTCGATCTCACGCTGCAGATCATCGGGACGTGACCCGCGTCCACCGCCACCACCACGGGAGCGCCTACCCTTACCGGATCCACCGCCACCGCCGCCGCCCGTTCCAACGCCTGATCCGCCACCCGTGCCATTCCGTGCTGGTGGCAGGAGATCATCAGATTTTCTGTCAGCGGTTCTCTGCTTTGCGCGCGCATTGGCCTGATCGCGCAGACCCTGCATATATTCGGAAAAATATTTGCTGTCGCCTTCCCGCAGTGCATCATTCCATGCATCCGAAGCGGCCTTGCCTGCGCCCTTATAGGTATTTTCGATCCGCCCCAGATCGACCTTCAAGTTATCATTGAGCATCGGTGTGACGCCAAACGCAGTATCAAGCGCGTTCAGCGCCCGCGATACCGCATTGATGCCATTCAGAGCTTTTTGCAGACCACTTTCGATGCCTGCGATCATCGCATTCATGGCATCAACGACATATTCCGCGATAGCCGCTGGCAATTGATTGAAGATGACCTTGGTTTCAGCCACCAGCCCGCGAAACGCACCAATCAGCCCGTCGATCTCGTTGGCGATAAACGAACCCACATCGGTCCATTCCGCCTTTGTGTCATCCATCATCTGAGTGATGAAGTTTATCACCGACAGCATGGCATCGCGTGTGACCTCGGCGGCCTCACTGGCCCCTGACTGAATGCCCTCCCATGCGACGGCGGCATAATCATGCAGATTAGCCATTTCGCCCGAGATAGGCTGTATCTGGTCACCAAATGCAGAAACGGCGAATGCTGCGGCGCTAATTCCTGCCACCAGCAATAGGAATGGATTGGTCGCTACCATAGTGGCGCCCGCCAGAGCCACGCGGGCCATAGCTGGAACATATTGCGTGAGAAGAACTGCTGCAGCTGCCGCAGCCGCCACCGCGACATGCTCAAAATTATCACCTACATAAACAAGACCCTGTGCAATCGTTGCAGAGACACCGGAAGCCTGATCCATCGTCCCGACGAATTTCATAAGACCGTTGGCTATCTTCTGGAAGCCGTCAGAAATCGTGGCGGGCATGCTTTCGGCTTCTGCCGTCAGTTCCTGCAACCGGCTTGTCAAAGCCTGATAGATGACATCGCCGGTAATCTTTCCCTGCTTACCGGCTTCACGCAACTGGTTGACGCCCACACCCAGCTGGGCTGCAAGAACCTCAGCAACGCGCCCGCCTACCTCGATCACGGTATTGAGGTTGTCACCCTGCAGCTTGCCTGCGGCCATAGATTTACCAAGCGCATCGATGACACGCGCGGCACGATCAGACTTCGCGCCTGAGACGACAAGGGCGTTGTTAAGCGCTTCAGTGTAATCGAGCTGCTGATTGGTATTGTATCCCAGTTCCTTGAGTGCACCGGCGTTTGCCAGAAAGCTATCAGCTGTGTTTTGAAGACCGGAATAGGTACGCTGCGCCATGGCATAGATACGCTCCATGACCTTCGGCGCGGCATCCATGCTTCCGACAGCAAGACCAACGCGAGATGACAGATCAGTCCAGGTGTCAGTAATCTTCTGGATTTCAGCCAAACCGAAACCAATCCCACTGATAGCCGCACCTGCACGCAACATATTCTGAAATGAACGACTGATATTATCGTTCATGTTGGAAAAGCGTTTTTCAATCTGGCGCGCACGCTGATTGGCAACACCATTGGCCCGGTTGAGCGCCTTTTCGAACGCAGCGGTCCGCGCCTCCATCGCCACGACAAGGCGTTCAACGTCAGTTGCCATCAGAAGCCCTCAATTCCAAGTTCTGCAAGTTGATCGTCGCTCATGCCGGGAGCGGCTTTTTCTTCCGTATCTCTCAACGAGTTGAAGCCCTCAACTGCGCAGGAAAACTCCCAAAGCGTCATATTCCCGATATCGCGGTTTATTCTTCCGGCCCACTGGTAGAAGCGGTTGAACTTCCATTTGCCGCGCGGGAGCGGGTTCGGGTCCGGTTCGTCACCTCCCCCGCTTCCAGCTCCCCCGGCTGGTCTTCCGCATCGCCAAAAAGTGCCATCACCAACACAGCATGTGCGGTTAATACAGAGAGCGTCAGAGGACGATCCTCGACAAATTTGGCGACAAGCTTGCGCGCGGCCTCTTTTTCCATACCGCCACCTTCAAGGCCAAGCCTGATGGGCTGGATCACGTCATCGATGAACCATTGTTTCGTTGCCAGGCGCATCAAAATCCATTGCGGCCCTGCATCGCATTTGTCTTGCAAGGCTCGCAAATGCTCCAGGCGGAGTTCAAAATCATGCTCCCCGCCCGCCCATGTCAGCGCCTTTGCCATCAGCTGCCACTCACCTTGGCTGTGCGCTCTGGCAATCCATCGAACTGAATTTCGATTTCGGCAGTTACTTTCTGACCTTTTTCGACATCGTTATTCAGATTGACGAGAATGGCCGGGCCAGTCTCATACTCAGTGTCTCCAACTGCCGCATTGACATGTCGAATACGGATCACCTTTTTTTGACCAGAATACCACCAATCCAGCATCATTTGATGACTTTGTGCGGCCCACACTCCAGTGCCAGAAATGGAAACTTCTGATGACTGGACTGCCCGCTCAACGACATTTGGCAAACTCTCATCTTCACAATCACCAGGCACTTCAGTCGTCTGCATATTATGCTGACGACTAATCCCACGCTGTGTGATGCCGCAGATTCTCTTGTAAGCGCCGGGGGCATCGCCCTCAACCTCGACAACAAAGTGTTGGAACTCGGCAGTAATTGGCTTGACGGCCATGATATTTCTCCATGAGAAAACGGGCCAGCGATGCGCCAGCCGATAAAGGGCTTGAGGCCCGGCTTCAGGTGATGGGGCTATTTTGCCCGGTTACGGCCTTTCAGGGCGCGTTTCTCATCGCGTGTCGGGCTGGAAACCTGTTCGGCCCAACCATTGCGCACACAATAATCGATAAAATCCTGTGGCCGCTCTTGCGGCTCTATGGAAGCCTTGGCGTTAAAGGAAAAGCTACTTTTGGGACGCGCCCAGTTGCATTCGACTTTAAAGATTGCCCATGCCATCACGCCACCTCGACCATAATTTCAACCTGGATGATGCCATGTGTCGTCAGCCCATCGGGATCACGCACGATCTGGCAAATTGGTATGTTGATTCCGACAACTGCATTGTCGGAGAGTTCAGGCTGAGAGCGGTTTAAAGCCTTTCGGATCCCATCGACCAAATTCTTACATTCGCTCTGCCCGACCGCGCGCGACCAGACATCAAGCTGGATGGTGTGCGTTTCTCCCTCAATGCATTCGGCATAATCGTCAACGACATTGCCAGGACCAAAGGAAACGTAGGGAAAGGTCGCGGTTACATTTCCATCCTTCATCGGTACGCGATCATAAACACGACCGGAAGCAAGTGTGGCGACCTCTGGCACTGTCAGCAAGACACCATAGAGAGCGTGCTGCAGATCCTCTGAAATGTTCATTTCGCCCCATCCCTCACGGCTTTGCGCATCTGCCGGGTGACACGACTGCGAACCCGCTTTCGAAGCGTTCTCCAGGATGGAAAGAAATACGGATGCGCCTGCATGTGCTGGGTGCCGAACTCCTGCAATCGCGCAAGCTGGAATTGCTCGCGCTCGCCCACCATGGTCGATGCATCCCCGGCATAGATGGTGATGACCAATCCATTTCGGGTCGGGGCGGATTTACCTAAAACCATTGAACCTTTGGGCGCTTCACCCCACGTCCAATTGATCGACTGAGCCAAGGCACCTGTATCCTTCGGTGCCAGTCTGCGCATCATGCCGACAACTTCATCCGCGCCCGCTTCCATAGCTTTCACCGTGGCGTCAAACACGGCCTGCGGAATGGTTTTCGTGAGCTTGCGTTTCAGACGATCCAGACCTTCCACCATGTCCCTATCCTTCCGCCACGCCGCTTTCGCAGGTGAGTGCGATAAATTGGCGATTATCTTCCCATTCGATATCGCGAATGTTGAAACCGATATCGCGTCGGACATCGCGCACCCGCCAATCCGTGTCGATCAACCTGGTATTACTGGAAACACGAACCCGGATGACCTGTGTGTGCTTTCCCTGAAGGCGACCGGCCATGACGCTTTCGCCACCGCGCAAATGAATGAAAGCAGCGCGGCACTGGAACTGCTCGACCCACTTGCCGACTGTGTTGCCCATGCCGTCATTGACTTCCTCGCGCTTGTCGAGAGCGACCTTATAGAAAAGCTGTCCCGCATACCGTCTGTCAGCCATGGTCACGCACCCGAACAGGTTGGATAGAAACAGTCCGCGTACTGCCAGCGTCCCGAACTTCACACGTCATGTCTAAGGTCATGCCATCGGCTATGTCATCACTCTCAAAAAGCAGCGTGACAACTCCCGAGAGGCTGCTCTTTTCAGACCCGACAAGGGCATAAGTCGAAGGAATGATCGACAGGAACAATGCAACGCAATCGGGTGCAAAATTCATTCTTGCATAACCCATTCTACGCCTCCAAGCGCCATGCGTGGCGCGGTTCCGCCCTCACCTGCCCGTCAGGATGCTTTTCGATGCTGGGGCCGTCATCATGATCAACCAGAGAGCGAATAGGATAGATCACCGGCCTGCGCGCGATCTGCTGCCATGCATTGCCGATGGCGAAGTCTGCCGCACCGGTTGATGGAAGTCTGGCAAGGATCGCAGCCACATGCTGTTGCGGAACGCTGTAGCAAACGCCGTGGATCAGCTGCGGCAGCTTGATACAGGTTTCACGCCACTGGTCAGCCCTGCGCAGCGTATGGGCAATCTGGGGCTGATACTGCGGCGGTCTCCCGGTCCCCAGATAAAAACTGACCAGATCATCAGGGAAGCGTTTAAGCCAGTGTGCCGCCTTTGCCCCAAATTCGGACACCGGCAGCGCATCATCCTCCATGATGACACAACGCTCATTCTGTTGCGCTGCCCACTCCAGCGCCTTCCTATGTCCCCAGAGCGCGCCAAGTCCGACTTCATCCATAATGACATGCGCGTTGAGCTCGGATGCAAGCCGTTCGGCCGGCACCCGGCGCGCGTGGTGCGCGACAATGATGATTTTCATATTTCAGCCAGAACTCTTGGAGACCAAGTACGATGTTTAGTTTAATATCTTTTTAGACTATTCTAATTTATGGAAAATGCAGTTCTAATTCCAACAATACATATTGGATTTTAGTTATTCATCATTTAAAGCATCAACGTCCTATCAATACCCATGTAGAGGAGATGGGCGTATGCCCAATGGTCGAAAAAAAGTATTTTGGTCTTGGGATATGGCAGACCCTAAAACTAGAGAGGAAAATTACCGCGAAATCTCTGGTTATTTGTATGACGTTTCAGTTTGGGATGTAGGGCAATATACCAATCTCCGTGGATCCGTTTACTCTCACTCTTTCGGCAACATGACAGTAGGGCACGCCGCTTTCAACGACCAAAAGTACTGGCGGGACCGTAAGCGAATTGTGCGTCATGAAATGGAAGTTTATATGGTCCAGTTGGTGCTAGCTGGTCGCGCCCAAGGTGATTTCAATGGAAATAATATCTCCTTCAATCCGGGAGATATAATCATTACTGACTTGATGCAGGTGATGAACGCTCAGGTAACATCGGGCGCCCGGTTGGCCGTTGTCATTCCCCGTTCTGATTTACAGCGGCTTGTGTTCAATCGTAATATTCACGGCATGCGCCTAAAGGCAGAAATGCCCAGTACAAAGCTTTTGTCCGAATATTTGATCAGCCTTGAAAGGTTAGTTCCTAAGCTGAACCACGTAGAAATTTTGGCTGCTCAAGAAGCTCTCCTTATTCTTCTATCGAGTGTCCTTAAAGGAGCAGAATCTTATCCCGACATGCCAGTAAACGTTCCTATGCGACAGAATATTGTTGACTATATAAATCGACATCTCTCAAATCCTGCCCTCGGTCCAGAGCACATAATAGCCCGTTTCCGCATATCACGGTCCCATCTGTATCGAGCATTCGAAGGCGATGGAGGCGTTGCGACGTTTATACGAGATAAGCGTTTAGACCTTGCGCACCGGTTATTGAGCGATCCGCGAAATACTGGACTTTCAGTAAAAACACTTCTTCACATGTGCGGACTACCTGAACGAACCAATTTATCCAGGTTGTTCAACGAACGTTTTGGAATATTTCCGAGAGACGCTCGCAATCAACCAATCATTCTGCCAAAAACCAAAAAGCCAGCATCTGAATTTCATACCTTCTTAAAAGGGAAGGTTGAGGAGCTAAAAAGCCTTCAGTGATATCGCTCGATACGGCATTCGAAAACTTCTCACGTCCTCATTTATGCTTCCACCAGGCATATTCCCGGCCAATGCCCTCGCCCTTAAATACGGTGTTGATGCGCGGGCCGGTTTCGATCTTGTCAGACCATTTCGAATAGGCGACGAAATTGAACGTTGCCATGTCACCGACTTCCGTGCCTGCGCGCTCCATATTCCAGAACCGGCGTGATGCAAGGGAATGCCAGTCCTTCACCATGTCGTGGGCGAAGGCCATAACAGTTTGACGATCCCCGCCAACCAGCCCGGCATTCAGCATAAGGCGATGGCCGTTCTTTTTCAGGAACGCTTGCAGATGACTGGCCTGATGGTTTGAAAGCATCCACTGGTCAGCGAGTGTCTTATGCTCGGTACCGAGATAGAGACGCCCCGGCTCCATATGTCCCCACGGCTCGGCCAGCATTTCCACGTCTGTGCCGTCTGTTGCCCAGACCCATTTCACCTCTCGATGATAGCGAAGCCAGCCATAAATATGCAGCCAGCGCAGAAAATACGGGTTTTGGTTCGATGGCTCGACCTTGGCAATCTCAGCGCCAGCCGGTTCCGCGTCCAGATGATCGGCCAGAATAACGGCCTTGCCGCCCTTGATGCTCTTGGCCCAAGCCGCAAGCATATCAGGTGTTGCCTGCAATCTCGTGCCACGCTGCGGGTCCGCTGCCTCGGTCAACATAGATGTCAGAACCACATTCACCGGCTCGATCAGCGGGACATAGGCGGTATAGCCCGCATCCCGGCGCCGGTTATGAATATCGGCATTGCGCTTGACCAGTGCATCACGGTCATGGGCCGGGACCGAACGTGTCACGGCCTCGTGTTCATCCATGCTGTGGATCAGCTTTTCAGACCCGACCACATCAGCGAAGGCCCATGATGTCAGCCCTGCGTGATAGATGCGCAAGGCCAGATCGGAATGCTCATACATGCCCCGGCCATAGACCCAATCAAACCCGCCGACCTGTTCAATGGCTGATCGATTATAATAGAGCATGACGCCACGCTGGCCGGTATAGGCGACATGGCGGGCATCCGAATGCAGAACCGCGATATCCTTGAGCTTTCGTGGACCCGCCAGATCAAGGAACTGATAGGCCAGATGTGGTTCCGGGCTTTCGATGTAAGGCCTATGCCAATCATCTGCTATCGGCCAGGCATCGTCATCCCACAGGAAGAACTCGCAACATCCGGCTTCCATCAAGGCGCGCAGGCAGGCATTCTTAGCAGAGACAATGCCTTGCGAGACATCATTGCGGATCAGCTCCACCCATGTCGGAACGCTGACAGGTTCTTTCGATCCATCATCCACCACGACAAAGACCGAACCAGCAGGCCGGTGTTTTTCATGCTGGGCCAGAGCCTTGTCCAAGACCTCAGACCGATTGTGTGTTGTAATCGCAATGCCGATCTGCCCACCTGCAGCACTCGCCGGAACAAATTGCTTTCCATCGATGATGACTTGCATGTCAGGCCAGTGCAGGATCACGAAGCTGATAGATCAGCGAAGAAACCGGCTTCGGAAGTCTGCCCAACTCCCAATCCCTTTCCGGGTCCTGATCGGGATCGCGGTATAGATAACCGACCATCATCATCGCAGCAGTGGTTACGGCGGCAGGCACGGGGCCGATGATATTGCCGTCATCATCCATGTTTAGAACTTCCTTCGCACGGCCCTTCAAATAATTGATGATCCGTTCTGACGCAGCGGAAATCAGCAGGCTCAACTGCGCATCGTCATCGCTGTGATCAATGCGTAAACCGGCCTTTACCTGATCAAGGGTCACGAGATCAGCCATTCTCATCGCCCCCATTGGTTTTTTTCAGGTTGATAGGCTCGCGCTTGCCGTCCAGATTGACGGTAAATGTCTTGCCGTCGCGTCCGCGCTTGACCGCAATTCGCCAATCCGTCCCCTCGCCGGGCTTCGCGTCTGTGTCTTTCTGCGCAATCCAGTAATTTCCGGCCCACGTCACACCGTCGCCAGCCTGATAGCTTTTCCCCTGCGAGAAAAATCCACGGTCGATCATCACTGGCAAGGCAAAGGAGAATTCCTTGACACGTTCGCCCTTGGTGAATTTCAAAGTGAAGGACTTCTCACCATCATATTGCACCGACAGATCATCAAAGCCGACACCGTCAGCACCGTCACGACCAGGCGCGCCCGGCTCACCATCTTTGCCAACAAACTCACCGAGATCCTTGACGCTACCATCGCTCATCGTAGCGACAAGACGGCCACCCTCAGCACGGAATAGGCCTTTTACATCCAGCCCATCACGACCCGCTTCGCCCTTCTCACCAGGTGCGCCGTCTTTCCCGTCAATGCCGTCACGGCCATCCTTACCGTTTTCAGGTGCCTGAATAGCAGCAAGATAATCATCAACGCGCTTTTCGAGAGCAGGCATAACATCTTCGACAGAAATGCTTGAACCATCCTTCCCGTCTTGTGGGACAGGAATTTCGGCAACAACGGCGCGCACCACTTCCTCGATACTGCGCTCCATATCCTCGACGCCAAGCTTGGCTTCGATAGCCTCATCGATCATCTTTGGAATGTCGGGCAGCTCTGGAGCCGGCTCAAACTGGATGGCGTTGACGGTATCTTTGATGCCTTTCAGTTCGTCCGCAATTATCAAACAAACCTCTTCAATATCGGCGTCCTTGCCGTCTTTCGGCGTCGGGATGCAGTCAAACCGCTTTTCCAGCGCAGCCAATCGATCCAAGGCCGGGGTAATCTGCGCCTTGACCATAGCGGCCAATTCGGCACCAAGCTTTGTTGCATCAATCATGCGGCCAAGCCTTTCTGGAAAGAAAGCAACAGCTCTGCCGTATAGGCGCGCTTTTCCGCTTCCTGATGTGCATCATTATTCGGCGGTGCTGCTTCCTGCCTGCCGGATGAAGATTTAAACGGGTCGTCCTGCGCATCGCGTTTGGCAAGGGCTTGGAGACTGAAATTCTGCTGCTGGAGCATGGGGCTTTCGCCGCCCGCCTTGGGTGGGAGATCAAGCCGCTTGCGCTGCTCATTCGGGGACAGAATGCCCTTCGACTTGTCCAGCATCTCCATTTGCGTCACGCTATCCATACGCAGCAGGTTTTCAGTATCGAATTCAGTCCCAAGACCTTCGCCGGTCCCAAGGCCTTCATCCAGGCAAAGCTCGGCAGCCTCGATATGCGATTGAAGGCACTGCGAGTAATATTCGACGTTCAGTGACTGGATGTTGTTGTAGGTCGGCATCTGGCCAACCCCGATTTTATACATGGGCACATGGAAAGTGGAACAGACGACTTCGGCGCTCCAGCGGAGCTGCTCGACCAACTGGCTATCAACTGCATCGATCTGGAGAGACTGATATTTCAGATCATCGCCAAGAACTGCGATCTTGCCAGCGTTGCGGCCCGTATAGTTTGATTCCCAATATTCCTTCAAACGCTTGGCAGTGGCGTCATCGATCTCGCCCGGAGCGGTCAGAATGCCGCCCGGATTGGCGTTATTGCCAAAAAAGTGCGTGGAATGCTGCTGCATCCGCAAGCCCTGCACAGCCGCAAGACCATTGGCGAAGATAGGTGACAAACCAACAAGCGGATGAAACAGGCAATTGAACCTGTCGTGGATGATATCCCGCGCCGGTACGGCAAGACCATCATCTTCGATCTGATTCAGGTCATCGCCATAAAGCTGATAGAAGATAGACCCATCCGAAGAAATGAGCGGACGCACCCGTGTGGGATCGAGAACATAGAGACCGTTGACGACACCGCGCATGTCGCGCTTTTTCAGGACATAGGTGTTGCCGCGCGAAAGCTTCGATAGCATCCAGCTTTCCATGAACTGGATACGGGTCTGGAATGCGTTCGGCTTGCGCAGAACCGGCGAATAGGCGGCGCTCTTGGTTTCAGACCAAATGCCATTGCCATCCTGCCGGACAAGCTTGATGCGCAGTTTCGCGATATCGGACGCAATCAGCGTCATGCAGGCGAAAACGGCATGATTGGCGACAACAGCATCATGCTCGATCTCGATATTGCGCTGCCACGCCCCGGAAAAGGCCTCACGCACTAAAGGCCACCATCCGCCGCGGTTATCGACCGGTGAAAGCGATTTCGCACGTTTGATTTCAAACCCGAATAGACGCATAGATCAGGTCTCCAATGCCCTGTCAATTCGGGCCGATACAAGAGATGCCAGCCGCCCGTAGGCGACCGGCAATTTCAGAATGCGGCCAGCTATTAACTGCCAGCACCACCGCCATAGTTGGCACCCGTGATGAAGGACACGGCCTGAGCACGGCGCTTCTGCCAGTTGATGTAGCGTTCGGCACGAATACCGATGCTGTTCGTCTGCCAGAGGGAGACAAGCTGAGAGGCAACCGGATCGGAACTGTTGTTCGTCGGGTTATCAGCCATCTGAAGTGATGCTTCGCGGCTGGCGTCGATAACCACCTGCCCATCGTCTGCCAGATAAATCTGGTCGGCTGCGACGAGTGCCAGCATGCCAGACGGGACATATTGCGAGGTGATGACCGGCAATCCGTCGAGGACGCCACCCTTCGGTCCGATCTCCGGATACTCACGCTGTCCGAGTGGATTTTTCACGCGGGCAAGCTGCTGAGCAAGGATTTCCGACATCAGGAATACACCGTTCGCCGTTGAAAGGTTCGCGGTGATGAACTGCGTATACAGTGCATCGATGTCCTGATCCGGATTTCCGGTCGATGCGATGCCCGTGACGCCGTTGGTGATCGATGCTGGCGAGACATTGGCAACTGCGGCCTTGTTCGGATCGATGAAGTCGATGTCGAGGCGAGAGCGCACCGCATCAGCCAGAGCATTGCGAACCAGAAGATCGGCAGACGGATTGGAGAACCGTACCAGTTCTTCGGTCAGGACAGCGATAGATGCGACCTTGGCCCAACGAAGCTCGATCTGTGAGAAATCAAACTTGGTCAGCGGCTTTGGCGCACCCTCACCCACCCAGTATGCATCACCGCCACTTGTCTGCGACGGGATTTTGACATTGAAAGGCACATTGAACAGTGCCGGGATATTGCCGGTGCCGAACTTGCCGATCACGGTCGTGGGCCGGAGGAACTCAATGAAGTCGCCCGCAAAGTTCTGATAATCGACCAGAGCGCCCGCCCATGTGGGGTCGGTGGTTGTGCCAGCCGCAACGGCAGCCTTCAGCACAGTGTGAATGCGGGTCTGTTCGGGATAATGCGTCTTCGCAATTTCCACAGCGCGGAGCGGGTCGCCCTTTGCAGCGGCAAGCGATTTCACAAAACGGGCGAACTCGAAGCCGGGAGCAAGCTTGCTCTTGACCTCGATGACTGGATGGCGCGGCAGATCGACAGCCGAAGGATTGCCCTTGGTGGCGTTGATCGGCTTCGCTTCGGAAGCCTGCACACGTTCCAGAGCGCGGTAACGCTTCAGATCGGCGTCGATTGCGGAAATATCTGCTTCAAGGCTGTCAAATTCTTCCTGCTCGGCCTCATCGGTCGAACGACCTTCGTCCATGGACTTCTGCATGACAGCGGTCATACGGTCCTGTTTTTCCAGTCGAGCAGCTTCAAGCGCCTCGATCTGCTCAGCGATAGTTTTAGCCATGGTTTTCTCCTGTGGCTTCAAAAGGTTGATTGACTTTTTGGTAGAAGTTCCCGAAGCGACGGGAGAATGACCGGTGTCCTTGGTGCCTTTCTCGGCAGGCGCACCGATGTCGAACTGTTTTACTGAGGATATAGACGCCTCTGCATTGGCGGGGATGGTGACGGCAGAAAGCTCAAGCCACTCCCATTTCTCAATCTTGTACCCCCAAGAATTGGGAATCTGTTCGGTTTGAAGGCCACGAAACCCGATGGAAAGGCCGCGAACCAGCCCGGACTTGATCAGGTTCCATGCCTTGTCGATATCCTCCGAGACGCCCTTGGCGATCTTGGCGACGATCTCGATACCTGCTTTCGTGATGCGCGCATCAGTGACATGCCCGATAGGCTGATCAGACCGATGCTGCCACAATAACGGGATCGGCAGACTGAACTGCGCGCCCTCCGGCACGACAATATCAGCCATGCGATCCGGCGTGGGCGTACTCGCAATACCGGTGATGACGCGCTCGTCATCATCCATTTCCTTGATTTCAAGCAAGGAATAGGCGCGGTTCGTCACGGTCATGACGTACCTCCAAAAAAAGAGTTAAACGACCAGGAGTTGGTATTTCGGCTTCCGTTTTTGCGCCGGGTTCCAGCTCATGAGGATGGCGGCGCAAAGCATGGCGATGAATGGGTCGATCTTTGCCCTGCCCGCAGCCTGCTTTGTCGCCAGATTTCCGTTGTCTCGGACCTCGATTTTCACGTTGCCGACACACCAGTTCATGAGAGTGCTGCCGTCATGGCTAAGAGAACCATTGCTCAGCTTATGCTCAAGCCCCCAAAGCGCAGGCGAAAGTGCCGTGCCCTGCCGGATGCGGCGGAACATTTCATCCTTGATTTGACGCTCTGCCAACGCATCGATGAAAGCAGCGATATTGTTCGGATCGGAGCCGATGGCATCCATTTCCGGCAAAAGTCCAGCATCGCGCAAACGGGCCGCGATATCAGCTATTTGAGCGATATATTCGTCGACTTCGCAAAAGGTCAGACTTCCTTCAGCCTGAAAATCGCGAAGGTTAGCGGCAATTTCCTTGCGTGTTTCAAGCACGCTCGGATGCGCATACGCATGACACCAGACAAGCCAACGGCGGGTTTCTTTCTCGCGCCCAATGACGCAAACGCCGAATAGATCATCCAGTCCGCCGCCATCCGTCCCCATGACGGCTACCTCCGAACGGCGCATGAGTTCATCGAGTGTCAATGTTTTGTCGGCACGATCTTCCCAGTAATCAGCGCCGCGCCATGCGTCATCGGTTAGGCCGACGCCGATTTCTATGTTCAGATGCTGGCTGAGCCAGATTTTCTCCGCTTCTTTCGTGACGCGGCCATTATTATCGTAATCATCGGCTAGGCGCTGCGGATCTATCGATCGACCGATATTAGGCAATACATAGCGCCAGTTGCGACGCTCGCGCCAGAATTCCTGTGTGCGCTGCAGCTCTTGCGGAAACTCATACAAGACCGGCAGAAGGATTGGAGACGCGCCCGCCTCTCCGTCCCTGATTTTTCGTGCCTTCTTGAGTTCCGTCGCCCAGATGCCAGCCGGCTGTTCATCCGACTGGGTGGTAATCATCAGCACCTGGCCACCCTGCATGGTGATGCCTCCACCACGAATTTGCTGCATTACAGCAGCCGCTTTCGCCTTCTTCCCCAGTTCGTGTAACTCATCGATGATCGTCAGTATCGGTATCTCACCTGTGACAATCGAAGTATCGAAGGTTTTTACATTCAACTGGGTGCCAGTCTTGCGCCGGGTGATGCACTTCAAATGATCCTGCACCTTGAAAATTGCATCGAGGCGGGAATCGATGCGGATCATTCCCTGTGCCTGATCGAAACAGCGTTCCGAGATATTCTGGCTGGGCGCGACGATCAGCATCTGTCGGTTAGGCGCTTCCTCCATAAAAAGCGCGGTAAGGCCGAGTGCGGCCACATAAGTCGTTTTCGAATTCTTCTTGGGAACCATGCAAAGCAGTTCCCAGACCAAGCGCTGTTTTGTTTCGGGGTCCTCACTCGCCAGAAACGCGCAGAGTATATCCCGAAACCAGTCCCCGCAGGCTTCCGAAAGTGGCGGGTTTCCCGGCACGTCAGGCAAGCGAAGCCGGTTGAAAAAGGCCAATGCCTTCGCGGCCTTTTCGGGATTGAGCGGAACATCAGCCATGGGGGTCTGGCCCTGCTGAATCTTTTCCCACCAATCAGGACACGCGAATCGCGGAAGCGCGCTAATTGATGACATTCTGAGAAGCCTCGGCCTCAAGCTCTGCCATCAAATCCGCATCCGCTGCGATGGCCCGTTGTTCATCGATAGCCTTTTTGCCGGGGCGCTCGACTGACCGCTCATCGTCTTTGGCCTTCGATCCCATGGCGCTTTCGATTTCCATGCGATCATTACGCTCGATCATGGCGCCGAGTTCTTTGAGAGCGGTGACGTTTCCAGCATTGGCTTGCTCCATGGCGATCTCAAATCGCCGGGCATCAAGCATGTCCCGCATCATTTCCCGGGATTTGAGCTCAGGACTAAAATACCGCTGAATCGTCTTGCCAGAGACGCCCAAAGAATTGCCGATCCGCGCGATAGACCAGCCAAGCGCCAGTAACAGCTTGACTTTGTTGCGGTCTTTTTCGGAAGGCGAATATGGTGGCCGCCCCTTCCGGCCAAAACCTTCCCGGACAGGCTGACCGAAGAGGTCAAATTCTGTCGACATGAGAAAAAAATCTCCAGATGAGGGGGACGCGGGTCTGGAGGCGGACGCCCGTTTTGACTTTTGACCCGCCCCCCCTGCCTGCCTTAATGATTCAGGCTCAGTCCCACACACCGCGATGATGTAGGCTCGCCTGCTCTTCCTTCTGCTTCACGCTGTCGTGGTATTCCTTGCTGACAACCTGAAGGTTATCTTCATCCCAGAACAACGCTTCATCACCACGATGCGGAATGATGTGATCAACTACGGGACTGTTGGGTGCAGGAAACTTGCCGATCAACAGAACACGGGTCAAACGGCAGGTGTAGAGCTCTCGTTGCAATATCCTAAGCCGCAGCTTCTGCCAGCGTGCAGTCTTGTACCAGGAACGCCACGGCACCGAAGCATCGCGCTCACGCTCATTGCGGCAATCCATCATCTGTACCTTGGATATGGAAAGATCGCCTTGCGGCGCTCATGATCGTTGCTGATGTCTGGGCAAAGCTTACGCACTGGCCCTGAATCGGTGTCTCTCGAATGAGACTGTCAGGGCGGGGTCCGACCGGCGTACCGACCTCAGGACATTGTCCCCGCATGCTACTGCGTTTTCAGAGGCTCACTTCAGGATCATCGGATCATCCGTGGCAGATTACAGTCACAGAGGTTCGAGAATTGCAAGAGGCATGATGGCCGGTGTCGAGCCACCAAGGAAGCTGATATCGATCACGGCATCACCTTTGCCCTTATGCCCGCCGGTGATGACTTCACCCGTGAAGCCAGCGAAGATACCCTCGCGGATGCGCACCTTCATGCCTCGCCTAAAGACTGCCTGCGGCACTTCATAATCATAGTGACCTTGCTCAGCTTTGTCTTTGAATTGATTAACATTTTGGCAAGAGACGAGATAAGGTCTTTCATTGCCACCAAGAAGCTCAAGCACGTATTCGAAACCAAGCATTCCGGCCAAGGCTTCATTGCAAATGAGGCAGCGGGCAAAGATGTAACCAACAAACACCGGCACCTTTTTCGGTGGGATGACATAGTGGCGGCGGCGTATTTCTTTCCCCATTTTCATGGGGACAAGAGTCTCGATATTTGCCGCAATGAGCGCGTCCCGGACCTCGATTTCGCGACCTGACATCACCCTCAACACCAACCAGGGCGAATCATCGCTGGCGCGAATCGATGCTGCAGAGCGCATGCGCGCCAAGCGCCGACGCCGTTCAAGTACCCTGTCGATGGCGTTGGCTTGCTCACAGGACGGCTGCATCGCGATTGCCACATCGATCTGCTTTTGGTCAATTGCCATCATTTTCACCTAACCCCCTCAAAGCAGCTTCGAAATCACCCAATGCAGACGGCCCACCTTTCGGGCAGAACACGACCTGCAAACGATCAAATTCAGATGGCCACGGCCAAGCCCTGCGCCGGAACTCATCTTTCCATTCCAGCAAAGTGATTGTGTCTTGCGGCACCGGCTCCATATGCGCTCCAGCCGCATGCCAGAGTGCAGGAAATACCGCACCGCCACGGATTTGCTGCACATCCCGGAACCGCGCCAGATCGGGCCAAGCCTTCGCCAACACAGCACGCGGCAGGAACGATCCTTTAGCCAATGCCGGGTCGGCTGGCCCAGCCAACAGAAGCGAGAACAGTCGCGCCATGCCAACCGGTCCGAAGCCTGCCGCCCAGCCTTCCGGCATGCGATCTTCAACTCGTGAGACTTGTGCCTTCACAGTTTCCACGCGCTTCAGGATTTCTGGGTCAAGCGCCGTCCATGTGCGATCTCGCAGGAAGTTTCCCACGGCCTGCGGGCTTTTCTTGCGCGCTGCCACGTCGAGCAGATATCCATCGCGCCAGCGCTCTGCCTCAAGCCGCTCTTCCGGCGACAGATTGGCAAATCGCTTGGCAATCCAGTCCAGTGCTGCACCAACGTCCCAATCCTTCCATGGACCGGCGACAAAGCCCGTTCCATTGCAGAACCGAGCCACACGCTTCTGGAAAGCCGCCGATGCCGGATTGTCTTCTGGTGCCAACGCTACCGGATTGTTTTCTCTTTCCTGTTTTTCTTCCGCGTGCGCCTCTCTCTCTTTGTTCGATGGGGTCGTTAAGGAGGGGTCGTTAATAGGTGCCGGTCCAGAGGCGGCAGGGGGTGCCGGTTCTGGACCGGCAGGGGGTGCCGATATACCGGCAGGGGTGCCGACATACCGGCAGGGGTCATCAGCATCTATAATGGACGCCGGATCGGGGTGTTTCGGATCGAGGATGACGCGATAAACATGCGCACTGTCGCGACCGCTGTCGCTTTCCTGCTCATGGCGCTCCAGATATCCTGCGCCGATGAGCCGATTGATAGCGTCAAACACAGTGGCGCGTCCGCAGTTCATCTCAGCGGCCATTTTGACCTGACTGCGGCGGCACCATCCATATTCGTCGGTATGGCGACCCAGTACGCAAAGCACCTGCAAATCGCGGGGCTTCAACGCCGGATCGGTCGCTGCACGCGCCGGTATGATGGAAAGACGAGCATTGCTCATTCCGCCGCCTCCTTATAATCCACGGCGGGAAGTCCGCCCCATTGATCAGCCATCGCGGCTGCTATTCCTGTGAAAAATCGGCTTCGCTCGCGCCATCGATCTGGACCGGGTGGCATGCGATGGACGCGAGCCGCCCTGCCCTCGACAATGTTCGTCGGCGTAAGCGGCGGAAGATTGCGGAGCCAGAAGCAAGTGCGCTTTGTCTCACCATGGCCAAACTGCCATGGCTGGACGGTTTGCGCGGGCGGCTCATAATGGCGAATAAGCGCCTTGGCATGTTTGTGCATGACCGGATTTTCCACACACACGCGATGGATCGGCGCATTCCAGAACGTCGAGAACAGATCGGCGGCTTCAAGCAACTCATGCTGCATCTGCTCGACCGTCCTCCCATCAGGGGGATCGATCAGCCAGCGAACTCCGGAATTGCAAAGCCGCGTGCACGGTGGATGCGCGACGATGAGCAAATCCCAGCCATCATTCAGAAGATCACGGGCATCACCGATAATATGCCGATTTGTACGATCCTCCGCAGGCAGCAGATCGCACGACCAGGCATCATGTCCAGCCGCAAGAAACGCATTGCGCACCGTCCCCGAAAATTCGCAGGCTACAAGCACCCGCAATGGTCGCATGTTGTTCGCGCCCGTCATCGGCCCACCTTCCGCCACGCTTCGAAACTGCGGCGCAGATCGCGCCATCGGTCCGCCGCTGCGGCATTGTCATTCAATTGTTTTCTGGATTGGATTTTGAGGATCGAGCGCAGTTTTTCCGCCGCCCGATCCGCCGTCAAAGGCCGCTCAAGCCCGTGGCACTGTTCAAGAAAAACCTTGAACGCGGCGTCCTCGCATTTCATGGCAGCTTCCGCCGCAAAGTTCTGCGCCCTGCCCTGCGCGGACTGCCTTGGCGCACCCTGTCGCAAGGCAACAATGGCCCGATCCACCAGATCGAGCATGAATGTCACCATGAATGGCGCGCCGACGATGAACTCAATTTCGTCAAACGTCGCGCCGGGATGGAAGGTGGCAATCTTGTTAAGCTCGCCCTGTGGCGTCAACGCCTCGACAAATTTGGCATCACTATCACAGCACAAACGCCATTCAGCGCCATCCAGTGCCGCGAGTTTGTCGCGGATCTTGCGAAGTTGTATAGCTTCGGCGTTCATTTCCCGGCACCCCACTCGACAATGAGCAGGCCGCAATTGACCGCAAGCCAGCGTTCAGCGTTTGCGCCTTTCGATTGCTCCCAGCCGGACAGGAGAACCATGGCGTCAGCCTCAAGGCAGATAAAATTGCAGTAAGATGCAAAGGCCTTGCGGATTGGAAATGTCTCTGGCGGGCCATCGTGGGGAAATTCAGCGGGGTTGTAAACGCGATGACCAGCATCACGCAGAATCCCGGTCACGGAATGGAACTTTGGATAATTGTAATCCGGCAGGCCTGTCATCGGGCCGGACAGGTATATGTTGCGCCGTCTGTCGGGTGAAAAAAGAAGATCAAGCGGCTTCATTCCGCGTCCCTCCCCGCGGCTTCATAGCCCCACGCGTCCCAGCCGGGGCGCGGGTTGCGGCAGAACATTTCAAGCTTAGGAAGGTCGGGATAAACCCGCTCTAGTTGCTCAGAAAACCATGCTGGCTTTTCGGAATGGCGCCCTTTCTTCTGAGTATAAAGGCTTGGCGGAGCATCCCCCAACTCAGGCGAGAACCCCTTTCCGCGCTTGGCAAACAACAAGCTTTCATGCTGATCGCGCACATGATACCCGGTGCCAATATTGACCTTGTTCCAGATTTGCTCTGTGACGTATTCAAACCCCCACGCTGGCAGCAGTTCATTGATGGCGCGGCCCTTCATGGGTGTTGTTACCCAGAGATAAAGCATCGCATCAGGCGTAGCCGGATCGCCGATTTCCTTGAACAGACGGCAGATCGCATCAAACTCCATCGTGGGATAATGGTTTTCCGCGCTCTTTTCGCCGCCGGTGATTTCCGAATGCGTCTCAAACTTCCATGGTGGATCAGCATAGATGATCGGATAGAGCCGCTGAATCTTACCCGGCGCAGTTTCCCGGCCACGATTGGCAATCTCTGCGGCAAGTGTCATCCGAACTGCGTGTTTGACCTTTTGCTGTTCGGCGCGAATTTGCTTCGCCTTGGCGACGATGGCTTTCTTTTCTTCGCGAACGACACGGGCCTGTTCGGCATGTTGTAATTCGGAAAGCGCCTCGCCAGCATGGATTGACACTTTCCCGGTGCGGATCGCCTCGATCAGTTCGGGCGCACCATGCTCATGAATGCGCTTGGCCGACTTTACCGACATTTCGGATATGGAGAGCTTTTCAGCGGCGCGTCGGGTAGACAAATTTGTCGACCCGGCAGTAGTCTGGTTGATGCCTCTTTCCCAGTCGACGATGGAAGCCGCGACAAGCGCCCGCTGGCTTTCGCTCAGATGACGGCGATGCAGGTTTTTCGACAGCACGAAATTGAGCGGATCATCGCCCGTATATTCCTCATAGACCGGCTCGATCTGGGCGAACTCACACGCCCATTGCCGGTTGCGGCCATCCAGAACCATGCCTTCCAGCAGAATGATTGCATCGCGCTGACCGAACGTGACGATATCGTCGGCAAGCAACTTCCGATCCGCTTCCGGGATCATCGGGAATATTTCGGCAAGGGGGTGTGATGGATATGACATCAGCGCGCCTCAGCCAGCCAGATGACGACATAAAAAGGAGCCGCCGCCAGAAGAACGACGACGACAGCAAGTAGAAGATCGAGATTGCGGATCTGACGGCGGCGGTTCATCGGCGCACCTGTAGGCAGACTTGCCGCCCATCCGAACCGAGGCGCGGCGTCAAGCCGCCATAGCGACCTTCCAGATACTCGCACCCGGTCAACGCATCCCGGCGCACAGACATGCCGGATCGGTAAGAGCCGTCAGAATCATCATCGCCAATGCCGAGATAAGGAAACAGGATGGCGCGATCCGCTGCCTGCATGCCAATATCAAGGACGACGATGAGGCCGAAAGCTGCAATAAGGCTTTTGAAGAACTGACTCATAGGCGCACCGCCTTGATGGGTTGCAAACCCTCGGCTCGGCGCAGCTCGTCGACAAGCGCAACAACCTTGCCGCGCTGGATCGGCTGCCATCTGCCGCCGTTCTGCGATATGTGGCAGCGATAATTGTGCATGCGCAGTCGCATGCCAAAGCGGCCAAGATACGAGCTGAAATATTCAAAACGCAGGCTGACACCGCATTCAAATCGGCGCGGGCCGCCATGCTGCGCATTCCATTGGTCGACAAGCTGGGCTAAGGAGGTCATACGATTGACCCTCCATCCATGCCGAGCGCATCCATGTAAAGCTGGAGCATCGCCTCGGCTTCCTGCCGGGTGGCATCGTCGAGCGTGCGCAGTTTTATGATGCGGCGGATCGTCTTCGGATCGAAGCCCGAGCCCTTGGCCTCGGCATAAACTTCCTTGATGTCCTCAGCGATTGTCTTCTTTTCAAACTCAAGCCGCTCTATGCGCTCGATGAAGGCGCGAAGTTGGCCCACGGCTATAGTTTTCGAGAAGGATTCCGCTTCTGGCGCGGCATCGCGAATTTCGCCGGTTTCGGCATCGTGGTATTCCTGCGGCTCGGCAGCGGCCATCTTGCCGCGCTTACGGCTTCCGGTCTTGCCGTTGCCCGCCTGTCCGGCAGTCCATGGATCGTAAGCGGTTCCAGCATCATGCATGTCGCACCGCCTTTCCAGCGCGGCGGCTTGAACCGCCTTCGACAGTCAGGCGGGCAATCACGTCAGCACGCTGCGGAAAGCGGTTGAGAATGCGGCGCGAGCGGTCGCAGCCATAGCGGCTTGCGGGGTGGCGCCAATGCATCTTCCATTCAGAACCCGACCACTTCAAATATTTCAGCGGCGCACTCATTCCGACACCAAACGAAGGCCGTCACCGCCCCTCGCCCCTGCCAATATCTTTCGAAATTCGGAAAGCGCGCGTTCGACATCGGATGCAACCCGGTCAAGCTGGGTTGCCTCGGTTGGCGTAACCTTGCCATCGGCAAAAGCCTGCGCGCCAGTTGCCATCAGCTCGCCCGCTTGGCGCACCGCTTCGGCATATCGCGACAGGATATTGCCCGTGGTGCCAGCTTCGTGATCGGGATCGTTGAGCCGACGCCCATTGAGTTCGGCCATGACAGAGGTGACAAGCGGCGTACCGCATTCAGCCTCCAGCAGAAGGATTGCTGGCATCGGCATCAGTTCGGGATCGGTTGCATTGTTCCAACGCCCGACCGTGCTCTTGCCAAATGATGAAATATCCGCTGCGCGCTCGATCCCGCCGCATTGCTTGATCAGATCGCGTTGCGCCGCCTTGAGGCGGTAAAACCATGCATCAGAAATCTGCGCCATATGCTTCCCCTGTCGAAAGACAAAAAGCTTTCCCGCGCCGGGAAAACCCGGCGTCGTTTCCCGTTGTGGGAAAGGTTTCGAAATGTGAATTTCAGGCCGTCAGAGCAGCCTCATAAGGAACGAACGGTCATGGATCGGAACCTCGCAATTTCATCAGCCTACCTCCCCGGAAACGGTGGCCGGAGCGCGGGAAATGCCCGAAACCCGCGCCCCGGCATCGTCCGAGGGGAGCGACCCGGACGAATTGGAGGGGTGCGGCGCAATTTCGGGAAGCCGCACCCCGGTTTCGCCAGTGCCCCTCATGGCAACGGCTGGCGAAACGAAACTGGTTGCAGGGGCCGGATTCGAACCGGCGACCTCTTGGTTATGAGCCAAGCGAGCTACCTCTGCTCTACCCTGACAAGGAATGGCTGGAGCATCTGGGGAAATGGGGGGCGAAGACGCTCCAGCCTCACCCGAAGAGGAATCGTCGGGCGATTGAGATTGGCGTGTTCTCAAAATCGAAATGATACGATCAGGAAGGAAAAAATCATCACGCACAAGATCAATACTGTTCTGAAAACAGTGCTCCAGCAGTCTCTGCTGATCTTTTAACGGAATGATGCCGCCGCATCCTTCGCGCTTTTCCGATGGATATGTCCATCGATATACGCGGGACGGATGTTTACCAACTATCGCGGCGACCGCTTTCGCGCCTCCGAGATAATCAATAATTGATTTTGCAGGTTCCATATCCATAGTTAGATATTTGCGATCTTCGCAAATATTAGTCAAGGAATTTTTTGCGATCTTCGCGATAGAAAAAATTGCGATATCCGCAAATATAGTCACATGACGATAACAGAAGAAATCATAGCTTGGATTAATGAGCAGCTGGAAGCCCGTGGCCACGGTGCGAAAGGGCAGCTAGCTGAGTATCTTAACGTCCGCAATGATGTAATCACGCGGATGTTGAACACTGACCCGGAAAAGGAATCCCGGGTAATTCGAGCCGAAGAGCTTGTAAAGATAAGCGAATTCTTTGGTGCACCACCACCTAGAATTTCCGACACACTGAATGTGATCGATGCTGATTTTGCTCGGATTTATAATCAGTTTGATGAGAAGAAGCGGGCGGAGTTAAAGCGTTATCTCGAATATTTAGCTTCTGCAGAATAAACACAACGGCCCGCTTTTCTTCATATGAGAGCTTGCTCCAGGCACTCCACGTTCGATCATCCATCTTACCACTAAACCTCCCTCCTCAATCACGTTAGCATGGTCTATCCATAAGAACAAAACAAGAATAAAAACTAACCTAATGCCGAATCATATAAATACGATGTCGTTTTTTCCCGATACGAAGCAAACTTAATTTGCGAATATCGCAAATTTAATCGTTGACATATATTTGCGATTATCGCAATTCTATCTCGCCCCCCACGGAAGCCAGCCGCGCCGGATCGGGTTTGAGTAGAAGGCGCGGCTTGGCTCTCCGAATTTCAGCGGAGAGAAAGCATGGCGAATATCCTTTTCATGGCGAGACTGACCGACCCCGGCGATTTTGTTGCCGTGCGGCGTGCGGAAAAGCTGCTCACCGATCATGGTTTTTCAGTCGGCACGATGCAAAAGCCGGAACCGCGCGGCATCCTGTTTGGCGATTATGATATCCAGAAATGGCGCAACCTCAGCCGCGAAGACCGTGAAGCCTTGCATGGCCTCATGTCAGGCAATCGCGACAGCCAGGTATCAATAGAAATTCACGATACCGCGCCCCTCGATGCGGTTCGCAAACTTGCCGATGCCTTGGATGGCACAGAAAACACCGTCGTCATCGTGCGCCCCTGAGCCTTCCGGTTTCCGCCCGGAAGGGGCGGTTTCCCGAACGCTTGGTTTCGAGGAGATCGACATGCGCAGTAATACAGAAATTCAGGAAACTGACATCGAGGTGGGTTTTTACCTACCCGAAAACTATTCAATCGTCGACAATGACGTGAAGTTCACCCTTGCGCTGGCGATTTTCGCTCTCAGCACAGCCATGGCCTCCTTCATCGGTGCCCAGTTTGTGGGGCTGATATGAGCGAGAAATCAAAAATTGTCGCCTTCAAGGGCTTTGACGCCAAGCTGCAATGCCGTGAATTTCAATTCGAGATTGGCAAGAGCTTCAAGCATGACGGCGCTGTCGCAGCTTGCGATAGCGGATTTCATGCCTGCACATATCCGCTCGACGTATTTGGATATTATCCGCCAGCTTCGAGCCGCTATGCAGAAGTAGCCCTCAATGGTGAGACGGACAAGAAAGGCGACGACACAAAGATCGCCGCTGCCGAAATCACGATCAAGGTCGAACTCAATATCCCTGAGATTGCATCTGCCGCCGTTCGCTTCATTAAGAACCTCGCCAGCCGCAAGGATGGCAACCAGGCATCGGGCGAACTGGAAATGGTCGAGGTTGAAGGCGACCGTAAGGTTTGCTTCGTGACCGGCAACTGGAGCGCTGCCACCGCAACAGGACGCCGGAGCGCTGCCACCGCAACAGGATGGTGGAGCGCTGCTACCGCAACAGGTGACCGGAGCGCTGCCACCGCAACGGGAGACCAGAGCGCTGCCACCGCAACAGGATACCGGAGCGCTGCCACCGCATCGGGTGACCAGAGCGCTGCCACCGCATCGGGAAGCTGGAGCGCTGCTACCGCAACAGGTGACCGGAGCGCTGCCACCGCAACAGGATACCGGAGCGCTGCTACCGCAACAGGATACTGGAGCGCTGCCACCGCATCGGGAGACCGGAGCGCTGCCACCGCAACAGGCTATCAGGGCAAAGTCCGAGGAAAAGAAGGCTGCGCGCTATTTCTTGTCGAGCGTGATGACAACATGGACATCGTCAATGTCTGGGCTGGCATCGCTGGCCGCGATGGCATTAAGCCCGACACCTTTTACATTCTCCAGAACGGCCAGCCAGTCGAGATTGAATGATGGCCCGCTCTCGCAAGAAACCTCCAATGACAGCCGACCGCGTGGAAAACGCGCTCGACATTCTTGCGCGCATCATGGCCGGTGCCCGCAAGGATGAGGCCCTGCTTTACGTCCCTATGTGGAAGTTTCTCGAAGCTGAATTGGAAAAATTGCGAGACGCCGAGGACGTTGTAGCGATGGCTATAAATCGCGTGAAGAACCGCGTACATGCCATTTAAATAACTGAGAAAACAGCATCTCTCGTAAAGACTAAAAGGACATCAGCATGACCGATGAAACCAGATTGGACGGCTTGCCCGTCAATTGCCAGTTTCTCACAGTTCGCGTTCCCGATGGACATGATCATACACAGCCGATTCCCCTGCGCATACGCGTTGACTATGACAATCCGAATTGCTTCGCCACTGCGAATGGCAAGCGGGTGTATGTTGAGCGCGAATGGGCTGAAAAGTCTATGCTTATGGACACCGACGCCTACCGCGATGCAATAAGCCGCCGTGCCGAAGCTTCCCGCTTTGTCAAAGCTAAAATCGAAGAAAACTGGGACGGCTGGATTACCTGCACGGGAGAGGAGGACGATTATTTTGAAAGCGTCGACAGCTTGCTTGAGCGGTACGCCGATAGAGTGGCGCAATGGAAAATGCCGAACGGTAGAGATCCTTCCGAGAATGAAATCAAGGAAGCGCTGCCAGCGTGGGCGTTTTGCACCACCGAGGAAGTATTCCACTTCGATATTGTTGACGCCGTCGAGAACTATCTTTCCGATAACCACCATGATGATGCCCGCCACTTCATCAACGACTGGGATAGGCTTGAGCGATTTTGGAAGTTGTGGAGCGCGAAGCAAACCAACCTGACTTCATATTTCATCGACTACAGCCGCATCGTTGTCATCGATCCAGAACGGTTTGCTGACGAACTGGCGAACTCACAGCAGTATCTGGAAGGCCATTGACCATGAATATGACCAATCTTCGCGCCGCAAACGTCGCCCGCGATAAGGAATGGAACACCGGCAGCGAACGCGTATCTATGACATTTCGCGCCACCGAGCTTGCCGGAGAAGTCGGCGAGGCCTGCAACGTTATCAAGAAGCTGGAGCGTGAGCGCATCGGACTTGTCGGCTCCCGCGACACGAAAGAGCATCTTGCCGAAGAACTGGCCGATATCGTCATCTGCACGGATCTTGTCGCGATGGATTCTGGCATAGATCTGGAAGCGGCAATTGCCGCCAAGTTCAACACAACGAGCGAGAAGAATGGACTAACGACCCGGCTGACCATATCAAAACCTGCAAGCGAAACACAGATTTTAAACGCCATCCAATATGCGCTTCGCTGCCATCCTGTCGAAGAAGAGTACGAAGGCGAAGAAGGTGGCTGGTATTTATAAATTACCGACGCATCCTGCCTGCAACCATTCGTCATGTGCCTGCTTCGCGAATTGAAGGTGATTCCATGATCGATCTATAAAAGGTCGCTCCCCTAGCAATATGGGTTTGAATAGAAAGCGCACCATTTAACAAAATATGTGACACAATATGGGTTACATACTGTGCTAATAAACTACTAAGAACACCTATAGAATGCAGGTTTTGCGGGGCTTTGGGTTAGGTGCGGATGCTTCTCGACCGCACCAACTAATCACTTTAAAAGTAGTGATTTTTGCAATTTATTCAATAAGTTACTGCTGATCCGGTGAGTTGAAATTCCGTCACCTATCAGCCCAAAAGCACCACTGATTCTATTGAATCATCCCGCTTTTTCCCCTCACCTTTTCCTGCAAATCGGCGTATCTAATCTCCGTTCAGATTTACTATTGGCTCTTTTTAAAAAAGAGAACAATTATAAAATATAGGCAGCGGTGAGCGATCAGCCAAAGAAACAACAGGGGTGAGAAAAGTCTGCTTTAACGGAGAGCAGAGAATGAATGCGCTTGTGCAAAATTACGATGGTTAGATTGAGCAGGTAATTGCCTGCTATCCCGGGGATATGCGCGCTGCGCTTGAATTATCTTAACGGATAGAGACTTTCTTGCCTGTGAGGTCGAGATTGCTAGTATGGCGATGAGCTTTGGATATACACGCTGGAAACCGATTGAGCTCAAATGAGCGGGAAGTCTATTTTAAAATAGGTATGGTACAAAAACAAACTCCAGTAAAAGTCCTGATCAAGGACCTCCCAAGATGGTGCGAGGTTTATAGTTATTTTTGTATATTCGCACATATAGCGAAAGTAACAACCGATAAACTGAGGGTACGTATTCGGAATACATATCTATTATGTGGATGTGCATAAGAGGATATGGTGCAGACAATGCAATAGGAGAACGTCAGCTTGTTGGGCATTGCAAAGATACGACCATGGCAGGCTACAAGTCTGAAAAAGGAGGCATATCTCCAAATGGAAACTATTTACAAATTATTGCCATTCGAAAGACTGCGAAGCGTGCGGACCTTCGGCTAATAAAACCGTCTGGGACCATCTTTGCTTCTGCATGGAACATAAGCAGGAGACGAGCACGCCTTGGCTGGATGCAAGAAATAATTGGGCTAGTTGCCTTCACGAGGCGCATATGTCACCAGTTTGAGATAGCGTCTTGTTAAAAATCCAACTATTTTGGAAAACCATTAGGAAAAACAGTCCTATGCGCAAGCCCCTCCTGATCATTGCAGTCATCCATTTGACTATTGCTGCGGCTTCATCAGCGATGGCTCAAACACAGGAAGACCAAATGCGTACAACCTATCTTCAGGCAAGGAACCAGCTTGGTATTCTGCAATATTGTATTCAGAATGGCGGCTCTAAGCAGAACCACGTAGAACTACAACGCAAGATAATTAAGCTAATCCCAACGCCCGCTGACGTGAGCGGTGGTGATGAAGTTGAAGGTAGCGGACGCAAAGGCATAATCTACGTCTCGGCAAATCAGAGCGAAAATATAGAAAAGGTTGCTGAGGAAAACGGTGGAAGCATTCCAGCTTTCTGTAAAATAATAACTGACTCGCTGGAAGAGGTACGGAGCCTGGTAGAATAAGTTGCTATACCCCACGTATTCGACCCGCCTCAATCAACAGGCGGGTATCGCCAAAGGTGTATTTTCATGCTGGGTGCTCCTTTCTAAGGTAAAGAAGAGGTCCTGCATTTGCGGGATCTATTTGATTGATGCAACAAGCCTGTTTCGCGGGGATTTGTGGGAGAGAGATCAAGTGTCTAAAATCACCGCATGATTACCTTCACTTGGTGGGAAGCCATCATCATTATCACGGCGATCTATTGGCCGATCACAGCATTGGTTTCTATAGCAATATTAGCGACCGCGTTCATCGGAACAAAACATTTAGGCTGGAGGCTGTTTTGGTCGATGTTGGCAGTGGGTCTGCTTATGCCTACTGTATGGCTTTATTTAATCGCATAAACACCCTACATTACCGGCAAGCGCCGTGACTGGGATAGGCATGTATTTTACTTGCGCCAAGGTGATTGGAGGTCCATCTGCCCCCGCAGGAGTGGAATTGCCGATCAGTTACGGACCCGCAGACTGCCTCATCGTTCCTCACTGCTAAAACCGAATCCAGATCTCGCCGCCCTCATGAACGCCAAGGATCTTGCGGCCATAGTTTTCCTCATTCGCATTCAGGTTCTTCCATTCACCATACATTTGAATGCCGAACAGTTCCGTTCAGCGAAAATCAGACAGTTTGAACTCACCTTGAGCCATGTAATTGCCCTTGCCAAATGCATCGCTACGGACGTGATGGTGCGAAACGTGCTGTAAATTCTGCTGACAAAGCACAACGTTTTAAAATAAGCGATTTCGTCATTTATCTGTAACACAAATAAGAGAAAGCCTTCTGCGACGGGAAACGGGACTTTGCGTTGTGATGTGAATTTAATATTTATTTCTATGACTGCGGCGCAGAACCTCTTTTGAAGTTTCTGTCAAAAACACACTTCATAGAAGTTTCATTCAATAGCTATTTTATAGTAAGTATATGATGCCTTTCAATTTTGTTGTGGCTAGTTTATTTTATTTATTTTAAATATTTATTTTATTTATTTTCGTAAATATTTCATTATAATAATATTGACTATGTATATTTTAAATGAAATATGCGATGTGTAACTATAAATAAAATCATCTAACATACAAAACACTGATCTTGGAGGTCAATATGAATCTCAAGAGCCTTCTCCTTGGCTCCTCTGCAGCTATGCTCGCAGTTTCGAGTGTTCAGGCTGCTGATGCAATCGTTGCACCAGAACCGGAAGCCGTTGAATATGTTCGCGTTTGCGATGCATACGGCGCTGGCTACTTCTACATTCCGGGTACCGAAACCTGCCTGCGCATCCACGGCTATGTCCGTTACGAAGCAAAAGGTGGCGATGACGTCTATTCCGGTGTAGATCGTGAAGGTTGGGACAAGAGCGCCCGTTTCGCCCTGCGTATTTCGACCGGTTCGGAAACCGAACTCGGCACCCTGAAGACCTTTACCGAGCTGCGCTTCAACTACGCCTCGAACAATTCGGGAAGAGACGGTTTTTATGGTGACAGCAGCGACGGCGTCAACATGCGCTTCGCTTACATCGAGCTCGGCGGCCTGAAGGTCGGTATCGATGAAACTGAATTCAAGACCTTCACCGGCGCTCTTGGCGATGTCATCAATGATGACGTGATCTCCGCTGATTCCGCCAGAACCGGGAAGATCTCCTATACCTTCACCGGTGGAAACGGCTTCTCGGCTGTGGTTGCTCTCGAACAGGGCGGCGATGACTATGCAATCGACGGTTATGTACCGCATGTTGTCGGTGGCCTGAAGTATGAAGGCGGCTGGGGTTCGATCGCTGGTGTCGTGGCTTATGATTCGGTCATCGAAGAATGGGCTGCCAAGGTGCGCGGTGACGTCAACGTCACTGATCGCTTCTCGGTCTGGTTGCAGGGCGCTTATGCTTCGGCAGAAACGCCTGATCAGAATTATGGCCGTTGGGGCGGTGACTGGGCAGTCTGGGGTGGTTTGAAATTCAAGGCGACCGACAAGGCGACCTTCAACTTGCAGGCTGCGCATGACGACTGGTCCAAGACCGCCGTTACTGCAAACGTCGCTTATCAACTGGTTCCCGGCTTCACCATCACGCCGGAAATTTCCTACACCAAGTTTGGTGGCGAATGGAAAGCTGACGGTATCGAAGACGATGCTATCGGTGGCGTAATCCGCTTCCAGCGCTCGTTCTAAGAACGAATGAAGTAACCGGATATCAGCGTAGTCCTTGCTGATATCCGGGACTACAGGTCGCTTTTTCGTATAATATGTATTTTGCGAATAAGGGACATGGACGATAATAATGTGATCTCCAGTCCATTGTTATGACAGATGACAAATTGCAGAATTTGTCGTCTGTTTTCTTATCTGCATCACAGTTCCGCATTTTGATCGGCTATCCAGCGCATGCGGGACCGAGCAATACCGGTATGATCTTGTTTTCGGGTGCAATTCGCTGTTCAATTCTTCAACGAAGTGGAGAAAGAATATGCGTATGAAAGCTGTTGCGGCCGTCGCAGGCCTTATGATCACCGTCACCAGCGCCCATGCCGCGCTGGCTCCTAATTATCAGCGCGCGAAAGAGATGACGGCGATAATCGACGCTGTTGCTGAAAAAATTCCCGCCCACCCTGTTTCCAAGATCATTTATCAAAAGACTGACCAATATCAGGTCATTGCCGGGCCGTGTTCCGTGCGGGCAACGATTGTAGACAAACCGGGCAAACCGATGATTGTCGGTCCGCGGCAATTCAGCGTAAAGCTTTCCTTACAACGATGTGGTCGCTAAGGCACTGCGAATGCAACCTCTTAGCGGGGTAAAACGTTTCCGGGCAAACCTTTTATGCTGGGAGACGAAATGCCGGACCAATTACAGGCTGCCCTGACTGATCTGCTGAATACTGACAATTTCAATATCTGGCCGCATCTGATTGCCCTTATCATTGCCTATGCGCTTGCGTTTCCGATCGGCTGGAACCGGGAGCGCGCGGAACGAAGTGCTGGCCTGCGGACCTTTCCACTTGTCGCGGTGGCGAGTTGCGGCTTTGTGCAAGCCGCGGAAGGTGTGACGACCGACAATCCCGAAGCGCTTGCGCGCATCGTCGAAGGCATTATAACCGGTATGGGTTTTATTGGCGGCGGCGCAATTTTAAAGCTCGGCTCATCCATAAAAGGCACGGCCACGGCTGCGAGCCTCTGGGCGACGGGCGCAATCGGCATATCTGTGGGCCTCGGCGCGGTCGATGTCGCCATCATGATCGCCTTTACGGCGCTGATAACCCTTCTGTTGTTTACGCCACGCAATGGCGATACAAAACTTCTTTCAGGTGATTGTGAAGAAGGAGAAACCGATGAAAATCAGCGCACGTAACCGATTGAAGGGGACGATTGTCGAAGTTACCAAGGGGGCAACGACCGCCCATGTACGTATCGACATTGGAGATGGCATCGTTGTCACCTCTTCGATCACCAATGAAGCCGTGGACGAACTGGCACTTGCGGTCGGTAAAACCGCTTATGCAGTCGTCAAGGCCTCCGATGTTATGGTCGCCGTGGACTGACGCAATCAGGCTTTCCGGCCAAGATCGGCACGAATGATTTCGCCATGCTCGCCTAGTTTTGGCGAGCGCTGGTCAAGTTTCAAATCCGCATCAGAAAAACGGATTGGCGTGCGCAGACCAGCAATACCTTCCGGCTCGATTTTCATGCCGCGCGCAATGAATTGCGGATCGGCAAAAACATCGGCCACCGTGTTAATCGGTCCTGCCGGGACGCCTTGCCCGGCAAGCGCTGTCAGAAGATCGTCACGCTGCCACTGCCGGGTCTCTTGTTCCAGCAATGTGGTCAATTCTGTTCGATTGGCGACACGCGCCGCATTGGTGGCAAAGCGTTCGTCGCGGGACAGTTCTCCAATACCCAGCAGGCTTGTGAGTTTGGCAAACTGCCCGTCATTGCCGCAAGCGATGATGAAATAGCCGTCTGCCACCGGTAAGGTCTGATAAGGGGCGATATTGGGATGCGCATTGCCCATGCGTTTTGGCACCACGCCTGAGGCGAGATAATTCATCGCCTGATTGGCGAGAACCGACGACATGCAATCAAACAGCGCCATATCGATATGCTGGCCCTTGCCGGTTCGCTCCCGCATGATCAATGCCGACTGGATGGCAATGACGCTGTAAAGGCCGGTAAAAATATCGGCAAAGGCAACGCCTATTTTTTGCGGCTCGCCATCTGGCGCACCCGTCAAATCCATGATGCCGCTCATGCCCTGGATCATGAAATCATAGCCCGCACGCTGCGCATAAGGGCCATCATGACCAAAGCCGGTGATCGAACAATAGATGAGACGCGGATTGATCGCTTTCAGGCTATCATAATCAAGACCGTATTTTTGAAGTCCGCCAAGCTTGAAATTCTCGATCACCACATCAGCATTGGCAACAAGTTCACGCACCAATGCCCTGCCCTCGTCGGTGCGGAAATCGGCTGTGATCGAGCGCTTGCCGCGGTTACAGGCATGGAAATAGGCGGCGGATTGTTCGCCATCCACATCGATGAACGGCGGCCCCCATGTGCGCGTATCATCGCCTTCGGGGCTTTCGACCTTGATGACGTCGGCACCAAGATCGGAAAGTGTCTGTCCGCCCCATGGACCGGCCAGAATACGGGCAAGCTCGATTACTTTCAGACCATTCAGTGGCGTGTTCTGCATTTTACGACCGCCTAAATCAGAAAAAGGCCTGAATGCCGGTCTGGGCGCGACCAAGAATCAACGCATGCACATCATGCGTGCCTTCATAGGTATTGACCGTCTCCAGATTCTGCGCGTGGCGCATGACGTGATATTCGATCTGGATGCCGTTGCCGCCATGCATATCGCGGGCCTGACGGGCGATATCGAGCGCCTTGCCGCAATTGTTACGCTTGACGATGGAAATCATCTCCGGTGCCATCTTGCCCTCATCGAACAGGCGGCCAACGCGTAACGATGCCTGAAGCCCGAGCGCAATCTCGGTCTGCATATCGGCAAGTTTTTTCTGATAAAGCTGCGTTCCGGCCAGAGGCTTGTCGAACTGTTTCCGGTCAAGCCCATATTGACGCGCGCGCAACCAGCAATCTTCGGCAGCGCCCAGCACGCCCCACGAAATGCCGTAACGCGCGCGGTTGAGGCAGCCAAATGGCCCTTTCAGACCCGAAACATTGGGCAGAAGCGCGTCCTCGGAGACTTCCACGCCATCCATGACGATTTCGCCGGTAATCGATGCGCGAAGCGAAAGCTTGCCGCCTATTTTGGGAGCCGAGAGACCCTTCATGCCTTTTTCGAGAACAAAGCCGCGAATGGCATTGTCATGCGCTGCCGACTTGGCCCAGACCACGAATACATCGGCAATCGGTGAATTGGAAATCCACATTTTGGAGCCATGCAGGCGATAACCGCCGTCGATCTTTTCGGCGCGCGTCTTCATGCCTGCGGGATCAGAACCGGCATCGGGTTCGGTCAGGCCGAAACAGCCGATCAACTCACCGGAAACAAGGCCGGGAAGATATTTCTTGCGTTGTTCATCCGAACCATAGGCGTAAATGGGATACATGACGAGCGAGGATTGCACGCTCATCATTGAGCGATAACCGGAATCAACGCGCTCCACTTCACGCGCGACAAGACCATAGGACACATAGCCTGCATTGGCCGCGCCATATTCCTCCGGCAGCGTCACGCCAAGCAACCCCGCCTGCCCCATCAGCCGAAACAGGTCCGGGTCGGTCGTCTCATCAAGATAGGCTTTTTCAATACGCGGCTGCAGAACGTCGCTTGCAAAGGCCTTGGCCGAGTCGCGGATCATGCGCTCGTCTTCGGTCAATTGCTCGTCAAGCAGAAAGGGGTCTTCCCAATTAAAGGCGGCACGCGACATGAAAATCTCCTCGGATATTTTTTGCTGATTATGACGTTGTGCTTTGATCCTTGCAAAGCATGTTTACTCATCCATCTATTCCGTTTAGTAATAGATGGATGAGTTCATTATCCAGACGTCTACTTCCATCGACAAGTGCGCTTGCCGCATTCGATGCCGTCGCACGCCATCAGAGTTTTTCGGTGGCGGCTGAGGAACTGTCGCTGACGCAAGGCGCGATCAGCCGTCAGATCGCGGCACTCGAAGAACAATTGGGCACGGCACTTTTTGAGCGCAGCAGTCGGCATGTACAGCTTTCATTCGCCGGTCAAGCCTATCTCAAGGCAATCGGCCCTGCCCTTGCAGCCATTCGGGCGGCCTCGCTGCAACTTATGACGCAGATGCGTGGCACGACGCTGAATCTGGCTTTTCTGCCGACCTTCGGCACGCGCTGGCTGATCCCGCGCATTCCGAAATTTGTGGCGCGCCATCCCGATATTATTCTCAATTTTGCAACCCGCATCGGCCAGTTCGATTTTGATCGCGAGGGGCTGGATGCGGCCATCCATATCGGTCAGCCGGACTGGCCCAATGCCGATTGCATCTTTTTGATGGATGAAACGGTGGCGCCGGTTTGCAGTCCGGCGTTTTTGCAACAAAATCCGCTAACAAGGCCTGCAGACCTGTTGCGCCTGCCGCTGTTTCATATGGCGTCGCGACCCGGCGCATGGGATCACTGGTTCAAAAGTCTGGGGCTTACGGCTTCGGTTTCTAGCGGTATGCGGTTTGAGCAGTTTTCCAATGTTTCACAAGCCTGTCAGGCTGGGCTTGGCGTGGCGCTGATGCCGCTTTTCCTTATCCAGTCAGAATTAGAGAGTGGTCAATTGGCTGTCGCTTGGCCGCATAAGGTCAGAAGCCCGAGCAGCTATTATTTTGTATCGCCGAAAAGTCGTGCCGATACGCCCGCAGTCGCGGCTTTTCGCGACTGGCTGTTGGCGGAGGCAAAGCGCGATCAAGCAATCAATTCGGCGGCGATTTCGTAAGAACGCAAGCGCTTGTCATGATCGTAAATCATGCCCGTGAGCATCAGTTCATCGGCACCGGTGCGCTCGGCAAAGTCACGGATGCCTTTGGCAACCGTCTCGGGACCGCCAACAACCCGGCATGAGAGCATCTGACGTACCATCGCCTGTGCTGCGGGATCGAGGCTTTCCTGATACCCCTCGACCGGTGCGGGCAATTTGCCGGGACGGCCTGTGCGCAGATTGACGAAGGCCTGTAATTGCGACGTGAAGAGATAATGTGCTTCCTCGTCGGTGTCGGCGGCAATCACATTGAGACCGAGCAGGACATAGGGCTTTTGCAAATATTCCGATGGTTCAAAGCGCTCGCGGTAAAGCTCGACTGCGCGCTCCATTTCTGCCGGTGCGAAATGCGAAGCGAAGCCGTAAGGCAGTCCGAGCATCGCCGCCAATTGTGCGCCAAAAAGGCTGGAGCCGAGAATCCAGACCGGCACATCAAGCCCCGCGCCCGGCACCGCCTGCACGCGCTGGCCCGGCTCGACAGGTTTGAAATATTGCAGAAGTTCCACCACATCGCGCGGAAAATCATCGGCACTGCCTTGTAACGTGCTACGCAGCGCATGGGCGGTCATCTGGTCCGTTCCCGGAGCACGTCCAAGACCCAAATCGATGCGGCCCGGAAAGAGGGACGCCAGCGTTCCAAACTGTTCGGCAATGACCAGAGGCGAATGATTGGGCAGCATCACACCGCCGGAACCCACGCGGATCGTTGACGTGCCGTTGGCCACATAGCCGATGACAACAGATGTCGCAGCACTGGCAATGCCCGGCATGTTGTGATGCTCGGCCAGCCAATAGCGATGATAGCCAAGCTTTTCCGCATGTTGCGCCAGTTTAAGCGTGTTGCGCAGCGATTGCGCCGCATCATGGCCTTCGGGAACGGGCGAAAGATCAAGAACGGATAAAGGTATCATGCGGACTCATATGGGATCGAGTGAACAAAGCAGCAAGAGAAAAGGCGACCTATTTCTAGGCCGCCTTTTCATTGCGGTTCAATGCAAGTTTCGGTGAACGTTGTTAAACGGGATGCGCTTCTGTCTGCTGGCCGCCTTCATCTTTTGATGGCACGACTTCCCCTTCAACATCCTTTTCAGCGATGAAGGTATAGAACATCGGCACCACGAACAGCGTAAACAGCGTACCGATCAGGATGCCGGTGAAAATCACCAGCCCCATCGAGTAGCGTGCTGCCGCACCCGCACCGCTGGCGATGATCAGCGGTACGACGCCGAGCGCCATGGCCGCCGTGGTCATCAGGATCGGACGCAGACGGGTTTCGGCAGAGACGATGATAGCGTCACGACGCGAAAGACCGTGCAAGCGGCGCTGCTGATTGGCGAATTCCACCATCAGAATACCGTGCTTGGTAATCAGCCCGACAAGGGTGATGAGACCCACCTGCGTGTAGATGTTGAGCGTACCCAGCCCCAAATTGAGCGGAACAATGGCACCGAAAATCGACAGCGGCACCGACATCATGATGATGAAAGGATCGCGGAAGCTTTCAAACTGGGCTGCAAGAACCAGATAGATCACGATGACGGCAAGGCCGAAGGCGATCAGGATGGTGTTGCCCTGCTCGACTTCAAGTCGCGACTGGCCGGAATAATCGATGAAGAAACCTTCCGGCATTTTTGATTGCGTCAGATCGACAAGAGTTTGCAGTCCCTGCCCGGTGGTCACCCCCGGCAGCGGCAGCGCGGAAATCGTCGCGGAATTCAGCTGGTTGAACTGCTCGATGGCTGCAGGTGAGGCATTCTGGCTGATCTGGATCAGCGATGACAGCGGCACCATCGTGCCTGAAACGCTGCGCACATAGAAATCGCCAAGCTTTTCCGGGTTGGAACGATATTCGTCCGGCACCTGCGGGATGATGTCGTAACTGTTGGAATCACGGTCGAATTTGGCAACCTTCGCCCCACCCGTCAAAAGACCGAGCGTTGCGCCGATATCGCTAATCTGGACGCCCAGTGTCGCCGCGCGGTCGCGATCAATGGTGATCGAGGTTTCGGGGGCATTAAACGACAGCGAATTCTGCACAATGATGAACTGGCCGGTCTTTTGCGCCTCGTTCTTGATTTCCTCGGCAAGTTCGAAAACACGGTCCGCAGGACCGGTCGATTGCAGGGCAATCGAGATCGGCAATCCGCCACCTGTTCCGGGAAGCGATGGCGGCGCAAAGATAAAGGACTCGACACCTGCAAGTTTTGTGAGGCGTTGCGTCAGGTCTTCCTGCACTTCCTTTTGCGAGCGCGTACGATCTGCCCAGTCTTTCAGCACCCACAATGCGATACCGGAATTGGTGCCGCCGTCCATGCCGGTAATCTGGAAGCGCGTTTTTTGTTCCGGCAGATCCTTGGTCAGTTCATCGATCTGCTGCGCATAAAGATTGGTATAGGCGGAGGTCGCATATTGCGGCGCATTGAACATGGAGAAAAGTGCACCCGAATCTTCTTCCGGTGCAAGTTCACTCGATGTGTTGACGAACAAAAACCCGGTCACGCCGACAAGCGCAACAACGATCATCAGCGTGATACCGCGATAGTTGAGCGAATTGGAAACGCGGCGATGATACCATTTTTCGATACGGCCAAATGTCTTGTCGATAAAGCGCTGGAAACGCGAGGCCTCGCCGTGCTTGAGCATGCGCGCGCACATCATCGGCGAAATGGTCAGCGCCGCGACACCTGAAATGATAACCGCACCGGCCAGCGTGAAGGCAAATTCGCGAAACAGCGATCCGGTCAGTCCGCCGGTAAAACCGAGCGGTGCAAACACGGCAGCCAGCGTAATCGTCATGGCGATGATCGAACCGGTGATTTCCTTCATACCCTTGAAGGCGGCATCCATCGGCTTCAACCCCTCCTCGATATGGCGGTGGATATTCTCCAGCACCACGATGGCGTCATCGACCACGAGGCCGATGGCCAGCACCATCGCAAGCAGCGACAGAAGATTGATCGAAAAGCCGAGGATATAAAGGAAGAAACACACGCCAATCAGCGAGATCGGTATGGTCACGATCGGAATGATGACCGAACGGAAATTCCCAAGAAAGACGATGATGACCAGAATGACGATGGCAACCGCCTCGCCGATGGTGGTGAAAACCTCGCTGATGGACGAACTGATCTGTTCCGTCGCATCATAAACGAGAACAAGCTGCATACCCTCCGGCAGAGATGCCTGAATGGAGGGCAGTTCCTTGCGCACGGCATTGGCCATATCGATGGGGTTTGCCGCCGGTGTCGGCATGACACCGAGGAATGTACCTGCCGAACCGTTAAACGAGACGATGGTGTCGGTGCTCTCGGCGGCCAGTTCCACCTTTGCGACATCACGCAGCCGCACGATCTGGTCGCCGTCGCTCTTGATCGGCATGGCGCCAAAGGCTTCCGGCGTCTGCAAGGTCGATTTGAGCGTAATCGACGAGGCGACATATTCATTCTTGGTCTTGCCGGGGGCCGAGAGAAAGTTCGACGCATTGATCGCGGCAAGGACTTCGGGTGCAGTCAATTGGCGGGCGGCAAGCTGGATCGGATCAAGCCAGACGCGCATCGAATAGACCTGACCACCCAGAATTTCCGCCTGCGCAACGCCGGGAATGGTGGACATGCGCGGCTGGATCACCCGTTCAAGATATTCGGTGATCTGTTCGCTCGACATGTTGGGGTTTTGCGCCGCCAGATACATGGTGGCGAAACTCTGGCCCGTGCCCTTGAGGATGATCGGATCATCGGATTCTTCGGGCAGATCGCCACGAACCTGATTGACCTTGGCAATGACTTCGGTCAGCGCGGCATCCGGGTTCGCACCAAGCTTCATCTGAACCGTAACCGTGCTCGAAGACGGCCGGCTCGATGAGGTCACATAGTCGATGTTTTCGGTTGTCGCCACCGACTTGGCGATAGGCGAGGTAATAAACCCCTGAATGAGATCGGCACTCGCACCCGCATAGGCGGTGCTGATGGTAATAACCGTTTCATCGACCTTGGGATATTCGCGCACCGAAAGCTGCGCGATCCCCTGAAGACCGAGCAAAATGATCATGAGTGCGACCACTGTTGCAAGAACGGGTCGACGGATGAAAATGTCTGAAAAGCTCATCTCTATCGCCTATTTCTTGTCAGCAGGGGTGGCCGGGTTGATCGTGTTGTCGATGGCTACTCGGGCACCGGGCGAAAGCCGGTTCTGGCCAGCGGTAATGATAATATCGCCTGCCTTCAAACCGCTCTGGATTTCAACCACGCCCTGATAACGGCGGCCGAGTTTCACGAAGACCTGTTGTGCCACCAGTTTTTCACCTTGTTCGGTGTCCGCTTTGGCAGGTTCTTTATTCTGCTCTGCCGTGCCTTGTTCGGCATCCGCATCTTTGGTCTTTTCTTCCGGGCGCACAGCGAAGACGTAATCACCATAGAGGCTCGATACGATTGCGGTCTGGGGGATCGAGATGACGTCGTTTTCCTCAGTCAGTTCCACGCGCACCTGCACGAACTGGCCCGGCGTGAGTTGCTGATCGCCATTCTCGACTTCCGCACGGACCGAAACAAGGCGCGTGGCTGGGTCAATTTTGGGATCGATACCGGTAATTGTTCCGGTAAAGGTGAGGTTTCCAGCGTTCGAGCCAACCTTTACCGTCTGGCCAACTTTCAGAACAGACAGCGACTGCTCGGGCACGGTGAAATCGATGCGCATCGTAGTCGTGTCTTGCAAGGTGGCGATCACCGTTCCCGGTGTCAGATATTGCCCGATATCGACCTTTGCGATACCGATGGTGCCGGAAAACGGTGCCTTGACCGTCTTTTGCGCAAGGGTGGCACGCATTTTTTCGACAGCAGCATTGGCCGCATCGGCGGCGGAAGAGGTCGAATCCACCTCGGAAACGGCGCCGACGCCACGGGTGCGGAGCGTATCGGCTCGCTTCAGACGCTGTTGGGCCAGCATCGCTTCCGCTTGTGCCGCTGCAAGGTCGGCCTTCTGGATGCTATCTTCCATCTGGATCAATACTGCACCCTTTTCAACCTTCTGGTTGGGCGCAAAATCGATGCTCTGAATGATCCCGTCGATCTGCACCGTCAGGTCAACACCGTTCAACGCATGTGCTGTGCCGATGGCCTCGATACCCGGGGTCCACTTGCCCGGCTCGACGGTAACGGTCGAAACCGTCTGCGCCGGCTGCTGCATATTGGCGAAGAAATCCTTGATCGCTTGCGATCGATACAGGTTAAAGGCGACGAGTCCCCCGACAACGACGACCAAAAATACTATTGCCAGAACAAGGCGCTTAATCATTGTGACTGCACTCCGGGCGGTCTGAGGGGAACATTGAACGCGGCTTTTTGCCATAGTCAAAAATTAGCGCGCTATTTTGCTTGAACAATCAGGCGAAATAACTGTACCGTCCGGACGGTATTGTCAACATCTGAACTGTCAGGAAGTTTCATCAAGTTGTCGATTAAGGGAAAAAAATCTACGCGTGAGCGTATCGTGCGTGCGGCAGTCGAGCTCGCCTGGGAGGTTGGGCCTGCGCATCTGTCGCTTGATGCTGTGGCGGCTCGCGCCGGACTGTCCAAAGGCGGATTGCTGTATTCTTTTCCCAGCAAGGCCAAGCTTCTGGAAGCGGTTGTTGAAGAATATATGAAAGAGCACGCACGGGCGATGGCAGTGCAGGAACCATTACAATCAAGCGATAAAAACCGCGTCGCCCGCGCGTTTCTTGATGTCTATCGCATGGAAGCCGATGACGAGCCGCATAATTGCGGTGTTCTGGCGGCACTCGTCGAAAATCCGGATTTCATCATTCCGGTCCGGCATTACCATCGCCAACTGCTGGATCGCATGAAGTCGGATGCCAGCGATCCTGTTACGGCGATGATCGCTTACCTTGCGACAACGGGCCTTGAATGCAGCCGATTGCTTGACTGCGAGGTGACGACGGAAGACGAACAGATTGCCGTCTTCAGTCGTCTGGAAAAAATGCTGACGCTCTGATTTTAGCCTGCTTAGATTACAGGAATATCGCCGCGCTCCCAGCCTGCCGTGGTTTCAGTAGCAAAATCTGCAAATCGCCCCTCGCTGATAGCCTTGCGAATGCCCTGCATCAGATATTGGTAATAAGCGAGATTGTTCCAGGTCAGCAGCATACCTCCCAATGCTTCGCCGGATTTCACCAGATGATGCAGATAGGCGCGGCTATAATCGCGGGCCGCGGGGCAATTTGATTCCGGGTCGAGCGGCCGCGGGTCTTCGGCATGGCGCGCATTGCGCAGATTGACCTTGCCAAAGCGCGTGAAAGCCAGACCGTGCCGCCCTGCCCGTGTCGGCATTACGCAATCGAACATATCGATGCCGCGTGCGACCGATTTCAAAATATCGTCGGGTGTTCCAACCCCCATCAGATAGCGCGGTTTTTCAGAAGGCAGGATCGGGCAGACGACTTCCAGCATCTCCAGCATGACCGCCTGCGGCTCGCCGACCGCAAGACCGCCCACTGAGTAGCCCTTCAAATCCATGGCTTTCAGCGCTTCTGCCGAACGCTCGCGCAACCGTGCGACATCGCCACCCTGCACGATGCCGAACATGGCCTTGCCGGGTTGATCGCCAAAGGCGACCTTGCACCGTTCGGCCCAGCGCAGCGACAATTCCATGGCGCGTTCAGTATTTTTTTCAGGTGATGGCAGCGCCACGCATTCATCGAGCTGCATCTGGATATCGCTATCGAGCAGCCCCTGAATTTCGATGGAACGTTCCGGTGTCATCTCATAGGGCTTGCCGTCGATATGCGAGCGGAAAGTGACGCCACGCTCATCAAGTTTGCGCAATTGCGCCAGCGACATGACCTGAAACCCGCCGGAATCGGTCAGGATCGGACCTTTCCAGCCGCCAAATTCATGCAAGCCGCCAAGCCGTGCCACGCGCTCGGCACCCGGACGCAGCATCAGATGATAGGTGTTGCCCAAGATGATGTCGGCACCCAGATCCTTGACCTGATCCATATACATGGCCTTGACGGTGCCAGCGGTTCCCACCGGCATGAAGGCAGGCGTGCGCACCACGCCGCGCGGCATGGAAATTTCGCCCTGACGCGCAGCACCATCGCGCGCGCGCACCTTGAACTCAAAATTGTTACTGGTCATGGCCTGTCTTTAACTTTGTCGGCGCGTTCTAGCAAGCTGCCGTCGCCATAGGAATAAAAGCGATAGCCGGTGCTGATCGCGTGGTTATAGGCGTCGCGCATCGTCTCAAGACCGCTGAAAGCCGACACCAGCATGAAAAGTGTCGAACGCGGCAGGTGAAAATTGGTCATCAGCATGTCGACAGCGCGGAAACGATAGCCGGGCGTGATGAAAATGTCGGTTGCGCCCGACCATGGCCGCACCACGCCATCCTCATCGGTCGCACTCTCGATGAGACGCAGCGAGGTGGTCCCGACACAGACGATACGTCCGCCGCGCTGATGCACGGCGTTCAACGCATCGGCGGTCTGTTGCGAGACATAGCCGATCTCGGCATGCATCTTGTGATTTTCGGTGTCGTCAGCTTTCACAGGCAGAAATGTGCCTGCGCCGACATGCAGCGTCACGAAATGTTCCTCAATGCCCTTGGCTTTGATTTTTTCCAGAAGCCCAGACGTGAAATGCAACCCGGCGGTCGGTGCTGCAACCGCGCCTTCCTCACGCGCATAAACGGTCTGATAATCGCGACGGTCGCGCTCATCCTCGGTGCGCTTGGAGGCAATATAGGGCGGCAGTGGAATATGCCCGACCGCGGCGATGGCTTCGTCAAGCGCTGCGCCAGAGAGATCGAACACCAGCAGAGCCTCGCCAGCGTCACCTTTTTCCGCAACCGTTGCATCGAGCGTGCCCGTAAAGCAGCTTGAGCCGGAATGGCCAAAGCGAATGCGGTCGCCTTGCTTTACCCGCTTGGCGGGACGCAGAAACGCCTTCCAGCGATCAGGACCGGTTCGCATATGCAAGGTGGCACTGACTTGGGAGATATTGCCATCGCGCTCGCGAAAACCTTCAAGTTGTGCCGGTATCACCTTGGTATCATTGAAAACAATGGCATCACCGGGTTGCAAGAAATCGGGCAGATCGCAGACATTGTGGTCTTCGAGCGGTTCACCGGGGCGCACGCGCAAGAGCCTTGCCTGATCACGCGGTTCCTCGGGGCGCAGAGCGATCCGTTCATCCGGCAGATCAAAATCAAAAAGATCAACACGCATGCGATAACCTCAGCTCAAATCCATAAAACACGGCCCCGGCAAAAGCCGGAGCCGCACAGTCTTTATCTTTATCGGCAATCAGGCGTCGGCAGCGATGCTTGCCTTGACGATCTGGTCGGGGTCCGTTACCGGCTCGCCGCGCTTGATCTTGTCAACATTGTCCATGCCTTCGATAACCTGACCCCAGACGGTGTACTGGCGATCAAGCCATGGCGCATCGGTGAAGCAGATGAAGAACTGCGAATTGGCCGAATTCGGATTCTGCGAACGCGCCATCGAAGCGGTGCCGCGCTTGTGCTGGGTGTTGGAAAACTCGGCTTTCAGGTCCGGCTTGTCCGAACCGCCCATGCCGGCGCGTGAAGCGTTGAACTGCGCACCGCCCGATTTGCCAAACTTCACGTCACCCGTCTGCGCCATGAAACCGTCGATCACGCGATGGAAAACCACACCGTCATAGGCGCCTTCGCGGGCCAGTTCCTTGATGCGGGCCACATGGTCCGGTGCCAGATCGGGATAGAGTTCGAGAACGACATTACCCTTGGTGGTTTCCAGAATGAGCGTGTTTTCGGGGTCTTTATAAGCCATAAGGGCCTCTCCTGTTTTAAAACTGATTATTTTCCGGCCTTGATAGTGGCCTTGATGATCTTATCCGGGTTCTCGACGGCACCATTGTTGGATTCGCTGCCCTTTTTAATCTTATCGACCGCTTCCATGCCGCTGACAACCTTGCCAATCACCGTATATTGGCCGTTGAGCGAAGAGCCTTCATCGAACATGATGAAGAACTGCGAATTGGCGGAATTGGGGTTCTGGCTGCGCGCCATGCCGACCGTGCCGCGCACGAAAGGCTCCTTGGAAAATTCGGCTGGAATATTGTCATAGTCGGAACCGCCGGTGCCAACGCGTGACCCGTCAAAACCCTTGTCGATATTGCCGAATTTTACATCGCCCGTCTGCGCCATGAAACCGGGAATGACGCGATGGAAGGCAACGCCGTCATAAGCGCCTTCACGGGTGAGTTTTTCGATCTGCGCCACGTGCTTGGGTGCCAGATCAGGGCGCAGTTCGATAGCGACATCACCGCCTTTTAGTTTCAGGTTCAGCGTATCGGCGGCATTGGCCGATTGGACCGCGCCTTGTGCCAGAGCGAAAACAGCAGCCGCCGCAAGCGTTGAGCGAATAAACGACATAATGGAAAAACTCCCTAGGACTTGAATTTTGTTTGGAGTGCGGCAGCGACCGCTGCCGGTACGAAAGGCTTTATATCGCCGCCCATCGAAGCAATCTGACGAACCAATGTGGCGGTAATCGTTCGCACCGCCGGATCGGCGGGCAGAAAAACCGTCTGCAGTTCGGGTGCCATTGCGCTGTTCATGCCCGCCATCTGCATTTCGTAATCAAGGTCTGTGCCGTCCCGGAGCCCACGCACCATGAGGCTTGCGTCCTGCGTGCGCGCCGCATCAATGACCAGATTGTCAAAGGAAATGACAGATACGCGATCTGCATCCTTGCCTAAAACCGCCTTCGCGCTCGCACCAATCAGGGCTGCGCGTTCATCGAAACTGAACAGCGGCTTTTTGCCCGGATGAACGCCGATAGCGACAATAACGCGATCAGAAAGGCGCAGCGCACCTTTTAAAACATCCATATGGCCATTGGTCACGGGATCGAAAGAACCCGCATAGATCGCGATTGTCATGTCTTTCAGCTAGCCCTTTTTGAAACAAGTTTCAACAACACACAGCGGATAAGAATTCAGAAACCAAGAAAACAAATGAATGTGGAATGAACAAGAGTTTCAGACCAAGTTCACAAGCGATTTACCATAGTGGGTTCAAGTTCGATGCAACCTTTTCGCAGCTCAAGCGTATTTATACCGAAAGGATGATCTAAGATGATGATATTTCTTCTGGCTTTATCCATGATGGTCGCGATGGCTGCGTCGGCGATTGTCCTGCTTCTCGAAGAAGGAGCAAAACGCCCCCGCTCGCGCCCGGCAGCTTTCAGCCTGAACACGATGCGCAAGCTTGGTTCCCATTAAGCCCGATCAGAGACGGCCAATATCCTCCAGTCTTGGCCTCTCAATATCCGGGTATATGAAAAAGGCCGATGGTGCAAACCATCGGCCTTTTCATTAGGTCACGACTGATAAAAAGGCTTCAGCCTATTCTTCGCTCGTCGTTGGCGTTTCAGCTGATGCTTCTTCGCCCGCAACAATCTCGCCTTCGGCGCCATTTTCCTCATCGCCATCCGTCTCGGATATGCGCTCAACGGAAACGACCTTTTCGCCGTCAGCCGTGTTGAAGATGGTGACACCCTTGGTCGAACGCCCGGCAATGCGAATGCCGCCGACCGGAACGCGGATCAACTGTCCGCCGTCCGAAACAAGCAAGATCTGATCGCTGGCTTCGACCGGGAACAGCGCCACGAGCTTGCCGATTTCGTCCGTCTTGGACGTATCGGTGGCACGAATACCCTTGCCGCCGCGACCGGACACGCGGAACTCGTAAGAAGACGAGCGCTTGCCATAGCCATATTCGCTGACCGTCAGAACGGTCTGCTCACGGGCTTTCAGTTCCTGATAGCGTTCGTCATTGAGCTCGGTTTCAGTGCCGACCTCTTCCCCGACCACGACGATATCATCGGCATCGTCCGCACCCTGTGCACGACGCTCGGCAATCGAGCGCTTGAGATAGGCCGCACGCTCAGGCGCGTCCGCATCGACATGATGCAGGATCGCCATCGAGATGACCTTGTCGCCTTCCGCCAGATTGATTCCGCGCACGCCGATCGAATTACGGCCTGCAAAGACGCGCACATCGGTGACGGGGAAGCGAATGCACTGACCGCCTGCGCAGGTCAAAAGCACATCATCAAATTCCGTGCAGGTATCGACCGAGAGGATTTCATCGCTCTCGTCTTCCAGCTTCATCGCGATCTTGCCGTTGCGGTTGACCTGAACGAAGTCGGAAAGCTTGTTGCGGCGCACCGTACCGCGCGTGGTGGAGAACATGACGTCGAGGTTGCCCCACGAATCCTCATCCTCCGGCAATGGCATGATGGTGGTAATGCGCTCGCCCTGCTGCAATGGCAGCATGTTGATGAGCGCCTTGCCGCGCGACTGCGGATTGCCGACCGGCAGACGCCAGACCTTTTCCTTATAGACGATGCCGCGCGAGGAGAAGAACAGCACCGGCGTATGCGTATTGGCGACAAACAGGCGCGTGACGAAATCCTCGTCCTTGGTCGCCATGCCGGAGCGGCCCTTGCCGCCACGGCGCTGTGCACGATAAGTAGCCAGCGGCACACGCTTGATGTAACCGGCGTGGCTGACGGTGACGACCATATCTTCACGGGCGATGAGATCTTCATCGTCCATTTCCGCACCGCCAAGACCAAATTCGGTGCGGCGCGGGGTCGCGAACTCGTCGCGCACCGCAATCATCTCGTCCTTGACGATCGTCATCACGCGGATGCGTGAACCCAGAATATCGAGATAATCGCGGATTTCCTCGCCGATCTTGTTCAACTCGTCGGCAACCTCGTCGCGACCAAGCGCGGTCAGGCGTTGCAGGCGCAAATCAAGAATAGCGCGGGCCTGTTCTTCGGACAGATTATAGGTGCTGTCGTCGTTGAGCTTGTGACGCGGATCATCAATCAGACGGATCAGCGGTGCCACATCGGCAGCCGGCCAGCGACGTTCCATCAATTGTTCACGCGCTGTTGCCGGATCGGGCGCACGGCGAATGAGCGCGATGATTTCATCAATATTGGCAACCGCAATCGCAAGCCCGACCAAGACATGCGCACGATCACGCGCCTTGTTGAGCAGGAATTTCGTGCGGCGTGTGACGACTTCCTCGCGGAAAGTTACGAAAGCGCGCAACATGTCGAGCAGGTTGAGCAGTTCCGGCTTGCCGCCATTGAGCGCCACCATGTTGCAGCCAAACGAGGTCTGCAACGGCGTGTAGCGATAAAGCTGGTTCAGCACCACATCGGCAACGGCATCGCGCTTCAATTCGACCACGACGCGATAGCCTTCGCGGTCGGATTCATCGCGCAGATCGGAAATGCCCTCGATACGCTTGTCGCGCACCAGTTCGGCCATTTTCTCGATCATCGAAGCCTTGTTCACCTGATAGGGAATTTCGGTGATGATGATCGCCTGACGGTCGCCGCGGATGTCCTCAATCGAGGTGCGGCCGCGCATGATGACCGAGCCGCGCCCGGTCTTATAGGCCGAATTGATGCCCGCGCGACCGAGAATAATGCCTCCCGTCGGGAAATCGGGACCGGGAATAATTTCCATCAGTTCCGAAAGGTCAATCGCCGGATTGTCGATCAGCGCCACGCAGCCGTCGATGATTTCGCCCAGATTATGCGGCGGAATATTGGTGGCCATACCGACCGCGATACCGCCCGAACCATTGACGAGCAGGTTCGGGAAACGCGCAGGCAGAACCACAGGCTCGTGTTCGCGACCGTCGTAATTGTCCTGAAAATCAACCGTGTCCTTGTCGATATCCGACAGAAGCGATTCCGTGACTTTTTCCAGACGGCACTCGGTATAACGCATCGCCGCTGGCGGATCGCCATCGATGGAGCCGAAATTGCCCTGCCCGTCCACAAGCGGATCGCGCAGCGAAAAGTCCTGCGCCATGCGCACGAGGGCATCATAAATGGAAGCATCGCCATGCGGGTGGTACTTACCCATAACCTCACCGACCACACCCGCCGATTTACGGTAGGGACGGTTATAGGCGAGATTCATCTCGTTCATGGCATGAAGAATGCGCCGGTGCACGGGCTTGAGACCGTCGCGCACATCGGGAAGCGCACGGCTCACGATAACGCTCATCGCGTAATCGAGATAGGAGCGCTGCATTTCCTCAATAATGGAGATCGGTTCGATACCGCTTGGTCCAATCGGACCATCATGCATGTCACCGGAACCGGGCGGAGGTGTTTGATCTGACACTATTCAGATATCTTTCTCAACAGAATCGATAAAGTCTCTTTATAAAGGAAGACTGCGCAAAACGCCAATTTCAAGACGCTTTCGCCGGGTTAAATAAACTTATCGTATCAATGACTTACAAGATATTCACATAAAGATTGCGCATCCATGTTGTAACACCCCGCGCTTTGCATCGACCATTCGCGCAGCATCCGCTACAGTTAAGTCAATCAAACGAGCATATCATTCCATTTAAGAGGGCAAGGTGAGCATGGGTTTCTACGATACGGTTTTCAGCGCCTTCGTGACCCTGCTTGTCACCATCGATCCGCCGGGGCTGGCGCCGCTGTTTCTGGCGCTGACGCCGGGCATGGACCGCAATCATCGCGCCCAGGTCGCCTTGCGCGCATCCGTCATCAGTCTGGCCGTCATGGTGCTGTTTGCCGTCGCAGGTGCACAGATTCTCGGCATGTTCGGCATTTCGATTGGCGCGTTTCGCGTGGCCGGTGGTCTTTTGCTGTTCTGGATCGCTTTCGAGATGATTTTCGAGAAACGAACCGAGCGCAAGGAAAAAAGTGCGGAAGTAGCGATTACCAAGGACCATATCCGCAATATCGCCGCCTTCCCGCTGGCGATACCGTTGATCGCAGGCCCCGGCGCGATTTCGGCCATCGTGCTGACGTCCAATTCCTTTCAGGGCTTTGGTCCGCGCCTTATGCTGGTCGCGGTCATCTTTCTTTGCCTGCTGATTACCTATCTCGTGCTCAGGCTCGCCGAACGCGTCGACCGGTTTCTGGGCGAAACCGGCCGTTCTATTCTCACCCGCCTTCTGGGCGTCATTCTGGCGGCTCTTGCGGTGCAGTTCGTGGCCGATGGCGTGAAGACACTGATTGCGTCTTAAACCGTCTTGAGTGCCTTCTTGCCGATCATGGCGTGACGCAGTTTCGACGAAAACCAGTCGATGATGGCAACGGCGATCAGGATCATGACGATCAGGAAAGAAACATCCTGAAGGTTGAGGACCTTGATCTGCTCGGCCAGATGCGCACCGATGCCACCTGCCCCGACAATACCGATAATGGTTGCCGAGCGGGTGTTGGATTCGAAGAAATAAAGCACCTGACTGCCAATCAGCGGAAAAACCTGCGGCAGGATACCGAAGCGATAGCCATGCAACCTGCCGCCGCCCGACGAGACGACGCCTTCAACAGGCTTCTTGTCCGCGCCCTCTATGGCTTCGGAAAAGAGTTTTCCGAAAGCACCGAAATCCGAACAGGCAATTGCCAGAATGCCGGCAAAGGGTCCCAGTCCCACTACGGAAACCCAGATCAGCGCCCAGATCAGCGTATCCACGCCGCGGATCATATCCAGAAAGCGGCGAATGCCGAAATGGACGAAAATATTCGGAATAATGTTTTTCGCGGCCAGAAAGCCGAACGGAAAGGCGAATATTGCCGCAAGCAGCGTACCAAGATAGGCAATCGCCAAGGTCTCAACCATGGACCATAGATAAAGACTGAAGCGCCCATTTGTGGATGGCGGCAGCATCATCCATGCAAAGTCTGCAAGGCGCCAGAGTCCGTTTAAAATGCGCGTGAGCGAAAAATCCAGCCAATAGAAGGCAAAGCCGACCGACACCACAAGTGCTATAGTCAGAATGGTGACATTGCGCCATGTGCGGGCATTTCCCAAAAGCGCGCCATATTCTGCGCGAAGTTCCCTTTCGTGGGCATGGGCTTCGCGGGAAAGGCTTTGTGCTATATCCGTCATAAAAACTCCGTTCAGCCTATGCGGCCAAGCAGTGCGCGGCGCACACGTTGGGTGAAAAGATCGATTACGACAATCGTCACGATAATCATGAGCAGAATGGCGCTGACGTCGCTGTAATAAAACTGCCGGATCGAAGTGAGCAGTTCCTGACCAATGCCGCCTGCCCCGACGAACCCCATGACGGAAGCCCCGCGCACATTAATCTCGAACCGCAGCAGGCCATAGGAGGCAAAGTTGGCGGCAACTTGCGGAAGAACAGCAAAGCGTATCACCTGAAAGCCGGAGCCACCGGCGGCGCGAATGCCTTCCACCGGGCGCATATCGATATTCTCAACGACTTCTGAGAAGAGTTTGCCAAGTGCGCCAATCGTATGCAGCATGAGCGCCAGCACACCGGCCATCGGCCCAAGACCAAAAGCAATGACGAAGAGCAGCGCAAAGACGATTTCAGGCACAGTGCGCAGCAATTCCAGTCCGCGCCGCGTGATAAAACGCACGCTGGAATTGGGCGTCATATTCGATGACGCGGCGAAAGAGGCACAGAAGGCAAATATTGCCCCGATCAATGTTGCCAGATAGGCGATCAGCAGCGTTTCAAGCAGCAGTTTGAGCCAGCCGCCAAGGTTCCAGTACCAGGCCTTAACGTCACCCCAGAAATTGGCAATGCTCAAATCGGGCAGGATACGCCCAAGATAGCTGGTGAAGCGAAAAAGATTATGGATCAGAGTGCCTGGACGGACGTCTGCAACAACGGAAGCCACAATGGCAATGACGACAAAAGCCAGCAGCAAGCCCATGCCATAAAGGCGTTTTTTCCCGACCTTACGTCGGTAGTCGGCGAGCAGGCCTTTGGCGTTGCTTGCGTCAACAGAGGATACCATCATACGATTTTCCCTGTGAAAATGGCCGAAGCCTGCGCGGCTCCGGCCATTTCAAATGTTCTACAGATCAGGACTTGCGAGCCTTGTCGTTGAATTTCAGCATTTCGATGATGGGTTCGTACTCTTCGCGGTTAGTGGGCACAAATTCGATCGCCTTTCCATCAGACAGCGCGTCAAAGCCCGCCTTGTCCTTCTTCGGCATATCCAGCAGCGCCTGCTTGATATCGGCCTGAAGTTCAGCAGGCAGGCTTTTCAGAACCGCATAGGGGCTTTCAGGAAGGAAGTCGGACTTGAAGACGACGCGGAAATCATCCTTGGTCATAACCTTGCCGTTTGCATCTTTCAGTACGCCACGGCTGACCATACGCGTCAGGTTGGAATCGTCCTCGGAGTTCCAGGCATTGGCAGCGGCATCAGCAGTCCCCTGTGCCAATGCGAGAAGCGCATTTTCATGACTGCCAGAGAAAAAATTCTTACCGAAATAGCTATCGACATTATAGCCTTCGCGGTTAAGGAAAAAGCGCGGCGCATTATTGCCGGATGTCGAGTTGGGATCAACGAGCGCCAATGACTTGCCCTTGAGATCTTCCATGGTCTTGTAAGGGCTGTCCGCGAGAACATAGAGAACCGAATAATAACCGTTGACGCCGGTATCGTTGCGCGTGTTGACGAGCGGCGTGGTTTCAACCCCGGTCATGACGGCGCGTGCATAGGATGCCGGGCCATAATAAGCGATCTGGATGTTACCGGCGCGCTGACCTTCAATGACGGCGGCATAATCGTTTGCGACGCGCAGCGTCACTTTGGTGCCAAGTTCCTTGCTCAGATAGCTGGTCAGCTGGGCATAACGGTCGCTCGTGGTGGAGGCGTTTTCAGACGGGATGACGCCGAGCACGAGTTCTGGATAATCCTTGCTCCAGTCGGCGGCATGGGCGTGGAATGTCATTGTGGCAGTCAGCGCGACAGCCGCAAGAAATGAACGACGGTTCAACATGGTAACTCCTGTTAAGTCCTGATTTGGATAGATTTTTTTCGGGCTTGGTTGTTCAGGCCGAAATCTGGTGTATGGCTGTTTTCGCCATCTGCGGTATGGGCAGAGGTGCGACCTCAGGCTTTTTGTCGAGAACATCATTGGCTTCCATGCCGTACAGATCGCGTGCAGCCATTTCGGTCAGCATGGAGGGCGTACCGCGGAAAACGATCTTACCGGCTGACATGCCGACGAGGCGGTCGCAATAATGGCGTGCGATATCGAGCGAATGCAGATTGCAGAGAACCGTAATGCCATATTCACGATTGATGCGACGCAATGCATCCATGACGCTGCGTGTATTGCGCGGATCAAGCGAGGCGATGGGTTCATCTGCCAAAATCACGCGTGGCTGCTGCACAAGCGCACGAGCAATCGCCACACGCTGCTGCTGACCACCGGAAAGTTCATCGGCGCGATGCGCTGCAAGATGCGCAATATCAAACTGTTGCAACGCCGATAATGCGATCAGGCGCTCCTCGTCGCTCCATACGCGCAGAAGAGATTTCGGTGTCGAAACGTAATTGAGACGCCCCATCAGCACATTGGTCAGCACGTCGAGCCGGTCGACCAGATTGAAATGCTGGAAAATCATCGCGCATTGCGCGCGCCAGTCGCGAAGGCCCCTACCTTTCAGGCCGGTAACATCACGACCGTCCCAATGGATCGAGCCTTCCGACGGCTCCACCAGACGATTGATCATCCGCAGAAGCGTCGATTTTCCGGCACCCGAGCGCCCAATAATGCCCACAAATGTGCCCGGTTCGATCTCAAGATCGACATCTGAAACGGCCAGCTTGTCATTATAGCGACGCGTTACTTTTTTGAGTTGAAGCATGAACTTGTCTCCGTTCATGCTCACTATTGGCGCAATTCATGACACCGAAATGAATGCATAATGATCGTTTTGTAACTTAGAAATGAATTTAAAATATTTTACTAGTAAATTGTTTTTATGCAATTTTTAGCAGGCTATTTAAAAACATTTGTATAGAAACCTCCACCTTTTCAGAATTGTCTATTATGACGACATCATCTGCGTGATCATCAAAACGGACTTCACGCAAAAGCCGCTGTTCGATCTGCTCGCGCGTTTCGCGTCCGCGTGCCGCCAGCCGCCGGGCCAAAACCTCGGGCCGTGCTGTGATCAAAAGCACGGTACGGGAGGGATAAAGCCTGCGCATATCATCGAGAACCCGGCGCGAAATATTGGCAATGACGACCTTGCCGTCATCAATTTGGGTATCAAGGGATTTTGGCAGGCCGTAATGCAATCCATGCGCCTGCCAATGAAGAGCAAAGGCGCCCTCACCTCGCGCCTTGATAAAACCCGCTTCATCCAGACTATCATGGTCTTCCGTACCGGGCATTTGTGCGCGTGTAATGACGCGACGCACGAAATGAAATCGTGCGTCATCGGCAAGTTTTGCGCGTGCGGCATCCATCAGCGTGTCTTTTCCGGCACCGCTGGGGCCGACAACACCAACAAAACAGCCCTTTTTGCGGATGGCTTTATCCAACATCACAAGACCCGCTCCCCTTCGCGCCAGACAATGCGCACCACCGGAATGGCGCCCTTTGTGCGCACGCGCACAAGATCGCCACGCTTGCCGATAGCAATTTCGCCGCGGTCATTCAGGCTCGCGGCAGCAGCAGGATTTACCGTTACAAGACGGATCGCATCGGGCAAAGCCAGAGCATTTTCGCCAGAAGCAAGGCTGAAAGCCGCCTGAATAAGGCTGAACGGGATATAATCGGACGACAGTATATCGAGACTGCCATGATCGAGCAGATCACGGGCTGCGATATTGCCGGAATGCGAACCGCCGCGCACGATATTGGGGGCACCCATCAGCACCGATAGACCGGCTTTCTTCGAGGCCGTCGCCGCCTCCACCGTGGTAGGGAACTCGGCAATCCGAACGCCGTGATCAAGTGATTCCTCGACATGGACAGCCGTTGCATCATCGTGGCTTGCCAAGGCAATGCCGCGTGTCGCGGCAAGATCGGCAATGGCGCGGCGATGTTTTGCCGAATAGGTTCTGGAGCTTTCAATGCGTTTGTCGCAATGCTCGCGAAATTCGTCGTCGGTCAGCTTCATCTTGCGCATGTAATAGGTGCGATAGGCATCAAGATCAACGAATTGCCGCTGACCCGGTGCATGATCCATCAGTGAGGCAAGCTTTACACGCTCGTCGTTTTCAAACAAAGCAAATGCCTCCAGGCAATCTGCTGCTGAAACCTCGCAACGCAGATGAAGGAAATGATCGGCACGCAGCCGGTTTTCGCTTACACCGCTTTCAATCGCGTCGGCAAGGCGGCGCATTTCCGCTCCGTCGAAATCACGCCCATAGTCATTACCGACGCGCATCGCATCAAACACGGTGGTGATGCCCGATGCTGCGACCTGCGCATCATGCGCCTGTACCGCAGCATCAACATTCCAGCGCACTTTCGGGCGCGGTGCATAATGGGCTTCAAGCTGATCGGTGTGGAGTTCGATGAGCCCCGGAATGACATAATCGCCATCCATGTCCTCACCCAAACCGGCGTTGCCCTGATCGATGCTTGCAATTTTGCCGTCACGCATGAGGATGGAGCCGTTGACGATCTCATCAGCAAGCACGATGCGGGCGTTTTTCAGTACGGTTTCATTCGCCATGGGAAAGTTCTTTCATGACCGCGCCTGTATTGGCGGCTGTTTCGTATTTCACGAGAAAGGCTTCGATATCGAGCGCACGGAAATCATCAAGCGCATCACGCAAACGCTCATGGCTCCAGTCCCACCAGCAAAGCTTATCGAGCCGGTTGCCGGTTGCGGCATCAAAACGCTCGCGGATGAGGCGTGCGGGCACGCCGCCAACGATTGCATAGGGCGCGACATCGCGGCTGACCACCGCGCCCGCGCCCACAACCGCACCGTTTCCGATCGAAACGCCCGGCAAAATGGTCGCGCCGTGACCAAGCCACGTATCATTGCCGATAGTGACGGCATTGCCGCGCCGCCACGCGAAAAACTCGGCTTCATTTTCCTTGTCCGGCCAATAGTCGCCGGCGCGATAGGTGAAATGATGCAGCGTCGGGCGCCATGTCGGATGATTGGTGGCGTTGATGCGCACATGGCTGGCAATGTTGGAAAACTTGCCGATTTCAGCGCACCAGATCTCGCAATCGACGCCCATATAGGAATAATCGCCAAGCGTCGTCTCCGACAGGCGGCTGCGCTCCCCGATTTCCGTATAGCGACCAAGCGAACAGTCGCTCACACGCGCCGTTTCATGGATCAGCGGTTGCGTGGAAAGCTTGGTCATGCGGCAACCTTGGGAGCAAATGCGGTGACATCGATAATGCGGTCGGCCACTTCGCTGCGCACATCCTCATCGTGGAAAATGCCGAGCATCGCTACGCCCGCAGCCTTCTTCATGCGGATAAGATTGACTACCACAGCACGGTTTTTTGCATCAAGCGAAGCAGTTGGTTCGTCGAGCAGCAAAACCGGATGATCGGTGATAAAGCCTCGCGCAATATTGACGCGTTGTTGTTCACCACCCGAAAAGGTTGCAGGCGGCAGACTCCACAGCCTTGTCGGCAGATTGAGCTGCGCCAGAAGATCACGGGCGCGCTCCATGGCGGCATCCTTGTCAACACCACGTGCGATCAAAGGCTCCGCCACCACATCGAGCGCTGCAACACGCGGCAAGGTGCGCAGGAACTGGCTGACGTAACCGATCGTATCACGGCGAACCGCAAGCACTTCGCGCGGGTCGGCGATGGCGAGATCGACCGTTCTGTCGTGGTGCCGAATGAGGATGGAGCCGCTGTTGACGGCATAATTACCATAGACCATTTTCAGGATCGAGCTTTTGCCCGCCCCCGATGGTCCACCCAGAACGGCGCATTCACCGCTATTGAGTTCAAAATTGACGCCGCTTACCACGGGCAATTGCAGGCCACCCTGTAAATGCATGGTAAAACGCTTTGCAAGGCCGGATACCGCAAGCGGAGATATTGTTTCCTGAAGGGACATGGATCACCTTACTTTCGATGCTCATTTATTGAATGAGATTTATGAAATAAGCATCTGTTTTTATTTAAACCTGAAGAATGGATGACACCAGAAGCTGCGTATAAGGTGCCTGCGGGTCATCAAGTACGCGGTCGGTTAGTCCCTGTTCGACAATATGCCCGTCTTTCATGACCATGATGCGATGAGAAAGCAGACGCGCCACGGCAAGATCATGGGTCACGATGATCACCGAAAGGCCGAGATCATTGACCAGACCGCGCAACAGATCGAGCAGTCGTGCCTGCACCGAGACGTCAAGCCCGCCGGTTGGCTCGTCCATGAAAACGAGGCGCGGTGCCGTGACGAGATTGCGCGCTATCTGCAAACGCTGGCGCATACCGCCCGAAAAAGCACGCGGCTGATCATCGATGCGGTCGGCAGCGATTTCCACCCGCCCGAGCCACTCGGTCGCATTCGCGCGGATATTGCCGTAATGCCGTTCCCCCACCGCCATCAGACGTTCACCGACATTGGCACCGGCCGAAACCGTCATGCGCAAGCCATCCGCCGGGTTCTGGTGCACAAAACCCCAGTCGGTGCGCATGAGAAAACGCCGCTCCGCTTCACCGAGTTTGTAGAGATCGCGGAATTCGCCATCGCGCATGCGATATTCGACCGTGCCCGATGTCGGCTCCAGCCGCGTGGCAAGACTGTTTAAAAGTGTGGTCTTGCCGGAACCTGATTCACCGACAATGGCCAACACCTCGCCCGGCCACAGTGAAAAGGAGATATCTGCGCAACCACGGCGGGCACCGTAGAATTTCGACAGATTGTTGACCCTCAGCAAAGCCTGTTCGCTCATTCTGCCGCCTCCTTGTTGTTTGCAGAAAGATGTCCAAAATGCCCCTTGGCTTGGCGTTCTTCGCAATAATCGGTGTCGGAACAAACAAACATCGAGCCACCCTTGTCATCGAGCACGACTTCATCGAGATAGACGCCATGGGCGCCGCACATCGCGCAGGGCTGTTTGAATTTCTGCACTTCAAAGGGATGATCCTCAAAATCGAGGCTCACCACTTGTGTGAAAGGCGGAACCGCATAGATGCGCTTTTCGCGCCCTGCCCCAAAAAGCTGCAACACGGGCGACATATGCATTTTCGGATTGTCGAATTTCGGTGTCGGCGATGGCGCCATGACATAGCGCCCCTCAATCATCACCGGATAATCATAGGTCTTGGCGATATGGCCGTGCCGGGCAATATCCTCGTAGAGCTTGACATGCATGAGGCCATATTCGGACAGCGCATGCATCTTGCGCGTTTCCGTCTCCCGCGGCTCAAGAAAGCGCAAGGGTTCCGGTTGCGGCACCTGATAGACAATCACCTGCCCCGCTTTCAGCGGATATTCCGGGATACGGTGGCGTGTCTGGATGATGGTCGCCTCGCTTGTGTGCGTCGTCACCGCCACATTGGTGGTCTTCTGGAAGAAGGCGCGGATCGACACGGCATTGGTAGTATCGTCAGCGCCCTGATCGATGACTTTGAGCACATCGTCCGTTCCGATAATCGAGGCGGTCACCTGCACGCCGCCGGTTCCCCAACCGTAAGGCATCGGCATTTCGCGGCTTGCGAAAGGCACCTGATAGCCCGGAATGGCTATGGCTTTCAAAATGGCACGGCGGATCATCCGCTTGGTCTGCTCATCAAGATAAGCGAAATTATAATGGGCCAGATCGCTCATTCTGCCGCCTCCTTGGCCGGACCTGAAATGGGTCCGTTGGTTTGCTCATACTCGGCACGCATGCGGCGGATGAGGTCGAGTTCGGCCTGAAAATCCACATAATGCGGCAGTTTCAGATGCTCGACAAAACCGGTCGCCTGCACATTGTCGGAATGGGAAATGACAAATTCTTCGTCCTGTGCCGGTGCGGTCACGTCGGCATCGAATTCGCGTACCCGTAATGCCCGGTCACAGAGCGACATCGACATGGCCTTGCGTTCGCTCTGGCCGAAAACCAGACCATAGCCCCGGGTGAATTGCGGCGGCTGTTTCGCCGATCCCTTGAACTGGTTGACCATCTGGCATTCGGTCAGTTGCACGCGACCGAGTGAGACGGCAAAGCCCAGTTCCGGCACGTCGAATTCGACCTCGACCTCTCCAATGCGGATTTCACCGACGAAGGGGTGGCTATTGCCGTAGCCGCGTTGTGTGGAATAGCCGAGCGCCAGCAAAAAGCCCTCGTCGCCACGTGCCAGCGCCTGCAGGCGCAGATCGCGGGGCATGGGAAAGGTCCATGGTTCGCGCGTGAGGTCACCCGGCTCATGACCTTGCGGCAGTTCTCCGTCGCTTTCGATCATGCCGTTAACGCCGAGAATGTCTGTGACACGCGGCGTTTCCTCTTTTTCCACATCGCGCATTTCCGGTTCGGGGACGGCGACATCGCTGGCAAGATCGGGATCGAGAAGCCGATGCGTGTAATCGAAGGTGGTCCCCAAAAGTTGTCCGCCGGGCAGATCCTTATAGGTTGCGGAAATGCGCCGCTCAATCAGCATATTGGCGGTTTCCATCGGACGCGAATAGCCAAAACGCGGCAAGGTGGTGCGATAGGCGCGCACCAGAAAGATCGCCTCAATGAGATCGCCACGCGACTGACGCACGGCAAGTGCTGCCAGTTCGCGGTCATAAAGCGAGCCTTCCGCCATGACGCGATCAACAGCGAGCGCAAGCTGCTCGGCAATCTGGTCTAGGCGAAGCGCTGGAACCGAACGATCACCACGGCGGCGATCATCAAGAAGACGATGGGCATTTTGGATGGCCGCTTCGCCAGCCTTTACGGCAACATACATGTCTCAGCCCTCCAGAAGCGTGATGCGGGTTGTGCGGGGAAGTGCAGCGACGGCTTTGTCGCAGACAAGAACCAGATCAACGCCCAGCGGATATTGCGTGCCGTTTTGCTGCCATTGCCGGACGAAATCCTGCGGCAGACCGTCGACATGCAGAACGCATTCGCTCTCGATCCCCGGTCCTTTGAGAACAAAACCCTGCCCTTCTCGCAATGAGGCAACCGCCAGAATTATGGTTGTGGAACGGTCAGGAAATTCCGGTTCGCCTTGGGCAAAATCTGCCAAGGACGGCAATTGCGAAACATGGCTTACAAGGGCGAACTGTGCGGATGCCGGATCATCCACACGCGGACTGCCGGTGTGAAAAGTCAACCATGCGCTCGCATCGTCGCTGTCCGCAATCGCCTTGTCGCACCAATACGTGGTGTCATGATCGAGCAGCGTTGCGGCTACAACGCCGAGTTCCGGTGTCAGTGGGTGCGGCGGCACGGCAGCACGGTCAAGTGCATAGATGCGGCCCGGATTAGCCATGGCATGCATGAGCGCATGAAATGCCGCTTGTGCATCGGTGACCGGGTTTTCAAGTCCACCTTCAAAGGCTTGAGACGAATGCAGCATCAGTTGTCTCCCCGAACCATGGTGAAGAAATCGACTTTCGTGGCCGCGGCCTGATTGCGGGCTTTAGCGTCAGCGGCATCATGCTTTTTGGTCAGAACGTCGAGCACCTGCGATTGCACAGCGTCGCGATTGCCTTCATTGAACCAGAGCGCGTCGAACAAGGCTGCGAGCCGTGCCTTCTCCTGATCGCGGCCCAAGGCATAGGAATGACCAATGGTTCCATCTTCAAGCCGTACGGTTGCGCGGGTCACCGTCGCCTCACCGACATTGAAGGACGCACCACCACCGCCAATGCGTCCGCGCAGCATGACCAAACCCGTTTCCGGTCCACGCAGAACTTCAAAATCGGGCTTGTTCGCCCATACCTGCCATAAGTCCCGCAAATCATCGCTATCCGCACGCGAAAGAACAGCCATGGCAGCCCGCCGCGCAGTCAAGATTGCGTCTGTACCCTTCCCGCTTTGGTCGGCGGCGTTTACTCCGCCTTGATCCGTGCTATGCATGCATTTATCCGCCTTGTTTAGAATGCGTTATGACCGATACCATAATGTCTATTTATATAGACAACTATACAATAACAAAATACCTACACCCTGCCAATGACAGGACGATGACAAGTGATGACAAAAACCAAGCGTGTTGAGCGAAACAGCGGCGTTGCAATCTGGCGGCAGATTGCGGAGGAAATACGCGGCGATATCATGGCTGGTAAATTACTAGCCGGAGACCGTATGCCCGCTGAGATGGCACTGGCGGAGCGCTTTGGCGTCAACCGCCATACGGTACGCAGCGCCATTGCGGCGCTAACGCAGGAAGGCGTTTTGCGGGCAGAACAGGGGCGCGGCACCTTTGTCGCCAATGCCAAACGCCTGACCTACCAGATCGGGCGGCGCACGCGTATTTCGCAATCGCTGGCCTCACAAGCTGGCGAAGTCACAGGTCGGCTGATCGTATCAAGTCGGGAAATTGCCCCAGTCGATGTAACTCAGGCACTGGATTTGCCCACGGGCAGCGAGGTTATCAAGCTTGATACGACCAACAGCGCTGATGGACGCCCGGTATCGCGCGCCACACATTGGCTGGATGCAACACGCTTTCCCAATTTTTCCGAGGATTATGCTGAGCTTGGTTCGATCACCCGCGCTTTACGCAAGGCGGGCGTTGAGGATTATTTCCGCAAATCGACGGTGATTTCTGCTCAGCATGCCGATTCCGACGATTTGAAACATCTCAATCTTTCGCCTGGCGCAATCGTTCTTATGGCGCGCGCAATCAATGTCGATCCTAACGGCACACCAATCCAATATTCCCTGACCCGGTTTTCAGCTGATCGCATGGAACTGTCGATAGAAACCTATAGTGGATTAAATGATTAAATATCAGTAATTTGAGACGGAAATCTAATTATCGAGATGAATTAATATTAAGCTCCAAAAACACAAAACCCCGCCTTTGGCGGGGTTTCAACATAGCAAGACAGATGCGGGGCATCCTGTTGCACTCTTTTCTTATCGGAAAATCAGAACGGAATTTCGTCGTCGAGATCGCGGGAGAAATTTCCGCCGCCCGAGGAGGACGAAGAAGACGGGCCCGACGAGCCAAAATCGCCGCCACCGCCGGAATAATCCGACATCTGGTTGCGGTTGTTACCGCCGCCATAAGAACGGCCCTGATCGCCGCCTTCGCCACGGCTGTCGAGCATCTGCAATTCACCGCGGAATTTCTGCAACACGATTTCCGTCGTGTAGCGGTCATTGCCGTTCTGGTCCTGCCATTTGCGGGTCTGAAGCGCGCCTTCGATATATACCTTGGCGCCCTTCTTCAGATATTGCTCGGCAACCTTGGCCAGATTTTCATTGAAAATGACCACGCTGTGCCACTCGGTACGCTCCTTGCGCTCCCCGGACTGACGGTCGCGCCAGCTTTCCGATGTCGCGATACGCAGATTGGCGACTGAATCGCCCGAATTCAGACGACGAATTTCCGGATCGGCACCAAGATTGCCGACCAGAATAACCTTGTTGACGCTACCAGCCATCGAAACTTACTCCGCATATCACTGTGCTCTGTCGTCGAACCATATGTTTTTCCCATATGTTCTAACGGCGAACATTTTCAAAATGGACGGACGCAAATCCCCCGCCATCTAAAGCTCAGGAAACCACCTTACAGGAAGCAATGCATAAACGCTCAATTTGCATCGATGAATCTCATAAATGTCCACAGACGATTTATGTTCATGTTTTGTTCGAAATGCAAGCATAAACGATTTCAAAGTCGCAAATCTCTACGAAATCATAGGAATCTTTATCGATTAGGCAGAATGCGGCCAGCCCATAAAACAGAAGGAAAATCACAGCGAAAGCCCCGCCGCTCACTGCTTATCTGGCGCGCAGGGCTTGATTTGGAGCTAGGCTCTTATGTTGGCAATAATTCGCCGACACATTTCCCGGAATAAATGGGCACACTGCCCGTTTCATTCCGCGCATGTTCAGATTTTCTGCAACCGAAGCTTTGATCAACGTCGTACTATTCGTGGTGAAACAGGACGAAGGTGAATGCTTGCGATTGTGCTTTCATTATTATGAAAGCCGCACAGTGTGGTCAGGTGGACTCATGCTCCTTGCCTCCTAACGGGTTTCATCGCGTTTTATGGACCTCTTGTCGATATCGCGTCATCCCTTTGCGATACCTCTCCATTTCCAGCGACCAGATCAGTCTGCGCCTGTCAGGAGCCTTAGTCAATGCTCTGGAAACGCTCTTGCGTTCACATTTCGTATCGCCTATCAGAATGCTGGTTGTTCGATCTTTGTTCCAGTGTTAGAACAACAAAAAATCTGAGTGCATACCTTCTTTCCCAAAGGGTTTGCACCATATGAGGGACTGACGGCAGAATTTTCTCCCATAGTCGGTTTCCCAGAGCATCAAGGCAGGCAGGACGCGGAATGAGCGATCAGAAATTCATTTCCATACGTGGCGCACGCGAGCATAATCTGAAAAATGTCGATCTCGATCTGCCGCGTGACAAGCTGATCGTCATGACAGGGCTTTCCGGTTCCGGCAAATCGTCACTTGCTTTTGACACGATCTATGCCGAAGGGCAGCGCCGCTATGTGGAAAGCCTCTCGGCATATGCGCGGCAATTTCTGGAAATGATGCAGAAACCAGACGTCGACCAGATCGACGGCCTGTCGCCTGCCATTTCCATCGAGCAGAAGACCACAAGCCGTAATCCGCGCTCGACAGTCGGCACTGTTACCGAAATCTACGATTACATGCGCCTGCTGTTTGCGCGCGTGGGCGTCCCCTACTCGCCAGCGACGGGGCTTCCGATTGAAAGCCAGACGGTCAGCCAGATGGTTGACCGCGTTATGGCGCTTGAGGAAGGCACGCGACTTTATATCCTTGCGCCCATCGTGCGCGGGCGTAAGGGCGAATATAAAAAGGAACTGGCCGAACTTCAGAAGAAGGGCTTTCAGCGCGTCAAGGTGGACGGCACTTTCTATGAGATTGCAGATGTTCCGGCACTCGATAAAAAATACAAGCACGACATTGATGTGGTGGTCGACCGCGTCGTTGTGCGTGCCGATCTCGCGTCCCGCCTCGCCGACAGTCTTGAAACCTGTTTGAGGCTTGCCGAAGGGCTGGCTATTGCCGAATTTGCCGACAAGCCCTTGCCTGCGGAAGAAACGTCCGAAGGCGGTGCGGCCAACAAATCCGCCAATGAGACGCATGAACGCGTTCTTTTTTCGGAAAAATTCGCCTGCCCTGTTTCTGGTTTTACCATTCCCGAGATTGAGCCGCGCCTGTTTTCGTTCAACAATCCATTCGGTGCCTGCCCGACCTGCGATGGTCTTGGAACGCAGCAGGCCATCGACCCGCATCTGATAGTGCCGGATGAAAATGCGACGCTGAAAGATGGGGCCATAGCACCCTGGGCGCGTTCATCTTCCCCCTATTACAATCAGACGCTGGAAGCGCTCGGCAAAGCCTATGGTTTTAAGACCGGCAGCCGCTGGGCCGATCTCTCGAACGAAGCACAGCAAGCCGTTCTTTACGGCACCAAGGGCCGTGAAATCGCCTTTCAGTATGATGACGGCTTGCGCTCTTACCAGACGACCAAGTCGTTTGAGGGCGTAATCCCTAATCTCGAACGCCGTTGGAAAGAGACGGATTCGGCGTGGTCGCGCGAGGAAATCGAACGTTTCATGTCGTCATCGCCCTGCCCTGCCTGCAATGGATATCGGCTCAAGCCGGAATCCCTCGCAGTCAAAATCGGCATGAAACATATTGGCGAAGTCACCGCGCTATCGATCCGCAATGCCGATCAATGGTTTCGCGACATCGATAGCAGTTTCAACGATAAGCAGCGCGAGATCGCAGCGCGTATCTTGAAGGAAATTCGCGAACGCCTGCAATTCCTCAATGATGTCGGCCTTGAATATCTGACGCTGGCGCGCAATTCCGGCACGCTTTCGGGTGGCGAGAGCCAGCGAATTCGTCTTGCCTCGCAAATTGGTTCAGGCCTCACAGGCGTGCTCTATGTGCTCGATGAGCCATCCATCGGCCTGCATCAGCGCGACAATGCTCGCCTCCTCGATACGCTGCGCCATTTGCGCGATCTCGGTAATACGGTTATTGTCGTTGAGCACGACGAAGACGCTATCCTGACCGCCGATTATGTGGTCGATATCGGTCCGGCAGCGGGTGTGCATGGTGGACGGGTAATTGCCGAGGGTACGCCTGATGCGATCATGTCCAACAGCAATTCATTGACGGGCAAATATTTGTCGGGTGCGATGGAAGTGGCTGTTCCGACTGAACGGCGCAAGATTTCCAAGACCAAACGTATCCGGGTGGTTGGCGCGCGTGGCAACAACCTGAAAAACGTCTCGGCGGATATTCCGCTCGGCACGTTTACGGCGGTGACGGGTGTTTCGGGCGGTGGTAAATCGACCTTCCTGATTGAAACCCTGTTCAAGGCGGCGTCGCGACGCATCATGGGTTCGCGTGAGCACCCATCCGAGCATGATCGCATTGAAGGGCTCGAATTTCTCGACAAGGTCATCGATATCGACCAGTCGCCGATCGGGCGTACGCCGCGCTCCAATCCAGCCACCTATACCGGCGCCTTCACGCGGATCCGCGACTGGTTTGCGGGCCTGCCTGAAGCAAAGGCGCGCGGCTATCAGCCGGGGCGTTTCTCCTTCAATGTGAAGGGTGGACGCTGTGAGGCCTGTCAGGGCGATGGCGTCATCAAAATCGAGATGCACTTTCTGCCTGACGTCTACGTCACCTGTGATGTCTGCCATGGCAAGCGTTATAATCGCGAAACGCTCGACGTGCTGTTTAAGGGCAAGTCAATTGCCGATGTTCTGGATATGACGGTCGAGGAAGGCGCTGAGTTCTTTTCTGCCGTGCCTGCGGTGCGCGATAAACTCGAAACACTGGTCAAAGTTGGGCTTGGCTACATCAAGGTCGGCCAGCAGGCGACGACGCTTTCCGGCGGCGAAGCGCAACGCGTGAAACTCGCCAAGGAATTGTCACGAAAGGCGACCGGGCGCACGCTTTATATCCTCGACGAACCCACCACAGGGCTGCATTTCCACGATGTAGCCAAACTGCTCGAAGTGCTGCATGAACTAGTCGAGCAGGGCAACACGGTGGTGGTGATCGAGCATAATCTCGAAGTCATCAAAACGGCGGATTGGGTGATTGATCTCGGGCCGGAGGGCGGCGATGGCGGCGGTGAGATCGTTGCCGTTGGACGCCCGGAGGATATCGTTACCGAGCAGCGCTCTTATACCGGGCAGTTTCTCAAGGAATTGCTGGAACGCCGACCGGTGCGCAAGACAGAAGCAGCGGAATAAGGATTGAACAAAGCCGGGCGTGATCCCGGCTTTTTCTATCGCTTACCGGATTTATCGCTCCAGCTGATCATGAATAAATGCAGTATCTGCATACCAATCATCGGCACGGTCCAGATCAACACCGTCCTGAAAGAGAATTTAAGCGGATCCTTGGTCGCAGCAAAGATGAATGCAATAGCCACTAAACCGTAGAGCACGGGAATGAACGCCAGTGCGACAGGACGCGATGCGGTCCAGTTGACTTGCCCGTTGAAACCCCATTGCATGGGCAAGCGGTCAAGATGTCGAAACCTCCGATTTGCAATAAGAGCAATTACGCAGATTATTGCAAAGCCTAAGACACTTGCCGGAAACATGCTCTTTCCTTCTTTACAAGGCTGATTTGAGTTAAAGCATTATGCATGGCTTTATCGTGCAGTCATGAAAAAGCCCGGACAAGCCGGGCTTAAAAACGATTATCCGGTAAACCAAGATAACCGGCATGCGTCGCATCAGACCCAATCAGCCGTTGACGGCTTCTTTCAGGCCTTTGCCAGCCGAGAATTTCGGCACGTTGCGAGCCGGAATAGCGACTTCCTTGCCCGTCGAAGGATTACGACCGGTGGAAGCTGCGCGGTGAGAAACCGAGAAAACACCGAAGCCCGGCAGACGAACTTCTTCGCCAGCCTTGAGTGCGCCGGTGACAGCAGCGAGCACAGCGTCAACAGCCGTACCAGCATCAGCCTTCGTCAAACCGCCCTTTTCCGCAACTGCGGCAACCAATTCGTTCTTGTTCATTGGTATTTCCTTTCTGTGTCTACCGGAACGGATAACGCGACCGGATTGACTGGAGTTTATTCGAAAAGTTCGACAAACCAAGCCTGTCAACTGTAAAAACCCCCGGAAAACCGGGGTTAAACACAGAAATGCCGAGCAAAAAGCCCGGCATTTTGATTGTTGATCCTCGCAAAGCGTGGTCAGTGCGCGGTTGCGGCACTTGCATCGTCATCAACGGACGCTGTCGAAGGCGTCGTTTCAGGCTCCGTCCACTCAATTGGTTCGGGTTCGCGAACCAGTGCGTGCTTGAGAACTTCACCCACACGCGACACCGGAACGATCTCAAGACCGTTCTTCACATTGTCCGGAATATCCGCCAGATCCTTGGCGTTTTCTTCCGGGATCAGAACCTTCTTGATACCACCGCGCAGCGCTGCGAGAAGCTTTTCCTTCAAGCCGCCAATCGGCAGAACCCGGCCACGCAGGGTGACCTCGCCGGTCATGGCAATATCCTTGTGCACCGGAATGCCGGTCAGCACGGATACAATGGCCGTGACCATTGCAATACCAGCCGACGGACCATCCTTTGGTGTCGCGCCTTCCGGCACGTGCACGTGGATGTCGCGCTTGTCGAACAAAGGCGGCTCGATGCCGAAATCAATCGCCCGCGAGCGGACATAGGAGGCCGCTGCCGAAATCGATTCCTTCATCACGTCACGCAGATTGCCCGTGACGGTCATGCGCCCCTTGCCGGGCATCATGACGCCTTCAATCGTCAGCAATTCGCCGCCGACTTCCGTCCACGCCAGACCCGTGACAACACCAACCTGATCCTCGCCCTCTGCCTGACCGAAGCGGAACCGCTCGACACCCAGATAATCGGACAGGTTTTTATCGGTGATTTTTACCGACTTGGCCTTGCCCTTGAGGATTTCGGTCACAGCCTTACGTGCAAGCGTCATCATCTCGCGTTCAAGGCTACGCACACCGGCTTCACGCGTATAAAGCCTGATCACGTTGCGCAGCGCTTCTTCGGATACCGAGAATTCCTTTGGCTGCAAGGCGTGATCCTTGATCGCCTTGGGCAACAGGTGCCGCTTGGCGATTTCGAGTTTTTCGTCTTCCGTGTAACCGGCAAGGCGGATGATCTCCATACGGTCCAGAAGCGGACCGGGAATGTTCATCGTATTGGCGGTGGTCACAAACATGACATTCGACAGATCATACTCGACTTCAAGATAGTGATCCATGAAGGTCGCGTTCTGTTCCGGATCAAGCACCTCCAGCATCGCCGAAGACGGATCGCCACGGAAGTCCTGTCCCATCTTGTCGATTTCATCGAGCAGGAAGAGCGGATTGGACTTTTTCGCCTTCTTCATCGACTGGATGACCTTGCCGGGCATCGAGCCGATGTAAGTGCGGCGATGACCGCGAATTTCGGCCTCATCACGCACGCCACCCAAGGACATGCGGACATATTCACGTCCGGTTGCCTTGGCAATCGAGCGGGCAAGTGAGGTCTTGCCGACGCCGGGAGGTCCAACGAGGCAGATGATCGGACCCTTGATCTTGGTCGAACGCGCCTGCACGGCGAGATATTCGACAATGCGCTCCTTGACCTTGTCGAGGCCGAAATGCTCTTCATCGAGCACTTCCTGCGCAAAGTTCAAATCCTGCTTGACCTTGGACTTCTTGCCCCACGGAATGGACAAGAGCCAGTCGAGATAATTGCGCACGACGGTGGCTTCCGCAGACATCGGGCTCATGCTGCGCAGCTTCTTCAGTTCGGCTTGCGCCTTTTCACGCGCTTCCTTGCTGAGCTTGGTCTTGTTGATGCGTTCTTCGAGTTCAGCCGCTTCATCGCGACCGTCCTCACCATCACCAAGCTCCTTCTGGATCGCCTTCATTTGCTCGTTGAGGTAATATTCGCGCTGCGTCTTTTCCATCTGGCGCTTGACGCGTCCGCGGATGCGCTTTTCAACCTGCAGGACGGAAATCTCGGCTTCCATGAAGGAAAGCGCCTTCTCCAAGCGCTCGCGCACTGAAAGAATGGACAGCATTTCCTGCTTTTCAGGAATCTTGATCGCAAGATGCGAAGCAACCGTGTCGGCGAGTTTTGAATAATCGTCGATCTGGCTGGCAGCGCCCACCACTTCCGGCGAAATCTTCTTGTTCAGCTTGACGTAATTTTCAAAGTCGGAAACCACCGATCGGGCCAGAGCCTCAACTTCGACGGCATCTTCTTCCGGTTCAGGCAGGCTATCCGCATAGGCCTCGTGATAGTCTTCACGGTCAGTGAATTTGGAAATCTTTGCACGGCTCGTGCCTTCGACCAGCACCTTCACGGTGCCGTCCGGTAGCTTCAAGAGCTGAAGCACATTGGCGATGGTGCCGATCTCATAGATCGCGTCTGCTGCCGGATCATCATCGGCAGCATTCTTCTGCGTTGCCAGCAAAATCTGCTTGTCCACGCCCATCACTTCTTCGAGTGCGCGGATTGATTTTTCGCGACCGACAAAAAGCGGCACGATCATGTGGGGGAAGACGACGATGTCGCGCAGCGGCAGAACGGCATAAAGCCCGTTATCACCGCCCGTTGCAGAGCCACCCGTTGGGGTCTTCTGTTCTATACCCGTCATTATCAAAGTCCTTTCTCAGGTCGTTCGACCCGATTGCCACGCAAAACGCCCCCTTTGATTGCGGCAGGTCGTAAAGCATGCTTCGGTCCATAGTTGGAGAGCCGAACCCCTCAATTCAAGCGGCATTCATAGAATCGTTAATTATCCTGCGCCGACTTGGTGTTTTCCACAATACCAGTCCTTGGACCGGTCCCTGACTATGCCCTGTTTACTGGCATTTTTCCCGGCATGCGACATGAAAAAGGCCGCTTGCGCGGCCTCTTCACGATATGGTGTCCGATATCAGGCGGAGGCGTTGCCTTTTTCATCCTGCCGCTCGGCATAGATGTAAAGCGGACGCGCATTGCCATCGACGACATCGCCGGAAATGACCACTTCCTGCACGCCTTCCAGCGTCGGAAGTTCGAACATGGTGTCGAGCAGAATCTTTTCCATGATCGAACGCAGACCACGTGCGCCGGTCTTGCGTTCCACAGCCTTGTTGGCGATTGCCCGCAGAGCATCGTCGTGGAACACCAGCTCGACATTTTCCATGTCGAACAGGCGCTGATACTGCTTGACGAGCGCATTTTTGGGCTCGGTCAGGATCTGCACCAGTGCATCGACATCGAGGTCTTCAAGCGTTGCGATGACTGGCAGACGACCAACGAATTCAGGGATAAGACCGAATTTCAGCAGATCTTCTGGCTCCAGATCGCGGAAAATCTGTCCGATGCGGCGGTCATCGACGGCACGAACATTGGCACCAAAGCCAATGGAAGTGCGCTCGCCACGCGAGGAAATGATCTTGTCGAGACCAGCAAAGGCACCGCCACAGATGAACAGGATGTTCGTGGTGTCGACCTGCAGGAATTCCTGCTGCGGATGCTTGCGGCCACCCTGTGGCGGAACTGAAGCAACCGTGCCTTCCATGATCTTCAACAGCGCCTGCTGCACGCCTTCGCCCGATACATCGCGTGTAATCGACGGATTGTCGGACTTACGGCTGATCTTGTCCACTTCATCGATATAGACAATGCCGCGCTGTGCGCGTTCGACATTGTAATCGGCGGACTGAAGCAGTTTCAAAATGATGTTTTCGACATCTTCACCGACGTAACCGGCTTCGGTCAGCGTCGTCGCATCGGCCATGGTGAACGGCACATCGATGATGCGCGCGAGCGTCTGGGCAAGATAGGTCTTGCCGCAACCGGTCGGGCCGACGAGAAGAATGTTCGACTTCGCCAGTTCGATATCATTGTTCTTCGACTGGTGTGCGAGACGCTTGTAGTGGTTATGCACGGCAACCGACAGAACGCGCTTGGCGTCCTTCTGGCCGATGACATAATCATCGAGCGTTGCCATGATTTCCTGCGGCGTCGGCACACCTTCACGCGACTTCACCATCGAGGATTTGTTTTCCTCGCGGATGATATCCATGCACAGTTCGACGCATTCATCGCAGATGAATACGGTGGGGCCTGCAATCAGCTTGCGCACTTCATGCTGGCTTTTGCCGCAGAACGAGCAATAAAGCGTGTTCTTGGAATCGCCGCCGCCGTTGCTGACTTTGCTCATCGCAGTTTCCTTTCAATTGACCGGAATGACAGCGTCATTCAATCCGATCGTTTCTTCCGGCCGTTCACTTTTGTAGCTTGGGTGTTTTCAGGCGGCTCCGGGGCAGAAACACATCTTCGCCCCGTTTACAATCACCCGCTACCCAGCAGTTCTATCACCGCCAGATGCCGCTATCCAAAGCGTCATCTGACCAGTTTTGCAGAAGCTGCACAAGCGAACAAATGAAAAATCGGCTCACAGATACAGATTCGACATGTTTCGCATCACTGTAGCGACAGAACTCCGAACAGATGCTTAACGCAATACGCCAAACCTCACGTAGTTCCAAGAATTAAGCCCGTTTTGTGGCAAAAACCCAAAAAACGGACAATCCTGGAATGGCCGAGCTTATTTCGTTTCGGTTTCTCCGATCTCGCGCGCCTCGACAACCTTGTCGATCAGCCCGAATTCCAGCGCTTCCTGCGCCGTCATGAAGTGATCACGATCAAGCGTACGTTCAATGGTCTCGTAATCGCGGCCCGTATGCTTGACGTAGATTTCGTTGAGGCGGCGCTTCATCTTGATGATATCCTGCGCATGACGCTCGATATCCGATGCCTGTCCCTGGAAGCCGCCCGAAGGCTGATGCACCATGATGCGGGCATTGGGCAGCGCGTAACGCTGACCGGTGGCACCTGCGGTCAGAAGCAGCGATCCCATCGAAGCCGCCTGCCCCATGCAAAGCGTGGAAACCGCCGGGCGGATAAACTGCATCGTGTCATAGATCGCCATGCCGGATGTCACCACGCCACCGGGCGAGTTGATATACATGTTGATCTCTTTTTTCGGGTTTTCGGCTTCAAGGAACAGAAGCTGTGCGCAAACCAGCATCGACATGCCGTCTTCAACAGGACCGTTGACGAAGATGATGCGTTCTTTCAGAAGACGCGAAAAAATATCATAGGCCCGTTCGCCGCGGTTGGTCTGCTCGACCACCATCGGCACGAGGTTCATGACGGTTTCGATCGGATCTCTCATTATGGGCCTCTGGATATAAGAATGGCGAAATGCGGAATTTGAATCGTCTGAAGACCATACATAAGGCGTTGCGCCCCTGTTTCGCAAGTGGTGCTCAACTTTCATTGACCAGGACTGTTTTCGCAAAAACGGCTGATGGCTGAAACGCGCCTACTCCCAGTCCTCTTCAGGCTTTTCGGGCTTGATACCCCGCTTCTCATCGAGCGTTTTGCGGGCAGTCTCTGTCAGCCGAGCCTTAATGCGGACTGAACCGTCTTCAAGGTCCTCGCGCTCGACATTGCTGCCGTGGCGGTAAAGCCAGTCGAGCAAATGCAGTTCGAATGGCGACAGCACGAGATCAACGGACACGAGCGCGCCCGCGATTCTCGTCTCAATCAGCGCAAGCAACCTGTCGACGCCCTCGCCGGTGATCGCCGAAAGCGGGATCGGACGGCCTTCCTCGCCACCGGCTGCGGCAAGTCGCAAGGCAGCTTCACGTCCGCTTTCATCGAGATTGTCGATCTTGTTCCAGATTTCGACAATACGCTTGCGGTCATTCGGTTCGACGCCAAGTCCTGATAGGATGTTTTCGACATCCTCGCCTTGTGCAGCATTGTCGGGATCGGAAATGTCGCGCACATGCAGGATCAGATCGGCCTCGACCACTTCTTCCAGCGTCGCGCGGAATGCGGCAACCAGATGGTGCGGCAGGTTCGAAATGAAGCCAACCGTATCGGACAGGATCACGGTTTCACCATGCGGCAGGCGAATGCGGCGCAGCGTTGGATCAAGGGTTGCAAACAGCATGTCCTCGGCCAGCACTTCTGCACCCGTCATGCGATTAAACAGCGTGGATTTTCCCGCATTGGTATACCCCACAAGGGCAATGACCGGATGCGGCATCTTACGACGCTTCTGGCGGTGCAGCGTGCGGGTACGCACCACCGTTTCGAGTTCGCGCTTGATGCGCAGAATCTTTTCCTGCAACATGCGCCGGTCGGCTTCGATCTGGGTTTCACCCGGACCACCGAGAAAGCCGCTACCACCACGCTGACGCTCAAGGTGGGTCCAGCTTCGCACCAGACGGCCCTTTTGGTAATTGAGATGCGCGAGTTCAACCTGCAGCGAACCTTCCTTGGTGCGCGCACGTTCGCCGAAAATCTCAAGGATCAGCCCGGTGCGGTCGATAACCTTGACCTTCCACGCCCGTTCGAGATTGCGCTGCTGCACGGGCGTCAGGGCATGATCGACGATCACCAGCCCGATTCCCATCTCCTCCACGACCTCGGCAAGTGCTTCAACCTTGCCGGTTCCAAGCAAGGTTGCCGGACGCGGATTGGCGACGACGGCAATTTCAGCGTGTACGATATCGAGGCTGATGGCACGCGCCAGCCCTACAGCTTCTTCAAGCCGGGCTTCATTGGAACGCTGGAACTGCGTGCGCGCTCCTTCCTCACCTGCAGAACTGTTATACCGCTCGGGCAAAATTGGAACGACGACAGCAGCGCGTGTGGGCTCCGGTTCTAACAGAGCGAAGTCTTTATCCGCATCGTCTGGCGACGCGTGTTTATCTGTAGAACGGACCAAATGGATTTACTCCGGAGAAAAGCTAAGAGACGTCATACCGGCAAAATAGGGCGTAAGCCGGCGCAATTCAAACAAAGTGCTTGAGGGCCAAGAGTGCAACACCAAAAAGAGCGCCGATCTGATCATATCAGATCAAAGGCGCTCCCATCAGATATGACCTTCGGAACGAAGAAAGCCTCAGGCTTCCTCGCCTTCGAACATCTGCACAGGCTGGCTTGGCATGATGGTCGAAATAGCGTGTTTGTAGACAAGCTGGGAATGACCATCGCGGCGAAGCAGCACGCAGAAATTATCGAACGAGGTGACGATACCCGTCAGCTTTACGCCATTGATCAGAAAGATCGTCAGAGAAATCTTCTGCTTGCGTACGGAGTTGAGAAAAAGGTCTTGAAGATTTTGCGATCGTTCAGCCATTGTTTTTATTCCTTTAATCGATCAGCAGCCTGTCCGCGATGCGTTAGACGAGCATGCGCATGCACATAAATCAAGCACCGGATTGCATGAAACCGGCACTCGTTCGCAATTGCTGTGGAAAGACAAATGCTTCCCCGTCCGGCTTCGGTTAACAGGAGAGAAATTTTTGCGCAACCGGCAATTTAGTCTAACGCCTGCAAATCGGCGTTACAGGACGTGTTGGTGCCACCGCATGTGCGCCGCGCATTTCGGCTGTCATATGGGTGTGCTCTCCAAAACAGGTTTGACCCGTTCAACCGCCCATTCATAAAAACTGCCGTGACGCAACGACACCACATCCTTGTGTTTTTTGTGAATATGAAACCCGATAAAGTCGGGGTGTTTCAACGGTTCCAGTCCGTAGGCTGGATCATAGATTCGCGTTGCATCACGCCCGACCCAGTAATAGAAATTCTCTTGCGGAGCGGCCTTTTTGAAAATCCCGTATTTGCGCGCGAGCCGCGAAATGCCGTCATTTCCAAAAACGGTAATACCAATCGCGGCTGGCGTTACTTGCCTGCCGATCATGCGGTAGTAAAGCGGACGCAGCGTTCCCCGCCGGATACCAAGCCAGCGCGGCAAGGGATAGGAGGCGCCAATATAGGCCTCAAATTCATCGATGATCGGATGATCTTTGGGAAGATAAAGCGCTGATACCCCAACACGGAAACGATTTTCGCGCGCAAGATAAGGTACGGTCGGGTCCGGGTGAAACTGCTTTAGAAGATAGACATCCGTATCGAGCCAGACGCCCTGCTCATGCTTCATCAACATAATACGGAAGAGGTCGCTAAATTGAGCAATGGTCCGAGGAGAGCGAAAATTAGGATAATGGGGATCAAGCCGCTTGAATGTTTCCTCCGGCAAAATCGATTCCGCATCGTGCAGTTCGACACCGGCAGGCATATTTTCTACCGGCGCATAGGTAAATAGCTTCACCCGCTGGCCCGTCATCACCATGGATGCAAGGCAGATGCGATCAACATCGCGCAAACGTGGACCATACCAAAAGGTACAGATATCCATGACACCCCTCAATAAAACTGATTTACTCACTCAAGAAATTATTTAGAAAAACTCGAGGCTTACACGGAACATCTGCTCCACATGTTTAACAGCATCGGACGTCGCAAATATGACCACGCGGTCCTTGGGTTTGATACGCACATCGCCATTGGGGCGGATAACGTTTCCGTCACGATAGATCGCCCCAATTCGCAGGCCCACAGGTAAATCGAGGTCACGCAATGGTGATCCGACGAGCGACGATGTTTCGAGTGCTTCGGCTTCAATGATTTCAGCACGGTCGCGATAAACGCTATAAACTGCGCGAATACGCCCGCGCCGTACATGCTGGAGAATTTTCGAAATCGTCACCGCCTTCGGATTGATATAGGCGTCGATCCCGACCATGGACGTGAAATCCTGATAGGCGACCGTGTTAATCAGCGCCATATTGGTCTTGCAACCCAGCCGTTTGGCCATGATGCTGGACAGAATATTGACCTGATCCTGATTGGTCAGCGCCACCATCAGATCGGCATCCTGAACCTCGGCCTCCTGCAGCAACGTCTGATCAAGCGCGCTACCGTGCAGAACCATCGTTCGTTTCAAATGATCTGCCACGAAAAATGCCCGCTCCTGATCGCTTTCGATCATTTTCACACGGGTCTGCCATTTTCGATCTTCAATAGCCTTGGCGACATAAAGCCCGATATTGCCGCCGCCGACAATGACGATACGATTGGCTTCCGGCTTCTCGTGCCCGAACAGTGCCAATGTGCGGCGCACTTGCTCTCGCGTCGTGACCACATAGGCGAGATCACCGGCATTCAACTCGTCCGATGATCGCGGGATGAACAGGCTGTCGTTGCGTACCACACCAACGACGGTTGCGGCGAGATCGGGAAAGAGGTCGGTCAATTGCTTGAGCGGCGTATTGATGACCGGGCATTCCTCCAGGCATTCGATCGCAAGACCGATGATCTTGTCGTCGGCAAAGCGCAAAACGTCATTGGCACCCTGAAGGGCGATGCGGCGCAGAACCACCTCGCCCACTTCGAGTTCTGGCGAAATGATCACGTCGATGGGCAGATTTTCGCGCAGGAAAAGGTCCTGATATTCGTCTTGCAGATAGGACTGCGCGCGAATGCGGGCAATTTTGGTCGGCACATTGAAGACCGAATGCGCGACCTGACAGGCCACCATATTGACTTCATCAGAAAGCGTGACGGCGATGATCATGTCGGCTTCATCCGCACCGGCTGCCGCCAGAATATCAGGATGCGAGCCGTGACCGACAAAGCCGCGCACGTCCAGCGTATCGCGCACAATCTCGATATGACGCGCCGAAGTATCGATGACCGACACGTCATTTTCTTCCAGCGACAGACGCTCGGCTATGCCATAGCCGACCTGCCCCGCCCCGCAAACGATAACCCGCATATGCGCTCCGTATGACTGAACTGAAGCTCTTTATACGCCGAGCGATTTCAATTTGCGATGCAATGCCGAGCGTTCCATGCCGACAAATTCTGCAGTACGCGAAATATTGCCGCCGAAACGATTGATCTGGGCAATCAGATATTCCTTTTCGAAGCGTTCCCGCGCTTCACGCAATGGCAAGGCCATGATGTGCTGATCCGAGTCGGTGGGCGCACGTGGAAGCGTATCGCCGATCTCGGCGGGCAGAAGATCAGCGGTGACTGGCGCTTCGGGGTCATCACCGCGCGCCAGAATCATCAGCCGTTCGACATTGTTGCGAAGCTGGCGGATGTTGCCGGGCCAGCTATGCGCCTGCAAAACGGCCATGGCATCTTCGCGGATATTGCGCGGCTTGATGCCTGCCTGCTCGGCGATCTGCTTCATGAAATATTCGACAAGGGCCGGAATATCCTCGCGGCGCGCGGCCAGCGGCGGCACCTGCACGGGTACCACCGAAAGACGATGGAACAAATCCTCGCGAAACGCGCCTTCGGCAATCATGCCTTCCAGATTCTGTGCTGTGGAGGAAATGATGCGCACATCAACCTTCACGCGTTTCGTACCGCCGACGCGTTCAAACTGCTGATCGACAAGCACACGCAATATCTTGTTCTGGGTTTCGCGCGGCATGTCGGCGATCTCATCGAGATAAAGAATGCCGCCATGCGCCTCTTCCAGAGCGCCGACTTTGCGCTCACCGCCATCCATCTCCGTGCCGAAAAGTTCGATTTCCATGCGCTCCGGCGTGATGGCCGCGGCATTGAGCGTCACGAAAGGCCCGTTGGCACGGCTCGATTGGGCATGAATGGCACGCGCCACCAGTTCCTTGCCGGCCCCTGACGGTCCGGTCACCATGATACGGCTGTTGGTGGGGGCGACGCGCTCGATCACCTGACGCAACTGGCTCATGGCGAGCGAGTTGCCGACCAGTTCGAGCGTGTGTCCGGACCGCTTGCGCAGGTTGGAGACTTCACGCTTGAGCTTGGAGGTTTCCAGCGCCCGATCAGCGACCAGAATCAACCGGTCTGCCTTGAAAGGCTTCTCGATAAAATCATAGGCACCGCGACGAATAGACGACACCGCCGTTTCGATATTGCCATGCCCGGAAATCATCACGACCGGCAGATCAGGGTGCATCTTCTTGATTTCATCAAGCAGGGAAAGGCCGTCGAGACGACTGCCCTGAAGCCATATATCGAGAAAAACCAGGCGCGGTACGCGGTCGCCAATGGCCGCGAGCGCACTATCTGCATCAGACGCCGTGCGGGTTTCATGCCCTTCATCGCTCAAAATACCGGCAACGAGTTCGCGAATGTCGGCTTCATCATCAACGACTAGAATATCGGCTGCCATATCAGTTCACCTGTCCAGCTATATCAAATTTATCATTTCCGGCATCGCTACCGGTCGCAACGTTTTCCTGCTGCGGAAAAATCATTCGTATCATTGCGCCCCGTCCTCCATAAAAATCAGCTGGTGCGTCATGCAATTCCAAATGCCCACCGTGATCCTCAACGATCTTGCGCACGATGGCCAGTCCAAGGCCTGTGCCTTTTTCACGGGTTGTCATGTAGGGTTCGAGCAATTTTTGCCGATCATCGCCCGGAAGGCCTTTGCCATTGTCGATGACGTCGACGAACAATTGCCCTTCAGAACTATAGGAGCGGACAAGGATATGCGCCTCACCGCGATCTTCCTTTGGCAGCGCGTCGATTGCCTCGCTGGCATTTTTAATCACGTTGCCGAAAGCCTGCCCGATCAGGCGGCTGTCAAAAGAACCGACGAGTTTTTCCGATCCGAAATCATTTTCAAATCGGATGTCGCTGCGGCTCACCTCGACAAGGAAGGACGCCTCGCGCAAAGCTTCGCGCAAATCCATTGCTCGGATCTCAGGCTTGGGCATACGCGCAAAGGCCGAGAACTCATCAACCATGCGGCCAATATCGCCAACCTGCCGGATGATCGTATCTGTGCATTGGTCGAATACTTCCCGGTCCTCGGTAATCACCTTGCCGTAGCGGCGGCGGATGCGCTCCGCCGAAAGCTGGATCGGTGTCAGCGGGTTCTTGATCTCGTGTGCGATACGCCGCGCAACATCAGCCCAGGCGGAAGAGCGCTGCGCCTGCACCAGATCGGTAATGTCATCGACGGTCACGACATAGGAATGGTTTTCCGACTCGGCATCTTCCACCGTCAATTGCACATTGAACGTGCGTGAGCCGCCACCGCGCGTCATGCTGACCTGCTCGCGATGCACGGTCTTTCCGGCGGTTCGTGCAACCTCGAACGCCTGGCCGATCTCTGGCGCAATCCGTGTGAGGTTCTTGCCGATGGCGTCCTGCGACGTGACACCGAACATATGTTCTGCTGACCGGTTGAGAATCGATATGGAACCGTCTGTTTCGATGCCGATGACGCCCGCCGTCACCCCCGAAAGGACCGCTTCTGAGAACCGGCGGCGCTCATCGATCTGGTCCTTGGCAGCAATCAGCTCGTTGCGCTGGCTATTGAGTTCGGCCACCATGTTGTTGAAGGTGCCCGACAGCGCCCCGACATCGCCGTCGGACGAGCGAACCGGCACCGACACATCAAGATTGCCCGCTGTCACCTCATCGGCGGCACCGATCAGCAGACGGATTGGACGCACGAGCCTGTCCGCGACGGCGATCCCCGTCCAGATCGCCGACAGAAGCACGATCAGCGTCAGTCCGAAATAAAGCAGCGCAAAGGCGATCTGGGTCGGAATGCGATTGGCATCCATTTCCTGATAGCGCTTTGTATTAGCCTCCATCAGGCGCATCGCATCGAGAATCTGCGAATCAACCGAGCGCACCGTGTAGAGATAGACATCAGGTATTTCGCGCATCTTGATCAGCGCGCCGACGAAATTACTGTTCCCGGGCGGGATGATGACCGGCTTGCCATCAGGCGCCGTCTTGAGCGCATCCTCGGTTGGCGGCGGCAGACGGCTTTCAACGCCGGTATCGCTTTTCACCACCACATTGCCGTTTTCACGCACCAGAAATGCGCCGAGCAAACCGCGGCCGCGCGTCTGCAAGGTCATCAATTCGATAAATCCGCCGCGGTCGAGGCTGTAGAGCGTGCGCTGGGCGTCGAGGTCCTGCAACATGGAATAGGACGTGCTTTGCAGGTTGAGCGCCGTCTCGCGAATATAAGCAGTTGTCAGGCTTTGCGATGAACTAACGATATCGCGCGTATTGGTATCAAACCATCGGTCGAGGCCGAGATTGAGCGTTACGGATGCTACGATTGCGACTACGATTGCCGGAACAGCCGCTATCAGCGAAAACAGCGCAACGATGCGCACATGCAACCGCGAAGCTGCCTTGCCGAGCCTTCGCGCCGTTACGATGCGATATATTTCGCGGCAGATCAGCAGGATCAGGAAAACAATCAGCGCCACATTGACGATCACCAGAACGAGGGTGACGGTACGATCCGGCGTCAGAGGCGTCACGCCGATCAAAATCGCAAACGAAATCGAAGCAGTAATCAGCGCGGAAACAACCGTGATGATACCGGGCAAAGCCAAAAGTCTGCGCCCCTCGCCGCGATACGAAGGCTGCTCTTCCTGTTCCGGGGTTGTTTCCAGATTCGCTGTGTTCATATTAACCATAATACCCAATAGCGTTGCATCTATGCAACGCATTGTGGCGGAAATGCAACTTCTGTTTTTGCTCGGCACTCTTTACTTCGAAGAAAGACAGATCAGTTTGAATGCGTTGCATGTGAATTTTTCATCCCCGTAACCGGCAAGATGACGAACATCTATTCGCAAATGCCGTTTTAAATGACGCTTGATGATTTGACGGCTTTGCAAAACAGGCGCAAAATCCCTCATTATGGAAACAGCACGGTATGTTTTTATTCTCATCGCCATAGCACCCTTTTTGATATGGGGGGCCGTCTTGTTCTGCCTGTTCGCGGTGCGGCCCGGCTTTGGGAAAATGACTTCTCGTGAAAGCAAAGCGGCTGATCACATTCGCCTTTGCGACTTACCGGATGTGACACTTGAACATTATTATCTCCGCCAGACTGAACGTGCTCCGTTCAACTTGGGATGAGTTAGACTTGAAAAGTCGGAACTCCTAAGCAGTCTATTCCCCACTTAGAGATGCGTCTTTGCGTGCTCACATATATATTGTCTTTGACATATAATATTGTCTGGAACCTATCGTTAAAACATGCATTCTTTTGCTGTGATCGGTTTTGAATTCTCTGGACCGGCAATAAATTCCGACAATGCGATGTATGCATCGCAAGTCGGATTATCCTGTTTTACGACTGGAGTTCGATATGGGCATTTTCGATAAAATCAAGAACGCTATCTGGGGTCAGGCACAGGCTGCGACGCCATCTGCTGAAACAGCTGCTGCGGGCACCACTGCAACCGAATCGGCTGCGCCCCAGCCATCCGCATCAGTTGACGCTTCAGGCACCGTCGATGTTAGTGCCGTTCTGGATGCCGCTGTCAAGAAAAGTGGCCAAAATCTAAACTGGAAGACGTCGATCGTCGATCTTATGAAGGCTCTGGGTCTGGATAGCAGCCTCGAACACCGTAAGGAACTGGCTAAAGAACTCGGCTATACCGGTGACACCAGCGATTCGGCCACGATGAATATCTGGTTGCACAAGCAGGTCATCCAGAAGCTCAAGGACAATGGCGGCGTGGTTCCTTCCAACCTGTAAATATCCGGTTTGACTTGAAGCCAGATTTTTTGCCCCGGCATAAGTAAGGGTTGTCCAGTATGCCGGGGCGTTTATGAAATGGTAGGTTTTATACGTATTGAGGTTAGCGACACCTCGACCAAGATATATTTTATCGTCGGTCTGCTGGTGAAATGGGGCAAGTTCCTTCCATTCTCCACTCTAAAAATGAATACTGTCTGTTGTTGAGCTGGGCATGTTCGTTTCGAACAGATTCTTGAAATAAGGCATTGCTGCATCCTTCTGCTTCGGCTAGAACCGCCACTGTTAGGGCTTGCAAGCCCTTTTGCTGCACCCGTAGCTCAGCTGGATAGAGTGCTGCCCTCCGAAGGCAGAGGTCACAGGTTCGAATCCTGTCGGGTGCGCCATTTCAGTACAGAATTATGAACGCCGAACGCCGCCGTTTCTACGCTTGAAGCGGCGACCAGCGTTCGCAGCAATTCCGACCTCGATCCCATGATGCGAACCTCGTCGTCGGCAACCTCGACGCGCTGCGCAAGCGCGCGCAGGTGGTCGCGGCGATAGCCGCCATCGTCGAGGCGTATCCGCTCACGAGCCTTACGGGCGAACCCTTTGAGCATATCGGGGCTGATACCCTGATTACCTGAACTGTCGAGCGCAAGCTGCGTGCGCTCGGCGTCGGCGGCGGCTTGATCCCGCAATGCCTTGAGGCTCACCATGCGTTCCTTCGCCATGGCGTCGTCCTTATCCACCATACCGGCCTCGATGGCGTCAAAGAGACGGCCGAGCCGCTGGTCGGCTTCCGCGATTCGCCTGTGAAGCTCGGCAAGATGCTCTCGGCGGCGCTCGGTGCGCTCCTGCCGCCGGTCAATGACGCTGGCAAGGACTGTTTCCAGCCGCTTGGGCTGGAGCAGGCGATCCCCGATATAATCGGCGACCAGATGGTCCAGCTTGCCCATCGGGATCGTGCGGCCCTTGCAACCGGTTTTGCCCTGCCGGGCCTTGGTCGAGCAGGTGTAGTAGCGATATGTCTGCCCTGCGCTGCCCCGGCCGGTGCGGAGCGTCATCGCGCCTCCGCACTTGGCGCAGAAGCAGATGCCGGTCAGGAGCGTGGGGCCGCTGGAGACGCGCGCGGGCGTCACCATGGGATTGCGGGATTTGAGCCGGGCTTGCACCGCATCGAATATCTCGCGCTCGATCAGGGGCGGCACCGCCATGATGGTTACTTCGCTCTCCGGCTTCTTCTCCCGATCCTTGTGCGAGCGCGTGTTGAACCTGTGCTCTCCGATATAGGTGGTGCGGGTCAGGATGGCGTGAATTTGCGCCAAGCCCCAGCGCCCGCCGTCGCGGGTGAAGAAACGGCGCTCGTTGAGATAGGTGGCGATAGCCTTGACGCCCATCGCGCCGGACGTGCCGTCACCTTCAAGGAACAGGCGATAGATCAGCCTCACGGTGTCGGCGTGCAACGGGTCGATCTCCAGTTTCTTCTTGATCTTCGATCCCCGCTGCTCGGCTGCGACGATGCGATAGCCGATGGGCGGCCGTGCGCCGTTCCAGAAGCCTTGTCGGGCATTCTCATTCATGGCGCGCAGGACGTGCTTGGCGTTCTCCTTGGACTGATACTCGTCGAACAGCGCCATGATCTGCCGCATCATCTGGTGCATTGGATCGTCGCCCATCTCCTGCGTGATGGAGACCAGCTTGACGCCGTTCTTCGCCAGCTTGCGAACGTAGAACTCCATCTCGAAATGATCGCGGAAGAACCGGCTGAACGAATGGACCACGACAATATCGAAGGGCGCGGGCTTGGACGTGCCCGCCTCGATCATGCGCTGGAACTCGGGGCGCTTGTCATTGGTGGCCGTCGCGCCCGGTTCAACATAAGTCTCAACGAGCTGGAAGCCGCGTTGCTCGCAATAGGCTTCGCCCTGCCGCTTCTGGTCAGGAATGGAAATATCATGCTCGGCCTGCCGGGCGGTCGAGACGCGCAGGTAGAGCGCAGCGCGGGCGGTAGTAGTTGTGCTGTGCATGTTCATGGCCGGTCTCCCATAGCCTTCTTCGCCTTGGGGCGGTCGATCAGGGGCAACGCCAACTCCACCCGGTCATGCACCACCTTGGGCGCGAGCTTGCGCCCATGCCCCGGTTCAAGCCGCACAAGGCCGTAGCTTTCCATGGTTTTCAGGGTGCGTGACAGATTGGAGCCGGCCCGGCCGGTGATCTCCGCCAGTTCCTCTAGCGAGGCTGGAGCTTTCTCGGCGATGATGCGCAGCAGTTCGCGGTTGCCGGCCGATAACACCTTCGCAAAGGATTCGGTCGAGGTGAACCACACCTTCGGATCGGTAGGCGCAGGTTTTTCCTCGCCGCGCGCGATCCGCATGGTGCGGGCCTTCATTTCTTCATAGTCGGCAATCCCGACTTTCAATGTGGTCATAGGGCACCTCGTTCCTTCAATACCGCGTCCACCGCCTGCCAGAAGTCGGCCAGCAACGTGGCCGCGTCCTCGTAGGCGTAAGGCTTCACGGTCTGGAGGCGGTGCCGATGGTCCATCGGCTCGCCGCGTCTGCCTCGGCCGACTGGATGGGCATTGTCGAAGCCGACCAGCCGTTCGCCCGAAGGCCCGTGAAGCGTGAGCGAGTAATCGAGGCCGTGCGGCTTCTCCGGCGAGGCCGGAACGCGGGTGACGACGAACTTCACCCAATGGCCGCCCTCGGGATCGACAAAGAGCATCTGTCCGTCGAGGTCCAGAAGCGTGTCAAGGCCCGGATCACGATCCGCGCTCACGTCTTTTTCCTATCAGTTTGAGATAGGAATTGCAAGCTGCTTTCCGGCTTTCTCGGGTTCAAGAGTTCGTCGAACACATCGCCGAACCAACGCTCGAACACGTCAATCTCGGCCTCGGTAACGGGAATGTCCTCCGGCCAATCGTCGGTAACGCGCATCCTCTGGCCGTCCGGGCCGAGAAGTGGCGTGTTGCCGACTCGCGTCCGGTCGTCCGGCGTAGGATCGTCGGCGTAGTCGAACAGATCGTCGGGAAGTGGTTCGGGGATTGACTGTCGTGGTCGCCCTTTGCGGGCGCGGCGGCGCTCTGCGCACATGGAATCCTCCTTGGCTCGGTGGATTCCGGGGCGCTCAAGGCCCCGGAATTAGGCGAACCATGGAGGGGGATCGGCGGCCTGTAGCGTGCCGCATTCGCGCCTGTGTGCTGGCGGCACCCCACCACGATAAGGCCACGCTAGCGGGAATGTGGGATGGGACAGGTTGAACGTAGAGCATTGTAGGCGATAACGCACCCTCGATGCTCATAACAATTCGACAACTCGGTTACTTAGATACTCGGCCAGCAGCTTCGCATCGTTGCGCCGGCTGCCCCAGTCATCGATGATCTGGCCTAGGTAAGCACTGCGCGCGTAGTCCAGCATCACAGCGTCTTGGGCAGGCATTTGCGGGATCGCCCATAAAGCAGCCTCGCCCTTCGATACGAAATCTCCTGCGCTGGCAGTGCGCCACATCCTCGCAAGCGTAAGGAGAACGTTGCGTTCGTCGCCTTGTAATCCATCCGTCAATCCCGGAAGCAAATCGCGCATCGCCTGCCGAACAACGTCCATCGAGACCTCGGGCAGAAGTTCGGTCCGATCCGGCCCGGACAGGGGAATGGCCTCCTGTCGGGCTTGTGCGAGAACCAATGTGTATTCGGGATCACGCGCAGGCATCGGCTTCTCGCCTGACTCGAAAGCATCGCGCAGCCATTCACCATATGTAAGTTCGGCACGCATTGGGAAGCGGTCTTCGGACAAGTCCGACAGACGGAACACGATGACCTCGATGCAGCGGGGGTCTCCCGGCGCGGCCGGATGGCGACCGGAAATCTGCATCAATTCTGTCAGAAGTTCATCGCGCTGATCGCTGGTAACGTCCCGGTCGATAACTACCAGCAGGTCGATATCGCTCTGTGGCTGAAGTTTCCCCGAAACTGCCGATCCATGGAGATACACGGCAATCAGTGCATCCCCAAGGACACGCCTCAAAGCCACGTGGGTCGCCTGTATCTGGTCGGTTTGCTCCATTATTCCTCTAAATCGCTTTTTGATCCGTTTGTGAAAATCTACCGTATGGTCGGCTGCTTGTTACCCCAAACGGATATTTGGGTATTGTCTTTACCTTCTCCGTGCCTTGGCGAAACCGCGATCCGTTGCGATGAACCGCTCCAGCATCGGCACGATCAGCCTGACAGGATCGGCGGCGGGCTGGCCGCTCTCGCGGGCCAGCACCTCGGCATAGGCGACCAGATCGCGGTGAAGCGTCGCAGGAAGCTCCACCGTCACCTTCACGGGCTTGTCGTCGGGGAGCGGGCCGAGTTTCAGTTTCGTCATGGTCAACCTCCTGCCGGCTCGAACACAAGATCGCGGGTGACGATGATCCTGACCGGGAAGCCGGGTCGGATAGTCAGCGTCGGTGCAACCTGCAACTGGCGCTGGACGATCTGCTGGCCCGCCTGATTGACGGTATCCTGCGCCCCGTCGCGGATAGCCCGAACAAGCCGGTCCTCGTCGCTCGTCGCCAGTTCGGTGCCAACCGCGAGCAGCGTGGACAGCCCTGCGGCCTTCATCAGATCCCACCAATGATAATCGACGCCATCCTCAAGCCCGGCATAGCCGCTGGCATCCGCGCCCGGCAGGCGCTCCAGAACGATGGAACGGCCACCCGGCAGGATCAGACGGTTCCACACCAGCAATACGCGGCGCTGGCCGAAGGTCACGCCATCATCGTATTGGCCGATGATGCGCGTGCCCTGCGGGATCAGGAGCAGCGAGCCGGTCGGGCTGTCATAGACGTTCTCGGTGACTTGGGCCGTGATCTGACCGGGCAGATCGGAACGAATGCCGGTGATGAACGCGGCCGGGATCACGGCTCCGGCCTGAAGGATATAGGGTGATGCCGGCGGCGCGACGCGATCCGGGGTGACGGTCTGCCGGTCCACCGGCCCGTTGAGGAACGCCGTGTGCCGGTCCTGTGTTGCGGGCTGTCCGCCGAGGCCGAGACCGGCAAGGCCGGGCATGGTCGTCCCTGCCGGCGTTCCCGTGCGCGGGCCGGACTGGAAGAAGACGTTGCTCAAGCGCGCGGCTTCTTCCTCGGCCCTGCGGCGTTCTTCCTCTGGATCGACGGCGGGCGTCGTGATTGCCGGCGTTGCAATGGGCTGGCCCCGGTTCTGCGCGTCGAGGATCGGACGGCCGAGGTCGCCGGCAGCGCCGGGCCGAGCACCGGCCCGCTATAGTCACTTGGCAGGCCGGAGAGGCCGTCCGCCGTGGGGCGGTTCTCGGTCGAATAGAGTTCGTCGCCTCCCGGTCCCCCGTCGCGGGTCTGGAGCGCATAGATCAGCGCACTGCCGATGCCGAGCAGCGCGACGGCTCCGACGCCTGCCAGCATCTTGCGGGACAGGCGGGTGACGCGGGGCGATTCAGCACGCAGGCGCATGGGGGCGGCGGTGTCGGTATCGCTCATGAGGACGATCCTCCCGTGGTCGCGCTGGCCGGCTGGGCTGCGGCCTGCGTCGGGTTGGTGCGGACGATCCTGACGACCTGTTGGCGATTGCCGCTGCCAAGGCGCAGCTCGGCCGCACCGAACAGCCGGTCAACGATCAGGACGTTCTGGTGGACTCGGCTGTTGACGATCTGCGGCTCGCCGTTCGCGCCGAGCACGAAGATCGGCGGCATCTCGCCCTGCACGATCCCGGCCGGGAAGACGACATAGACGCGCCTGCCGTCATCGAAGACGGAAACCGGCCGCCATGGCGGGCTGTCGCCTGTCAGGCCGTAGCGATAGTTCCGCGCTGCCTCGGCCGGAATGACAGGTGCGGCCGGAACGGTCTGGCGCTGGCCGGCAGGCGGTGCGGGATAGGCCCATGCCACGGCCGGCATGTAGAGCGATTCCCGCGCGCGCAGCTCGATCATGTAGGTGCGCCGGTCGGTGGTGACGACAAGATTGGTGGAAATGTCCGGCCGCGTGGGCTTCACGAGGATATGGACACGCCGGGTTGCGCCGCTGCCGCTCTCGGTGTCGCCGATAATCCACCTTGTCGTATCGCCCGCCGCGATCGGCCCCGCGCCTGTCAGGCTTTCGCCCGGCTCCAGCGCAATGGTGGTGATCTGCTCGACTGCGGCATAGACCTGATAGAGCGCGCCTTCCGACCACGGATAAATCTGGATGGCGTTGTAGTAGCCTTCCCGGCGCGGCTCGACGCGGGCGGCGGCATTGGCGTTCTCGACGCGGCCGGTCGGCGTGCCGGCGACGGTTCCGCCGCGCGCGACGGTCCATGCCGGAGGCGTGTGCAACGGCCGGGGCGTGTCGCTGGTGGCTGCCGCCTGCACGGTCGGCAACGGCGGCACCTCGGCATCGTAGCTCCATTGCTGCGTGCGGTTGGTGGCGCAGCCGGCCAGCATGGTCGCCGAAAGCAGCATGGCCGCAACGGCGGGCGTGCGTATGATCGTCATCATTGGCCCATCTCCCGCGACCACGAGATTGCGTTGACGTAGATGCCGAGCGGATTGGCGCGCAGGCGCTCGGCGTCGCGCGGCGGCTGGATGACGATGGTGAGGATGGCCGTCCATCGTTCCGTGGTGGAAAGCTGGCCGTTCTCGAAATGCCTTTCCGTCCACGCGACGCGGAAGCTGTTGGGCGAGGCCCGGATGACGCTCGACACCTCGACGGCGACTTGGCTCCGGCCGACCTTGGTGAAGGGATCATTGGCGCGGGCGTAGTCGTTCAATGCCGCCGCGCCGCGATCCGTGGTCCACTCATAGGCGCGAAGCCAGTTCTGGCGGACAATGATCGCGTCGGCCGGAATAGCGCGGACCTGTTCGATGAAGCGGGCGAGATGGAAAGCAATCTGCGGATCGGTCGGGCGATAGTCGGCATTGGCTGGCGCGACGGTCTGCGCCTGACCGAGATTGTCCACCTGCACGACCCACGGCACCACGGTCCCACGCGCGGACTGCCAGACCAGCGCCGAGGCGAAGCCGGCAGACAGGATCAGCGAGCCGAAGGCCATGAGCCGCCAGTTCTTCGCCTGCACGCGGGCCGAGCCGATACGCTCGTCCCACACTTGCGCGGCGCGCTGATAAGGCGTCTCGGGTTCCGGCGTCTTGCCGTAATGGGTTGCTGGTCGTTTGAAGATGCTCATGAGCGGTCACTTTCGGAAAGGTTGACGGAGGAACCGGAGCCGTGGCTGTCGCCGGAGCGAACGGCATGGGCTGTCATGGTGGTGCCGTGGTTCATGGCCTGCGAGCGACGCATTCGCTGCGCCCATGCGGGCGGGCTGCCGGCCGGGCCGGATGCTGCTGCGACAGGATCGGCGCTCGCGCCGCCGACCGTGCCTGCGGTGGAAGAACCGCCGGTCACGCCAAAGGCCGCGCGTGCGCCACCGGAAAAGCTGGATTTGACGGATTCGGTGGCTTTCGAGACGGCTTGCTTCAAGGGAGAGACGGCCGCCGATCCTGCGGCGCGGGCAACACCGCCAAGGCCGGAGGCGACACCGGCCGCGCCGGACTGGCCGAGCGAACCGACGCTATAAGCGGCGGTCGCCGCGCCCGCGGTGGCCGCACCGCCGCGAACGGCTGCGGCCCCGCCATACAGAGCGGCAGCACCGCCCTTCGCGGCGAGCATCGTCGCACCGCCAGCGGCGACGGCTGCGCCGCCGACTGCAAGGCCGGTTCCTACGGCCGCACCCGCGCCGAGCTGCGGGCCGCCAGAAACGATGCCGTTGGCGATGCCGGGACCGAAGATGCCGAGGCCGAGCAGCGACAGGGCCGCCAGCACAATCGCCATGGCGTCGTCGATGCTCGGGGTCACCCCGCCAAAACCGGCCGTGAACTGCGAAAACAAGGTGCTGCCGATGCCGATAATCACGGCGAGCACCAAAACCTTGATGCCGGACGACACCACGTTGCCCAAGACCTTCTCGGCCATGAAGGCGGTCTTGCCGAACAAGCCGAACGGGATCAGCACGAAGCCCGCAAGCGTGGTCAGCTTGAACTCGATCAGCGTCACGAAAAGCTGGATGGCGAGGATGAAGAAGGCCAACACGACCAGCGCCCATGCGAACAGCAGGCACGCGATCTGGATGAAGTTCTCGAAAAAGGCGATCCAGCCCATCAGGTCGGAAATGGAGTCGAGCAGCGGGCGGCCGGCGTCGAGGCCGGTCTGCGCCACGCGGCCCGGCCGCATCAGATCGGTGACGGAAAAGCTGGTGCCCGACGCCATGAGGCCGAGGCCGGCGAAGCTCTCGAAGACGATGCGCGCGAGGTTGTTCCAGTTGGAAATGATGTAGGCGAAGACGCCGATGAACAGGGTCTTCTTCACCAGCCGCGCGACCACATCATCATCCGCGCCCCACGCCCAAAACAGCGCGGCGAGCGTCACGTCGATGACGATCAGGGTGGTGGCGATGAAGGCGACCTCGCCGCCGAGCAGGCCGAATCCGCTGTCGATGTAGGACGTAAATACGCCGAGGAAATTGTCGATGACGCCCGTGTTGCCCATGGTCAGCGCGCCTCGCTGCGATCACGGCCGAGGAAACGGTCGCGGGATTCAGCTCAAGCGGCGAGGCAGTCAGCGTCACCCGCCGCCGCCTCGCCGAGCTGCTGACAACGGCGCAGGCTTTCGCGCAGCGGATCGGCCGGGGGCTGGAGGGCCGATGCGGGCCGTGGCGCGGAAGGTTCGTCCTTCCGCGCCACGTCGATTGCGGTCACTGTCAAGGCAATCGCAACGAACACCACGGCCCCGAGCCGGGCCAGCATCTTGCCATCCATGGCGAGCCTCCCGTCAGTTGTTGCCGTTGTTGAACATCTGCGCGTTGCCCGGCTGGTAGCCGGTGCCCGGCGTCAGAAACCGCTCGCGCTGGATGCGGCCCTGTTCGGCGGCGGTCGCGCGCTCGGCCTCGGTGAGCGCGTCGGCCCGGCCGTTCGCCGAGATGACCGCGATCAGGTCGGAAAGCTGCTGTGACTGGAGGGCAAGGAGCTGGTTGCCGGCCTGCGTGGCTTGCAGCGCACCGCTTGCGCCTTGGCTCTCGCCGACAAGCGCGGCCATCTCGGCGCGGTTGCTGTCGATGTTGCCGACCGCACCCGCCTGCACGCGCATGGCGTCCTGCAAGCCGCCGACCGTGTTCTCCCAGCGGCCGCGCGCATCGGCGACAAGCTGGGTATCGGTCGCCGATAGCGAGACATTGCCGTATTGGCTCTGGAACGCCTGGTCGATCTGCCCGACCTCGAACGCGATATTCTGCGCCTGTCCCAAAAGCTGCTGCGTACGCTGGACGTTCTGCTGGAGCTGCTGGAGCGAGGAATACGGCAGGCTCGCCAGATTGCGCGCCTGATTGATGAGCATCTGCGCCTCGTTCTGGAGGCTGGTGATCTGGTTGTTGATCTGCTCCAGCGTGCGGGCGGCCGTGAGCACGTTCTGCGCATAGTTGCTCGGGTCATAGACGATGCGGCCGAAGCCGAATTGCGCATGGGCCGGGCTTGCCAGCATCGGCGACAGCGCGACGGGCACGGCGAGCGCCAGCGCAAGGGCCGAGGCCCCGACGATCTTGGGATAGGTCATGGAAGAATCTCCTGTGTGGGGTGGGTATCGAGCCGAGCCGGCGCGGCGGATTCCGGTCGGTCGGCAAGATTGGTGAGGTTGGGGATCAACTCGGCTGCCCAATCGACGCCGCGCGAGCGCAGCCATGCGGCGAGGAAGCCGTCGCGGCCGGCCTCAGTGACGACCTGCGCAATGAGGGTCTGGTCGGACTTGGCGGATGCGGCGCAGAGCGCGAGGCCGACTTCGGACAGGCCAAGCTCGAACAGGCGGTTGCCGCGCCTCGACTGGCAGTAGTAATCGCGCTTGGGCGTGGCCCGTGCGAGGATTTCTATCTGCCGGTCATTCAACCCGAAACGCCGGTAAATCTCGGTAATCTGCGGCTCGATGGCGCGCTCGTTCGGCAGCAAGAGCCGCGTCGGGCAGCTCTCGATGATGGCGGGCGCGATGTTGCTGCCGTCTATGTCGGACAGGCTTTGCGTGGCGAAGATGACCGAGGCGTTTTTCTTGCGCAGCGTTTTCAGCCATTCGCGGAGCTGGCCGGCGAACCCCTCGTCGTCGAGCGCAAGCCAGCCCTCGTCGATGATGAGCAGGGTCGGCCGCCCGTCGAGCCGGTCGCCGATGCGATGGAACAGATAGGACAGCACGGCCGGGGCCGCGCCGGTCCCGACAAGCCCCTCGATCTCGAAGGCTTGCACATCGGCCGAGCCAAGGTGTTCGGCTTCGGCGTCGAGCAGCCGGCCATAGGCACCGCCGACGCAGAACGGGCGCAATGCTTGCTTCAAGTCGTTCGACTGGAGCAGCACGGCAAGGCCAGTGATGGTGCGTTCCTCGACCGGCGCGGATGCAAGCGAAGTCAGCGCCGTCCAAAGATGCTCCTTCACCTCCGGCGTGATGGCGACGCCCTCGCGCATAAGGATGGCGGCGATCCAGTCGCCGGCCCATGCCCGTTCATAGGTGTCGTGGATGCGGGCGAGCGGCTGGAGCGAAACAGACGCCTCGGCTCCTTCTGTCAGCCCGCCGCCAAGGTCGTGCCAGTCGCCGCCCATGGCGAGCGCGGCCGCCCTGATGCTGCCGCCGAAGTCGAAGGCGAAGACCTGTGATCCTGCATAGCGCCGGAACTGCAAAGCCATGAGGGCGAGCAACACGCTCTTGCCCGCTCCCGTGGGGCCGACGACAAGGGTATGACCTACATCGCCGACATGGAGACTTAGCCGGAACGGCGTTGAGCCTTCGGTCTTTCCAAAGAGCAAAGGGGGCGCACCGAAATGCTCGTCCCGTTCCGGCCCCGCCCACACCGCTGAAAGCGGGATCATGTGGGCGAGATTCAAAGTGCTGATGGGCGGCTGGCGGACATTGGCGTAGGCGTGTCCGGGCAGACTGCCGAGCCATGCGTCAACTGCGTTGACGCTCTCGGCCATGGCGGTGAAGTCACGGCCCTGAACGATCTTCTCGACCAGGCGCAGCTTCTCGTCGGCTATGCGCGGGTCGGCATCCCAAACGGTGACGGTCGCCGTGACGTAGGCCATGCCCGCCACGTCCGCCCCAAGCTCCTGCAAGGCCATGTCGGCGTCGAGCGCCTTGTTCGCGGCGTCGGTGTCCACGAGGGCGGACGCCTCGTTGGTCATCACCTCTTTCAGAATCGCGGCGATGGACTTGCGCTTGGCGAACCATTGGCGGCGGATGCGGGTCAGCAGCCGGGTCCCATCGGTCTTGTCCATGAGGATGGCGCGCGTGCTCCACCGATATGGGAACGGCAGGCGGTTCATCTCGTCGAGCAGGCCCGGCGTCGTCGCGGTCGGGAATCCAACGATGGTCAGGACGCGCAGATGCGCGTCGCCAAGACGCGGCTCCAGCCCGCCGGTCAACGGCTGGTCGGCGAGCAGCGCATCGAGGTGCATTGGCACCTCGGGCACGCGCACGCGATGCCGGTTGGTCGAGATGGTGGAATGCAGATAGGTCAGTGTGCCGGCGTCATCGAGCCAGCGGCATTCCGGCATGAAGCCGTCGAGCAGCGCGATAATCCGGTCGGTGCGGTCGATGAAGCCGCGCAGCAGCTCCCACGGGTCCACGCCGGTTTTCTCGCGGCCCTCGTAGAGCCATGTTTCGGCGCGGGCGGCTTCCTCGGCCGGGGGCAGCCAGAGGAAGGTCAGGAAGTAGCCTGACACGAAATGCGTGCCTGCTTCCTCGAAACCGGCCTTGCGCTCTGCATCGACCAGCGCCGATGCGGGGTCGGGAAAGGTGCTGTCGGGATAGGTCGCGGCTTCGCTTCTCTGCGCCTCGACAAAGATGCTCCAGCCGGAGCCGAGACGGCGCACGGCGTTGTTGATGCGGCCGGCGACGGCGACCAGCTCGGCCGCAACGGCGGAATCCAGATCGGGACCGCGAAACTTCGCGGTGCGCTGGAACGAGCCGTCCTTATTGAGCACGACGCCTTGGCCGACCAGCGCGGCCCATGGCAGATAATCGGCGAGCCGGGTGGCGGTGCGGCGGTATTCGGCAAGGTTCATCATGGCCGCACCCTCACACCGCCAGATGGCCGGGGATGCGCAGATGCCTGCGCCCGACCTCGACGAATTGGGGATCGCGTTTCGCCGCCCATACGGCCGCGAAATGGCCGATGGCCCAGATGGCGATGCCGACCAGCCAGAGGCGCAGGCCGAGGCCCACGGCCCCGGCGAGCGTCCCGTTCATGATGGCGATGGCGCGCGGAGCGCCGCCGAGCAAAATATGCTCGGTCAGCGCCCGGTGAACCGGGATCGAGAATCCCGGCACCGCGTCGAGCTGTTCGAGACCGCCCGCCATCAAACGAGCGCCCCGCCGCCGAAGGAGAAGAAAGACAGGAAGAAGCTCGATGCGGCGAACGCGATGGACAGGCCGAACACGATCTGGATCAGCTTGCGAAAGCCGCCACCAGTATCGCCAAAGGCCAAAGTCAGGCCGGTCACGATGATGATGATGACGGCGATGATCTTGGCGACCGGCCCCTCGATGGACTGGAGGATCTGCTGCAAGGGCTGTTCCCATGGCATCGACGAACCGGACGCTTGGGCCGCCGGCGCGAGCATGAGGCTGATGACAAGGGTGGATGCGGCGGTCGCGGCGAAGCGATAGCCACGCGAAAACGTGCGGATCATGAAGTTTCTCCTGTGCTGATGGGGATTGCCAAAGGGATGGGATGCGTGATGCGGTAGTCGCCGTCCGGCCCCAGCCCCTCGACGCGGGCGAGTTCGGCCAGCCGGCGCGCGGAACCGCGCCCGGAAAGGACGGCAACAAGGTCGATAGTCTCGGCGATCAGTGCGCGCGGGACGGTGACGACAGCCTCTTGAATGAGCTGTTCAAGGCGACGGAGCGCGCCGATGCCCGTGCCGGCATGGATGGTGCCGATCCCGCCAGGATGGCCGGTTCCCCATGCTTTGAGCAGGTCGAGGGCTTCGGGGCCACGCACCTCGCCGATGGGGATGCGGTCGGGGCGCAGGCGCAGCGAGGACCGGACCAGATCGGAAAGCGTCGCCACGCCGTCTTTCGTCCGCATGGCGACAAGGTTGGGCGCGGCGCATTGCAGCTCGCGCGTGTCCTCGATGATGACCACGCGATCATGCGTCTTCGCCACCTCGGCGAGCAGCGCGTTGGTCAGCGTCGTCTTGCCCGTGCTGGTGCCGCCGGCCACGAGGATGTTTGCGCGGGAGAAAACTGCCGTGCGTAGCGTCTCGGCCTGATCGGCGGACATGATGCCGGCGGCCACATAATCGTCGAGCGTAAACACGATGCTGGCGGGTTTGCGGATGGCGAAGGTCGGGGCGGCGACCACGGGCGGCAGCAGGCCCTCGAATCGTTCCCCGCTTTCGGGCAGCTCGGCCGAGACGCGCGGGCTGCGGGCATGAACCTCCGCGCCGACATGATGCGCGACCAGCCGTACGATGCGTTCGCCATCGGCGGCGGACAGCCGTTCGCCCGTATCGGACAGCCCTTCGGACAGCCGGTCCACCCAAAGGCGGCCGTCCGGGTTCAACATCACCTCGACCACGGCCGGGTCTTCGAGCAGTCGGGCAATGGCGGGGCCGAACGCGGTGCGCAACATGCGCGCGCCGCGCTGGATCGCTTCCTGTCTGTGGTGGTTGGTGGTCATGTCCGCCCCGGCTTCTGGCGGGGCGCAACAGGCAATCCCCGGATCGGGGTCGATTAAGAGAGGCCGAAATCCGGCCGCTTCAACAAGTATTTAAGTCCGTGCGGTGATCGGCGGCGAACGGCGGCAAATAGGATGGGCAACCCGGAGATGTTGAGAAGGTAAAACAGGAAGAATATCAATGCAGGAAGTGACGAGGGAATCGATCTGAATGCACGGCAGGCGGAAAATATACATAACGGGAGCTTCCTGCTCGGGTGTCTCCACGCTCGGCGCGGCGCTGACAAAGCGGTTCGCTGTTCCGCACATAGATGTCGATGACTTCTACTGGATGCCGACCGACCCGCCGTACAGCGTTAAGCGCCCGCCCGAGGAGCGCGTGACGCTGATTGCGGACCAGCAAGCTCCGTCCGATGGATGGGTATTGACCGGCTCCTTCATCGGATGGGGAGAGGCCTTGATCCGTGACGTTGACCTGATTGTCTTCCTTTACACGCCTGCCGCCGTCAGGTTGCAACGTCTCGACCAGCGCGAGGCGGCACGCCACGGTGATCGCATCCTTCCCGGCGGTGACATGCACGAAGCGCATATGGCGTTTCGGAAATGGGCCTCAGGCTATGATGACCCGCAGTTCACTGGACGGAACTTTGCTCAACATGAACGCTGGCTTGACCAGCAAATGGCTCCGGTTCTCAGACTGCAAGGCGAGAAGCCGACAGATGAGCTGGCAGATGCGGTAACAAGCGAGATTGCGCTCGTCGAAAAGAGAGTGGCGGGCTAATCGTGCCCCACAGACTGGCGCTCTGCCATTGAGTCTTCAGGCATGTCGCCGGATACATCCCGCGACAGTTCCTTGAGGAACCTGTCTCCTGTCGCCAGACGCCGGCCGAGAGTCTGCATGAAGCCCTCGAACCGCTCTGCTGCTTTGGCGCGGGCTGATTGTCTCGCTGCATCCGGTAAAGGCGGTGTAATCGTCATCCAGTAATGGATGAACTGCGCGACCGTCTCGCCGAGGACGGCGAGATCCAGGTCGAGCGTGTCGATCTGGCGGCCGAGCTTGTCCAGGCGGCGAGACATGGCGGCTTCAAGCTGGTCGTCGGCATCGCCGGACAGGTAGGACATGACCGCTGCCTCCACGATGGCGGATTTCGAGACATTGCGGCGCAACGCCACCGAGCGGCGCAGCGCCATCGCCTCGATCTGCGGAATGAGCACGGGGTCGAAATAGATATTCAGTCGGGTTCTGGTTGCCATGGGCGTGTCCTCAAAGGTCGATTCCATCATCGGGGTTCATCGCCACCTGCCGCGCGACCATCCTCATGCGCTGGCGCATGGCGCGGGCCTTGGCCGCATCAATGTCCGGCTCGTCGTCCAGAAACTCAAACTCCTGTTCGGGCGACGGCGGCGGGGCGACGACTTCCTCTTGGCTTGGCAATTCCGGCTCGCGGCGGATGCCGGCATTGGCTGGATCACCCTCGTTCCCGTCTGCGGCAGCCGGAGCGGAACGGCTTTCCGCCGCGACCACGCGGCCGGACCAGTCATCGGCGGATGGGCTGGGCGCCAGCGGAGCGGCGACCGGATCGGGCGGGGTCAGGATGCGTTCCTGAAACCGCGAATCCTCGAAATAGCGTGCCTTGGTCGCGCGGATCGGCGGCGTGCCCGCGACCATCACGATTTCGTCCGTTGGCGGAAGCTGCATGATCTCGCCCGGCGTGAGCAGCGGCCGGGACGTCTCCTGCCGCGACACCATCAAATGCCCGAGCCACGGGGCCAATCTGTGCCCTGCATAGTTGGTGGAATCGCGCAGCTCGGTCGCGGTGCCGAGCGCGTCGCTCACCCGCTTGGCGGTGCGTTCGTCGTTCGTGGCGAAGCTGACGCGCACATGGCAATTGTCGAGAATGGCGTTATTCGGCCCATAGGCGCGCTCGATCTGGTTGAGGCTCTGCGCGATCAGGAAGCCTTTGATGCCGTAGCCCGCCATGAAGGCGAGCGCCGATTCAAAGAAATCGAGCCGGCCGAGCGCCGGAAACTCGTCCAGCATCAACAACAAGCGATGGCGCTTGCCGGAGGTGGTCAATTCCTCGGTCAACCGCCTGCCGATCTGGTTGAGGATCAGGCGGATGAGCGGCTTGGTGCGGTTTATGTCGGACGGCGGCACGACCAGATAGAGTGTGACAGGCTGGCGGCTGCCGACCAGATCGGCAATGCGCCAGTCGCATCGTGCCGTCACCCGCGCCACCACGGGATCGCGATAGAGGCCGAGAAACGACATGGCGGTGCTCAATACGCCCGACCGTTCGTTCTCGGATTTGTTCAACAGCTCGCGGGCCGATGACGCGATGACCGGATGAACGCCCGCCTCGCCGAGATGCGGCGTGTCCATCATGGCGCGCAAGGTCGCCTCGACCGGGCGGCGCGGATCGGACAGGAAGTTGGCGACGCCTGCTAGAGTCTTGTCCTTCTCCGCGTAGAGAACATGCAGTATCGCGCCGACAAGCAGGCTATGGCTGGTCTTCTCCCAATGGTTCCTTTTGTCGAGACTGCCTTCGGGATCGACCAGAATATCCGCGATATTCTGAACGTCCCTGACCTCCCACTCGCCTTGCCTGACCTCCAGCAGCGGGTTGTAGGCGGACGATCCGGCATTGGTCGGATCGAACAGCAGGACGCGGCCGTGCTTGGCGCGGAAGCCCGCTGTCAGCGTCCAGTTCTCCCCTTTGATGTCGTGAACGATGGCGGACGCGGGCCATGTCAGCAGCGTCGGCACCACCAATCCGACGCCTTTGCCGCTCCGGGTCGGCGCGAAGCATAGGACATGCTCGGGACCGTCATGGCGCAGATAGTCTTGGGTATGACGGCCGAGGACCACGCCATCGGGGCCGAGTAGCCCCGCCGCGCGGATTTCGCGATCCTCGGCCCATCGCGCCGATCCGTATGTGGCGACGTTGCGTGCTTCCCGCGCCCGGATGATCGACATGAGGATGGCGGCCACGATGGCGATAAAGCCGCCCGATACCGCGATGATGCCCCCCTCGACGAAGATCGCGGGCGCGTAGGCGTCGAACGAGAACCACCACCAGAAGAAGGCCGGCGGATAGTAGATCGGCCAGCCCGCCAGCTCGAACCACGGTGCTCCAAGCTGCGGTTGGAAGCCGAGGCGAAAAGCAACCCATTGCGTCGCCGCCCACGTCATCACCAGAACGATGGTGAAGACGACGGCGATCTGACCCCAAAGGATGCGGCCTCCGCGCAATGCAGGCTCCAGTCCGTAAACGAGACGGAGTCGATCAGAGAGTAGGCAAAATCGGGATGGGCAACAGGAAAGCGGTTGCTGGAGGGCTGCCGGATACTATCGGCGGCAAATAGGACGGATTCCCTTCACGCTATTGGGCCGAGTGGTCGTCGTCGCGCAACTGGCCGGACGAATCGCCCCAACGGTTCATCCGGCCTGCGAGGTTGAGCAGGTTGCGGAGCGCAGTGCTGCGATTGACCGGCGACCAGACAGCGGTAAAGGCAACCGGGTCTGGTTCATCCGCAAAAGGTAGGAAAACGATCCCGGACGTCGGCAGCAGCGCCGTGGCCGCGCCGACCATGGTGACGCCGAAGCCCTGTCCTACCATGGACAGCATTGTTCCACGCTCGACATCGAAACGCAGTATCGATGGCGCAGGCCAGCGTCCGGCATGGCGCAGCACGATATGGTCATGGACTTGCGGGCCAGTCCCGCCATAACGGACAAGGAAGGTCTCGCCGGCCAGATCGGCCCATGTGATAGCCGTCTTCCCGGCAAGGCGATGCTGTTCCGGCAGCACCGCCACCAGCGGTTCAGTCCAGATCGGGCGGGCATGGCAGTCGGGCAATTCAAGCTTGCCGGCGATGAACGCCACGTCCAGCCGGTCAGCGCGAAGCCGCATGACCGCATCGCGGGCCGTGCCTTCGGTCATCTCGACCTCGATACCGGGATGGTCTTCCCGGTATTGCACGATCAGCTCAGCGAGGAAGCTGCCGGGGATCAAGGCATGGATACCGATGCGCAGACGCCCCCGTTTCCCAGCCGCCGTCATGGTTGCAGTCTTCACCGCATGGTCGAGCTGAGCGATGCCGACAGCTATCCGCTCGACGAAGTGGCGTCCTGCCTCGGTCAGTCGGACGCCCCGCGCATGGCGCTCGAACAGGAGGATGCCAAGGTCTTCTTCCAGCGCCTTCACGCGAGCACTGACGCTGGACTGCGCCACGCCGAGCGCATTGGCGGCGTGGCGGAAATTGAGGTACTCCGCGACGGCAAGCGTCTGGATCAGCGAAGCCATGGGAATGCGTGATCCCAGCGAGGTCGCCATTCCCCATTGACGATCAATCATTGGCGCTGATTGTCGCTTCCGCATGGCTACACCGACAGCTTTTTCGTCAGCCACGGCAGAACCGCCGCGCCAATGATCATCGTGAACAGCCCGCTGACGCCGAACGTGATATGGAAGGCGTTAGCCCTCATTCGCTCATCTTGATGAACCAAGTGATTGCCTTCCGGTAGCCAGACTGCTCCAATAGAGTAATCTTCGACTTCCATGCCGCCGGACAGACGACTATAATCGAGGCGTCGCCTCGGGTTCTTCGTGCGGCTTCCGCTGATGCAAGTAGCTCGGCCGCCGTAGTGCTACCCGCAGCGAGTCTTTGCGGCTGCTCCAACTCTTCATGGAAATAGTCATCGATCACGCCAACGGTAGAAATGTCGTGCGGGCTCGGGAAGTGTAGCGGCGTCGCCGGGTGCGAGATCGCATAGCCTCGCAGCCTTCCCCCCGAATCTGCAACGAACATATCTCGGTCGTTCAACGTCAGGCTGCGTTCCATCCACGATCCGAAGCGATTGTCCGCATCGTCGTGCGGTTTCCAAAAGAACGGATGAAGCTCCTTCAAAATTTGCCTGTTCACGGCGCTTGATGTGACAATGTTCGGGACGTCTTCCTCAATCGCTTGTCTTACGTCAGTGAAAGCGCGGGCTTCGCACAGGCCGGTCTTCGCAAAATATAACGTAAGCGGGTCGAAGCCTTGACGGAGGTATTCGCTTTCCCACTCACCTCCCTCGACACTGGAGGCCAGTAATATCCGAGCACCCGCATTCACCAGATCGCTTTCGGCGGCTCGAAGAAGCGCGGCCCGCGTCTCTGGCGGTGCGTTGGGTTCGATGAAGCAATCTTCCATGATCAAGCCCGGCGGGCCGAACTCGCCAGCATAAATAGGAGGAACTGGCAAAAGAATGGAATGTGTTACGCCAATGATATCCCGGTCCATTTCTGCCACCAGCCATTGTTGGCGGAACGCAGGCTTCTCGGCCTCCATTGCCAGCCTCACAGTAGCCAGAATTTTTTCTCGTGCAGCGCTGTCCAGCTTCCATAGCTGCGGGTCATGTGCGCAGCGAGCCTTGGCGTCGGCCAACAGCAGTTCTGAGACCCTCTCCAAGTCCGAAAGCATGGCAGGTCTGATAGTCATCCTCATCGGAGGTCCTTCCGCTTTAGGAGGTCGTTCGTCGTTTGGACGACTTAAACTCTGTCAGTGATCGCAGACCACGGGACCATTGACAAAACAGCATAACTGCCAGAGGTTTTAGAAAATCTAACACCTCTGGTTTCGATGGTTCATAACGTCAATCTGAACGCCCTGCGCGTGTTCGCCATTGCCGCACGCTGCGGTAGCTTCCTACGGGCGGGGGAGGCGCTGAACATTTCCCACGGCGCGGTTTCTCAACGCATCAAGCAACTTGAGCTTGATCTCGGGATTACACTGTTTGAGCGAAGAGCGCGCGGAGTTAGCCTTACGCCGAACGGCGAGAGATATCGCGATGCTGTCGAGGAGGCGTTATCGATTTTGGCGACTGCGGCGGCTGACTTGGAACGCGCGGGTGCCCCGGTCATCCTGCACCTCGGTGCATCGTTCGCTTCCAGATGGCTTATGCCTCGAATGAAGCGTTTTGCTGCCAAGTTTCCGAGCGTGTCCGTTACCACCGAAACGCATGACGAATTACTTCAGAGGAATCTTGCCCGAAACGAGATCGCGATTTGGCCGGCTAAGACTGTCAGTAATTCCCCCGGTGATCAGGTGATGCGTCTCACCGAACTAAAATTCGTCGCCGTATGCAGTCCAAATCTACTCAGACCCGACTGGCCATTGGATTTGGAGACGGTGTTGTCTTTGCCGCTCTTGCAAGACTCGAATCGCAGATGGGAACGCCTGATCGACTCCGTAGGCCATTGTGCAAGGAACAGTTTGCTAAATTTCGACCGATCAGCTTTAGCGTTGGAGGCGGCGATCAATGGGCATGGAGTTGCTATCGCGCCAACCTACCTGATCGCTGACGATCTTGCAGCGGAACGTTTGGTCCAGATTTGGCGTAACCCCGATGCTTCGGGCGAATACCTCTTCATGTCTTGGGTGGCACAGAGAGCGGCCCGTAATCCTGTTATGCAGACAGTCAATTGGATTCTGTCTGAGTTCGGGCTGGAGGCGGTGCATTGATACCCCTTGCGCGTGCGTTCAGGATGGCGATCTCATCGAATGTGGCGAATAGGAACGCGCCAATATCACCAGATAGCTCGCGCACCGGGACTGACGACGTAATGACCGACGTCTTGTGTTGGATACGCCTAAATGGCGACGCCCCTCTGCCGTCCCAACTGCCACGACACCGATCCGCCCTGCACGACGCCCATGACCTCGCGGCCGAGTTGCCGGTCGATGACCGGCCGCCACGGGACAAGCGTGAACTCATGACTCTTTTCCACCACGGCGAACTTGCCGCTCGATAGCTGCACGGTGCCGGTGAACTTGCCGCTGACGTTTTCGCCGTCCGTGGCGGCGCGGAACGGCAGGCCCTTGCTCTCGGTCATCTCCGCGCCGACCCGGGCAACCTCTCGCTCGCGCAGGGTGGCGAGAAGGCTGCGCCGGTAGAAGATGCGGCCGTCCCGCGCTCGGGTGGCATCGCCCTGTTCGATATGATGCTCGCGCCGCTGGTCCATCGCCTCGCGGACCTGCTGGCCGAAACCCACCGACGCAAGGTCCGCCATCTCGCCATGGATCAACCGCCGGTCCAGCCAGGTCGCGCCATCCGAACCGATCTGCTTGCCTAGATCGACGGGGGACAGGACGCGCACGCTGGATTGCCGGTCGCGGCCGACGTCATAGACAGCGGCGCGGCTGACCAGATCGTCGGGGATGCGCCATTGGTCTGCATCGATCCGCTCGACGATCCCGGCCCGGCGCAGCGCCTCCAGTCGGCGGACATGGGCATCGACATAGCCCTCATAGTCGCCGCCCGGAACGCGGCCCTCGAATTTCGCCTGCTCCAGATGGCGGCTCGGACGATAGATGCCGTCCTCGGCGATGGCGGTGATGGTGCGGTCGGACGGCCGGGCTGCCGCCTCGGCCGGGCCGATCTGGATGACGCTGCCGATGCGGGCGTCCTCCAGCCGCTCGGGCACGATACCGGCGATGTGATGCGTCCGCCCGTCGATCCCGTCCACTACTATGGTGAGGTCTTCGCCTAGCTCGTCGGAGAGGTGCTTGTCCACGACGCGGCCGAAGATAGGCGTCTCGGGCGCTCCGTCATGGATTTGGAAGCTCATGGGATCGCGTTCGCCGCCCTGCGGGCCGAGCGCCTTCTGCATGGTGCGGATAATGTCGCCGCGCTTACCCAACTCGCGCAGGGCTGGCTCCATGTCCTTGCTCAATTCCCAAACGCCGGGCGCGTGCTCGGTCGCCAGCCCCATCTTCTCCAGCTTGCCGAGACAGCGCAGGCGCAGCGTCCGCTCGAACTGCCGTTTCGGCTCTGCCGGTTCATGGCGCAGGTCGAGGAAACGGGCGTCGGCTTCCTCGACCATGGCACGGTCGATCCGGGTGAAACGGTCTTGGTCGATTTCGGCGGACAGCTTGCGGGTCTGCTCGATCTCGGTGACGGGGCCGAGTTCCAGACTGGCAAGCTCGCTGGCGCGCTCGCGCAGGCCGGCCGAAAGATAGTCGCCGTTGATGACTAGATCCCCGCCGGCATCGTCGCGGCCGTTGACGACGATATGCACATGGGGATGGCCGGTGTTGTAGTGATTGACGGCAACCCAATCGAGTTTCGTGCCGAGGTCGGCTTCCACCTGCTGCATGAAATCGCGGGTGTAGGCCGAAAGGTCCGACAGCTCCGCGCCGTCCTCGGGTGAGACGATGAATCTGAATTGGTGGCGGTCGTCCTTGCCCCGATCAAGGAAGGCGTCGCCATCGGCGCGGTCCTCGGTCGCCGAATAGAGGCGGCCGCGCTCGCCGTCGCGTGACGTGCCGTCGCGCTGGACATAGCGCAGATGCGCGCGGGCGCGTCCGCCCTTCCACGCGGCTCGGACGCTGCGCTGCTTGACGATCACGCGGCGGCTGCCGGACTGGCGATGATGCCATTGGCCGGAGATGTTCCGGGCGCGGACGAAGCTCGCGCCCCGGCCGCGCTTCACGCCCTTGCCGCTGGCGATCACGGCGCGGGAACGATCCGGCGATAACGTGCGGGCGGATGACGGCATGGAAGGATCGCGGGAGGCTGCCGCCTGATGCTGGCGGGTGATCTTCCTGACCTGCGTGAAAAAGCTCTTGGGTCTCCCGGCCTTCGGCGTGTCGGATCGGATGCGGCCAGGCTTCGGGCGGAAGCGGTTTTCGTCGTCGGCGCTCAAGGGCGCGACTCCAGCCAAAACCGCCGAAAACAGGCCGATATGGGCCTATGGTGCCGCTCGAAACCCTGCAAAGCCAATGCTTTGAGCGAAATCGCGGCACGCGGCCCCTCAAAACCATGGTGCCGGAACCGGACACCTAACCAGTGTGCAGACAACAATAATTTCCAGAAGCGGCCCGATATGGTGCCGTCTTCTTTAATCTTGCCCTCCGCCCTTTCTGCCTTTTCTGCCCCTCCTGTCGGGAATCCAGCCGGGCGCAAACCCGCCTGACTGGACACCGGAATGATCGCCGCCGAGCGCGGGAACGCCGCCCTCATGGCGTTCCCGAACCGCTCGCGTCGGCGACGAAAATGCTGTCGCCCCGTGACTCCGCATCGACGGGATCGCGCGCCGGAACGGTCGCGCGGCCGTCGCCGGATCGTGCGTCGGACGGCGGCGCGGCGACAGCCCGCGCGTCGCCCGGACGCATGACGAACAGCGGTGCCTCGCGCCAATCAGGCGGCGGTGGCGGTGCCGATGACGGCGCTTCGGTTGCAGCCGCGCCGCCGAGGATCGGCGCAAGCGCGGCGACATAGGCCTGCGTTTCGGCCGGCAGGGTGCGGCCGGACGCAAGGTATTCGTCATAGCGGCCGGGGCCAGCGTTATATGCCGCCAGCATCGCCGCGACATTGCCGTAGCGGTCGAACATTTCGCGCAGATAGGCCGTGCCTGCGAGGATGTTGTCGCGCGGGTCGTAGGGATCGCGGCCGAGGCCATAGCGGACGCGCAGGCCCGCCCATGTGTCGGGCATCACCTGCATCAATCCCATCGCGCCGGCCGACGAAACCGCCCGCACGTCGCCCGCGCTTTCGGCGCGCAGCACCGCGATGATCCAATGCTCCGGTATGCCGAACCGCTGCGACGCCTCGGCAATGTGGGCCGCATGGGGATGGGCGGCTGCCGGACGCTCGACGGGCGCGGATTGCGCGACCGCGACGCCCGATCCGGCGCAGACGGAAAGCGCGCCGGCCAGTATCAGGACGGCACAATGCCATGCAGTCCTGTCTCCGCTTCGACACCAGCCTGCCAGCGTGCTCGCTGCGGTCAAGGGCAAGGCGCAAGCGCCGGCCGATGGCCGCCCCTGACCTTCGCTGCGCGCGCCGGCCGTCCGGTGGCCGAGCGGGACGAAGGGATGAGACGGCTTTTCCGCGAACAAAGGGATGACGATCTTGGACCGGATGGCGGGCCGGACGCGCGCGGCCGTCATTCCTCGTCCTCGACTTTCCGGGGGTGCTTCCAACGCAGCGTCCAGACCGAAGGGGCGTCGTTGGACTGGAACAGCTTGGCGCGGATCGGGAACGGGAAGATCGGTCCCTCCAGCCGCAACGACACGAAGTCGCCGGCATTTTCGCTGGCGTCCTTCCATGCCGGGCCGGCGTCCGGGCCGTCCTCGCTATCGAGGCGCAGGCGATAGTCGGGCGCGTTCTTAACGTCGCTCGGTTTGGCCGGGACGATGAACAGCTTATCGCGGAGTCCGAACGAATGAAGCTCTCCGGCATAGCCGGTTTCGGTGCGGGTGAAGGTGCCTATTTCTGCCATGGAAATCTCCTGCGGTTGGCTTTCGGGGGATGGTTTCAGTGCGTCAGCGCGCGCCACTCGTAGCGGCCGACGCCTTCCTCATCGGTCCAGAGCGGGACCGCTCGACCGATGACGGAAGCTGCGGGGATGGGTCCGAAATAGCGGCCGTCGAGGCTGTCGCGGACTTCCCAATTCATGAGGAAAAGCTGACCGTCGCCGATCACGCGGCAGCCCTGCCAGACGGGCAGATCGCGGCCGAGGCTGTCGCGCTCCAGCGCCTCGCCCATCTCGATCCCGTCAACCGTGATCGTGGATCGCAAGCGGCAAACCCGCTGTCCCGGCAGGCCCAAGACGCGCTTCAACAGTGGGACGCCGCGCGCGATATAGCCGCGCTCGACCATGAAGGCGGCGAGCGGTTCGGGCGGCATGACGGCGACCAGCTCGGGCACCTCGATCCGCTCGGCCGGCTCGACGGTGTAGAAGCCGATGGGTGCGCTGGCCGTCGCGTTCCAGATCAACCGCAAAGGCCATTCGACGGCGCTGGCGGCGGCGATGCCGATGACAGCGAGCGCCGTCACCGCGAGGGTGCGGTGGCGCGTCATGGCTCGATCCTGCGACGGTGAAGCCACGCGGCATGTCGCTCGGGCGTGTAGGCGTGAGGCTCCAGATTGGCGGTCAAACGGTTGTGGACGTGCCGCCAGTGCTCCGGTGCGGCGTCGGCCGGATCGAGGCCGAGCGATTCCACGGCGTCGATGGCGGCAAGCCCGCGCTGCACCTTCGGCCAGCTATCGAGGCGCAACAGGATTTCGCCGCCGGGGCGGACGAAGGGTAATGTCTGGAACGGCTCGCCCCTGCCGATGGTCCGCACAATGTCGATGCGGGAAACGACAGTGCCATGGTCGCCGCTCGCCCATCGGACGAAGGCGAAGACGCTGCCCGGCGCGAAGCCGACGACGCTGCGGCGGCGGTCGATGATCTGTTCATAGCTCTTGCGGCCGAACCTGATCCAATGGTCGATGCGGCGTTTCTCGAAAGTCAGCTCGACCAATGTGGTGAATGGCGCTGGTCCGTCCGGTAGCGGACGGCCGTGTGCGCTGCGGTGAGCGCGACGGGTCATTGTTCGTCTCCGGGGATGTCCTGGGGGCTGCGCGGGCGCGGCGCGTCGTTCGCGGCGGCCGTCATGGCTTGCCCCTTCGGGCAGAACCGGCACCACGCTTCGCCTGCGCGCGTCAAAGAAAAAGCGTTAGATTCTCTGTTAGATAAGTTAGCGGTCGGATTCCGCTTTTTAGGCCAAAGCGTTAGCTGCGGTTCGTGCGCCTGATGTGCCGATGCCCCGTGCGCCTGATGTGCCGATGGCATTAACAGGGTTATCAACAGTGCCTGTTGATAAGTTTCCGGGGCGGATGCGCAGCAGCTCGCGGCCGTCTTCCCGCTCGATCTGGAGCAGGTAGCCGGGAAGCTGCTGGCGGGCCGCGATCCGGCGCAGGTCGAGAGCGAAGTCGGACGGCCGCGCGAGGCTGCCGGATTTCTGATGAAGGTGCGCGACCTCGAAAATCCAGCCGTGGCGCTGGTGCCCGGCATGCTTTCTGGCGACGCGGTAAAGCCATCGCTCGATGCCACCAGTTAGGCGGAAATAGGCCGGGTCGATGGTCAGGACCAGAGAGCGGTCGATGACGCTGTTGTAGAACCATTCGGGCAGGACGAACTCCATGCCCTCGACGCGGCCGGCGCGCGTCGTCATTTCCTCCCACTCGTTGATCCATGAGAATTGCCGGCGACGCCAATGCGGACCGTTGCGGATCGTGGTGGCGATGACGGTCGATTGCAGCCGCGCCAGCGCAGCTTTCAAAAGCCGGTATTGCTGATTGCCGGTCGGGCGTCCGATGGCGCGCAACAGATGGTAGGGCGTGAACCGGACGAAGCGCGAAGTCGTGAGGCCGTCATTCTCGGCCGCGACGATCTGCGAGGCCGCCCATATCAGCACATCGGCGTCCCAAATGGTCGCCATGCCATGCTCGGGCATCCCGAACACCTGCACCTCTATGTCGGCGGCCTTGTAGAGAATCGGCTTGGTGCGCGGGGTCTTCGCCAGCGAGAAAAACGGCCGTTCCATCAAGTCGCGCTGGTCGCGCGGCGGCGCATCGCCCGTTGCGACCACGAAGGGGTCCAGGCGGCTGCGCTCGCTGTCCTCGGTCGGCGGCGCGGGGTCGTGATCGTCCTCGCGCAGCATCTAGCACTCGTCCCGTTCTTCGGGCGTGAGCGGACGCGCGGGAAAGACCGTGCCGGCGGTCTTGTCGCGGGTGGATTTGCGTTCGCCGACCGCGCTCCAGTCCTCCAGATCGCGGACGGTGTAGAGGACGCGACCGCCGACCTTGCGATAGGTCGGGCCGGTGCCGTAGGTGCGATGTTTCTCAAGGGTGCGGATGGATATGCCGAGGAAGCGCGCGGCTTCCTTGGTCCGCAACAGGCGCGGCGGCAGGCCCGCAAGCGGGTTGGGCATGGATCACCTCCAGTCGGGATTGGGCTGCCGGGGGCGGCAGCGGACTGTGGCGAACCATGGCGAGGGATCGGCGGCGCGTAGCGTGCCGCATTTGCGCCTATGCGTTGGCGGCACCCCCCTTCGAGCGGCGCACGGCCAATAGATGAGGAATTTCAGCGGCTCATTGCTTCCCGCGCCGAATAGGCAAAGACATTTGCACGCGGTTCGGCTAAGAATGTAAGCGGAGCAGACGCGCTGCTCTGGGGCGTAGTAACCCCTGTTGGTGGTTGGTGTCGGCCGTAACGGCACCGCACTCCTTGACCCTATGGTCGGGGAGCCTGTGGCGTATACAACAGGCTCTCCGAGCTAAAGGCCATGGGGCCGTCCAACACGGTTACTAACTCCCCGATCACCAAGAGTCAGAGAGCATCGTTTGCGGGGGCGCACCGCAGACAAAGCTCTCTCGGATACGGGGAATGACCATGCGAACTCCCGTCGAACTCGATCCCGATGTGGATGATGAAGCGCCGACCGGCGATGCCATAACCGCCTATGACGAACGGCATTACGTGACCTATCTGCGCCTTCTCGATGCGAAAGCCGAAGATGCGGACTGGAAGGAAGTCGCGCGGATCGTGCTGCACCGTGATCCGGTAGCCGAGGAACTTCGGACCCGCCGTTGCTGGCGAAGCCATCTCGAACGCGCGCAATGGCTGTCGCGTGGGGGCTATCGGAAGATTCTGGAGCAGGCAGCAGCCAACAAGGCGTAAGAATCGGCGGCGGTGTCTTTAACTTGCTTCGTGTTGCAAGTTTTGGGAGCTTTAGGAGTTTTGGAAGGAATGACGATGAAGGCTTTAGTAATCGGCGGCACCCGATTCATCGGTGCGCATGTTGTTCGGCGTCTTCATGATGCCGGTGCGCAGGTTACGGCCTTTCATCGCGGGACAAGCTCCAACCCGATCCTGCCGAAGATCGAGCACGTTCTGGACGCTTCGGCGGAATATCCGATAACGGCATTTCCGGCTGAGCTGCTGCGCGAGTGGGATATTGTCATCCATATGGTTGCGATGGGTGAGGTTGATGCAGATGCGGCCGCCCGTTCATTTGCGGGGCGAACGAGCCGTCTTGTTCTCATTTCGAGTTGCGATGTTTACTTGGCCTATGGACGGTTGATGAAAACAGAACCGGGACCACAAGAGGCGGTGCCCCTGCGGGAGGATGCACCGCTTCGCTCGGTTCTCTATCCCTATCGTGGCATGGAGGCGCAGCTTGGCGCTTACGCCCATGATTACGACAAGATTTTGGCCGAGCACGCCGTGCAGAATACGCCCGGCCTTGACTGGACGATCCTGCGTCTCCCCAAGGTCTATGGACCGGAAGACAACAGCGATCTTTCGACTGTTTACAACTTTGCGGGGGTGCCGGGATGGCGTTGGACTCATGGCCACGTCGAGAACGTTGCCGCCGCAATCGTTGCGGCAGCATTGCACCCAAAAGCGCGGAATGCGGTTTTCAATGTCGGAGAGGAAGTCACGCCAACCGTGGGCGAGCGGCTGGCATCATTGCCAGCGCGAGACGGTGAGACGCCCGGTCCGCCGCCGTTCGACTATAGGCAGCATCTCGTCCTCGACACCGGGCAAATCCGAACGGAGCTTGGTTATGTCGATGTTGTCGATGAAAAAGCGGCAATTGTGGAACTTGCTGCTGAATCGTCGCGGAAATCTTGACCGCCTTTAACGCTTGCCGGGCTTGATCGGATAGTGAAGTAGCAGGCGATAGCCGCCCCGCATCATCTTGATACCGTGCGCAACCAGGCGGCGGGCTTTGTTCTTGCGCGGATCATTCTCGAAATCCTCCTTGGTGCCTTGAAAGCCGAGCAGGACTTCGGCGATTGTGCGATAGCTCTCGCTGAGCAGCCGGGCGTCTAGCGCGCGTAGCGACTGGATATGCCATTGCCTGAGTTGGGCGGGGACCGCCCGGAAATCGGGACCGGCTGCGCGGCCATTTAGGGATCGCCAAAAACGGCGGACAGCGTGAACGCGAAGTTCCAGAAAAGCATCCATAGGCAGCGTGACGGCGTAAAACGCGGCGGCGTCCGGCACCGCCTCGGGCAGCCAGAATTGATGAGCGACGCCATCCACCTGCCAGATGCCGTGCCAGCCATCGGCGGCTCGGCGCAGGTCGAGGCCATCGAGATGCGCAAGCGTCAATATCGGTTCGGTGTCACTGTCCTTGTGGTCAACCGGCGACAGCATCACGGCTTGCGGTTGAAGGCTTGGCGTCCAGATCGGCGATTGCCTATCATGCGGCGCATCGGGATCGCACGGGAAATCGCAAACCCCAGCGATGCGCGAACGCTTCAAGGTCGAAGGCGGCCGCGCTTCCGGTCAATGCGATGGTCTGGCAGTCCCGACGATATTCGTCGTTGCGGCGCAAATATTCCCAAGCGAAACCAGCGGCCGGGATGTGCTTTGTGTGCCCGTATGCCGCCGGCGATCGCCAATCGATGCTGAGCATGGCGTCACCTCCCCAAGCCGGGATGCTGGGCAGCGCCCGGCAAAAAGAGGTTCAAGGATCACTGGAAATATTGAACCCGCTCAAAGCAGATACCTTGAGCGGCTAACCCGATCATTCTTTCGTGTTTTTAGCTTGGCGACAGCCGGTGCTTTCGAGATGCCTGCCCGTATGAGCACAGGCAGGCATGTTTTCACCTGTTGGAAAACACATGGACCTCGCCGTGCGCCGTCTCGATAGTGAACAGGTCGCCGCTCATCTCGGCGTCTCGCGCCATCGCCTGCCAATCGAAATAGTAGCGCAGCGCCTCGGGGATCGTGACGCTTTCGGTAGTCAGCTCCTCCATGTAGTCGGCAAGGCTGGCGAACTGACCATGATAGCAGTCGTCCAAAGTGGATTCGGCTTGGTCCATGTCGCCGCTGAACTGCTCCAGCAAGCCCGCGCCGAGTGCGCCATGCTCCGCGATGAAAGCGGCCATCCGCGCCACGCTGTCTATGCCGGCATATTCGGAGATGCTGACACCCTCGAAGCCCTCATAGTCATGAATGGCGTATTCCTCCGCATCCTCAATGGGGGAACGAGCAAGCATCGCGGCAATCTCGTCCCTGATCTGCTCAGCGTCCTGATCCGCGTCGATCCACGCCCCATGCAGATAGCCGTTATTGTAGGCGGCAAGGCAGGCAACATAGATGCGGGGGCTGCTGTCGGATACGTTGGTCATGTCTCTGATCCTCGGGTCTGAAGGTCAGCGAAGCGGAACGCCGCGCCTGACCTTCTGGCCGTCGCCGAGACTGGGGTAGCAACGAGCAAGGGCGGCCGGGGTGGAGGGGGATCACCCGGCCTGCACAAGCCCTTTGGGCACGGAAGGCTGGGGATGCCGCCCCGGACGGTTCCACTTACCTTGCTGGCGCGAGGGCGATGCCCTTAGTGACTATTGGGGGCCGCGACATAGAACGGGCACAGACATATGCTAACGACTGACCGAGCGAACCGCATTGGTTGCGACCGTTTCGTTCGGGATGGAATTTGGGGAAAGAAGACAGATAGTACAACGCCGATGGTTCAAGTACGGGCGTCTGGCATGAGCGGGAGTTCCGTCGCTAGCTTGACCCGCTGCATCGGTATGTCGGTCTTGATGCTGCGGACACCATCGATGCGTGCGAGGTGTTCGGCTTGGAAACGACGCACACCTTCGAGATTAGGCGCAACGATCCTGAGAAGAAAGTCGCAGTCGCCAGCCATCAAGTGGCATTCGACGATCTGCGTGAGTTCGGTGACGGCCGCCACGAACCGCTCTACCTGATCTTCGTCCTGGCCGGTCAGCCAAACGCGGGCAAACACCGTCATCCCCATGCCGACCCTGGCCGAGTCCACGATGGCCGCGTAGCGTTCGATAACGCCGGCCTCTTCCAGCAATCGCACTCGCCGAAGGCAGGGAGACGGCGACAGTCCGACTTCGGAGGCGAGCTGGTTGTTCGGGCAGCGACCGTCGCGCTGAAGGACGGTAAGGATACGCTGGTCGATAGCATCTAGGTTCATTAGCATTTTGTGCCATGATATCGATCAGATTGCTACGGGTTATGCCAAGGTTTAGGCGATTTTCTCTTGTCTTTGGCAGCACCTTCGGCGGATATTGCGCTATAAATGCCGAATGTTTTCCCGCCTCCAAGGCCGGCGTCCGGAGAAACAGTGTCCAAGCAAGTAGTATCCAAGCGCGTCACCCCTCCCTCGCTGCGCGCCCGTAAGGGCGCCGATAAGATTGTCGCGCTGACCGCCTACACCGCGCCGATGGCGCAGCTCCTCGACCCGCACTGCGATCTGCTGTTGGTGGGCGACAGCCTCGGCATGGTCGTCCACGGCCTCCCGTCAACGGTGGGCGTGACCGTCGAAATGATGATCTTGCACGGGCAGGCTGTTATGCGCAGCAGTAGCCATGCGCTGGTCGCGATCGACCTGCCGTTCGGGAGCTACGAACGCTCGCCAGACCAAGCGTTCGACACCGCGAGCCGGATCATGATGGAAACCGGCGCACAAGCGGTGAAGGTCGAGTCGGCTGAGGGCGTCGCCGACAGCATCGCCTTCCTGACCGGGCGCGGCATTCCCGTCATCGGCCACCTCGGTCTGCGACCGCAAGCGGTGAACCTGGACGGCGGGTTCAAGGCACGGGGGCGCAACGAGACAGAGCGCGAGCGCGTGTTGGCCGAAGCGCGTGCGACCGACGCAGCCGGCGCGATCGCGATGGTGGTCGAGGGCGTGACGCCCGAGCTGGCGGCCGAAGTAACCGCCATGGTCGGCTGCCCGACGATCGGCATCGGCGCGTCCTCAACCTGTGACGGTCAAATCTTGGTGACGGAGGACATGCTGGGGCTGTTCAACAGGACACCCAAATTCGTCCGTCGCTACGCGGGCCTTCGTGGTTCAATCGACGAAGCGGTCGCCAGCTACGCTGCCGATGTGCGTGCGGCCACCTTCCCCGGCGAAGCCGAGGAATATCGTTTCGGTCCACGCAAGTGAACGGGACGTCCGACGCGCTGAGCGCAGAACGCCGCGACAGCATTTTTGCGAGCTTCACCCGGCAGGGCCTCCTGCTTGGCATGGGCGGCCGGATGGCTGACCTGGATACCGGCCGATGCACGTTGGAGCTGCCGTTCGGCGATACGGTCGCCCAGCAGCACGGCTTCTTCGCGGGCGGTGCGATTGGCACTCTGGCCGACGTCGCCGGCGGCTACGCGGCAATGAGCGTGGCACCCGTCGGACACGATGTGCTGACGCTCGAATACAAGATCAACTTCCTACGTCCGGCGACGGGTGCCCTCCTGATAGCAAGGGCTACGGTGCTGCGTGCGGGCCGCTCGGCGATCATCACCCGCGTCGATGTCACCGACAGCGACGATAGGCTCTGCGCAGCGATGCAGCAAACCATCGTTCCTTCACACGCAGATGCTGCCGGTGCCGTGGAGGCCGGACGATGAACCCTGCGCTGCTCGCCGCCTTCTGGGCGGTGTCTATGATGTTCGTCATCACGCCCGGTGCCGACTGGGCCTATGCCATCTCGGCCGGGGTGCGCGACCGCGCGATCCTGCCGGCCGTGGCTGGCCTCCTCCTCGGGCATCTGGTGGCGACGCTGGTTGTCGCGGCAGGTGTCGGGGCGCTGGTCACCAGCGTGCCATTCGCGCTCACCGCGCTGACGCTGATCGGAGCGGCCTATCTCTTGTGGTTGGGTGTCGGCCTGATCCGAAATCCGCCGGTGCCGACTGCTGCGAACGATGCCGGCTCGATCTCGTCGGCGCGCTGGATCGCCAAGGGGTTCGGCGTCAGCGGCCTCAACCCGAAGGTGATCCTGCTCTTCTTGGCGCTGCTCCCACAGTTCGTCGATACGAAGGCGGCATGGCCGATCCCGGCGCAGATCGTTGGGCTGGGCCTAGTGCATGTCGTCAATTGCGGCGTCGTCTATGTGGTTGTCGGTAACGCCGCGCGTGTGGTGCTGCGCACCCGGCCACAGGCAGCCAAGGCGGTCGGCCGGCTGTCGGGCGCGGTGATGGTCTGCCTCGCGATCGGGTTGGGCACGGAAGCGCTGGTGCGATAGTGGCGAGCGCCATGAAACGACCATCCATCGTGATCCTGTGCGGCGCGACGATCGTGACGCTGGCGATGGGCGTGCATCTCGCTAACCTGGGACGCACAGTGCTGCCAGACCTGATGCAACATCTGTCTCCCCGAGTTTGGGAACATGCACATCGACAGCATCAGCTTGTTGATGCGATCTCGTAGGTCCATACCCTAAATCCCTTCAGGACGTGTGGTCCGAAGGAATTAACGAGCGGTATGTCGGCTGCGTCGCGGCCGCGCGCCACCACGATCCTGCCGATCCGAGGGACGTTGTTGCGCGGATCGAAGGTGTGCCATTCGCCCTCGAGGAACACTTCTATCCAGGCGCTGAAATCCATCGGATCGACGACCGGCACACCGATGTCGCCGAGATGGCCGTTGATATAGCGAGCGGGGATGTTGAGGCATCGGCAGAACGTGACCGCAAGATGCGCGAAATCCCGACAAACGCCAACGCGCTCATGGAACGCCTCGAAAGCCGTCCGGGTAGATCGGGCCTGCATGTAGTCGAAGCGGATGTGGTCGTGGACGAAATCGCAGATCGCCTGCACCCGGCTCCAACCGGGCGGCATCGTGCCGAACAGGTCCCATGCGATCTGGCTGAGACGGTCGGTTTCGCAATAGCGGCTGCCCATGAGGTAGACGAGGCAATCGTCTGGCATGTCCCACACCGCGAGTTCGCGCGCTCCAGGCAGCACCCTGTCCAGTTGTCCGCTGTCCCGGATTGTTGCGTCGCCCCACATGGTCAGGTCGCCCGCAGGCGCGATCAGACGGCGGCAGCGGTTGCCGAAGAGATCGCGGTAGGTCGAGACCGGTACGTCAGGGTTGGTAAACGTCGTTTCCGGCACCGTGATGTCGGCAGCGCGGTCCTCATGGACCGATAGCAGGCAAACCAGGGCGGTCGGCTGCTGGCAGGTCAGTGTGATCTCATACCCATAGCGGATCAGCATCGAGTAATGTCTTTACCGGAAATCAGCGGCAGTAAGCGTATAGGAGGTTTGGCGGCGATGGGCATAGGCCTCGCGGGCGACATCGTGGATCGAACTGCGAGCCGCATCGAAGGTCGAGAGATACATCTCCTCCGATAGCTCCATGCTGCGCAATCCGGCGGAGGACCTGGCGAGCGCCTCCACTTCGACAAAGAACGGCACTTCGAACATGCCGTCGTGCCCGATAAAGCGAATGGCGTTGCGCACTTCGTCGAAGCTGCGGCTGGGGTTCAGGAATTCAAGGGTCATCGTCGATATGCTCCGGCTGTCTGCAATAGCGGTGGCACACGCAAGAAGCCGGTCATGTGCTCTTTGCGTCGCCCATCATTCCGACAATTTAGGGAAAGCATGCCGTCGGTTGCGACCGAGCGGCTAAGGCCGATCATCTCCTGGCCTTCCCGGCTGGCTGGAATGCCGGTGAAGACATGGTAGATGGTCCAGGACCGGTCGGCTTCGATGCGGCGGCCATATTGTTCGTCGCCTGGTGTGCGGACGGATGCACCGCCTTCATTGTCCCAGACGCTGATCGCGCGGTCGTGCCGTTCGCGTTCGGTTTCATCTCCGTATCGGGTCATGATCGTGGCCTTTCTTTGGTGGTCACGTCTACATCAATGATGCCGGAAAATAGCGCGTTACCGGATAAGTCGGCGATCGCGATGGCGTCAGGCCGTTGAGGCATGTCGAGTGACTGCGAAAGCAGACGCGCAAGCTCAATGGCGTTAGCGAGATCGACGGCCTCTATCGTCTCTCGGCCGACGACGGCATGCGCGTCATCTGTCTCGCGCGTGCGGTAAAACTCGACGACGACTTTCATGGCGACCATTGCTCTTTCAGCCGGAGCAGCACTGCCTCAGTGCTTGCCTTTGCCTTGTGAGGCGTTAGCATTTGCAGCGATCTTAATCTGGTTGCCGAAGGTGCTTTCAGGCTTTGATGAGGCCTTTTCCTGCTTCGGCTTCCTGATCTCGCGATTGCTTCGTTTCTGGCCTTTAGCCATGTCCGAACGTCCTTTCGATGAGCGTTGCGCGATTGCCGGATTGCAACATGTCGACAGGCTCGAGGTTGTCCTGCGTCGTCACCCGCTCGTGGCGTTCGTCGTCGTTGCGGATGCGATATTGCAGCGACTCTCCCCGTGCCGGCAGCGTGCCGGTTATGCGGTAGATATCGGCGGACAAAGCTGGTCTCACGAAACCGTCCTTGAGCCGGACAGCCTGTCCGATCGCGAAGAGATGAGCAGGAGCATCGTGGCGGGTGGGACGGATCGTGCGTCGGATTGGGTTGGTCGATATCATGATTGTTGGTGATCCTTTTCGAGTGCGGCGTCGAGATCGACAGGATCGATCGGCGCCAGCTGATGTGTCTGGCCATCAATGCCGATGGCGGGCAGGTGAACAAAGGCGCCGACACGTCTCCAGGCGAGGCGGGAGGATACCTCCAGCAGCTCTTCATCCTGGTCCACGCGATAGTCGCCAGCAGGCTGTGCGGCGTCGAAGCCGGGCAGCGTGAAGGGGGCGGAGAACCGGACGATGGTTTGTGTGGTGCGCGTTGTCATGGTCGAAACCTCCACGAAAGCACGCAAACGCGCCTTCCGCATCTTTCCCATTCGAACCGGAACGAATTTCCGTGCTGCCAGTACATCCGTGGTCAGCGGCGGGATTTCATTCCAGAGTTCGAACAGAGCGATATGCGCGCCGGGCCGGCGCTTGATGCATTCGCTATCGAGAATTCGGTGGTGAATGGCGGGTCTCTGACACCGCTAAAGCCAAGTCGGCCAAATCAACGAGATTTATATATGGGCTTTACCCGCCATTTTAGCAAGGAGCAAGCCGATCTTATTTCGTATGGAATTGAATAATGGATCTTCCATAAAAATAAATCGCATTTAAAAATCAGAAAATACGTATTGAAAACAACAAATATCGCTGAAATAGTGGCGATATAATTTTGCCCGTGCCCTAATTCTTCAAAGAAATACATTTAGCACTCCTATCATTCGAGTGCCAACGGGGTTATGTATCTGAGGTGGCTGCCCTATGCGCCGGCCTCAGAAAGAACCCCATGAAATTCCGGCCCCTCCATGACCGCGTCGTCATTCGACGTGCGGAAGGCGATCTCAAATCCAAAGGCGGGATCATCATTCCCGACACCGCGAAGGAAAAACCGCAGGAAGGCGAGGTGATCGCCGTCGGTCCGGGCTCCCGCGACGAAAGCGGCAAGCTGATCCCGCTCGACGTCAAGGCCGGTGATACGATCCTGTTCGGCAAATGGTCCGGAACCGAAGTGAAGATCGATGGCGAAGATCTCCTGATCATGAAGGAGAGCGACATCATGGGCATTGTCGAGAAGACCGGAGCGGCCACCAAAAAAGCCGCCTGACCGGACTCTCCGACGCTCCACTCTCAACACAGAACTGGACGAACATCATGTCTGCCAAGGAAATCAAATTCGCCGGCGATGCGCGCGACCGCATGCTGCGCGGCGTCGAACTGCTCAACAACGCCGTCAAGGTGACGCTGGGGCCGAAGGGACGCAACGTAGTCATTGACAAGGCCTATGGCGCGCCTCGCATCACCAAAGACGGCGTCACTGTCGCCAAAGAGATCGAGCTTGCCGACAAGTTTGAGAACATGGGCGCACAGATGGTGCGCGAGGTGGCCTCCAAGACCAACGACCTTGCAGGCGACGGCACCACGACCGCAACCGTGCTCGCCGCCTCCATCCTGCGCGAGGGGGCAAAGCTGGTCGCTGCCGGCATGAACCCGATGGACCTGAAGCGCGGCATCGATCTCGGCGTCGCCGCCGTCGTCAAGGAAATCCAGGCGCAATCGAAGAAAGTCAAATCTTCCGGCGAGATCGCGCAAGTAGGTACTATTGCCGCCAATGGCGACGCAACCGTTGGCGAGATGATCGCCAGGGCGATGGACAAGGTCGGCAATGAGGGTGTGATCACCGTCGAGGAAGCCAGGACAGCCGAGACCGAGCTTGACGTGGTCGAAGGCATGCAGTTCGACCGCGGTTATCTCTCGCCCTACTTCGTCACCAATGCCGAGAAGATGCGCGTCGAGCTGGACGATCCTTACATCCTCCTGCACGAGAAGAAGCTCGGCAATCTCCAGGCCATGCTGCCGATCTTGGAAGCCGTCGTGCAGAGCGGCAAGCCGCTGCTCATCATTTCCGAGGACGTCGAGGGCGAGGCGCTCGCCACGCTGGTGGTCAACAAGCTGCGCGGCGGCCTGAAGGTGGCGGCAGTCAAGGCCCCCGGCTTCGGCGACCGCCGCAAGGCCATGCTTGAGGACATCGCGGTGCTGACCGCCGGCCAGATGATCTCCGAAGACCTCGGTATCAAGCTCGAGAACGTCACACTCGACATGCTCGGCCGCGCCAAGCACGTGGTGATCGAGAAGGATACGACCACGGTGATCGACGGCTCCGGCGCCAAGGCCGGAATCGCCGCACGCATCGCCCAGATCAAGGCGCAGATCGAGGAAACGACCTCGGACTATGACAAGGAGAAGCTGCAGGAGCGGCTGGCCAAGCTCGCCGGCGGCGTTGCCGTCATCCGCGTCGGCGGCGCGACGGAAACCGAGGTCAAAGAGAAGAAGGACCGCATAGACGACGCGCTGAACGCCACCCGCGCGGCTGTCGAGGAAGGCATCGTGCCGGGCGGCGGCGTGGCGTTGCTGCGCGCCAGGGCTGTACTGGCCTCGCTGACGGGCGGTAACGCAGACATCACCGCCGGCATCTCGATCGTGCGGCGGGCGCTCGAAGCGCCGATCCGGCAGATCGCGGAAAATGCCGGCGTCGAAGGCTCGATCGTGGTCGGCAAGCTCACGGACAGCTCGCACCCCAACCAGGGCTTTGACGCCCAGACCGAAACCTATGTGGACATGATCAAGGCAGGCATCGTCGATCCCGCAAAGGTCGTCAGAACCGCACTGCAGGACGCCGGCTCGATCGCCGGGCTGCTGATCACCGCCGAGGCGATGATCGCCGACATTCCCGCGAAGGATTCCGCACCAGCGGCCGGCAACGGCGGCATGGGTGGAATGGGATACTGAGAACAGTGCCTGAACCGTTCGGCCAGCGCGGCCGGACAAAGCAATCCTCACCACAATCTGGAAGGAAGACCACCATGGCTACGCAGAGCACAACGAACCCGTCTCTCTCCCGCCGTTGGGAGAACTACCAACCTTCAAAGACCAGGCTGGTCTGGGCCTGCATTACCGCGGCGATAGCAACGATCGTGGTCGGGTTCAACTGGGGCGGCTGGGTCACCGGCGGCACGTCACAGAAGATGGCCGTGACCGCTGGCGACGCGGCGCGTGGCGAACTGGCGTCCGCCATATGCGTTGAAGGTTTCAACGCAGCGCCGGGTGCGGCCACGAAACTTGCCGAGTTCAAGGCTATATCCGACAGCTACAAGAAACGGCAGTTCGTCGAAGCCGGTGGCTGGGCACCTATGCCGGGCCAGACGACTGCCGACCGGCTTGGAGTCCAGGGCTGTGTCACCGCGCTTGGCGTATAATACCCCGCCTAAAGCGCTCAGGCAGACGCTAGAGTGTTTTCACCCGCCACAGGAAGGAACTTCAGCAATGATTTCGTTTGTCAAGAAGACAGATATGCAGCCGATAGCCCCGCAGGTCGAAGACAATCGTTTCGAGCAGATCCGCAAGGCGGCTGCCGAACGTCACCGGAAGGCGGACACCGACGGCACACGTCGCCGCGCCAGCCAGAAGGCCGAGGACAACCGGCTCATTTGAGTTGTCGGAATTTTCGGGCTGAGCTCCCTAGTGGCATAACCTTCAACTTCACTCGCACAGCTCCCGATAGACAGAATACTTCTGGTGAGTTCGGCGCGGCAAAGGATCGCTCCATGCACCTTAAAGCAGGCGTCCGACAGTGCCGTTCGTCATCGGAGGTGAACGTTGCTGCTCTCCTTGCGTTCGGAATAGCGGTCGGTCAGGTAGGGTGAGACATCGCGCGTCAGCAGTGTGAACTTCATCAGTTCCTCCATCACGTCGACCACTCGATCATAATAGGACGACGCTTTCATCCGGCCCGCCTGGTCAAACTCCTGAAAGGCTTTGGCGACAGAGGACTGGTTGGGATCGTGACCATCCGCATCCAGCGGCCGAGCACACGCATCTGGTTGACGGCGTTGAAGCTCTGCGAGCCGCCGGAGACCTGCATGACGGCGAGTGTCCGACCCTGCGTTGGCCTTACCGCTCCGACCGAAAGGGGAATCCAGTCGATCTGCGCCTTCATCACAGCGCTCATCGCACCGTGACGCTCCGGGCTGGTCCAGACCTGACCTTCCGACCAAAGCGAGAGTTCACGTAATTCCTGCACCTTGGGATGATTGACCTCAGCCCCATCCGGCAGCGGCAGGCCGGACGGATCGAAGATGCGTGTTTCCGCGCCGAAATGATTGAGCAGACGCTCGGCTTCGAATGTCAGGAAACGGCTGTAAGAACGCTCCCGGAGCGAGCCGTAAAGCAGCAGGATACGCGGCGGATGGGTAGAGGGCGTTGCTGCGCGCAGACGGTCCACGCTGAGAATATCAGCGCAACCGGCATCGAGATTGGGAATATCGTCCGGCATCAGCGCTGCGCTTTCGCAAGTTCGGATACTTTGCCGCCGCGCTCATACCAGCCTTTGGAGCGGTTCACGATCCAGACGACCGAGAGCATCACCGGCACTTCGATCAGCACGCCGACAACAGTGGCCAGCGCCGCGCCCGAATGAAAGCCGAACAGGCTGATGGCGGCAGCAACCGCCAGTTCGAAGAAGTTCGACGCTCCGATCAACGCCGATGGACCGGCGACGCAATGCCGTTCGCCGGCAACCCGGTTGAGCAGATAGGCAAGGCCGGAGTTGAAATAGACCTGAATCAGGATCGGCACTGCCAGCAGGCCGATAATCGCAGGCTGCGCAATGATCTGCTCGCCCTGAAAGCCGAACAACAGCACCAGCGTCGCCAGCAGGGCGATGAGGGAGGCGGGAGCGAGCTTTGCAAGCAGGCCGGTCTCAAGCGCTGCCTGCTCGCCGCTCGCCAGCATCCTGCGACGGATGATCTGTGCGATGATGACGGGAATGACGATGTAGAGCACGACGGACAGGACCAACGTTCCCCACGGCACGGTGATAGCGGACAGTCCAAGCAGCAGCCCGACAATCGGCGCGAAGGCGACGACCATGATAGCGTCGTTGAGGGCGACCTGGCTCAAGGTGAAATGCGGCTCGCCCTTGGTCAGGTTCGACCAGACGAACACCATGGCCGTGCAAGGTGCTGCGGCAAGGATGATGAGGCCGGCAATATAGCTGTCGATCTGATCCGCTGGCAGATAAGGCCGGAACAGCCAGCCAACGAACAGCCAGCCCAGCAGCGCCATCGAGAACGGTTTTACTGCCCAATTGATGAATAGCGTCACGCCGATGCCGCGCCAGTGGCGGCCGACTTCGCCCAACGCTGCAAAATCGATCTTGAGCAGCATAGGGATGACCATCAGCCAGATCAGCACGGCTACCGGCAGGTTGACCTTGGCAATTTCCATCGCGCCGATGGCATGAAATGCGCCCGGCAGAGAATGGCCGAGCGCGATACCAACGACGATGCACAGCGCGACCCAGAGGGTCAGGTAGCGTTCAAAAGCTGACATAGAATTCCCTCAGGCCGTGGCCACACGCCGGCCGTGGCCGTCGATGACGCGCTCGCCGTCTTCCTTGACGAACGCGCCGCGCTGAGGCGGCAACAGGTCGAGTACGTCCTCGGACGGTCGGCAGAGGCGAACGCCCTTTGGGCTGACGACGATGGGCCGGTTGATCAGGATGGGATGCGCCATCATGGCATCGAGCAATTGCGCGTCGCTCAGCGCCGGGTCGCCAAGGCCAAGCTCCGTATAGGGCGTGCCTTTCTCGCGCAGCAGCTCTCGTACCGATATGCCCATGCGCGCGATAAGCTGAATCAGCATGTCCCGAGATGGCGACGTCTTCAGATATTCGATCACATGCGGTTCAACGCCCGTATTACGGATCATCGCCAGCGTGTTGCGAGAGGTACCGCAATCCGGATTATGATAGATGATGACGTCCATGACCTGCCTCACGCTGCACTGTTGCGTGGAGACGACGCGCCTTCAGCTTGGCCGATCTCGGTCAGTTTCGTGCGCAGCGACGCCTTGTCGAGACTGGCAACCGGCAGGGACGTGAAGGCCGAGATGCGGTTCTTCATGTAGCGGAAGGCTGCAACGAAGGCGGCTTCCTTCTGAATATCTGGCCCATCGACGGCGGCAGGGTCTTCGATACCCCAATGGGCGGTCATGGGCTGGCCGGGCCAGACCGGGCATGCTTCGCCGGCAGCGTTGTCGCAAACGGTGAAGACGAAATCCATGACAGGCGCGTCGGCTCCGGCAAATTCCTCCCAACCTTTCGAGCGGAAGCCTTCGGCGGGGTAGTCGAAGCTTCTTAACACCTTCAACGCGAAAGGATTGACCGTCCCCTTGGGGTGGGACCCGGCAGAGAATCCTTGTTCAAGATGCTTTCCGCGAGGATAGAGCACGCCGAATTGCCCGTGCAGAGGAACAGAACGTTGAAGACGCGATACTCTTGTCCATTAGACATGGGAGGTTCCTTTCGTGGGTTCGCAGCAGGAAGACAGTGCCGCCATTGCTGGATTGCAGACCTCCGGGTGACCCTGACAGCAATCGCGCATGAGGAATTCGACCAAGCCAGACAGCGTGGTCAGCGCGGCGCTGTAGATAATCGACCGCCCCTCGCGGCAGGACTCGACAAGCCCCGCCTGTTCGAGATGGCTCAGATGAAACGACATTCGCGACGAAGACGCGCCATCCATCGCTTCGCCAATGGCTCCGGCCGGCATGCCTTCCGGGCCGGCAATCACTAGCATCCGGACGATGCGCAATCTCGTTTCCTGCGACAGCGCGGCGAAGGCATTGAGGGCTTGCTTCTCGTGCATCATAATCTCAATAACTCAAGAATCATTGAGATAACTCATATGGCAGAATGCCGCTGAGTGCTAGCGCAAATTCCCGATGGCCTAACCGAGTGAGGCCGCGTTGGCGGCGGTAACAGCCTTAAGGAGGGCTATGGAGGGGAATAGAGTAGATATAGTTGTCATCTTCACCCGATCCGGCGCGCCATAAAATCAATCACTTCGCAGACTTTTAAGCAGTGACCGCAAATTCAATTGAACCTTGTCGGCGTCAATTAGTCTAACAAATCTTAATTCTCAAAGCGAGAATCACTGCCGTTGGCTTTTCCTTATGAATAGAACGAAATGGAAGCATTCGACAAACCATAGGGCAACGCGCACATTCTATGGAGTTTACCATGAATGCTCTTACGCCCGACTGGAAGCCGGGAGCAGCCCTATTATATACCAAGTAGCCCTGCCCAAGCCTATGCTCTGAAGTTTGCGCAGCGTGAAGTGCATTGGGATGGCGACAGGCTTACCGATGGAACTCCTGAGAAGAATACAATCTTTTGAGGCACATTGCTATTGAAATTCATTTCTTGCGAATTCGAGTAAACATAAACCACATAACTTATTCCAATTGACTGCAATCAAAAAATATAATTATGTATTATTTATCATTAACAATAAATATTAGAGGATTTTAATGTTCTTCCGTGCAATAAAATTACTTCCTTTTACGACAATATTCCTTTTCTCCATACCTGCTATTGGTTCATCTGCAAGTTTTAATTGCAGCGATTCCAGCTTGAAAACGGATGAGAGAACGATCTGCAAACATATCGATCTGAACGATCAGGATGTTCGCATCTCGACAATGTACAATATGTTGGAAATACTCTTGCCGCCTGAACAAAAGAGCAGAATGGTTATCCAGCAGAGGGAGTGGATTCAAAGAAGGGAAAGGTGCGGCACCAGCGTTGATTGTCTTCGAAATGAATATCAGGGGCGGCTGAACGATTTGAATTCCTATGTCGAGGATGTTTCGATCGATTGATTGGCAATTAAACAAACTCGCTTCGGCAAGACGCGTAATAATGCTTAAATCCGGGTTCAGACTGATGAATTCCGGATTTTTTCTTTCTTCAAAGAGGGATGTCAGTACCGTAAATGCTTACACCACAACAATGACGTGGCTGGGCCTAAATGCTCCGGTTCGACGGCACCACATAATGCAGGCCAGGTAACGCGTTCCTGCAAACCCTCGCTTTTCGCAATGAAAGCCGTCGCAACACTTTTTGTTTCGTAAGAGTTCTTATGCATGCGCATGGCTTATGGAGCTGGCTTGATGTTAGGTTCAAATGTTCTAATCTATAGATATTGGCAACATAAGATGGAGAACAACATGGACGACGCAGGAATTGGCTGGATTGCAGCAATCATCATCGGTGGCCTCGCCGGCTGGATTGCTTCGAACTTCATGAAAAGCGATACTGGAATCTTCGTCAACATCATCCTCGGTATTATTGGTGCGGCGATCGCCAGCTTCATCTTCGGCTTTTTCGGCGTATCGTTCGGCGGGTGGCTTGGCTATCTCGTTTCCGGCTTCGTCGGGGCTTGTATTCTGATATGGGCCGGGCGACTGATTAAGTCGTAAGGTTCTTTGACAGAAAACCGTTTTAAACCTCGCCTGCTGCCGTCGGCGGGGTTTTCCATTATTCGTTTGGACATACACCTTTCCGTCCCAATCTTGTGGAACATTTTAAACAATGACAAGCTGTGCTTATGGCTGAATCTCTGCATCTCATTGGACGGCATATTGCGTTATCTGCAAAGCTCATGCGGGGCTATGGCGCCGCACTTTCAGCGCTATGGGCTGGAGGGATGCTTCTGGGAACGCTGCTGACATGGGCGGCAGTCGAAATCGGCATGCTCAGCCGCGTTGCCGGGCTGATTGCACTGGTTCCGGTCATTCTGCTGCAACTGCTGATTTTTGTTGCCATGTTCGTGATCCTTCGCGATGGCCTGCCCAATATCCGGCTGCACCGCTATTTGCGGTTGGCGCGTGAAGCGGCGGTTGAGCACACACAACAACAAGATACGGAAAACGAAAACACAGGCGGGCGGGTTTTTGCAGGTGCCTTGCTGGCCGTGCTTCTTCCCTTCTACGCCTATTATGCCGGCTGGGGCTTTCTGGGCGATACATTGCGCGATTATTCGCAAGCTTTTCTGAATGCCCAGATGGAACGTATCGATTTCGAAAAACCGGGCATGGGGCCGACGGCATTGGAAGTCGGCAGCACTATCTGGGTGATTGTTGCCGTCGTCCTGACGTGGATTATCCGTCGAGGCGCAAAGGCACTCGATAAAAAAACGGGCGCTGCCTTCTGGTCGCTCATTGTGGTGGCCTGCGAGGCGACATGGGTTTTGCTGGGACTTTATGTCATTAACGGTTGGAAGGAAGAACTGACGGCCTGGCTTGCACAGCTACCGCCGCCCGGCGAATGGCTCGATTGGTTTTTCAGCCCTGCCGCCGCGCAGGCGCAAGCGAATATTACGCAGGCATCCGCAAGACCGGTGGACTGGGTGCCGGATTTTGAACTGAAGCCATGGCTGAACAGGCTGTTCTGGTATTCGGTCTTGCCCCTCATCTGGTTCAATCTTGGCGCTATCGTCTATGGGCATGACCTGAACATGATGAACGATCGGACCCAGCGCTTTGCGGGGCGCGCCCTAACGCGCTGGAAAATGTTGCCCAAACCCGTGACCGATTTCATCGGCCATTTCTGGGCTGGCCTTGTCAAGCGTTGGCATGCCGTGGTCAACGGCGTGCTTCTGGCGGCATCGGCAGGTGTAGCGCTTTCAGTCTCGGTAGTGGTGCTGTGGAGCTTCGCCGACTGGACCAGCCGTTGGGCATGGGTTGGCGCGGCGCAGCTTATCGGTCCGCAAGATATCCTGAGCTGGAGGGTACTGGCTCCGCCGCTCGATTTGCTGTTCGGCGCGCCAGGCCAACCTCAGCGAGGCCTTTTGGCCAATGTAGCGCAGTTCTGCATCCTCGCAGCCGGACTTGAACTGGCAGGGCGCGCGCAAAGGGACCGCAGCGCGTGACAAAAAGTGTCTTGCATGGGGATGCGGCACAGGGGTGTTTATTTCAACGTCGTCAATGCTGGCCTGACCGCAAAAGCCAAGGCTCGTGGGCGCGTACCATAACCCGAAACATGCAGAACCAAGTCCTGTAGTGTTTCTACCGGCACAAGAAAGACCTGATCAGAAAAGGCAGCTCTGTCATCTGCGGGCTGGTCATAGGGTGTCGGGTTGCATCTACCATTATTGTGCCGGTCTGAAGCAAGGATCTTAACCGCGCCATCGGTGTTCTTGTTCTCCATGGGGGCCCAGACGCGATTTTGTGAATCGCGCAGGACGAGACGACAATTAATCCATGCAGACAGCGCGCTTTTCGGTCCTTGCAGCGACAATCTCACATGCACAAGAGCGCGGTCGGCTTTGATGGCTGTGGTGACGGCCTTGGTGGTTACCAGTTGCACGGTAACCCCATCAAGAACCCCTTCCCGCCCGGAAACCAGCTCGAGTTCCCATTCGCGATCCTTGCTCAAATCGTGGATTGCAACGCGCGCAGACACGACGGAATTCACCAAGAGAAACAACAGCGCCAGCACTATCCAGCCCAGTTTTTTCATGCCCGGTTTTTTCATGGATCCAGCCTTATCAATGCAGATGTCAGGGCAATGTTGCTGCTGTCGAGATAAAGCGCACTATCAAGATCAGCCATGATGCGCGCCGATAAAACGAGTTGCCCACCGGACACCTCGTCTCCAGGCAACTCGAAGATCGCGAAGCTTCTGTCCGTGAGTCCCGGCTGGAAACTACGCTCATCGATGGTGTTGGGCGCATGATCGAAGCGCGTTGAAGCCTTATAGAGACGGCCACTGGGACCTTTCCAACCGGCTGCGATCCGGGTTGAAGAGGTTACGCCCGACACTTCGAAATCTGCGATCAGGAAAATTCCCGTCGTGTCACGCGTCACTTCTTTTCCAAGTCGGTCAAACGTGATGCGCTGGACGGGACGCGCGCCGAGAAAGCGTGCATCGAACAGCCTGCCATCGGCGATTTCCCCGGCTGGCGCGTGCGTCGCAAACGGTGTGAAAACACTGTTATAATCTGGTGCGGTCGTCATCATGACACCAAGCAGGGCCCCGCCTGCGACAAAGATGGCAAGATCGGATGCCTTAACCATCATGCTGCTTCTCCATCGGCACACTCAAACGCATGGATGGCTCGAATCCGAGCCAGCTCGATTGACCATAGAGGTTGTCGCGCAGCTTGAAAATCTGGCGGAAAAACGTCAGTTCTATCGTTTCGGGACGCCATTGCGATGGAACCTGCCAGATGATGGTAACGTCTTCCGGCATGAGTGGTTGCAAGCTGCTCAGGCTCTCTGCGTCGCGATCGAGAATAGTTTCGGGCTTTCCTAATTGAAAGTCGGCCATCTCCAGTTGCGGCGGCTTCGGGGGAAAGCCGAATACGGCGCCCTGCGTCTGCCCGGTCCTGTTTTCCACCCTTGCGCGCAGCACCAATCGACTGTCACCGGTTTCACTTTGTTCCAAGCGAAGCGAATGCGGTGTGAGCACGTTCTGCCCGAGATCGATACGATCTCCCAAAACGGCTATCGGCATCTCATCTTTATGGCGGGCATTTTCGACCCGCATCCACCAGCTGACCAGTATCGCAGCCGCAATCCCGAAGGCTGCCAAGGCTCGCATGATAAAGCGCCGATAAAAGGATTGAGAACTATCGGTTTTCATGACCTTATTAGACGATTTCCGTTTTATGAAAGCAAGCAAAGAGACATATCAGAATGAAGCCATGAGCCGGTATATTTTCATGCAGATCACGTGTATCCGATTATGCAATAGGAAGGATATCCATTCATGACGGAATTCAAATTTCGATTGCTGCTCATTGCTTCTGTGATCAGCGCCTTGGTGGGAGCCGCTTTGGATATATGGCTTATCACCTTGCCGGAAGTATCCTCCATTGGCGACTATTCTCTGCTTGGACTTATCGTAATTATAGCGATCAGCGCGATCATTATTGGCATATGGATCGCTTTATGCGTTGGCCTTTATCGGTTCAGTTGGTGGGCACCTCGTGCATCGCTTGTTGCTCTTGCAGCAACTGTCGTTTTTTATCCGCTGGCTGGTCAGATTGTCACCACCGGATACGCAGAAGCCTTTTTTATGACTTCTGAACTTTTGTCGGGTGCCGTGCTTGCCTGCGCTTACTGGTCCCCCATCAGCACACGCTTCAAAAAAATTAAGATTTAATCACAATTCATTGTAAATATTTATGAATACCATCGGCGGCACCTAGCCCCATCGCAAAACATGCAGTCAGAAGATAGCCACCGGTTGGCGCTTCCCAATCAATCATCTCACCGGCAACGAAGACGCCGGGGCGTTTGTGCAGCATCCAGTTATCATTGATTTCGCGCCACGATATGCCACCCGCGCTTGAGATGGCCTCTTCAATCGGCCGCGGGCGCGAGAGTGGAATTTTCAGGCTCTTGATTGTGCGGGCCAGCCCAGCGGGGTCCTTTACACGCGTAACTTCACTCACCAGAGCCGCTTTCACTCCCGTAAGCCCTGCGCCTTTGCGCAACAGGTTGGCAAAGCTTGATTTACCATCCTGCCGCGCCAGATCAGTTTCGAGCCGCTGCAGGCTGCGGCCCGGTGCAAGGTCGAGCACCAGATCAGCACGTCCGCTCGACGCCAACGCATCGCGCAAGGCGGATGAATGCGCGTAAATCAGGCTTCCTTCCACCCCATAGGTGCTGATGACGAACTCGCCTTGTGTGGTGCCGGCATCGCTGGTTACCGTAACAGATCGCACCGGCTCGCCTGCGAAACGGGATTTGAAATAGTCACTCCATTTGATATCGAAACCACAATTTGCCGGTCGCAGCGCACTGATTTCTATCCCCAATTCAGAAAAGGGTTTTACCCAATGCGCATCCGAACCGAGCTTCGGCCAGCTTGCACCACCAAAGGCGAAAATTGCGGCGTCGCAATCCACGGACTGACGGCCTGCGGGCGTATCAACTATCGCTTTGCCGTCGTCAAAACCCACCCAACGGTGGCGGGTCAATATCTGTACGCCCAGGACTTCCAGTCGGCGCAGCCATGCACGCAGAAGCGGTGACGCTTTCATGGCTTTTGGAAACACGCGCCCGGACGAGCCAACGAAGGTCTGCGCACCCAGTTCGTCCGCCCATGCGCGCAGATCGCTCGGCCCGAATTTTGTCAGCGCCGGGACAAGCCGCTCATAAGCATTACCAAAGCGTGCGACAAAAGCTGAAAAATCCTCAGAATGGGTAATATTCAGACCAGATTTTCCGGCAAGCAGAAATTTTCGACCGACCGTCGGCATCTGCTCGTAAACCGTGACGCCATAGCCCAATTGTGAAAGCCGCTCTGCCGCCATGAGACCAGACGGACCACCACCGAAAATTGCGACATGCCGCCTAGTCATGTGCCCTCTGACTTGGCCGGTTAATCAATCCTCTTTCTCCAGCATTTCCTTAACTGTGGTTGCCAACTGTTTGAGCGAGAATGGTTTTGGCAGGAAACCGAATTTCGCGTCAGCCGGAAGATTGCGGGCGAATGCATCTTCCGCATAACCCGAAACGAAGACGAATTTGATATCGGGATAGGTCTTGCGCAACTCGCGCAACAGGGTCGGCCCGTCCATTTCAGGCATGACCACATCGGAGACCACAATATCGACCGCACCGTTCAGTTCTTCCAGGATTTCCAGCGCTTCCACACCGGAGGCCGCCTCGTGGACCGTGTAACCGCGTGACTGGAGCGCACGCACGCCGCCCATGCGCACCGCATCTTCATCCTCGACCAGCAGGACCGTCGCCGATCCTGACAGATCGACGGCCTTTTCAGGCTTTTTCTCTTTGATCGACAACGGCGCTTCACTAACGCTCTTTTCCATGACATGACGCGGCAGGAAAATCCTGAACGTCGTTCCTCTGCCTAGTTCGGAATCGCAATAGATATAACCGCCGGTCTGCTTGATGATGCCATAGACCATCGACAGGCCAAGACCGGTGCCCTTGCCAACCTCCTTGGTGGTGAAAAAGGGTTCGAAAATCTTTTCGAGCACATCGGCGGGAATGCCGGTACCGGTATCTTCGACCTCGAAAACCACGTAATCGGCTTCGGGCAATTCGTGGTAATTGAGCTTTGCAGCTTCTGCGGCAAGCACATTACGGGTGCGCAAGGTGATCGCGCCGCCATCGGGCATGGCGTCGCGCGCATTGACCGCGAGATTGACCGCTACCTGTTCGAACTGGCCAAGATCGGCCTTCACCGGCCACAAATCGCGACCATGATCGATCTTGAGTTCGATGTCCTTGCCGACGAGACGCGCCAGAAGCATACGCAGATCGGCGAGCACGTCGGTAAGATCCAGCACTTCCGGCCGCAATGTTTGGCGGCGCGAGAACGCCAGCAGCTGGCGCACCAGTGAAGCGGCACGGTTGGCATTCTGCTTGATGTTCATGATGTCGGGGAAAGATGGATCCGACGCGCGATGATTGGTCAAAAGCAGATCCGACGACATGATGATCGCGGTCAGCACATTGTTGAAATCGTGCGCGATACCGCCTGCAAGTTGGCCAACCGCCTGCATCTTCTGGCTCTGCGCCATCTGATTTTCAAGCGTCTTTTGTTCGGTCGTTTCGACGGCGGAAATAATCGCCGCTTCTTCCGGCGCCTCGCCGCCAAGATCGGTGACCGGGCTCATATAGAAGCGGATATGGCGTTCTTCATTGCCGGGCAGAACCGTATCGACCGGCGAAATGCTCGCCTGTCCGGCAAAGGCTGCCGCAAGCGCCTTGTTGAACCGCTCGCGATCACGCTCATGCACGATATTTTCAAGCTTGATGCGGTGATCGACCGAATCTCTGTCCACGACGGAAGAAAAAATATCGAGGAAACGCGCATTGGTGCGCAAGGTCTGACCGTGCGCATCCACTGCGGCAATAGCCATCGGGGCGGAATTGAAAAAGCGGGTAAAACGTACTTCCGCAGAGCGCAGCGCCGCCGAAGACGTATCCCCCTCCGCCCTATCGAGCACGATGGTGCGCGTGGTGCCGCGCGTTCCATCTCGCGTCACCTGAACCCGGTGATAGAAGCGCACTGCAAGGCTCTGACCATTGCGTTTGATCAGATCGAGATCGATGACCGTGTTACGGCTGCTGCCGGGCTCGGGCTTGACCGCGTTGATGAGCGCCATGCCGCTGCCGGCCACGATTTCATGAAGTGCGATGGATCCTGGTGTAAAGGTGGTGAGGTCCACACCCAGCCATTCGGCCAAAGTTGCATTAAGATAGATAATGCGCCCCCTGGCATCAGAAGAAAAGAAGCCGGCAGGCGCGTGATCGAGATGGTTGATTGCCTCCTGCAATTCCTGGAAAAAACGCTCCTGCTCGCCGCGCTCGTCTGAAATATCGGCGATCTGCCATGCCGTAAGCGGCCCCTGATAATCGGGGCCAGCATCGATCGGACGTGCCTTGATGCGATACCAGACCGGGAGAAGCGCACCATGCCCGTCACCTGCCCGACTGTTGGCCAAATCATTGGTCAGGCCTTTGGAAAGCCTTATTTCCTCCTGTCCCGAAAGTCCGTCGCGAACCGCGTTGGTCAGCCGGTAGATTGCATCGGAGGCATCGGGTTGTGCAGTCAGCACATGATCGAGCGAGCGCACGCCGTCTGCCTCGGCAATACCGGTCATCATGGCATAGGATTGATTGGCATAGACGATCTGGCCACGTGCATCTGAAATAACAGTACCTTCCGGCTGCGAATCCATAAAAGATTGCGCCAGGTCCTGCCCGGTGTTGCGCTGGCTGAACTTGATGAGACCGCTTGTTGCGCCCAGCAGATAAAATACGCCGACCATCGACAAAAGTCCCATGAGCACGAGCGCAAACTGCTCTCCCAGCCGGTCGCGAAACAGGAAATAGGCGATTGCAAGCACCGTCATAACAATGCCGACAATGAGCAGGCGCACGGCACCGGCGGAACTGCGCTTTGGCGCGACGAGCGGTTTTGGATATGTATTGTCCGTCGGTCGGGACATCAGGCCCACCACCCTTTCCTGTTGTCCAGTCTTGTTACGCAAGCTTTGGCCAAAATACTGCAATTTTCATCCAGCCAAGTGAGATTTTCACGCATCCGTAAATCTGGTCCTATCTCTGACCTTCGCCAATTTGCATCCCATCACGCAAAAGCGCTACGAAAGAGATGCATCGTTAAAGGCTATATCCGATTCGCAGAATGCGTTAATCGACAGACAGTACAAGCGTTTGAACACAAAACCCTCGTGGAGCCATGCCTTTTTCACTGATTTGCCAGATTTTAACGGGTTTTGTGTATTCTGAAGAAATATTTCCAAGTTTCGCAAATTGAATTAGTGTTACCACAAAGCGCAACTCACACTGTTCAGCAAATTTGCGTACACGGTTTTTGAAATTTTTGAGTTCAAGAGGATATCCGCATGAAAGAATGGCTAAGCGGCATCATTGGAGAAGGCGGGGCTAATATTGTCGGCTTTGTATTTATATTTGCGATAATTCTGGCTCTCATTTTCGTTGTTATTAGACTGATCCGCCGCTTTAGCGGCAAAACGCTCGTTTCAGGCGGACGCACGCGTCAGCCGCGCCTGTCGGTCATGGATGCAGCGGCGGTCGATGGGCGCCGCAAGCTGGTATTGATCCGGCGCGATGATGTGGAACATCTCCTGTTGATCGGCGGCCCGACCGATGTCGTCGTGGAGCAGAATATCGTCAAGGAGACGCGTGCGAATGCCCGTGTCAGGTCGAGACGCATCGAACCTGAACATATCGAACGCTTCCGCCAGCATGAGGCGGCGCTTCCCACGGATACAAAACAGCGTCCGGCACTGGCGCAGCCCACTCCTGCAGAGCAGGATGAAGCCATTGAAGTGAATTCAGCAATCGAAACGCCGGTCTACCGTACGCCCGAGCCGATTGAGCTGACTGAGAATGAGCCTGCACCTTTAGCCGCAACTCAGACGACAATGCCTCATTCTCCGGCGCCTCAACCAGTGCAACCCCCAGCGCAGACCCCAGTGCAAACCCAAGTGCAGTCTCCAGTTCAGGCACCCGTCGTTGCGCCCGTGCCGCAACCGCCAATCTATCAAGCGCGACCGACTCCCGCCTCCGTCCGCCCTACGGAGCAGGCAAAGGCGCAGGCACCCCGGCCTGTCACCAATTACCCGCCGCAACCGCGTACGGTCTTGCCATCGCCTCCGTCGCAAACCTCGGCGCAATCATCGGCCCGCTTGCATCCGGCCTATCCGTTGGGACAGGTTTCACGCGGCGTTCTCAGTTCGACTTCCGCCGCCGCAGCGGCGACCGCAGCTTCGGGCAACGCTTCTTCCGCATTGGGCAATGTCGTGCCTGAACGTGACGACATTGTTGCGGCAAAGCCTTCCAATGACACAATAGCCCCCCCTAAGGTTTCGGCACCGGTCACACCGGAACTGGAAGTCTCCGCCAGTTCCACACGCGTGGAACCGGAACTGTCTGTAACCGCACAGCCAACGCCAGCTGCGGCATCCCTTCCGGAATTCGACGGTTTCCCCAATTCCGATCATATCGAACCAGAAGAGCCGCAGCCCACTTTACACACGCGTACGGCATCGATCACTAATGACACCGACGAACTGGATGAACTGGACGGGCTGGACGACGCGCTGCACGATGCCATTACGGCCGACCTCGACGCCGAGGTAAATTTTACTGCTGCAGAAACCTCATCGCCAGAACCGGAATTTACGGTGGAGTCGTTTGAGAGCGAGCTTCTGAGCTCGCTCGATATTTCAGCATCGGATGAAACGCTCTCGGACGACATAGAGAGCGAAATGGAAAAGCTTCTGGGCGATTTGTCAAAGAAAGAGACGCGCTAGAGCGCGCGTCACGTTCACACTTAAAACAAAAGGCTGCGCGTAAGCGCAGCCTTTTGCTTTTTATGGAGTAGCCATGATGGCGACTACGGCATCAGCCAGAAAAACAGTTACGACTTTTGGGCTGATACGTTGCTTCAATGGTCGAAACGCGCCCCTTGTGCATGCACAACGATGTGAAGCATGTTCTAAAACATAAGTCCTAAGGACGTGAACGAAGATCGGCCAGATTATTCTTAAGGCAAAAAGTTGGAGCGCCGATCTCACTCAATCAGATCGACGCTCCAAGATATTTGCTTTAACGCGTATATTTTCCGAAAACCAATTCACCCTTTTCGGGATGAGTTTTAATCGTCGCGATACACTTTTTCCCGGCGCTCGTGACGCTCCTGCGCCTCTATGGACAATGTCGCGATCGGGCGTGCGTCGAGACGTTTCAGGCTGATCGGCTCGCCGGTTTCCTCGCAGAAACCATATGTACCTTCATCGATTCGGCTGAGGGCCGAGTCAATTTTCGAGATCAGCTTGCGTTGCCGGTCTCGGGCACGAAGCTCAATAGCCCGGTCCGTTTCGGAGGAAGCCCTGTCCGCCAAATCGGGATGGTTTGCATTTTCCTGTTGTAGCGCATCAAGCGTTTCGCGTGCTTCGCGCAAAATGTCATTTCGCCATGCGACCAGTTTCGCACGGAAATAAGACTTCTGCCGTTCATTCATGAACGGTTCGTCTTCAGTGGGCCTATAGTCAAGGTTAATCAATTCACTCATTCTGAATCACCCCACATCTAGGAGACGCGTACGGTCATATAATTGCAAGCAGCAATAGACACAACATCAAACAATCATCTCCCACGCTTTTTTTGCTCTCGCAATTGCTACAATTCTGCTTAAATTTTATGCAAAATGGAAAACGCGAATAAATATTGCGTATGGCAGACCGCAAACGGCATGCTTATATGTAAAAATAGTTCGCAACCGGAAACATCATTTCAAGTTTAACCGAGAAGGCGTGTCTGATTATGATTGTTCGAGAGGCATGTTACTGCTGAAAATAATACGGGTTTACGCCTAAACGTCGTGGGAATCGTCAACAACGCGGCGAATCCTTGCGCTCTCCAACAATGGAACGGATGCATATGAGTCTGATTTTTCTGCTGCGCCACGCAAAAGCCGTAAGAGCACAACCCGCCATAAGCGATTATGATCGCCCCCTTGATGACGAAGGGCAAGAATCTCTCGACGCGCTTTCAAAAACCATGCGCGGCTCCGGTTCATTACCGCAACGGGTGGTGCTTTCAGGCTCACAGCGAACACGCGAAACCGCTTACGGCCTTCTGGAAAGGCTTGACGCAGAGATCGAAACAATCGTGGACGACACTATATATAGTGGTAGCGCCAAGGAGTATCTGACCGCAATCCACACCCATGGTGACGTGGACAGGCTCATGCTGGTGGGTCACAATCCAAGCATTGAAGATCTGGCGCTAAAACTTTGTACCCGTAGCGACGCGCAGAGCCTGAAGCTCTTGAATGCGGGATTTCCGACCGCAGGACTTGCCACAATTTCCTTTGACGGACCGCTGAACGAAGTTGCCTACGGCAGCTGTGTTCTCAAAAGTTTCCCCCTGCCATAAGCGAATGTATCGACAAGATTTCTTGCCAAGCCGGTCCCTGCCCTCCTATCTATAAGTACGTGCAGCTTTCGAGCGCGGTTCGATGTGATTTCATCAGATCAGCGCTCTCATTATTTGATTTGACGCGCATCTTTTCCGAAAACCGTTATACACTTTTCGGGATGGGCTCTAAATCCGGCGAGGACATCATTGGCAAAGCTTACCAGTATCGGCGATGAAGCAAAGATCGCACTCGACACTTTGGCGGACCGTGCGACCGGACTTTTTTCTCCCTCGCTGCGGCTTGGCGTAACCGGTCTTTCGCGCGCCGGTAAAACCGTTTTCATCACCGCGCTGGTGCATAATCTCGTACATGGCGGCAGGCTGCCCATGTTCGAGGCATATAAATCCGGGCGCATTTCCCGCGCTTTTCTGGAGCCGCAACCCGACGATGCCGTGCCGCGTTTTCAGTATGAGGAGCACCTTTCCGCGCTGATAGACGAGCATATCTGGCCCGATTCGACCCGCGCCATTTCGCAATTGCGCCTGACCATCGAATATGAAACCGCTTCCGCCTGGGGGCGCTGGCTTTCGCCGGGCCGTCTTTCCATCGATATTGTCGATTATCCGGGCGAGTGGCTTCTCGACCTGCCCTTGCTAGGCAAAACCTATGCCGAATTCAGCGCCGATTCCTTTGCACTCGCCAATGAGCCGACGCATAAGGATCTGGCGCAGCAATGGCTTGTCGAAGCGGCAAGCGTCGATGCGAGCGAAAAGGCTGACGAGCTGACTGCACAGCGTCTTGCAAAAAGCTTTACCGCCTATCTGCGCGCCGGAAAGGCCGACGAGCGCGCCCTCTCCACGCTGCCGCCGGGGCGTTTTCTGATGCCGGGCGATTTGGAGGGGTCGCCAGCACTGACCTTCGCGCCGCTGCCGAACATCGAAACGGACGATATCCGCCACGGTACGCTCGCAGCCATGATGGAACGGCGTTATGAAGCCTATAAGACCCATGTCGTCAAACCGTTCTTCCGCGAATATATTGCTCGTCTCGACCGCCAGATCATTTTGATCGATGCCATGCAGGCGATGAATGCAGGCGGTGCTGTGGTCAATGATCTCGAACGCGCGCTGACCGATATTCTTTCCTGTTTCCGACCGGGCGGTTCCAACCTTTTAACCGGGCTTATTCAGCGCCGCATTGGGCGCATTCTGGTGGCTGCGACCAAAGCCGACCATCTGCACCATGAAAGCCACGACCGCTTGCAGGCCATCGTGCGCCGTCTGGTGGAGCGCGCCATCGAACGCGCTGATTTTTCCGGCGCAGGCATCGAGGTACTGGCCATGGCCGCCGTGCGCGCCACCCGTGAAGCAACTGTTACCCAAGACAAGGAAATCTTGCCGGTGATTGTGGGCACACCGCTCAAGGGCGAACGCATCGAAGATGAAATATTTGATGGCGAGACGGAAACTGCAATATTTCCCGGTGACTTACCCAAAAATCCGAATGTCATATTTGAGCAGGAAACATCGCCCGAAAACCCTCCCATTCGCTTCGTCCGCTTTCGTCCGCCGCGTCTGGAGCGCACAGCCGAAGGCATAACTCTTTCGCTGCCGCATATCAGGCTCGACCGCGCGCTTCAGTTCCTGATCGGAGACCGTCTGGCATGAGCGACGAACAAAAACGCAAACCGGCCGCATTCAGGATCGACGGTCAGCCGGATAAAGCGCAAGCGCAAGAGACACCGCGCCGTCCGCGCGCGGTCACAAATCTTGAAACGATCATAGCCGAACCGGATGTCTTTGCATTGAGCGAAGATGAGGCGGCGGAACTGGAAATTCTCGAACCTGATTTCGAGGCACCGGAACGCAAAGGGCTATTCGCTGGCTGGTCTTTACGCGGGATATTGCTGTCGGCGCTCGGCATTCTTGTCTCTTTTGCCATTGGTATATGGACAGAAGACCTGATCCGCGCGCTTTTTAACCGTGCGGGCTGGCTGGGCTGGACGGCGCTTGGCGTGGCACTCGTGGCACTTGTGGCCTTCATCGCCATCATTATTCGCGAAATGCTCGCGCTGCGGCGTCTCGCCTCGGTGCAGCATCTGCGCAAAGAAGCAGCCGATGCATTTCAACATGATGATATGACGGCAGCGCGCAAGGCCGTGGATGAACTGCGCGCCATTGCCGCTACCTTGCCCGAAACCGCGCGCGGTCGAAAACTTCTGGCCGATGTCGATGACGACATCATCGATGGTCGCGATCTGATAAAGCTTGCCGAGACCGAAATCCTGCGCCCGCTCGACCGTGAAGCGCGCGCGCTCATTCTGCATGCCTCCAAGCGGGTATCGATGGTCACGGCAATCAGCCCGCGTGCGCTTGTGGACATCGCTTATGTGATTTTCGAAGCAGCGCGACTGATCAGACGGCTATCACAGCTTTATGGCGGGCGCCCTGGAACGCTCGGCTTTATCAAGCTGATACGGCGTGTTCTGGCGCATCTCGCCGTTACCGGCACACTTGCCCTGAGTGACAGCGTTATCCAGCAGCTTGTCGGTCAAGGCCTCGCCTCGCGGCTTTCGGCAAAGCTCGGCGAAGGCGTCGTTAATGGGCTGATGACGGCGCGTATCGGTATTGCCGCCATGGATGTGGTGCGTCCTTTCCCGTTCAATGCGGAAAAACGCCCCGGCATCGGCGATTTCATCGGTGACCTCACACGCATCGGCAATGAAAAATCTGGGAAAAAGCCAACTGGCGGCGCATGAAAGCGAATTATCTGCAAATCCGGTTGACTTAATCGCCGACGCAAACCAAGCATTAACCATTCGCAGCGATTATTGGCGATTAGAAATCCTGTACTGGAATCGGTATTTTCAACCGTTCCGGCGCAGCCGGGAACGTCCGGTTCTTATGATGTGTGTGACGGGATTGATCGTGACATACCAAACCGTAACGATTAGGAATGGCGTGCGATAAAGCGCAAAATTCCGGAACAGAGCCGATTATGAAAAATTGCATCGCCGCCTGCCTGACGCTGCTGCCTGTCTCGTTTTCCGTCACCCCGGTCCTCGCCGCCGACGTGAACAAGGACAAGCAATTTTTCGAGACGATCGAGGGCCAATGGTCCGGTCCGGGCGAGATCGTAGCGGGAAAATACAAGGGTACAAAATTCGTCTGCAATCTGGCTGGCACGACGCCCGACAAGGCGGTTGGCATGACACTCGACGGCACGTGTCGCGTTGGGGTCTTCTCGCAGGCCATGAAGGCAACTGTTACCCGCGTAGGTTCGGGCTATTCCGGTGCCTTCAATGACGGCTCCAAAGGCAAGGGCCTTGATGTAACGTCGGGCACGATCAGCGGTAACAAGATGGTTTTCGGCCTCAACCGCAAACAGTTGAACGGGGCCATGCTGGCCCGCGTCTCCGATCCCAACACCATGAACGTCACCGTTTCAGTTCGCGTCGAAAAAGAGCTGGTTCCAGTCATCGGCATGAATTTGAAGCGCATCGACAATGCAGCCGTTGGCAGCATCGCCAAGAACTGAGCCAACAGCCTATTCGCGCCACCAGCCCGCATCCGTGCGGGCTTTTTCTATTTCAGCGATGGAAATAGCTTCAAGCCAGTCCTGCACGTTGCGACCATTGAAACGCAGCGCCGGCGCAATATCGCGCAAAGGCACCAGAACAAAGGCGCGCTCAACCATACGTGGATGCGGGATTTCCAGTTGCGGTGTCGAGAGGATGATCTCTTCACCGCCCGCATCTTCCATCGCAAGAATATCGATATCGATGATGCGCGGCCCCCATCGCTCCTGCCGAACACGCTTCAAAGACTGCTCGATATCAAGACAAGCTGCAATCAGTTGCAAAGGTGCAAGAGCGGTTTCGACTTCGGCACAGGCATTGTGAAACCATGGCTGGTCGGTCTTACCCCATGGTGGGGTACGGTAGACCGGGGAAACTGTCGCTACACGCGTATCTGCACGCGCATCAAGCGCACGCAGCGCCTTCGCCATGGCAATAACCGGGTTGTCGATATTGCCGCCAAGTCCGAGCCAGGCCCGATAAGTTAACGCAGTCACCGGGGATAAACCACCGTGACCTCGACATGATCCAGAACACCGGCGACGGGTGCATTGGGCTTGCGTATGGTGATTTGCGCACGCTTGATCTGCGGAAAGCGCTCACACAAAGCCTTGCCCACGTCGAGCGCAAGCGTTTCAATGAGATAGCGCTGGCGACCGGTAATGATATCCTCGATCACGCTGAAGGCGATGCCGTAGTGAACGGTCCCTTCAATGTCGTCGCTTTCCAGCGCATTGCCGGAATCGACGTCCAGGACCGCATCGACATAAAAACGTTGGCCGAGCTTGTTTTCTTCATCGAAAACGCCGTGATGCGCAAAGAAGGCGCAATTCATGATGCGGATCGTATACACGGGCTTATTTCCTGTTTTCGCTGAGTTTCCTGCTTTCGCTCATGGGCGATCAGCTTATGTGCTGCTTTTCTTGCAGGATAGCATCCGCGACCGCAAGGGCATCCTTGTTAAAAGCGACATTATGAACCCGGAAAATGTCGGCACCTGCCAGCCTGAGCGCGACCGATGTGGCAGCGGTTGCTACATCACGCGCCAGCGGCTCACTTTGATCGGTCAGCCGTCCGATGAAACGCTTGCGCGAGGTGCCCACCAGCCACGGGTAATCGAGAGGCAACAACTCCCCCATCCTGGCCAGAAGCACCTCGTCTTCATCCAGATCGTTGCCGAAGCCGAAACCCGGATCGAGAACGATCTGCGCGTCACTGATTTTGGCCTCGCTGGCTATCTCCAGCGATTTTCTGAAAAAAGCAAACCTGTCCGCAATCGGATCGGGCTCGCACTGACGATCGCGTGTCGTATGCATGATGACAATCCCTGCCCCGCTTGCAGCCGCGACATTTGCGATATCGGGCTCGCGTTGCAGACCCCACACGTCATTGACGATATGCGCACCTGCTTCAACGGCCCTGCGTGCCGTTGCAGCGCGATAGGTATCGACCGACAGAACGCAATCAAAACGCTTCGTCAAAGATTCTATAACCGGCACCACGCGGGCGGCTTCCGTCTCGCCGTCGACTGCGGCGGCACCCGGACGTGTCGATTCCCCGCCGACATCGATAATGGTGGCTCCTTCATCGAGCATCTTTTCGGCGGCATTCAGGGCTTTTTGCACCTCGTCATGACGTCCGCCATCCGAAAACGAATCCGGCGTAACGTTGAGAACCCCCATGATCAGCGCTTTTTTGCCGAGTTCCAGCGTCCGCCCATGCGCCAATTGCCAGATTTTCGCCATGATAAGGTATTCCTGTACGACCGATATTATTGCCAAAGCAGACTTAAGCGCATTTTCACTGCGGCGTTATAGTTCCATTGACGTTTCCATGCCAAGTTAAAGCATGCCTGCCCAAAACGGGAACCGGCTTTGGGCCGAAGATATGTACAAAAGAGGTGCCGGATATGATTTTCAGGAAAAGAATTCTGGCGCTGGGTGCCATCTTCGCCATTGTTGCATCGCAGGCCGATGCAGCATCGATCTTCCGCCAATATAAATATTACACGATCCATGGCACGACAGCCGCTCAACTGGACAAGGCGCTGTCAAACAAGGGGCCGTTTCTGAAAAAAACAGGGCAGCATCATCCGGGCGCTGCCGAAATTCGCTTTGATGCCAAGGTACGCTATGGCCGTGCAGCCGGCAAAGTCTGCAAGGTGCAGGATGTCTATGTCAACGTTCATGCCAAGATTGCTCTGCCGCGCTGGGCACAGCGACGCAGGGCGAAGCCGGAACTGGCACTGGTGTGGGATACACTGTCACAGGACATCCGTCGTCACGAGGAAAGCCACATCGTCATTGCGCGCAGCCATGCCAGTGAGATGGAACGCCAGATCCGTTCTTTACGCAGCCGTTCCGATTGTGCAGCCCTTCGCGCCGACATAGACAAGATCACGCAGCGTATAATGGAAGCCCATGACAAGGCGCAGCAGCGTTTTGACCGCGTCGAGACGAAAAACTTTGAAAACCGTTTTGAGCGTCTTCTGACTTACAGGCTGGAGAGAATGTACAAGAATTCCCGCTAAATCTGTCTGAGAGCGTGTATTTGCTTTCGGATTGCCTGCGACATGAGCGTCGCCTCATGAAAACCGGAGACGATCAACTTCAGCTTGCCCGCATAATGACACGCATCTCCAACGGCATAGATACCCGCTTGCGTTGTCGCAAAAGAATCCGGCGCAACGCAAATTGCGTTTCCCACTCTTTCCAGCGCCAAACCGGTCAGCGGATCCGGGCGCATGATTTGCCCATCCTGCACAAACGCTCCCAAGCCGGATGCGATGACCACCGCGTCGGCTTTGAAGGAGAAATCCCGATCGGTTGATAAAACGAGTTGCTTTTCAGCGCGTTCCAGTGATCCCACAACATGTGAAAAATGAAATACAGGCTCGTAAGGCGCAATCTGCTTCAAAAGCCGTGCGATAATTTCCTCAGCCATAATCGACGGAAAGCCCGGAATATCGTAGATTGGCTTGTCTGCATAAAGAGCACGACATTGCCCACCCGCCCGGTCGAGGGCATCAAAAACATCGCAGCGAAATCCAAAAATACCAAGCTGAAAAACGGCGTAAAGCGCAACAGGCCCTGCCCCGACGATTGCTATCCGGGCTCTGTCACAGTCTGCCATCATCGCCTCCTTTTTTTGGCAGACATGCTTTAGTTCTGGCGTTCGGGAACGTGCACCACCAGCCCGTCAAGTTCGTCACTGATCCGAATCTGGCAGGAAAGTCTGGATCCGGGACGTGTCTCGTACGCAAAATCGAGCATGTCTTCTTCCATTGGATCGGGACCGCCCGCGCGCTCCGCCCATTCGTCATCGACGTAAACATGACAGGTCGCACAGGCGCACGCGCCACCGCATTCCGCATCAATGCCCGGGATGCCGTTGCGAACGGCGGCTTCCATCACGCTCGAACCATTATCCGCCTCGACTTCGATGCGATTTCCGCCATCGGCGGAGACAAATATGATTTTCGTCATTGTCATTCCTTGAAACCGCCATGCAAATTACCGGCCATGCCAGTCAAAATCGCACAGATACAATGCATAGCGGCAAATCATTGTTTGCTAGAGCGCCGTGCGTCCCTTCGGACGCACAAAGGTCGCTCTAACTTCATAAATCTACGCATCGTGCTTTCCAAAAATCGATTCCGATTTTTGGGCCGATGCTGTAGCCAAATACGGCCTTCTTGTCATGGTTTCAACCGCTTCATGTTCATTGACAAAGGCTGCGCCAATATGCCGTTTCAAGCCAGAGGTAAACGTGCCAGTGGCAGACAGGACGAATATAATGGGTTTAATGCAAAACCCGCTCTTGCCGCCTGATAAAACTGGCGCATATAATATTGCAACGATAACACGACACAATGAATTTAACGGTCAACGCCTGCAGGTTGTAGAATTTCGAGTTTCTATCGTATAAGGCGCTTTTTTATTAACCAATTTAATGCGCGCGACATTGGAATAGAATTCATTCCGTTCGATTTCCACAAACTGAATAATGATGCGAACAGGCGGCATTCCGGGAATTTTGAAGGTTTCCGAGGTTTGCGTTAACCTTATATTTAAAGTTTTAGGTAGTGGCAAAATACGCCTATTTCCTTAACAGGGCATAACCGCTACGATGCAAATTGGCGGAGATAGTTTGGTAACGGCTCTTCAGAAGGCCGGACGTCACAGTAATGAGTACGAGGTAGGCAAAGCGATGGCTTCAAAATCCAAGGCACAGAGGCTCGACCTTGAGGTCGAACACGCTCTGGAACAAGCGCTCGGCATCGATTTCGAGGATGAAATCGAGATTGATCTTGAACTGGATACATTGGACGACAAAGAGCAGGTCGATAATCTGGAACAGCAGATTTCGCGCGCCGCTGAGGAACTCGTGGCCGAGCAACGCCATCAATCTACGCCGCCGCCAGTCGCAACGGCTCCGGTAAGGCCGAGAAGCGAACCGCAAGTCGCCACGGCTTCGGTTATCGCAACGCCTGCAGCTCCCCCTGTACCGCCTGCCGTCAATGCCGTCAGACCGCCAATGCAGAAAAATTCGGCCACAGCACCTTTGCAGGAGACGTCAGAAGCCGTCATCCAGCCACAAGATTCTGCACCAGCTATCGGCAATCCCGCACCTGCTCCACGTACGCCTGCCAACGACGATTCACGCAATGATCGTATCATTGCCGCCGCACCCCGCCGTGTTACTGAACGCTCGTCAAAACTGTACTGGACCACGACAGCACTCAGCTTGCTTTGGGCAGCGGGTGGTGCTGCTATCAGCAAGGCTATTGATCCAGACGTCTTTTCCGGCACCGGTGCTGCCACTGATTTCTTCACCTCTCCTGCGGGTATTGGCGTTGCCGCCGGCGTTGTGCTGCCAGTCGCCATGTTCTGGGGTTTTGCATATCTGGTAAAGCGCGCGCAGGAAATGCACGTCGCCGCACGCGCCATGTCGGATGCCGCATTCCAGCTTTTGCAGCCAGAATCCGTTTCCGGTGACCGCGTTTCATCGATCGGTCAGGCTGTGCGCCGCGAAGTATCCGCCATGAACGAGGGCATTGAACGCACGCTGGCTCGTGCTGTCGAGCTCGAAACGCTTGTTCAGTCGGAAGTTCATCAGCTTGAACGCGCTTATAGTGAAAATGAAGGCCGTATTCGCTCGCTGGTCTCAGACTTGGGCAATGAGCGCGACGCGATCATTAGCCACGCCGAACGCGTACGGTTCTCGATCTCCGGCGCCCATGAACAGCTCAAAGAGGAGCTTTCGAGCGCATCCAACATCATTCGTGACAATGTCCTGTCCGCATCGCAGCAGCTCGGCAACGTGCTTGATGAATCGGGTGAACGGTTGGTCGGCCAGTTGTCCGAAAGCGGTTTGTCGATTGCTCAGGCGATTGAATCGCGCGCAGATGACATCGGCTTGCGCCTTAACAGCTCGGGCGAATCTTTAACCAATCTGCTTGATACGCGGATTGCCGAGCTTGATGAGTTGTCGCGCTCGACAACGCAACACTTCTCCGAAGCACTCGATGAGCGCGCGGCTTCCATTTCCGGTCTGTTCGGCAGCGCGACGGACAGCATGGTCAGCAAATTCGATACGCGCCTTGCTGATCTGCAAGGCTCGCTGGATGAACGCAGCCATGCCCTGCTCTCCGAGTTCGAGGCCCGCGCGCAGGCGCTCGACAGCAGCACGGAAAAGCTCAACGCCGCACTTGAAACGCGTTCGCGCCAGATTAATGAAAATCTGATTGCCCGCACGCGTGAGATCGCCGAAACCTTCACGGGCGGTCGTGCATCGCTCAGCACGGTCATCACCGAGACCAAAAACAGAATTACGGATGACCTCAAAACAGTGGGTCAATCCGTCGGCACGCTTCTCGATGAGAAAATGGCGTCCTTGTCCAACAAGATCGTTGAAAGCCGCGACATCTTTGCCACGTCGCTGGAAAGCGAAACCGAACGCGTTTCGGCGATTATCCGACGCCATTCCGATACGCTTGCCGCCCATGGCAGCGAAATCCAGAACGCTGTTGATTCAAGTGCATCGGCAATGAGTTCCGTTGTCGAGAACCATGCATCCATTCTGTCCGAGCGTACATACGCGCTTCAGCAGACCATGGCCGATCATACGGCACTTCTGGACGAGCGCTTCACAGATCATTCGCGTTCGCTTCAGGAACGCGCCGCGGCCCTGCACGACATCATCCGGGGCAATCAGGAGATGCTTTCTCATCTTCTGGATGAGCGTGCGATCGCAATGCGCGAAAATTTCAATGAAAATCGCGATGTTCTTGCGCGCACTTTCGACGAGAAAGCCGATGCGCTCAGATCTCTCATCGCCGACAACCAGAATGCGTTGGCGCGCGTTCTGGACGAGCGGGCTTCCGCTTTCGGTGAATCCATCGCCGCTGGCCGCGAGGCTTTCGAAACGACACTTGTCGAACATATCCATCACGTCGAGCAAAGCACTGGCGGACTTCATTCGGTCCTCAAAGACAATCGCGACATGCTTGCAGATATGCTGGAAGGTCACGAGCGTACCGTTGAAGCGCGCGCCTCTGAAATCCGCTCGACCATTGTTGACAGCACGACGTCGCTCAATCATTCGTTGCAGGACCATGGCAACATGCTTGAGCAGCGTACCAATAATCTGCGTAACGCCGTCGTAGAAAGCGCCACAACGCTTGAGCAGGCCTTCGCAAGCCAGAGCGATGTCATCAGCGAACGCACACAGACGATGGAAAAGGCGCTTTCGGTCGGCGTCGACAACGTTCGCCGGACTCTCGAACAAAGTGCCGGTGTCGTCGCATCCTCGCTGCGTGAAAAGATCGGTGAAGCTGCAAGCTCACTGACAGCAGAAGCCGCAAAAGCCGGAGAGGCCCTTGACGGTTTCGGTGAAAGCTTCAATGCCCGTCTCATCGAGAATCTTTCGGGTACCGAAGTGCGCCTTGGCGAACGGGCCGATACGATTGCCGAACGGCTTGGCGACATCGAAAACCGCCTCACCAGCGAACTGAGCGCCATCGAGACGCGCATTTCCCAGACGGCCACCAAGACCAGCCAGACGCTGGCCAATCACAGTGAGGCCTTCTCCACCAGTGTCGCCGACAATCTGGCCGGGACTGAAACGCGCCTTACCGAGCGTGCCGAAGCCATCGCGACGCGGCTTAGCGATATCGGTTCGCACATCACGATGGAACTGGGTTCTGTGGAAGCGCGCATTGCAAAGGTGACCGATACGACTGCTGTCACCCTTGAAGAACGCACCCGCGAACTCAACGTGGTGCTTGCCGCCCGCTCGCAGGACATCACCAATATCCTCAACGATATTGCAGGCCCGCTTGTCGAACGCCTCTCCGAGAGCGGACGCGGTCTGGCACAGCAGCTTGAAGATGCGACCCATGCCGCAACCGACCGTCTGCGCACGGAAAATGCAGCGCTCGTCAATGCATTGGCAAGCCGCACGGCGGAAACCATTGCCGCCGTTCAGCAGGCTAAATCGGGGCTTTCCGATAATGTCGGCGAACTGATCGATCGTCTTTCCACGTCCAATGGCGAATTGGGTAAGCTGATCGACGCGGCGACCCGCAATCTGACCAATATCGATGGCCGTCTGGTCGACACAACATCGCAATTCGTCGAAAACGCCAATCGCGCGGCGCAAATGTTCCAGACATCGACCGGTCTGATGGATACCAATATCGGCACCCTGCGCAGTCTTTCCGACAGCACACTGTCGCAGATTGCCGATATCGCCAGTCGCTTCGAGGATCATGGCAAGGTGCTTTCGTCCGCCTCCGACATGATCAATTCGGCGCAGAACGGCCTTGTCAGCACCCTTTCCGACCGTCAGGCAGCACTTGACCAGCTGGCTTCCGGTCTCGTCGAAAAGTCGGAAAGCGTCGAAAAGCTCATGAAGTCGTTCGAAAGCCTTGTCAGCACCGCCTTCCAGCGGGCCGAGGGCCAGACACGGACGTCGGCTGAAAAAATGCGCGAAAGTGTATCGGAAATCGTCGAACAGGCGGCTCATAAGTTCTCGACCGCGACCGAAGAAATCCGCCGTACCGCCAACGAAATCCGAACCGAACTGGATGCGACGCGCGGTGAATTGAAGCGCGGCGTTCTCGATATGCCAACCGAGGCCAAGGAAACCACGTCGGCTATGCGCAAGGCCGTGAGTGAGCAAATCAATGCGCTCAAGGAACTGGCGGAGATCGTTAACAAGTCCGGCCGTCTTATCGATGTCGGCGAAAGCCATGCCGACCGTCCGGTTTCGCGACCTGCTATGAGTGCGCCGCGCGCAGCCCCCTTTCATCAGGCAGCAGCACCGGCCAGGGCTCCCATAGCGCCGGCCCCTACGGCTTCGGTTGCAAATCCGACCAGCGCTCCAGCCAGTGTCCAGGCACCCGCAGCTCCGGTTGCTGTGAAAGCCGACGTCGCTGTGCGCCCGCGCCCGACCGAAGCGCCCCTGCAAGCACCGAAAGCACAGCCGGCACCCGTAGCCGACAGTGCACCGGCAGGCAAGCCGCGCGGCTGGGTGTCTGAGCTTCTCGCTCGTGCGTCTCGCGAGGAAGAAGAAGTGACACAGCCCAAGGCGAAGTCTACCGTTGCGCCGCGTTCGCCGAGCCATGTGGTCGAATCGCTCAATTCGCTGTCGGTGGACATCGCGCGCGCCATCGATCATGAAGCATCGCTCGAACTTTGGGAACGTTATCGCAGCGGTGAGCGCAATGTCTTCACGCGACGCCTCTACACGCTGAAGGGTCAGGAGACCTTCGACGATATCAAGCGCAAATATCAGTCGGATGGTGAATTCCGTCGCGCCGTCGACCGTTATATGGACGATTTCCAGCGTCTGCTGGAAGACGTGGCCCGCAACGACCGTGACAACATGATCACGCAGACCTATCTGACATCCGATACGGGTAAGGTCTACACAATGCTGGCGCACGCAAGCGGTCGCCTGCGCTAACCAAAACAAAATCTTCCAAGAAAACGGCCTTCGGGCCGTTTTTTTTGGGCCGTGAAAGAATTAAAAGCTACGATAGGATTTGAAAAGCGGCGTGTGTAAGCCAGATAAGAAATTAGAAGCCAGGTACAATGCGTTTTCTTTCCCGTTTATTCACGCGAATATTTTCTGGCAGCAAATCCACAGACTATTATGTCTATACTCGAAGCTATGACCGTGTCGTGACCGCCGATCAGCTTGATACTCTATTGGGACCGCTTTGCGATGAAGACAGGCAAGCGCATGAGCAGGCATGGGCAGCTTTTTCCACAACGCTTGTCGGTTGGCGAACCAAGGCGCAACTGCACGCTCTCGAAGCCGATGCACATATTCGTAGAGTCGTAAGTGATGAGAATCGCGAGGGGATTTCTGCTGCTATTCTGATGGATCAATCAGGATCCATGCGTGGACAATCCATGCTTTTGGCAGCCGCTGCCTGTGACATCGCGCAGAATTTTCTCGTTCACCTTGGGATCAAGACTGAAATTCTGGGGTTCACCACTTGTAGCTGGCAGGGAGGAAGAGCGCGTAAGGATTGGCTGCGGCGGGGCAGGCCGTCATCGCCGGGACGTCTATGTGAACTGCTGCATATAATCTATCAATCCAGCGATAATTTGCGCCTCTCAACAGGAAGCCCCGCTTTCAAAGCCATGTTAAGGCCTGATCTACCCAAAGAAAATGTGGATGGAGAAGCGATTGAGTGGGCGACCGCCAGACTGCGGGCGCAATCGTCAAAACGAAAAATCCTGGTCGTCATTTCGGATGGTGCGCCCGTCGATGACTCGACCCTGGCCGCGAATGACACAGCCATTCTGGCTCGTCATCTGAAAGCGGTCATCAGCGATATCCAGCTTTCAAACGATATTGATATATACGGCATCGGGATCAACCACGACACGTCCGATTATTACGATCAGGCGTTCCAAATACAGTCCATTGATGACATCGGTTTCCGCATTATCGACGTGCTGAAACAATCGATCATTAAATAGCTTCTTGCACGCATCAAAGTGCCGCGACAGTCCAGCTCACGATTTCGCTGACAGTGCGGTCGAAAGCAGCATCCATCGCCTTGACGTAATCCGCATTGGCTCCGCCACCGACCGGAACCGCGTTGCGGAAAACACGCGTGGCGCGAATCTCGCCGGTCTTGTCGTTCATCAACCTTACCGTCAGTTCCACAACGGCGCTCTTCGGAGAACCATAAGCCTGAACACCAAACATGCGAAGATCGGTCAAAATCTGGTAATTGATCGCAAGCCCATCACCGGGCCGACCAATACCACCGAACACACCTGTATTTTCATATGCCTGCACAAGACGGGACTGGACGATATTGGTCAGCCTGTCGCCCCATTGCGCACCCTTGAGGTATTCGATCGAGCCGGGGGCCGAACTGACGACAATGTTTTCACTGTCGAGTGCTTTCAATGCGCTCGGTGTCGGCACCAGCAATTGCAGGTTCTTGCGGCTTGGTGACGACACAGCCGGTTTGGGTGCTGAAAGATTGAATGTATCAAGCGGTGTCGTACCGCAGCCCACAAGAAGCCCCGCGATCAAGAGGGAAGCACAAACAGCAAATGGACGCGCGCGAGAGGCCTTCACCTCGGCGGAATCGATATTGGAAATCAATGACGCGTCCTTCCATTATACTGGGGTACATTGCCCTGTCCGCCGAAAATCAGGCGCTGCGGGTTACGCTCGAGATCGGTAATTGCCTGTTCGATGCGCTGGATAGAGCGACGACTGTCCACGACGACGGATTGCACATCACGCAGTCCCTGCCCTGAAAAGCGCTGCAAATTATCGGCAATCGGTGCCAGCCGCTTGTCGAGATTGGTCGAGGTCTGACGGATGGATTCAAGTGTCGCCTTGGCTTGCGCTACGACACCATCCTTATCGTCAGAGGAAAGCAGCTTGTCGGTCTTTTCCAGAATACCCTCGACACGCACCGAGGCGGCATTGAGACGCGCCATCATGTCTTTTGCGTCGGTGACGATCTTGTTGATATTGCCTGTATTGGATCCGAGTTCTTCAATCACATCAGCATTTTTGGCAAGTGCATCGGTAAAGGTCTTGGTGTTGTTGATGGTATCGCTGAGCGGCCCACGCGCTTCCTTGACGAACCCTTCCAGTTCTCCAAGCACACTGTTGGCGCGCCCAAAAATATCCTGCGCAGTTGCCAGTAGATTATTGACGGCGGACGGGTCTGCATCAATGCGTGCGACCGTATCTTCCTTGGCTGCTTCGGTCAAAAGGTTCGGCTCATCAAGCCGACCGCCATTGAGTTCGATATAGGCTTGACCGGTCAGGCCCTGAAAGCCCAGCGTTGCCTTGGTCGACCGGGTAATCGGCGTGCTGCCATTGACCCGAGTCTGCACGATCACCATTCCGGGATTGGTTTCGTCCAGATGCAGGCGGCGCACATCGCCTACCTTGATGCCATTGAAAAGGACCTGGCTGCCAATGGTCAGACCGGTCACCGAGCCGGGAATACGCACATCAAGCACAACCGAATCGCGCGCCTCTCCGAAGCGGGCAATCCAGTACACGAAACCGAAAGCCAAAAGGCTGACGGCCAGTGTAAAAATCCCTACGAGGACGTAATTGGCTTTCGTTTCCATGTTTTATCCCGTCTGCAAGCGGCTGCCCGGCCGCCGTCTTGATGGCGCCGACGGATCGATCTGTCGCGCTCGCTTGCCCCGAAAATAGGATTTTACCCAAGGATCGTCTACATGCAGCATGTCTTCGATACTACCGCTGACCAGAACTTTCTTGTTGCCGAGCACCGCAATGCGGTCACAGACGGCAAACAGACTGTCGAGATCATGCGTGACCATATAGACTGTCAGGCCCATTGTATCACGCAGATTGGCAATCAGCTCGTCAAATTCCGCAGCCCCGATCGGATCAAGACCGGATGTGGGTTCATCCAGAAAAACGATATCCGGGTCGAGCGCCAGCGCACGCGCGAGTGCTGCGCGCTTGATCATACCGCCGGACAGCTCGGAAGGAAATTTTTCCGCCGTATCCGGCTTCAATCCCACCAGAGCGATCTTCAGCCGCGCCAACTCATCCATGAGCTTGGGCGAGAGGTCGAGATATTCACGCATGGGGAGCTGGATGTTCTCCAGCACGTTCAGTGCTGAAAACAGCGCGCCGTGCTGAAAAAGCACGCCCATGCGCATATCGATGGACATTTTTTCGACTTCGTTCAAGTGATCGATATTGCGGCCAAGAATCTCGATTTCACCGGACTGTTTTTTATTCAACCCGAGAATTGTACGCATCAGCACGGATTTACCGGAACCGGATGGCCCAATGAAGCCAAGCACCTCGCCCTTGTGGATATCGAGCGACAGCTTGTCGAGCACGGTCGAACGGCCGAACGATACCGTCACGTCGCGCACCGATATCATCGGCATCGCCGTTTCAGAATTGTCGTCCTGCTGCGGCGACCGAAGCGCGTTGCCGTTTTCCATATCTACTCTTTAGCCGAAGCTGGCTGGCGACTGAACAGCCCAAAGACCGCCAGACACAAGTTTTCTGTGTAAGTGTGGCTTAAAGAGCCCAAGAAAATCAAGGGCTCAACGATTTCCGCAGACCGGCAGCCCCTGATGAATTAGAAATTGATGGCTGCGTAGAACATTGCAAACAATCCGTCGACGACAATGACCACGAAAATCGCCTTGACCACCGATGCTGTTACGCGCCGACCAAGCGATTCCGCACTGCCACCGACCTTCATTCCTTCCACAGAAGCAAGAATGCCAATAATCATCGCCATGAACGGTGCCTTGATAAGACCAGCGAAATAGGTGTTGAGCGCCACCGCATCATGCAGGCGACTGATAAAGGCTTCCGGTGAGATATTGGAATAAAACCAGGCAACACCAGCCGCACCGATCAGGGCCGCAAGATTGGAAATAATCGTCAAAAGCGGCAGGATGATCACCAATGCGACAAGACGCGGGAAAACCAGCACACCGACCGGATTGAGACCGATGACGGTCAATGCGTCCGTTTCCTCGCGCATTTTCATCGATCCGATTTCGGCTGTAATGGCACTACCGGATCGTCCCGCAATCATGATCGCCGTCAAAAGTACGCCCAGTTCGCGCAAAACCAGAATGCCGACCAGATCGACCACGAAAATCTCGGCACCGAAATAGCGCAACTGAAAGGCGCCCTGCTGTGCGATGATCGCTCCAACAATGGTCGACATCAAAACGATGATCGGAATAGCACCGACGCCCATGCGGTCCATCTGCGTGACGATCGCTGCAATCGGAATACCACTGCCGCGCCCATATTTCAGCTGCGCGCCGCGAATGGTGGCGCCCAGAATATGCATCGCCATCTTGAAATCATTGCCGACAGAATAGACCCCGCGTCCGAGGGCCGCAAGAAAAGCCACGAAGAAGAACGGTTTGCGGTTGTGAGGAATATCCAGAATTCCCTCAACGGCAGCGCCAACCTCCTCAGTCAATGGCATCCATGCTTCGTGCAAGCCCTCGACTTTTACATCGACATCCTGCGCCGCAAGCCGTTGCCGCAAGCGTTCAATCAGCCAGGCACCGGCTGTATCAAGACTGGAAACACCCGAGGCATCAATTGTGACCGCTCCGCCCCCCGCCTTTTTCTCAAGCTTCCGCAGCTTGTCATCGACAAGGTGCACGCTTTGCGACACCCAACGGCCGCTCAACTGAACAACACGCGTGCCATCCTGTTCGGCCACATCAATATTTGGCGCGGCATCGGAACTTCTTGTTTTATCGGCAGTGTCGGTCACCATAGACCACCTCTTACATGAGTCGTTCGGCGACCGAAATACCGGGTTCTGGAAGGATTTCCCATGCACAATACCTTGAAAATTCAGGTCGAACGCTATCCCATTGCCGGAAAATTCACAATCGCCAGAGGATCGAAGACGGAAGCAGCAATTGTCCTGTGCATAATTGACGATGGCAGTCATCAGGGGCGCGGCGAATGCGTGCCCTATGCGCGTTATGGTGAAAGCATCGAAAGCGTGGTCGCGGCCATTGAGGCGGTGCGTTCGGCGGTCAAGGAGGGTGCCACACGACAGGATATCCAGCACCTGATGCCTGCCGGGGCAGCGCGCAATGCAGTCGATTGTGCTCTTTGGGATCTGGAAGCCAAGTCATCCGGCAGGCGCGTTGCAGATCAACTCCAGATCAGCCCCGGCCCGCTTGAAACCGCCATCACTGTTTCACTGAGCACACCGGAAGAAATGGCCGAAGCGACAGCGAAAGTTGCGCATTATCCGCTGATCAAGGTGAAAATGGGTGGCAATAACGATCTTGCGCGTATTCAAGCTGTCAGAGCCGCAGCCCCCAAAAGCCGGATCATCATCGATGCCAATGAGGGCTGGAATGATGAGAATATTGCCGAAAACATGCAAGCTGCGGCAGAGGCAGGCGTGGTTCTGATCGAACAGCCCCTGCCCGCAGGAAAAGATAATATTTTGCACCGGATCGAGCGTCCGGTGATGATTTGCGCTGATGAAAGCGTTCATACGGCTCAAGGTCTGGAAGACCTCGTTGATCGCTACGATGCGGTCAATATCAAGCTCGACAAGGCGGGCGGGCTGACCGAAGGCCTCATCATGCGCGACAAAGCAATGGAACTCGGGCTTAAAATCATGGTCGGCTGCATGGTGGGAACGTCGCTCGGCATGGCGCCTGCGGTGCTTCTTGCGCAGGATGCAGCGGTTGTCGATCTAGACGGCCCACTCCTTTTAGCAAAAGACCGCGAACCGGGGCTCCGCTATGAGGGAGCGCGCGTCTATCCGCCGGATGCCGCTGTCTGGGGCTGAGCCAGCGCATAATCGGCTTCGGCACTATGGCCGGTTAACGGCATCAGCGCATCTTCAAAAATATCGGCACAGGCATCCCAGGTAAAAGGCTTGAGCACTTCTGCCGGATTGAACTTTTCCATGGCGAGCGCTTCCAGACAGGCAGCCTGCAAGTCCTCGGAAAGCACGCCTGCCCCGGTTGCGCCTACAACGTCTTTGGAGCCGGGAACCGGGAAGGCTGCAACCGGCAATCCCGATGAAATGGCTTCCAGCAAAACCAGACCGAATGTATCGGTGCGGCTTGGAAATACAAACACATCAGCGCCCGCATAGGTTTTGGCCAGTGCTTCGCCCTCACGTTTGCCGACGAATGAAACATCCGGGTAACGCGCTTTCAAATCATTGAGCGCAGGACCGTCCCCGACAATGATTTTTTTGCCGGGCAGTTTGAGATCGAGAAAGGCCGGCAGGTTCTTTTCCGAAGCCACCCGCCCCACGCAGATGAACACCGGCTCTTTTCTATCGCGTGCAATATCGGGACGCGGATAAAACACCGAGCGATCAACACCGCGTGTCCACAGATCAAGTCCCGTAAAACCACGCTCGCTCAAATCATCGAGAATAGACTGGGTCGGCACCAGGGTATGCGCTGCCGCATTATGAAAGCGGCGCAGAAAGTTGTAAGTCCAGCTCAAGGGAACCGGAAACCGCTCTGCGACATATTCCGCAAATCGGGTATGAAAACTGGTGGTGAAACGCCAGCCCAATTTCAGGCAGGCACGGCGCGCCATGATACCGAGCGGGCCTTCGGTGGCAATATGGATATAATCGGGCTTGAGCGCCACGAGTCTGCGCTGAAACGCCCATGGTGTTGTCAAAGCCAGCCTTATTTCGGGATAGGTTGGGCATGGTGCCGAGCGGTAATCAAGCGGAGAGACGATCTCAACGGCATAACCACGCGCCAGCATCATTTCCTGACATTTGGTCAGCGTTCGCACAACACCATTGACTTGAGGATGCCACGCGTCCGTGATGATGACAATTTTCTTCATCCGCCAATCTTTGCAACTTCGCGCGATGGCCGCGGCAGTTGAATGATCGTACCCTCATCGGCATGAACACCATTGGATCGCTTTTTACCCGAAGACGGACGTCGATCACGCATATGCGTCCAGTCGAGAAGTTCCATGCGTCCATCAAAATGTTCGACGACAGCCGTGCAACTTTCAACCCAGTCGCCGGTATTGATATATTCGACGCCATTCATCGTCTCGATGGTGGCGTGATGAATATGTCCGCAGATAACGCCATCGACTCCGATGCGCTTGGCCTCTTCGGAGACCACATCTTCAAACTGGCCAATAAAATTGACAGCCTTCTTGACGCGAAACTTGGCCCATGCGGAAAACGACCAGTAGCGCAGCCCGAAATAGGCCCGCACGCGGCTCATGACCGTGTTGATCCAAATCGCCGTATCATAGGCCCAGTCACCCAGATAAGCGATGAAACGGGCATTGCGCACCACGACGTCGAACTGATCACCATGAATGACCAGAAATTTTCGGCCATCTGCGGTTTCATGGATGGCACGGTTCATCACTTCGATGCCGCCAAAATGTGTGCCCTGAAAATTGCGCAGGAATTCGTCGTGATTGCCGGCGATGTAGATGATGGTGGCACCCTTGCGGCTCTGGCGCAAAAGTTTCTGCACCACATCATTATGTTCCTGCGGCCAGTGCCAGCTTCGACGCAACCGCCAGCCATCGACAATATCACCGACCAGATAGATGGTCTCGGCCTCGTGGTGGCGGAGGAAATCCAGCAACAATTCGGCTTGCGCCGCCTTTGAACCCAGATGAACGTCAGAAATAAAGAGCGTCCGGAACTTCTTTGCCTGCGTCGGATCGGTGCTCATTTGGTTGTCCCTCAAAATGGACCAGCAAACCGGGTAATCCCGAATGAAGCCGACAAAACCCGATTCTTGTCACAGCCATATGACGGTTCACTGAAACAGCGCGTCCGTGCCCTTATGAGACTGTCAATATTTGCACCCTACAGCATCGTGCTTTGCAAAAATCGGGATCGATTTTTGCAAAGCACGATGCGTAGATAAAATAGGTTAGAGCGACCTTTGTGCGTCCAAAAGGACGCACGGCGCTCTAAGAGGAAAAGTGGACACTTCCGCACATTGAAGTGAAATCTGCTAGAATCCGGTTGATTGCAGATGTCGCTTGATGGCATGTCTTCAATATTCTACCGGGCTTAAAGCAAAAGAGGATCAAGCCGTGGATTTGGGTTTTAAGGGCCACCAGATGAGTGCAAGCGCATCGGATTATGGACCTCCTCCTTTCTAGTTTCACAATGATGACAGCAGCTTTAAAAGCGCTTTTTACATCTCATTTTAAAATCACCGGGATAAACTCATTTTACAAAATGGGTCTATAGAATCCTGACAACTTCGATTAGAAGAACAAGGCCGAAGGCCCGGTACTCTTCCTGCACCTTCTGTCCGCCACAGTGTGCTGCGGCGCGAATAACCGGAAAGCGATGCGACCATGACCAAGAAAAAGACCACCACACCTGCTCTCTCGGATTTCGATGAGGCAGCCCTCTTCTTCCACCGCTATCCAAAGCCGGGAAAGCTGGAAATTCAGGCAACCAAGCCGCTCGGCAATCAGCGCGATCTCGCCCTTGCCTATTCCCCTGGTGTTGCAGCCCCCTGCCTTGCCATTCAGGACGATCCGTCGCTTGCAGCCGAATATACCGCGCGCGGCAATCTCGTCGCCGTGGTTTCCAACGGCACGGCTGTGCTGGGTCTTGGCAATATCGGCGCGCTTGCATCCAAGCCGGTGATGGAAGGCAAGGCGGTTCTTTTCAAGAAATTCGCCGATATCGATGTTTTCGACATTGAAATCGAGGCGCATGAGATCAATCGCATCGTCGATGTGGTTGCAGCACTTGAGCCCACCTTTGGCGGCATCAATCTGGAAGATATCAAGGCGCCGGAATGTTTCGAGGTCGAGGAACAGCTTCGCGCCAAGATGAATATCCCGGTTTTCCACGATGACCAGCACGGTACGGCAATCATTGTTGCCGCCGCCGTCCTCAACGGTCTTGAACTGGCCGGAAAGAAAATTTCAGAAGCGAAGATCGTAACCTCGGGTGCGGGTGCGGCTGCACTTGCCTGTCTCAATCTACTCGTTAATCTCGGTGCAAAGCGCGAAAACATCTGGGTCTGCGACATTGAAGGCCTAGTCTATGATGGCCGTAACTCGATGATGGACCGCTGGAAGGAAGTTTACGCGCAAAAGACCGATGCCCGCACGCTTGCCGAAGTTATTGGCGGCGCGGATGTTTTCCTAGGCCTTTCAGCGGCAGGTGTGCTGAAGCCTAAACTTCTCAAGCAGATGGCCGAAAAGCCGCTGATCATGGCGCTTGCCAATCCCAAGCCAGAAATCATGCCGGAAGAAGCACGCGCCGCGCGGGCTGACGCCATGATCTGCACCGGACGCTCGGACTACCCCAATCAGGTCAACAATGTTTTGTGCTTCCCGCACATCTTCCGTGGTGCGCTCGATGTCGGTGCGACCGCCATCAATGAAGAGATGAAGCTTGCCGCCGTTCGCGCCATTGCAGGCCTTGCTCGTGAAGAGCCATCCGATGTCGCAGCCCGTGCGTATTCCGGCGACACGCCGACCTTTGGCCCGGATTACATCATACCCTCGCCGTTTGATCAGCGGCTGATCCTGCGCATTGCGCCAGCCGTGGCGAAGGCTGCGATGGAAACCGGTGTCGCCACGCGCCCGATCGAGGATATGGAAGCCTATCTCGACAGGCTGAACCGTTTCGTTTTCCGCTCTGGCCTCATCATGAAGCCGGTCTTTGCCGCTGCCCGCGCGCAGGAAAAGCCCAAGCGCGTCATCTATTCCGATGGCGAAGACGAACGCGTGTTGCGTGCCGCACAGGTGGTTGTCGAGGAAGGCATCGCGTCGCCTATTCTTGTCGGTCGTCCGCAGGTGGTGGATACACGACTGCGCCGCTATGGCTTGAAAATCCGCGCCGGTGTGGATTTTGAACTGATCAACCCTGAAGACGATCCGCGTTATCGCGATTATGTCGATCTTTATCTCTCGCTGACTGGCCGTCAGGGCATTACACCGGAAGCGGCCCGCACCATCGTGCGCACCAATTCAACCGCAATTGCTGCCCTTGCAGTCATGCGCGACGAAGCGGATGCGATGATCTGCGGTCTCGAAGGTCGTTTCGAGCGCCACTTGCGCGTTGTTGGCCAGATCATCGGCAAGGTGCCCGGCATTCATGATTATTCCGCGCTCAGCCTTTTGATCTCGCAGCGCGGTGCGCTGTTTTTGACCGACACCTATGTCAATGTCGATCCGGCCCCGGACGAGATTTCAGAAATTGCTATTCTCGCGGCCAAGGAAATCGACCGTTTCGGCATCGTGCCGAAAGTGGCGCTGGTGTCGCATTCCAACTTTGGTTCCAAGGAAAGTGCCAGCGCGGAAAAGATGCGCAAAGCCGCTGCCCTTCTGGCCGAAAAGGCACCCGATCTGGAATCGGACGGCGAAATGCATGGCGATTCCGCGCTTTCGCAGGCCATGCGTGATCGCGTCTTCCCCAATTCACGGCTGAAGGGCGAAGCCAATCTTCTGGTGTTCCCGAACCTTGACGCCGCCAATATCACGCTCAATGTGGTCAAAAGCGTCACCGACGCGTTGCACGTTGGTCCGATCCTGCTGGGCGCTGCACGCCCCGCGCATATTCTCACGCCATCCGTGACCTCACGCGGCGTGGTCAATATGACGGCACTGGCTGTGGTCGAAGCGCTGCAACGCGCAGGCGAAGTTGCAACGCCCAAGGCAAAGCTGCGCAAATAATCCTTGTTTCAAGGCACGAAAAAAGCGGGCATGGTTCACACCATGCCCGCTTTTATCTCATAACCAAACAAGATTACGGCTTGCGGGATTGTACCTTTTCCGGTCCCATCAACACCAGAAGGTCGGCCAGTTCCGGGCCATGGGCCTGTCCTGTCAGGACAAGGCGCAGCGGCATGAACAGGCCTTTGCCCTTGCGGCCGCTTTTGACTTTCGCGGCATCGACCCACTGTTTCCATGTGTCGCGGTCCCATGGACCATCCGGCAGCAGCGTGAAAGCCTCTTGCACAAAGGCGCGATCTTCATCGGAAAGCTCCGCCACTTCCGGCAGATCGCCACTCACGACCTGCCACCAATGCTGCGCATCGTTGAAGCGATCTAGATTACCGCGCACGGCAAGCCAGAAAGCTTCCGTCTTTTCACCACTGATGCCCAAAGCCTCAAGGCGCGGCTTGGCACTTTCAAACGACATCTCATGCAGCAACGAACGGTTGAGTGTGTCGAGTTCTGCGGGATCGAATTTGGCCGCCGATTTGGTGATCGAGGCCAGATCGAAATGCTCTGCCAGCGCTTCCATGCTTGGCGCTGCCGCAACATTTTCCGATGTGCCGATCAGCACAGCGAGCGACGCCACCGCCATCGGCTCATAACCGCTCTCGCGCAGTGAGCCGACCGAAAGCGCGCCGGTGCGTTTGGACAGTCCCTCGCCGGTCGTGGTGGTGAGCAGATTGTGATGGCCGAAGGCTGGCGGCTCGGCCCCCAATGCGCGGAAAATCGCAATCTGCACGCCGGTATTCGTCACATGGTCGTCGCCACGAATAATATGGGTCACACCCATGTCGATATCGTCCACCACCGAAGGCAAGGTGTAGAGATAGGTTCCGTCTTCACGCAGCAGCACCGGATCGGACATCGATGCCAGATCGACCACTTGCGGCCCGCGCACCAGATCGTCCCAATGCACTTCGGTGCGTTCCGTCGCAAAAGGATCGTTTGCAAAATTCGGAAGCAGAAAACGCCAGTGTGGCTTACGGCCTTCGGCCTCAAATGCCGCTTTTTCCGTATCGGTGAGCTTTAGGGCCTCGCGGCCATAGACCGGCGGCAGACGACGCGCCAGCCTCAACTTGCGGCGGCGTTCCAGTTCATCGGGAGTTTCATAGCAGGCATAAAGCAGCCCAGCCTGTTTCAGTGTTTCCACCGCTTTGGCATAGATATCAAAACGCTTGGACTGATATTCGACCCGGTCGGGACGGATGCCCAGCCATTCAAGATCAACCGCTATGGCTTTGGCATATTCATCGCGCGAGCGTTCGACGTCAGTATCGTCATAGCGCAGGATGAAATTGCCACTATTCTTTTGCGCATAGAGCCAGTTGGCGAGGGCCGTGCGTGTATTGCCGATATGAATATAGCCCGTCGGCGACGGGGCAAAACGAACGGTAACTGTCATGTTCAAGTCTTTCAGCGGTCGCGGAAGCGATTGGTGATCGGATAACGGCGATCGCGTCCAAAGTTCTTTTTTGTGATTTTTACGCCCGGCGCCGATTGTCGGCGCTTATATTCGGCCAGATAAAGCAGATGCTCTATGCGTTGTACCGTCTCCAGCGGATGACCGCGCGCGGCAATTTCTGCATTGCTCATTTCGTTCTCGACCAGACATTCCAGAATATCGTCGAGCACCGGATAGGGCGGCAGGCTGTCCTGATCGGTTTGGTTCTCGCGCAGTTCCGCCGATGGTGCCTTGGAAATGATGTTATGCGGGATCACTTCGCCAGATGATCCTAACGCGCCTTGCGGAACATTTTCGTTGCGCCATGCCGACATGGCATAGACCTGCATCTTGTAGACATCTTTGATCGGATTGAAGCCGCCATTCATGTCGCCATAAAGCGTGGCATAGCCGACCGACATTTCCGACTTGTTGCCGGTGGTGACGACCATGGAGCCGAACTTGTTGGAAACCGCCATCAATATGGTGCCGCGTGTGCGGCTTTGCAGGTTTTCTTCCGTCACGCCACTTTCAGTATCGGCAAAAAGCGGTTGCAGGGCATTCAGGAAACCTTCGACAGGCTCTGCAATTGGAACGATATCGTAGCGCACGCCGAGCGCCTTGGCGCAGTCGGCAGCGTCTTTGTGCGATTCATCGGACGTATAGCGATAAGGCAGCATGATGCAGCGCACACGGTCCTTGCCCAGTGCATCGACACTCATGGCAGCGCATATGGCCGAATCGATGCCGCCGGAAAGACCGAGCACCACGTCCTTGAAACCGTTCTTGTTGACATAATCGCGCAAGCCCAGCATGCACGCCGCATAATCGGCTGCCATGCCCTCCGGCAATTGGGCCTTGTCACTCTCCTCACAAAGCCATCCCTCGCCCTCGCGCTTCCACACCGTGAGTGTAATGGCTTCATCAAATTGCGGCATTTGCAGACAAAGCGACTTATCCGCATTGAAAGCGAATGATGCGCCGTCGAAAATCAATTCGTCCTGCCCGCCAATCTGGTTGGCATAAAGCATCGGCAGTTCCGTCTCGATCACCTGTTTCAAGACAACCTGATACCGCCGATCCATCTTGTCGCGATGGTAGGGCGAACCATTGGGCACCAGCAGAATTTCAGCACCGCTTTCGGCAAGCGTTTCTGCGACACCCAATTCGCCCCAGATATCCTCACAGATCGGAATACCAATGCGCACGCCACGGAAATTGACTGGTCCGGGCAGCGGTCCCGGCTGGAACACGCGCTTTTCGTCAAACTCGCCGTAATTGGGCAGATCGACCTTGAAGCGTTCGGCGATCACTTCACCGCCATCGAGTACCATGACCGCATTATGCAGCCCGCTTTCGCGCTTGAGCGGCGTGCCGATGATAACGCCCGGCCCGCCATCCTTGGTGTCTTGGGCTAATTCCAGCACAGCCTTTTCGCACGCTTCCACAAAAGCCGGTTTTAACACCAGATCTTCCGGCGGATAGCCCGCGATGAACAATTCCGTAAACAGAATGAGATCGGCCTGCATTGCGGCTGCCTGCTTGCGGGCAGAGCGCGCACGGGCCAGATTTCCGGCAATATCACCCATGACAGGATTAAGCTGCGCTATGGCAATACGAAGCATGGTAAGACTCTCGGATGCACTGATCATGCCCAAGCTTTAGCCCGCTTTGCGGCCCGATTGCAACGGACATGACCTATCTGTGGCCGCTTTCAAACCAGATAGGTGTCGATCAGAATATAGGCCCAGACCGCGAAGGTGAAAATGATCGAGATCAGCACGGCCAGGGAACCGCAATCCTTGGCAATTTGAATTTCCTTGTGAAAATCGAGCGAGACCGCGTCGCAGGCGGCCTCAATGCCGGTATTGAGGATTTCCACCATGAGCAGAAACAGGATCGAGCCTGTCATCAGCAAAAAAGTCAGCCATGTCGGCGCCAGAAAGAACGCTAAAGGAAAGGAGAGCAGGAACAAAACAAGTTCCTGCTGCACCGCCTTTTCATTGCCTGCCAGATAGCGCAACGCGCGCATGGAATTGATAAAAGCCAGAAAAAGACGCTGCATGCTTAGCTCCCGAATATCCGGTGTCAGTTGCGAGCACGCCAAGGTCTAAACAAGTCTGCCTGAAAAGCAACAGGGCGAAGATTGAAATCTCCGCCCTGCCCGTTTGTCTTATTTGTGATCGCGTTTAGAACGCTTTCGATCTGATTGGATCAGATCGGCGCTCTAGTTATTTGAATCATCGCGCATTTTATCCGAAAACCGTTTCACACTTTTCGGAATGCGCTCTAAGCCGTAGCAACCTGTCTTTCGACACCGGCATCGCGCTCTTTCTTCAAAAGCTCGGCCAGAAGGAATGCGAGCTCCAGCGCCTGATCGGCATTGAGACGCGGATCGCAATGCGTGTGATAGCGGTCATGCAGATCGTCTGCCGAAATGGCCCGTGCGCCGCCCGTGCATTCGGTCACGTTCTTGCCGGTCATTTCGATATGAATACCGCCCGGATGCGTGCCTTCGGCATGGTGGATGGCGAAGAAGGTTTCGACTTCCTTGAGAATACGATCGAACGGACGCGTCTTGTAGCCGCCAGCGGTGATCGTATTTCCATGCATCGGATCGCAGGACCAGATGACCTTGCGGCCTTCGCGTTCCACAGCGCGGATAAGCTGTGGCAGATGATCGCCAACCTTGTCATAACCGAAGCGCGCAATCAGCGTCAGACGCCCGGCTTCGTTTTCAGGATTGAGCAGATCGATCAGACGAATGAGATCGTCCGGCTGCATGGACGGGCCGCATTTCATGCCGAGCGGGTTCTTGATGCCGCGGCAATATTCGATATGCGCGTGATCAGCCTGACGCGTACGATCACCGATCCAGATCATATGACCGGAAGTTCCGTACCAGTCGCCGGAAGTGGAATCGACACGGGTCAGCGCTTCTTCATAGCCCAGAAGCAGTGCTTCGTGGCTCGTGTAGAAATCCGTCTCACGCAGTGCATGATTGCTGTCGGACGTGATGCCGATGGCGCTCATGAAATTCATGGTTTCGGAAATGCGCTGTGCCAAAGCGGCATAACGTTCGGCCTGCGGGCTTTTGCCGACAAAACCGAGCATCCACTGGTGTACGTTTTCCAGATTGGCATAGCCGCCCTGTGCGAAAGCCCGCAGCAGGTTGAGCGTAGCCGCCGACTGCCTGTACGCCATGTCCTGACGCTGTGGATCGGGAATACGCGATGCGCTATCGAAATCGATGCCGTTGATGATGTCGCCGCGATAAGACGGCAGTTCAACACCATCCTTGGTTTCCATGTCCGACGAGCGCGGCTTTGCGAACTGACCGGCAATACGGCCAACCTTGACCACCGGCTTGGACGCGCCAAAGGTCAAGACCACGGCCATTTGCAGGAACACGCGGAAGAAGTCACGGATATTATCCGCGCCATGTTCGGCAAAGCTTTCAGCGCAATCGCCGCCCTGAAGCAGGAAAGCCTGACCTTCGGCAACGGCTGCAAGCTGCTGCTTGAGTTTGCGGGCCTCGCCTGCAAAAACCAGTGGCGGATAGGTGCGAAGACGGGCCTCAACATCGCTCAAAGCCTGTGCGTCGGGATAAAACGGCACCTGCTTGATCGGTTTGCTTCTCCAGGAATGCGGGGTCCAGTTCTTCGTCATGGTAGCACCTGTCTCAAAATCCGCTCAATGATTATCGGATTATAGCCTCCTTGCACGAATGCCGGAATTGCACTTTTACAATCTTTTCCCGTAGAAAACTGACAGTTTTATAGCAAATCCGGCGCGCGCGTAGGGCGGATATAATGCAGACACAGGTTTTATGCCAGCAATATTCGTTAACGCTGCCACATAAGTGACGAAAGATTTATCCGTCGACTTTTTCGCCACGCACCAGACGGTAGCTCGGCTTATACATCGTCACCAGTTCCTCGGCAGCCGTCGGATGCACGGCCATGGTGCGGTCGAAATCATCCTTGGTCACACCAGCCTTCAGTGAGATGCCCAAAAGCTGCGCCATTTCCCCTGCGTCGGGGCCCATGATATGCGCGCCCACCACCTTGCGGCTTTGCGCATCGACGATGATTTTCGTCAGCATCTTTTCATTGCGGCCCGAAAGCGTATTCTTCATCGGGCGGAACAAGGCGCGATAGACTTCAACCTCGGGATATTTCTTGCCCGCCTCTTCTTCCGAAAGGCCGACCGTGCCGATTTCCGGCTGCGAGAAAACTGCCGTTGCGATCAAATCATGATCGGGCTTGGTCGGATTGTCCTTGAAAGCCGTTTCCAGGAAACACATGGCCTCGTGAATGGCGACGGGGGTCAGTTGCACGCGATTGGTGACATCGCCCACCGCCCAAATATGGGACACGCTGGTGCGTGAATAATCATCGACTTCAATCGCACCCAGCGCGTCCATCTTGACGACTGCATTTTCCAGACCAAGACCGTCGGTGTTGGGGGTACGTCCAAGTGCGAGCAATGCCTGCCCTGCTTCAAGCATTTCGCCATTGGAAAGCGCAATCGACAAGCTGCCATCCGACTGTTTTTCAACATTCTGGAAAACCGCGCCGCAAATGATGCGGATGCCCTTGGATTCCATGGTTTCATGCAGCAGATGCCGCAGATCGTGGTCGAAGCGCGAAAGAATCTCCTTGCCACGATACACCAGTGTCGTCTTGACACCCAGACCATGGAAAATATTGGCAAATTCCACAGCGATATAGCCGCCGCCAGCAATCACGATTGCTTCGGGCAATTCCTCAAGATGAAAGGCTTCATTTGAGCTGATGCAGAACTCATTGCCTGGCAGTGCTTCATGCATGTTGGGCCGACCGCCGGTGGCGATCAGAATATGCTCTGCCGTGACGCGCCGTTTCGATGCCACAAGCTCAATGGTATGCGCATCGATCAGTTTGGCGCGGCTTTCAAAAATCTCGACCTCAGAGTTCTCAAGTCCTTTGCGATAGAGCCCTTCGAGGCGGTCAATTTCCTTGTCCTTGGCGGCGAGCAGCTTTTTCCAGTCGAACTGGCTTTTGCCCACGCTCCAGCCATAGCCCACGGAATCCTCGAAATGTTCGGGGAATTGCGATGCATAGACAAACAGTTTCTTGGGCACACAGCCGCGGATCACGCAGGTGCCGCCCATACGATATTCTTCCGCCAGTCCCACCTTCTTGCCCATAGCACCGGCAAGCCGCCCGGCCCGTACGCCGCCCGAGCCGCCGCCAATCACAAAGAGGTCGAAATCATAAGCGGCCATGAAACTCTCCAAAAGGCTGAGGACGGCTACGCCGCCGGTAATTTGTGTATTCTATTTAGGCAAAAGAAAAAGCCCGGCCAAGACGCCGGGCTTTTAAATCCGCTCACATTAAAAGGAAATTACTGCTGGGCGGGCTGTTCCGGCTGTTGTTCTCCGCCAGATGAACGGGCCTGCGCTGCGAGAACTTCTGCCACGTTGCGCGCCAGATCACGTGCGACGCCGTTTTGCCAGATATTGGCGGCGCGCACGACTTCACGCGTTACGATCGGGCCTTCCGACAGAAGCTTTTTGCCAGCCGGCGACGTATAGAATGCAGCAATGGCCTTCAACTCGTCTTCCGAAAATGCCTTCGCATAGGCGCGGGCCGATTCGGTTTCGAGATCGGAACGACGTGCTGCCAGCGCAATAGCCTTGTCATCGACGGTCTTGGTGATCAGCGCTTCGAGGTCTGGATCCTTCTGGATCAATTCTGCCTTCAGCGCGCGCGCTGCATTGGGCAGGATTTCGTCGAACTGCTCGGTCGCATTGATGGCCGAAATGGCCTGACGCGCGGCTTGCAGATGGGTTTCAGAGATTTCCTGCGCTGTAGCGGCATGAACGCCTGCCATCAGAACGAGTGCGGAAAACGGTGCAATCAGACGGCGAAAGCCAGTTGCCGGGATCATATGCTCAATACTCCGTTCAATCAGTTCAAAAACGGCGGCTCAAGACCGCTTGATAGTCCGAATACCATCGCCTCCGGCAATCACTGCCGCACGCGCCAGCCCGATGAAAAGTCCGTGCTCGACCACGCCCGGTATAGCGAAGAGAGCGTCAGATAGTGTTTTTGCCGATGGAATACGGCCAAAAGATGCATCCACAATGTAGTGGCCGCCGTCGGTTACAAAAGGTGAGTCATCTTTTAAACGCAGCTCAAGTGGACCTGCAAGGCCACATTTTGCAGTTGCTACCTTGATTGCGTGAAGCGTTGCGCCAAGTCCGAAACGATTAACCTCAATCGGCAGCGGAAACTGCCCCAGCGTGTCCACAAGTTTCGACTGATCGGCAATCACAATCATCGCGTCAGAAGCCGCCGCCACGATTTTTTCGCGCAGCAATGCGCCACCACCGCCCTTGATCAGCGTCAAATCACCGTCGACTTCATCTGCACCGTCAATGGTCAGGTCAAGATGCGGAGTTTCATCAAGGGTTGTCAGTGGCACGCCCAGTTCACGGCAAAGACTGGCAGTGCGCTCCGATGTCGGAACGCCGATGACATTCAAACCGCCCTGCACTTTTTCTGCAAGCAGCCGCACAAATTCTTCTGCCGTTGAGCCGGTACCAATACCTAGACGCATACCATCGCTGACATGGGTCAGGGCTTCGGCAGCAGCGGCAATTTTGAGCTTGCGTGCTTCACTCATTAAATAAGTCCCCGGCTTGCTAAAGGGCCAACACTCACGGATTCTCGTTATTCCGGTCCGCGTCTAGCATGCGCTGCCTTTATAACAAAGCGCCGATTGGCAATTTGACTGAGAATTTCGCCCGAAATTCTTTTCAGGAAATGCTTATTTAAGGCATCGGGCTTGAGCCATTTTAGCCTATGCGTTAGGTATCGGTTTCTTTCAGACACATGCATAATGACAAGGAAATGCCATGTCGGTCACGAAGTCAGCCACGACGCCCCGCCCAATAATCGTGTTCGACCTTGATGGCACGCTTGTCGATACAGCGCCCGACCTTCTTGAAAGCCTCAATCACTGCCTGACCATCTCCGGTTTGACAGCAGCCGATCGCACTGCGTTGCGCCGTTATGTCGGCCAGGGTGGACGGACCATGATCGAACGGGCTTTCGCGGCTCAGAAAACAGAAATCACTGATGCGCGGCTCGATGAACTGGTCGAGGTGTTTCGCACCCATTATTCAGATCATATGCCCGGCGCATCCGTTTTCTATCCCGGCGTTCTTGAAGCGATGGATCGTTTTGAGGCGCATGGGTATGATCTGGCGGTTTGCACCAACAAATACGAGGCTTTGGCAAAAAAGCTTCTGACAAGCATGGGCGAAGCCGCCCGATTTGCCGCGATCTGCGGTGCCGATACATTTGAATGGCGCAAACCTGATCCACGCCATCTGACCGAAACAATCGCCCTTGCAGGCGGTGATCGCGACCGCGCCATTATGGTCGGTGACAGCCGCACCGACATTGACACTGCAAAAGCGGCTGGCATTCCGGTGGTTGCTGTAGATTTTGGCTATACAGACCTGCCGGTTCAACATTATGAGCCAAGTCGGGTGATTTCGCATTATGATGAATTCACACTGGAAATGGCCGAACAGCTTCTTGAAGCCGTTGCCGACCCGGCGGAGGCTTTCACAGGATGATGAAAGCCATTTATTTTCAAATTCTTGCGTTTATTTTATTAAGCATCACATCAGCAATCGCTGAAGAAAAACGTTCGCCTCCGGGCCTTCCCGGTGTCGAACCGCAAAAGCCGATTGTCTCGGCCCCACCGCCCGAACCCGAGCCAGATCAGCAACGCCGCGGTACATGGAAAAACTTTCGCGTCGGCAACACAGATGTTTCCATATCCGGTGACATCCGAATAGATGCCGGGACAAATCAAGGGCGCTTGCGACGCTAGAGCGCGTTTCGATCTGATTTTATCCGATCGGCGCTCTATTTCCTTGATTTGACGTGCATCTTATCCGAAAACCGTTTCACAGTTTTCGGGATGCGCGCTAATTACCGGCCAGCCAAACTTGTCCAGACAGCTGGCAACAGACCGGGCAAATCCTCGGCAATCAAACCATGTCCAAAACGACGCGCGGCCTCGGCGTGAACCCATACGGCCGAGCAGGCTGCTTCAAAGTCCGGCATTCCCTGCACCAGCAAACCACACACGACACCCGCCAGCACATCGCCGGAACCAGCGGTCGCAAGCAATGGCGTTCCATTGGCATTGATTGCTGCGCGACCGTCCGGAGCAGCAATCACCGTATCCGGCCCCTTGTAAATGACAACAGCATTGGCGCGTTTCGCCGCCATACGTGCCCTTTCGAGTTTCGAAGAATCGCTCGCGGCAATATCGGGAAACAGTCGCCGGAATTCGCCTTCATGCGGCGTCAGCACCAGAGCTGTGCCCCCATTTCTGCGCGCTTCAAACAATGCCTCGGGATCGTCCTCAAAGGCCGTTATCCCATCGGCATCGAGCACGAGCCCATAAAAGATGGATTTAAGGCCCGCATTCTCCCGTGCAAGCTCCAAAGCGATTTGGCGTGCAAGCGCTGAATTGCCATAACCGGGGCCCAGAACAGCCGCGCCAACTTTTCTGTCGCTGAAAAACTGAACGGCTTGCTCTGCCGATTTGAATTCCCGCAGCATAATGGCAGTCAGATGGACGGCATTGATTGCCATGGCATCAGGCGGCGACAATAATGTGACCGCACCTGCCCCGCTTCTCGCCGCAGCCAGTGCCGAAAGCCGCGCAGCACCTGTCGCATAGATCGGGCCGGAAAAAACCGCCGCATGGCCACGGCTATATTTATGCGCATTTACCGCAGACACCGGAAGTTCTTCCAGCCATAACTCGGGCGCATTCTCATAAGTTTGCGGATGAAGGACATCCAGAACACGCTCGGGAATACCGATATCGATGACATTCAGCACGCCACACCGGGCCCTGCCCGGTTGTAACAGATGGCCGGGCTTCTTGCGGAAAAATGTGACAGTTGTCGTTGCTGCAACCGCAAGGTCTAAAACCTGTCCGCTTGCCCCGGAAACACCGCTTGGCAGGTCTACCGAGACAACCGGCAAACCGGAAGCATTTATGGCTTCGATGGCAATGACTTGCGATCCTGATACAGGCCGGGCAAGACCGGCACCATAAAGAGCGTCGACCACACCACCAAAGCTTGCGGGTGAAAATTCACCGATGCCACGTACCTCGCCCTTATAAAAGAGCGAAGCACGCAAGGCGTCACTGCCCTTGCGCGGCGGAGCAGCGCTGAAACACACGACATCAAAGCCAGCTTCCAGCAAAAACTGCGCGCACACGTAGCCGTCACCGCCATTATTGCCGGGACCGCACAATACGGCGACAGGCTTTTCTCGCGGGAACATGCCCGCAGCCACTTCCGCAACGGCGCGCCCCGCCGAAAGCATCAGTGAAAAACCGTCATGAATGCCGTTTTCAATGGTCCAGCGATCTGCCGCAGCCATTTCATCAGGAGAAAGTAACTCGAACATCACGCATACACCTTTTAAACACGGACCGATCATGCCTGATTAAACGCACGGCACAAGGTCTTCGGCACGTTCGCACATTATTGCTGCAATGTGCTTATTTTTTAACCACAAGCTGACATATAAGGTGGCCTTTGTCCTGACACAGAAACGGACCGTCTTGCAATAACGCTAAATTTAGTGCCACTGTGCCGTGAAAACGCAAGCAAGACGAATTTTTTTGCGGTTTCTTGTTCGTGTCGGCAAACTGGCACGCTTCATGCTTCCTTAAAGGATGAAACGGGCACGACGCCCTTTCCGAAGAAGAGCGGAGACCATTCTCTGATGAAAAAGATCGAAGCCATCATTAAGCCCTTCAAACTCGATGAAGTGAAGGAAGCCCTTCAGGAAGTCGGATTGCAGGGTATTACTGTCATCGAAGCCAAGGGCTTTGGACGACAGAAAGGTCATACCGAACTCTACCGTGGCGCCGAATATGTCGTTGACTTTCTTCCCAAGGTGAAAGTTGAAGTCATTGTGGCAGACGAAACCGTGGACGCTGCCATCGAGGCCATCCGCAAGGCCGCACAAACCGGCCGCATCGGCGACGGTAAGATTTTCGTGTCCAATATCGAAGAAGTCATCCGCATCCGTACCGGTGAATCCGGTGTGGACGCCATCTGATAAAAATCAGCATACCTATCCATCGTCGTGCGAACAGGAAATTAAAATGACGACTGCCAATGACATTCTCAAACAGATCAAAGACAACGACATCAAGTTTGTCGACCTTCGCTTTACCGATCCGAAGGGCAAGCTCCAGCACGTAACGATGGATGTAGGCCTCGTGGATGAGGAAATGTTCGAGGACGGCGTCATGTTCGACGGCTCCTCGATTGCTGGCTGGAAGGCCATCAATGAATCCGACATGGTTCTGATGCCCGATCCGACGACCGCACATGTCGACCCGTTCTTCGCGCAGTCAACGCTGGTGATCCTGTGCGATATTCTCGATCCGATTTCCGGCGAAGCCTACAGCCGCGATCCGCGCACCACGGCCAAGAAAGCCGAAGCCTACATGAAGTCGCTCGGCATTGGCGACACGGTCTATGTTGGCCCCGAAGCCGAATTCTTCATCTTCGATGACGTCAAGTACAAAGCCGATCCCTACAATACCGGTTTCAAGCTCGATTCCAACGAACTGCCATCCAACGACGACACCGACTATGAGACCGGCAATCTCGGCCATCGTCCGCGCGTCAAGGGCGGTTATTTCCCTGTTCCGCCAATCGACAGCGCGCAGGACATGCGTTCTGAAATGCTGACCGTCCTGACCGAAATGGGCGTGACCGTCGAAAAGCATCACCACGAAGTGGCAGCCGCGCAGCATGAGCTTGGCGTCAAGTTCGACAGCCTCGTGCGCAATGCCGACAAGATGCAGATTTTCAAATATGTCGTGCATCAGGTTGCCAATGCCTATGGCAAGACCGCAACCTTCATGCCGAAGCCGATCTTTGGCGACAACGGTTCGGGCATGCACGTGCATTTCTCGATCTGGAAAGACGGCAAGCCGACTTTCGCCGGCAATGAATATGCCGGTCTGTCGGAAAACTGCCTGTTCTTCATCGGTGGCGTCATCAAGCATGCCAAGGCCGTGAATGCCTTCACAAACCCGTCGACCAATTCCTACAAGCGTCTGGTTCCCGGTTATGAAGCACCAGTTCTGCTGGCCTATTCGGCCCGCAACCGTTCGGCATCCTGCCGCATTCCGTTCGGCTCGTCGCCGAAGTCGAAGCGTCTGGAAGTCCGCTTCCCCGATCCGTCGGCAAACCCATATCTGTGCTTTGCCGCACTGCTGATGGCTGGTCTCGACGGCATCAAGAACAAGATCCATCCCGGTCAGGCTATGGACAAGGATCTTTATGATCTCCCTGCCAAGGAGCTGAAGCAGATCCCGACCGTCAGCGGTTCGCTGCGTGAAGCCCTGCAGTCGCTCGACAAGGACCGCGAGTTCCTCAAAGCCGGTGGCGTGTTCGAAGACGATCAGATCGACAGCTTCATTGAACTGAAGATGGCCGAAGTGATGCGTTTTGAAATGACCCCGCATCCGGTTGAATTCGACATGTATTATTCGGTCTAAAAAAATCAGGCGAGTGTTTTAACACCCGCCTTTTTATTACCGAGGGAAACGACGCGCAAAAGCGCGCAAAGAAAAACCCGGTCGAAAGGCCGGGTTTTTTATTATAATCAAGGCATTATGAAATGTCTTTTATAAAGCAATCAAAGAACCTTGAGCAGACGGTCGGCAACCATCATCTCGGCATGCCGGGTCTTGCGCCGTGCGGTGGCTTCGGCATCCTCGCCCCATTGCTCGGTCGTCCAATCCTCATCGATATGCGCAACTGACCAGCCATGATCGGCTGTAATTTCCTGTTTTGCAATTGCCAGTGCGATAATGGCCGAGCCGGTCAATGTCGTCATCGTATGCAGACAGGCAAGTGCAATAGGCTCGCGGAACTCAGACAAATGCACGCCGAATGCCGTAAGCGCCTCGCGGGGTTGCTCGACATGCATGACACCTTCGGCGAGCGCAAAACGCGCACCGAGCGTTTCGGCCCAGTCGATCAGCGGGTCCCACTGTGCAGTCTGGCGTGCCACCAGTTCCTGCGGCGTGTCGGCGCGATAGCAAAGAAGATCGGTGCCAGCAAAGCGCAGAATATCTTCGAGCACGGCCTGCGGATCAAGTGCTATGCCGTCGATGGCCGTGTTCACCAGCCGTGTTGCGGGCATTTTGACCGGATCGACGTGTTCTTCCTGTACTCTAAATTCATCGGCTACGATTTGCGCGGCATCCGATGTTGGCAGCACGAGCAAATTGCGCGCAGGCGTCTTCACCGGACGACCATCAAGATGCACGGCAAAGCCGTCTTCAACTTCGGCCACTTCCACGCGCGTATAAAAGCGCTTGGGCAACGGCGTCTGCATCAGTTTTTGCGCACGAATGACCGGGCTTTCGTCCGGGGTCTGAATTGGCGCGCTTACATCACTCAATTTGTCACGCATTGGGTCTTTCCATTTGTGTAAGGTCGCGACTATCCATCGCATCGATAATCGCGTGCAGCTCATGCGGCGTGTTCAAAACATGATGCGCACCGGCTTGCAGCAGCGCTTGCGCGCCGTGATAGCCCCATGACACACCCGCAGCCATAGCCCCCGCTGAGCGGGCCATCTGCATGTCATAGATTGCGTCACCAATCACAATGGTGCGCTCGGGTGCTATGCCCATTTCCGCGCAGCTTTCCAGCACCATGGCGGGATGCGGCTTGGATGGGCAATCATCTGCGGTGCGTACCACCAGAAAATGCTGACCGATACCGTGTCTTTCAAACACCGAACGAACACCGCGCTGTGATTTGCCCGTCACCAGCCCTAAAAGAATATCATTCTTCTGCCCAAGCTCTGACAGAAGCGGCAGAATACCGTCATAAAGCGGCTCGGCAAAATCGGGAGCGGCGCGCAAGCGCACGAAGTTTTCCTTGTAACGCGCTGTTAGCCAATCGACCTGCTCGTCAAGCTCTCGTCCCAGCAATTGCGCAATAGCCAGCGGCAATGAAAGCCCGATGATGGAAAAGGTCTGCGCCAGCTCCGGTGGTGTCAGCCCGGCATCGACAAAACTTTCGGCCATGCAGCGGTGAATGAAATTTCCGCTATCGACCAGCGTGCCGTCGCAATCGAACAGAACCAGCTTCATGCCTGATCGTCCACACTATCGGCATCAAAACCAAGCAGGTTCCATGATTGCACCATATGCGGCGGCAGGGGGGCTGTGACGTCAATGATGCCACCCGAAGGGTTGGGAATGCGGATGCGGCGCGCATGCAGATGCAAGCGCTTTTGAATGCCACCGGGAAATTCCCAATTCTGGTCGGCCTCGAAATACTTTGGATCGCCGATGATCGGATGACCGATATGGGCGGCATGAACGCGAAGCTGGTGCGTGCGGCCGGTATAAGGCTCCATTTCAAGCCATGTCAGATTGTTGCCGACCTTTTCGATGATGCGATAATAGGAAACCGCGTGATCGGAATCCGGCTCGCCATGCTGGCAGACGCGCATCTTGTCGCCATCCGGCGTCTGTTCCTTGACCAGCCAGGTCGAAATCTTGTCTTCGCGTTTGCGCGGCACACCCTTGACCAAAGCCCAATAGGTTTTCTTGGTGTCGCGTTCGCGAAAAGCGGCTGTCAGCGCCTGTGCGGCACCGCGTGTGCGCGCCACCACCAGCACACCGGAAGTGTCGCGGTCGATCCGGTGAACGAGGCGCGGCTTTTCGCCCTTCTTGTTGCGCCATGCCTCCAGCATGCCATCGACATGGCGCACAAGGCCCGAGCCGCCCTGCACGGCCAATCCCGCAGGCTTGTTGAAGACATAGACTTTCGGATCCTCATAAATGAGCATCTGCGCAAGAACGTCACCGTCCTGCTGGCTGCGCATGGTTTTTGCAGTCACTGGGCCAGAGGCCTTTTCATCAACGCCAAGCGGCGGGATGCGGATCGCCTGCCCGGCCTGCACGCGCGTGTCGGCCTTGGCGCGGCCACCATCGATGCGCACCTGACCCGAACGCAACAGCTTTTGCAGGTGCCCGAAACCCAGTCCCGGAAAATGCACCTTGAACCAGCGGTCGAGACGCATACCTGTTTCGTCTGCCGCAACTGTCTTCTGCTCAACGCCTGCCATGAGATAGCCGATATATCCTTTTGCGGGCACACGCCACGCATCTGTTTCCTGGACCTGTCAATAGACGCGGGCGCGTCCGATTACCAGAGCGTTTCCCACAAAACCCAATCCCCATGACACCATCCCAACATTACAAATTGTTTAGGTTTGGCGTGTTTTGGCATGAAAACCCGCAAAAAACGGCAAAAACTCACGCACAGTTACACATGTTCTTAATTTATGGTCGATTGAGACACGCAATCGCCATGTCCTGTCGCATTTTGATATTGATAGAATATCGGGGCTGCCCCATTTAGCTCGATGAACAGAACAACGGGAGTACGAAAGTGTCGTTACTCAAAATTTACTGGCGTGCCATGCAATATCTCGCGGTCGAAAAGGCCGGGACGATAACCATGTGCGTCGCAAGTGTCCTTGTCGCCATCGTCACTCTGGCCGAGCCGATCCTGTTCGGTCAGGTCATTCAGGCTATTTCCGACAAGGGTGACATCTTCCTCCCGTTAGGCCTGTGGGCAGCACTCGGCGCTTTCAATATCGTCGCCGCTGTTTTCGTGGCACGTGGTGCCGACCGTCTGGCGCATCGCCGTCGTCTGGGCGTCATGATCGATTCCTATGAGCGCATCATCACCATGCCGCTGGCATGGCATCAAAAGCGCGGCACGTCGAATGCGCTGCACACGCTGATCCGTGCAACGGATTCGCTCTTTACGCTTTGGCTAGAATTCATGCGTCAGCATCTCACCACGGTCGTGGCGCTTGCAACGCTTATTCCTGTTGCCATGAGCATGGATCTGCGCATGTCGATGGTGCTGGTTGTGCTTGGCGTTATCTATGTGATGATCGGCCAGCTAGTCATGCGCAAGACCAAGGACGGTCAGGAAGCTGTTGAAAAGCATCACCACAAGCTGTTCGAGCACGTCAGCGATACCATCAGCAATGTGTCTGTGGTGCAGAGCTATAACCGCATCGCGTCTGAAACCAAGGCGCTGCGCGACTATGCGCATAATCTGGAAAAGTCGCAGTTCCCGGTTCTCAACTGGTGGGCACTGGCAAGTGGCCTCAACCGCATGGCCTCAACCTTCTCGATGGTGGTCGTGCTGGTTCTGGGCGCTTATTTCGTGACCAAGGGTCAGATGCGCGTTGGCGATGTGGTGGCCTTTATCGGCTTCGCACAGTTGATGATTGGTCGTCTCGACCAGATCAGCGCCTTTATCAACCAGACTGTGACGGCACGCGCCAAGCTCGAAGAATTTTTTGACATGGAAGACGCAACCGCCGACCGTCAGGAACCGCAGGGTGCAACCGATCTAGAAGACGTCAAGGGCGACATCGTCTTTGATAATGTCACCTTCGAATTCCCGAATTCCGGCCAGGGAGTCTATGACATTTCGTTTGGCGTGAAGCCCGGTCAGACTGTTGCTATCGTCGGCCCCACGGGTGCAGGCAAGACGACGCTGATCAACCTGTTGCAACGCGTTTTCGATCCGGCTGCCGGTCGCATCCTGATCGACGGCACCGATACGCGCTCTGTCAGCCGCCGTTCACTGCGTCACGCCATTGCCACCGTGTTTCAGGATGCGGGCCTCTTTAACCGCTCGGTCGAAGACAATATCCGCGTCGGCAATGAAAACGCCTCGCATGAGGACGTGCATAAGGCTGCAAAAGCTGCCGCAGCCCACGACTTCATTCTCGCCAAAAGCAGCGGCTATGACACTGTGGTCGGCGAACGCGGTTCGCAGCTTTCCGGCGGTGAACGCCAGCGTCTGGCCATTGCCCGTGCGATCCTGAAGGATTCACCGATCCTCGTGCTTGATGAAGCGACCAGTGCGCTGGACGTCGAGACGGAAGAAAAGGTCAAGAAGGCCGTTGATGAGTTGAGTGAAAATCGCACCACCTTCATCATTGCGCACCGTCTTTCGACCGTCCGTTCCGCCGATATCGTGCTGTTCCTCGACAAGGGCCATCTGGTCGAACGCGGCAGCTTTGACGAGCTGGCAGCGCTTGGCGGACGCTTCTCCGATCTGTTGCGAGCAGGCGGTCTTGCCGTCGACACCAAACCGGCCCGCAAGGCAGAAACCGAGATCGAAGAAGGCAGCAATGTCATGCCCTTCCCGGCCCGGGCCTGATCAGTCGGCTAATCTATTGAAAAACCCGCCATCTGGCGGGTTTTTTTATAAGGGCATTTCAAAACTCAGACCGTCATGTCCCGGTTCGACATGGGGCGGCGTCTCACGCATCACAGTCTCATAATCAAGCGGCACATGCATATGGGTGAGAATAGCGCGCTTGGGTGCCAGTCTTTCGATCCATTCCAGCGCTTCATCAAGCGAAAAATGGCTTGGATGTGGGCGATATTGCAGCGCGCCCAAAATCAGCACATCCGCGCCTTCAATATATTGTAGGCTTTCATCGGGAAAGGCGCTGACATCGGTGCAATAGGCAAGATCGCCGATGCGGAAGCCGAGCGATTGAATGTCGCCATGCACCTGCGCGAAAGGCGTCAACCGAATGTCGCCGCCAGCACCACGGATCGTAAAAGGCGTCTCGGCCACAATATCGTGCATGCTGAGAATTGGCGGATAGCTCGACCCCGCTGGCGTCTCGAAACAATAGCCAAAGGCCTCGAACAGTCGCATGCGCGTCAAACGATTGGCATAGACATCCATCAGCCGCCCCTGCTCCACCACATAGGTGCGCAGATCATCAATGCCGTGAATATGATCGGCGTGGGGATGCGTATAGATTGCAGCATCGAGCGCATGCACATTGGCGTCGATCATCTGGCTACGGAAATCCGGCCCCGTATCGATCACCACGGTCGTCTGATTGCCATGCGCATCGAAACGCTCCACGAGAAGAGAGGCGCGGCGGCGACGGTTCTTTGGATTTTTTGGATCGCAATTACCCCAGTCGCCATTAATCCGCGGCACACCCGGCGACGAACCACAGCCGAGAACCGTAAAGCGCAGGCAATCACGCGGCGTGCTCAATTGGTGGCGTCCCCGGATGGTCGCGGCATTTTGGAAAACAGCCGGAAGACATTATCGCTGGTGATGCGGGCAACCTCCTCGGGACTGACACCGATCGTGTCGGCCAGCACACGTGCCGTATGCGGCACAAAAGATGGCTCATTGCGTTTGCCGCGATGCGGCAAGGGGGCAAGAAAAGGCGCATCGGTTTCGACCAGCAGACGATCATGCGGAACGATTGCCGCAATCTCCCGGATTTCCGGCGAGTTTTTAAACGTCAGAATGCCGGAAAAGGAAATATAGCCGCCCAGTTCAATGCCCTTTTCAGCCAATCCACGGCCTGACGAAAAGCAATGCAGGATGAAGGGAAAGGCCCCCTTGGCCGTTTCCTGTTGCAAAATTTCCGCCATGTCGTCATCCGCGCTTCGGGCATGAATGACCAGCGGCAATTGCGTGCGCCGTGCTGCCTCGATATGGGTCAGAAACCCCTGACGCTGCGCCTCAGGTGGGGCGTAATCGTAATGGTAATCCAGCCCCGCCTCGCCTATGGCGACCACTTTGGGATGTTCGGACAGTTGCACCAGATCATCGGCGGTGATGTCCAATTCCTCATGCGCATTGTTGGGATGGGTTCCTACCGAGCAATAGACCGACTCATAGTTTTCCGCGATGGCACGGATTTTATCGAACTGTCGCACGCGGGTTGAAATCGTCACCATGCGCTTGACGCCTGCATCGAGCGCGCGACGAACCACGTCATCGCGCTCCGGTTCAAATTCGGCAAAGTCGAGATGACAATGGCTATCGACAAGCATGATCAACTCAGTTCTGTTCTTCTGTTTCCACATAGCGCGGGAAAACCGGCTGCGGCGCTGGCAATTGCGTGCCGCCTGCAAGCGGGCTTGCCGCAACATCGGCAAACAAACGCTTGTCTGCCGGGATTGCCAGAATATCCAGCAGCTTTTCCGCCGATTGCGGAATGAACGGCTGCACCATGATGGCGACCCGGCGAATGACTTCCGCCGTCACATAAAGCACGGTCCCCATGCGCTCCAGATCGGTCTTGCGCAGCGCCCAGGGCTCCTGCCCCGCAAAATAGCGGTTGGCTTCGGCGACAACAGCAAAGATCGCACCCAGCGCCTGATGCAGCGCCTGATCGTCCATGGCCTTGCAGGCGGTTTCAAGCGCTTCAGTCGCCTGATCAAGAATGGCCTTGTCTTCGTCCGTGAACGCGCCCGGCTGCGGCACCTTGCCTTCGCAGTTCTTGGCGATCATCGACAGCGAGCGCTGTGCCAGATTGCCAAGATCATTGGCAAGATCGGCATTGGTGCGATTGACGATTGCCTCATGGCTATAGCTTCCATCCTGCCCGAAGGGTACTTCGCGCAGGAAGAAATAGCGCAGCTGGTCCAAACCGTAGCGTTCGGCCAGTTCAAACGGATCGATGACATTGCCGACCGATTTCGACATCTTCTCGCCGCGGTTGAACAAAAACCCATGCGCAAAGACGCGCTTTGGCAGCGGCAGACCCGCCGACATCAGAAAAGCCGGCCAGTAGACGGCATGAAAACGCACAATATCCTTGCCGATAATATGCGCGTTGGCTGGCCAGAAATCCCATTTTTCGCTTTGCGTATCGGGATAACCAGCGGCGGTAATATAATTGGTCAGCGCATCGACCCAGACATACATGACGTGCTTTTCGTTGCCCGGAACTTTTACGCCCCAGTCAAAGGTGGTGCGCGAAATAGACAGATCGCGCAGGCCGGACTTCACGAAGCTCATAATCTCATTGCGACGCTCGGCAGGCATGACGAAACCGGGATCGCTTTCATAAAGTGCCAGTAGCTTGTCCTGATAGGCGGAAAGCCGGAAGAAATAGCTTTCCTCCTCGTTCCACTCGACGGGCGAGCCCAGCGGCTCGCGACGGATACCATCATCGCCGAGCGTGGTTTCGCTTTCGTCGAAATAGGCTTCCTGACGCACCGAATACCAGCCGGCATAGGAATCGAGATAGATGTCGCCATTTTCTTCCATGGCCTTCCAGATCGCCTGACAAGCCTTGTGATGGCGCTCCTCGGTCGTGCGAATGAACTGGTCATTCGAACAGCCGAGCGCTTCAAGCATCGAGCGGAAAACGTCCGAATTCTTGTCGGCAAGCGCTATGGGCGTGATGCCTTCCTTTTCCGCCGTCTGCTGCATCTTGAGACCATGCTCATCGGTGCCGCTTAAGAAAAATACATCCTTGTCCAAGAGCCGCTGGAACCGCGCCATCGCATCCGTTGCAATCGCGGTATAGGCATGACCGATATGCGGCTTGCCATTGGGGTAGAAGATCGGCGTGGTGATGTAATATTTTTCGCGGCTCATAAGGGACCCGGTCTTTCGATGTTTGAAACGCGTCTGAAGGTTAGGCACACGCAAGAAATTGGTCAGCGCTGACATAACCCATGTCTTTAATCATGTCACCCCGGAGAACCGGCGTGAAATGCGCGATGGGTTTTTTCAAGCAATCCGGTCACGAATTGCCTGCGGTCAAGATTATAAGTTTCGGCAGTCGAGATTTCGGCGCCCAGATCGCTCCAGAACTGTGACCACCCGCTTGCCTCGCGCAATTGCCCATTTTCAGCAAGGTGCTGCGCACGGCTCGCAATGCGTTCCATGAGATAATTGCGGAAGAGTGCATACTGGATTTCCGCCTCGCGTCCGCTGACCGCCGCGCCTAGCGCTTGAGCTTTGGGCAGATCAAAACTTTGACCGTCCAGAAGCGTATCCACGCTATCGGCAATTTCAATGCCGCCATGGGCGATCAGCAGAAGTGCCTTGCGTACGCTGCCTTCCGCCCGATCCAACAAGGCAGGTGTTATGCTGGATGAATCCAGCCCTATTCCGGCACCCGCATGGGCCAGCGCCTGCGCCATGGATGCATCATCCAGAGGACGCAGCTGAATGCTCTGGCAGCGTGAGCGGATCGTCGGCAAAAGCCGCCCCGAAGAATGCGAAACAAGAATGAACAAAGCCCGCGCTGGCGGCTCTTCCAAAGTTTTGAGCAGCGCATTGGCGGCGTTGCGGTTCATATCGTCGGCGGGATCGACAATGACAATGCGCCATGCGTGATCCGACGCCGTGCGCGTCAGAAAATGCGTGACGCGGCGGATTTCCTCGACCGTAATGGCGGTGCGGAATTTGGACGTTTTCTGGTCGAATGGCCGACTGATGTGCAGGACAGCTGGATGCATGCCGCCGGCAATCTGACGCCACAATGGTTTTGAAAAATCGGGCTTGTCAAAAATATCGGGTGCATTGGCCTGATCGCCATGGCCGAGCATGTGTCCAGCCAGATGAAAGGCCAGCGTGGCCTTGCCGATCCCCTGTTCGCCCTCCAGCAGAAGCGCATGATGCATGCGGCCTTCGCGATAGGCCTTCGCCAGAAAACGCGTGACCTCATCATGGCCGACCAGAAGGTCATTGGCAGAAGGCTCGGCAACGCCTTCAATGGAATCATGGGTTTTGGGGACGTCGAGTTCTTCGATCATAGGAGCCCCCGCTCCCGCAATTGCGCTTCAACCAGCGCCGCTATATCTCTAGCAATTTCATCCTGCGGACGGTCGGCGTCAACAATTTTGCAGCGTTCCGGTTCTGCCGTGGCGATGGCCAGAAAAGCCTGACGGCGTGCTTCATGCACACCGACATCTTCCTTCTCGAAACGATCAACTGTTTTATTACCGCGCCTCTTGCCTGCGCGAGCCAATCCTTTTTGAGCTGAAATATCCAATATGATCGTCATATTCGGCAACACGCCATCGACCGTGACGCGCTCAAGCGCTTTCATATAGATCGTATCAAGATTACCGGTAACGCCCTGATAGACGCGCGTTGAATCGATGAAACGATCACAAAGCACGATTTTTCCATCATCAAGCGAAGGTCGAATAAGCTGGTCAATATGATCGGCGCGCGCGGCTGCAAACAAAAGCGCTTCCATGGCCGGGCCATATTCCTCCGCGCCACCGCTCAAAATGACATGGCGTACCGCTTCGGCACCCGGAGAGCCGCCGGGTTCGCGCGTGATGCACGGATCAAGGTTTTGGGCGCGCAGAAATTCGGCCAGCAAACCGATCTGCGTCGACTTGCCCGCCCCTTCGCCGCCCTCGAATGTAATGAACAGTCCCGACACTCTGGCTTCCGCGCAATTGAAAAATCATATGATTCAAGTTCATACCGACCTTTGCCGTCAAGGTCGAGGTTTACGAGTCTTCAACAGCGGTTTTACAGATATTTCCTGAGCCAGCCGGTTGAAAGCTCGACCATACTGCTCCATGCCCGGCGTGTAAGGCTCCCCTTCGCGACATCGTGCGCGGCAAAGACCGGCAGCTTTCGCAGAACCTTGCCACCAAGCTCGAATTGCAGGGTTCCAATCTGCGTGTCTGCTTTGACCGGAGCCGCCAGCGGCCCTTCATAGATCAGCCGTGCCTTCAGCCTGTCGCGCGTTTCTTTCGGTAAAAGCAGTTCGACGGTATCCTTCACCTTGAGAGGAACATGCGCCTTCGCTCCGCCAAACACCTGCGCCTCGCCGACAATATCGTTTGCCGCATAAAGGCGCATGTCATCGAATGCCGACATGCCCCATTCAAGCAGCTTTCGTGCCTCTTCCTCGCGCTCCTTGGCGCTGGCAAGTCCGCTGACGCCCAAAAACAATCGCCGTCCGTTGCGTTCGGCAGAACCAACCAGCGCATAGCCGGAGGCTTCGGTATAGCCGGTGCCGAGCCCGTCTGCCCCGACATCAAGCCGCAGCAGCGGATTGCGATTGCGCTGCATGATATTGTTCCAGGTAAAGGCATCTTGAGAATAATATCGATAGAATTCACGATGCGCCGAATGGATATGGCGGGCGAGAGCAGTCAGGTCTTCAAGGGTAACTTTTTGCCCTTCCGCTGGAAGTCCTGTTGAATTGACGAACTTAGAGCCTTTTAAACCAAGGACTTGAGCACGTTCATTCATTTGACGCACAAAGTCTTGTTCGCTCCCTGCCAATCCTTCAGCCAGAATGATCGCTGCATCGTTTGCCGACTGGACGATCAGGCCTTGCAGAAGATCGGAAACCGTCGGTGCGGATTTGATACGCGCGAACATCGTCGAGGTGCCGGACGGAGCGCCACCGGTGCGCCAGGCATATTCGCTGACCGGATAGGTCGTTTCAAGCGTCGTCTTTCCGCTTTCAATGGCTTCGAAGACAATTTCCGCCGTCATCAATTTGGCCAGAGATGCGGGCGGTATCTGTGTCGTCGCATTCTTGGCAAGAAGCACAGTGCCACTGCGGTCATCGATCAGAAAAGCCTGTGGCGCCTTGAGAGCGAAACCGTCTTCGCCAGCGGCGATCGTGGATGACAAAAGCGAAAGGACAAGAGCGGTCCCCGATGCGGCCATAATACGCCGGACAAAAACACAAGAGAGCGCCATGAAAGCCTTGCTGCAAATTCAACGAATATTAGCTATACGACAAGTATAACCGAAATCGCTTGCATTTTAGCAATTTTAATTGGCGCGCACCACAAATGCATCACTTGCGCCAGCTTTCCATGCGGCTTTCAGCAGAGCATCATTGTCGCCCCGTCGCGAAACAGCGCTCAGTTCATAGACCATACCCGCATCGCCCTGCACCTGAACACGGCTGATTTGAGCAGTGTTGGCCAGAGCGCGCTCGAGTTTTTCGATGGCTTCCAGTGAGTTGAAAAGCCCGAGTTCCACATATTCGCCGCTGCGTGCACCATCCTGCGTCTTCCATGCATCGGAGACAGCACTTGCGGTCAGGATATTGCCATAGGTGCTAACCATGGACGGATCTGCGGCATAACCCGCCATGCCCTTGATAGGACCGCCGCCAATCTGTCCCCCAGTCTGCCCCCCTGTCTGTCCCATTGCCAGATCAGGCCGTTGCGATGGCCGCGGAACGTTTATGGGCTGAGACGGAACATTTCCATAAGCGTCATTGACGGCAAAGGGCGAATCCTGCGGGACAGGCACGAGCGCCGGTATCGGCGCGGACGATTGCGAAGAGGTCGGCGTTGGACCATTCATCGCCAGCATGACACCGCTTGCCGGCTGCCCCATTGGATCACCATCCCCCGGACGATAGGAAGCCATCAGGTAGGAATCATCCTGACCGTCGAGCGGTGCACGTCCGACATATTCGACCTTCACCTTGGCCGTGCCATGATGGCGATAGCCGAGCATGTCCGCGGCCTTCTGCGACAGATCGATAACGCGGCCATATTCATAAGGCCCACGATCATTCACCCGCACGATGACCGAACTGCCGGTCTGCGTGTTGGTAACCCGCGCATAGCTGGGCAGCGGCATGGTCGGATGTGCCGCCGTCAAATGCGCCATATCGTAGACTTCACCATTGGCGGTCAGACGTCCATGAAAGGCTTCGCCATACCAGGAAGCCTGTCCAACAGCCTTGTAATTCTTGTCTTCCTTGGGATAGTACCAGCGCCCCTTGACCTTATAGGGCCGTCCGGTCTGGTCGCGGCCACCGCCGCGCGGCAAGGGTTTTCCGGTCGAATGGGCGACACGCGGGCTTGCCTTGACGCCATATTTGGATTCCGCGAAATATTCCTTGGAACGCTTGACCTTGGGCTTTTGCGATGGAGGCGTCTGCGATGCACAGCCAGCGAGTGCTACGGCCACTGCCATGAAGGTGATGAGGGAAACGGAACTGCGTTTTTCGCGCAAAACCTTTGCGCTCCCCTGCCTGCCCGAAACTGTCGTCAGCTCTCGCCATAAACCCATACGCCACACGCCCGTCATTATCACGGCGGTTACAAGACCACCTGCATTTTATTTACATAGAGTGATGTCACCGATTCATTGACGTTTTATTAAAACTTCCCCCCCGCCGTCAAATTCGACTCAATTTTGCCACCTGATGGAACGATCCCTTGCCTTGTTCGTTAACATCGCGGCTCTAATGACCTCTGAGCCAGTCACCTAACGTCATGAATTTGGCCCGCACGAATACGATGCGGGCCTTTTTTTAGCTTGTTCGTTATCCACCCGGTATATGAACCTTGATTGCGCGACGATGCAGTTTGAAATGCGCCGGCGTCCATGTGGTCAATTCGCCATCCGTATTGACGGCTCGCGGCTTTTTGGTGCGGATGATCACCTCTGTCGTGGGAAATGCGCGCACGTCCTGCCATTGCGATTGCGTACCACGGCGAAGGCTCGGCAAAAGGCGCAATAGATGCCACCAGTGATCGACTTCAAGACTGTAAAAGTCGAGTTTTCCATCGTCGATTGCGGCATTCTGCTCAACCACCATGCCGCCGCCATAGAATCTGCCGTTGCCGACCGATACCTGCAAAGTCCTGATATTCTCGGTGATGCCATCATGTTCGAGATAGGCGGTAAAAAGTTCCGAGCGCATCAGAATGCGCGCAGCAACCAGCGCATAACCGAGCTTGCCCCATTTTTTCTTGGCGGCCCCGCTGAGTTCCCGCGCCAGCTCCGCGCTGAAACCGATGCTGGCGACGTTGAAATAAAGGTGGCCATTGACCTCGCCAAGATCGATTTCCTGCGCCTTATAAGTCAATAATTGTCGTGCTGCTTCCAATGGGTCGGCAGGAATTCCAACCGTGCGGGCAAAATCATTGGCTGTGCCGAGCGGCAGGATTGCGAGCGGCAGGCCGGTTTCAGCAAGCCCTCTGGCCGCAGCATTGAGTGATCCATCACCACCGCCGATGATGACCAGATCATGATCGCGTTCGCGCAGGATGACATCGGAAATCGTTTCGTCTTTGCCAGGTTGATGTTGCGACAGGGCAAGACCACCCTTTTCCAGCACTTTCTGCATCGCTCCACCAAAGCCCCGTCCATTCCGGGCATTGGGGTTTACGATCAGCAAGGCGCGGCGGTCCATTTTTTTCGCCATATATCCATCCGTCAGTCATGCATGGGCGTTGAGCCGAAAACTTCTGTGCTTAAGCGCAATCCTTGTATGCAAATGACGACGGATTTATGGACAGCGCAGGATCAGTCGCGCACGGCACTGACCAGCGTTTGCGCAGCAAGGCTTAAATAGCCGCGATCACTTCCAAGCGTCAGGAAATGGAAACCAAGCGGGATGTAGCGCTTGGCGAATTCCGGCGTCGGCGAATAAATACCGGCAATTTTACCAGCAGCAGCAGCCTTGCGCGCAATCGTGCTGATCGGCTCAAGAATAGCGTCGGAATGCGGATTGGCCTCGCGGCCATTGCTCCATGCAATCGAAAAATCAGCAGGACCGACAAACACACCATCAATGCCGCGCACATCGAGAATGGCGTCCAGTGCATCATAGGCGTCCCGCGTCTCGATCATCGCAAAAGCCAGCGTGTCGTGATTGGCGCTCGTCAGATAATCATTGGAACCCGGTGCGCCATAATCGGCATTGGGCCGGAACACGCCCCACGAGCGCTCGCCCACGGGGGGATATTTCATCGCCGCTGCGAATTTGCGTGCATCTTCGACAGAATTGATCATCGGGGCAATGACGGCCTGAGCGCCAAAATCCAGCGCGCGGCTTGCCATATCAAAGCGTCCGACAGGAACACGCACCACGGGCGGCTTGCCCGCATTCAGCACCACCCCAACGCTGCGCAGTACGCTCGCCTCGTCATGACCGCCATGCTGCATGTCGATGGTCACGACATCGAACGCGCTATGCGCCAGAATTTCGATCGTCAGCGGTTCAGGAAGCGACGACCATGCCGAAAGAACAGTTTCGCCTACGCGCAGACGCGAAGACAGTGAGACGGGTTTCGACATGGGCTTTCCTCCAATCAGCCAGACGCAGAAATGAAACGGGGCGGAAAGCACATCGCTTTCCGCCCCTGTTTTGTCAGTCCTTTGAGACCTGACTGATTGCTTCCTCAAGGAAAGCCAGCATCTTTTCGCGGATCACCGTGTCAGTGACGCTCACATTGGCGGCATCGAAATCGGCACGCACTTTACGGAAAACATCCTCGTCGCCCGCTTCCTCGAAATCGGCTGCGACGACTTCCTTGGCATAAGCGTCGGCATCGGCATCGTGCTTGCCCAGCTGTTCAGCAGCCCAAAGGCCAAGGAGCTTGTTGCGGCGGGCTTCGGCCTTGAAGCGCAATTCCGCATCCAGTGCGAATTTCTTTTCAAAAGCGTCGCGGCGATCATCCATGCCAGAGGTCATTCATAAAGCTCCCGAGGTGAGGTTACTAAGAGATTCTTTCAGCTTCTCTTGCCTAAAGCTGGCAAGGGGCGCAAGAATATACAAGGGTAAATCCTCGGCAAAGCATCACTTTCTTGCCGTTCCTGCATAAACTTGCGCACGCAAAGTCCAAAACGGGGGCCAAAAACGGGGAAAGGGCATGAAGCAGGATTGTTAAAGCGCACCAATTGCTATAGGTAGCCCGCGAGAATAACGGCAATATTGCCGATCATCATTGTTTGGAAATCCGAGAAAAGCCATGAACCGTCGCCGCCGTATTTACGAGGGCAAGGCCAAGATTCTTTATGAAGGCCCCGAGCCCGGCACACTTGTCCAGTTCTTCAAGGACGATGCAACAGCATTCAACGCGAAAAAGCATGAGGTGATCGACGGAAAGGGCGTTCTCAACAACCGCATTTCCGAGCACATTTTCACCCAGCTGAACCGCATCGGCATCCCCACCCACTTCATCCGCCGTCTCAACATGCGTGAGCAGCTGATCAAGGAAGTGGAAATCATTCCGCTGGAAGTCGTGGTGCGCAATGTCGCCGCCGGTTCGCTTGCCAAGCGTCTGGGGATTGAAGAAGGCACGCTTCTGCCGCGCTCGATCATCGAATTCTATTACAAGGCCGATGCGCTCGACGACCCAATGGTCACCGAAGAACACATCACGGCATTCGGCTGGGCCAGCCCGCAGGAAATCGACGACATCATGGCGCTCGCCATTCGCGTCAACGACTTCCTGACCGGCCTGTTCCTCGGCATCGGCATCCAGCTTGTCGATTTCAAGATGGAATGCGGACGCCTGTTTGAAGGCGACATGATGCGCATCGTCGTCGCCGACGAGATTTCGCCTGACTCGGCACGTCTTTGGGACATTGCCAGCAACGACAAGCTCGACAAGGACCGCTTCCGTCGCGATATGGGCGGACTGGTTGAGGCTTATCAGGAAGTGGCACGCCGTCTCGGCATCATGAACGAGAACGACACGCCGCGCCCAACCGGCCCGACGCTCGTCAAGTAAACGCATCGCACAGCCCGGAGCAACATGTCCGGGCTGCTTCATTCGCATTGCACAAAACAGGGATGACAAACAGTGATCAAGGCACGCGTCACCGTTACATTGAAAAATGGCGTTCTCGACCCGCAGGGCAAGGCTATTGTCGGCGCGCTCGGCAGCCTCGGCTTTGAAGGCGTCAATTCCGCACGTCAGGGCAAGGTTTTCGATCTTGAACTCGAAGGTTCCGACACGGCCAAAGCCGAAGCCGAAATCAAGGCCATGTGTGAAAAGCTGCTCGCCAATACGGTGATCGAAGACTACGCAATCGCCATTGGCTAACAAGGACACGGACACGCCATGAAATCCGCCGTCATTCTTCTTCCCGGCCTCAATCGCGACCGCGACATGATCGCGGCTTTGACCAAGATTACCGGCCAGCCGCCTGTAACCGTATGGCAGACCGATACGTCGATCCCTGATGATGTTGATCTGATCCTCATTCCCGGCGGCTTTTCCTATGGCGATTACTTGCGTTGCGGCGCGATTGCCGCGCGCATGCCGGTGATGCAGGCCGTGCGTGAAAAGGCCGACAAGGGCGTCATGGTGATGGGCGTGTGCAATGGCTTCCAGATTCTGGTCGAAGCGGGGCTGCTTCCCGGCGCGTTGATGCGCAATGCATCGCTGAAATTCGTCTGCCGCGAGGTCAAGCTCGAAGTCAGCAATGCCAATACCGCCTTTACCCGCGGTTATGCGCAAAACCAGATCATCCGCTGCCCGGTTGCCCATCATGACGGCAATTATTTCGCAGATAGCGAAACTTTGAAGCGCATCGAAGGCGAAGGCCAGGTGGTGTTCCGCTATGCCGAAAACACCAATCCGAATGGATCGGTCAACGACATTGCCGGTATCGTCAATGCACGCGGCAATGTGCTTGGCATGATGCCGCATCCCGAAAACCTGATCGAAGCCGCCCATGGCGGCAGTGACGGTCGCGCGCTTTTCGCCGGCGCACTCGGGATCGCTGCCTGATCACCCCATCAACGAATAAAAGAACGGCCCCCGTATCCCTGATACGAGGGCCTTTTTTATCACATAAAATCGTTGGCACGCAGCGCGGTTTCGTGGCAGCTTCGTTTTTTAAAAGCCCCGGCACTGTTCGAATCGGGATTTAATCAGGGAGCGACCATCATGCAGCTTTATACCCGGCCTCTTTCGCCCTATTGCGCTGCCGTGCGCAGTGTCCTTTATGTCAAGGATCTGCCGTTCAAACCGATCACCCAGCCCTACCCAACGCCTGCCGATTTTGGCGAAGTCGCACCTTTAAAGCGCATTCCGGTGCTCATAACCTCATCGGGCGAAACTCTGTTTGAAGCCGTTGTCATCAATGAATATCTGGAAGATCATTTTCCCGAAATTTCGCTTTTGCCCGGAAGCCCGCGCGAACGCGCGCTGATCCGGCTGCTCGCGCGCATTGCGGAAGAAGATGTGCTGCGCGAAACAATGCGGTTGTTTATCCTCCTCAGCAAACCCGATCGCGACAAGGCCACCATTGAAAGACTGTTTGAAAAGCAGCTTGGCGGGCTGAAGTTTATCGAATCGCGCCTGTCGGACAAGCACGATTACGCTCTGGGAAACACGCCGACCTTTGCCGATGCTTGGCTATTGCCGGTACGTTTTTTAATGGAGCCGTTCAAGAAACTTTCAGGTCGCACAGATTTGCTCGATGATTTTCCGAAATTTGACGCCTATGCCGCAAAAGCGCCGCAACATCCAGCTTTTGAACGCATATGGAACGAGATGAGCGACGGGCTCAAATCCTTCATGCCCCACCTTGCCTGATCATAACGGGCCTGAATTCTGATCGCCTCAAGCGGAGTCTCCCTTGTCTCATAAGACCATTGCTGTTTTTGCCCTGCCTCTGCTTGCGCTTGTGGCTTCCTGCACGCCCAAAACAACGCCTGCGCCTTCCCTTTCCGATCCCAGCAAACGGGCGCTGCCGACCATGGAGCGTATTGCCCTTGCCGCCAATCGCTGCTGGTTCAAGTCGAAAGACAAGGATTTCAAAGGCTATTCACTGGCACCCGAACTCAATTCTTATAGCGGTCGTCCGCGCATTCTGGTGGTGCCTGCGCGCAATCCGGGATCGCGCCCGCTGCTGGTCGTGCAGGCGGAAGGCAACCCGGCCCGTGTCGAGACTTTCGGCCCCATGATGCAGCAAAGCCATGGCAGCCGCATCATGAGCGACGTCAATCGCTGGGCGTCAGGTCAGAACGACTGCGGATAGAGCGTATCCCGAAAAGTGTGAAACGGTTTTCGGAAAAAGATGCGCGTAAAACAAATAGATCAATCTTTTCAACGCAAGTGGAAGCGCACCTTGCGCGCTTCCCGCAAGGCTTCATCCCGTTTCAGACCCACATCGCGCAATTGCTCGTCGGTCAGCTCATATAAAGCCAGACGGCTGCGCCGCATCGCGGCGCGGTGCGTAAACCATTCCACCAATCGGAGCAACGCCCCGCGTTTTGGTGCGCCAGCCCGGACGGAAAACTCCTGCATCGAGGCGGGCTTTTCAAAGCCATTCGACCCAATTGCAGTGCAATCCGGTGAAATTGTATCAATTGTATCAATTTCCTGTCTGAAATAGAACATGGCGCTCCATTTCCTTCCAATCTGGCGTTTCTAGCGCCCCTGCGCCGCTAGACTGATCCTAACAATTGACAATTGATCGATACAATTTATAACTTGTCACCATGACAACTTGGCTTCCCGACCTAACCGGAAAATCCGGCCCGATTTATCTGCAACTGGCTGACGCGATTGAGGAGGCCATTGAGAATGGCGCCCTGCCCGCAGGACAAAAGCTGCCACCGCAGCGCAATCTCGCCTATGATCTGAAGGTGACAATCGGCACAATCGGGCGTGCTTATGCGCTTGCCTATGAGAGAGGACTGGTGAGCGGCGAGGTCGGGCGCGGCACTTATGTGCTGGATCGAGAGAGACACAAAAATGCGCCGCCCGCCTATTCCAGTGATGGCATTGCAGGCACCCGGCTTCAGGAAGCACCGCCGGACAAAATCCGTCTGGACACCACAGCCGCCCCCGATATCGGCCAGCACAAAATCCTTGAGCCGATTTTCACCTCAATCCTGCATAATTATCCGCACGAAGTCGGCAATTATACCCGCTATATCCCGCAGCATTGGCAGGAAGCCGGGCGGCAATGGTTGCAAATGGGAGGCGGCTCAAGAAACGAGGCCATCGATCTCGAAACGATCGTCGTCACCAATGGCGCGCATGCAGCTGCCATGGCGGTGATTTCCGCTTTCACGGCACCGGGTGACCGTATCGTTTTTGAAGACCTCACTTATACGCAGATCAGCCGCGCCGTTCGGCTGATCGGCCGGCGCACAGCCATTGCGCTGAGCGATGAACATGGCATGATCCCCGACGAATTCGAGCGCATCTGCAACCAGCAGCATCCGACTATGGCCTTTTTGATGCCAAGCGTTCACAACCCGACGCTGGCCGTTATGCCGCTTGAACGCCGCAAGGCCATTGCCGAAATCGCGGCCCGTCACAATGTCTGGCTGATCGAGGACGACACTTATGGCATCATGACGCCGTCCGGCATTCCCAAAATGGCCGATATCGCGCCGGAGCGCACGTTTTTGACAGGCAGCCTTTCCAAGGCGGTCAGTGCTGGGCTGCGCTGTGGCTGGGTCGCCTGCCCGCCGCATTGTGCGCAGCGCGTTCACGTCACCCACAAGCTGATGACCGGCGGCATTTCTTTTGTTCTGGCCGAAACCACCGCGCAACTGGTGCTGTCGGGTCAGGCGGAAACCTTGCGCGCGCAATGCGCGGAAGAAATTGCATGGCGCGAGAAACTCGCCCGCACAATTTTTGCGGGCCATGAATTCGTGTCATCGCCGTATGTCCCCATTCTGTGGCTCAAACTGCCCGAACCATGGCTGACCGGCACATTCAAGACCGCAGCCTATGAAAACGGGTTGCTGATCGACGATGAGGACGAGTTCAAGGCAGGGCGCGGCGAGCGGACCTATCATCGGGTGCGCATCGCCTTTTCCTCGCCCACCGACCGCAAAAAGGTTGAAAACGGCTTCATCACACTGCGGCACCTGCTCGAAAATGGCCATGCCGGTTACGAAGGCAGCAATTGATCCGGGAAATCGGCATTTTCCTGTCGCACTTGCAAAAGACTTGGGCTAAAGAGACGCCTTGAAACCTTAGAGGCATTCGCCCTTCGGCAGAAGGATTTCGGGTGCCGCAGCCTGCAACGGGATCGCCCTTTTTCATGACTATTTCCAATACGCGAGACATCACGCCAGAACTGATCGCAGCGCACGGGCTGAAACCCGATGAATATCAGCGTATCCTAGAGCTGATCGGGCGCGAGCCAAGCTTTACGGAACTCGGCATTTTCTCGGCGATGTGGAACGAGCATTGCTCCTATAAATCCTCGAAAAAATGGCTGCGCACCCTGCCCACAACCGGCCCGCGCGTTATTCAGGGTCCGGGCGAAAATGCGGGCGTGGTCGATATTGGTGACGGCGATTGCGTCGTCTTCAAGATGGAAAGCCACAACCACCCCTCTTACATCGAACCCTATCAGGGTGCAGGCACCGGCGTCGGCGGCATCCTGCGTGACGTCTTCACCATGGGCGCGCGTCCGGTTGCGGCCATGAATGCGCTGCGCTTTGGCGAGCCGGATCATCCAAAAACCCGCCACCTCGTCTCGGGCGTGGTTGCCGGTGTCGGCGGTTATGGCAACGCATTTGGCGTGCCAACCGTTGGCGGTGAAGTCAATTTCGACAAGCGCTACAACGGCAATATTCTGGTGAATGCCTTTGCGGCTGGCCTTGCCAAGCATGACGGCATTTTCTTGTCGGAAGCCAAGGGCGTGGGTCTGCCGGTGGTCTATCTCGGCGCCAAGACTGGCCGTGATGGTGTCGGCGGTGCGACCATGGCATCGGCTGAATTTGACGAATCGATTGAAGAAAAGCGTCCAACCGTTCAGGTCGGCGATCCTTTCACCGAAAAATGCCTGCTGGAAGCCTGCCTTGAGCTGATGGCGTCGGGTGCGGTCATCGCCATTCAAGACATGGGTGCTGCGGGGCTGACCTGCTCGGCTGTCGAAATGGGTGCCAAGGGCGATCTTGGCGTTGAACTGATCCTTGATTCCGTGCCGGTGCGCGAAGAGAATATGACGGCCTATGAAATGATGCTCTCGGAAAGCCAGGAGCGCATGCTCATGGTGCTAGAGCCTGAAAAAGAGGCCGAAGCCGAAGCTATCTTCCGCAAATGGGGTCTGGACTTTGCCATTGTTGGCAAGACGACCGATGATCTGCGTTTCCGCGTCATTCATCAGGGCGAGGTAGTCGCCAATCTGCCGATCAAGGAACTGGGTGACGAAGCCCCCGAATATGACCGTCCATGGATGGAACCGGGCAAGCATGCGCCGCTTCCCGCCTCCAATGTGCCGCAGGTCGATGATTATTCGGAAGCGCTGATCACACTGATCGGCTCGCCGGACCTTTCCTCGCGTCGCTGGGTCTATGAGCAATATGACACGCTTATTCAGGGTAATTCGCTGCAAATTCCGGGCGGCGACGCCGGTGTTATCCGCGTTGAGGGGCATGACACCAAGGCGCTCGCCTTCTCGTCTGACGTGACACCACGCTATTGCGAGGCCGATCCTTATGAGGGCGGCAAGCAGGCGGTTGCCGAATGCTGGCGCAACATCACCGCGACAGGTGCTGAACCGCTGGCCTCGACGGACAACCTCAATTTCGGCAATCCAGAAAAGCCAGAGATCATGGGTCAGCTCGTCAAGGCCATCGAGGGCATTGGCGAAGCCTGCCGTGCGCTCGACTTCCCGATCGTGTCGGGCAACGTGTCGCTTTATAACGAGACCAATGGTCAGGGCATTCTGCCGACCCCGACGATTGCCGGCGTCGGCCTGATCCCCGACTGGTCGCAAATGGCCAAGATCGGCGGCATGCAGGACGGTGATGTTCTGCTTCTGTTGGGTGGTGACGGCACGCATCTCGGCCAGTCGGTCTATCTGCGCGATCTGTTTGATCGTGCCGACGGCCCTGCTCCGACAGTCGATCTGGCGCTTGAAAAGCGCAATGGCGAGTTTGTCCGCTCGGCCATCCGCAATAGTCAGGTAACGGCTTGCCACGACATCTCCGATGGCGGACTTGCCATTGCGGTCGCTGAAATGGCGATCAAGTCGGGCAAGGGTGCAACGCTTGATGCGGGTGACGGTTTGCCGCACGCGCTCCTCTTCGGTGAAGATCAAGCGCGTTATGTCATCGCAGCCACGCCTGAAATGGCCAAGCTCATTGCACTCAACGCAGAGGGTGCAGGCGTTCCCTTCCGTGTTCTGGGCAATGTCGGCGGCGAGCGCGTGACGTTTGGTGATAATGTCGATGTCAGCGTTGCAGACCTCACAAAGGCCTATGAAGGCTGGTTCCCCGGCTTCATGCAGGGCGAAGCTTCTGCGAGCAACTGAAACTGCAAATCGCGGTTGACGCGCCCGAAAGCTTCGCTACCATTTCGGGCGCAATGATAAAAAGCCGGATACGGCAGGAGATTCTACATGGCTATGGACGCACACGAGATCGAAAAGCTGATACGCGAAGGTATTCCTGACGCAAAGGTGACGATCCGCGACCTTGCCGGTGACGGGGATCATTATGCCGCAGAAGTTGTTGCGGAAAGCTTTCGCGGCAAATCCCGCGTGCAGCAGCATCAGATGGTCTATGATGCCCTGAAGGGCAATATGGGCGGCATTCTGCATGCCCTGGCACTTCAAACCAGCATCCCGGAGTGATGAATGGGGCGGGAAGCTCGTCTTCCCAACCATTTGATTTGCTTTTTGCCCGCAAAGGGTGTTGAGCCAGAAATAAATGATTATATTGGGATGAGTTTCCCATTTGCGCCGGAACAAATCCCGGCGATCGTGTTTGACGCATGATCCGAAGCGAAAGCACCGCTATTTAGGCGGACATGCTCTGAAAGGAACCAGAATGACCGGCATCAATGATTTTATCGACAATGAAGTAAAGACCAACGACGTCGTGCTTTTCATGAAAGGCACCCCCGGTTTTCCGCAATGCGGTTTTTCCGGTCAGGTCGTGCAGATTCTCGACTATATCGGCGTGGAATATAAGGGCGTGAACGTGCTCGCTTCCGATGATATCCGTCAGGGCATCAAGGACTATTCCAACTGGCCGACCATCCCGCAGCTTTACGTCAAGGGTGAATTCGTTGGCGGCTGTGACATTATTCGCGAAATGTTCCAGTCAAAAGAATTACAAACTCTTTTTACCGATAAGGGTATTGCCACCAAGGCCGCCTGAGGTTTAAGTGCCTCTGAATACGGCTTTTGCCTGAGCTTTTTTCTAAAAGGCGCCGTTTTGGCGCCTTTTATATTTGCCTGACACATTGAACCGCCAAAAATATTTCTAGCAAGACGAGTGTCTCGTCAGCCAGAAAGTTGCATTTGGTGGCGGATATATCCGCTGCAAACCTGCTTTATAAAATCTGCCTGCGTAGCGCTTGTTTGCGATGCGATACGCTCTCGTGCCAAGGAATAGCCATGCCCCTCGATATCAAGGACGGATCATCCGAACAAAAAACATCCATGCATGGGCGCGGCGAATTCATCCTCCTGATTGCCGCCATCATGGCCATCAACGCACTTGCCGTTGATATTATGCTGCCCGGCTTGCCGCAGATCGGCGCAAGCCTTGGTGTGCAGTCCGAAAACCATGCGCAATTCGTCATCACCGCCTATCTGCTTGGTTTTGGCGTCTCGCAGCTTTTTTACGGCCCGATCAGTGATCGCTTCGGGCGCAGAGTGCCGCTGTTCAGCGGCTTGGCCATCTATATTCTGGCCTCGCTTGCCGCCGCTTTCGTAACCGATTTCACCACGCTGATCGTGCTGCGCGTCCTGCAAGGGCTGGGTGCTGCCGGAACGCGTGTGATCGCGGTTTCCGTGGTCCGCGACAGGTTTGCAGGCCGCCAGATGGCCGAGGTCATGTCGCTGGTGATGATGATCTTCATGATTTTGCCGATTGTAGCCCCCGCAACAGGCCAGCTCATCATGCTGTTCGGCGAATGGCACCTGATCTTTTTGTCGATGGCTGTGATGGCGCTGCTCGTCACGCTTTGGGCATTCATCCGTCTGCCGGAAACCCTGCCCGTCAGCCATCGCCGCCCCTTGACGGCAAAAAGCATCGCTGGCGGCTTTGTCATTGTGCTGACAAACCGCGTCGCCCTTTTCTACATGCTTGGCACATCGTTCATTCTTGGCGCCCTGTTCGGCTACATCAATTCGGCCCAGCAGATTTTTGTCGATATCTATAAGCTGGGACAATGGTTTCCGCTGGCCTTTGCGGCAGTCGCAATGACGCTGGCACTCGCGTCCTTCCTCAATTCGCGCCTTGTCGGGCGCTATGGTATGCGTCGGATTTCACAGGTGATGTTGCTGGTGTTTACCGGCATGAGCCTCATATGGATGGCGCTTTCGCTCATCATTGAAGGCCCCATGCCCTTTGTGCTGCTGATGGCCATCTATATGACGATCATGTTCTCGTTCAGTCTCGTGACGTCCAATTTCAACGCTCTGGCCATGGAGCCGCTCGGCGACGTTGCAGGTACCGCATCATCCGTATTGGGCTTTGCGCAAACCGTCATTGGTGCTGCATTGGGTGCGGTGATCGGACAGGCTTTTGACGGAACCGTCACGCCGGTCGCCATGGGCTATGGCGTGCTTGGATTTGTGGCGCTTGGCTGCGTGCTGATTGCTGAAAACGGGCGCCTGTTTCAGGTTAAAAACCCACAGACAGAAACAGTCATCTGATTATTTGGATTATCGCGCATTCTGAAACTCGTTTCACATTTGTGGAATGCACGCTTATCACTCCTCAAAGAGTGCTGCGTGAATTGCGTTCCAGCTTTCACGGTCGGGTGCGGCCAACAATCCGCCACCGACATGCGATGGCAGATAGGGGCTTCCATCCCAGCGTGCGCTATAGCCGCCCGCCTCGCGATGGATCAGCGCGCCCGGCAGATGATCCCACGGCATCAGCTTGTTATAGAGCGCGAAATGCGCGCCGCCGGTCGCCAGAATACGGTATTCATGCGCGGCACAGCGATAGCCGATCTGTGACAGAAACTTGGTGTGATTACGCGCCAGCCGCGAACGCATCGGCTCGGCCACATATTGCCATGAGACAGCGCCGGTCATTTGCGCGATATCGCCTGCCTGTGCCACCTGCACGCGGCTGATGGTATCACCGGCATGACGGATATAGGCACCGCTGCCTTTAACGGCCATGATCCAGTCCTTGCCCACAGGGTCGTGGATGATACCGGCAATGGTTTCGCCCTTTGCAACTACGGCCAGCATGACGCCAAACAGCGGTACGCCCGATGCAAAGTTAAAAGTTCCGTCCACTGGATCGATGGTGAAGGCAAGATCGGCATCGCCAAGACCATCCAGAAGCGCTGGATTATCGGAGCAGGCTTCCTCGCCCACGATCAGCGCATCGGGATAAAGCTCTCGCAATCGTGCGGTCAGAAAATGCTCGGCATTGATATCGGCTTCAGTCACCAGATCGGCAGCCGAGGTCTTTTGTTTTATATCGGCCTCGCCAAGCGTTCGAAAACGCGGCATGATTTCAGTGCGTGCTGCCTCGGCCAGCAAATCTGCCAGACGACCAATTTCCGTTTCATCAAACCGCAATTGCAATCTCCTCGTCGTCCGAAATGGCAAGACCGGCGAAATCGAACAGTTTGCGGTCGAGCAGGTGGCTTGGGCGCACATTGGTCATGGCGCGGATCATCGTATCCTTGCGCCCTGGCATGCGCTTTTCGATATCGGCAAGCATAGCCTTCATCGCATTGCGCTGAAGCCCTTCCTGACTGCCACAAAGATCGCAGGGAATGATCGGAAACTGCATGGCGTTGGCGAATTTTTCCATATCCTCTTCCGCCGCATAGGCGAGCGGTCGAAACACCATCAAATCGCCCTCGTCATTGACGAGTTTTGGTGGCATAGCGGCAAGCCGCCCGCCATGAAACAGGTTCATGAAAAAGGTTTCGAGAATGTCCTCGCGATGATGGCCCAGCACCACCGCCGAACAGCTTTCCTCACGCGCAATGCGGTAAAGATTGCCACGGCGCAGACGCGAGCACAGCGAGCAATAGGTACTGTTTTGCGGCAGCTTGTCGGTGACGATGGAATAGGTATCCTGATATTCGATGCGGTGTTCAATGCCATAACGCTTGAGAAAATCCGGCAGGATATGCTTTGGAAAATTCGGCTGCCCCTGATCCAGATTGACGGCCAGAAGCTCAACCGGCAGAAGCCCGCGCCATTTGAGATCGAGCAACAGCGCCAGCAAGCCATAGGAATCCTTGCCGCCGGAAAGACACACCATCCAGCGCTCGCCGGGTTTGACCATGGCAAAGTCGTAGAGTGCCTGCCGTGTCAACCGCAAAAGCCGCTTGCGCAGCTTGTTGAATTCAACTGTTGCCGGCACATCACGGAAAAGCGGATGACAACCGTCACTGCTCATATCCTCGGTGGTATCGGGTTCGATTGGCTGGGCAAGATTAGCTTGAATCATGGGAAATGCTCATCGATTTGTTTTGCGCGCATCCTTTCAGAAAACCGCTTCACCCTTTTCGGGATGCGCCAGTGTTGCCCCTACATACAGAAAAGATCCCTGCGATAAAACCGTGAAAGCGTCGTCCCCTCAAGATTGCCGCCCGAAAGCTGCCATTTCGTTCGCACTTTTTTGAAACTAAATTTTCCTGCCAATCACAGGATTATATATGTATGCGGTTTTTTAAATTGTTCGTTCCTTGCGCGATTATCCTATCCGGATGCGCACCCCACGTATCCAAAACACATGCGACTGAATTTGCAATTGCGACGGTGCCCGGAGACGTAAAAATCAAAGCGTCCTTGTCCAAGGATAAGATGGGTGACAACATCAAGTCTCCATCGACCCTTTTTCCGGCGAGTCATTACACATACCCGGACGCCGACCAATACATGAAATCTCCATCGACCCTTCCTTCGCGGCATCGTTACACAGACCCCGACCTTTCACCGCTCTATCAATCCTCGCAATGCGGTAAAACCGATGAATGCGGCGTGCACTCAGATGCAGGAACCGGTCAGATCGGTGCACACCCCCCATATTAATAAAAACGCCGTGCATTCCATGAATGCACGGCGTTCAAATCTTCCACCATCATTGCCAGCCACAAGGACTGGACAACAGGGTTATTAACGCGAGTAGAATTCGACGACGAGGTTCGGTTCCATCTGGACGGCGTAAGGCACGTCCGACAGGGTCGGAACACGACCATAGGTCGCAACCATCTTGTTGTGGTCGACTTCGATGTAATCGGGAACGTCACGCTCTGCGAGCTGAACCGCTTCGAGAACGATGACGAGCTGCTTGGACTTTTCGCGCACTTCAACAACGTCACCGGCCTTGAGGCGGTAGGACTGGATGTTGACGCGACGGCCGTTCACGTTGACGTGGCCGTGGTTGATGAACTGACGCGCAGCAAAAATCGTCGGAACGAACTTTGCACGGTAGACGACAGCATCCAGACGCGATTCGAGCAGACCGATCAGGTTTTCACCGGTGTCGCCCTTGCGGCGAGCGGCTTCGTCATAGGTCTTGCGGAACTGCTTTTCTGAAATATCGCCGTAGAAACCCTTGAGCTTCTGCTTGGCACGCAGCTGTACGCCGAAATCCGACAGCTTGCCCTTGCGGCGCTGGCCGTGCTGACCGGGGCCATATTCACGACGGTTGACCGGGGATTTTGGGCGGCCCCAGATGTTTTCGCCAAGACGGCGGTCGATCTTGTATTTTGCGGATTCGCGCTTGCTCATCGCATTTCCTTTAAAAAGTTAAGCGCCATGCGGCGCAGACAGGAAACGCGCCCTCCTCTGCCCTCCGTTTTCGAGGACTGACAGGATGAAGTGCGCAAGTGCGATCCTCATCCACGGGACACGTCAAATGAAACGCTGGCACCATCACAGCACCAGCGATGGCGGCTTTTAGTCATGCGTATGGGCAATTGTCAAGTTCGAGCGGCCAGAAAGCCCCTAATATCCGGGCAGCTTTCTTGATTATGCCCTCTTTTGCAACATTTTGCCATCAAGCGTGAAGGAACACCCCGCCGAATCCAGTCATTATGCTCCTGCAATGAATGCGACTTGCTATAAACGAGGTGTGCATGGCCAGCTTTTTCTTGCCCTTTCATAAAACGCTCATCGCAGCCTTTCTGTCCATTTGTTTTCTTATGCCCACGGGTGTGTTGAACCTTGGCCCAGCTTCCGCACAGGCCCAGACATTCATCGAAAACATGCTCAAACGCGATGCGCGCAAGGCACAGGCGCGTAAAAAGCAGACTTCTGCCAAGAAGCAAACACGACGCGCCGAACCAAAGCGAAACAAAAGCAAGGTACAATCCAAGCCAGCAGCTCCTTCTGCCGGTCCGTCTTCCAATACTTTGCCGATTCCCATTCCGTTGCCCGCGCAAAAGCCTGAACAGGCTGCACCCGAGCAACCGGCACAAGACAAGCTTGAGCCAGTTCCGGTCAAGCCCGAGGAAAAACCAGCAAGCGAGAATGCTGAACCACCAGAAAAAGCCCCAGAGAAGTCCGATGTTAGACAGGATGATAAACCTGCCGACAAGCAAGCCGAGAAACCTGTAAAGGACGAGCGCGTCTATCAGGTGGCTTGTCCAGCTCTTATTGCAGGGGATGTCGAGGGCAAGCTTTTACCCCCGATCAAAGACGGCGCGCGATGCGGCACGCACTCCCCTTTATCGCTGACCGCAATCGGCAAGGAGGAGCCTTTAAAATTCGCCAATCCTGTTACCACAAATTGCGCCATGGCAGTAACGCTGGCGCAATGGAGCATCGAGGTCAACAAGGCTGTCAAAGACATCTATGGAAAAGACATCAGGATCAGCGAAGTCGGCACAGGTTCAGACTATCAATGCCGTAAGGTCAACGGTGCATCGACGGGACGGGTTTCCGAACATGCATTTGCCAATGCGCTCGACATCATGTCGTTCACCTTTTCCGACGGCAGCAAAACCCGGCTTGAAAGCGGCTGGCAGGGTTCAGATAAGGAAAAAGCCTTCTGGCGCGCTGTGCATGGAGCAAGTTGCAAGATGTTCATGACAGTGATCGGTCCAGATGGTGACGCCGCGCACAAAACCAACATGCACCTCGATCAGGGCTGCCACGGCAAAACCTGCCTCACGCGTCTGTGCCAATAATCACCACAACCATGCGATATTCATAAAAAAATCCAAATCCGCGCTCTAAGCTTGTCTTGTATTTAAATTTGACACAGCCCTGATAAAATGGACTGTGTTTCAGAAGGATTTGGGCATGAAGTCGATTAAATTCATATTGGTCGCCGCTGTCGCATTTGGCTTTACAGCCACCGCTCACGCAGACAAGGTTCCCACTCGTTCAAAAGATTTTACCGGCAATTATCAGACCTTGATCAAGGATCAGCAGGCTTCGCCACAAGTTGCGGATTGCGTTGCCGCCGCCTATGACTTTGTTAATAAAGACAAGAAATACGACCAACTCGGCTTTACCAAAGATGATCTGGCTGCTGTAAAAACCAGCCAGAAAGCCACCAAATTCAGCGCCAAAGACCCGCGCAAGGTTTCATCAGTCCTCACCGTTCCGGGCGAAGCCCGCATCAAGGCGACAGGATATCAGTGGGATGGCATCAACCTGCGTTGTGGCATCAGCAACGGAAAGCTCACGGCAATCGAGTTCGTGAAGACAAAAGCAGCACAGTAAAATATCCCAGCTCCTGATTTAAGATCAGGAGCCCTTTTTCTTCTCCACATGCTCAGGCAAGCCTTTATGCTTGGTTTCGGCGAATTCTTCCAGTTCCTTTTCGGACATGGACTTATACATCTGCTTCGAGGCGCCTACGAGTTTCTTGACTTTGATGTCGCCGCGTTTGGCTGCAAGGGCGGCACCTGCGGCCTTTTGCTGGGCTTGCGATTTGGCGGGCATATCATCCTCCTGAAATTTGCGATTCTATAAAGAAAACGCGATATTCAAAGAGTCGTTCCGGCTATTCCGGTTCGCGATCAAACTGTGAACGTGCCTTGCTCAATGCGGCACGGTTGATGACGGCCCATTGCCCCAGACTATCGATCGGACCGGCGAGTGAATGGCCAAGGTCGGTCAAGGCATATTCCACCTCTGGCGGCGATACCGGTCGCACATGGCGTGAAACCAGCCCATCACGCTCAAGCGAGCGAAGCGTTACCGTCAGCATACGCTGCGATATTCCTTCAATGTCCCGACGCAATGCATTGAACCTTTTAGTTCCGGCTTGCAGGTTGAAGATAACCAATATGCTCCAGGTGTCCCCTACCCGATCGAGCACATCCCGTATCGGACAAGAACCGTTTTCGTCCTCTTCAAATGCCGGGGTGGAGGAAAGCAAAGGCGTTTCAGAGCTTGGACTCATGGATATGGTCATTGTTTTCTCTATCTATTTCCCTGCCAGTTACTTGCAGGTGCCCTGCTCATGTCAAAGTGCGTTCTTCACGAGTGTTCAATGCTGATCTATATAGTTATCACAAGTAACCTGATTATGAAACATAACTTATCATCAAGAAAGGAAACACTATGGCTAAAATCGCACTGATCGGCGCAACGGGTTTTGTCGGAACTGAAATATTGAAAGAGGCGCTTTCTCGTGGACACAGCGTTACAGCACTTGTGCGTCATCCGGAAAAAGTTGAAAAAGCCACGAATGTCACGGCGGAAAAAGCGGATGTTTTCGATACTCAAGCGCTCGTAAAGCAGATTGCCGGACACGATCTGGTTATTTCCGCATTCAATCCGGGCTGGGAAGACAGCAATATTCGCGAGAACCACATCAAGGGCAGTCGCTCGATCAATGAAGCCGCAAAACAAGCAGGCGTCAAGCGCGTGATCGTAGTTGGCGGTGCTGGCAGCCTAACGATCAAAGGCCAGCAACTCGTTGATTCACCTGACTTTCCGGCAGAATGGAAAGAAGGCGCGTTAGGCGCGCGTCAAGCGCTTGAAGAGCTACGCAAGGAACACGGACTTGAGTGGACATTTGTCTCTCCCGCCATCATGCTACAGCCCGGCGAACGCACCGGAAAATACCGTCTTGGCACAGACGAACCTGTCTTTGACGACAAGGGGGAGAGCACTATTTCCGCTGCCGATCTGGCGGTCGCGATCGTTGATGAAGCCGAGCAGAACAAGCATATTCGTGCGCGTTTCACCGCCGCTTACTAGTCCCCTGGAACTAAAGTTCGGTTCATTTTGTTGAGCTTCTATCACACGAGCAGCGGTTTTTCATGGTTGGCACACAAGCTAATCTCGTTGTGCTGAGCGAGTTTTATAAAAGCTTTCTTGAATCTCAGGTGCGTCGACAATAGAGCGCCTCGTTCCTCGTCGGATCGATGCAAGATAATCTTGCGGTGCGCTCAGGGCCTGCAAAGCAAGGAGGTTGCTCAAAGCCTGGGTGTACACGAGCATACGGTTGGCAAATGGCATCGCCGGTTTGCACAGGATGGCGTTGAATGTATTACAGACGAGTACCGAACGAGTCCGCCCCGAACCGTTCGACGTTCTGGTTACTTAAGCAGTCGAGCGCACGTTGAACACGACGCCCAAGGACGCCAAGCACTGGCCCATCGACCTAATGGTGGCCGACAGAGGGCTTCTATATACCCCATCCGGTGGATATGGAGAACCTTCGGCTTGCACCCGCATTGTATCGAGACATTCGAACTGTTCACCAATCCGCTGTTTTCCGATAAAATGCAGGACATTGTCGGCCTTTAAACGTCGCCACCGGATCGGGCGATCATGCTATGCGTGAATGAGAAATCGCAAATTCAGTCATTGGATGGTGAGCAGCCTGTGCCGCCAATGGCACCGCGTGTTCCCGAACAGCGGACTCATAATCATGTCCGCAACGGAACAATATCTCTGTTTACCGCGCTTGATATTGCCACTGGCGCGATAACCGGTCGTTGCCACAAGCGTCGCCCGGCAACCGAATTTCTAGACTTTCGCAAACGGATCGACGCCGAATGCCCAATGAGCCAGCCATAAACAATGAACCGAACTTAAGGTGTCTGATCCCAGCATTTAATGGTGCAGATTAAGTTGAAACTGTGTTTGGGCTCTGCTTGCCCAGATTTTGCAAATATATTCGTATGAAGTTAGGCCTTTGAGCGTTTTCTGTCGGGCTTTCAAGCCATTTTCACTCATCAATCGCGCTGTGCGGCGACGACCTCCCCGCATACTTTCTTCGATAGAGACCTGTGGGCCTTTTCCGTATCGATGAAAGCAAACTTCATCGACTTGTCTCCCGAGCAAAAAGGCCATCGCTTCCTAAGAAACACTCTCTGCATCGGGGATGGGATCAAGCTGATATCCCAAAGCTCGAGCACGGCGCTGTAGGTTTGCCAGAACCCGGCCGCGATGTCGTTCATCATATGCTTCTGCACCAGGATCACGATAAGCCATGCCAAAGCGTAGGGCGTTGAAGAAGAGCACAGCGATCTTGGGTGCAGTCGCCGTCACCGCATACTGCTTGCCGATGCGCCCTGCCAAACGTCGGTAAAACGCCCCCAGTGCTGTGTCGCTTCGGCCAATCGTGGTAGCTGCCAACCGCAAGAGTGCGGCCGCCCGACTCGATAATCGGCGCGTTCTCGACGAAAGAAGTCTGCCGCCAGATATCTTGTTGCCCGGAGCCAGGCAGAGCCACGATGTAAAGTGTTTGGCGGTTGGCCATGCCCGCAAATCTGTGCCGCATTCGCCAATCAACTTCAGGGCAAGTGATGAACCGAGGCCATGGATTTGCGTCAAGTCCGTTCCTACAAGGCCGTATAATGCGGCCCGGACATCAAACGATGGCGTATTCGGCTGCTTTGTCTTCGTTCTGATCTTAGGCAACGGCGATTGTGGCTTCGCGACATCATCCGCCATTGTGGCGATTGCCTGCTCGAGCTTGCGATCGCATTCGAGCATTTTTTGCTGATAAAAATCATAGAGCTCCAACGATTGGGTCAGTGCAAAAATATGCTCATCCCGATCATTTCCAACCAGAGATGCCCGTATCGTTTCGACCGAGGAGTGACAACGGATATCGCGCAAGGACGCCAGCACATCTGGATCTCGCTCGCCGGCAACGATTGCCCGTATGATCCTCATGCCTGTGACGCCGGTGATGTCTGACACGACATGGTGAAGCTGAAGATTCATCTCCATCAACGCCTTTTGCATATGCTGGATATGAGCGGCCGCGTATTCGACCAATCGTTCTCGTTGCCGCAAATATGCACGCAGGGTAGCGATCTGCGCATCGGGACGAAAGCTTCCGCGAAGCAGCCCATAGGAATGCAGTTGCCGAAGCCATGCCGCATCGCTGACATCGGTCTTTCGACCAGGAACATTCTTCGCATAGCGCGCATTGACGAGGATCACCTCAAACCCATGCTGCTCCAAAATCTCGTAAGCGGGTATCCAGTAGACACCCGTCGACTCCATGGCGACACTGGTGACCCCGCAGGATTTGAACCAGTGAGCAAGACCGTGCAGATCGTGGGTAAAAGTCCCGAAGGCGCGGATTGGCATGTCATCAACGTCAGGGTTGACAGCGGCCATATGCATAGTCGCGCCGATATCGATGGCGGCGGCTCTTGGGTTCATGCGCCTTAGATTGTGCGCATTAGATGGGATTGTCTTGGGCATGACCTCTCCTCCTCTGGATCAAGGAGGGGCTGGGCCGCGCAAGTTATTCAATTTCCTAACCGGGATCGCGGCCGAAGCTGCGTCACCACTCTCAAGTCCGCAACAGCCCATGTGCCACGTTTTTTAACGGGGTCAAATGCCTCCAATAAGCTAACGGCAACTCCCCTCCGATCAACAAGATAGCACAGTCTGTTTCTACCGCGCACAGGCGGGCCGAGGCCCGGGATCGTTTTTTAAAAGATCGTTCGCTCGACGTAGGAGCTCATTTTCTTTTCGAAGACGCGAAGGCTCCTGACTCATTTCCTCATGCGGACCAGAAAGCAAATCTTTCTCAGCAAAATTGCGCCGCCAACGGTCAAGCGTTAACTTGCCAATACGTAGGTCGTCGGCAACCAACGAAAAGCCGGGACCGCTCGTGGTTAAAATCCCAACAGCTTCGCGCTTGAACTCTTCCGTAAATTCTCGCTGCTTCAATTCTAAGTCTCCTGGCAGATTTATCTAACAGAATCCATCCATTTTTGCTGGGAAATCTAAAGTCATTCGTGCATGTGCGAAGATGATCATATCCGTGCCAGCTACCTCCTCTGCATTGGTAAAGCCAGGGGCTTGCCGCCGCCAATGTGCGCTCTGGCGCCCTTCCAATGTGCAGTAATGACGCGCTTAAGCTTTTGCGATGTCTACATAACTCCAGTCTTTGCTGACATTATAGACAGTGGGCGAGGCTTTTATTTTTGGATATGGTCATGCGACGTTGCAGTGGCACGGAACCGTACAGAAACCTCCCAGCCACTGAATTTCTATATTTATTAGCCGAATAATTAAGTTAGTAAATATTTCACAAAAACCGATATCGACAAGCTGTATTTACTATGATTGTATTCAAATGGGGATTGTATATTGGGGAATAGGCACAATGGAATTTTGGATTCCTTTGGTAGGTAGAATTAAACTAAAGTCAATATACACAGTTCGCAGAAGCGAGAAAGTAATATTCCGCATAGGTACATTAGCTTTCACATATATGCGGAAAAAAAACCTCAATTAGCTACGAGTTTTGCGCTTTACGTAAGGTGCAGGGCATTTGAAGGTGACAACAGCCTGTGACATACGTAACATCAGATATGTCCACTCAATTCAAACATCCGCTCGTCACCGCTGATGCCTCGAACGAGCCACAGCGACCATTAAAGGTCATTCCATACATTTTGCATATATTACGCGTGGTCGAGCGTTTTATGCATGTCCTGATATATGCGGGAATGAGGGGCGCTCTGGATCACGACCACTGCATGCCTCACGCCATCTATGTCCGCCAACATGGATAGATTACCCAGGTGTCGCCCGTTGCTGTTTTGCCCGACACAAACTCAGGTATAACGTCGATATTGGTAGTAACAGCCACGTGGTTATGGTGATAGTCTGGGATTCTACCCGCCAATATTCATTGTGTAAGCCATCTTCACACCCGCCGATATCGCGTTAGGCGAGCTTTCATTCGTGTGAAGGATGAGTTTTGCCTGATCGCGAGCGCTCTTTTTCGAGCCCCCTCCGTCCCTGAAAACCGCCCCTGAACTTGCTTGAAGTTCTTACGCTACTTCGTTCATTTTGGTGACAAATGCTGTCGTACCCACAGAGTCAGTCGTTGCATACGGGGGGTGATTACCTTTCCTAAAAATCGGCCTAGGGCCCTTGCAGCGGCATTCTCCGACACGATCAACGCGGCGTGGCCGAGATCATTGTATGAAACGGTGTCTCTTATCTGATAAATCTCATCTGCTATATCGAAGGAAACGGTAGTAGACTAATAGTAATCTCCCGTTTTTAACGAAGTCAGTCAGTAGAATTTGCGCTGCTATTTTGCATTTCCCCCTCTGTATGATGCCGCCGATAGGCATATTTGGTCGTTTATTGTTATATGTCCATAGCCAGCATGCGGTTTAATCCTGCACCTCGTTGACGGTATTGAACATAAAATATCTCAGCCATTCATGCCGAACCGTGTGGTTGTAACGCTCGATAGAGGCATTCTGCGCTGTTGTCAGGCGCAAAAGCCAGCCGGCAATCCCTTCGTTCTCTCTGCCCAACTTACGTTCATAGCGATAGCACGTCTCTCGCTGATCCCAAACGTCCGGAACGTGAGCGCGACTTTGATACTATGTTTATAGACCGCTTACATGGCCTTCTCCTTGCGTTGGGATGGCTTCAGTGCTTTTTTTCAAGAGCTTCCTTCAGAAGATCAATTTGTATGCTCAATTCCGCATACATCTTCTCCAATCGACGGCTACCTCATCGGGCAATTGATTCACTCGATCAATTATTTTCCCGGCTGCGATCTTCCATATTCTCCATTCGGCTGACCATGCATACGTCCATGTCTCCGAACTTCGCTCGCCACTTGTAAAAGCTGGCATCGCTCATCCCATGCTCCCGGCAAAGCTGTACAACAGGAATGCCGTCCTCGGACTAACTCAGGATAGCCATGGTTGCTAGACTATGTGTAGAGCCGGACCTTCACCGCTGGCTCCACCGATCCAATAACAAGATAAAAACATCACTCCATTATCATCGAAAGGCGTATCTTTGCCTTGTTGGAAGAAATAAAAATACTATTTGAGATCGTTCCGATAAAGTTACCTAGTTTAAGTTTCAGTTTTGATCTGATACCACTAATCGCCTGTGCGCATTCTGCGCTTTATTTTGATCAAAGTGACGACCCAAAGCCCCGATATTGAAGCTGAAACAATGAGCCTAGGATAATGATACATATCCACAAACAGGCCCATCGTTTCACGGTATTCTTTTAGCCATTCAAGCCAATGCCAAGCATAAAAAGAGCCAACGATCGTGGATAGGAATGCCAGTGTGCAGATGATTGCAAAGCGTCGAGGAGAGGTCGAGGCCCAACCCGCCAAGCGCCAATAAAGCCACCATTGCAATGGGACCAAAGCAAGCCACACTATATAACTATATAGAAGAGAATAAAATTAAACCGGCCGCTATCTATCAGCCAATCAAGACTTCGTATTATTCCACGCGCGCTATCGAATATAAAGCTCTCCAGATAAAGACCGACATAGTGTGACGTGCCATTCAATAAAAGAACACCCCAATACAGATAGTCATAGAGCCATGGTCTCGCCCCCATTGCTTGGGTCAAGTCCTGATCGGTAATCAAACCGAACAGGCCGACCACCAAGACCAAAACCATGTTTCCTTTGATAATGCGTCTCAATGTGACGGAAACCACTCCATATCCTTCTGACGGTTCTCAACACAGAAAAACATTCGGGAACGTTTGTCAGACCATTGAAGATACGCGCCTTAAACAAGCTCTACATCAACGACGCCCGGAATGGCTTTCATGGCGCTGGCAATCTGTGGGCTGACGCGGTAGCGGTGCGGCAATTCGATCTCCACTTCGCGCTGCCCATTCTCCTTGATCACGATCAGACTGACCTGACCATCGCCACGCGTGTTGAAATGCGGTGCGATATGGCGAACGGCTTCGGCTGAGCGCAGATAGAGGCGCAAGGCTTTCTGCATACGGCAGGCTTCGTCTTCGAGCGACTGCACCGTCTGGATGCGCAAGCCGATGCCTTCCGGGCGGTCTTCGGCCTGTACGGTGATGACCACAGACTTGCCGCTTTCCAGAAGATCGCGATATTGCGCGAGGCCTTCGGAAAACAAAACGCCTTCGAACTGACCGCTGGCGTCGGAAAACTGCACGATGCCCATCTTGTTGCCGGTGCGCGTCTTGCGTTCCTGCCGTGCCGTTACCGTGCCTGCAAGACGTCCCGCATTGGCGCCGCGTTTGACGGCTGCGGAAAAATCGGCCCAGCTTTGCACACGCATGCGATCCAGCACCGAGCGATATTCATCGAGCGGATGGGCGGACAGATAAAAGCCGACCGCCTGAAATTCGCGATGCAGCATTTCAGATGGAAGCCAGGGAGCTGCTTGGGGCAGGATCAGCGTTTCTTTCGGCGCGCCCGAAAGGCCGAAAATATCCGACTGGCCGCTGGCGGCATTTTCCTGCGTGCGCTGCGAAAAACCCATGATGCGGTCCATGCCTGCACTCATGGCCGGGCGCTCGCGCCCGAAACAATCCATAGCGCCTGCATTGATCAGGCTTTCGAGCACACGGCGATTGACGATACGCGGATCGACGCGCTCGCAGAAATCCTCAAGGCTTTCATAGGGCTTTTGCGCGCGCACATCGGCAATGTGATCGACCGCCGCCTCGCCCACGCCTTTGATGGCCGCGAGCGAATAGAAAATCTGTTTTTCACCCACCTCGAACGGTCGGAAGGAGGTCATGACCGAAGGCGGCACCACCTCGATGCCCAGACGATTGGCCTCACGGCGGAAATCGTTGAGCTTGTCGGTGTTCGACATATCATAGGTCATGGAGGCGGCGAGAAACTCAACCGGATAATGCGCCTTCATATAGGCCGTCTGGTAGGAGACGATAGCGTAGGCTGCGGCGTGCGACTTGTTGAAGCCATAGTCGGCAAACTTGGCCAAAAGATCGAAGATCATATTGGCCTGCGCCTTGTCGAGGCCGTTTTCAAGCGCGCCGTCGACGAAACGCACGCGCTGCTGGTCCATTTCGGCACGGATTTTCTTACCCATAGCGCGGCGCAACAGATCAGCTTCACCGAGCGAATAGCCCGAAAGCTCCTGCGCAATCTGCATCACCTGTTCCTGATAAACGATAACGCCCTGCGTTTCCTTGATCAGATGATCGATTTTCGGATGAACGGAAGCGATTTCCTCTTCACCATTCTTGCGCGCATTATAGGTCGGGATGTTTTCCATAGGACCGGGACGATAAAGCGCCACAAGCGCGATAATATCCTCGATCCGGTCAGGCTTCATGCCGAGCAGGGCCTTGCGCATGCCCGCACTTTCCACCTGAAACACGCCGACCGTTTCACCACGTGACAGCATTTCATAGGTCAGTTCATCATCGAGCGGCAGATGCGAAAGATCAACCTCGATCCCTTTGCGCGCCACAAGCTTGACTGCCGTATCCAGAACCGTCAGCGTTTTTAGTCCCAGAAAGTCGAATTTGACCAGCCCCGCCTGCTCGACCCATTTCATGTTGAACTGGCTGACGGGCATGTCGGAACGCGGATCGCGATACATCGGCACCAGTTCCGACAACGGACGGTCACCAATCACGATACCGGCGGCATGGGTCGAGGCGTGGCGATACAGGCCTTCAAGTTTCAGCGCCATGTCGAGCAGTCGCCCGACCACCGGCTCCTTATCGCGCTCTTCGACGATTTTGGGTTCCGTATCAATGGCCTGCGCCAGCGACACCGGATTGGCCGGGTTTTGTGGCACCAGCTTGCAAAGCCGGTCCACCTGCCCGTAGGGCATTTCAAGCACGCGCCCGACATCACGCAGCACAGCGCGCGCCTGAAGCGTTCCGAAGGTGATGATCTGCGCCACCTGCTCGCGCCCATATTTCTCCTGCACATAGCGGATCACCTCTTCTCGGCGATCCTGACAGAAGTCGATATCGAAGTCGGGCATCGATACGCGATCGGGGTTGAGGAAGCGTTCGAACAGCAGCGAGAAACGCAAGGGATCGACATCGGTAATGGTGAGCGCATAGGCCACCAGCGAACCCGCACCCGAACCGCGCCCAGGACCGACCGGAATGCCATGCGCCTTGGCCCATTTGATGAAGTCGGCAACGATCAAAAAGTAACCGGGAAACTTCATGCGGGTGATAATGCCGATCTCATATTCGAGACGTTCGGCATATTGCTGCTCTGTATAGCTTTCGGCGAGCCCGGCGGTATCCAGTCGCATTTTGAGGCCTTCGCGGGCCTGACGCGCCAACTCTTCCGCTTCGGCCGCAACGGCCGCTTCCGGATCGTCGGATTCGCCCGTGAATCGCGGCAGGATCGGCTTGCGCGTCTGCGTGTACCAATGGCAGCGCAGCGCAATCTCAACGGTGTTTTCCAACGCTTCCGGCAGGTCTGCAAAAAGCTTGGCCATCTCGGCGCGGCTTTTGAGATAATGATCAGGCGTCAGGCGGCGACGATTATCATTGGAAAGAATTTGCCCCTCGGCAATGGCCAGAAGCGCGTCATGAGCCTCAAAATCTTCTGACTGCAGGAAAAAGGCTTCGTTGGTGGCAACCAGCGGTAATTGCAAATCATAGGCGGCGGCGATTGTTTTTGCCTCAAGGCCGCGATCATAACCGGACTGGCGTTGCAATTCGACATAGAGACGGTCGCCGAAATGCTCCTTGAGATAGATGAGGCGCGCGCGCGCCCTGTCGGGACGGTCGGCGGTGAAGGCACGACCAATGGGACCAAGCGGCCCACCGGTCAAAAGGATCACGTCGCTGGAGAGTTCCGCGAGCCAGCTTGCCTCGATATGCACGGGATCGCCCGCAGGCGTGTCGAGATAGGCGCGACTGACCAGCCGCACGATATTGGCATAGCCTTCCTCTGTTGCCGCCAGCAGCACCATGGGGGCAAGATCGAGCGCCAGCCTGCGATTGGCGCTACGACCATTGTCGCTATGATCGCTAAACCCCACATCAAGCTGGCAGCCGATGATCGGCTGCAAGCCTTCCTTGGAGGCCTTTTGCGCAAATTCGAGCGCACCGAACAGATTGTTGGTATCGGTGATCGCAATGGCCGGCGCCTTATCGGCAACGGCCTGCTTGATGATTTTTCCAACCTGCAACGCGCCTTCCAGCAGCGAATAGGCCGAATGGGTACGCAGATGCACAAAGCCGGGCGTCGTCCCGATAACGGACGTCAATTGCCCCTCGCCTGCACTTGCTGCATCACTCATCTTGTCGACCCCGATCACATAGGAAATTGCGCTGGCAAAAACATCGCCATTTTAAGATGGCGACAGGCGGAGCGACTCTTGCCGCTCCCGGATCAGTTTCAGGGAATGCTTGAACGATGTCCAGAGAAAGCGGCCTCTCATCGCGCGGGTGCACAGGAGAAACCGAAATTTTATGTTCAGATAACGCTCACCCAAATGGCGAAGGTGGCAACGAAAAGGCTGACGGAAACGAAGGATAAAACATCGTAGATGAGATCGGTCATGGGGATAACTCCTCTTTGTTCACGTATGTTTATTATTTGTTCCATTTTTGTTCTAAAGTCAACGCCTGTTCTGCGATTCCCTTTATTTTAGGGTTTACGAATAGTGAACGGAACGCACCGAGAACACTGTGCAACCGATTTCGCAAAGGTTGTGCAGAATAAAGAGGCCCGCCGACGGGAAACCGCTGGCGGGCTATAAATGATCAGAAGAGATTTTTTCGGGGCGGTTGCGCAGCTTGTTACAGATCGACGACCTTACCGTCCTTCAGCGTTACACGCCGGTCCATGCGCTCAGCCAAGGCGTGATTGTGCGTGGCAATCAGGGCGGCCAGTCCCGACTGACGCACCAGTGCTTCCAGCGCACCGAAAACATAGGAAGATGTGGTCGGATCCAGATTGCCGGTCGGCTCGTCGGCCAGCAGAACCAGCGGCGCATTGGCCACCGCACGGGCGATTGCCACACGCTGTTGCTCGCCGCCGGAAAGCTCCGCCGGGCGGTGCGAGGCGCGCTTGCCGATCTTCATATATTCGAGCAGAAGCTGGGCGCGTTCCTGTGCGGCCTGTTTCGACAAGCCGCGGATCATCTGCGGCATCATGACATTTTCCAGAGCGGAAAATTCCGGCAGGAGATGATGGAACTGATAGACAAAGCCGACATCGTTGCGGCGCACCGATGTGCGCTCGTCATCGGACAGCGCGCCGCAGGAGTGGTTGTTGAGGACAACATCGCCGCTGTCGGGCCGCTCCAAAAGGCCTGCCGTGTGCAGAAGCGTCGATTTACCGGCACCCGACGGGGCGACCAGCGCCACCATCTCGCCGCGTCGCAGCGTGAAATCGGCGTCGTTTAGAATAACCAGTTCGCGGTCGATTTCCTTATAGGCGCGACTGACCTTTTCCAGCCGCAAAATGACTTCAGCCGCCATTATTCATACCTCAATGCTTCGACCGGATCGAGCTTGGCCGCACGCCAGGCCGGGAAAATGGTGGCGATGAAAGACAGGACCAGCGCCATGACGATGACCGAAATCGTCTCGCCGGGGTCCATCTTGGCAGGCAACTGGCTCAGGAAATAGAGTTCGGGGTTGAACAATGTCGTCCCCGACAGCCACGAAAAGAATTGCCGAAGGCTCTCCACATTGAGGCACACCAGAACGCCGAGCGCCACGCCAGCAACCGTGCCGGTGACGCCGATGGCAGCACCCGTCATCAAGAAGATGCGCATGACAGCCCCGCGCGTAGCCCCCATGGTGCGCAGAATGGCGATATCGTGGCCCTTGTCCTTCACCAGCATGATGAGGCCCGAAATGATATTGAGGGCTGCGACCAGCACGATCAGCGTCAGGATCATGAACATCACATTGCGTTCGACTTCTAGCGCCGAGAAGAAGGTCTGGTTGCGTTGCCGCCAGTCGACCATGTTGAGCTGGCGCGCTGCCACCTGTTCAACGGGCGCGCGCATCGCATCGACCTTGTCGGGATTGTTCACAAAAATTTCCAGCGATTGCACCTTGTCTTCCTGATTGAAGAAAAGCTGCGCTTCGGACAGCGGCATCATGACGATGGAATTGTCATATTCCGACATGCCGATCTCGAAAATCGCCACCACCGGATAGGCTTTGACGCGTGGATTGACGCCAAACGGCGTCACGTCACCATCGGGCGAGATCACACGCAATGTGTCGCCAATGGTCAGACCCAGATTTTCCGCCATGCGCGTGCCGATCGCCACGCCACCGCTTTGGTCAAAGCCCTGCAACGTGCCTTGCCGTATATTGGTGGAGACGAGCTTGAGCTTGTCGAGGTCTTCCTCACGAAGCCCCCTGATCAAAGCGCCGCTGCCAGCGCCGACATTACCCTGCACCAGCGCCTGCCCCTCGACCACGGGAATGGCGAATTGCACACCGGAAATACCGTCGATACGCTTGATCAGATCGGCATAGTCATCGAGCGGACGGTCGATGGGCTGCATGATGAGGTGGCCGTTGATGCCGAGAATACGGGTCAGCAGTTCAGCGCGGAAACCGTTCATCACCGCCATGACGATGATGAGGGTCGCAACGCCAAGCATGATGCCGGTAAAGGAAAAACCGGCAATCACCGAAATAAAGGTTTCGCGGCGGCGTGCACGCAGATATCGCCAGGCAATCATCCGCTCGAAAGCCGAGAAAGGCCCGGACTTCAGAGGTTTTGCTGCCGTCTGGTCCTTGCCTGTCGGTTCACCTGCTGGCTGACCAGATGGTTTGCCGTCTGGCTTTGCTGCCGCCGCTTTTATCATGCTTCACTCGTCAGAAGGTTGATGGCCGCATCGACAGTCAGGTTCTGCCGCTCGCCGGTCTTGCGGTCCTTGATTTCGACTTCGCCCGCAGCCACGCCGCGCGGGCCGACGATAATGTGCGTCGGCAGGCCGATCAGGTCCATGGTCGCGAATTTCGCGCCCGGACGGTCGTCGCGGTCATCAAGCAGCGGATCGATACCGGCATTGCTGAGCGCCTGGTAGATTTTTTCGCTGACGCTATCGCAACCTTCATCGCCCGGCTTCATATTGACGATGCCCGCACCAAATGGCGCAATGGCTTTCGGCCAGATAATGCCCGCATCGTCGTGGAAAGCCTCAATAGCTGCTGCCACCAGACGCGACGGGCCAATGCCGTAAGAACCCATCGATACAGCATGTTCCTTGCCGTCAGGCCCCTGCACTTTCGCGCCCATGGCTTCCGAATATTTGGTACCGAAATGGAAGATGTGGCCGACTTCAATGCCGCGTGCGGAAAGCTGGTCGTCGGATTTCACCTGTGACCATGCGCTTTCGTCATGCATTTCGTCGGTCGCAGCATAAGGGGTCGTCCAACGATTAACGATATCGGTCAGTTGCGCATCGTTGCGGAAATCGGTGTCGGCACCGGGCACATCAAGCCCCAGATAAGCGCGGTCGCAATAGACCTGGCTTTCGCCCGTTTCGGCCAGAATGATGAATTCGTGGCTAAGGTCACCACCAATCGGGCCTGTATCGGCGCGCATCGGGATTGCCTGTAATCCGACACGGGCAAAAGTGCGCAGGTAAGACACGAACATGCGGTAATAGGCCATTTTCGCGCCCTCATAATCGAGGTCGAACGAATAGGCATCCTTCATCAGAAACTCACGCGAGCGCATCACGCCGAAACGCGGGCGCACTTCGTCGCGGAATTTCCACTGAATGTGATAGAGATTGAGCGGCAAGTCCTTATAGGAGCGCACATAAGAACGGAAAATGTCGGTGACCATTTCCTCATTGGTCGGGCCGAACAGCATTTCGCGCTCCTGCCGGTCCTCGATGCGCAGCATTTCCTTGCCATAGGCATCGTAGCGACCGCTCTCACGCCACAGATCGGCAGACTGGATGGTCGGCATCAGGATTTCATTGGCACCTGCCCGGTTCTGTTCCTCACGGATGATGTCGCAGACTTTGTTGAGCACCTTGAGGCCCAGCGGCAGCCAGGCATAAATGCCTGCCGATTGCTGACGGATCATGCCCGCACGCAGCATCAAGCGGTGGGAGACGATCTCCGCTTCTTTCGGATTTTCCTTGAGAATGGGCAAAAAATACTGCGACAGACGCATGCGAACCACCGTTCATGTGAGAATGCCTGAATGGTCTAAGAATCAGGCGAAAATTAAGCATATTGGCAGGTTTATTATCGGGTTATGCCGCCAATGGAAAGCCGCAGTGCTTCGCTTTGACGGGCGCGGATTTCACCATCCACAGACGGTTTGGCGCAACCATTTGGCGGTATCATCTCTGGAATACCCCGGGTTTCATATTCAATTTCAAGATTTTACGGCTATTTCAGTCAAAACTGAAAATAATTGCGAAAGAAATATGACGGGATAGAAGATTTTTCGTGACAAAAGCTGTGCAGTCCGCTATTTTTTTCAGCATAAGAGCACAACGGATTAAAACCGTTGGTTTCACGCGGTCAAAGTCTTGGGAGGATGGATCCAGGCGCGAAATTCGCTGCCGCCGGTAAAATGGAAACGGGTCGAACGCGTATTCGATTAGCAAGGCGAAAGCCTTGCTTTTTTTTTGCATTCGGCTGGTTTGCCTATTGTGCGGCTCCTATGCGCCTTTTCTGACCGCACGTCCAGCAATAACCTATTATTTTTATATGATTATACGTTGAAACTGTGGTTTTACACAGGAATAGCCTCAATCCACTTTTTAGGCCACTTTGTAGGCCAGTTTGCAGGGCCATTTGAAGGGGCGGTTTTTCCGCAATCCTTGCCTGAAGGCGGGTTTTGTATACCTTCTCTGATCCTTTAAATGTTCAAGATACAAAGCCGATACAGCAATCTATAATTGCATTAGCCATTCATACTTTAAAAGCAAATAATGCCTAATTTTTAGGCAGATAATAACTCAGCCAGCATTGGAAATGCTGTGATCATTTCAAATTGGGGAAGAAGTGCGGGATATCGTCGAGGCCAAGCCCCCTCACCTGCGTCATGTAATAATAGAGCGCGAAGATAAGGCTGGCGACGAGCGTGGTGCGCAGAAAGGCGCGCCACATGCGTGGCTTTGCCGGTGCACTTGCGACCGTGCCAAGCGTTACATCCCCTTCTTCTGCCTGCGTGCGCAATCCAATCGGCAGCAGCGCAAAAAGAGAGATCCACCAGATAATGAAATAGATCGCAATTGCGGAAACGAGGGACATTTACACCTCTTCAAGTTCGATCAGCGTGCCGTTGAAATCCTTGGGGTGCAAAAACAGCACCCTTTTGCCATGTGCGCCGATTTTCGGCTCGCCATCGCCCAATATGCGCGCACCTTCGGCCTTCAGCCGATCACGCGCGGCCAAGATATCCCTCACCTCATAGCACAGATGATGCATGCCGCCGGAAGGGTTTTTGGCAAGAAAGGCGGCAATGGGCGAATTTTCGCCCAAAGGCTCAAGCAGTTCGATCTTGGTATTGCCGACATCGATAAAGACGACAGTGACGCCATGTTCGGGCAGCGCCTGCGGTGTAGACACGGTCGCGCCCAGTTGATCGCGGTAAAGCGCTGATGCGGCGGCGATGTCGGGTACGGCAATCGCCAAGTGATTGAGACGTTCAAGCATCAGCACCTCCCATGCCTAAAGCTTTATCGAGATCAGTGTATCCTGTTTACGAACACCGTCACCACAGGCTTTTTGCCCCATGCCATATTGGCCGCAGCGCGTACGGCACGGCGCACGGATTCGCGCACCAGTTCCACATCCTTGCGCCGCACCCGCGGAATACTGTCGATGGCTTCAATGGCTGCATCGAGCAACACGTCTTCCAGAAGATCGCCCTGCGCGTTTTCTTCGGGCAGCCCGAAAGCCGCCAATTCCGGCTCATCCAGAAGCTTATGATCGCGGTCGAGCAGAACATTGACCGCGACATGACCGACATAAGCAAGCTTGCGCCGCTCGACCATGCCGATCTCGTCTTCGTCGCCGATCAGCTTGCCGTCCTTGTAGATGCGGCCAATCGGGGCTTCATCAATGATTTCGGCCTTGCCGGGGGCCAGACGCAGCACATCGCCATTGCGGATTTGCGCGACCTGTTCGATGCCTTCCATGGCACCGAGCGAGCCTTGCGCCACCAGATGCGCCGCCTCACCATGCACAGGCACCAGAATTTCGGGCCGCACCCATGCATACATGCGCTTCAATTCGCTGCGGCGCGGATGGCCGGAAACGTGCACCAGTCCATCCTCGTCGCCAATGATCTTGATACCGCGATCAATGAGTTGGTTCTTGATATCGAGAATGGCCTTTTCATTGCCGGGAATGGCGCGCGAGGAATAGATGACCGTGTCACCCGGCGACAGCGCCAGACTGCGCATTTCATCACGCGCAAGCTTTGCCAGCGCCGCACGCGGCTCGCCCTGACTGCCGGTGAGGATGACCACCACGTTTTCACGCGGAATATAGCCATAATCCTCTTCACTCAAGAATTCCGGCAGGCCTTCCATGTAACCAAGCTCGGTGGCAACGGCAATCGAGCGCTTCATGGAGCGCCCGACCACGAGCACCTGACGGCCAGCATCGCGGGCGGCCTCGGTGATGGAGCGGATACGCCCGACATTGGAGGAAAAAGTGGTGATCGCCACGCGACCTCGCGCATTTTCAATCAATTCGCGCAGGCTTTCGCTCACCTGCCGCTCGGAGGCGGATTCGCCCTCGCGCATGGCATTGGTGGAATCGCAGATCAGCGCCAGAACACCCTTGTCGCCATAGACACGGAAGCGCGCTTCATCAATCACCGGACCAAGCGATGGCTCGGGGTCCATCTTCCAGTCGCCGGTGTGGATCACGGTGCCAAGCGACGTGGTAATCGCCAGAGAGACGGGTTCGGGAATCGAATGGGTGACAGCAATCGCCTCGATCTTGAACGCGCCGAGCTCAAATGTTTCGCCGGCCTTGTAGATATTGACCGGAATATCCGGCGCGCCATGTTCCGATTGGCGCTTGGCTTCGAGCAAGCCCGCCGTGAACGGTGTCGCATAGACCGGCACCTGCAAGCGCGGCCACAGATCAAGCAAAGCGCCAAAATGATCTTCATGCGCGTGGGTGATGATGATGCCGCGCAGATTGTGCTTTTGCGCTTCGAGATAACGGATATCGGGCAGGATCAGATCAGCGCCCGGTTGTTCGGGACCGGCAAAGCTCACACCCATATCGACCACCAGCCATTCGCGGTTGTCTTCGGGGCCGAAACCATACATGGCCAGATTCATGCCGATTTCGCCAACCCCGCCCAAGGGCAGAAAGACGAGTTCCGGTTTATTGGATCGGGCCATGAAATTTCCTCTGTTATTATCCATACTTATCGATTGTGCTTCAACTGGACCCAAAAGGGCGAAGTTGCAAGCCTTGGCGGCATGATAAAGCTGTTATTTGCGCAATGTTGCGGCTGTGCCGAAATAGACATCGCCTGCCGTAATGGCAATGCGTTCGCCGTCATCATCGCGAATGACGAAGCGGCACGCCGCATCGATGGTCTCGAAACGGCCTTCGACAATCTTGTCCTGAAGTTTGATCGCGACAGTGTCGCCAAGCCCATGCGCGCGCTCCAGCCAGCGCTTGCGAATCTGGTCCAGTCCGCACCCCATGTCCCAGATGCGGTAGTTCTCCACCCATGCATCCGACAGGGCTGCAAACAGCGTTTCGGCATCGGCCTTGCAGCCGACCGCGTGCAGCGAAATCGCCGGATAGGGCAAATCTTCCGGGTAGCCGACGACATTGGTGCCGATGCCCACGGCGACGCCCAAGGTCTTTTCACGCACAAGTGTGGATTCAAGCCCGATGCCGCTCAGTTTTGCGCCATTGAGCAGCACGTCATTGGGCCATTTGAGCGTGATTTTAGATGGCACTGTGGGCGGATAGATCGCAAAGACCGCATCAAGCGCGTCGGCCAGAGAAAGGCCTGCGACAAAGCCGAGCGTTGCGGCACTGGTGACGTCAAATTCTTCGACCAGCAGCAGCGTGGAGGCGAGATTGCCTTCCGGTGCCGTCCAGACACGACCGCGCCGTCCCCGGCCCTGTTCCTGCTTTTTGGTTACAAGCCACAGTTCTCCTGTGTCACCCGATGCGGCGCGTGTAATCGCTTCCGCATTGGTCGAGCCTATCGCCGCGAAACTTTCGAGGCGATAGCCAATATTATGGGCTACAGGCGAGAGCGCAAAATGCATGCGTGACACCCGCAGCCGACAATCAGAACAACGACTTTGCAGCCAGATCGGCATAGGTGCCGATGGGGCCTGCAAGGAAGATGTAGAACAGCACGAACGCGCCCGTCACACCGAGAACAAGGCGCAGTTCGCCCGCCACCGGCACAAAGCCCGCGCCCGTCGGCTCATCGAACCACATGACCTTGATCATGCGCAGATAGTAGAACGCGCCCACGACCGATGCTACGATACCGATGATCGCCAGCGGCCAGAGACCGACCTGAACGGCTGCAAGGAAGGTGTACCACTTGCCGAAAAAGCCTGCGAGCGGCGGAATACCGGCCAGCGAAAACAGGAAGATCGTCATGATGGTTGCCAGCACCGGATTGGTGCGCGACAGGCCTGCCAGATCGTCGATCTCTTCAACATTGCCGTCACGCGTGCGCATGGCGAGAATGAAGGCGAACGAGCCAAGCGTCATGGCGAGGTAGATCGCCATATAGATTGCAACACCCTTGACACCAATGGCCGTTCCCGCAGCCAGACCCACGAGCGCATAGCCCATGTGGCTGATCGAGGAATAGGCCATCAGACGCTTGATGTTGCGCTGGCCGATTGCCGCAAAGGCACCCAGCACCATCGAGGCGATGGCGATGAAGATGATGACCTGCTGCCAGTCCTGCGTGACCGGCGCAAAGGCTTCGCAGACCACGCGCACGATCAGCGCCATGGCAGCCATTTTGGGGGCTGCGGCAAAGAAAGCGGTGACGGGGGTCGGCGCGCCTTCATAGACGTCGGGCGTCCACATATGGAACGGCACGGCGGAAATCTTGAACACCAGACCCGCCAGAATGAACACCAGACCGAAAACCAGACCAAGCTGGCGTTCGCCGCCGGTCAGTGCCTCAGCAATTTCGGCAAAGCCTATATGGCCGGTGAAACCGTAGACAAGGCTGATACCATAAAGCAGCAGGCCTGAAGAGAGCGAACCCAGCACGAAATATTTCAGGCCCGCTTCCGTCGACTTCACGCTGTCGCGGTTGAATGCCGCCAGCACGTAGAGTGCGAGCGATTGCAGCTCAAGACCGAGATAGAGCGAGAGCATGTTGGAGGCCGATACCATCAGCAACATGCCAAGCGTCGAGATGACGATCAGCACCGGAAACTCGAACTTGTCGAATTTTTCGAGCTTGGCAAAGCCCACCGACATGATGAGTGCGACGATGGAACCAATAAGCGTCAGCACCTTCATGAAGCGGCCAAAACCGTCATTGACGATGGCGCCACCAAAGGCGCTGCCATCTTTCGGGAACAGAACCACCAGTGCCAATGCCGCAATCAGCACTGCGACCGCCAGCCCGTTGACGAGCGTGGTTGCCCGTGCGCCGGAGAACACGCCGACCATGAGCAGTGCCAAGGCGCTTACCGCAAGGAGAACCTCCGGTGCAGCAAGGGTCAGGTGAGCTATCAGATCAGTCTGCATGACCTTTTACGCCTCTATTTTCTTAACGTACCAGCATGGCGTTGGCGGCTCCGCCAATCGCAGCATCGTAATGTTGAACCAGAGCGCTGACCGCAGAAGCAGTCGCATCGAAGACGGGAGCCGGATACACGCCGAAGAAGATGGTGAGCACCACCAGCGGGTAAAGAATGACCTTCTCGCGCGGGGAAAGATCGAGCAGCGCCTTGAGGCTTTCCTTTTCCAGTGCGCCGAAAATGACCCGGCGATAGAGGAAGAGCGCATAGGCCGCCGACAGGATCACGCCCGTGGTCGCAAGCAGCGCCACCCATGTATTGACCCGGAATACGCCGAACAGCGTCAGAAACTCACCGATGAAGCCCGAGGTCCCCGGCAGGCCGACATTGGCCATGGTCAGGATCATGAAGGCCACCGCATATTTCGGCATGTTGTTGACCAGCCCGCCAAAGGCCGAAATATCGCGTGTATGCATGCGGTCATAGATGACACCGACGCAAAGGAACAGTGCCGCCGACACGATACCATGCGAGAGCATCTGGAAGATCGCGCCCTGCACGCCCTGCTCGTTGGCGGCAAAGATACCCATGGTCACATAGGCCATATGCGCAATCGATGAATAGGCGATCAGCTTCTTGATGTCTTCCTGCACCAGAGCCACAAGCGAGGTGTAGATGATGGCGACGACCGACAGCGTGAAGACAAGCGGTGCGAAATCGGCGGAAGCCAGCGGGAACATCGGCAGCGAGAAGCGCAGGAAGCCGTAGCCGCCAAGCTTCAAAAGCACGCCCGCCAGAATGACCGAGCCTGCGGTCGGTGCTTCCACGTGCGCATCCGGCAACCAGGTGTGGACCGGCCACATCGGCATCTTGACCGCAAAGGACGCAAAGAACGCCAGCCACAGCCATGTCTGCATATGGGCCGGGAAATCATGCTGCAACAGTTCCACAATATTCATGGTTCCGGCCTGCCAGTACATCGCCATGATGGCGATCAGCATGAGCACGGAGCCGAGCAGCGTATAGAGGAAAAATTTCAAGCTCGCATAGACGCGGCGCTTGCCGCCCCACACGCCGATGATGATAAACATCGGAATGAGGCTCGCCTCGAAGAACACGTAGAACAGGAACAGATCGAGCGCACAGAACACGCCGATCATCATCACTTCCAGAATAAGGAAGGCGATCATGTATTCCTTGATGCGCTTTTCGACCGACACCCAGCTTGCCAGGATGCAGAAGGGCATCAGGAACGCCGACAGCACAACGAAGAGCATGGAAATACCATCCACACTCATATGGTAGCTGATGCCGCCGCCCATCCATTCGATCTGCTCGACCATCTGGAAACCGGGGTTGGAATTGTCGAAATCCGCCCAGATGACCAGTGACAGGATGAAGACGAAAATCGTGGTCAGCAGCGCAACATTCTTGATGTTGCGGCGTGCAGCCTCGCTGTCGTCCTTGATGAGAAGGATCAGTAACGCGCCGACGAGCGGCAGAAACGTGACCGTTGAGAGAATTGGCCAGTCGGTCATCAGAAAGAGCTCCCGAGCATCATCCAGGTGACGAGCGCGGCGACGCCGATCAGCATCGCGAATGCGTAATGATAAAGATATCCGGACTGCATCTTGACGACACGGTTGGTGACATCGAGCACGCGGGCCGAAACGCCATCCGGGCCGAAGCCGTCAATGAGCCAGCCGTCGCCGCCCTTCCAGAACAGGCGACCGAGCCACTTGGCCGGACGAACGAAGATAAAGTCGTAGAGTTCGTCGAAATACCACTTGTTGAGCAGGAACTGGTAGAGGCCGCGATGGCGCGCTGCCAGTGCCTTGGGCGTTTCAGGCGAGCGGATATAGAAGATATAGGCGATTACGAAACCCGTCACCATGGCGATGAACGGCGACAGTTTCACCCATGTCGGCACATGATGGTAATGATCGAGGATTTCGTTGCTCGGCAATGTGAACAGCGCACCCTTCCAGAAGCCGGCATAATCATGGCCGAAGAAGAGTTCCTTGAACACGACACCGGCAAGGATCGCACCCACGGCCAGAATGAACAGCGGCACCAGCATGACGGGCGGCGATTCATGGGCGTGATGCATGACTTCCGCCGAAGCGCGGGGCTTGCCGAAGAAAGTCAGGAAAATCAGGCGCCAGGAATAGAAGCTCGTGAACAGCGCTGCCACCACCAGAAGCGTGAAGGCATAACCCGATGCCGGGCTGTGCGAGGCAAAGACCGACTCGATGATCGCGTCTTTGGAGAAGAAGCCAGCCATACCGAACATGGTTCCCGGAATACCGAGGCCGGTGATGGCGACGGTTCCGATCATCATCATCCAGTAGGTAATCGGGATCACCTTGCGCAGACCACCCATGCGGCGCATGTCCTGCTCGTCGTGAACGGCGTGAATGACCGAGCCTGCGCACAAGAACAAAAGCGCCTTGAAGAAAGCGTGCGTGAAAAGGTGGAACACGGCGGCACCATAGGCACCGACACCGAGCGCTGCGAACATATAGCCCAACTGCGAACAGGTCGAATAAGCGATCACGCGCTTGATGTCGTTTTGCACCAGTGCGACGGTTGCGGCAAAGAAAGCCGTGGTTGCGCCGATGATGGTGACGACGAGAAGAGCCGTATGCGAGAGTTCAAACACCGGCGACATGCGCGCGATCATGAACACGCCCGCGGTCACCATGGTTGCGGCATGAATGAGCGCCGACACAGGTGTCGGGCCTTCCATGGCGTCGGGCAACCAGGTGTGAAGCAGAAACTGCGCCGACTTGCCCATGGCACCCATGAACAAAAGCAGGCAGATAACGGTGAGTGCGGTTTCCTTGTGCAGATCATAGCCGAGGAAATTGAGCACAATCGCATCGCCATCAGCAGGCAGGTAATTGGCGGCAGCGGCAAAGATCGTGTTGTAATCAACCGACTGGAACAGAGCGAACAGGCCGAAAATGCCAAGCAGGAAGCCAAAATCACCAACGCGGTTGACGACAAAGGCCTTCATGGAAGCGGCATTGGCGGACGGCTTTTTGAACCAGAAACCGATCAAGAGATAGGATGCGAGACCAACGCCTTCCCAGCCGAAGAACATCTGCACCAGATTGTCCGACGTCACCAGCATGAGCATGGCGAAGGTAAACAGCGACAGATAGGCGAAGAAGCGCGGACGGTGCGGATCGTGATGCATATAGCCGATCGAATAGATATGCACCAAAGCCGACACAGAATTGACCACGACCAGCATGACGCCGGTCAAGGTGTCGACGCGCAGCGCCCAGTCAAACGACAGCGCCCCGGAATTGACCCAGTGCAGCACCGGAATGCGCACAGTTGCAGCATCCGCGCCGAGCGGGATCTGGAAAAAGACGACCCACGACAGAACCGCCACGATGACCATCAGGCCGGAAGTTACGTATTCACTCGCCTTGGCGCCGATCTGGTTGCCGAAAAGACCGGCAATCAGGAAGCCAACAAGCGGAAGGAAGACGATCGCGTAATAGAGCATTTGCCCGTCAACCTTTCATGACATTGACGTCTTCCACCGCAATCGAGCCGCGGTTACGGAAGAAAACAACGAGAATTGCAAGACCGATGGCCGCTTCGGCGGCAGCAACGGTCAGGACGAAAAGGGCGAAGACCTGTCCAACCATGTCGTTAAGCTGGCTGGAGAACGCCACGAAATTGAGATTGACCGAAAGCAGGATCAATTCGATCGACATCAGGATGACGATGACGTTCTTGCGGTTCAAGAAGATACCGAAAATGCCAAAGGTCAAAAGGATGCCCGAAACGGCCAGATAATGAGCGATACCGATTTCCATAATATGTCCTCAGATGCCTTTGCCCGTTTCGACTTGTCTGATCTCGACCGCCGTTTCAGGCGTTCTTGCCACCTGATCGGGGATCGACTGGCGCTTGACGTTTGGCTTGTGGCGCAAGGTCAAAACGATTGCACCGATCATCGCCACCAGAAGCACAAGACCTGCGATCTGGAAGTAGAAGACGAAGTCGGTATAGAGAATGTCGCCCAGCGCCGCCGTATTGCTGCGGGTTGCGAGATCCGGGATCGGCACCGCACCCTGCCCCACTTGCGGCGAGAAGCTGTGGCTTGCAAAGACGAAGATCAGTTCGCCCAAAAGGATCAGGCCGATCAACGCGCCCACCGGCGCATATTGCAGCGCACCGCGCTTTAATTCCGCAAAATCCACATCCAGCATCATGACGACGAAGAGGAAGAGTACCGCCACCGCGCCGACATAAACGACGAGCAGGATCATGGCGAGGAACTCGGCCCCGGTCAGCAGGAAGAGCGCTGCCGCATTGAAGAATGTGAGGATCAGAAACAGCACCGAATGCACGGGGTTGCGTGCCGCGATCACCATGAACGCGGATGCGATCATGATGAAGGCGAACAGATAGAAAAACGCTGCCGCAATACCTGTCAGCATGGGGTTCCCCCAACACCTTTCCGTGAGCAAGGCCCTATTGCCCTGCCCGCTTTTATAAACTTCGTTCAGTCACCGGACAAAAAATATCCGGTCAGCGATAAGGCGCATCCATCGCGATATTGCGCGCGATTTCGCGTTCCCAGCGGTCGCCATTGGCGAGAAGCTTGTCCTTGTCGTAGTAAAGCTCTTCGCGGGTTTCGGTCGCGAATTCGAAATTCGGACCTTCCACAATGGCATCCACCGGACAGGCTTCCTGACAGAAGCCGCAATAGATGCACTTCACCATGTCGATATCGTAACGCACCGTACGGCGCGTGCCGTCATTGCGGCGCGGACCGGCCTCAATCGTGATGGCCTGCGCCGGGCAGATCGCCTCGCAAAGCTTGCAGGCGATGCAGCGTTCTTCACCGTTGGGATAACGGCGCAGAGCGTGTTCACCACGAAAGCGCGGGGAAACCGGACCCTTTTCATGCGGGTAGTTCAATGTCGCCTTGGGCGCAAAGAACTGACGCATGGAGAGGAAGAATGCGGCTACGAATTCCTTGAGAAGGAGCGATTTGGCAGCCTGTGCTAATGAAGCCATTTTCTTTCTCCTTACACCAGATCAAAGACTTTGATGACGGTTGCGGTCAGCACCACCATGGCGAGCGAGAGCGGCAGGAACACCTTCCAGCCAAGACGCATCAGCTGATCATAGCGGTAGCGCGGAACGAAAGCCTTCACCATTGCAAACAGGAAGAAGCAGAAGCAAAGCTTGAGCATGAACCAGATGATGCCCGGCACCCAGTTGAGGAACCATACATCAACCGGAGGCAACCAGCCACCGAGGAACAGCGTCGTCATCAGCGCGCACATCAGCGTGATGGCCACATATTCGCCAAGGAAGAACAGAAGGAACGGCGTGGACGAATATTCGATCATATGACCGGCCACGAGTTCGGATTCTGCTTCCACCAGATCGAAAGGCGGACGGTTGGTTTCAGCCAGTGCCGAAATGAAGAACACCACGAACATCGGGAACAGCACCAGCCAGTTCCAATCGAGGAACGAGGCAGGCAGGCCGAGCGATGTGCCAAGACCCGTATTCTGCGACAGCACGATATCGGTCAGGTTCAGCGAACCGACGGTGAGCAAAACGGTCACGATCACGAAACCGATGGAGACTTCGTAAGACACCATCTGCGCTGCCGAGCGAAGCGCGCCCAGAAACGGATATTTCGAGTTCGACGCCCAGCCACCCATGATCACGCCGTACACTTCAAGCGACGAAATGGCGAAGATATAGAGAATGCCGACATTGATATTGGCGACCGCCCAGCCTTCATTGACCGGAATGACCGCCCATGTCGCCATGGCGAGAACCGCCGAAATGAAAGGCGCCAGCAAAAACACGCCCTTGTTGGCACCCGATGGAATGATCGGTTCCTTGAAGACGAATTTCAAAAGATCGGCGAAAGCCTGAAACAGACCCCATGGGCCGACCACGTTGGGGCCGCGACGCAGCTGTACGGCGGCCCAGATCTTACGATCCGCATAAAGCAGGTACGCCACGACGATCAGCAGAACGACGAGGAGAACGACCGACTTTAGCGCGATGATCAGCGCGGGCAGCACGTAGGTTGCAAAAATACCGTCCATTATTCTCGTTCCCTCGCCTATTCCGCTGCCTGGCTAAAGTTACCGGCTGCGAGAGCCGAACATTCGGCCATCACTGCGGAAGCGCGCGCGATTGCGTTCGTCAGATAAAAATCCTTGACCGGAGACACGAATGCCGCCCCACTGGTCAGTGTTGATGCCTTGCCGGCAAGCGTTGCAATGGCGCTTGCGTCGGCCGGTGCAATTGCGTCGATAGCCATCATATGCGGGAAATCCGCATAGAGCTTTGCGCGCAGCTGCGAGAGCGAGTCAAACGGCAGGCGCTTGCCCAGCGTGTCGGAAAGTGCGCGCAGGATCGCCCAGTCTTCCTTGGCCTCGCCCGGCGCAAAACCGGCACGGTTGCCCATCTGCACGCGGCCTTCGGTATTGACCCATGTGCCGGATTTTTCGGTATAGGCGGCACCGGGCAAAATGACGTCTGCGGCGTGGGCACCGGCATCGCCATGCGTGCCGATATAGACGACAAAGCTCGAACCCTTCTTGCTCATGTCGAGTTCGTCTGCGCCGAGCAGGAACACGACATCGAGCTGGCCCAGCATATCCTGCGCCTTCAAGCCGCCCTCACCCGGCACGAAGCCGAGATCGAGAGCGCCGACGCGCGAGGCAGCGGTGTGCAGCACCGAAAAACCGTTCCAGCCTTCCGTAATGGCACCGACATCCTGCGCAAGCTTTGCGGCAGCGGCCAGAACAGCAGCACCGTTTTCACCGACAATCGCGCCCTGACCGACGATGATCAGCGGACGTTCGGCCTTGGCCAGCACATCGCGGAAAGCATTCTTGCCGGCGGCAACCGAAGCGAGCGTATCTGCACCCGCGCCGAGATATTCGTAATTATAACGCAGTTCAGCCTGCTCGCCGATCAATGCGACCGGGAACGGACCCGAACGCTGACGCTTGCGGATGCGGGCATTGAGAACGGCTGCTTCAATGCGCGGATTGGAACCGATGATGAGCAAAGCATCAGCGTTTTCAATGCCTTCAATGGTCGCATTAAAGAGATAGCTTGAACGGCCAAGCGCCGGATCAAGGGCTGCACCGTCCTGACGGGCGTCGATGCTGGTCGAACCCAGCGCCGTCATCAGACCTTTGAGCGCATAAATCTCTTCGACCGAGGCCAGATCGCCTGCAACCGCACCGATCTTGTCGGCAGAGGTGGACGAAACCTTCGCGCCGATGGCGGCAAAGGCTTCCGGCCAGTTGACGGCAACCAGACGGCCATTCTTGCGGACATAAGGACGGTCGAGACGCTGCGTGCGCAGGCCATCCCAGATGAAGCGGGTCTTGTCGGAAATCCATTCCTCGTTGACCGCTTCATTGACGCGCGGCATGACGCGCATGACTTCGCGGCCACGCGTATCGACGCGGATATTGGAGCCGACCGCATCCATCACGTCGATGGTTTCGGTCTTGGTCAATTCCCACGGACGCGCCTGGAATGCATAAGGACGCGAGGTCAGCGCACCGACCGGGCAAAGGTCGATGACATTGCCCTGCAATTCGGACGTCATGGCGCGTTCGAGATAGGTGGTGATTTCGGCATCTTCACCGCGACCAATGAGGCCGAGTTCGGAAATGCCGGCCACTTCCGTGGTGAAGCGGACGCAGCGCGTGCAGTGGATGCAGCGCGTCATCACCGTCTTGACGAGCGGGCCGATATATTTGTTTTCGACCGCACGCTTGTTTTCACGATAGCGCGAACCATCGGTGCCGAAAGCCATCGCCTGATCCTGCAGATCGCACTCGCCGCCCTGATCGCAGATCGGGCAATCCAGCGGGTGGTTGATGAGCAGGAATTCCATCACGCCTTCGCGGGCCTTCTTGACCATCGGCGTGTTGGTGAAAATTTCCGGCGCTTCGCCGTTGGGTCCGGGACGCAGATCGCGCACGCCCATGGCGCAGGACGCTGCGGGCTTGGGCGGTCCGCCCTTCACCTCGACCAGACACATGCGACAGTTTCCAGCGATGGAAAGCCGTTCGTGGAAACAGAAACGCGGGACTTCAGCCCCCGCGGCTTCGGCAGCCTGAAGGAGCGTATAGTGATCGGGAACCTCGATCTCTGTGCCGTCAACCTTGATATTTGCCATCGCTTATCCAAACCTGCGGCCTTTGCCGCACCTTCCAGATCAAACTCTTTATTGCCCGCCCTCTCAGGCAGGCAGCAATGCATAAAACCCTATTCCGCTGCTTCCAGACGGATATTGCGGCTTTGAACGGCATTGCGTGTGTAATCGTCGATACGCTTTTCGATTTCCGGGCGGAAATTGCGAATGAGGCCCTGAACCGGCCATGCAGCCGCATCACCAAGCGCGCAGATCGTGTGACCTTCAATCTGCTTGGTAACGTCGAACAGCATGTCGATCTCGCGCTTCTGCGCATTGCCCTTGACCATGCGTTCCATCACGCGCCACATCCAGCCCGTGCCTTCACGGCATGGCGTGCACTGGCCGCAGCTTTCATGCTTGAAGAAAGCCGACAGACGCGCAATCGCCTTGATGATGTCGGTGGACTTGTCCATGACAATCAGGCCGCCGGTGCCGAAAGAAGACTTCTTTTCGCGCATGCCGTCGAAATCCATGATGGCGTCCATCATGTCCTCGGCCTTCACGACCGGGCAGGATGCGCCGCCGGGAATGACCGCCAGAAGATTGTCCCAGCCGCCGCGAATACCGCCTGCATGCTTTTCGATCAGCTCGCGGAAGGTGATGCCAAGGCTTTCTTCCACCGTGCAGGGCGTGTTCACATGACCGGAAATCTGGAACAGCTTTGTGCCGACATTGTTCGGGCGTCCGATTGCCGAGAACCATGCACCGCCACGACGCAGAATGGTCGGCGCCACGGAGATGGATTCGACATTGTTGACCGTCGTCGGGCAGCCATAAAGGCCCATATTGGCCGGGAACGGCGGCTTGAGGCGCGGCTGGCCCTTCTTGCCTTCAAGGCTTTCGAGAAGCGCTGTTTCCTCGCCGCAGATATAGGCACCGGCACCGTGATGCAGGAATATATCCATATCCCAGCCGCACTTGTTGTCTTTGCCGAGCAGACCCGCATCGTAGCATTCGTCGATAGCCGCCTGTAGCGCTTCACGCTCACGCATGAATTCGCCGCGCAGGTAGATATAGGCGGTATGCGCGCCCATGGCGCAACCGGCAATCACGCAGCCTTCGATCAGCGTATGCGGATCGTGGCGCAGGATTTCGCGGTCCTTGCAGGTGCCGGGCTCGGATTCGTCGGCATTGACGACGAGGTAATGCGGACGGCCATCGCTTTGCTTGGGCATGAACGACCATTTCAGGCCGGTCGGGAAGCCAGCGCCGCCACGACCGCGCAGGCCGGACGCCTTCATCTCGTCGATGATCCAGTCACGGCCCTTGTCGATAAAGCCCTTGGTGTTATCCCAATGGCCACGCGACATGGCGCCCTTCAAAGAGCGATCCTTGAAGCCGTAAATATTGGTGAAGATGCGATCCTTGTCAGCCAGCATTGTTCTGCTCCTCACGGTCCGCGCTCAAAATTCCGTCACGATTAAGTTCGTCCCTGATCTCGGCAACCATTTCGCGGGTCGGCGAAATACGATCACCGATCCAGCCGAAAATGCCTGAACCGAGTGCGCCACCAACCATCAGGTACCAGCGGTAGGGATAAAGGCTCTCGAAAGCAAAAAAGGCAATCACGCCGACCACACTCGCTATCGCACAGGCGAGAGCAAGCAGGCGCACCAGAAATGACGGCCAAAGGATGCGCGCTGTGGTAGCGGCTGCCGACCGCGATGTGTTGTTCATCACCGCGGCTCCTTTCCGAAGACCTTGATATATTCCGCAACACCGCCCTTGGCCAAAGCCTTGGCTTGTTTCACCCATTCTTCACGCTCGATACGACCGTGGAAACTGAGATAACCGTCAACCCACTCGCGCTCGGCCTTTTTCCATGCGGCAACCTGCTTGAAGGTAAAGATACCCAGTTCGTGCAGCATGGTTTCGTTTTTCTCGCCCACACCGGAGATCAGCTTGAGATCATCGGGGGCATCCGGGCGTTCCATGGCTAGCGGACGGTTCTTGTCGTCCAGCTTGTAGACCGGGGTCGCCTCAACGGACGCCGCCTTTTCGACTGCATTCGAAACCTTGACCGGCGATGGCGTCTTGAGGCTCGCATCGGTTTCAGGCGCATTGGTCACAGGCTTGGCCGCATTGGACGGCGCAACCGTCTTTGCTTCCTCGGCAGCTTTGGCTTCAGCCTCTGCCTTGGCCTTTGCTTCTGCTTCAGCCTTTGCTTTTGCAGTGGCTTCGTCCGATGCCTTGCGGGTTTCAATCCCGATCTTTTTGTAATCAAGGTCTTCGGTCAAAGCCGTCAAACCGTTGATCGGCTCGGAGGTCACGCGCGAATTCTGCGGACCCGGCTTGACCGTGTCGCCCTTTCCAGCCTCGAAAGCGTCAATGATTTCCTCAAGACGCTCCGGCGTCAGGTCCTCATAGGCGTCCTTGAAGATCATGACCATGGGTGCGTTGACGCAAGCGCCCTGACATTCGACTTCTTCCCACGACAGCGTTCCATCGGCGTTCAACTCGAACGGATCGTGGTGGATTTTGTGACGGCAGACATCCATCAGCGCTTCCGAGCCGCGCAACATGCACGGCGTGGTGCCGCAAACCTGAATATGGGCGCGCGTGCCGACGGGCTTCAACTGGAACTGCGTATAGAAGGTCGCCACTTCCAGAACACGGATCAGCGGCATGTCGAGCATGTCTGCCACATGCTCGATAGCGGCTTTGGTGACCCAACCGTCCTGCTCCTGCGCACGCATGAGCAACGGGATGACAGCCGACTGCTGACGGCCATCAGGGTATTTTGCAATCGTCTTCTGCGCCCATGCCTGATTATCCGCATTGAATGCGAAGGCGGCGGGCTGGACAGTATCATCTGCGAGACGGCGAACGGACATCAGCGGTCAACCTCACCAAACACGATATCGAGCGAGCCAAGGATTGCCGACACGTCAGCCAGAAGATGGCCGCGGCACAGGAAATCCATGGCCTGGAGATGGGCAAAGCCCGGGGCGCGCAGCTTGCAGCGATAAGGCTTGTTGGAGCCGTCCGAAACCAGGAAGACGCCAAACTCGCCCTTGGGCGCTTCGACTGCTGCGTAAACTTCACCGGCAGGCACGTGATAGCCTTCGGTGTAGAGCTTGAAGTGATGGATGAGCGCTTCCATGGAGCGCTTCATCTCTCCGCGCTTGGGCGGCACGATCTTGTTGTCAGTATTCGACACCGGACCGACACGCTCCGCGCCCAAGAGAAGATCAACGCACTGGCGCATAATCTTGGCCGACTGGCGCATTTCTTCCATACGGATCAGATAGCGGTCATAGCAGTCGCCATTCTTGCCGATCGGAATATCGAATTCCATTTCCGAATAGCATTCATAGGGCTGCGACTTGCGCAGATCCCATGCGGCACCCGAACCACGCACCATGACACCCGAAAAGCCCCATGCCCATGCGTCTTCGAGCTTGACCACGCCGATATCGACGTTACGCTGCTTGAAAATACGGTTCGGCGTGATCAGATCGTCGAGGTTCTTGAGTGTCGTTGCAAGGAACGGATCGATCCATTTGCCGATATCCTCGACAAGCTGGTCGGGAATATCCTGATGCACGCCACCGGGACGGAAATAAGCCGCGTGCATACGCGCGCCACAGGCGCGTTCGTAAAACACCATCAGCTTTTCGCGTTCCTCAAAGCCCCAGAGCGGCGGCGTCAAGGCGCCCACGTCCATGGCCTGCGTGGTCACGTTCAACAGGTGATTGAGGATACGGCCGATTTCGGAGAACAGCACGCGGATGACCTGACCGCGCTTAGGCACATCGATGCCAAGCAGGCGTTCAACGGCCAGCGCATAGGCGTGCTCCTGATTCATCGGCGCCACGTAATCGAGGCGGTCGAGATAAGGCACGGCCTGCAAATAGGTCTTGGCTTCCATCAGCTTTTCGGTGCCGCGATGCAGCAGACCAATATGCGGATCGACGCGCTCGACCACTTCGCCGTCAAGCTCCAGCACCAGACGCAGAACGCCGTGGGCCGCCGGATGCTGCGGACCAAAGTTGATATTGAAATTACGGACCTGAGTTTCGGCCATATTCAGCTTCCTGTCGCTCAGTTCGTCTTGGCTTTTTCATCGCCGGGCAGAACGTAATCCGTCCCTTCCCATGGCGAGAGAAAATCGAAATTGCGGAATTCCTGGCGCAACTGCACCGGCTCGTAGACCACGCGCTTCAACTCATCGCTGTAGCGAACCTCCACAAAGCCGGTCATCGGGAAATCCTTGCGCAGCGGATGCCCCTCGAAACCGTAATCGGTGAGGATACGGCGCAGATCGGGATGGCCGGAGAAGAGAACGCCGTACATGTCGTAGATTTCGCGCTCATACCATTCAGCGCCCATAAAGACATTGACGGCAGAGGGAACCAGCGTGTCTTCATCAGCCTTGAGCTTGACGCGAATGCGCAGGTTCTGGCGTGGCGACATCAACTGATAGACAACATCGAAACGCTCGACGCGCTGCGGATAATCGACACCGGAAATATCCGTGAGATTGACGAACTGGCACTGCACATCGTCACGCAGGAAAGTCAGAACATTGAGGATGCTGCCCACAGGCACGCTAAGCGTCAGCTCGCCATAGGCAAGATTTGCTTGCTCAATAGCATCGCCGAGGCGTTCCCGGATATAGCCGGAAAGTTCACCGAGAGCTTCTTCGCTCATTTTCTAACTTCCTTCTTCAGAACTCATGCTGTCCCTGATCGCCCTTGGGAGTAACGACCGGATCATAGCAGAACCCTAGAAAACCGGACATTGCGCAGAACGCGCAACGCCGGATCAACGCTCAATCGTACCTGTACGCCGGATTTTCTTCTGCAAAAGAAGAATACCGTACAACAACGCTTCCGCGGTCGGCGGGCAGCCCGGCACGTAAATATCGACCGGCACAACGCGGTCACAGCCACGCACCACAGAATAGGAGTAGTGATAATAGCCGCCGCCATTGGCGCACGACCCCATCGAGATCACATAACGCGGCTCCGGCATCTGGTCGTAGACCTTGCGCAAAGCGGGCGCCATTTTGTTGGTCAGCGTGCCTGCAACGATCATCACATCCGACTGGCGCGGCGAAGCGCGCGGCGCGATGCCGAAACGTTCGGCGTCATAGCGCGGCATGGAAATATGCATCATTTCCACAGCACAGCACGCGAGACCAAACGTCATCCACATCAGCGAGCCGGTGCGCGCCCATGTAATGAGTGCGTCAGCCGAAGTGACGATGAAACCCTTGTCGGAGAGTTCGCCATTCAGATCATTGAAGAACGCGTCATCTTCACCGACAGGCCTGCCGGTGCGCGGATCAAGAATACCTTTGGGCTGTGAAGCCATGAGTGTGTTGCCGGTCAATCCCATTCCAGCGCTCCCTTCTTCCATTCATAGATGAAGCCGATGGTCAGCACGCCAAGGAAAACCATCATCGACGCAAAGCCGAACCAGCCGATCTGGCCAAACGACACGGCCCACGGAAACAGGAAGGCGACTTCAAGGTCGAAGATGATGAAGAGAATCGACACGAGATAGAATCGAATGTCGAATTTCATGCGGGCGTCATCAAAGGCATTGAACCCGCATTCGTAAGCAGAAAGCTTTTCGGGGTCGGGCTGTCTATAGGCGACAAGAAACGGTGCAACCAGAAGGGCTACACCAATCACCATTGCGATGCCGAGAAAGATGACGATCGGCAGATAGGAACTTAAAAGCTCGTTCATGGTCCTTTATCCGGCTTGAATACGAGGCTGCGCCGCCCGTCTTAAACTTTTTAAAGCTCACGACCATGCGACACATTGCATCTGTGCATCTGTTGCAACCCCGTCGCCCAAGCAGCTTCAAAAGGCATGCCGTGCGAACTAAGCGTTTTCGAGCGGACGGGTACAGCAGCCCGCGACCAAGCGCAACCCCTCCCGCATTATCAAGCGGGCAAGTCGTGCCATGATGCTTAACACAAGATGCAACAACAGGCCCGATAACCCAATAAAACCCCTTCCGGTACCGAAAGGATCATAATTTTGTGAATTCCCGCTGACAACAGCACATAGAATCACACCGCTTTATAAATAAGGTAGGACAAACCCGAAAAAAGGCGCGTTAGGCGCGACAAATAACCCCTGCCCTTTTCACAATCCCTTCGGCCCAAAGACAGACTCAACCTTTTCCATCACGCAAGATTTGTATCGTCACGAGGGAAAAGGAGGAAATGGAATCACTTGTCAGCGTCCTTGCGCGCCAAATCATACCTTCAGCCGATCAGCGGACACTTTATTATAGGGCAAGCTACAGGTCGAAAGGAGGTCATCCATGCAAAACACTCTGCTGGCGAGTGGTGATCTCATCACAATCGCAGTCATCGTGCTTTCGGTCGCCTATTTGTCGTGGCGACAATTCTTCCGCTAAAACGCCAAAATGAAAAGCCAATGGCGTGGAGCGCCATTTCCATCTCAACTGTCTTATGATGTTTTTGAGAGAAAATGGCGCGAGTGACGGGGCTCGAACCCGCGACCTCCGGCGTGACAGGCCGGCACTCTAACCAACTGAGCTACACCCGCGCATTTCTTGCGACCTTGCGGTCACTTTGCCTTGACGTTTCCGTCTGGCGTGAGCGGTCGTTTAAGGGGTCCACGCGGCGGTGTCAAGCGCAGCTTCAACAAAGAATCACGTATGTGCACAATTGCAATCAGCAACGCCGTGGGAGCGTTCAAAACCCGGATTTATCAGAGAAGATTTGCGCAATGGAAAGGCGGAAAGCGCCACTTTCGTTTCAACAGTCTGTTTGATTGTTTGAAGAAAGTGGCGCGAGTGACGGGGCTCGAACCCGCGACCTCCGGCGTGACAGGCCGGCACTCTAACCAACTGAGCTACACCCGCGCATTTCTTGCGACCTTGCGGTCACTTTGCCTTGACGTTTCCGTCTGGCGTGAGCGGTCGTTTAAGGGGTTCGTGAACAAGTGTCAAGCAAGGGACTGCCAGAAAGCAAAAAGAATTTTGGGCTTTTCCCCGAACTGCTGCATTTACAGGCTCACCCGACAAACAATCACCGTTTATAAAACAAAAACCCCGCACAAGGCGGGGTTTTGCACTCAAACTTGAGAACGGCTTACTTCGGCAATTGCGACGCAGCCTGCTTGACCGTATCGGCCAGCGTCTGGCAGAGCTTTTCTTCTGAGACATTCTGTGCCTTGGCGCTTGCGGCGAAATCCTGATCGACGCCCATAGCCGAAACCTTGCCCTGCTTACCGCTTTCTTCCGCAGAATCGGCCTTCGATGCATCGGACGGTGCGGGAATGAGGCCTATAAGCTTGGTCTGCACTTCAACGGCAGTGCCATCCGTATAGCCCTTTTCCTGACAATATTTCAGCACGCCAAGCTGATTGCGGGCAGCAGTATAAGCCATTTCCATCTGTTCCGGTGTCGGCTGTTGTTGGGCTGCGGCCGGAATAAGACCGGCTCCAAGGAAGAGAACTGCCAGAGAAACGCGCGCCATATTGGACATGATATTTCCTTCATCGGTTTTAATTCGTAATGAGCTAAAACGATTTTGATGGATGCGAAAACTCAAGAAAAATTAAATTTGGAAATAAAATTCTGCATAAAATGCGGAAATTGATACGCATCATTCTGGAATTAAAGTTGAAACATGTTGGTGTGTTCTAGCGATTACCCCCGCGGCACAACGCGCTATCGCACGATTACGGAAAGTCGCGCTAAAGAGAAAAAGGCAATGAAACTTATCTTATAAGTAAGGAGGCTTGACTTAGAGCCTGGGGAATTGCTTTTTAACCAGGGTTTTGCGGTTATTGGAGCGCGACGATTTTGGCAGAAAAAATAAAACCGATCAATCGAAGTGCATCGGGCAATCTGGTCAGCAAGGTGATCAATGAGCTCCGGCAATCAATTCAGTCTGGCGCGTTCGGGCCGGGCAGCAAATTGCCGAGCGAGGCGCAACTGACGGCACAATTCGGCGTCAGTCGCACAGTTGTGCGCGAAGCCATTGCAGCACTTCGCGCCGATGGCCTGGTGGAAGGCCGGCAGGGTTCCGGCGTTTTCGTTCTGGAAGCCCCTCGCCCCGAAGCGTTGCCTTTTCAGAATATCGATTACGACCGGGTCTCCTCGGTGATCGAGATTCTCGAACTGCGTACCGGCGTCGAAGTCGAAGCAGCAGGACTTGCAGCGCTGCGCCGCTCACCGCAGCAGGAAGAAACGATTATTGGCTGCCATGAACGCGTACTGGCCTGCATGAAAGAAGGCAAGACAACCGCAGAAGCGGATTTTGCCCTGCACCTTGCCATAGCGGATGCCAGCAACAATCCACGTTTCGCGGAATTCCTGTCGATGATCGGTAGCGGCGTCATTCCCCGTGCAGCCCTTCAACCCGGGCCCGATGCCAGCACGCAGGATTATATTGCACGCCTTCACAGTGAGCATGCGCAGATTGTCGAAGCCGTGCTTAACGGCGACGAGGAAGGCGCGCGCGAAGCCATGCGCCTTCATCTTAAAGGCAGCCAGACCCGTTACCGCAACCTGCTGCGGCGCAATCGCGACAACTTATAATATAAGTTATTGACACTCATCTTACGACTATATAGATCAGGGTGGAACACTTCACGAGGAGAATCCCATGGATCCGCAACAGATCAAACAGAAACTCGGCGCTGGCCTGCTTTCTTTTCCGGTAACGCATTTCGACAATGAAGGCCGCTTTGCGCCTGAGAGCTACAAGGCGCATGTCGAATGGCTTTCCACTTTCGATGCGCCGGTGCTTTTCGCCGCTGGCGGCACGGGTGAATTCTTCTCGTTGCGCCCGAATGAAATCCCGGCCATCGTAACGGCTGCAAAGGAAGCTGCAAGCAATAGCGACACGGCTATCGTGTCCGGCTGCGGTTACGGCACCGAAATTGCCATCGAAATCGCAAAATCGGCAGAAAAGGCCGGTGCAGACGGCATCCTGCTTCTACCGCATTACCTGATCGATGCGCCGCAGGAAGGTCTCTATGAACATGTCAAGCGCGTCTGCCAGTCGATCGGCATCGGCGTCATGGTCTATAACCGCGACAACGCGGTTCTTCAGGCCGACACGCTGGCCCGGCTTTGCGACACCTGCCCCAATCTCGTCGGCTTCAAGGATGGTGTTGGTGACATCGGTCTGGTTCGCCAGATTACTGCAAAAATGGGCGACCGCCTGACCTATCTCGGCGGCATGCCAACGGCAGAACTGTTTGCCGAAGCCTATCTCGGCGCCGGGTTCACCACCTATTCCTCAGCCGTGTTCAACTTCGTTCCGGGTCTTGCTGTCGAGTTCTACAAGGCATTGCGGGCTGGCGAACGTGCAACGTGCGAACGCATCCTCAATGATTTCTTCTATCCGTTCATGGCCATCCGCGGTCGCCGCAAGGGCTATGCCGTTGCTGCCGTCAAGGCTGGTGTGCGCTTGCAGGGCTTTGCTGCCGGTCCGGTTCGCTCGCCTCTCTCGGACTTGACGAAGGAAGAAGAAGGAATGCTTGAAGCCCTGATCGGCAATCATGCCCGCAAGCAGGCTGCCTAAAGCTTAAAGCAAACAAACAAAAAAAACCGCAGGATAAAACCTGCGGTTTTTTTATTTCTGCGGATCAATGGGTTTTATATCCAATGCTATAAGTATTTCCCCCGAAAGCGAGAGCCGCTTTTGGGAGACATACGCGCAAATCAAATAGATTGAGCGCCAATCTGAGTGAATCAAATAGGCGCTAAAAATAAAAAGCCGCCCATTCGGGCGGCTTCTGGTTTCATGCGATTATCTGTTCACCACATAATCATAGTCTAGATCGCGTTTGGCGGCATCTGCATCGCGCTTATCGACCGGCCCGTAACCGCCGCCACCCGGCAATTGCAGGATGAGGCTACGACCGGCTGGCACATGCTGGCGGCCCTTACCCTGAAGGATCGTACCATCATCAAGCAACACGGCACCGGCTTCGCCGTTCTCGCCACCGTCACGTCCGCGCGGCGGATGCTTGATGCGGTCGAACATGGCGTTGAAATAGATTTCGTGGCCTTGCGTGGGCGCGATTTCAACCACCTGGCCAAGGCCACCGCGGAACTGTCCGGCACCACCCGAACCATCGCGCAATTCCTTGCGCCAGAAGATCACCGGACCGACATGCTCGGTCGCCTCGATTGACATGGAATGCACGCCGCTCGGAAAAGCCGTGGCGCTCAGTCCGTCGAGATGTGGCCTTGCACCGGTGCCGCCACTGTTAAACAGCAGCACTTCGGCGCGATGACCGCCATCCTTGGGCGCGTCCTTGCCTGTGAGCGGGCGCGCACTGACATGCAGGTTCCAGAGCGCACCCGATCCTTCCGCTGGCACTTTGCCGGGCAGCATCTTGTGTACGGCTCCGAGCACCGCGTCTGGCACCAGATGGCCCAGAACGTGGCGCACGGAAACGGGTGCCGGACGTTGCGCGTTCAAAATGCAGTCCTTGGGCGCTGTCACCTTGAAAGGCAAAAGCGAGGCGTGGTTGTTAGGGATTTCTGGTGCAAGCGAACATTTGAGACCATAGCAAGCATAGGCAGCGGAATAGATCAGCGGACAGTTGATACCCTTGGGGCTTGGTACCGAGGTGCCGTCGAAATCGGCCAGAATATGATCTTCGTGCACATCGATGCGCACGGCAATATCGATCGGATCACCATAGCCATCCACGCGCATGACATTGGAATAGGTGCCATGCGGAAGGGCTGCGAGCCGTTCAAGGGTCGCATCATAGCTGCGCTTGAAGATAAAGTCGGCCAGACCTTCGAGATCATCAAGCCCGAACTCGTCCATCATGTCCATCAGGCGGCGATGGCCGATTTCGTTGCAGGCGGCTAGCGAATAGACGTCACCGACAACCTGATGGCTTTCGCGCACATTGTTGCGCAGGATATTGACCAGATCCTTGTTGACCACGCCGCGCTCGGCGAATTTCATGATCGGCACGAAAATGCCTTCTTCATAAACTTCGTTGGCGTCAGGTCCAAAGCCCCGCCCGCCGACATCGACGACGTGAGCGGTGCAGGCAAAGAAGCCGGTCAGTTCGCCCTTGCGGAAGCTTGGCGAGACGACGGTGAAGTCGTGCAGATGGCCGGTGCCCTTCCATGGGTCATTGGTGATGTAGACATCACCCTCAAAGATGTTTTCGCGACCAATATCGTTGATGAAATGGCCAACGGCTTCGGCCATCGCATTGACGTGGCCGGGGGTGCCGGTCACGGCCTGCGCGATCATCAGGCCGGCACGATTAAAGACACCAGCGGACAGATCGCCCGATTCACGCACGCTCGTGCTGAATGCGGTACGGATGAGCGTGACGGCCTGTTCTTCGACAACGGAAATCAGGCGGTTCCACATGATTTGCATATGGACATCGGAAATAGGTTTCTTTGTCATGGAAAAACTCCTTAAGCGGCCTTGGCGCGCAGCAGCAGGCAACCGTCTGCCTGCATGATGGCTTCACGGCTTGAGGTGACAACGGTCGAGGTTTCACGCTCGGTGATGATAGCGGGACCGGAAATCCACTCGCCCGGCTTCATGGCTTCGCGCTCGACGATAGCGGCATCCAGAAAACGCTCTTCAAGAATATCGAAGACCTGACGCTTGCCGGCAATTGCGGCCTCTGCCTGTTTTTGAACGGGCTTTGCAGGCGTCGGCGGTGCGGCATCGGCACTGGCGCGCAGCGACCAGCTCACGATCTCGACATCGAGATCGTCAATCACACGACCGAAGAAACGCTCATAGCATTCATCAAACAGCGTGCGGAAAAGAGCGGCATCGGCATCGGTGTAATCACGCACCTCAATGGTCACCGGCACTTCCCAGCCCTGGCCCGCATAGCGCATATAGGCGGTGCATTCGAGCGTCGGATTGGCGTCGGGCGCACCCGAACGTACAAAGGAAGTTGCTTCTTCCACCAGTTCCTTGATGACGGCATTGATCGCCTTGCCTTCAAAGCGGCTCAAACGGCTATAGGCACTGCGCACGGATTCAAAACCGAAGGGTGCACGCAAAAAGCCGATGGCCGATCCCACGCCTGCGCCCGGTGGAATAAGCAGGTCTGTAACGCCAAGCTTTTCGCAAAGACGCGCGGCGTGAACGGGTGCCGCACCGCCAAAAGCGATCATGGTGAATTCCGACAATTCCTTGCCGTTTTCCACCGCATGCATGCGTGCGGCATTGCTCATGTTTTCGTCAACCACTTCGCTCAAGCCATAGGCGGAAGTCGCGACATCGGAGCCAAGTTTGGAGCCGATATCCGCGTCCATTGCCTTCTCCGAGGCTGAGCGCGAGAGCTGCATGGTGCCGCCAGCAAAACCATCGGGATCGAGGCGTCCGAGAATGACATCGGCATCGGTGACGGTCGGGTGCGTGCCACCACGATCATAGCAGGCCGGTCCCGGTTCCGAACCCGCACTATGCGGACCGACGCGGATCTGGCGCATGCTATCGACCGTTGCAATCGAGCCACCGCCCGCCCCGATCTCGACCATTTCGATCACCGGAATGGAGATCGGCATTCCGCTGCCCTTCTTGAAGCGATAGGTGCGCGCCACTTCAAAGGTTTTGGAGGTTTTGGGCATCTGCTGTTCGATGAGGCAGATTTTGGCGGTCGTGCCGCCCATATCGTAAGAGACGACCTGATCAAGCTTATGATTGGCTGCAATGTGGGCTGCAAAGATTGCACCACCTGCGGGGCCGGATTCAAGCAGGCGTACGGGAAATTCGATGGCGCTTTCAATGCTGATGATACCGCCGCCCGAATGGATCATGAAGACCGGGGCAACCAGACCTTCCTCACGCAAACGTCCGACAAGACGGTTGAGATAGGACGCCATCAACGGCTTGACATAGGCATTGGCGCAGACGGTGTTGAAACGCTGGAATTCGCGCATCTGCGGCGAGACTTCGCACGAAATCGAAACCGAAAGATCGGGCTTCTTTGCGAGCAGCTTTTCGCGGAAACGACGCTCGTGCTCGCCATTGAGATAGGAGTGGATGAAACCGACAGCCACACTTTCATAGCCTTGCGCGATGATACGGTCGCAAAGTGCATCGACTTCTTTGTCATTGAGCGGCTTGAGCGTCTCGCCGTTTGCGCCCATGCGCTCATCGAGCACCAGACGATCATTGCGTGCGACAAGCGGAGCAGGCAGAACGATATCGAGATCATATTGCTCGAAACGACTTTCGGTGCGCATTTCAATCACATCGCGAAAGCCCTTGGTCGTCACAAGCGCCGTTTTTGCGCCGCGCCGTTCGATCAAAGCGTTGGTTGCAAGCGTCGTGCCGTGGATCACGGTATCGATCTGATCAAGCGCAACCTTGGCTTTTTCTGCAACCTCGCGAATGCCCTTGATGATGGCATTTTCCGGAAATGCATAATCCGTCAGCACCTTGGTCGAATGCAGGGTGGAGCCGACTTCCATCGCCACATCGGTAAAAGTTCCACCGATATCGACACCGACCCTGATCAGTTTGCCATCTATCGTCATATCTTGCCTAACTCCCGGAATGATATCTTTGTCTTGTTTGCGAACGGGCTTGAAACACCCGGCGCAGGCACGCGTTTATCGGTTCCCGTAATCGTGCGATTACGGGTTGAATGCTGCTGAATGCTTTATGCTTACGGTCCCCCGGTGCGCTCACACGCACCGGGAAGTCTTGGGGTTTCGCTTACTGCTTGCCGGTGAAATCCACCCCTTCAAGCGTTGTTGGCAGTTTCGGACGGTCGACGCCGATCCATTTCTTGTAAAGCGCGTCGAGCGATCCGTCCGCATTGTGGCGCGTCACGAAATCGTTGAGATAATCGAGCATTTCCTGATCACCCTTGCGCACGGCCATGGCCTGAATATTGTCCGCAGCCTTGTATTTGCGGACATATTTGTCACCATTGCCGGTGTTCTCGATCACCAGACCATAGGTCAGGCTGCCAAGAATGGCGTCGACCTGTCCCGACAGAAGCGCCTGTACGGTGGTGGCGTCGTCATCAAAGCCCTTGATCTTGGTGCCAGCCGGAGCAACCCTCTTGAGGATTGGTTCGAAAGCGCTGCCGCGATTGACGCCAATCGTGAAATTGGCAAGGTCTTCATTGCCCTTGATGTCGGCATCCTTCTTGCCCCAGACGGTGATGTCATTGGCCGAATAAGGCAGCACGAACTGGATCACCTTGGCGCGTTCGGGCGTAATGGTCATCGAGGGAACCAGAAAATCCACCATACCGTTGGTGAGAAGCGGTATGCGGTTTTGCCCCGTCACACGCTCGAACTTGATCTTGACGCCCAGCTCCTTGGCAATCAGGTTGGCCACATCGATATCAAAACCGCCGTTCTGGCCGTTCTCATCGATAAAGCCCCATGGAAACTGGTCCATCTGCACACCGATCACCGCCACGCCCTTGGCCTTGATTTCCTCAGGTGTCGCTGCCTCAGACGCGTTGATGGACAAGGCAGATACGAGCATGCTGGTGGCGAAAGCAAATGCGATTGTCGAACGCTTGAAAACTTGATTGATCATGTTCTTACCTCTGGTTTGTTTCTTGTTGATTTACCGCGAAGCATTGAGACGCTTCTCGATCCGGGCGCTGTAATAGGTGAGTGGCACGCAGATGATGAAATAGATGAGCCCTACCGTTCCATAGACCTTCATCGGCTCGAAGGTGATATTGGCCATCAACTGCCCCGAACGGGTGAGTTCCGTCAGCCCAAGCAAAGCAGCCAGTGCCGTTCCCTTGATCAGATTGACCAGAAATCCGATTGTCGCCGGAAGACCGATGCGAAATGCCTGCGGCAGCACCACATCCTTCATGCGATAGAAATACCCAACGCCCAAGGCGCGCGCAGCCTCGTCCTGACCGGCAGGCACGGCCTGAATGCTGCCGCGCCAGATTTCGCCCAGGAAAGCGCTGGCGTGCAGTGACAGACCGACGATCAGCGCCACCCAGATATCCACCCGGAACCCCAGAATCGGCAGGCCGAAATAGACGAAGAAAAGCTGGATCAGCAGCGGCGTACCCTGAAAAATCTGGATATAGGTCGCCATCAGATAGCGCAGCCATTTTTTTGTCGATGTGCGCCCAAGGGCGACCAGAAGTCCGCCAAACCCGCCGAAGGTGAAGGCGAGAATGGAGAGGATCACCGTCCACTGTGCGCCCTGAAGAATGAAGAGAAATTCTGAGAAACCAAAACTGCGTATCATCTTTGGGCCTCACTTCGACGGATAGGAGAAATAGGTTCTGCCGATGACTTGCAGAACGATGGAGAAGAACTGCGACAGGGCCAGATAGATGACGCCGAGCACGAAATAGATTTCGAAGCTGCGGAATGTTTCGGAATCGATCATCTGTCCGACATAGGTGAGTTCTTCTGCGGAAATGGACGCAACAAGACTGGAATTAAGCATCATCAAAATGAACTGGCTGCAAAGGGCGGGATAAACCGCGCGAATGGCCGGACGGAAAATGATGAAGCGATAAATGTCGAATGTGTGCAGACCCAGCGCCCGGCCGGCCTCCACCTGCCCTGCCTTGATGGATTCGACACCGCCGCGCACGATTTCCGCCGCATAGGCCGCACAATTGAGCGTCATGGCGAGGATCGCCGCCTGCTCTGCCGTCAAGGTAATGCCAAGGCTGGGCATGCCGAAGAAGATGAAGAACAACTGCACCAGAAAGGGCGTGTTGCGGATCAGCTCGATATAACCGAACGCGGTCAGCGAGATTGCCCGCACCGAACTCATGCGCATCAGCATGAAGACGATGCCGAGGATCAATCCCAGCACCATGGAAATGGACGAAATCTTCAGCGTCTGGATCGCACCGTTTAAAAGTGCGGGCCATGCTGCCAGAACCGGTCCCATATCAAATGTATATTGCATTCACTATCTCCCACTTATCGCCCTTGTTCCCCTTGTTGTTGTCAGTGGTTGAGAATCTGGCCCAGAAACGCCTTGGCGCGTTCATGCTTGGGATTGCTGAAAAATTCGCTGGGCGGCGCGCTTTCAATGATCTCGCCGCGATCCATGAAAATGACGCGGTGGGCGACAGCGCGTGCAAAGCCCATTTCGTGGGTCACGCAGATCATGGTGATACCGTCATCGGCAAGGCTGATCATGGTGTCGAGCACTTCCTTGACCATTTCCGGATCAAGTGCGGAAGTCGGCTCATCGAACAGCATGATCTTTGGCCCCATGCACAATGCGCGCGCAATAGCTACACGCTGCTGCTGACCACCAGAAAGCTGGGCCGGATATTTTTCGGCCTGTTCGGCGATATGGACGCGCTTTAAAAAATGCATCGCCTTTTCCTTGGCGTCCGCCGTCGAAGCCTTGTGGACGCGGCGCGGCGCCAGCATGCAGTTTTCCAGCACCGTCATATGTGGGAACAGGTTGAACTGCTGAAACACCATGCCGACATCGCGGCGGATATGATCGACATTCGCGCCGGTATTGCCCAGACGTGTGCCATTGACGTCAATTGCACCGTCCTGAATTTCTTCTAGATAGTTGATACAGCGGATCAGCGTCGACTTGCCCGAGCCGGATGGGCCGCAAAGCACGATATGCTCGCCGCGGTTCACATCCAGATTGATGTCTTTTAGAACATGAAGCTGGCCATACCATTTATTGACCGAACTCATCTTGATGGCTTTATCAGTCATCTTACTCTCGCTCATCTGTATCAGCAAAAAGGAAACAGCCCGCAAAACACATTGTTTTTGCGCATGTCTTTATCCCACAACCGGTTTCCGCTTTTGGAAGACATGCTTAAGGCTGAACTTCGAAAATGGCGTCGACCTCGACGGCAAAGCCGCGTGGGAGCGAACCCGCCCCCAGTGCCGTGCGCGCGTGCCGCCCTTTTTCACCCAGCACTTCGACCAGAAGATCCGACGCGCCATCGATCACCGCCGGGTGATCCTTGAATTCCGGCACGGCATTGACGAAGCCGCGCACCTGAAGACAGGCCGAAACTCGATCAAGATCGCCATCAAGCGCCGCAGACGCCCGCGCAAGCAGGTTGAGCGCACAGACACGCGCCGCCTGATAGGCTTCAGCAACGTCCATATTGGCGCCGACCAGCCCGAGATAGCAATCGACGCCATCAACGCGCGGCACCTGACCGGAAATATAAAGCGTTTGACCGCTCAGCCGGTAAGGAACATAGGTTCCGCTGGGTGACGTTATCTTGGGCAGGATAAGACCCAATTCTTTCAATCTGGATGAAACCAATCCCATTGTGTTTCCCCTGTTTATTTTTGGCTTTGCGAATCCGGTTTTTATCGCCGGTCCTAAAATCACCAAGTGATCGTATCACTAAGCCGCTTGTTATGATGATAGGTTCGCGAAAATATTATCACTTGTCAAGAACCTATTGCAGCCCCTATCGCACAGCCGGATATCAGCCTCTATAATAAATTAACTATTTGAAAACATATAATTAGATATTTTTTCCAAAAAAAATCTAAAGGCACACAGGGAAAAACAGCACATCAAAAGATAAAATTCTATAAACTCGTCGAGCAATTCCTTTCAAAAAACCTCAAGGCCAAGCATCTCATTTTGTGGAAATTGGTTATCTTCTTTATGAGATATTATCTCTTGTAAAAAGGTGTTATCTTGTTAATCGAGGCGTAATTGCGTATCACTCCACATGGATTTGCATGATTGAGATAGGGTTACATTGAAAACGCTGACCGCAAGAACCATTGAAAATCTAAGAGCATTGATCGCAGACGGAACATTGGAGACCGGCGACAAGCTGCCAACGCTTGCCGAATTGGGGGATCGTCTTGATGTGAGCCGCACGGTGATCCGGGAAGCAATTGCAGCATTGCGTTCTGAAGGATTGCTGGAAGCTAGGCACGGCGTGGGAATTTTCATCCGTGATTCAAGCAAGGCCACCCTCCCCCCGGACGCGGCCTCAATGCTGGAACCGCTGGCGAGCCTGACACTTCCCTTCATGGATCTTCTCGAATTACGCATGGCTTTCGAGGTGCACGCCGCAGGTCTTGCAGCCCAACGCCGTTCCTGGGCGCAGGAGGCTAAAATGTGGGACGCTCTTAAACAATTCGAGGCCTCGATCGACAATGAAGATGCGCTGGATGAACTCGACTTCATTTTTCACAGCGCCATTACCGAGGCCACAAACAATCTGGCCTTTATCGAGTTTTTTAGCGTGATGAGCCTTAAAATCCTGCCACAGCCAGCCTTTTCACGCGATCTAAATCCTTCTCTCATCACCACGGATTACATCCGTAATACGGTGGCCGAACATCGAGCAATCTGCGAAGCGATCAGTGCAGGCGATGCGCCCCAGGCACGCGAAGCGATGCAGGCCCATTTGACCAGAAGTCATCAGCGCTATCGCGGCTTTTCGGACAATCATGCCTCACCGCTCAGCAACGTTGTCGGCAGGACAAGCTGATGGCACATTGACCCATCGTTTGAAAAACACTGCGACTTGTTGAATTTTACACTTGCGCTTATCGCAGAGATTGCCTAAACGGCTTCCCACGACTGGCAAACAGTCGGGCGATTAGCTCAGTTGGTAGAGCGCTTCGTTTACACCGAAGATGTCGGGAGTTCGAGTCTCTCATCGCCCACCACTTTATCCCCTTGAAATCATTGCTAAAAATAGCTTGGCCGTTTACGCCTAAAATATGGGATTGGCGCTCTAGCAACAGCCTAGCAACTTCGCAAAATTAGCTACACGCTATGATTTGCGGTATGCAAATCCTAACTTCCCTTATCTTCCCGGTATTTCTATCGGCTTCATTGCAGCGATTGATCACCGCATGACCATGCGAATCATGCGTTGTTGTTTCAGTCCTGAAAAATCCCGCAATGCACCTAAATGGCCCTAGCAACTGTTGCTAGCGCTGCTTCGGCTTACGCCCTGCACGCAAAGGCTTTGGATTTTCGGCGCCTTCAGGCACTGTGTCAACTAAATCAGAAATGTCGACCGACAGCGCTTCGGCCAGCCGTTCAAGCAGGTCGATGGTCGGGTTATATTCGCCGCGCTCAATACCACTAATCGCAGTACGATCAACGTTTGCATCAACAGCCAGGTTCTCCTGTGTGATGCCACGCATCGAGCGTATTTTCCTTAAATTCCAAGCAATTCGGGTGCGTGCGTTCATAGGCGAACGCGACCACCTTGATCTTCGTTAATCCATCGTATATATTCAACATATTTTAATATTGACGGCACCCCGCAGCACTTACGCACAGCTACGGGCGTGCCGTTTCGTTCATTTGGACATGTCAGGGGGATAATTGTGCATCACTATGTTAATGCAATGCGGCAGTACGCCGTGTTTTCTGGCCGTGCGTCACGCTCGCAATATTGGTACTTTCAGTTGGTTTTCTTTGTCATACTTATTGTCGCACTGATATTGGATGTGGCCACGGAGAATGCCGAAAGTGACACGTTAGGCGTTTTCCTAACCCTTGCCATTCTTGTTCATCTTCTGCCCGCACTGGCAATTACAGCGCGCCGCTTGCATGACACGGATAGGTCAGGCTGGTTTATTCTCATTGGCTATATACCGGTAATCGGCCAAATCATGCTGTTGATATTTATGACGGAGCCATCCAAGCCGGGTCGCAACACGTTTGACACGGTCATGCGGCTCGAACCTGCAGCGCAGTTTGCCCCATCCGCACCACCAACCTCGACAATTGCACTGGATCAGTTGGAGAAGATTGCCGCGTTGCACGCATCAGGGGCAATTGACGAGGCTGAGTTTAAGCAATTGAAAGCCAACATCCTCACGCGCTCTTCTCGGTGAGGCTGATCATGACGCTTTCTATACGCAGTTTAAAGCGATGGTGGTCGCTGCCCTGTTTTGCAGCGATAATGGTCATGCTCTCTTCAGGGCAGGCCATGGCCGGACAGAGTGTGGTTGAAGACGCGCTTGTGATGGTGGCCATTATTGCCGTGATTGTCATCATCTTGGCATTTATTTTCATTCCCACCATTGTTGCCTTTCGCAAGCAGCATCCAAACCGTTGGCTGATTTTTGTTATCAATCTTGCTTTTGGTGGAACGATTGTTGGCTGGGTTGCCGCTTTGGTTTGGGCACTGCATTACGCGCATATCAGCGAGGACGGCAGCAATGGCGGCGAAAGCGGGATCAACCTTTTCGTCAACGACCCCAAACCCATTCGGATCGAACCGGCTTTAAACACCGATGGGGCTTCGCCCAGAGCAGAATTGGCCGCCAATAGCAGCGTTCTTTCGGGCACCCATCATGATGATGCCAGCACAGTCGAAACGCTCCGTCGTCTTAAAACCTTGTTCGAAAGCGGTGCGATTTCCTCAGATGAATATACCGCTCTTAAGTCGCCAATCCTCAATCGCTACATTCACATCACGGAGTGAACCATGTTCACCGAGCAAACAAACGATATGCATGAGAATGAGGCTGGCCGACCTAATCTCCGCCTCGGCTCGCATAAAAGCCGAGCGATACGGCTCTTACTCATAGCCATGGGCGCAGCGCTCTTCACCCAAACGGCAGCCATGGCGCAGAAAATAGTTTTCTCCGAAGGGCATTGGGTTGGTCAGAAAATGACGGATGTCGCCCGGCCTGGCTGCATGATGGTGATGCAACTTGATGATGATACCGCTCTTGCGATCTTTGCCACGGCCGCCGGCGATTTCGACTTGGCCTTTTCATCGAAGATCTGGAACATCGATGAAGCTGATGGAGACGTGAAAGCCAATCTTGAGATTGACGGTGAGCCGGTCATGTTCACGCGGGTTTTTGTTCCCGTTCCAAGCACGATCGTTATCAGGGCGCAGACACCATCTGACACACGCAAGCTAGAGAACCTTATTCGAAAGGCCGAGGATATGAATGTTGAGTTTGTGCGTCTCAACTATTCTGCCCATACCAGCTTTTTCGACAATCATTTGGCCGTCACCGCCCTGAAGAATTGCGTGAAGGCCGCCGAGCGCGAAGCCAAGGCCTCCCAGTAACGTCGTTGCCGGTGCGGTTTGTTTCATCAGCAAATAAAAGAGTTAGGAACCCAGCATGCGAAAAATAGCATTTGCAGGCCTTTTCGGCCTTAGCCTTTTGGCAAGTAGCGCATGGGCGCAGAATGCGGCTGTATTCTCATCCGAAGGCTGGACGGGCCATAAACGTGCAAATGATCCAGACAACGGCTGCATCATGGGCAAACATGTTACCAAAGATGTCTATTTTGTCGTGTATGCCAACGCCAATGAAGGTTTTAACATCGGCGTTTCCGTCTCATCATGGAATTTGCAAATCGGAGACGAATGGTCTGGCTCGGTGACATTTGACGATCATGAGCCAATCTTGTTGATCGGATCAGTCGTAGAGCCAGAAATTGTGCTTTTCCCAGGCGGTGGTGAGGAAGATGGTCTGGAACCTTTGATGCGCAGTGCTCGGCAAATGCGGCTGAGCTACGGACATAGCAAATTCGGTCTTTCCTTAAAGGGGGCATCCAAGGCCCTTGATCTGCTCAGCGATTGCGCTGAAAACCGGGAAGAACAAAGCCAATCTGCACCAATATCAGCACAGTACCTTTATATTGGCTCAAAAATGCCCACGCCACGCATTGTCGAAGCTTCAGGAATTGGCACCGCAAAGGCTTATCTGAAGGCCCGTATGGGCAAAGCCGAATTGAAAGAATGGTGTGACAACTGGCAGCCAGAAAGCACACTGGATGACTGCCTCACAGTTTCGGAAATGAAGCCTATCTTAAATCAGCTCTATGAGGTCTCAGCAAACTGTGAAACGGGAGAGCTTACCGGCGATGGCGGCAACAAGCTCATTTTCGACGGTATAGAAACCAAAGATGCAACATGGCGCGGCATGTATCGGTTTAAAAACATTGCAAGTGGCAAGAGGATAGAATTGGGCAATGCTGCTGGAGGTGATATTCCAATGGCGCAGTGGAAGTCATTGTGCCCGGCTGGCTTGCCACTCCAATTTGTCTACGAATAATCCTTGTTGCCAGGCCACTACCATGGCTTTCACAGCTGCTCCGCACCTTGCTGGTCACGTGAAATTATAGATCAAGAAAGACGTGTAACATATTGATATAATATCCTTATTCTTACCCACAATTTGACAAATATCGCATTTCCAGCTTTAATGCCGTCATCGTTTGTCAACGCGAGGCCCATCATGGCACACCACCGGCAAGCCCGCACGGTGAATACAACGCAAATAAAACAAGCGCTTCGAACAGCAAATACCCTCCGACATCCAGAACGTAATACCGCCATGCTGCTACTTAGCTTCAAGGCAGGACTTCGCGCTGGTGAAATCGCTCAACTCGAATGGTCAATGCTGCTCGACGCCAACAATAAACTCGGCACGTCGATCAACCTGCCGGGTCGCATTACCAAAAATGCTCATGCCAGGCGCGTGCCAATGCATCCTGACCTCAGAAAAGCTCTGCATATATTGGCCAAGAATGCCGACATGACCGGCCCTGTTATCCTGAGCGAGCGGGGAAGCGCCATGTCTGCGAAGTCAGTTGTCAACTGGTTCAAACACATTTATGCGCTTTCCGGGCTTGAGGGCTGCTCATCACATTCAGGTCGGCGCACCTTTGTAACCCAAGCCGCTCGGCTCGTTCATAAAGCTGGCGGATCATTACGAGATGTTCAACTGCTCGTGGGACATCGCTCAATCACCACCACACAGCGTTATATCGACGGGGATAGTGATGCCCAGCGTCGCCTGGTGCGGCTGATTTAGTCGTCGAGCCAGACCTACCTACCAAACCAACAGAACCAAACCCCACAACAATCAGCTCGCAACAAACTGTTGAACCGCAGAAGGAATAGCTATGACCTTGAATGAAGAACAAAACACGAACATTGATAAATCCAAAACCATTGCTGCACTCAATGACAAGCTTCGAACGACCGGTATCGGCGGACGTATCGTACTGACCCGTGGCATTGCAGGACTTGAACAAAGTCAAATCGCTGAGATCATGCAGGCAGTCAGATCGTTCAATGTGTTTGACGAGGTCAATGATCCTTATGCCGAACACGACTTCGGCTTGCTTGAGGCTGCTCAACAGCCAGTTCTTTGGAAAATAGACTATTACGATGAAGCTCTTTCAATGCATTCACCAGATCCAGCCAACCCAGATGTGACGGTGCGCGTACTCACCATCATGCTTGCGGATGAATATTGACGGTAGCGAGCATGTCTCAATTGAAGCCAGTCACGCTACGGCCATATCTCCAGGGCAACCTTGATTCACTTTGTGGCATCTATGCACTCATCAATGCCATTCGCTGGGCCCTACAAAATGAATTGGCATCGGCAAAAGGCCCTCATTGGGAAGAGCTGTTTCGCAAGTTGACCAATCATGCAGTCAAAGAGATGGGTCACCTCGATCTGCCAACAAGTGGTCTTTCGCTTTACGCCATGATTGGCCTCACACATGTCGCGAGAGCCTATGTCAGCGAGGAACTCAACATCGAGCTTATGTTCAGGCGGCCCTTTGCAATCAAAAAGCCAACGCAAGCTGATCAGACCATTGAAAGCATCAGCCGCCATTTACAGCAATCAAGCACAGCAGCATTAGCAGCGGTTTATGGAAAGCTAAACCACTGGTCCGTCATCACGGCAGTTGATGACAAACAAGCGCAACTCTTCGACAGCGAGCGTATCAAGCACTTACCCATCACGAGCCTGCAGCCCAAGGAATTCGTTGATCAGCGTGAACGCCGGTCTCACGCCCAGTCGAGCAGCGTAATCTTACTGACTGCAAGCATGCGCATATAAGTATTCCTTTATATCCACTTGACGACCGTAAAATATTGTTGCATGGTGCGGACACTATCTCGACAGTGTTGAACAACTGTTGGGGCGCAAACGATCTAGATAATTAATTTTATCAGACAGATCGGTGTACCCATTTAGTGAAGGCTAAGTGTAAGTGTTTCCATAGAAGCAGGTATATCCGGCGCTTCGCTTTTTTGGATGCAGTTGTTCCATGCATCCGTACAAGAAAAAGCAGAGTTGGCGAAAAGACTAAGTTGAACGTGGTTTTTAACTGCGGGTGATGACGTCTTTGAGCTGACTCGAATTCCAGAGCCACGTTCAAAGACCTCGTCTTCCGCCTCTGTCGGGAGTACTTTTATGGTCAAGAAAATATGGCAGCATCCCTGTCTTGAAAAATCATATCTGGAACTGACTGAACATCTTGTTCGTCATTATGGGCTTTCGTTTTGCGTTTTCGCCGGAGCGATAAATCCAAAGCCGCGAATAGCGAAGGCTATCTCACCGCCGCCCGACACCTTCTCCCCCGAAATGCTTCTCTCACCTGAGCAAGCATCGGAGATACTTGGCCTGTCACTTGCTACCTTAGCCAATTGGCGTTGGCTGGGAACGCCATATCTTCCTTACAAAAAAATAGGCCGGCTTGTCCGCTACCAAGCGGGTGATCTCAATGCGTTCATCGAACGGCAAAAGCGGCAAAACACATCCCAACGCCCTCAACAACAAGGAGATAATGATGCTTAAAAAAGACTATTTTCCGAGTGGTTTCGAAGATTTCACAAAAACCAAAATTGAGCGCAGAAAAATCCGCAGAACTCTGCGTAAATTACCACGCGAGATTGCACGACGCATAGACTTCTCGTCGCGTTGTCACAAGGGCGCGCGCTGCCTTTCTGGTTTGTGTCCAACCTGTAATCGTAACTATCGTCGTAGCTTTCTACGATTTGCCCGAGACAAGGAGCTTTCCAGCCTCCGATGGAATTTCGTTACTGTCATCGTCGACGGATGGGATGTTGAGCTGGGTGATTACACCACGTTTAGCGACCTACGAGATCATCCATTAATCGAACGCATCTTGCAGCGATTTAGGCGGCTAGCGAGACCCGGTCTCTTGGTGTTCGGTTCAATCGAGAATGTTTACAAAACCCTGGACAGCGTTCCTACCGGTAAAGCCTTTCATCTTCATATGATGGTTTCAGGCTTGTCTAAAAAGACGATCAGGCAATGTCTCAGTATCCCTGAGGTTTTGTCAGCACCGTCTGACAGACCTGTGCTTATTCGATCCGTCCGTCGCACAGCAACGGATTTTGTGGAGGCAGCTTCCTACGCAATTAAGCAGCCATTTTTCGAGGAGCGCAGATATAGCACCTCTTCGCGCAAGTTTCGTCGCTTCCCGACGAAGCTCGCATTGGGTGAATTGCTGAGTAACTACGGATCTCACCCGGTAGGTGCTCGAGCCTTCTTTATCGGCTTTCGCTGCGATCAAGGTCACTTCAGCCTCACCACTAACGTGAAATCGGTGATCGCAAGAAAATTGGATCGAAAAGCGGGCCGACCAAGCAAACTCCAGCCTGAAATTAAATAGAAAGGAGAAATGTTGGTTGTTGATTATTGGCACACTGACGCCTGCAAAATGTTCAGTTAGGCAAACGCCAATTTTCAATGGCCCGGTCAAGCTACCTTCTTAGTCGCCAAGCCCGTGCACCCTGTGCATACAGTGCAATACCGGGATTTCTAAAGCACACATGCACAGATGCACATTCCCAGAAATCACAGGAGAACAACATGAACGTTCATCAAATGCCGGTGAGCCTGAAGATGCTTTGTGAAGAGATCGACATCGATAAGCGATCACACACGATGGTCTTGGAGGTACAAACGACAAATTTAAAAACAAAACCAGAAATTCTGCGCATACCACGTAAGAACTTCAATGACGCAAAGTTCGTTCAACAAATGCTATTGGACCGTGGCGCGCCTATCATTCCTGATTTGAAGGTGCAGCTTGAGCGAATTGTCGGCAGACCAGATCATCCTATCCGCTATATTACCGGTCAGGGAGGTTGGCACGGTGGGGAATATGTATCCCGATTTGATGTCGTTTCAAATTATGAGGTGGTGGATCCGTTTGCGGGTCCGGATGGGGACAACTCGTCTGGAACGCAAACATACTTCGATGTAGAGCACCCACTTTATCAGCCAGCTGAATCCAATGGGTCGATAAAGACATACTTGAAGGGACTAGCACAGCCTATGAACTATTCGAGGCCATTGATACTGGCCTTGGCCTCAGCACTTGCTGCTCCCCTCGGTGACCTTATTGGCCGAGAAACCGGATTTTCGTTTAACCTGGCCGGGCCCTCAAGCCTTGGAAAAACACTTGCATCCCGCACAAGCCTCTCAGCGACAACACGGCCTGTCGAAAAGAACTTAGCTTCGTTTGGAGTCACACTTGGTTACCTGCAGAAAAATCTTTCGGCTTTTGGTGGTAGCTGCGTACCTTTTAGCGATCCTAAAGCTGCTCGGGAAAAGGCTGGTGATCTCTGCGATAAAATTCAGACAATTGTGTTTGCCAATGCCGATGGCGTGCAACGACGCGGTATGACATATGAAGCATCTCTAGCTTCTTGTTTCCAGATCCAACTTTTCAACAGCGAAAAGCCGATGAGCGAGATATTTCAATTGGCCGGTCGAACATTGGAAACCGGCGACAAAGTTCGGCTGATAGATATTTCTATTACAAAGCCCAATGGCATTTTTGACAAGCTCAACGCAGACTCGGAGTTCACTTCCCGCCAATTGGCCAAGATGGTCGAAGACACCATCACGAAGAACTATGGAATTTTGATGCCAAAGTGGATTGGTTATCTCGTTGATCAGGGATTAGAAAAACTAAAATGGCGTGTGGACAGGTATGAACAGAAAATTTTGGAAAAAATCGAAAATCAAACCCCTTTAATTATAAAACCTTTACAATCTGAGCACCATCGCATCGCGAAGTCATTCGCATTGGTAAGCGCGGCTGGCTACATAGCCGCTGAGAATGGTATGTTTCCAGTCCATCGCTCGAGAGTTCTTAAATACATGCGTGAGCTTTTCTATCAAGTTGTTGAAGAATCGCTAGCGCCTGTATCAGCATGTTCCTTCGCGGAGGAAATAGAAGCATTCGAGTACTTCATTAAAAGCAAAAGCCTCCCTTTCGTGAAAGAGGGCAAGACAGCTGACAAAAGCAAGTGCCGTGATGGTTTCCGCCGTAAGGACAATGGAAAACATATGGCCTACATTAGGCGCGATAAAATTACTGAATTTATCGATGATCAGAGGTTTCTGGAGAGGTTCTATTTTCCCGAGCTTCTCGAACGTGACTGTTTAGTAAAAGCCGATTCAGGATGGACCATACCTATTCAGCAGAAAGGTTTAGGGCGTCGACGTTACGTAGCGTTGGTGTTGGGGGAGTTTTAAATAATAGAAAGAGTCTGGTCACTTAAGCGACCAGACCTCTGCTTATGATTTAGCAATGTGAACGAACATATGGCGAAAGTGTGATTTTGCCATATGTCGATTGCTTGGATTATTAGATGTCAGCTTTGCGCTTTATTCCCGATAGACACTCAGGCCAAGAGCTTACATAAATCAACCGTTTGCTCATTTGAGTTAGCTCTCCTCTTTCCGGCGGGACTGGCGAACTCTTCGCTAATGGGCTCGTCATCAGACACGCTGTTGGATTAAAGGCAGCGCCGCTGACCGCTAAGTTCGGTTACTTTGCAAAAATGGATCATCAACCCAGCTTCAGAGGCAAAACTCCTACTGCTGCCGTTGGCCACAATAGCGATCATCTTTCTGGCCAAAGGCGCATCATCTGATCAATTGCCCTGTCTAGGTCATCCCGCGTTGAACCATCGCGGGCAGCAGTCGATATTCCGACAAGGAAGGTGTTGAACATCTCAGCCATAGCGTCAATATCGGTGTCGTCAGCGATTCCGCCATTTGCTCGCGCTCGCTCTAACTGTGCTTTGATGGCAGTGCGATTGCTCTGCCGTTCCGCTTGCAGCAACTCCGCAACGGCGGCGTTCTCGGGGCCGCAATTGCTGGCTCCCGAAGCGACGAGACATCCCAGTGGATGGGAATTGTCTGTCTGCATTTTTATCGATAACCGAAGGCACTGCTCGACAGCCTGCCTTGGTGCAACGCTCTCATCACGCAAAATGTCGGTCACACTGCCTTCTGTCGTCCGATAGAGTGCAAGCGCCTCTCGAAACAAGCTCTCCTTTGAGCCAAAGGCTGCATAAAAACTGGTCGGAGAGATGCCGCCCATCGCTTCCTTGAGCTGGTTCAAGGATGTCGGCTCAAATCCCTGTTTCCAAAAAAGCACCAAGGCAACCTCAAGTGCTGCCTGACGATCAAATTCGCGGGGTCTTCCAGTTCTGGCCATTACTCATCTCCTATTTGTGAAATAGTCGATACATAAGTCATTGACAAGGATTTCCTGACGACATATTTCTGTATCGATTGATACATAAGTGGAGATCCCATGTCTGATTCCTCAATTCGGCCACCCAGCGGTGGACAAGAACGTCTGCCTGTAGCCGCGTTGCTAGCGCTGGCTATGACCGGCTTTATCTGCATAGCAACAGAGACCTTGCCAGCAGGCCTCTTACCGCAAATAGCGCAAGGCCTTTCGGTTTCGCAATCAATGGCAGGACAAACGGTTGCAGCCTATGCGCTGGGGTCTCTTGTTGCCGCCATTCCCCTGACCCTTCTCACGCAATCCTGGTCGCGCCGCGCTGTTCTGTTGCTGACAGTGTTTGGCTTTCTGGCCTTCAACTCCCTCACTGCATTATCTGAGAGTTACTGGCTAACGATGTTTGCCCGTTTTATGGCCGGTGCGGCCGCTGGCCTCGCATGGAGCCTGCTTGCGGGATATGCGCGCCGCATGGTCGAACCGAACCAGCAGGGACGCGCCATGGCGCTTGCGATGGTCGGCACACCAATCGCCCTTTCACTCGGTGTACCACTTGGTACATGGCTTGGAACTGCAATCGGCTGGCGTATGGCATTCGGCATCATGTCAGCGATGACAATCGGCCTGATTGTATGGATTCTCGCAGCCGTTCCGAACTATCCGGGGCAGAAGGGAAGTTCCGATGTAAGCCTCGGGCGGGTGGCGTCCTTGCCCGGCGTTCAGGCTGTGCTGGCCGTGGTCGTCTTCTGGATGCTCGCGCATAACATTCTCTACACCTACATCGCGCCCTATGCCGCACGAGCAGGTATGGAAGAGCGCGTTGATCTGGTCCTTCTGGTTTTTGGTATCGCCGCCCTTGTCGGTATCTGGATAACAGGCCGGGTCATCGACCGCGCCTTGCGCCGCTCGGTTCTGATTGCCTTGTTGGCCTTTGCGTTGACTGGTCTCGTTCTCACCCTTTTGGGAACAATTCCCGCCGTGCTTCTGATCGCCGTGGCCATATGGGGCGTAACATTCGGCGGTGCAGCGACACAGCTTCAAACAGCCTTGGCTGATACGGCTGGAGACGGCTCCGACATCGCCCTGTCTATGAATGTCGTCGTATGGAACGCCGCAATTGCAGGCGGCAGTATCATCGGTGGCATTCTCTTGGATAAAGGTGGCGCTGCAACATTCCCGCCGGTCGTATTCATTCTAGCCTTGATTGCTCTCGGCATTGCCTTTCTTGCTCGAAAGAACGGCTTTCCTTCGGGTGCCCGTCGCGCCTGAAACTTCCCCCCAACCGTTGGAGATATTGAAATTGAAAATGAAAAAACTGCTCTGCGCAGTTGCGCTGGCTGCTGCTCTCATGACAAACGCCGCCCAAGCCGAAACCAAAACGGAATTCCCGGTTCCAGCCGGATTTGAAAGCAATTTCACCGAAATAGACTCGGTCAATCTTCATTACGTGAAAGGTGGATCAGGACCGCTCGCCTTCCTCGTGCACGGATTCGGCCAGAGCTGGTACGAATGGCACCAGCTTATGCCGGAACTCGCCAAGACGCACACCATCGTAGCAGTAGACCTTCCAGGGCTTGGGCAATCAGGCACGCCAGCCTCCTATGCCGGACAGGACGTTGCGCCCATTTTGCATAAGCTCGCCAAGCAGTTCAGCCCGGACGCACCTTTCGATCTCGTCGCACATGATATCGGCATCTGGAATACCTATCCGATGGCTGTGACCAATCAGGATGACATCCGCAAGCTTGTCTTCATGGAAGCTCCGATCCCTGATGACCGTATCTATAAATTCCCGGCCTTCACGCCGCAGGGCGAATCTCTGGTCTGGCATTTCAGCTTTTTCGCAGCTTCAAAAAATCTTGCCGAAACACTGGTAACTGGCCATGAACGCATGTTCCTCGAACACTTCATCAAAGAACACGCGACCAATAAGGCGGCATTTTCCGATGCGCTTTTCGATATGTACGCGGCATCTTATGCCAAGCCGCATACGCTTAATGCTTCATTCGAGTACTATCGTTCACTCAATGAGACGGCACAACGCAACAAGCCACTGGCTCAAACCAAGCTCGGCATGCCGGCGCTTGCAATCGGCGGTGGCGGTCATGGCGGTATGGGCCAGCTTCAGGTCGACCAACTCCGCGAGTACGGCACCAATGTTGAGGGTCTAGTGATTCCGGAATGTGGCCACTGGCTGCCGGAAGAATGTGCTGCACCTTTGAACAAGGCTGTAGTCGACTTTCTGAAGAAATAAAGCATTCGGCCGCTCAGTTTGACTGAGCGGCCATCATTACATGTTAGTGTTTTCCGAATGTTTTTGAGTCGACAAGTGGCTTGCTGGCTGCTTTCGGGAAACGCCAAAAGGAAATCGAATGGCTGATATGACGGTCGGAAATCACCTGATAGCTTCGCACCCCATCACGTACGTTCGTTTGGTCAGCAAGACTTCCCCAAATCTGGCGCTTAGCTTATTTGGCTAAATGTCCGAACTGGGGTGGATTAAGGACCGGCGGCTTTTTGGACCCAAGACTTGATAGCGGATCTTATAAGATTTGCGGCTTTCCGAATATACAGAAGAGACGGTCAGACAAGGTAGTTGTGAGGTCCATAATGCGCTCCGCACCCTTGACGTGGCCCAGCTCACGGTTTTGCCTGTGGTTCACCCGAACCGGCCTTTGAGGTGGGAAGACAGCCAATCTATAAAAAGCCGCGTTCGCAGATTCAGCGTTTTCGATGGGGCGTACAAAATCGATATAGGCGCCGTGGCCATCGTCCAATCAGCGAGAATTGGGATCAAGGCGCCAGCGGCGATATAGTTTGTAACTGTCGAATGGTATATCTGTCCGATACCAAGGCCTTGGGCGACCATCTCGGCAAGCCCGGCGCTGTCGTTGGTGATTGGGCCACCCGGCTCAATTTCCAGTGTCTGGGTTCCATGTTGAAATGTCAGAGGCCATCGAGTTCCTGTAAGCGCCGAAAAATACCCCAGCAGAATATGCTTCGAGGCTAGGTCGTCTGGCGTCTCGGGGGTTCCGTAAGCTGCCAAATAGTTCGGGCTTGCGCATGTGACGAGCCGATCTTCGTAGATCGTTTTAGCAATCAGTGTGGTGTCCGGCAACCTGCCGAGGCGTACCACACAATCAACGCCCTCCTCGATGAGCCCGACTGGACGATCGCTGATACCGATGACCAGCTGTATATCAGGGTATTTGGCGCGAAAATCGCCCAGAGCAGGGATCAGGATGGAGATGGCCATGGAAGAATGGACATCGACGCGAACACGGCCTTTAGGGTCGGAGCTACTCTCACGCAGGGAAAGATCGGCATCGTCCAGCCGTCCGACAACCTGACTCACCTGCTCATAGTAGGCTGATCCCTCTGGCGTGACCGTTATCGACCGAGTGGAACGCAATAGTAGCTTCGTTCCAAGATGAAACTCCAAGTCGGCCAATAACTTGCTCGCCGTGCTTTTGGGCATGCCGAGGCTCGCCGCGGCTTTTGTGATCGAGCCGGACTCGACGATGCGAATAAATGTCCTAATGGCAGTTAGCTGATCCATGTCCAATTATCACATACAAAAGGCGCATTGTCCAATCAGGTGGAAAGTAATTTCCAGTTCCGAAGTCTCATATTTTGCAGCCAGAAGCTCTAATTAGATCTTCTTACAAAGTTAGGATGGGTCGATGCAAGACGAAGAAAAGCAGCGGAATTTGCTCTTGGAACAACGATATGGCCAAGGGCAAACTCCGCGCAAGATCATTTGGAATGACCAGGTGAAACACCTCCTCCGGCACCGCACAGTTCGCAAGTACCTGAAGGACCCGCTTCCAGAGGGTGCCTTGGAAACGATGGTTGCTGCTGCTCAATCTGCGTCATCTTCCTCGAACCTGCACCAGTGGAGCGTGATCGCCGTCAAAGATCCTGCTGTTAAGTCGGAGCTGTATCGCGTTTCTGGATGGGGCAACCCATTCATCGAACAGGCACCGGCGTTCCTGCTCTGGGTAGCGGACCAGTCCCGCAATAACGCCATCGCGCGCGATCAGGGCGGCAACGCTCCGGTTCATGATCACTTGGACGCCTTCGTCATGGCGACTATCGACACGACACTGGCAGCTCAAAATGCCGCCATTGCCGCTGAGTCACTTGGCCTTGGAGTCGTCTATATCGGTGGAATGCGAAACCGGTCACAGGAAGTGGCAGATTTACTGGGCCTTCCCGAGTATAGTTATGTCACCTTCGGCATGGTAGTGGGCTATCCAGCGCCAGATGCGCAGACACGTCTTCGTCCACGGCCTCCTCAGGACGTAGTGCTCCATCACAATCGGTATCAGAAAGAGCGCGCCGCTGGCATCGCAGCCTATGAGGCGCCATTTCAGGATTTCCGCAAGGACCTGGGCATGAAGCAAAAGACCTTCGTCGAAGCTGCGGCGCAATCTGCCAACGACATGGCTTGGATGGATGGCCGGGAAAACCTGAGAGCAACGGTTGAGGCGCGGGGGTTCAAGTTACTTTAATGCACATCCATGATGCAGTAGCGTCCCGGCGCTCAATCCGCGATTTCAGTGACAAGCCTGTTAATTTGGCGACGTTGCATCGAGTTCTCGACAAAGTCCGGTGGGCGCCATCGGGGTGCAATTATCAACCCTGGCGAGCGACCGTTCTGACAGGTAAGCCTCTTGCAGAGCTGCAGGCGAAAATGCTGGCGGCAAGCCCTCAGCAGCCGCCCGAGTATATTTTCTCCCAACCACAACAGTCACCGCTGCATTCGGCACGACTCCACGCTGTCAACTCTGCGATGTATGGGGCGCTTGGTATATCGAGAGAAAACAAGGAGGAACGCGAGCGGCAGTCGCGCAAGAATCTTACATCATTTGGGGCGCCGGTCGTGCTGCTTTGCCATTTCGAGCGCTTCATGGGGCCCGCGCAATGGTCGGATGTAGGCATGTGGCTGCAGACAATTATGCTCCTCCTGTGTGCTGAGGGACTCGATTCCTGCGCCCAGGAATGGCTGTCATTCTATGCAAAGCTGATCAAAGATCATATCGGCGTGTCCGATGAAGAACATATTCTTTTCTGCGGGCTAGCGATCGGGCATCGCAAGGACGTGCCGCTAAATGCGTTCGATCGCGAACGGGTCCCGCTTGCGCAGCAGGTACATTTCGAAGGCTTCAACTAACCGGCGTACACCAACGGCTGATCGGTACAGCCTGTACACCGGCAGCTGCCGTGTAGCGTGATCTTCCAGCCCAATGACGGAAATGAGGGTCGCAAGCTTTCGGCTGCTTTTCAGCCGTTAGAAGTGAAACATATGGTAAAAATGTGTTTTTGCCATATGTTGACCGCATAGATTATTGGATGTCAGCTTTGCGCTTTATTTCGGTCATACATGCGGGCTATGAGATCCCCCAAAAGCAGCCAGTCGATTTATTTTAGCTGATGGTCCTGTTTGTGGTAGAAAAGAGAAAGGCAGCTTTTGGCTGCTAGAACTACGAAGTAGCTATTTACTGAAGCCGCATACCCTTATGTCCCGGGCTCTCAATGTTGATGTTAATATAAGCGCACATTTCATAGACAATGTGCGAGGCTCAGTACATATAGAGATCTCCCTGTCGTTACCAACTGCATCGCTTTCTGATGACATCTCCGGGATCTTGCCGATGCCTTGAGACAAAGACCTGTTTGGTCAACCGTTGCGAACCGTCCGCGTCCCGGTGGTAACAACTCGGACGGATGATGTTTATTGTGCAGAGCCTTAACTTGCGCAGCGCGCAAACCGGAACTCGAAGGATCGATCATGCAGGATGTCGCCCAACTTCGCATTGAGGCCGCTCACAAGAAAGTTGTGGAGGTGTTCTCGAAGGATTACTCCTTCACGATTCCGGCGTATCAGCGCCCCTATGCGTGGGAGACCACCCAGGTTGAAGAACTGCTGACCGACCTTTCGGATGCCATGGGGCCGGAGTCGCGGTCGGACGGGTTCTATTTCCTTGGAAGCATTGTTCTCGTCAAAACGCATGGCAGTCCGGACTCACGCGTCGTGGACGGGCAACAGCGCCTGACAACGCTGACTATCCTCTTCAGCTTGATACGCGACTTGACGGAAGATCCTGTGAAACAGGCCAGCCGCGAGACCTATATCAAGCAAGTCGCCAACGAGGACGAAGGCATCCCCGAAGCGTTGCGGCTTCAACTGAGGCAGAAGGACCAAGCGTTCTTCGAGAAGCATATTCAGACACGGGGGGCTACCGAAAGTTTTCCGTCGACTGATGGCCACTCCGGGGCGAAGGCCCGGATCATAGAGAACGCCACGACCATTCGTGCGAAGCTGGTGGCGATGGGCGAGGACAAACGGAGCGAGCTTCTGCGTTTTCTCCTGCAGAGCTGTTACCTAGTCGTTGTGGAAGTGCCGACCCAAACCGCCGCCCGCCGCATCTTCACAGTGCTCAACGCCCGGGGGATGGACCTTTCTGCGACCGACATCCTCAAGGCCGACCTTCTTGAGCGCGCAGGCGAGTTGAGAGAACGCCACCTTTCCCAAAGGTGGGAGGACATCGAGGTCGCCCTTGAACGCGGAAAGTTCGGCGATCTGTTCACCCACATTCGGATGATCTTCGAGCGCGACAAACCGCGATCCGCGCTTGAGAATGGGTTCCCCGAGCAGGTGCCGATCTTCCGCGATGACCCCGTAGGGTTCGTCGACAAAGTCCTAGAACCCTATGCTGACGCTTTCACGTTGTCGCAGAATGACGCTGAACTCAGAAAACGGTTCGGACCCAAAACGGCCGACCTTGTGCGATCACTGGATAGGCTAGATAATAAGGACTGGCTTCCGCCGCTGCTACTCTGTCTGAGGCAGAGTAACGAGGGCAAACGGGATGATGTTCCGGACATCGTGTTCCAGCTTGAGAGGTTGGCCTATTACCTCTTCATGGTTCGAGCGGACGTGAACACGCGTATGTCGCGATATGCGGACGTGCTGGATGCGTTGGAACCGCTTTCGGAGCTAAAGCCCAGAGTCAGCGTGAAGGATCGCTCGACAGGTTTCACCCTCACCCAAGCCGAAGCTTTTGCTATGTTCAACGCCCTAGACGGTGACGTGTATCTCGCAACGCGAGTAGTGAAACCGATTTTGTTGCGGCTAGAGCAAGCCTCAACGGACGGATCGGCAATCTATGACTATCCGACGATTTCGGTCGAACACGTCTGCCCACAGACCCTCCCAGACAATTCCCAGTGGGGAGAGTGGTTTTCCGACCTCGAAGCGCACAGTTCTTGGCTTCACACGTTGGGGAATCTTGTGCTGCTGAATTTTCGAAAGAATGCGGCAGCCCGAAATTTCGAGTTTGATGTCAAGAAGAGCCAATACTTCGCGCCTGGAAATTCAAGCGCATTCACTCTGACTAACGAGGTGCGCGCCTATTCGACATGGATGCCCTCAGATATTCGAGAACGCCGGGAAATTCTATTGCGGCGCTTGGCGAAAGATTGGCGTTTGGACGACACATTCGAACGATGGTGGATAGCCCAATGACCCCCGCCGCCCTTCGGTATTGACGTTCACGCCGAGAACGGTAGCCACAGACGCGAACACTCCTACGGCCCACGGATCCAGCTTTGCGAAAACACTGACCCGACGCTGTTCCTAAAGAAGATCACGGCCGGCACGCCCTATTATGACCCGGCGATCAAGATCGAGAACATCTCGTCCGCAAAGCCGGCGATCAAGTGGCGGAGCCAGTTCCGGATCCGCCACGAAGCGCTGGCCAACATGAAACATAAGTCTGAGGTAGTGAATCTGGTGCTTTAGATTAAACCAGAGAACTTATTGAACTTCGACAACCGGCACGCCAGATTCCTGTAGTTTCTCCAGAAACTTGGCGACGTTGCGGAGCCCCTTGGAGTCCTCCGTCAGGGAGAACTTGAGCCTTTCCCGAGCACGCGACAAGGCGACGAAGAACACGTTCACGTCGTCGTCGCTGTTCCAGAAGGCATCGTCATTAAACTCCGTGAATATCACCGTATTGTATTCCAGCCCCTTCGACTTGTGGATCGTCATCAGTCTGACGACATTCTTTCCTTCCACAGCCTCTACGGCTTCGGACATACTGCTGGCAGGCCGCAGGCATTCGTCGAGAAAATCAGCCAACCCAGCGATAATCTTGTTCAGGTAATAGGGATTTGAATATTCCTTGAAGGCCTTGGTAAACTGGCTCCGGCGCCAATCAGGCAATGATAGTTCGAGAATTTGCGCTGCCGAAAGCTGCTGCGTTGTTTTACCTGCAGCGAGTTCGGCCAGATCTTTTGTGATTTTCTGAACCGTGCGCAAGCTCTCTGCATTTCCGCGTTCGGTGTTGATGTCATCACCCTGCAATTCGGCAACGATGTCGCGGCAGGTCTGGAAAGGTGTTCCATCCCTCACCTGAAATGCCATTTTCAGGGCTGACACGAGAAAACGTGCCACCGGTTCTTTCACAAGGTCCTGGAGAGCGACAGGGCCGTAGTTGCGGGCATCGTTACGCACTGTCAGGCCGGCATCTGCAAACGGTTGAGTAAGCCGCTCTTCCAATTTATCAACCCAAAGTCGTGCGAGGATTACAAAATCATGGACCTTCAGGTCCGGATCCGCGTCCAAGGCAGACTTGATATATCTGGCAAGGAATGCGCTTTCTTTGTCGCGCGTGGGAGACACCCATATCTCCGCTGCGTTCTCTGGCACCGGATCGTGTTCGCGAGCAGCTGTCGTCGGGACGGGATCGTCCTCAAACATTTCGGAAAGCGAGTTAATGAGCGCGACAATACGGGCATTGGATCTGAAATTGAAAAGCAGCCGTTGGCTGGATGCTCCAAAGTCGGCGTTGAACTCACCAAATATCGCTGGCAGGGCGCCAGCCCAGCCCATAATCGCCTGATTGGTATCGCCAACTGCCGTCACGACAGAGCTGCTATTGTGGAAGGCCGCTTTCACCAACGCATATTGGTGCCCGGTTACATCCTGAAACTCGTCCATGAAGACATGGGAGTAAGTCGCACGGATCGCGGCGAGGATTGTTGGTTGTGAGTTAAGTATGTGAACCGTCAGCATCTTCACCATGTCGAAGGTGAGAGCGGATTTCTTCCCTCGATAGCAGTACCGCCACCACAATCTCCGGATATGCTCACCTTGTTCGGTGACAGGGTCGGAAAAGCTTGGGATTGCCTTATGCACAAGCTTGGCCAGACTGCCATCGTTGTAGTTATCAACGCTGGGCTCGTTCTGGCGACAAGACTGTCGGAAGTCCTGCCAGATATCCTTGTTGGGGAAGACGATATCGTAGTTTGCAGATGGCCGTATGTTCTGCGGCAACGCCTCTAGGAACTGGTCAAGCAGTCGCTTGGCGAAGCCGTCAAGCGTGAGGGATTCAAAGCGGCGTGCAGCCTCGGGCGTGTTTCGCTTCTCGACCCGTTCCTGCAAATTACGGGCTGCGTCCACCTTGAAAGCTATCGCAAGGATCCGTCTTGGAGGAGGGCATTGTCCGGTGGTTAGCAGGAATGAAGCGCGTTGTGCCAAGATTTCCGTTTTGCCTGAACCAGGCCCCGCCAGAACGGACATTGACTTTACTGATTTGACGACCTCGAGTGCCGCCCCTTCCAAGGTAATCCCGTCAGATGGCGTCCAGTCATCGGGGAGGACATAACTCATGCGCCTGTCTCCGGCCGCACGGCTGCGTGTGTCCGGATAAGTTCCTCCGCACGCTTGACCAAAGCACGGAGTGGTTCCGGGCATTTCGCCTTAAGATCTTCAGGCTTGATTTTTGCGAACGCCAGCAAGTGCGAGCCGGGTTTCGATCCGGACTTGAACAACACCTTGTAATTGTGAAGCTCTTGCAGCGTAGCAGATTTTCCGACTGCAATCAGCTCCGCTACACCCGGTCCCTTTTCGCCGAACACAGCTTCGGCAGTCTTGTCCGGTTTGTCCTTGGTTGCGTCATAGGCCGTCTCAGGAACGTAAGCCTCCGGAAAGGCCTGCATCATCATCATGTCCAGATCGACAGGGTCTGAATAGAAAATGTTGCTAGCACGCGGCCAGTTGAGCCACTGCATGTAGCTTCCTGAATTTAGGTCAGCGTTCGCGGGAAGCGTCAACTTGTCAGCCGGCTCAATTAGGCCGGTAGTGAGATTCATGAGTGTTGGCGTATATTCGCTTCCAAGCGATGACAACCACGAAACCATGTTTTTCAGCCGCCCTGTACCACCGCCATGGCGTCCAAGATCAAAGTCCAGCAGCGTGATGTGCGGGATCTGCAGGCCATTGAGGAGCCTCCACAGATGCTGGGCGTGTCGGCCTCCGATCGAGACGTAAGCGATGAATGACGGATCAAGACTGACGCCTAATGCGTCGGCTACCTTCGGAACAACAACCCTCTCAGTGTCGCCTTCACCAATGATCACCAGTTTGGCGAAATAAATCTCGGGGTTGGCAAGGATGACCTGCTGCAGGAATTTGTCTTCCTCGCTCTCGGCTGCCGGCAAGGGTAGCGGGAGCACGGAGGATGTCAACGACGCGCTATCGTTGCGGAAATAGCATACCTTTCTCGGCGGGACACGACCGAGAATGCTGGTTGCGTGCGACGTAACAACTGACTGTGCGGCACCGGTTGTATTCAGCTGGTCAAGCAAGGCCATAAGGCGCGGTAGGTAGAATGGCGCGAGATGGTTTTCCGGTTCTTCCAAGGCGAAGATGGTGAGCGGCGGGTGAACAAAATCTGCAATTTTGAAACCGCCCAGCTGGCCGGGCAATGCCTTCTGCATATCCCACGAAATCTGGTGGAGCGTTGCTGAAAGAGCGAAATACAACAGCGACATCTGACCTTCGCTGAGCTCGTCAAGCAAACGACGTCCGCCGCCGGGCGATTTCTCGAACTTGAGGGTAAGATCGCGGATCAGCTTCTCGAACTCTGTAGCCACAACGCTAATGGTTGGATCTGCATCATAGTGGCCGTCATGCAATGACTTCCAAAACCCGCCCAATGTGGCCGTGACCTGCTTTATGGCATCAGTGTCGTTCAGGTTTTTCTCGAGATCGTCGGCAAAGCCTACCGACTTCTCTTTTGTATCGGCCGTCCAGTCGGCCGATCGCTCAAGCCGCTGCAGCACGTTCTTTAAGGCATACTGGCTGACACCACGAGAATCGCGGTGGGCAGGGATATAAACGACCTCTGCGTATTGCGTTGGCCGACCACGTAGTGGTGTTTTGCGTTCGTCATCAGGACCGAACGGCACATCATCAAGTGTCCGCACGGAATAGAGCTTCACCTCGAGATCGCTTTCCAGCGACTGCGAGCGCTGATAGTGGCACTCGAGCCTGATCCGAACCTTCAGCTTTTGGTCTGTGGCGCTGAAAAACAAATCGTTAAACACCGTCGGAATCGCTGTTGTTGTGTCGAACCCGAAGACCGCATCAATCACGAGTTCGCGCTCTTCCAGATTGTTGACGTCTTCACTCAGGCCAAAATGAATATCCGAGCGCCTGATCTGACGATCGCCGGGATTTGGTGAGAAGAGCCGCTTTAACGCCTCCAGTGCAGTCGTCTTTCCTGATCCGTTGTTGCCAACGAACGCATTTGTGCCGGGGAGCAAGCTTATTTTTGTTCCGGGGTCACCGTAACAACGGAAGTTTCGAAGCTGGAGACTTTCAAGGTGCATCGCGGGATTTTCATTGTGAATCGACTGCTTATAAATTGGTGCGCTTGAAGTGGTTAGGCAATCAAAAATTGCTCAGGGCGTTATCTTGTGTCCGGTTTCCCACTGCTAGCTTGGTGAGCAGTGTCATATATGATGATGTGCTTTAAAGTATGCGGGAGAACACCATGGCTGAGGTCACACTCATCGAACTGTGACATGTGTAATCTGGGCTTATGCGGCCCAAATCTTAAAGAGTCGAGTCTGCCATGCTGACCGCAGCTCAGCGGCGGCTATGCAACTCGCAGGTCCTGAAGGCTGTCATTCCGCTCCCGGCCCCCTTCCTGTCCTTCAAAAATTGGTAGCCGATGGATGTGGGTTCTTAATTCCTTAAGGCGTTGGGAGGCATGTGACCGCCGATCCCTGCTATAAATAAGAATTTTGACGGGCACCTCTTATCAGAGGGCATTGGTGCGTGTCTGGCTTGATATTGATCCTACCAACCGACACACTAACTTTGTCAGCCCTTAGGTTTAAATTGACCAGGTTTTTAGTATTTTGCGCAATGTCGAGAGGCTCTGATAGCCCGCTTCCAATCCTGCGACAGCGAGTGGTACGCCCTCTGCGCAGCGACGCATGACATGAGAGACCCTCAATCGCTGCCGCCATTCGATGAAACTCATGCCTGTTTCAGATCGAAATTTACGCGTCATCGTCCGACGGCTCATGCCGACTTTATCAGCCCAGTCATCGATGGTGAGATTATTACTTGGATTATCGAGCAAATCCCGGCAGAGTTTGCGCAGCTGTTTTTCGGAAGGCAGCGGAACCGTATATGGTTGTGGACCGGCATTGCGAATTTCATCGAGAATGAGCGCCGAAAGATGGCGTCCTCTGCCGTTTTCATCGTAGAGCACCGGTTCATTTGCAAGCGCCTGTATGCTCGCATCAAGCAGCGCTGAAACTTTTAGAATTCTTGTCGGACCCCAGAAGCCCCGCAAAACGCTTTCCTCCAGATAGACAGAGTGCATTCTGGTTTCTCCGAACGTTTGAACTGCATGCGGGAGTTCGGGGGCAACGAGAATTGCATAGCCGCTGGGCAGCATGAATGCGCCTTCTTCCGTCATCGCCGTCATATAGCCGCTGTTTGCCAACAGAAGCTGCCCGCGTCGATGGCTATGCCAACCGAAATTTATACTCGCCGTATATTCACGCCGCATCACAGCCAGCGGTCGGTCGATGTCCTGATAATCAATGGCATGCTTCGGTTGCATTCTATCTTCCATCTGGCCCAATTTGACTAAAATAGTCATATTTGATGGAAATTGCAGAATTTTGACCCGATTGCAACCGAGTTTGGCCTGACTCAACAGGTGATGATGAATATATTCTAACCCGCAACGCATTGATATGCATGTCTAATTTAGAATTATTCTGAATTACACGATTGCGCAACAACAAATATGATAGCCAAAGCCTGCGGTCGGTATCGTCAGCGGGACATACATCGTTCGCTTGATGAACGACCAGGAGAGCCGAATTGAATACGAGTGGTGCCGCTGCCCGCGAACGAAATCCAAATCACAACACTGATTGTTTCTCTGGGCAGGCGTTATTCAAGGCGATGCTCCTCGCAGGGGTTGCTACACTTGCAGTGGCCAAGCCAACGATGGCTGAGGAGGCTGGTGCTATCCAACTCAATACCATTAAGGTCCAGACGAGCAATAGCACCGGCCCGCGCACGCCTGTGAAGGGATACATTTCTGACTATAGCCGCGCTGCCACCAAGAGTGACATCGCTCTTCGTGAAGTCCCGCAGTCAATCTCAGTTGTCACCCGCGATAATATGGATGACAGAGCCGTTCAGTCGGTGAGTGAAGCGATGCTTTACAGCGCCAATGTGAACGCTCAGCGCTATGGTGCCGATGTTCGTTCTGATTATTTTACAGTCCGAGGGTTCCCTGCGGATCTTTATCTCGACGGTTTGCGCATTCCCCAGATTGCGAGCCAGCCGGGCGGTTACTCCGGCTTTGTCGTCGAACCCTATTCGCTTGAAAGTGTAGAAATCCTGCGCGGACCAAGTTCGGCCTTGTTCGGTCAGAGTAACGTTGGCGGCATCGTCAATATGGTCAGCAAACAGCCGCCGGCTGAAGCAGCGCACGAGGTCTATTTGCGCGGTGGCAGCTTCGGGCGCAAAGAATTGGGCTTCGACACCACCGGATCGATCAATAATGATCCGCGATTGACCTATCGCCTCAATGGCATGTTCCGCGACAGCGATACCTCTTATGATTATGGCAAGAATAATCGTTTTGCGATCAATCCAAGCGTCGCATGGCGACCGGATGCGGAGACGAGCCTGATCGTATCGGGCGGCTATCTCAAAGATGATATGGGCCAGGCTGGTGTTATCGTTCCGGCTTATGGCAGTGTTCTTCCGAGTCCGTCAGGGCAAAGTATTGCACGTGATTTTTCCGACGGAGACCCACGCAATGCCGTTTATAAAAAAGATATCGGCTACGTCGGATATACATTTGAACATCGCTTCAATGATACCTTCACGCTGCGTCAGAATTTCCGCTACTCGCACATGAAAACTGACTACCGCAACCTCTTCACCGGCGTCTTGCCATCGAGTGGCTGGAACGGTCACACCATTCCACGCACCAATTACCTCGCTCAGCCGGAATTGGACGCAATTGCCTTTGACACGCAGCTGGAATCCCGTTTCGATACCGGCCCATTATCTCATACTTTGCTGTTTGGTGTCGATCAGCAGTGGCAGCGGTTGGACAATTACACGGCTTCTGCGACTGGTCCTTCTCAAGACCTGTTCAACCCGACTTACGACAAATCCATTGCCAAGCTTTCGCCCACGACACGTCTGTTGCAAAAGCAGTATCAGACCGGGATCTATGTGCAGGATCAGATCGAGGCGGGTAATCTGCGCGTTACGCTCGGTGGACGCAAGGATTTTGCCCGCATCGATTCCGAGCAGACGAACCTGTCCACGGGACGCAGCGTGGATTACGATCAGAATCCCGATAAATTCACCGGGCGCTTTGGCGTAGCTTATATTTTCGATTCAGGTTTTGTGCCCTATGCAGTCTATTCGACGTCATTCTTGCCAACCCTTACCCTGGCAGACACGCCGTTAAAGCCGACAACCGGTACGTTGAAGGAAATCGGTCTGAAATACGCGCCGGAAGGCGGGGACTATTCGGTGACACTCTCGGCATTTGAAGCTGAACAGCAAAATGTCGTCAATCGTATCTCCGGCATTTATTATCAAACCGATGAAGTGCGTGTTCGTGGTGTTGAACTTGAAGGAACAGCACGCTTGTGGAACCGGTTGAACCTGACTGGCGGTCTGAGCTTCCAGGATCCGGAAGTCAGTGAAAGCCAGAACCCGGCTCAGATCGGCGAACTGCCTTATACGGTTCCAAAGAACCAGCAGTCACTTTTTATCAGTTATGACATGCCCTTGCCAGACAGCATCGATGGCACCCTGATTGTTGGTGGCGGGGTGCGCCGTATCGGCAAAACGGCGGGCGACACGCTCAACACTTTCTACGTGCCATCCTATACACTTGTTGACGCGTTCCTGCGTTACGATTTCGGTAACTATCGCTTGCAGGTCAACGCCTATAATCTTGGCGACAAGAAATATGTGGCAGGGTGTAATTCTACGAGCCAGTGCTATTTTGGCCAAGGTCGATCCGTTGTGGCAACGACGAGTATTCGATGGTAGCAGGCTTATCGCGTCGCGGCTTTCTGGTTGGAGCAGCTTTGACCGCTCTCCCGCGCGTCAGTGCCGGATACGTGCCCCGCAAAATCGTCACTCTCGAATGGGCAGAGACAGAAATGGTTCTGTCACTGGGGCTTGCTCCCTCAGGCGTGGCTGATCTTGCTGGCTACAGGCAATGGGTGGGTATCGACAATGAAGCGCTTGTTAGCACCGCTGACGTGGGTGGACGCCAGCAACCCAGCCTTGAAGCGCTGATGCGCCTCAAACCTGATTTGATCGTGACCTCTGCATTGCGTCATGCGACAATCGCGGCCCGATTGAAAGCAATCGCACCGACCCTTCTTCTGGATGCAGGTTCCAATGCTCCAGATTTCTATGAAGCCACAAAACGCGATCTTTCAACTGTTGCAAGAGCCACCGATCGCGCGGCGATCGGGGAGGCCGAATGGCAATCATTTGAGGAGCGGCTGGTTGCTGTTCAACAAAGAAACCGCGATTCCGTCCATCTGGTTGTTGCACAGCCGTTGCCTGGGGTTGCCCGGTTGCGAATTTTCACGTCCAATTCTCTGATCATGAGGACGCTTGCGAAAGCCGGGTTCTCTGCCGGTGCCGACCTTGGCACTCAACCCTTTGGCTTTACGACAATTGGGCTTGAAGAACTGGCCTCGCTGAGCGTCGATACGAAGCTGCTGATGCTCGGTGAAGCGGTGCCGGATGAGCTTATCCAAAGTGCCATCTGGCCTGTTCTGCCGGTGGTTGCTGCCAAACAGGTCTATACGATCGGTGGTGATATCTGGCCATTCGGATCCACCAGATCGATGGCGCGCCTCGTTAAAAAAACAATCAGCGCCCTCGCAATCTGAATAGACAACGTCCGATAATATCGGCGCATCAACGTGATTGTTTGCGCATCAAGACAATAAACAACGGGGTCCCGATGAAGGCAGTCACTATGCCTGCCGGGATTTCATGAGGCGCGATGATGGAGCGTCCTAGTGTATCTGCCAAAACAGCAAGGATTGCGCCGATCAGTGCCGTGACTGGCAAGAGATGCCGATAGCGTGCGCCGCAGCATAAACGCGCCGCATGCGGTGCAATCAACCCCACGAAGCCGACAGCGCCGACTGCAGCCACAGCGCCTGCGATAGAAAAGGCAGCGAGTGCCATCGCCCATATCCTCGTTGAGACGGGATCAACCCCCAGCGATTGGGCCCCATCTTGACCGAGCGCGAGTATATCGAGCCGCTTTGCAAGTGCCAATGTCAGTAGCGCAAGGATAAGCCAGGGCGCGAGTGCGTCAACATCCTGCCAATTGCGCGCATGAGTGGATCCCGCAAGCCAGGAAAGAGCTTCCGCAACCTGCAGCTTGGCCTCAATCACCACAAGGGTGCTTAAGGCTGACAGACTTGCTGCAATCGCCAGTCCGGTCAAGGCAATGCTTGCTGGCGACAAACGACGCCCGAGTACGGATATCAAGATAACAACGCTACCGGCACCCAGCACTGCAAACAAGGCAAAGAGCGGGCTTCCCGGAACAAAGCCCATTAGGAGTGCAAGCAGACTCGCGAGCGCGGCCCCTTGCGCAAGCCCGAGGGTTTCTGGCCCCGATAACGGGTTTCGGGTAACGGCCTGAAGCAACAAACCCGCCACGGCCAATAATGCGCCAGCGCCCACCGCTATCAAAACCCGAGGCATACGCAGCGCATAGACGATGCTCCAATCGACTTGTCTGCCGGCGGTGCCATCGCCAAATGTAAGCCCTGCAAAGATAGCTGCAGATAACACCAGCAAGAGGGTCACATAAAGCGTGGACTTTCGCCCAAATAGCACACTCCCCAGCAAGACATTGGCGCGAGTGCCTGTCTCAGTCTTTACGTTCCGAAGGATCATGATCAAAACGGGCGCCGCAAGGCAAGCTGAGAGAATTCCGGTCGGAACGACCCTGCCTTCCGTGCTCAACGCTTGTGCCATAACGTCCGCGCCCAACAAGGCGACCGCACCCCAAATACATGCAGCCGGCAACAAAACACGATGTTTGATTAAACCAACTGCCCGCAAGAAATTTGGCACGGCGAGGCCGATGAAGCCGATCGGTCCAGCGATGGAAACAGCCGCTCCAGCCAGCATGACGGACACCAAAAGCCCAATGATGGCTGTGGTTTTTCCCAGACCGAGGCTTGAGGCAATATCGTTGCCCAAATTCATGACATCAAATTGTCTGCCAAGCATAATCAGCAGCACAACGCCGGCGAAAACAAGCGGAGCGAGCGATACAATCTTGTTCCAGCCGGTCTGATCCAGAATGCCGGAAGACCAGAGAATGATCCCGGATGCACGGTCGTCCGCAGTCAGAATAACTGCAGAGGTGAGTGCTGAAAACGCCAGGCTGACGGCGACCCCCGCCAGTGCCAGCCTGACCGGTTGAGCACGCAATCCGCCGCCCACGGACAGGCAAATCAAGCCACCGATCACACCGCCGAGAATGGTCGCTGCGAAAGCAGGAAAGGCAAACGGCAACAACAGGCTCGACATGACGAGAGCAAGTTGTGCGCCACTTGTCACAGCCAGAATATCAGGCGCGGCGAGTGGATTGCGCAGGATCGTCTGCATGATGGTACCGGCGGTGGCGAGGGCCGCTCCGACCAGGATGGCTGCAAACACCCGCGGGAGCCGGATCGTTTCGATGATGATCTGTGCAACCGATTGCGGTCTTGAGGGTGCGAGCAACAGATCCCGCATCGTGACCTTGCCACTGCCAGCAATCAGGTCTGCGAAGGACAGAAGGACCAGCAACACAATTCCAAGGATGGCCAGGCTCCCTGCAAGCCCGAAAGTGCGCGATCGCATCGTGGTTGCAGCGTTCATTCTCATTTTTTCACTACTGATCGCCATGATTGACCCAGCGCGGGAGGCAAAATGGGATCGGTAAAGCCGGATGCCGGGTAATGTCGATGTCGAAATCAAACGCCTGTTTGAGGTGCGGCTTTGTGAAAACCGTTGCAGGCTCGCCTGTTGCCATCACACGCCCTTTGCGCATCAGGACCACATGATCTGCGAGTTCAATCACCTGGTTGAGATCGTGGAGTACGGCAACGATCGTCAGTGCACGTTCTCGGTTCAGCTTTTTCAACAGCGTCAGCAGTTCAGACTGGTGACGAATGTCGAGAAAATTCGTCGGTTCGTCGAGGAAGAGAACAGAGGGATTTTGCGCGAGTGCGAGGGCAACCCAGGCCCGTTGCCTCTCGCCACCTGAGAGCGATGCCACATGCCTGTGACGCAAGTCTTGTAGACCAACCTGGGCAATTGCACCGTCAATAAAGCTTTGATCTTCCGGTCCCAGCCTTGAAAACAAACGCCGGTGCGGATGTCGACCATTTTCAACCAGTTCCTCGACGGTCAGTCCAGCCGGCACTTCGGGCATCTGGCCAAGAACCGCTATCTTCCGAGCCAGATCAATGCGCCGTAGATGACTGATATCCGTCCCTTCAAAGAACACGGTTCCTTGCGAGGGCACTTGTAGTCGCGCCATGCTCCGCAACAAGGTGCTCTTCCCCGAACCATTCGCACCGCTGATAACGGTGATTTTTCCTGGCGCAATGGAGACGCTGACTGCAGTTAACGCCGATGCATTGTCAAAAAGGACGGACAGATCGGTGACACGAATAATTGCATCTTCCATTCTCTCTCATCTTCCCATGAAACTAGATCGGTGCCTGGAATAGTTAAGACAACCGTATCAGGCAAGTGCAATAGTAGCCATTATGGCGCGTTGGTGCATGCATGACCGGAGCGTCGGCGCATGGATGCATCAACGCCATAAAGAGCAGCGTTTTGGTTGGCGATAATAGTTTAGTCCATCTGCACTTTCATGGTCAGACTCGCATCTTGGCTGGGTTCAAGTACAGCGTCGAGACGACGAATTGCTGTGATTGGCAGGATAACGTCCGATGTTACCTCGAACATGTACATCGCGTAAAACATCATGCACGATGTTCTAGATGGAATTACTGATGTTCAGATAACTCAGTCGTTTCTCCTCAGCATTCTTTTGGGTAGCTTTTTTCTGTAGGTCGATCCAATCATCGAGGTCGGATCTCCTGAAGCGCCACAAACGGGTCACTTCGAAATCTTGAAGATCATCGCACTTGCCCAGTCGGCAAACCATTTTATTGTCAACGTTCAGATAGGCCGCCACGCCTCGCACAGTCATTTCCTGCTGAGTTGCTTCTTCCATAGTTCTTATCCGTACCCCGCTGGGTTTACCGGAAAGGTTTCGAACCAGTACTTTATATGTCGAACTTGTTGTAGATGTCTGTTTTATGGACGTTGGTTTTCGAAACCGGAACGACAGCTTACGGCCCCATTTCAGCCATTAGAATTGGTACATATGGTAAAAATTACATTTTGCCATATGTTTAACTACATAAGACTTTTACAGGTATAGATAAACGGAATCAATCTTTCCGCTTGGTTCAAGCATGCGCTTGCCGATATCGATATTATCAAGCGCTTAAGTCACACATCGCTATGATAATTTGTGCAACAAAGGCAGCCGATTGACCGTCACGCTGTCGCAATCCACCAGCAGTTTTTGTATAAGTCGTAGACTGAGCTTTATGGCATGCAACATGACCATATCGGTCGAACGACAATTCTCATAGAACGGCAGATCGTTGAGCATTTCGAGATAGGCGCACTCCGGCTGCTAAAGTGTCAAAGGCAGCCTTCAGGCGAGTCTTTCTCGGTTTAACAATGATGCGTTTCACTTAGTCGTACTGAGTCTTTTAATTCATTATCAAACCTTTTTTCAGGCACGTGCCCATGGCCAAACGAAATCAGGCACAATAATGAATGGCAAGAAAGAAGATCGCATCAGCTTAACAACGTCGTCAAATTACTTACTGAGATATTGGTAAAAAATATTTTCCTAACTGCCTAAAAATTTTATCCATCATAGAAGATACGATAATTCACAACGTACTCTGCCTCATTAGACCAAAGTCTAGTTTGCCTGTGAATATCTTTGTTCATACTTGACATGGCTTGGTAAATTTCCCAATCGAGATTGTATATTCTGGTTGTGATGATTGGTTTCTCTGATTTTGAAGCGCGAGAGGGGTGCTTCGGACAATCTTGCTGCCAACGCATTTTGAGTTCAATCGAAGTAGTCATTGAAGCAGGACGGCGTGTTGTTCTGCTTTGTGGTTTTGCCGACCTTTGGCGGGGAAGCGTCGGTTGAATGGGGACGTTATTGGAATGAATTGCATTGGTCGTCATATGGTGCCGTCGGGCGCTGTAGCGTTAATTCTATTGGCAAGCTCTGCTTTTGCTCAGGCGCAGGACGCGGCTGCAAAACCTGAAACGCCAGCCGTTCAAACCAAACAATTTGATGATTGGTACTATCGCTGCGCGGATGTGAAATCCGCTGATGGCAAGGCAGTACAGCAATGTGAGGTTGCGCAGATTGCGCAGGTCAAGCAGGGCGAAGAGAACGTCAATGTTCTGACCCTGGCGATTGCCAAAACGGCGTCGGCTGGCAATAAAAAGCCGGGCAACGATCTGTTGTTGACTGCACTCGTTCCGCTCAATGTCGTCTTGCCTATTGGCCTTGGACTGACTGCAGACGGCAAGAATGTAGTGACCATTCCCTATCGCAATTGCAATCAGGCTGGCTGCTGGGCACAGCAGAAGCTCGACCCGAAAATGCTTGGCTCTTTACAAAAAGCAGCCGCGGGAGAAGCGCACCTACGCCTGATGAACGGGCAGAACATCAATCTCAAATTTTCCCTCAAGGGACTGACCAAAGCTTTGGCTGAACTGCAAAAGCCATCCAGGGCTTGAGGGGCACGATCATGAAGCTCGCAATCTGCCCGGGCAGGATTCTGCTTGCGCTTTCAACGGTTTCTATCTTGGCTATGCCCCCGGTATGGGCGCAATCGCCAGGTTCGTCGCCTGCCGATGATTTTATGCGCCGTCAGGCCGAGCAGGATCTTGAGCAGCGCCTTGACAGTCTACGTCAAACGACACCGGGCGGCGCACGGACCGTGCAGCGCCATACAGCTCAATCGCAGCCTGATGCAGCCAAAGGACCCTGCTTTGAAATAAACCATGTCGAAGTCGAGGGAGCGACGCTGATTTCCAAAAGCGCGCTCGAGCGTGTTCTTGCACCCTATCAGAACAAATGCATCGGGCTTTCGGATATCAACATTCTTCTGAAGGGCATCACCAATCTCTATATGGATGCGGGCTATATTACGTCGCGCGTCTATGTGCCTGAGCAGAACATTGCTGAGACAAAAATCCTGCGCCTTGTTGCAGCGGAGGGTTCGCTTTCGGATATTTACCTCAATGGCGGACCTGCCACCTACCCTGGCTTGCTGACAACAGCTTTTCCGGGGATGAAAGGCAGGCCGGTTCATATTCGCGATGTGGAACAGGGGCTTGATCAGATCAATCGGCTATCTTCCAATAATGCCAAGACCGCGATGCTGCCCGGTAAAGAACCGGGAGATTCCATCCTCAATGTCGAGAACAAGCCCGGCCTGCCATGGCATTTTTCCATTGCCAACAACAATCTGGGACAGAAATCGACGGGTTATTCGCGCTCATCCGTCTCATTCCGGATGGATAACCTGGTCAATCTCAACGACCTCATCTCATTGAATTACGAGCATAGCGGCCCTGATTATCCATGGCCCGATGATGGCGTTGGGCGTTCCAACAGCATTTCCGGTTCTTTGAGCGTACCTTATGGCTACTGGACGTTTACGCTCAACGGATCCTATTACAAATATCACAGTACTGTGCCGGGCAATTTCGGGGATATCGCGACATCGGGCGATTCCGCACAGCTTGGTTTCAACGTGGATCGCGTCATCTTGCGTGACAAGGATTCCATTACCACGCTCAATGCGGGGTTGGCCTATAAGGAAACCAATAATTTCCTGATGGGCAATCTCATTGAAGTGGGTAGCCGCCAATATTCGGTGGCCAATCTTGGCATCTCGCATTCGCGCCGCATGCTTGGCGGGCTCTGGGTGTTCGATCTTTCCTATAATCAGGGGCTTGGCATTTTCGGTGCAACCGAGCGCGGCGATCCCGGAGCGGGTGATGCGGAGCCAAAGTTTTCCAAGTTTACCGGCACCATCAACGTCACCAAGCCATTCCAGCTTGCAGAACAAAATCTGCAATTCTCGACCCTGATCAATGCGCAATATTCGCCAGATAATCTCTATGGCGCCGAGCAGATATCACTGGGTGGCTATTCCAATGTGCGCGGCACCCGCGACAGTGTTCTGTTCGGAAACAATGGGCTGTTCACTCGTAATGAACTGGTCTGGCGCACCATGCCTTGGAAGGACAATGAGACACTCGCCAAGCGGCTAGGAGAGCTTCGGCCTTATGTCGCCATCGATTACGGTCATGTCTTTGATCAAAATCGTTTTGGCATCAATGGCGGGGATGTTTCCGGCTGGACGGTCGGCGCGCGTCTTGCAGGCGGCAATATCGGCGCAGATATCGGCTATTCGCGCATCATCAAAAGCACGGTCGAAACAGACAGCAGAGATTTGTTTTTTGTCAGCACCTCACTGCAGTGGTGAGGATGCAGATATGTTAAGTTCAGTGGAGATATTATTTTGAGCGGAAAATTAAACGTGACAGCTGCGGCTGTTGTCGCCTTCAGCACAATCCTAACGGCTTGCGGAGGTCGCGAAGCAAAACCGATAGCGATCACCAACCCCACCGATAGTGCTTTTGATTGTGCCGGTATTTCCCGGGAATTCAGTGCGAATGAGCGTCAAATTGTGGCGACTTTGAAAGAGCGTACACGAGCTCAGGGCAAGAATATCATTCTCGGCGCGAGCGGTGTGTTTTTCTTTCCGGCACTTTTCTTCATGGATCCCAAATCACCTGAGAAAGTTGAGATTGATGCGCTGCGCAATCGCAACAAGGTTCTCGAAGAAATTGCGCGTTCCAAGAGATGCGCTGCTCCTAAATCGCAACTGACTGAAATCTATAAAAAACTCGACAACCCAGGCACAGCACAGCCATCGAAAGCACGGGACTAATATCCTCTGCGGTGAAAAAACACGGGTTTTCGATTCGTATTTTAAGGCAGATTGACCATGAAGAATTGTGAAAAGCGTCATCATTTTTCGCAAACAAACGGGACCGCCAAAGGTGGTCTGCGGCTGTATCGCAGGGTCGATCTGCATGTTCTTCTGCGCAAGGGGATTGCTACACTTCTAAGCGGCATTCTGGTTCTTCAACCTGCTCTGGTGCAGGCACAGGTCGCACCGGATGTAGCCGCTCCTGCTGCGAACCAGCCAGTTATCGGCGCTGCGCCGAATGGTGTTCCGCTTGTCGATATTGTAACACCCAATAGTCAGGGCCTGTCGCACAATAAATATGGCGATTTTAATGTCGGAACGCCCGGTCTGATCCTCAACAACCAGAATAGTGAACTGGGCACATCGAAGCTCGGTGGCGTGACGCCGGGCAATGCGAACCTTAAGAATTCAGGTCCTGCTACTGTCATCCTCAATGAGGTGACAAGCGGTAATCGAAGCTCGCTGCTTGGCCCTACGGAAGTGTTCGGTGGACGCGCCGATGTCATCATTGCCAATCCCAATGGTATCACCTGTGATGGCTGCGGTTTCATCAACACACCACGTGCAACACTGACCACCGGCACACCTGATATCGATGCAACAGGACGCCTGTCCGGTTTCACTGTGCAGGGTGGCGATGTGACCTTCGGCTCGAAGGGTGGCAATTTTGCCTCTGGCGATGGCGCGGTTGACCTTTTCGACATTGTTTCGCGCCGCGTACAGATCGATGGCCCGGTCAATGGCAAGAATCTGCGCCTGACTGCTGGACGTTCCAAATTCAATTATGCAACCGGTGAAGCCACAGCTTTGGATGGTGCCGACGATGCAGGCGAATTTGCCATTGATGGTTCAGCGCTCGGCGCGATGCAGGCTAATCGCATCAAGATCGTCGTCACCGACAAGGGTGCGGGCGTGCGCATGCGCAATGATATGGCAGCGCATGCCGGAGAATTGACGCTGTCTGCCGATGGCCGGATTTCGCTGGGCAATGTATCGGGTCGTGATGGCGTAAAAATTCAGTCGAAGCGCCAGGTTGAAGCCAAAAAGGTCACATCCAAAAAGCGCATCGTGGTCAAGGCCGACAAGGGCATTACGCTTGATGCGGTCGCCGCCGACGAAGAGGTGATCATCAATGCAGGCGAAGGGCTTTTGTCCGTTGCAAGCGATGTTGCCTCGCTTGGCAATATAGAACTGACCTCGGCAGGCGCTATTGCAACGGGTAATGTTTCGGCTGCTAAAAACGTCGATCTCCAATCAGGACAAGGAATATCTGCGGGACAGGTCCTTGCCGATGGTGCTGCACGTTTGACTGCCATGTCCGGCAATATTGCCGTATCTGGGACGGCCAAGGCAGGCGGCGGCACTCTTACTGTTGAAGCCACATCTGGCTCCATTCAGGCTGCTTCGCTCGTTAGCTTCAACAATATGACGCTTTCCGCCGGAGCGGATATCATCACAGGTGGCAATATTCTGGCTGGTTCAGAACTCATTGCTTCGGGGCGCTCGATCAAAGCTGCAAGCACCGTGTCGGGCATTGACTTCGCAGCGACGAACGCTGCCAATGGAACAATCACGCTTGGTCAAAGCGGCGATATGCGTCTTACAGCATCGGGAGGCGCAATCGACGTTGCCACCGTGCTCTCAGCAGGAAAACTGGATGCGACCGGCAATGCCGTTATTGCACAGAACGTCACCACGCATGGTGTTGCGCAGATTTCAGGTGCGGCTAACATCAGCGGCCAAATGCTGTCGGGTAGCGATATTGTCATTAATGGTCCCACCATTAATCTCGGCACCACTGTGGCCGGTGTCGATATTGCAGCACTCAATAATGGCAATGTTGTTCTCTCCGATCATGCGCACGCCCTCACGCTGACAGCCACCGCTGGCGATCTCACAGCAAACCGTCTGCTTTCTTCCGGGGATATGGTTGCATCGAGCGCAGGCAGCCTGTCGGCCAATGCTCTGTCGCATGGCAATCTTGATCTGACGGCAAGCAATCAACTCACGCTTTCGGGACAATCGCTTGTCGCAGGCAATGCCAATCTCAATGCTGGGTCTATCACGATTGGTTCGCTTGTATCTGGTGTCGATTTTGCCGCGACAGAACAGGCGGGTGGCTCCCTCATCCTCAACACCGCTGATGCATCCAAGGGCCAGACAATACTTACGGCGAATGCAGGCTCGATTGTCGCCGATCAACTGATCAGCGGCGGAAATTTCAAAGCCACGGCCGCGCAGAATATTACCTATAACAGCCTGCAAAGCTTTGCCGCTGCCGATCTCACTGCCCTTCAAGGTGCAATCAGCCTCGATCACGAGACGATTGCCAAGGGTGACATCACCCTCACCTTGCAGAGCTTTGATCTCAGCAACAATCGCAGCAAGATTGCAACGGCGGGTGGGCTGATCGTCAATGCAGCCAATGCCAATCTTTCCAATAGCACGCTGACCTTTGGCGGCTTGACGCTGAACCTCTCAGGCAGTGCCGACATATCCGGTGCCAATGTTCGTGCTGTCACCACCGATGGTGGCAGCGGCGATATCGCAATTGCGGCTTCAACCGTTACGACCACTTCGGCAACGGCACTTCTTGCCGCCAATGATTTGACGCTAACCTTGGCCTCGCTGACCAATGCCGGCCAGCTTGCCGCCAACAACAATTTGACTTTCAATATTGCGAATAATTTCACTAACACGCCGACCGGCCTCATCTATGCTGGACAGGATGGCCGTCTTTACGTTGCAGGTGATCTTCTCAACGATCAGGGGGCTATCCTGGTCGGTAACGATCTGACGATTGCCGCCAATGCCAATGGTGGTCGCAACAATTCCATCACCAATGTTTCCGGGCTCATCAAGGCTGGTCGCGACGCGGCCATCACAACGGCCAATCTGACCAATAAGCGCCTCTATGTTCCGGGTTTGGTGAGCGTCAAATATGATCCGACGACGCTTGCGACATTCATCCTCAATCCTGAGGTGGCCGACGACCCGTTCATGCACCTTTATCAAGGGGCCAATGACGATAAGCCGAGCGATTATTTGTTCCCCGATCTTCCCCGCCAGCAATGGGAAGATTATCAGGATCGGCTCTGGTCGCAAGCCACCTTGGCCGATGGCACATCCTATCGTGCATGGACGTGGGTTTCTTCTCAAGGGCCGACCTCATCGGAGGGCATTCGTGACTGGATTGCAAACCGTGTTCCGCGCGATGCCGATGGCAATGTTCTTCTCGATCCAAACAATCCGTCAAAGTATTTCGTTGTCGTCCGCCAGGGTAAGCCAGCGGATTCAAGCACGACATATGAATGGGACGAAGCGGCACGAATTTCACAAGTCATTTATGAAGACGCCTTCAATGGTGAAGCATCGCCTGAAGCACTGATCCGCTCTGGCCGTAACCTCGTTATCGATTCCACTGTCCTCAACAACTCCAGCAGCACCATTGAGGCTGAAGGCAATGCCGTTCTTAAAGGTGAGATCCTCAATAATGAAGGGGTAATGGGAACGCGCAAGACGATGCTGGAGTGCCATGCGCGAGGGGCCTGTGAAGCCTATGATGCCGATGGCAAGAAAGATCCCTCCAAGGATATGGCCAATGGCTCGTCCATTCTGGTCAAAACAGAATCCTTTGGTCTGGCCTCCGGTAATATCAAGGCGGGCGGTAATCTCGACATCAGCGGCTTTACGACCGTCAGCAACAAGTCGGGTGAAGGCTCTGTTGCCGGGCACGTGCATATTGGTGCGTCAAACCCGTCAACGGATCCAACGGATATTCTCAAAGGTTTGACGGCTGCCGGTGCGCTCTATACGCCGAATGCAGCACTGGGTGGATTATCCCCCAACGGTTCGCCTTTGTCAGGCAGCGATCTTCTCGCAGCTCTGAGCGCTTCCGCCCCCAAGCCTTCGTCGGGCGGTTTCGGCGGTACGATTCCGGGACAGATATTCCTTTATGAGACGCGCGCCGAGTTCCTTGATGTCGGTAAGTTCTATGGCTCGGGCTATTTCATCGACCGTATCGGATACAAGCCGGACCGTGAGGTGCCATTCCTCGGCGACGCTTATTTTGAAAATGAACTTGTCGACCAGCAATTGCGCCAATTGGTCAATCAGGGGCTTGGTAAAGGTTCATTTATTCCGGGTAGCGACGCCATCGAACAGATGAAAGTTCTGCTCGACCGTGGTGCCGATTTTGCCAAAGCGAACGGCTTGACGATTGGCGAAAAGCTTTCGCCGGATATGATCGCCAACCTGACTGAAACCCTAGTCTGGTACGACAAGAAGACGGTTAACGGTATCGAAGTTCTGGTTCCAACCGTTTACGTTGCCAATACGGATAAGGCCAATCTGACAGTTGCGGGTGCCCTGATCACCGGCGGTTCGCTGACCATGAACGTCGATGAGGTCAACAATTCCGGCACGGTTGGCGCAAAAACCAATCTCCAGATTGCAGCGGCCAATATTACCGCCACAGGCGGCAGCTTCACGGCTGGAAATGATCTGTCGCTTTCCGCTTCGCAAAACCTCACGTTCAACGCTCAGACCCTGACGGTTGGTGAGCAGAGCGTTGTCAATCCGAACGCAATGGTCGATGCAGGCGGCAATGCCGCCTTGCAGGCGGGCGAGACGCTCAAACTTCAAGGCGCGGGTGTCGAAGTTGGCGGCGATGCAGTTCTGTCAGGTAAGAACGTCACGCTCGATGCGCAGAAGGTCGAGAACAGCGGTTCGCAGAATGCGACGGGTACGCGTATCAATACGGGTGGTGATCTGGGCATCAAGGCCGAGAACGATGTCACCATCATCGGCAGCTCAGCAAAAGCGGGCGGCACGCTGGATGTGACGGCTGAAAAAGGCTCCGTCAATGTCGTTACCACGGATGTGACGCGGACGACGGACGACGGTTATTCCCGTTCCACAACAACTACACAGCAGCAGTCGCAGCTTGTCTCCGGCAGCGATCTGTCGATCAAGGCTGAAGAAAATGTTCTGATTTCCGGCTCGTCGGTCGATTCCGGTGGCAATGCCTCCATCAGTGCCGGAAACAATGTGAACATCACGACGGCTCAGGAGAGTGGCTCTGTCACCTTTGGCAAGAATTCCGGCGAGATGATCACGCATAGTGGTTCCGAGATCACGGCGAAAGGCGATATCTCGATTGCAGCGGGTGAGAATGGCGAAGGCAATCTCAATATCGTCGGTAGCCAGATCGCTTCCGATCAGTCTGTTGACCTGAAGGCCGCCGATAACATCACCATTGCCGAAGCCCGCAACACGGAAAGCTATGAATTCCATGCCAAGACGGGCAAGAAGGCAACAACCGATGCCACGCTCGACATTGAAACGGCTTCAGGCTCCTCAATCAGTGGCAAGACCGGTGTCAATATCGGGTCTGGCAAGGATACCACGATTTCGGCATCCAAAGTTCAGGCAGGCGACGAGGACAACAAGGCTGATTTGAATATCGATGCAGGTGGCGATCTCATCGTCTCATCGGGCAAAGATACCCTCGATGATCAGACGAAGTCAAAGCAGAAAGGGTTTATGTCGAAAACGGGCTGGTCGAGCAGCGTTTATGACGAAACCACGGTTGCATCAGAACTCGGCGCATCCGGCAATGTAAACCTCAATGCCGATAACAATGTTGCCATTGCAGGCTCAAAAGTCACGGCTGGCGAAAACATCGCTATCGAAGGCGACAGCGTTTCGATCATCGGCGCACAGGAAACCGATGCGTCTTCGACATCGAAAAAGAAGTCAGGCCTTGGCGCAGGCTCGGGCGACGGTTTCTATTCGGTCTGGGGCAAGAGCGAAAAGAGCAACACGGAAAATATCGTTTCCAATGTCGGTTCCGAACTTTCCGCAGGCAATGACGTCACGATCACGGCGCGTGAGACAGACGTCAACATCGTCGGCTCGAAAGTCGAGGCAGGCAACGACATAGCCCTTGATGCCGCACGCGACGTCAACATCCTGCCCGGTGCAGAAAGCTATGCATCCGAGGAAAAGGAAAAGCGCTCCGGCTTTGGTGTTCAACTTTCATCGGGAGAAGGCAGTGCGTCCATCGGCATAGGCTTTGGTTCATCGAAGGATGAAACCCGCCAGGGTGCCGAAATCAATGCTGTTTCCAGCCTCAAGCAGGCAACGATATTACGATCAATGCAGGACGTGATGCCAACTTGCAAGCAGCCGAAGTTCAAGCAGGTTCGACGGTTGATATTCTGGCTCAGAATGATGTCAACCTTCTCTCGGCACAGGACAAAACCAACTATTCAACCTTCCATGAGGAATTGTTTGTTGGCGTAACAGCGACTGTTTCATCAAAAGCCGTTGCGGCTGCAAATAATGTCTATGATGCGGCGAAGAAAGTTGGCGATGGCAGCACAGCCAACTCCATTGCCATGGCTACGATCGGTGCGATCAATGGCAAATACGCCTATGACGCATTGGTGAAAGGTCAGGACTTCAACACCGGTAGTTTCAAACAGGATGGCCCTCTTCTTTCCACCTCTCTTTCGGCGGGCTTCCAGTATCAGAAGAACAGCGCCGAGGGGGCTACTTCGACCCCCGTGCCAACGACTATCAATGCTGGCGATACCGTTATCATTGAGGCATCAAGCGGTGACATCAATGCGGTTGGTGCGCAAATCAGCGCCGGATATAATGCGGATGGCACCTTATCGGGCGGTCGCGGCGATATTGCGCTGATCGCTGGCAACGACATCAATCTTGAAAGTGCGAAAGCCACCACTGAGAATTCCAGCAAAAATGTTTCCGGCGGCATTTCAATCGATCTTCTGGCACCCGGCATTGGCTTCAATTATGGTCAGGGCAAAGGTGACGGAAGCACTGTTACAAACATTAACACGCATGTAACAGGCACCGGCACGACCTATCTGCAATCGGGCAACGACACCAACCTCAAAGGCGCGGTTGTTTCTGGCGAAACTGTCATTGCGGATATTGGCGGCAATCTCACCATTGAAAGCCAGTTGGATACCGCAAACAGCAAGGCAAAACAGACTGGTGTGAGCGGCGGCATTGGCGCAACTGCAACTGGCATGACCGGTGGCGTGTCCGGTTCATACCAGACGGCCAAGGGCGATGCCGCGATTGTGTCCGAACAATCTGGCATTCATGCGGGCGAAGGCGGCTATGACATCAAGGTCGAAGGCAATACCAAGCTCAAGGGTGGATTGATTACCAGCGAAGCCGGGGCGGAGAACAACCGTCTTGAAACGGGCACGCTGGAATTTGAGGATATCGATACCCATTCCAAATGGAAGGCCGACACTTATGGCGGTGGTATAACCGGCAGCGGACCTCTTGTTTCTCCGCCAATCAAGGAAGTTGAGAGCGAAACAGGCAAGGCATTGAGCGCTGTTTCTCCCGCTGAGATCATCATCACCGATCCGGCCAACCAGCAGCAGAACATTGATGATCTTCGCCGCGATACGACGAATACCAACACATCGCTGCCGGGCATCCCCGATCTGCAGAAAATCCTCAGCGAGCAGCTGAAAACCCAGCAGCTCTACGACGATGCAGCCGCAAAAGCCGCCAAAATGATTGGTGATTATGCGACGGAGCAGTTCTTACTGGCCAAAGCTAATGATGACAAAGCTGAGATGGAGTTCTGGAAGGAGGGAGGCAAAGGACCTGCGATCCTTCACGCGATAGCAGGTGGTTTGCTTGGTGGCGTCACCGATTTCTCAGGCATGCTGAGCGGCGCACTTGGCGGTGCGTCTTCTGCTCTGCTTGCACCGAAGATCAGGGATCTTGTTGCTGAATTCGTCAAGCAGGCTGGCCTGACTGGCTCCGCTGCAGAATTTATGACCAATTCGGTCACTGGATCCATATTACAGGGGTTGGGCGCTGCGACAGGTGGGACTGGTGCAGCATATGCAGGTAATGCATATCAGTACAATTATCTTGGGCTTCATGATCTGGAAGCTTATAAGAAAGCGCTCGCCAAATGCGAAGCAGCTGCTAATTATAAAAGCTGTGCAGAACAGGTGTGGAGCGAGGGCAGCTTTAACGAAATCTATCAGAACAACAGAGATAGTTTCGAAGACTGTATTGCTACGAATAACTATGCCTGCATAGACAAGCATGTGAATGAAATTCTTAAGGCACGAAATCTGGCCCGTGATTTGGGGCAGATGATGATTAATCAGATGCCGGGAAATAAGATCAGTTGGCCAAATAATTATGCTCTGGATGTCGTCAATTCGTATTATGGCCTAGACTTAGCAGAAGTCGTAATTTTCCGTGATGCCTATTGCGGTGGAACAACTACGCCTGAATGCCGGGCTAAGATCCAAAAAATATCAGAGCTTCGCAATCAGGAGGCTCTGCGGAATTTCAGTATATTCGCACTCGCCGCCACAATCGGTTTAACAGTGACGGTTGAAGCAGCTGCTGCCTGCGTCGCCAGTCAGGCTTGTGTTGCTGCGTTTACTGTGGCGGACAGCGCCATTGCGTTGCAGGCATGTGCAGATGGTGATGTCTTAAGCTGTGGATCTTTAAATACGGGAGGGGGCAGCAGAGGACTTTGTTCATTCTCGGGTGATACCCTTGTTCTTACTAAAAATGGACCGCTTCCCATCCGAGATCTAAAGCCGGGAGCCTCTGTTTGGTCGCGTGATGTCACAACCGATGTGATGGAATGGAAACCTGTCGAAGCACAATATTCCAATCCATATGATGCAACCGTTTCTGTCACCATCCGTGATGTTGACGACGGTGTCGAACAAACCATTGTTTCTAACAAAATACATCCATACTTTGCTCAAACAACGAGAAAAGAACGCTCCTCCGAAGGGCACCATTATTCAGGCTCAATTGAGCATGGGGCCTGGATAGACGCCGCCGACCTTCGACCTGGAGATCGTCTACTCAATCATGACAATTCATGGGCTGAGGTGGCGTCAGTTAAGATTGAAGCTAAACCGCTTAAAGCATACAATCTTACCATTGCCGACTTCCATACGTATTTCGTTGCCGGCAGTGAATTTGCGGCTCCCGTTTGGGTGCATAATAATTGTTTGCCTGAAGTTAATAGAGTTATCAACAGCAATGCGCCGCACGCGGTTGATCAGGCCTTAATCAGGAATTTAGGTTTTAATTCGCGTCGGGAGGCAAACGAAGCATTGCAAGCGCTGCGTATTGATATACGTTCGAATGGATGGCCAGAAGGAACAATAATTCACCGAAATGGAGCGGATGTTCTCGTTCCTTATGGTAGTGGTTATGCTGTCTATAGAGTTAATAATGGTCGTGCTGAAGTCAGAACATCAATAACCCGTGAACAATCTACTTCATATTCACCAGATTAGGATGTCTTATGTCTAAAATTTTATTAAATGTACGAAGTGGTGAGGAATTCACTGCCTTAGTTCAGATTGATCATTTGGATTCAGAAGAGGAGATTATTTCTAGAAAAATTAGTAAAGGAATTTCCTTGAACTCTCTTTTACATGATACCTCAAAAGGAGCCCTTTCATTAGGAAAAATAGAAATAAATTTAGATTTTGATGCGAATGGACAAATTGTACAGATTGAGATTTATTCGTAATCATATTGATTATGCAATAACTTAAAGCCATAAACCGCTGGCGAAAACATCGCTATCGAAGGCGACAGCGTTTCGATCATCGGCGCACAGGAAACCGATGCGTCTTCGACATCGAAAAAGAAGTCAGGCCTTGGCGCAGGCTCGGGCGACGGTTTCTATTCGGTCTGGGGCAAGAGCGAAAAGAGCAACACGGAAAATATCGTTTCCAATGTCGGTTCCGAACTTTCCGCAGGCAATGACGTCACGATCACGGCGCGTGAGACAGACGTCAACATCGTCGGCTCGAAAGTCGAGGCAGGCAACGACATAGCCCTTGATGCCGCACGCGACGTCAACATCCTGCCCGGTGCAGAAAGCTATGCATCCGAGGAAAAGGAAAAGCGCTCCGGCTTTGGTGTTCAACTTTCATCGGGAGAAGGCAGTGCGTCCATCGGCATAGGCTTTGGTTCATCGAAGGATGAAACCCGCCAGGGTGCCGAAATCAATGCTGTTTCCAGCCTCAAGCAGGCAACGATATTACGATCAATGCAGGACGTGATGCCAACTTGCAAGCAGCCGAAGTTCAAGCAGGTTCGACGGTTGATATTCTGGCTCAGAATGATGTCAGCCTTCCATGAGGAATTGTTTGTTGGTGTCACAGCGACTGTTTCATCAAAAGCAGTTGCGGCTGCAAAACAAAAGTACCATTTACAGAAATTCCATTTTGAGGTGTAGTAATGACAGAAAAACCTTATACAAAAATCGGAAATACCTATTATCCACGATATATTGCTCATGGCGCGAGTAATAATGAAATAAAAGGTTCCGGATGGCGAGCTTGGAAAGACGGTGAGAACTACTATTACGAGTATGATGCTGGTCACTTTGCGACAAATATGACGACTGTATTAATTAGTGAAGACGACTTCAACTCTTTAAGAGATAGGAAAATTGCAGAATTCGATATAAAAAAATATTGTTAAAAGAGAAAAATAATTGTTTTCCAATAAAATACTAATGAACTATTTTTATAAGGTTATTTTCTATAATCGCGTAAGTAATGAAATATTTTCGCATTGCTATGAGATGGAATTCTCTTATGGAAATAACGCATATTTCTTCAGTACTGGAAATTGAAGGATGAAGATCATCTATAGATGAGGTAGGAGATCATTTTTCATATTTCAATTTTACAGACAGGATCGTAAATATTTTTTATGGCTGTAAAAATCTAGGGGATTTTGAAGAACTATATGCCGATTCAAGTTTATCTATTGAAAAATTTTCTAATTATTGTTTTTTATTAGGTGGCGTTGTTATAAATACTCACCTTTAATTCGAAGGAAAGATAATATTAACGTTAGATCTCCACAAATACTTAAGGAGCACGTGTTTCAAGCGTCTAAGGAAGCAATGTCTTGGGCAAAGAAACAAGATTTGAGTAAAGCGTTACATGATTACGCCTTGCTTCCAACGGATGCGCCTGGTGCTCGTCCAATCTGGCATCTTGCCGCTTTAGCGATATTGAAAGACGTTGAAAAGCTTAAGTCATACCAAGATAGTTTTGAAGCGGGCGATCGTTTGGGATTTGTGCCTTATGTTACCAAAGAATACATTGAACGAGCGGTCGTTCTCGCGAAAGATACGGCAATAAATACATAGAGAGAATATAGAGTGGCGCTGATTGGGAAAATTTTGTTTTCTGTGAGCATAACGCTAATGCTTTCTGGATGCAGTGCGAAGGTGACGGATGAAATCAACCGCACGATGCGGACAGGTCAGGCCAGTTTTTTCAATAAACTGAATCGGCAATGGAAAGGAACACCAGTCGCGGCATTCCAGAAACGTTTTGGTGCCCCCTCTGCTTCAAAACGTATGGGAAATAGTACGGCCATGACGTGGCATACATCCGAACAGGAATATGTTCGCGGTCAGCTGTACGATAAACCGATAGGTCCCAAAGTGTCGATATCAGTTTACGAACCAGCTCATTATAAGACGTCAAATTGCATTATCGAGGTGACAGCCCAAAATGGTAAAATCACCAATATTAAAACGCTCGACGACTCTCCGATCAATGGCTCGCTCTGTCAGAAAAAATTTGGTGCCTAAAGTAGTGGCCTGACGCCTGATAAAGGCACCCTTCCCCATAAGGACTTCTCCGGTTCGAAGAAATACGAAGGTTTTGATATTCAGGCCAATATCGACCTATCCCCGAGGGGAGAATTCAACAAAAAGGAACAACAGCGGGATCAGACCGAACAGTTCGGCGGAAGGCAAAGACCAGCTTGACAATACGCGTTAGGAAGTGCGTGCGATGGTCGGACCGGGCGAGATCATCATCCACGATGCAGCAAAACAGACAGAGCTTGAAGCAAGCGGCAGACCGCTTATATCAATGCTCAATTGATTTTAGGTTGCTCTGATAATATGTGGATATCAATCAAATTGGATTATATACACTCATTGGCGAGCGCTTAATTTGATGCTTTTCCATAAGGTCAGCGATATATCCGCACACTTCTTCTGCGGCAGCAAGCAGTGCATTATCCGGCCTGTGAACATATCGAGAAGTGACGCCTCTTCCCTTGTGCCCCAAAAGGCCTCCAATGGTACCATCGGAGTAGCCTAAATCTGAAGCATATGACGCATAGGTATGCCGCAAAGTATGACAAGTCACATTCTCAAGCTCCGCTGCCCTGAAAATTCTTACAGATACATGGTTCATACCTTGATATGATTTTTCACCACGGCTAGCTGGAAATACCCATGGTTTTCCGGCGTGAACGTCGCAATTTTTTATTATATGGACAGCATTTGAACCTATAGCGCGGATACTCTGCCCAGTTTTGGTATCGGCAAGTCTTAAACATTTTTGATCGGCATCAAACTCTTGCCAACGAAGTCCTGAAATCTCGCCCAATCGGCAACCAGTTAATGCCAAAAGTTGAAGGATATTAATAGCGAACGGATGAAATTCGTTTCCGCTTTCATCCGTGCCCCGACGAAGAACAGCACCAAGCCGGCTTAATTCTTTCTCGCTTAGAAAACGCTGCTTCGGCTGAGCTCGGAATCGTCTAACACGATGAACTGGGTTAATTTGAATTAGACCTTCATCGACCGCCCAGGTCATAATACCCGAAAACATATCAGCCGTTCGTGCTGCTGTACTAGCACCTCCAGTTACGACGGCACGTCCGCGTTTCTTTGTTTTTGTATCAGCTTTGGTTTTCCCGACCGTAATGTCGTGAATCATTCGTTTCACAACACGAGCATCCACATCAATGACAGCCATTTTCCCCAAAAGTGGTTTAATATGGCGGGCAATCCGGCCTTTGTCAGTTTCGATCGTCGAGGGCTTTTTGGGGCGGTTGAATCTTGTTAAGACTGCACCCGCTTCCGCCGCTAGCATGTATTGATCGCAAAGTTCTGAAACCTTTAAGGGTTCCTCTGCCACTTTCTGTTCATCGCGCTCTTTTGCTGGATCAATCCCAGTAGAAACCAAACCCAAAATCCGTTTGGCTTCCAGGCGAGCTGTTTCCACAGTCCACGGTGCACCAAACTTTCCAATAGACACCCAACGTGACCTGCCTCGCAAAGAATACTTTACGATAAAAACTTGGGCTGAGCGTTGGCGTCGCGCACCAAAACCAGCGACACTACCTCGGCCCGCATCCCAAATAATCGAGTTCGGCTGCAACCCTTCAACGTCAGTTTTAGTGATCGGCATTACAAATCCTAGCAACTAATTAGCAACTTTCAGCGGCTGATTTGAGCAGAATTTCAGGGAAGATCAAGGATGAAGTTTTCAAAAAAACACAATAGAGACAGTAACTTAGAGATTTTCCGGGAAATTAAAGGAAATGCCATGAGGCCAAATAGGCTGTTTGTGTCTGGCTTGTTCTTTGCATCTGCAAATCAGCCTTAAGGTGACCTTAAGGAACAGCGAACAGAGTATGCCGTTGGAGAAGTTGATGCGTATTCTTGTCATTGAAGATGATGCCGTGCTGCGGGATGGCTTGAGTGTCGGGCTGGGTCTTGCCGGGTTCACCGTGGATTCGGTTGAAACCTGCGCTGAGGCAGATGCTGCATTGCTCAGCAACGATTTTGATGCGCTCGTACTCGATCTCATGTTGCCGGATGGGTCTGGCCTTGATGTGCTCAAGGCACTGCGTCTTCGCCAGCAGGACATTCCCGTTCTCCTTTTGACCGCGCGCGACGAAGTGGGCGATCGCATCAAGGGGCTCGATAGCGGTGCCGACGACTATCTGGGCAAGCCTTTCGATCTGGATGAGGTTGCCGCACGATTGCGGGCGCTGTTGCGCAGGGCGGCCGGTCGCGCATCGACCATTCTTCGATGGCAGGGTTTGGCGCTCGATCCCTCCCGGCTGGAAGTCGCGAAGGATGAGCAGCCTGTCAATCTTTCGCGCCGCGAATTTTCCATTCTTCAGGCGCTCATGACCCATCCCGGCCAGATCGTTTCCAAATCCCAGCTTGAGGACAAGCTCTATGGCTGGCAGTCGGAAGTCGAGAGCAACGCTGTCGAAGTCCATATCCACAATCTGCGCACAAAGATCGGAGCGGGCATCGTTCAAACCGTGCGCGGCGTCGGATACCGTCTGGGAAGTGGGGCTTGATGTCGTCCATCAGCAGCCGTCTCATCACCATTCTGATTATTTCGACCGGGATCGTCTGGCTTTTTGCAACGGCATGGATTTATCTCAGCACGCGTGCGGAGGTGGAACGTGTACTTGACGCAAGGCTGATGGAAGCCGGGCGCATGGTCAGCTCGCTCATCACTCGTCAACAGATCGAAAGCCGCAAGACTGCCGATCTGGCCGATCACCTGACCACACGAACGCTTTCGCCCTATGATCGCCAGCTTTCTTGCCAAATCTGGTCGCTGAGCGGGCAACTGGTCAGCCTTTCCGAAACCGCCCCCACCAAGGAGCTGACGGCGAGCGACGAAGGCTTTTCGAACACCGAGATCAACGGAGAAATCTGGCGCGTTTATGCGGTCGTCAACAAGGAACTCGGAGTGCGTGTTCTGATCGGTGATCATCTCAAGGTGCGAAAATATCTGGTCAATGATGTCATTCGCGGGCTGCTCTTGCCCATGCTGTTGATCCTTCCGGTCCTGGCTGGGCTTATCTGGCTGAGCGTGCGCCGGGGCTTGTCGCCCTTGAACCGGATTGCCCATGACCTCGCGCATCGCCATGCCGCAGATTTTAGCCCGGTCGGCGGTGTCGAAACGGCCAAGGAGATCGCACCGGTCGTGCAATCCCTGAACGGACTTTTCGAGCGCGTCTCGGGTTTGCGCGACAGGGAGCGCAATTTTACAGCCTTTGCAGCGCATGAACTGCGCACGCCCTTAGCTGGCCTGAAAACACAGGCGCAGGTGGCGCTTGGCAGCGATGACAAGGCCATTCGCGATCAGGCACTGCGGCAGATCATGGTTGGAGTGGATAGAACCGGTCGCCTTGTACGCCAATTGCTGGATATCTCGGCACTGGAGGCGCGGGAGACGGCAGATCATCCTCAAGGCGTTGAGGCAGGGAAAATCCTTCGTAGCCTCGCTGCTGAACTGGCCGATCCCAAACGATCTGTAAAAGTGGTGGTTGATCCGGAGCTCAACGCAATCCGGCTCGATATGGAACCTGAACTCTTTACATTGGCCGCGCGCAATCTGATCGAAAACGCCGTCAACCATTCTCCACCGGGTAGCGAAGTTCGCTGTCATGTTGCGCGCATCGATGGAAAACCTTCCATTTCAATCGAGGATGACGGCCCCGGCATTCCTGAGGAGGAACTGCCGCGCGTAACGGAACGCTTCTTTCGGGGGCGTCACAAAGTGGTGGTGGGAAGCGGCCTTGGCCTTTCCATCGTCGAGCTGGCGCTCGGCAGAAGCGGCTGGCGTCTGGTGCTGCAAAATCGCCCCTCCGGCGGGCTTTGCGCTGCAATAGTTTCAGATTCCAGCTAATTGGGTTCTTTGAAAATAACGCCCGATCAGGTTCTTCCCGTTCTGGAATGCCTGGTGCTGGAATGTTATGTGCGCAATAGTGATACAAAAGGCCGACATTATTCATGAATACCCAATCCGTCCTGCTCGCCTTATTGCCTATTGTCGTGATGATCTGCGTTGGTATGGGCCTGCAACGGCGTAGATTTCTCACATCCTCTTTTTGGCCGGAAGCCGAACGTCTGGGATATTATGTGCTTCTGCCCTGCCTGTTTTTTCACGGCATGGCGACGGCAGACCTGAAAGAACTGCCGGTGCGCGAGCTGGTGCTGACGCTGGTTATATCGACCACCATCGTTGCTGCATTTGTCGTGATCTTGCGGCCTTTAATGAAGATAGACGGCCCCGCTTTCACATCGGTGTTTCAGGGTAGCGTGCGCTTCAACAATTATGTCGGTGTCACTCTCGCAGCCGGAATATTCGGAGCGCAGGGCGTTGCGCTCGCAGCCTTGTGCAACGCATCCATTGTGCCGACGGTCAATATTTTGTGCGTTCTGGTTTTCGCGCGGCATGGCTCGGTAAAACTGAAAGGCTTTGGCATCGTCAAACAGCTCGTCACCAACCCGCTGATTGTTGCCTCTCTCGGGGGCATCGCATTTCGTTCAGTTGGTCTTGGCATTCCGTTATGGATCGAGCCTGCCTTCAAGGCGTTGGGTGCGGCGTCACTCCCACTGGGACTGTTATGTGTGGGCGCAGCTCTTGATTTCAGCACCGCACGCCGCTGGATAGGACCGGTTTTTTCCTCCTCGGTTATGAAATTTCTGGCAATGCCGCTGGTAACGGTTCTGGTCGCCCGACTATTTCATCTGACGGGGCCTGCCTTTACGACCGCGCTCTTGTTTCAGGTCCTCCCAACGGCCTCGTCGGCTTATATTCTGGCCCGCCAGCTTGGCGGTGATGCGGCCCTGATGGCCGGTATAACGGCAATCCAGACGGTGGTCGCGCTCGCGGCTATTCCGCTGGTGCTTATAGCACTGACGGCTTTGTTCGGGATTTAGTTCTTTTTGCGATGCTGCATGGCAGCACTTGCGGTGAGCGCAAAGGCGGCCAAAGCCAGCGGCAGGAAGGAAAGCCAGAGGACCGTGTTCCATCCATAGGCGCTGAGAAGCCCGCCGGAGAGGAAGGAACCGAAAGCCATTGTGCCGAAAACAACAAAATCGTTGAAGGATTGCACCCGCGCCTTTTCTTCCGGGCGGTGACATTCGAGCACCATGGCCGATGCACCGACAAAGCCGAAATTCCATCCGATACCAAGCAGGATCAGCGTCAGCCAGAAATGCGCGACGTCGATGCCGAGAAGCCCGACGGCGGCAGACAGTCCCGTCAGGAAAAGCCCGGTCATGACTATGGTGTTGGCACCGAACCGGGTGATCAGCCGACCGGTAAAGAAGCTCGGGGCATACATGGCAATCACATGCCATTGCAGGCCGAGATTGGCCGATTCCTGCGGTAGTCCGCACATCTGCATGGCCAGCGGTGCGGATGTCATGAGAAAATTCATCAGGAGATAGGAAATCATACCGCAGATCACAGCCGTGATGAACCGCGGCTGCCGCGCGATGACGCCTAATGGTCGACCCCCGGCTAATTCGGCTGCGGTCGGTGTTGGAAGACGCACGCCCAAAAGAATGAAGGCTGACAATGCGGCTACGATTGCCTGCGCGATAAAGGTCGCGGCAAACATATAAGGCATCCACAGATACATGGTGTAGGTAACAAGCTGCGGGCCGATTACCCCTGCGAAGACACCGCCCGCCATCACCAGTGACAAGGCGCGGGGCCGCTTTTCTGCCGAAACGCAATCGGCTGCCGCAAAGCGGAAAGACAGGACGACCGCTGCATAAGCACCGCCGAAAAATGTCGCTGCGCAAAACAGCCAGAACGAAGTGTAAAGAACGGCAAGTGTCGCAATGAGCCCACTTAGCACTCCGCATCCTGTCCCGATCAGGAATGCAGCGCGACGGCCATGGCGTTGTGCGACTGCGCCAGCGGGGAGCGTGCAAACGGCCATACCCACCACGAAAATCGAAATCGGCAAGGTCGCCAGCGCGGGGCTGGGCGCCAGCATATTTCCGACGATTGCGCCGGTGGCATAAACGACGACAGAATTTGCGCCAGCCAAGGCCTGCGCGATCGTGAGCCGCGCAACATTTCCCCGCCCGTATTCATATTCTGGCGCGGATGAAGGCGGAAGCGTCTCGGATGACGAAATCGATGACATGCTATCTCAAACTCTGGAAGATTTGATACCGGGTTGTGTCACCCGGAATGTGGCGGCGGGCTAAACGCTCCCAATGCGCTATCGCTTGCATGGAAGTGATCGGTATTCCTCATGCGTTGGTCTGTCAATGACGGCTTCTATCGCGTGCGGACTGCGTGATTGTATCGGATGTTGCTTTGTCGTCAGTGATTTCATGCCATGCCGTCTCCTTATTCCGTCATTCTGCCGATGAACCTTAAGCTGGGCTTAAGCTGGAGGCGAAAAACCGGACGCAACCTGGCATCAGCATATCCCAGCGTTGCAGGAAATCAGCTATTCGGGAGCGCTACATTGCTTTCAAGAATTTTTCGCGCGGTCCTGTGCACCGTCTTCGCTATCTTTGTCACAATGCTGTTCGCCGCATCCGCATCTGCTCAATTGACATCGGCAGGTACCATGCCGCTTCCGGCAGACAAGGCTTTCAAGCTCTCCGCTACGCGTGACGGTGATGGCCGTATCAATCTTCAATGGCATATCGAGCCGGGCTATTATCTGTATCAGGACCGGTTCGGCTTCAAACGCGGTCTGTCCGATCTCCCAACGCCGGAATTGCGGGGCAATGCCCAGAGCAAGGACGATCCGACTTTCGGCCAGACGACAGTTTATCACGATGGAGTTGTTACAGTTCTCCGGCTGCAAGATCAGGCGTCGGGGCCGCTTGAGGTGCACTATCAGGGGTGTCAGGATAATGGCATCTGCTACCCGCCGATCACGCGCTACGTTGATCCGGTAAGCCTTGCCGTCTCGGCACCCGGTGCATCCGTTCCGACGGCAATGGCCAGCGAATGGACGGCATCCGCTGCACTGCCGCAATCTGGTGCAACATCTGTTGCGAGCGCGTCCGGTGGTATTGCGTTGGCTGCGGATAATGGCGGCATGGTGGGTGCGCTTTTAAAGGATGGCGGCGCGCCGATGGTTTTGGCGAGCTTTCTCATCTTTGGCATTTTGCTGGCCTTCACGCCTTGTGTGCTTCCTATGTATCCGATTCTTGCGGGTGCCATTGCGCGGCAGGGCGAAAAGGTGACGCTGTTTCGCGGCTTCACCCTGTCGCTGGCTTATGTTCTTGCAATGGCCACCGCATTCGGGCTGCTGGGTATTGTTGCGGCATGGTCTGGGCAGAACCTGCAAATGGCGCTTCAGTCGCCTCTGGCAATCGGTGCGGTGTCACTTCTATTTCTGCTGCTCGCGCTTTCGATGTTCGGTCTGTTCGAGCTGCAATTGCCGTCCCGCTGGGTCAGCGCAATCGGCGGATTGGGGTCCGGTAATCGCGGCTCGCTCGCCGCCGCAGGACTGCTTGGCTTTACATCGGCACTGATCGTCGGTCCCTGCGTTACGGCACCGCTTGCCGGAGCCCTGATCTATATCGCCCAGACCGGTGACGTGATGCTCGGCGCTGCATCGCTGTACGCTCTGGGGCTTGGAAAAGGTATTCCGCTGATCGTCTTTGGAACGTTTGGTCCCAACGCCTTGCCGAAAGCAGGCGTCTGGATGACACTTGTGCGGCAGGCCTTCGGTTTCGTCTTCATTGCGACCGCCATCTGGATGGTCTCGCGGCTTGTTCCGGCAGAAGCGGGGCTTGCCCTCTGGGCGCTTCTGGCCATCGGTGTGGCGGTGTGGCTTGGCGCATTCGACACGCTGGATGCACAATCCTCTGGCGGCAGGAAGTTCGCCAAGGCAGCCGGTATCGCCATGGCCCTTTATAGGATCGTTCTGGGTGTCGGCGCTGCCAGCGGTTCGAGCGATCCGCTTCGCCCACTGGGCAATCTCGTTGCCCAGCGTCATGGCAAAGGTGAAGCACAGCCCACGCTTGCTTTCAGCACAGCAGGCACAGTGGGCGAGCTTCAATCACGGATGGAAGCGCGCAACGACCGGCCAAGCCTTCTCTATGTCACTGCCGACTGGTGTGTGAGTTGTAGCGTCATAGAGCGCAGTGTTTTGTCTGATCCCACCATCAAGACCGAACTTTCCGACTTCAACCTCATCAAGCTCGATGTCAGCGGCAATACGGCCGACCAGCAGCAGATTATGAGAGAGCTTCAGGTCGTCGGGCCACCGACCATGATTTTTGTCGACAGCCATGGCCGCGAGAAAGCGGACACGCGCCTTGTCGGCGATGTGACAAGAACGAGCCTGCAGGCTTCGGTGAAACGCATGGATGCTAACCGATGAATGCGGTTGCAATCGGACCGCTGGTCTTTGCCACAGATCGGTTTGCCGTTCTGCTCGGCATCCTTGTTTTTCTCGGCATAACCGTCGTCTTTTCGCGTCGATTTGGACCGACCATTGCCAAATGGTCCAATGCTGCACTTATTGGTGGTCTGGTATCGGCCCGGCTTGGTCATGTTGTCCATAACTGGCAGGGTTTTGCCGCCGAGCCGTGGCGAATATTTGCTTTCTGGCAAGGTGGTTTCCAGCCGGTTGCCGGTTTGATCGGCGTGCTCATCGTCAGCGCATTGTTGATACGTTCGCTGAAGACAGGCCTTTGTGCGGCATTCGCGCTGGGGATCGGATTCCTTGTCTGGTTCGGTGCAACGGAATTGACAAAGGTAACCATGGGACGGAGCGCGCCGCTGGTTGCTCTCAATCAGCTGGAAGGTCCAACGCTTGTGATCGCGGATCTTGCGCCCAAAGCGGTGGTGGTCAATCTGTGGGCAAGCTGGTGTCCACCATGCCGCAGAGAAATGCCGCTCTTTGCCGAGACGGCGTCTAAGCGCAAGGATGTGGCCTTTCTCATGGTCAATCAGGGCGAGGATAAGGAAACTATCCGCTCCTATCTTGCTTCGGGCAAACTGAAGTTCGATCATGTGCTGACCGATGAGCTGATGCATCTGCCGCGCCATTATGAAACCATCGGATTGCCAGTAACGCTGTTTCTAAGGACGGATGGAACGCTTACATCCATGCATATCGGTGAGATTTCCCGCGAAACCCTCAACGACAATATCGACAAGATCAGCGGCGTTCCATGAAAGGGCGCAAATGTGCCGGTGTGATTGCATTCTTAAGCTTCACTTAAGGAGCGCGACGCAGGGCTGCTTTTCTCAGGTTCACTCAATTGGAAAACATGAAATGAGTCTTGCCGCTTCGCATATTAAAATGCCTTTCACACTGGGACTGTTCTGTCTGCTTTCCGCTTGCGTCAGCAATGTCGACAGTCGTGACAATAAGTCTGTTTCCGTAAAGCCGCAGAACGCGCCCGTGACACGTCCCATGGCATTTCAGCCGGTCGGCACCGATCCTCACGAGATGTATGGCCAGAAGACGGATGCGAATTTCGTCATCCCGGCAGTCAACGCCGCAAAGATGGACCCATCCCATGTGCGCCAGATCGTCAATTACTATACGCAGGAAGCGCCGGGAACGATTGTCGTAGACCAGAAGGCGCGCTTTCTCTATTTCATCCTGCCCGATGGCAAGGCAATCCGCTATGCAGTGGGTGTTGGCCCCGTCGCGCGCGAGTTTGATGGCGGCGAGGCCGTGATTGCGCGCAAGGCTGCATGGCCACGCTGGATTCCGACGCCGGATATGGTCAAGCGAAGCCCCGAACATTACGGGCGCTACAAAGATGGAGTGAATGGCGGTCCGAAAAATCCCATGGGTGCCCGCGCCCTCTATATGCATAAAAATGGCAGGGACACCTATTACCGCGTTCACGGAACGAACGATCCTACCTCAATCGGTAAGGCCGTATCCGCGGGCTGCATCCGTCTGCTCAATCAGGATATCATGGATCTTTATGGTCGCGTGCAGCCAGGCGCCAAGATCTTGGTCAAAAGCTGACAGGACGGAATTGTGTTCATGTTAAACCGTCGCCACATGTTGCAAGCATCTGCTGGCAGCCTCGTTGCTCTCGGTCTGTCTGGCACGATTGGTTTTTCCCAGCGGATGCCGTCGATTGCCGCTGTTCTCTATGATGTCGACATCCCCGTTCTCGGAAACGGAAACGGGGATGTCACCATTGTCGAATATTTCGATTATCAGTGCCCCTATTGCAAAGCCCATCATGACGAGTTGCTTGATGTTGTCGGAAATGATGGCAATATCCGGCTCATCATGAAGGACTGGACCATATCCGGTGATGTTTCCGTCTATGCCGCGCGTCTTGTTCTGGCCGCCGAAAAACTGGGCAAGTATGAGGAGGCGCTGAATGCGCTGATGGCAACGGCGGGTCGCCTCACAAAAGATCAGGTCAAGGCCGTGCTCCAAAAGAAGAGCCTTGATACCACCGAACTCGAAGCTACCTATCAGGCGCATTCAAGCTGGGTGTACGCTATTTTGCAACGCAATGCCGAGCAATGCGACGCCATGAATTTCCGTGGCACTCCATCTTTCGTCATTGGCACGAAGCTCTATGGCGGTGTCATGCGAAGAAGACAGTTGATCGATGCAATCGAGGCTGCGCGCAGAGCCTGAAGGCCTCACGCACAACCGGAGTGGAAATTTCGTCAGCTCTGGCCGACCAGAAGATGTGACATGGCAGGATCGGGTATGACCGTGATCTTGCTGCCGTCTCTGACATTGTCGGCCAGATGGATAACATCCTGATTAAGCATCCGAATGCAACCCGATGACACGGCCTTGCCGATGGTCGAAAATTCGGGATTGCCATGGATACGGTAGATCGTGTCGCGGTTTCCCTCGTGGATATAAAGCGCCCTTGAACCAAGCGGGTTTTTCAATCCCGGCGGCATGCCGCCATTGGCAATGCTATATGGCTTGAGGGAAGGCTGGCGGGCCACCATTTCGTCTGGCGGGTTCCAGCGCGGCCATTTGCGCTTATAGGCAATATGGCCGCGTCCAGCCCAGGAAAAGCCGTCGCGTCCGACGCCGACGCCGTATCGCGTGGCCTTGCCGCCGGGCAATATATGATAAAGATAACGGTTCGGTGTGTCGACGATGACGGTGCCGGGCTTTTCGTTGGTTGGATAATCCACTTCTGCACGCCACCATTTTTGCGCGACTTTGGAGACGTCGACTGCGGGAATGGGAAATTCCTCGTGCGGCATTGCCGCATACATCAGCGGAACATCCTGCCCGACTGTTTGTGATGGTTCGATTCTTGCTGTCGGTCTTGACACCGGTTGGAGCGTGGATGTGCAGCCAGCAAGGCTAAAAGCGCCTGCACCGAGCAGAAATTGACGGCGGGCCAAAAATTTGGACGGGGGATATTTATTCACGCTTCGCTCTACCTCGCAATTGCTTCGATGAGGAGGCAAACATATCGTTTCACCTTAAGCCCGGCTTAAGGTCCAAAATCATTCCTGCCCGCTTAAAGGGATTTGCGGGCATCTGTCACGACTTCCCGAAAGCCCTTTTCGTCGAGTGCTGCGGCAACAAGGAATTTCCCGATCAGGAAAACCGGTGTTCCTTGCAGCCCCAGTCCTTCGGCTTGGGCGTTATTGCGTTTTATGAGAGCGGTAATCTCGGCATTTTTCGAGCGGGCATCGCTTTCCAGCCGGGTAAAATCGAGTTTTGCTTTCTGGAGTGCGGTCCGCATCTTGTCTTCCGGTACCCGCCCGCCCGGTATTTTCATCAGCACATCATGCGCTTCCTGATAGCGGTTCTGATATTTGGCGGCGAGAGCGAATTTCGCGCCAGAAATAGAGGTGGGATAGAGGATTGGCCAGTCCTTATAGACGAGCCTGATCTTGCCATCGGATTTCATGACCTTGCCCAGTGGCTCGACAGTGTTCTTGCAATAGGGGCAATTGTAATCGAAAAAAGCAACGATCGTCAGATCGCCTTTGGGGTTGCCGCCAACGGGGGCCTGCGGGTCGTGCAGGATCATGTCGATGGATGTATCCTCAGCAAAAGCGCGCACCGCTGAACCGGTCGCGGCAAGCATCGTAAGGCCAGATAGCAAGGTTCTTCTGTTCAACTGATCAAACATTGATGGATTCCCAATTGTCATTTTCCAACTGAAAACCTTTCAGCATTAAGGCAGACTTAAGGTTTTTTGTATGCGCCACAAGAAATCTGAGCCGTTCAGCATTGAAGTAAATCGCATCACTCAGTACAGAATAGATTTTCTTTGCCGAAAAATTGTCTGGCCGATTTGCCGGCTGAAATGTGCTGGCGTATTTTCTGTTCCTGCCACGGCGGGCGCTCAAGATTCATGGCAAGCAAAAGACTATTCAAGATATCGTCAACGAATCTTGGAACAGGGAAAGCTACACATCGCACTAACAATTTGCACGCTTGGACATTCCCGCGAATTTCCTAGGCGGCTATTTTGCAAACAGCGCATTTTCACGATCAAGCAATTTTTGAGGGGATGAACAGTCTGGCACCAACCATGCCGATGGTGGACACGGAAAACGTCTTGATGACCATCATATCCGTGACATTGTTGTTTGTGTTGGCATCGAGTAAGGATTACAGCCTGTGGGATCAAATGGAGAGGAATGAACTATTCCATCGACAGGACCCACCTTATTGAAGCAACATAACCTCTGTAATACAAAGTATCGTGTTGTATGCGACTAGCTCGCTGTGGACGCCGTTACTAAGGACGTAAAGTTGAAGGGTAAGACAATTACAAAAAATCGAAGGCGAATAAACCAGATTTCGTTGGAAAATGTTATTGATGTCGCAGCACAGATAGCGAGTGAATCGGGGCTGGATTCTGTTTCTTTTCGAAATATTGCGATTCGTCTCGAGGTCTCTCCCATGAGCCTATACAAGTTCATCGAATCCAAAGACGAACTGTTCGATCATTTGCTGCTCCAGATAATCAATCGGATGGAAATACCTTATTTCGAAGGCGATGACTGGCGCACACGCATTGTGCAGGTAATGGAAGTTTGGCGAGCCTTACTGTTATCCAATACTTACGTCTTGGAAATTTTGGTCAATCGCCGGGTCCCCGCAGAGTCGCAAGGTTTGGGTCGTTTAGGCGAGCAGGTCTTGGCTGCCCTTGAAGATGGCGGCATCCGAGGGACGCTGGCGGTAACATCGTTTTGGCAAATATTTTCAGCGACCATCGGACATATTGTGTTTGAGCTTCCACGCTCCAAACTCGACAAAGAAGCGCAGGAAGCTGCTGGAATGGCGATGAGAGCAACCGCCTCCAATCATGGATTTCAACGGATACAGGCTTTGGCCGGAAGTCTGACTGACACATCATTGCGCGGCAGCCTGTCCGAATTGCTTTTGGCTCTCTTGGATGGCATTCGTCTGCAGATCGCAGATGGTGCTGCACCCAGCAAAAGCGTTTAAAATAAAACTCGGCGTCGGGACAGATGAGCATGCTCCGACGCCATTGGTGGTTTATTCGCCTTCAACGCGTTTAGAGCGTATTCTGATCTGATTCAATCAGATCAGCGCTCTAACTCCTTTTATTTTAAGCATAATCTTATCGATCCTCGTTTCACTCCGGTCGGATTATGCTCTAATGCGAAGGCGAATGCACCTCGGTGAGTGCTTGAAGAACTGCCGTTTGCATCAGAGTGACCGCGGCTCGTTGCGCGTCCAGCGGCACACCGTCATCGCTCAGAGTTGGACGGGCGTTCCAGCCACAAACAAGACCTGCATCCACGGCGGCTCGCAACATTCTCTCGATATAATCTGGGCCCGTCAGCAAATCGGGGCGTCTGATCATGTAAGCAAGCAGCGCTGTGACCGCGTATCCGCCCCAATCGGAAATAGCCGCAGCGAGGACGACGTCTGCGACTACAGCCGATGCCATTCCTCCGCCACAACCGCAACGGCAGCGGGCACCTTCAGGCTGGATTGTCTTGACTTCCTCAATGGCTCCGAAACCGGCTTCGTTTCCAGCATCGCCGATGCCATAGGTTAGAATGCCGCGTTCACGTGCACGCGCAAATAAAGGCGCAACGTCATAGTGAACGTCATGCCAAGCCGCTCCCGTCGCTCCATGAATTATTCCTTTCTCATTGATCGATAGCAGTTCGATGGCGATTATAGCACGAGGCTCCAGATCATCGAGAATACGCGCGGCAAACAATTTGCCGTCGGCGTCGTCTTCTGGGCTGGTGTGCAATGTAATGGCATCGGAACGCGCATCTTGCTCATCCAGGCGGACATTCAATTCTCCGGCACGAAGGACTGCGGCCAAAGGCGCAAGAAAGCGCGGGACAGTGGCGATATGCACCTTTGCGCCAAGTCCCAATGCCAGCACTCGCGCTATTGCGACAGCACCCGGAATGCCATCGATCTCCCCTGTAGGAAGGCTGGGATAGCCGCCTGCGCCGCAGAGGATCAACACCTTGTCGCCGGGCTGGATCGTGTTGTAAAGCGACCGGGCCATGTGGGTACTGAGCGGCTCGGGGGCTTTTGAACGAACGGCGGCATACAAAAGATGGGCTACGCCCCTAGGCATATTGCCAACCGGCCGGAGTTCGGTCGTCATGATCTGGTCAACGTATTGACCCACTACATCTGCCATTATTTTACCCTTGTGTTGAATGTCTTTAACGTCGGCCCAGCAGTTCAGGCCGTTTGCGTAACCAAAGCGCCACAAAAGCTCCGATAAACATGACCGAAGCAACGACGAACATGGCAGGCTTGTAGCTACCGGTCGCGGTCTGCAGAGCACCGGTCATGTAGGGCGCGATAAAGCCCGAAACGTTCGCCAGCGCGCCAATCAGACCAATCGCGGCGGCAGCGCCGCTGCCGGTGAGAAATTTGGCAGGCAACTGCCAAAAAACAGGAAGAACGCAATAGCTTCCTGCAGCAGCCACGGAAATGGCCACCATCTTTGCCGTAGTCGTCGGCATGTAAAGAGCAATTGCGATAGCAATTCCGCCGATCATCAACGGTATCGCGCAATGGTAGAGGCGTTCATCATGCTTATCGGAGCTGCGTCCGACAAACCATAGAGCGATCACGGCGACAGAGAATGGAATCGCAGTGAGCCAGGCCGTTTCAAGAAGACTGAATTCGGTTCCAGCGTCGTGTGCAAAGCTGGCAATCACCTGAGGAAGGAAAAAAGAAAGCGCATATCCACCCATGTTGACCGCAAGGCCAATCACTGAAATTGCATAAACCCGCCAGTCAGCAAGAGCCAAAAAGGTCTTGCTGGTCCCGTGTGCCTGCGCATCCGCGGCTTCAGTGGCGAGTGCAGACTGAAGTGCATGCCGCTCGTCATCGTTTAACCAATTGACTGCCGCCGGTGTGCTTGGCAGACAGAACAAAGTCAGGATGCCGACTAAAACAGCCGGAGCCGCTTCAGCAACAAACATCACACGCCAGCCAGCGAAGCCCCACAGTCCATCCCCATATTGGATGATCAGTGCCGAAATCGGCGCCCCGATAACGACCGCAAAGGGTATCGCAATTATAAACAAGGCGACCATGCGGGCCCTATATTTTGCGGGAAACCAAGTGTGCAAATAATAAATCACACCAGGCACGAAGCCGGCCTCCGCAATGCCCAACAGGACACGAACGACGTAAAAGCCGCCGGATGATGTGACCAGGCTCATAGCCGCCGAAGCCAGACCCCAGGTAATCATGATACGGGCCAGCCATACGCGCGCACCAACCCTGTGCAAAATCACATTGGACGGCACCTCGAAAAGGATATAGCCCGCAAAAAATAATCCAGCACCCAGGCCGAAAGCTGCGGTCGAGAGACCAAGATCCACATTCATAGAGGCTGCCGCAAAGCCCAGATTGACCCGATCCAAATAGTTGATCAGATACATCAACATCACTAACGGCAGTATCTTCCATTTGGCCTTTTGCACGGCTGTGGACAGGGCCGAAGATGAGTCCATTTTTCGCTTTTTCATATACACTGTATCCCCTTTATTTACAGTGTATATATAATCAACTTGCAAAGCTATCAAGCTCCTTTGTGAAGCCTCGCTTTAACAATCTATTTGATGATATGTTTGTATATGGCGGCTGGTTTGAATGCACGCGAAGGCTGTAATAGGTTCCGCGAGACAATATAAATATATTGCGCAAACTGATTGCGAATGGCCCCTGCCATGCGTTTCGCAAAGAAAGCAATTCACTGAATTTTTTCTTTCCCCGTCTCAATTTTCTCGGTCTGAAGAAGAAGCTCATTCTATGAGCAACTCTTGGCATAATCCCTCATGCCGGCCAGAAATGCGATATTTTTCAGCAAAAACGCAATGCCAGCGTTCATCATCGACGGCACTTAGGACGCTTTTACGATTTTAAGCCAAGAGGTAGCTATTTTTGTGCACGACGCCCAAGGGAGGATTGCAGCAGTTCGACCAGAGCGGAGCGTTGTTCAGGTTTAAGCTTATCGAGATTACGTTGCCTCCAGCGAATTGCCGGAAGCGCTTCGGCATGTTTGATATTGAGCAAGGACCAAAATGGTTTACCGCATTCAAATCCAATCAGAAATTCGCGGTGTCGATCGGGCATTCCTCCGATCAATGCATCAATCATTTCATGCTGTGTTTCTATCAGTTCCTCAATGTCAACAAACTCCTCGGTCATGCCCTCGAAGCCGTTGCGGTATTCATTCGCGAGGTCTTTGACACGTCCCGAAAGCACCTCTCCCATAGGGCGGTTATGGCTGAGAAGATAAACAATGAAAGCTTCACGCAACCCGTCGCTTAGCCCTTCATGGGCGAACAAACCTCGCACATCGAAGAGATCGCGTGGATGCTGACGATCAAGCGCAGCAACTAGCTTACCGGCAAAAAGGTCTTCGAATGATACGACGCTGGTTTCAGCAAAACCGAATGCTTCTTCAACTGCTTCGGTTACAGGGAGTAGCGATGGCTCGTGAACAACACCGCGCAGGACAGGGGAGACTTCTATCTTCACCTGTGTTCCCTCAGCCATCACAAGAAGCCGGAGTATAGCGCCATCATGGACGTTTTCGGTCACGCGTGCGCCAGGTACCTCCGCTAATGTTACGGCTCTGATCCGCTTCATGGCGGCGTCAATTTCCTCCAGTGCCTCCGGTCTGTTATTGACAGGCAGATACATGAGATCGATATCGACGGAAAGGCGTGGCAAGTTACGTATAAAGAGATTGATCGCAGTTCCGCCTTTGAGAGCAAAACAGGTTTCGTGCGACACAATCGGAATAAGGCGCATCAGTAGCCTGACCTGAGCTTGGTACTGATCACGAAACGGCATCAAAGTCCTCGGGTACAGTTATGAGATAAACCGGATCAAGCTTTCCACCCGGTACAAGCATGCGTTTGCCCTTGCCAAAATCGATGGTAGCTTTGTCCAAACGCTTAAGCCACGCGTGACCATGACGATCTGCGAAATAAAAGAACAGCCGTTTAACCTTGACGCTGTTGCAATCCACCAGCAGTTTTTGCAACCGCCTAGGACTGAAATTTGCAGCGCTCTGCATGATCATGTCGGCCTGATGGAAACTCTCATAGCGCGGCAGTTCATTGAGCATTTCGAGATAGGCGCGCTCAGGCTGAGAAAGCGTCAACGGCCAATTCCACTGCCCCCATGAGAGTGAAGTCAGGCTACCGCCTTGAAAGCAGCTAAAATCGCGTTCCATCTCATCGGCTACATTCCCTGCTAGACTGCCTAGCCATTCCATGATTGGATCATTGGGGAACAAGGTCGCGCTATTGCGATAGATAAACCGCTGGGGCAGTTCCAGCTTATTTAGCCATGCAGGTGGCTTTTCCGGTCCGTAGAGATGGACAATCTTGTTTTTGTGAACAAGATAATGCGCAAAACCCTGTAGCTCCAGCGCCGTGCGTCCGCCGACATAGAGCGGTATCCTTAAAAGCAGGGTTTGAAGCGATATGACGACTTGCTGCCAACTCAATTTGCCGCGCGGCTTTTTATAGACGCTACGCACTGGCTGTTCTAACCAGCCGTTCTTAATATAATAAGCGCGTAAGTTGCTTGCTATGCCGCGTTCTTGCAGCCAAGCGGCATCCACGACCAACCCTTCAGGCAAGTCTTTTTCAAGGCGATTTAATAATGATTGTTTTTGCTCAGTCATGCTGAGTATTTTAAACTAATATCAAACCACCATCAAGTTTGAAAAACAGCCCATAAACTCAACAATGTTGAGCATTTTTATACAATCCCAAACCTATTTCAGTTCTCGCCAATGAAAAAAATGAAATGATAGCTTTCATATTTAGGCTATTTAGTCTCTTCATATGCAGCATGTCATATTCAGAATGAATTTGTGTCACGGATTTAATGAGCAATCATTTTCCCATGAGTGCGTTAACATGTCCGCACACTTCCTCGGCGGCAGCAAGCAGTGCATTATCTGGCCTGTGAACATATCGAGAAGTGACGCCTCTTCCCTTGTGCCCCAAAAGGCCTCCAATGGTACCATCGGAGTAGCCTAAATCTGAAGCATATGACGCATAGGTATGCCGCAAAGTATGACAAGTCACATTCTCAAGCTCCGCTGCCCTGAAAATTCTTACAGATACATGGTTCATACCTTGATATGATTTTTCACCACGGCTAGCTGGAGTACCCATGGTTTTCCAGCGTGAACGTCGCAATTTTTTATTATGTGGACGGCATTTGAACCGATAGCGCGGATACTCTGCCCAGTTTTAGTATCGGCAAGTCTTAAACATTTTTGATCAGCATCAAACTCTTGCCAACGAAGTCCTGAAATCCCGCCCAATCGGCAACCAGTAAATGCCAAAAGTTGAAGGATTTTAATAGCGAAAGGATGAAATTCGTTTCCGCTTTCATCCGTGCCCCGAGGAAGACCAGCACCAAGCCGGGCGAATTCTTTCTCGCTTAGAAAACGCTGCTTCGGCTGAGCTCGAAATCGTCTAACACGATGAACTGGGTGGGCTTGGGGCTATTCAAATCCTATAACCCCAAAAGCCTTAAAGTACGATAGTTTATCACGCTTCCGGCGAATAACCGAATGTCACAGCCGGATTTTCAGCCGTTTCCACCCAAACGCTCTTCACCTGCGTATAGGCCAGCAAAGCGTCCCTTCCACTGGATCGGCCATAGCCGCTACGCCCAAAACCGCCAAACGGCGACATCACCGAAATCGTCTTGTAACCGTTGATCCAGAAGGTTCCGGCGCGCACTTGAGCTGCAACCCGATGAGCACGCGCGACATTTTCCGTCCATACCGCTCCGGCAAGACCATAGGGATTGTCATTGGCCAGTGCGATCGCTTCCGCTTCATCATCGAAAGGCATGACGGCTACAACTGGCCCGAATACCTCTTCCTTCGCAATTGTCATTGCGGGGTCGACATGATCGAGGATCGTGGGTGCGTAATAATAACCGCCTGTTTCCACCAGCGCTTCCGGTTTTTTTCCGCCTGCGGCAAGCACCGCGCCATCAGCGACACCCTCTTGCACCATCTGGTTGATCTTGGACCATTGGCGCTCATTGTTGATCGGTCCTATATGCGCATTGTCGTCATATGGATTGCCAACGACAATGCGATTGGCGGCATCGGCATAACGTTCCACGAACTGCTGATGAATGGATCTATGCACCAGCAAACGCGAGCCGGAAACACAACTCTGTCCCGCACCGCTAAAGATCGCCGATTGTGCGCCAATGATTGCACGCTCGATATTGGCATCAGGGAAGACGATATTGCCGGATTTTCCACCAAGTTCGAGGATGCATGGCACGACATTTTTCGCGGACGTTGCTGCAATGGCCGAGCCTGCCTGTGCCGAACCGACAAAGACCACCAATCCGGTGCGCGGATGGGAAACCGCAGCCTGACCGGCGGTCAATCCCTGTCCGGCAATCACATTGACCAGTCCACGCGGTGCGCCGCCCTGCTCGCATATCAGACCGAGAATGAGGGTTGAGAGTGGGGTCAATTCCGATGGCTTGATCACCACAGCATTGCCCGCACAAATCGCCGGTGCGATCTGCCAGCCGCCCGTGAACAAAGGCGCGTTCCATGGCGTAATCTGCGTCACCACACCGATGGGTTCGTGACGTGTGTAATTCAGATGGCTGCTTGGCACCGGTATGACGTCACCATAAAGCTTGTCGCACCATCCGGCATAATATTCGAACATTTCGGCCACACGCACTGCTTCGCCGCGAATGTCGCGGATTGGACGGCCGGCCGAGCGACTTTCTATTTCAGCAATGAGCGGGGCATGTTCGCGGATGCGTCGGGCGATCTCGTTCATGATACGACCACGCGCGGATGCGGTCTGCGCCATCCATTCCTTTTGGGCACGGGCGGCACTGTCCATTGCCGCGTCGATAATCGTTTGGTCCGCATCCTTGAATGAGGCGAAAACCTTTCCGCTTGCCGGGTCTGTCAGGTTTTGCTCGCCACCGCTACCGACAAGAATTTCGCCATTTACAAAACTGCCGATCTCGCCTTTCGGAAAAAAGCTCTTGAAAATCGCGGCAATGCGCGCAGCCTGTACTTCGGCATCAATTGTTTGCGTCATGATTGTGCTCTTTATTTGGATTTGTCGGGCTGAAAGGCACCCATGCGGGTGAAATCGTCACTATCTTTAAGATGGTTCGCACCGGCCCAAAGCTTGGCCACGACAGATGTCAGGGGATTTTCGGCACCGGCACGTTCGGCCATTTCCTGCGCCAGACGCACATCCTTGCGCATCAGCCCCATCGAAAAGCCGCTGTCAAAACGGTCATTCATCACCCAGGTCGGGAAATGAACCTCGCTGATCATGGATTTTCCCGATGCGGCGTTGAGCACCCGCAGGGCGGATTCAGGATTTATTCCGGCAGCAAGTGCAAGTTTCAGGCCCTCGCTGGTTGTCACCATATGGGCTGCTGCAAGCAGATTGTTGATGAGCTTTGCAACATTACCGGCACCGCTTGGCCCGACATGCAACGCCTTGGCGGCCATGGCTTCGATCACAGGCTGTGCAAGCGCGAGATCGGCATCACTGCCGCCGATCATCATGGTCAGTTTACCCGATGCTGCTCCAGCCGGACCGCCGCTCACAGGCGCATCAAGGAAGCCGTGTCCGAGGGATTCGAGTTTTTTTGCCAGTTCACGACTGACATCGGGTTCGGAAGTCGATGTGTCGATAATGACGACACGTCCGCGTTCATTGCCCAATTGATGGATATGCGCATTGACGACATTTTCGACATCGCGCGCCGTCGGCAGCGAGAAGACCAGAAAATCGGTTTTTTCAAACAAAAGTTCGAGCTTTTCTGCCGGTGTCACATCTGCCTTTTGCGCAAGGGCCTTGCGCTCAGCGGATAGATCGAAACCAAATGTCGCAAAGCCTTTTGCAGCCAGCGTCTGTGCCATGCCAAGGCCCATACTCCCAAGACCGACAACGCCGACAACCGGCATTTCGCGCTGCACCATTCCACATCTCCCTTATTCATCGCGCAACCCGCAGGTTGGCTTCTTGTTACGAGGAGAAAGGCTCGCATCAAAGCGCTGAGCCGCATAGCCGGTTTACCGACAACGTTGCGTCCCTGTGAGAGCAACAGCCACGGGGAAGTCTATTGAAACGCCGCCATATGGTTGGCAAGAAATCCGCTCAGCCGCTCGACCGAAAGCGGCAGTCGTCGCCGTGAACGCACCATCAGATGTGCGCTTGCCTCGGCCAGCAGCGGGTCCGACAACTCCCGTATTGCCACGGCATCTCGGGCCAGTTCGGTGGATACGGCAAAGCGAGGTAGAAAAGATATGCCAAGACCTGCAATAACGAAGCGACGCAGGACATCAATCGACGTGGTTTCCACCAGCGGCGCCATTGCAAAGCCGCTATCGGCAGCAATACGTGTAACAAGCTGAGTGATACCATAGCCCGGCCCCAGAAGAGCGTTGGGAAAGCCGACACAATCAGCCAGTGCCAGCTCCTCCTTCGCCAGAAGAGGATGCTGCGGTGGTGTAACAACACAAAGCGGCTGTTTTGATATAGCCAATGAACGAACCCGCGCATCCATCAGCGGATTATAAGCGATGCCAATATCGATATCGCCATTCGCGACCCGATCAAGCACCGTTTCGGTGCTGCCCAATTGCAGATCATATTGCACATCGGGATAGATTTTGACGAAGGAACCAAGACCATATTGCAAAACGTCGGCAAGAAAACCTTCGCCACACAGAATGCGGACACGTCTTTGCTGTACACCTTTGAGAAAGCCAAGCTGTTCTGTCAGCAAACCATGTTCTTCGAGAACACGCCTGCCATGCTCCAGAACCAGTTCTCCCGCTTCCGTCAGCGCCATTCCGCGTGCGTTGCGTTCAAACAATGGCAAACCAATATTGCGCTCCGTTTCGGCGATTTGACGGCTTACAACCGAAGGCGCGACATGCTCGTGTTCGGCGGCGCCGCGGATAGATCCAAAACGGACCACCGCCATGAACATTCGCAATTCCTTGGCATTGAGCGTTTCCATGGCGTTACATCTCAGCCGCAATTATGATTCCAAAGGCCGTGCAAATGACGCTGAAGCTTTATCAAGCGGGTGACAATTCACTTTCAACCAGCTTGATCCAGAAATTGGCTCCGATGGGCAAAAGCGCGTCGTTGAAATCGTAATACGCAGAATGCAGGCCCGGATTGGCTCCCTCGCGACGACTGCCGAGCCAGAAATAGCAACCCGGTTTTTCCTGTAGCATGAAGGCAAAATCTTCTGCTGCCATGCTTGGAGCGACGTCGAGAACCGTGAGGCCGAGATCGGGCGAGGCAGCCAGTGCACGAATTTTACGGGCATTTTCAGCCGTGTTGATCGTCGATGGGTAGCGCTCCTGATAATCGATGCGTGCCGTGCAGCCAAAGCCTTCGGCGATCGAAGCAGCAAGTGACTGCATCCGACGGGCGATGGTTTCACCGACGTCTGGTAAAAACCAGCGGGTCGTTCCACGGATGATCATGCTTTCAGGAATAACGTTCCAGGCATCACCTCCATGCATTTGCGTGACCGAAACAACAGCTGATTCCAGCGGAGAAACATTGCGGCTGGCAATTGTCTGCAAGGCCGTGACCAATTGCGCGGCAGCCACCACCGGGTCAGCGCCCTCATGCGGCATTGCCCCATGCGCTCCCTTGCCGGTGAGTTCGATCTCGAAGGTGCCGAAAGCTGCCATCATCGCATCGTCGCGCGCAACACAGGTGCCGATATCAAGCGCTGGCCAATTGTGCAGGCCATAAACAGCATCGACCGGAAAGTCGGTAAACAGACCTTGCTGTACCATTTCACGACCACCGCCTTCGTTTTCCTCCGCAGGCTGAAAAATGAAATGCACGGTGCCGTCAAAATCGAGTTTGCTTATGGCTTTTGCTGCGGCAAGCGCCATGCTTACATGCCCATCGTGACCGCAGGCATGCATCTTGCCCCCTGTCTGCGACACATAATCGACACCGCTCTTCTCAATGATTGGCAATGCATCCATATCGGCCCGGATGCCAATGGCCCGTTTGGATGTTCCGCGGGTGAGGCTGCCGATCACGCCGGTCCTTGCGTAGCCGGAACGGACGTTAAAACCCCATAATTGAAGCTTTTCCGCTATGAAGGCGGCGGTCCGGTTTTCCTCGAAAGCAAGTTCGGGATGCCGGTGCAGATCATGCCGCCAGCCTATTGCTTCAGATATGTCGGCTTCGCTGAGAAAAACAGCCACGGAACAATCTCCCTGAAGTTTCATGGCAGGCGCGATGATGGAGCCTGCCATGGAGCAATTCAGCCCGTGATGCGCAATGTGAGATCAGCAACCACGACAGAACCAAGATAGGTGCCGATCATCACGCAGATCGCGACGATCACGATCTTCCAGCCGGAACGGCGGGCAATCTCGAACTCGTTACGGGTCAGCGCGAGGCCACCATAGGCCAGAGCCGGTGTCGCCAGCGCCAGAAAGTTCAGTTCTCCAACTTTCGCCAGAACGAATTCCGATCCCGGAACACCCGGTATGGTGATTAGAATGGCGATAAGCGAAACCCAGGCGACACTCGGCAAATAGAATGGCATATAACGGGCCATTATCAAGCCGCCGATGGATGCAGCATAAAGCACCACCATGCCCGGCAAGGCCTGAACGGGCGTAACACCCATGCCAACCCAGTTTGCGATCAGTCCGAGGAAGCAGGCAATAATCAGAAGAAGAGCATTTTCAACAATATCGATCTTGCGTTCGTCTGTCGTCTCTACGGACAAGGTCAGATTATCGATTGTATTTTTCACTGATTTGGATGTCATCTGTCTATCCCCTACGCGGCATTGCGATATTCTTCAGGACGGCACTTTTTGTAGAGCCATTCCGTGAGCGGCAATGCGATAAACAGCCCGACATACAGCCCGGTCGCATAGGTGAGAATGTTACTGGCAGCAGCCAAGGCCAGAATAATATCCTTTTGTTCCGGCAAGACGCTGACCAAACCGCCCGTGCAGGCGGCAAGCATGCTGCCCGACCCAACACCGCACGACATGGCCAATGCGCGGACATCAAACAGTCCCAGCCCATGCACCAGTGGCGGCATCAGAGCAAAAACGAATGTGCCGATCAGCGTTCCCGTTGCATAGACGCCCATGACGCCTGCGCCTTCCGGGCTGTCGAGACCATATTTATCGGCGATCAGCGCCAGATTGGGTTCACGGTCAATAGAATAGGTCGCTCCGATGGTTTCGCGTCCCATGCGTAGCAGAAAGACGGCAACCGGAAATGCAACGGCGATGGTTCCGAGATTGCCGATCTCCTGCAAAACCAGAGCGGGCCCGGCAGCGATGATGTTTTCTATCTGTGGACCAACGGTCGTACCGAATTTAGCAATGAACGGCATGATGGCGATGGTAATCATCGTGCCCGAAAGCTTGACGGAATCCGATTTCAGAACTTTTCCCGTCACCTTCAGGATATTGGGATTTAAAATGATGCCAAGAGCGAAGGCATAAAGCATGGGCAGAAAGATAACAGCGCCGATGCCGATGGATATTTTCTGAACGCCAATCAGCTCTGAAATGCAGATAATCGCCAGCACAAATGCGTGCAACCATATATGGTGCATCGCAAATACATTATTCCCCTTCACGCGGGCCTCCTTGTTTTTTTCATACGCGCTGCGCGCCAGTATGATGAGTTTAGGTCTCAGTACCAGCCATGGGAGGGGGAACATAGCGTTGCTTGCGCAACAACACGACTCTGCTTCTATAAAATTCCAATGGCGTTTGAGGCGCTATAGCGCGATTGTAAAAATCCGCAATAGGATCGTTTTAATCATACGTTTCAAAGCACTGCAAATTGACCGGAATTACGTTTTACAGTCTGATCAATGTACGAAACCCGTGTAATCGCTCTTTAACTTTAATAGCCGTAACCACGACAACCAAGCCCCGTGCCGCAGCAATCAGCATTGTCTTGTAGGATGTTTCGCGTTCTCGTTATAATTGTCTAGAAGTCGGCGCATAAGACATTCGTCAATAATCGTATTGGCATTCGGGTCGAGAGAGACAGAACATATGAAACGCTCCCTACGTATCATATCTTTTTTGGCAGTGGGAGGCCTTCTGATCGTGTTGTTTGGTTCGATCATTAATCGAGCGGGAAATCGTACTGATGACGACACCGTCAGAATGCTTGAAGGCGTGGATCTGACCAAGGGGGACTACGGGCTCATACTCGATGATTTCGTGACAGGTGTCGGTCCGCGGCTGATCACCGGCAACGAAGAATTAGAACAACTGAAAAATAGTCTCTGGTATTCCAATCCCATCAATATTGGGACGGTTGTCAGCCAGTCGATGTTTTCCATGATGGGTATGCCGCCGCAACAGAAAATCGCCTCGCTCGTTCGCAACGGAGCAACCGCGCGCAAATTTGAATGCTTGTCAATCAATTGCGTTAACTGGCCCAAGCTTGACGATCCTGAGAAAGTTTGGGGACTTGGTTTTATGCGGGGAAAAGATAAAATTCCGGGACGGCCTGTTCGCCGTGTATGGGAAAGTTTTACCCAATATGAGGCTTATCGTGCAGCGCATGCAACGGCACTGAAAAATCCTGATGTTATCTTCGCCGAGATCGGAGATGAGATACCGAAACCGCCCGATGATGGGTTGCGAGATATAAGAGTGTCTCTGCCAACTCAAGTTTTCTCCATTTCTATCACTTCCTCAAAACCTGCTGCTGCTGAGGCAAAACTGCGCGATATGGCCGAAGAATGGGCCTCCGGCTTCGGCGCCAGCATTACATCTGTTTATGTTACCCCGCCTCTGCCACTGTGGCTGCTCCGTAATAAAGAGTATGTCTATAATGATAATGGTTCGATTGCATTGAGCAATGTATCCTACATCGACCGTTCGATAAGTTTTAGTATTCGGGTGGAAAGCGCTGAGGCTTTCAAGAAATACCTGTCTGAACTTGATTGGCCGCCAATGAGTCATGATATCCTACCGCAGGCTATCGCGCAGACGTTCAAGGATCATAGGCTCGACACGACTTGCTTGCCATCATGCGGGGGCTTCGAAGAAACTCGCCTGATCGATCATCTGACTGTTTCGCAAGAGGCAGAGCCATCTTGGGAACTTCGACTTTGGCAGATAGAGCGCTGACAGAGCGGCAGGATATTTGGAGCGCTGTTCGATCTGATTGAACCAGTTTTATTCAAAGCATCATCTTATCGATCCTCGTTTCGCACGGATGGGAATTAAGCCTCAAACTTCACCTTACCCTTGCCGAAATCGTAATAAATCATTATTTACGCCCTGCTCGGGACGACCCGTGCCAGTGTTTTCGTAGGGGACGGCCCCATAAAGGAGGTCTCCTATGGCATGGATATATCTTGTTTTGGCTGGCGGACTTGAAGTTGTCTGGGCCTATTTCATGAAAAAATCAGAAGGGTTTTCGCTGCTGACGCCCAGCATTATAACCCTTGTGACGATGATCGGCAGCTTTCTGCTCCTCTCCGTCGCCATGCGCAGCCTGCCACTTGGCACTGCGTATGCGATCTGGACCGGCATTGGTGCGGTTGGCGCTTTTCTGGTCGGTATCTTCATTCTCGGAGAAGCCGCCAGTTTTTTCCGCGTGGCGAGCGTGACGCTCATTCTGGCTGGTATTATCGGCCTTAAACTGTCGTCTTCGTAAAAGAAAAGGGAGGCTTACCTCCCTTTTTTCATCCCCGACGATCAACGCACCTGATCGAGAAGCCGTTTGCATTCCAGAAGATCAAAAAGTGCTTCCTGCAAAAGCGATCGATTGTCCTTGGAAGGACGCTTGCCATCGGATCCGACCGGACCGTCTTCCTCGCCCTTGAGAAGGCCAAAAAGCTTGCGCGCAGGCTGCGGCGCCTTGATGCCGTTGGGTAAATTCACCTGTTCATCGGCTGCGTCCTCGGCTGCGCGTTTGGCGGCAGCGGCCTGCTTCTGGCGCGCGATCACGTCAATCGCTTCCATGTCGCCATTGCCGAGAGCGATAATGAATTGCGGATTATTTTCGCGTAACAGACGCTGAACACCCTTGATCGTATAGCCCTGATCATAGAGCAGGTGGCGAATGCCCTTTAGCAATTCGACATCGACCGGACGGTAATAACGCCGGCCACCGCCGCGTTTCATCGGCTTGATCTGTGTGAAGCGCGTCTCCCAGAAACGCAGAACATGCTGCGGAAGATCGAGATATTCCGCAACCTCGCTGATCGTCCTGAATGCATCAGGGCTCTTTTCCATAACCTGCCCTTTCCGGCAATCCGGATGCAGTTCCTGCAGCCAGACAGCACAACCGATCACTCGTCTCTCACGTCAAAAACCAGAAGGTTTGCGAAAAAACATGAACCGGACGATTCGTCCTTACCGAAGCTATTATATAATATCAGAGTTTTATACGCACCCCCTTGCTTGAGAGCACGCTAAAATCGCACCGCAATTATTTAGATAACAAAATCTGGGCGCAAAACGTGATGCGCTGCCTCTACAGGTGCGGCAAACAGATCAAATTGAAGAAAGAAATTACTTGCTGCTTTTGCCCTGACGCTTCTGATGTTCCTGCAGAATGCGCTGCTTGAGAACATTGGAAGCCTTGAACGTCATGACGCGGCGCGGAAGGATCGGCACTTCTTCGCCGGTCTTTGGATTGCGGCCAATACGCTCATTCTTGTCGCGAACCTGAAACGTGGCGAAAGAAGACAGCTTCACTGTCTCGCCATTGACGATCGCATCGCAGACCTCATCGAGAATCATCTCGACCAAGGCCGCCGACTCGGTTCTGGAAAGACCAACCTTGCGGTAGACAGCCTCTGCCAGATCAGCCCGCGTGACCGTTTTGCCTCCCATAACCGAACCTGCCTGTTAGCGTTAAAACAGATAATATCCTTAAGTGACAGGACGTTACACAAATAAAAGCGCAAAGGTCAAGCCACGAGTTTCCTCGTGGCAGATCAATTTTTTCGCTTTTTGCTTTAACATGATCGTCAAAGCAAAATTCAGACAGGCTTTCTGGCCGTTTCATTTACCAGCGCAGAAGGACTGCGCCCCATGTAAATCCGCCACCCATGGCCTCAAGAAGCACGAGGTCGCCCTTCTTTATGCGACCATCGGCAACGGCGGTGGCAAGCGCCAGCGGAACCGAGGCCGCTGAGGTGTTGCCGTGCTGATCGACGGTAATGACGACCTTGCCTTCGGCAATATTGAGCTTTTTGGCAGATGCATCGATGATGCGCTTATTAGCCTGATGCGGCACGAACCAGTCGATATTTTCAGCCGTCAGGCCGGTTTCGGCAAAGGATGCCTCGATTACATCGGTGATCATGCCGACTGCATGCTTGAAGACTTCGCGGCCTTCCATACGCAGGTGGCCGACTGTCTGCGTCGTGGACGGACCACCATCCACAAAGAGCTTTTCCTTGTGATTGCCGTCAGAACGCAGGTTTGCAGCCAGAATACCACGATCAGAGGTCAGGCCCTTGCCCTCACCGGATTCCAGCACCAGTGCACCGGCACCGTCACCGAAAAGAACGCAGGTCGTGCGATCGTTCCAGTCGAGAATGCGCGAAAAGGTTTCCGCACCGATCACCAGTACGCGCTTTGCCAGACCACCGCGAATATAAAGATCAGCCGTGGTCAGCGCATAGATGAAGCCGCTGCAAACTGCCTGCAAATCGAAGGCAAAGCCGTGGGTGATGCCCAGTTCGCGCTGGATTTCCACGGCACTGGCCGGAAAAGTATGGTTGGGCGTCGAGGTTGCAACCAGAACCAGATCAATGTCTGAGGCTTCAAGACCGGCATTTTCGATGGCCGCGCGTGCGGCTGCGGCACCAAGTGAAACGGTGGTTTCGCCTTCGCCTGCAATATGGCGGGAGCGAATACCCGTGCGCTGCACGATCCACTCGTCGGAGGTTTCGACGATACCTTCAAAGTCGCTGTTTTTCATAATCCGCTTCGGCAATGCCGAACCGATACCCCGCACGACAGATCGTATCATCGTTATTTTCCTGTCTTCAAAATCGTATGGCGCAAGGCCGTCCCTGCACCATCAAAGCTCACTTAAAAAAACCGACCCGTTTCGGGCTGTCACTTTGCCTTCACAGCTTCCGCACTATTCTCATCTGATGCAACATGCGGGTGACTATGGTGAAAATGAGCCAGATCGGCCTCTATTTTCTTGATAAGGCCGTTGCGCACCATGTCATAGCCCACTTCCACAGCGGAGCCAAAGCCTTCGGCATTGGCGCTGCCATGGCTCTTGATGACGATACCGCTCAAGCCAAGGAACACGCCGCCATTGACCTTGTTCGGGTCCATTTTTTCGCGCAGGCGGTCAAAAGCGCCCTTGGCGAACACATAACCGATTTTGGCAAGCCAGGTCCGGCTCATCGCCTGACGCAGCATCTGCGCCATCTGCCGTGCGGTGCCTTCCGCAGCTTTTAGCGCAATATTGCCGGTAAATCCTTCGGTCACAACCACATCGACCGTACCCTTGCCGATGTCATTGCCTTCGACAAAACCATAATATTCCAGACCGCCAAGTGGCGTGTCGCGCAAAATCTGGCCAGCTTCCTTGATCTCGTCGAGCCCCTTCACCTCTTCGGTGCCGACATTGAGAAGACCGATGGTGGGCTTTTTGACTTCAAACAGTGACCGCGCCATGCCAGCGCCCATCACGGCATAATCGACAAGCTGACGCGCATCGGCACCAATCGTCGCACCAATGTCGAGAACGATGCTTTCGCCGCGCAGGGTCGGCCAGATACCGGCAATCGCTGGACGTTCGACATCCGACATCATGCGCAGGCAGAACTTCGACATCGCCATCAGTGCGCCGGTATTGCCCGCAGAAACACAGACATCGGCTTCACCGGTCTTTACGGCCTCAATCGCCTTCCACATCGTGGATTTGCCACGGCCCGTGCGCAAGGCATGGCTGGGCTTGTCGTCCATACCGACCGCCATTTCGCAGGCGCGAAACTCAGATGCGGCCTGCAATTTTGGAAAGCGCGCCAGAACCGGCTCGACCTGTCCGGCAAGGCCGAAAAAAATGAAACGCATATCGGGATGGCGCTCAAGCGCCCTCGCCGCGCCGGGGATGACCACTTCAGGGCCGAAATCACCGCCCATAGCGTCAATGGAAATTTTTACCACTCTTGATTAATCCTGTACGACCCCTGTTTCCCGCCCGCCAAAAAAGACCGGCAGGTTTTCGGGGAAAATAGTAGTTTTACGTTACCGCACAACCAAATTCTGCCAAACGCACCGTAAATCACGGCTTCTTGTGTAATTCAGAAAGCTTCGCGAAAGGCGAAACAGCCTCTTCTACCGCGTCATCATTGCCAAAGTGTTGCGGCTCGACTTCTTCGGGCAAATCGGGTTTGCGCGGATAAGGATCTATGGCCAGTTCAAAGAATTCCTCTGCAATACTGCCAACATCGATCCTGTCGCCGGAAAAAGTTTCAGGCGCATCCGCACCTTCCGCATCGAGCAGCATTTCGCCGCTATCATCGAGCTGGATTTTCGCCAGACGCGAATTTTCTGGCACAAAAATTGTATCGACTTCTTCGGAAATCGTGCTGGTCAGGGGTTCTAGCGTCACCACACAGGCCTGCACGATCTCGGCATCGATGCGTCCGCGCAGGCGAATACCGTTCTTTTTCCATTGCGTGAGCAAAAACTCCGCCTTGAACGAATGGACCGCTTCGAGCGCATGGTTTTGCGCAAGCTGTGCGCGCTCCTTCTCATCGGTGTCAATGGTCACCGTCAGCCCCTTGGGCGGCAGGTGAAGAACCGGCACGGGATAGCTCAGCGCCTGCTGTTCAGTCATTCTCTTCAACCTCTTTAGTCGTTTCCTGTGCTGGCTCGGGAATATCGAGCGCATCGGCATCCATAAAGGAAATTTCCCCCGCCACCAGCGCATTATCATCAATGGCCTGAAGTCTATCACGACAATGCATGACATATGCGCTTAAATGGCGTGCCGAGGGCCAGAATTCCAGATCGGGGCGAATATTGCGCGTGAGCGCTGCCGCAAGCGCTTCACCATCATCCGCGTCGAGCGCCTCACTATAGGCATTCACCCGGCCATAAAACATCCGCGCCAGTTTCTTGATGCGTTTGGGCACGCTCTGGTCGCCGATTCCCAACTCGCGCAGTGAATGATCGACATCCTTGAAAAATTCGTCGGTGATGCGTTGTGCAAGGTCTGTGAGCGCAAAATTTTCACCGCGCATGCGATGCAGCGCCATGAAAACATGCAGCGACAGCATTTCATAGCGACCCAATGCGGTATCGGGTACATGAAACTGTGCAAAAAATCGCTTTTGCCGCGCCGCCGCCACGATCGCCTCGTAAACGCGAAGCATGATAGCCTCGTTGGCTTTTGATTTGCGGCGGAAAAGTTGGAGAATCATGTCCGTTCGACCGTTCCAGTTGCATATAAGAGCAAGGTGGTTTACCGAAGTTCTTCCGACGGCGAAAGTGCCGCGCTGATATAGAATGATGGAGAGGTCTTTGTTGCAGCGGATTTTCCCACGTGCTTTTGCAGGCACATTTGGGCAGCGTGCCCTTCTCGCGAGCACGGTTATGGTTTTTTCAGTCGCGCTTGCAGGATGCAACACGGCATCGACCCTGAACCCATCCGAAACAATCACCGAAGGCTATGTGCTTGATCAGGATGCGCTTGATTCGGTTCCGGTTGGCTCCAGCCGCGAACAGGTTTTGCTGGCGCTCGGCACACCGTCCACAACGGCGACCTTCGACAATGAAGTGTTCTACTACATTTCCCAGAAGCGGCATCGCGCAGCCCAGTTCATGAAGCCGAAACTAGTCGACCGCAAGATTCTGGCGATCTATTTCGACAAGGACGGCAAGGTGCACCACATCGCCAATTACGGCATGCAGGATGGCAAATTGTTCGATTTCGTATCGCGCACCACGCCAACCGGCGGCAAGGACCAGACCTTCCTCGGACAGGTCATTCAGGGCGTGTCCAAAGCCCCGACCTCGCTGCCATCGGCTGGCGGTGGCGCCAACTAAAGCCGTTTTACGTTTATTTGAAAAACCCGGCGCAAGGCCGGGTTTTTTTATGATCATCCCATATGCGCCAAGACCGCCAGCAGCAAAAGCGCCACGATGTTGGTGATCTTGATGGCCGGGTTAACCGCCGGTCCCGCCGTGTCCTTATAGGGATCGCCGACCGTATCGCCCGTCACCGAAGCCTTGTGCGCTTCCGAGCCTTTCAAGTGCTTGACGCCATCGGCATCGGTGAAGCCATCTTCGAAGCTTTTCTTGGCATTGTCCCATGCGCCACCGCCCGAGGTCATGGAGATCGCCACGAACAACCCGTTGACGATGACGCCCAAAAGCGACGCACCAAGCGCTGCAAAGGCCGCAGCCTTGGAGCCTGAAATCAGCAACACACCGAAATAGACCACAATCGGTGCCAGCACCGGCAGGAGCGAGGGCAGAATCATTTCGCGAATGGCCGCGCGCGTCAGCAGATCGACCGCACGCGCATAATCGGGCCGCTCCGTACCATTCATGATGCCGGGTTTTTCGCGGAATTGACGCCGCACTTCCTGCACCACCGCACTGCCCGCGCGCCCCACCGCCGTCATCGCCATCCCGCCGAAGAGATAGGGAATAAGCCCACCAAAAATCAGCCCGGCCACCACATATGGATTGGAGAGATCAAAAGAGACCGGCCCCATATCGGCAAAATAGGGATAGGTTTGACCATTGGCGGCAAAATAGGCGAGATCATTGGAATAGGCGGCAAACAGCACCAGAGCGCCCAATCCTGCCGAGCCGATGGCATAGCCTTTGGTCACAGCCTTCGTGGTATTGCCGACCGCATCAAGCGCATCGGTCGCCTTGCGCACTTCCGGGTCCAGCCCTGCCATTTCCGCGATACCACCGGCATTGTCGGTGACGGGACCAAACGCATCAAGCGCCACGATCATGCCGGCAATGCCAAGCATGGCGGTGACAGCAATCGCGGTTCCGAACAGGCCTGCGAGCTGATAGGTCGAGATGATGCCGCCAACGATAACGATGGCAGGCAAAGCGGTCGATTCGAGCGATACCGCCAGTCCCTGAATGACATTGGTGCCGTGGCCTGTGACGGAGGCCTGCGCGATGGAATTGACTGGGCGCTTGTTGGTGCCCGTATAATATTCGGTTATCACCACGATCAGGCCGGTCACCAGAAGACCGATCAGCCCGCAAATGAAGAGATTGGTGCCGGTAATGCTTTTTCCGGCAACGGTGCCAATGTCGCCCCAGCCGATGGTCAGCATATTGGCAATGCCAAGACCGACCACTGAAAGCAGACCCGTGGCAATCAGCCCTTTATAGAGCGCGCCCATGATGGAGCCATTGACGCCAAGTTTGACGAAAAACGTGCCTGCAATCGAGGTCACAATCGAGGTGCCACAGATCAGCAGCGGATAGAGCATGACGCTTAAAAGCACATCGGAGCCGTTAAAGAAGATCGCGCCCAGCACCATGGTCGCCACAACGGTGACGGCATAAGTCTCGAACAGATCAGCCGCCATGCCTGCGCAATCGCCGACATTATCGCCGACATTATCGGCGATGGTTGCCGGATTGCGCGGATCGTCCTCAGGGATTCCCGCCTCGACCTTGCCAACCAGATCGCCACCGACATCCGCACCTTTTGTAAAGATACCGCCGCCCAGACGCGCAAAAATCGAAATCAGCGAGGCGCCGAAACCAAGCGCCACCAGCGCGTCGATCACAGTGCGATCAGCGGGCGCATAGCCCATCCAGAATGTGAGGACACCATAATAAACCGCCACGCCCAGAAGCGCTAAACCTGCCACCAGAAGCCCGGTAATGGCACCGGAGCGGAAAGCCAGTTTCAGTCCGCCCGCAAGGCTCAGGGATGCAGCCTGCGCCGTGCGCACATTGGCCCGCACCGAGACATGCATGCCGATAAAGCCCGTCAGGCCCGAAAGCACGGCGCCGATCAGGAAGCCGATTGCCGCGCTCAGCGACAGCAGATACCAGACGGCGGCGAAAACCACGATCCCGACGATTGCAATGGTTGAATATTGTCGCGTGAGATAGGCCGACGCCCCCTCACGGATAGCACCGGCGATTTCCTGCATACGCGCGGTGCCCTGATCGGCTGCAAGGACCGAACGGATCGACCACACTGCAAAAAGAACAGAAAGCACACCACAGGCAATGACGAGACATAAAACTGCCATTTGCATAAAGGCCAACTCCCATTGGGTTTGCGTGAACTCACCACTCCGCCTCTCGGGCAGAAAGCACCGTCAGTCACACGCATTTATGGCCCGAATCCCCTCCCCGGACCGACAAGAGCGGCATGGAAACATTGGTCAGTTCAGCATTCTTTATGCCGCGCCCGCAGCATGCGAAACGCTTAAACAAACGTCAAGTCGTTCTTTATGAGCCCAAAATGAAACAAGGCCTGCGATTTCTCACAGGCCTTGTTCGGATCATTGAAAAAAGGAGAATTTAATGTCGTGGCTTCACGCCACGGCTTTCGCCGCGTAACTCGAAGGCCAGCCGGTCGAGCACGGCGTTGACCAATTTCGGCTCTTCTTCGGTATAAAAAGCCTTGGCGATATCGACATATTCCGAAACGATCACCGCAGTCGGCACGTCCTTGCGTGTCTTCAATTCCCATGCGCCAGCGCGGAGAATGGCGCGCAGAGTGGAATCAAGGCGCGACAGCGGCCAGTCTTCGGTCAGCGCCTGATGAATGAGCGGGTCAAGCTGCAACTGGCTTTCAACGACACCGGCCACGATTGCGCGAAACCATTGCGGATCGGCATCGAGATATTGCGTGCCGTCCACTTCCTTGCCGAGCCGGAAGGATTCATATTCGGCAACCACTTCCAGAACGCCGGTGCCCGCGACATCCATCTGATAAAGCGCCTGCACGGCGGCAAGACGGGCCACACCGCGCTTGTTGGCTGTGCGTGGACCGTTCGGCGTCGGGCGATTTTCTGCAGAAGAATTCATCTTGATCAGACTCCGAATTTCTTGCGCATTTCAATCATGGTGAGCGCTGCACGCGCCGCGAAACCGCCCTTGTCCTTATCGGAACGGCGCGCGCGCACCCATGCCTGCTCGTCATTTTCGACCGTCAGGATGCCATTGCCAATGGCAATGCTTTCCTCAACGGCCAGATCGGTCAGCGCGCGGCAGGATTCATTGGCAACAATATCAAAATGATAGGTTTCGCCGCGAATGACCGTGCCGAGGGCAACAAAGCCATCATATTTGGTGCCGCCATTATCCGCACCATCAAGCGCAAAGGAAATGATGGCCGGAACTTCCAGCGCACCAGGCACTGTTACCACGTCATAGCTGGCGCCTGCCGCATCCAGTGCCGCTTTTGCGCCGTCAAGCAGCGCGTCGGCCAGATCGTCGTAAAACCGTGCTTCAACGATAAGCAAATGCGGCGCATGCGCCTCGTGCTTGGACATGAGAGACTCCATGATAAATTTGCGGACCGCAAATCCTGCGTTCAACGCGAAAATCGACTGTGATTGTAGCTGTGAACTAGGCTCTAAGCCTATTTCCCGTATTGCGCAAGCCTTGCCGCATAGCGAGCCAGCTGATCAATCTCAATATTAACGCGATCACCGGCTTTTCGCTGGCCCCATGTGGTGACTTCCAGCGAATGACGGATCAAAAGAACGTCAAATTCATTGCCATTGACGCCATTGACCGTCAGCGAGGTGCCATCAAGCGCAACAGAGCCTTTTTGCGCGATGAAGGGGGCTAGCTCTTCAGGCGCACGCAGCGTGAAACGAACGGCATCGCCTTCATCCTTGCGCTCAATGATTTCCGCCTGCCCGTCGATATGGCCGGACACCAGATGCCCGCCCATTTCATCACCCAGTTTCAGCGAGCGCTCCAAATTGATCGACCGTCCGGCCTGCCAATCGGCAATGGTGGTGAGGCGAAGCGCTTCTTCCCAAGCCTCGACCTCAAACCAGCGGGCATTGCTGCCTTTTTCCGGCAAAGCTGTCACCGTCAAGCACACGCCCGAACAGGCAATCGATGCGCCAAGCTCGATGGTTTCGGGATCATAGGCGGTTTCGACCCGCAAAAGCACGCCTTCATTCAAAGGTTTGATCCGCTCCACTTTGCCGATATCGGTCACAATGCCTGTAAACATCAAGTCTTCCTTACATATTCCCGATAGGCATCGTCGCCATATTGCGCCTGCCTAAAAATTTCAAATTCCTCAGTCATGTGGGTTTCGAGACCGGCAACGGCAACCCCTCCCTGTCCTTCTGGTCCGGTCCCGATTTCAACGGCGGACTGAAAGACAATGAGCCGATCAACCAGTTTTTCCTGCAAAAAGTTTTCCGCAACTGCGGCTCCGCCCTCGACCAGAACCGACCCGATCCCAAGCGCCGCAAGATCATCCATCAATTCGGGAAGAGCGATACGCCCTTCATGCGTCTCGGCTGCAAGGATACGGCAGCCCGCAGCCTTCAATTCATAACGGCGCTCATCACTGGCCTCTTCGCCACAGGCGAGCCAAAGCGGCTGTGCATCCGCCGTTTGCACCAGTTGCGAAGTCAGGGATAGGCGCAGGCTGCTATCGAGAACCACACGCACCGGCGCACGGCTTTCCAGCCCCGGCAGGCGGCAGTTCAACAGGGGATCATCAGCCAGTGCTGTGCCAATACCAATCAGGATCACATCGCTTTGTGCACGCAGAAGATGCGACTGCGCGCGTGACACGGCTCCGGTAATCGCCACCTGTCCCTTGCCGCTTTCGCCGATCATGCCATCGGCGGAAAGTGCAAGTTTTAAAATGACTTCGGGACGTTTTCTGGAAGATCGATTCAGGTATCCCGCGAGATCATTGGCGGCTTGTTTAGCCAGAACGCCGGACACGACTTCGATGCCCGCTTCGCGCAGAATGGCAAAGCCCTTGCCGCTTACCCGTTCGTCGGGATCGGTTGCGGCAACCACGACGCGGGCGACACCGGCCCGCACCAGCGCCTCCGCACAGGGCGGGGTGCGGCCATGATGAGCGCAGGGTTCAAGCGTGACATAGGCTGTAGCTCCGCGTGCAGCCTCTCCAGCATCAGCGAGCGCCTGCGGCTCGGCATGTGGCCTGCCGCCGATGGCCGTCACGCCGCGTCCGACGATGATGCCATCGCGCACAATCAGCGTGCCTACCGATGGATTGGTGCCGGTCAGGCCCTTGTGACGACGCGCATAGCGGATTGCAGCCGCCATAAAGCGGAGATCGTCATTGGACAGATCGGCGGATAGATCGGCAATCGGCAATTGCGGCTCATTCATGCTTATGCGTCCAAATCGTCCTCAATGTCATCGTCCGCATCATGCGCGGTCAATTCATCGATGACGTTATGAAAATCGACGGCTTCGCTGAAATTGCGATAGACGGAAGCAAAGCGGATATAGGCGATATCGTCGATGCCTTTGAGCGCGTCCATGGCCAGACGACCGATCTCATCGGATGTGACTTCCGCCTCGCCCGAGCTTTCAAGCTGGCGCACGATGCCGGAAATAGCACGCTCGACGCGCTCGCTGTCCACTTCGCGCTTGCGCAGCGCCACATCGATGGAACGGGTTAGCTTGTTGCGGTCGAATGGCACCCGGCGACCGCTTTTCTTCACCACCATCAGATCGCGAAGCTGTACGCGCTCAAAGGTCGTAAAGCGCCCGCCACACACCGAACAGACGCGCCGCCTGCGAATGGCAGCGCCATCCTCGGCAGGCCGGGAATCCTTCACCTGTGTATCTTCGGACTGGCAATAGGGACAACGCATGGAACTCTTTCAACTGATTGGTGAGCAGACCGGCGCATTCATTACGCTGATTCCCTGAAATCATAACGTATTCTTACAATCTTGTATAAGAACGTCAAAAACTCAAAAGCCCCGCTCAACACAAGTTGAGCGGGGCTTTTGAAAGGACATAGATTATCCCTGATAGCCATACATCGGGAAGCGCTCGGTCAAAGCGATGACCTTGTTCTGCACGGCCTGTTCGACGGCTGCATTGCCTTCATCGGAATTGGCCGCTTTCAAACCGTCGAGAACTTCAGCAATCAGCGAACCGATTTCCTTGAATTCCGTGACGCCAAAACCGCGTGTCGTGCCAGCAGGCGTACCAAGACGCACACCGGAGGTCACGAACGGCTTTTCAGGATCAAACGGAATGCCGTTCTTGTTGCAGGTGATGTTGGCACGGCCCAGCGCTGCTTCGGCGCGTTTGCCAGTCGCGTTCTTCGGACGAAGATCGACCAGCATCAGGTGGTTGTCGGTGCCGCCCGAAACGATATCGAGGCCACTCGACTTCAATTCCTCGGCCAGTGCCTTGGCATTGGCGACGACATTTTGCGCGTAAAGCTTGAATTCAGGCTTCAAGGCTTCGCCAAAGGCCACCGCCTTGCCGGCAATGACGTGCATCAGCGGTCCGCCCTGCAGACCGGGGAACACAGCCGAATTGATCTTCTTGGCGATATCGGCGTCATTGGTCAGGATCATGCCGCCGCGCGGACCGCGCAAAGACTTGTGAGTCGTGGTGGTGCAGACATGCGCGTGCGGTACAGGCGACGGATGCACGCCACCGGCGACGAGACCAGCAATATGCGCCATATCTACCATGAGATAAGCACCAACTTCGTCAGCGATCTCACGAAAACGCTTCCAGTCCCAGATGCGCGAATAGGCGGTGCCGCCTGCGAGGATAAGCTTTGGCTTGTTTTCACGTGCCAGACGCGCAACTTCGTCCATATCGAGCAGATGATCGTCTTCGCGCACGCCATAAGAGACGACGTTGAACCATTTGCCCGACATGTTGACGGGCGAACCATGGGTGAGGTGACCACCGGAATTAAGGTCGAGGCCCATAAATGTATCGCCGGGCTGCAGCAGGGCCAGGAACACAGCCTGATTCATCTGGCTGCCGGAATTGGGCTGCACATTGGCGAATTCCGCGCCGAAAAGTTTCTTGGCGCGTTCGATTGCCAGTTCTTCCACAACGTCGACATACTGGCAGCCGCCATAATAGCGCTTACCCGGATAGCCTTCGGCATATTTGTTGGTGAGAATGGACCCCTGCGCTTCAAGAACGGCGCGCGAGACGATGTTTTCCGAGGCGATCAGCTCGATTTCATGGCGCTGACGGCCAAGTTCGTTGCGAATCGCGCCGAAAATATCGGCATCGACAGTTTCGAGGTTTGCATTGAAGAAAGCATCGAGAGACGCATTCGAGGCGGCATTGGCTTGCGACATTTCACACCCTCCGGGTCAGCCTTAAAAGCTATGGATGAGGCGCATTATCACACTTGGACAGCCAAGGCCAATGGCCGCGAAACGAAAAGCATGTTCCAAAATGCGGCAGTCTGGTGCGACATAAACGAAAAAGCCGCCCGGACTGTCTCCGGACGGCTTTTTTGAAACAAAATCATACAACGATCAGGTATCGGTGCCGAGCGCCAGTTGCGACGAACCGTCCATCTTGTAGATGTCGTCACGGAACTGCACGACGCCATCGCCCGTCGACCAGGCCGAAATATAAACGAAATGCAGCGGCACGGGATCAGCGACCGCAATCGGCCTGTTTTCGCCCGAACGAATGGTCTCTTCGATATTCTGACGATCCCAGCCTGCGGTGTTTTTCAACAGCCAGACGTCGAGGTCGCGCACATTCTGGACGCGGACACAGCCCGATGAGTCGAAACGCATGAGCTTGTTGAAATAGCTCTTCTGCGGCGTGTCGTGCATGTAGACGGCGTGCTGGTTGTGGAAATTGATCTTGGTCGAGGACATGGCGTTGATCTTGCCCGGATCCTGACGGAACATCAGCTTGACCGCGTCATCGGTGTTCCAGTCGATGGTTTCCGGTGCCACTTCCTGACCAGCCTGATCGTAAAGGCGAATCTTGTTCTTGGCCAGATATTGCGGGTCCTTGCGCATCAGCGGAATGATATCCTTCTGGATGATCGACTTCGGTGCCGTCCAGTAAGGATTGAGAATGACTTCGTGGATTTTCGAATTGAGGATCGGCGTCTGGCGGTCGATCTTGCCGACAACAGCCGTATGGCGCTGCACGACGCTGCCTCCTTCAACGGCCTCAATACGCGCCGCCGGAATATTGACCATCACAAAGCGCTGCTCGGAAGAACCGGCACTTGCCAGAGGCGACAGGCGCTGCAAATTGGTCTGCAACTGGCCAAGGCGCGTATTGGCGTCCACATTCATGGCCGCATAAGTGAACTTACCCATAACGCCATCAGCGGGAAGACCATGGCGGGCCTGAAAACGCTTGACCGCTGCATCGACATAAGTGTCGTAGGCGTTGGAAATACCGGCACTTTGCGGCAGATCACCGGAGATGATCAGGCGCTTGCGCAAGGATTGCACCGAAGGATCGCTGACGCCAAGCTTGAGCTTTGCCTGTCCCGGCACATTCGGCCAGCCACCACGACCGGCAATATCACTATATTGCGTGATGGCATTCTGAAGATAGCCGACCGTCTGCGGGCTCAACACCGGCTGGTTGGTTGCCACCGTCTGACCGCCGGTTGCACGCGCATCGAACTGATCGGCCCAGTTACCGCGTCCCGGCGCTCCCACCACGTCCGTCAGCATCTGCTGGGCGAAGGCGGAAGACGCAAGGCTCGAAGCAGCCACGGAAAGGCCAGCAGTTGCGGCACCGCGCAAAAAGCTGCGGCGGCCCAGTTTGAAAGCTTCTGCTTGTTTGTCGGTCTTGGTCATTTGCTTTAGTCCCAAAAAGCGCTTCGCATAAGGCACGCATCCGCACGATACCATCAACTGGCCGTTGAGACGAGAGCCTGCCCGCATAACCATGCGCGTGTGTGCTTCCGATCAAGTTGGAAGCCGCTAAAATATTGCCCGCGCAATCTCAAGAATGCTTATGTCTTTTTTTATGGCTTAATCATGTCGCGCGCGCCGCTTTGCAAGTCACGTCATGTATAAATGCGACAAATTTATTGCGCTCCACCGGTCAAGAACAGACGGTTGTGGCCGTTTGGCCACAAAACGGCAGACGCAAGAGACTATTTGTGATGGGTCGGAATGCGGTGTAAGGTCAGCCGTAAACTTCTCCCTCGGAGGCATCATGCCGTTTCACCTTACACGTTCTTTCATTTTTGGCGGTCTTCTCAGCGTCACCGGCTTTGTCACTTTCGCCCATGCCGAGCCTATCGGCACTCAGACGCATTCGGTCGTTATGTATAAGGATCCATTTTGCGGATGCTGCGAGGGTTGGGCCGCACATATGAAGGCCGCAGGCTTTGATGTGACCGTCAAGGCCGAAGACGACATGGACGCCATCAAAGCACAGCACGGCATCTCCCCCGAGCTTGCCTCGTGCCATACCGCCGTCATTGACGGTTATGTCATTGAGGGCCATGTTCCGGCACAGGCCGTCAAACAGCTTCTGGCTGAGCGTCCAAAGGCGAAAGGACTGACCGTCCCCGGCATGCCGATGGGCGCACCGGGTATGGAAGCGCCGGGCAGCGCATCCGATACCTATGAGGTGCTGCTGTTTGAGGGCAGCCAGTCAAAACCCTTCGCTCGCTTTGAAGGCAACAGGGCGCTGTAGTCAGGCAGAGGCTTACGAAGCCAGTTGCCTGCGTACCTGCTTTCTTTTTTCAAGCCAGAGCAGGACGCGGAAGATGATGTAAATCAGAATACAGGCTGCATTGAGCCCGATGGTCAGCGGCTTGTATTCGAAATAACGCGCAAAGACCGAATAGATCGCAATCTCGCCGATTGCCGCGACAAGCCACAGCACCGGCCCCCATGTGGCACGCATCCATAGCCCGGTCGCTGCGACCGGCATCAGAAGCGCCAGCGCCACACTTGCCGTCTGCCACATCCATGGCATCAGATCAAAGCGCCACAACAATCCCGGATAGACGCCGATCAGCTTGATCCAGTAGAAAATACCGGTGGCCAGAACCGCCAGTGCCAAGAGCCGCATGAACCATGTGAAGGCCCATTCAAGACCACTGGGCCGGGTATGTTGGCGCAATTCACTCATATACATCAGAATGTCAGTTCCTTGTCGCCGAGAGACGCGAAATAGGCGTCGATCTGTTCCGGCCTTACCGCATCATGCGTTGCAGGCTGCCAGTTCGGCGCGCCATCCTTGTCGATCAATGCCGCACGCACACCTTCATAAAAATCGTGGTTTTCCAGCATCCGGTTGGCAATGCGATATTCCATGCGCATGCATTCATCGAGATCAAGCGCCCGACCCTCGGCAATCTGCCGGAAGGCAATTGCAACACTGGTCGGCGAGCGCGTGGCAATCACATTGAGGATATCGTTTGCGGGCTTGCTGCCCGATGCCGCCGCTTCTCGCAATGCAGTCAGGCATTCTTCCAGTGTTGCACCGGAAAAACACTGCGTAATGACTGTACGCGTTTCAGCCGAAGTCTCAAAATCGGGATATTGGCTGCGGGTCAGCGCCGCATCGAGATCGGCACCGGCAACCAGGTCATCGCGCAGATCGTCAAGATCGTTTGCCGCAATTGCATGGGTGGCAATGCCGCTTTGCAGGCAATCGCCCCAGTGAATGCGATTGCCGGTCAACGCCAGATAAAGCCCGAAATGGTCGTGCAGATGCGGCAGGAACGCGCTACCGCCAACATCAGGGAAAAAGCCGATGCCCGTTTCAGGCATGGCAAACAGGGTATTTTCAGTGACGATGCGATGCGATCCATGCACCGAAATTCCGGCACCGCCGCCCATGACGATGCCGTTGATGAGCGAAATATAGGGTTTTGGAAAGCGTCCGATGCGGGCATTGAGGCGATATTCATCGCGAAAGAAGTCGTAAGCGGGCGTGTTCGCCTGTCTTGCCTTATAGGCTGCGACCACATCGCCACCGGCACAAAAGGCGCGGCCCTCGCCCTCGACGATGACGCGCGATACTTCCAGGTCGGTTTCCCATGCCTGCAAGGCACGGTCGAGCGCCAGAATCATTGGATGGGTCAGTGCATTGAGCGCGGATGTGCGCGTGAGCCGGACAAGCCCCGCCTTGCCCTTGCGCTCGAAGCTGATTTCGCTGTCGCCGCCGAAGTCTATCTGCATGACTTTCTCTCCCGTTCGCTAAAGGGGTAGAAAGTGAGAGCCCCCGCGTCAATCCCACACAGGCCCTTGCGAGCCAATATGCTTGGTTTCACCCGTTTTTCCGTGATAAAGCCTCACTTCATAAAGTCGGCCCGTGAAGCACGACCTATTTCAGGGCGACTATCCCAGGAATAAAATTATGAGCAATCGTCAGTCCAGATATCTTCCAACCCGCATCAGCGAACACGTCGATGACGTGACCGGTAGCCGACGCCTGCGCCGTATGCGCAAGACCGACTGGTCGCGCCGCATGGTGCAGGAAAACCATCTGACAGTAAACGACCTCATCCTGCCTTTCTTCCTCACCAATGGCACAGGCATTACCGAAGCCGTGGACGCCATGCCCGGTGTGGAACGCTATTCGGTCGATATGGCCGTGCGCATGGCCGAAAAAGCCGCCAAGCTCGGCATTCCGGCGATTGCCCCCTTCCCGCGTGAAGCCGCGGATATCAAGACCGAGGACGGCGCGTTCGTCGCAAGCCCCGACAATCTGATCAATCGCGCCATTCGCGCCATCAAGAAGGAAGTGCCTGAAATCGGCATCATCACCGATGCAGCGCTCGACCCTTTCACCACGCACGGCCATGACGGCATTTTGCGCAATGGCGAAATCATCAATGACGAGTCGGTTGCCATGGTGGTGCGCGGCGCACTCTCGCAGGCCGAAGCAGGCAGCGATATTATCGCCCCGTCCGACATGATGGATGGGCGTGTCGGTGCCATCCGCCGCGCACTCGACGAAAACGGCTTTCACCATGTGCCGATCATGTCCTATGCGACAAAATTCGCTTCCGCCTTTTATGGCCCCTATCGCGATGCGATTGGCACCGGCGGACTTTTGAAGGGCGACAAGAAAACCTATTACCTCGATCCTGCCAATGGGCAGGAAGCAGTGCGCGAAGCCGAGCAGGATGTGATCGAGGGCGCCGACATGCTGATGGTCAAGCCCGGCCTACCCTATCTCGACATTATTCAGCGGCTGAAAGATGAACTCCGCCTGCCGACCTATGCCTATCAGGTATCGGGCGAATATTCGATGATAAAGGCCGCAGGCATCAATGGCTGGATCGATGAGGAAAAGGTGATGATGGAAAGCCTGCTGGCGTTCAAGCGCGCAGGCTGTGACGGTATCCTCACCTATTTTGCGCTCGATGTGGCGCAGAAGCTCAAAAATCAGGGCTGATTGCGGGACCTTTTTACCCAAATAATCCGCTTTCCTTGAAAGCGCCGATTTTTATTCCCATGTTGTTTGCTGTCCCGCGCAGTGCGGGACAGCGCCGGTCTTATCGTTTCCGGTTGCTATTCTTAAAGACTGGAAGGAAACATGTCCGATCATATTCTGCATAGCGAAGTCTTGGGGCCGCGTTATGAAAGCCGCGCTTTCTTTGAAGGCGTTCGCACGCGCCGTATCATGGCTTTTCTGATCGATTACCTGATCGTGTTCCTGCTGTGCATTCCGGTGGCAATCGTGATTGCCATTCTCGGCGTCATCACGCTGAGCCTTGGCTGGATGCTTTATGCGGTGATGTTTCCAGCCGTGGCGCTTTTCTATGTTGCCAAAACCATGGGCGGCCCGCATCAGGCCACCAAGGGTATGCAGATCATGAACCTCAAGCTTGTCAAGCTTGAAGGCGGCACGGTCGACCCTATGCTGGCCATCGTGCATTCGGTGTTGTTCTGGGGTTTCAATGTGGTTCTGACACCGCTGATCCTGCTTGCAACGCTGGTTCTCGACCGCAAGCGCACGGTACACGATCTGCTGCTCGGAACCGTCGTCATCCGGTCTGATCGCTAAAGCCCCTTCAGTATCTGGGCATAACAACCGAGCGCTCGTTGTTGCCGTATACGAGATATCGGATCAGCAAACCTGACTGATTTAAATTCACAGCCAGAGCGCCCCTGCCCCCACCTTCCAATAAAGTACGGCCCGCTCCCGTGAGCGGGCCGCTCTCGTCTACCAACGGCTCAGGCCCAGCAGCTTTTCACCAAGCGGTGTCAAATCGGCAGTCCGGGCGTTGTGCTTTTCCCATTCACGCGGATCACCGGGGAAGGCATCGCGCTTTGGATGGTCAAGCTCTTTCCAGAGCCGGATGCGCTCCTGCCGTTCCACTTCATTGTCGAATTCAGCCGGATGCATGGAGATGTATTGCGCCATGCGCACGCGGTTATCCGAATGGTTCGGCCGCACGCCGTGGGCCAGCAGCGAGTTGAAAATCATCAGATCGCCCGGTTCCATGTCGATATTGACGACCGAAAGGCCCGTCATATCGGGATGCATCGGGTCGCGATCCGCAGGCTGGGTCTTCACCCATTTCTCGAAATGCTCGAACAGGTATGGAACGCACTGGAAGCCACCGACATCTCCGTCCTGTTTTTGCAGGCTGAGAACACCCTGAACGCCGACCGGCAGCGGGCGAATGGACGTATCGACGTCCCAGTGAATGAAGCCGTTGGGGTTTCCCTTCACCTTTTTCGGCGGATTAAGATTAGCGCGGTCGATGGTGACCCAGAGGTCTTCACGGTCCCATATATCCACAAATACGTCGTAGACACGCTGCTCCATGCGGTTGTCCCAGAGATACTGGTGATTATAGATCTCCAGCATCCCGGTGTTGTTCAATTCTTTCATCTTGTGGTCACGCCGCTGCGGCGCGTACCAGGTCGAAGAATCGTTGGGGTCCTTTTCGTCGAACCTCCAGAGCAGGTCGACAAGTCGTTCGACATTTTCCGCAGGCACCGCGCCACGGACAATGACATAGCCTTTTGTCGTCCAATGCTCCCAGTCGGCCTTCGACAAGACCCGCAGCGGCAAGGTTTTGCTGATATCCTTGAGCGGCGTCGTGGCGAAGGTCGTCGGATGGCTGTCGCGCTTGTGCGTTGCAGTAGCTTGCATCTCATTCTCCCATTGTTGTTTCCCCTGATGCCAAGACTATGCCCGCCATGATCGCCGTGTTGTCGGAATAGGGCCAATAATGATACTATTCCGGCCTTTCAGCTGATAGGCAGGCCAGAATGAAGCCCTATCTCGAACATCTGTCCCCGTCACCGGGTTCGTCGTGGAGTATGCTCAATCGTCGGCTGGACGATGCTATTCCGTTCGAATGGCACCACCATCCGGAATATGAGCTAACCTTGACGCTCAACTCGCGTGGCCAGCGTTTCATAGGAAACCATGTCTCAAGCTATGATGATCGCGATCTCGTCCTGATCGGCCCCAACCTGCCGCACACATGGGCTTCCCGCGAGAAGATCGACGCAAATGAACCACATATCGCTCTGGTGTTCTGGTTTCGCCGGGAATGGATCGAAACGCTGGCCGCCGGTTGCGTGGAATTTACGCCGGTCATTCGTCTGATCCGGGAAGCTACAACGGGGCTCGCATTCGATGGTGCGCTCGGCCAAGCCTTGGCGGCGGATTTTCAAGCCATGTTCGCCAAAACGCCGACACAAAGGCTGATCGCCCTTCTCGATATTCTGGTGCGGCTTGCGGAAAGCAAGGGGCATGCCCTTTCCACCATGATACCGCAAGACGTGGAAGAGGACCGCTCGCGTATCGACCGGGTGCTTGCCTACCTCCATCGACACTACAATCAGCCGGTCCGGATCGGGCAGATCGCTGAAATAGCCGCATTGAGCGAATCCGGTCTGCACCGTATGTTCAGGCGGCATACGCAGGCCAGCATCTCCGATTATCTGATCAGCCTGCGGATCGGCGAGGCTTGCGCCCGGCTTTCTGCCACCGCGCAACCCATCCAGCATATTGCTGCGGATGTCGGCTATGCTTCACTGGCTAATTTCAACCGACAGTTCAAAGCGCTACGCGCTATGACACCGCGTGAATATCGGGCTATGTTCCGATAAAATTGCTGAAGCTTAAAGAAGACGTCAGGATGGTTTCCAGCCTTACTCACGTCAAATGGTTCGGATTAATTCAAACTTGGCTGCGCATACATGCTTGTTGACGTTTTGCGCGTCCAGCATGTCTTCCAAAACCATTCCCGCTTTTGGAAGACATGCTATAGCACCCCAGAAACAATCCAATCCTGTCAAAAAGCTTGTGGGATTTTAGGGATTGACCACCATGTCATTGAACGCGGTGGGGCCAACCAAACCTAGTTTTCCATCTTTCCAAAGGACACGGCCTTTGAAGTCCATTGAAGACGGCCCCGCGCCCGGATTGGCCATTGCCAGCTTTCCTGTGCAATCATACGTATCTGTCGCAACGTCTTTGCAATCATAGTTTTCGATTGTGAAGGGAAGCGAACCTTTTGAACGATAATTATTGACGGCGTCCAGCGCAGCAGCGGTTCCTTGACGCTCCATCTCGGGAATGGCCACATTAACAAGTGCCTGTTGCAAATCGTCCTTTGGGACCTTTTGCTCGGCACCGGAGCAAGCGGTCAGCGTCAATCCAGCGACAACAAGGCCGATTTTAACGAATTGCGATGCTTCGCAAGTTATTGTTCGCATGTGTTCCTGTTCCTATTCAACTTTGCAGTAATGGAGCGTCCGACCGGAAATCGTTATCGAGATGCCAAGGCTGCCGATTTTCTTCAATGTCCCTTTCATCGGTCCATTGTTCCCTTCGCTTTCAACATCGATGACAAAGGGGATTATACCTTCACTCGGCTTCTTAAGGGTGACAGTGCCGGTGACGGCAGAAACGTCTTGTCCGTCATCCCATCTGTTGCCAAGAATGACCAAATGCTCGCCACTATCGGCATCGTAGAGGTCAGAGGCTATGAACTGGCGGCAATCAGCATCATTCCTTGGCCCCCGGTCTGTCTGTTGCGTTTTGCGCGCCTGATAATAGGCATATCGACCATCCAAATTGCTCCCGGCATAAACCGGGTTCGATAGCAAAACGCTGAACAGGGTTATGGCGGTGATATGTTTGTTCATAAGCCTGAAGCTTCCACATCGTATTTTTCTGATACCATGCAGGTATATCTTCAACCGTGCGTGATCGCCATGGTCAATCTTTCACCATTATCTGGAATTGCGCAACAGAAGTTGGCGCCATATTCTATCGCTCAAGGATCAGGCGCTGATCGTGAATTTGCTAAGCGTAGTTCAACTAAGAACCCCTGGCATAAGTATTTGTAGAAGCTATCAAGCGCGTATCCGGGCTTTGCCACGCCACATGGTTCAGAAAAATTCAAACTTGCCTGCGCATAATGTCTATTGACGTTTTGCGCTTCCGGCCCAATCCTTAAAAGAGTATCGTGATGGTTTGGGTAAAGCCTGTAGCTGGATATTGCCTCTTGCTGGATATTGAATGACCCATCAACCGCAACAGTCTCCGCAGTTTTATCTCACTGCGCCCTCGCCCTGCCCCTATCTCGAGGGGCAGATGGAGCGCAAGGTGTTCACGCATCTTGTGGGGAACCGCGCCAATGAGATCAACGATCTTCTGACGCAAGGTGGCTTTCGGCGTTCGCAGAACATCGCCTATCGCCCGGCCTGCGAATTGTGCCGGGCGTGTGTTTCCGTGCGCATTCTGGTTGATGAATTTGTCATGACGCGCAATATGCGGCGTATTCTGGCTCAAAACCGTGACCTGATAGGACGCCCCCACAAGGCTCAGCCCAGCACCGAACAATATGCGCTATTCCGGGATTATCTCGATGCACGGCATCAGTCCGGCGGCATGGCCGATATGAGCGTGCTCGATTATGCGATGATGGTCGAAGACACCCATGTCGACACGCAAATCATCGAATATCGCAGACGCGGGCCGGACAGCTTTATCGACCCCAAGGGCGATGGTGAACTGATTGCGGCAGCACTCACCGATGTGATGAGCGACGGGCTTTCCATGGTCTATTCGTTTTACGCACCCCATATGCCCGAGCGCTCGCTCGGCACCTTCATGATCCTTGACCATATCGAGCGCGCGCGCGCGGCAGGCCTGCCGCATGTCTATCTCGGCTACTGGGTCGAGGGATCGTCCAAGATGCAATATAAAATTCGCTTCACCCCGCAAGAGCATCTCGGCCCGCGCGGCTGGGAACGCTATCAGCCGGATGAATGATTGACGGCAAATGCATTAAAAAGGCGGCTCAAAGCCGCCCTTTATGATTTACGTTAGAACTTGCCCGAGCGCGGAAACCCTTTTGGCACCAGCCGACCGGCAGAGGCACGAGCACCCAGCCATTCAGTGAGCTCTTGCGCGTTGCGTGTAAACGTCCGCTCTGCCGAATCCTGCCATGTGAGGCCCTCGGCAAGTGCAAAGGTGCGTACATCCGACACACCGCCATCCTTGTATTTTTGCAGGCGAACGCCCTTGCCGCGTGTCATTTCCGGGATATCGGCGAGCGGGAAAACCACCATCTTGCGGTTTTCACCCACCACCGCGATGTGATCGCCGGAAATACGCTGGCAGAGTTTTGCCTCGTCCGGCGCCTTCACGTTCATCACCTGCTTGCCCTTGCGGGTATTGGCGATGGCCTCACTTTCAGGCACCACAAATCCGTTGCCCTCATGCGAGACGAGCAGAAGTTTTGCCGCCGGATCATGCACGAATGCCGTCAGAATATCCTGATCGTTTTCCATATCGACCAGAATGCGGATCGGTTCACCATGACCGCGCCCGCCCGGAAGCGTATTCGCGCCGATGGTGAAGAATTTGCCGCCAGTGGTGAAGAATAAAAGTTTGTCGGTCGTCTGCGCATGGAAAGCAAGCTTGAGCTTGTCGCCGTCCTTGAAGGCAAGCGCGGAAAAATCCGCCATATGGCCCTTCAACGCGCGCAGCCAGCCCTTTTCCGATACGACGATGGTCACAGGCTCACGCTCGATCATCGCATTATGAATATCGGTGAGATCGTGGGTCGGGGCTTGGGCAAAATTGGTCCGGCGCTTGCCGAGCAACGTCGTCGGGCCAAACTTTTCGCGTACCGCCTTGATTTCGCTGCTGATCTTCTTCCATTGCCGCGTGCCGGACGCAAGCAGACCTTCAAGGTCGGCTTTTTCAGCAGTAAGGCCCTCAAATTCCTTGCGGATTTCGAATTCCTCAAGCTTGCGCAGCGAACGCAGGCGCATATTGAGGATCGATTCAGCCTGCATGTCGCTGAGCTCAAACGTCCGCATCAATTCCTGTTTCGGCTCGTCCTCCTCGCGGATGATGCGAATGACCTCATCCAGATTGAGATAGGCAATCAGGAAACCGCCAAGGATTTCAAGGCGCTTTTCGATTTCCGCAAGGCGGAACTCGGAGCGGCGCACCAGCACGTCCTTGCGATGCTCCAGCCATTCGCGCAGCACGCCGCCGAGCGAGAGCACGTTCGGCACCTTGCCGTGCGAGAGCACGTTCATGTTGAGCGAAACGCGATTTTCAAGCTCGGTCAGCTTGAACAGCGATTCCATCAGCAATTCGGGATCGACGCTGCGGTTCTTCGGTTCCAGAACGACACGGATATCTTCCGCCGACTCGTCGCGAATATCGTCGAGCAGCGGCAGTTTTTTGGCGAGCAGCAGTTCGGCGATCTTTTCAATCAGTCGCGATTTCTGCACCTGATAGGGAATTTCGGTGATCACGATCACCCAGGTGCCGCGATTGCCCTCTTCCTTTTCCCATCGTGCGCGCACGCGGAAAGACCCGCGCCCGGTGCGATAGGCTTCAAGAATATTGCTCTCGTCTTCGACCAGAACGCCACCGGTCGGGAAATCGGGCCCACGCACCTTGCATTTGAGAAGGGCAGACGGATCGCTCTCGGCTTCCTTCTTCAACGCTTCCCATTCGGCGGACGAGGTCACCAGTTCTTCAACGCCCGCGTCGGGATGGTTGATGAGATAGAGTGCTGCCGAGCAAAGCTCCGCCACATTATGCGGCGGGATGTTGGTGGCCATGCCGACCGCAATGCCTGCCGAACCATTAGCGAGCAGGTTCGGGAAAGCGCCGGGAAGCACGATAGGTTCTTCGTCTTCCTCATTATAGGTCGGGCGAAAATCGATGGCGTTTTCGTTGATGCCTTCAAGCAGCAATGTTGCCACTTCCGTCATACGCGCTTCGGTGTAACGCATGGCGGCGGCATTATCGCCATCGATATTGCCGAAATTGCCCTGCCCATCGACCAGCGGATAGCGCACCGCGAAATCTTGCGCGAGACGCACCAAAGCATCATAGATCGAGGCGTCGCCGTGGGGATGGAATTTACCCATCACATCACCGACGATACGCGCGCATTTCGCATAGGCCTGATCGGGGTTGAGGCGCAGAAGGCGCATGGCATGCATGATGCGCCTGTGCACAGGCTTCAGCCCGTCGCGCACGTCCGGCAGCGCACGATGCATGATCGTGGACAGCGCATAAGCGAGATAGCGTTCTTCAAGCGCGGACTTGAGATCGACGCGTTCGATGTGTTCTTCGCCGTCGCCCGGCGGAATCAGACTTTTACCCATAGTTCTCAGTAGCAAAAATTCGCACGAATCAAAATCGATTTAGGCATATCGCAGTCGCAAATCCGCCGTCATTCATGCCCTATACAACATTGAGGGAAGCAAACTTCCCGCCGTAATCAAAGGAATTGCAAATCCCGTTGTTAAAATAAAAGATTTGCGCCTATGAATGCCGCTTACAATCAGATCAGGCAGGAGCTTTTCATGAACGTTTCCATCTCCCTCAAGCCAGCCGCGCGTATTCTCGCCGCAGGCACAGCGCTTACTGTGGTTTTCGCCAGTGCGGCCATGGCCGCCGACGCCAATGCGGTCGCCGAACGACTGAAGGCCATCTATGCCGAACAGGGTGGCGAATTGAGCTTTGCCAATGTCAAGGCTGATGGTGCGGATATTGTTCTTGAAGGCACCACGCTCAAGATGAAGACCGTTGCCAATGACGCCTTTAGCGTTGGTGATGTGAAGCTCGAAAACGTGCAAGACGCGCCCAATGGCGGTTTCACGATTGGTGAAATCGAGATTCCTGATATGACCATCGACAACACGGCCGGCAAGAATGACAAGGCCGTGATCAAAGGCATGTCGATGGAGAACGTTCAGGTTCCATCGGCCAATGCGACCGAAACGCTCGACAAGATCATGCTCTATGACAAGATCAAGATCGATACGGTGGAATTCGGTCAGCCGGGGAAGGACGGCGCAACGATCAAGGATTTCGAGATGGCGCTCGATACATCCAACAAGGCAGAAAAGATCGCCTATGTCTGGACCATCGACGATATCGACGCGACGTTTGAAAAGGGTGGCAAGAACCCGCTCGCAGCGCTCGACATGAATACGTTGAAAGCCTCGCTGTCCTCGAAGGGAAGCTGGTCGCCAAAGTCCGGCGACACCACGCTCGATCAGTTGGAAATTGATGCCAACGACCTTGGCAAGATCAACATCACCGGCAATCTCGGCGGTTACGATCTGGCTTTCGTTGAAGCCGTGAAGAAGACGCAGGAAGCCATGGGCAAGGCCGACGCCAACAAGGACGCTGCCGGACTTGCCATGCTCGGCCTTGCCGAACAGCTTAATCTCAAGAACCTCACCATCCGCTTCGACAATGATGAGCTGACTGAGAAACTGCTCGGCTATTATGCCAAGCAGCAGGGTTCGGACGCCAAAGCGCTTGGCGAACAGATGAAGATGATGGTGCCGCTTCTGGCAACGCAGTTGAAAAACCCGGAATTTGCACAGCAGGTCAAAGCTGCCGCCGACACGTATTTCAGCGACCCCAAGTCGCTGACGCTTTCGGCAACGCCTGACCAGCCGGTGACGTTTGCATCAATTGCTGCCACCGCATCGCTTGATCCGACAAAGATCATCCAGTTGCTGAAAGTCGGCATTTCCGCCAACGACTGATCGGGATTTGAGCAAGAAAAACCCGGCCTTGAGCCGGGTTTTTATCGCTTAAGCAACAGAATCATATGAATTTTTATCTATCTATTCTGGCTAACAAAAAATAGCGAAGGCCGAGCAATTGAAAGTTGCTTCCTATGACGATGGGCTTGAATTTAGATTTGGCAACTTGCCGCCAATCTGGATACATTTTGGCCTTCCGCTTTTAGCTATTTTCATAACTGCACCCTTATGGGGTGGTTTTCACCCCAAATGGATGGCAGTGGCGGCCATCGTTATCTTCGGCATTATTTTGTCACTGCTTGCCCACGAACTAGCACATGCGTTGGCGGCCAGAGGATATGGTTTGACACCAGTCATCATCCGCCTGCATGCAGGCGGTGGAGAAGCCCTTTGGGAAGGCGAAAGCTGGACACGGCATCAAGAACGATTGATAACCCTTGCCGGGCCAGCCACCAATTTGGTTATTGGCATTGTTTGCCTATTGGCTTTCATGCTCTTGTTTCCTGCCCCCGCGCAGCCATTTGCTCCCGATTCCGGCGGTGAATGGATCAGGCCACCACTACCCTCAGCCATTCCTGCCACTCTTTATGCGTTGAAATGGCTGGGCTGGCTCAATCTCATTTGGGCCGGGGTCAACCTTTTGCCTGCCTTTCCCCTTGATGGCGGTCATTTATTCTATGGCATAATCGAACAACGCTACGGTCAACGGCGCGCCCTGTTCTGGACTGGCTTGCTCGGTCTTATATTTGCTGTTCTCGCGAAGATAATGTTTGTTGCAGGAATTCTCGCGGGCATGGTGATCTGGTCCCCACCCTATGTTTCTCCAAACTGGCAAGCCATAAAGTCCTCGCGACGCGACACTGCAACGATTATCAACCTGCACAAGCCACTGTAATCACGATATTCTGTTTGAATATAGATTCTTAAATAAAAAAAACCCGGCACGAAGCCGGGTTGTTTGTATTCATCTGTTGTCGATCAGTTCTTCTGGGTTGGCGGCGCCAGACGAATATGCAGATCGCGCAATTGCGCCGGGCTGACGTTTGACGGTGCGCCCATCAGGAGATCAAGCGCCTGCTGGTTCATCGGGAACAGCGAGATTTCGCGCAGGTTTTTAGCGCCCACCAGAAGCATGATCACACGGTCGATGCCTGCCGCCATGCCGCCATGCGGCGGTGCGCCATACTGGAATGCGCGGTAAAGACCGCCAAAGCGTTCTTCCACATCCTGCTGGCTGAGGCCCACTTTTTCAAACGCCTTGACCATGACTTCCGGCAACTGGTTACGGATCGAACCCGATGCGATTTCAAAGCCGTTACAGACCAGATCATACTGGTAAGCCTTGAGCGACAGCGGGTCCTGATTTTCCAGTGCATCCAGTCCGCCTTGCGGCATGGAGAACGGGTTATGCGCAAAATCGAGCTTCTTGTTGTCCTCGTCCCATTCGTAGAACGGGAAATCGATGATCCATGCAAGCTCGAAACGCTCGCGATCGACAAGGTTCAATTCCTCGCCTGCGCGTGTGCGGGCGTCACCGGCAAACTTGTAGAATTTCTTCGGATCGCCAGCGACGAAGAAGCAGGCGTCACCATCATCCAGCCCAAGCTGGGTGCGGATGGCGTCGGTGCGTTCCTCGCCGATATTCTTGGCAAGCGGGCCTGCGCCTTCGAGCTTGTCGCCTTCCGTGCGCCAGAAGATGTAACCAAGGCCCGGTTGGCCTTCGCTCTGCGCCCATGAATTCATGCGGTCACAGAATGCACGGCTACCGCCAGTTTTGGCCGGAATGGCCCAGACCTCGACCTTCGGGTCATTGGCGATCATGTTGGCGAAAACCTTGAAGCCGGAACCGGCGAAATGCTCGGTCACGGCCTGCATTTCAATCGGGTTGCGCAGGTCCGGCTTGTCGGAACCATAGGTGCGGATCGCATCGTCATAGGCAATGCGGCGGAATTTTTGCGTGACCGGCTTGCCTTCGGCGAATTCTTCGAAAATGCCGCGCATGACCGGCTCCATCGTCTCCCAGATTTCTTCCTGGGTGACAAAGCTCATTTCAAGGTCGAGCTGGTAGAACTCGCCCGGCAGGCGGTCGGCACGCGGGTCTTCGTCGCGGAAGCACGGTGCAATCTGGAAATAGCGGTCGAAACCGGCAACCATCAAAAGCTGCTTATATTGCTGCGGTGCCTGCGGCAGCGCGTAGAACTGGCCCTCATGGATACGGCTCGGCACGAGGAAGTCGCGCGCGCCTTCCGGCGAAGAAGCCGTCAGAATGGGCGTCGTGAATTCATTGAAGCCGATCTCGCTCATGCGGCGACGCATCGCGGCAATGATCTTCGTACGGCTCATAATGTTCTTGTGCAGCGTTTCGCGGCGCAGATCGAGGAAGCGATATTTGAGGCGGATATCTTCCGGGTAATCCGGCTCGCCAAAGACCGGCAGCGGCAGTTCCTTGGCGGCTGCCAGCACTTCAATCTCGGCGGCGAAAATTTCAATATCGCCGGTCGGAAGGTTTGCGTTGGTCGCATCGTCCGCACGGGCCTTCACTTCACCATCGACGCGAATGACCCATTCGCCGCGAACCGTTTCGGCCACCTTGAAAGCGGGGCTGTCGGGATCGGCCACGATCTGGGTAATGCCGTAATGATCGCGAAGATCGATAAAGAGAATGCCGCCATGGTCACGGACGCGATGAACCCAGCCGGACAGACGAACGGTCGAGCCGACATCGGTCTTGCGAAGGGCTGCGCAGGTATGGCTGCGATAAGGATGCATGATTTCTGCCTTTGGAACGCGATAATCTTGTGCAGGCAAAGCGCTGCAATTTGGGCGGAAAAGCGCATTTTGACCACGCTTTGTCAAGTCTGCACTGCCATGCCACAGCTTTGTTAGACCAGCTTGACGGAATATATCGACAAAAAACACGATTTCCGTGATATTCCATGCATCTGTGTTTATCGCGGCGCGACACTGAGCGTCCATTTATCTAAAAGAAGAATATGCAGCTCATTACCACGACCGAGGCCCTTGAAGAGGCCGTATCCGCCCTGTCGAAATCCGTTTTCGTGACTGTAGACACTGAATTCATCCGCGAGACGACGTTTTGGCCGGAACTGTGCCTGATCCAGATGGCCTCGCCCGATCACACAGCGCTGGTCGACGCGCTGGCACCCGGGCTTGATCTCGCCCCTTTCTTCCGTCTGATGGGCGATGAAGCGGTGATCAAGGTCTTCCACGCGGCCCGTCAGGATATCGAGATCGTTTATCACTTAGGTGGTCTTGTCCCCTCGCCGATTTTCGACACACAAGTCGCCGCCATGGTTTGCGGCTATGGCGATAGTGTTTCCTATGACCAGCTTGTGCAGAAGGTGACAGGACAGCATATTGACAAATCATCGCGCTTCACCGACTGGCGCAGGCGTCCGCTTTCCGACAAGCAGCTTGATTATGCGCTGGCCGATGTAACACATCTGCGCGATGTCTATGCGCATTTGCAAGACGAACTCGCCAAGGAAGGCCGCAGCGATTGGGTGAATGAGGAAATGGCTGTTCTCAAAGCCGTCGAAACTTATGATCTGCACCCCGACGATGCATGGCGGCGCGTCAAGGCGCGTGTGCGCAAGCCGATTGAGCTCGCCATCGTCAAGGCCGTTGCCGCCTGGCGCGAGCGCGAAGCGCGCGAACGCAATGTACCGCGTGGTCGTGTGATCAAGGACGACACCATCGGCGAAATCGCAACACAGCAGCCGCGCGATGCGGAGGCACTGGGTCGCCTGCGCACCATCCCCAAGGGCTGGGAACGGTCTGCACAGGCGCAAGGGCTGGTTGCGGCCATTCAAACCGCGCTGGCTATCCCCAAGGAAGACTTGCCGAAACTGCCCAAGCAAAGCAATGCGCCGGAAGGCAGCGCTGCCGCATCGGAACTTTTGAAGGTTCTGCTCAAGATCGTGACCGAAGAACATGGCGTTGCGGCAAAGATCGTCGCCAATTCTGATGATATCGACAAGATCGCAGCCGAAGGCGAAAACGCCAATGTCGCCGCACTTCAGGGTTGGCGGCGTGAGGTTTTCGGCCAGAAAGCGCTTGATCTTATTTCGGGTAAAATCGGTATCCGGTTCGAGAACCGCCGTATTCGCGCCGTCGCACTCGACTGATACAACAAGGCAGCAGGGACACAGCTTTCTGTAATCCTGCTGCCTTGCTTATTTTATCCCCGCGCATCTCCGCCGTCGATCGCTCCATCGCCGACAGCAAAATAGAGGCTCTTGCCGGTCAGCTTAGCCAATTGCTGCAAGCGGCCTTCGGGCCTGTCCGAAATCAGTTCGGCAAGGTCTCCCGGAACAACGAGTGCGATCCCGTCGCCCTCTTCCCGCCAGAAAAGCCGTGGAATGACTCCCGGCATGGAAGCGGACAGAAGATAAACGACCCGCAGAAGTGCACCGAGCAGCTTGGCTCTTTGCGCCAGACGCGGCGTTGCAAGCTGCAAGATTTCCGGTGCGATCTCATCGTCGACAAGGCCATCATGGCGGTAATAATTGGCCAAGGCCATGAATGACCGCCCCGGATGATCGATGCCGCCAAACGAAGCATGCGCGATGATATTGAGCGCCTGCGAACCACGATAATCGGGATGCGCGCGCCAGCTTATATCAGCCAGCAGACATGCGGCCTGCCGATAGCGCGCCTCATCTGCGGTTTCATCGAAACCAAGAACTGGCAGCGACAGTTCCGTCCATGCCACCAGTTCGCGGGCGTGACGCGGCGAACGCGAGCGCAGGATCGACAATTCTTCGGCTGAGGCAAGCAGCGGATCGAGAAATTGCTCATTCTTGGGCAGCAGCGAATAAAGATAGCCTTCACGCACGCCGAGCGCGGAAAAGACGATCTTTGACGGCTTCATGCGGCGGATGGTTTCAAGCAGCACCGTCGCGCCATAGGCCAGCAATTGGCGGCGGTTTTTCGACACGGCCTCGATACCGGCCATGGTGTCGATATTGCCCTTGGCAACGCGCTTGAGAAAACTCTGCGCCTCCTTGGGGTCCATCTCATAGCCATGCATGACATGCAGCGGATAATGTTTCGCCGTCATATGCAGCTTGGCAAGGTTACGCCATGTGCCCCCTACGGCATAGAAAACCTCGCCCTGATGCTTTTCCAGCAATTCGGCTTTCGTCATTTCGTCATGGGTGATTTTTGCCGCCTGTGGCAGCTCTTCACCAGACATGTCCTGAAGCCTGAGACCACCCAGCGGAAGCGTGATCCCCTCGCCGATCTCATGATCATTGACGGCCACGAGTTCGAGACTGCCGCCGCCGAGATCGCCAGCGACACCGCATGGCTTGAAAAACCCGGAAATAATACCGAGTGCCGAATAATAGGCTTCTTCCTTGCCCGACAGCACTTCAATATGGCGACCCAAAATAGCTTCGGCCTGCGCAATGAAATCGGGACCGTTTTCGGCCTCGCGTGCTGCAGCCGTTGCAAGCGCATGAATGGAAACCGCGCCCGCCTGCTCGGCCAAGGCGCGGAAACGCTTGAGGGCGCGCAGTGCCGCTTCCACGGATTTGTCATTGAGACGTCCCGTGGTCACCAGCCCCTTGCCAAGGCCGCAAAGGATTTTCTCGTTGAAAAGCACCGTTGGCGAACGAACGATGCCTTCATAAATAACGACACGGACCGAGTTGGAACCGATGTCGATAACCGCGACGGGCTTGAGGCCCTTGAGGCGGCCTTGTGCTATTGCTGGACTCATGCAGTACTTTTTCTTTCCGCCTGCGCCCGCTTGCGATGCGCTATCAGGCGAGGTGCCGAAGATTTGAGCGACTTTCCGCGCCCTGACAGGCTCGGATTGGTCATGAAATATTCCTGCGCGTTGAACGCTTCCTCTGCTTCTTCCTTTTCTATCCGGCGAGAGGTGCCGTCCGCAAGTAGCTGATAGCTCTGCTGGTTATCAATTATGTTGGCAAACATAATTTGTGACAGGATTTGCTGATGCACTGTGGCATTGGTGATCGGCACCAGCGTCTCCACACGGCGGTCGAGATTACGCGGCATCATGTCGGCGGAACCAATATAGACGATGGCTTTGTCAGAAGGCAGATCCTGCCCGTTTCCAAAGCAGAATATGCGCGAATGCTCCAGAAAACGGCCGACAATCGACTTGGCGCGGATATTATCCGAAAGCCCCGCAACCCCCGGTCTGAGACAGCAAATACCGCGAACCACGAGATCGATCTGCACGCCTGCCTGACTTGCCTTATAGAGCGCATCAATAATCTGTGGATCGACGAGCGAATTCATCTTCATCCAGATCGCAGCCGTGCGCCCGGCCTTCGCATGAGCGATTTCATCATCGATATGCTTGAGGATTCGCGAACGCAGCGTCAGCGGGGAAATGGCAATGCGCATCTTTTCCGCAGGCTGCGCATAGCCGGTGATGAAATTGAAAATATGCGACACATCGCGCGCAATATCGGGATCGGAGGTGAAGAAGGAAAGGTCGGTATAGATACGCGCGGTAATCGGATGATAATTGCCGGTGCCAAGATGCACATAGGAGCGCAGTTTCTGCTCTTCACGGCGCACCACGAGCGACATCTTGGAGTGGGTCTTTAGTTCGATGAAGCCGAACACCACCTGCACACCGGCGCGTTCGAGATCGCGTGCCCAGCGGATATTGGCCTCTTCATCAAAACGCGCCTTCAATTCCACCAGCGCCGTCACCGACTTGCCCGCTTCCGCCGCATCCACCAGCGCACGCACGATGGGGCTATCGTTGGAAGTACGATAGAGTGTCTGTTTGATCGCCAGAACATCCGGGTCGGCTGCGGCCTGACGCAGGAACTGCACCACAACATCAAATGATTCGTACGGGTGATGCACCACGATGTCCTTTTCACGGATCGCAGCAAAGCAGTCGCCTGCATGCTCGCGGATACGCTCGGGGAAACGCGGATTATAGGACACGAATTTAAGATCATCGCGTGGGATCGAGACGATCTCGGAAATCATGTTGAGCGCCAGCAGGCCTTCGAGCACGCTGACGCGGTTTTCGGCCACACCAAGCTCGGTCGCAACGAACACGCGCAGCGCTTCGGGTATTTCAGCATCAAATTCAATGCGGATCACCTGCCCGCGCCGACGCTGTTTCAAAGCCGTCTCGAACACGCGTACGAGGTCTTCAGCCTCTTCTTCCACTTCAATATCGCTGTCGCGAATAATGCGGAAGGTGCCGACACCGCGCATTTCATAGCCGGGGAAAAGCCGGTCGATGAACAGGCTGACCAAATCCTCGATGGTGACGAAGCGATAGGTATTCTGTTCCGATGGCAGCTGGATAAAGCGCTTCAAGGCAAGCGGAATGCGCAAAAGAGCCGTCATCGGGTGATTATCCGCCCGCCGCCCTAGTTGCAGCGCAATCGAAAAACCAAGATTGGGAATAAACGGGAAAGGATGCGCGGGATCAATGGAAAGCGGGGTCAGAACCGGGAAAATGGTCTCGAGAAAATGATTTTCGAGCCATTGCTTTTCCGTATCCGACAAGGCGGAAGGGCGAACGACTTCGATGTTTTCCTGTGCCAGTTCTTCACGTAAGGCACGCAGTCGAGCCTGCTGCTTTTCCTGTAGATTGCCGACTTCTTCGAGAACGAAATCAAGCTGCTCCTGCGGCGTGCGTCCATCGGCGCTGCGTGTGGCGACACCTGCGCGCACCTGTGCCGCAAGGCCCGCAATGCGCACCATGAAGAACTCATCGAGATTGGTGGCGGAAATCGACAGGAAGCGCAAACGCTCCAGCAGTGGCTGGCGCATATTGGCGGCTTCTTCCAGAACGCGGCGGTTGAACTGCAACCATGAAAATTCACGATTGACGAAGCGCTCAGGGCTTTTCATGAGCGCCGAAGTCGCGTCATCGTTCAAAGTTTCGTATGTTGTGGAAACAGTTTCCGAATGCACTTTTTGCCCCTCCGGGGTCAATTCTGCCGTCATATCGCTCGTTTCGCTCGCCATAGCCCTGTTTTCATTCATCTTTTCCACCCCGGCTCCAGCCAGAACATCCCGGCTTATTTGCGAACCTATGGCCGTCATATGACAGTTTGATAGCAAATCGCTTGAAATGTCCCCAGAATTGTTGAAAACGCTTCCGATAACAAGCCATTCGCGATACATGCTAGCGTAAAGCGGGTGGCTTAGGCCACCCAATCTTATATTTTGCACGGTCCCTAAAGCGGAGCATATCATGTCCGATCATATCATCCCGCACTTCCAGAATGACGCCGGTCATCATGCGATTGAAATCGGCGTGAAGGAATTCATGTGCGTTGGCGCCAACCCGCCATTCGACCACCCGCATGTCTTTCTCGACATGGGCGACGAAAGCGAAGTTGTCTGCCCTTATTGCTCGACGCTCTATCGCTACAATGCGACGCTACATGCCGACGAGACGGTTCCGGCTGGCTGCACTTTTGATACCGCGTCCGAAAAAGCTGCCTGACACGTCATCGAGCGTTTAAACAGCAGCGCACCATGAGCGGTCACTCAAAAGGGCATATCCTCATTGCAGGCGCAGGGGTTGCGGGGCTTAGTGCCGCGCTCGAACTGGCTGCGCGCGGCTGGCAGATCACGCTTTGCGAAAAATCCGAAAAACTTTCCGAAGTGGGGGCCGGATTGCAACTCGCCCCCAATGCCATGCGTCATCTGACGCGGCTTGGTGTTGCTGAGCGGCTGGCGGAACAGGCTGTTAGCCCAGATGTGCTTTATCTGGTCGATGGGCGCAAGGCGCGCCCGCTGCTTGCCATGCCGATGGGTGAAAAAGCATCTCAACGCTGGCATGCTCCCTATCTCGTTTGCCACCGAGCCGATCTGCAATCGGCACTGCTTGGCGCCTGCCACGATCATCCCGCTATCGCTATCAATCTTAACGCCGAAATCATCCGCCATCACAGCACGAGCAACGGGATCGAAGCCGAAATCCGGCGTGGCGACAAAATCGAAACGGTTGCTGCCTCATGGCTTCTCGGCTGTGATGGCGTGTGGTCGGCGCAGCGCGCCGCAGCCGGTCTGAGCAAGGCGCAATTCAGCGGCCATATTGCCTGGCGCACAACGCTTGCAACAGATGCCCTGCCCGCCTCGTTTACAAAAGCCTTGCCGGAGCGCAAAGCCGTTTCAGCGTGGCTTGGTGCCGGGGTGCATTTCATTGCCTATCCGGTCAAAGGCGGCGATTTCTTCAATTTTGTCGCCATTACCCACGGTGAAAATCCGGGCGCAACATGGTCACGAACCGGCGACTGTGGGCGTCTCGCTTCCTTTTATAATAACTGGTCGGATGCGGTTCGCGATGTCATTGCAGCGACAACCGACTGGACCTATTGGCCACTGTTTGAAATGCCGGACGCGCAATTCGTCTGCGACAACCGTCTGATCCTGCTGGGGGATGCATCCCATGCCGTCACACCTTTTGCAGCACAGGGTGCAGCCATGGCGATCGAGGATGCGGCAGCACTCGCGCAGGCACTGGATCAAGCCGACACAGACAATACGCTTCGCCATTATGATGCGGTGCGCAAGACACGACTTGCCGCTGTTGCCAAGCGCGGCAAGCTTAACCGCTTTGCCTATCATGCGCAGGGTCCTCTCGCCGTTGGCCGCAATCTGCTTTTTGCTGCGCGCGGACCGGAAAGCTTCTTGCAGGACATGGACTGGCTTTATGGCTATGATGCCATTGCGGCAATCGAATAGATTTTTTAACGCTCAATATATTTCAACAGGAGTGTTTATCCGGTGAGTTTCATAACGGAATATATAAAATATGTTTCAATCGTTTTCATCGGGCTCCTGCCGATTATGAATCCTTTGACGACCATCCCGCTCTATATGGCGCTGACAAAACGGATGAGCGCGGAGAGCCGTCGCGCACAGGCGAAAAAAGCCTGTATTTATGCTTTTTCAATCCTGACTGCTTTTCTTCTGCTTGGGCAGGGGATTATCGCGCTTTTCAGCATTTCGCTGCCCGGCATTCGGGTTGCGGGTGGAATCATCATCATGATTCTGGCTTTGCGCATGATTTTTTCGGGCGATGACACGTCTTCCGATGTTGATGCGGAGCCGGCCGACATCAAGAAGGCAAGCATCGATTATTCGTTTTCGCCGCTGGCCATGCCAAGCCTTGCAGGTCCCGGTTCAATCGCCATTGTCATGAGTTTCAGCTCACAAATACCGGCAGATCAAACCATTCTTGGTCATATCGTGGTTATAACGGGCATTTTTCTGACGATTAGCGTCGCTTATCTGGCGCTTTCGAGCGCGACCATGATCGAAAAACTGCTCGGCGATCACGGCATGCAGGCGATCACGAAAATCATGGGTTTTTTGCTGACCTGTGTCGCCGTCCAGTTTCTGGCCTCCGGTGTGCGTGATTTTTATATCGAGTTCAGCAAGATTTAAATTTCATTCTGAAACGAAAACACCCGCCAAACTGGCGGGTGTTTTGTTCATGCAGCTTAGTGCAATATCTGGCTGAGGAACAGTTTCGTGCGCTCATGCTGCGGGTTGTCAAAGAATTCTGCAGGCGAATTCTGTTCAACAATCTGACCCTGATCCATGAAGATCACGCGGTTGGCGACCTGACGCGCAAAGCCCATTTCGTGCGTCACGCAAATCATCGTCATGCCTTCATTGGCAAGGCTGACCATCGTGTCGAGAACTTCCTTGACCATTTCAGGATCAAGCGCCGAAGTCGGCTCATCGAACAGCATGACTTTGGGATTCATGCACAGCGCACGCGCAATCGCCACGCGCTGCTGCTGCCCGCCTGAAAGCTGGCCCGGATATTTGTTCGCCTGTTCAGGGATCTTGACCCGCTCCAGATAATGCATGGCGATTTCTTCCGCCTTCTTCTTGGGCATCTTTCGAACCCAGATCGGCGCAAGCGTGCAGTTTTCCAGAATGGTCAGATGCGGGAAGAGGTTGAAGTGCTGGAATACCATGCCGACTTCGCGGCGCACTTCGTCGATCTTTTTGAGATCATTGGTGAGTTCAATACCGTCAACGACGATGCTGCCCTTCTGATGCTCTTCCAGACGGTTGATACAGCGGATCATCGTGGATTTGCCCGAACCCGACGGGCCAGCCACGACGATGCGCTCGCCACGCATGACTTTCAGGTTGATGTCGCGCAGGACGTGGAAATCACCATACCATTTGTGCATGTTGGTGATTTCGATCGCTACATCGGTCTTCGACACTTCCAGCTTGGAGCGGTCGACCTCGACACCCAGTTCAGATTGCGGCAGGGCGCTTTGTGCACTCATTTGCATTATTCCCTTTTGTTCTTTTTATCGCTTGTGACCCGTGTCGAGCCGTCGTTCCATGAATATAGAGTAGCGCGACATGGCGAAACAGAAAATCCAGAAAACAAAGCCCGCAAAAACAAGGCCCGTTGCAGGCGTCTGCGGTGAAGCCCAGTTCGCATCGGAGAAATTCTGGCGCACGATGCCCAAAAGATCGAACATGCCGATGATGTAGACGAGGCTCGTATCCTTGAACAGGCCGATAAAGGTATTGACGATACCGGGGATCGACAGTTTCAGCGTTTGCGGCAGAACAATCAGTCCGGTTTTCTGCCAGTAGCTCAGACCCAGCGCTTCCGCACCCTCATATTGACCGCGCGGGATGGCCTGAAGTCCGCCACGTATCACCTCCGCCATATAGGCCGACGCAAACAGCGCCACGCCGATCAGCGCACGCATCAGCTTGTCGAAGGTAACACCCGGCGGCAAAAACAGTGGCAGCATGACGCTGGCCATGAAAAGCACCGTCACCAGCGGCACACCACGCACCGTCTCGATGAAGATAATCGACATCGTCTTGATGACCGGCAGATGAGAGCGCCGCCCGAGCGCCAGAATGACGCCAAGCGGCAGCGAGACGGCGATACCGACAAAGGACAGCACCAGCGTGACCAGCAACCCGCCCCAAAGCGCAGTTTCGACCCGCGGCAGGCCGAAATAGCCACCGAGCAACAAGAAATAGGCGATTACCGGGAAGACGATAAAAAACAGAACCGCATTGAGAACCTTATGCGGCACCTTTGGAATGAGAAGCGGCACCAGCAGGATCACGAAGATCAGCGCGGTCACATTGACACGCCAGCGCTCGGCAAACGGATAGCGGCCATAGATGAATTGCTGGTATTTCGCCTGAACGAAGGCCCAGCAAGCACCCGACCAGCCTTCGGGCTGCGCGCCACCCTGCGCAACCGTCAGACACGCCTCACGGTTCGTTCCGCTCCAGACGGCATTAATGAACAGCCACTGGATGACGGAGGGCAGAAACCATCCAAGCAGCAGCAGGCCCAAGATCGTCAGCACGGCATCCTTTGGCGTTGCAAACAGATTGACGCGCAACCAAGGCACAATTCCCTGAACGGAACTGGGCGGCGCTTCTCCCGCAACCATGTCGGTGCGGACATATTGGAGATTGTTTTCTTGCATGATTATCTCTCCACCAGCGCCATTTTGGCATTGAACCAGTTCATCAGACCGGAAATCACCAGACTGATGCCGAGATAGACCACCATCCAGACGACCACGACTTCAACCGACTGACCCGTCTGGTTGAGAATGGTGCCGCCCACGGCAACAAGATCGGGATAGCCGATGGCGATTGCCAGCGACGAGTTCTTGATGAGATTGAGATACTGGCTCGACAGCGGCGGAATGATAATCCGCAGTGCCTGCGGCACGATGATAAGGCGCATGGTGGGACCGGGGCGAAGACCGACCGCATAGGCCGCTTCCGTCTGCCCTTTGCTCACGCCCAGAATACCACCGCGAACCGTTTCAGCGATGAAGGAGGCGGTATAAAACGACAAGGCAAGGAACAGCGCCAGAAATTCCGGCTTGACCTGCACGCCACCGGAAAGATTGAAGGTGCCGAGTTTTGGCAGATCAAACGACACCGGAAAGCCCGTTGCTATAAAGGCCAGAAGCGGCAAGCCGATAATCAGCGCCAATGAGACAAGTACTGTATGAAAGGGCTGTCCGGTTCGCATCTGTCGGCGCTTGGCCCAGCGCGCGATGCCAAACGAGGCCGCAATACCGATCAGAAAGGCGACCGGCAACAGCCACGCGCCCTCACCCCAGACCGGAGCAGGCATGAAGAAACCGCGATTGTTGATATAGCTCGCAAGCGGCAGAGACAGGCTTTCGCGCACCGGCGGCAGTACCGAGATAACGCCAAAATACCAGAAGAAAATAACCAGCAAGGGCGGGATATTGCGAAAGACTTCGACATAGACGGTGCAGATCTTGCGGATCAGCCAGTTGCGCGACAGGCGCCCGATACCGACCAGAAAGCCGATGATCGAAGCCGTCACCACGCCTAATGCCGCCACGTAAAGCGTGTTGAGCAGGCCCACCAGAATGGCGCGGCCATAGGTGGAATCGCTCGAATAGGGAATGAGAGACTGGCCGACGTCGAAACCGGCGCGGCCATTCAAAAAGCCGAAGCCGGACGCGATATTGGCCCGTTGCAGATTGGACATCGTATTGCCGACGATCCAATAAATAAAAGCAAGGACCACGCCAAAAACGACAACCTGATAAAAGATGCCGCGAACACGCGGATCATACAGGAGCGAAGTTCCGCCACCATCCGGGCGGCGTTCGGTTGCAGTTGAGGAAGCCATATGTTTCCTGTTGTTTACGGCTTTACATCGTTTTCTGAACGGTGCCGTCAATCAGGCAAAGCTCAAAACGATATGAATGCCGGTACCATCTGCCCTGCCCAAAAGGCTTGGTGCAAGGCAGGGATGAATAACAAAGAGGTTGGCCCGTCCGTTGGCGTCTTCTTGAATTCCGGTCATGAGAGGGCGTCATACAATACGACCGCAATGCGGCTGGCTCTCATAACAACTGGAAAACACGAATGGATCGATAAGGCGACGGATAATCAAACAGTCAGGCCAGCATTTTCCTTGCAACACCTGCTGGACTATTCGGGCCATCCGCCCCTTTTCGATCAATCAGACCACCTGTCCCAGTGAAATAAATTCCGACATTTGCGCGTCCCTTCAAAGGCACAGATGCAAATGCCGGAACAAAACACTAGCGGATCGGCATGCCGTATTGCAGACCACCCTTCGTCCACTGGGCGTTCAGGCCGCGTGCAATCTTGAGCGCGCTTCCCGCACCGACATTGCGGTCGAAAATCTCGCCGTAATTGCCGACACCCTTGATGATATTGACAACCCAGTCATTGCTCACGCCGAGATCGGTACCGATCTTGGTATCAGCTTCCGTGCCGAGAAGACGCTTGATTTCCGGGTTGTCGGAATTTTTCATCTCTTCGACATTGGCCTGCGTAATGCCAAATTCTTCAGCGTTCAGCAGCGCATAATGCGTCCAGCGGATGATATCAGCCCATTTGGAATCGCCCTGACGGACAGCCGGTCCAAGTGGTTCCTTGGAAATGACTTCCGGCAGGATGACATGATCGTCCGGGTTGGCAAGCGTCAGACGCACGGCATAAAGCTGCGACTGGTCTGTCGTGTAAGCATCGCAACGACCGGAATCATAAGCGGCATTGGCTTCTTCGAGCTTTTCAAAGACAACTGGATTATATTCCATCTTGTTGGCGCGGAAATAGTCGGCCATGTTGAGTTCGGTGGTCGTCCCAGCCTGAACGCAGATGGATGCGCCCGAAAGCTGCAAGGCCGAATTGATGCCCGACAGCTTCTTGGAATTGATCATAAAGCCCTGGCCGTCATAGAAATTGACGCCGGTAAAATCGAAGCCCAGCGACGTATCGCGGCTGATCGTCCAGGTGGTGTTACGGATCAGAACGTCCACTTCACCCGACTGCAGAGCCGTAAAGCGCTCCTTGGCGTTGAGCGGCGTAAACTTCACCTTGGTCGGATCGCCGAAAATGGCAGCGGCCACCGCGCGGCAATAATCGACGTCGATACCCGACCATTCACCCTTGTCGTTGGGCGCAGCAAATCCGATCACGCCGGTATTGGCGCCGCATTGCAGAAAACCTTTTGCCTTCACATCGGAAAGCGTATCTGCGGATGCTCCCGAACTAGCAGCAAAAAGTGCCGCCGCACCCAATACACCCGTCATAACAAACTTTTTCATCTGGCCTGCAACCTTCATGTTCCCTGAGAGCCGGATCATTTTTCCTCAGCATCTCTTGTTGCTTATCGTAATGATATGAATCGTCGGAATCGTTCCCCCGGAACTTCCCTTGTCCCTCCAATTCATACCGTAGCTGGCCGCCCCTCGCCCGAGACCGTTTTGCCGGTCTTCAATTGAATTTTGAGCGCAGTGACGAGCCTGTCGCCTAACCGCCTTATCGAAGGCGATATTTTGGCATTGGTCAAGGTGTTATCGGGAACAAAACCACCTGTACGAAGAAAAATCGCATTGAAGGGGCGCGTTTTTTACATGGTTTGCGATTTATGTGGAAAATGTAGCAATCGCGGACTGTATGAGTCCAAAGTCGTATATTCGATACTGTCGTTCCAATGAAAACAATGATTTAGATGACACATCCTCATCACAGGCTGTAAAATCCGGTCACTTTTCGCGAGAATTAGACACGCGGGAAAGCACGCTCCTGATCGAGTGAAAAAATAATATTGCGCGTCGCCATGAAGCGCGCCACCCACCAAGTCGCTATAAAACCAATAGCGCAGCCCGCCACAATGTCGGTGGGGTAATGCGCGCCGGCAGCCAGCCTGCTGATGCAAAAAAGCACACAAACCGGCACGCTCACGCCGCGCCAACGCGGCAGGAATATCCAAAGCGAGGCCATCATGATGCCTGCCATCATGGAATGCCCGGAGGGAAAACTCTCGTAAAGATATTCGCCTCTGAAGGGCGAGAAGGCAGTTGGCCCCACTTCGTTGAGCAAAAATGGGCGTGCACGACCGAAGGCCAATTTGCCCAGTTCCAGCGGAATACTGCCGACAATGATCGAGACCAGAACCAGCGTCGCCCAGCCATGAAACCGCATCAGCATATTTCGTAATCGGCTCTGAAAAGCAGGAGCGAGCATGAAAACCGTTGCAATCCATACCACCAGCGCCACAGCCAGCCAGACCAGCGTGCGGATGGCATCGGTTATTGCGCGCAGAATTTCCATGACGATAAAACTGCTCTGTGAGGCGGCGCGGACAATCTCCGCATCCCACAGATGCAGGACCGGAATAATGAAAGGCAACACGATCAACACGGCAGTCATTTCCAGCGTCCATGACGATGGCGCGCCGTCATAAGGTGGACGCAACAAGCCGCGAAACAATTCATGAGCAGCACGGACCGGCGTGAGAAACACATCTTTCATGTCCGATACCGTCATTAAAAAAATATCCCTTTTATTGCATGCGATTCTATCGATCCGCGTTTCACTCCACAGCCATTATGCTCTAGAACAAGAGAAAAGGCGGTTTTCGTGAAACAGAATCGTCGCGACAGCATGCAACACGCTCTGGAGGCAATTTCGTGGCTAAGCAGCAGGACAAGACAGTAGAACGCGGTATCAATACACGTCTTGCCCATGACGGTTATGAGCCGCGCGATTATCACGGCTTCGTCAATCCGCCTGTGGTTCGTGCCTCTACTGTATTGTTCCCCAATGCGCAAACCATGGTTACCGAAGATCAGGAATATACCTATGGCACGCGCGGAACGCCAACCAGCCGCGCACTTTGCAAGGCTGTCGATGCTCTGGAAGGGTCTGCGGGAACCGTCTGCGTCCCCTCGGGCCTTGCTGCCGTTACCATTCCGCTCCTGGGGTTCTTGTCTCCCGGCGATCATCTGCTGATGGTGGATTCGGTCTATTATCCGACCCGGCATTTTGCCGACACGATCCTGAAACGCATGGGCGTCGAGGTCGAATATTACGCGCCTGAAATCGGTGCCGACATTGCAGCGCTTCTCAAGCCCAACACGAAGGTCGTCTTTACCGAATCGCCTGGTTCCAACACATTCGAGGTGCAGGATATTCCGGCCATCACTGATGCCGCGCATAAAGCAGGCGCCATCGTGATGATGGATAATACATGGGCAACCGCGATCTATTTCAAGGCGCTCGATTTCGGCGTCGATATCAGTATCCATGCGGCAACCAAATATCCATGCGGGCATTCCGACGTGCTGTTTGGCACAGTGTCGGCCAATGAAAAATGCTGGCCGCAGCTTATCGAAACCCACGGTACTCTGGGTCTTTGTGCAGCGCCCGACGATGCCTACCAGATCCTGCGCGGCATGCGCACAATGGGGATCAGACTCGAACATCACCGCAAGGCGGCACTTGAAGTTGCGCACTGGCTGCAAGACCATCCGGCAGTGGCTGAAGTTCTGCACCCCGCGCTTGAGAGCCATCCCAGCCATGCTCTGTGGAAGCGCGATTTCAAAGGCTCATCGGGTGTGTTTTCCTTTGTGCTCGCGAACAGTGGACGCGCGCAGGCGCACGCCTTCCTCAATGCACTCGAACTTTTTGGCCTTGGCTATTCATGGGGTGGTTATGAAAGCCTGGCACTGGAAGTCCATCTTGGTGATCGCACGGTTGCAAAGGGAGATTATCCCGGAGCGCTCATCCGCTTGCAGATCGGGGTGGAAGATGTTGCAGACCTCATCGCAGATTTGGAAAAAGGCTTTGCTGCAATCTGACATCGCCAGCAAGCGACGATTATAAAAGGAATGCACAATGATGAGCTGGGTTTTCATTCTTCAGGGCTTTATAGCGATCGGATTGGCTGCTCTCGCCATTGCCGTCATCATCCATCAACGCCGCTGAAGAGAAGAGATAGATTCACGCTCTCGTAATTGACTTTTCCAGCATTATTTTCGAAACCTGCGCCACGCTTTTCGAGTGCTGTCCACGCGATCATCAAGTAGAAAAATAATTCCTAATTCAACTTCTGAAAAGAATATTATATAGCACTTTATTAGAATATGTATAATTTCCTATTGTTCTGTATATCTATTAAAAAACATTGACTTTTATCATTTTTACTTTCATTAAATTAATGTAAATTTCTTAGAAATCAATAATCATTAGCTTTCGCATAAAGCGTTACGCCCGCTTAAATCAGAGAGCAAAATGGAAGTGGATGTAATTTTTTAACTGATATGGCTGATGAAGAAAATCGTGATGAATTCTGGCGCGATGCATCCATCATGTTCTATGATGTTTCGTCAGGAGAAGTAGGGCTGACCGGCGGCTGCCAATCGCATCTGCTGGGCTCAATGATAGTTGGAACAACAGGATGCAGCGAGCCAGCGCCTCTCCATAATGATCCGGCTATCGCCCATGCGGGAATGGATTTTTTAACGATCCAGCTGATACTCTCATGCTCTCAAACGAGTGATCACAATGAAATGGATCTCGCCGTCCAGCCGGGTGATATTTTCATCCATGATCTTTCCCAGTCCAGTGCGGCGCATCCCAATGTCGGCGCACGCCTTTGCATCGGAATAGACCGCGGCAGCATCCAGCGCCTCATGCCAAACAAGAATATTCATGGCCTGATTTTAAGCCGCGACAGGCCAATTACGCGCATATTGGCACAATATATGATTGGAATTTATAACAACCATACCGAGATCGATGAAAATCATATACCGGCAACTCAAGAAGCTTTCATAACGCTACTTTCATCAGCGATAAAAGGCTCTCAAAATGCTTATTTTATAAATGAAGATTCTTATAAATTACCACTTAAACAACGTATTATTGATTACATTCATGAAAACATCGAAAATCACCATCTAAATACGAAATCTATAATTCAGAACTTTGGCATTTCTCGTTCCAGTCTTTACCGTTTGTTTGAACGAGAAGACGGTGTTGCGAAATTCATTCGTGATCGCAGATTGGATTTAACATATCAGCTTTTAAACGACAGGCGGACGGCTGGCATTCCCAACAAAGTCATCCTCTATCGCTATGGCTTTTCCGATAACTCGCGGTTCGCCTACCACTTCAAGAACAGGTTTGGAATTCTTCCAAGTGAAGTACGGGCTATGGATGCGCCTCTTCCGCCAAATCAGCACGGAATGACGCATCTACAGGACTATCTGCGCAGCCTTCAGGTGATCGCTACATCGAAATGAGGGGTGCCACCCTTTCTCACTTCCAGCATCCCGACTTACTCCCATATGCATTATGCGCGGCAATGCCCTGCCCTGCTGTCATATCGTTTCCAGCCAGATAGACGGCTGTGTCCGGCTTAACGGGGATTGCCTTCCACCCGGCGCAGTTGCTCGCATTGCTCGCGCACCCCGCCAAGCTCAAGGCAGAGCCTATAAGCGTCCATGCTAATAATCGTTTCATCGATATCCGTCCTTCTTTCGATTGCCTTTGCTGTAGCCTCAGCAGCTGCCAATGCGGCCCGCCGCCGCTCTTTCATCGTGCCGTAAGTGTATCCCGCACCCAGAAACAGAAATGCCGCCAGAACGGCAGCGAATGAGAGTTTCAGCCCGTTGGGAATGAGTGACCAGATTGCACTCATATCGCATCCACCAGCTTTTCAAGCTTGACCCTCGCCTGCGGCATGGTGAAGATCGCATAGCCCGCAGCAAGAATGATTGCCGCCACGATGACCAGTTGCACCTTCCAGTCGACAAAAGGCATGACGGCCGCACCGCCACCCGATCCGAACCACGTCCAGAAGCGCGAGGATTTGGAGAGCGGCTTTTCCTCAACCGGTACAGGAATGACTTCCATTGCTGGAGCCGTCACGACCTGCTCAACGCCATAACCTTCGGCCAGAAGCGCCTTGTCATAGTCCTTGGCATGGCCTGCAATCAGATCGGCCCGGTCAGTTCCGTTAACGATCCGGCGTGCATTCCTGAAATCTGACTTTTGCAGCGTGATGTAATCGGAGAGCTTCTTGCCCGTAAACCAACCTTCCACCATTCCGACGATCAGGATGGGAGCGGCATAGTCCGGTTTCAACAGCAGCGCAGGGTTCTTCACGAAATCGTCGCCAAGCGCCTTGCCTGCCTTCACATAGTTCTCGCGCCACGTGATCTGGACATAGCCGCGACCAAAGAACGGATAATATTTCTTTGAGCGCAGATATTTCTCACCGCCCTTCTCAATGATCGGCTTCATGGTGTGTGCCGTCTCGTGATAGGCGGTGGCCAGCACGTAAGCCATTTGATTGCGCAATAGTCCACGCGCTCGACCCGCCTCAATCAAGAGGCGGGTATCGCCAAGATGCATATTCATGGTGTTTTCCTGTGTTGATCGGCAGGCCGCGCCAGAGACGCGAAGCACAGAGACCCGCCCTTCAGGCAAAATTGCCCAGGATCGAAATAGTATCTCTGACGAGCGTAACGGGGAAAACTTTGAAAAGTTTAGAGCGCATCCCAAAAAGTGTGAAACGGTTTTCGGATAAGATACGTGTCAAATCAAAGAGATAAAGCATCAATATATTAAAATCAGATCGAAACACACTCTAATAACACAGGGATGACTGTGCATTAGTGATCTTGCTGAAACGTCAACATATCCAAGGCATTCTCAATCGCAGCACCAGACGCCGTATTGTCAAACACGCACCAACTGTCATGCCCCATCAGACGCGAGAATGCCTTGATCTCTTCATGGGTGTAGCTTGAATAATAAACGCGTGGCTTGCCGTGCAGGCGAATATAGCGCGCCGGATGTGCAAAACTCTCGACTGGCCAGACACGCACCGGATCAGCCAAAACCCTGTCGATTGAATAATGGTCCAGCAATGACAATGCTTCTGTCTCAGCCCAACTTTTATGCCGAACCTCGATAACAATCGGGCCCGAATATTGCGCTCGCATTACTTCAAATGCCCGTTCCATGACGCATGCGTTGAATACAAGTGATGGCGGTAGCTGGCAGAGCAAAGGACCCAGCTTGTCACCCAAAGCCGAAACATCGTCGATAAGGTCGCTGAATGGCATGCATATATCGCTCATCGCACGCATATGCGTGATTTCTCTTGGCATTTTAATTGAGAACCGAAAATCATCCGGTACGGACTCCGCCCAACGGGTGAAGGTTGCTGGCTTATGGCGGCGATAAAAAGTCGAGTTGACCTCGACGCCGTTAAACACCGAGGCATAACGGGTGATTCCGCTTCCCTCAGTGGCGAACCGGTCTGCGACCACCTTGGGAATCGACCAGGCGGCGGTTGCTATAATCGGCAAATCAAAACCTCATCAGAGATATCCAATATTGAAAAGGATAATCCAGATGACGCAGACCTTGTTCCGATTTAATTATAACAAAACAAAAACAATATCTCGAGGGAATGACATCCGCGCAAGGTATGGAGAAGCACACGCCGACGAATTATTTCGTCAAGCTACCGGTTGCGGCCCTTGAACGCACTGATAGTGCACATCCCATAAAATCATAAACAAAAAACGCCGCTGACGCGGCGTTTCAATAAACGTATCAGGGACATTTATTCAGTCGGCTTATGATCAAACGACGTTTGGCCGGAACCCTGATCGACCTCACTTTGACCGTTATCGGTCGATTCAAGTGCATCGCGCATCGCAGCCCATTCACGTTCGTGACGGCGATAAAGTTCATCGGAAACAGTCTGAATAGCCATGTCGAACCTCCGTTGATTTGCTGACCAAATAACACGGCTCGTTTGCAACTGTTGCATCACAAAGCGTAAGCATTTGAAATCTTAATCGGTTAATATGTTTACCGTGAGCGAACATCAATTCTCTTCGATTGAAACGCCGCCTTCCCCAATCTTGAGCTCCACGCCTGCCGGTTTGGTTTCTTCCTGATAGACATAGACAGCCAACCCTGCTGCTACGACGAGAAGCGCACCGATAATCAGATAAAGACCGTTTCTATTCACGCTAAAACTCCAGTTCATCTTCAATCTGTTCATAAACGGCTGAAAACGGTTCTGGTTCCAACGGACTGATAATGCACACACAAATCCGCGCGCAGATCATGCGCGCGGACTGATTTGCTTAAACGATCAATGGGTGATCGCAGGAATGGTTTCCGCCGGAACCATATGCGTGAACGGCGGCAGATAAGCCTGTGCCATGATCAGGATGCCGACAAGTGCCGCCAGCGCAACAGAATGGAAGAACACATAACGCAAAATCTTCGATTCATGCCCGTACCATTGTGTTGCAGTCGATGCGACGACGATGGATTGGGCATCGATCATCTTGCCCATGACACCGCCCGATGAATTGGCCGCAGCCATCAGCACGGGCGAAACGCCGACCTGTTCGGCGGTGATTTTCTGCAATCCGCCGAACAGCACGTTCGATGCCGTATCCGATCCGGTCAGGGCAACGCCCAACCAGCCCAACATTGCACCGAAGAATGGATAGATCCACCCGGTCTGCGCGAATGCAAGGCCCAGCGTTGCGTCAGTGCCGGAGTAGCGCGTGACGTAGCCAAGCGCCAGCATGGCGGAGATCGTAATCAGCGAGAAACGCACAACATAAATGGTCTTGGTATATTCTTTAAACAGTTTCAGTGGGTTGAAGCCAAGAACGAGTCCACCGACGATTGCAGAGAGCAAAATGCCGGTTCCGGTGGCTGAAAGCAGATTGAACGTATAAACGGCTGCTTCCGCATGCGCTTCGGCGACCACCGGCGGCACCTTGAACACCAGATTATGCAGATAAGGGATCGGGATTTTGGGTGCCCAGAGCGCATCGAGCCATGCGCGGAACTGCGGCGTGCCCCACAGGAACACGAAGACCGACAAAATGAGCCAGGGCAGCCACGCGCGAAAAACCTTGCGCGTCGGATGGCTTGGCGGCGCGACATAGGGCACGGCCGCTTCTTCATCTCCAAGGCTTGTCGATGTCCAGATACGCTTTGGCTGCCAGATACGCAGAAAGCCAGCAAGTGCCGCCATCGAGCATACGGCCGCAATAACGTCGACCAGCCATGGACCATGAAAGTTGGAAACCAGATATTGCGGAATTGCAAACGACACACCGGCAACAAGCACGGCGGGCCAGACTTCCAGCATGCCCTTGCGTCCAGCAAAAGCCCAGATCAGCCAAAAAGGTACGATTAGCGAAAAGAACGGCAATTGCCGCCCGATCATGCCCGAAAGCTGCAACAGATCAATGCCGGTAACTGCGGACAGCGCAATAACCGGTGCGCCCAACGCACCAAATGCGACCGGTGCCGTGTTGGCGATCAGCGACAACCCCGCCGCTGGAAGTGGTGCGAAACCCAGCCCCATCAGCATGGCGGCGGTAACGGCAACGGGCGTACCAAAACCGGCAGCACCTTCGAAAAAGGCACCAAAGGAAAAGGCAATGAACAGCAGTTGCAGACGGCGATCAGGCGTAATACCGGCGATGGAATCGCGCAATATGTTGAACTGACCCGTCTGCTCGGTGAGCCGGTAAAGGAAAATGACGTTAAGAATGATCCAGCCGATCGGCAAAAGACCATAGGCCGCGCCATAAACAGCAGTCGCACCAGCCATATCGGCGGGCATTCCAAATCCGACCACGGCAATGACAAGAGCCGCCAGAAGCCCAAGGATTGCAGCAGTATGGGCCTTCATATGAAAAATACCGATACCGCCCAGCAGAACGACAATCGGCAAAGCAGCCAGCAATGTCGACCAGAACATGCTGCCCAACGGATCATAGACTTGATTCCAGGTCATGCTTCCTCCCTCCTCGATATCAGAGCGCGGTTAGACCTGATAAAATCAGATCGGCGCCCTAACTTCCTTTACTAGAAGCACAATCTTATCGATCCTCGTTTTATTCCGGTCGGATCATGCTCTAACGTCCTCTCTCATCCCGATCTCTCAGCGGTCTTTATGCCGGTGTGCAGTGAAGAATGCCCTTCTCCTCAAGGTATCCTTCTCGGGATTACATATATCGACAATTGGTAATCTTACTTTACCAGCACTGTCAATTCATTGCCTTATGCTACTTTAGGCAGGACTGGTCTGAATGCCGGGATAAGGAGCGATTTTCACTAAGCTCTCACATAGGATGAGAATACAAATGATATCAAAAAGCTCCCATAAGGTTTTGATCAGTCAACCGAACTGCACCCGAACCGAGCATTGCCATATGAAGCAATTCCTGTATCCGTGCACTTCTTCACATCTATTTTAAAAATAAGTCTTGCTTTAGCACCACGAACTCTCTAGGGAACTCGGCATCCAAATGGATGTCGGAGCGTAGCGCAGCCTGGTAGCGCACCTGATTTGGGATCAGGGGGTCGGAGGTTCGAATCCTCTCGCTCCGACCAATTTCATCAAAATACGACCAATCCACAAGCGCTCGGCTTTTCAAGCTGTATTCAGGTATCTTTGTCGCGTTGACATAGGGCAATACCTCAACTATTGCCTTACGAAAGCTTGATCCTATTGAGATTGAGCAAGCGAGTTAGTTCAAGGTTTTTCAAATGGTTGCGCGCATATATCGTCCAGCTAAGACAGCCATGCAGTCTGGCAAGGCCAAGACCGATCAGTGGATTCTCGAATTCGAACCCGAAAGCCCGCGTAAGGTCGAGCCATTGATGGGCTATACGTCGTCGGGTGATATGAAAAGCCAGATTCGTCTGTCTTTCGACAGTCAGGAAGATGCTGTCGCCTATGCCACGCGCAATGCGATCCCTTATCGCTTATTTGAACCGCATGAGCAGAAGCGTCGGCAAGTATCCTATTCAGATAATTTTCGCTTCGACCGTTCCGCACCCTGGACACATTGAGCGCTTGTCTTGACTTGCCCGACACGTTATGGCTGCGGTCAGGTCTTGCTGATTGGTTGATATTTCTTCGACTTTCTTAAAGGCGAGGTCCCGTAGCTCAGCTGGATAGAGCACCGGCCTTCTAAGCCGATGGTCACAGGTTCGAATCCTGTCGGGATCGCCATTAATTTCAATGGGTTAGCACAAGAACACAGAAAACCGGTTTACAGCTTTTTTGCTATCGGTTTACACATGCGTTCTGGATATGTGTTTATTTCTGGGAAATGACGCACAACCCGTGCTTGCCGAAGCGTTCAAAAAAGTCACCCGTAATCACCGCTCCACACGCTTCTGCCCGGCCTCGATCCTTTGCAGGATTTCTTTGACCACACGCATGTCACCACCGAGTTGCGATAATGTGGCCTGCGTCTCTTTATTGCTTTGAGCGACTGAAAGCGTGGCCTGTTCGTTGGTAGTTATCCGATAAGACAAATTGTCGGTGATGCCGCCAAGCTTGCGAACATCTGATTCGACACTTTTCAATCGCTCGTCATATCGGGCCTCAACGCCTTTGACCTCAACCAGACGTTCCTTGTGCAATTGCTCATGTCCGGTTCGCCAAGTCTGCAAATCCTCAATGTCTCGTGATTTGTTCACCCAGATCGTGACACCGCCGACGACAACCGTGCAAAGAGTGACAAGTTGGAGAGCCGTATTGAGATTGAATTCAAACTTTCCCTTGCTCGGTAGCATTTCACTCTCCATTATTTCCAGCATCCCCGGCGCTTGCCGTTCTCGTCATTTCCCTCGACGCGCTCGGCCCCTGCCCTGTCTGCCTTGGTCAAGGCAACCAGACCGGCAGGCGTGAGGCTATTGGCCCTGAACCCCGCGCAACTCGTCGCACTGCTCGACTGGCAGGCCGCGACGGCGAAGGGCAAGAGCGCAAAAATCATAATCCGATAGGCCACGTAGTTTCGCATCGTCCTTCGCCCTTTCGCGTTCCGCCTTGATGCTTTCTTGAAGTTGTTCAGAAACGGCCCGCTGATAGCCGTTTTGTTTGCCGAAGTGATAAGCGCCGGCAGATATGAAAATCGCCACCACAAGGGCAGCGAGCGCGTATTTCAGCCATGTTGGAATAGCGGCCCAGATCATGATTTGATCTTCCGATAGACGCCCCAGACCGTCAGGCCGATGATGACAGCCGCAATTGCCACGCGAACCCATTGGCCGCTTGAAAGCTCGTCCTGCTGGTTTGAGATCGTGCTGACGAGTTCTGGGATGACAGGCCCGACCGTTGCAGCGGCACCGGCAGCGCCCGCGCCACCTATTGTGGCAACATCCGTTTTGTTGGCTGCGGTCTTCGCAGGCACATAGTTGGATGAGACGAATTCACCTTTCGCCCAAAGACCGGCTTCGGCAGCACGGCGATTGACAAGGCCCTGCACTTTACGCCCACCAGCATTCACCCATTTCATAAGCTCGCCGGGAACGGCAGCATAATCGCCCTTGTTGAGCTTTTTGAGCAATGTGGACTTGTGCAGCGCACCGGTGTTGAAATCGAATGAGACGAGTGCGGCGAACTGATTGTCTGTCAGTTTCACCTTCACCAGCCGCTCAACCCGTGCCTCGAACTTCGCCAGATCAGCTTTCAGGATACGCTCAGCTTCCTTGTCGCCAATCGTCATGCCCGGTGTTACCTTCGGATCGCCTGCCGCACTGGTATGGCCGTAGCCAATGGTCAGAACCCCGGCCACGTCCCGATAGGCCGTATTGCGCAAGCCTTCCCACTGTTTGACGAGCGAAAGCCCCGCCGCGTTGATGCGTCGTGTCATGTGATTTTCCTTTCGGTAAAAGAAAAGGCCCCGCAAATGCAGAGCCTATTTGATTGATGAAACAATCCCACTTCACCGGCACTTGTGGGAAAGAGATTGCCTGCCTAAAACCATCGCATGATTACATTCACCTGGTGGGAAGCCATGCTCATTATCATGGCGATCTATTGGCCGGTCACGGCATTAGTTTCGATAGCAATTGTCGCGACAGCATTTATGGGAACAAAGCGCATCGGCTGGAGGCTGGTTTGGTCGATCTTGGCAGTGGCTCTGCTTATTCCTGCTCTATGGCTTTATCTCATTGCCTAAGTCCCCCACCCCGCCACATTCCGCCAGCCGTGACGGGGATAGATCTTCCCTTCCCGCATTCCCGCTCTATTTCCAAATGGCGCACTGTACATCTGCCCCCGTAGCGCACAGTGTGCAGGCCCCGGCTATGGTTGTGCGATCTTAGCCGGGGTTCTTGTGTCAGGAATAAAAAAACCGCCTCAAGGGCGGTGCGTGTTGCGTTGTGCTGAAGAAATGCTATTCCAAATCGAATGTATAATCGGGGGCATCTATGATTACGGTTAAATTGGTTTCCAAATGAACATTTTATTTCTTACAGACAATTTCTCGAATGGTGGCTTGGAAACTCATATTACTGACTTGTCAGAAACGCTTATCGACGCAGGCCATAAAACATTTCTCGCACATGGATCAGAGTACAGCGATACATTGTATCGGCACTTCTGCGGTGGTCTGCCAAATCTCTCTTTGAGATATGACAATGTGATCGGGCAGACGCTCGACACAATCCAAATACTCGGTTCATTTATCGATGAGCATAAGATCGATGTTATTCACGCTCATCCATTCTTCAGCTTTTCTGTAGGCGCGATAATCGCAGACCAAAAGAACTTACCTCTCATCTGTACGATACACGGTCCTAGCTCAGTCGATGGTGCCCCCGGATTGAACCCAATTGCACTCTGGCCTGAAATTATATCACATAGCCACATGATTGCGGTTTCACAGGAGTTGGGGGAAGTATTTAATGACCGCTATGGAACGTACCCAGACATTCAGCCCAACACTGCAAAGATTAAACGGATTCCTATTGAATTAAATGGGAAACTTATGATTTGGGCAGGTCGTTTAGATTCCGATAAGGTGCACGGGTTATACAAGTTACTTGATATTTTGGATGACCTGCCTGAGTGGCAGCTTGACATTGCTGGCGAAGGACCAGAGGTACCCAACCTCATGAAAGCTATCTCCGAAAAGCCCTTGCGCCAAGGCCGAATGAAGTTGCTTGGGTGGCTTGATAATATTCAAAACTTCATGCCGCAGTACGATGTTGTAGCAGGAATGGGGCGTGTTATTATTGAGGCATCTGGACTGTCGATACCAAGCCTTTTAGTTGGATATGACGAGGTCAAATGCTTCATGTCCTCAGCTTCGGCAGATCGGGCAGCGGTAGCAAATTTCTCTGGCCGATCTTTAACTGCTTCCACACACGATGAGATCATTTCAGAGATCACATCAAATAAGTTCCGTTCATATGGAAACGAAATGGCTCATTGGATAAAGGATAACAGGTCACCGCAGATCATTGGAAAACGCTACGTCTCATCCATTACCAACACTCCAGCATTCCAAAGCAGCCTAGTCCGCAAGTTTTATGAAACGATCTCAGTATCTGACGACAAAAGTGCATCATGCTGGTATGATGAAAGATATCTCCCTACATTCGATGGAGCGTAATTAATGCCTTCTGCTGCATTTCAACCTCAGAAAATTATTATGGTTGCCACCCTGCCATTTGATGATGTGGGTGGCGGGCAACGTAGTGCGCAACTGGCAAGAACATACGTGAATTCCGGCCATGACGTTACTTACCTTTATGCTTTCAAGAAGTACGACTTTGAAAAGCAGATGGCCGTTGAGAGCGATGTCGATTTCAACGGAATGCAGCACATCTTTCTCGACAATGTAACGCCTGATCAGGTGTTTGATCAGTTTGAAGGGGAGACGCCAGTTGTAATATTTCAAGCACCTGTTGATCGATTTTTGCCTTGGCTTGAAGGTGCGAACAAACGGAAGTTCAAAACCGTATTTGAACTCATCGACGCTTGGGATACTAGCCTAGGCGGAGATTGGTTTAAGGAAGATATTTTCCAACGATTTATTAATGAGTCGACAATGGTTGTCGGCACTGCTCGTGCACTTGTTCAGATACTCAAGGATCGTGGCAGAGAGGATGCCGTGTATCTGCCAAATGCTGCAAATGATGCGATCTTTGATCACTACATCAAGCATCTCAAACCCATAGATTACGAGGAAGGGAAAGTCTCTCTCCTGTATTACGGTTCGCTGTATGGCGAATGGTTCGCATGGGATCACATCGCCGCTGCTGCATCCGCAAACCCTGACGCCAATATCTACCTGATAGGCGATAAGCCGAATGGGATATCTGTAGCGGAAAACGTAAAATTCCTTGGCGGAAAAAAAATCACAGAGCTACCGCCTTATCTGCAACACTGCGATGCTGCACTTCTTCCTTTTGTACCCGGTAAAATATCCGATGCTGTAAGCCCAATTAAAATCTTCGAGTATCTTTCTCTTGGTAAACCGGTAATCGCCACTCGCTTGCCGGAAATTGTAGGTTATCCAAATACATGGATAGCTGACAGCGCTGAAGATTTTGCCAAGCTTTGTTCTGAGGCACCAAATCTTGAAACTGCTCCTATTGACGATTTCATATCCGAGAACACATGGGGCGCTCGTGCGGCTGAAATAGCTGGCAGCGTCGAGGATAAATGCCTTACAGCAGTGATTCTTATTCACAATAATGAGAGTATTATTGATCGTTGCCTCAACACATTGAAGCGTCATGGCGACAAATTCCTACATGAAATAATTGTAGTTGATAACGCCAGTACAGATAATGGACCCAATATAGTTAGGCATAGTCATCCTGACGTTACCCTCATTATAAACCCACTTAACGGTTGCTCCACAGGGCGTAATCTAGGCATTAAAAAAGCGACTTCCGAATTTATTTGCTTTTTTGATAGTGACCAGTGGTTCACCAGTGAGTTTGCCTTGAGCGAACCAATCAGTGTTCTCAGGTCCAATCCATCGATTGCTGCGATAGGATGGGCCGCGGGGTGGATTGATGCAAATAGGGACCACATGGGTGGACCGATAGCCGACTATCTGCCAGAACGGGGAACCCTTTCCTCAGAGTACATGAGAAAAGGCTTCCGTACTGATGTACATTACCTTGGATCAGGCGGATTATTTTTGATGACTGAGCACGCCAAGGCTACACTTTTTGATGAACGGTTTGACCCGACTTGCTTCGAAGACACGGACTTCACATACTCTATAAAGTCTAAATATGGGATGCTGGCGTATAGAAACATCTCAGGCATTCGCCACCAACCACATCAAACCACCGGAGCTTCTAGCGGCGCTGAGTTTTACCAGACTCTTTTCAAGAGAAACTCTGACCTTTTCAAAGGCAAGTGGTCATCACAATTGATTCATGACTTCTACCGAACCGCGCTTTTAACCAACAGCAACGGCACTCTCGTTTCTCGACTAGCAGACGCTTCGTATGCCGAACAATTGGCATTTCATGAGCACCTTATGCAAGGACTAAAGATCGCCGTGTGACGTGCTTCTGGCCCGCATTCTCTTTACCGGCGCGGGCCAGATAGCCTCATCAATTGGACACCACAAGGCGTCGGAAGCCGCTTCCTCCTGTGTCGGGGTCTCCGGCCTGAATTTGTTTCAAACCAAGCGCCGGAATGAGCGTGAACAACGCGCCGTTCGAGGCAATGCGAAGATAAGAAGTCCACGTTCCACTGACGAGCTTCTGGATTTCAAACCCGCCATCCACTGTATCGGAGACATTCGCAAATATTCTATATCGTGCTGACCCATTTCGGCTTTTGAGCTCGTAGCCAGGGAGAGTGCCGCTAATTACAGGGCTATAGAAAAACACGCCGGTATCAGTAAATCCTACTAACTTCGGATGTGTCGGCAATGTTTCACCGTCCATCGTGGTCATATTGATGAACATGTTCTGGCCGATGAGTTTACCTGTCCCAGCATCCTCTGCTACGTCATACCCCTTGATGGAGCATCCGTAGAAGAAGTTGTTTTGAGGAAATGGGAAACCATTGCTGGTAAGCGCGCTGAGCCGCAATCCGTATCCAATGCCAGAACCGACTGTATCCGCGTCAACTTCTATGAACGTATTGCTGTCGGTCATATTCAGTTGCAAGGCAAACGTTGGGTTTACGGTGCCTTTGTTGATCTGAATTATGCCGGTGTTGAATGTGTTGCGATGTGGGTCTTTGTTCGTGGAAATCTGGCCATCCAGCAGCAGACCAACCCCATAATCGGCAACAACAGAAGACGTTATGTAGAATTGTTGCCACACATTGCCAGAAGACCATGTAGGAGAGCCAGACGGGTTAGCCCTGCAATTCCAGTCAACTCCAATGCCGGTAAAGTTTCTGACCGAGAACTGCGACCAATTGCTTTCAGACATGGAGCGTATGCGTACCCCATATTGCACAACATTTGCGCAATCGAAAATAATACCGGAAAGAGTGACGCCGTTAATCAAGCCGCGAACATCAAATAGAATTCCGCCTGCCGACCTAGCCCGAATGACTGTGCCAGACATAAAAGCGGGGGAACTGCCAACGCCTATAATGGTCTGATTATTATATGCAGAGTTAACCTCCTCAGCACCTGTTCCGATAAACAAGGCATTGGGGTTGACCATTATAACACCGGCAGGGAGAAAAAGAGGCCTTCCGTAATGTTCAGCCTCTCGAAGTGCAGCCACCATAGCAGCCGTGTCGTCGGTTGTACCGTCCGCTTTGACGCCGAAATCCGCCGCATCCAGACGCTCGGAAAGCTTGAGGTTTACCGGGCGCTGAATAGCTCCGGCAAGCGCACCTGCCGCGCTGGACGCCTGAAAACGCATCTTAGCAGTCGAAGGCGATGAGGTGCCGCTAAAATCGGGAAGTTTAGAATCTGTAATCGATCCATCTGCCACCGGTGCCGAAATCGTAACGTTGCCTGCCTCATCAGGTTCTACATCGTTAACCGATTGCACTGATGATCTGGCCTTTCCAAGTGCACTTATGGTATCTTCGCTCAAGCCTACAGTCCGGTCCTGAGAAAAATCACCACCACCCTCAAGGCCATCGCCCGCAATAATTTGACGGTCTGGCTGCACGGCAGTTTCAGCTTTTTGTAACGCATCTTGTGCGCCAGCAAGCAGAGCCTCCGTATCTTCTTTCGCCTGTTCCGAAGCATTCTTAGCTTCTTCGGATTGTTGAGCCGCAACCTCTGCTCGCGCTACGTCTTCGGAAACATCATCTAGTTCTTGATTGATAACATCAATTTGAAGCTGTAGATTATGATCTCCAGCAATTCGTTGCGCTTCCTCATGACTTAGATTTTCTCCAACACGAGTTATTGCCGCGTCACGATCCTGAATAGCCATAGTCAGGCGATCAAGCTGCGTCTCGACGCTTGGCGCATCGTTTCGCTGTTTGTTTTCGAGATCGACCGTCTGCTTGGCCTGTGTCATGCGATAGCGCACAACCTTTAAGCCCGATGCCGGTGCGACACCGAAAACAACATCACCGCCATTCGGCCACGACGATCCTGCAATGGTATAATCGATATTCAGCCGTTGAACCGTATCCACTCCATCAGCATCGCGCAGCAAGACGACGATCTCATCCTTTTGCAGAAAGCGCTTTGGATAGGGAAACGTCTTCGTCACGCCATCGGCGTCAGAGATATATTCAAGCTGGTCCGGGACAGGAACTGTCATGCGAAGGCTCCATAGAAAAAGGCCCCGCGCAATGCAGGGCCTTGAAATAAGAATGTGATGAGTGGTTAGCAGTCCGACGCGAAGCGCCCATAAGACCGACAACCGTCAGACAAATGCGGCTTTCCTTTAGGTGCCATCACCACAATAAACAAACAGATGAGAAAGACCGCACCGGACTTAATAGCGAATTCATATTCTTTCTTGCGGATGGCTGAAAATGTCATCAGCGCAGCAAAGATCATTGGAAAGAAGGCGAGGACGGCGAGAAGCGTAAGAAGGAACAATCACTTTTTCCTTGTTTCTGGTAGGTTCATCGCATCGCCTGTCGCATCTTCTACCTTATTCAGAAGCCCTCTGATATAAAAAAGGTTCTGGAAGGGCATTAGCTGACGCATCTTGTGCAGATCAGATTTCGTCGTATCTCCAGCGAACATCGATCCCGTGACCTGGAATATGTCTGCCACCGCGTCAGGCGTCGGCCCCAGAAACGCCCCTACAACGTTGCGCGACTGGTAACGGCTCATCTGTTCGCCTGTCAGTGCTGAAAGCCCTACACGACCACGGCTGGCCTTTTCTGCCACATTGTTGACTTCCATCATCCAGCCCGCAAGCCCAGACCAGTCAAAAGCGTTCGTCGCCCATACCGCCGGATCGTCCGAAATGTCTTTGCCTGCCGTTGCTTGCTTGGCGACATAGGTCATTGCGCCAAGGGAAAGAGATGTCACGATACCAGACAGAGTTTCAGCGTCACGCTGTTGAAGCGCGGACAATGCAATACGCTGCATGGCGGAAACGTTGAAGCTCTTGAACTGGCCTATGGTCTTGCCAAGCTCGGTACTCATCCAGAGCGGTTTATCTTGTCCCGGCGTGACAATGATGCGATCCACATCACGAACAACGGCGGCGCGGAATGCTTCCTTCGCAAGCCTGTCGTCCCAATCTCCTGCCTTGGCGAGAAGAACGCCGTTTTGCGTTTCACCGTGCTTAGCAAACTGCGCTGTAATACGCTCTGCGAGATCGCTATTGATGCCGGCCGCAGCAAGCTTTCGGATTTCCTTCGGGCTTGCTCCACCCTTCGCAACCTTTTCAGATGCGCGAAGCAGGTTCGTCATAACCACCATGCCGCTGAATTGCTTCATAGCAGCATTCCATGGGGCCATAAGAGAGACGACGCCGAACCGTGTGCCGGCTGATTTAATGGCGCGCTCGAATGATGTACCGCGCCCGAACTGGTCGCCAATTTCTGCAATCGACATGGCGCGGCTGTCGAGGATCATATCAAGCGCGGTTCCTGCGGCCTTCACCTCTGCACCGGCAAGCTTTACTGCCTTCATGTCCGAAACGAGCGGCACGAAACCATCCCGGAAAGTCGAAGTAAGGCCATGCTTGAAAACAATACCGGCTATATCGGGGAAGGCGGAAAGCAACATGCCACCAAGCAGGCGAAGGTAATTAAGAGTACGAGCAATACGCCCGGCGCGAAGAACGATACCATCTGGGTTTGACGGCAAAGCATACTGCCCCCGGATGCGGTCACGCATGGCCTCGATATCGCGAACCGCTGATTTGCGAGATCGGTCGAGGCGGGCGCGTTCCTTGGCCTTCGCTTCTGGCACTGCTAGCTTGCCGTCCTTGTCCGTCATGCCATCGACCGCGGCAATCTTGCGGTTTGCCTCATCGTTGATTTTGCGGATTTGCTCGGCCATATCGACGGAGCCGAATTTCTTGGCAAGCTCCACATCTGCCGACATGGTGCGCACCTGAGCGTGAAGCACTTCCTCAATATCGGTATTGAGAAACTCCTGTATTTTTTTGCTTTCGATGCGAAGAAGTCGCTCTTTCAGCGGGCCACGTGGGCCGGAAACGATGCTGTCATATGGTATACGGCCATCAGCGTTACCGAGGATCGTATCAATCGTTTCCTCAACCAAGTCTTTGACCTCGCCATCAGACAGGCGGGAAAACTCCTCTGCTTTCTTTGCTGCTGCGTCTGCTTTAGCGTCGGCCTTTCTAGCGATATTCTCAGCATCGCCAATCTTGGCTGCTGCATCACGCTTGGTAATGAAATAATCATTGAGGATACGACCGAAATCAGATCGGTATGCTGCAATCTTATCCTTGTTGTACATGCGGAAAAGGTGAGACACGTCACCTTCAAGCTTGATATCTTCGGGGAAAAGACGCGCCTCAATCGCCGCATTCTTCATCGCATCGTCAATCTGGCGATAAACCTTGGCCGCTTCGGCAACTTCCGGGATCGGGTGCGCGTCACCGCTGAATGCAGCTCGGCCCACTTCTTCCTTGAACTGCTTATAGGTCAGCTTATTGCCGCCCGTGATGCGCTGCATTTCTGAACGTATGGGCGCAAGACGGCGCTGCCATCCTGACGGGTCTGGCGTCGAGTGGAAATATTTCGCATATGACGTGTCGATCTGCTGCAATGTATCGGCAAGCGGTGCCTGCCACATCTTCATGCGTGTTTCGACTGATCCGCCTATTTCCGTCGCCACGCCCTGCGCATTTTCGGCATATTCAAGAGGAGTTTCTGCCAATTGGCGAACTGTTTGCCGTGTCGCGTCGAAATCGGACAGCTGAGAACGAATGAGCGGGTCCTGTGACCGGATGCCCCATAGCTTGCTGATAAGGGCCTCATCTTTCAAATGCGTCGGGCCTCGATCAACCGCGGCGGCACCGGCAGACTGTGCGCCTCCCCCGGTTCCGAATACGGCATTATCAGCTTCCGAGAAGCCCTTGCCCTGTTGCTCGATCTTGCGGGATAGCGCCGAAGCCTCGACATTAGACAGATAGCGCCCCGCCAGAGTGCCAAGAGCACCGCCGAGAAGGATTGAGCCTCCGATGTTATAAGCGCTTTCCTCGCCCGTTCTGGTGCGCTGTGTCAGCTGCAAGCCGGTTTCCGTAACGGCGGCATCAATGCCCGCGCCCGCGCCGATCCTTATAGCGGAACCGAGTGCCGTCTTGCTGGCACCGGTGACGACGCCGCCACCGAGAGAAAACACGGTTGGAATATCGATCACGCCAGCGGCAAGCGATGCAGCGATACCGCCTGCCCCGGCTGCATCCAGTGTGCGTCGGTCGGCTTCCTCGCGCTTGATCTGCACTTTCAATGCATCTGCGGCCTTGCGATTGAAGACGCCAGCAAACTGATCCACATAGGGTGCAAACTCTGGATCATCCTTCACATAGTCGATGGAATTGAACCCTTCCTCGACCTGATAATTGTCATGGATGCCGTTGGAATAGAGATAGGATCCGACAAGATTTTCAGTTCGGAACGCAGCTCCAATGGTTTCGCCAAGACTCGGATCGTCTGGCTCATCCACCGGTGCGATATTTGTCAGGCTCTGGATGCGCGTGGCAGGCTCATAAAATGGCATCACATGCCCCCCGGCGTTAGAATGCCGCTATTCTGCGCATCACGAAACAGCTGTGAGCGCTGATCCTGCAAATTTCCCTGAACCGATGGGCTTGGCGTCGTGGGCACCGGTGCGCTCGGAACTTGAGGCTCGATCTGCTGCGCCTCTGGATTATCCCATGCAGAACCCGCTCCCATAGGAATGCTACCGCCCTGCATATAGTTGCGGAAATCGGGATTGGTCTCATCGTAAATATAAGCGCGCTGCAACCGCTCGGCTTGCTGCTGCTGTGCTTCAACCGCCACAACTTTCGGATCAGGACGCCATTGCTTGCCATACAGGGTTTGAAGATTACCGTTTTCATCCTTGTAAAGCACGGTATAGCCGGGCAACTGGTTTGATTTTGCCTCTGCGCCTGTTTCTGGCGTCGATACAAGAACAATGCGGCTCAAGACATTATCTCGGACAAGATTGCGATACTCGCCAAGTCCAGCCGCGCCACGGATAGTTATATCACGGCCATCTGCTCGACCGGTCAGCGTATCAGCGGCCATTGATGCAGGATCATAGAAACTGGCCTGAGCATCATGGAGTGCTTCGGCATATTTTGTTGCCGCTTCCGGAGTGTTAAATTTCCCAAGATGTTGCCCCGTGCGTTTATACAACGCTATTGCATCATCATCCGAAAGGATTTTCCCATCCGGCGAAACGGTCGGGATTAGCACCTCTGCGCCATCCTCATTGATAGATATCGAGCGGACAGTGCTTATCGAGCCGTCTTCGTTTGCCACCTGTGGACGGCGCGATAGGTCAATATTTCCCTCTACCTTGAGCCCAGAAATAGCACCTTGCGGGCCAGCCTTCATCGAGCGCACAGGGTTTAGAAGCGGATCACTTGGGAAAGCCTCTGCCAGATCGTTGATAAGCTGATCCTTGGCATAGGCATAAGGATCGCTCGAACCCGGCATAGCAGGCCAGTATTTTTCAGGCGGATATTTCATGATCGTGCGTGATCCGCCGATCTCGGTCACGCCATAGAGACGCTTCATTTCCTGATCTGCGCGGGATTTTGCCAATTCAGTATTGCCACCAGTGGCATAAAACTGTTCTTCAGCTATCGCCATATAATCCGCTGCGATGCCTGCTGCCTGTCCTTCCGTGAAGCCAACATTCGGATTTGAACGCCAGCCCATGACGCTATCGTCAAACAACGCACCGATATCAGCGCCCTCAAGCTGCTTGCGAAATTCCTTTGCAGCAGGTTCGAGCGCCTTGCGGTCGCGCACCTTATTTGGGTCATTCTGCTCTGCCATGCGGCGCGCGGCGTCAGACGGCGACAGATTGAGAGTGTTCACATAGTAATCGAAGTCATCAACCTTGCGCTGGATCGCCTCACCGCCATCCCTGCGGCCAAGTGCAGACGGGTTGACCTGTGCAAACCGTGATGCTGCTTGCATTGCTGCTTCAACATCTGCGGCCACCTGACTGTCAGCGCCTGCTCTGATCTTGTTAAGAACCGACTGCGGCAAGGTGCCAGACTGGCGAACCAATTCCTCATATGCGCCCTGTTGCTGATCGGCAGGAACGGCCTTTGAAATCACATCGCCCACGGCATCGACACGCTTGCGGCCATCGCTGGAATATGGATCGACCGTCAAGCCACCGCTCTGGAATGCTGCAACTGCTTCGGAAATGGCGATCTGGTCACCTTGACGTGAACGAAGCGCTGAAATCAGCGTGGCTTTATCGCTGTCATTCATGCCGCTCGACAGGATTTGCTCGGAACTGGATATTTCGCCGGTCTGGATACCAAGCTGCAAAGCGCCCTTCTGGCTATTATAGGCGGCTGTTTGCTGCGCCTCTATCGCCGTCTGACCTCTCTGTGCTGCGGCCTGCATCTGGTCATAGAGGGAAAGGCGTTGAGAAAGTGACAGATTGGAGAAACGTGGATCCATTGACTTAGGATCAAAGGCCGGTGCATTGCCCTGTATCTTAGAAGCGCCTCGAATGATATTCGCTTCTTCCATGCGGCGCTTACGGTTCACGCCACCATTATCGCCTGATCTGGCGTCTACGGCTGTAGCAATCGCATGAACATCACCGCTGCGGACAGCTTGAGCAACATTGTCTGGCAATGAACCGTAGTTATATGTGACACTGACAAGCGCGGCCTGCACATTTGGCGCAAGATTGTTCCATGCCTCTGCCCCGACTTTCGCGGCTGCACTCCGTTCAAATTCCTTTGTTCTGCGGGCGAGATCGCGCTCGGCATCACCGCGACTGATCTTCATGCCCTGTTGGACTTTTACCTTCCGACCATCTTCTGTCGTGATGGTGTCAGAGCCATATCCGACACGATGGGCGTTCACGTCCCAATAAGGGGTATCTCGATAGCCCTCAAACTTCCTGAGAAGCGACATTGCATCGCCACCTCTCGAAGTTGTCACAGCACCAGTCACACCAAGCCGTCCGGCTGCGCCATCAGCCGACACAGGATTAGCCTCTGCATCACGGATTTCACGCTCACCGATAGTCAGGGCGAACATTTCATCGGTCTTTTTGCGCAGCGCTTCTTTCTCTGTCGGCGACAGACCGGACGCATCAATTGTGCGATATGCATCCTGTTTCGCAGTATCGAACATCGCAGGGTCATTGAAGACCTGATTTTGCAAGGTCTGCTGGCGCTCAGTAATGCCGGTGCGATACCAGTTATTGCGCTGATCGATCTCGGTAGCCGCGCCCTTGTCAATCCACTGATTGCGGGCTGTCGCGACAAGTTCCTGAAAACGAGGCTGCAAAGAAGCCGGAACGGATTTCAGAAATTCCTCTGACCTTTGGGTGTAAATCCCGGAAACTGTGTCAGTGAACCCGCGCCCGGACGGGTCCATCTTCTGCTGAGACTGGCCGAACTCAAGGGCATTATCATCCTGCCAGCGCTGGAATGCCTGATTGGCTGCAAACTCATCGGCCTGCCTCTGCATTTCGAGGCGACGATTTTGAAGCGCATTCTGAGCGTCCGCCGCATTGCCGATAGCGCCGCCGATCTGTGCAATGCCTTGCCCTATGCTGTTGTCGATGCGCGTGTCAGGAATGCCACCGATCTCGATAGAACGGCGCGCCTCTATGGGACGGATAACTGCCATGTGCTGTCCTACGCCCTCAAGCCATACCAGGGATCACGATTGGCCCCGGAATTTACATATGGATTCGTGATAGTGGTGCGGTTTGCATTGGCAGTCTGGACACCGGTAAACGTATTGATACCGGTCGCCAGCGCGCCCATGTAGCCGCCGATCTGCGCGCTACGAGCATTTGAACGGGCAAGGCCTGCCTGAAAGCGGTAATTGTCGCTCTGGACTTGAGAGCCGTAGCGAATGGCTTGCTCGTCAAGACTGGCCTGCGTGGCGCTATCCTGCAACACGTCGACGGCAGAACCAGACAACGCAATGCCGCTATTGAGGTAATCGGCGCGCATAGAAGCCAATTGCCGGTCATTCTGACGCGCCTGCTGATTGGCGTCGTAAGCACCTTTCTGCTGCGTCATTTCCGCCTGACGGTCGGCATATGCTGCCTGTGATTTATAGGAAGCAGATTGCGCGGACGCACCGTAAAGCTGACCTGCTGCGGACGTGACGCCACCGATGATTGCAAGCGAGACTGGATCAAAACACATGATTATTCCTTACGGCTCGCTGTCCAGTTGAAGGATCAAGGCGCGAACAAGAAGTGGCAAAGGTTCATCCGTCTCGATGATTGCCTTTGCATCGCCTTCCGACCATGAGCCCGAAATATCGCAGGCGATGACGCCGGATCGCAGTTCGATCTCGCTGCCGAACAAGCCACTACCTGTTTTAAGAAGCTGCTCAACGATCTCAGGTTGCCAGTCAGCATTGCCAGCGTTCCCGACCTTTGCGGCCCCGGAATAGAGAACATCGATCATCGCATTGAGATTGCCGCGCCTACGCCCGAACAAGGTTCCGTCTTGCTGCGGTCCCGCCACCGGCAAAGTTATTGCCTTGCTCTGGTATTTCAGTCCGATAGCGATGTTCGACATTGCATAAGGCAACTTGACCTGTCCATTTTGGACGAGAAGGCCGATCTCAACGTTGCCATCAGCAAGAGCGATGACTTCCTGCCCTTCCAGATGATTGAGGCCGGTCACTGTCTGGATCGGAGCGCCCTTGTATTTCAGTCCACAATCGACAAAGAATGCATCATTGATCGTGTCGATATCGCCATCGAAAGGACGCTCCAGCACTTCGATATAGCGCTTTGTTGCGCCATTGATCGTGCGCCGGACAACGAGATAAACATCGTCGTAGCCATCCTCGGCGCCGGGAACGACTGCAACGCTCTCGACAAAGCCGCCTGCAATTTCATGGCGGGCAAACCCAACGATTTTCTGTTCGCGGTCATAGGCGACTGAAATAAGCGAGCCATCGCCCATCACGCAATAAATCTGCGGGTCTGGCCGTTCGCAGAAATCCCAATCCACCACGCCAGATTTGAATAGATGTTCACCAATCAGGGACAGTTCTGGCGCCACATATCGGTTCTGGTCACCAAGTACCAACTCACGAAGCTTTGTACCGCCAACCCCTGCATAGAGCGTCACGCCACCAATGGACAACGGGCGAAGATGAGCCGCGCCACTGGTTGGCCCTTTGCGCTGTGTCAGATTTGTTGATGAGAATGACTTGTTCAAATCGGAAGGGCCAACTGTTCTTATCTGACCAGCCGATCCCGTAACCAAATCCTCGTCATCTGCAAGCCAGAGAATTTCATTCTGGTTCGATGAAAGCAGTGTGATAGAAATCCCATCAGTTTCGGCCTGCGGATCACTCAAACCATAATCATCAAAATTACCCTGTTTTGAACCAAATACGGTCACGGGCTGGCTATTTGTTCTGGCCCACATCAAACGCTCATTGAACAGGCGTACCGCGCCCGGCCAACCAGAATAATCAGAGAATGAACCCATGCGCCAAGAAGCAATAGGATCAACAGACGCTAAAACGTGACCGTACTGAATGACGTTAACTTGGGTTGCGGAAACATAGCCAACAATCTTGAACCACTGCCATCGCAGCGAAGGCCCTGCAATCCTGATACTGCGCCCTACATCTGTTGGCTGAAAGCCTGCGCCATCATTAATTCCATCTGTCGATGAAGCGGTTAGGCTTGTAGGAGGCTGTTCATCTGGAAGCCTGTGAAGACCGCACGGGCCCCATCTTAAGCGCTCGGCATCGCTGGATTGTGGACCTTTCCAAGTAAATCGATATTTTGCAAATGGTCGCTTATTTTCTGTCTCGTAATAATGCCTATCGCTTCTTACCCAGCCGCTCTCGCCTCCAACATCATCAAGAACGATCCACGCGCTTCCATCCCACCCATTAAATGTCCAGCCATTGGGGTTTTCTCCTGTCTCACCTATGCTGGCGGAGGTTACCCAATAGTTGTCAACCGCCTGTGGTGAAGATAACTCAATTTCAAAATATCCTCCGCTAATAGCCGTACTTTGCGACGACCCAACAATTATCACACTGCCGTCATAGCTTGGCTTCAAGGTCGTCGTTACATCTTCTTTGTCCATATATGGACCATCATTGAAGACAATATTTTCGATAGACCAATTCACATCACCCCGGCGCAAAAGTTTGCAGGGGTGATAGTCCTTATGTGCAAAATAGCCGGTGTCGTTGAACTGATCGTAGCTTAGTTTGCTCAGAGCATCGGCATTGAATGGATGTGAAATAGCATAAGGGCTTGCACCAGAATAAAGCTCTGCGCGTTCAGACAGAAATCGCATGGAGCCATTGCCATTGAGTGCCAGCACATAAGCTTGCTCTTCCGAAAATTTGAAAGGAAGCAGGCGCGTGAACTGGTTGCTATCGGCAACTTCCGCGATGAAAACCGTACCAGAACGACGCCGCAAGCCACCATGCGTCAAAACATTGAAGTTGACGCAATAGGACAGCGAAGCCCGCCAGAAATCGGTATCGGCCCGCGCCTGTAGAAGCGGCGAAACCCATCCTTTGTCGAATGTGTTCTGGATCGAATAAAAAGTCACCGCTGTAAAACCCATTCATCATCGGCGGCGCGTGGCGCAGTGCCTTCAATGGCATCAACATTCCAAGCCGTATTGATCGCCTCACGGTGCATGCCCTGCGCGATCTGCACATAGGAAACCTTGCCCGTTACCCAATGGCCGCACTTCATGGCGATGTAGGATGCAAGCGCCTCGACAAAGACGGGCGGATAGCGGTCATAATCCTCATTGCGGAAGATGTAGCGAACCTTGAGCGGTCCCGGCGCATCGGTCAGGATATATGGGCCTTCAACCTCGCTGCGGATCGGAACGCCCTCAGACCGGCCACAAGTCGTCAGTGGCAGAACACGGATGCACTCACCCGGAACGGAATAGCGATAGCTCCAGCCAAATTCGGGGGCTGTGCTGTCTTTTGCCAGAACCACGCGCCTGAGTGCAAAATTCCAGTCATAGCGCGACAGAAGGCTATCCCTCGAAATATCGAAGTTGCGCTTCATCCAGCGCACAATAGGCCGGTTGTCCCGCTCAAGATTAGTAATCTCTGCTTCTTTCATAATGTCCAAGGCGAGATTGCAAATGTCAGTTGGCGTCATTCGCCCTCGCCTTCTTCCGGCTCAGGAGCGGGCGGCGGCGTTTCTTCCTGCTGCTCGCGGCGCTGCTTCTGCTTTTTGAGGTAATACCAAGCCAAGGGAGGGCTATATTTAGCCATGACAATCAGCCTGCATTTTCAACCAGAAGGCCGCGAACCGGCTTCTGCATTTTCTTGGCAACGGCGCGACGCACAGCTTCGGGCAGCGAATGGATAGGATTATCCTTGTTCGCTTCTTTGATAGCCTGATCAATGGCGCGTTGTTCCATGTTCAATTCGTGAAGGGTCTTAGGCATGTCGTATCTCCAAATAGAAAAGAGCGGCCCGTGAGCCGCCCTTGTTAATTATGCGCCTTCCACAGCGGCAAGCCGCGTCACAATGCCAGTAAGAATTTCCTGCATATTCTCACCAGTGGCGCCCTGCACCTCACCCAAAAGCGCCGTGAATGAATGGGTATGATTGCCTGCGGCAGCGGTCGTTGCAGTTGTTCCAATAGTTGGTGGAAACGTTTCGGGTTTCTCCGTAATGTCACCCCAAGAAACCGTTTGAGATCCACCCGTTTCCAGTGCTGCTATCCGCCTGTAAAGATCAGGCAGCGAACGGGGTAAACCATGACCAGCCATGATATTTCCTTTCCTGAAAAAGAAAGGAAGGGCCGAAGCCCTCCCCTTAGCCGTTGGTTACGAGGTAAGCGAGGGCGACCTGCTTGCGCTCTGGATACACGCGATTCCAGTTTGCAGCCGTTGCAAGCTCTGCATTGGTCGGGAACTCACCGGCAACAGAAGCATCCTGCCAAGCAATGCCATAGGGATGCATGACGAACTGGCGGCGCGTATAGAGAATGTCGCCGCCGACGCCGTTGCCCTGATCGGGCTTGCGCTCGGTTTCAACATTCGGGCTGGTACGCATCGGCTGCTCGTTATAGGCGATGGCGTCACGACCGATCAGATAAGTGACATAGCTGGATGGATTGTCCGTACCGTTATCAATGATATGAACTGTATCAGAAACCACAACGCGATAGCCCAGATAGGACGGGAAGCGAATTTCGCCGCGAGCATCTGGGATAAAGTCAATGAGGTTTTGCTTCTGCAAGCGGGTGTAAACCGCCGAATGCATGATCAGCGTAGACAGGTCTTCTGCTGCGTCACCCATGGTCTGCTTGGTATCAAGGATAGCCTCGGCAGAGATCAGGTTTACATCGGTCGGCGTTCCCGTGGTGGCGGCAATGTTGTTGACCATATCGCCGTCATCGTTTGCAACATTGTCGAGATAGACGCCGTGCAGCGAGGCAACTAGGATCCTGTTGTGCTCCCTGATCCACCAGTCAGCGACAAGATTGCCGATTGCCTTCATTGGATCATCGCCGGCCAGAACACCAGACAGGCGCATAGAAGACCACGACTTGGTGCGAACCTGACGGGCCGCTACATCCTTGAGAGCCGAAATCTTACCGTGAACGATCAGTTCAGCCGGGTCATCAGAACCGACAAAAGAACCGTCATCAGCAAGGTCACGCCAGAAAGGGACGTTGGCAGTACGACCGCCGCCGGTCAGAAAGCTCGACAGGTTCGCATCGCTGCGAAGAATGCCGGACTGGAAGATCGCGCCACGCTCTTTCGTGCGCTTGATCATATAGGGGAAGAATACCTCTGGAACGACGGTATCCGTAATACGAGTGGTAGCCATTGCTATAACCTTTCCTGAATGGCCGTCACTTACAGGCTGTATTCAGCGGGGTTTTTGCCCGCAGCCCGGATAAGCGACTTTGCTTTCATCGGGTCGTCACGAATGAGCTTGCCCTGCTGTGTCAGGTTGAAGTTTTCGTCAGAGAATGGATTGTTGAGCGTTCCATTGGCGCTTGTGGCTGTGGAATCTTCGCCGTACATTTCCTTGCCAACCTTCGCCAAGGCAAAGGCCATCTTCGGATCAAGCACCGATCCCTGTTGGGAAAGGATGCCGCCCTTGACAAGACTGTCCTTCAAACCAAGCTGGCTAATCGCACGGCTCGCATATTCGAGATTGTGCTTATAACCATCGGTATCAGGATCACCCCACGTTGCCGTGATAGCGCGGTGTGCATCACCTTCGGCCTTAACTGCTGCCTCACGCATAGAAGTGAAACCACCGGCCTGATGTGCAACGAACTTGTCATGAAGGATTTGTGCCTGCTTCGGATTTAACCCCGCTTCATGCGCCCATGTACGGAACTCAATCGCGCTCTTTTCGTCGTAGGGGAAATCCTGCGGCACGGCTTCGGTATTGAGCTTTAGCTCATACTTATCCGGGCTTTCAGGTCGGCCCATCTTATCGTAGAACGCATTCCAGTCCTCTGCCGTGGCTTCTTCACCCGGCACTTTAACGGCCTTGCTCGCATGGGCTTCCAGATCACGATACGACTTGATTGCATCGTCAGCGGATTTCCATTGCTTCGCTTCGACTAGAGTGCGGTTATCTTCTTCACGAAGGCCAGCCACCCAGTTCACGTTATCGCCGTTCGACCCATGATCAGTGATAACGGTCGAGTCGGTCGCGGTTGTTTGCGCTGCGGTCGCGGCTGCGGCCTCAGTCGCAAGCCCATTCGCCTGCTCTGTCATAAGATTTTCCTAGGGTTAGATTTGCTCGGCTTCTTGCCGTGCTGCTACTTCCAACGCCCTCATCTGCTCATCAGAGAGGGTCAGGAATTGAAAAAGCCGCCCGAAGGCGGCTCGTTGACCGGCGTTATAGCCAGCTTGAAACTGTGAAAGGTCTGCACCTGGTGGCTCGACCATGTAGAAACCAGTGTGCGCTGCCAGATCTGCAAGAACAATCTCGGTATTCTCACCATCCTTGCCGAAAACAGACCGATACGCATTGGCAAGTTTAAGCTCTGCCTCATTCGGTCTATACAGCCTCAGCCATGCCAGACAGCGCCACCTCATGCAGGTGCCATTCCGTTAGCCTGCGCCATAGCCTGCATTGCTGGTGTTGCATCTTTGGCTGCTGATGCCATGCCTTGTGCCATTTGCATTGCTGCGGCCTGTTCCTGCTGACGTGCCTGCGCTTCCCTGATCTGGGCAACTTCCTCATCAGTCTTGAACATCTTGCGCGGTGCTCCACCAATCTCACGGCTAAGTTCAAGAACCTCATCGCCATCGATACGGGCGAGCGTGGAAGGATCATATTGACCAACAACGGAAGCCATTTGCAGAACGCGCTCCATGCCCTGCAATTCAGCCATACGGCGCATGCGGGCAAGAGGTCCGGTAAATTTCACACCGACATTCTTGCCACCGATCGATGCAGGCGGTTCAAGCGGTGAACCAGCTTCAAAGGCTCCCTTGCGCTGGATAATATCGACTTCGCGCTCAACACCGGATGCAATGCCGCTTTCGATCTTCGCACCGGCTGGCCCAAGCTGTTCGCCCTTCTCATTGGCGCGTAACAGTGCCTCTGTTGCTGTCTTCTGCGGGTCTTCGGCAAGGATTTGAAACAGATCAACAAACATGCTTTGGCGCACGCCTGCCCGCTTTGTTTCAATCAAACGTTCGGCAAAGGTTGGGTTTTGTGCCTGAATGATTGGCTGTGCCAGCAAGCGACCCTGCTCATCAAGATATCCGGGGTTATTTGCTCCTGCATTAAGGTTCAGGCGATTATAGATACCCCGCCCCGTTGCCATTGGCGGCTTAACCATCTGTTGCGATACCTGGGCGACAGTTTTGCCCATAACTTGCAGCATCTTGATTTCGGAAAGCGCTTCCATGATTGGTGATTGACCATAAGGCGAACCGTCAGTCTGTTCCCACCACATCACATTGTATGGGAACGTAAAAAAGCCGCTCGACCTGATCAGGGAGCGGCTGGAAACTTCAATCCAGAATGAGGCGTAGGCGGAATGCCGCCGCTTATCCTTGTATTCCCCGGCTTCCTCACGCGGCATGACTGCGTGAATAAACGTAAACGGCTGGTCAGGTTTCTTATCGAGAACCTGTTTTACAACCTCTGGAAGCTTGTCACCTTCCTGATTGAAATAGTCACGAGTTGCACGCGCTGTCATTTCATGGACGCGGATATTCTTATCAACATCGTCATACGCATTAATGCCGAGATAGCATTCAACGACTGGCACAGAGCGATAGAAGAATGGAACCTTGACCGGATCGACACCGCGACGGCCTAGGTTTTCCTCAAGGTACGTGATGCCAGTGCCAAGTCCACAGGTGGCGCGAATAGCCTTCTGATTGGCAAGAGCAAAGTTTGATTTCGTGTCATATCGCGCTGTGAAATGGTAATCGCGCAGCCGGTCGAGCCATTCTTCTTCCATATCGGTAGGATCGGGAGAGAACGGATCATCAAGCGAGAACGAATGCCACTTCTGAACACGCGGCGTAATCATGCTTTCCATACCAGCTGACAGGCGAGTGAGCGCCCAAGAAGCGGTATTATCGAAGATTTCCTTGCTGCGCTGCACGGCCTGCGGCTGTTGCGCCGTACCAGTCAGAGACGACGAGATATTAAGTCCGTTGATCTCATATTTGTGCGAGGCATAAGGCATGCACAGATTGACGACATCACGCCATACCGCTTCCCACGGATAGCGTTCAGCCGCCATCTGCGACTGCATCTGCATGATATCGTCTGCGATGCCCATGGATTAAAACCCGTCGATCTGCGTACGGCGGCGGTTTTCTTCATTGCCATAATTCTGATCGCCAAGCGGCGTCGTAAGAATGGTTGAAGCGCGGCCCTGCGCCTGTTGCGTGGCACTCTGTTCCTCAGCGCGACGAGTGCGAGCGGCTTCTGCTTCTTCGCTCGGTACAGGCGGCGCTCCTGGTACGTCTGGCGTGTCAGGTTTAAAGCACATCGTTCCAATCCTCTTTCAGCCAAGCCCAAAGCTCGAATGTCTCACCGTTCACGCCGAAATTCGGCATGACGGCTTCTTTTCTCGCTCTAATGCTGGCAAGCCATTTATGCGCAAGGTCATGATCTGCTATCGATCTGATCTCAACGCGGGTTACTCCCTCAGCAATCAATCGCCGGGGCCAATTCTTGATGCAGAACCTCGTTATTGCTGGCGTGGCTCGCTTGAAGCGGTCAGTGCCATAGGCCCAGCCATACCGAATATGAGGCTGATACTGTGGGTTTCCGTATGAAACACCGAATGCAGCGACCGGCTGATCATCAATCCAAGCCGTCCAGCAAAAGCCTTGAGACGTGAGAAACGATATGGCTCCTGCCTGTGTCCCGCTCTCAAGCTGTGCGGTAGCAAATACCTCTCGTCGGTCCTGATCGCGTAGATTTGCCGCCACGAAACATATGTCTCTGAGGTTTCCCTCACGGATTTCCACACTCACCAGTCAAGCACCGGCTCATCTGGGGCGACGGTATATTGATCGCGGCCCATTGGAATGTTTTCAGGTCTTTCCTCGATCAAGCCGGGGAATAGCTCTGTGAAGCCCCATACAAGAGCGTCAACACGGTCAGGCGAATAGCCTGCGCTCGACCTGTCGAACCCCGTGGTAAAGCTGCACATCTGGCTTTCTAGGTCTTCAAACTCACGCACATGGCGAACACGGCGGCGGGCATACAAAGCACTGATCGGCTCGGCTCTCGTCACCTTGCCACGGGAAGCATGAACCAGCTTCACCGGTATCCATCGTCCTTTTGCCTGCGCCTTAATGGTGCTTTCGACCATTTCGCCGCCTTGGTTCTTTTCCGCGACAATCGTATCGGCCTTGTAATAATTATAGAGGCTGACGGCTCGCATCGCCCAATCTTCCGGCTTCATCACGCCACTGGCATCTTCCAGAACGTAGCCGTAGCCCTCTTTATCAATGGCGCAGACAACAATTCCGGTTTCATCGCTGCCGGGATCGGATGAAGTAGCAGGATCGACCGCGACAACAATACGCGTGAAACTCGGCAATTCATCATCGCCAAGCACATAAAGACGCTCAATGCTGGCGCGGGTCCACAATGCATCTTCTGCATCGCCGGAAAACTCACCGAGAAAGAAGCGCTTGCGCTTGGCTTCCGGCAGATATTTCAGGCTTTCCAGATAATCAGGCGGCAGATTGTTCGCATTATCCATCGGATTTGCGACATAATGGCTATAATCACCGCGATTGATTGGCCGCTTGCTCTCAGGATCGACACCCTGCACAAACAGCTTATAGGTCCAATGGCTCTGTGTGGTCGGGTTCAAGTCCACATAATTGCGCAATGGAAGCGGGCCCGGATGACCGACTGTCGCCTCAACATTCTGTGCAAGGCGCGTCATCAATGTAGTATGAGCGTCATAGCTCAGTTCTGACGCTTCATTCTCGTAGATCGTGGCATATTCCTTGCCGAGAACCTTATCAACGCGCTCTTTGTCATCAAGGCCAGCGCACCAGACTTCCGAACCGTTGCCAAAGACGAAAACGCCGTCCTGCTCGTACCACTTGAATGCAGCTTCTTCATATGCCAGGCGCATGACCTTCGGGAAGGTATCGCGCCCGACTGACTGTTTTACCGCAACCGCATGCTTACGGAATATGCCGTGGCGCGATCCCGGCGCACGAAGCGCACGGGTGGCAATCGCATAGCACGTCAAAAACGTCTTGCCAGAACGCGAGCCACCATAAATCAGCGAATGCTTTGTCCCTTGTCTGCCAAGTGCCGGAAGCAATGCCTGCTGCTTCTTGGTGAGAACAAGGCTCATAGGTCGGAAGCTTCCTTGGCGATTGTCACGATCTGGCCCGTGTGTTCGACTTCCTGCTTGTCGCCGTACTTTTTCGGGCGAAGCTTGCCAGCCATCCATTTGCGAGCATCAACACGAAGCTGCGACCGGCGCATTGCCTCGCCATTCTCTCGCCAGCCTATGCTATTCCCGTCTGCGTCGTGCTTTTCCATCCAGTCATTGCGTCCATCGTCTGCAATACCGAGGATTTCATCAAACAGGGTGTCTGCTTGAGCTTCGCGCGCGTGCGCGTACTGCTCCGCAAATGCATCAACTCTCGACAGCCACTTGAATATCGTGGAACTCGCCGGGATATGATTATCCTCACAAATACCACGTAGGCTTTCACCATCAGCGATGCGCTCACAGATTTCATCAGCGATAGCCTGATCAAATTCAAGCTGGCGCTTTTTTTTCTCTGCGCTCTCACTCATCACTTACACCTGCTATCTGAGAGATAGTCCTTGAAGCTGCAATGGTGTTGGTAGGGCTGGGCGCAGGAAGCAAGGGCTATGAGAATGGTGAGGGTGGCAAGCTTGGCGGTCATGCTGAGAATGAACTCTCACGAATAACCTTGAGGTTTTTCAATCGGCGCGATCCAAACGGGATGCCTTCAATCTTGAAATTGATGCCAAGGGCTTTTGCCACCCATGCCAGACAGATAACCCTCCATGCAGGGAAAGGCTGGAATTTCAGATTTGCTGGATGATATGGGCGCATGCTGCTCTCCAACGTAAAAAGCCGCCACCCGAAGGCGACGGCTGAATGGTACGATTCGCATTTGTCGATTTAAGGTGGATTCACCCTTACATAATCATTTAAAATCAGTGGGTTAATACCCGATTTGATATGATTTCCTTTGAGTGGAATCACACCCTATTGGGCACCACCTCAAGCCTTTGAAATAACGGATTAAAACCCGTTTTAAACGCGATTTGGGCACCGCCTTGAACTACTTCCATTTTGGAAGTGGTTGAAATAGTCAGAACGGTCGGACGCGAACCCGACTGGCTAGCGGGCGATTGCTTCTAGCATCAGCGCATCGCAATCAACCAAGCTACCGATGATCCCCTGCGCTTCTGCTTTCAGCGCCGCGTTCTGATTGTGTGCGAGGGGCGGATTGTGACAGAGCCAGCCTTACACTCATTGCTGGGTTGTACCGCCCGGTGCCTTCTTCACCCTACGGACCATGAGTGCTGGCCCTGCTGCTCGCATTCCGTTGAGGACTGGCCTCGAATTGGTGGCCCGCACATAGCCGGACCTCTTGTCTGTGATCGGTCGACGCATAGGCTGCTAATCCGGGGCAGCACCAATCACCATGTGCGTAATCAAAAGAGCGATCCGAAGACCGCTCCAAAATCTCTTGTGGTCGCAAATCACCCACCGTATTCAGGCTGACTAAATGTCATTTATTAGTCAAGTCCTCTGGTTCGGCTTCTCGATCTATTCCATAAAAATCCACAAGTGCGTCAAGGCCATTGGATAGAAAGCGGATCATGTGAGGCATATGCATTCCTGTGTCTTCATCCAGAATGCAGACTTTGCGCAAGACGCTAGCTATTGGTCGGCCTGATTGATCAACCTTTCGGATTTCATCACAAATTTCATTGATGCGCTCACGGGCTTTCTTTGCCGCTTCTGGCTTATCGACGCCAAGACCATGAATACGCGTCATGTCGTGGGCGCGGGCCGATGGATAGGGAATGCCGGTCAAAGCATAATACCGGCTGTAATCCTCACCATACCGAATGCCTGCCTGATAGTGGGCATAACTGATGCGATCTGGGAAAAGGATGTGCAGGCGTCCGAGAACCGAACCGGCCTCCGGGCGCTCGGCAATGGATTTCGTCAAGCCTGCCTTCATACGGGCCGAAATGACAACCATCTTCACCTCTGCCTCTGTTTCATGGGTGCGCCGCATTACCGCTGATTTCCTTCTGCTCTTGCGCCCGTTTGGCTCTCTTTCCACCGCTGGCATTAGCGGCCTGCCCTGTTTCAGTCTTCGCTTACTAGCCTTTGAATACGCCGCCATGGTTCCTCGCTCGCCTATGTCAGTAGTTTATAATCTTCATCAGTGATTTTTATTTCATCGACTTCTGAGGCGAGCGCTTTCAATCGGGATACGCGAAACAAATCCCGTCGATATTCCCCCTCAACCTCTAGATCGATAATCTTATGAAGCCTTTCCAAGCTGTACGGACGCGGACCACCAAATGCAGATGCAAGCGTTTCCCACATTCCAACAGGGCGCTCGTCGCTATCCTTCTGGCGCTTTACGCATTCAGCTATTTTATCATTCAGGTAGATTTCCTTGGCTTCGGCCAATTCAATCACACGCTTTGATTTGAGGACGGTTTCCGCCATGGTTCCTCGCTGTGGGGTTATGCTGATGGTGGGGTTGGAAGGTGCATCCAGTGGGTCGCCGGGAATTGCAAATGGCGTGGTGTCGGGTTTTTCTGGAAAGCAAAGATGGAGCCCTTCCAGATCATCATACGGCCACTCGGAAAATCTTCATCCGGCGGACAATATGCAAGGAACAGCGTTTCGTCTGTTGGCGCTGTTTCGATTGGCTGCCAGTCCATCACTCTCTCCTATGCCGCTTGGTTGATTTCGATGAGCTTGTTACGGGCGGCGTCGAGAAGCTTTTCAGCCTCCGCTTCCGTGATAAGCATCCGTTCGGCAATCTCGACGGTGTTTAAACCGTGGCGGAAATATCGGTGCGCCTGTGCCATGCGGGAATTGCCGTGAAGGATAGTGACCTTCTTGGCTAATGCTTTGGCGAAAAAGGATGGGTTGTACCCGGCGTATTTGCCCAAGGGGTGATTGAGGTTCATTATGCGGCCCTCGCGGATTCTTCCCGCCATGGATAACCGTTCCGGTCGCGTCCATCGGTGGTTTCGATCATGGATGCAGGAACCCGGCACCCTTCAAGCCCCGGCATTGGTCCCCATACTGACGAGAACCAGCATCGGTTATCGCGGGCATAATTCATGCGCTTGCGCCATTGGGCTTCAAGAGCATCCGGGGATAGCTCGTCATCTGGCGTCACAGCGCGTACAGGCTTGGCAAGCCCCTCACCTGCCTCTATCCGAGAGTTGTAGGCCTCTTTGATCGCTCTCACGAAATACGCCCAACTACCGGCAGGACGTTTCATCCGAACGACCATGGCCCGGATTGTGGGGAGAACATCGGTTTCCACATCGACGCCAGACGAGACGAGGCCAAGAATGGGGCCGAGATTGATCGCGCCTATCGGTTGGATTTTTTCTCCAACGGCTTCGAGAAGCTTGTTTTTGAGGATGTCAATCTCGTCAGCATCACGCGCATGCGCGCTAGAAGCTTTAGCTTCTTTTGGTTCTGGTTCTGATTGGTGGAACTGCGGAGATTGTAACTCTTTGTTTTTGTTAGGTCTGGATCGTTTTTCAGCCTGATTAACTTGAAGTTTTCTCAAAGTTTCGAGTTCGATAATTGCGCGTTCATTCGTCAAAAACTCGCCGTTTACCTCAATCTTGCCCAATGAAACGAGTTCGCCGCGAAGCGCATTCCACTTCCGAACTGTGCAACCCATCAGTCCGGAAATGTATCTGGCATCGTCGGGGAGATTGCCTCCCTGCATATAAATCAGGTCGAGAACGAGGCGATAAGCGGCCTTCAATTCAAAGGTCATGCCTATTGTGCCTTCGATAAAATCTCTTGGGTATGCCTTGTAATAGGGAAGCCCGTTCATGTTAAAACCTCGCCGCGTTACGAACAGCCGAACAGGCAACATCAACAAACAGGTCAATCGAAGTGACAGGCCCGTTGCGCTGCTTGGCTATGGAGAATTCAAGTTTGTTCTGGCAGTCAGCTAGGCGCTCTATGCGCTCTGCCTCTTTCTCTGCACCGCCGCCCTTTTCCCTCTGGAGGTAATAGGCCTCGCGATAGAGGAATATGATCGTGTCTGCGTCCTGCTCGATTGCGCCACTGTCACGAAGGGAAGAAAGCTGCGGGCGCTTGTCGGCTTGGCTCTCAAGCCCACGATTAAGCTGCGATAGCAATACGACCGCTATCCCATATTCGCGGGCCATAGATTTGAGGCCAGCCGTCATTTCGGCAATTTCATTATTACGATTGCCAGAATAGCGACTGGATGCGCGGATCAGGCCAAGATGATCGATCATGAGAAGTTCGAGCGGCTTGCCTGCATCTTCCATTTTCTGCATCATGCTTTCTAGCTTGATGCGAATGTCCGTCATGGAAAGGCCGGATTGTTCCTCAACCAGCAGAGGAAGGCTTTTAAGCTGTCTGGCCGCGCTCTCCAGCGCGTCTAAGTCTTCAACCGATGCTCCGCCTGTAATAACGTCCTGATAAGGAACCTTGACGCTCATGTCATAGGCAAGATCGGTAACAGCGCGAGCGCCAAGCTTGTCGGCATCCATTTCAAGGGAAATAAACCCAACGCCGTGACCGGCTTTTGCAGCCTTGAGGCATGTTGAAAGCCCGACTGTGGTTTTACCCATAGAAGGCCGACCACCGATCAAAGTCAGATCGCGCTTATGAATGCCGCCTGTGCTTCGGTTAACATCTGCGAGGCCCCAAGTAATTCCCGTCAGGCCTGCGCCCCGCGCCCGCGCCTCTTTCGACGTATCAATGGCATTCTGTACCGCGTCCATAATTGAAATTTGAGATTTGCGACGAGGACCACGCCGAACGTCCGACAGGATTTCGTCAAATGCCATGCCGGTTGAACGAACCAGATCAATAGGGTTGGAAGCAGGATCAGCAGCGGCCTCCAGAAGCATCGCAGCCTCTTTTGCCAATTCCGCCTTTGCCCACTGGTCTAGAACGCGCTTGGCCGATTTTTCAAGGCCCTGAATGCCATAGACAGCATTGACGCAAAGACGGTTCATATATTTGAGAACCGTGTCATCAACCGTGACTTTGTATTTGTCCTGCACCCCTTCATCGATCAGCTTGATCACGACATTGGGGCGCGTGGAATTAAAGCGATCATGCGCATCCTGAATTGCTTTGAAAATGTGAGCGTGAAGCGGTTCAAGGAAATGGCGTGGCTCAAGGATAGAAACGACTTTCTCATACCCGCCGTTCAAAAGCAGGCTGGCAAGAACCTCTTGCTCAAGCTCGATGACGAAGCTGGACTTATCAGGCATCGCGTTCATGCGCCTGTCCTCGCCCGTAATTCTTCGCCTGCGCAGATATCGAGAAACCTTTTCCAAGCCACGCCTGCGGATGCTGCATTAGCAAAGCGCAAGCTTTCCTTGGCCTTTTGCTGCTTTGCGGCAAAATCCATCCAGGCATCATTCATTTCATCGGAAACAGGGACGAGAGACGGCTTCATTGTTTTACTCCGCCATATGGGCGCACAATGACGACACAGCCGCTTTCAATCGTGCTGTCCCATTCCAAAACTATGCGCTGAGATAAGTTGTCGTCTTTGATGACGCCTTGAGCGACGAGAAAGTCAGAAACACATTTCTCATAGTTGCCCAGATCGCGAATGCGCCTGTCAGGAGCGCGATATCCGATGTAAAGCGTATAGGGGCCAGACAGGCCGATACGATGGCTATCCTTGACGCTGAGAGCCGCCATTTTCTCCCAAGCCTTATAGGCATCAGTTTTATAACGACCGCGACCGTTGCCGCCATTTGCATAAGCGTGATTGACCGATGGGGGAAATGGGAGAGACAAAGAAATGGTATCCATCACACGCCCCACTTCATGTAAGCGAACGCGACAGCGAGCGGGATAAGAGCGCAAGTAAATGCAAGGAGGATGGAGCGGGGGTCGATCATTGGTCGCCTCCGATCAATTCTGGATATATCCACTCGGCCAAAGCTGCTCGCTTATGGGCGGAGTTCTGGAAATGACGAGCAATTCTCAATCTGACCGACTGCGGCAAGTGCAGCATCAATCTCTGCAAGCCTCTCGCGAAGACATTTTTGCTCACGTCTGGCTTCCTCCAGTTTGGCCCTGCGAAGGGCGTCTTTTTCTTCACCATCAATGCGGCGAGCGGTGCCTTCCCAAATGGAACGGACGCGGCGCATAGTAATTTCCTTGTCCACACAACGAGAAAGAAAGCGGAATGCCTCGTATTGGGCGCTCTTTACGCTTCCAAACCTTTTGACCGGGAACGCTTCTTTTATGGCGTTCATGGAAAATGTCGTGTCACTCATTGACTTACTCTTGTCACGCTCTGACAACACCTTGTCTCTCTCCATAGCTATGTTCTGAACCATGGAAACGAGACATACGAAAACTACAGAAGGACTTAAGCTTGTTGCCGATGGCGCGGACGGCAATCCGGCCATTCGAAAAGATACGATGATCAGTTTGGGCGAAGCGGCATGGCGCGTTCTGCAAAACGCAAGAAAGGCCGCGATAGCCCGGAAAGAAAGCGCGGATGCGCAGGCGCGTGACGGAGTGTTTGAGGCTCAAGCTAAGGTTTCGACCAGCCTTGTCACGCCGAAGCCGGGGGCATCCGCTGAACACGTCGAAGACCCGGCCACGATTGGTAGATCGCGAAATAAACGCTCGACGGTTGTTTGAATTGGAATATGGACAGGAGACAATCATCGCCGCCTCAATCCTGTCCTGATGAGGGAGCCGTGACGCCGAGGGGTTTGGCGTCACGGCTTTCTTCGTCTGCTGTAGGGGGAACAACGACAGACGAACTAAGAATTCTTTCAGCTTGTTCGCGAAGAACGCAGGCGGATGCACGATGACTATGGAGGCGATCATCGCGACCGTTCAGCCAACCATGAACATATGCTGGGGAAAAATTATTCTGATGTGGAAGATCAATTCTGTCATCGGCTCTCCCGTCAGAATAACCATCCATCATTTCTTGAATTGCTTGACCTTGTCCGCTCATGCACCCACCCTCCCTGTACGGGGATGGGGGGAAACCGGCGTGTCAGACATAAAATCGTTCGCCTTTACCGCGCCGCCTGTTGCCAAGGCGATGCGATCTATCAATCCAAGAGAAGGCTTAGAGACACCTCGCCTTATGCGGCTGACCTGTGGCTGCGAACAGCCAATCAGTCTTCCGAAAGCTTCGTCAGTAATACCTTTGGTCGCGAGATATGTTTGCAGCTTCATAAGGCCAGTATATGCATGTCATGCATATTCATCAAGTGCATATTTATCTATGCCATGATTTTTTCCAAATGAACGGAGCAGCTATAATCTCCACATGGCTCCAGTAACGAAACCAAAGAGAAATCGTGAGCGTCATTTCTTCAGAGAATGGCGTGAGCATTTGGGATTAACCCAGGACGAAGCGGCTGAACGGATTGGAGCAACACAATCCAAGCTAAGCCGCATCGAAAAAGGCGTTACGCCCTACGATCAGGACTTTTTGGAAGAAGCAGCGCGGGCCTATGGAGTGAGCGTTGACACACTCATCACTCGACACCCCATAATCCCAACACCTCCGATACGTGGTGAGCAAGAAATATTATACACTCTCCAGCGTATCGAAGGCTTGAGCAAGCGCGGCATCGAGCTGGCATTGCTCGCAATCACGACCGCGCTTGAGACTAATCAGAAAAAATCATCAGAGCCTGCCGCTGATGATCAATTACAACCCGCCAATCCCCACCATGAACCAACCCCATAAGGTCGGATAGGCGCTGACTGATCTTCTCGATTTCACGCACGGCTTTTAATTCCTCGCATGAAAGTGCTTGCTCCAGCATTTCCTCGACAGTGGATTTCTTTAGAACCTTGCCGCCTGCGACATAAGTAATCAATCCAGCCTCCGGCGTTAGAGCTTTTCCATCTCATCAATCTCTGGCGGCAACTGGTCGCCATGGGCAAAGATAAGCTTGGGTTCCTCGAAATCGCCGGTTTCTGCATCACCTGTATTCGCAAAGGCAATGACCATAGGCTTGTCCTTTGCCATGCGTTCGGCGGTGCGTCTTGCATGAGCCACGTCCTTTGCAATGAAAGGCGTGTCAGCGTTCATCTTTCCACGCTGGCCCTTGCTATAGCTCTGCACCACGAATTGCGTTTGCATTCCCATGATCATTACTCCCTGCACGCTGTTTGTGCGACAGAATGACTCATAAATGAGAACGAAACAAGAACATATTAGGAATCAATTCACCATGTCGCAGACACCCACTGCATCTTGTGCCGGGGGTGGATTTGGCGTCAAATGGTGGGGAATTACTTCTTACGGCCCTTATCTTCCCACCGCGTGTACCGACGATACAAAAGGTCTAGATTGGGTTTTTCATGTGGCTTTGGCGCGACAATGCGCTGCGGTGCCATGCTATATTCTATAGCGCTCTTTCCTTCGCATACTGTCCGTAGATTTGATACGAAAAGAGAAACGTCACCAAAGTAGTTAGGGTATGTTTGAATAAGTTTGTCGACTTTATCGACCTCAACCAGAACGACTTTTGCATCATCGTTTCCGCTTTCAATATCGATTTCTTGATCGAACAATTTTGAGGAACTCGCAATGATTCCGTGAAATACACTCACATCGACTGTATGGTCCTTGTTATAGCGTATTAAATAATATTGACCTTTTTCATGGTAGAAATGTTCAGCAAAGTTCGTGGCGTTCCTGATATTTTCAAGAACCGTAATAGCTTTCAGTTTTTTGTTTAATTCTTTTAGCTCCCGCACAATATCAGGATGATCGGGAAGGTCTTCTCGTAGTGGACAACCTTCCGCAATTGCAAATTCGGCAGACATTAAATCAAAGAGGCGTAACCAATCGTTCCCTCCGCGCCCGTGCTTCAAATCGTACCCAAGATACAAGTCAACTGCCTCAATGGCAGTCGCAAATGCGTGTTGCAGCCTTGTTCTTATTTGAAGCTCGACACGTCTGCCTTCAAAGTGTTCTGCATCTTTGCTGCGAGGAACGAAGGATAAGGCAAAATGATGGCTTCGATACCCATCAGCCTTAGGCTGATCAATGTAGGGATATTCCCTTCGGATATCGTGCGGAAACTTTTCCCTGATCCTCTCGATAAGCGCCCGAACGCCACGCATATCTTCGATAATTGCTCTACATCCTGCAAGATCATTCATCTGATGAAGGTCGGTATCACCTCTTGCAAGCTTTTTCCGTATAGATGACATGCGCTTCGGTCGGGAGGCCATATCCCCCTTCACACTGATCGATCGCAGGCATGCGCGGACTGACTGTCTAACGCTACGCATAGGAAGAATGTGAGAGTCACGCCAACTGCTCGCGATAGTGAAAATCTCTATCGCTGCATCCCTGCCATCATTTTCAAAGGATATATCCCCCGCTAGCTTCTCGCCAGCACGGCGTACCGAACCCTTGCTATATGCAAATCTAGGATATTCTGCCACATCCCCCACCCAAACATCAAAGCAGAATTCTTCGCTTAAATCGCGAGAATCGTACAATTTGACGGGCTGATGATCGGCTTGCGGCACGTCTGAGTCAATCTCCGTGTAGATGACCATTTCTTACATATGATTCGCTCATTCCCCTCCCCGGCGCAAGGGGTGGGGGAAAATAAATTATGCATGCCATGCATTTTTATGCTTGCCATAAATATGCATCTGATGCATATTGCTCTCAACATCAGTTGGGAGTTAGAAGAAATGCACTCCACATACCGCATCACCGGAAACGGCCTTGCCAGAGCCCTTGCAGGCATTGCGCAGTCGGTGGCAAAGCCAGCGAAAAAGGTCCGTGATTATTCTCGTCAGAAGCGCGTCATGCAGACCGCATGGGGAAAGCAGCGCGTCTGGCTGGCAGAGCATCCGAATGCGAGCGCTCGTTATCGCCGCACCATGTTCGGGCATCATTTGCAAGCCGCTCATTTCGCGATCTTCGCACAAGACAACGCCCATCTTTTCACCGTGACCAGTGATGAAGCCCGCTTCATCGGTTCCGATAGCCGGTGGAGGTGAGAATGACGTTCCTTCCCCCTCTCGAAGCCATCACCGCAATCACAATAGCAATATCCGCGCCTTTCTTGGCGCTGGCAGTGGGGTGCTGAAATGAACGAGCAAGAAATCAAAGTCGAAGTATCCGCTATCCATCAGATTATGCTGGCGAAGGGATACAAATGGCCGTCAGCGAGTGCCGTCATTTCCGGTGGTTTTCAAGGTGTTTCCGTCTTTGCTTATGGCCCGGATATTTCTGAAAGCATTTTGAGACCAACGATGCGCGAAGCCATCGACGCGACTGCGGAATACGTCAATTCTCTTCCGATTATGACCCGTGATGCCCGTGAATGGGCTGAATACGGCTCTCGTGGTGAGGTGGCGTGATGAAAGCCACACGCGAACGCAAGATCAAGTTCATCAAGTCTTTCGGTATCTATGCGCTGGAAGAAGCCATTTCAGAAGCAGTTTCCCGCCTTGGTGCCGAGAACTTCCTGACAGACGAGCAGCTTGACGAAATCACCGACGAGAAAGTCAGGAGAGCCCGGAGAAAGCAGCATTTCCAAATGCGCAACCGGAAAATGGCGAGGGCTTCGTGATGCCCTATCCCGTCCTGACCATCATCACCATCAACCTATCAATCGCGTTTATCGCACCGTTTCTGGGGGCAGAATTATGATCAGAGAAGCGTATTCAGTTTCCGGCATTCCGCAGGGAGAACATGGCGAAGACGGCTTTTATTACGAAGTTGGACATGACTATCGCCGTCCTGTTGACCGTCAGTGGAAAATCGTCGGCAAGGTATCCCGTATCACTGTGACCGATGATCTTCCCGGACTTCACTGCAACATGGAGCGTGTTCGGGTCTATGACGGCGATACGCTGATCTTTGAGGCTCCGCTACATAACGTCGAGGGCGTTTGCTACCCGGCCCCGGAGAAGCCCGATGCGTGACCACCTTTCCGCAGAACAGATCGCTTTCTTCCAAACAGCAACCAGCCTTGAGGCTCCGGTTGAGGAACGAAAGAACGCCGTCGAGCAGCTTTTGAAAAACGCGATACCGACCGAAGCACGTCGAGAGTTTCGCGAAGTTGTTCGCCTCATTTTCAATGAACTCTGCCCAGACGAGGCAATCGAATATCGAAAGGACGTGGCAGCATGACGCCCCGCGCTGAAATCTATCTTTCATCTGCGCTCAAGAACCGCTCCACGGCCAATTACTGCCGTTCGGTAGCTCTTGAGAATGAAGCCTCTCGCCGTCCAGTCAGCGCAGAACTGGCCCGGAAATGGTGGGATTATTATTGGGAATATCGCGCCAAAGCATGGGGCAATCTTGCGATAGCCAAGCAGGAGAGGCTTGCATCATGAACCCCTTCGAGCGCTTCAATATCAGGTCAATTTCTCCCACGATGATTTCACAATGGGATAGCGCCCCTGCAACCCTCATCCTGCGCCGTGTGTATGGCGTCAAGGGTAAGGCAACGCCCAATATGTGGCGCGGTGAAGCTGTCGAGGCTGGATTGCAGTTCTGGCTTTACAACAAGACCCGCGATGACGCTCTGGTCAATGCGAAGGCTTTAGCCATTGATACATTTTGGCAGCGCGCAGCCGGTGAAGCATCCGACGAAGCCGAGGCGGCTGTTGCTGATGTTCCTGCAATGGTCGAGCAAGCTGTTGTCGCCTGTTCGGATCGATCATCTAAAGTCATGGCTACACAGTTCGGCGTCGAGCATTTTATCGATGATGTTTACGTTCCTGTCTATGGGAAGATCGATTTCATATTCGAGGATAAATCCATCATCGAATTGAAAACGACGACGCGCTGCCCTTCCAGTTTGGAAAACGCCTCGCTGTCTCACCGCTGGCAGGCCGCACTATATGCGACCGCTCGCAACGAACCTGTTTCCCTTGTCTATGTCACAGCAAAGAAATGGGCTTCATATGTGGTCGAGCCTAACGATCCCGTTTTGGGATTGATGCGCCGGTCTGCCCTTGCCTTGCAGAAGGCTTTTGAAAAGTGCGCAGACGGGGAAACCCTGCTTCGCTCTTTGCCGCTGAATGTCGAAAGCTTTTATTGGGATGACGAAATGCGCGATGCTTATGAAGCCGCGCTGGATGGCAGTCTGAAAGCACTCGTCGGCCCCGGCACTGAAAGCCTTGCATCACAGGGATATGTCACATTCGGCAAACATGCCGGGAAGCATATTTCTGAACTCCCTGCCACCTATCTCGATTGGCTTATGAACCCTCGTCTTTCCGATGGCGGATCGTTCGACGTGCCGGGAGACCTTCAAGAAGCAATTACTAATATGCGGGAGGCAGCATAATGTCAGACATTTTTGCAAGCCTTGCTGCGGAATTTCCGCGTGACGCTGTTAGCTGGCGCGCTCAGACGTTGACCAAAGACGGCTCAAAAGCCCTTGCTCTAGCCTATATCGATAGCCGCGATGTTCAGGATCGTCTTGACGCGGTTGTGGGGCCTGAAAACTGGCAGGATCGCTATGAGGTCCATGGTGCAAAAACCATTTGTTACCTTTCCCTGCGCATTGATGGCGAATGGGTAACAAAGGCAGATGGGGCTGGCGATACAGCAGTTGAAGCGGAAAAAGGAAGTCTCTCTGATGCCTTCAAGCGCGCAGCCGTAAAATGGGGCATTGGCCGCTATCTCTATAGCTTGGATGCTGTTTGGGTCCCGTGCGAATTCTCCGAATACAACGGCAAAAAGCAATGGAAAAAATGGACGCAAGACCCTTGGTCCATGGTGCGAAACAACCGCCCTGCGCAGGATAAAGGCCCATCAGTTGCTCTTGAAGCTCTGCTTTCCAATCTGAGCAAGCAGCAAACCCATGCGGCATCAGTTGAATGGAAATCGAAGCAGGAAGCGGAAATCAACGCCCTGTCGAACGCTGAATTCCAAGTCTTCAAAGCGGCTTGGCTAAACCACCTCAAAACATTCGCAGCGCAGAAGGAGGCCGCATAAATGGCAGGTTCCGTCAATAAGGTCATCCTGATTGGTCATCTGGGTGCTGGCCCAGAAATTCGCCGGATGAACTCTGGCGACATGATTGCAAGCCTTCGCATCGCCACATCGGAAAGCTGGCGTGACCGCCAGTCCGGCGAGCGCAAAGAACGCACAGAGTGGCACAGTGTCGTCATCTTCAATGAAAACCTTGCCAAGGTTGCCGAGCAATACGCCAAGAAAGGCAGCAAGGTTTATATCGAAGGCGCTTTGCAAACCCGCAAATGGCAAGACCAGAGCGGCAACGACCGATATTCAACCGAAGTTGTGTTGCAGAAATTCCGTGGTGAATTGCAGCTTTTGGATAGTCGTGGGTCAAACGATGACAGAGAGCGTCAGCAGGCAGAAACCCGCAGCAATCAGTCATATGCCGAGCAGTCTGGCGCACCTGCAAATTTCTCTCGTGATCTAGACGACGAAATTCCCTTCATCATGGAATGGAGGTGATCGTGGCCCAGACCGTCATCCTTCGCGGAAATAGCCAGCGCGATTTCGTCAAAAGCCTGATCGACCGTGCGCCAGTTGATGCAATTGTTTCGATCAGAGAAGCAACGCGCTCCAACGACCAGAACGCAAAAATGTGGGCCATGCTTTCGGATGTTTCGCGAGCAAAGCCAGAAGGCCGTCACTGGACGCCTGAAACATGGAAGTGCGCCTTCATGCACTGCCTTGGTCATCAGGTGAAGTTCTGCGAAGGCTTGGACGGTTCCGGCCCCTTCCCCCTTGGTTTTCATTCATCCCGCCTCACAGTTCGCCAGATGGCCGATCTGATCACCTGTGTTCAAGAGTACGGTGATCGACACGGCGTCAAATGGAGCGACGAGGCTTTTGTCGAAAGGAAATTCGCATGATCATTTCCTACATCGCATCCTCAATCCGCCACCTTATCAACTGGTTCAATTCCCCTTCCCGTGATTACGAGGGAGAGATTGCCGATCTGACGGTTCAGATCGATAAAGCCAAGCGCCAGAAGAAAAAGCACAGCCACCTTGTCGAGCAGCGTGAAGCTATTCGCACAGAACAGCTTGCCGAAGAACTTGACCGCAAGCTTGCTTCTGTTGATTTCGCGAGGCTGTGAAGATGGCGCGTAAATCCTTCTCCACCAAAGAGCGCACCCGTCTATTCGCATTGAACAAGGGTATTTGCCATATCTGTTCTGGAAAGATCGATGCGAGCTTAGAAGCTTGGGAAATCGAGCATGAAAACCCGCTGGCTATGACCGGCGACAACAGCGATGAAAATCTCAAGCTCGCCCATAAGAAATGCCATGCGGTTAAAACAAAGCAAGACGTTGCGCTGATTGCAGAAGCAAAGCGCCGTGAGGCTAAGTTTGTTGGCGCGAAACAGCCCAAAGGCACCTTGAAGGGCCAAGGCTTCCAGAAGACCGGCAAGACGCCCCGCATCGACAAATCCGCCCTTCCCCAACTCCCTTTGACCCGGCTCATGCAGTCCGGGATTGCGAGGACGCGAGCATGAACGCCAATCAAAAAGTTGATCTGTTGAATGAAGCCGCATCGTTGGCTGGAGATGCTTTCGAGAAGCTTGCATCCAAAGCACCAAAATCGATGACCTACGACGATGCAATCACAATCATCGTTGGGGGGATGGCTACATCAATTGTCGCCCAGATGCTGGCGAACGCACCGACAGAACACCATGCCACTGTCAAGCAGCTTGCGGCGAATGTCTTTTCTCGCAGCATCGATCAGGCTTCGCGTGTTTTCGCTGAGGCGGAAAGGATCGTCCAATGACCCCGACCATCCCAGATGAAGCAGTACAGGCGGCACTCGCGCACTACAGCGAAGGCGGGTGCATGGGCCTTGATGAATATGAACGCAGAGAAGTGACGGTTGATATGCTTTCTGCTGCCCTGCCTTTCCTGCAAGGGGTGAAGGTGAAGGCGCTGGAGTGGCGTAACGTAGATGCTGTCTGCGCTTGGTGTTACGCTAAGTCACCTGTCGGTGAATACCGTGTGACATGGTCGTTTAGCGAGAGCGGTCATAAACTTCATTACCCAGATGGCACGACAAAACAATTCGACGGCGTTGGCTACGGAGATATAGAAGCCGCCAAAGCCGCTGCCCAAGCCGACTTCACCCGCCGTGCAAGCTCTATGCTTGAGGCAACCGACACCAGAGCGGCGGCGCTGGAAGAGGCGATACTAAAGCATTTGAAATGGTTTGAACGCTTCATATGCGATCAAGACGAACTCAACAGTTCTACACCACGCAAGGTTGCGCAAAATGCAAAGGATGCAGCAGAAGAACTCCGATCCACCATCCGCGCCCTGTCCGGCTCTGGCGATGGCTGGTTGCCGATAGAGACGGCTCCGAAGGATGGGACGGAGT